>NZ_CP054923.1:0-2401737 GCF_013364215.1 Verrucosispora sp. NA02020 | reverse complement strand
AGATGGACCCGCTGCTGTTGCTCGCCGACGCGACGAGCCCGGCCGACATCCCCGGCGTACGCCTGCTCGGCCTGGTGGTGGGCGGCCTGCTGCTGCTCCTGGCCATCCGGGCGATGTTCCGGCGCTGACCTCGCCGCCTGGTGTGACCCGCCCCCGCCGGGGTACCGCCTGGCTCTGGACACCATCACGGCGAGGGGGCACCCATGAAGATCGGCTACTTCCTGTCCACTGAGGAGTATCCGCCGGAGCAGTTGCTGGCGCAGGCGCAGGCCGCCGAACGCGCCGGCTTCCAGGCGCTCTGGATCTCCGACCACTATCACCCCTGGACGGACGCACAGGGCCAGGCCCCGTTCGTCTGGTCGATGATCGGCGCGTTGAGCCAGACCTGCCGCCTGCCGGTCACCACGGCGGTGACGTGTCCCACCGTCCGCATCCACCCGGCGGTGCTGGCCCAGGCGGCGGCGACCAGCGCGGTGCTGCACTCCGGGCGGTTCGTGCTCGGGGTGGGCTCCGGCGAGGCACTCAACGAGCACATCCTCGGCGACCACTGGCCGCAGGCCGGCGTCCGGCTGGAGATGCTGGAGGAGGCGGTCGAGGTGATGCGGAAACTGTGGGACGGGGGCTTCGTCAACCACTACGGCAAGCACTACCGGGTGGAGCACGCGCGGATCTACACGCTGCCCGAGACGCCTCCGCCGATCTACGTCTCCGCCTTCGGCCCCAAGGCGGTGGACCTGGCCGCCCGGATCGGCGACGGCTTCGTCAACACCATGCCCGACGCCGAGCTGGTGAGCCGGTTCCGGGACAACGGCGGCGGAGAGAAGCCGTGCCAGGCGGGTTTCAAGGCGGCGTACGCGCCGACCGTGGAGGAGGGTATGCGGCTGGCGTACGAGCGCTGGCCGACCGAGGCGATCCCGGGTGAACTGTTGCAGGTGCTGCCCTCGCCCCGGCACTTCGAGCAGGCCGCCCGACTGGTCGACCCGGAGGCGATGCGCGAGGCGTTCGTCTGCGGCAACGACGCCGACGCACACCTGGCGAAGATCGACGCGTACGCGAAGGCCGGTTTCGACGAGGTCTACGTCGCCAACACCGGGCCGGACTGGCAGGGGCTGATGGACCTGTACCAGCGCGACGTGCTACCCCGACTGCCCTGAGCGGTGACGTAGCGAGACCGTTGCCACACCTGGCGGTCCCCCGTGGCCGGACCGGTGTTTCGGCGCTGGTCCGGCCGGGTACCTGCGGCCCTCGATGAAGCTCACCACGCACTCGATGTCGTTGCGCCGCGCGGCGCGCAGCCTGTTCGGCTGGTCCACCCTGCGCCCCAACCAACTGGCCGCGATGCGCGCGGTGATGCGGCGGCGCGACGCGTTGGTGGTGCTGCCCACCGGCGCCGGCAAGTCGGCGATCTATCAGATCCCGGCGAGCCTGATCCCCGGCCCGACCGTGGTCATCTCCCCCCTGCTCGCCCTGCAACAGGACCAGATCGCCGCGCTCAACGAGCGGCAACGGGCCGAGTTGCGGGCGGTCCGGATCAGCTCGGACGAGTCGCCGGCCCAGCAGGCCGAGGCGATCGCCGAGATCCGCGACGGCCGGGCCGAGTTCCTCTTCATCACCCCGGAGCAGTTGGCCAACCCGGACCGGCTGGCCGAGGTGCGCGCGTTGAAGCCGGCGCTGGTCGCGATCGACGAGGCGCACTGCATCTCGGCCTGGGGGCACGACTTCCGCCCGGACTACCTGGCACTCGGTCAGCTCATCGAGGGCATCGGGCGGCCGCCGGTGGTGGCACTGACCGCCACCGCCTCGCCGCCGGTACGCGACGACATCGTGGCCCGGCTGCGGCTGCGTGATCCCGAGATCGTGGTGTCCGGACTGGACCGACCGAACCTCTTCTTCGAGGTGGCGCACTGCCCGACCGAGGACTACCGGTGGCGGCGGCTGATCGCCCTGCTGCGCGACGAGGAGCGGCCGGGCATCATCTACGTACCCACCCGGCGGGCCGCCGAGGACCTCGCGGCCCGGATCACCGACGCCGACTACCCGGCGCAGTTCTACCACGGTGGAATGTCCGCCAGTGCCCGCGCCCGGCTGCACGAGGCGTTCCTCGCCGACCAGGTGCCGATCATGGTCGCCACGTCGGCGTTCGGCATGGGCATCGACAAGCCGAACATCGCCTGGGTGGTGCACATGGCGCTGCCCGACTCGCCGGACAGCTACTTCCAGGAGATCGGCCGGGCCGGGCGCGACGGCCAGCCCGCCCGCGTCCTGCTGCTCTGGCAGGCCGAGGACGTCGGCCTGCAACGCTTCTTCAGCGGTGGCCTGCCGGACGCCACCGAGTTGCGGGACCTGGCCGCCCTGCTGCGGCAGGGACCGGCCACCAAGAAGGAGCTGCGCGAGGTGACCGGGCTGGGGCCGCGCAAGCTCGGGCAGTACCTGGCCCTGCTGGAGCAGGTCGGTGCGGCGCAGCCGCGCGCCCGGCAGCGGATCGGCGCGCCGCGCTACTCGCCGACCCCGGTGGAGGCCGCCGAGGCGGCCGTGGCCGAGGCCGAGCGGCAGCAGAACCTGACCCGCTCACGGACCGACATGATGCGGGCCTTCGCCGAGACCACGGGCTGCCGGGGGCAGACCCTGCTGGCCTACTTCGGCGAGCAGATGACCCAGATCTGCGGGCACTGCGACAACTGCCACGCCGGCACCAGCACCGCCGACGACGGCGCGGTGGGTCCGTTCCCGGTGCACAGCCAGGTGCGGCACCCGGAGTGGGGCGGCGGCCTGGTGCTCAGCTACGAGGACGACCGGATGACGGTCCTCTTCGAGGAGGTCGGGTACAAGACGCTGTCGGTCAGCGTGGTGTCCGAACAGGGACTGCTGACGCTGGACTAACCTGAGCCCGCCGCGATGGCGGCGGGGACATACCGGGCCCGGCGCGGCCAGCACGGATGGCGCGTGACCGGGATCCGGACGACGAACGGGAGAGGCACGGTCGTGATCGAAGAGCCGGCGTACACCGCTTTCGGTTTCTCCGACGAGGAGTGGGGGTTGCTTGTCGGCCTGCCGCAGGCGGTGCTCACCGCGGCGAGCGCCGCGGAGTCCGACAGCACCCGGGCGACGATGGCCGAGAGCGCGGCCGGGCTGGAGACCATCTCCACCGGTCGGGAGTCGGCCAGCCCGTTGGTGGCCGCCGTGGCCGGGGAGATCGTGACCCGGGTGGGCGACCCGGAGGCCGGTGAGGAGTTGCCGGTGATCGCGCCGGACGACCCGCGCGCGTACGCCGAGGACGTGTTGGGCCGGGCCAAGGCCGCTGCGGCGCTGCTGGCGGAGAAGGTCGACGAGGGCGAGGCCGGCGCGTACCAGCACTGGCTGGTGGAGATCACCGACCAGGTGGTGGGGGCGGCCACCAGCGGCGGCATCCTCGGGCTCGGCGGCAGTCAGGTCAGCCCCTCGGAGCGGCGCTTCCGGGACCGGCTGGCCCAGGTCCTCAACGACTGACCGACGGTGACGGTCGGGGGGCGACACCCGTCGGGTGTCGCCCCCCGCGTCGTGCGGATCAGGCGATCCGACGACGGAACAGCACCGCCGAGAGCAGCACCGCGACCGCCAGCAGACCCAGGCACCAGGCCGCCGCACGGGCCGGCGCCGTGCCGACCGGCAGGTCGAGCAGCAACCCGCGCAGGGACTCGATGACCGGCGTGACGGGTTGGTGTTCGGCGAAGCCGCGCAGCCAACCGGGCAGCGTCTCGACCGGCACGAAGGCACTGCTCGGGTAGGGCAGGAACATCACCAGGAAGGTGTAGCCGCCGGCCGCCTCGGGGGTACGGGCCAACAGCCCGAACGCCGCCGACAGCCAGGAGACCGCCAGCAGGAACAACAGCAGCACCCCGGCGGCGGCCAGCCACCGCAGCGGTGCCACGGCGGGCCGGAACCCGATGGCGACGGCGACGGCCAGCACCAGCACGGTGGAGACCGTGTTGCGGGCGATGCTGGCCACCACGTGACCGCCGATGATCGAGGTCGCGCCGACGTCCATGGTGCGCAGCCGCTCGATCATGCCGTTGGTCATGTCCGTGGTGACGCTCACCGCCGTGCCCGCCGCACCGAACCCGGCGCAGAGCAGCAGCACGCCGGGCACCACGTAGGTGACGTACGCCGAGCCGGTGTCGATCGCCCCGCCGAAGAGGTAGACGAAGACCAGCATCAGCATCACCGGCAGCAGCAGCGAGGTGAGCATCGCGTCGACGTTGCGGCGGGACAGCCGGACGCAACGGCCGATCATCACCGCCGTCTGCGATCCGCGTACCGCCAGCTCAGACATGCGCCACCTGCCGTTTCGCGGGCACCGGAGTGCCGGTGAGGGTGAGGAAGACGTCGTCGAGGGTCGCCTCCCGGACGGTGAACCGGGCCACCCCGTGACGGTCCGGATCGATCTCGTCGAGCAGCGCGCGCACCTGTGCCGCACTGCCGTCGGTGGCCACCGAGAGGGCGAGCCGCTCGGGGTCCCGGCCGGTGACCCGGTCGCCCAACAGCGCGGCCGCCGCGCGGAGGCCGGCCTCCTCGTGCCAGGTCAGCTCCAGCCGGTGCGCGCCGAAGCGGCGCTTGAGGTCGTCGGCGGTGCCCTCGGCGGCGATCGCGCCCTGGTGCAACACGGTGATCCGGTCGGCCAGGCGGTCGGCCTCCTCCAGGTACTGCGTGGTGAGCAGCACGGTCACCCCGGTGCGGGCGAGTTCGCCGACGACCTCCCAGAGCCCCTGCCGGCTGCGCACGTCCAGGCCGGTGGTGGGCTCGTCGAGGAAGACCACGGACGGCTGCCCGACCAGGCTGGCGGCGAGGTCCAGGCGGCGGCGCATGCCCCCGGAGTAGGTGATCGCCTGCCGCCCGCCCGCGTCGGTCAGCGCGAAGCGTTCCAGCAGGTCGGTGGCGCGCTTCCGGGCCGCCGACCCGGACCGCCCGGTGAGCCGGGCCAGCATGGTCAGGTTCTCCAGGCCGGTCTGGGTGTCGTCCAGGGCGGCGTGCTGGCCGGCGAGGCTGATCGTCCGCCGGACCCGCCGCCGGTCGCGCACCACGTCGTGGCCGGCGACCCGGGCGCTGCCCCCGTCGGGCCGGGTCAGCGTGGCCAGGATCCGCACGGTGGTGGTCTTGCCGGCCCCGTTCTGGCCGAGCAGCGCGTGTACGCCGCCGGCCGGCACCCGCATGGTCAGCCCGTCGAGGACGACAAGGTCACCGAAGGACTTCCTCAGCTCGACCAGCTCGACCGCCGGTGGTCCGTTCGTCATGGGTCACCCTCCGCTTTCTGCGTATGCCGTACGCTTATCTGCGTAGAACATACGCAGAAGTTAGGATGAGGGTCAAGCCGGTCCGGTGGAGGTGGAAGTGAGCGACGGCCCCGAGGTCGAACTGCCCGAGAACGTCGCGCTCGCCTGGGGGCTGCGCGAGCGTCCGAGCCGTGGCCCGAAGCGTGGCCTCAGCCTGGAGCAGGTGGTCGCCGCCGGGATCCAGGTCGCCCAGTCGGAGGGGCTCGGCGCGGTGTCGATGGGCCGCGTCGCCCGCGAGCTGGGCGCGTCGACGATGTCGCTCTACCGGTACGTGCCGACCAAGCACGACCTGCTCGACCTCATGGTCGACACCGCGTACGGACCGCCCCCGCGCCCACGTGCCCCGGACGAGGGGTGGCGTCCCGCGCTGACCCGGTGGGCCGAGGGGAACCTGGAGGCGTTACGCCGACAGCCATGGATGCGGCACGTGCCGATCAGCGGCCCGCCGATCAACCCCAACCAGGTCCGCTGGCTGGAGTACGGGCTCGTCGCCCTGGCCGGCACCGGCCTGCGCGGCACCGAGCGGGTCTCCACCATCATGCTGGTCAGCGGGTACGCCCGGAGTTGGGCCACCACCACCGCCGACCTGGTGGAGGCGGCGGTGCGCAGCGGGCAGACCCCCGAACAGGTGGGCCTGCACTACTGGCGGCACCTGGCCCGGCTCACCGCCGACGGGCCGTACCCGGCGATCCACGAACTGATCGCCGAGGGCGACGACGACGAGGACTACGTCGACGCCGAGTGGCGGTTCGGGCTCGGCCGCGTGCTCGACGGAGTCGAGGCGATGATCCGGACGCGTACGGCGGGCGGCCGGTGACCGGTCAGGACCGGTCCAGCAGGTCGAGCACGGCGCGCTCGGCCTGCTCGCGGTCGGTGTCCCGGGTGACCGGCACCACCACACCGTCGTGGAACAGGTCGACCACCCTCGGGTCCACGTAGGACGTCCGGGCCACCGTCGGGGTGTTGCCGAGCAGCTCCGCCACCTCGCGCATCACGCCGGCCACCGCGCGCCGACGGGCGGTGACCGACCTCGGCTGCCCGAGGACGGCCAGTTCGGTGGCCGCCCGGACGGTGGCGTGCCAGGTGCGGAAGTCCTTGGCGGTCATCTCGCCGCCGCTGGCGTCGCGCAGGTAGTCGTTGACCTCGTCGGCCCGCACGTCGCGCCACTGCCGGCCGTCCCAGTAGCCGAACAACCGGTCCGCCGCCCGGCGACTGCGACGCAGATGGGTGAGCACCCGGCACAGCTCCGGGTCGGAGACCCGACGCACCTGCTCGATGCCGCCCTTCGCCGGGAACTCGAAGACCACGCAGCCCTGGCGGGACCGGGCGTGTTCGGGGCGGAGGGTGGCGACGCCGAACGTCGGGTCGTCCCCGGCCGCGTACTGGTCGCTGCCGACCCGGAAGGTGCCCATGTCGAGCAGCCGGGTCACGGTGGCCAGCACCCGCTCGCGGCGCAGCCCGCGCCCGGTCAGGTCGTGGCCGACCCGTTCGCGCAGCACCGGCAGCCGGCGGGCCACCTCCAGCACGTGCTCGAACTTGGCCTCGTCCTGCCGCTGCCGCCACATCGGGTGGTAGAGGTACTGCTTGCGGCCGGCGGCGTCGGTCCCGATGGCCTGGATGTGCCCGTTCGGGTGCGGCGAGATCCACACCTGGCGCCAGGCCGGCGGGATGACCAGGGCACGCAGCCGGGCCAGGTCGTCCGGGTCGCGCACCGGCTCGCCGCGCGGGTCGACGAACGACCAGCCCGGACCGCGTCGCCGGCGGCCGTATCCCGGCCGACCCGGATCACTACGCCGCAACCGCACGATCCGCCCGCACCACCCGTTCCACCTCCTCGACGGCGGCCAGCACCGCGTCGACCCCGACGGCGGTGACCGCCGGATGACCGTCTACCCCGTCCCCGCCCGGGGATGCCGCCGGTCCGGCCCAGAGCACCCGGTGTCGTCGTCGCTCCGGCGGCGGCCCCCATCGGGCGGGCGGGACCGGACCGAAGATCACCACCGACGGGGTGCGGTAGCCGGTGGCCAGGTGCGCCACTCCGGTGTCCCCGCTGACCACCAGCCGCGCACCGGCGACCAGGGCGGCGAGCTGCCCGAGGTCGGTCCGCCCGGCCAGCACCGCGTCGGCGGGCAACCCGACCTCGTCCGCGACCCGTACGGCGGTGGCCCGCTCCCCGGTACCGCCGGTCAGCACCACCCGGTGTCCCCGGCCGGTCAGCTCCCGGGCCACCGCCGCGTACCGCCCGGGAGGCCAGCGCTTGGCCGGCACCTTGGAGCCCGGATGCAGCACCGTCACGCCGGTCGGCATCGTCCCCGACGCCGGCCGTCGCAGGTCCAGGTCGGTCGGGTCGGTCGGGATCCCGTACCAGCGCAGCAGCCGGCACCAGCGCGCCACCTCGTGCTCCTCCTCGTCCCACCCGGGCCCGTCGGCGTGGTCCGCCCGCGCGTCGGCGAAGGCGAACAACCGGTCCGGGCCGGTGGTGGCGAGCAGCCGGTGCGAACGCGGCCCCCGGCCGTGCAGGTTCACCGCCACCTCCACCGGCCCGCCGGGAGTCCCCAGCCGGTCCAGACCGTCGGCGGGCAGCAGCCGGTCCACGCCGCCGACCAGCTCGACCAGCGGGCCGAGCCAGGCCGGCGCGGCGAGCACCAGTTCCCGGTCCGGGTACGCCGCCCGCAACGCCCGCACCGCCGGGACCGCCGTGGCGAGGTCACCGACGCCGAGGGCACGCAGCGCCAGGATCACGGGTACGAGGTCTCCTGCTCGGCGCAGACCACCATCTCGCGGACCGCGCAGCCGGCCGGCTGGGAGAGCGCGAACATCACGGCGGCGGCGGTGTGCGCCGGGTCGTTGAGGATCGCGTCCGGCCCCGGCCGGTACTGCGCGTCGCGGTCGTCGAAGAAGGCGGTCCGCATGCCGCCCGGCACCAGCAGCGTCACGTTCACCGACCCGGCCAGCTCGGCGGCGAGCGCGCGGGTGAACCCGACCACGCCGAACTTCGCCGCGCAGTACGCCGTGGCGTCGCTGACCGCTTTCACCCCGAGCGTGGACGCCACCGTGACGACGCTGCCCCGGGCGGCCTCCAGGAACGGCAGCGCGGCCCGGATCACCGCCGCCGTGGCCAGCAGGTCCACCGCGACGATCCGGTCCCAGGTCTCGCCGGGCACGTCGGCCAACCGGCCGGGCACGTCCACCCCGGCGGCGGTGACCACCGCGTCGAGACCGCCCTCCCGCTCGGCGAGCTGCCGGGTGGCGGCCTCCGCCGCCCGGGTGTCGGCCAGGTCGCACTCGACCCAGGCGACCCCGTCGCCGGGCGCCTGCCGGTCCAGCACCAGGGGCCGCCCGCCGGAGCGGGCCACCGCGGCCACCACGGCCGCGCCCAACCCGCTGGATCCGCCGGTGACCAGCACGGTGCGGCCGGTGCCGGGCGCGCTCATCGGGACACCCCCACGCCGGTACGGGCGGCCGTCGCGGCGATCATCTCGGTGGTGGACCGGCCGTCCAGGTACGGCACCACCACGGTGTGGCCGCCCCAGCGGCGCAGGATCTCGGCCTCGGGCAGACAGTCACCGTCCCCGCCGCCGGTGGCGTAGTCCCCGCCCTTGACCCAGATGTCCGGCCGCAGCCAGGACAGGGCCGCCGCCGGGGTCGACTCGTCGAAGATCATCACCGCGTCCACGCAGCTCAGCGCCGCCAACAGGCGGCTCCGGTCGTCCTGCCGCACGACCGGCCGGTCCGGGCCCTTCAGGCCGCTGACGCTGGTGTCGGAGTTGAGGCACACCACCAGGCAGTCACCGAGTTGCCGGGCGGCCTGGAGGGTCGCCACGTGACCGGCGTGCAGCAGGTCGAAGCAGCCTCCGGTCGCCACGACCGTCCCCCCGGCGGCGCGGACCCGGGCGACCGCGGCGGCGGCTGCCGCCACCCCGACCCGGTCACCGCCCACCGCCGTGTGCACCGCCTGCGGCGCCCGCCGCACCGGCGGCGGCAACGCGGTCGCCACGCCCCCGTCCGCCACGTACGCCGACGCCTCGGTCACCGCCTCCTGCACCGCCTCGGAGAGCAGCGCACCCCGGCCCAGGGCCAGGCCGGCGGCGACCGCGAACCGGTCGCCCGCGCCGCAGGTGTCACCCTCGGCGGCCATCGGCGTCGGCACCACCAGCGGCGTCGACCCGGCGTGGCTGAGCAACGCGCCGTCGGCGCCCAACGTCACCGCCACCGCACCGGCCCGCCAGCGTTGCCGCAGACGCTCGGCACCGTCGGCGGCGGTGGCCAGCCGGGTGGCGGCGGCCGGCGCCTCCACCAGCTCCTGCACCTCCGTCTCGTTCGGTGTCACCAGGTGCACCCCGGGCACCGCCGCCGGGCCACGGGGGTGCGGATCCCAGACCACCGGGGCCCGGGTCGCCGCCAGGGCCGCCCGCAGCGCGGGCTGCCGTGCCACCCCCCGGCCGTAGTCGCTGACCAGCACCACCGACGCCCGCTCGATGACGCGCAGCACCGCCTCGGCGGGTTCGCCCGGCGTCTGGGCGCCGCCGCCCCGGTCATGGCGCAGCAGCACCCGTCCGCCGGCCCGCAACCGGATCTTCTCCGGAGTGGAACCGGCCAGCCGCAACGGGTACACCTGCACCCCGGCAGCGGCCAGCAGCACTCCCAGCCGGGCTCCACCGGCGTCGTCGGCCAGCGCGGTGACCAGCACCACCTCGGCGCCCTGCGCGGCGGCGAAGACGGCGGCGAGCCCGGCCCCGCCGGGCCGGTCGACGTGCGCGGTCTCGTCGAGCACCGGGACCGGCGAGTCCGGACAGAGGCGGTTCACCACGCCCTCCACGTCCCGGTCGAGCAGGGTGTCGCCGACCACCACCACGGGTCCCCTCACACTTGCCTCCTCATGCTTCGACCGGTCGGCCGGCCCCACCGTCCAGCACCACCTCGACCCCGGCGCGGACCGGACCGGCCGCCGGTGCGTCCGACGCCGCCGGCACCACCGGCTCCACGTACGCCACCGTCGGCCGCTCGGCCATCGCCAACTCCACGTACTCGCAGAGCAGGTGACTGGAGACCAGGTGCAGTTCCTGCACGACCTGGGAGTCCGGGCAGTCCACCGCGAGCGCCTCGTGACACGCGTCCGCGAGGGGGTTGGGCGCCGGTCCGGTGAACGCCCAGCACCGCAGCCCGGCCTGGCGGCCCGCCCGCGCGGCGGCCAGCAGGTTCGTGCTGCCGCCGCTGGTGGAGAGCAGCAGCAGGACGTCGTCGGGGCGGCCGTGCGCGCGGACCTGCCGGGCGAAGACCTCGTCGTAGCCGTAGTCGTTGCCGATCGCGGTCAACGCCGAGGTCTCGGCGTGCAGGGCGATGGCGGACAGCGGCTGCCGGTCCTCGCGCAGTTTGCCGACCAGCTCGGCGGTGAGGTGCTGCGCCTCGGCGGCACTGCCCCCGTTACCGGCCACCAGCAACCGGCCCCCGGCGGTCAGGTGCTGCGCCAGGGCGGCCCCCCACCGGACCAGCAGCGGCTCGCACCGCCGGTACGGCGGCAGCGCGGCGGCCAGGTGCGCCAGGTGCGTCTCCAGAGGGTTGCGCCCCGGCATCAGGCCACCACCCGGGTCGGCCGGTGCACGGCGGCCACCTCGGCGTACACCTCGGCGAGACGTTCCGCGGTGACCGTCCACGAGTAGTGCTGCCGGGCCCGTGCCCGCGCCGCGCCCGCGTACGCGAACCGGCGGATCCGGTCGTCCAGCAGCCCGGCCAGCGCCTCGCCCAGGGCCCTCGGGTCCCGCGCCGGCACCAGGTCCCCGGTCACCCCGTCGACCACGGTGTCCCGCAACCCGCCCACGGCGGTCGCCACCACCGGCACCCCGCAGGCCATCGCCTCCAGCGGGGTCAGGCCGAACGGTTCGTACCAGGGGGCGGCGACCAGGATGTCCGCCGACCGGTACCAGCGGCCCATCTCCTCCCTCGGCACCGCGCCGACCAGCCGGACCCGGTCGGCCACCCCGCAGCTACGGGCCAACGCGCGCAGCCGCCGGGCGTACGGGTCGGTCTCCAGCAGCCCGGCGGGCGGGCCGCCCACCACCACGCACTCGGCGTCCGGCACGTGCGCCATCGCGCGGACCACGGTCTGGAAGCCCTTGCGTTCCACCAGCCGCCCGACGGTGAGGATCCGGGGCCGTCCCGGCTCCCGCTCGGCGGCCGGGCCGAGCGGGGCGAACGTGCCCAGGTTCACCCCGGACGGCACGACCGTCATCGCCGAGCGGGGCACCCCCATCCGGACCAGTTCGCCGACCTCGTCGCGGCACTGCGCGACCACCCGGTCCACCGAGCGGCCGAGCTGGAGTTCGTAGCCGATCCGCCGGGCCGGGCTGGTGTCCTGGACGCCCTGGTGACGGCGCTTGACCGTGCCGAGTGCGTGGTACGTCTGCACCACCGGCACCCCGACCTGCCGACCGGCCTGCACCGCCGCCAGCCCGCTCATCCAGAAGTGCGCGTGGATCACCTCGGGCGTCCAGTCGCCGCGCCAGCGCTCCACCAGCCAGGCGCCGAACGCGCGCATGTGCGGCAGCAGCGCGTCCTTGGCCACCGGCTCGGCCGGCCCGGCGGGTACGTGCACCACGTCGTAGCCGTCCGGACTGCGCACGGTCACCGGCAGGTCCACCGCGTCGCGCCGGGTGTAGACGCGGACGTCGTGCCCGGCCGCGGCGAGCGCGGCGGAGAGTTCCGCGACGTGCGTGTTCTGGCCGCCGGCGTCCTCCCCGCCCAGGATGGCGAGCGGGCTGGCGTGCTCCGAGATCATCGCTATCCGCATACTTCCTCCTCCAGCAGCCGGTCCCAGTCGGCGAGGAAACGGTCGAGGCCGTAGCGTTCCCGGGCGGCGGTCCGGGCCGCCTGTCCCGCGAGCCGGGCCACCTGCGGCTCGGCGACGAACCGGCCGGCGGCCTCCAGCAGCTCCTCGACGCGGGTGTCCAGGGCACCGGCGTCCGGCGGCACGGCCATCACCGCCTCGGTGCTGGCCAGTGCCACCACCGGCATGCCGATGCTCATCGCCTCGATCAGGCTCAGCCCGAGCGAGGTCCACCGGCACAGGTGCAGGTACGCCCGGCGGCGCGCCAACTCGGCGTGCATCCGGTGCTGCGGGACGTCGTCGTGGCTGGTGAGGCGGTCGGCGGGCAGGCCCAGGTGGTCGGCGAGCCCGGCCACCTTCATGCCGAAGACGTCCAGCGGGGCGATCTCGGCGAACCGGGGCAGCAGGTCGGTGCCGGTGACCCGCCACCGGCGCACCGGTTCGTTGATCACCACGGCCAGCCGGTCCAGTTCCCCGGTGTACTCCACCGTCGGCGGCACGATGCCGTGGTCGACGACGGCGGTCCGGGTCGTTCCGGTGTCCCAGAACAGCTCGTTGAAGGCGGTCACGTGGGCGACGAGCAGGTCGTCGCGGTCGGCCATCGGGTGGCGGCTGTGCGGCACGTCCCCGTCCTTCGGGGTGTTGTGCTCGACGTAGACCGCCGGCACGTCCCGGCCGGGCCGACGACCCAGCCACCGCTGCGCCAGCTCCAGTTCCTCGGGGCGTTGCAGGACGACCACGTCGACCTCGGTGTCGCGCAACTGCTCCGGGCTCACCTCGGCGGCGCTCTCCGGCCAGGTGTACGTCCGTGCCCGGCCCAGCCCGTACGGCCCCCGGTCCGGGGTGGCCGGGACCAGGTAGCGGTGTTTGCCGTGCACGAACGACGTGGTCCACGAACCGTGCACGTGCCAGAGCAGGATGTTCATCGGCCGCCTCCGGTGGATACCGCCGCACGGGACACCACCGGGCGGGAGGGCACCCGGTCCGGCGGTACGCCCAGCAGCCGGAGCGCCTCGACGACCGCGCCCGGGGAGATCCCGCTGAGGCAGGGGTGACCGGGCACCGGGCAGCGTGCGGCGCGGGTGTCGCGGCATCCGGCGGCGGCGTCGCCGAGGCGTACCGTCGGCACCCGCCAGGGACCCCACTGCCCGAACGGGACGGTGGGGGCGAAGAGGCTGACCACCGGCACCCCGGAGGCGGCGGCCAGGTGCGCCGGGCCGGTGTTGCCGACCACGAGCGCGCCGGCACCGGCCACCACGGCGGCCAGCTCGGCGAGCCCGGTCCGGCCGCCGAGGTCGTGGGCGTACCGGCCGGCGACCCGGGCGGTCAGGTCCCGTTCCTGCGGACCGCCGGTGACCACCACCCGGTGGCCTGCGGCGGAGAGGTCCCGGGCGATCCGCTCGGCCAGTTCCGGCGGGCAGCCCCGGGCCGGCGCGTCCGAACCCGGATGCAGCACCACGTAGCCCGGTGCGCCGGTCTCCGGCGGCGGGGCGAGCGCCGGACGCAGTCGCAGGCGCGGCTCGTCGTGGGCGGGCAGCGCGTACCCGGCGGCGGCCGCCAGCGACAGGGCGCGTTCGGCCTCCGGCACACCGGCCGGCACCCGGTGCCGGACGTCCAGCAGGCTTCCCGGATAGTCGTCGCTGATCGCGGCGATCCGCCGGACACCGGCCATCCGCAGCAGCAGGGCCAGCGGCAACGGCGACTGGTGGAACGAGGTGAAGACGACCGCCTCGTCGGCGGCGACGGCAGCCAACCGGGCGGTCAGCGCGGCCATCTCGGCCGGGTCGACGGGACCGGGCGCGGGGTCGATCCACGGCAGCCGGTGCTCCACGATCTCGTCGACGCCGGGCAGCATCTCGGCGGCGGCCCGGCCGCGCGGGCCGCAGAGCAGCACCACCCGGTCCGCACCGGCGGCCACGGCCCGGATTCCGGGGCCGGTGACCAGCACGTCCCCGACCGAGTCGGCGCGCACCACCAGCACCGTCCGCCCCCGTCCCGCACCGGTCGGCCGTGGCGTGGCCGGGCGTAGCGCCTGCTGACGGCGCAGGATCTCGTCCACGGCCGACGGCAGGTCGGCGGCGAGCCACCCGGCGGCGGCGATCTCCTCGGCGCGGGTGACCGGTGTGGGCACCAGGATGCCCGCCGCACCGGCGGCCAGCGCCGCGGTGACGTCCCGGCCGATGTCGCCGATCATGACGCAGCGCGCGGGTACGGTGCCGAGTGCCCGGGCGGCGGCGTGCACCAGCCCGGGGGCGGGCTTGCGGCAGGCACAGCCGTCCCCGTCGTCGTGCGGGCACACCTGCCACGAGTCGAAGGGGCCGAGCAGGTCCTCGACGCGACGGTGCACCCGGTGCAGGTCCGCCTCGGTGAACAGGCCCCGGGCCAGCCCGGACTGGTTGGTGACCACGGCGAGCCGCAGGCCGGCGGCGCGCAACCGGTCCAGCGCGGCCCGCGCGCCGGGCATCGGACGCACCTTGTCCGGGTCGCCGTTGTACGGCACGTCCTCGACCAGGGTGCCGTCGCGGTCCAGCAGCACCGCGTCGAACAAGACCGGACCGGACCGGTCGACGCCGGTCAGCACCCCGGCTGACCTGCGCTGATCCGGCTCCCCACGGTCCTGTCGCACGGGCGGCGGGTTCCCGGCGCCCCGAGGAGTAAACGTCGCCCGGGACGTGGTCGACGGGTACTCCACGCCGACCAGCGCACCGCCGCTCGCGGGTGGCCTTACCCACGGCCCCCGAGAAGCTAACCCGTGGTGCCGTTAGCCGGGCCGCCCACCTGGGTACGGCCTGTTCGTGGCGATCGTGGAACGGAACATCGAGGCACCGGTACGGCAGGTCTGGGCGGTGCTGGCGGACGGGTGGACCTACAGCGACTGGGTGGTCGGCACCGCGCACATGCGGGACGTCGACGACGACTGGCCCCGGGTGGGGACCCGGCTGCACCACCGGGCCGGCCCCTGGCCCTTCTCCCTGGAGGACTCCTCCCAGGTGCTGGAGTGCGAGCCGGAACGGAAGCTGGTGCTGCGGGTGAAGCTCTGGCCGGCCGGCGAGGGGGTGGTGGTCTTCACCCTGGAACCGGTCGGGCCGCACACCACCCGGGTGCTGCTCGGCGAGGACTTCGCCGCCGGCCCGCTGCGCTGGCTGCGCACCAAGGTCAATGACGTGGTGCTGCACCAGCGCAACAAGGAGACGCTGAGTCGGCTCGCGGACATCGCCCGCCGGCAGAAGACGCCGGACTGACCTGGCCAGGGGGAGCCGATTCCCCCTGGAACGGACAAGTGGCTACGCTCTCGGGGAAGCCTGTCCGCAGACCGAGGATGTCCTCCATGATCGAACCCGTCCAGTTACCCACGCCGTGGGGGGACGCGCTCCTGACCGTCGTGGTACCTACCTACAACGAGGCGGGCAACCTGCCACTGCTGGTCGAGCGCCTGCTCGCCCTGCCGTTGCCGGGCCTCAAGGTGCTGGTCGCGGACGACAACTCCCCGGACGGCACCGGCGAGGTGGCGGACAAACTGGCCATCGAGCACCCCGATCGGATCGAGGTCGTGCACCGGCCGGGCAAGGAGGGCCTCGGCCGGGCGTACGTGGACGGGATCAGCCGGGCCCTCGACGGCGGGGCCGAGTACGTGGCCCAGATGGACGCCGACCTGTCACACCCGCCGGAGGCGCTGCCGGGAATGCTCGGCGCGCTGCTCTCCACCCAGGCCGGTGTGGTGATCGGTTCCCGGTACGTGCCCGGTGGCGAGCTGGACGAGAACTGGCCGCTGTACCGCCGGGCGCTCAGCGGCTGGGCCAACCTGTACGTGCACACGCTGCTGCGGGTCCGCATCCGGGACCTGACCGCCGGGTTCAAGATCTGGCGGGCCGACGCACTGCGCGACATCGGGCTGGAGCGGGTGCAGTCCAACGGCTACAGCTTCCAGGTGGAGATGCACTACCTCGCCACGAAGCTCGGGCACACCATCCTGGAGGTGCCGATCCGCTTCGAGGAGCGGCGCGACGGCGACTCGAAGATGACCACCGCTACCAAGATCGAGAGCGCGTTGATGCCGTTCAAGCTGCGTACCCGGCATCGCGGCATCGAGCGCTGAGCCACCGCGCGACACGCGACCGGCCGCGTCGAGGTGGCCGGTCGCCGCGACGCGTCAGCGGTACACGGCCCGGTGGGCGGTGTCCACGGCCCGGCGGTAGGCACCGCCGGTGAGCGTCCGGTCCCGGGCCAGCGCGGCGCGGGCCGCGTTCGCCCCCGGCGCGCCGTGCACCCCGCCACCGGGATGCGCCGACGCGCTGGCCAGGAAGAGCCGGTCGACCGGGGTGTCGGCGCGGCCCAGTCCGGGCACCGGGCGCAGGAACAGTTGCTGGTAGGGCGCGGCGGTGCCACCACCGATGGCACCGCCGACCAGGCTCGGGTTGGCCTCCTCGAGATCGGCCGGCCCGAACACGTGCCGCCCCACCACCAGGCTCCGGAAACCGGGCGCGGCCGCCTCCAGCACCGCCTCCATCCGCTCCACGTGACCCAGCACGTCCTCGCCGCGCCAGTGCCGGCGGAACGGCAGGTGCGTGTACGACCAGAGCGACTCGGTGCCCGGCGGGGAGTGGCTGGGGTCGGCCACCGACATCTGCCCGACCAGCAGGAACGGGTCGAGGGGCAGCTCACCTCGGGCGAGCGTGGCGGCGTACCCGGTCAACCCGCCGAGATCCGCTCCGAGGTGCACGGTGCCGACGGTGGCCAGCCGCCGGTTGGTCCACGGCACCGGCCCGGACAGCGCCCAGTCCACCTTCAGCGTCGAACCGTCCCACCGGAAGTGCTCCAGGTCCGCCACCAGCCTCGGCGGCAGCGCCGCCGCGCCGACCAGGTCCAGGTAGAGCGCGGGCGCGGGCACGTCGGCCAGGACCGCGCGACGCGCCCGGTACCGCCCGCCGTCGGCGGTGCGGACGCCCATCGCCCGCCCCCGGGCCACCAGGACCCGGTCCACCCCGGCGTCGTAGTGGATCCGGCCGCCCCGCTCGGCCAGCCGGGCCACCAGCGCGTCGGTGATCTTCTGCGCCCCGCCGGTCGGCACCGGCCAGCCGACCTGCTGGCCGAGCATGACCAGCAGCCAGCCGTACACGCCGGAGCCGGCGTCCTCGGTGGACAGGTCGGTGTGCAGCGCCGAGCCCGCCAGCAGCGCCGGTCCACCGGCACCGCGGAACATCTCCTCGCCGAGGCGACGCACCGGCAGGACCATCCGCCGGGCCAGCCGCAACGCACCGCCGGTGTGCAGCCGACGCAGCATGTCCCACCCGGGACGTACCGGCGGGAAAGGGGTGGTGATCAGGTCCAGCATCGGGTCGGCGATGCGCTGCCACTCGGCGTACGCGGACAGCCAGCGCTCACCGTCGCCGGGCGCGAACTCCTCCAACGACGCCGCCGTGACGTCGGGGTCGCGGTTGAGCAGCGCGGCGCGGTCGTCCGGGAAGAGGTGGGCCAGCACGTCCGGGGCGTGCCGCCAGGCCAGCCCGTACCGGGTCAGGTCGAGCCCGCGCAGCACCGGCGAGGCGTAGCCCAGCGGGTAGAAGGAGCTGTAGAGGTCGCTGAGGTAGCCGGGCGAGGTCACCTCGGCCGAGCGCACCGCGCCACCCGGCGCGCCGGTCGCCTCCAGCACCAGCACGTCCCAGCCCGCGTCGGCGAGCAGGTTCGCGGCGACCAGACCGTTGTGGCCGGCGCCGACGACCACCGCGTCGGCTGTTTCGGCGCCGAGAGAACCGGACGACGTCATCCACCGACGCTACCCGGGCTCAACCGGGCGAAACGTTTGCCCGCCGACCATCGGGGCATGCAGCGCGCCATGTACACGGTTGCGCAGCTCATCGGTGGGGTGTGGGGGGCCGGCGGGGAGGCCGGTGACCTGGTGGTGCACGACCCGGCCACCGGTGCCCCGGTGACCGGCGCGCCGGTCGCCACCTCGGACGAG
The DNA here is from genome assembly GCF_013364215.1 of Verrucosispora sp. NA02020. NCBI lineage: Bacteria > Bacillati > Actinomycetota > Actinomycetes > Micromonosporales > Micromonosporaceae > Micromonospora > Verrucosispora sp. NA02020. The sequence goes on along the minus strand of NZ_CP054923.1, from coordinate 2,383,649 downwards.
GTCGACAAGGCCGTCGCGGCGGCGCGCGGCGTGGCGGCCGAGTGGGCGGCGACGCCCCCGGCCGAGCGGGCCGCCGCGCTGCACCGGGCCGCCGACGCGGTGGCCGCCGTCGCCGACGAGCTGGCCGAGGCGACCACGACCGAGATGGGCAAGCCGCTCGCCGACGCGCGGGGCGGCGTCGAGGCCGGCATCGCCACCCTGCGGCAGTACGCCGAACTCGCCCCGACCCGGGGTGGGCGGACCCTGCACGGCACGCCCGACGCCCTGGACTTCATGACACCGCAGCCGCGCGGCGTCGTCGCCGTGATCACCCCGTGGAACGACCCGGTGGCGGTGTCGTGCGGGCTGCTCGGTGCCGCCCTCGTCACCGGCAACGTGGTGCTGCACAAGCCGAGCGAACGCACTGCGGCGACCGGATGGCTGCTGGCCCGCGCCGTCGACTCGGCGCTCCCGGCCGGCGTGCTCTCGCTGCTGACCGGCGGCGCGGAGACCGGGGCGGCGCTCGCCGGGGCCGAGGTGGACGTGGTGGCGCACGTCGGGTCGACCGCCACCGGCCGGGCCGTCGCCGCGGCAGCCGCCCGCAGCGGCGCCAAGGTGCTGCTGGAGAACGGCGGCAGCGATCCGCTGATCGTGGACGCGGACGTCGACCCGGTCTGGGCCGCCGGGCAGGCCGCGACCGGCGCGTTCGCCAACGCGGGCCAGATCTGCGTGGCGGTGGAGCGCGTCTACGCGCACCGCGACGTGGCCGAGGACTTCGTCGCCGCGCTGGTGGAGCGGGCGGCGGCGCTGCGCGTCGGGCCGGGCCGCGATCCCGCCACCGACCTGGGTCCGCTCGTCGACCGGCGACACCGCGACCAGGTGCACGGGCAGGTGACGGCGGCGGTCGCCGACGGGGCACGGATCCGTGTCGGCGGGACGCTGCCGGAGGGACCGGGCGCCTTCTACCCGGCCACCGTGCTGGACAACTGTCGGCACGACATGGCGCTGGTCCGGGAGGAGACGTTCGGGCCGGTCGCACCGGTCGTCGTGGTCGACTCGTTCAGCGAGGCGCTGCGGTGTGCCGCCGACTCGCCGTACGGGTTGGCCGCGACCGTACTGACCGGGTCGATGAGCCACGCCCAGCGGGCGTGGCGGGAGCTGCCGGTGGGCACGGTGAAGGTGAACGCGGTCTTCGGCGGTGCCCCGGCCGGGGCGGCCCACCCGCGTCGGGGCAGCGGTCAGGGTTTCGGCTACGGGCCGGAACTGCTCGACGAGTTCACCGCCACCAAGGCGGTGCACATCGAGGCTCCCGGCGGCGGGCACTGGTGAGGACCGCGTACCCGCACGTCGAGGGCCCCGACCCGGCGCGTGACGGCGGGTCGGGGCCCTCGGCGCGACGGTCAGTCGCCGCGTGCCTTGGCGGTCTGCCGGTTGTTGGCCTTCTGGATGGCCGTGACCAGTTCCGGCTTGGTCATGCTCGACCGGCCCCGCACGTCCAGTTCACGGGCCCGCGCCATCAGGTGCTCCTTGGGGGCGTTCGCGTCCACCCCGCCGGCCGTGGGTGCCCGCCGCTCCGGACCACCCCCGGCGGCCTGCCGGTCGCTCGGGCCCTTGCGACCCTTGGGCTCCCAGTGGTCGCCCACCTTCTCGAACTGGTGCTTCACGGCGGCGAAGGCGGTCCGGTGCGCCCGCTCACCCTCGCCGTACGTCTCGACGGCCGAATCGTGCGTCTTCTCCCAGGTGCGCTGTGCCTTCTCCGGGGAGCGCCGCAGCGTGCTGGGCAGTACCTCGCGCCCGGGCATCTCGATCCTCCTCCGTGGTCGGGTCATTCCGACTGGCGTTCCCGGTCCACGCGGCGCTAAACCTCGGCACCGGTTTGCCGTCGCGCGTGCGGGGGTACCGGCCGGGCCACCCGGCGTAACCGGTGCCGGCCGCCACCAGGGAGCGGTGATGACCACGACGAACCCGGACGCCCCGGCCGCCGACCCGCCGGTGTCCGCGCTACCCGGCCGGATCCGGCAGCTGCACTGGTCGACGTGGCGCGGTGTGCTGGTCCGCAGCGGCCGCAACTACGTCCAGGACAACTGCACCGACTGGGCCGCCGCGCTCACCTACTACGGCGTGCTCGCGCTCTTCCCCTCCACCGTCGTGGTGGTCGCCCTGGTGGGGCTGGTCTCCGACGGGGAACGCACCGTCGACACCATGCTCGACCTGGCCCGGGACGTCGGCGCGGGGTCCGTGGTGGCCAACGAGAGCTTCGTCGGCGTGGTCCGGGGCGTGGTGGAGCAGAACAGTTCGGCCGGGGTACTGCTCAGCTTCGGTCTGCTCGGCGCGCTCTGGTCCGCGTCGAACTTCATCGCCTCGTTCACCCGCGCCTCGAACACCATCTACGGGGTGACCGAGGGGCGGCCGGTGTGGAAGCTGCGGCCGATCCAGATCGGGTTGGCGGCGGTGTCGCTGGTGCTGCTCGCCGTGGTGGCCACCGGTCTGATCGTCAGCGGGCCGGTCGCGGACGCGGTCGGCAACCTGGTGGGCGCCGGAGGTGCGGCCCGTACGGCCTGGTCGGTGGTGAAGTGGCCGGCGCTGGCGATGATCGCGATGCTGCTGATGTCCCTGCTGTTCTGGGTGGCGCCGAACGTGCGCCAGCCCCGGTTCCGGTGGCTCACCCCGGGTGGGGCGGTGGCGCTGGCCACATGGGCGTTGGGCTCCTTCGGCTTCGGCCTCTACGTGGCCAACTTCGGCTCGTACGACACCACGTACGGCAGCCTCGGCGCGGTGATCGCGTTCCTGGTCTGGCTCTACCTGTCCAACTCCGCCCTGCTGCTCGGCGTGCAGATCAACGCGGAGTTGCAGCGGGGACGGGTGATCCAGTCCGGCGTGCGCGACGCCGAGGAGCCGGTATTGCCGCCCCGGTCACCGGCCCCCTCGTGACCCGGCGCCGGTTTACCGCCCACCGGGCCGGGTAGCGCAGAAGGCATGGAACGCGGCAGCAGCAAGCACGCACCGAGAGTCGACGAACAGATGGAGCAGGAGGTCAGCGGCCTGGTCCAGGGGCCGGGGACCGGTGGCTCACGGGTCGACGAGTCCCGGGTGCCGGAGCCTGCGGGCGAGGACCAGCCGGAGACGACCACGGTCGTCGGCGGCGAGACCCGCAGCGGCACGCCGCAGGGCATGACGTCCGGGGACGTGGAGGCTCGCAGCCGGTTGGGACGGTTCATCACGATGACCGCCCTGCCCGGGGACCGGGCGGCCCTGCTCGCCAACGCCCGGGAGAACGAGGCGCCGGACGACCTGCTCGCCGAGTTGGAGCGACTGCCGGAGGGCACCCGGTACCAGACGGTGTCCGAGGTCTGGGCCGCGCTCGGCCACAAGAACGAGACGACGCGCTGGTGAGGATGGCCTTCTGCGGCCACCCCCCGCACCGGCGCAGGAGAGGATCCTGATGAGTGGTGTAACCGAGCACGTCGACGTCTCCGTCCCGATCCGGACGGCGTACGACCAGTGGACACAGTTCGAGGAGTTCCCCCAGTTCATGGAGGGCGTCGAGGAGGTCCGACAGCTCTCCGACACGCTCACCCACTGGACCGTGGAGATCGCCGGCGTCACGCGCGAGTTCGACGCCGAGATCACCGAACAGCTTCCCGACGAGCGGGTCGCCTGGCGCTCGACCGGCGGCACCAAGCACGCCGGGGTGGTCACCTTCCACCGGCTCGACGAGCAGAACAGCCGGGTCACCCTCCAACTGGAGTTCGACCCGCAGGGTGTCGTCGAGCAGGCCGGCGACAAGCTGGGCGTCGTGGACCGCCGGGCAAAGGGTGACCTGCAACGCTTCAAGCAGTTCATCGAGCGACGCGGGCAGGAGACCGGCGCCTGGCGGGGCAGCGTCGACCGACCCCAGCCCTGATCCCTCGCGTACCTCCCGCCACGGCCGCCGCTCACCCCGGCGGCCGTCGCCGTTGTCGGCGCGGGTCGTCGTGCGTCGGCGGGCCGCGCCGCAGGTCTGGGCGCCGCCGGGGGTGCCGTTTGGCGGGTGCGGGTGGGGGTAGGGCGAGGGTATGAGCGACGACAGGGTGTGGCGTGACGAGGAACGGCTGCCGTTGGAGGAGTTGGACCGGGCGGTCGCCCGATCCACGCTCGACGGGCAGTCCGACGACGTGACCGGCAACGACGCCGGTGAGGAGGCCGCGTTCGGCCATGGGCCGGAAGCCGCCGACCGAGGTTCCCAGGTGCCCGGCACCGGGCGCGAGCCGACCGACCCCGACCGCGCGCACCGCCCCTCCACCACCGGACGCACCGGCCCGGACACGCTCTGACACCAGCCCTCGGCCGCCGCCGATCGGGGCGTCACATCGGGGGACAGACGCGTGCAGCGCCTCACGCCCAGGCGACACGCCCATGATCGGCGGCGATTGGGTCAGCCGGACGGGTCGGGATTCGGACGGGTCGGACAGATTCGGCCGTTCGGCTGACGGCAACGCCGCGACAGCGCGCAAGACTTTCGGAATGCATCAGGGCTCCGGCTTCCTCAACCCGCGTCAGCGCCGCCTGGCATGGCTCGGCTTTCTGCTCGCCGCCGCTCAGGCACCCGTCTCCGCACGCTTCACCGAGGACAGCTCCTGGCTGTTCAGCCTCTGCGTCGCGCTGATGGTGGCAACGGTGATCATCGCTGACGACACCGCGCGTCGCCGTCCGGCGGACGCCCGCTCCTCGGAGTAACCACACCCGCACCCGGGCTCGGTGGCCCGACCGCCCTCACCCGGCCTCCTGCGGGCGGGCCTCGTGACCCGCGCGACCACGGGTACGACGTCGCTCCTTCATCTCCGCCTCGTACAGGTGCCGCCGGCCCCCGACCAGTTCGTCGCGAGCCGTCCGGTCCAGGTCCTGGAAGAGCGCGTAGTACCCGTCGTCGAAGTCCTCGACGATCTGGAACGTCCAGCGACCCGCGATCACGTTCCGACCCACCAACTCGTCGGCGATCCGGTCGGCGATGGTGCCGTGCCCGGCCGAGCGGAACATCCGCACCGCCTCGTCCAGCATCAGGTCGGCGTGACCGATGAGCTGGTGCATCGAGTAGAGCTGGCCACGGGCGCGCTCCACGCACTCCAGCGCCTCGCTGAGCTTGCCGAGCGCCGCCACCGTGTCGTCACTCACACCGGCCGGTCGCCGGTGCCCCTCGTCGGGCCTGTCGGTGGTGTCCATTCGTGCCTCCCTGCTGCCGCCACCGCCCGTCTGACCGGGCGACCGGTCGGGTCCGGGTGTCAGGCACGACGACCGGCCGACCCCCGCACCAGCCGAGCGGCCGAGGTCACCGCCGGTCCGAGTTGGCTAGATTCGTTCCCCATGCGCGTGCCGTCGAACCGGGTTCGGACCCATACCACCGTCGAGGAAAACCGGTCGGCGCTGATGGCGCTCGCCACCACGCTGGGGCTCGACGGGCTGGCCGCCGCCGCTGCCCTGCCCGGTCTGCTCGCCGTGGTCGACCAGCACGCCGCCGCGGTGCGGGACAGTCTGCACGGCGACGACACCCCGCTGACCGCCGCCGCGCTGGCCGGCTACGCGGAGGGGCTGCGCGCCGCCGCCGACGAGCACGGCTGGCAGCCGCCGGCCACCCCGGTGGAGTGGGCCGAGGCGGACTGGGTGCTGGTGCGACTGCTCGCCGTCTGCGCGCTGATCGTCACGCTGGACACCCCGGCACCGCAGCCGCCCCCGCTGTGACGCGAACGGGTGCCCGCCGTGCGGCGGACACCCGTCACCCTTCGCGTACGGTCACCGGCCGAACTGCTGGGTCTCGTCACCCGAGTTCCCGGACTGGTACGTACCCCGTCCCCCGGACATCGACGACTCCTGCCCCATCGACGTCGGCTGGGTACGCTGGCCCGACCGGTCGGCCATCTGCCGCTGCATGTCGCTGCGTCCGGCCTGGGCGCCCTGCCGCTGTTCGCGGACGGCCCGCGACTCCTCCGCGATCCGGTGGAGCCAGCCGTCCCAGCGGTTCTGCATGGGCTTGACCAGACCACCGCCCACGCCGACGATCAGGATGCCGGCCACCGTGGCGAGCACCGCGATCAGGACCGGAGTGGTGACGGTGGTGGCGATACCCACCTGGTTCAGGGCCGCGATGACGCCGAGCGCGATGATGAAGACCGCCGTCAGGTCGGCCAGCACCCGCCCGTACGACAGACCGCCCAGCGCCCCGCTGACGAGGTCCCGTACCGCGTTCGCGATCGCCGCGGCGATCACCACGATCACGATCGCCACGAAGGCTCGGGGCAGCCAGGCCACCACACCGCCGATCAGGTTGCTGATCGCGTTCGGACCCCAGACGCCGAAGGCGAACTGAAGCGTGAACAGCAGTACGGCGTAGTACGCCAGGCGGGCCAGGATGTCACTGGCGTCGTACCTGGTCCGTTCGAGCGCGCGCTTGATACCGCCCCGTTCGACCGCGCGATCGAACCCCACCCGTTCCAGGACCGTATCAACGATCTTGAGCACGGCTCTGGCGATGAGCCATCCGACCACCAGGATCGCGATGAACGCGATGGCCCTCGGTACGAACAGCAGCACCGACCTCCACATGTCGGCCACAGCGTCACCGATGTTGACCTGCCTGGCCGCCAGGGTTTCCGGCATGATGTCCCTCCTGTCGCATGGACTGCCCCGCGCGCTTACCCCAACGTCGGGACTGCACGCCGGGCAGGTCACCTGCTTTTTCCCGACACATCCCGACAGAACGGCCCTGACCTGCCCTGATGTACCGGCCCGAAGCACCGGGCGCATGATCGGAAACACGGGTCGAGGGGGCGGGCTAGGCTGCGGGCATGCCAGGAACGGTCGGGCGAGTCCCCACGCCAGCAGGCCAGGCGCCCCGCGCGCCGGTGCCGCGCGCCGCGACCGTCGTCGGCCACCACGAGTGGGGTGCCACGGTGCTGGGCACCCGCGAGTCCTGGGACCCGGCGGTCCGCGCCGCCGTGGAGGTGGTGCTCGGCTCACCCGCACCGATGGCGCTCTACCTCGGCGACGAGTTGCTGCTGCTCTACAACGACGCGTACGCCGAGCTGATCGGCGACCGGCACCCGCAGGCCGTGGGGCGGCCGGCGGCCGAGGTCTTCGACGAGGTGTGGCGGCTGCCCGGTGTCGGAGACGTCGTCGAGCACACCTACCGCACCGGTGAGCCCTTCCTGGAGAAGGAGGCACCCCTCCCGCTGCGCTCCGACGGACTCGACCCGTCCGTCTACATCTGGGCCTGCTCGACCGTCCGCGACAGCCGGGGCCGCATCGCCGGGGTGCTGTCGGTGGTTGCCGAGACCAGCCCGGCGACCCGCCAGTTGCAGGGGCTCAGCGAGTTCGCGGCGGCGCTCTCCGGCACGCTGACCCTCGACGACGTGGCCCGGGTCGCGCTGCGGTACGCGCTCGCCTCGTTCGACGCCGACCGGGTCTCGTTCGCCGTCGACGACGGGGGCGGTGGAGGCGGCTGGCGGCTGGTCCGCCGGGTCCGGGGCGAGCTGGTGGACGAGGCGGACGAACGGCTGCCCCCGCTGTGGCGGCGCGGACCGGCGGACTGGCCGGCACCGGCGGCACTCAGCGCGCGTACCGGCCAATCCCACTTCGTCGACGACGGCGAGCCGCTGCGCGACACCGCCGCCGACCGGCACGACCAGCGGGTCCGTGCCCTGGCGGCGATACCGCTGCGGGCGTCCGGGGTACGCGGCGCGCTCACCGTCGGCTACCGCACCCCGCACGCCTGGACCGCGCCGGAACAGGCGTTGCTGGCCGCGTCGGCCGAGCTGGTCGGGCAGGCGACCGAGCGTGCCCGCCGCTTCGAGACCCAGCACGGCACCGCCCAGCTACTCCAGCGCAGCATGTTGCCGGAGAACCTGCCCAGCCTGCCGCTGCTGCGGATCGCCGCCCGCTACGACCCGGGCGTCGACGGCAACGCCGCCGGTGGCGACTTCTACGACGCGTTCGTGTTGCCCACCGGCGACCTGGGGGTGGTGCTCGGCGACGTGGCCGGGCACGACGTGCAGGCCGCCGCCCGGATGGGGCAGGTCCGCGCCGCGCTGCGGGCGCTGGCGCTCAACGACCCGCGTCCGGACCAGGTGCTCGCCGGGCTCGACCGCCTGGTCAGCAGCCTCGGGTCCGAGACCGGCACGTACGAGCTGTTCGTGACCGTGGCGTTCGGTGTGATCGACGTGGCACGGGAGCAGCTCACCCTGGCCAGCGCCGGCCACCCGGCACCGCTGGTGCGCCGCTGCGCGCCGGGGGGCAAGGCACGGGCCGTCTACGTGGACGTGCCGACCGGCGCGCCGCTAGGCATCGGCTACCGCCCCGCCACCGGCACCGTCGCGTTCTCCCCCGGCGACACCCTGCTGCTGTTCAGCGATGGCGTGGTGGAACGGCGACGGCAGGGGTTGTCGCACGGTCTCGCCCGCCTGGCGGAGTCGGTGGCCGCCGCACCCAGCGGTGACCCGAGGGCGTTGTGCGCCGCCGCCACCGCCTCGGTCCCCGGTGCCACCGAGGACGACGTCGCCGTCCTGGCCGTCGAGTACGCGCTGCGGCCGAGCCGGTCGGCGCGGATGGAGGTGCCGGCCGAGCCGACCGCGCCGAGCCGGGTCCGGCACTGGATGACCGCGCTGCTCACCGAGTGGCGGGTGGCCGAGTCGGTGATCGGCGCGGCGGTGCTCTGCACCAGCGAGCTGACCACCAACGCCCTGCTGCACGCCGGCACCGAGGCCCTGGTCGAGATCGACCTCAGCCCGGAGCGCCTGCTCGTCTCGGTGGCCGACTCCGGATCCCGGGGCACGGTGACCCGGGCCCGCACCGACACGCTGAGCAGCCGTGGCCGGGGGTTGGGCCTGATCGAGGAGCTGACCGACGCCTGGGGCACCGACCCCACCGTGCGCGGCTCGACCGTCTGGTTCGAGATCCTCCTCCCGCCCGACTGACCGCCCCGCCCTCCGGGGCAGACCCACCGGCCTGCCCGTCAGGTCAGACGCTGGACCAGGGCGCGACCGAGGTCGCGGCCGGAACGCCAGGCGGTCTGCACCCGGGACTCGCCGAAGGCGTCCCCGGCCAGCCCGATCCCGTCGCCGTCGAGGTGGAACCCGGCGTCGGCCCCGGAGATGGGCTTGGCGTACGTCCAGCGGTGCACGTGCACGTGCTCGGCCCGGTCGGAGAGCGCGAGCAGGTCGCGGACGGCCGCCTCGACGGCCGACGCGGCGCCGGTGGGTTGGGCGAGATGACCGGCGGCGAACTCCGGCGTGGTGTGCGCCACCAGCACCGGCGCGCCGTCACCGCGCCGGTCGCCGTCGTCGCAGACCAGACTGAGCAGCGGATGGTCGTTGACGAAGGCGCCCCGGAAGTCCGCCCAGCGTCGGGTCGGGAAGCGCAGCACGGCGGAGAGTGTCGGTGCCCAACGCTGTCGTCCGGCGGCCTCGGTGGCGTCGGCCAGGGCCGGGTCGAGCAGCAGCGCCGCCTGCGGGCCCGGCATCGCCAGGACCACCGCCGCGCACGCGGTGCCGTCGACGGACGGACCGGCCTCGACGCCGAGCACCAGCCGGTTCACCACCACGGGCAGGTCGCGGGCCAGGTGCTCGACGAGTGACCGCAGTCCCCGGGGGGCGGCCCAGCGCGGCGGCCCGGTGACCTGCCGTCGACCCGTGCGGTCGTAGGAGACGAAGGTGTCGGTCCACTCGCGGGCCAGGCCGGCGTCCTCCCACTCGCGGACCACCTCGGCGAAGTCGGGATCACTCACCGTCAGGTAGGCGGCGCCCAGGTCGGCGGGGCGGCCGTCGAAGCGTTTGCTGGCCATCCGTCCGCCGGCCACCCGACCGCGTTCGCGGATCTCCACCGGCACCCCGGCACGCGCCAGTTCCCCGGCGCAGGCGACGCCCGCGATCCCCGCTCCGACCACCACGACACCCGCACGATCCAGACCCATCCGGTGATCGTATTCGCGAGCCGGCCCTCCTGGCGGCTATCGAGCGGTGCCCGTCGATCCTCCCGATACTTCCGGAAGGTCTTCACAAGTTCGCAACCGGCCCGTACCTTGGCGGACATGTGGGAGCGCTTCCACGCACTGTCTTCGATGCATCCGAGGAGCAGTACATGAGAACCAGAGGCACGTATGCCGTGGTCGGCGCCGTCGCGACGGCACTGACCGTGGTCGCCACCGTCGGCGTGGGCGCATTGCGTCCCGCGCCCGCAGCCGCCGCCGACTCCGTGTTCTACGTCGACCCGGACACCAGCGCCGCGCGCTGGGTGGCCGCCAACCCGAACGACTCCAAGGCCGCCGTGATCCGGGACCGGATCGCCAGCGTCCCGCAGCCGCGCTGGTACACCACCACCAACACCTCGACCGTACGCGCGGAGGTCAGCTCCTTCGTCAACGCCGCCGCCAACGCCGGCAAGATCCCGATCCTGGTGGTCTACAACATCCCCAACCGCGACTGCAGCAACCACAGCGGCGGCGGCGCGCCCAACCACTCCGCCTACCGGCAGTGGGTGGACCAGGTCGCCGCCGGGCTCGGCGGTCGGCCCGCCACGATCATCCTGGAGCCCGACGTGCTCCCGATCATGACGAGCTGCATGAACGCCAGTCAGCAGGCCGAGGTCCGGGCCTCCATGGCGTACGCCGGCAAGGCGCTCAAGGCCGGCTCGTCAGCGGCGAAGGTCTACTTCGACATCGGCCACGGCGGATGGCTCGCGCCCAGCGAGGCAGCCGCTCGACTGAACGCGGCGGACGTCGCCAACAGCGCCGACGGCATCTCGGTCAACGTGTCGAACTACCGCCGCACCGCCGACGAGGTCTCGTACGCCAAGCAGATCATCCAGGCCACCGGCAACTCCCGCCTCAAGGCGGTCATCGACACCAGCCGCAACGGCAACGGCCCGGCCGGCTCGGAGTGGTGCGACCCGCCGGGGCGGGCGATCGGCACGCCGAGCACCACCGCCACCGGCGACTCGGCGATCGACGCCTTCCTCTGGGTGAAGCTGCCCGGCGAGGCCGACGGCTGTATCGCCGCCGCCGGACAGTTCGTGCCCCAGCGGGCGTACGACCTGGCGGTCGCGGCCGGCCCCCCGCCGACCACCACCCCGCCGACGACGACCCCGCCGACCACCACTCCCCCCACCACCACGCCGCCGACCACGCCGCCCCCGTCCAACCCGCCCGCCGGCAGCTGCGCGGTGACGTTCACCCCGAACACGTGGGCCGGCGGCTTCACCGCCGAGATCCGGGTCACCAACCGCAGCGTGGCGCTCACCGGCTGGACGCTCGCCTTCAACGCCGGCTCCGGCGTACGGCTGAGCAACGGCTGGAACGGCACCTGGAGCCAGTCCGGTGACCGCATCGAGGTCCGCAACGTCGCGTACAACGGCAACGTGCCCGTCGGCGGCACGATCAGCGTGGGCTTCCAGGGCACCTTCAGCGGCAGCAGCCTGCCGACGCCCGGCCCCTTCACCCTGAACGGCGGCACCTGCGCCTGATCGGGCGCCCCCCGTACCCGCACCGGGCCTTCGGGCTCCACCACCAGCACCGGGCCTCCGGCCAGCACCGCAGCAGCGGTGGCCGGGGGCCCGGTCGCCTGCCCGGGCTCGGTCGGTACCGGATCCGCCTCGGGCGTTACCGCTCGCCTCCGGCGGGAACGCGACCGGAGACGAAGGAGGAGACCCATGACCACACGATCGAACCCCTCGGCGTGGCAACCCGGCGTGACCGGCGGCGGCACCCTCCCTTCCGGTCCCGGAGGCCGCACCGCGGCACCCGCTGGCGACGGGCACGGCCCGCAGGCCGGCCCGCCGACCGTGACGCTCGGCGCGTATCCGGACTATCCGTCCGCACAGCGCGTCGTGGACTATCTGGCCGACAACCGCTTCCCGGTCGAACGGACCGCCATCGTCGGCACCGACCTCACCCTGGTGGAGACGGTGCTCGGCCGGCTGACCACGGCCCGGGCTGCGCTCATCGGCGCCGGCACCGGCGCCTGGCTCGGGCTCTTCATCGGCCTGCTGTTCGGCATCTTCACGGTCGGCAACTGGCTGGCCGTGCTCCTCGTCGGCCTGGTCATCGGTGCCGTCTGGGGTGCCGTGTTCGGTGGGGTCGCGCATGCCATGACCGGCGGCAAGCGAGACTTCACCTCGGCCAGCTCGCTGCGGGCCAACCAGTACGCGGTCACCGTCGAGGCGGACATGGCCGAACCGGCCCGACAGCTCGTGGGCCGGCTGCACCTGGGCGGTCGCGCGGCACAGCCGGCGACCTGACCTGCACGTGGCCCACGGGCGGGAACTCTCCCGCCCGTGGGCCAGCCCCTGATCCGCGAGACTCTGTATCCGCCTGCTGGCGCGCTACAGCGGCGGACCAGCCGCGCGAGTGAGCGGACGCCTCGAAGACCGCACGCATCGGCGGCAGGTGGGGAGATTTGTTGTCGCTGGAGCGACAACAAATCTCCCCACCTGCTCGCTGCCAAGCAATACCGCGCAAAGCGGGCCGCGATTCGAACGCGGGAAAGCGGCGGACCGAGTCTCCGGTGGTGGCAAGCCCAACCGACCACGCTGCGGGAGCAGGTCCACCGCGCACCTGGTGCGATGCCCGGGAACGTTGGCGGTGTCGCGGCGAGGTCCAGCCGGCGGTCCGAACAGGACCGCCCGCCCCGGAGTCCGCGGCCGTTCCCCGGCCGCGGACCGGGACGGGCGCTGCCCGTACAGATTGGTCAGGGCCGGTCGCCCTGGCCGCCGGTGTGCGGCACCCGCTCCGCCGGGACGACCCCGAGCCGACCGGCCTGGTAGTCCTCGAACGCCTGGATCAGCTCGTCCCGGCTGTTCATCACGAACGGGCCGTACTGGGCCACCGGCTCCCGGATCGGCTGCCCGCCCATGATGTAGAGGTCCAGCGTCGGGGTGCGGCTGTCCTGCCGGGCGTTGGCCTTGAACCGCAACGCGTCGCCCGGCCCGTGCACCGCGAGTTGCCCGGTGCGGACGCCACGTCCGTTCGCGCCGACCGTGCCCCGGCCGCCCAGGACGTACACCAGGGCGTTGAAGTCCGGCCGCCAGGGCAGGTCGACCTGCGCGCCGGGCTCCACCGTCACGTGGGCGACGGTGATCGGCGTGTACGTCGACCCGGGCCCCTGGTGCCCGGCGATCTCACCGGCGATCACCCGGACCAGCGCGCCGCCGTCCGGCGTGGTGACCAGTGCCGCCTGGTTGCCCCGGATGTCCTGGTATTTCGGTGGGCTCATCTTGGCCACCTTGGGCAGGTTGACCCAGAGCTGCGTGCCGTGGAACAGCCCACCGCTGACCACCAGGTGCTCCGGCGGCGCCTCGATGTGCAGCAGGCCACTGCCCGCCGTCATCCACTGGGTGTCGCCGTTGGTGATGGTGCCGCCGCCACCGTGGCTGTCCTGGTGGTCGAAGATCCCGTCGATGATGTACGTGACGGTCTCGAAGCCGCGGTGCGGGTGCCAACTGGTCCCCTTCGGCTCGCCCGGCGCGTACTCCACCTCGCCCATCTGGTCGAGGTGAAGGAACGGGTCCAGCTCGGTGGTGGGTACCCCGGCGAAGGCCCGCCGCACCGGGAAGCCCTCGCCCTCGAAGCCGCTGGGCGCGGTGGTCAGCCGGCGGACCGGTCGGATGACGGTGGTGGACTCGTCGAGCTTCGGCAGGCGGGGCAGGACGAGGACGTTGTCGACGGTGATGGCGGGCATCGGAAGCTCCTTCAGCTCTCGCGGGGGGCGGCGCCGGCGGTGCCCTGCAGCCGCTGGCCGAGTCGGGTGAAGACCGTGGTCAGGCAGGCGATCTCGGCGTCGTCGAGGTCGTCCATCAGGTGGGTACGGACCGAGCGCAGGTGGTGCGGGGCGGCCTCGCGCAGCGCCAACAGCCCGGCGGCGGTGAGCACCGCCTCGCTGCCGCGCCCGTCGTCCGGACAGGGTTGCCGGGTGACCAGGCCGCGTCGCTGCATGGACGAGACCTGGTAGGTCAGTCGGCTGGGCGAGAAGACCAGTCGACCGGCGAGCTCGCCCATCCGCAGCCGCTGCCCCGGGGCCTCGGCGAGCAGCACCAGCACGTGGTAGTCGGCGAAGCTCAGCTCGCTGGCGGCCCGCAGGTCGTCCTCCAGCCGGGTGAACAACCGCTGACTGGCCTCGATGTACGCCCGCCAGGCGACGAGTCGCACCTCGCTCAGGCTCTCGGTCATGGCGCCACGGTAGCACGTACTCAAAATTTGAACAATCACGCCCGAGCAGCGCCACTTGCATCACGCCGCACTGGCGGAAGAGGTGGTCAAGTTTTGAATCGACCCTGCGGAGGACCTCGCCGATCATGGAGTAGTGGCGAGGTTTTTGGGCGCTTGTGTGCCTTGTATCGCTACCACAAGTCCAAGATCGTGGGGGCAGACCCGTGCGGTTGTGCGAGACTTTCGCGTCGTGGAACTGACCGCCTCCGGCCTGCTGCTGCGCCCCTGGAACACCACGGACGCGCCCGCCGTGCTGGCCGCGTGGCACGACCCGGCGATCGCCCTGTGGAACCCGCAGGGCGACGCGTTCGACCTCGACGCCGCCCGCCAGTGGGTGCGATGGCGGGCGGACTGGTCGCAGGGCACCCACGTCTCGTTGGCGGTGGCCGACCCGACCCGGCCGGAGATCATGCTGGGTTCGGTGTCGCTGCACCGCATCCACGGCGGTGACGCCTCGATCGGCTACTGGACCGTCGCCGCCGCCCGCCGGCGGGGCCTCGCCTCGGCGGCGGTCAGCCGGCTCACCGAGTGGGCCTTCCGCGATCTGGGCCTGCACCGCATCGAGCTGTGTCACGCGGTGGCCAACCCGGCCTCCTGCCGGGTCGCCGAACGCGCCGGGTATCCGTTCGAGGGCACGCTGCGCCAGTCACACCGCTACGGCGACGGCCGCCGCCACGACGAGCACCTGCACGCCCGCCTCGCCACCGACTGATCCCGCTCCGGCGGGCGACGCGCCGACCGGGTCAGGAGACGGCGAAGATGCCGGCCACGCCCAGCAGGACCATCACCAGCACGGCCACCAGCGCCCCCCGCTCGCTCTCCACCGCCTGCTCACGGTGCTCGGTCACGGAGTTCGTCGTCTCGCCGGACATGGTGCGGCCTCCTCGCTGCTCGGACCGGGACCGGGCGCACGCCTGCGGCACCGACGGCCGGCGGAGCGAACCCGATCCGGGATGGTGAGGCCGGGACGGCCTCCGGGCGGCACGTCGACGCGCACGACGATTCCCCGGCGCACCGGGGCGTACCGACCCGCAACTGGCTTACCCACCTGGACCAGAGGAAACCCGAAGAAGACCCGGATTCTCAGCCGATGGACGGCACGACGGACGCTCAGCCGAGCGCGGGCAGGGGGCGTTCCGCGTGGGGCACGTCCGTCACCCCGGACCCCGGAGCATCGAGCACGGTCAGACCGCCCGGGTACGCGAACGACGCCCGTGGGGAGTAGTAGCCCCAGCCGATGGTGAGCGGGTTCTCCGGCCGCAGCGCGTAGACCGGGTGGTCGGGGTCCAGGAATTCCACCGACTCGATCTCGAAGGAGGTGGTGGGCTCGGCGACGACCGGATAGATGCTGCTGACCAGCCGACCGTGCAGTGACGTGACGTACCGGTGGTGGCCGTTGTGCACGGCGTGTCCGGTCTCGCCGGCACGCACCCGGGCCCGGATCACCGGCGCGCCGTCGATGGTGGTCTCGGTCACCAGTTCGTGGCCGTTCGCGGCGATGGAGGTGTCACCGGCCGACGCGGGAGCACCCCGACCGAGGGCGTACCGGCGGACCAGTTCGCTGGAGGTCACGTAGTGGGTCCACCAGCCACCCGGGGTCACCCCGTCGGGGGCGTCCACGCCGGCCAGGGTCACCCCGAGATAGGTCAGCGAGTACGAGCCGAAGCCGGAGGTCTGGCTCGCGTCGTCCACCACGTACTGGTTCATGAAGACCTGGCCACCGGGATGCGGTCGCAGCCCGGTCGGGACGAGTGCCGCCACCGCGCCCGGATCCGCCGGCAGCCAGCTGAAGTACAGCGTCCGGCAGTTCACGACGAGTTGGGGCACCGCGGGGTCGAGCACAACACCTCCGGTCGACAGTCCCCCGCGACGCTATGCCGGGTCCCACGGACGGGACAAGGACGGATAGGCGACAGTCGTCGGCCCGACCCGTCGGCGTCTCCCCCGATCGGCGACGTCGGACCTCCGCCCGTTCATGCCGGGACGGGGGACGACCGATCAGGGATCAGCCGAACCGGCCGGTCGAGATCACGGATCGCCTTCGGATCCGGTGGCACTTCATAGACGAATGGCCGGTTGAGACCGTTTCATGGCTAGAAGTAACTTAAGTACATCGTCCGTTCGGCTAGATTTCTGCGGCACCATCAGGCTAAGGTGACTCCCGAACGGACTAGCAAGCTCTAAACCAAAGCGTCACGTCTTTATCCGCGGACGAGGTGCAGGGAGGACCACCATGACCGCGCTCACCGAAACGGCGACTGCCCCGGCGCCCACGGCACCGAAGCTCGACCCGCGTTCGCTCTCCGACAGCGCCACCGACCTACTCAACGCGATGGCCGCGCTGCCGGCCGGGCACCCGTCCCGGGCCGCGCTGCGCGACCGGGCGATCGAGGCCTGGCTGCCGCTGGCGAACCACCTCGCGCACCGCTACAGCGGACGCGGGGAGCCCACCGACGACCTGGCCCAGACCGCCGCCGTCGGCCTCATCAAGGCCATCGACAAGTTCGACCCGACCCGGGGCGTCGACTTCGCCGGCTACGCGATCCCCACGATCATCGGCGAGCTCAAGCGGCACTTCCGCGACCGCACCTGGGACATCCGCGTCCCCCGGCGGCTCCAGGAACTGCGGCTGGCCATCTCCGACGCCAACAGCTCGCTGTTGCAGACCCTGGGTCGCTCGCCGACGGTGGCCGACATCGCCAGCCACCTCAAGCTCACCGAGGAAGAGGTCCTGGAGGGCCTGGAGGGTGCCCGCGCCTACAACGCGGTGTCGCTGTCCACCCCGACCGGTGACGGCGACCGGGCGACCGAGCTGGGCGACATGCTCGGCGGCGAGGACAGCGAGTTCGAGCTGGCCGAGCTGCGGGTGGCCCTCGGGCCGGCGCTGGCCACTCTGGACGAGCGCGAGCAGAAGATCCTCACGCTGCGCTTCTACGGCAACCTCACCCAGTCGCAGATCGCCGAGCAGATCGGCGTCTCGCAGATGCACGTGTCCCGGCTGCTGGCCCGGGCGCTGACGAAGCTGCGGGGGCAGCTCGACGGCACGTACTAAGAGGGGGTGGCGACGGTGGCCGGGCCTGCGAGGACCCGGCCACCGTCGTGTCCGCCGCCACCGTCTCGGCCCGTCGGCCCTCGCGGGCCGGCGCCCGCGTCGTCGATCCGGTGGCGGCGGACGACTCAGGTGACGGACGGCTCCCGCCACATCGGCCAGAACGGCGTCTCGTCGGGCAGCCGGAACGGCTCCGACACCCGGTAACCGTGCCGCGCATAGAGGTCACGGCCGATCTCGCTGCTCGCCTCCAGATAGGCCGGCACCCCGTTGGCGTCCAGCCACGCGTGATGGTGCCGCAGCAGCGTCGACCCCACCCCCTGTCCCTGGCGATCCGGCCGGACGGCCAGCAGCGCCAGGTGATGGTGGTCCCGATGCGGGTGGTGGGTGGCGAACAACTCGTCCAGGTGCACGAAGCGCGGCGTCCACTCCCCGCAGGCGGCGACCAGCCGGGCGTCGTAGTCCTCCGGCGGCGGCAGCGGCTCACCGACCGACGGCAGCCAGACCGCCACACCGGCGCGGTCCGCCGTGCCGAACACCAGCCCGTGCCGCATGGCGTGCGCCACGATGATCTCGAAATTCCCGGCCAGCACCGCCTCCCGCTTGGCCTCGTCCGGGACCAGCCACCGGGTGGCGTCCAGGACCAGGAAGGACTCGGCGATGCGCTCGGCCACCCAGCGGGTGTCGGCCTCCCCGAGGCGCGAGACGGTCGTCACGCTCATCGCCGCACCTCCGCCTCGACCCGCGACGGCGGGACCGCCACCGCGGCGGCGCTCTCCGCGCCCAGGCCGATCCGGGCGTACGTGTCGGGTCGGCTGCTGCGCAACGTCATCCCCCACAGCGCGCCGAGCAGCGCGGCCACCGGGTACACCGCCGGGAAGGCCCAGCGCAGCGGGGAGTCGGGCTCGACGCCGAGCAGGTTCGCGAAGTTCTGCACCGCCAGCACGATGATGACGGTCAGCGCGATCGCCGCGATCCCGGGTGCGACCAGCCGCCGCCAGAGCGTCTCCTGCTCGGCGTTGCGGGCGAAGTAGACGATGATGGCGACGGCGGTGGTCGCGATCAGCAGCAGCACACCGAAGCCGCCGCTGGTGCCCAGCCAGAAGAACAGTTGCAGGACCGGGTCCCAGCCGTTGAACGCGTACAGCAGGATCACCACCAGTCCGAGCGCGCTCTGCGCCAGCGAGGCGGCCTGCGGCGCGCCGGTCGTCGGCGAGGTACGCCCGAACACCGCCGGCAGCACCCGCTCACGGCCCAGCGCGAAGGCGTACCGCGCGGTGGTGTTGTGGAACGAGATCATCGCGGCCAGCACCGAGGTCAGGAAGAGTGCCTGGCCAATGGTGAGGACGGTGTCCCCCAGGTGCGCGCCGGCCAGGTTGAAGATCAGCTCGACGCTCTGGGCGTTGGCCTCCTCGACGATCCGGTCCGGGCCGACGGCCACCGTCATGCTCCACGACGAGAGGGCGTAGATGACCGCGATGATCGCCACCGACAGGTAGGTGGCCATCGGTACGGTCCGCTGTGGGTCCTTGCTCTCCTCGCTGAACACCACCGCCGCCTCGAAGCCGACGAAGCCGAGGATGGCCAGCACCAGCACCGCGCCCAGGCCGGGTACGAAGAAGTTGTCCGGCGAGAACGCCGCGAAGCTGACGCTGCCGCCCGCCGGGTTGCCCAACTGGCCGAGGTCGAACAGCACGATGACGGCGATCTCGGCGCAGAGCAGCGCGGCCAGCACCATGCCGTTGATGTCCACCCGCAGCAGCCCGAGCAGGCCGACCAGCGCCCAGGCCAGCAGCGCCACGATCCACCACTGTGGCGTCACGCCGAACAGCCGGTCCAGCACCGGTGCCGCCGCCGCGCCGATGGTGCCGTAGAGCCCGACCTGGAGGGCGTTGTACGCGATCAGCGCCACCCAGGCCGCGCCCACCCCGGCCGGTCGGCCCAGCCCCCGGGCCACGTACGCGTAGAAGGCGCCGGCGTTGGCCGTCCGGCGGGCCATCGCCACGTAGCCGGCGGAGAAGAGCGCCAGCACGGCGGCGACCGCCAGGAAGGCCAGCGGGATGCCGAGCACCCCGACGACGCCGTAGCCGGTGGTGACCACACCGGCCACCACGGTCAGCGGCGCCGCGGCGGAGAGCACGAAGAAGATCACCGAGGGCACTCCGAGGCGGCCACGGGCCAGTGCCTCGGAGACGTTGCTCGATCGTGGGGGTGTCACTGTCGAGGACATGACTGCTCCGGATGTCAGGGAGGGGAAGGGGTGTTACCGCCTCAGGGGAGACCGCGCAGCACGGCCGCACCCACGGCGGCCTCGGTCTGTCCGACGAGTTCCTTCAGCGGAGCCGGCAGGGCCGGAATGATCAGGTTGAGCCGGTGGTGGGCGCGCGGACCGGCGCTCCACAACACCTCACGGGTCAGCCCGGCGGCCGCGACCAGCCCGAGCAGCAGCGCGTCGGGCACGTGGGGCGGGTCCGCGCGTTCCAGCGCGGCGCGCAGCCGGGTGGCGGGCCAGGCCGCGACGTTGAGGTCCGTCGGCACGTACGTGACGCTGGTCCGCAGCAGTCGACGCGTCTCCTGGCGGCGCAGCACCCCGGCCCGCGCCAGCCGCTCCCCCACCGAGGTCACCGCCGTCTGGGCGAGGAAACTGAGCCAGGTCCGCACCGCCTGGTGCTGTTGCTCGCCGATCAACTGGTCGAGCACGGTGTGCGCCAGCGCGTCGGCCGGTGGACGCCGGTCGACCACGGTGACCTGTCCGGCCGCGACCGTCACGTGTCCATAGAGGACCAACTCGCCGAGCAGGCCGGCGGCCAGGCCGAGGCTGGTGGCGGCCGGATGCAGCTTGGCCTTGCCCCGGGTGTCGTTGTGGGCGATCAGGAAGAACTCGTCGGCGATGAGCACTCGTCCCCCCTGGCCGGCCGTCCATAGTGATCGCTAACCGCAGGCAAGAATGCACCGAGCGCAACTGCAACGCAACTCCCGTTTTCGGCAGTTGCACTCCGTGCTGGCGCGACCTGCGAATTTTCCCGTGACAGACTCGGAGGGTGACCGCGAGCCCCACCGTTCGCCGCCGCCGCATCGCCCGGGAACTCCGCCAGTTGCGCGAACGCGCCGGCATGACCCTGGACGTCGCCGCCCGGCAACTGGACATGTCCAAGAGCAACCTGTCCCGCATCGAGAACGCCCAGATCGGCATCAAGCCGCGAGACGTCCGGGCCGCACTGGCGCTGTACCAGGTGACCGGGAACGACGCCGAGGCGCTCATCGAGATCGCCCGGGGCGCCCAGCAACGGGGCTGGTGGCAGCACTACAGCGACGTGCTGCCGGAGTGGTTCGAGTTCTACGTCGGACTGGAGGCCGAGGCGGCCACCCTGCGCACGTACGAGGCGGAGGCGGTGCCGGGGCTACTGCAGACCGAGGCGTACGCCCGGGAGGTCTATCGGCTCACCGCGGGCGAGGACGACATCGACCGCAAGGTGGCCGCCCGACTGCGCCGACAGGACGTACTGCGCAGCGACGAGCCGGCCGAGTTGTCGGTGGTGCTGAACGAGGCGGCACTGCTACGCCCCGTGAGCGAACGGGCCGTGATGGCGGCGCAACTCGCCCACCTGGAAACCACCGCACAGCTACCGAACGTCACCATCCAGGTACTTCCATTCGCGGCCGGCGGCCACCCGGCGATGAACTCGCCGTACGTGATCCTCACGTTTGCCGACGCGGCCGACGCAGCCGTGGTTTACCTGGAAAACCTCTCGACAGGCCTGGCACTGGAAGAGGTCGCGCAGGTGCGCTCGTATAGCCTTGTGCACGAGAGGCTGCGACGTCTGGCGCTTGATCCAGCGGCGTCTTTGGTGCGCCTGAAGGAAGCTTCTCGTTACTTTACGTGACCGTTCGGCGCGGTCACAGTCGGTATCGACGAAGGGATCGCGATGACCGCGCTCGACCTGTCCCGGGCTAACTGGCGCACCAGTACGCGCAGCGTGGGAAACGGCAACTGCGTCGAGGTCGCCGTCGTCGACGGTCGGGTGGCGGTACGGGACAGCAAGGACCGCCCCGGCCCCGTGCTGACCTTCCCGTCGGCGGCCTGGCACGCCTTCGTCACCGGCGTCGACGCGGTCCGCACCGGCTGAGTCCACCGCCCCTTCGGCCGAGCACGGAACAGACACGTCGGCCATGGGCCGAGAGCCGGTGCGAGACTGGGCCGTGCTCTCCGACGTACCCCTCGACCTGCCGGTCCGTCCGGCGTTGCCGGCGCTGGTGTCGGCGCTGCGCGCGGCGGGGACCGCGATCCTGGTCGCCCCGCCGGGCACCGGCAAGACCACGCTCGCCCCGCTCGCGGTGGCCGAGGCGGTCGCCGGCCGCGTGATCGTCGCCCAGCCCCGGCGGGTGGCCGCCCGCGCTGCCGCCCGGCGGATGGCGACGCTGCTCGGCGAGCGGGTCGGCGACCGGGTCGGCTACGCCGTGCGCGGCGACCGCCGCGTCGGTCCACGGACCCGGGTCGAGGTGGTCACCACCGGGCTGCTGGTCCGCCGGTTGCAGCACGACCCGGAGCTGGCCGGCGTCGGTGCGGTGCTGCTCGACGAGGTCCACGAACGACAGCTCGACGCCGATCTCGCGCTCGCCTTCAGCGTGGAGTCCCGGGCCGCGCTGCGACCGGACCTGTGGCTGCTGGCGATGTCGGCCACGCCGGAGGCGGACCGCTTCGCCGCCCTGCTCGGCGGTGCCACGCCCGCGCCGGTGGTGCGGGCCGCCTCGGCGCTGCACCCGGTGACCCGGGTCTGGGCGCCGCCGGTCCGGCCGGTACCGCCGCCCGGCGCCGGGCCGGTCGACCGGGCGCTGCTCGACCACGTCGCCGCCACCGTCCGGCGGGCACTCGACGAACAGGACGGCGACCTGCTCGTCTTCCTGCCCGGTGTGGGCGAGATAGCGGCCGTCGCGGGCCGGTTGGCCGCCCTGCGCGACCAGGTCGACGTGCTCCGGTTGCACGGCCGCCAGGACGGCGCCGAACAGGACGCGGCGCTGCGTCCGGGACCGCGACGACGGGTGGTGCTGGCCACCGCCGTGGCCGAGAGCAGCCTGACCGTGCCGGGGGTGCGGACCGTGGTGGACGCCGGCCTGTCCCGGGTCGCCCGGCTGGATCTGGCCCGGGGACTGGGCGCGCTGGTCACCGTGCCGGTGTCCCGGGCCGGGGCCACCCAGCGGGCCGGACGGGCCGGTCGCGAGGCACCGGGGCACGTCTACCGCTGCTGGTCACCGGCGACCCACGAGCGGCTGGCGGCCCAACCGGAACCGGAGATCGCCACCGCCGACCTCACCGGCTTCGCCCTCGACCTGGCCGCCTGGGGCACACCGGACGGCACCGGACTCGCGCTGCCGGATCCGCCCCCGGTGGCGGCGATGACGGTGGCCCGGGAGACGCTGGGCACGCTCGGGGCCCTCGACCCGGACGGCCGGATCACCGCGCGGGGACGCGCGATCGCCGCCACCGGGGCGCATCCCCGGCTGGCCCGGGCCCTGCTCGACGGTGCCGCCCGGGTGGGCGCCCGGCGCGCCGCCGAGGTGGTCGCACTGCTCGCCGAGGAGTCCGTCGCCGGTGCCGGGGACGACCTCGCTGCCGCCTGGCGTCGACTGCGCGACGGCGTCGAGCCGGGTGCCACCGCCCGCTGGCGGACCGAGGTACGCCGACTGCGTACCGCCCTGCCGGCCGGCACCGCCGAGGACCCCGCCGGGAAGGCCCTGCCCGACGATCTGGCCGCCGGGTTGCTGGTCGGGTTGGCGTACCCGGAACGGTTGGGCCGGGTACGCCGGGCGGGCGGCTCGGCGTACCTGATGAGTGGCGGGACCGCGGCGGAGCTGGCACCGGGGTCGTCGCTGGCCGGCGCCGGCTGGCTGGCCGTCGCGGTGGCGGACCGGGCGCCCGGTGCTCCGGCCGCGCGAATCCGGCGGGCGGCGGTGCTGGACGAGGCGACCGCCCGCGAGGTCGGTGCGGTGCTGCTGCGGACCGACCGGGAGGTCGGCTGGTCGGGCGGGGACGTGGTGGCCCGGGAGGTGGTCCGCCTGGGCGCCATCGAGCTGGTCGACCGGCCGCTGTCCCGGCCCGGACCGGCGGAGGTCGCCGCCGCCCTGCTGGCCGGGTTGCGGGACGTCGGCCTCGACCTGCTGACCTGGACGCCGGCGGCGCGGACGCTGCGCGACCGGATGGCGTTCTGCCGACACGCGCTCGGCGACGAGTGGCCGGACGTCACCGACGAGGCGCTGCTGGCCGGCGCGTCGAACTGGCTGGGGCCCGAGCTGGCCGGTGCCCGGCGCCGGGCCGACCTGGCCCGGATCGAGGTGGCCGGTGCGCTGCGCCGGCTGCTGCCCTGGTCACTCGCGGGACGGTTGGACGAGCTGGCACCCGAGCGGATCGCCGTGCCGAGCGGCTCCCGGATCCGGGTGGACTACGCCGACCCGGCCGCGCCGGTGCTGGCGGTCCGGCTCCAGGAGACCTTCGGCTGGGCGCAGGCACCTCGCGTCGGCGGCGGTCGGGTGCCGGTGCTGCTGCACCTGCTCTCACCGGCGGGCCGGCCGGTGGCGGTCACCGCCGACCTGGCCTCGTTCTGGCGCACCGGCTACCGGCAGGTGCGCGCCGAACTGCGCGGGCGGTATCCCCGGCATCCCTGGCCGGAGGACCCGACCACGGCCGCACCCACCCGCCGCGTCGGACGCGGCTGACGTGAAAGGAAGGGTCCCCTGCTAACGCCTGGTGCATAGCAGGGGACCCTTCCTAACACCCGGCAAACGCCGCGCCCACCCGGCAAACGCCGCGCCCACCCGTCGGCTGGACGCGGCGACGGGTCGGGGTGCGGCTGCGCGTCAGGGCTCGTCGACGATGTCCGCGATGACCACGGTGATGTTGTCCGGGCCGCCGGCGCGCAACGCCAGGTCGATGAGCTTGCGGGCGCACACCTCCCGGTCCGGGTGGGCCGGGAGCACCTCGGCCAGGGTCTCGGCACGGACGACGTTGGACAGTCCGTCGCTGCACAGCAGCCAGCGGTCGCCGTGTCGGGGCAGCATCGTGGCGTAGGTCGGGGAGACCTCGTCGCCCTGCAGGGCCTGGGTGACCACGGCCCGACGGGGATGGCTGCCGGCCTGGTCCGGTGTTATCACCCCCTGGTCGACGAGCATCTGCACGAACGTGTCGTCCCGGGTGATCTGCTTGAGCACGCCGTCGCGGAACAGGTACGCCCGGGAGTCGCCCACGTGGGCCAGCGCCAGGCAGCTCCCGGTACGCGCGAAGAGCAGCGCGGTCAGCGTCGTACCCATCCCCTGCCGTTGCGGGTCCTCGGCCACCGCCTGCCGGATCCGGGTGGTGGCCGACTGGATGCCGTCCTGCAACGCGGCGACGAGCGCGTGCTCGGGTATCTCCACGTCCAGCGGCGCCACCGCCTCGATGGCGATGGCGCTGGCCAGGTCGCCCGCAGCCATCCCGCCCATGCCGTCGGCGACGGCCACCAGCCAGGTCCCGGCGTGCAACGCGTCCTGGTTGCCGCTGCGGATCAGCCCACGGTCGCTCGCCCCCGCGGAACGCAGCTTCAGGGTCATGGGACGCAGCCTGCCAGGAGAAGGCCTCCGTTGTCTCTAGGAGATCAGGACGGCCGGGCGTGGCGCGGCGAATCTCACTGGCCGACGACCTCCGAGCCCATCGGACAGGATCGATTGACATCGCCCCGTCCACCCTGGAAACATGCCCGATACCTGGGAGCGCTCCCAGGTTTCCCGCATACGCACACCACCATTCCGTCCCGTTCGTCGGAAGGAATATCCGTGACGCCATCCCGACGTCGCCTCGCGGCGCTCGCCGCGGCGACCACCGTGGCGCTGGCCGCTGTGAGCGCCGGCACCGCCCACGCCGATCCCCCGGCCGAGGCCCCCGAACAGATCACGAACGGCGATTTCAGCACCGGCGTGTCGCCGTGGTTCTCCTTCGGCACCGGTCCGCTCGGCGTGACCGACGGCCAACTCTGCACCACCGTCGCCGGTGGGCTGGCCAACCCCTGGGACGCCGGCATCGGCCAGGACGCGGTGGCGCTGGTCGCCGGCACCGAGTACACCCTCGGCTTCGACGTCACCGCCACCCCCGGCAGCGCCGTGACCGCCGTGCTGCAACTGGGCAACGCCCCCTACACCGGCTACTACTCGGTCACCGCCGCCGCCACCCCCACCCAGCAGCGGGTCGAGCGGACCTTCGTGGCGCCCGAGGACGACGAGCGCGCCCAGCTCATCTTCCAGGTCGGCGGCGCCGCCGAGGGCCAGACCGTCTGCCTGGACAACGTCTCGCTGCGCGGCGGCAACCCGCCCGAGCCGTACGTGCCGGACACCGGCCCCCGGGTCCGCGTCAACCAGGTCGGCTACCTGCCCGGCGGCCCCAAGAACGCCACGGTCGTCACCGACGCCACCGAGGCCCTGCCCTGGCAGTTGCGTGCCGCCTCCGGCAGTGTGGTCGCCAGCGGCACCACCACCCCGCGCGGTGTCGACGCGGCGTCGGACCAGAACGTGCACTCCGTCGACTTCTCCGGCTACCGCACCCCCGGGCAGGGCCTGACGCTCGCCGTGGACGGCGAGGTGAGCCACCCGTTCGACATCTCCGGCGCGCTCTACGAGCGACTGCGCTCCGACGCGTTGCAGTTCTTCTACATCCAGCGCAGCGGCATCGCCATCGACGGCGATCTGGTCGGCGAGGAGTACGCCCGGCCGGCCGGTCACCTGGGCGTCGCCCCGAACCAGGGCGACACCGACGTGCCGTGTCAGGCCGGTGTCTGCGACTACCGGCTCGACGTGCGCGGCGGCTGGTACGACGCCGGTGACCACGGCAAGTACGTCGTGAACGGCGGCATCGCCACCTACCAGTTGCTCAGCACCTTCGAGCGGACCAAGAACGCCGCCACCGCCGGTTTCGGTGCCGCCCTCGGCGACAGCACGCTGCGGGTGCCGGAGCGCGACAACGGGGTGCCCGACATCCTCGACGAGGCCCGCTGGGAGCTGGAGTTCCTGCTGCGGATGCAGGTGCCGGCCGGTAAGCCGCTGGCCGGGATGGTCCACCACAAGATCCACGACCGGAACTGGACCGGCCTGCCGTTGCAGCCCGAGGACGACCCGGAGCCGCGTGAACTGCACCCGCCGTCCACCGCCGCCACGCTCAACCTGGCCGCCGTGGCCGCGCAGTGCGCCCGACTGTTCGCCCCGTACGACGCGACGTTCGCCCAGCGCTGCGGCACCGCCGCCAAGACCGCGTACGCGGCGGCCAAGGCCAACCCGACCCGGTACGCCAGCCCGACCGACGGCAACGGCGGCGGCGCGTACGACGACAGCAACGTCACCGACGAGTTCTACTGGGCCGCCGCCGAGCTGTACCTGACCACCGGCGAGCGGGCGTACCTGACCGACCTGACCGCGTCTGCGCACCACACCGGTGACGTCTTCGACGTCCGGGGCTTCGGCTGGCAGAGCGTCGCCGCGCTGGGTCGCCTCGACCTGGCCACCGTGCCGAACGGGCTGCCCGCCGCCGACCTGGCCCGGGTTCGCGCCTCGGTCACCACCGCCGCCGACGGCTACCTCGCCGAGATCCAGCGGCAGGCGTACGGGCTGCCCATGCCCGGTGACGCCGGCAGCTACTTCTGGGGCGGCAACGGCAACGTGATCAACAACGCGGTCGTGCTGGCCACCGCGTTCGACCTGACCCGCGAGGCGAAGTACCGCGACGGTGCGGTGCAGGCGATGGACTACATCTTCGGCCGCAACGCGCTGAACATCTCGTACGTGACCGGGTGGGGCGAGCACGCGGCGGAGAACCAGCACAGCCGCATCTTCGGCCACCAGTTGGACCCGTCCATGCCCAAGCCCCCGGTCGGTTCGCTGGCCGGCGGCCCGAACGCCGCCCTCCAGGACCCGTTCGTGGAGCAACTGCTGGCCGGGTGCGCGCCGATGTTCTGCTTCGTCGACGACATCGCCTCGTACTCCACCAACGAGGTCGCCATCAACTGGAACTCGGCGCTGACCTGGATCTCCTCGTTCCTGGCCGACCAGGGTGACGCCTCGGCCGTACCGGCGCCGACGTGCTCGGTGTCGTACACCAACTACGGCTCCTGGCAGGGCGGCACCGGCTTCACCGGCCAGGTGGCCATCCGCAACACCGGCACCAGCGCGGTGAACGGCTGGACCGCCCGCTTCGCCTTCACCGGCGACGCCAAGGTCCGGGAGGCCTGGACGGCGAAGGTGACGCAGGCCGGCGCCACGGTGACCGCCAAGAACGAGTCGTACAACGCCCGGATCAACCCGGGTGGCACGGTGACCTTCGGCTTCAACGCCACCACCGGCCCGGGGGCCAACCCCAACCCCGGCCTGGTCACCGTCAACGGCTCTCCCTGCACCGTCTCCTGAACCCCGGGTGGGGGGCCGTCGGCGACCGGCCCCCCACCCGGCCCCCTCTCGTCTCGCCCGCCTCGCCCGCCTCGCCTCGTTGATCAAGAAGTTCGGGTCCCGATCCACGCTGGATCGGGACCCGAACTTCTTGATCGTCGCGTGGCAGCATGGCCGGTATGACGGAGATCGTGGTGCGGCGGGGCGGGGTGGCGGATCGGGACAGCGTGTTGCGGCTGCTCGACGTGGCCATCGCGTGGTTGGCGGAACGGGGGCGTACCGGGCAGTGGGGTACCGCGCCGGCCTCGTCCGACCCGCGCCGGATCGCCCAGGCCGACGGATGGGCCGGCAGTGGCGGACTGTGGCTGGCCGAGATCACCGGACAACCGGTCGGCGCGCTGGTGGTGGGCGCCGCCACCGAGTACGTACCACCCGCCACCGAGCCGGAGCTGTACGTGAACCTGCTGGTCACCGACCGGGCGTACGCCGGGGCCGGGATCGGTGGCCGGCTGCTGGCGCACGCCGCCGAGCTGGCCCGGGAACGTGGCGTGGACCTGCTGCGGGTGGACTGCTACGCGGGCGACGACGGCGCGTTGGTCCGCTGGTACGAGCGGCAGGGTTTCACCGCCACCGACCCGTTCACGGTGCCCCGACCGGACGGCGCGCGGTGGCCGGGACAGGTGCTGGCCCGCCGCCTCGACTGAGCCGCCGCCGGGCCCGGGGTCCCCGGGGTCCGGACCGGGTCAGGTCAGGTCCCGGTCGGGCCCCACGGCCGACCGGCTGCGGACAGTGCTGGTCAGCCGCTCCGGCCGCGCAGCTTCGGCAGCACCTGCTCACCGAACGCGTCGAGGAACGGACGCTGCTCCTGCCCGACGTGGTGCAGCGCGATCTGGTCGAACCCGAGCTCGATGTACTCCTCCAGCCAGCCCACGTGCCGACCCAGGTCGGCGGAGATGTTGACCACCTCGGCGAGGCGGCTCATCGGCACCTCGGCGGAGACCACGTCGAAGTGTTCCGGGGTGGCCAGGTCCCAGCAGACCGGTGGCGCGAAGACGTTGCTGCGCCACTGGTCGTACGCGATCGCCTCGGCGTCGGCCTGGTCCGGCGCCCAGCTCAGGTGTACCTGGAGATGCACCGGCCCGCGCCCGCCGGCCTCCCGGTACGCGTCGACCATGCGACGCAGGTACTCGGGCGCGGCGTTGACGGTGATCAGCCCGTCCGCCCACTCGGCGCACCAGCGGGCGGTCTCCACGCTGACCGCCGCGCCGACCAGGGCCGGCGGCTGCTCGGGACGGCTCCACAGTCGGGCGCGGTCGACGCGTACCAGGCCGTCGTGGCTGACCTCCTCACCGGCGAGCAGTGCGCGGATGACGTCGACGCACTCGCGCAGCCGGGCGTTACGCACGTCCTTGCGCGGCCAGACCTCGCCGGTGATGTGTTCGTTGGCGGCCTCGCCGGAACCGAGGGCGGCCCAGAACCGCCCCGGGTACATCGCGCCGAGGGTGCCGATCGCCTGGGCGATGATCGCCGGGTGGTAGCGCTGCCCGGGCGCGTTGACGACCCCGAAGGAGAGGTCGGTGGCCTGGAGCGCGGAGCCGAGCCAGGACCAGGCGAACCCGGAGTGGCCCTGCCGCTCGCTCCACGGCGCGAAGTGGTCGGAGCACATGGCCGCGTCGAAGCCGACCTGCTCGGCATGGATCACCGCTTCCAGCAGCGCGCGCGGGTGAATCTGCTCGTGGGAGGCGTGGAAGCCGATCGCCGTCATGCCGGCCTTCCCTACCCACGCTCGCCGGGATGTAAGCAGGGGTCCCCTGCTAACGCCTGGTGCATAGCAGGGGACCCCTGCTTACATCCCGGCGAGCCCGGCGACTACTCGGCGTGGGCGCCCGCACCGGCGGTGGCCGCGCCCTCGCCCACCCAGACGGTCTTGACGTTGCAGAACTCGTGCATGCCCTGCGCCGACAACTCCCGTCCGTAGCCGGAGTTCTTCACCCCACCGAAGGGCAACTCCGGGTACGACGTGGTCATGCCGTTGACGAAGACGGCTCCCGCCTCCAGGTCGGTGGCGAAGCGCTCCTGCTCCTGCGGGTCACGGGTCCAGGCGTTCGACCCGAGCCCGTACGCGGTGCCGTTGGCCACCTCGATCGCCTCGTCGTACGACGCGACCCGGTACAGCCCGGCGACCGGCCCGAACACCTCCTCGCTCCACATCCGCATGTCCGGCCGCAGGTCGGTGACCACGGTCGGCGGATAGAACCAGCCGTCACCGGCCGGCTTCTCGCCGCCGCAGAGCACGGTGGCTCCCTTGTCGACGGCGTCGCGTACCTGGGCGTCGACCTCGTCGCGCCCCCGTGCCGAGGCGAGTGGTCCGACGTCGGTGTCGTCGTCCATCGGGTCGCCGACCCGCAGGGCCGACATCCGGTGGGCGAACGCCTCGGCGAACGCGTCGTACACGTCGGCGTGCACGATGAACCGCTTGGCCGCGATGCAGGACTGGCCGTTGTTCTGGCAGCGGGCGGTGGTGGCCACCTCGGCGGCGAGTTCCACGTCGGCCGAGGGCATCACCACGAACGGGTCACTGCCACCCAGTTCGAGCACGGTCTTCTTGAGTTCCCGGCCGGCGATCTGGGCGATCGAGCGGCCGGCGGGCTCGCTGCCGGTGAGCGTGGCGGCCCGGACCCGGGGGTCGCTCAGGATCCGGTCGACGGCGTCGGAGCCGACCAGCAGTGTGGTGAAGGCTCCTTCGGGGAAACCGGCCCGCCGGAACACGCTCTCCAGCAGCAGCGCGGTCTGCGGCACGTTGGAGGCGTGCTTGAGCAGTCCGGTGTTGCCCGCCATCAACGCCGGTGCGGCGAACCGGACGACCTGCCAGAGCGGGAAGTTCCACGGCATGACCGCCAGCACCGGCCCGATCGGCTGGTAACGGACGAACGCCCGGGTCGCGGAGACCGCCGACGCGTCGGCCGGGCGGTCGGCCAGGAACTCGGCGGCGTGCCGGGCGTAGAACCGGCAGGCGCTGGCGCACTTGGTGACCTCGGCCTTCGACGAGGCGAAGGTCTTGCCCATCTCGGTGGTCATCAGCCGGGCGATCTCGTCGCGCTCCGCCTCCAGCAGGTCGGCCGCGGCCTCCAGCCACCGCCCGCGCTGCGCGATCGTGGTGGACCGCAGGTCCCGGTACGCCAGGTCGGTCCGCTCGATCGCCGCGTCGACCTGCGCGTCGGACATCGCCTCGTACGTCTTGAGCACCTGTCCGGTCCGGGGGTCGGTGGTGGCGATGGACATCAGGGCTTCTCCCGTCACTCGAAGAGCGAGTGCCGTACGCCGGGCTCCTCGCGACGGCGGGCGGCACGACGACGTTGGATGACGGCCAGGTCGACGACGGCGATCACCGCGAGAACGACGCAGACGACACCCAACCAGGCCACATCGGCACGGAACGCCAGCACCGCGAAGACGACCATGGAGACGAGCCCGAAGCCCGCCAGTACGAGCCTCAGGTTCAGCGCGCTGTTCGCGTGGCCGACCGTGCCTCGGGCGCGTCGGGGCTGTGATCTGGTCATCGCCCCCACCTACCCGGCGGTGCCGGGGCTAACCGTCGTCGCCGGGGCCCGGTGGTGCGTTGCGTTACATCGACCGCCCGTCGAGGGGCCGGTCCGGGTCGGCGCGAGGAACATGGAGGACATGACCGTGATCCCTGCCGCGCCGGTGACCGTCGCCGTGGCCCGACGTGCCGACCCCGCCCGCACCGACGAGATGGTGGCGTGGATGCGGGCCGGGACGGCGCTGGCCGAGGTGTTCCCGGGTTTCCTCGGCGCCGGTTGGGTGCGCAGCGCACCCGGCTCGGGCGAGTGGCACATGCTCTATCGCTTCGCCGATCCGGACACGCTGAGCCGCTGGGAGGAGTCGCCGCAGCGGCACTGGTGGTTGACCTCGGCGCAGGGCATCGTCGAGCACACCCGGGTCGAGCGGCGGACCGGCATCGAGGGCTGGTTCGACCCGCCCCGCGAGGAGACCGTGGAGGTGCTCGACGCGGCGCCGACGGTGCCCGCCTCGCCGCCCCGCTGGAAGCAGGCGATCACCATCTGGCTGGCGTTCTTCCCGCTCAGCCTGTCGGCGACGCTGCTCACCGGACATCTCCTGCCGGACCTTCCGGTCGCGGCCCGGGTGCTGGTCATGACGCTCACCCTGACCCCGCTGATGACCTATCTGGTGCTGCCCCGGATCACCCGGGCGCTGCACTGGTGGCTGCACGGCCACCGCGCCCCGTGGCGGGCATAGCACGCGACCCTCGTCCACGACAGTTCTCTGCCGCATCTCCGACACCGACACGGGAGCACCACCGGCCCCACGCGTAGAGTCACCCTGCTGTCGCTCTGTGCTGTGAGGCTGGGGAACTCATGCCTAAACGCTGGACCACCGCCGTGGTCAGCCTGCTCGCACTGGTCGCGCTCGCCTGCGAGGGCGGCGCGGAACCGACACCACGCCCGAGCGACGGCACACCCCGGGCCGGTTCACCCAAGGTCGTCGCGGCGCTCGGCGACTCGATCACCACCGGGTTCGGCTCCTGCCTGGTCCTGACCTCATGCGAGCGCAACTCCTGGTCGACCGGGGACGGCCTGCGGGTGGAGAGCCACTTCCGCAGGCTGGTGGACCGCAACCCCGGGCTGCGCGGCCACAACCACGCCCGTCCGGGCGCCCGGGCCGCCGCACTGGCCGGGCAGGCCGAGCGGGCGGTACGCGACCGCGCCGACTACGTGACGGTGCTGATCGGCGCCAACGACGCCTGCCGGGGCACGATCGACGCGATGACCCCGGTGACCGAGTTCCGGGCCGAGGTGGACCGGGGGCTGCGGGTGCTGCGCGAGGGCCGCCCGAAAGCGCGGGTGCTGGTCGTCAGCATCCCGGACCTGTACCGCCTCTGGGAGGTCGGCCACGACGACTCACGGGCGGCCCGCGCCTGGCGGCGGGGTGTCTGCCCGGCGCTGCTGGCCGACGCGACCTCGGACGCCCCCGCCGACCGGGCCCGCCGGGCGGAGTTCCGGGAGCGGATCGACGCCTACAACAGCCAACTCCGCGCGGCCTGCCGGGCGTACGGCTCCCGGTGCCGCCACGACGGTGGGGCGGTGCACCGGGTCCGCTTCGACCTGGATCTGGTCAACCGGTTGGACTACTTCCACCCCGACACCGACGGCCAGTCCCGCCTCGCCGAGGTGACGTGGCGTTCCTCCGGCTACGCGGACTGACCGTCGGCGGCTCGCCCGCCGGACTACTCGGGAGAGATACGGGGTGCCGGGATGGGCGGGCCGTCGGGTCGGCGGTAGAGGGCCCGCGAGCGTTCGGCGAGCCCCTTGGTGGCCGAGGAGTTGGCCCAGGTGCCGAGGACGACCGCAGCGCCGGGCACCACCTTGGCGAAGAGCCGTTTCGCGGCACGTACGCCGGCCATCTGGGCCAGCCGTACGCCCAGCCGCAGCATCACCCGGCTCAGGGCCTGCTGCCCGCCACCACCGCCGAACAACGCACCGGCCCGTTCCCGTCCGGCCGCCACTCCCAGTGCCAGCCGGGCACTCGCCGCCACCTTGTGCACCTTCTGCAGCACCAGCAGGTCGGCGGCACGGTCGGGATGTGTCGGGTCCACCCCGTACGCGGCGGCGATGTGCAGCACCATCCGCGCCTGGGTCCAGGCCAGCACCCCCACGTCGATCACCGCGCCGGGCAGCCCGGCAGCGCCGGAGACCGCACCGGAGAGCCGCGCCCGGTTGACGAATCGGCGTACTGCCTTCTCTGCCAGGGCCTCCTCGGTGAGGCGCGGATGGTCGGCGCGGGCCTGCCGGGCCCACCGCGCCGCCTCCGGCCCGAGCCGGCGCACCGCCTCGATGGCGAGGTGCTCCGGCGCGTACTGCGGATCCTGGCGCATGCGGTCCCAGAGCGTGGCCGGCGGGGCTTCGACGGCCTCGCCCGCGGACGCCGGCCCGGCTGGCGCCGGGGTGACGGGCTGACCGTCGGCGGGGACGGAATCGCTCATCGCTCTCCCTTCGGTGACTTTCATCCATGTGTACCTCGTGACGGCAACGCGGTACCCCCGCCGGTTGTTGCTACACCGATGCCGGGCCGAGCGGCCCGCCGCAACAGGAATGCATCAGGATGACGGGTACGTTCTGGCGATCGGGACGCCGCCAACCCGGCGACCCGTGACGCGCACACCAGGGAGGCCGCACCGGTGCTCGACCCACACGAGCTCTACGAACTCACCGACGATCTGCCCGACCTCGGTCAACCGGTCCTGATCCAGGCCCTCACCGGCTTCGTCGACGCCGGTAACGCGAGCCGGCTGGCCCGCGAGCAGTTGCTCACCTCGCTGGACGCCCGCCCGATCGCCCGGTTCGACCTCGACCAGATGTTCGACTACCGCTCCCGCCGCCCGGTGATGACCTTCGTCGAGGACCACTGGGAGAGCTACGACGCCCCAGCGTTGGAGCTGCACCTGCTGCGCGACGACGACGAGACCCCGTTCCTCCTGCTCACCGGCCCCGAGCCGGACCTGCAGTGGGAGCGGTTCGTGGCCGCCGTGGCGGGCCTGGGCGAGCGGCTGGACGTCCGGCTCACCGTCGGTCTCAACGCGATCCCGATGGCGGTGCCGCACACCCGTCCGACCGGCGTGACCGCACACGCCACCCGGCGTGACCTGATCGCCGGCTACGAGCCCTGGCTGCAACGGGTGCAGGTTCCCGGCAGTGTGGGGCACCTGCTGGAGTTCCGCCTCGGTGAGGCGGGCCGCGACGCGCTGGGCTTCGCCGCCCACGTGCCGCACTACGTGGCACAGGCCGAGTACCCGGCCGCCGCCGAGGTGCTGCTGGCGTCGGTGTCGCGCAGCACCGGGCTGCTGCTGCCCCGCGACGGGCTGCACTCGGCCGCCGAGGTGGTCCGGGTCGAGATCGACCGGCAGGTCGCGCAGAACGACGAGGCCAGTGCGTTGGTGCAGGCCCTGGAGGAGCAGTACGACGCGTACGCCCGGGGCAAGGGTGAGCGGAACCTGCTGGCCGCCGAGAACGGTCCGCTGCCCACGGCGGAGGAACTCGGCGCCGAACTGGAACGCTTCCTCGCCGAGCAGACCCGCCCGCCGGAGGTGTAAGGAAGGGCACCTTATTAACGCCTCGTGCATAGCAGGGGTCCCCTCCTAACAGATCGCCACCGCACACCGCCCGTCGCGACCCGCCGGGCTCGGGCGACACCGGGCAGGCCGGGCCGGGATACGGCAGGCTGGCACCATGCGCCTGGCGACCTGGAACGTCAACTCGGTGAAGGCCCGCCTGCCCCGACTGCTGGACTGGCTGGCCGGCACCGGGCCGGACGTGGTCTGCCTTCAGGAGACCAAGTGCCCCGACGGCGCGTTCCCCGTCGCCGAGGTGGGCGAACTCGGTTACACCGTGGCCAGCCACAGCGACGGACGGTGGAACGGCGTGGCCGTGCTGTCCCGGGTCGGGCTGGCCGACGTCACGGTCGGGTTCCCCGGCGAACCGGGGTTCCCCGACCCGGAGGCCCGCGCCGTCGCCGCCACCTGCGACGGGCTGCGGGTCTGGTCGGTGTACGTGCCGAACGGCCGCGCCACCGACGATCCGCACTACGCGTACAAGCTGGCCTGGCTGGCGGCGCTGCGGGACGCGCTGGACGCGGAACTCACCGGCGGGCCGGCGCTGGCGGTCTGCGGCGACTTCAACGTGGCCCCGACCGACGAGGACGTGTGGGACCCGGCCCTGTTCGCGACCTCCACCCACGTCACGCCCGCCGAGCGGGCCGCGCTGGCGGCGCTGCGGGACCTCGGTCTCACCGACGTCGTGCCGACCCCGATGAAGGGGCCGCACCCGTACACCTACTGGGACTACCGGGCCGGGATGTTCTACCAGAACAAGGGCATGCGAATCGACCTGGTGTACGCCTCGGCGCCGGTGGCCCGTGCGGTCCGCTCCGCGTACGTGGACCGGGAGGCCCGCAAGGGCAAGGGTCCCTCCGACCACGCGCCGATCGTGGTCGACGTCGACCTCGTCCCGACGGTCGAGTCCTTCTGACCTCCCCCACCGCCCGGCGACCTCTCCCGCCGATCCTGGTACGCGACGGCCCCTCGTGGGGCATCCGAGTACCAAGATCTGCTGCGCTCATCCAGGTCTAGGGTGAAGACATGGCAGTTGTGAAGATCAACGCGATCGACGTCCCACCCGGTGCCGGCGAGGAACTGGAGAAGCGCTTCGCCGCCCGCGCCCGCGCCGTGGAGAACTCCCCCGGTTTCCTCGGCTTCGAGCTGCTGCGCCCGGTGGCCGGCGAGAGCCGCTACTTCGTGTACACGCGGTGGGAGACCGAGCAGGCGTACCAGGACTGGGCCAACGGTCCCGCCCGTGCCGCCCACGCCGCCCCGCCCGGTTCCGAGCAGCGTCCCCCGGTCGCCTCCGGCGCCAGCCTCCTGGAGTTCGAGGTCGTCCAGCAGGTTCCCTGACCGCAGCCGCCCGCTTTCTGGCGCGTGGCACCGAGGGAGAGCGAGGCCGGGTCGGGCCGCGCCGACGACGACGCCGGCACAGTGGTCAGGCGGGGCGGGTGGTGGTGAGGCTGGCGAAGGCGATCACGTTGTCGGCGTAGCCGTCCGGCCCACCGAGCCACTCGCCGCCGCAGGTGATCAGCCGCAGAGTCGGTGGACCGTCGTGACCGTAGACGCGGTCGGCCGGCAACTGGTCCTTGGGGAAGCGCTCGACGGAGTCCACGGTGAAGACCGCCACCGAGCCGTCCTCCCGATTCACCTCGACCGTGTCGCCCACCCGGAGCCTGCCCAGGTCGTAGAAGACCGAGGGGCCGCTCTTGGTGTCCACGTGCCCGACGATCACCGCCGGGCCGGGGTCGCCGGGGACCGGCCCCCGGTCGTACCAGCCGGTCTCCTGGTGCCGGCTCAGCGGCGGCACCCCGATCGTGCCGTCCGGTGCGTCGCCGACCGGCTTCACCGGGGCGGAGACGTCGATCGAGGGCACCGAGAGGCTCACCGGTCGGGCCGCGGTCCGCGCCACGGGTGCCGAGGCCGACGTCTGATCGCCGCCGGTCGCGGCCCAGCCCAGCGGGGAACCGGCGGTCCGCCCCAACCCGGCCCCGGTGGCGAAGACACCGACCAGCACCAGCACCACGGCCAGCGGCAGCGACCACGGGCGACGGCCGGACCGCTCGACCCGTTCCACGCGACGGGTCCGGACGCGGGCGGCGGCGCCGACCGGGGCCCGACCCTCCACATCCGGCGGGATCGGCCCGTCCAGGTCGGTCGGGTACGCCCGCCCCGGAGGTGGAACGCCCGGACCCGGCCGTGGCACGCCCGGCGGCGGTACGCCCGGACCCGGCGGCGGGGTGTCGACGGGAAGGCGTGCCCACGGACGCGGCGGATCGGGCACGAAGAGTTCGAAACGGGGCGGGCTGCCTACCGGTCGGGTGCGCGGAGCACCGGCGACGGGCGACGGACGGCCGGTTCGGGGCGTACCGCCGGAGCCGGTGGGTCGGGGCGCGCGAGGGGCGGGCACGGCGGGCTCACCCGCCCGCGCCGCGCCGACGGGTGGCGGCGACCCAGACGACCATGCCGGTGACGGTCAGCGCGAGCCCGCCGGGCAGCAGCAGACCGGAGGCAACCCCACCGGCACCGCCGCCGAATCCGGTAGCCGGGCCTCGGCTGGGCTTCATCTGGCGTACCACCTGGACCATCGTGGACGCGGTCTCGCCGCCCCGGCACTCCAGCTTGACCCGGTAGTTGCCGGGGAGCACCCGGTCCTTGACCATGGCCGTCCCGTGCAGCAGGCCGCGTTGCGGCTGCACCGCGACCCGGCCGAAGGCGTCCGAGACGACGATCGCGCCGACCGAGTTGTCCTGACAGCTCGCCCGCAGGCCGACCAGGTGCCCCGGTTCGACGGTGCTGGGCATGACCTCGACGAAGACGTTCGGGCCGGGCTGTGGGGCGGCGGCCCGCGCGGGGCCGGCCGGCAGCACCGGCGCGACGAGGACGGCCGCGAGCAGTGGCAGGGCGGCGGCGAGCAGCAGCGGGGCGGCGACCGAGGGCACCCGACGAGTACGCGTCCCTGACACGATGCCCCCTCCCGGCGCGCCGGAGCAGTCGCCGGGCGCCGCTGCGGACACCCGGTCTGCCGTACGGGATGATGGTCTCACTCCCGGTCGTACCTCACATCCGATCCGGCGCGAAGCTCGCGTAGGCTCGGTTCGCTGTGACCTCCACCGACCCGCATCCCACCGCGTCCGCGCCGCCGTACCCGGCGCGACCGATCCGCACCTTCCACCCGCGTGGCGGCCGGATGAGCGACCGTCAGACGGCGGCGTTGACGCATCTGTGGCCGAGGTACGCCCTGCGGGTGGCCGACGTCGACCGACTCGACCCGGTCGACCTCTTCGGCCGGCGGGCACCGCTGGTGGTCGAGATCGGGTCCGGCATGGGCGACACGACCGCCGACATGGCCGCCGCCGACCCGGATCGAGACTATCTGGCGGTCGAGGTGCACACGCCGGGAATCGCGAACCTCCTGGACCTCGTGCACCAGCGTGAGCTGGGCAATCTCCGGATCGCCGAGGGCGACGCGCTGGACCTTCTCCGCCTGCTGCCGACCGACTCGCTGGACGCGGTGCACGTGTTCTTCCCGGATCCGTGGCCGAAGTCGCGGCACCACAAGCGGCGGCTGATCCAGCCCGCGCACGTGGCGGTGCTGCGGTCCCGGTTGGCGCCGGGCGGCACGCTGCACTGCGCGACCGACTGGGCGGAGTACGCGGCGTCGATGCGGGTGACGCTCGACGCCGACCCGGGCCTGGTCAACCTCTACGACGGGTTCGCGCCCCGGCCGGCACACCGACCGGTGACCCGGTTCGAACGGCGGGCGCTGCGGGCGGGACGCCCGATCGCCGACCTGATGTACCGCCGCCGCTGAGCCGCCGCCGTCGCGGGTGCGGGGGTCGGGGCCGGTTGGCGTTTGTGGGGTTACGGAAGGCACGATGGACCGGCCATGACACTCACCGCCGCGCTGCCGAAGACCGCCGACCCCGACACCCTCTACGACGCGTTCGCCAGCTGGGCGTCCGAGCGCGGTCTGGACCTCTATCCCCACCAGGAGGAGGCGGTCATCGAGATCGTCTCCGGCGCGAACGTGATCATGAATACGCCGACCGGCTCCGGCAAGAGCCTGGTGGCGATCGCCGCGCACTTCGCCGCGCTGGCCGACAGCCGGACGACGTTCTACACCGCGCCGATCAAGGCCCTGGTGTCGGAGAAGTTCTTCGCGCTCTGCGAGGTGTTCGGCGCGGAGAACGTCGGCATGCTCACCGGCGACGCGAGCGTCAACGCCGACGCGCCGATCATCTGCTGCACGGCGGAGATCCTGGCCAACCTGGCGCTGCGCGAGGGCAGCCGCGCCGACGTCGGGCAGGTCGTCATGGACGAGTTCCACTTCTACGCCGAGCCCGACCGGGGGTGGGCCTGGCAGGTGCCGCTGATCGAGCTGCCGCAGGCGCAGTTCGTGCTGATGTCGGCCACGCTGGGCGACACCACCCGGTTCGTGGACGACATGGCCCGGCGCACCGGTCGGCCGACCGCCGTCGTCCGCTCGGCCGAGCGGCCGGTCCCGCTGCTCTTCTCGTACGCGATGACGCCGCTGCACGAGACGCTCGAAGAGTTGCTGCAGACCAAGCAGGCCCCGGTGTACGTCGTGCACTTCACCCAGGCCGCCGCGCTGGAGCGCGCACAGGCGCTGATGAGCGTCAACGTCTGCACCCGCGCCGAGAAGGACATGATCGCCCAGGCCATCGGCGGCTTCCGGTTCACCTCCGGCTTCGGCAAGACGCTGTCCCGGCTGGTCCGCCACGGCATCGGCGTGCACCACGCCGGCATGCTGCCCAAGTACCGCCGGCTGGTGGAGACGCTCGCCCAGGCGGGACTGCTCAAGGTCATCTGCGGTACGGACACCCTCGGCGTCGGCATCAACGTGCCGATCCGCACCGTGCTCTTCACCGGCCTCTCCAAGTACGACGGTGTGCGTACCCGGCTGCTCAAGGCCCGTGAGTTCCACCAGATCGCCGGCCGCGCCGGGCGGGCCGGTTTCGACACTCTCGGCCGGGTCGTCGTGCAGGCCCCCGAGCACGTGATCGAGAACGAGAAGGCGCTCGCCAAGGCCGGTGACGACCCCAAGAAGCGCCGCAAGGTGGTCAAGAAGAAGCCGCCGGAGGGGTCGATCGGGTGGGGCCAGCCCACCTTCGACCGCCTGGTGTCGGCCGAGCCGGAGCCGCTGACCTCCAGCTTCAAGGTCAGCCACTCGATGCTGCTCAACGTCATCGGCCGCCCCGGTGACGCGTTCGCCGCGATGCGGCACCTGCTCACCGACAACCACGAGGACGCGGCGGCGCAGCGCCGGCACATCCGCCGGGCGATCGCCATCTACCGGGCGCTGCGGGCCGGTGGCGTGGTCGAGGAACTGCCCGAGCCGGACGAGACCGGGCGACGGGTACGACTCACCGTCGACCTCCAGCTGGACTTCGCGCTCAACCAGCCGCTGTCGCCGCTCGCGCTGGCCACCATCGAGCTGCTGGACACCGAGTCCCCGTCGTACGCGCTCGACGTGCTGTCGGTGATCGAGTCGATCCTCGACGACCCGCGCCAGGTGCTCTCCGCGCAGCAGTTCAAGGCCCGTGGCGAGGCGGTCGCCGCGATGAAGGCCGACGGCATCGAGTACGAGGCCCGCATCGCACTGCTCGACGAGGTGACCTGGCCGAAGCCGTTGGCCGAGTTGCTGGAGAACGCGTACGAGATGTACCGGCAGGGGCATCCGTGGGTGGCCGACCACCAGCTCTCCCCCAAGTCCGTGGTCCGGGACATGTACGAGCGGGCGATGACGTTCACCGAGTTCGTGCAGTTCTATGGGCTGTCCCGGTCCGAGGGGCTGGTGCTGCGCTACCTCGCGGACGCGTACAAGACGTTGCGGCAGACGGTGCCCGAGGAGGCCAAGACCGAGGAACTCGTCGACCTGATCGAGTGGCTCGGCGAGTTGGTCCGGCAGGTCGACTCCAGCCTGATCGACGAGTGGGAGCGGTTGCGCAACCCGGGCGACCTGCCCGACGTCGCCGCCGCCCTGGACGACCGTCCGGTCGCGGTGACCCGCAACGCGCGGGCGTTCCGGGTGCTGGTGCGCAACGCCCTGTTCCGGCGGGTGGAACTGGCGGCGTTGCGGCACTGGGACGCCCTCGGCGAGCTGGACGTCGAGTCCGGCTGGAACGCCGACGCCTGGGCGGACGCGCTGGAGCCGTACTTCGAGTCGTACCCGGAGATCGGCACCGGCCCGAACGCCCGTGGGCCCGCGTTGCTCATGATCGAACAGGGCCGCGAGCGGTGGACCGTCCGGCAGATCCTCGACGATCCGGACGGCGACCACGACTGGGGCATCAGCGCCGAGGTCGACCTGGTCGCCTCCGACGAGGCGGGGGCAGCGGTGGTACGCGTCACCGACGTCGGCCAACTGTAGGAATCCGCTCCATCCCACGGGCACCGGCAGCGCGACGCGCCGAGCGTTCCGGGGCGTCGGCGTGCCCAGGGATTGTCGGCACAAAATGGGGCGTTCCTCAACAGTGGGGGTCGACGCTCACATGCCATCACATAGGC
The DNA here is from genome assembly GCF_013364215.1 of Verrucosispora sp. NA02020. Classification (NCBI taxonomy): domain Bacteria; kingdom Bacillati; phylum Actinomycetota; class Actinomycetes; order Micromonosporales; family Micromonosporaceae; genus Micromonospora; species Verrucosispora sp. NA02020. The sequence continues at coordinate 2,342,339 of NZ_CP054923.1, read as the reverse complement.
GACGGATCAAACCCGGGCAGCGCTCCGCCGACAGCGCCGTCGTGGTGCTCGTGGCGGCGTCCTTCGGCCCGTACGTGGTCTCCGGGGTCCGCACCGAGCAGCTCGCCGTCTGCGCCGTCGCGGTGCTCGCGTTCCTGGCCCGTGCCCGACGCCTACCGACCGCCCCCGGGCCGGTCGTGGCGCTCGCCGCCCTGCTCGTCGCCTATCCGGTCGTCGCCGCCGTGGCGTCGATCGGCGACGCCCACCTCTCCACCGGAATGCGCACGGTCGGTTTCTGGGCCGGGCTGGACAACCTGCTCCTGCCGGCGATCGTCCTGGCCGCCGGCTATCTGATCGTCTCGGGCGACGTCGACCGGCTGCGATTGCTGCGGTTCGCCGCCGGGACGCTCGTCACCGTCCTCGCCGCCAACGCGATCCTGGCGTACGCGATGCTGATGGACCCCGGCGCGTACGACCACATCCTGACCGCCTGGTGGAGCGGCGACGCCGGCACGGTGACCACCGCCGAACGGGCCGCCACGATGGGCCGCTACTCGGGCGTCTTCAACCAGCCCGCCGAGGCCGGGGTCATGTACAGCCTCGGGCTGGTCGCCGCCGTGTTCCTGCTGCGTCGCCGACCCGTCCCGCTCGCCGCCGCCGGGGTGCTCCTCACCATCGGCGGCCTCCTCACCGCGTCCAAGATCTTCCTGCTGGTCGGGCTGCCGGTGGCGATCTGGCAGACCTGGGCCGGTTCGCCGTGGCGTACCCGCGTCGGCGCCGCCCTCGCCGTCGGCGGCGTCCTGGCCGTCTTCGATCATCAGGCGCGGCGGCCCGACTCGCCGATCGGCGGCATGCTCCTCGACGCGTGGCTCACCCCCGGCGAGCAGTCCGGCAGCCTCCTGTCGCTGTACTCGGCCCGCCGGTTCGGTGAGAACTCGACGCTCGCCGACGCCGCCGGGATCGTGTTCACCCACTCGCCGTGGACCGGCTTCGGCATGGACGGCCTGCGGGTCGCCTACGACTCGGTGTGGGTGGAGGCACTGGTGATGGCGGGCGTCCTCGGCGTGGTGGCGCAGTCCGCGATCCTGACCATGCTGGTCGTACTCTGGTGGCGGTCCCGCCGCCGGACCGACCGCGCGGTGGTGCGCTTCGGCGCCGGGCTGCTGGTCGTGGTCGTCGTCGGGTCGCTGGGACTACCCACCACCACGGTCAACCGGGTGGCGACGGTGGTCTGGTTGCTGGTGGCGCTGCTGCTCGTGACCCGACCGCCCACCCCGGCACCGACGCCGGCACCGCCAGCGGCCTCGATGCCGGCCCCGGTGGCGGCGGGGCCGCGCCGGACGCCGCCGCCGGCCCGCCGGACAGCACCCACGCCGCGTCGACCCACGGTGCGGACCGCTCCGTTCGCGCCGCTCCGGTCAGGGTTCCGAACCTGGCCGGTACGCACCCGCCATAGCAGTCCGATCAGCCCCTTATCTCCTCTGGGCGATGTCAGACCCGTCGATTAGAATGTATGTACTAATCTAGTTCCTGACCTGGGAGGATGCTCGTGACAGCGCCCACCTCCGCCCCCCTCACGCCGTACGCCACCCTCCTCGGCTTCACCCGGTACGTCGGCCGCACCGGGCCCACCAAGGCCAGCTTCGTCGGCGGCCTGCGTCGGCAGCGGGCCAGCCGCTCCGGGTTCAACCCGCACGGCCAGTTCGTCAAGGCACTCAAGGCCGACATCGCCTTCCACACCGGCGGCACCCACCTGACCCAGGTGGTCGACGTGGTCAAGCCCCGCTGGCGACCGCTCTACCAGGCCCTGATCCCCGGCGCGACCGCCTGGCTGCACTCGCTCGGCGAGCCGGCCACCATCAACCTGGCCCAGACCCGCGACGCCCTGGCCATGCTCGGCGACCTACCGATCAAGATCAACCCCCACTTCGGCATCCGGTACGCCGACGGCCACGCCCAAGCGGTCCGCCTGCACTTCGACGAGGCGCCGCCCAGCGAGGAGGCGACCCTGGCCGCCCTGCACCTGACCGCCCGCCACATGGACGCCGTCCTGCCGCACGCCAAGCCGGTCCTGGTCGACGTCCGGCGCGGCACCACCTACCGGATGCCCGACAGCGCCAAGCCCGACGAGATCGAACGCTGGCTGGCCGGTGAGGCCGCCGCCTTCCGCGCCATCTGGTCCGCCGCCGCCTGACGTCCCCTCCCCCACCCCTCTCGTCCGCACGTCCGCACGTCCGCAATTGATCATCCCGTTGTTGTCGGTCTGTTCTCCGCTTCTCTTCGGACTCGGTGGTGGTCCGGTGCCAGCCGGTGCCGGACCACCCGCCCGCCGAGTCGGGGTGCACCGCTGCCACGGCCCACCGGGATCCAGCCCAGCGGCGGATCAGGCCCGGCGACGCAGTGGCCGCCGACAGGTCCACTGGCCGCCGAGGGCACCACGTTGCTCCGATGTCGGCTGCCGTTGTCCACAGGCGGGGGCTGTCAGCGGGCGACAGGTTGTCCACAGGGACAGCGGAGACGCCGCGCGCCCGTCCAGGGTGTGCCGATGCCGGTATCTCCCAGACGGCCCCCGGAACTACGCGGGCGACTCTTCCGAGGCTCCGAAGATCCGCGCAACTTCACCGATATTGCTGCCTCATCCACTCCCGGAGGCAGCAGTATCAACGAAGTTGCGCGGATCATGACGATGCGCGCTTCGCGCGGCCAGGTGGGTGACTCGGGCGCGTGAGTTACTCGGGCGTGGTGGGTGAATCGGTGATCTCGTACACCTGCGGGGCGTCCAGCGGGCCGGCGATCACCCGGAGCGCCGGGAAGTGATCGGCGAGCAGCCGCCGGCACCGGTCGCAGGGGGCAACCAGACTCCGACCACGATCGCCCACAGTGACGATGGTCTCCAGGTCGCCCGCGAGCTGGGTCGCTGCGGTGCCCACCACGACCACCTCGGCGCAGGCACCCCCGGTGGGGTGCACGACGTTCACGCCGGAGACTATCCGCCCGTCGACGGTGCGGGCCGCCGCCGCAAGGGTGTGGGCGGCGCTGCGACAGCGCAGCTTGGCCACGGCGCTGGCGGCCTGCACCAGCGCCCGGTCGGTGTCACGCATCGTCATCGGCGTTCCCGTACTCGCTCCGGCTCGGCGGTCAACGATAGACCGCCGCTCCTCTTACGCCCACGCGGCGCAGGCACACATGACGCAGGACGCGCACCGCGCTGTACGCGCTCGACGCAGGCGCGCTCCACGCAGGCGCGCACGGCGCAGGGCACGCACGACGCAGGGCACGCACGACGCAGGCGCGCTCGGTGTTAGGAGGGGACCCTTCCTATACCTGAGGCGTTAGGAAGGGGCCCTTCCTTTCACGCGGGCGGGTGGGAGGGGGTGGGTGGGTAACCAGGAGGCGGGTCGGCGGGTCGCTGCCTATCCTTGGGCACGACATGCAGAATCAAGCCACCACCGCCGCGACCGATCCGGTTCGCGAGGTGCACCGTCGTCTCTCGCCGTTGATGTTCCGCGACCAGCGTCGGCTGCGTCGGCGGCTGGACGGGTTGCGGAAGGTGCGCGATCCGCAGCGTCGGGAGGAGACGCTCGCCGAGATCGTGGTCGAGGTGGCCGAGGCGGAGGCGCGCCTGGCGGCCCGACGCGCGGCGGTGCCGACGGTGACGTACCCGCCGCAGTTGCCGGTCAGCGAGCGTGCGGCCGACATCGCGGCGGCGATCCGTGATCACCAGGTGGTGATCGTGGCCGGGGAGACCGGGTCGGGCAAGACCACCCAGTTGCCGAAGATCTGCCTGGAGTTGGGCCGTGGGGTGCACGGGCTGATCGGGCACACCCAGCCGAGGCGGTTGGCGGCGCGTACGGTCGCGGACCGGATCGCCGAGGAGTTGGGCACGCAGCTCGGTGACGTGGTCGGCTTTAAGGTGCGCTTCTCCGATCAGGTGGGCGAGAACAGTCTGGTCAAGCTGATGACCGACGGCATTCTGCTGGCCGAGTTGCAGACCGACCGGATGCTGCGCCAGTACGACACGTTGATCATCGACGAGGCGCACGAGCGCAGCCTCAACATCGACTTCATTCTCGGCTACCTCCGGCAGCTCCTGCCGCGTCGCCCCGACCTCAAGGTGATCATCACCTCGGCGACCATCGAGACCGACCGGTTCGCCCGGCACTTCGCGGGGCCGCCCACCGCCGAGCACCCGGACGGGGTGCCGGCGCCGGTGGTCGAGGTGTCCGGCCGGACGTACCCGGTCGAGGTGCGGTACAGGCCGCTGGTCGAGGTCGACGAGGACGCCGACGACACGGACGAGGAGAACGTCCGCGACCAGGTCCAGGCCATCGGTGACGCGGTGCAGGAACTGGCCGCCGAGGGGCCCGGCGACGTCCTGGTGTTCCTCAGCGGCGAGCGGGAGATCCGGGACACCGCCGACGCGCTGGGCAGGCTCGTCGAGAACCGCCCGGCGTTGCGGCACACCGAGATCCTGCCGCTGTACGCCCGGCTCAGCATCGCCGAGCAGCACCGTGTCTTCGCCCCGCACGGTGGGCGGCGGGTGGTGCTGGCGACCAACGTGGCGGAGACCTCGCTGACCGTGCCGGGCATCAAGTACGTGGTGGATCCGGGGACCGCGCGGATCTCCCGCTACTCGCAGCGGCTCAAGGTGCAGCGGCTGCCGATCGAGCCGGTCTCGCAGGCCAGCGCCAACCAGCGCAAGGGCCGCTGCGGGCGTACCTCGGACGGCATCTGCATCCGGCTCTACGACGAGCAGGACTTCCTGGCCCGCCCCGAGTTCACCGACCCGGAGATCCTGCGCACCAACCTGGCCTCGGTCATCCTCCAGATGACCGCCATCGGGCTGGGCGACATCGCCGCCTTCCCGTTCATCGACCCGCCGGATCGGCGCAACATCGCCGACGGCGTGAACCTGCTGCACGAGTTGGGTGCCCTGGACCCGACGGAGTCCGACCCGGACCGCCGGCTGACCGCGCTCGGGCGGCGTCTCGCCCAGCTTCCGGTCGACCCCCGGCTGGCCCGGATGGTGCTGGAGGGCGAGCGCAACGGGTGTGCCGTCGAGGTGATGGTGATCGCCGCGGCGCTGTCGATCCAGGATCCCCGGGAGCGGCCCGCCGACCGGCAGGCGCAGGCGGACCAGGCGCACGCCCGGTTCGCCGACTCCGAGTCGGACTTCGTCGCGTACCTCAATCTCTGGCGTCATCTGCGCGAGCAGCAACGGGCCCTGTCGTCGAGCGCGTTCCGCCGGATGTGCAAGGCCGAGTACCTCAACTACCTGCGGGTACGCGAGTGGCAGGACATCGTCAGCCAGTTGCGCCAGGTGTTGCGTACGCCGAACGCGGACCTGCCGGAGGAGATCGACACGCCCCGGGTGCACCAGTCGCTGTTGCCCGGGCTGCTCTCCCACATCGGCCTGAAGGACGCTCAGAAGCACGAGTACCTGGGGGCCCGGGGGGCGAAGTTCGGGCTGTTCCCGGGGTCGGCGCTGTTCCGTAAACCGCCGCGTTGGGTGATGGCCGCCGAGCTGGTGGAGACGTCCCGGCTGTGGGGGCGGGTGAACGGCCGGATCGAGCCGGAGTGGGTCGAGCCGCTCGCCCAGCACCTGGTGAAACGCAGTTACAGCGAGCCGCACTGGGAGAAGAAGCAGGCGGCGGTGATGGCGTACGAGAAGGTGACGCTCTACGGCGTACCGCTGGTCACCTCCCGCAAGATCACCTTCGGTCGGATCGATCCGGCGCTGAGCCGGGAGCTGTTCATCCGGCACGCGCTGGTCGAGGGCGACTGGTCCACCCACCACCAGTTCTGGCGGGACAACCAGCGGCTGCTGACCGAGGTGGAGGAGTTGGAGAACCGGGCCCGGCGGCGGGACATCCTGGTCGACGACGAGACGATCTTCCAGTTCTACGACGAGCGGATCCCCGCCGACGTGGTCTCCGGGCGGCACTTCGACAGTTGGTGGAAGACGGCGCGGCGCGAGCGGCCGGACCTGCTGACGTTCACCCGGGAACTGCTGGTCAACGCCGGTCGGGGCGGGGTGGACGAGGCCGACTTCCCGGACTCGTGGAGTGCCGACGGGGTCAGCCTGCCGGTGACGTACACCTTCGAGCCGGGCACCCCGACCGACGGCGTGACCGTGGACATCCCGTTGCCGCTGCTCAACCAGGTGCCGGCGGAGAGCTTCGACTGGCAGGTGCCGGGGCTGCGCGAGGAGTTGGTGATCGCGCTGATCCGGTCGCTGCCGAAGCCGGTGCGCCGCAACTTCGTACCGGTGCCGGACTACGCCCGCGCCGCGCTGGCCGCGATCACCCCCGGCGAGGAGCCGCTGCTGGACGCGCTGACCCGGCAGTTGCGGCGGATGACCGGGGTGACGGTCCCCCGCGACGCCTGGGACCTGAGCCGGCTGCCGGCACACCTGCGGGTCACGTTCCGGGTGCTCGGCGAGGACGACAAGCCGGTCGCCGAGGGCAAGAACCTGCCGGAGCTGCAACGCCGGCTCAAGGCGGAGGTACGCCAGGTGGTGGCCGCCGCCGCACCGGACGTGGCGCGTACCGGGCTGACCGGGTGGGAGATCGGCACCCTGCCGCGCACCATCGAGCAGGTCCGGGCCGGGTACGCGGTGACCGCGTACCCGGCGCTTGTGGACGAGGGCGCCACGGTGGGCGTACGCGTCTTCGACTCGGCCGGCGAGCAGGAGGCCGCGCACTGGGCGGGCACCCGACGGCTGCTGCGGTTGACCGTGCCGTCACCGGCGAAGTTCCTCCAGGGGCGGCTCTCCAACGAGGCGAAGCTGTCGCTGTCCCGCAACCCGCACGGCGGGGTGCAGGCGTTGATCGAGGACGCGGCCGGGGCGGCGATCGACAAGCTGGTCGGCGACGCCGGTGGACCGGCCTGGGACGCCGAGGGTTTCGCCGCGCTGCGGGACACCGTGCGGGCCGGGCTGGTGGACACGGTGGTGGAGGTGATGGACCGGGTCAGGGCGGTGCTCGGCGCGGCGTACGCGGTGCAGCAGCGGCTCGGCGCGACCCGGAACCTGGCCGTGGTGGCCGCCCTGGCTGACATCCGTGCCCAGCTCACCCGCCTGGTGCACGCCGGGTTCATCACCGAGGCCGGGTACGCCCGCCTGCCCGACCTGCTGCGCTACCTGACCGCGATCGAGCGGCGGATGGACCGGCTGGCGGCGAACCCGCAGCGGGACAAGCAGCAGCAGGACCGGGTCGCGGTGGTGCAACGGGAGTACGACGAGATGGTCGCGGCGCTGCCGGTGGCCCGGCGGACCTCGGCTGCGGTGCGGCAGATCCCCTGGATGATCGAGGAGTTGCGGGTGAACGTCTTCGCCCAGGCGCTGGGCACCCCGTACCCGGTCTCCGAGCAGCGCATCTATCGCGCCATGGACGACGCGGAGAGCGGCTAGGCCAGGGGTTCCACGCCGGGCGGGAGTTGCGCGTCGGCGGTGGCGGTCTGCACGTACTCCAGCAGGATGCGGCGGAGTTCGCGGCCGGCGTGCGTCGGCACCACGTCGCGGCGGCGGGCCACCGCGATGGTGCGGCGGACCCCGGGGGGCGCGAGCCGGGTGACCCGGATGCCGGGTCGCCGGGCCACCACGATGCCGGGTACGAGGGCGACGCCCAGCCCGGCCTCGACGAAGCTGAGGACGGCGTCCATCTCGCCGCCGTCGACGGAGAGCGTCGGCTCGAACCCGGCGGCACGGCACGCCTGGAGGGTGGCGTCGCGCAGGTCGTAGCCCTCGCGGAACATCACCAGCGGCTGGTCGCGCAGGTCGGTGATGCGCAGGTCGTCGCCGGTCGAGGCGGTCGGCAGCGGGTCGACGGAGGCGACCACCAGGCTCTCCCGCAGGATCGGGTCGGCGCGCAGCCCGGGGTCGGTGCCCTGGGCCGGCATAATGATCAACGCCAGGTCGAGGTCGCCGCGGAGCAGGTCACGGACCAGGTCCTGAGAGCCGCCCTCCTCCACCCGCAGGTCGATGGTGGGGTGCGCGTCGCGGAACAGGCGCAGCACCGGCGGGGCCAGCGAGGTGGCCAGGCTGGGAGTGGCGCCGAGGCGTACCCGGCCGCGCCGCAGGCCGACCAGCTCCTGCACCTCCCGGGTGGCGGTGTCGACGTCGGCCAGGATCCGCTTGGCCAGCGGGAGCAGCACCTCGCCGGCGGCGGTGAGCGTGATGTTCCCCCTTACCCGCTCGAACAGCGGCGCACCGAGGCTGTCCTCCAGGGCGTGAATTTGCTTACTCAACGAGGGCTGAGTTATGCCGACGATGTCGGCTGCCTGGGTGAAATGTCGTACTTCTGCCACTGCTACGAAGTACTTCAGCTGATGGAGCTGCATCTACATAGCTTATGGCTATCAAGACTGCGGTGTCGATGCATTGGACGACTGATCAAAGTGCTCCTAGCGTCGGGCTCGTGGTAGTCACGACGAGAACGCGGTCGCCCATCCGATCCAATGTCGGACTGAAGGCGGTCATGGCGGTGACGGGCATCTTCCTGGTGCTCTTCCTCATCGCGCACATGCTGGGCAATCTCAAGGTCTTCGCGGGCGACACGTCGTTCAACGACTACGCGCACTGGCTGCGCGGAATCGGCGGCCCGGTGCTGCCGCACGCCTGGTTCCTCTGGATCATGCGGATCGGCCTGCTGGTCTCGGTGCTCGGCCACATCTGGGCGGCCACCGTCCTCGCGCTGCGGGCCCGCGCCGCCCGCCCGGTGCGCTACGCCCACCGCAAGAAGGTCCGGGGCAGCTACGCCGCCCGCACCATGCGCTGGGGCGGCGTGATCATCCTGCTCTTCGTGATCTACCACATCCTGGACCTGACCACCGGCACGCTGAACCCGGTCGGTGACCCGTCCCGGCCGTACGCCAACGTGGTAGCCGACTTCGCGCCCGCGCGCTGGTACGTCACGCTCTTCTACACGCTGGCGATCGTCGCGCTCGGCTTCCACCTGCGGCACGGCATCTTCAGCGCGCTGCGCAGCCTCGGGCAGCAGACGCCCCGTGGCGAGCAGCGGGCCCGCCTGGTGGCGTTGACCTTCGCCGTCGTGCTCTGCGCCGGCTACCTCCTGGTCCCGTTCGCCGTACTCACCGGATTGGTGTCCTGACCATGGATCTGTTCACCGAGGGCGACCCGGTCGCCGACACCCGGGCTCCCGACGGGCCGATCGAGACCCGCTGGGAACGCCGCCGTTTCGAGGCCAAGCTGGTCAACCCGGCCAACCGGCGCAAGATGACCGTCATCGTGGTCGGCACCGGGCTGGCCGGCGGTGCCGCCGCCGCCACGCTGGGCGAGCAGGGCTACCGGGTCAAGTCGTACTGCTACCAGGACAGCCCGCGCCGGGCCCACTCGATCGCCGCGCAGGGTGGCATCAACGCCGCCAAGAACTACCGCAACGACGGCGACTCGGTGCACCGCCTCTTCTACGACACCGTCAAGGGCGGCGACTTCCGCTCCCGCGAGTCGAACGTGCACCGGCTGGCCGAGATGTCGGTGAACATCATCGACCAGTGCGTCGCCCAGGGCGTCCCGTTCGCCCGCGAGTACGGCGGCCTGCTGGACACCCGCTCCTTCGGCGGCGCCCAGGTGCAGCGCACCTTCTACGCCCGTGGCCAGACGGGCCAGCAGTTGCTGCTCGGCGCGTACCAGGCGCTGGAGCGGCAGATCGGCCTGGGCAACGTGGAGATGAACGCCCGGCACGAGATGCTGGAGCTGATCATCATCGACGGCAAGGCCCGGGGCATCGTCGTCCGGGACATGGTCACCGGCGAGATCAGCACCGAGTTCGCCGACGCGGTGGTGCTCGCCTCCGGCGGCTACGGCAACGTCTTCTACCTCTCCACCAACGCCAAGGGCTGCAACGTCACCGCCACCTGGCGGGCACACCGCAAGGGCGCGTACTTCGCCAACCCGTGCTACACCCAGATCCACCCGACCTGCATCCCGGTCTCCGGCGACCACCAGTCGAAGCTGACCCTGATGAGCGAGTCGCTGCGCAACGACGGCCGGGTGTGGGTGCCGAAGACCAAGGGCGACGACCGCAACCCGCAGGACATCCCGGAGGACGAGCGGGACTACTACCTGGAGCGGATCTACCCCTCCTTCGGCAACCTGGTGCCCCGGGACATCGCCTCCCGGGCCGCGAAGTACGTCTGCGACGAGGGCCGTGGCGTGGGCCCGACCAAGCTCGGCGTCTACCTCGACTTCGCCGACGCCATCGGGCGTCTCGGCCGCAAGGCCATCGAGGCCAAGTACGGCAACCTCTTCGAGATGTACGAGCGGATCACCGGCGAGGACCCGTACGCGGTCCCGATGCGCATCTACCCCGCCGTGCACTACACGATGGGCGGCCTCTGGGTCGACTACGACCTCCAGTCCACCATCCCCGGCCTGTTCGTGATCGGCGAGGCGAACTTCTCCGACCACGGCGCGAACCGGCTCGGCGCCTCGGCGCTGATGCAGGGGCTGGCCGACGGCTACTTCGTGCTGCCGAACACGGTCGCCAACTACCTGGCCGCCGGCCCGTTCGAGCAGGTCGACGGCAGCCACCCGGCGGCCGTCGAGGCGCGTCGCGACGTCGAGGACCGGATCCAGCGGCTGCTCGCGATCGACGGCGACCGCACGGTGGACTCGTTCCACCGCGAGCTGGGCCAGATCATGTGGGAGCACTGCGGCATGGAGCGCTCCGAGGCCGGGCTACGCAAGGCGATCGACGAGATCCGCGCGCTGCGTGACCAGTTCTGGCAGCGGGTACGGGTGCCCGGCGACGGCGAGGGGCTGAACCAGTCGCTGGAGAAGGCCGGCCGGGTCGCCGACTTCTTCGAGCTGGCCGAGCTGATGTGCATCGACGCCCTGCACCGGGAGGAGTCCTGCGGCGGCCACTTCCGCGCCGAGCACCAGACTCCCGACGGTGAGGCCCAGCGCGACGACGAGCACTTCGCGTACGTCGCCGCGTGGGAGTTCACCGCCACCGGGCAGCCGTCGGTGCTGCACAAGGAAGACCTGAACTTCGAATACGTCCACCCCACGCAGCGGAGCTACAAGTGAACCTGACCCTGCGCATCTGGCGTCAGTCCAGCCCCCAGGACAAGGGGCGGATGGTGACCTACCAGGTCGAGGACGTCTCACCGGACATGTCCTTCCTGGAGATGCTCGACGTCCTCAACGAGCGGCTCATCCTCTCCGGCGAGGAGCCGGTCGCCTTCGACCACGACTGCCGCGAGGGCATCTGCGGCATGTGCGGCCTGATGATCAACGGTGACGCGCACGGGCCGCAGCGCGGCACCACCGCCTGCCAGTTGCACATGCGCCAGTTCTCCGACGGCGAGACGATCGACATCGAGCCGTGGCGGGCCCGGGCCTTCCCGGTCATCAAGGACCTGGTGGTCAACCGCAACTCGTTCGACGAGATCATCGCTGCCGGCGGGTACATCACCGCCCCCACCGGCAGCGCGCCGGAGGCCCACTCGGTCCCGGTGGCCAAGGCCGACGCCGACGCCGCCTTCGAGTCGGCCGCCTGCATCGGCTGCGGCGCCTGCGTGGCCGCCTGCCCGAACGGCTCCGGCATGCTCTTCACCGCCGCCAAGGTCACCCAGCTCTCGCTGCTCCCCCAGGGCCAGCCCGAGCGGTACACCCGGGTCATCGGCATGGTGGACGCGCACGACGAGGCCGGCTTCGGCGGCTGCACCAACGCGGGCGAGTGCACCGTGGTCTGCCCGAAGGGCATCCCGCTGACCACCATCGGCCGCCTGAACCGCGACTACCTGGCCGCCACCACCAAGCGCAACGACACCCCCGGCACCTGACCCGCCGGGTCCCGACCTGTCGGGCCCGCCCCCGCACCTGGCCACGTCGAACGGCCGCCCTGCCACCCCCGGCACGGCGGCCGTTCGCACACCCACCCCGCACCCGCACCACGACACCCCGCAGCATGCGCCGATCATGGAGTTGTGGCTGCGGTTCTGTGGCGATTTGGACGGCTTTACTGGCACCACCACTCCATGATCGACGCCCCTCGGTCGACGAGGGCGAGACAGGTAGTTGTGCGGATCATGACGAAGCGGGAGGGAGGCGGGGTCGGGGTCGGGGTCGGTTGAAGCGCGTCGGGTCGGGTAGCAGCCCCTCAGGCGACGACTCAGGGGGTACCGACATGCGGGCGTTGACGTGGCAGGGCAAGCGGGACGTACGGGTGGAGACCGTGCCCGACCCGAGGATCGAGGAGCCGACCGACGCGATCGTACGGATCACCTCCACCGCCATCTGCGGCTCGGACCTGCACCTGTACGAGGTGCTGGGGCCGTACCTGAAGCCGGGTGACGTGTTGGGGCACGAGCCGATGGGAATCGTCGAGGAGGTCGGGTCGGGGGTGACCCGGCTCAAGCCCGGCGACCGGGTGGTGGTGCCGTTCAACATCGCCTGCGGGTCGTGCTGGATGTGTCAGCGCCAGTTGTACGCCCAGTGTGAGACCACCCAGGTGACCGCCGAGGGCAAGGGCGCGGCCCTGTTCGGCTACACCTCCCTCTACGGTTCGGTGCCCGGTGGGCAGGCCGAGTTCCTGCGGGTGCCGCACGCCGACTTCGGTCCGATCACGGTGCCGGACCACGGCCCGGACGAACGCTGGCTCTATCTGTCGGACATCCTGCCCACCGCCTGGCAGGCCGTCCGGTACGCGGACACGCCGCCCGGCGGCACGCTGGCCGTCTTCGGTCTCGGCCCGGTGGGTCAGTTCTGCACGCGGGTCGGCCGGCAGCTCGGTGCCGAGCGGGTGATCGGGCTGGACCTGGTGCCGGAGCGGCTGGAGATGGCCCGTCGGCACGGGGTGGAGGTGCTCGACGTGTCCCAGCTCGACGACGTACCCGGTGCCCTGATCGAGCTGGTGGACGGGCGCGGCCCGGACGCGGTCATCGACGCGGTGGGCATGGAGGCGCACGGCGCGCCGCTGGGCAAGTTCGCCCAGGCCGCCGCCGGGCTGCTCCCGGACAAGCTGGCCGACCCGATGATCGACAAGGCCGGGGTGGACCGGCTGGTCGTGCTCAAGGCCGCGCTGAAGGCCGTCCGGCGCGGCGGCACGGTCTCCATCTCGGGGGTGTACGGCGGCGAGGTCGACCCGCTGCCGTTGATGGAGATGTTCGACCGGGGCATCCAGTTGCGGATGGGCCAGTGCCACGTACGCCGGTGGATCGACGAGATCGTCCCGCTGCTCACCGACGAGGACCCGCTCGGTGTCTCGGACCTGCGCACCCACCGGCTGCCGCTGGACCAGGCCCCGCAGGCGTACGAGATGTTCCAGCGCAAGGAGGACGGCTGCGTCAAGGCGGTCCTCACTCCGTGACCGGTCGCCACGGGCCGGGTCTAGGGTGTCCGTGACGGGCCCCGGGCCGACGGGAGTGGGTCATTCGCGATCCGGACGAAACGCAGGCCGACCTGAGCCGGATCGCGGCACGGGTCCGGGCGGCGTACCGGCGGGAGCGGGTCCGGGCCGGCGGCGACTGGCAGGCGTACGTCAGTCTCGCCGGACCAGGCGGCCCGGTGGTCGCGGTGGACGAGTCGGCGAGCCTGCCGGTCGAGGCGTACAGCGTCAACAAGATCGCGGTGGCGACGGCGGTGCTCGACACGGTCGACCGGGGCCGGCTCGCCCTCGACCAGCAGGTCGAGGTGACCGCCGAGACCGTCACGCCGGGCGGCGACGGCATCTTCGGGTTGGCCGGCGCGTACCCCAGCCGGGTGACGGTGGGGCTCGTCCTGGCGAACCTGCTGACCGTCTCCGACGACGTCGCGGTGCGGCTCTGCGCGCTGGTCTGCCCGGCCGTCGAGGTCAACCGGATCCTGGTGGCGAAGGGCTTCCCGGACACGTCCGTGCAGCCGGTGGCCGACTCGCCCCGGTTCCACCTCGGCACCAGTACGGCCCGCGAGACGCACGACCTGCTGCGGGCGCTCGTCGGCGGCACCCTGCTCTCCCCCGCCTCGACGGCGTTCGTGCTGCGGTCGCTGCGCTCACCGGTGGCGTTCACCGACGGCATCCGGCGCACCATGTCCTCGGCCGAGCGATCCCGGATCGCCACCAAGGCCGGCTGGTTCCGCGACGCCCGGCACGAGGCCGGGGTGATCTTCGACACGGCCGGGACGCCCCGGCTGACGTACGCCTTCTTCGCTGCCGGCCAACCGGGGGCGGACGACTTCGGGGCGACCCACCCCGCCGTGCAGGCCCGGGCCCGGTTGGGTCGGCGGCTGCTGGACCTGGCCGACCGGCTGGGCCCCGGCGAGCCTCGCCCCCTCCGCCCCGGCATCCACGGCTGAACCGGACGGCGAGGGCTACCGTGGACGGCGGGGATCAGCAGAGGGGGGCAACCATGCGCGCGCCGAAGGAGCAGACGGGACGAGTCACCGGCCGACGGATCGCGGGATCGGTGGCCGGGGTGGCCGCGCTGGCCGGACTGGCCGGACTCGCGTGGGCGGCCCGGGGCGTACCGGCCGCGCTCGGTGGCCGACTGGCCGGGGCGCGGGCGGAACGGGCGGCCCGGTCGCCGCAGTTCCACGACGGGACGTTCCACAACCGGGCGAGCACCCGGACGGCGCCCGTCCCGGACAGCAACCTGTTCCGCGAGATGATCTTCGGTAAGCAGCAGCGCCGGCCGACCGGTGCCGTGCCGCTGGTCCGCCCGACGCCCGCGCCGGACGTCGACCGGGCCCGCGAGCTGAACCTCGTCTGGTACGGCCACGCCTCCACGCTGATCGAGATCGAGGGCCGGCGGGTGCTGCTCGACCCGGTCTGGAGCGACAGGTGCTCGCCGTCGGACGCGGTCGGTCCGCGTCGCCTGCACGAGCCGCCGGTACGCCTCGACGAACTGCCGCAGCTCGACGCGATCCTGATCTCCCACGACCACTACGACCACCTCGACATGGCCACCGTGCGGGAGCTGACCGCCCGCCAGTCGGCGCCGTTCCTGGTGCCGCTCGGCGTCGGCGCGCACCTCGACCGGTGGGGCGTGCCGGCGCACCGGGTGATCGAACTGGACTGGTCGCAGACGCACCGGGTGGCCGACCTGGAGATCACCTGCACCGCCGCGCAGCACTTCTCCGGCCGGGGACTGCGACGCAACGGCACGCTCTGGAGTTCCTGGGTGGTCGCCGGTCGGCAGCGGAAGGTCTACTACACCGGGGACTCCGGCTACTTCGACGGGTACGCCGAGATCGGGGCGGCGCACGGGCCGTTCGACGCGACGCTGGTGCAGATCGGCGCGTACGACCGGGCCTGGCCGGGCATCCACATGTTCCCGGAGGAGGCCGTCGCCGCCCACCTCGACCTGCGCGGCGGGCTGTTCGTGCCGGTGCACTGGGCGACCTTCAACCTCGCGCTGCACGACTGGTCCGAGCCGGTGGACCGGCTCTGGGCCGAGGCGAAGGCCCGCGACGTCCGGCTGGCCGTGCCCCGACCCGGCGAGCGGGTCGTGGTGGACGACCCGCCGCCGGTCGACGGCTGGTGGCAGGCGGTCGCCTGAGCTCTTCGCTGTTGTTAGGAGGGGTCCCTTCCTATGCCGTAGGCGTTAGGAAGGGACCCCTCCTTGCACCTGTCAGAGGACGAAGGCGTCGGTCCAGAGGGCGCCGGAGCGACCGGAGAGGGCGTCCAGCATCGCCACCGCCTGACCGTCGGTGAGCTGGGCGACGAAGTCCACGATGGCGCGGCCCCGCGCCTTGCCGAGCCGGTCCGGGGTACGCGGGTGCAGCTCCGCCTCGGCCAACTCGACCAGGTCGTGCAGCCGCCGGGGCAGGCGGGACTCCTCCTCCGGGTCGAGCAGCCACTCCAACAGCGCCTCGACCAGGGTGCCGAGCAGCCGGGCCTGACCCCGCTGGTGCAGTGCCAGGTCGGGGCGGGCCAGCACGAACCGGTGATGGACGAACTTGAGCACCTGCACCTCGTGCCACTGCGCCGGGGCCAGCAGCACGTGCCCGGAGCGCATGCCGGGCTGCTCGACCACGGTGATCGCGTCCACGAAACGGTCGGTCCACCGGGCGGAGAACCGGGCGACGTACTGTTCGGCCTCGATCGAGCCGTCGAAGGGCACCGCCAGCAGGCCCTCGACCAGTTCCTCCCGGACGTGTTCGACGGCCGCCGCGAAGGCGTCGTCGTCGGCGATCCAGGCGTCCTTGCGGTGCAGTTGGCGGCGCAGCCGCTCGATCGCCGAGCCGGGCCGGCGGGCCGAGGTCTGCAACGCCGCGTCGGTGATGGCCCGCAGGCTGCCGCCCTCCCGCTGCCAGGCCATCAGCTCGGCGGCGACCGCGCCCTGCTGGAGCACCCCGACGCGATAGAAGTCCTCCACGTCGTGGATGGCGTACGCGACGTCGTCGGCGGTGTCCATCACCGACGCCTCGACGGTCTGCTGCCAGTCGGCGATCCGACCGGCGAACGGCGCGCGGGCCTGCCGCAGGTCCTCCAGCTCGGTGCGGTACGCACCGAACTTGGCCGAACCGCTGTCCGGGTCGTCCGGGGGCGGGGTGGCGCCGCGCGGCGGCGGGTCCATCAGGCGCGGGTGCGGGTCCGGGTGGTCGAGTCGGGTCCACGGGTACTTCAGCATCGCCGCCCGGACCGCCGCGGTCAGGTCCAGACCGGTGGTGGCCGCGCCCCGGATCTCGGTCGAGGTGACGATCCGGTACGACTGGGCGTTGCCCTCGAAGCCGTCGGTGAGGCCGAGCCGGTGCCGGGCCAGCCGGTCCAGCACCCGTTCGCCCAGGTGCCCGAAGGGCGGGTGGCCGAGGTCGTGGGCGAGCGCGGCGGCCTCCACCACGTCCGGGTCGCAGCCGCCCAGCTTCTCCACCAGGTCACGCTGCCATCCGTCGGCGGTGAGGCGTTCGGCGATCGCGCGGGCCACCTGGGCGACCTTGAGGCTGTGCGTGAGCCGGTTGTGCACCAGCAGCCCGGACCCGCCGGGGCTGACCACCTGGGTGACGCCGCCCAGACGGGTGAAGAACGGCGAGCCGACGATGCGGTCCCGGTCCGCGCGGAACGGGCTGCTCGCGAGGTCGCCGAGGGTGCGCGCGCTGCCGCCGAAGAGACGTCGGGCGCGCGGCTCCACAGGTGGTTCCATGATCGCCACGGTAGCCCGGCAGAATGCACCACGGAACCCACACCAGAAGGCGGAGCCCATCGTGACCCTCTCAGTTGATCAGCGCATCGCCGAGGAGCTCGGCGTCGCCGAGCGCCAGGTACGCGCGGCCGTGGAGCTGCTCGACGGCGGCGCCACGGTGCCGTTCATCGCGCGGTACCGCAAGGAGGCCACCGGGCTGCTCGACGACACCCAGCTGCGGACGCTCGAGGAGCGCCTGCGCTACCTGCGGGAGCTGGACGAGCGGCGGGCGGCGGTGCTGGAGTCGATCCGCTCCCAGGGCAAGCTGGACGAGGCCCTGGAAGCGCAGATCATGGCGGCCGACTCGAAGTCCCGACTGGAGGACATCTACCTGCCGTACAAGCCCAAGCGGCGGACCCGGGCGCAGATCGCCCGCGAGGCGGGGCTGGAGCCGCTGGCCGACACGCTGCTCGGCGACCCGGCCCGGGACCCCCGGGAGACCGCCGCCGGCTACGTCGATGCGGACAAGGGGGTGGCCGACGCCGCCGCCGCGCTGGACGGGGCGCGGGCCATCCTGATCGAGCGGTTCGCCGAGGACGCCGACCTGATCGGCACGCTGCGCGAGCAGATGTGGTCGCGCGGCCGGCTGGTGGCCCGGGTACGCGAGGGGCAGGAGTCGGCCGGCGCGAAGTTCGCCGACTACTTCGACTTCGCCGAGCCGTACCCGAAGCTGCCCTCGCACCGCATCCTGGCCATGTTCCGGGGCGAGAAGGAGGGTGTGCTCGACCTGACCATGGACCCGGAGGCCGACGGCGACGCCGACACGGTCACCGGACCGACCCGGTACGAGGCGGCGATCGCCGGCCGGTTCGGGGTCACCGACCAGGGGCGGCCGGCGGATCGGTGGCTGGCCGACACGGTGCGCTGGGCGTGGCGTACCCGGATCCTCATCCACCTCGGCGCGGACCTGCGGATGCGGTTGTGGCAGGCGGCCGAGGAGGAGGCCGTCCGGGTCTTCGCCACCAACCTGCGCGACCTGCTGCTGGCCGCGCCGGCCGGGGCCCGGCCCACGATGGGTCTGGACCCGGGTCTGCGGACCGGGGTGAAGGTGGCGGTGGTGGACGCCACCGGCAAGGTGGTCGCCACCGACACGATCTATCCGCACGAGCCGCGCCGGCAGTGGGACGCCTCGATCGAGACGCTGGCCCGGCTCGCCACGGCGCACCGGGTGGAGCTGGTGGCGATCGGCAACGGTACGGCCAGCCGGGAGACCGACAAGCTCGCCGGTGACCTGATCAAGCGTTTCCCGCAGCTCGGGTTGACCAAGGTGATGGTCTCCGAGGCGGGTGCCTCGGTCTACTCCGCGTCCGCGTACGCGGCGCAGGAGCTGCCCGGGATGGACGTGTCGCTGCGTGGCGCGGTCTCCATCGCGCGCCGGTTGCAGGACCCGCTCGCCGAGCTGGTGAAGATCGACCCGAAGTCCATCGGCGTCGGGCAGTACCAGCACGACCTGTCGGAGGTGAAGCTCTCCCGTTCGCTGGACACGGTGGTGGAGGACTGCGTCAACGGCGTCGGGGTGGACGTGAACACCGCTTCCGCGCCGCTGCTGACCCGGGTCTCCGGGATCGGTGCCGGGCTGGCCGAGAACATCGTGCTGCACCGGGACGCCAACGGGCCGTTCCGCAGCCGCTCCGACCTGCGCAAGGTGCCCCGGCTCGGGCCGAAGGCGTTCGAGCAGTGCGCCGGCTTCCTGCGCATCCCCGACGGCGACGACCCGCTGGACTCCTCCAGCGTGCACCCCGAGGCGTACCCGGTGGTGCGCCGGATCCTGGCGACCACCGGGCAGGACCTGCGGACGCTGATCGGCCGGTCGGCGATCCTGCGCGGTCTGCGGGCCACCGACTTCGTCGACGAGACGTTCGGTCTGCCGACGGTCACCGACATCCTCGCCGAGTTGGAGAAGCCGGGGCGCGACCCGCGTCCGGAGTTCAGGACCGCCACCTTCGTCGAGGGCGTCGAGAAGATCGGTGACCTGACGCCGGGGATGGTGCTGGAGGGCGTGGTCACCAACGTGGCCGCCTTCGGCGCCTTCGTCGACGTCGGGGTGCACCAGGACGGTCTGGTGCACGTGTCGGCGATGTCGCGCACCTTCGTCAAGGACCCGCGCGAGGTGGTGAAGTCCGGCGACGTGGTGAAGGTCAAGGTGCTGGACGTGGACGTGCCGCGCAAGCGCATCTCGTTGACGCTGCGGCTGGACGACGACGCGGAGGCCGCCCGGGGCGGCACGCGCGAGCGCGGTGGTCGGGAGAACCCGGGCCGTCCGGAGAACCAGGCCGGTCGGGAGAACCGGGGCGGCCGGGACGGCGGCGGGCAGGGCAGTGGTGGCCAGGGTGGACGCGGCGGCGGTCGCGGTGACCGGGGTGGACAGCGTGGCGGGCCGCAGCAGCGGCAGGGCCGGGGTCCGGCCGGGCCGGCGAACGACGCGATGGCCGAGGCGTTGCGTCGGGCCGGACTGGCCTGAGCCCTCCCCCGGTGGGCGGCGTACGGTGAGCGCCATGGCGGGCGACGAGGACTGGCGGGAGCAGCGGCGGCGGGCGGTGCACGCGCACGCCGAGGCCGAGTCCCGGGCCCGGGCCGTGGAGCAGGCCGCGGCGGCGGAGCTGGTGCACCGCTTCGCCGCCGACGCGACCGCGCGCGGTCTGCGCCCGGAGCGGCTGCGGGTGACGTCGTACGACGGGCGGCACCGCTACCGCACCGGGCTGACCGGCTGGTACGTCGACCGGGGCCGCTCGCGGGCGGTGGACACCAGGGGGAACTTCTATCTGCTGACCGTGCCGAACAGTCTGCGTGCGCTGCTGTTCGGCACGGTCTGCCCGCCGGTCCCACCGCCGCTGGTGGTCGGCCGGGGTGGCCGGGACGGCGAGTCGCTGCCCCTGACGGAGCTGCTGGACCGACGCCTGGACGCCGGTGACGACTGGCCCTGACGCTCCTCGCCGCCGACCCTCTCAGCGTCGGTGGGTGTCGACCACCTCGGAGAGCGCCTGCTCCACCCGTTGCGCACCGGCGGAGACCGAGAAGACCCGCTCGTAGTGCTGCCGACCGGCCTGTCCGAGCAGGTCGAGCTTCTCCCGGCCCAGGTCGCAGAGTTCGCGCAGCGCGGCGGCGATCGAGTCGGGGTCGCCGGGCCGGGCGGTGATCCCGGCTCCGCTGTCGCGGGCCACGTCGGCGGCGTCGCCCTCGGCGGCCACCAGCAGCGCCCGTCCGGCGGCCAGGGTGGCCTGCACCTTGCTCGGCATCGTGTACGCCGACATGCCGCCCGGCCGCAGGCTCACGTAGTGCACGTCGCCGGTGGCCATCAGCGCGGGCATCCGCTCCCGGGGCAGTTGCCCGAGGAAACGCACGTGGGCCGCGCCCAGTTCCTCGGCCCGGCGACGCAGCCGTTCCTCGGTGGTGCCGGAGCCGGCGATCACGCAGACCAGCCGGGGGTCGGCCACCCGGGCGCAGGCGTCGACGAGCGAGTCCAGCCCCTGTGCCTCGCCGAGCGCACCGGCGTACACCAGGACCACCTGGTCGGGTCGCAGGCCCAGCTCCGCGCGCAGGTCACCGGCGCGGGGCCGGGGCGTCTCGTCGGCCCACATCGGGATGTGCCGCAGCTTCTCCCGGGGTACGCCACGACCGGCGAGCAGGTCCACGGCGCCGGGCGAGACGCAGGCGACGCGGGCGGCGCTGCGGTACATCGCGTCGCACCAGCCGGCCATGCCCCGCTCGACGGTCCGAGACAGCCGCCCGGTGCCGAGGAAGCCGCTGGCCACCACGCTGTCCGGCCAGAGGTCGAGGACGTGCAGCAGCACGGGCACCCGGTGCGCGTACCGGGCGAACCACATCGGGAGCGCGACGCTGATCGGCGAGTTGCCCACCCAGAGCGCGTCCAGCCCGCGCAGCACCGGCGTGCCGGAGGCCAGCGCGGAGACCGCGAAGGAGCCGTAGTTGGCCACCCGGCGCAGCGCGGAACGGTCGTGGCTCGGATAGAGCGCGACCCGCCGGATCCTGGTCGCGCCGACGGTCTCGTCCCGGCGGCGGGCCATCCGGTAGCCAGGGGCCAGCCGCCCGGTCGGGTAGTTGGGGAAGCCGGTGAGCACCTGCACCTCGTGCCCCCGGCCGGCGAGGGCGGTGGCGAGCATCCCGGGCAGTGCGGCCGGGCCGGGCTCCGGGTCGAACCATTGCGTGAGCAGGCCGATCCGCATGTGCCTCATCCCGTCTCCACCTGGGCCAGCGGGCGTACCGGCGGCGCGGCACCGTCGGTGCGCCACAGCGCGGTCAGCGACTCGCGCAGGTCGTACGCGGGCGCCCAGCCGAGCACCCGCCCGGCACGTGTGGTGTCCGCGCACATCCACGGCACGGTGGCGGAGCGCCCGGCGTCGGCGGCGAAGCCGCCGTCCCGGATGTCACCGGTGAACCCGGCCACCTCGGCCAGCAGGCGGACCACGTCGCGGACGGCCACCGCCCGGCCACTGCCGACGTTGACGACGCGGTCGGTCGTGGGCGCGCTGCGCGCCGCCGCCAGGACCGCCGACGCCACGTCCCGCACGTCGACGAAGTCGCGGTACGTGTCGTGCAGGCCCAGCGCGATCCCGTCGTCCCCGGCGGCGTGCGCCGACCTGATCAGCCCGGTGACCCGACCGAGCACGTTGCCTGCGGGGATGCCGGGTCCGACCGGGTTGAAGACCCGCAGCACGACCGTGTCGACCCGGCCGGCCGCACCGGCCAGTTCCGCCAGCCGGGTCGCGGTCAGGTGACTGAGCCCGTACTCGCTGACCGGCGCGCACGGGTGGTCCTCGGACACCGCGAGGCCGTACGGCACGGCACCGTACTCGGCGGCCGACCCGATCCGGACCAGCCGGGCCGCCGGTACGGCCTCGGCCATCGCCTCGACGAGCTTGGCGGTGGCCAGCACGTGCGCGCGCACGAAGTCGTACCCGGAGCCGACGATCCGGCCGGCGGCGGACACCACCACGTCGGGCCGTTCCCGGGCCAGCAGCGCGATCAGCGCCGGCAGCTCGATGCGGACCAGGTCGCAGGCCATCCGGTCGGGCGCCCGGACGTCGGCGTGCGCGGCGAGCAGGGCCCGGACGTGCCGCCCGAGGAACCCGCCGGCACCGAGCAGCAGGACCCGGTTCATCGGCGGTACGCGGGATCCGCCTCGGAGACCGACGACTGTGGTGGATTGCCGGTGAACTCGTGCCAGGTGGCCGCCCCCGGCGCGGAGATGCCCTGGCGGCTTGCCACCACCCAGACGGTGGCCAGCACGATCTTCAGGTCCAGCAGGAAGGAGCACCGGTCGACGTACTCGACGTCGTGGGCGAACTTGGCCTGCCACTCCAGCGCGTTGCGGCCACGGACCTGCGCGAGCCCGGTGATGCCGGGCCGTACGTCGTGCCGGCGGGCCTGCTCCGGGCTGTAGAGGTCGAGGTACTGCACCAGGTGCGGGCGGGGGCCGACGACGCTCATCTCGCCCCGCAGCACGTTCCAGAACTCCGGCAGTTCGTCCAGGCTGCTGGCCCGCAGCCAGCGGCCGACCCGGGTCAGGCGTTGCGCGTCGGTGACCAGCCCCCGGTCCGGGTCGGGGTGCCGCATGGTCCGGAACTTGACCATCTCGAACAGCTCGCCGTGCAGGCCGGGACGCTTGTGCCGGAACAGCACCGGCCGACCGTGGGCGATCAGCACCACGAGGGCCACCAGGGCCATCAACGGTGCGCCCAGGACCAGGACGAGGAGGGCGCCCACGACGTCGAGCAGCCGCTTCCACCGGTCGTAGGGTCGCCGGAGCGCCGGGTCCTCGGCGATTCCGCGCCGGTCGCTGGCCTCGCCGGGAGCCCCGGCACGCGTGTGCGTCGCATGGAGAGCAACTTTTGGCATGCGATACGCATATCATTCTCCACTGCACCGGATCGCGCTTTCACATTTTGTGGCGCGCGGTTCGGACCGTACGGTGGAATGAATGGCGCTCGCTTTGATCCACCCACTCCGGAAATCCGAACGAGACTCCTTTTCAAATTCGGTAAAGCCGACCCGGACCAGTTCGTGAATCGGTATGTTCGCCGGTGGATGCTGTCCCGACTCACCGCGGAACACTCGACAGGGAACAGGCAGGGCCAGATGTGATTTCCTCGCTTTCGGACAGGCGATTTCTGATTACCGGTGGCACCGGGTCATTCGGCCAGACGATGGTCTCCCGGCTGCTCGACGCCGGCGCCACCGAGGTACGGGTCCTCAGCCGCGACGAATCCAAGCAGGACGCGATGCGGCACCGTCTGCGCGACGACCGGGTCCGCTACTACGTGGGTGACGTCCGCGACTACGACAGTGTGCTCAAGGCTGCCCGGGGCATGGAGTTCGTCTTCCACGCCGCCGCCCTGAAGCAGGTCCCGTCCTGCGAGTTCTTTCCGCTGGAGGCGCTGCGCACGAACGTGCTCGGCAGCGCGAACGTGGTCGAGGCCTGCGAACGGGTCGGCGTCGAGACGCTGGTGCTGCTCAGCACCGACAAGGCCGTCTACCCGGTGAACGCGATGGGGATGACCAAGGCCCTGATGGAGAAGGTGGCCCAGGCGCACGCCCGGAACAACGCACAGGCCCGGACCCGGGTCTGCTGTGTGCGCTACGGCAACGTGATGTACTCGCGCGGCTCGGTCATCCCGCTGTTCATCGAGCAGATCCGCCGGGGCGCGCTGCCGACCGTCACCGAACCGTCGATGACCCGCTTCCTGATGTCGTTGGCGCAGTCGGTCGACCTGGTCGAGCACGCCTTCCGCCACGGACAGCCGGGCGACGTGTTCATCCGCAAGGCCGACGCCTGCACCATCGGCGACCTGGCCACCGCCCTGTGCAACCTGTTCGGGGTGCCCGCCAAGTTCGACGTGCTCGGCATCCGGCACGGGGAGAAGCTCTACGAGACCCTGGCCAGCCGGGAGGAACTCGCCCACGCCGAGGACCTGGGGGAATTCCTCCGGGTGCCGGTGGACAGCCGCGACCTGAACTACGCCCTCTATTTCGAGGAGGGCAACGTCGAGCGGGGCGCGCTGGCCGACTTCCACTCGCACAACGCCCGCCGGCTCTCCGTACCGGAGATCGAGGCGCTGTTGCGGACCCTGCCCGAGGTGCGGGCGCAGCTCGAGGCCGCGGCGGCCGCCGTCGTACCCGCATGACCGAGCGGCGCGGTGCCGACCCGGTCGCGGGCGGCGGCGCGACGGAACGGGTGCCCCGGCGGCGCGACCAGGCCGACGCCGCGTCGCGCCCGGCCACCCGGCGGGTACTCGTCGTCGGGGTGACCGGCATGCTCGGCCACGCTCTCCTGCGCGAGCTGAGCGAGGACCCCGACCTGGACGTGCACGGCCTGGCCCGGCGCGTCGACGACGACGCGGGGTGGTTCCCGGCGCACCTGCGCGACCGGATCACCACGGGTGTCGACGCCACCGGGTTCGCCGAGGTCCGCCGCTTCCTCGACCTGCTGCGGCCGGACGTGGTGATCAACTGCGTCGGCGTCATCAAGCAGCGGCCGGACGTGCAGGAGGCGGTGCCGACCGTCACGCTCAACGCGCTCCTGCCGCACCTGCTCGCCGACGCCTGCGCCGACCTCGGCGCCCGGCTGGTGCACGTCAGCACCGACTGTGTCTTCTCCGGTCGACGGGGTGGCTACGCCGAGAACGACCTGCCCGATCCGCCCGACCTGTACGGGCGGTCCAAGCTGCTCGGCGAGGCGACCGGGCCGTCCGCGCTCACCCTGCGCACGTCGATCGTCGGGCACGAGCTGGCCACCCACCGTTCCCTGGTGGACTGGTTCCTCGCCCAACGGGGCCAGGTACGCGGTTTCACCCGGGCCGTCTACACCGGCGTGACGACCGTCGAGTTCGCCCGGCTGCTGCGCACCGTGGTGCTGCCCCGCGAGGACCTGACCGGGCTCTACCACGTCGCGGCCGACCCGATCACCAAGCACGACCTGCTGCGGTTGGTCGCCGACGTGTACGGATGGCCGGGTGAGCTGGTGCCGGACGACGGGTTCGTCTGCGACCGCTCGATGCGGGCCGACGCGCTCGCCGGAGCCACCGGCTACCGGCCGCCGGACTGGCCGGAGATGGTCCGGGCCATGCACGCGGCCCGCACCCGCTGGACCGAGGCGTCGACGGACCGGCCCGGCATCCGGGTCTGACGGCGGACGAGGACGACCCGCCGGCCGCGTGGTGCGCGGGCCGGCCGCGAACCGAAGGACACCACGTGTTGAACCGTCTGGCCCAGTGGGGCGTCGTCGCGGGGGCGGCGGCACTCGTCGTGGTCACGACCCTCGTCGCGGTCGACGCCCCGCTGGTCGCGATCGGACTGACCCTGCTTCTCCTGCTGGTCGCCCTGGTCCGTCGGGTGGACGGCTGGCGGTGGTTGCTGGGTCTGACCACGGCGCTGCTGGTCTGCGCCTCGTCGGACCTCCCGGCCCTGGTCGAGCTGAGCTTCTATCCGCGCTACGCCGCGGTCGCCGCCCTGGTGGTGTGGGGGCTGTGCCGGCCGGTCCGGGCCCCGGTCCGGCTCGCGCCGTGGACCGGCGTCCTCGTCGTCGCGCTCTGGTCGGTCGCCGGGCTCGCCACGCTCAGCACCGTCTGGTCGGTGGTCCCGATGGAGACCTTCCAGCGTGGTGTGGCCCTGGTGCTGCTTGCCGCCCTGGTGCACGTACTGGTGCGCAGGCGGTGGTCCGCGCGCGGGGTGATGCTGGCCGACCTGCGGACGGTCTACCTGGTCCTCAGCGTCTCCGCCCTGGTCAGCCTCGGGTACGGGGTCAGCGGCGGCGTGCTGACCGCCGCGCTGTCCAGCAGCCAGCGGTTCCAGGGCATCTACAACAACCCGAACATGCTCGGGATCGTGTGCGCCCTGGCCATCCCGCTGGGCTGGGCGGTGTACCAGGAGTACCGCCGACCCGTCCTGCTGCTCGGCGTCCTGCCGGCCGGCGTCTGCCTGCTGCTGTCGCAGTCGCGGACCGCGATCGTCGCCGTGCTCGTCGGCGCCGCCTGGGTCCTGCTGCGGCACGGGCTCGGGCCGGTGGTCCGCACCGTCACGGCGCTGGCCGCGACACTGCTGGTGGCGCACCTGTTCAACCTGCTGCCGGTGATCTTCTCGGCGCCGTGGATGCAGCGGATCGTGCTGCGCTTCACCGATCCCGAGGGCGCCGACCTGTCCAACGGCCGCACCGAGATGTGGCAGGCCACCGTCGACCTGTGGTGGCAGAACCGGCCCACGCTGGGCTTCGGGTACGCGTCCCGCAACCACCTGTTCGAACTCGCCAGTTACGACGAGTTCTTCGGGGCGGGCGTCAGCGTGGTGCACAACAGCTACCTGCAACTGCTGCTGGAGCTGGGGCTCACCGCCGTCGTCCCGCTGGTGGCACTGCTGCTGGCCGCCGGGCGCGGCGCGCTGCGCGCACCGGTGCGCGGGGCCAACTCGGGCCTGGTCTGGCTCGTGGTCAGCGGGGTGATGGTGCAGTTGACCGAGTCGGCCATCTTCGGCACCGGGCAGCCGTACCCGTACGTGTTCTGGCTCGCCGTGGCCGCCCTGCTGCACCGGCCCACCGCCGACCCGGACGAGAAGGCCGGTGTCACCGAGGGCGTACGCACCCGGCCCGGCCGGCGGGCACCGGCCGGGCTGCCCGGCTGATCAGCGACGGCCCTCGGCGGTCAGGAACGCGGTGACCCGGGACTGCCAGGCCCGGTGGTCGAACGACTCACGGGCCCGGGACAGCGCGGCCCGGCTCATCGCCGTCCAGTCCTCGTCCCGCAGGCGAAGCGCCCGCTCGATCCCGCGACGCACGTCGTCCGGACCGTTCCCGTCGAGCACCAGACCCTCGACGCCGTCCCGCACGTACGCGGCCAGGTCGCTGGTGTGGTTGAGCAGCACCGGGCACCCGGCGGCGAGGCTCTCCGGCACCTTCGACGGGAAGCCGTGCGCGGCGTACCCGCCGGTGGGCCGGACCAGCATCGAGAAGTGCGCGCCGCCGAGCAGCGTCAACACGGTGTCGCGGGGCACCCGGCCGAGGAAGGTCACCTCGGCGGCGACCCGGTCCAGCAGCGCCGGGTCCAGGTCCGACCCGGTGGCGGCCTGCTCGCGGGTGATGCCCGCGATGGTCAGACTCACCCGCCGCTGGTCCGCCGGGGCGAGCCGGCTGATGCCGCGCACGATCACGTCGAGCATGTCCTTGCGACCCGGGGTGCCGGCGTAGAGCAGCCGTAGCCCGTCGGCCAGCGACGGTGTCCGGGGTGGCGCGAACTCGGCACAGTCCACCTGCGGCGGCACCACGAGCACGTCGAGGCCGTACGCGCCGAGGTGGTCGGCGAGTGCACCGGTCACCGCCGTGGCCCGGCGCACCAGCCGGGTGGTCAGGAAGGTGGACCAGCGGTGCCGCACGAAGTACGGGGTGAGCCAGCCGTGCGCGAACTGGTGCCGGTCGTGGCGTTCGCTGGCGTCCACCACCACCGGTGCGCGCAGCACGAGCCGCAGCACCGCCCAGTTGCCGAGCGTCATCATCGCCATCGGCAGCAGCACCACGCCGACGTCGTCGCGGTCGACACCCTCGCGACGCAGGGCACGCAGCACGCGTACCGGTCGGGCGAGGCGGGCCGCCATCCGGGTGAGCCGGTTGCCGCCCCGGACCCGCAGCGTGATCAGGTCGATGCCGGCGACGTCGCCGAAGGGGCCGGGGAAGGGGACCTCGCAGGGCCAGTCGTTCACCACCAGGGTCCGCTCCCCCTCCGGCGCGGCGCTGCGGGCGAGCTGCCGCAGGCGGTTGGAGGTGGCGTCGCCGTACGGGAAGGCGTACGCGCCGACGAGCAGTGGCCGGACCGGGCGTACCCGGGTGGTCGCCGGACGGCGTTGCTCCGGGCCGCGTACCAGGATCCTGTCGTTCATCTCGATCACCGTTCCGAGCCGGCGGTCTGCCGGCTCCGCTGCGCTGTCGGTTGTTCCTGAGGTCGATAGACGGCGAGGTGGGCGGCGAGTGCGGCGTCGATGGCGAAGACGCTGTCGGTGAAGCGCGCGGCGGCCGTCTGCGGTGTCGTCGTCGCGGTGTACGCGGCGGCGGTCCGCACCGCCTCGGCCCAGACTCCCGGCGGCGCGTCGGTGTCGACGACCGTCACGCCGGGCAGGTGCGCCTCGATGAACCGCACCCCGGGCAGGTCGGCCGCGACGGTGCCGACGCCCAGCGCGACGGGTTCCAGCACTCCCCCGGGCAGCCCTTCCAGGCAGGAGGGGTGCACCACCACGTCGGCCTGACGCAGCAGGTGACCCACGTCGTCCCGGGCACCGAGCAGGTGCACCCGGTCGGCGAGGCCGGCGGCGTGCGCCTCGGCGCGGAGCCGTGCGTCGTCGTCCGCGCCGTCGCCGGGACCGACCAGGACGGCGTGCGCCGGCACGCCCAGCGACCGCAGCTCGGCCAGGATCGGCGGCAGCAGCCAGCGCCGCTTCTCCGGCGAGGCACGCCCGACGCTGACGCAGACGAGGGCGCCCGGTTCGGCACCGACCAGCGTCCGCAGGTCGTCGCGGCCGGGTGCCCGCAGCCGGTCGAGGTCGAGGCCGTTGAGCACCACCCGGCAACGCCGGTCGTGCTGCCACCGCGGGTCGTAGCCGAAGGTGAGCGAACTGGGCGAGACGCCGAGGATGTCGGTGGCGCTGTGCCGCAGCAGGCGACCGCAGAGCCGCCGGTAGACGCGCCGCCGCAGGCTGCGGCGGACGTTGTCGTCGCCCCGGAAGTGCGCCACCCGGACGGGTACGCCGCAGAGCCGGGCCAGTGCCAGCGGTACGCCGGAGAAGTTGGCGCAGTCGACGTGCACCACGTCCGGACGCCACCGCCGCAGCAGCCCGACCAGGCGCGGGACGAAGTGCGCGTCCAGTGCGACCGGGGTGACCGTGCCGCCGTGCCGGGTGACCGTCTCGGCCAGCGGACCGGGGCCGATCCGGTCGCTGAGCGTCACCAGGTGCACCTCGACACCGGCGGCGGCCAGCCGGGGCAGCAGCTCGGCGGTGCGCATCTCCGTGCCGCCGAAGTTCAGTTCACCGACGATCCGCAGCACCCGGCACGGGCGGTCGGGTCGGCGCGTACCCGGCGTCGTCGGGTCATCCGGGAAGCTGGACACCTGCGGGCTCCTTCGCTCGTCGGGCCGGTCGACGGGGCCGGTCTCCGGCGAGCGCCCGCCGGTAGCCCACGAACACCGCCGGCCACATGGTCAGCACGTACGCGAGGCAGGCTGCGACCGGCAGGCCGACGAGCCCGAACTGCCGCAGTCCCCAGACCTTGAGCCCGGCCGCCAGCACCAGGAACGTCGCCCAGCCGACGAACTGCGGCCGGAGCAGGCCGACGCTGTTCTGCACCATGATCAACGGGGAGGTGACGGCGACCAGGAAGGACCAGGCGGCCAGCCCGGCCAGGAGCGCGACCGACACCGAGGCGCGGTCGATGTCGCTCACCCACAGCTCGACCAGCCGGGGGCCGACGCCGACCAGCGCACCGCCGACGACACCGACGACGACGCCGTAGAGGAGCACCATGCGCCGGGTGTTGCGGCGTACCCAGGCGACCTCGCCCCGGGCCAGGGCGGTGCCGTTGACCGGCCAGATCGTCATACCGACCAGCCCGACGAAGATCGACAGTACGCCGAAGAGCTTCCCGACCACCGCGTAGTGGGCCGCCACCACGGGCCCGAGCAGGTACGCGACGAGCGGGCTGTCCATGTTGAGCGCGATCGACGACATCGTGGTGAGCGCGAAGAACTGGAGGCCGAGCCGGAGCAGGCCGACGGCGGTGGCCCGGTCCACCAGGGCCGGACCGGGCCGCAGCGCGGGCTCCTGGAACCAGAAGTAGGCCACCGTGTTGAGCAGGTTGGTCAGCGGGACGGCCAGCACCGCGCAGCCGATCACCACCAGCGGACTCCATCCGGCGGCGATGGCGCCGAGCACCGCGCCCATCGCCACCAGCGCACCGGCCGACTGCCAGACGTTGCTCTGCACCACCTGGCCCCGGGCGTACTGGATCCGCTGGATCAGCGAGAGCGGGATGTTGACGGCGAAGGCCCCGAAGCAGAGCAGCACCATCGTGGTGGCGTCCGCGGCGACCCGGGCGTCGGTCACGCCGAAGAGCCCGGCCCATCCCACCGTGGGTACGACCACCACCAGCGCGACGACCAGCACCACGGCGACCGCGCCGAGGGTGGCGAAGGCACTGGAGATCTCCCGCGCCTGCGCCCGGACGTCGTGGACGTGGTGGCTCAGCCGGGTCAGCAGACCGTTGCCCAGCCCCAGGTCGGCGAACCAGGCCATGCCGGTCAGCGCGGTGACCGCCATCCAGAGGCCGTACCGCTGGTCGCCGAGGTAGCCGAAGCAGGCCGGGGTGACGACGAGCGGCGCGGCCAGGCCGATCCCCTTCGCCGCCATCGCGGTGGCGATGCCGACCGTGACGCGGCGGTCCCGGTCACCCGCCGCCGCCAGAGTCTCGACGGCGGGCGGTGTGTCGACGGCGGGCGGCGTCGTGGCGGGGTCGACCGGGACGCTCGGGGCGGTCGACCGCCCCGGTCCGGTCCGGCTCGCCGCCCGGTTCACCGGGTCCCGGCGGAAGCGACGTCGCGCCGCCCGGACATCCACTCGACGGTGGCGCGCAGGCCGTCGAGTCGGTCGACCGGGATCACGTCGGGGAACAGGTCCCGCAGGCGGGCGTCGTCGGCCAGGGAGTGCGGCACGTCGCCGGCGCGCGGTGCGGCGTACTCGCGGGCGATCGGCCGCCCGAGCAGGCCCTCCAGCTCGTCGACGACCTCCAGCAGGGTGGCTCGCGCCCCGAAGGCGAGGTTGACCGGGTGCGGGTGCTGCACCCGACGGCGCAGCGCGTCCAGGATGACCTGGCAGACCGTGCCGACGTAGGTGAAGTCGCGGGACTGGGTGCCGTCGCCGTGCACCACGACCGGCTCGCCGTGCAGGGCGGCGTACACGAAGCGCGGGATCACCGCCGCGTACGCGTGGTCGTGCCGCTGCCCGGGCCCGAACACGTTGAAGAACCGGAAGGCCAGCGTGGACAGGCCGTACGACGCCTGGTACGCCAACGCGTACGCCTCGGCGGAGAGCTTGCTCGCCGCGTAGGGGCTCATCGGGCGGGTCCAGGTCAGCTCCGCCTTGGGCAGCGCGGGATTCGTGCCGTACACCGACGACGAGGAGGCGACGACGACGTGTCCGACGTGGTGTCGGCGGGCCGCCTCCAGCACCATCAGCGTGCCGGTCGCGTTCGCGTGGTGGGAGGCCACCGGGTCCCGCAGGGAGCGGGGCACGCTCGGCAGGGCGGCCAGGTGGACCACCGCGTCCCGGCCCGCCATCGCCGTGTCCAGGGCGACCGGGTCCAGGATGGAGCCCTCGACCAGGTCGACGCCGAGTCCGTCCAGGTTGCCGGGGAGCCCGACGGAGAGGTCGTCGAGGACGGTCACCTCTTTGACGGCGGGATCCGCCAACGCGGCGCGGGCCAGATTGGATCCGATGAAACCGGCCCCGCCGGTGACCAGAATGCGCATGGACAAAACCCCCGAATGAATGTCGAAGCTATGTATATCCACTCATCTGGGTCAGCGTCCCGCGTTCGCGGAATTCCGTACTGCTGTCCGGGAGCCGACCGTGCGCCGCCGACCAGGGGATACGTGGCGCACAGTGACATCATCGGTACGCATCACGGCGGAGGTGCCGGCCATGGGAGAACTGATCGTCTACCGTTCCAACGCCCTGATGACCGTCCGGTCGCGATTCGACGCCACCCGGGACGTGCTGATGCCGGCGAACATCGCCTATCCCCTGGGCATGGTCGGCATGTGGCACTCCAGCCTGCCGCAGGTCACGCTCGTCCCGTCGACGGCGACCGACGCGCAGGTGTGGCCCTCCCCGTCGGCCGTGGGCACCCCGATCCACGACACCTCCGACGACAACTGCCCGATCAACACCGGCTGGTCGTACGTGGGCGGCAACCACGGGTACAACGTGGGCAACCAGATCGCCGTGACCAACCACGGCAAGACCACCGCCGACGTGGGTTCCCGGTGGACCGACGGCACCCGGGTGTTCACCCTGCTCGCCATCACCAACGCCAACAGCCTGCTCTTCGGCAACCCGTACGTGATCGTGGACGGCATCGCCCAGGGCGCGCGGGTCCGGCCGGCGGCACCCCTGACCCACCTTTCTGGCGCCACGAACCGCACCACCGTGCCGATCACCGGACTCACGCCGGACGTGCAGATCCGTCCGGCCACCCACACCCACGTGGTCAGTGTCGAACTCGACGGTCGGGCGCTGCCGGACGGTCGGCGTACCGGCCAGGAACTGCGGATCCGGGAGTCGTACCTGATCCCCTCCTACCAGGGGATGATCGACACCGCCCAGGCGAACATCGGCACGCCGATCGCCACGATCATGTCGCGGATCCCGTCGCTGTGCCGGATCGACAACCTGTACCGCTGGAGCACGGACGGGCTGCTGATCTCGCAGACGGTCACCGCGCTGAGCCGCTTCGCCCTGAACGCCGGGGTCACCCAGTGCTCCGCGCTGACCGTGCCGACCGGCGGCAGCCGCCGGCAGTTCATGGCGAACGTGGGGGTCGCCGGCTCACTCAACTGGTCGACCTGGGCGAAGCTCGACACCCTGACCGTCCTCACCGACATCACCCCGGCCACGCTGCGGGACCCGCTGACACCGGCCGCCAGCATGACCCAGTGGGTGGTGGACTCCGGTGGGGTGCAGAAGTGGGGCATCGCCGTCGGACTGCTGCCCTTCGACGACGGGCAGCCGGCGACGCGGGCCCGGCACACCACGGCGAAGTGCTGGTTCGTCAGCTCCAGTCTCAAGAAGAACTACCCGCAACTGGTGTGGGGACGGACGTTGGAGCCGAACGACTCGGTGACCGGCACGGCGTACCGTCGCTACCTGGCACCGCCCTCGACCGCCACCGAGATCGTCGTCTCCACCGGCACCCACGACGTGGTGGTGATCGAGCGGGTCGACCCGGCCGCCCAGACCCGGATGGCGGCGCCCGAACTGTTCCACCGGCGACTGGTCGCGGACGGTCCGACCAACCTCGCCGTGCCGGACCGGGTCGCCGTCGACGGCATCCCGTACTCGGTACCGGTCTCGCCCGGTTACGGCATGTGGCGCGCCCAGCCCGCACCGCCGGCACCACCGCAGGTGCCCGGCGTGACGCTCGGCGTCGGCAGCTACTTCCTGCCGCTGGCCGGTCCGACCCGGACCTGCACGTACACCGGCGCGTTCCAGCGACTCCTGCTGCACCCGGTTTACCTGGCCGAGCCGACGCCGGTCGACCGGGCCTGCGTCGAGGTGACCACAGCCGGCACCGGCGTGTTGCGCCACGGCGTGTACGCCCACGACCCGACGACCGGGCGGCCCGCGCTCCTCGGCCCGATCGCCGACTTCGGCACGCTGGCGGTGACCACCTCCGGGATCAAGGAGTCGGTGCTGAGCACGCCGGTCATGCTGCCCGGCGGCTGGCACTGGTACGCACTCGTCTGGCAGGGCACCGGCAGCACCGCGCCGACGCTGCTGGCCGAGGCGGCGGGCGAGACGGCGCTCAACATCGGCACCGACCGGACAGCGATGTCCGGCGACCGGTACGGCTACCAGGTGTCCGGCGTGACCGGCGTCCTGGGCGCGATCACGGTCGGCGGCGTACACCAGTTCCCGCCACCCCGCGTGGCCTACCGGCGGGCCTGACGGCCGTCAGACCGTGGTCACCCCGTAGATCCGCTTCATCGCCTCGTGTTTGGCGGGCACCGGCAGGTGGCCGATCCCCAACGACTTGGCCTGCAACCGCGCGAGGTACTCGTCGGTCGTCCGCAGCGGTCGCGCCGGCACCCCGGCGGCCACGGTGTTGTCCGGGATGTCCCGGGTGACGATCGAGCCCGCCCCGATCACGCACCGGTTGCCGATGGTGACCCCCGCGAGGATCATCGACCGCATCCCGATGTAGACGTCGTCGCCGATCACGATCGGCGCGGTCCAGTCGAGGTCCGGGTGCTCCTTGCGGAGGATCAGCGTGCCGCCGTCGTGCGTGACGAACTGCACCTCGGAGGTGATGAAGACGTTGTCGCCGATGGTGATCAGCCAGGGCTCCGAGCCGAACATCGCCCGGCTGATCCCATAGAACCGGACCCGGCCGGTCAGGTTCACCCCGAGGGAACGGGCGAACGCCTCCGGGTCACGGGTGGCGGCGAGATGGTCCCGCACCCGCTGGACCAGCGTACGAACGCGACGAGACACCTGACGTCCTCACCTGACGAAGTACGCGGCGACGGGCGGGCGCGCCCGCACCGCCGGACACCCTCTTAACGAGCCGGACCGGGTACGGGTGACGGACCCGGCGACTCGACAATCAGCGGCAGAACCGACGGGCGTGCTCCAGCACGTGGAGTTCCCGGTTCTGCCGCCGCCACAGCCGGTACTTCCGGGCGGCGAGCCGTTTCGCCTCGGCACGAGCGGCCACCGGCCGGGCGGCGAGCCGGTCGAGCACGGCGCTGAACGCGGCCGGTGTCGCGGGGCGTACCACCGCTCCCCCGGCCTCGGCGATCAGCGCGCTGAACGGCGTCTCGTCGGAGCAGATCACCGGGCAGCCGGCGGCCAGACTCTCGACGATCACGTGACCGTAGTTCTCGCCCAGCGTCGGGAAGAGGAACGCGTCGTACCGGCCGAAGGTGTCCAGCACCTGCGCCGCCGGGAGTTCGCCCCGGTAGGCGACCCGGACGTGTCCGGGCATCGACTCGACGATCCCGCGACACCGTGCCCAGTACTCTTCGTCCTCCACCGGCCCGAAGATGTCGAACTCGATCGGCCGGGTCGTACCGGCCACCGCCTCCAGCGCGGTGACCAGGTTCTTCATCGGCGAGATCCGGCCGACGAAGACCAGTCGCAGCGGCCCCTCGCGCGGCTCGGCGGGTGGGGCGGGATCCTCCGGCACGGCGCACTCGTTGCCGTTGACCATCACCTGGGCCCACGGCACGGCCGCCCGGATCTGCTCCTCCTCCCGCCGGCTGCACGCCTGCCAGCGCACGTCGAGCCGACGCAGCAGCGGCGCCCACACCGACAGGAAGAGTCGCTTCTTGCGCGACCTGATGTCGAGGGCGGCCGGCGCCAGTTCACCGCGCGGCGCGAGCAGGATCGCCCCGGCGCGCAGCACGCCCGAGGCGACCGCGAGGATCGACACCACCGAGAACGCCGACCAGAGGCTGTTGAGATAGAGCAGGTCGACCGGCCGGGAGCGGACGTGCCGCAGCAGCCGGGCCC
Source organism: Verrucosispora sp. NA02020 (assembly GCF_013364215.1). Taxonomy (NCBI): domain Bacteria; kingdom Bacillati; phylum Actinomycetota; class Actinomycetes; order Micromonosporales; family Micromonosporaceae; genus Micromonospora; species Verrucosispora sp. NA02020. The sequence goes on along the minus strand of NZ_CP054923.1, from coordinate 2,306,960 downwards.
AGTGCCGGAGGGCGAACGGGTCGAGGTAGAACACGGCGGCGCGGGCGTCGCGGTGCAGCAGCCGCCCGGACAGCCCCGGGTAGGACACCGGTGAGCGCAGGTCGCGGTCCCGGGTGACCAGGGTGACGTCGATCCCCTCCGGCAGGGTGTCCAGGATGTACCGCAGGGAGCGGATCGGCCCGCCGCCCCGGAAACCGGGCTCGAACACACCGGCGGTCGCGACGACCCGGTAGCCCGCCGCCTCGACGGCGGACCGCGACGCCGACCGGGGCATGCCGGCGACGTCGGGCGGACGGGTCCTCACCAGCTTGGTCACTGTGTGGCTCACCTTCAGAGAGCGGATGCCGTCACCGCAGGCCGCAGCCGCGCCGTCCGGTCCGAAGTGGACCCTGGGGCCGGATGCCGGCACGGCCGTCACCATCGACGCGCCGGGACGGTTCAGATGGCGGAGAGCGACCGGCGTTCTCCGCGGGCGAGGGAGCCACGGGTGACGACCGACGTAGTGATCGTAGGAGTCGGCGGGATGGGCCGTGAGGTATATCGGGTAATTTGTCTACTCAACACGCCGGTGTCCGACTCGCCGCGATGGCGGGTGCTCGGATTCGTCGACGACTACCCCACCGAGCCCGACGTGGCCCTGGTGCACCGTCTCGGGGTGCCCTTCCTCGGCCCGACCCGCCGGTTGGGCGAACTTCCGACCCGGACACGGGTGGCGCTCGGCGTCGGCCGACCACGGCTGCGCCGGGAGACCGCCGAGGCCATCGCCCACCACGGGCTGACCGCCGCCACGGTGATCCACCCGGATGCCGAGATCGGCACGGACTGCGTGGTCGGCGAGGGACTGTTCGCGGCCGGCGGCGCGCGCGTGACGACCAACGTCGTCCTCGGCCGACACGTCCATCTCAACCAGAACTGCACGGTGGGGCACGACGCGGTGCTGGGCGACTACGTCTCGGTCAACCCGCTGGCCGCCGTCTCCGGCCACTGTCGCCTCGCCGAGGGCGTGATGGTCGGCACCACCGCCGCCGTCCTGCCCCGGCTGACGGTCGGCCGGGACGCCGTCGTCGGAGCCGGGGCCTGCGTGACCCGCGACGTCCCGGCCGGTGTCGTGGTCACCGGCGTACCGGCCCGGCCGACGCCGTCCTCAGTGCCGGATGCCCGCCCAGTCGTGATGGCGGCGCACGGTCGACAGGAGGAAGTCGACCACCCGGCGTGAGGTGTCCGGGACCTGGTAGTCCAGCGGACACCCGGCGGCACCGGCGGCGGCCTGCGCCACCACGACGCGGACCGCCTCCACCACCCCGGCCGGGTCCAGACCGGTCATCACGATCGCCCCGGTGTCCAGCGCCTCCGGACGCTCGATGGACTCGCGCAGGGTCACCGCCGGGAAGCCGAGGATCGCCGACTCCTCGCTGACCGTGCCGCTGTCCGAGAGCGTGCACCGGGCGTGCCGTTGCAGGGTGACGTAGTCGAAGAAGCCGAACGGCTCGTGGAAGGCGATCGACTCCAGCCGCGTACCGTCCACGGCGAGGGACTCCAGCCGCTTGCGGGTGCGTGGATGGGTGGAGACCAGCAACGGCAGGCCCCACTCGTCGCGGACGGCGCAGAGGCAGTCCAGCAGTCGTCGGAGCCGGTCCGGGTGGTCGACGTTCTCCTCCCGGTGGGCGCTGACCACGACGTAGCCGCCGGGCTCCAGGTCGAGCCGTGCCAGCACGGTGGAGGCGTCGATCTGCGGCCGGTAGTGATCGAGCACCTCGCGCATGGGCGAACCGGTGTGCAGGATGCGCCGGGGGTGCAGACCCTCGGCGAGCAGGTTGCGCCGGGCGTGCTCGGAGTAGACCAGGTTGAAGTCGGCGACGTGGTCGACCATCCGCCGGTTGGTCTCCTCCGGCACGTTCAGGTCGAAGCAGCGGTTGCCGGCCTCCATGTGGTAGACCGGCACCTTCATCCGCCGGGCCATCAGCGCCGAGATCGCACTGTTGGTGTCACCGAGCACCAGCAGCGCGTCCGGACGCGTCTCGGCGATCGCGGCCTCGGTGCCGACCAGGACCGCACCGAGCAGACTGCCGAGCGAACTGGTGTCCGCCCGCAGGAACCGGTCCGGTGCGCGGACACCCAGCTCGGTGAAGAAGATGTCGGAAAGGGCCGGGTCCCAGTTCTGTCCCGTGTGCACCAACGTGTGCTCCACGGTCCGGTCCAGCGCGTCGATCACCCGGGCCAACCGGATGATCTCCGGCCTGGTCCCGACAACGGTCATCACCCGGGTCACGGGCATCTCCTCACAGCGGTTTGCAGATGAACGGTGCGGTGGGCGGCAGGGCCACCGGCTCAGGACGTACGCCCCTGCGGGGGCACCCGGTACGCCGGGTCACGGATCACGTGCCGCGCCTGGTCGAGCACGCTGACCCGGGTCAGGCTCGCCCGCCAGCGCCGGTACGCCGCCCCGGCGGCCACCCGGGCCGCGTACCGCTGCTCCGGCGCGGCGGTGGCGACCTGCGTGACCAGGGCACCCAGGGCCGACGGGGTCAGTTCGGTCAGCACCAGCCCGCCGCCGTCACGCAGCACGGCGGTCCAGGGGGTGCGGTCGGAGCAGACCACCGGGCAGTGCGCCGACAGGCTCTCCGCGATGGCGTTGCCGAAGTTCTCGCCCCGGGTCGGCAGCACGAACGCCTCGTACCGGGAGAAGGTCTCGCGGACGTGGTCGGGATGCAGCTCCCCGCGATAGGAGACGGTGGCCGTTTCGGGCAGGGCCGCGATCAGCTCCTGGCAGCGCCGCCAGTACCCCGGGTCCTCCACCGGACCGTAGACGTCCAGCCGGACCGGCACCGGCACGTGGGCGAGCGCGCGGAGCACCAGGTCGAGGTTCTTCATCGGGGAGATCCGTCCGATGAAGACCAGCCGCGCCCGCGCGGTCGGCGGCAGCGCGACCGGTTCCGGCTCCGGTTCGGGGCCGCTGGCGACGGCGACCACCCCGATCCGGGCCCGGGGCAGCACCCGCCGGATGTCGGCGGCCTCGGCCGGAGTGGTGGCGTGCCACAGCACCCGCGGCTGCCCGAGCATCCACCGCCAGCCGGCCAGGAAGATCCGCTTGCGCAGGCCGTGCAGCCGCAGCGCGGCCGACCCGAACTCGCCCCGGGGGGCCACCAGCACGCGCCGCACCCGCAGCAGGCCGAGCCGGGCCGCGACGATGGGAAGGATGGAGAAGGTCGACCAGACGCTGTTCACGTAGAGCAGGTCGAACCGGACCGTGCGCAACGCACGCCAGAGCTGTCGCCAGTGCGCCGGACGGCGTACTCCGAGGTAGAAGATGTTGGTGCGGCCGAATCGCGCCCACCGGCCGGAGAGACCGGGATAGGGGTCGGGCGAACCGAGGTCGTGGTCGCGGGTCAACATCGTCGTCTCGATGTCGTCGCTGGCCTTGGCGAGCACGTCCGAGATCGAGCGTACGGGGCCGCCGGCCCGCCATCCGGGAACGAAGTACTCCGCCGTGACGAGAACACGGAATTGTTTCTCGTCGTATTCCGAGAGTTCTTCCCGGAATTGCGACACGGGGGTGGTGTCGTTGACCATCTTCAGCTCCTCGCCGGCGCACGGGACTGCTTGGCCCAACGATCGAACGCTTTAGCGGTGACTGCCGAAGGCGGCAGGCGACACCTTCCGAACAGTATGCGTAAACAGGAAATCCAGACCCCGAAAAACGCTATAAAAGCCAGGCGACCACACCGCCGACACAGCACTAGGGGACTTAATGTCACGAGTGGCACTCATATCCGGAATCACCGGGCAGGACGGCAGTTACCTGACCGAGTTCCTGCTCGACAAGGGATACACGGTGCACGGGATCAAACGGCGCTCGTCGTCGTTCAACACCGATCGGCTCGACCGCATCGACGTGCACCCGCGCAACTCGGACGCCCGCTTGTTCCTGCACTACGGTGACCTCACCGACCCGGCCACGCTGACCTCGCTGATCCGCGACGTCCGGCCGGACGAGATCTACAACCTCGGCGCGCAGAGCCACGTCCGGGTCTCCTTCGACATCCCCGGCTACACGGCCGACGTCACCGCGCTCGGCGCCCTGCACATGCTGGAGGCCGTCCGCGCCGCCGGCATCGACTGCCGCTACTACCAAGCGTCCTCCTCGGAGATGTTCGGCTCGACGCCGCCCCCGCAGCGCGAGGAGACACCGTTCCACCCGCGCAGTCCGTACGCGTGCGCCAAGGTCTACGCGTACTGGTCGGCGGTGAACTACCGCGAGTCGTGGGACATGTTCTGCGTCAACGGCATCCTGTTCAACCACGAGAGCCCCCGGCGCGGCGAGAACTTCGTCACCCGCAAGGTCACCCGAGCGGTCGCCCGCATCGAGGCGGGCCTTCAGGACCGGCTCTACCTGGGCAACCTCGACGCGGTACGGGACTGGGGCTACGCCCCGGAGTACGTCGAGGCGATGTGGCTGGCCCTGCAACAGGACAGCCCGGACGACTACGTGGTCGCCACCGGCGAGGGACACACCGTCCGCCAGTTCGTCGAGGCTGCCTTCGACCAGGTGGGCCTGGACTGGGAGCAGTACGTCGAGATCGACCCGGCCTACTACCGGCCCGCCGAGGTCGACGCCCTGATCGGCGACTACGGCAAGGCCCGCCGCCGCCTCGGCTGGGCACCCAAGACCCTCTTCGGGGACCTGGTGCGGGTGATGGTCGACGCCGACCGTCAACTGCTCGAGGACGAACGGATGGGACGTCTGGTGCGGGTGGACCGATGAGGGTCACCGTCGAGGCCACCCCGATCCGGCCCGGCCACGCGGCCGGTGTCGAGGCGTTCGCGTACGGCCTGCTGGCCGGGATGGCCGCCGACGACTCCTGCGACCTGCGGGTCACCGTCCTGCGCGGCACCCTGGACCAGTGGCGCGGGCACCTGCCCACCGACCGGATCGACTGGACCGAGGTGGCCCAGCCGCTGCGGTCGGACAACCCGGCCGGACAGTTGCTGCGGCGCTGGACCCCGACCCGGGTCCGCAACTCGGTGACCGTCCGGCGGACGGTCAACCTGCTGCGTCAGCGCTCCGAACCGCCGTCGTCGGGCGCGGACGTGACGTTGTACCCGTTCCACTGTGCGCCCACCGGGTCCGGCAGGTCGGTGGTCGTCCTGCACGACCTGCGGCACCTGCACGCCGACTTCCACTCCCCCGGGTACGCGGCCGTGGTCCGCGAGAACGTGGCGAGGGCCAGCGCCGTCGTGGTGACCTGGCCGCACCCGTACCGGCAGGCGCTGCGCCTGTTCCCGGAGGCGGCGCAGCGCACCGTGCTCATCCCGACGCCCACCTTCCAGCCCGCGCCGGAGCGCGCGAGCGCCCGACCCGAACCGGGCCTGCTCATCTATCCGTCGTCGACCGCGACGCACAAGAACCACGCGACGCTGCTGGAGGCGATGGCACTGCTGCCGGAGTACCGCCTGGTCTGTCCGGGGCCGCTCGTCGAGCCCGAGGCGAGTCGCCTGCTCGCGCGGGCCGCCCAGCCGGACCTGCGCGGCCGGGTGTCGTTCCCCGGCTTCGTCAGCCTGGACGACCTCAACGCGCTCTACGCCCGCGCCGACGCGGTGGTGGTGCCCTCGCTCTGGGAGGCGGCCAGCGGGACGATGCTGGAGGCGTTCAGTTGGGGGCTGCCGGTGGCCTGTGCCGACGCCGAACCGCTGCTGGCCCAACTGGAGTTCACCGGGGCGCAGGCGGCGGTGTTCCGGGCCACCGACCCGTCCTCGCTGGCCGACGCGGTCCGCCGGCTGTCGGACGACCGCGCGCACTACGCCGCCGCGTCCCGCCGGGCCGACGGTCGGCTCGCCACCCGCACCTGGGCGGCCACCGGCCGCGACTACCTGGACGTGCTGCGCTGGGCGGCGGACGGGCAGCCCGGCCCGGTGCCCCGGTCCGCGTTCGCCACCGCCCTCGATCCGGAGGTGGTGTCGTGAGCGCGCCGGAGCGCTTCCCGGTCGCCCGGCCCAGCATCACCGAGTTGGAGGAGCGCTACGTCGTCGACGCGATCCGGAGCGGCTGGATCTCGTCGCACGGCCCCTACCTGCGGGAGTTCGAGGAACGCTTCGCGCGCCGCTGCGGCGTGGACGCCGCCGTCTCCACCGGCAACGGCACGGTGGCCCTGCACCTCGCGCTCGCCGCCGCCGGCATCGGGCCGGGCGACGAGGTGATCGTCCCGGCACTGACCTACGTGGCGACGGCGAACGCGGTCGCGTACTGCGGTGCCCGCGCGGTCTGCGTGGACGTGCTGCCACAGAGCTGGTGCGTCGACCCGGCCGCCGTCCGCGCGGCGATCGGCCCGCGTACCCGGGCGGTCATCGCCGTCGACCTGTACGGCCACCCGGCCGACTACCCCGCCCTGCGCGATCTCTGCCACCGGCACGGGCTGCTCCTGGTCGCCGACGCGGCCGAGTCGTTCGGCGCCACGCTCGACGGGCATCCCACCGGGTCGCTGGCCGACGTCACCACGTTCTCGTTCTTCGGCAACAAGGTGATCACCTCGGGCGAGGGTGGCTGCGTGACCACCTCCGACGACGCCCTGGCCGACCGGATGCGTCTGCTGCGCAACCAGGGCATGGACCCGCACCGCCGCTACTACTTCCCGGTGCTGGGCTACAACTACCGGATGACCAACCTGAGCGCGGCGTTGCTCTGCGCCCAGCTCGACCGGGCCGACGAGATCATCGCCCGGCGCGACCGGGTGATCACCGGCTACGAGGAGCAGTTGGCCGACGAGCCGGCGCTGACCCGCCAACCGGTGCTGCCCGGGGTACGCCGGGGGGCGTGGATGGCCGCGTTCCTGGTCGGTGCCGAGGGCGACGCCACGTCGCGGGACGCGCTGGCCCGCGCGCTCGACCGGCGCGGAGTCGAGACCCGACCCTTCTTCGTGCCGATCCCCGAGTTGCCCGCACACCACGATCCGGCGGCGGACTGCCCGGTGACCACCGACCTCAGCCGTCGGGGCATCAACCTGCCCACCCACGCGGAACTGGGCGAGGCGGAGGTCAAGACGGTGGTGGAGCGGGTCCGCGCCGCCCTGGCCGACTGAGCGCCCGGATCCGGCCGGGACGATCGGCGCAGGCTACCGCGAGCCGGCGCCGATCGTGCTCCGGACCGTACGACCGAGACGCCGGTAGATGTTGACCGCCGTGCCGGAGGTCTGGAACCTGAGCCTGTCCCCGGTGCTCAACATCGCGCGGGTGCCGGGCACCCGCCCGGCGAACGCCCGCCGCAACCACGGTCCGACCACCTCGGCCGCCCGTGGCACCGCGTCCGGGTCGACGGCGGGCGGCAGCACCCGGTCGTAGATCCGCAGCCCGTCGAAGGGACGGTCGAAGAAGGCCGCCGTCTTCGGCGCGTACGAGATGGGCAGGATCGGCACGTCCAGGGCTGCCCAGAGCGCGCTCGAATGCAGCTTCATCGAGACGGCGACCGTGCACTCGGCCATCGCGGCGGCGAAGTCGAGCAGGTCCACGCCCTCGTACGGCAGCACCGTCGCGTCTGCGCCGGCCAGGTGCCGGCGCACCTGTTCGGTGAAGGTCACGTCGGGTCCCCCGGTCCCCGCCTCCAGGACGAAGAGGCGCACCGCGTCGACGCCGTACCGCTCGGCGACCCGGGCCACGTGGCGGGCGGTGACGGTCACGTCCAGCCCCGGCCACCGTCGCAGCGCCACACCCAGCACCTTCGGGCGGTCGGGCGCGGCCGCGGGGCGTACCCCCAACCCGTCCAGGAAGGTCCGGTCGACGAAGTCCCGGCAGCGCCGGGCCCGCCACCCCAGCCGCTGCTCCGCCAGGGTCACCGAGTCGCCGTCGCGCAGATAGCACTCGTCGAACGGGGAACCGAGTGCCCGCAGCCGGTGTTCCCAGTCCGCGCTGAGCGGGCCGAGTCCGAGTCCGACGGCGAGCACCGGCACCGCCGGCAGGTGTCGGGGCAGGAAACTCAGCCACCGGTAGGGGGTGTGCGGATGGTGGCTGGTCTGGAGCAGACCACCGCCGCCGAACAGCACCGCGTGGCAGCCCTGGAAGCTCAGTTCGCTGCGGCGGGAACCGGGCAGGTCCCGTCCCGGACGCACCGGTCGCGGGCGCAGTGCGGCACCGAGCCGGGCCGAGATCGCCGTCCAGTCGATGGGGCGACCGAAGCTGAGATATCGCACCTCGGTCTCCTCGTCCACCTCGCCGGCGGCGGCCACCGCGGCGATCAGGATCAGGTCGTCACCGAAGTTGCCGGCCTCACCGAGGCAGACCAGTCCGACTGTACGGGTCACCGCACAACTCCCTTCCGCCCGCCCAGCCGCAGATAGCTGGACCACCAGCACACGGCGCTGACCAGGGCGAGTACGGCCAGGGCGCCGGCTGCGCCACCGGCTCCGAACAGGACACCACCGGCGACGATCGTCGCGATCCGCAGCGGTCCGAGGACCACACCGATCGCCAACGCGCGCCCACCGGCGTGGGCCACCCGGTGCCCGGCGAAGGCGACGAGGGCGATGGGGGCCAGCAACGCCTCGACGGAGAGCAGCGGCAGCAGCGGACGGGCCGCGTGCCAGTTGTCGCCCAGCACGGCCCGCCCGATGTCGTCCGGCAACAGGCACACCATCAGCACCAGCGGGAGCATCACGCCGACGGTCAGCGCGACGACCGAACCGGCCACCCGCAGCCGGGCCCGTCCCGTCTCCGGACGTGTCTGGGCCAGGTACGGCACGATCAGCGAGGAGAGCGTCGTCATCAGCAGGGTGACCGGCCCGAAGACCGTCCGGGCCGCGCCGAGGGCGCCGACCACCGCCACCCCCGCCGTGGCGGCCAGCGCGCTCAGAGCCAGTTGCGCCGAACCGGTGGTGACCAGGAACTGCGCGGCGAAGGAGGCGGCCACGCGGGTGCCACGACGGTCGAGCCCCCAGCCGGGCACCACGTCGTACCGCAGCCGCAGGGCGACCACGACGCCGATGACGGCACCGGAGAACGCCCAGCAGACGAAGATCATGAACGGCGGCACCGAGGCGACCACGGCCGCCCCGACGGCCAGCGCGGTGCAGCCCAGCCAGACACCTTCCTGGGCCAGCGCGACCCGGGCACCGCCGACACCGATGCTGATCGCCTTGACGTAGTCGTAGACCACCAGTCCCGGCAGAGCCAGGCCGGTGACGGTGAGGTAGTCGGCGCCGACCACCACTCCGGTGCCAGCGGTGAGCAACCCGGCCAGCACGGCGACGGCACCTGCCCGACGCGCCCCCCGCGTGATCTCGTGCCGTGCCGGCCCGGTCCGCGCGGCCAGCACCGCCTCGGTGACCGCCGTCCGCACCAGGCCGATGACGAGTACGTAGATCGAGAAGGCCAGGGCGAACTGCCCCAGTCTCGACAGCGACTCACCGCGCGCGACGGACACCGACACCATCAGGTTGCCCACGCTGGACAGCCCGTTCACCGACAGCGCCACCACCGTGCGCCGGACGAACGCCCGCCGCCCGCCCGCCCGGGTGATCTCGTTCCCGGCCGGCGGGCCGGGCCGCGACGCCGCGCGGGTCGTCACGTCGGGAGCCGGGTACGCGGCGTTCGCGCCGACGTCGGCGTCCGGTCCCGGGTCAGCCGCAGGAGCAGCAGCACCGGCAGCGCGGCGACGGAGAACTGGACGAACGAGATCATCGACTCCGGATAGACCTTCGACCACATCAGTGGACTGGCCACCACGAAACCGAAGAGCGCGAGACGGATCGGTCCGGGTGGGCCACCGGCCCGCAGCAGCAGGACCCCGACGAGCGCCCAACCGGTGTAGAACACCACCACACCCCACGGACCGTCGAGGAAGTAGATCGTGCCGAGCGCGAGGAAGGTGTACGCGGACGTCGACGTCCCACCGAGATACTCGTTGATCCGCGCGCCGGTCGACAGGGCCGGCCGGTCCGGGTCGAGTGCCCGAGGCAGCAGTCCGTACCGCACAATCTCGGACGGGCCGGGACGCTCGATGTCGACCGGCACGTCGTACTCGCTCGCGCGGGTCACCTGCAGGTCGAAGCGGAGCCGGTCGGCGGAGGTGACCTCCTCGTCGACCGCCACGCCACCGTCGGTCCGGATCTCGTTGCGGGCGGCGTACATCGTCGGCCAGATCAGGAACAGCGCGACGACGGCGATCACCACGAAACGGGTGTGCAGCAACCCGCAGAGCGCCGCCAGCGCCACCACGAAGGTCAGGTAGCCCATCAGGGGAGCGGTCAACGCGGTGGTCACCGCCACCACCACCTGGGTGCCGATGAGACAGGTCGCCCAGCGCAGGCAGGCGAGTCGACCAGCCTGTCCGGCGAGCAGGCTCGCGACCAGCAGGGCGAAGGCGAGGTACCGCCAGCCCATGAACAGGGAGCTGAGCATGGCCGCCGGGGACGAAGCCACCTCACCGGTGAGTTGGCTGAAGATCGTGCCACGACCGGCCCAGACGCCGACGAGGTCGGCGGAGACACTGCCCAGCGTCACCGCCCGGGCGATCGTGAACAGGCGGGGGTGACCGGCACTGGCCCGGTTCAGGCCGCGTTGCCACTCACCGCGCCGGCCCACCCGCCGCAGGAAGGCCAGTTCGACGAGCAGGCACCCCGGCAATGCCAGGGCCAGCAGCATGACGATGAAGCCGAGGTCCGGATTGCCGTTGAGCACCGCCATCGGGACGACGAGCACGGCGTACGGGGCCACCACCATCGTGCTCACCGGGAAGAGTTGCAGGAGCCAGTTCAGCCGGGGCAGCTTGCGGCGACGGCCGCGCAGGGGCCTCGTCGGGTCCGTCGCCGGAGTCGCGGGTCGGTCCTCGGCCACGCGGTACGACGTCGAGCAGGTCACCGGTCAGCCGTCCCGTCGGCCAGCAGGCGATCGTAGGTGTCGGTGAACCGGCGCAGGGCGGTCCGGCGGGAGAAGAGTCGCTCGCAGCGACGACGTGCGGCCTCCGCCATCGCCGGACCGGAGGTGTCCAGGATGTCCAGCAGCCGGGCCGCGACGGCGTCGCTCACCTCGTCGGCGGGTTCGAGGGGTACCAACCAGCCGGTCCGGCCGTCGGCGACGCACTCGCGCGCGCCGTGGGTGGCCGTGATCACCGTCGGCAGACCACACGCCATCGCCTCCACGGCGGAGAGGCCGAGTCCCTCCTCGTAGGAGGTCTGGAGGAAGACGGACGCGCCCTGGTACAACGCCACGAGTTCGTCGGCGGGGACGTCGGCCCGTACCTGGACCCGATCACCCAGTCCGGTCCCCGCGACGAGCGCCGCGACGCCCGGGGTGAGGCGCCCCCTGCCGGCGAGGACGAGCGGTGGCAGGTCCGGCCGACGTCGTAGGGCCTCGGTATAGGCCCGGACCATCCGGTCGAGCCCCTTGCGGGGATCGCCGAGCCGGCAGACCGAGAGCAGGTATCCGTCGGCACGCCAGCCGGACGGCGACGGGACGAACCGGGCGGTGTCCACGCCGGGGGGCGCGAGCAGCACGTTCGGCAGTCCGAGCGACTCCACCCAGTCGAAGATCACCTGGTTCTCCACCAGGACCGCGTCCGCCGCGCCGAGCGCCGACCGCTCGATCCGGGAGGTGAGCCGGGTCATCGCCGCGCGCCAGAGGTCCGCCGGACGCCAGGGCCGCAGTGGACGGTGGGCCCGTTCCCACGCGACGAGCGTCGCCATCTGCACCACGACCGGCGGACCGGCGGCGAGCACCGGAGCAGCCCAGGCGGGCGTACCGCAGACGACCTGGATGCAGTCGTATCCGGACAACGCGGCGGTCAGCTCCGACCGGGGCCGGTACCGCATGGCCTCCACCTCGACCGCGTTGGCGCCCCAGTACCGCTCGTGCGGCACCGTGTCGCATCGACGCAGCAGGCTGGCGCGCCGCCAGGACCGGGGTGCCAGCAACCGCCGGCTGGCGGTGTCCCGGACGGACGTCGCCAGGTCGTGCACGTCCACGGTGTACCGGCCGGAGGCGGTCAACCCCTCGTACAGCCAGTCGACCACCGAGCCCACCCCGCCGTTGCGGTGCAGTCCGTGCGTCACCAGGGCGACCCGTCGGCGCGGCGGCACGACGGGACGGCGTCCGTTCGCACCATGACCCGCCGGTTGCCGACCGGGCGGTGGAAACGTCGCCTCTCGAACGCGAACCTGGCCCGGCTCACCACTCATACGTCGGCCTCCGCGATATTCGTTCGGGGTCGAGACGGAATAGCCAAAATAGCATCGTGGTCGACGAATGCCAGACAGGCGACACCGCGAGGCGAATTCGCGAATGGTCGTCACATCGCGGGCAACAGAACTCGCATACGCAATTGACGGACGTGGGCCGGTAGGCCCGGTGCGACCGACCGGACTGTGGTGAGCTGAGCACATGGACGGAATCCGGCTCGGGCTGGTGCTCCATCCCACCCGGGACACCTCGCCCGTGGTGGACACCATCGCGGCCTGGGCCGTCCGGCACGACGCCACCCTGGCCGTACGCGTCGAGGACCGCCACCGGGTCCCCGACTCGGTCCAGGCGATGTCGGCGGCGGACCTCGTCGCCCGCTCCGACGTGCTGATCAGCATCGGCGGGGACGGCACCATGCTGGGCGCGCTCCGGATGGCCGTGAACGACCCCAAGCCGGTGCTCGGCGTGCACCTGGGCAAGGTCGGGTTCCTGGTCGAGGTGGAGCCGCCGGAGGTGCCGGCGGCACTGGACCGGCTGCTGACCCGGGACTACACCGTGGCGGGGCACAGTTGCCTGGCCTGCGACGTGTGCGGCGACGACGTGGTCGCGTTCAACGACATCGCGCTGATCCGCGCGCCCGGCCAGGGTTTCGTCACCGCCACCCTGGCCGTCGACGGGCGCCGCTACGGCTACTACCGCTGCGACGCGGTGGTGGTCAGCACGCCGGCCGGGTCGACGGCCTACAGCTATGCCGCAGGCGGGCCGTTGATCTCCCCGGCCACCCGGGCGGTCGTGGTGACCCCGAGCGCGCCGATGTCCGGCATCTCCCGTGCCGTGGTGCTCTCCCCCGACGAGAACGTGCGGCTGGAGCTGCGGCCCGGCTCCGGGCCGGTGGCGGTGGAGGTCGACGGGCTGCTGATCCGCGAGAGGTCGACCTCCGGCGCGGTCGACATCCGCTACCGGCACGACGCGGGCCTGGTGGTACGCCTCGACCCCGGTCGCTTCCAGGAGCGCAGCCAGCTCAAGCTGAGCCTGCTGGACCTGCCGCTGCTGCCCGAGCAACTGCGGGAGCTACTCCCCGAGGAACTGCGTCACCGCCTCGACCGCCGGATACCACCTCCGGAGTGAATTTGACGCCTCCGCATCAGGAGAATGTTTCCCGTTTCCCCGCACGCGACAATTCTTCGCGCTTCCGGAAATGAACGACCGGACAGATAAACGTGAAACAGGGAATCGCACGACCTTAATTCGACTAAGCAGTTAGGGGACGTACGTGGCTCCTGACCTGATGTGGGTCTCCACCGGCCACGGACAGGACAGGGGAGATCGTCATGCCACCCGAGATAACGCCGACGCCCCAGGACCGGACCAGAGTGAACCGACGCCGTACCGCCGTCTTCCTCGCCGCCGACGCCCTCGCCTGGGTCGGCGGCTTCACGGTGGCCGGTTGGGCCCGGTACGGACAGGTACTCACCGCCGACCATGCCGCCGACGTGATGCTGCTCGGTGCCGCCACCGCCGTGCTGCACGTCGGCATCAGCGCGCTACGGCGGATCTACTCCGGCCGGCAGCCGCTGGGCACCATCGAGGAGGTCCGCGGGCTCGCCGGCACGACCGCCACCACGTCGGCAGTGGTACTGCTCGCCCTGCTCGCCGTCGGCGACCGCCCGATTCCGGCCAGCATCCCGGTTGTCGGCGGCGCGCTGGCACTGCTGTTCATGCTCTGCTCGCGCCTGCTGCACCGGCATCGCCGGGACCGGGCGATGCGACCGGACGCCCGCTCGGCCACGCCGGTGCTCCTCTTCGGCCTCGGCGAGGCCGGTCAGGGGCTGGTCCGGGCCATGCTCGGCGACCCGAAGGGACGCTACCTGCCGGTCGGCGCGTTGGACGACGACCCGGAGCGGCGTGACCTGCGCATCGCCGGTGTCCCGGTGCTCGGCGGCCGGCAGCATCTCGCCGACGCGGTCCGCCGCACCGGCGCGACCACGCTGATCTTCTCGGTGGCGAACGCCGACGCCACGCTGATCCGGGAGATCCGGGAGATCACCCTCCGGACCGGCGCCGCTTTCAAGATCATTCCGCCGGTCCGGGAACTGGTGGACCACCGGATCAGGGTCAGCGACGTCCGCGACGTGCAGATCAGTGACCTGCTCGGCCGCCGCCAGGTGGTCGGCGACCTGACGCTCGACGACAACGGCCTGGCCGGCCGCCGCGTGCTGGTCACCGGCGCCGGGGGCTCGATCGGCGCGGAACTCTGCCGACAGATCATGCGTGCCAACCCGGGCGAGCTGATGATGCTCGACCGGGACGAGTCCGCGCTGCACAGCCTCCAGATGTCCCTCACCGGACGGGCGTTGCTCGACGGCCCCGAACTCATCCTCGCCGACCTCCGCGACGACGAGGGGATCCGGCGGATCATGCGGGACCGCCGCCCCGAGATCGTCTTCCACGCCGCCGCGCTGAAGCACCTGACCCTGCTGGAACGGCACCCCGGCGAGGCGATCAAGACCAACGTCTGGGGCACGCTCACCGTCCTCGACGCCTGCCGGGACGTCGCCCGCTTCGTCAACATCTCCACCGACAAGGCCGCCAACCCGATCAGCGTGCTCGGCTACTCCAAGCGCCTCACCGAGATGCTCACCGCCCACGCGGCGGCGACCCACCCGGGCACCTTCCTCAGCGTCCGGTTCGGCAACGTGCTCAGCAGCCGAGGCTCCGTGGTGACCGCCTTCCAGCGGCAGATCGAGGCGGGACAGCCGTTGACCGTCACGCACCCCGACGTGACGCGGTACCTGATGACCGTGCAGGAGGCGGTGCACCTGGTCCTCCAGGCGGCCAGCATCGGACGCGACGGAGAGGCGCTGGTGCTCGACATGGGCGAGCCGGTCCGCATCGACGACCTGGCACGCCGCATGGTCGCCCAGGCGGCCAGCCCGGTGCAGGTCGTCTACACCGGACTGCGCCCCGGCGAGAAGCTGCACGAGGACCTGCTGGGCCACGGCGAGACCGACCACCGGCCGCTGCACCCGCTGATCTCGCACGTGACGGTGCCGGCCCTCGACCCACTTGAGGTCAGTGCCCTCGACCCGTTCGGCGACCCGGGCCTGATCGTCGACCAACTCGCCGCGCTCTGCGGCGTCCTGCCGGGTACGGCCCGCGAACGCCAGCCGGGCATCCCGCTGGCCCGCTGAACGCGCCACCACCGTGCCGTCACCCACACCGGGTGACGGCACGCGGCGTACCCGCGGGGCCCTCAGGCGCCGGACAGCACCTCGGTGACCAGTTCCTGCGCCTCCTGCTGGACGCGGGCCAGGTGCTCGGGCCCCTGGAACGACTCGGCGTAGATCTTGTAGACGTCCTCGGTGCCCGACGGGCGGGCGGCGAACCAACCCGAGGCGGTCGTCACCTTGAGCCCGCCGATCGGCGCACCGTTGCCGGGTGCCGAGGTGAGCGTGGCGGTGATCGGCTCACCGGCCAGCTCGGTGGCGCGTACCCGCTCCGGGGAGAGCTTGCCGAGCACGGCTTTCTGCTCCCGGGTGGCCGGCGCGTCGATCCGGGCGTACGCGGGCGCACCGAACCGGTCGGCCAACTCGGCCCAGTGCTCGCTGGGCGTCCGGCCGGTGGTCGCGATGATCTCGGCGGCGAGCAGGCAGAGCAGGAGGCCGTCCTTGTCGGTGGTCCACGTACCGCCGTCGCGACGCAGGAACGAGGCGCCCGCGCTCTCCTCGCCACCGAAGCCCACCGCGCCGTCGAGCAGCCCGGGCACGAACCACTTGAAGCCGACCGGCACCTCCAGCAGTGGACGCCCGAGGTCGGCGGCGACCCGGTCGATCATCGAGGAGGAGACCAGCGTCTTGCCGACGGCGGCGTCCGGACCCCACTGCTCCCGGGTCCGGAACAGGTGGGCGATCGCCACCGCCAGGTAGTGGTTCGGGTTCATCAGTCCGGCGTCCGGCGTGACGATGCCGTGCCGGTCGGCGTCCGCGTCGTTGCCGGTGGCCACCTGGTAGTCGGCGCGCATCGCGATCAGCGAGGCCATCGCGTTCGGCGACGAGCAGTCCATCCGGATCTTGCCGTCGCCGTCCAGCGTCATGAACCGCCACGTCGGGTCCACGGTCGGGTTGACCACGGTCAACTCCAACCGGTGCCGCTGGGCGATCTCGCCCCAGTAGTCGACACTCGCCCCGCCGAGCGGGTCGGCACCGATCCGCACCCCGGCGTCGCGGATCGCGTCCAGGTCGATCACCGCCGGCAGGTCGTCCACGTACGCGCCGAGGAAGTCGTACGTGCCGGTGGTGTCGACGGCGCGGGCCCGCGCGTACGGGATGCGCCGCACCTCCTTGAGCCCGGCGGCGAGGATCGCGTTCGCGCGGTCCTGGATCCACCGGGTGACGTCGGAGTCCGCCGGACCGCCGTGGGTCGGGTTGTACTTGAACCCGCCGTCGCCCGGCGGATTGTGCGACGGGGTGATCACGATGCCGTCGGCGAGCCCGCTGGTGCGACCCCGGTTGTGGGTCAGGATGGCGTGCGAGACCGCCGGGGTCGGGGTGTAGCCGTCCCGGCTGTCCAGCAGCACGGTGACCTCGTTGGCGGCGAGCACCTCCAGGGCGTCCACGGTCGCCGGGGTGGAGAGCGCGTGGGTGTCCCGGCCCAGGAACAGCGGCCCGTCGACGCCCTGCTCCCGCCGGTAGTCACAGAGCGCCTGGGTGACCGCCAGGATGTGGTCGGAGTTGAACGCGTTGCGCAGGCTCGACCCACGGTGCCCCGAGGTGCCGAAGGAGACCTGCTGCGCCGGGTCGGCCGGGTCGGGATGCTCGGCGTAGTAGGCCGTCACCAGCCGCGGTACGTCGACCAGGTCGGCGGGCTGGGCCGGCTGACCGGCGCGCGGGTGACTGCTCACGGCTCCACCTTCTGTCCTTTGCCGATGACCACGATCCCGTTGTCCGAGACGGTGTACCGCTGCCGGTCCCGTTCCAGGTCCACGCCGATCTCCGCGCCCTCGGGCACGTAGACGTTCTTGTCGAGGATGGCCCGGCGCACCACCGCGTGCCGGCCGACCTCGACGCCCTCCATCAGCACCGCGCCGTCCACGTGTGCCCAGGAGTGCACCTTGACCTTCGGCGCGACGATCGAGTTCTCCACCAGCGAGCCGGAGATCACCGCGCCGGGCGACACCATCGAGGCGACCGCGCGACCGACCCGCTCACCCCACTGGTGCACGAACTTGGCCGGCGGGTACGGCGGCTGGTCGGTGTAGATCGGCCAGTCGAAGTTGTAGAGGTTGAACACCGGGTGGACGTTGATCAGGTCCATGTGGGCGTCGTAGAAGGAGTCGAGCGTCCCCACGTCGCGCCAGTAGCCCCGGTCCCGGTCGGTGCTGCCCGGCACCTCGTTGTCGCGGAAGTCGTAGACGTTGGCCTCGCCGCGCTCCACCAGCATCGGGATGATGCTGCCGCCCATGTCGTGCTTGCTGGTCTTGTCCTCGGCGTCGCGCTCCACCGCCTCGATCAGCGTGCGGGTGGTGAAGACGTAGTTGCCCATCGAGGCGTAGATCTCGTCGGGGGCGTCGGGCAGCCCGATCGCGTCGGTGGGCTTCTCCCGGAACGCCCGGATCCGCCGACCGTCCTCACCGACCTCGATGACGCCGAACTGGTCGGCGGTGTGCAGCGGCTGCCGGATGCCGGCCACCGTCACCCCGGCACCGGAGGCGATGTGGTCCTCCACCATCTGCCGGGGGTCCATCCGGTAGATGTGGTCGGCACCGAAGACGATCACGTAGTCGGGCTGCTCGTCGTAGATCAGGTTGAAGCTCTGATAGATCGCGTCGGCGGAACCGGCGAACCACCAGGGGCCCCGACGCTGCTGCGCGGGCACCGGCGTCACGTAGTTGCCGAGCAGCGTCGACATCCGCCAGGTCTTGGTGATGTGCCGGTCGAGGGAATGGGACTTGTACTGGGTCAGCACGACGATCTTCAGATAGCCGGCGTTGGCCAGGTTGGAGAGGACGAAGTCGACCATGCGGTACATCCCGCCGAACGGGACGGCCGGCTTGGCCCGGTCCGTGGTCAGCGGCATCAGGCGCTTGCCCTCTCCGCCGGCCAGGACGATCGCGAGCACCTTGGCAGCCATGACCAGACGCTATCCATCCCCGTGCCGCTTCACCACTCGTACGGGCACACTTCTGCACTAGGGTGCCGGGCATGACCGACTCCGCCCACCTTCGCGTCGACCTGCTCACCCGCGAGTACCCGCCCGAGGTGTACGGCGGCGCCGGGGTCCACGTCGAGTACCTGGCCCGGGAACTGCGCCGGATCGCCGAGGTCCGGGTGCACTGCTTCGGCGCGCCGCGCACCGAGCCGGGAGTCCGGGCGTACGCGGACCCGCCGGCCCTCGCCGGGACGAACGCCGCGCTGCGGACCATGGGCGTGGACCTGGAGATGGCCGCCGGGTGTGCCGGCGCGGACGTGGTGCACAGCCACACCTGGTACGCCAACCTGGCCGGACACACCGCGAAGCTGTTGTACGGGGTGCCGCACGTGGTGACCGCGCACAGCCTGGAGCCGCTGCGACCGTGGAAGGCCGACCAGCTCGGCGGCGGCTACGCGCTCTCCTCCTGGTGCGAGCGCACCGCCTACGAGGCGGCCGACGCGGTCGTGGCGGTCAGCGCCGGCATGCGCCGGGACGTGCTGGCCGCGTACCCGTCGGTGGACCCGGACCGGGTCAAGGTGATCTACAACGGCATCGACACCGCGCAGTACGCCCCCGACCCCGGCACCGACGTGCTGGCGCGACTCGGCATCGACCCCGCGCTGCCCAGCGTGGTCTACGTCGGGCGCATCACCCACCAGAAGGGCCTGCCGCACCTGCTGCGCGCCGCCCGCGAACTGCCGCCGGAGACGCAGCTCGTGCTGCTGGCCGGCGCTCCGGACACGCCGGAGATCGCCGCCGAGGTGGAGGGCCTGGTCGCCGAGCTGCGGTCCGGCCGCTCCGGGGTGGTCTGGGTGGCCGAGATGCTGCCCAAGTCCGAGGTGATCCAGGTGCTCACCCACGCCACCATCTTCGTCTGCCCGTCCGTGTACGAGCCGATGGGCATCGTCAACCTGGAGGCGATGGCCTGCGAGACCGCCGTCGTCGCCACCGCCACCGGCGGCATCCCCGAGGTGGTCGCCGACGGCGAGACCGGCCTGCTGGTCCCGATCGAGCAGGCCACCGACGGATCGGGCCGCCCGCTGGACCCGGCCCGCTTCGAGGCCGACCTTGCGGACCGGCTGAACACCTTGCTCGCCGCCCCGGAGCAGGCCGCCGCACTCGGGCGGGCCGGCCGACGGCGCGCGGTGGAGCACTTCTCGTGGGACGCGATCGCGCGCCAGACGCTGGAGCTGTACGGCTCGCTGCTGGGGTAAGGCTTTGATGTAAGGAAGGGCACCTTATTAACGCCTCGTGCATAGCAGGGGTCCCCTGCTAACACAGCTCACCCCGCACCCCCACCAGCTCACCCCGCACCGTCCGACACAGCTCACCCCGCACCGTCGCCACCGACGTGCAGGCTGGTGGCGAGGCGGGTGAGCGCGGCGGGAGCGGCGGCGGCGCGAGCCGTCACGGCGACCAGGGCGCGGGCGGACGGGCGGTCGCGTACCTCACCGGGAGCGGTCCGCTCGGCGTCCAACAACGCCCGCCCCGCCTGGAGCATGTCGCCACAGCGGGCGTGCGCGCGGGCCACGTCGAGCAGGTACGCCGCCCGATGCTCGGTCGGCAGCCACCGCCACCCGCTGCCCGCCGTCAGCCGAACGTGTCGGGCCGCCGCCACCCCGACGTCCCCGAGGTCGGCCGCGATCACCACCCGCGCCGCCTCCACCGCCGCCGTACCGTAGCCGTCCGGCAACTCGGGCACGATCGCCGCAGCCTGGTCGATCAGCTCGCGTGCGCTGCGGCCGTCGCCCCGCCCACCGGCGGCCAGACCCGCCTGGACCAGCAACGTCGTGCGCAGCGCCGCCGCGTCGCCGCCCCGATGCGCGATCCGTTGCGCGGCCACCACCGTGGCATCCATCGCGGACCGTCGCCGCCCGACCGCCCGCAGCGCCTGACTCAGCGGTACGGTCGCGACGGCGACCAGCAGCGCGTTCCCGGTCCCCAGGGCGACGGCCATCCCCCGGTCCGCCGCCAGCCACGCCGACTCCCGCTGGTCCAGCTTGATCAAAGCCAGAGCAATCAGCCCGTACGCGCCGACCAGCAACTCGTCGCCGGCCGGATCCGGACGGTCGACCCGTACCTGCCGGACCTCGTCGAGCAGGTCCGGTAGCAGCCTGAGCAGGGCCGGGTACCGGGCATGCCGATAGCTCTGCTCGGCATGGTCGAGCCGGGCCCGCACCTGTGCCACGTCGACGGGCCGGGACGACGCCGGAACGTGGTATCTGGCCAGGGCCGCCCGAACCCGCTCCACACCGGCGACTGCGGGGGCGGACCGCCCGGCCCGGTCCGGCAGCAGGGTCGCCAGGTCGATCCGCAGCGCCTCGGCCACCTCCCGCAGGTTCGACACCCGCTCCACCCGGCGCGCCCCACGCTCGATCTTGTCCACCCAGCTCTTGGACTTGCCGAGCCGGTCGGCGAACTGCTGCTGCGTCATGTTCCGCCGGACCCGCCACTGCGCGATCCGCCGCCCCACCGGCACCTCACTCACCGCCCCACACCCCCGCCGCCCGACCCCACCCCACCCACCGCGCCGATCATGGAGTTGCGGTTCGTCCAAAGGCCGCGTATAGCCACAAACCTGCTGCCACAACTCCATGATCGACGACTGAACACCGGACGCGGGATGTCGGGCGGGGGCTGGCGCATCCGTGCCTCCTTGCGAGTGGGAGGTGGGGCAGAACGAGCACGACGGGGAGGTGAAGGCAGGGCGGGGCGGCACCGGGGGGACCGCCCCGCCCTGGTCAAAGGCACTCCGTTGCTGACGAGAGAACCTCCGGCAACTTCAACTTAGAAGGCTATGCCGTCACAGTCAACAGAGCATGCACGGCGTGTCACTCGGAGTGCGAAGATCGAGGCGCTGACGAGAGGTGGCGCGCCCATGCCGCAAGCACCGCTTTACGAGCAGATCATCAACGATGTCTCGACCGCAGTCCGCGCGGGCACGCTCAAGCCCGGCGACAAGCTGCCGTCCATCGCCGAGCTGCGTGAGCAGTACGAGTCGAGCGCCTGGCCGGTCCGATACGCCTTGCGCATTCTTGAGGAACGGGGCTGGATCGTCACCCGTCAGGGCAAGGGCTCGTTCGTGGCGAGTCAACCGCCGATCTGATGCCGGATACTGCGCGGCCGTCGGCGGGGCAAGTGGGGCACGGTACGGCGGTCGAACGAGCGCGAGCCGATCTCGCACAGTAGGTTGAGGCGGTGAGCGGACGGTTCCCGATCGAAGACGTCTCCCCCGTCGTCTCCTGCGGTCGCTACCCGGCCCGAGCGGTCGTCGGCGAGGTGGTGCCGGTGTCGGCAGTCGCCTACCGCGAGGGGCACGACGCGCTCGGCTGCAACGTGGTCTGGCTGGGCCCGGACGGGCTGGCGCGACCGTTCACCCGGATGAGACCGGGTGAGCCGGGCCGGGACCGGTGGCACGCCACGATCGTCCCGGACGCCGTCGGCGAGTGGATGTTCACCGTCGAGGCGTTCAGCGACCCGTACCTGACCTGGCACAACGCGGTGACCAAGAAGATCGCCGCGGGCCAGGGGCCGACCGAGCTGGCAAACGACCTGGCCGAGGGCGTACGCGTGCTGCGGGCCGCCGCCGACCTGGTCCCGGCCGCCGAGGGGGCGGGCCTGGACGAGGCGGTCCGCGCGCTGCGCGACACCGCGCTGCCGCTGCCGCAGCGGGTGGCTCCGGCGCTGGCGCTGGCCGATCTGCTCTGGGCGCACCCGGTGCGCGAGCTGGTCACCACCGGCGAGGAGTACCGCATCTGGGTGGACCGTGAGCGGGCCCTCTTCTCCGCCTGGTACGAATTCTTCCCCCGCTCCGAGGGCGCGATCCCGGCCACCGTCGACGCGCCGGCCCGCTCCGGCACCTTCGCCACCGCCACGCAGCGGCTGCCGGGGGTCGCCGCGATGGGCTTCGACGTGCTCTATCTGCCGCCGATCCACCCGATCGGCCGGGTCAACCGCAAGGGCCCCAACAACACGCTGGTCGCCGGGCCGGACGACGTGGGTTCGCCGTGGGCCATCGGCGCCGCCGAGGGCGGGCACGACACCCTCCACCCCGATCTGGGTACGCCGGAGGACTTCCGCGCCTTCGTCGCCGCCGCCGCCGAACACGGCCTGGAGGTGGCGATGGACCTGGCGTTGCAGTGCGCCCCCGACCACCCCTGGGTCAGCGAGCACCCGGAGTGGTTCACCACCCGCGCCGACGGCAGCATCGCGTACGCGGAGAACCCGCCGAAGAAGTACCAGGACATCTATCCGGTGAACTTCGACAACGACCCGGAGGGCATCCGCGCCGAGGTGCTGCGGGTGGTGCGGCACTGGGTCGGCGAGGGCGTGAAGATCTTCCGGGTGGACAACCCGCACACCAAGCCGGTCGACTTCTGGCACTGGCTGATCGGCGAGGTCAAGCAGGTCGACCCGGACGTGTTGTTCCTCGCCGAGGCGTTCACCCGACCGGCGATGATGCACGGGCTGGCAAAGGTCGGCTTCACCCAGTCGTACACGTACTTCACCTGGCGGACCTCGGCGGCGCAGATGCGGGAGTACTGCGAGGAACTGGTGGCGGCGGCCGACTACATGCGGCCGAACTTCTGGCCGAACACGCCGGACATCCTGCACGCCTCGTTGCAGCACGGTGGACCGCCGATGTTCAAGATCCGGGCGGTGCTGGCCGCGCTGCTCTCCCCCTCCTGGGGCATGTACGCCGGGTTCGAGCTCTTCGAGCACGTCGCGCGCCCCGGCGCGGAGGAGTACATCGACAACGAGAAGTACGAGCTGCGCCCCCGCGACTGGGCCGGCGCGCTCGCGCAGGGGCGGTCGCTGGCGCCGTTCATCGCCACCCTGAACCAGGTCCGCCGGGAGAACCCGGCCCTGCACCGGCTGCGGAACCTGGTCTTCCACGACATCGACAACCCGGCGCTCCTCTGCTGGTCCAAGCACGACCCGACGACCGGCAACACGGTGCTGGTGGTCTGCTCGTTCGACTCGCACACCGTGCAGTGGGGCAACACCACGCTGGACATGCCGGCACTGGGCCTGGACTGGCACGACCGGTTCACTGTGCACGACGCGCTGACCGGCGCCACCTACGACTGGGGACAACGCAACGCGGTCCGCCTCGACCCGTACCTGCAACCCGCGCACGTGCTGGTGCTGCGCCGCCCCGACGCCACCGCACCCGACACGGCCGGCACCGCCACGGCCGCGCCCGGCACCACCGGCACTGCCACGGCCGCCGCTCCGATCGCCACCACCGTCCCCACCACTGCCGCCCGTCCCCGCAGCGGCACCGACTCCGCCACGAAGGACGACGCCCGATGGACCAGCTGATCTCCGGGGAGACCCACGACCCGCACGCCGTGCTCGGGGCCCACCCGGCGAACGGGCGCACGGTGGTCCGCACGATGCGTCGGGGCGCGGCCGATCCGTGTCTGCTGGTCGGGGAACGGCGGTACCCGATGACCCGGGTACACGACGTCGGCGTCTTCGAGGCGACCGTCCCCGGCGAGGTCCTCGACTACCGCATCGAGGTGGACGGGCAGCCGCACGACGACCCGTACCGCCATCCGCCGACCCTGGGCGAACTGGACCTGCACCTGATCGGCGAGGGCCGACACGAGCGGCTCTGGGAGGCGCTCGGCGCCCGGGTACGCGACGACGGCGTGGCGTTCGCGGTGTGGGCGCCGAACGCCCGGGGTGTCCGGGTGGTCGGCGACTTCACCGGCTGGGCACCGGACGACGGCTGGCCGATGCGGTCGCTGGGCTCCACCGGCGTGTGGGAGATCTTCGTGCCCGGGGTGTCGACCGGCGCCCGGTACAAGTACCGCGTCCTCGGCGCGGACGGGTACTGGCGGGACAAGGCCGACCCGCTCGCCGCGTACGCGGAGGTGCCGCCGGCCACCGCGTCGGTGGTGCATCGCTCGACGTACGAGTGGACGGATGCGGACTGGCTGGCCCGGCGGGCGAGGCAGCAGCCGCACCAGGAGCCGATGAGCGTGTACGAGGTGCACCTCGGCTCGTGGCGGCCGGGCCTCGGTTATCGGGAGTTGGCCGAGCAGTTGACCGCGTACGTGGTGGAGCTGGGCTTCACCCACGTGGAGTTCCTGCCAGTGATGGAGCACCCGTTCGGCGGTTCCTGGGGCTACCAGGTGACCGGCTACTTCGCGCCGACGTCGCGGTTCGGCGACCCGGACGACTTCCGCTACCTCGTGGACCGGCTGCACGCCGCCGGCATCGGGGTGATCCTGGACTGGGTGCCGGCGCACTTCCCCAAGGACGAGTGGGCGCTGGCCCGCTTCGACGGCACCCCGCTCTACGAGCACCCCGACCCGCGTCGCGGCGAGCACCCCGACTGGGGCACGTACGTCTTCGACTTCGGCCGCCGCGAGGTGCGCAACTTCCTGGTCGCCAACGCGCACTACTGGCTGGCGGAGTTCCACGTCGACGGGCTGCGGGTGGACGCGGTCGCCTCGATGCTCTACCTCGACTACTCCCGCGCCGACGGGCAGTGGGTGCCCAACCAGTACGGCGGCCGGGAGAACCTGGAGGCCATCGCGTTCATGCAGGAGACCAACGCGACGGTCTACAAGCACCACCCCGGCGTGGTGATGATCGCCGAGGAGTCCACCGCCTGGCCGGGGGTGACCCGCCCGACCAGCGACGGCGGGCTGGGCTTCGGCTTCAAGTGGAACATGGGCTGGATGCACGACACCCTGCTCTACACCTCGAAGGACCCGATCTACCGGCAGCACCACCACCATCAGCTCACCTTCTCCCTGGCGTACGCCTGGAGCGAGAACTATGTGCTGCCGATCAGCCACGACGAGGTGGTGCACGGCAAGGGCTCGCTGCTCGCCAAGATGCCCGGCGACCAGTGGCAGCGCCTGGCCAACGTGCGCGCACTGCTGGCGTACATGTGGGCGCACCCCGGCAAGCAGCTCCTCTTCATGGGCTGCGAGTTGGCCGACGAGCGGGAGTGGAGCGAGGAGCGCGGCCTCGACTGGTACCTCCTGCACGACCCGGCCCGGGCCGGCGTGCAACGCCTCGTCGGCGACCTCAACCGGGTCTACCGGGACACTCCCGCCCTGTGGGCGCAGGACACCTCGCCCGCCGGCTTCCGCTGGCTCGCCGGTGACGACGTCGCCAACAACACCGTCTCGTTCGTCCGGATCGCTCCCGACGGCGCGACCCTGGTCTGCGTCGCCAACTTCTCCGCCCGGCCCGTGGACGACTACCGGGTCGGTCTGCCTGCGGCGGGCGCCTGGGCCGAGGTGCTCAACACCGACGCCCACCACTACGGCGGCTCCGGTGTCGGCAACTTCGGCACCGTCTACGCCCAGGACATCCCCTGGCACGGGCTGCCCGCCTCGGTGGCACTGCGTGTCCCCCCGCTCGGCGCTCTCTGGCTCCGCCCGGCCTGACCCTGCTCGGGCCGCCGTGACGGTCGCGGCCGTGGCCGTCACGGCCGTAGCCGTTGTGGGGCATGGCCGTTGCGGGGCATGGCCGTCGTGCGGCATGGCCGTCGTGCGGCATGGCCGTCGTGCGGCATGGCCGTCGTGCGGCATGGCCGCGGTGCGGCATGGCCGCCGTCACGGCGTGGCCGTCGTGACACGTGGCCGTCGTCGAGGGCGTGGCCATCACGGCCTGCGGGCCTCGGCCCTGGATACCTCCTCGGCTCCTGTCGAGCTGAACCGTTCGCGCTATCGCGTCGCCAGGCACGACATGCCGCAGCCTGGTGGCCACCTTCCGCGATCCGTTCCTGCTCTCAGCTCGAAAGGGCCCAGACCTTATACAGGACCGGCCCGGACCCTGCTACACACAGTCAGACCCGACCCTGCTGCACACAGCCGGGCCCCGACCTTGCCACGCGCAGCCATGCCACGCGCGGGGGCAGGCCGTCGGGCGGTGGGCGGACGGCGGGCGGCGGGCGGTGGGCGGTGGGCGGTGGGCGGACGGCGGGCGGCGGGCGGGCGGCGCGGGACCCGCACCGCCTCATGTCTGCGTGACAGCTCGCTCACCAGGTCGGTAACAATCCGCCGGGCTCGCACGTAGATCACCGAGCGGTGAACCGTCGGCGCCCGCGCGCCCGTACCTCCGAGGTAGCTGACGACGAGGGGAAGAGAATCGATGGCGAGCAGTAGGCGTACCACCCGGAACAGTCGGCGCGGGACCTCACCGCGACAGCGCAAGATCGCGGGGGTCGTGGCGATCGGGGTGACCCTCGGCGTGGCCTTCGCGACGGCGACCGGGACCAGTTCGGCGAGCGAGAACTGCGAGGGTCTCGACACGGCCGTGGGCAGCAACCTCGCCTTCATCGCCGACCAGTTGGTCTTCCCCGACCCGCTGTCGGAGGCCCGGATCGCCAACCGTCAGGCCGTCCTCGACCAGCTCGAACAGCGGCGCGCGGCGGCCGGCTGCACCGGCGAGGTCGAGGTGCCGGACGCGGACCCGAACGCGGCGCTCAACGGCGGCGCGGCGGAGAACTGCGACGGCCTGGACACCGCCGTCCGTAACAACCTGACCTTCATCGCCGGTCAGCGGCAGAACCCGGATGCGCTGTCGGAGGCCCGGATCGCCAACCGGGAGGCCGTCATCGACCTGCTCGAAGACCGCCGACACCTGGCCGGCTGCACGGGCGAGGTGACGCTCACGCCCGGCGGCTGACGCCCGGCGGCTGGCATCCGGCAGGCTCGGGAGAAGCAGCACGGCCGCTCAGACGAGGCCGGCGCCGCGCAGCAGGGTCCAGAGGCCCGCGCCGTCGGGGGCGGAGAGCCACTTCTGCCCGATCGGCCCCTCGGTGGGGCTGTCGTGCGGGACGGGGAGGCTACCGGCCAGCACCGCCTGGGTGGGTGAGAGCCGCCGGATCGCCACGCCCGCCACGTTGTCCGGGTGGGCGGCGGCGAACTCGCGGTAGATCTCCGGGTCGTGCTGGCCGTCGTCGCCGACGAGCAGCCAGCGTACGTCGGGGAACTCCTTGGCCAGCCGGGCCAGGGTGGCGCGTTTGTGCTCCCGGCCGCTGCGGAACCAGCGGTCGTGGGTGGGGCCCCAGTCGGTCAGCAGCAGCGGCCCGGCCGGATAGAGGTGCCGGGAGAGGAAGCGGGTGAGCGTCGGGGCGACGTTCCACGCACCGGTGGAGAGGTAGAAGACCGGTCCGCCGGGGTGCGCGGTGACCAGGCGCTCGTAGAGCACGGCCATGCCGGGTACCGCCATCCGGGCGTGCTCGTCGAGCACGAAGGTGTTCCAGGCGGCGAGCAGCGGACGGGGCAGTGCGGTGACCATGACCGTGTCGTCGATGTCGGAGAGGACGCCGAAGCGGACCTCGGGATCGAGGATGCGGACCGGGGCCTCGACCGGCTCGGCGTCCGGGACGCTGAGGCGTACCGTTCCCCAGCCGGGTGGCAGGTTCGTCTCGACGACGGTGTCGACGAAGCCGCTGCGGTCGGCCCGCACCTCGTGGGTCACCCCACCGGTCTCGATCGTCACGGTGACGTGCTTGGCGGGCAGCGTGGTGAAGCTGCGCCAGCCCCGGACCTTCTCCAACCGGCCCCGCTGGCGGGTGTCCGGTCGCCCGAGCAGCACCCGGCACATCACCCGCGCCCAGCCGGGTGCGCCGTACCCGGTGTACGCGATGATGTTGATCCGCCAGCCCGTCCGACGGAGCCGACGCTCGACGACGGCGTGCACCGCGTCCTCGATCCGTGCGGCCCGGTGCAGGTTCGGAATGGCCAACTGGCCGGCGGGAGTGGGTGGCACGGGTGCAACCCTGCCACACGTCGGCGACCACGGCCACGCGAGAGCCGCCCCGGCACCCCGTCGGTCACCCCGCACGACCCACCCCGCCGGGCTGCGGCGAACCGGCCCGTAGCAGCGTCCGACCGTGCGAGACTCCGGTCGGGACGACGACGGGGGCGATGGTCGTGCCACGTGCAGGGTCGCAATCAGGGCGACAGCGCGGACGGGGATGGTTCCGGCTCGACCGGCCGGCCTTCGTCGCGCTGCTCCTCGGGCTGGCCGGGGTCGGCTACCGCCTGTACCTCGTGCTGCACACCGTGCCGGTATCCAACAGCGACGAGGCGACGTTCGGCCTGGCCGCGCTGCACATCGCCGAGGGTCGGGAGCACCCGGTCTTCCTGTACGGCCAGCGGTACATGGGCATGTTGCAGTCGTACCTGGCCGCTCCCCTGCTCGCCGTCGGCGGACCGAGCTGGCCGTTGCTGCGACTGCCGGTGCTCGCGCTCTACGCGGTGTTCCTCTGGCTGATTCACCGGCTGACCCGGCGGATCGGGTCGCCCTGGTTCGCCACCCTGGTCGTCGGTCTGCTGGCGCTCGGCTCCGAACGGGTGATCCGGGACCAGGTGACGACCGTCGGCGGCCGTCCGGAGGTCAAGGTCGCGGTGTTGGCGATGCTGCTGCTGGTCGCCGGGCTGGCCCAGGGCACGGTCCGCCACCGTCGGCTGGCCGTCGGCGCCTTCGGGCTGCTCGCCGGGGTGGCCGTCTGGTCGGACTGGCTGATCGTGCCGTACCTGGCGGTGGCCGGGCTGGCGCTGGTGTGGGCGGTGCGTCGGGAGTTGCTCGGCGGGGCCGGGCTGCTGCTGCTCGTCGGCTTCACCGTCGGGATCGCCCCGATGATCCGCGACAACCTGGTCGCGCCGCCGGGACAGGACTCCCTCTCGGTGCTGCGCACCATCAGCGGTGCCACCGGAGCGCCGCCGCCGTGGCCGCAGCGGCTGGACGGCGGACTGCTGGAGGGGGTGTCGCTGGCGGGCGGACTCTGCCCGCTCGCCGGTTGCGCCCGCTGGCAGGAGTGGTTCGCGCTGCTCTATCCGGTGCTGCTGGTCGTCGCGGCGGTGCTCGCCGGGCTCGCGTACCGCCGGGCCGCCGGGCGGGCCGACCGGGTCGGGCCGGTGCTGCACCTCGCGCTGCTCGGCGGTGCGGCGTTGACGTTGCTGGCGTACGTGCGCAGTTCGCTCGCGGCGACCGACCCGCTGGGCAACGCGCGCTACCTGTCGGTGCTGCAACTGTCGTTGCCGGCGGTGCTCTGGCCGCTCTGGTCGACGGCGGTGGCCGCCTGGCGGGGCACCGTCGGCGCGCGGGGACGGCTGGCCGGCGCGTTCGCCACCGCCGTCCTGGCCGCCCTGGCGGCGGCGTCGCTGGTGGTCACGGTCCTGTTCGCCACCGCCGGTGCGGACCCCGGCCGGCGGGAGGAACGGTACGCGCGACAACTCGCCGCCACGGTCCAGGCGGCCGGTCTGCACGAGGTGTACGGCGAGTACTGGACCTGCAACCGGCTGATCTTCAACACCGCCGAGCAGGTGGTCTGCGGGGTGCTCGACGGCGACCTGCACCCGGGCCAGAACCGCTATCCGGCGTACTGGTGGCGGCTGGCCCGCGCCACCCGGCCGGGGTACGTGCTGGCGACCGACGCGCCGGCGGACCGGCGGCTGCGGGAACTGCTCGGCGACCGCGCGGACGGCAGCCTGCTCGCCGAGATCGGTGGCTTCCGCGTCTACCACCCGCCGGAGCCGCTGCGCCCCTGGCGTTAGAGTCACCCATGCTCATCCTGCTGCCGCCCTCCGAGGGCAAGGCCGACGCCGGCACCGGCCGCAAGCTGGACCTGGACCGGCTCTCGCTGCCGGCGCTCACCCCCGCCCGCCGGGAGGTGCTGGACGCTCTGGTGGCACTCTCCGCCGGTCCACCGGAGGCGGCACTGGACGCGCTCGGGCTCAGCGCCGGCCAGCACGGCGAGCTGCGGCGCAACACCCGGCTGACCGTGGCGGCCACCGCCCCCGCCGGGAGGATCTACACCGGCGTGCTCTATGAGGCCCTCGACCTGGCCACGCTCCCGCCCACCGCCCGACGGGCGGCCGACCGGCAGGTGCTGGTCAGTTCCGGCCTGTGGGGGGCGGTCCGGCTCACCGACCGGATCCCGCCGTACCGCTGCGCCATCGGGGCCCGCCTGCCCGGCCCGGGTGCGCTGTCGGCGTACTGGCGGCGGGTGCTGGGGCCGGTGTTGACCGAGGCGGCCGGCACCGCTCCGGTGCTCGACCTGAGGTCCGGCGCGTACGCCGCCACCTGGGCGCCGCGCGGTGCGTCGGCGGAGCGCGTCGTGACGGTGCGGGTGCTGCACGAACGTGAGGTGGACGGGCAGCCAGTGCGGTCGGTGGTCAGTCATTTCAACAAGGCCACCAAGGGCCGTTTGGTGCGGGACCTGCTCCTCGCCGGTGCCCGGCCCCGCAGCACGGACGCGCTGGTCGCAGCGGTACGGGACCTCAAGTACACGGTGTGCGAGCAGCCCGGCGCACCGGGCCGTCCACGTCAGATCGACGTTGTGGTTTCCGAACTGTAACCAGGCGCAAGATTTCCTCAAGGCTGAGCCGGATCGGTACCACCCACGGGTGTCACAGGTCACCGTAAGGAGGACCCGACACCACAAGGAGGCACTCCGGTGGTTGCCGCACCCATTCTGCTCGACCGGCATCGCCAGGCGACGACGCTCCCGCCGTTGGACTGGACCACGCTGGCCGACGCGTTCGAGACAGCCTGCCTGCTGCGCTGTATGCCGCCTCCGGCGGCTCCCGGTCACCGGTACGTGGGCCAGCAGCCCGCCATCCCGGCGACGATCGAGTTCAACCGGGAGGAGGCGGCGCGGCGTACCCGACAACTCCTCGACCGCCTGCACATCCCGGTCCGGCACGAGACGGCGGTGGGCGGGCTGCGCCGCCGCTACGAACTGCACCAGATCCACATCGCCCGCGAGCACCGTGCGGCGTACGCGGCGATGGTGGAGAACGGCTGGCGGCGCGGCCGCCGGGAGCTGCTCGGGGGCCCGGTGCCCGGTGCCTCGACGGCCCGGCGGTTGTGGCGTACCCGGTTGGCCGCCGCCGCCTGGCGGTCCGCGCTGCTGGCCGGTGGCCGGCACGTCCGCCGACACATCCTCGGCGTCCGGATCACCGACCGGGAGTTGGCCGCCGTGCTGGTGCGCGGCGCCGCACTGCTGGACGTGCCGGCGCTGCTGCGTCCGGGCACCGGCTGCTTCCTGGTCAGTGTCGCGCACGGCCGGGACCGGGAGCAGATCCTGCGCCACGCCGGAGAGGAGGCGGCGCACCGCCCCGTGGCCTGATCCGTGGCCGACCGGACGGCTGGAACGGCTCGCCGGCCACCGGTCGGACCCACCCGGACGGCCCCGGCAGACCTGCCGGGGCCGTCCGGAGAGCGCTTCCGCCGCCTCTGGGCTTGCGTGACAGGGGTCCGGCGGCGCACAGTGCTGCCCGTGAGCCGTACCCGGTACACCGCCCGAGCCCGGCGACGCGGCGCCCGCGCGACGCTGGCGCTGACCGTGCTGCTGGCCCTGCCCGGCCTCAGCGCCTGCCGGGAATCTCCAGATAAGACAGTTCATATCAGGATCGCCACCGGCAGCCCGACCGCCGTGTACCACGCCTTCGGCGAGTCCCTGGCCGCCATCCTCAACCGGGAGCTACCCGACGTCCGGGCCGAGGTGATGGTCACCGCCGCCTCGGCGGAGAACGTCCGGCTCCTCGGTGCCGGCGAGGCCGAACTCGGTTTCACCCAGGCCGACGTGCTGCCCGCCGATCCCGGCCCGCACCCGCAGGTGGTGGCCGTCGCCCGGGTCTACGACGATCTGCTGCACCTGGTCACCACCGCGAACAGCCCGGTGCAGACCCTCACCGACCTGCGGGGGCGGCGGGTGTCGGTGGGCGCGCCCGGTTCCGGCACCGAGATCACCGTGCAGCGGCTGCTCACCGCCGCCGAACTCGACGGCGATCAGGTACGCCAGGAACGGCTCGGCCTCGACGACTCGGTGGCCGCGCTGCGGGAGGGGCGGATCGACGCGTTCTTCTTCTCCGGCGGGTTGCCGGTGCGGGCCGTGGCCCAGTTCGCCCAGGACACCCCGACCCGCATCGTCGATCTCGGCGAGTGGACCGCTCCGCTGCGGGTGGGCAACCCGGAGGTGTACGTGCCCCGGGACATCCCCCGCTCGGTGTACGGCATCGACGCGGTCACCACCGTGGCCAACCCCAACTATCTGCTGGTCCGCGCCGACCTGCCGGAACCGCTGGTCCGCGAGGTGACCCGGTTGCTGATGGAACGGCGCTCCGAGCTGGCCAGCGCCCACCCGGCGGCCGGACGGATGAGCCCCCGCTCGGCGATCGCCACCTCACCCCTGCCGCTGCACCCCGGCGCCGCCGACTACTACCGCGCCAGCAAGCCCTGACCCTCGCCGGCCACCGAGGCGGGCGGCACCGGCTCGGTGGGCGTCGGGCCGGGCGGCGCGTCCGGTGCGGCGAGGTCGGCCGGCTCGGTGGCCGCCGGGAACCACAGCGCGGCCACCAGGCCCCGTGGCGAGTTCGGGTGCATGGTCAACCGGCCGTCGGAGGCGTCGACGAGCACGGCGGCGATGGTCAGCCCCAGCCCGGCGCCGTCGACGTTCTGCACCTCCGGTGCCCGCCAGAACCGTTCGGTCGCCTGGCCGAGCTGGTCGGAGGTCATACCCGGGCCGGTGTCGCGTACCTCCAGGGCGATCCCGCCCTCCCGGGTCGCGACGGAGACCGTCACCTCGCCGCCCACGCCACTGAACTTCACCGCGTTGTCGATCAGCGCGTCCAGCGCCTGGTCGATGGCGGTCGGCACGGTCCGGGCGTACGTCGGCGTCGGGTCTGCCGCCAGGCGCAGGGCCACCTTGCGGTGCCGGGCCAACGGCTCCCACGCGGCGACCCGGGACGCGGCCGTCGCCACCGCGTCGACGGTCACCCGCTGGTTCTCCCGCCGCTCGGCCCGAGCCAGGGTGAGCAGCGCGTCGAGCAGCAGCGCCAGCCGGTCGGTCTCCTCCAGGGCCAACCGGTGCTCGGCGCGGCCGTCCTCGTCGGTCAGGCTCGGGCCCAACTCCTCGACCCGCAGCCGCAGCGCGGTCAACGGGTTACGGAGTTGGTGACTGGCGTGCGCGACGAACGCGCGCTGACGGTCCATCACGTCGGAGACGGCGTCGGCCATGTGGTTGAAGCTCGCCGCCAGGCGCCGCAGCTCCGGCGGGCCCACCTGGTGCTGCACCCGGGCACCCCGGTCCCCCTCGGCGATCTCGTGGGTGACCGCGTCCAGCTCGGTGACCGGGCGCAGCACCCAACCGGCCAGCCCGAACGCGGTGAGCACGCAGGCCAGCACCGCGAGCGTGCCCAGCGCGGCGAGCAGCAGCCACCAGGTGACCACGGTACGGCGCACCCCGTCGGACGGGGTCGCGGTCACCACCGCGCCGAGCACCTCGCCACCGTCGTTGATCGGCACCGCCACCACGATCGGCCCGCGCACCCAGGGCCAGACCGACTCCGGTCCGCTGGTCTGCTGGCCGGAGAGGGCGACGTCCAACGCCTCGCGGGTGCCCGTACCCGGACGGAAGCCGCCCGACGCGACCACCACCCGCCGGTCCCGGTCGACCACCGCCGCGCCGATGCCGAAGAGTTCGTCGTAGCTGCTCAACTCGGCGTCCAGGGGGCCGGAGACACCGCTGCGCAACGCCGGACCGGCCAGCGAGGCGAACCGGGTGGCGTCGGCGATCCGGTCCGCCCGGACCCGTTCGGTCTCCCGCGTGGTCAGCGTCATGCCCAGCGGCAGGCCCAACGCGGCCAGCACCAACACCATCAGCAGGAGGTAGCTGATCACCAGCCGGCGGCGCACTCACTCGCTCCGCAGTCGGTAGCCGACGCCGCGCACGGTCTCCACCAGCCGCGCGTCGCCGAGCTTGCTCCGCAGCGACCCGACGTGCACCTCGACCGTGTGCCGGTCGGCGAAGGTGGTCCCCCAGGCGTCGAGCAGGATCCGGTCGCGGGGCACCGCGACACCGGGCTGCCGGGCCAGTGAGACCAGCACGTCGAACTCCTTGCGGGTCAACGCGACCGGGCGTTCGGCCACGGTGACCGTACGGGCCGCCACGTCGATGCGCAGCCGCCCGGCCTCGATCAGGTTGCGCTCCGGTGCCGCGTGCGAGGCGCGCCGCAGCACCGCCTCGATGCGGGCCTGCAACTCCACCATCGAGAAGGGCTTGACCACGTAGTCGTCGGCACCGAGACGCAGACCGAGCACCCGGTCCCGCTCCTCGCCCCGGGCGGTCACCGCGATGATGCCGAGCTGGTTGCTGCGGCGACGCAGTTCACGGCAGAGGTCGGTGCCGTCGCCGTCGGGCAGGGTCAGGTCGAGCAGCACCAGGTCGCACGGCGCGGCGGACAGGGCGGCGGTGACGGTCGCCGCGTGCTCCACCTCGTAGCCGCGACGCGTCAGCGCGGACGACAACGCGGCGGCCACCCGACGGTCGTCCTCGACCAGCAGGATGCGCACCCGGCCTCCCCGTTCGGTCTGCCCGCTGACCCCGCATGGTCCCGGTCGACTCCACCGCCCCGTGGCGTCACGGTCGGCGGAACTGACCTTAGATGGTGGCAGACAACCGCCCCGGGTGACAGGCCCAGGGCGGGTGACGGTGACTCAGAGGCCGAAGACCTCGTCGGCGGTGGCGTCGCGTACGCCGTCGACGAAACCCCGGAAGGCCGGGTCGTCGTGGCTCGCCGGCACGGTGGTGACCAGCTCACCCGTGGCCTCGGTGACCGCGTCGACCAGGGGCGGGAAGTCGATCTCGGCGTCGGCGAGCGTGTCGTCGTCGGCCTGGCCGAGGTTGATCACCTGCTGCACGTCCTCGGCGGCGGTGTCGGGGTCGGCGGCCCAGTCCGTACCGGCCCGGTAGCACTCGTCGTAGAGCGCCCGCTGGCTGTCGGTCCAGTCCTCGTGGTAGCTCTCCACGCCCATCCCCTCTCCACCGGCCTGCCTCCGAGCATGCCCGTCCGCACGCCCGGCCGGGCCCGTACCGGACAAAACCGGTCCCGGCGTGCCGCCGCCGACCCGGACGGCGGCGCTCGGCGGCCCGGGACGGTGGCCCGCCGATGCCGGACGGCGACGCGCCCGGGACGACAGGTCGTCCCGGGCGCGTGGCGGTCGTGATGCGGGTCAGCGGCAGAGCCGCCCGATCTCCTCGGCGAACCGGTCCATCGGGTTCGCCTCGGCCGGGCCGAGCAGATAGGTCTTCAGGTCCCGGCGGGCCTCGGTCATCGGGTCGTCACCGGCCCGGGTCACCGCGACGATCTTCTCCAGCTCACCGCAGTCCGCCGCGAGCAGGTACGCCGCCCGCGAGGTGGGGAACGTCCGCCGGAACTCGTCCTCGGGCAGCCCGGCCGGGTTGGCCACCACGTACGGCCGCTGGCTCTGCACGAAGTCCGAGACGACGCTGGAGACGTCGCTGATCAGCAGGTCGGTCTCGTTGAAGCAGTCGAACAGCGCGGGCACCCGACCGGTGACCACCCGGTGCGCCGGACCGTCCAGGCTGGACGCGTCGACGTCGCCGCCAGCCGCCCGGATCCGCTCGACGATCCGCTGGTGCACCGCCTTGGCCTGCTTGGAGCGGGTGCCGGTCAACGGGTGCGGCTTGTAGATCAGCCGGACCGCCGGACGGGTGGCCAGCAGCGTGGCCACGATCCGGTCGCCCATCAGCATCAGCGAGGTGTGGTACGGGTCGTCGTCGAGCCACCCCTCCCAGGTCGGCGCGTACAGCACGGTGAACGGGCGCTCGACGGCCTCCGAGCCGAAGGTGTGCAGGCCGGCCAACTGCGGGCGGCCGATCTCCACGATGTCGGCGTCCAGCACGCCCACCCCGGCCCGCGCGTACCGCTCCCGACCGGCCAGGCCGGCGACCCAGACCTCGTCGTACACCTTGCTGTACGGGTTGACGCTGGCCGCCTTGTCACTGTCGCCGTGACCGACGAAGACGTGCTTCATGCCCGGCTCACGCAGCATGTGGATGTTCGGCCCGACGTTGGCGGCGTACAGGGTGGCCCGGATGCTGCTCTTGTCCAGGTTCATGAAATCCGGCGCGGCCGGCACGAAGATCACCGGCAGCCGGGTGTCGGCCAGCTCCAGGAAGGCGTCCCGGCTGCGCATCAGCACCACCCCGCGACGGCCCAGCGCCTCGATCGGCGCCAGCCACATGTTCGCCTGGTAGACGTCCTTGGCCGGGCCGGCGAAGTAGAGCGCCACCTCCGGGCGGTAGCTGTTGAGCCAGTTCTGCACGGCCGGCAGTTGCGGGCTCTGCCCGGTGCCCCGGCCGCGCAGCCAGGTGAAGGCGACGATGCCGCCGACCACCCCGGCCAGCCCGACGGCCACCAGACCTGCCACGAAGACCGGCGTCACGTCGTCGGCGACGACGGCCACCACGGCGGCCGGGATGAGCAGGACGTTCGCCCACGGCAACCGGTCACCGGCCACCTCGGAGGCCCACTCCGGCGGGCGGGGGGCGGACCGCATCCGGCCCAGGTCGATGTTGCGGACCAGGGCCGAGACCGGGTTGCGCCGGTCGATCATCCGGTTGAACGCCCCGGCGAAGACGGCGACCAACCAGACCGCGGCGGGCAGCAGGAGCAGCAGTGTCAGCTCGGTGCCGGTCAGCGACACCTGGGAGGCGACCAGCACCACCACCGACAGGTCCCGGCCCAACTGCCGGTAGACCCGGTTGATACCGACCTTCTGCAGGAGGGTCGCGGTGGCCGGTGACCACCGTTCCACGGCGAACTCGCCCAACACCGCCGCCATTCCGGCGACGGCGAAGAGGGCCACCCACCCGAACGCGCCAGCGGCGAGTAACACCAGGTAGGACGCCACCAGCAGGGCGCCACGCGCGGCGACGCCCACGCGTGAACTCAACATGCCGAACAACGAGTACGCTCCCTAACGAGATCGATGACCGGCTGGATACGCCTCGAACGGCCGCCAGCGTAGCTGCGACCTTAACGCGAAACCTCGCCGGGACAACGCTCGGGTATCCGGCATCTTTCGCCCAAACCGTCGATCACTCGAAACGGACGGTCCACGTAACCGACCCGAAATCCGCCGGACGCGTCAGTTCCGACGCAGACAGGTGACCCCGCCCGGCTGGTCGGGCACCGGCGGCGGCAACTCGGCGAACTCGGCGTACCCGAGTCGGGCCGCGGTCCGTCGGGCGAACCGGTTGCCGTTGTAGACACAGATCGTCCCGACGTCCAGCCGCTCCAGCGCCTCGGCCACCTCGTCCCGGGTCGGTCGACCCTCCGCCGGTCCCCCGTCGGAGAACCGGGTCAACAGCAGCCGGTCCTTCGCGAACTGCGACTCCAGGTCGTACTCGACCAGGTAGAAGTCGCGCGGCAGCACGACGCGGACCTGACTGGTCACCATCGGCATGGCCCGCATGATGGTGGCCGGCGCGAGCAGGAAGCCGTCCGGCCGGTCGAGGGTCACGATCCACTCCGCGATGACCTGCCGCCGCTCCGGGATCTTCCAGCTCGGCCGGTCGCGCATCTCCACCCAGCTCCGCTCGGACCACATCGGAGTGGCGTAGACGGCGAACGACGCGATCATCGAGCCGGCCAGCACCACGCCCACCAGGGCGCGTACCGAACGGAACCGGGTAGGCAGCCAGACCGTGCAGAGCAGCCCGATCAGCGCGGGCAGGGCGAGCAGCCACGGCACCCGCCAGAGCACCACCGAGATGCCGGTGAGCGAGCCGAGCCACTCCAGCACCCCGGGCACCATCAGCACGCTCAGCGTCAGCGCACCACCGGCGGCCAGCAGCCCCGCCGTACGACGACGGGCCAGCAGCGGACCGCACCACAGGGCGAGTCCGCCGATCACGCCGACGATGCCGATCTCGAAGGTGCGCCGGTAGGTGTACGCGGCGTCGTAGGCGACCGCGTCCGCCCCGTCCGCGGTGCCCTGCCCCAGCACGATCTGGGTCAACACCACCGAGCCGACCGGGTACGCCAGGGCGACGACGCCGACCAGCAGTGCCGACTTCCAGCGCCCGACCAACAGCATCATCAGCGCCGCCCCGCCGACCAGCATCGGCAGGATGATCGCCGCCGTGGTGGTCAGCCCGATGGCGGTGACCGACAGCGCGAAGACGAGCACCAGGTGACGCTTGCGCCCGTCCTCGAACCAGCGGGTCAGGTAGTACCACATCAACGGCACGACAGCCGACACGAACATGCCCTTGCCCTCGTACAGCCGGGGCAGGTGGAAGGTGCCCAGCGCGGCGTCCGAGCCGGCGACCAGCGCGAGGAACGCGGCGGCCACGGTGAAGGCCAGCACCGGACGGCGCGGCGCCCACCGGTGCACCACCCGCCAGAGCGCGAGGACGGCGAGCACCGCCATCACCGGCAGCAGCAGGAACCAGGTCGCCGAGGAGGCGTGCATGTCGAGGAACCGGCCCAGCGCGCCGGCCAGCACCTCGATGCTGGCGGTCGGCGGCAGCGACGCCATCGCCGGGAGGACGTTCTCGCTGAACAGGAAGTCGTTGAGCGGCACGATGTCGCGTTCCGCCACCCACACCGACCGGCCCACGTAGTAGACGTCGTCGGGGGTGTTGCGGGCGATGTAGAGCGAGGCCGCCGCCGCCACACCGGAGATCAGCAACGCGTACAGCGCCTGCCAGGCGTTCGGGGCGGGCGCCGAGGGCCGGCTCGGCGGCACCCGCCGCCAGGTCCACACGGTCAGCACCGCCATGCCGACGGCGGCGACCGCACCGGTCGAGGCGGGCCACCACCAGGAGATGTTCTCGCCCGCCGGGGTGCCGGCCAGGCCGGCGGTGACCGCCGCCGCCACGCCGAAGAGCAGGACGACCGCCGTCGCCAGGCGCTGGGCGACCGGCATCCGGCTGGGCCGGTCCGTCGGCGTACCGGCAGACCCGTCCGCGCCCTCGGCCGGCGTCGTCCCGGCGCGCGTCGGCGCGTCCGCGCCGGTCGTGCTCTCCGGATCCGGCGTGGGATCGAGATCCGTGGTGGTGTCCGGATCCGGCGTGCCGTCGGGATCCGTGGTGGCGTCGGTGGGCATCGCGGCCCGGACGGCCCGACGCCGCCAGGCCCACTGGCCCACCCGCACCAGCACCGCGAGCAGCGCCAGCGCCGGGCCGGTCACCAGCCAGATCCGCAGGGTCGACGACGGGGCCCAGCCGAGCGGCAGGGCGAGGTGATAGAGCAGCGTCCAGAGCGCGAAGGCCAGCACGGCGACGTCGGTCAGCACGGCCGGGATCGCGGCGATCCCGGCCCCGAGCCCGCGCAGCCCGGCCCGGAGGTGCCGCCAGGGCGACGGCTGCGGGCCGGGTGGTGGGGAGGCGGGACCGGTCGGTCCGTCGGCCGCTGCCGGAGCGGGCTCGGCGACGGTCTGGTCGGTCATCGACACACTGCGTCCTTGTCGTCGTCGTACGGGCGGGTGCGGCTGGACACTCCACGGCCGCCTGGCAGACCCCGCGAACCACACCGAGCGTAGTCATCCCGGATGTCGAGTCGAGGCGACGCGCAGCGACGCGCGGACCCGATGCCCGACTCCCGCCAGCGGTACCCCGGGTCGGGCCTGCTCAACCCCCGGTCGGGGCCGCCCTCGGCCGGGGCAGCGGGTCGGGGCCGCCGAGCCCGCGTGCCACCGACTCGACCAGGGTCTCCAGGTAGCTGTCGGTGAGCGGGGCGCGGGCGACGGCGAGTCGCCAGTACAGCGGACCCACGATCAGGTCGACCGCGGCGTCCCGGTCGATGTCGGCGGACACCTCGCCGCGCTCGACCGCCCGGCCGATCAACCGGCCGACGACCTCGTGCTGCCGGGCGCGCAACACCTGCTGGAGGGTCTCGTCGATGGTCGGGTTGCGGGCCGCCTCGGCCAGCAGGTCGGGGATGATCTGCACGGCGAGCGGATGTCGCAGGGCGTGCGCCACCACCTGGAACAGCAACACCAGGTCGCTGCGGAGGCTGCCGGTGTCCAGCGCGGGCAGCCGACCACCGGCTGCGGCGGCCACCACCTCCAGCACCAGGTCGAGCTTCGAGTTCCACCGGCGGTAGATGGCGGTCTTGCTGACGCCCGCCCGGCGCGCCACCGCCTCGATGGAGAGCCGGCCGTAGCCGACCGCCGCGAGTTCCTGCATGAGGGCACGGCGAATGGCCGTGGTGATCTCGCCACGGAGCACTGCCGCACCGGCCGGCGTACGCCTCTTCCCGGTCGTCACCTGGGACTTCTCTCGACTGTCACGAGGAACAATGTAGCGCAACGACGGTACGGTTGCGTCCCGACGTCTTTCGGACTACTGTCCACGCAGCGGCGAGGCGGCGCTCCACGCTAGATTCCATCGTCGCGAACGTATCCGCCGCACGACAGATCGGAGCGCCCATCCCCATGGCCAACACCGCGCTGGCCGACCCCGATTCCGGCCTCACTCCCGCGCAGCTGGCGACCCGCCACGGCCTGCGGGTGGCCGGCGAGCGGCCCTCACTGCGCCGCTACAGCGGTGAGCTGTGGCGTTACCGGCACTTCATCGCCGCGTACGCCAACGCCAAGCTGACCGCCTCGTTCAGCAACGCCCGACTCGGGCAGCTCTGGCAGGTGCTCACCCCGCTGACCAACGCGGCGGTCTACTACCTGATCTTCGGCGTGGTGCTGGAGCAGAACCGGGGCATCCCGAACTTCATCGCCTACCTCACCACCGGTCTGTTCATCTTCAACTTCACCCAGACCACGGTGCAGCAGGGCACCCAGGCGATCAGCGGCAACCTCGGCCTGATCCGGGCCCTGCACTTCCCCCGGGCCTGCCTGCCGCTGGCCATCACCACCACCCAGTTCCAGCAACTCCTGGGCTCGCTGGTGGTGCTGGTCTGCATCGTGGTGGCCACCGGCGAGCCGATCACGCTGATGTGGCTGATGCTGGTGCCGGCGGTGCTGCTCCAGACGGTCTTCAACGCCGGGCTGACCATGGTGGTGGCCCGGCTGGGCGCCAAGGCCACCGACCTCAAGCAGGTCATGCCCTTCGTGCTCCGGGCCTGGATGTACGGCTCCGGGGTGCTCTACAGCGTGACGCTGTTCTCCGAGAACCTTCCCGGCTGGGCCACCGGGATCGTGCAGTTCAACCCGATGCTGGTCTACATCGAGCTGGCCCGGAGCGCCCTGCTGGAGGAGACCCCGTTGCTCAACGACTCGCTGCCGCTGACCTGGCTGATCGCGGTCGGCTGGGCGGTCGTGATGGGCATCGGCGGTTACCTCTACTTCTGGCGCGGCGAACAGGAGTACGGTCGTGGTTGATCACCTCGAGATGTCCAACGACGTGACGGTCACCCTCCCCCGGATCCAGGACCGGATCCCGACCGTGGTGGTGGACGACGCGCACATCGTCTATCGGATCCACAAGGGCGCCGCCGGCAACACCAGCCCGGTGGCCGCGCTCAAGCGGATGATGAGCCGCTCCTCGGCGCCGAACGTGCGCGAGGTGCACGCGGTGCGCGGGGTCACCTTCACCGCATACCGGGGTGAGGCGATCGGGCTGATCGGCACCAACGGCTCCGGCAAGTCGACGCTGCTGCGGGCCATCGCCGGTCTGCTGCCGGTGGAGCGCGGCGCGATTTACACCCAGGGGCAGCCGTCGCTGCTCGGGGTGAACGCGGCGCTGCTCAACGACCTGCCCGGGGAGCGCAACGTCACGCTCGGCTGCCTGGCCATGGGCATGCGCCCGGACGAGGTGCAGCGCAAGCTCCCGGAGATCATCGAGTTCTCCGGGATCAACCAGCGGGGCGACTTCGCCTCCCTGCCGATGCGGACGTACTCCTCCGGCATGTCGGCCCGGCTGCGCTTCTCCATCGCGGCGGCCAAGCAGCACGACGTGCTGCTGATCGACGAGGCGCTGGCCACCGGCGACAAGGCGTTCCGCAAGCGCAGCGAGAAGCGGGTCCGCGAGCTGCGGGAGAGCGCCGGCACGGTGTTCCTGGTCAGCCACCAACTCTCCTCGGTCCGGGACACCTGCGAACGGACAGTCTGGCTGGAATCGGGCCTGATCCGGATGGACGGACCGACCGCCGAGGTATTGAAGGCCTACGAGGCGTTCACGAACGGCAAGTAGAGTCCGGGCGAACGTCCGACGCCCGTGCGGCGTCGCGCGGACCGCGTCGGCCCGTTGGGGTGGCGCGGTCCGCGCGTTAAGGTTCAACCCGTCGCCGGCGCCGGCGACACCCCCCACCCCACACCACCTCACCGAGCCATGTACCCCCGAGAGCGAGGACCGGCAATGACGCAGGACCAGACCACCGACCCGGGCAGCCCGCCGGAGAGCCCGGCACCGTGGCGACCCTCGCGGACGGTGGCCGTGGTGCTGGCCGGCGGCACCGGCACGCGACTGGGCCTCGGCATCCCCAAGCAGCTCCTCAAGATCGCCGGTAAGCCGATCATCGAGCACACCCTGGCCGTCTTCGAGGCCGCGCCGGAGATCGACGAGATCATCGTGCTGATGGCCACCGGGCACGTCGACGAGGCGCAGCGGATCGTCGACAAGGCCGGCTTCCGCAAGGTCACCAAGGTGATCGAGGGCGGCGACACCCGCAACGCCACCACCCGGGTCGCGCTGGACGCCGTCGGCGAGGCCGACTGCAACATCCTCTTCCACGACGCGGTACGACCCCTGCTCAGCGGCCGGATCGTCCGGGAGTGCGTGAACGCCCTCTGGACGTACGCGGCGGTCGACGTGGCCATCCCGTCGGCCGACACGATCATCCAGGTCGACGAGGACGAGTGCATCACCGACATCCCGGTCCGCGCCACGCTGCGCCGGGGCCAGACCCCGCAGGCGTTCCGGTCGACCACCATCCGGGAGGCGTACCGGCTGGCCGAGGGTGACCCGAACTTCGCCGCCACAGACGACTGCGGTGTCGTCCTGCGCTACCTGCCCGAGGTGCCGATCAAGGTGATCGACGGCTCGGACGAGAACATCAAGGTCACCCACCCGGTCGACGTGCACCTGGCGGACAAGCTGTTCCAGCTCGCCGCCGCCAAGGTGCCCCGGCTCACCGACCACCGGTCGTACAGCGAAGAGGTCACCGGCCGCACGATCGTCGTCTTCGGCGGCAGCTACGGCATCGGCCACGACCTGACCGAGCTGGCCCGCCGCCACGGCGCCCAGGTCTTCCCGTTCAGCCGCTCCAGCACCGGCACGCACGTGGAACGGCCGGAGGACGTCGAGGCCGCGCTACGGACCGCCTTCGAGGCCACCGGACGGATCGACCACGTCGTGGTCACCGCCGGGATCCTGGAGAAGGGCGCGCTGGCCGAGATGGACCAGGAGACCATCGACCGGGTGCTCCAGGTCAACTTCGTCGGCCCGGTGACCGTCGCCCGGCAGTCCCTGCCCTACCTCCAGCAGACCAAGGGCCAGCTCCTGCTCTACACCTCCAGCTCGTACACCCGGGGCCGGGCCGACTACGCGCTCTACTCGGCCACCAAGGCCGCGCTGGTCAACCTCACCCAGGCGCTCTCCGACGAGTGGGCCGAGTTCGGCGTACGCGTCAACATCATCAACCCGGAGCGGACCGCCACCCCGATGCGGACCAAGGCGTTCGGCGCGGAGCCCGAGAACACCCTGCTCGCCGCCGAGACCGTCGCCCAGGCCTCGCTGGACGTGCTGATCTCGGAACTCACCGGCCAGGTCATCGACGTACGCCGGCCGCCCGGCGAGGCGTCGACCCCCGCCCCGGTACCCACCCAGGCCGACGCCCCCCGCAGCGGCACCCGCGTCGGCTGACCCGCCGACGACGAGCACGAAGGCAGCGCCGAGATGCGTGGTGACCTGGTCACGAAGTTGGCCGCCCGGGGCCTGGCCACCGGCGGTGCGGTCCTGGCGTTCCTGGTGCTCGCGCTCACCGGCGCGACCGCCTGGGGGCTCGGGCTGGCGGTGGCCGCGCTCGCCGCCACGGTCTGGGAGCGCCGGGTCCGACCGGGCGCCGACAGCGTCGCGGAGACCGCCCTGCTCGCCGCCGGGATCCTGGTCGGCTACGCCCGGCAGCTCGACGGCGGCTTCGACCCGATCCTGGCGGTCACCGCCCTCGTGCTGCTCGGGCTGGTGCTGGTCACCGGGCCGCTGCGGACCGCCGGCAACCTGGAGATCCGCGCCGCCAACCTGCCGGTA
The DNA here is from genome assembly GCF_013364215.1 of Verrucosispora sp. NA02020. Taxonomy (NCBI): domain Bacteria; kingdom Bacillati; phylum Actinomycetota; class Actinomycetes; order Micromonosporales; family Micromonosporaceae; genus Micromonospora; species Verrucosispora sp. NA02020. Next base: position 2,262,613 of record NZ_CP054923.1, on the reverse strand, counting down.
CGCACCTGGGTGCCGCAGGTCGCCGCCCGGCTCGACGACGCGGTGGCGGGGCTGCTCGCCGCCCTGGCCGTGGCCGCCCTGGCCGGGCTGCCCGCCGTGGTCGCCCTGCTGGTCTGCCTGCCGGTCGGTGCCGCCGCCGGGGCGGTCGCCCTCGACCTGGCCCGCCGCCGGTTCCGGCCGACGGCCGGCGGGTCGGCGGTCACCCGGGCGCTACGCCGGCACCAGCCGGAGTTCGTGCTGCACTTCTCCGCCCCGCCCGGCTCGGAGTACCAGGTCACCATGTGGCTGCCGTACCTGGAACGGATCGGACGGCCGTTCGTGGTGATGCTGCGGGAACCGGAGTTCCTGCCCGCCGTCGCGGCGGCCACCACCGCACCGGTGGTCTACTGCCCCACCCTGCGCACCATGGACGAGGTGCTGGTGCCGAGCCTGCGGGTGGCGTTCTACGTCAACCACGGCGCGAAGAACAGCCACTGCATCCGATTCACCCAGCTCACCCACGTCCAACTGCACCACGGCGACAGCGACAAGGCGCCCAGCGCCAACCCGGTGTCGGCGATCTTCGACCGGATCTTCGTGGCCGGCGAGGCCGCCGTCGACCGGTACGCCCGCGCCGGGGTGGAGATCCCGGCCGAGAAGTTCGTGGTGGTGGGCCGCCCGCAGGTCGAGGCGATCGAGGTACGCCACCAGCCGACCCGGGGGCTGACGAACCCCACGGTCCTCTACACCCCCACCTGGACCGGCCACCACGCCGACGCCGACTACTGCTCCCTGCCGATGGCCGAGACGCTGCTGCGGCGGCTGCTCGACCGGGGCGCCACGGTGATCCTGCGCGCCCACCCCTACACCAACCAGCACCCGGGCTCGGCCCGACGCCTGGCCCGGCTGCACGAACTGCTCGCCGCCGACCGCTCCCGCACCGGCCGCCAGCACGTCTTCGGCGCCGCCGCCAGCCGGCTCACCCTGGCCGAGTCGGTGAACCGGGCGGACGCGCTGGTCTCCGACGTCTCCGGGGTGGTCTCCGACTGGCTGTACTCGGGCAAGCCCTACGCGGTCACCGACACCGGCGTCGACGGTGACCGGTTCGTCGAACGGTTCCCCCTCGCCGCCACCGGCTACGTGCTGCGGCGGGACATTGCCGACCTGGACGACGTGCTGACGCGGCTGCTCGACACCGATCCGCTCGCCGAGGCACGCTGGGCGACCCGGCGGCGCTACCTGGGCGACTTCCCCGCCGACTCGTACGCCGAGGCGTTCCTCTCCGCCGCCCGGCGGGAACTGGACCCGGCCTGGACCGCCCCGGCGCCACGGACCACGACCGACGACGCGGCGCTGCCGACCGCCCCCTGAGCGCGCAGCAGCGGCCGTGGTGAGCGGTGGGCGTACTCGGTCAGACCTGTAGACCGAGAAGTAAGGAAGGGTCCCCTGCTATCGCCTGGTGTATAGCAGGGGACCCTTCCTTACATCCGGTCCTTACATCTCGTCCTTACATCTCAGGAGGAGTAGCCGCGGGTGGCGGCCCAGTGGGCGAGGTCGGTGGTGCTCATCCAGTACGAGTAGTACGAGGCGTCGGCCGAGTCCGCGATCTTGACCAGTCGACCGTCGTCCGCGTAACCGACCACGGCGACGTAGTGGCCGCCGGGGAAGGAGTGCCAGCCACCGTCGGTGTCGGTGGCGCTGCCGGCCACGTTCACCACCACACCGCGCCCGTCGGTGATCGCCTCCACCACGTCGGCCTGGAGCTGGTCCATCTGCGTCGGGGTGGCCGAGCCGCCCCGCAGCATCGTGGTCGAGTACGGCTCGCCCTTGAGCGTGGCGTTGAGCACCCGGGTGGTGTCCAGAGCCGAGTTGGTGCCGGCGTACGTGGTGCCGAGCTGGGCGGCCAGGGTGTCCTGGTCACGGTCGACCCCGGCGGCGCTGAGCGCGTTGCGTACCGCGGCCGGGCCGCAGTAGTAGCCGGTGGTCTGGGCCTGGAAGTCGTAGTCCAGGACCTTGCGCGTCGGTGGCTTCGGTGCGGTCTTCTCGCTGACGGCCACCGGCGAGGGGGCCGCCGAGGTGGCCTTCGGCGTGGGCGAGGGCGACGGTGACGGTGCGGCGCTGCTCGGGGCCGCGCTGCCCGGCGGGGTCGACGGGGTCGGCTCCGCGCGGGTGTCGGCGCGGGAGGCGACGGTGTCGCCCCGCATCTCGGCGACGGCGGTCGTGGTGTGCGCGGTCGTCGGGGCGTCATCGGTGCCGACGAGTACGGCACCGGTGCCGGTGGCCAGCGCCAGCGCGGCGGCCGAGGCGGCGACGACCTGGTAGGGGCGTTCGGTGGCCAGCCGGCGTAGCTGGCGCGTCAGGGTCTGCTTCACGGAGTCCTCCACGGGGGCTCGGGGAGGCACGGCGATCCGCTCCGGCGGTCAGCTCGACAGGACATGCCGAGGACCGCCCGAGTGGGCGGACGGGCCGTGCGAGGGGCTTCGCCCGGTCGGGGCCGGGCGGGGGCCGCAGTCAGCTCGCGGCCGACGGCCCGGTGAGCGCGGGCACCGCAGTGCCGTGGAGGAACAAGAGGGGTATCACAAGGGGATGCACGAGAGGAAAGCTCCTTCCGACACCGCCGACCGGGTTAGCTGACGGGTTCGGGCGGGAAGTTGGCCCTACCGCGAGCCGAGGCTCGCGGATTCACCCCAGAGGTGCGGTGGGTCCCCGGTTCGTGAGACCACGATTAGGCGGGTCGATGCGGCGTCGCCTCCTGCGATCGGTTACCGCATCGGACGGGCCGACATTACTGGTCGGTCATTGCCCTGCCAACCCGCTCTGACCTGCGCAAACATGATCCAGCTCAGTGATTTTCGGGCGTTCGGTCATCGATGTCCCGCAACAGGACCGACGGTGATCGACGTAACGGGCGGTGACAACCGGACCACCCCCGGACAATGCCTCCGGACATCACGTCACGTCTCGGGCGGTTGCGGCACCACCGTCCGTTCCGGCGATCGGTGTGACCGGGCTCACCCGATCAGGCTGGATTACCGGGGCTCCGCGCGTCTCGCCCGAGTCACCCCACGCGCGCCGGACGCCAGCGCAGGGCCGCAGCGGCCGGACGCGCGGCGGTGGTCACGGCGGGTGCCGGCACCGGGTTCGGTCGCAGGCGCTGCGCGGCGGCGTACGCCTCGGCGGAGAGCACCCGGGCCGCTTCGGTGGCCCGTTCCGTCTCCCGCCAGGCGGCCCGTTCCCGCTCGGCGGCGGCCCGGTAGGTGGCCCGGTGGTTGTCCCGGACGACCCGGGCCAGCACGACCTCCTGTGCGGCCGGGTGCAGGCGGGGGTCCCAGCCGGCCCGCCGGGCCAGCACGTCGGTGAGCTGCCGCGCCGACAGGTCACCGCGCCAGTGCGCCACCATCGCGGCGTGGTGCAGCCAGCGTTCCCGGGCGGCGTACTCGCTGGCGGTGCGGGGGGTGCGGGGGGCGGGCAGCGCGGTGGTCCCGGCGAGCCGTCGGGCCCGGCTCTCCGCCTCGTCGAAGCGGGCCCAGGCACGGTCGAGGGCGGTCTGGGCGGTACGCCACGCGTCCCGCCGCCGGGCGGCGTTCTGTGCGGCCCCGGCGGCGGCCACCGCCACCTCACCGGCGTAGCGGCGCAGGTCGGCCGTCTCGGCCTCGGCGGGGTCGTCGGCGGGGCCGGTCTCGTCGGGGCCGGACGGTTCGGGCCGGGCGACCAGGACGGTGAGCACGCCCAGTGCGAGCACGAGCAGCACCGACCAGATGGCGGCGGCCCGGGGCACCTCGATCAGGAACTGGTAGAGGACGGTCTTCTCCATGGCGGTACCTCGTGGGCCGTGGTGCGCTGACAGCGGGCCGCCGGCACCCGGTCCCCCGACGGCGGCGCGTCGGAACCGGGCGGGGCGGTGACGGGATGTTTCGCGGGGCAGAGGTCCCGGGCGTTGCGGGACGGGCTGCGGCGGAGTCCGGTCGGTGTGCCGCAGCGGGGCGTGAGGTCAGTCGCCGGGTGGGGCGCGGGCACCGTGGGCACCCGGCGGGACCGCCGTCGGGAGGGACGCCGCCGGGCCGCCCACCACCGCCGTCACGGCGGGCCGCTGCGCCAGGCCCGCCTCGGGCGGCAGCCCGGGTACGCCGAGCGCGTCGGCGCGGTCGACGGCCCCCGTGGCGGACACCGTGACCAGCGCACCCGTCGACGAGGGGCGCCAGTCGGCACGGGGCGAGGGCACGAGGAGAGGAGCCGACCCGAACCGGCCGGCGACGGGGTGCCCGACGAGCGCGGCCTGTGCGGGCGCGGCCAGTGCGGGGGTGGCCAGTGCGGGCGCGGCCAGTGCGGGCATCGCCCAGGTGCCGAGGGTGAACGCGGCGGCGACCGCGAACCCGGTCAGCAGTCGCGTCGCCCAGCGCGCCAGCCACCACAGGGGACGGGCGGGCGCGACGGGAAGCACCCGGTCACGCTACCGCCACCACTGTCGCACCGCATCGGCGGCGGGCGTGTCAGGTAGACGACGCGCCGTAATCGGCACACGAAACAGCAGGTCGGGGCGTCGACGACAACGGTCCACGGTGGACTCAGCGGTCCCGGTCGCGGAGACCTGCCGTACTCGGCTCGTCACCCGGCACCCGCTGCCTCGGCGGCCCGGCGGGCGGGCCAGCGGGCGATCCGGCGGGCGGATCTGCGGACGGTCCCGCAGGCTCGGCGGACCCGCCACCAGGCGGGGCGGCGGGGCCGGCGGCAGCGCGGCTCGGGGCGAGTCGGCGCATCATCGGTTGCTCCACGTAGCGGTGCAGCAACGCGGCCAGCGCCAGGGTGAGCAGCAGGAACCCGATCACCGCCGGTACTCCCCACCAGCCGGGCAGGCCGGTGCCCCAGTCTCCGGTGAGCCGCAGGATCGTCATGATCGCGAAGACGTGCACCAGGTAGAAGGCGAACGAGACCTCGCCCAGCCAGACCATCAGCCGGGAACGCAGCGGCGAACGGCGACCGTGCACGTCCGCGTCGGCCGCCGCCGCGATCACCAGGACGTACGCCACCGACAGCAGTGCCGCCCAGAGTTCGGCCCGGATCCACTGCGAGGCCGCCACCCAGGTCGCGACGAAGATAACGGTGGCCAGCGGCAGCCGGGGCCCGCGCCAGCGACCGCGCAGCATCAGCTCGGCGGCGGCCACACCCATCCAGAACTCCAGCGACCGCACCAGCGGGAAGATCTGGGCGAACCACCACCGGCTCTGCTCCGGCACCAACTGCTGTCCGGGCCAGAGCGCCAGGATCAGCAACGGCATGGCGATCACGACGGCCCACAGCATCCACGGCCTGGCCCGTCGGATCAGCGGCAACGCCAACGGCAGGCACAGATAGAAGAACAGTTCGCAGGAGAGCGACCAGCTCACGTTGTTGACGCTGTAGAAGTAGCCCGGTCGCGGGTCCCATGCCTGGAGCAGGAAGAGGTTCTCCAGCGCGGCCACCGGGTTGATCGGGTCGGCGAACCAGAGCGCCGCGAGCATGGCCAGCGCCCACAACACCAGGTGGTTCGGATAGATCTTGGCGAGCCGACGACGCCAGAACCGGCGGCGGGAGTCACCGACCCGGGCCGACCAGACCAGCACGAAGCCGCTGAGGATGAAGAAGAACTGCACCCCGGACAGGCCCAGGGTGAAGATCTCGCTGACCACCGCCTGGTGACCGGGCTCGGCGATGATGCGCATGGTGCCGGCGTGGAAACCGAAGACCAGCAGCGCGGCGATCCAGCGCAGTCCGGTCAACGAGGGCAATCGGCTGGCGTCACCGCGTCGGGTGGTGGAGGGCTGCCTATCGACGACGGTGGCGCTGGTCATTCCGGGCACCATACCGGTGCGGGCACACCCACTCGACGCGAGGCAGGAGGGGCGGATGCGGCGCAGGTGTCAACCGGTCCTCCGGTGGCCTAGTATTCCCGGGACTTGGATGAGCACCCACCCCGCCATCCGGCTCGGTGGTGCGCCGGGCATGCCGAGGCGGGGCCGGCACCGACGAGAGGCAGAGTCAGCGATGCACCAGCGGATCCTGATGCGGGCCCGAAAGGGTCCCTTCGACGTCAACTCGCCCGAGGAGACGTTCGAGCGGAACCTGATCGGTGAGAACGCGGGCAACCTGGTCTTCAGTCACGCCGCGAACAAGCTGCTGGCCACCCGCGCCGCCACCATCACGCCCAACGGCTTCACGGTGAACATGCGCGACAGCGACCGGATCAACGAGGAGTACGACGTCTTCGTGGTCCCGCTGGCGAACGCGTTCCGGCGCAGCTACGCCCACCGGCTCGACGCGATGAGCCGGCTGATCGAGCGACTCAAGATCCCGGTCGTGGTGCTCGGGGTGGGTGTGCAGACGAACGTCGACGGTGACCGGGAATACCTCCGTCCGATCGACGACCAGGTCAGTCGCTTCTGCCGGGCCGTCCTCGACCGCTCGCCCAGCATCGGCGTCCGGGGTGAGATCACCGCCGACTACCTGCGGACGATCGGCTTCTCCAACGTCGACGTGATCGGCTGCCCGTCGATGTTCCTGCACGGCGACACCCTGCCGGTGGAGAAGCGCAAGACGTTCATCGGCCCGTACGACAAGATCGCGTTGACCGTCTCGCCGTACGTCAAGTCGATGGCGAAGATCATCAAGACGCACCACCAGCGCTACGAGAACCTGCGCTACATCCCGCAGGACCTCAAGACGCTGGGCACCCTGCTCTTCGGTGACGCCCCCGAGGACCGTGGCAAGACCAGCGAGATCCCGATCCACACCACGCACCCGCTGTTCACCGAGGACAAGGTGCGGATGTTCGTCGACCCGTGGACGTGGATCGACTACCTCTCCGGGTTCGACTTCAACTTCGGCACCCGCATCCACGGCACCATCGTCTCGCTGCTCGCCGGCACGCCGGGCTTCCTCTTCGCGCACGACTCGCGCACCCTGGAGCTGGCCCGCTACTTCGAGATCCCGCACCGGGTGATGCGCGACGTGCCGGCCGATGTGGACGCCGCCCAGCTCTACGACGAGGCCGACTACTCGGGCATGGTCAACGGCCACAAGCAGCGGTACGACACGATGCTCCAGTTCCTGACCAAGCACAACCTGGGCAACTCCTTCAACGACGCCGACAGCGCGGCGGTGTTCGACGCCACCCGGCAGGCGACCGCCTTCCCGCCGGCCGTCCGCCCGGCGCTGGCCACCTCGCCCGAGGTGCTGGTCAAGCGCATCGAGTGGCTTCGTGACCAGGAGGCCGTACTTCGCGAGCAGGCGTCACAGGCGATGCCTCGGCCGGAGCGGATCCGGACCCGGATCAAGAAGGCCGTCCCCGGCTCGGTGCGCCGCATGCTCAACCGTTAACCCCGCGCTGCCCGGCTGTTCAAAAACTCCACCACCGCCGGCCACGTCGGGTTCCAGGGCCGTCCATCCGGGCGGTCGATGGTTGCGGCGTGGTCATTCAGCCGACGCACGCGCCGCTGTTGAGCATCGTGGTACCCGTCTACCGCGTCGAGGCGTACCTGCGGCAGTGCCTCGACTCGATCCGTGGTGACGTGCCCGCCGACCGGGCCGCCGAGGTGGAACTGGTCGCGGTGGACGACGCGTCGCCGGACGGGTGCGGCGATCTGCTGCGCGCGTACGCGGCCGAGCATTCGGGCGTATGCGTGCGGCACCTGGCGACCAACGTCGGCCTCGGCCCGGCCCGCAACGCCGGGCTGGACGTGGCGACCGGCCGGTACGTCTGGTTCGTCGACAGCGACGACTGGCTGCCGCCGGGCACGATCCCGGCGGTGCTGGACCGGCTGCGGGCGGACCGCCCCGACGTGATGATGGTCGACCACCTGCGGGTGCACGACTGTGGCCGCCGGGAGGTGGACCCCAGCAGCCGGTTGCTGCGGGACGCACCCGGCGTGTTCCGGCTCGCCGACCGGCCCCGGCTGCTGCGGGTGCAGCACACCGCCTGGAACAAGGTGGTCCGCCGTGAGTTCCTGGCCGAGCTGGGGCTGCGCTTCCACCCCGGCTGGTACGAGGACATCCCGTTCAGCCACCCGCTGCTGATCGGCGCGGCACGCATCTCGGTGCTGGACCGGGTCTGTTACCTGTACCGCCAGGGCCGCCAGGGCGCCATCACCTCCACCCGCAGCGGCCGGCACTTCGACGCCTTCGACCAGTACGACCGGCTCTTCACCTGGCGGCACGAGCGGCACCCGGACGGGCGCTGGCACAGCGAGCTGTTCGACCTGATGGTGAACCATTTCCTGGTGGTGGTGGGCAACGACGACCGACTGCACCCGCACCTGCGGCGCGACTTCTTCCGCCGGGTCGCCGAGCACTACCGCCGGTACCTGCCGGGCAGCGGGTACCCCCGGCCCGGCGGAGTGGCCGGGTTCAAGCACCTCCTCGTCGGCCGGGACAGTTACCTGGCGTACGCCGCGCTGCGCCGGGCCCACCGGATGGCCACCCGGCTGCGCGCTGCGGCGCCCGCCGCCCCGCCCCCGCCCGACGCATCGGCCCCGACCGCCACGGCGACCGCCGCGTCCCCGCCCCCGCCCGACGGCGCAGCGGCCCCCACGTCACCCCGCCCGCTGGTGCGGACTCGTCAGAACGGAACACGATGACCACGTTGAAGATCGGCCCGCATCTGGTCGGCGCCGGGGAGCGCCCCTTCGTGGTGGCCGAGATGTCCGGCAACCACAACGGCGACCCGGGGCGGGCACTGTCCATCGTGGACGCCGTCGCGGCGGCCGGTGCACACGCGCTCAAGCTCCAGACGTACCGGCCCGACACGATCACCATCGACGTCGACACCCCGGCGTTCCGCATCTCCGGCGGGCACGAGCTGTGGGGCGGGCAGAACCTCTATCGGCTCTACGAGCGGGCACACACCCCGTACGAGTGGCACCGGCCGATCTTCGAACGGGCCCGTGAGCACGGGCTGACGGTCTTCTCCTCCCCCTTCGACGCCTCGGCCGTGGAGCTGCTGGAGGAACTGGACGCGCCCGCGTACAAGATCGCCTCGTCGGAGCTGGTCGACCTGCCGCTGATCCGGCTCGTCGCGGCCACCGGCAAGCCGATGGTCATCTCCACCGGGATGGCCACGCTGGCCGAGATCGACGCCGCCGTCCGCACCGCCCGCGACGGTGGTGCCGGTGGGATCGTGCTGCTGGCCTGCACCGCCTCGTACCCGGCCCCGCCCGCCGACAGCAACCTGCGCCGCATCCCGGTGCTCGCCGAGGCGTTCGGGGTACCCGTCGGTCTCTCCGACCACACGCCCGGCATCGGCGTGCCGGTCGCGTCGGTGGCCCTCGGGGCATGCTTCATCGAGAAACACGTCACGCTGGACCGCGCCGACGGCGGCGTGGACTCCGACTTCTCGCTGGACCCGTCCGAGCTTGCCGCGCTGGTGGTCGAATCGGAGCGGGCGTACGCGGCGCTCGGCGGCACCGCAGTCGGCCCCACCCCCGCCGAACGGGAGGGCCTGCGTTTCCGCCGCTCGCTCTACGTGGTGGCCGACGTGCGCGCCGGGGACGAGGTCACCGCCGCCACCGTACGCTCGATCCGGCCGGCCGGCGGGCTGCACCCGGTGGAGATCGACCGGGTCCTCGGTCGCCACTTCACCACCGACGTCGCCCGGGGCACCCCGCTGAGTTGGGACCTGATCTGAGCGTTGGCCCTCGCCGCCACCAGCTCGGCATGTGGTCGGCCGTTGCGGTCCCTCGCACAACGCCCCGACGGTCGGTGTCCCGCACAACGCCCCGACGGTTGGTGGGTAGATTTGTTGTCGCTGGGGCGACAACAAATCTACCCACCCCGAAGCGGCAGCCAGCGACATGCCGCGATCCGGCAGGCCGCTCTGGACTCGATCGGATGGGGCGAGGCGGTCGGGGCGTCGACGGCGCAGACGGTTCAGCTCGAAAGGGACCGACCAGGAGACGGCAGGCCCGGGAGACGGCAGGCCCGGGCCGGTCGGCGGCACGACGGCGCAGACGGTTCAGCTCGATAGGGACCGACCAGGAGGCGGTAGGTCCAGGTCAGGAGGCGGTAGGTCCGGACCGGGAGACGGCAGGCCCGGGATTACGGTGAAGGCGACGGTGACGACCAGGTCGGAGAGTGCCTCCCGGTCCGCCGAGCCGACCTCGCGGGCGAGGCCCGAAGGACCGAGGTCGAGGTCGAGCCCGAGGTCGAGATCGAGGTCGAGGTCGAGGTCGAGGACCAGTGTGCGCCACAGCCAGACCGTGCCGGCGGGCACACTCAGGCCGTACCGGCGCCAGAGGGCGACCATCGGCACGTCGGCGAGTTTGGCCACGCACTCGGTGCGGGTCCACCGGGCCCAGAAGTTCGAGGTGCCGAACCGGTGCGCCAGCATCGGCGGCACCTCGGCAGCGGCGTACTCGGCGTCGATCGCGACCCGCCAACCCGGGATCGGTGGCGCGTACCAGCCGACGCACCGTCCGTCGGCCAGGTGGCTGCGGGTGACGGCGTCGCCCGAGTCGGTGGCCGACGCGACCCGCAGGTGTCGCGGCGCGGCGGCGAGGAGCGTGGCCACGGACGGTCCGCCCGCGTCCACGGCGACGCGGGCGGACGGGGCGCGCGGGTCAGATCGAGGCGGCACCGTCGACCACGATGACCTGGCCGTTGATGTTCGTCTGGTCGCGCAGCAGCATCCGCACCACGGGTACCACCTCGTGCGGCTCGGTCAGGTGGCCGGTCGGGGTGCGGCGCACGATCTGGTCGAGTTGGGTCGGGCCGAGCACCGCTGACATCTCCGAGGCGAAGAAGCCCGGAGCGACGGCGTTGACCAGCATCCGGCCGCCCAACTCCCGGGCCAGCGAGCGGGTGGCGGCGTCCATCCCGCCCTTGGTGGCGGAGTACGCGACCAGGCCGGGGAAGCCGCGCTGCGCGCAGATCGAGGTGACGTTGACGATCCGCCCGCGCCGTCCCTGCGCCAGCATCCGCCGCACGGTGAGCCGGGTCAGCTGCAACGGGGCGGTCAGGTTGGTCTCGACGATCCGGGCGATGTCGGCGTCAGCGGTGTGTACGTGCAGCGAGTCCTGCCCGACCGCCGCGTTGTTGACCACCCCGTCGACCGGCCCGAGCCGCTCCTCCGCCGCCCGGAGGAACGCCTGCGTGGCGGCCCGGTCGGTGACGTCGACCGGGTCGACGTGGACCCGATCCGGACGGGCCTCGGCGAGCTTCGCCAGGTCCGGGGTGACGGTACGCGCGAAGGCGGCCACCTTCACTCCCGCGTCGAGCAGGTCGGTGACGATGGCGAGGCCCAGGCCCCGGGAACCGCCGGAGACGAGCACCACGGTGGAGGGCGGAACGGGGACGGCGGATTCAGACATCGCTCTTCAACGTCTCCTTGACGGGGATCTCGGCGTGCAGCCGGATCCGGCGGGGCACGGCGTACTCGGGCAGCCGGTCGGTGCACCAGCGCACCAACGCCGCCTCGTCCAGGTCCGGGCCGGTCGCGCCGGACACCGGAGGGGCGGGTACGACCTCGGCGACGACCATGTGACCGAGTAGCGGAGCGCGTCGGCCGGTGACCCGGGCCCAGGCCACCCGGGGGTGGGCGGTGAGCACGTCACGGACCAGCCCGGCGGAGACCTTGCTGCCGCCCACGTTGATCTCGTCGGTGTCGAGCCGCCCGCTGATCAGGACCCGGCCGTCGACGACCTGCGCCCGGTCCCCGGTGCGGACCGGTCCGGCCAACCCGACCCCGTGGTGCGGCGAGGTGATCACGAGTTCCCCGTCGCGCAGCCCGATGATGGGGCGTTCCGGGGCGCTGCGGTCCAGCCACTCGACCGGGAACCCGGCCCGCCCGTCGTGCACCACGATCGCCGCGCCGACCTCGGAGGAGGCGTAGATCCAGGAGATCCGGGCGGCCGGGAAGACCTCGCGCAGCCGGTCCAGGATCGCCTGGTCGACCGGCTCGCCGCCGAGGGTGAGCTGACGCAGCGGCACCCGGGCCAGCGCCTCGGGGTCGCGGTGCAGCGCCCGACGCCAGAAGGTGGGCGTACCGGAGGCCGCGTCGACACCGTGCGCGGCGGCCAGCGCCGGCCAGTCGTCGAGTCGCTCGGGCTCCACCACCACCAGGTGCTGTCCCGGCTGGGTCAGCGCCAGCGTCACCACCTGCCACCACGCGTACGTGCCGGGGGCGTACGGGCAGAGCCAGGTGCGGCCCGGTTGGGCACCCCGGACGGTGGTCACCGACTCCAGGGTGTGCCCGACGCGTTTCGGACGTCCGGTGGTGCCGGAGGTCAACAGCCAGAGCCGGCCGCGCTCGGCCGGTCGGGGCCGGGTCGGAGCGAGGACGACGAGGCCGTCCCCGCCCACGACGGCACCGTCCCCCAGCGCGGCCCCATGACCCAGCGGGGTCGGGTCGGCGGCGGTCAGGGTGAAGCCGGCGGCGCGCAGGTCGTCCCGCATTCCGGTGTCGACCCGACCGGCGCTGGTGAGCAGCAGTTCGGTGCCGTGCACGGCGTGGTGCCGGGCGGCGGCGAGCGCGTCGCGGGCGGAGTGCGCGAGCACCGCCACCGGGTCCGGCAGGACCGGTTCGGGCAGGTCCCGCCAGGTCAGCGCGCTGCCGCCGACCACGACGCGGTTGTCCACACCGGCCGGGTACGGGCCGAGGCGGGCGGCGGTCCGGACGCTCACTGCCGCTGGAGTTCGGCGAGGAAGTCGAGGACGTCGCCGACGGTGGCGATGCGCCGCAACCCGGGGGCGTCGAAGTTCAACTCCTCGCCCGTGGCGTCCTCGACCCGCAGGGCCAGTTCGGAGAAGTCCAGCGACCGGAAACCGATCTCCCGCAGATCCGCCGCGTCGTCGTCCGGCAGTACCTTTCCCTGATTGGCCAGCACCTGCCCCATGAGGTCGCGAATCTGCGCGCGACTCAATTCCGTCATGCCGCGGAGTGTACAGCCGGATGAATCGTGATTAGGGTGCCCGATGACCCTGGAAATGCGAACAGAAAGTGAGCGTTACGTGCTGCGAGACGCCACCGGGGACGACGTTAACCTGATGTTGTCCTGGCGTAATCAGGACGTCAATCGACAGGCCAGCAAGACCAGTCACGTGATCAGTGTCGAGGAGCACCGGCGGTGGTGGGCGGCAGTCCGCACCGACCCTTCCCGCCGGGTGTTGACCTACCTGCACGACGGGGTGCCCTGCGGTGCGGTCACCTTCTTCGACCTGCGGTTCGACGGTCCGCGTACCGGGTCGTGGGGGTTCTGTCTGGACGCCGAGGGGCTGGCCGAGCGGGGCGAGACGCTGCCCGTCTGGCTGGCCGTGACGCGGGCGGCGCTCGGGTACGCCTTCGACGTGCTGACACTGGACCGACTCGACGGAGAGGTGCTCGCCCACAACACCGTGGTACGGCAGATGAACCGTCGTCTCCGGTTCGTGGAGGGCGTGGGCCGCACGGAGGTGCACGACGGGCGGGAAATCACCGTGATCCCCATTTCACTGGAGCGCGGAAATCGCCGTCGACACTGATTCTGCATGCCGTCCACGTCGCGTTCACGACATGTTCGACGACTGTTTCCGACACCGCCGGAATCAAGCCCGACGGTGCCCGCCATTCACGGCCGCAGTGGCCCGGGTTAACCACCGGGCGTCGGCGCGTTAACCCACCGCCCCTAGCGTTCCCACCCGACCGGCTGCGGTGTCGCCGGCTCACCGACGACCACGGGAGCACCACATTGAGCGAGCTGAACGGATCGTCCATCCTCGTCACCGGGGGCACGGGTTCCTTCGGCCGGACCTTCCTCCGGCACCTCCTCAGCGAGGTCGACCCGGCCCGGGTGGTGGTCTTCTCCCGTGACGAGCTGAAGCAGTACGAGCTGCGCCAGCAACTCGGCGACGACCCGCGACTGCGCTGGTTCATCGGGGACATCCGGGACCGGCACCGGCTGACCCGGGCCATGCACGGGGTGGACCACGTGGTGCACGCCGCCGCGCTCAAGCAGGTCGACACCGCCGAGTACAACCCGTCGGAGTTCATCGCCACCAACATCACCGGGTCGCAGCACGTCGTCGACGCGGCGATCGAGGCCGGCGTACGCAAGGTCATCGCCCTCTCCACCGACAAGGCGTCCAGCCCGATCAACCTGTACGGCGCGACCAAGCTGGTCGGCGACAAGCTCTTCGTCTCCGCCAACCACTACGCCGCCCAGCACCCCACCCGCTTCTCGGTGGTGCGCTACGGCAACGTGGTCGGCAGCCGGGGCTCGGTGGTGCCGCTGTTCCGCCGCCTCGCCGCCGAGGGCCGCAGCCTGCCGATCACCGACAAGCGGATGACCCGGTTCTGGATCACGTTGGACCAGGCGGTGCAGTTCGTCCTGGACTCGTTCGACCAGATGCAGGGCGGCGAGCTGTTCGTGCCGCGTATCCCCAGCATGCGCATCCTCGACCTGGTCGAGGCCGTCGCGCCGGACGCCACCACACACGAGATCGGCATTCGTCCGGGCGAGAAGCTGCACGAGGAGATGATCGCGCCGGACGACAGCCGCCGGACGCTGATCGCCAAGGACCGCTTCATCGTGCAGCCGACCATCGCCACCTGGGGCTACCAGCCGCCCGTCGACTGCGAGCCGGTGTCGGACGGCTTCGCGTACCAGTCGGACACCAACGACGAGTGGCTCACCGTGCCGCAGTTGCGCGCCATGCTCGGCCTCACCGCCCTCGCCGCATGAGCATGCTGCCGTACGGCCGACAGTCGGTGACCGAGGAGGACGTCGCCGCCGTGGTCGCGGCCCTGCGCAGCGACTGGCTCACCACCGGCCCCGAGGTCGCCGCGTTCGAGGCGGAGCTGTCCCGGTGGGCCGGCGGCACCGGGGTGGCGACGGTCTCCAACGGCACGGCGGCGCTGCACGTGGCGTACGCGGCGGCGGGTGTCGGCCCCGGCGACGAGGTGATCGTGCCGCCGACGACGTTCGTGGCGACCGCGAGCAGCGCGCTGGCGCTGGGCGCGCGGATCGTCTTCGCCGACGTCGAGGAGGAGACGTACACACTGGACCCGGCCGCGGTGGCCGCCGCCGTCACCGAGCGGACCAAGGTCGTCGCCGCCGTGGACTACGCCGGACACCCGGCCGACTACGACGCGCTGCGCGCCGCGATCGAGGGTACGGGCGCCACGCTGCTCGCCGACGCGGCGCACTCGATCGGGGCCGCCTACCGGGGTCGGCCGGTCGGCACGCTCGCCGACGTGACCACGTTCTCGTTCTTCCCCACCAAGAACATGACCACCGCCGAGGGCGGCGCGGTCGTCACCGACGATCCGGAGCTGCTCACCCGGGCCCGCCGGTTCCGCAACATCGGGCTGGTGCGGGAACCCGACGAGCAGCGGTGGCCGGACGAGGGCGGCTGGCACCAGGAGGTGCACTCGTACGGGCTGAACTACCGGCTGCCCGACGTACTCTGCGCGCTCGGTCGCAGCCAGCTTCGCCGCCTCGACGCGTTCCTGGCCCGCCGGGCCGAGCTGGTGGCCCGCTACGACGAGGCCCTGGCCGACCTGCCCGGCGTACTCACCCCGGGTCGGCGGGACTGGGCCGCACCGGCCTGGCACCTGTACCCGATCCGGGTGCGCGACGGCCGCCGTCGACAGGTGTACGACCGGATGCGCGCCGCCGGCATCGGCGTACAGGTGAACTACATCCCGGTGCACTGGCACCCGGTCTTCGCCGACCTCGGCCACCGGCGCGGCACCCACCCGGTCGCGGAGGCGTTCTACGCCCAGCAACTGTCGCTGCCGCTCTACCCCGGGCTGCGCGACGCCGATCAGGACCGGGTCGTGGACGCGCTGGCTGCGGCGCTGCGCGGCACCCGGGTCCGGTCGGCCGCCTGAGAGGACCCGATGCACCACGCGAACCACTTCTACGGGCACGCGCACGTGCTGGCCCGCTACGCCGGACTGGGCGACGGGCATCCGCCCCGGATCGACGGGTACGTGCAGCACGGCTGGAACATCGGCGACGGGTTGGCGCCCGGACACCCGTACGCCGACCGCGCCCCCAGCCTGCTCTGGTCCGAGCAGACCCGGCGGCGGGCCTGGTCGGTGGGGCGACGCAACGTCACCGTGATCGGGGCGCCCTTCGCGTACCTGCTGGCGATGCGGGCCGCCGAGCCCGCGCCCGAGCGGGAGGGCACCATCTGGTACCCGTTCCACGGGTGGGAGGGGCAGCACGTCAAGGGTGACCACCGGGAGCTGATCGCCCGGATCCGGGACACCGAGCCCGGCCCGGTCACCGTCTGCCTCTACTGGCACGAGCACCGGATGCGTCGGGTCCGCCGGCTCTACGAGAACGCCGGGTTCCGGGTCGTCTGCCACGGCTACCGGGGGCACTGGTGGAAAGACACCGACCCGTCGTTCCTGGACCGGCAGCTCGACGAGCTGCGCCGCCACCGGCGGGTCGCGTCGAACCGGCTGACCAGCGCCATCTTCTACGGCGTCGCGGCCGGGTGCGAACCGGCCGTGTACGGCGACCCGATGACGCTGGCCGACGAGGACCCGACCTTCGGCGGCACCGCCCGGATCCGCCGCCAGTGGCCGGAGCTGCACGGCGAACGGGTGCACCTGGCCACCGCCGTGGAGATCACCCGCGCGGAACTGGGCACCGACCACCGCTACCCGCCCGCCGCCCTGCGCGAACTGCTGGGCTGGGCGACCCCGGACGAGGAGACGACGTGACGACCGAGACGGCCGTGACGCTGCCCGGCGGCGAGATGCCGGCCTGGTCCGACCGGGCCGCCGACGCCGGCCCGCTCGCCACGCTGGTGGCCGGGCTGGCACCCGACGGCGCCCGGGTGCTGCTGGCCGGGCCGCACGACCCGGCGGTACGCACGGCGCTGGCGCACACCCGGCTCACCGCGCTGCTGCGGGGCTACCCCGACGCGGCGGCGCTCGCCGGTCAGGTCGACCGGGTGGTGGTGGCCGGTGTGTCGGGGCTGCCCGACGACGAGGAGTACGACCTGGTGCTCGCCGCCGCCGGGCTGGACGCGATCGAGTCGGTCGAGGGGCCCCGGCTCGGGTGGGACGCCCGGCTGCGGCGCCTGGCGACGGCCGTGCGCCCCGGCGGGACGCTGCTGCTGCGGCTGGACAACCCGCTCGGCGTCCACCGGTTGGTGGCCGACTCCCCCTGGTACGCCGACCGCGCCGACGCGGCGTGGACCGTCGGCGGGGCGCTCGACGGGGACCGCCCGGCCGGGCTGGACCAGCTCCACGTCCGGCTGGTCGACGCCGGACTGCGAGTGGACGGCTGTTATGCCGGATATCCCCGGCCGGACCTGACCACCGCGCTGCTCGCCACCGACCGACTCAGCCGACACACCGACTCGGGGCTGTTCGACGCGGTGTTGCAGCGCAGTTGCGCCGAAGGGTTCGACGGCCGGTTCGTGCTGGCCGATCCGGCCCGGTTGGCCGTGGACGCGTTGCACGCCGGCAAGGCGGCCGAGCTGGCCCCGTGCTGGCTGGTGCTCGCCCAGCGGGGCACCGACACACCCGCCCCCCGCTCCGACGGGCTGCCGGTGGCGCTGGTGTGCTCCGACGGCACGGACGACACGGTCCTGGAGGTGGTCGACGGCCCGCAGGGCTGGCGGTGGCGTGGCACGGCACCGACCGGACGGACCACACCCGCCACCGCACCGTACGCGAGCCGACAGGCCGCCCACCGCGACCCGGCGGCACCGGACTGGCCGGTCCCGGCGGGGCGGCTGCTGCGGACCCTGCTGCTCGACGGTTGTCTGCGCCGCGACACCGGCCTGCTGCGTCGCCTCCTGCGCGGGTACGCCGACTGGCTCTCCGGGCAGGCCGAGCAGGGTCGGCTCGGCGGGGCGGTGGCGCTGGCCGGGGCGGAGAACCTGGTCGTCGCCGGTGACCGCTTCGCGGTGCTCGATCCGAGCTGGCGGGCCGGCGACCCGCTCCCGGTCGACGTGGTCCTCGCCCGGACGCTGTGGCGCTTCGCCACCGAACTGGTCACCGGCGGGTACGCCCACCCGTGGACCTCCACGCTGGACGTGGCGGGCCTGACCGTGGTGCTCGGCGGGGTCGCCGGACGGGACTTCGACCGCACGGTGGTGGACGCGGCGGTGGAGACCGAGGCCGCGGTGGGCGCCGCGCGACGGGGGCTGGACGCCGCCGGACGCGCCGACCTCGACGCCCACCTGCGCGCGGTCTCCCCGACCGACCCGCCGCCCGGTCCCCGCAGCTACCAGCAGCTCCACGAGGCGTGGCGACGCCAGCGCGAGGAGAACACCCGGATGGCCGCGCTGCTGGCCTGGACCGAGGAGCTGCTCACCTCGCGGGAACGCGCGCTGCGCCGGACCGAGGCGACGATCAACCTGCTCAGCGGTTCGCTCAGCTACCGGGTGGGTCGGCTCGCCGTCACCCCGGCCCGGCTGGCCCGCCGGGGCGCGGGGGCCGCGAAGCGGCGCGTCCGTGCCGCCCTGACGCCCCAGCAACCCAAGCGGACGGACCAGTCGTGACCGAACGGATCGTGGGCGTGGTGCAGGCCCGGATGGGCTCCTCCCGGCTGCCCGGCAAGGTGCTGCGTCCCCTCGCCGGACGCAGCGTACTGGGCCGGGTGGTGCGGGCCGCGCAGGACAGCGGAGTCCTCGCCGACCTGGTGGTCGCCACCAGCACCGACCCCGGCGACGACGCGGTGGTCGCCGAGTGCGAACGGCTCGGGGCGGCCTGGCACCGGGGACCCGTCGACGACGTGCTGGCCCGTTTCGTCGGCGCGCTCGACGCCCACCCGGGCGAGGCGGTGATGCGGTTCACCGCCGACTGCCCGCTGCTCGACCCGCAGATCGTCACGCTGGTCGCCTCGGTGTACCGGGCGGTGCCCGGCCTGGACTACGCCAGCACGTCGATCGCCCGTACGCTGCCACGCGGCCTGGACGTGGAGATCATCCGCACGGAGGCGCTGCGGACCGTGGACACGCTCGCCACCGGCCATGACCGGGTGCACGTCACCTCGTACGCGTACGCTCATCCGGAGCGCTTCCGGGTGCTCGGCGTCACCCTCCCACCGGACCGGTCCCGGCTGCGGCTCACCCTCGACACCGAGCCGGACTGGCAACTGGTCAGCGCCGTGGCGGCGCACTTCGGCGACGTCGCCGTGCCGTTGGCCACGCTCGCCGACTGGCTCGACCGGCGACCGGAGGTGCGGGCACTCAACGCCGACGTGCGGCAGAAGCGGTTGGAGGAATGCTGAGCACGGTACGAGTCGGTCTGCGCTGCGACGCGGACCCGCAACGCGGCGTCGGGCACCTGGTCCGCTGTCTCGCCCTCGGCGAGGAACTCCTGGCCCGGGGTGCCACCGTCGAGGTGTTCGGCACGGTGACCGTCGGCTGGGCGGCCGGTCACCTCGCCGCCCGGGGCATCCCGCTGCGTCCCGGCCCGGACACCCCGGACGGACTGGTCAGCGCGGCCCGCCGGCACGACCTGGACGTGCTGGTGCTCGACTCGTACGACCTCGACCCGGCCGGTGCGCACGCGCTGCGGAGGGCCGGGGTGCTGACCCTGGCCGTCGTCGACGGCGACACCCGGGGGCAGGACGCCGACCTGTTCCTGGACCAGAACTTCGGCGCCGACATGGTGACCTCCGGACGGCTGCTGGCCGGCAGCGCGTACGCCCTGCTGCGCGACTCGGTGCTGGCCGCCCGGCCGGCGACGCCCCGCCCGGCGAGGCAGGTGGACCGGCCCTCGGTGCTGGCCTTCTTCGGCGGCACCGACGCGGCCGCAGCGGCACCGGTCCTGGCCGAGCTGCTGCTGGCCACCGGGCGGCCGATGACGCTCACCGTCGTCGTCGGGCGCCCCGAGGTCACCGGGCGACTCACCGCGCTGACCACCGGACCGGGCCAGTCGCTGCGGCCGGTGCCGCCCACCGGCGCCCTGCCGGAGATGATCGCCGCCGCCGACCTGGTGGTCAGCGCGGCTGGCACCTCGACCTGGGAACTCTGCTGTCTCGGTGCCCCGTCGGCGCTGGTCTGCGTGGTCGACAACCAACGCGAGTCGTACCGCCGGGTGGCCGCCGCCGGGCTGGCCGCCGGACTCGGCGAACTGCCGGACCTCCGCACCGACGACACCACCCGGACCGCCGCCCTCCGGACCCTGGACGAGCTGCTCACCAGCGGCGTACACCGGGCCGCCCTCTCGGCCCGGGCCCACGCGGCCGTGGACGGGCGCGGTCGGGGTCGGGTGGTCGACGCGATGCTCGACGCCCTCGACCACCAGTGGATCGCACAGGTCCCGTAGCGCCGCATCCCGACAGGAGCAAGGTGTGGGGGGATGGTCTCCTTCGGTCCCTGTCGAGCTGAGCCGTACGTGCTATCAGGGGCCGGTGACGACCGACCAGCAGGTCAGGGACGCGACGCGGATGCCCCACCGACGGCCCGGGCAACGCGATCCGTTGGCGCTCTCAGCTCGACAGCGGCCGTACCTGACACGGCACCACCTCCACACGGTGGAGGTGGTGCCGTAGATTCCGCTCACCCGCACCCGGCGGCGCGGATCAGTCGCGGTCGATCTGGTGACCGATGACCGTGGGGCCGAGCATGACGGCGAAACCGGAGCCGTCCCGGCGCGGATCGGCGGCCGGCAACTCCACCGGCTCCCCGTTCACCGTGGAACCCACCGGACGCGGACCGATCCAGCCGACGACCACGTCGGTCTCCCCCTTGAGGAACCGCTGCGCCCGCACCCCGCCGGTCGCCCGCCCCTTCACCGGGTACGCCGCGAACGGCGTCACCTTCACCGTGCCGCCGGTGGAGGTGACCACCATCGGCTCACCGTGCTCCGGATCGTCGGTGCGCACCGCACCGAAGTACACCACCTGCGCGTCACCCGGCAGCGCGATCCCCGCCATGCCGCCGCCCTTGAGCCCCTGCGGACGCACCGTGCCCGCCGGGAAGCGCAGCAGCGACGCCGCACTGGTCAGGAACGCCAACGTCTCCGCACCGTCGGTCAACCAGCTCGCTCCGACCACCTCGTCACCCGCACGCAGCCCGATCACCTCGAACTCGTCCGAGCGCACCGGCCAGTCGGGAGCACAGACCTTGACCACACCCTGCCGGGTCCCCAGCGCCAGACCGGGCGAACCCTCGGCGGTCGCACCGAGCGGCGCCAGCCCCACCACCGTCTCCCCCGGCGCCAACGGCACCAGCTCGGCGGCGGACATCCCGCCCCGCAACGACACCGTGCCCGCCTGCTCCGGCAGCACCGGCAGCGGCAGCACGTCGACCTTGAACGCCCGCCCCGCACTGGTCACCAGCAACACCCGACCCCGGGCGGTGGAGTGCACCAGCGCGCGTACCGCGTCGTGTTTGACCCGGCCGTGCCGACGCCGCCCCTCGGCGGCCTCCTCCGACTCGGCGGCGGTACGCGCCACCAGCCCGGTGGCGGAGAGGATCACCTGACACGGGTCGTCGGCCACCTCCAGCGGCCCGGCCGGCACGGACGCCGCCAGCACCTCCTTGAGGTCACCGTCGACGAGCGTCGTCCGACGCGGCGCCGCGAACTGCTTCACCACCGCGGCAAGCTCGTCGGAGACGACCTTCTTGAGCACGTTCTCGTCGTCCAGGATGGTGGACAGCTCGGCGATCTCCCCGCGCAGCTTCTCCTGCTCGGCCTCCAGCTCCAACCGGTCGAACTTGGTCAACCGGCGCAACGGAGTGTCCAGGATGTAGGTCGCCTGGATCTCGGAGAGTGTGAACTGCCGCATCAGGCCGCTCTTGGCCGCCGGGGCGTCCTCGCTGGCCCGGATCAGCTTGACCACCTTGTCGATGTCGAGCAGCGCGATCAGCAGGCCGTCGACCAGGTGCAGCCGCTCCTCGCGCTTAC
This sequence comes from Verrucosispora sp. NA02020, assembly GCF_013364215.1. NCBI lineage: Bacteria > Bacillati > Actinomycetota > Actinomycetes > Micromonosporales > Micromonosporaceae > Micromonospora > Verrucosispora sp. NA02020. The sequence goes on along the minus strand of NZ_CP054923.1, from coordinate 2,240,805 downwards.
GCTTGCGGTACGCGCTGCGCCGGGTCACCACCTCGTACCGGTGCGCCAGGAACACCTCCAGCAGCTCCTTGAGCCCCAGGGTGCGCGGCTGGCCGTCGACCAGCACCAGGTTGTTCACGCCGAAGGACTGCTCCAGCGGGGTGAGGCGGTAGAGGTCGGCGAGCAGCGCCTGCGGGTTGACCCCGACCTTGCACTCCACCACCAGGCGGGTGCCGCTCTCCCGGTCGGTCAGGTCCTTCACGTCGGCGATGCCGGTCAGCCGCTTGGTCTTGTTCACCTCGTTGGTGATCGCCGCGATGACCTTCTCCGCACCGACGCCGTACGGCAGCTCGACCACGGTGATCGCCTGCCGTCCCCGGCTGCCCTCCAGCGGGCCGATCTCCACCTTGCCGCGCATCCGCACCACACCCCGCCCGGTCTCGTACGCCCGGCGCACCTCGTCGAGGCCGAGCAGCAGACCACCGGTGGGCAGGTCGGGACCGGGCACGAACTCCATCAGCTTGTCGAGGGTGGCGTTCGGGTGCCGGATCAGCCAGCGGGCCGCCGAGACCACCTCGCCGAGGTTGTGCGGGATCATGTTCGTCGCCATCCCGACCGCGATGCCGGAGGCGCCGTTGACCAGCAGGTTCGGGAAGGCGGCCGGCAACACGGTGGGCTGGGTCAGCGAGCCGTCGTAGTTGGGCTCGACGTCGACGGTGTCCTCACCCAGCTCGCCGACGAGCAGCATCGCCTCCCGCGACATCCGAGCCTCGGTGTAACGCGACGCTGCCGGTCCATCGTCCGGGCTCCCAAAATTCCCATGCCCGTCGATGAGCGGGGTGTTCAGCGAGAAGTCCTGCGCCAACCGCACCATCGCGTCGTAGATGGCGCTGTCGCCGTGCGGGTGGTACTTACCCATCGTGTCGCCGACGATGCGGGCCGACTTCACGTGCGCCCGGTCCGGCCGGTAGCCCTGCTCGTACATCGACCAGAGGATGCGCCGGTGCACCGGCTTGAGGCCGTCCCGCGCGTCCGGCAGGGCGCGCGAGTGGATGACCGAGAAGGCGTACTCCAGGTAGGAGTCGGAGACCTCGGTGACCAGCGGGTTGTCGACGATCCGCGCGCCGGCCCGGTCGAACGCGGAGTGGTCGACCTTGGTGTCCTTGCGGCGTGCCATGGCTCAGCTTTCCTTCCAGAACCCGGTGGTCAGGCGTCGATGGCGTCGCGGTCGACGCGGTCGGCGGAGTCGATCAGCCAGTTGCGGCGCGGCTCGACCTTCTCCCCCATCAGCAGGTCGAGGATCCGTTCGGCGGCGTCGACGTCGTCGATGGTGATCCGGCGTACCGACCGGGTGGCGGGGTTCATCGTGGTCTCCCACAACTCGTCGGCGTCCATCTCACCGAGACCCTTGAAGCGCGGCACCGGGGTGACGATCTGCTTGCCGGCCGAGGCGAGCTTGCGGACCGTCGCCTCCATCTCCGCCTGGGTGTAGGTGTAGATGGTCTCGGGGTTGCGCCCCTTGGTGGTGATCTTGTGCAGGGGCGGCATCGCGGCGTAGAGCCGGCCCGACTCGATCAACGGTCGCATGTAGCGGGCGAAGAGGGTGATCAGCAGCGTCCGGATGTGCGCGCCGTCGACGTCCGCGTCGGCCATGATGAGCACCCGGCCGTACCGCAGCGAGGACAGGTCGAAGGTACGCCCCGACCCCGCGCCGAGGACCTGCACGATCGCGGCGCACTCGGCGTTGTCCAGCACCTGCTGGAGGTTGGCCTTCTGCACGTTCAGGATCTTGCCCCGGATCGGCAGTAGCGCCTGATACTCCGCAGAGCGGGCAAGTCGCCCTGTGCCCAATGCGCTGTCGCCCTCGACGATGAAAAGCTCACTCCTGTCAATACCTGCGGCGCGGCAGTCGACCAGCTTGGGCGGCATGGACGCGCCCTCCAGGGCGGTCTTGCGCCGGGCGGCGTCCTTCTGCTGCTTCTGGGTCAGCCGCACCCGGGCCGCATCGACGATCTTCTGGAGGACCGTCCGCGCCTCGGTCTTGGTCCTGCGGTCGTCCAGCCAGGACTTGACGTGCTGCTCGACCAGCCCCTGCACCACCTTGACCACACCGGCGGTGGAGAGCTCGTCCTTGGTCTGCGAGGTGAACTGCGGCTCGGGCACCCGCACGTGCACCACCGCGGTCATGCCCTCCAGGACGTCGTCCAGGGTGGGCGCGTCCTCCTTGGCCTTGAGCAGACCCCGGGTGTTGCGGACGGCGTCGGCGAGCGTACGCGCCAGCGCCCGCTCGAAGCCCTTGCGGTGTGTCCCGCCGTGCGCGTTGCGGATGGTGTTGGTGAAGCACTCGACGGTGCGCTCGTATCCGGTGCCCCAGCGGAAGGCCACCTCGATCTCGGCGCGCCGCTGCACGTTGGACTGCATCACACCGTTGGCGTCGGCGGCGTTCTCGCGGTAGGTCCCCTCGCCGGTGACCAGCAGGGTGCCGGAGACCGGCCGGTCACCGGTCGGGGCGAGGAAGTCCACCATGTCGGTGAGCCCGTTCGGGTAGTGGAACCGCTCCTCGGTGGGCTGCTCGCCGGTGTGGTCGCGCAGGAGGTAGCTGACGCCGGGGACCAGGAACGCGGTGTGGCGCAGCTTGGCCCGGACCGCGTCGTGGTCGAGGGCGGCACCGGTCTCGAAGTAGCGGGGGTCGTGCCAGTAGCGGATCGAGGTGCCGGTGCGCTGGCCGCGCTTGACCCCGCCGACGACCTGGAGCCCCGGGCCGGGGGTGAAGGACGCGTCCGGGCCGTCGCCGTCGAAGATGCCCGGCACACCGTGCCGGAACGACATGGTGTGCACCTTGCCGCCCCGACGGACGGTGACGTCGAAGCGGCGGGAGAGCGCGTTGACCGCCGAGGCGCCGACCCCGTGCAGGCCGCCGGAGGTCTTGTAGCCGGAGCCGCCGAACTTGCCGCCGGCGTGCAGCCGGGTGAGGACCAGTTCGACGCCGGAGATGCCGGAGCGGGCGTGCACGTCGGTGGGGATGCCACGCCCGTCGTCGTCGACCTGCACCGAGCCGTCGGCATGCAGGATGACCTCGACCTTCGTGGCGTGACCGGCCACACCCTCGTCGGTGGAGTTGTCGAGGATCTCGTTGACGAGGTGGCCCACGCCACGGCTGTCGGTGGAACCGATGTACATGCCGGGACGCTTGCGAACGGCGTCCAGCCCCTCGAGGTGGGTGAGGTCGTCGGCCCCGTACAGGGTCTCAGGCTCTGCGGTCAACTGGTCGTACTCCCCGGTCTCGGCGATGTGCTGCACCGCACCGTCGGCGGTCGGCCCGGCGCGGGCACGCCGCAGCGAGCGTAGCCGCACGCCCCGACAAGCCGAGCGGACACCCACGCGGCACGCCGCGTGGCGGTGCTGCTGGTGGACCTTGCCGCGGTCAACGTCCGGGTCTCCGGTGTTATGCCCGGGCCGCCGGTGCGGGTGGTCCGGGGGTCCGCCCACGCCGTCCCTGGCGTCCCGGTGCCACTCATGTTTCCCATGGTTGACGTGCGTCACACCCGCGTGATGTCATCACCGCTCAAGAGAATCTTTCATATTTCCATGAACGGATGGGAAGCCATGTCCGGGTTGCGTCGTACCGCCGCGTTGGCCCTGGCCATCGCCACAGCGGCCCTCACCACCACCGTCGCCGCGTCCGCCCCCGCCGCGGCGGCCCTACCCACCGCGGCGGTCGCCCTCGGCGACAGCTTCATCAGCGGCGAAGGGGCCGGGGCCTACCAGCCGGTGGTCGACTCGACCGGCGTCGCGCGCGGATTCCCGGGGTGGACCGCGCCGAACAGTGACGCCTTCTTCTGCCACCGCTCCGGCAACGCCTCGCTGCACCAGGCGTCACTGCCCGGCATCCAGGCCCGGTTCAACCTGGCCTGCTCCGGCGGCCAGCCGCACGACATCGCCGCCGCCTCGTCGGCCCGCGCCAACGGGCGTCAGGTCGCCGCGCAGCTCGACCAGCTCCGCACGGTCGCCCAGACCCACGACATCGACCTGGTGCTGATCGGCCTCGGCTCCAACAACAGCTCCTTCACCTTCGGCGGGGTCGCCGAGAAGTGCGCCAACCGGTTCATCGCGGACGCCTGGACGGGCTGGTGGGAGTTCTGGGCGTACCTGAACGGGCCGGTGGAGCAGAAGCCGTGCACCGACGCCGACCTGGCGACCCCGGCGCAGCTCAGCGCCGCCACCGCCGAGACCACCGCCGCCGTACGGCAGATCCTGACCACGCTGCGCGAGGTGGACGCCGACGGCCAGCACCGGGTGGTGCTCCAGGACTACACCAACCCGCTGCCGCTGGAGCTGGAGGCCGGGTACCACTCCGAGGACAGCCGGGACGACACGCGGGACAAGTTCCGCGCGCTGGGTGCCGAGCGGTACGCGGCCGGCTGCCCGATCCACCGCGCCAGCCTGGCTCCCGGGCACCGCTTCTCGCAGGGCCTCGGCACCATCGTCGGCTCCACCCGGAGCACGCTGGCCGCCGAGTTCCCCGGCGCCGACCTGGTCTATCTCAACGTGCAACGGGCCTTCGACGGCGCCCGGCTCTGCGAGCGGACCAACAGCCCGACCGGCACCCTCGCCACTCCGATCCGGTTGCAGGACAACCCGCCCAACGGCACCTTCGTCACCAGCCTCTCCGGCAAGGACAAGATCGCCATCCAGCGGATCGCCAACACCTGCGTGACCCACTTCCAGACCTGCCAGGAGTCGTGGCACCCGAACGCCGCCGGGCACCAGGTGCTCGGCCAGTGCCTGACCGGGGCGTCCACCACCGCCGCCCGCTCGGTGGCCTGCGTACGCGCCTCGAACGGCACAATCAGCGTCTCCTGAGTCACCACCAGGGGCCGTCCCGACGCGACCACCCGCGCGTCGGGGCGGCCCCGTCCGGCGTGGATTAGCCGGTGCGGACCGGGGTAAGCCGCTGCGCCCGACACGGCGGAGGGGGACCTGATGTCTGACAACCACACCGCACTACGTTCGATGCACGACCTGGGCCTGGCGGCCTGGTTCGGCGGCTCCCTGATGGGAGCGTTCGGCGTCAACGGCGCCGCGGCCCGCATCGACGACTCGACCAAACGACTTCCGACGGCCTCGACCGGCTGGACCCGGTGGACGCCGGTCAACGCCGCCGCGATCGGCGCGCACCTGGCCGGCGCGGTCGGTGAACTGGTGACCGAGAGCCCGCGGATGGCCGCCCAGCGGGGCGTCGGCCGGGCCAGCGCGGTGAAGACCGCGCTGACCGTCGGCGCGCTGGCGGTGACCGGCTACAGCCGGCTGCTCGGCATGCGTCTGGCCAAGGCCGGTGCGCCGTCGGTGCAGGGCGTCACCGAGCCCAACGGGCAGACCCCGGCGCACGTGGCCGCCAGCCAGCGCCAGTTGCGGATGCTCCAGTGGGCCATCCCGGCGCTGACCGGCGCGCTGATCGTGGTCACCGCGTACATGGGTGAGCAGCAGAAGCCCGGCCAGGTGCTGCGCGGCATCTTCGGCCGGGCGAACGGCCTGGCGCACGCGCCGGGCCGGATGGGCAAGGGTGCCGGCGGGATGGCGGCGATGCACGCGGTCCGGCGGCACATGGCCATGAACGGCCGCTGACGGCCCACCGGCACGACGCGCGTTCCGACCGCGACCGCCGGGCGTACCGACAGGCGAGGTGGCCATGACCGACAGGGACAGGCAGGACCGGGGACCGGGGAGCGTCGCGCCCTGGGGCACCACCGACGGCTTCGACGCCGACCCGCCGTGGGGTGCCGGCGAGCACTCGCCGATGGACGAGGGCAGCGAGGAGACCGCGGTGCCCGAGGGACGGCGGGGCGAACGGCGGGCGGCGGACGGGGCCGGGCAGTGGCCCGAGGGTCGGCACGGGTTCGGGTCGGTGGAGCCGACCCGTACGCCCGAGGCCGGACCGGGCGCACCTCCGGACCCGGCGCCGCCGAGGCGGCCGTTCCCGGACGACGTGGCCGGCGAGGATCTGCCGGACAACGCGCTGGAAGAGGCGACCGGCATGCACACCGAAGGGTCCTGGCACGGCTGAGTACCGCACCGCGTCCCGGTGCCCGTCGCCGACGCGGCGGGCACCGGAGCGTCCGGTCAGGACGGCACGGACCGCTCGGCAAGCCGGTGGGGCGCGCGGTCGTCCTCGGGTTTGTTCCGGCGCGCGCCGGGGAGGCAGCCGGTGGACGAAGGAGGCGACAGATGCGCGCGCTGAGGCTGCCCGCCTGGAAGAGCGAGCCGGAACTGGTCGAGATCGACGAGCCGACGCCCGGCCCCGGTCAGGTGGTGGTGAAGATCGGTGGTGCCGGTGCCTGCCACTCCGATCTGCACCTGATGCACGACTTCGACTCGGACACCCTGCCGTGGGGGCCGCCGTTCGTGCTGGGGCACGAGAACGCCGGCTGGGTGCACGCCCTCGGTGCCGGGGTGACCGGGTTGGAGGTGGGTCAGCCGGTCGCGGTGTACGGGCCGTGGGGCTGCGGGACCTGCGCCCGCTGCCGGGTCGGCGCCGAGAACTACTGCGAGAACCCGGCTGCCGCGCCGGTGCCCGGTGGCGGCGGTGGTCTGGGTCTGGACGGCGGCATGGCCGAGTACGAGTTGGTGCCCGCCGCCCGGCTCGTGGTGCCGCTGCCGGACGGGCTGGACCCGGCGCAGGCGGCACCGTTGACCGATGCGGGGCTGACGCCATACCACGCGATCCGTCGGTCCTGGCCGAAGCTGGTGCCGGGCAGTACGGCGGTGGTGATCGGCGTGGGCGGTCTGGGGCACGTGGGGGTGCAGATCCTCAAGGCCACCACCGCGACCCGGGTGGTCGCGGTGGACACCCGGGACGAGGCGCTGCGGCTCGCGCAGGAGTGCGGCGCGGACCTGACGCTGCGCTCCGGTGCGGGCACCGCCGACGAGATCCGGACGATCACCGGAGGCAGGGGCGCCGACGTGGTGCTCGACTTCGTCGGGGCGGACCCCACCCTGAAGCTCGCCGTCTCGGTGGTGCGGACCGTCGGCGACCTGACCGTCGTGGGTATCGGCGGCGGCTCGCTGACCGTGGGCTTCTTCACGGTCCCGTACGAGGCCAGTGTGCAGACCACGTACTGGGGCAGCCGGCCGGAGCTGATCGAGGTGCTCGACCTGGGGGCACGCGGACTGGTCCGTCCGAAGACCACCACGTTCGGCCTGGAGGACGCGATGGACGCGTACCGCCGGATGCAGGACGGCACGCTGGAGGGTCGGGCGGTCATCGTGCCGTGAGGGACGGTCCGCCTACAGTGATCATGTGGTCGCCGCGCTGGAGCTCTATCTGGACACCGTCGCCACCCGCCGCATCCGGGTGCTCTGGGACGCCCTGGAGGCCGAGGGGGTGCAGAGCCTGCGGTCCCTGTTGGAGCAGCGGCACCGGCCGCACGTCTCGCTGGCGGTCGCGCCCCGTCTCGACCCGGAGCAGGTGGCGGCGGCGCTGGCCGGGACCGTCGTGGCGGCGCCGCTGCGGCTGTCGTTCCAGCACGCCGGTCAGTTCGTCGGCCGGGTGCTCTGGCTGGGTCCGACACCCACCACGGAGCTGCTGACGCATCACCGGCTGGTGCACGACCGGCTCACCGGTGCCGGGGTCGAGCTGGTCGAGCACTACCGGCCGGGCCACTGGGTGCCGCACTGCACGCTCTCCATGCGGGTGCCGAACACGCTGATGGCGATCGCGGTCCGCCGCTGCCTGGAGGTCCTGCCGCTGGAGGCGACGGTGGTCGGTGCGGCCCTGACCGACCACGCCCGGGGCATCTCGCACCCGCTGGCCTGACCGCCGCGCCGCCCGGGTTCAGCTGGAGGGGTCGGCGCGGCCGTGCCGCCAGTAGCCCATGAAGGCCACCGCCCGCCGGTCCAGGCCGCACTCGGCGACCAGGTGCCGGCGCAGGGTACGGATGACACCCGCCTCCCCCGCCAGCCACGCGTACAGCGGCGTGGACGGCAGGGCGTCGGGCACCTCCCAGAGGATCGCGCGGTCCACGTCCACGTCGTCGACGAGCTGACCGCCGGACGCGTACGCCCCCGACACGCCCGCCCCGACCGGCAGCGCCCGGCCCAGCAGTTCCTCGGCGGCCTCCGCCACGGCGGGGACCAGCCGGGCGCCGTACGGGTCGCCGTCGCGCGGCAGCCAGGTCACGTCGACGCCGGGCGGCGCCACCAGCGGCAGCACGTCCGCCGTCGACGGCACCTCCAGCAGCACCCGGCCCCGGGCGTCGGACGGCAGCCGCTCGCAGATCCCGCCGATCGCCGGCACCGCCGTCTCGTCCCCGGCGAGCAGCAGGCGACCGGTGGACGGGGGTCGGAACTCCCGTCCGCCGTGGTCGCCGTCGTACCCGGCGTCCGGGCCGGCGATGGCGATCTCGTCGCCGGGGCGTACCCGCCGCGCCCACCGGGTCGCCGGGCCGGAGTCGCCGTGCAGCACCAGGTCGACGTCCACCTCGTTGAGGTGGGGCCGGACCGCCCGCGCGGTGTAGGTGCGGATCGGGTTGCGCAACGGCTCGGGCAGGGCCCGCCACTGCGCGTACCAGTCCGGCCCCTGCGGCAGGTCCGCCCCACGCTGACCGGGCAACGGCAACGCCAGCTTGATCCGCTGGTCGTAGCCATTGTCGGCGAAGCGGTCCAGGTCCGGGCCGGTGAAGGTGACCCGGACGAAGGAGGGGCTGAGCCGGCGTACCGCGCGGACCTCGACGGCGAACAACCGCCAGGGCGTGATCGGCAGGGTGTTGGTCATGGTGCCTCTCTGGTGCGGACCGGTGGCGCGGCGGCGCGTCACCGGGATCGGGGCGCGGCGGCGCGGGAACGCCACAGCAGCCAGACGAAGTACGGGGTACCGATCATGGCGGTGACCAGACCGGCGGGGATCTGTGCCGGGGCGATCACGGTGCGGCCGAGGGTGTCGGCGAGGCTGACCAGTGCCGCGCCGAGCAGCGCGGCGACCGGGAGCACCCGGCTGTGCCGGCCGCCGACGAGCGCGCGGGCCGCGTGCGGGGCGACCAGGCCGACGAAGCCGATCACACCGACGGCCGAGACGGCGGTCGAGGTGAGCAGCGCCGCCGCGCCGAGCGCGATCAGCCGGGTGCGTTCCAGCCGGACGCCGAGCACCCGGGGAGTGTCGTCGTCCAGCGTCATCAGGTCCAGCTCGCGGCGGGCGGCGACCACCGCCGGGGTGAGCACCAGCAGCGCGATCACCACCGGCAGCACCTGCGTGGCGGTACGCCCGTAGGTGGAGCCGGAGAGCCAGGTGAGCGCCTTGCCGGTGTTCCACGGGTCGAAGGCCACGATCATGAAGGTGATCAGCGCCATGCCGCCCTGCCAGGCCCCGAATCCGATCAGGACCAGCCGGTCGGAGCTGAGCCCGCCGCGCCACGCCGCGCCGTAGACCAGGGCGAAGGCGAGCATCGCGCCCAGCCCGGCCACCCCGGAGACGGCCCACACCCCGGCCAGCGGCACGAAGGTGAGCAGTGAGACCGCGCCCAGGCCGGCTCCGGCGGTGATGCCGAGGATGCCGGGCTCGGCCAACGGGTTGCGGCAGACCGCCTGCACGGTGGTGCCGGCCACGGCCAGCGCCGCACCGGCCAGCATCGCCGCGGCGACCCGGGGCCAGCGCTGGTCCAGCACGAACGTGTACCCCGGCCCGGTGGTGCCGTTGAACCAGTTGACGATGTCGCCGACGAGCACCCAGGTGTCCCCGGCGAGCATGCCGAGCAGCACCGCCGCAGCGGTGACGGTGGCCGCCACGACGACCACGGTGCGGTGGAAGCCGGCGGAGCGTACGGCCGCGTGCCCGCCCGGCGGGCGGCGGGTCGGTCCGGCGTCGCGGTGCCGCCGGGCCAGCCAGATCAGCACGGCCGCGCCGAGCAGGGTGGTCACCACGCCGGTGGGGATGTCCACCCCGGCCTGGCCACCCATGACGGCCCGCAGCAGCACGTCGGAGCCGAGCACGATGATCACTCCGGCGATGCCGGAGAGCGGCAGCAGCACCCGGTGCCGGTGCACCCCGGGCACCACCGAGCCGAGCAGCCGGACGATCACCGGCGCGCACAGGCCCACGAAGCCGACCGGCCCGGTGAGGGTCACCGCCGAAGCGGCGAGCAGGACGGCCAGCACCGTGACGATCAGCCGGGTACGGCGTACGTCCAGGCCGAGCACGGTGGCGGTGTCGTCGCCGAGGGCGAGGATGTCGAGGCGGTGTCCGAGCAGCATCAGGGCCACGACGGCGATGCCGAGCACCGGGGCGAGTTGGGTGAGCGCGTTCAGGTCGCTCTGCACCAGCGAGCCGTTGCCCCAGGCGAACAGGCCGATGGTGGCCTGCTCGAAGAGCAGGAGCAGCAGCATGGTCACCGAGCTGAGCGCCATGGCGGTGGCCGAACCGGCGAGGATGAGCCGGGTGGTGCCGGCCTGCCCGCCGGAGGACATCGCCATCACCAGGCCGGCGGCGGCGAGCCCGCCGCAGAAGGCGAGGCCACCGGCGGGCAGCGCGGGCAGCGCGATGCCGAACGCGGAGACCGAGACGATGGCCAGGTGGGCGCCCGCGTTGACGGCGAGCGTGTCCGGCGAGGCCAGCGGGTTGCGGGCGATCGACTGGAGGGCCGCACCGGCGAAGCCGAGGGCGACACCGATGGCCAGCCCGGCGAGCAGTCGGGGCACCCGGGAGGCGACGAGCACCCGGGCCGTCTCGTCGTCGCCGCCGGTGAGCAGCCGCAGCAGGTCGAGCGCGCCGACGGCGGAGGTGCCCTGGGTGAGGTGGACACCGGCGACCACCAGCAGCAGCGCGATGGCGGCGACGAAGGCCCCTACGACGCGGGGGGCCGAGACGCGCCCGGCCGGAGCCGGCCCGAGGGCCGGCTCCGAACGCGGGGGTGCGGACAGGGTGGTCACACCGCGTAGGTGTTGACGAACTGGTCGATGTACTGCTTGCCGGAGAGCGGCCCGCCGAACGTCCAGATGCCGTCCGGCATCCGGTGCAGGTTGCCCTGCTGGACGAAGGGCAGCGACTTCCAGATGGCGTTGTCGGCGAGGCCGTCGGCGAAGACGTCGACGCCGTCCGAGGCGTTGTAGAAGAAGTGCAGGTCCGGGCTCTTGAGGACGGTCATGCCCTCGACGTCGGTCTGGCCCAGGCCCCACGCCTCGTCGACCTCGCCCTGCCAGGCGTTGGTGAGGCCGAGCTGGATGCCGATCTGGGAGACGAGCGCGCCCTGACCGAACATCCGGATGCTGACCGTGCTGCCTTCCTTCCAGCCGTCGGCGATGGCGAACGGCTTGCCGGCGGCACCGGCGTCGGCGATCTTCTTCTTGCCGTCGGCGATCGCGGTGTCGAAGTCGGCGAGCAGCTTCTCCGCCTCGGCGGTCCTGCCGACCGCAGCGGCGATCATGTTCAGGTCGGCGCGCATCCGGCCGATGTTGTCCCTGGCGTCGCTGCCCTTGGTGACGACGACCGGGACGTACTTCTCCAGCTGCGCGATCGTGCCGGCGCCACGGTCGTCCGTCATCACCACGAGGTCCGGCTCCAGCGCGACGATGGAGTCGACGCTCGGCTCGCCCCGGGTGCCGACGTCCTTGACGTCCGCGTCGAGCTTGGCGGCGGTCACCCAGGTGGCGTAGCCCTTGGGGTCGGCGACACCGACCGGCATGACACCGAGGCCGACGAGCATCTCGACCTCGCCCCACTCCAGGCCGACGACCTTGGTGGCGGGCTGGTCGAGCGTGATCTCCTTGCCCCGGCTGTCGGTCAGGGTGACCGGCCCGCCGGCGGCGGAGGGGGTGGAGGCGGGATCAGAGGTGTTCTCGGTGGTGCCGCAGGCGGCCAGCACCAGAACGGTGGCGGCGGCGACCAGGGCCGTGACACGGGTACGGGACATGATGTTCTTTCTCGGGATGGGTTGTTCGGGTCGGTCCGGGATCAGACCGGGACGCGGGTGAGGTGGCGGCCCACCGGGCGGGTGGTGACCAGACCACTGAGCGGGTCGACGACGACCTCGATCCGGATCCCGTAGGTATCGGTCAGGTCGTGCTCGGTGAAGACCTCGGCGGGGGTGCCGGTGGCCCGGACCCGGCCGCTGTGCAGCAGCACCACCTCGTCGGCCACCGCGGCGGCCTGGTTGAGGTCGTGCAGCACCACACCGACGGCGACACCGTGGTCGTCGGCGAGGTCACGCATCAGGTCGAGGATCTCGACCTGGTAGCGCAGGTCGAGGAAGGTGGTCGGCTCGTCGAGCAGCAGCACCGGGGTGTCCTGGGCCAGGCAGGTGGCCAGCCAGACCCGCTGCAACTCGCCGCCGGACAGCTCGTCCACCGGCCGGTCGGCCATCGCGGTGACCCCGGTGACCTCCATCGCCCGGCCGATCGCGGCGGGACCGTCCGGGTCGTCGGCGCGCCAGCGTCCCCGGTACGGGTGCCGACCGTAGCCGACTACGTCACGGACCGTGACTCCGTTGGGGACCGGCCGGCTCTGCGCGAGCAGGGTCACGCGGCGGGCGTACTCCTTGGCGGGCAGACCGGCGGCGGCGGAGCCGTCGGCGAAGAGCACCGTGCCGCTGTCGATCGGGTGCAGTCGGGCCAGCGCCCGCAACAGGGTGGACTTACCACTGCCGTTCGGCCCGACCAGGGCCGTCACCGCACCGGGGCGGAGCGTGATCGCGGCACCGTGCACCACCGACGTGCCGTGGTAGCCCAGGTGGAGATCGACTCCACGCAGGCTCTGCTCGACGTCACCCGACGCCAGTGCGCTCGACATGCGGTTAGGCTAACCTAACCTAACTCGCTGTCAAGATGGGGCCCCTGACGCCGGTCACCGCACCGGCGCGGGTCGACGCGACTCGATGAAAACCGGCCGGCGTAGCGCCGGGACAGGCCACTCGGACACCCCGCCGACCGCCCGCGCGGCCGAGGGACGTGCGCACCCCGCAAGCCGGTGCGTAATCGGTACCGGGGTGGGACGACAGACGAACGCGAGCAGCGGTAGCGTTGCGCGTCATCGCAGCCGGGCGGCCGGTGTGGCGCTCGCGATCGTACGGAGGATGGGCATGTCCATCGGCGAGGAACCGTTCGCGTCCCGCGACGACCTGGCCTCGCGGCCGAACTTCGAGGTCACCATGCGGGGGTACGACAAGCGGCAGGTCGATCGCTACGTCGAGCAGGCCGACGCCCGCATCGCCGCGGTCGCCGCCGACCGGGACCGGGCCACGTCACACGTACGGGACCTGACCGGCAAGCTCCAGGCGTTCCAGATCGAGGTGACCGAGCTGCGCCAGCGGCCGACCCAGATGGACCGGGCGTCCTTCCGCGACCTGGGCCCGATGGTCGACCAGATCCTGGACCTCGCCGAGAAGCAGGCGACGGCCATCGTGGACACCCACACCCAGCGGGCCACCAAGCTCCAGGCGGAGGCCGAGAAGACGCTCGCCAACGCGCGCGAGCGGACCGTCAAGGCGCTGGCCGACCTCGACGAGGAACTGGCCTCCCGGCGGGCCGAGCACGACAGGACGTACGAGGAGAAGCGCGCCACGGCCGAGGCGGAACTGGCCGAGACCCGCGAACGCGCCGAGAAGCTGCGGACCGAGGGCGAGGCCGCGCACGAGCGCGCCCAGCAGGAGGCGCAGCGCATCGGCGAGCAGTGCCGCCAGCAGGTCGAGCAGGCCCGCTCGGCGGCCGAGGCGCTCACCACGTCCGCGCGTACCCAGATCCACCAGGAGATCCAGGCGGCCCGGTCCAAGAGTCAGCAGGAACTGACCCAGTGGCGGACCACCGTGGAGGAGGAGCTCGCGGAGCGGCGCTCCAACGCCGAGGAGGACCTGGCCGAGCAGCGGGCGTCGGTCGAGCGCGAGTTGGCCGCCCAGCGGTCCGCCGCCGAGCAGCGGGTCAGCTCGATGATCGCGGACGCGCAGCAGTACTCCGCCGAGATCCGTAAGCGCGCCGACGAGCAGGCGGCCGAGACCCGCACGTTCAGCGACGAGCAGGCCGCCGCCGCCGAGGAGCAGTTGCACACCGTCCAGCTCCAGGTCGGCGAGCAGCAGGAGGCGCTGGCCCGGTTGCAGGAGGAACTGGACGGCGCCCGGGGGCAGCTCGACGAGACCCGGCGGGACCGGGACGCCACCGACGCCGAGCTGACCCGGCTGCGCCGGCAGTTGGAGGAGACCGGACGCGACCTCGCGGCGGAGACTCAGCGGCTGGAGGAGGTGCGCCGGGCCGTCGAGGCGGCCGAGCGGCACGCCAAGGAGACCCGGGCGCGGGTGCAGCGGGAGGCCAAGCGGGTCGCCGACCTGGCGGCGGCGGCGGTCATGGCCGCGGCGGCCGGCGGCACCGAGACCGCCGAGTACCCGATGGTGGGTGCCCGCCCGGCCGCCCGGGTCAACGGCGAGCCGGCCCCGGCGACCGGCGCGCAGCCGTCCACCGGGAACGGGGACGGTCGCGCCGAGGCGGCCGGTGCCGAGTACGGCGGTCCGGCGCGGCCGGTGGCCAACGGTGCCGTCGCCTCGGGCCAGGACGGCACCACCGCCGGTCCGCACACTCTGCGCCCCGGCGCGGACGCCCACCGTCCCGGCGGCGACGCCCACCGTCCCGGCGCGGGCGATCTTCGTGCCGGCACCGACGCTCCCCGCTCCGGCGCGGGCTCGGACGCTGCCCGTGCCGAGGCCGGCGCGGAGAGCAGCCCGGCGGGCAGCTCCGCCGATGGCCCGGCGGACACGTCCTCCCAGGGCCCGGAGGGCACCGCCTCCCCGACCGGAGCCGAGGGCGTCGACTCCGGCGGCGGCCCGGACGCCGGCCGGTCCGGCCCTGGGCCGACGCAGTCCGACCCGGCGGCGTTGACCGACCCGGTGGCGCGGGCGGCGGCAGTGGTCGCGGCCGGCGGAAAGGGCGGCATCGACTGGTTCGCCGGCCCGCCCGCCGAGGACGAGGCCGGGCACCCGGTCGTCGCGGCCAACGGCACCGCGCCCGAGCCCACCGCACGTTGAGAGACCCGGTCGGGTCGGTGCGGGAATGTCTCCGCTCCGGCCCGACCGGTGACCGTGCTCAGCACGGTCGGCGCGGCAACCAGCCGAGGAACCGGTCTCGGGCGTGGGCCGGCGGTAACCCGGGCAGATCCCGGGCGGCCGCGAGCAGACACGACCCCAGATAGACCGCGAGCGCGGCCCGCGCTCCCCCGAACTCCGCCAGCAACTGGCTCTGCTTGACCGGGCACGGCCATTCCTGGCCGCAGCCGGTGCAGGTCCAGGCGGGCGGCGAGGGCAGGTGCTCCGGCGGTTTCGTCGCGCGGTAGCGGGCGTTCGCGCTGTTGCCGCGACCGGTGTGCGGACGGAGCACCCGGACCGTGTCGTCCGACTCCGCACCGTGGGGGACGAAGAGTTCCCGTCGCGCCAACCCCAGCGCACCGCCGGCGCGTACCAGTGCGTCCGGTCCGGGCCGGTGCCCGACCAGCGCTCCCAGCAGATGGTGTCCCAGCAGGTCGAACGCGTCGGGCCCGAGGTCGAGTTCGCGACACAGCCCGATCAGCCGCAGCGGCGCCGCCACCCGCTGCGTCACCAGCGCCGCGCGCAGGACGTCCCGCAGGCCGTCCCCCAGTGCCCCCAGCCGGCTCCCCACGATGCCGATCAGGACCGTCTCCCCGGCGATCCGCCGGAGCGCTTCAGCCGTCGCCCGGCGGACGACGTCAGTCGGATCACTACCCTCCAACACCCCACCCCTCTCCGGCGTACGTCGTGCCGCTACCTCTCCTTCGGACACCCATCGTGATCATCCAGCCGCGTGCACCGCACGCCCGGAGGCGTGGTGCGCCGCCCGACGACGACGCCTCCCGTCTTCGGCAACGATCGAGCACCGGCCGACGCGACGCACGAACCGCCTGTGGCATCCCGCCGAGCCGGACGCCACACGCCTGAACGGACCCCGGCCGACCGACCGCCCCGGCGCGCCGAGCGCCTGATGCCCATCGACGCCGGCCGGTGCCACAATCGCCACATGCCGCGTTCGCTCGTCGGCCGGGACGACCTGTTCGACCTGGCCTGGCGCACGCTGGGCGAGCCCGGCCCGGTGCTGTTGGAAGGTCCGGCCGGGATCGGCAAGACGACCCTGCTGCGGGCCCTGGTCACCGAGGCGACCCGGGCCGGATGGTCGGTGCTCACCTGCGCGCCGACCGAGTGCGAGACCGACCTGCCGTTCGCCGCGCTCGCCGACCTGCTCCGCCCGCTGGCCGACCTGGTGGTGGACCTGCCGCGTCCGCAGCGGGTCGCCGCCGAGGTGGTGCTGCTCACCGGCGACAGCGACGAGACGTTCGACGAACGCGTGGTCGGCGCGGCGACCCGGACGCTGCTGGAGGCGGCGCTCGCCGCCGGTCGGCCGGTGCTGGTCGCC
The DNA here is from genome assembly GCF_013364215.1 of Verrucosispora sp. NA02020. Taxonomy (NCBI): domain Bacteria; kingdom Bacillati; phylum Actinomycetota; class Actinomycetes; order Micromonosporales; family Micromonosporaceae; genus Micromonospora; species Verrucosispora sp. NA02020. The sequence goes on along the minus strand of NZ_CP054923.1, from coordinate 2,224,440 downwards.
GTGGACGACGCGCCCTGGTTGGACCGGCCGAGCGAACGCGCGCTGCGGTTCGCGCTGCGCCGACTCGACCCGGTGCCGGCCACGCTGGTGAGTTGCCGCGTTCCCGGTGGGCCGGCGCCCCGGACGGCTCCGCTCGGGCTCGACACCGGTCCCCGGCGGTTGACGCGGTTGGCCCTGGCCCCGCTCGACGTGGCCGCGCTGCACCACGTGCTGCGGGACCGGATCGGTGCCCCGCTGAGCCGTCCGCTGCTCGCCCGGATCGCCCGCGAGGCCGCCGGCAACCCGCTGGTCGCCATCGAGGTGGCCCGTGCGGTGCAGCGCCTGCCGCAGCCGCCCGAGCCGGGGCAGGACCTGCCGGTGGCCGCCTCCATGCACCATCTCCTCGACGACGTCCTCGCCGGGCTGCCGCCCCGCTGCCGGGACGCGGTGCGGTTGACCGCTCTGCTCGGCGTACCGCTGCTCGGGGATCTGGCCGCCGCCGGCGTCGGTCCCGGCGCGTTCGACGCCGCCGAGGAGGCGGGGCTGCTGGTGGTGACACCGCAGCGGGTCGAGTTCACCCACCCGGTGTACGCGGCGGCGGTCCGCACGGGCATCCCGCCCGGCGTCCGGCGTGCCCTGCACCGCCGGCTGGCCCAGGTGGTGGCCGATCCGGACGAGCGGGTCCGGCACCTGGCGCTCTGCACCACCACGCCCGACCCGGTGGTGGCCGACGCCCTGGCGGCGGCTGCGGCACGGCAGCACGCGCGCGGCGCGCCGGAGGCGGCGGTGACGCTCTACGAGTCCTCGGCGCGGCTCACTCCGGCGGACGACCGGGAGGCCCAGGGGCGGCGACGGCTGGCGGCGGCCCGGTGCCGGTTCGACTGCGGTGACCATCCGGGTGCCCGACTCGCCGCCGAGGCGGTGGCCGACGGGTTCGGCGGCGACGTCCGTGCCGAGGCGCTGCTGCTGCGGGCCGTGGTGGCGTGGAGCGCCGACGAGCCGGGCGGCACCGCCGTCGAGGCCGCGACGCGGGCACTGACCGCGACCCGACCCGGCTCTCCCCTGTCCGGCCGGATCCACGCCCACCTGGCACTCTTCGTCGACCTGCCGGATCCGGCCCGCACGCACGCCGAGGCGGCGGTCGGGCTGCTCACCGGGCCCGGCGGCGACCGTCCGCTGCTGGCCGCCGCCCTGATGAACCTCTTCTTCAACGAGGTACGCGCCGGAGTGCCGCCCCGCGTCGAACTGCTCGACCGGGCGCTGGCCATGGAGGGTGCGGAGCCGTCCTGGCTGGCCGGCACGATCCCGGCGGTCTGGTGGAAGGGCATCGACGACCTGGACCGGGCCCGACAGCGCCTGGCCGGGCTGCTGGACCGGGCCACCGCACGCGGGGACGAGCCGTCCCAGCACGAGTTGCTCAAACACCTCGGCGAGACCGAGCTGCTGGCCGGACGCTGGGCGGCGGCGGAGCGGCACATCGCGGCGGCCCGCGAGCTCGGTGAGTTGCTGGGCACCGAACTCACCGCCGAGACCTGGCTGGCCGCGTTCCTCGACGCGCTGCGGGGCCGGCTCGACGCGGCAGCCCGGGTGGCGGAGACGGGTGCCCGGCTCGGCGAGGAACTCGACGACGACTGGTGCCGCCGGATCCACCTGCACCTGGGTGCGTTCGTCGCGCTCAGTGCCGGGCGGACGGCCGACGCCGCCGCCGGGTTCCGGCGGCTCGCCGCGGTGTTCGACCGGATGGGCCTGACCGAGCCGCTGGCCCAACGCTTCGAGCCGGACTGGATCGAGGCGTGTGTCGGGGTCGGCGACCTGGTCACCGCAGCGGCGACGCTGGCGCGGCTGGCGCAGCGACACCGGCGGCTGCCGCGCCCCTGGACGCTGCTCGGGTTGGCGCGCAGCCGGGCCCTGGTGGACAGCGCCGGTGGGGTCGACCCGTCGGCCGCGCTGGCGGAGATCGACAGCGCGCGGGCCACGGTGCCGCCCGACGTCCTGCCGCTGGACCGCGCCCGGTGTCTGCTGGTCGCCGGGGTGGTGCACCGCCGGTCGCGCCGCAAGCGGCAGGCCCGGGAGGCGTTGCAGGCCGCGGCGGCGGAGTTCGACGCGTTGGGGGCGGCGGCGTTCGCGGCACGGGCCCGCGCCGAGGCCGCCCGGCTCGGTGGGCGTCCGCCCGCGCCGTCGGACCTCACCGCGACCGAGGAACGCGTGGCCCGGCTCGCCTCCCAGGGGCGCACCAGTCGGGCCATCGCCGACGAGTTGTTCGTCAGCCCGAAGACGGTCGAGACGAACCTCTCCCGGGTCTATCGGAAGCTGGGCATCTCCCGGCGGGCCGAGCTCGGTGCCGCTCTCGCCCGCACGGCGACCGGCACCCGGACGTCGGCGGCGGGCGTCGAAAGCTAGGGAAACACCGGATTCCTTCCCGGTCCGCCGACCGTAGCGTCGAGACAGTCAGTGGTCGGCCGAAGAAGGGAGCAGGACACGTGCGGCGACAGATCCTGCCGGCGCTCTGCGTGGTGGTGCTCGCGTTGACCGGATGCGGCGACGGCGGCACCGAGGCTGCACCGGCGCCGGACACGGGAGCCGGCGCGGACGCGGACACCGACGTCGACCTGCCCGTCGACGCGGCCGACACGGTACGCCCGCCCTGCCCGTTCACCGCGGCACAGGTCTCCGAGTTCGTCGGCGAGTCCATGGTGGACCAGGGCACGTGCAGCTTCGGCGACGGCAAGGGGGTGGCCCAGCTCACCGTGACCACGGCCTCCCGGTCGACCGGCGAGGGCACCTACGACTACCAGCGCCAGCAGGCCGGGCAGATCTATTCGACGGTGACGGAGATCGGGAACGGCGCGAAGGGTTACCTGGCCGTCAAGGACATCGGCGCCGAGGCGGTGCTGGTCGGCGCCGGCGGCGCCTACACCGTGACGCTGAGCAGCTTCGCCCGCCTCGGTGCCCGTCCCGACGGGTACGCGCAGGCGCTACGTCGGCTGCTCGACGCCCTGCCCCGGTGACGGCGCGGCGAAGGGAGACGACGATGAGGCACCTGCCCAGCACCGCCCGGCTCATCGGGACGGTGGTCCTGGCGGCCGTGCTCACCGCCTGTGGCGGGGCCGCCGAGCCGGCGGCAGCACCGCCACCCGCGCCGGCCGGGGCACCGGAGCCGGCCGGAACGCCGGAGCCGCCGAACGAGACGCCCGCGCCGCCGGACCCGCCCGAGGTGGACGCCTGCGCGCTGGTGACCAGGGCGGAGGCCGAGGAGTTGGCCGGTACGCCGTTGGAGGACCCGGTGCCGGTGGCGGACACCTGCACGTACACCGGGCCGGTCTCGGGGCCGCTGGCCCAGGTGGAGGTCTTCGTCGGCGACGGGGCGAAGAAGATCCTCGACATCGACCGGGAACTCGACCACGAGTTCGAGACGCTCTCCGGCATCGGCGACGAGGCGTACCTGGAGGAGGGGGCGGTGTTCGTCAGCGTCTCCGGGACCTGGGTGGCCGTCCGGTTGGTCCGGCTGGACGACCCGGCCGGGTACGTGGGACGCCTCACCGAGGTGGCCCGGACGGTGGCCGGGCGGTTGTGACACGGCCGCAGCCCGGTCACGCGCGATCGGGCTGCGCCCCGGGTGGCCGGCCCTCCTCCTGCCGCCGCCCGAACCGCTCCCGGACCGACTCGCTGGCCTGCGACTCCGAGCGGCCGAGGCTGCGCAGCAGGTCGGTGGCGACGGTCCGGATCTGTGCCACCACCACGCTGCCGGAGAAGCCCACCCCCTCGTGGTACGCCTCGGCGGCCCGGTCCACCGCCTTGAGGATCAGCCGCTCGGTGCGACCGGTGTGGTGCCCGCTCTCCGCCGCGATCTGCATCAGCGCGAGGGCGTCGCCGAAGTAGTGCACCGCCGCGGGCAGCCCGGCCGGCACCGGTTCGTCGTCGCGGACCGCCGTGGCGGCCCGACGCAGCATCTCCTGGCAGCCCCGCACGGCCAGGTCGAGGTAGCGGACGCCGCGTTCGTAGTGCTCGAAGTCGGTCCGGCGGTGCCATCGGGCCGGTGAGATCGCCACCGCCTCCTGGGCTCCGGCGACCGCGTCGGAGATCAGTTTGACCTGCGGGTCGAGGGCGGTCAGGGCGTCCCGGGCCCGGGCCACCTCCTCGGCGTCGCCGGCCGACAAGCCGTCCGCGCCCACGTGCAGTTGCTCCATCAGCACCGTGAACAGCGGACGGGCCGCCCGCTGGACGAGCCGCACCGGGTTCACCGGCAGGACGGCCACCACCAGCACGGCGGCCAGCCCACCGATCGTGGCGTCGATGATCCTGGGCACCTCCAGCCCGCGTTGCACGGGCGCGAGCGTGGCGATCAGGACCGCCGTGCCGCCGGCCTGGGTCACCACCTGGCCGCCCCGGCTCAGCGTGAGGGCGAGCAGGATGGCCAGCGTCACGACGGTGCCGATCTGCCAGGGTCCGGTGCCGATGACCCAGATCAGGGCGTCGCCGACCACGATCCCGGCCAGCACGCCGATCAGCAGTTCCACGGTGCGGCGGGTCCGCCGGCCGATCGCGGCGGCGATCGTGCCCACCGCCGCGCTGGGCGCGAAGACCGGTGACGGATGCCCGAGCACCTGGTGCGCGACCGTCCAGGCGACGGCGGCGGCTGCTCCGGCCTGCACGGCGAGGATGGCGTACAGCTCCAGCGTCCGGCGCCGTTCCCGCCAGCCGATCCGTCCACTGATCCCGCCGACCACGCGGGCGACCATCCCGATCACCCGCCCGACGGCGCCCCGCAGCCATCCGCTGTCCCGTTCGTCCGTCGCCGTCACGCCGCCGACTACCCGCCCGGGCTGCGCTCATTCGCCGGTACGCGTCCGACAGTCCGGTACTCACACCCGCGAGGCACTCGTTCCGACACAACGCCCCTACCTGCGCAGAAGCAGCCAATATCAGCCTCAGTCGATTGACAAAGTTGTTGATCCCAACTTATGGTGCGAGCCGGCCGGACGTTTCCGGTGGTCCCGGCGGCGCTCGGCCAGCACCCGTCGACACCATCACCACACCGAGGAGCGTCATGGCCGGGCTGAGAGGCACACTACGCAGGACACGATGGCGGTTCGGCCTGGTCACCAGCGGGATAGCGGTCCTACTGGCCGGCGTCGGCCTGGTCAACGCGGGCGCCGCACACGCCGCCGCCGGTTGCCGGGTGGTCTACTCCGCCCCCAGCCAGTGGCCCGGCGGCTTCACCGCCAACGTCGACCTGACCAACCTCGGCGACGCGGTCAACGGTTGGCGGCTGACCTGGACGTTTCCCTCCGGCCAGCGGGTGACGCAGGCATGGAACGCCACCGTCACCTCCGCCGGCAACGACGTGACGGCCACCAACGTCGGCTACAACGCCGCCCTCGGCACCAACCAGAGCGTCTCGTTCGGCTTCAACGGCACCTACACCGGCACCAGCAACACCGCGCCGACCTCGTTCGCCCTCAACGGGGTCACCTGCACCGGGAGCGTCGGCCCGACCACCCCGCCGCCGACCACCCCGCCCCCCACCACGCCGCCGCCGACCACCCCGCCGCCCGCCGGTGACGCCATGGCGTACGTGGACGCGATGCAGCCGGGCTGGAACCTCGGCAACACCTTCGACTCGGTCGGCGCCGACGAGACCGCGTGGGGCAACCCCCGGGTCACCCCGGCACAGCTCGACGCCATCCGGGCCCAGGGCTTCAACAGCATCCGCATCCCGGTGACCTGGAGCAACCGGCACGGCGCGGCACCCTCGTACACGATCGACGCCGCCTGGTTGAACCGGATCAAGGAGGTCGTCGGCTGGGCCCTGGACGACGGCTTCTACGTGATGATCAACATTCACCACGACTCGTGGCAGTGGATCCACGAGATGCCGACCAACCGCACCACGGTCCTCAACCGTTACAATGCGCTCTGGACCCAGATCGCCGCCGCGTTCCGGGACGCCGGGCCGAAACTGCACTTCGAGAGCGTCAACGAGCCGCAGTTCGCCAACAGCTCCGGCGACGCCCAGAACGCGCAGCTCCTGCACGAGCTGAACACCTCGTTCCACCGGATCGTGCGCGCCTCCGGCGGCAACAACGCCACCCGGATGCTGGTCCTGCCGACCCTGCACACCTCCTCCGACCAGCCCCGCATCGACGAGCTGGTGAGCACCTTCACCCAGCTCAACGACCGCAACCTGATCGCCACCGTGCACTTCTACGGCTACTGGCCGTTCAGCGTGAACGTCGCCGGCGGCACCCGGTTCGACGCGGTCACCCAGCAGGACCTCGTCGACCGGTTCGACCGGGTGCACAACGCCTTCGTCGCCCGGAACATCCCGGTCGTCATCGGCGAGTACGGGCTGCTCGGCTTCGACCGGCACACCGGCACCGTGCAGCAGGGCGAGAAACTCAAGTTCTTCGAGTTCCTCGGCCACTACGCCCGCACCAAGCGGCTCACCACCCAGCTCTGGGACAACGGCCAGCACTTCGACCGGGTCGCCTTCCGGTGGAAGGACGCGGAGCTGTTCGCCCAGATCAAGTCGAGCTGGACGACCCGCTCCGGCACCGCCTCCGCAGACCAGGTGTACGTGCCGCGTACCGGCGCGGTCACCGCCAAGTCGCTGACGCTGAACCTGAACGGCACCACCTTCTCCGGGCTGCGGCAGGGCACCACCAACCTGACGCAGGGCACCGACTACACCGTCTCCGGCAACCAGCTCACGCTGACCGCGAGTGCGCTGACCCGGTTGGTCGGCAGCCGGGCGTACGGCGTCAACGCCACCCTGCACGCCCGTTTCTCCACCGGCGTGCCGTGGCGGATCGACATCGTCACGTACGACCCGCCGGTGCTCTCCAACGCCACCGGCACGACAGGCGCGTTCGCCATCCCGACCCAGTTCCGGGGCGACCAGCTCGCCACCATGGAGGCGAGGTACGCCGACGGCAGCAACGCCGGCCCGCACGACTGGACGTCGTACAAGGAGTTCGACGTCGCCTTCGCGCCTGACTACGCCGCCAACCGGATCACGCTGACCTCCACCTTCTTCGGTGAGGTCCGCGACGGTGCCCCGGTCACCCTCACCTTCCACTTCTGGAGCGGTGCCCAGGCGACCTACCGCGTCACCAGGTCCGGCACGACGGTGACCGGCGTCACCGGCTGAGTACCTGCCTCACCGGCCGAACGACGGTGCCACCGGCCGCCCTTCGCGGTCGGTGGCACCCACCGGTCATCATGGAGTCATGATCCGATTCGTGCTGAACGTGTTGTGGCTCATCTTCGGCGGCGGGATCGTGCTGGCGGTCGGGTACGGCATCGCGGCCCTGATCTGCTTCGTGCTCGTCGTCACCATCCCGTTCGGCGTCGCGTCGCTGCGGTTGGCGTCGTACTCGCTGTGGCCGTTCGGCCGGACCCTGGTGCCCAAGCCGGGTGTCGGGGTGGCCTCCGGCGTCGCCAACGTGATCTGGGTCGTGCTGGCCGGCTGGTGGCTCGCGCTGTCGCACATCGTCGCCGGGGTGAGCCTCTGCCTGACCATCATCGGCATCCCCTTCGGGGTGGCCAACTTCAAGCTGGTGCCGGCGGCGATCTGGCCGCTCGGGCAGGAGGTCGTCCCCGCGCCGTGACGCTCGCGGCCGGTGCCGCGCCACCGTCGACCCGGTGGCGCGGCCGGGGTCAGAGCAGGGTGGACCAGTAGTCCCAGAAGCGCACCAGCACCGCCAGCAGGATCACCGTGTACCAGGCGACCAGGACGAAGCTGTGGTAGCCGGCGAGCCCGGCCAGCCGGGCCGGTGGCGACGACGGCGGCACCCGGCGCAGGTGGTGCAGCGTGGTGTAGACGAAGATCGCGATCATCACCACCCAGACCACCATGCAGTACGGGCAGAGCGCGCCGATGACGTACAGGCTCTGGTAGATGAGCCAGTGCACGAAGATCACGCCGAACGTGACACCGACCTGGAGACCGGCCCGGAACCAGCCGGGCAGCCGCGCCCCGGCGAGCAGCACCACGCCGACGGTGGCGACCACCGCGAAACCGGCGATGCCGAGCAGCGGGTTCGGGAAGCCGAAGGCGGCGGCCTGCGGGGTGGTCATCACCGAGCCGCAGGAGAGGATCGGGTTGATGCTGCACGTCGGCACGTAGTCCGGGTCGCTCAGCAGGTTGATCTTCTCGACGGTGAGCGTGGCTGCCGCGAGCAGGCCCACAGCACCGCCGACGGCGAGCACCCACGCGGTGACCCGGGCGAGGAATCCCGCGTCCGGTGCGTCGGTGTCCGTCGGCCGGCACGCCGCGTCGGCGCTCATCCGGCGAGCGCGGCGTCGATGGCGGCCACCATGTCCGCCTGGGTACGCACGTTCGTCAACTGCCGACCGTTCAGGAAGAACGTCGGCGTGCCCTGCACCCCGGCGGCCTCCCCGTCGGCGCGGTCCCGGGCCACCCGCTCGGCGGTGGCCGGGGCGTCGAGGTCGCGCTGGAACGCCTCGACGTCCAGGCCGAGGGTGCGCGCGTACCCGACGAACGCCTCGGTCTGCGGGGTCCGCTGGTGCCCCCACGTCTCCTGGTTCTCGAACAGCACGGTGTACATCTCGGCGAACCGGCCCTGGTTGGCGGCGGACTGGGCGGCCCGGGCGGCCAGCTCGGCGTTGGGGTGGCTGGGGATCGGGAAGTACCGCACGACGAACGTGATCCGGTCCTGGTAGGTGTCCAGGAGTTCGCTCACCGCCGGGTAGACCGCGCCGCACGCCTCGCACTCGAAGTCGAGGAACTCCACCAGGGTGACCCTGCCGTCGGTGGCGGTGGAGAGCCGGTGGCTGTCGTCGCGCACCAGCACGGCCGGATCGACCGGTTCGCCGCTGGCGCGTGGGCCGGAGTTCCGGTTGATCGCGGTCAGGCCGATCATGACGAGGATCACCACCAGGATCATCGCCAACGTCAGTCGCAGGTTCCTCGTCATGCGGGCGTCAACCTTCTCTGCGGGAGCAGCCCATGCTGCACCGGTCGGCTGGCAGATAGCTGGGAGCAGGCTGGACGGGACCTCACCGGCGGACCCGGCGGTCGCGTTCGGCCAGCTCGGCGAGCATCCGGTTGTAGGCGGCCAGCTCCGGGTCCTCGCGTCCCTCCGCCTCGGCACGGTCGGCGGCCCGGTCGCGGCGACGGGCCTCCCGCCGGTCGGCCTGGATCCACTGGAACATCAGCGCCCCCATCACGATCACGGTGGGCAGCTCACCGAAGGACCAGGCGATGCCCCCGGCGGCCTGCTGGTCGGCCAGCGGGGTCGGCCCCCACGGCCGGTCCAGCGCGATCCACCAGTCGGCGGCCAGCACGGTCGCCGACTGCATGAGCGCGACGCCGAGGAAGGCGTGCAGCACCATGCTGATCAGGACCAGGACCATCTTCAGCGGGTACGGCACCTTGCGGGGTGCCGGGTCGACGCCGATGACCGCCCAGAAGAAGAGATACCCGACGGCGAGGAAGTGCCCGACCATCGCCAGGTGGGCGGCGTGCGAACGGACCGCCAGCTCGTACAGGCCGGTGAAGTAGAGCACGTAGAGGCTGGCCACGTAGACGACGAGTGCCACCACCGGGTGGGTCAGCACGCGGGACGCCCGGGAGCGCAGGCCCGCCTGGAGCCACTCCCGGGGACCCGGCCAACGCGGGTCGGTGGCCGGTCGCAGCGCCCGCAGGGCGAGGGTGACCGGTCCGGCCAGGACCAGCAGGATCGGCGCGACCATCATCAGCAGCAGGTGCTGCACCATGTGCACGGCGAACAGCACCGGGCCGTACCGGGCCAGGCCGCTGGAGGTGGCGACGACGATCACCACGCAGCCGAGCAGCCAGAACGCGGTACGCGCGGCGGGCCAGGCGTCGCCGCGCCGCCGCAGCCGCCACACCCCCGCGAGGTAGAGTCCGGCCGCGCCCAGGACGGCGGCGATGACCAGGGGTTCCGGCAGCCAGAGGCGGGCCACCGTGGCCACGCTCAACGGCGGCGGCATCGGGAAGCCGAGCAGGGCGGTCGCCACGTCCTCGTCGGCGCCGACGGCCGGCACGGGGGTACGCGACAGCGCCACGGCGGCCCCGACGGCGGCCCCGAACAGCAGCGTCTCCACGACTGCGACCCGCACGAACGGGCGTCGCCGGCCGGCGGCCAGGGCCGGCATCGTGGATCGCCGGTGCCACTGCCCCAGCACCGCGATCACGGCCAGCACGGTGGTCTTGACCAGCACCAGCCGCCCGTACCCGGTGCCGGTCAGGTCGGCCGGGCCGGTCAGTCGTACGCTCGCCGACAGCAGTCCGGACAGACCGACCGCGACCAGACAGACCAGCGCCAGCGGGGAGAACCGGCGCACCGCGACCGCGAGGTCGGCGGCGGTGCCCCGGGCGGTGATCGCCAGGGCGAACAGGCCACCGGCCCAGACGGTGACCGGCACCACGTGCAGCAGCAGGCCCGAGACGGCCACCTGGTGGTTGCTGGCCGACGCGGCGTGCCCGGTGAAGACCGGCGGCACCACTGCGGCCAGCGCGGCGAGCAGCGCCACCACCGCCCCGGACGGACGCAGACTGCGGGCCGCGACGACGGCCGCGACCAGCGCCAGCGCTCCGCTGAGCGCCAAGGACTGGCCCAGCGACACGCTGCGCACGAAGTTCAGCACCGCGCGGGCCGACAACACCTGCGTGGCGGGCAGCCCGAACAGGTCGACGAGCGTGTAACAGACCGCGACACCGGCGGACACCGCCCAGGCGGCGGCGGTCCACGCCGCAGCGCGCAGCCGCCGGTAGCCCAGCGCGGAGAGTCGACCGCCGTCGTCGCGCGGGGACAGCACGGTGACCGCCACCAGCAGTCCCACGGTGGCCACCGCGCCGATCTGCATGCCGAGCCGGGCGGCCGGCAACAGCCAGGCAGCGGTCGGGTCCGGGTCGGGCAGCCCCGGCGGAGTCGGCGGTACGCTGCCGCCGCCCCACCACAGCAGCACGGCGGCGGCACCGGCGGCGACCAGGACCATGGCGGCGGGCACCAGCACCGGACGGCGCAGGATCAGGGTCGGGACGAGGTGGTGCGGGCGGTTCAACGACGGCTCCCGGTGCGGGTGGTTTCCCAGGTAGTCGGCGCGGCGGGGCTCCGGGTTCCCGGCCGTCACCAATGGGCGCCGTGGCAGACGTCCTCGGCGTCCCCGGGCTCCACCTGCAACGTGGCGTGCTCGATCCCGAAGCGGTCGTGCAGGAGCCGGCGCGCGGCGGCGAGCACCCGGGCCAGGTCCGCCCCGCCGGCCAGGGTCAGGTGCGCCGAGGCCACCTCCATGCCCGAGGTCAGCGTCCAGACGTGCAGGTCGTGCACGTCGGCCACGCCCTCCACCTCGCGCAGCGCGTCGCGGACCTCGGCGACGTCCAGGTGCGGCGGCGCGGCCTGGACCAGGACCCGCAGGGCGGCCCGCGCCAGCCGGTAGGTGCGGGGCAGGATGAAGAAGCCGACCGCCACGGCCACGATCGGGTCGGCGTACCACCAGCCGGTCAGCGCGATCACCCCGGCCGCGACGATCACCCCGATCGAGGCGAGCAGGTCACCGAAGACCTCCAGGTACGCGCCCCGCACGTTGAGGCTCTCCTCGGCACCGGAGCGCAGCAGCAGGAACGCCACGATGTTGGCGATCAGCCCGGCCACCGCCACCGCCAGCATCGGCCCGACCAGCACCTCCGGCGGTTCGCCGAGCCGGCGTACCGCCTCGACCAGCACGAAGAGCGCCACCCCGGAGAGCAGCACGGCGTTGGCCAGCGCCGCCAGGACCTCCATCCGATAGAGCCCGAAGGTGCGTTGCCCGTCCCGGGAGGCCCGGCTCGCCGCCGTGATCGCGGCCAGCGCCATGCCGATGCCGAGCACGTCGGTGAACATGTGCCCGGCGTCCGACAGCAGCGCCAGCGAACCGGTCACCCAGGCACCGATCGCCTCGACCACCATGAAGACGGCCAGCAGGGCGAAGGCCGCCCAGAGCCGCCCCCGGTGCTTCTCCCCCGCGCGCAGGACCTGCTGCCCGTGATCGTGCCCGGCACCCATCCGGCACTCCTTCCGCTCACCACCAGCAACATATGCTGACATTGCAATAGATGCAACTATGGTGCCGCGTCCGGCTAACCGGACAGGTCCGACGTTCGGGCTAGATGTCGGGCGCGGTCAGCGTGCCCGCCAGTTCGCCCACAGCGCGCCCAGCACCACGCCGGGGCGGGCCAGCGCACGGGGGTGCTCCCGCATCGAGACGACGTCGTTGAAGCGGCGGGCCGTCGTCACGTCGGTCATGGTCGCCCGGACGATCTGGCCGCTCACCCAGCTCGACAGCCGGTACCCGCGCGGATAGGGACCGTCGACGTGCGGCAACGCCAGGTCGGCGGAGGTCGAGATCGACCAGGCGGCGTCCACCACCACCCGTTGCAGCTCGAAGAAGCGGCGGGCCGGGAAGCGCAGGTCCGGCCCGGAGCGCAGGTACGCCGACAGGCAGGCCGCGTGCAGCGCGGCAGCCGTGATCCCCTGGCCGTATACCGGGTTGAACGAGGCGACCGCGTCACCGACACTGACCAGGCCCGCCGGGATCCGCCGCAGCGCGTGGTAGTCCCGCCGCCGACTGTCGGCGTGGCGGTAGGTCTGCACCTCGCCGAGCATCTCGCTGTCGGCGACCTCGCTGAACTCGGGTGGGAACTGCTCGCGCAGCCGGCGTACGAAGTCCTCGGCGGTGCGGCCGGGACGGTTGTCACCGTAACCGGCCATCATCGCCATCCATCGGCCGTCCTCGATGGCGAAGTACGCCGCCCCGGCCACGTCCGAGGACGCCTTGATGCTGTTCAGGGCCATCACCACGGTGTGCTCCGGGTGCGCCTCGCGACGGCGGAACAGGGCGGTGGCGTAGTTGAGGTGCACCGGCATCCGCCGCAGGGCGGGTCGCTCCCAACCGGCGTCCACCAACCAGTCGGAGAGCCGGCTCGACCGGCCCATGGCGTCCACCACCAGGTCGGCGCTCTCGACACCGGACGCGGCGTCGACGGCGCAGCGGACCCCGACCACGGACGAACCGTCGACGACCAGGCCGGTGGCGCGGGCGGTCACCGTCTTGACGTTGGGCAGCCGCAGAACCTGCTGACGGATCAGCCCCTCCAGCAGCGGCCGACTCCCGGCCAGGCTGTCTGCGTCGTCGGGCACCGTCACCTTGGGACGGCCGTCGAGGTAGTTGCGCCGGGCGGCGGGGGGCGCCTCGACCGCACCCTGGGCCAGGGCCTGCTCCCGGAACCCGGGGAAGAGACGCTCCAGTTGCAGGAAGCCGCCGGGCAGCAGCGCGTGCAACTGCGTCCCCTGTGGCACGCCCGGCCGTCCGCCGGGCACGTGCAGGTCGTCGCGGTCGATCACGACCACGCTCGCCGCGTGGTCGGACAGCACCCGGGCGGCCAGCAGACCGGCGACGCTGCCGCCGATCACCACGGCCGTGCCGAGCACCGGGGACGGCTGGTCGGGCGGCCGCACCGCGTTCAGCGCGGCGAAGACCTGAGCCGGAGAGAAGGACATCGTGCTCTCCAAGGGGTACGAGGTGTGGCGCCGTTCCGCCGAGCCCTGCCGGTGACCGAGGCACAGGCAGGCCGGCGGGACCGGGCGGTCGGCATGACGCTCAACGATCGTTGCACAGGCAGGGAACGCGACGGCAGATCCAGTCGTCGATGCGGCATCGCGCGTGGACGGTGCCCGCACGGCGACCGGTGATCGTCGTGTCCTGACTGCTCAGCGCCCTTTTCTCAGGTCGTCGTGGCACCGTCGCGAGTGCTGCGGGGCCGCGCGTCGACGCGGTTGACCAGGTATCCGAAAGCCGCTGCGGTAAAGAACATGACAATGCCGTAGACGGCGGCCGGGATCGCCATCTGCGTGTTGTTCAGCAGCGCCGGGCTGAGCGCGATCGTGATGGCCAGGGTGCTGTTGTGGATGCCGATCTCGAAACCGGCCGCCTTCGCGGCGGTCGGGTCGATCCCGGCCAGACGGGGCACCCCGTAGCCGATCGCGAGGCTGAGCAGGTTGAACGCCAGCACCGCCAGACCGACCGCGACGAAGTAGTCGGCGATGTTCTCCCGCTCGCCGAGCACCGCGCCGAGGATCACCGCGACGAGCACCACCACGGACATGATCCGGACCGGCCGGTCGAGCCGGTCGGCGACGCGCGGCACCCGGGCCCGCACCAGCATGCCGATCGCGACCGGCACGAGCACGATGGCGAACACCTGCACCACCTTGTCGAACTGCAGGCCGATGCTCGTCGCGTCGCTCAGGAAGTAGCCCGCCGACAGGTTGACCACGATCGGCAGGGTGAGCACGGCGAGCACCGAGTTGATCGCGGTGAGGGTGATGTTCAGCGCCACGTGTCCCCCGAACAGGTGGCTGTAGAGGTTGGCCGTGGTGCCGCCGGGCGACGCTGCGAGCAGCATCATCCCGACGGCCAGTTCCGGCGGCAGGTCGAAGGCGAGCACCAGGCCGAAGCAGAGCGCCGGCAACAGCAGCACCTGGCAGGCCAGCGCGATGACGGCGGCCTTCGGGTGCTGGGCCACCCGCCGGAAGTCCGCGACGGTCAGGCCGAGACCCAGACCGAGCATGATGATGCCGAGGGCGACGGGCAGTCCGATCAGGGTCAGGGCAGAGTCCATGACACGACATCGTTACCACCCGGTAACGCACTCACAATCCTCCATGCGGCCGGGGTCCGCCGTCCGCCTCAGCGACCACAGGCGAGCGCGAAGCCCTCCGGCACCAAGGTGGTCGACGCGAGCAGGCCGAACGTCGTCGACCCGCCCGGGGCGAGTCGGCCGTTCCAGCCGGCGTCGCGGACGGTCACCTCGCTACCCGCCTCGGTCACCGTCCCGTTCCAGAGCGACTGGACCCGCTGGTCACCGGGCCAGGTCCAGGAGACCCGCCAGCCGTCGAGAACCTCGGTCCCGGTGTTGCGCACGGTGACCGTGGCGACGAAGCCACTCCCCCAGCCGCTGCCGATCGTCGCCGTCGCGGCACACACCGGCACCTCCTGCGTGCGCGCCGGCCCGCCGAGGATGTACGGGTCCCGCCGGCCCTTCGCATCGCTGAACCGGAACCAGTACTCGGTGTCCGGGGTGAGCCCCTCGACCACTACGTTGCCGTAGCTCTCCAGCCCGGTGTCCGCCGAGGCCACCGGGTTGTGCCACTGCTCGGCGTCCTCCCGGGTGGCGAAGAGGTGCACCGTGATGGGCAGGTCGTACCCGCACGGCGGCCGGAACGTCAGCGAGTAACGGATGGTGACGGTCGTGGTGGTGGTGCCGGCCACCATTCCGGCCAACGGCAGCGCGGGCGGACACACCGTCACCGTCGGCGTCGGCGACTGCGAGGTGGTGAGCGGGACGGGCGGGGACGTGGCGGCGCCCGCGCTGCTCGCCACGCCGGCCGCGCCCACCAGGGCCAGCGTCGCGGCGGCGATCGTCGCCAGGGCGTACTTCTTCGACATGCGGTGTCTCCTCCGGGGTGGTGGGAGCACCGGGCGCAGCACGGCGGCCGGTGCCTGGAAACGGGCTGCCCTGCGCGGGTGGCATTCCCGCACGCCCTGACGATGGTTCGCACGCCGGCCCCGGACGCGACTACGCAGAGTTTTTCATTCGAGAACCATCGATACAAGGGACGACCAGTCGATCCACCCGGGGCCGGACGGGCACCCGGCCACCCGGGCCGAACCGGTCGCACCGGGGGACAATGGGGCGATGCCCGTGGTTGAGGCGGTGGCCGTCGTCCCCGTACCCCCGAATCTCGCGTTCGCGATCTCGCAGACCACCATGCCGGTCCGGCGGCGGTGGGACCCGTTCGTCCGCAGTCAGCACTTCGTCGACGGCGCCGTCCGGCCGGACAAGGGCGTCCGCACGTTCACCCGGTCCCGGCACGGCTTCTCGATGGTCAGTGAGTACGTCTCCTACGCACCGCCGACCACCGTTGGCATGAAGATGGTGCGTGGCCCGTGGTTCTTCGAGATGTTCGCCGGCGGCTGGCGGTTCGCGCCGGCCGCCGAGCCCGGCCACTCGGTCGCCACCTGGCGATACCACTTCCGCTGCCGTCCGGCGCTGCTGCGGCCGCTCGCGGACCGGATCGGCACCTGGCTGCTCGGCCGGGACATCCGCCGCCGGATCGCCGGTTACGCGGCCGGATGCGCCGATCCGGTGGTGGTCGCCGCCGCCGAGCGGGACCTGCGTGAGCGCGGCGACGGGAACCGGACCAACCCTTGACCGGAAACGGTGATCAGCTTAACTTCGTCAATCAGGCAAGTGTCTTTACTGATCGCCGTGGACCTCCCGGGAGTGCCGATGCGACCGTTCCGTCCCCGCCGCCTCACCGCCCTCGTGGCGCTGACCACGCTGCTGGTCACCGCCGCACCACCGGTCGCCGCGAACGCGGCTCCGCAGCGCGGCACCGGCTACCACCGGGTCGGCTACTTCACCCAGTGGGGCATCTACGGCCGGGCGTTCCCGGTGCAGAAGCTGGACACCTCCGGGGCGGCGAGTCGGTTGACCCACATCAACTACGCCTTCGGCAACGTCAGCGAGGACGGTCGCTGCTTCGTGGACGGTGGGCCGGGTGAGGGCGACGCCTGGGCCGACTACCAGCGCCCGGTCCCGGCGCAGGAGAGCGTCGACGGGGTCGCCGACGCCTGGGGCGAGCCGCTCAACGGCAACTTCGGCCAGTTGGCGAAGCTCAAGGCCAAGCACCCGCACCTCAAGGTGATGATCTCGCTGGGCGGCTGGAGCTGGTCGACGTACTTCTCCAACGCGGCCCGCACCGACGCCTCCCGGAAAGCGTTCGTCGCCTCCTGCATCGACCTCTACCTCAAGGGCGACCTGCCGATCCTGGACGGCGGCAGCGGCGGACCGGGCTCGGCCGCCGGGGTCTTCGACGGCATCGACCTGGACTGGGAGTGGCCTGGCTCGCCGGGTGAGCCGGGCAACGTGGTCCGCCCGCAGGACCGGGAGAACTTCACCAAGCTGCTCGCCGAGTTCCGTCGGCAGCTCGACGCGCACGGCCGGACCACCCGCACGCATTACCCACTGACCGCCTTCCTGCCGGCCAACCCGGCCGCGATGGACGCCGGATTCGAGGGCCGCAAGATCTTCAAGTACCTGGACTTCGCGACCGTGCAGGGGTACGACTTCCACGGCAGCTGGGACTCGGTGACCAACCAGCAGTCGGCGTTGCGCGTGCCCAGGGGCGCGCCGGACGACCCCGACTTCTCCGTACAGGTGGCGGTCGACGGTTGGATCGCCCGTGGCGCACCACGCGGCAAGCTGGTGCTGGGCATCCCGTACTACGGCCAGGGCTGGACCGGCGTCACCGGCGGCGGCACCGGCCTGTTCCGCCCCGCCACCGGCCCGGCACCGGCCACGCACGCCGCCGGCTACGAGGACTACAAGCAGCTCAAGACGTTGCCGGGCAAGGGATTCACGGTGCACCGCGACCTGCGCGCCGGGCACGCCTGGCTGTTCGACGGCACCACCCTGTGGACGTATGACGACCCGGCGGTGGTGCTCCAGAAGATGCTCTACATCCGGACCGCCGGGCTCGGCGGGGCGATGATCTGGTCGCTCGACGGCGACGACGACAACGCCACGCTGACCAAGACGATCAGCCTCGGGCTCACCACCCGGTAGCCACCCGGGCCACCATCCACCGGCGGCCACCTCAGCGCCCGGACGGTCGGCCGCCGCCTCAGCCCCGGACCTCCGGCTCCCTCAGCGCACGGGCAGCGTCGACTCGCGCATCACCAGGCGGCTGGCGAACTCCTCGGAGTGCGTCACCGCACCGTCGATGGCCGCGAAGAGGCGCTGCCCGGCCACCGCGCCGAGGTGTTGGAGGTTCATGTCGACGCTGGTCAGCCGGGGGCGGCAGTCGGCGGAGATGGCCTCCCAGTTGTCGAATCCGATCACCGAGATCGCCCCCGGCACGTCCCGCCCGAGATCACGCAACGCGTCCAGGACGCCCCGGGCGATCTGGTCGCTGCCGCAGAAGATCGCGTCCACCTCGGGCCGCTGCTCCACGATCATGCGTGCGGCGGCGCGCCCCCAGGACTCGTCCCACGACCCGTAGTAGGGCCGGTCACCGACCATGCCCAGGCCCGCCGCCGCGAGCGCCGCCGCCGCGCCCTCGGCCCGGTCCCGGGCCGCCTGGAACCCCGGCTCGCCGGTGATGTGGGCGATGTTGCGCCGGCCGCAGGCCAGCAGGTGCTCGATGGCGAGGCGGCCACCACCGACGTTGTCGACGGTGATGGAGATGTCGGCCGGGTCCGAGGAGGGGGCGTACACGTAGACCACCGGCACCGGGATGTTGCCGGCCAGCGGCGGCCGGGGATCGGTCCGCGAGCCGACCACGATCAGCCCGTCCACCCGGCGCGACAGCAGCGCGCGGACGTGGTGCTTCTCCCGGATCGCGTCACCCCGGGCGTCGCACAGGAAGACCGACACCTGCCCCGCCCCGAAGGCGTCCTCGGCCCCCATCAGGATGGGAATCGAGAACCGTCCCTCCAGATCGCTGGTGAGCAGGCCGACCGTCCCGGTCCGGCCGCTGAGCAGCCCTCGGGCCAGGGCGTTCGGCGCGAAGGAGAGCAGCTCGGCGGCCTCCAGCACGCGTACCCGGGTGGTCGCCCGCACCTCGCCACGTCCGTTGATGGCCTTGGAGGCGGTAGCGACCGAGACACCGGCCAGCTTGGCGACGTCGGTGAGGGTGGGTGTGCGGTTGGCGGGGACCTCGGGCTCGGACGTCATGCGGTGCTCCCTCCCAACGACCGGCACGGATGCGACGCAGCGGCGACAGGCTGCCCCGGAAGCCCGTACAGGCACTCCCGGTGGACGTGATCTTGTAAACGTTTTCGGCGTTGTTTCGGACCGTTGCCCGACCCGCACTGTCGCTCGTACCTGCGCGGAACACTACACCGATGCGTCCCGTCGACTCGGCTCAGGAAGGCCCGTCGGTGCTCCCTTCCCGAAAACTCCCCCGAAACGTTCGCTGCCCGAATGTAAGGAGGGGTCCCCTGCTATACACGAGGCGTTAGCAGGGGACCCTTCCTTTCATCCGAGGAGGCCAGGTGGCGGTCGCGTTCGGCCTTTCGGAGCTGTGGGACCCGGTGGTACGCCGGAACCCGCACGAGTTCTACGACCGGGTGCGGGACAGCGGCGGACCGGTGCTCCAGATCGACCCCGCCGGCAACCGGCTGTGGGTGGTCGCCGGTCATGCCGACGTGCTGCACGGCCTGCGGCACCCGATGATCGGGCACGAGGTGCACCGGCACCGCCCGGACGGCCCCGCCCCGGCCCCGGAGGCGTTGTCCGAGGTGGCGAGGATCGAGTCCCGGCAGCTCATCAGCCTCGATCCGCCCGACCACACCCGCCTGCGGGGACTGGTCAGCGGCGGATTCACCGCGCGGGCGGTGGCCCGGCTGGAGCCGTGGATCGGTGACCTCGCCGACCGACTCGTCGACCGGGCACGTCGGCGGGGTCACGTGGAGGCGGTGGCCGACCTCGCCGATCCGGTGCCGGTCAACGTCATCGCCGAGTTGGTGGGCGTACCGGAGGCGGACCGGCCGCAGTTCCGGGCCTGGTCGGCGGCGATCGTGTCGGCCGGGTTCGACGGCCCGACGGCGACCCTGGAGTTCGCGGCGTACCTCGACGACCTGGCGGCGCGCCGCCGCGCCTACCCGGCCGACGACCTGATCTCCGAGCTGGTGGCGGCGGAGGACCGGGCGGACCGGCTGGACCGCGACGAGTTGGTGGCGCTGGTGCAGTTGCTGCTCATCGCCGGGCAGGAGACCACCGTCGACCTGATCGTCAACGGACTCCGCCTGCTGCTCACCCACCCCGCGCAGTGGGAGGCGCTGCGCGACGATCCCACCCTGGCCGAGGCGGTGGTGGAGGAGACGCTGCGGTTCCGGGGGCCGGTGGAGATCGTGCCGCCACGGTTCGCCTTCGCGGACGTCGAGCTGGCCGGTGGGCGGATCCCCGCGTTCGACCGCGTGGGGCTGTCGGTGTGGGGGGCCAACCGGGACCCGGCGGTCTTCGACCGGCCGCACGAGTACGACATCGCGCGCACCGACGTCCGTCGGCACCTCGCCTTCGGGTACGGCATCCACTTCTGCCTCGGCGCGCACCTGGCGCGGTTGGAGAGCCGTATCCTGTTCGACCGGGTGGCACGGCACCTGCCCGGCCTGCGGCTGGCGGTCGACGCCACCGACCTGGACGCGTTCCGGCTTCATCACGACGGCCTGCCCCTGCGCGTGTGACGCCCGGCCGCCGCGCGCCGGCGCCGCCTCGGGATCCTGGGCACGCTCACGACGAGCCCTTCACCCCGCAGGGGTACGGGTGGAGGCCACCACGCCGGGCGGCCTCCACCCGGTGGATCACTCGAACAGGGACAGGGTCAGCGTCGAGGTGTACTCGCCCGCGGCCACGTCGGCCGGGGTGCGCAGGAACAGGTCGGCGTCGACCGAGTACGCCCCACCGGCGAGTGAGCCGCCAACTGCAACGCGTACGCGGAAAGCTCCTGCACCGCGACACCAAGACCCAGGCATCCGACGCCACCCTGCCCCTGCCCGACATCTGCCTGGCCGCACTCAAGCTGAGGAACGAGCAGCGCGACGAGGCACGGGCAGCCGCCGTTAAGGCGTGGCACGACAACGACCTGGTGTTCACCACCCGCTACGGCACGCCCATCGAGCCGCGCAACTTCCAGCGCTCCTGGCAGACCCGCTGCGACAAGGCGGCAACGAAGCCGATCACCGTCCACAACGCCCGACACACCCGCGCAAACCAACGCGCAGCACCCACGCAAATCAACTCGCGGCCCCCGCGCGGACCGACGCACCGCACCCACCGCACCGCGGGGTATCCGGGGGCTCGGCCCCCGGAGCAGAAATGACAAGGCCCCCTGGTCCGCGCATTCTGCGGACAGGGGGCACCTGGGGACTTGTGGGCGATACTGGGATCGAACCAGTGACCTCTTCGGTGTGAACTCACGGCAGGCCGGTCGGATCGGGTGTCGTACGAGGTCATCCGACCTGGTGGCGCTCGTTCCGGTCGGGTTCGGCTGGCACGGTTGCTGTACTTCGCTGCTGTACTTCCGACGGCTGCCTGGTCCAGCCGATGAAGCGGCGGTGCAGGGTGCCGGCTGGTGCCCAGGGCATGTCCTCGGCGGCCTGGACGAGGTAGGCCCCGAGGTAGAGAGCCAGCGACACCGGCGCGTCTGCGTACTCCGCGCGCAGCTCCCGTCGCCGCGTCGGACACGGCCACGGCAGGTCGCAGCCGCCACAGCTCCAGATCGGCATGACCGGGCCGTGGGTGGTCATCGCGCACCGCCCAGAAATCGGACAACGCTCGCGTGAGCCACCCGGCAACCGACACACAAGCCGGCGAGCCCTTGAACATGCGCCGCGAGGATCACCCACTCCGATCCGCCGCTCATTGCTCACCCGCCTGCGGCCAGTGCCCACGATTGATCGGTAATCGGTGCCGGGCACGGCACGGCAGGTCGGCTCCGCACTGACAGATGCGCCGCCAGTGCTGCCAGGACCACACTGGCCGATGTCGGCGGGCCAGGGTCAGCGCGACGGCTAGGACGTACTCGTCGTAGGAGACCCGATTGACCGGCTCGTTGCGCGCCCGGTCCAAGCGCGTTCCTCTCGGCCATGTCGAAGGGAGCACCGCCACCTCCTTGTGCCGCAGCTACTTGAAGACGTGGATGCCCGAACGCGGGGGAATGCGCCGGACATCCACGTCGGCGAGGACGGCCCAACAGCGCCAACCGAGGGAATCGACCTCCCCACCAACCTCCCATGGGTAGCGTTGGGTAGTCAAGGGCTGACGTAGGTGGTCTACTCGTGTTGCCAACCGAGGAGAACCACGTGCCACCGCGTTACCGCTACGAGCAGATCGCCGACGACCTCGCTGAACGCATCGCATCCGGCGAGTTCCCACCGGGCTCCAAGCTGCCCAGCCGACGAGAGCTGATCGAGCACTACGAGGTCACCGAGCCGGTGATCGACCGCGCCATGCAGGTACTACGGATCAAGGGAATGACCGAGACACTGCCAGGCGTGGGCGTCTTCGTCGCCGAGTGAGGCTCCTACACCCAACCTGCTCGGCATGGACCCCTCGCTTGTAAGTTCTGGGCGCTCTGGCGGGGCTTGTCCGCGCACGTCCCCGACGTCGAGCGTTGATCCGTCGTGGAGCTGGCTTCGACTCTCAACTGATCCTCGGCCCTCCCGTCAGCAGGACCCGGGAACCGGGCTCGCACGTGCCCAGACAATGCCCAAGGCTGCAACAATCATGGGCATGTCAGACGCGGCAGACGAGACCAACTACCTGACCCACAACCACTCAGAAAACACTGATGCCACAGTTGCGGACAACGTCTCCGCCGCCCACCTAGATCAGATCAACTTTGGACTCTTTCTTGCTGCACACATCCTTCTCGAGAACCCTATTGAAGACGTCGCCGCTGCAGGCGTAAACGAGGTGGCCTCATGCGTGGCCTTTACTCGGGCGTTTAGCGCAATACGCGCTGCAACAGTCGTCGCCGTTCATGGGTATTACGTCGATGCGCGCGCTCTTGTTCGCACTGTATACGAGTCTGCGGGCCTTGCCCGGATGCTGGCCAAATTACCCGACAAGGCAGAGAAATGGCTCGTCAAAGGCGACTGGTTTCCCGACAAGCTCGCACGCGATTACATAGAGAGCCAAATAGACCCTGTCGGCGGCTCGCCGTATCAGGCCTTCTACAAAATGTCATCAGCGAACGCTCACCCCACCGCAAGAACCTCAGCATATCTGGCGTTCGAGCCAACATCGCAAGAATTCAGGCCACTATTGCATCCTCAATACAACGCTGACTTCGCTGCACACACACTGCATGAGATCGCAGGCGTGACTCTCTTCACGCTGTTCGCGATGCGCAGGGCGATGGCTTCTCAGGACTTTCTTCCCGGATGGTGGCTACAGGGCCTCGCGCAGCTCGCAAGCGACGTACACAATGCGAACTGGTCACATTTAGAGCAAGACTGGGACACTCACAACGAACGATATGCAAGACTTAGCGCGGCCACTATTCCAGCCGATAAGCTCGGGGAATATTTAGAGGCGCATCCGAACTCGCTCCCTAACATCCAGAAGCGGCAGGCTAGGGAAGAGGACTAGCTAACAGTGTAGGCGTCGGCATGGACCAAAGGTGCATGCTAGCCGGGGTTACGCCGTCGGCATCGGACCCTTGACCCCCAGAGATAGGAAGCACGGTCCGTTCGGGTTCCATCGCTGGTCGACGGTCTACTGGTGGTCACCATGGTTTCGCTTGGCACCGTCGGTTGCTGTACATCACCGCCGTACATTGCAATCAGCGGCCACATGTCCCACCGAACTCGGCATGCCCCTGGCCCTCCTGATGCGACCCGAGCCAACCCGCAGGAGGCCTCACCTCCAGCGTCTACCCACCGAGGTTACTGGACCGGCCGCGGACAGGATACTGTGCCTCGTGCTTCCTAGCCTTCAGTTCAGCGAATTTCACAAGTTCCTCGTGAGCGCTGACGGCTTGTCGCTAGCCTCGGCAGTTGCGCTCCCCGTACTGTTGCTGCGGTCCCAAAGAGCGATCATGGTGACACCAGAACAGCTTTCCGATTTGAGCCCAGATTCCAAGTCAGCCATCCTGGAACAACAGAGGCAAGCCTTGTGGGTGATTAACCACTGGCCCCGTGCATCAATATTTCTCGCGGGAGTGGGAGTCGTGCTGATTCTCGTCGGCGGCACCGTATGGAAGAGACGACAAGACCGTCTGAACGAACGAGAGTCCGCAGACCTGAAGTCAGTAAATCTGGAACAGGAGAGAACCAGGCACGAGATTCGGGCGTTGATCCGCCAGAACAAGGAGGCCGACGAGGAGACAGTCGATGCGATCGGTCAGTCTTCAGAGGTAGCAGAGATTGCGCCGACCGAGAACACTCCACAGAGCGGCACGGCCGAGGAGGTGCCCAACCCTCGGAGGCACTCCGATACAGCGAGTCAAGACATCGCCACCCCCACGATATCGAGCGGCACTCGCGCCAACATTGAAGCGCTACAGATCGTCAAGAAGAACGCAGGCACTAAAGAAATCCGCGGAATGCTTGCTTATATCCAAGCGCAGGAAGAAGCCCTGCTATACTTGGAACGCCTATACGAGGGCAAACTCGACTACGTTCGCGGTGTTCGGATCGGTCGCGACAGGGCAGATTTTGTGGTCACCTCTGACACCGACGAAATGCCACACTTGGCCGTAGACGTTGCCACAATCAGCGGCCCGAGCACGACAGCCGTACGCAGGCGGGTTTCGCAGGCGATCGAATGGGCGCGAGCCGCAAGCTATTCGACTCACAAGGAATTTAACGGACCCTTTCGTCCGGTCATTTTCTTCGTTTCGTCTGACCTACAGAACTCTAGGCTACGAGATGCTGCCTTTGTCGAGATCGAACGAGCATTGTATCCACGCGACTCGGCGGATGAAGTCCCACCCATGACGATCATCTTGGTTAAGGCTGACGGGTTCGACGCGCTGCCGCTGGACAAGTCCCTGTTCACAGACCCGAGTCCGATCTTTTTGCAGCGGACCGCCACCCCGTGAGCTGCCGTCTAGCTAGGTATCAGCTGCCTGCTCACAACACTTGACCCGGCCCGTCGCCAGCAACGCCCGCTAGCCATCCTGGAACGCCCGGGGGCCCCGCCGGAGGCACTGCCCTTGTGACGACCAGAATCGAAGCCTCGGATCTGCCAGTACCCATGGCCGCCCGGGGCTTCGTCGTATATCGCGTCGCCGGCGGGCTGGAACCCGCGTGCTGGCGGCCGAAGGCCAGAGGCGCGGCGGCGGGCGGCAGGCCTGGTGGCCATCCCAGCGCTCCCGTGGATGTCAACCACGCGACCCTTAACCCTCGGGCGGTCAACGCAGCTACCTGACCTGCTTTCCTGCACCGGTGAGCTGCGGACGGAATCCCTCTGCGTCTACGGTTGTCCGCCGCTGTCAGCTACGGTCGTCACTCAAATAGTCAACCAGTCGCGACGAGTAGCTGATAGTAAGCTTTGCTCATTGCTGCATCCAATCACCAAAGTCCATCTTGACGCAGGGCAATGAGCCCTCTGGCGCGATGAGCGTTCTAAAATCGTCCCGACGGCCCCACCAGTCGTTGATAGGAAACATCCGATCCTCATAGGATAAGAAGTATCCCAGCGGGACAGATTGGCCAACGTTCACTGGGGACAAGGCAGCCACGGCAAGCAATCCGAATATGGTTCGATCACTCAACCGAACCTTGCCTTCCTCGATGGCCATGCGAGTGATTCGAGCTGATCCCGCAGCATCAGGGAGAAGGCTGAAGCCGTCGGGAAGTTCGTCGCCATGACCATGCGAGCAGCGATGGATACCGTAAATCACATCTGCAATATCCGGCTGGCCGCCCGGAGCCTTCGGGTGAGGGACCCTGACAGGGAAGCGTGTTGCTTCGATATCTATTCCAGGCACTCCCATAGGTCCAAAAATGAAGTAGTTTTCACGAAGTAGGCGAGTGAAGCGGGAATTGCTTCCCTCGTTTGGGTATTCTTTCCTGGCGGTACCGTCGACCGCATTGCAGGCGTGGAGCATCGCTGCCTCATACTCGCCGACTGTCCAGTCATTGATTGCGATACGTATTGAATTTCCGACGTCCATCTTTCTCCTTCGCGCCTACTTCCTATCGATTGCCGCTTCATCCCAAGGGAATGGTCAGCCGTCGATAAGGTGGGCGAGTGGCGGAGCTTACCTGCGCGGGTGGTCTACGGGTGTCTCGGCGTCGCTCGCCTCGGTCATCACTCAGTTAGGCCTCGGTCATCACTCAGTTAGTCAGCCAACCTGTCCTACGGTGACACCAAGCTCGGCCAGTAGTTCTGTGGTCGTAAAGACTTGTACTCCACGGCCAGTTGCCCGGTTCCGGAGCTTCTTGTCGTTGGTCACAAGCGGGCATCGTTCGAAGACGGCGGTCGCTGCGAGCAGGGCGTCTCGGGTGTGATCGATGTTACCGGACTGCACTGCATCGAACACGTCTGCATCGTCGACGACTCGGCACCAACTGACGCGAGAGTAGCCAACGGCGGTAGCGCCGGTGGGAACAAGTCGACCGAGGCCAACCATCACCAACAGCAAGTGTTGCCTGCGGTCTACGTCCGGGGTCTCTGCCAGCTCGTCGACGTTCACGTGAGTGAAGATGAGCTCGTGCGAACCATCGACTACGGCCTTCTCTGCGGCCTCGTACGCGCCGGGAACATCGGCAAAGGGATCGATGGCGTTTGAGTCCAGGAGTAGGCGACGCACGTTGTGAGACTACGCGTTCCGCGACATAAGCCGATGCTCCTGGAGAGTAGGGCGCCACCAGGTCCGCAACGTCAAGACGGCCTTGACACACGTACGGACGCCGCCAGACGGACGGAGTCGGCTCTCGTGTCACGGGCCGCGCACCCGGCGGACACCGCCACAGTGGCGCAGTTGACCAAACCTCGACCAGCACGGACCCGGCTCCCGGGACGGAGCTGGCCACCGGCGGGCACCTTCCCCTCCCAGGTGAGCAGTTGACCTGACCCTAAGCGGCTACGGAGCCGGCTCCTGGACGACCGGCACGCCTCGCGCGGCGGTCACCGCCCCCATGCTTGGTGCTTGCCGCGCAGACCCGCCGCGCACACTCTTGCGCCGCGCTGCTCGGGCGCGGCGCGGCCATCTGCCGGCGGCAACCTCCACCACTCGGAGGTAACCGTCTGCGGCGGCCCCCGGGCTTCCCGCCCTCCGCGCCAGCCGCCGGGCGTGTTGCGTGGCCGGAGTCGGAGCGCCAGCGGAGCGACGGACGCTCGCCCTGGCGGCGGCGCGTGCGGCCCGTTCAGGGCCGCCTTGATAGACGTACAGAAAGTCCTCCCACCCCGGCCGCTTGCCGGTTCGCCCCCGCTCGGCACCGGGGTTCACGACGGGTTGACGAGTCGGTACCCGGTGCTACTCTGGCGGTCGTCGAGCACGCCAGTGCGGCCTTCCTGCCGGATCGCTGGGCTTGACCACGGAGATGCTGAGCGGCCTTCCTGCCGCTGATGCGGGCCAGATCCCGCCAGTTCTCGATCACCTTGGCCGCGATGTCGGCCCCGGAATCCGTTGAGTGGCCAAGCACGGTCTTCCCGCCGTCACGATGGCCCGGATTCGCTTTCTTCGACGGGTGGGGTTCGCCTGCGGCAACCCGCCGGATGCCGACTCCCAGGCACCCCACCCGTCCCGGCCTCACCCAGCACAGCAACCGGAAGGACCACACCCCAACGGCGGTCAACCACATCCGCCCTCCGGCGTCAGCCGCCCTCCACGGCGGTGCCAGGAGACACCACGAACACCACCGACGGACGGCGTTCCGGCGACCGGTGGCGTTTCGTCGCCCGTCCCTGCCACCCGCCCTGAGGAGAGATCGTGTCCACCCTGCACCGTCCCGGCGTCGCCGCCGGTCGTGCCGCCCAGGCCCTGCACCGGGCCGCCACCCCCGACTACTTCGGCTGGTTGGAGCACACCCGGTCCGCTGGCGGTTGTGCCCGTCCTGTCCGGCTGACCGGCACCATGACCGCCGTCGACCGGGACACCGGGCGGGTCCTGGGCGAGCAGCACACCGACGAGCTGCCCGATCGGGTGCTCTACAAGGCGTGCGGCAACCGGCGGGCCGCCCAGTGCCCGGACTGCTCCTGGGTCTACGCCGGTGACGCCTTCCAGGTCGTCCGCTGTGGCCTGACCGGCGGCAAGACCGTCCCCGCCACGGTGGCCCGGCACCCGGTCGTCTTCGCCACCTTCACCGCGCCGTCGTTCGGCCCGGTCCACCACCGGCACGTACCCCTCCACACCTGCACCGACCGGCGGCGCTGCGACTGCCGACCGGCCCCCTGCCACGCTCGCCGTGATGCTGTCACCTGCCCACACGGGCGGCCCGGGGCCTGCTTCGCCCGGCACGACGGTGCCGATCCGCAGCTCGGTCGGCCGCTCTGCCTGGACTGCTACGACCACGATCACCAGGTCGTCTGGAACGTCTTCGCAGGTGAGCTGTGGCGACGCACCAAACAGGCCGTCGAGCGGTACCTTGCCGCGCTCTGCCGTCGACGCGGCATCCCGAGGGTCGAGGTTGTCACCGACTCGGGCCGGGTGCGGCGGGTACCGCCGGTGCGGGTGTCGCACGGGAAGGTCGCCGAGATGCAGCGCCGGGGGGCGGTGCACTTCCACGTCCTGCTGCGTCTCGACGGGGTCGATTCCGGTGACCGGTACGCCCTGGTCCCGCCACCGGTCGGGATTACCGTGGATGACCTCGACGCCGCCGTGCACGCCGCCGCCCGGCAGATCGTCTTCGCTACCCCGCCGCATCCCGACCGGCCGCAGGGTTGGTCGATCGCCTGGGGTGAGCAGGTCGACGTGCGCCGCATCGGCACCGGTGACGGGGACGTGACCGACGCCAGGGTGGCCGCCTACCTGGCCAAGTACGCCACCAAGGCCACCGAGGTCACCGGCTACTGCTCCACCCGGCTCACCCCGGGCACTGTCGACGCCTACGCCGATCCGGAGGGTGACCACCTGGCCCGGCTCATCGACGCCTGCTGGCGACTCGGCCGCCCCACCCGGCACCGCACCAGCGACACCGCCGCCCAGGCCGAGGACCGTCAAGGCGACCTTGACACCACACCCGATGTCTACGCCGGGCTGCGACGGTGGGCGCACATGCTCGGCTACGGCGGTCACTTCCTCACCAAGGCCCGCCGGTACTCGGTCACCTTCGGGCTGCTCCGCGACACCCGCGCCACCTACCGCCGCGCCGATGGCGGCTCCGTCACCGTCGGCACCCTTGCCTTCGTCGGCTCCGGTTGGCTGACCGACGGGGACGCGCTGCTCGCCAACACCGCCGCCGCCCAGCACCGGGAACGCCGCCGCGTCGGCCGGGAGGAACTCGCCCACGAGCTGTGGTCGGGGGTGGCGGCGTGACCCGACCCCTCACCCCGCGCTGGTACTTCCCCGCCGAGGTCGCCGTGCTGCTCGGCTTCGGCATCTCCAAGGTCAAGATGAAGATCGCCACCGGCGAGCTGCGCTCCATCAAGGACGGCAAGTACCGCCGCATCCTGCCCGAATGGGTCGACGACTACATCCGCGAGCAAATCGACCGGCAGGAGGCCGCCTGATGCCCGCCCGTGCCCGCGCCAACGGCGAAGGCTCCATCTTCCCGTACCGCAACGGCTTCGCCGCGTACGTCTGGGTGACCAAGCCGGACGGGAAACGCACCCGCAAGTACGTCTACGGCAAGACCCGCGACGCCGTCCACGACAAGTGGATCAAGCTGCACCAGCAGGCCAAGGCCGGACCGGTGGCGACCAGTGTGCCGACCGTGGGCAGCTTCCTCGCCTACTGGCTGACCGAGATCATCGAGCCGAACCGGGCGCCGCTCACCTTCGCCACCTACGAGACGTTCGTCCGGCGTTACCTCTCCCCCGGCCTCGGGTCCAAGCGGCTCGACCGGCTCCAGGCGCGGGACGTGCAGACCTGGCTGAACCAGGTGGCCCGCACCTGCCAGTGCTGCGCCCAGGGCAAGGACGCCGCCCGCCGCAAGGAGAAACGGCGCTGCTGCGCGGTCGGCCGGTGCTGCCAGGCGGTCCCGTCGACGCGCACGGTCAGCGACATCCGGGCCGCACTGCGCGCCGCCCTCACCCACGCCCAGGCCGAAGACCTCATCACCCGCAACCCGGCCGTACCGGTCACCCTCGCCACCGTCCGCCGTCGACGCGGCAAGTCCTGGTCCAGCGACGAGGCACGCCGCTTCCTCGAATCCGCCCGCGCCGACGCCGATCCGCTCTACGCCGCGTACGCCCTGGTCCTCGTCACCGGCCTACGCAAAGGCGAAGCCCTCGGCCTCACCTGGGCCGACGTCGACCTCGACGCCGGGGAACTGACCATCGGCCGGCAACTGCAACGCGTACGCGGAAAGCTCCTGCACCGCGACACCAAGACCCAGGCATCCGACGCCACCCTGCCCCTGCCCGACATCTGCCTGGCCGCACTCAAGCTGAGGAACGAGCAGCGCGACGAGGCACGGGCAGCCGCCGTTAAGGCGTGGCACGACAACGACCTGGTGTTCACCACCCGCTACGGCACGCCCATCGAGCCGCGCAACTTCCAGCGCTCCTGGCAGACCCGCTGCGACAAGGCGGCAACGAAGCCGATCACCGTCCACAACGCCCGACACACCCGCGCAAACCAACGCGCAGCACCCACGCAAATCAACTCGCGGCCCCCGCGCGGACCGACGCACCGCACCCACCGCACCGCGGGGTATCCGGGGGCTCGGCCCCCGGAGCAGAAATGACAAGGCCCCCTGGTCCGCGCATTCTGCGGACAGGGGGCACCTGGGGACTTGTGGGCGATACTAGTGAGCCGCCAACTGCAACGCGTACGCGGAAAGCTCCTGCACCGCGACACCAAGACCCAGGCATCCGACGCCACCCTGCCCCTGCCCGACATCTGCCTGGCCGCACTCAAGCTGAGGAACGAGCAGCGCGACGAGGCACGGGCAGCCGCCGTTAAGGCGTGGCACGACAACGACCTGGTGTTCACCACCCGCTACGGCACGCCCATCGAGCCGCGCAACTTCCAGCGCTCCTGGCAGACCCGCTGCGACAAGGCGGCAACGAAGCCGATCACCGTCCACAACGCCCGACACACCCGCGCAAACCAACGCGCAGCACCCACGCAAATCAACTCGCGGCCCCCGCGCGGACCGACGCACCGCACCCACCGCACCGCGGGGTATCCGGGGGCTCGGCCCCCGGAGCAGAAATGACAAGGCCCCCTGGTCCGCGCATTCTGCGGACAGGGGGCACCTGGGGACTTGTGGGCGATACTGGGATCGAACCAGTGACCTCTTCGGTGTGAACGAAGCGCTCTCCCGCTGAGCTAATCGCCCTCAGCGCGGCTGACTCTACCCGATCGTGCGGCCGACCCGCGAATCCGGGGTCAGTTCGTGGCGAGGTAGCGCAGGACCTGGGCGATCACGTCGATGCCGAGGCTGTATTTGATCGAGAGCAGCGCGACGGTGGCGACGAAGACGAGGCCGACCGAGCCGATGACCAGGCGGAGGACCAGGGACTGTCGCTTCACCCAGGCCGTCCAGCCGTGGACGTGGCGGCGGGTGAAGGCGAGCAGGCGTTTGGCCCAGTGGAACTCGACGGCCCAGATGCCGAGGCCGGCGATCACCAGGAGCCAGCCGGGGCCGGGTAGCGGGATGAGCACGATGCCGATGGTGACCACGAGTGCGCCGAGGATGCCGATGACGACCCGGAGGGCGAGGCGGCCGGTGGGGTTGGCGCGGATCAGCGCGAGGGTGGTGGAGACGCGTTGCCGCCAGCGGGGCCGCCCGGGTACGCCGGTGGCGTCCGGCCCGGCGTCGGTCCGGTCCGTCTCGGTTCGCTCGTTCCGCATGCGGTGAGGGTTTCCCCGTCCGGCGGGGCTATTCCCATCGGTGAAGCCTCGTTCGTTGCGGCCGGTTCGGCGATTGTCGACCGGTTCGTGGTCGACTACTGACCGACCGTGCCAGTCGTGCTGTTCGTTCGGCACCCGTACCCCCGCTGTTCGGCTCTGCGGGCCGCGCCGTTCGACGGGTCCCGCCTCGCCAGCTGATCCACTGAGGATCGCTCACCGATCATTTCACGCCCAGTGTGGCGCGGGACCGTCACTGCAACGGCCGACTGGACGTTACCGGAGTAAGTCGACGACTGAGCTACCCGATGATCGGGCGGGATCAAGGCACTGGGCAGAACCGGAAATCCTAGATGAATTTTCACATTCTCGCGGCCTTTCCGAACCCTCTCCCACCACTGGGTGAAGTCAGCGTATGGCGGAGCGTAGCCAGAGGTAGCGCCTGAGTATGGGAAAAGCGGGACACGCGCGTTCCGCACGCGGTGCCGGGGGGAGAACGTCCATGAGTGTCATCCGACCGACGACCGTTGAGGTCGAGACGTCGCTAAGGCTAGTCGCGCCTGACGCCACCGCATTGCCGGTGCGCGCCAGTCTGCGCTACGACCCTGCTGACCCGTATGCGGTCCATGTCCTGTTCCATGCCGAATCGGCGGGTGGCGAGGCGGTGAGCTGGTCGTTCGCTCGCGAACTGCTGGTCACCGGCCTCGACGAACCGGCCGGCATCGGTGATGTGCGGGTCTGGCCGTGGGCCACCCCGCGCGGCGACTTCGTCGCGCTGGCGCTGTCGTCGCCCGACGGCAACGCCCTGTTCGAGGTGCCGCGCAGCGTGTTGGTGCGCTTCCTGCGGCGGACCTACGTCGTCGTCCCGCGCGGCCGGGAGGCCGAGCACCTGGACGTCGACACGGCGGTGAACCGGCTGCTCGCCGGTCGCTGACCACCGACGTAGGCGGAGGCCGCGCGGATCTGCCGAGTCCGCGCGGCCCCCGCTCGTCCGGCGGTACGCACACCACCCGCACCGCCCGCGCCACGCGACCCGGTCCACGGCCAGGGCCGCACCACGGACGGTCAGCCGTGCGTGGTGATGCCGCCGTCGACCGGGATCACGGCGCCGGTCAGGTACGCGCCGGCCCGCGACGCCAGGAAGATCGCGACGCCGGCCATGTCCTCCGGGCGGCCGATCCGACCGAGGGGCACCTGCGCCTCGACGGCGGCCCGGGCATCCGGGTCGTCCAGGACGAACGCCATCATCTTGCTCTCGAACGGTCCCGGGGCGACCGCGTTGACGGTGATCCGTTCGCCGACGAGTTGGTGCGCCAGGGTGCGAGTCAGCATGTGCAGGGCCGCCTTCGTCGCCGAGTAGGCGTACACCTCCATGGCCGGGACCCGGATGCCGTCGACCGAGCCGATGTTGATCACGCGGGCCGGGTCGTCGGCGCTGGCGGCGGTGCGCAGCACCGGCAGCAGCTCGGTGGTGAGTCGGAAGACGGCCTTGACGTTGACCGCCCAGAGCTTGTCGAACGCGCTCTCCGGATACTCCTCAAGCGGCGCCCCCCAGGTCGCCCCGGCGTTGTTGACCAGCACGTCGAGCCGGTCCACCCGGTCCCGGACGGCGGCGGCCAACCGCCGTGCGCCGTCGTCGCTGCCGAGGTCGGCGGGGATCGCGGTGCAGTGGCCGAGCGCGGACAGCTCCGCCGCGACCGCCTCGCAGGCGGCGGCCTTGCGGGACGAGATGATGACGTGCGCGCCGGCCGCCACGAAACCTCGGGCGATCATCAGCCCGATTCCCCGCGAACCGCCGGTCACCAGGACAGTCTTGCCGTCGACCGAGAACAGATCCTGCATGCGCATCCCCTCGCGAGCCGGCCGCGACCTCCCGGCGGCCGGCCCGTCGACGCGGACGGTTCGCCCGCCACGGCGACCAGATGACTACCGATCGGTAACGTAACCGCCGGCCGGTACGCCGACAAGAGCGCGCCATCCATCCGGGTCGGTCGAGGGGTGGACGCCGACGGCACGGGCTCGGCGACGCGCCCGTCACCAGAGGTGCGTACCGGCCGGTCGCGGGCTAACGTCGCAGGTGATGGTCCCTTCCGGTCACCTCGACAGGGTTCTGCCCGACGCCGCCTCCGGTCCGGCCGAGATCGACACGATCACGCTGCGTGATCTGGCGCCCGACACTCGGTGGCGACGTCCGGTCCTGCTCGACCGCGAGCTGATCGTGCTCAGCACGGGCGGTCACGGCATCGCCGAGGTGGACTTCCGCGCCCAGCCCTGCCGGCCCGGCACGCTACTGCGCGTACGCGCCGGGCAGGTGCTGCGCTGCCCGCCACCCCGTCTCGACGCCACCGTGGTCCGCTGGCACCCGGACGCGGTGCGCGGGCTCGACGTCGACGTGGACGACGTACCCACCCGGGTGCAGCTCGCCGGTGAGGACGAGGACGCGGTCATCAACGAGGTGACCCAGTTGACCGTGGACGTCCGTCGGCACCAGGACGTGCCGGCCGGCCGCAGTCTGCTGCGCCACCAGCTCACCGTGCTGCTGCTGCGCCTGAGCATGCTGCCGTCCGAGGCGCACCGCGCGGGTCGCCCCGAGGAGGAGACCTTCCGCCGGTTCTGTCGCGAGGTGGAACGCGGTTACCAGCGCACCCGTCGGGTCGAGGACTACGCCGAGCGGCTGAACTGCTCGGTGCGTACCCTCACCCGGGCCTGCCTGGCGGTGACCGGGCGCAGCGCCAAGCAGGTGGTGGACGAGCGGGTCGCGCTCCAGGCCAGCCGGTTGCTGGCCGCCACCGACGAGCCCATCGCCCGGATCGGTCGGCAGCTCGGCTTCACCGAACCGACCAACTTCGGCCGGTTCTTCACCCGCGAGGTCGGGGTCAGCCCGGGGGCGTTCCGGGCCGCCCGCGAACACCCCGGACCGAGCCCGGTCGTCCGTCCCCGGTCACCCGCCGAGCCGACCCCGATGCTGCGGCCCCACCCGCCGGTCGAGGCCCGTCAGGCGTGAGAGCGCCCGTCCGGTCGGTCACTCCGTCAGCCCGGCGACGCCCAGGCACGGGCCGGTTGGGCATGATGGCAGGGTGCAGATCTCCGCGCGTGGCGACTACGCGGTACGAGCGGCGCTGAGCCTGGCCGCCGCGTACCCGTCATTGCTGTCCACCCAGACCATCTCCGCGGAGCAGGACATGCCGCGCAAATTCCTTGAGGCGGTCCTGGCTGACCTGCGTCGGTCCGGCCTGGTCCGCGCCCAGCGCGGCGCCGAGGGCGGGTACGCCCTGGCCCGGCCGCCCCGGGAGGTGACCATCGGGGCGGTGCTGCGCGCGGTGGAGGGACCGTTGGCCGGCGTACGCGGGCTGCGCCCGGAGGAGACCAGCTACGACGGGGTGGCGCAGCACCTGCCCGGGTTGTGGGTGGCGGTGCGGGCCTCGTTGCGCCGGGTGGTCGACGAGGTGAGCCTGGCCGACGTGGTGGGCGGCCGGTTGCCCGCCCACGTCCGACGGCTGACCACCGCGCCCGACGCCTGGGAACCTCGCTGACGCAGCGGTCCGCGCCGGGCGCGGTCGGTCACGCGGCGGCTGCCGTGGTGTAGCCGCCCCGGTGGTGCAGCAGCGGCGCGCCGTCGACGCCTTCGGCGAGCGCCAGCGGCTCGGCGATCACCAGCGAGTGGTCGCCCGCCGGCACCCGGTGCACCACCCGGCAGAGCAGCCGCGCCAGCACCCCGGTCAGCAGCGGCAGCCCGAACGGACCGGCCTCCCAGTAGGGGTACGCGGCGAAGCGGTCCACGCCCTTGGCGGCGAAGATCCGGGCGGCCTCGGTCTGGTTCGCGGCGAGCAGGTGCACGGCGACGTGCTCGGCCCGGTCGAGCACCGGTGAGCTGGACGAGGTCGCGCCGAGGCAGAACGACACCAGCGGCGGGTCCAGCGACACGGAGGTGAACGAGGTCGCGGTGAACCCGGCCCGCAGCGGGGCGCCCACGTCACCGAGGCAGGCGGGTCGGGTGCCCCGGGCCACGGCGGTGACCACGGTGACCGTGCTGGCCTGGCGGCGCAGCAGCGTGCGGAACAGCTCCGGGTCCACCGGCCGCAGCTCGTCGGTGCGGCTGCGCTGCGCGGTGGTCACGCCGTCACCGGTGCCGTGCGGCGGGTCGGCGTGGCCGGTGCGACGGGGTGAGGGGTGCGGTGCATGCGGGGTCCTCTCCGAAACGCCAGGTGGAGTCGGCAACTCCGCGCCTCCCATGAGTTGGGATGAACGCTCTTTCACTCCACACACTGATGATTCAACCAGGATCTTGAGCCCGACAACACCCATCTGATGAATAGGATATTCGGGCCACCGGGGACGTCTCACATCCACTGTGCACGACATGGTTTGGCGGATCGTCGATACGGGAATCTTCGATGCCGCGCGGGGATGACGAAGGGAGGCCCACGATGGGTCTGATGTTCCGCAAACGCAAGAAGTACGGGCCGCTGATCCTGAACTTCACCGAGAACGGTTTCTCGTCCTGGAGCATCAAGATCGGTCGCTGGTCGTGGAA
Source organism: Verrucosispora sp. NA02020 (assembly GCF_013364215.1). NCBI lineage: Bacteria > Bacillati > Actinomycetota > Actinomycetes > Micromonosporales > Micromonosporaceae > Micromonospora > Verrucosispora sp. NA02020. The sequence goes on along the minus strand of NZ_CP054923.1, from coordinate 2,188,425 downwards.
CTCGCGGGCCAAGGCGCACCGCGTCGACCTGCCCGGCCCGCTCTCCTGGAAGCAGGACAAGTCCCGGGCGTGAGCCCGGAGGTCGCGCGGGGCGTCGGAGCACTCCGACGCCCCGTTCGCACGTGCCGGCGGCCCACCCCGACCCCGGCCCGCCACCCCCGGAATCGACGGATCCGCCCGGTCGGCGGCGCGCCGGACCGGACAATCGCGACATGCAATCGACACCGGACCATCGGCGCGAACGTCGGCGGGCATGGCTGGCCGGCCTGCTGCTCCTGGTCGTGTACTTCGTCGTCCCGGTCGAGGCCGATCCGAACGGTGCCCGCCTCGGCCTGCGCGTCGCCCTGACCCTGCTGCTGCTGGGCGGGGTCGCCGCCCTGGTCACCGGCCAAGTACGCCGACAGCTCGTCGCCGTCGCGCGAGGTCGGCAGCCACCCTCGGTGCTGCACCTGGTGGTGGCCCTGGTCGCCGGGCTGCTCGCCTTCGCCCTGGCCGACTACGTCGTCGCCCGGGTCGCTCCGGAGCAGTTCGTCGCGCTGCACACCCGGGTGGACGCGCTCTACTTCGCGCTCGCCACGCTGACCACCGTCGGCTACGGCGACGTGCACGCCCAGGGACAGTTCGCCCGGGTGCTGGTCTGCGCGCAGCTCGTCTTCAGCATCGGGGTGATCGCCACCGGCGCGTCGCTGGCGGTCAAACGGCTCACCGAGCGGCGGCCGTGATCACCACGTCCCCGCCGAGCCTCCCCTGCTCCGGGTCACGCCGCACCTCGCCCGCGTCGAGCAACGCGTCCAGGGCCCGCACCGCGTCCACGGCCCGGTACGCCGTGTCGGTCACCGCGTACCGGCGCAGCTCGGTCACCGTACGCGGGCCGGTGCGGGACAACTCGGCGAGCAGCGCCCGGCCCAGCGGCGCCGGGTCGACCCGGCCGGCACCCGCCTCCCAGAGACTCTCCTTGAACGACTCCAGGCTGCGGTCCGAGGCGGTGCCGAAGCCGATCCGCCGACCGGAGGACAACTCGACCTCGGCGACCAACGGGAAGCCGGCGTCGGCCAGCGCCGGCCGCAGCGGCGTACCCGGACCGGCCGGCACCAGCACCTCGCCGGGTCGACCGGAGGCGGCGGCGGAGAGCGCCACCGGATCGACCGCGTCCGCCACCTCCAGGTAGGACAGCACCGGCGCGCCGGACGCCCCGCACGCGCGCAGCGCCACCGGCAGCAGGGCCGTCGGGCCGGGCATCAGGTGCACCGTGACCTCGGTCGGCAGCCCCGCCTCGGCGGCACCCAGCCGCGCCGGCAGCTCCTCGGTGCCGCCGGCCAGCACCAGCACGGTCAACCGGGCACCACGGACGTCACCGGCGCACTCGCCGGCCACCCGGACGACCTCCTCGGCCAGGGCGGGGTCACGCCCGTCGTACCCGAGGACCACCGTCGCCCGGCGCGCGCGTCGCAACGCGCCCGGCACCCAGACCCTCAGGTGCCGGACCACCACCTGCCGCCCCACCTCATCTGCCACCCTGCCGTTCTACCGCACCGCCCGGCCGCGACGCGGCCGGGACGGGTCAGTGCGACGCGGCGGCCGGGACGGAGATGCCGATGCCGCCCCGGGTCTCGCCGCCGTACCTGCTGATCTCGGCGGCCAGGTCGAGACGGCCGATCCGGGTACGGGCGTCGAGCGCGGCGTCGTCCAGCCGGTCGGCCGGCACCAGCCAGACCACCTCGAACTCCAGCCCGTCCGGGTCCTGCCCGTAGAGGCTCTTGGTGGTGCCGTGGTCGGAGGTGCCGACCAGGGCACCGGCCCCGGCCAGTCGGCGGGCGGTGGCGGCCAGCTCGTCGAGCGTGTCCACCTCCCAGGCCAGGTGGTAGAGGCCGACGGTGGCCCGGCCGGCGGTCGACCGACCGGCACCCGCGCCGATCTCGAAGAGGCCGAGGTCGTGGTCGTTGGTGGAGTCGGGTGCCTGGAGGAAGGCAGCGCCCCGGAACCCCTCCGGGGTCATCGGCACCCGGCGGAAGCCCAGCACGTCGCGATAGAAGGCGACGCTGCGCTCCAGGTCACTGACGTAGAGGACGGCGTGGTTGAGGCGATGGATTCCCATGCCACCGAGGCTAGCGCGTTTTAGTTGAACGTTCAACTATCTCCGCTATGATGGGCGTCATGACCCGCTGGCTGGACCCGGACGAACAGCGCACCTGGCGAGCGTTCCTGACCGCGTCCCGCGCGTTGATGGAGGCGCTCGACCGCGAGCTGCAACGCGACGCCGGGATGCCGCACGCCTACTACGAGATCCTGGTCCGACTCTCCGAGGCCCCGGAGCGGCGACTGCGGATGAGCGACCTCGCCGAGGCGAGCGGCTCCTCCCGCAGCCGGCTCTCGCACGCCGTGGCCCGCCTGGAGGCCGCCGGCTGGGTCCGTCGGGAGGACTGCCCGACCGACCGGCGAGGGCAGATCGCCCTGCTCACCGACGACGGCTTCGCCGCACTGGCCGCCGCCGCACCTGGCCACGTCGAGGGGGTACGCCGCCACCTCTTCGACGCGCTCAGCCCCGCCCAGGTCGACCAGTTACGCCGGATCAGCGAGGCATTGGCCGATCGCCTGACCCGCCCCTGACCGGATCCTGACCGAACCACTCCGGCGCGGGTCTTGTACATAACGTCGTCGGATGAGCACGATGGGGCGTGCCCTCCGGCTTCGGTGAACTGACTGATCAGGCGCACGACCTGGTCTCCTCCGGCGATCTCGCCGGCGCTCAACGGCTCCTCGCCGACGCGCTGACCGGCGCCGACCCGCGCCCGGCCAACGCGACACCCGAGATGGCCGAGGCGGCCGGCCTGCACGCGCGGGTGCTGGTCGCCCTCGGCGAGCCGCACTCCGCACGAGGCTGGGCGGCGTACGCGTACGCCGCCACCACCCGTCTGCACGGCCGCTCCGACCCGCGTACGGTCGCCGCCGCGGCCACCCTCGCGGCGGTGCTGCACCGGGTCGGCAGTTGGTCCCGCGCCGCCCGGCTGTACCAGGAAGTCATCATCGAGCTGACCGCCTCGGACGGGCCGGAGTCCCTGCGGGTCCTCGCCGCACACGCCGACCTGGCCACCGTGGAGTACGCCCGTGGCCAGTGCCAGGTGGCCCGCGACCGCCTCCAGGACGCGTGGGAGCTGCACCGCGAGGTCTACGGCGACGGGCAGCCCAGCGGCATCAAGATGCTCGCCCGGCTCGGCTCGATGCAACGCGACTGCGGGCAGTTCACCGAGGCGCAGGACCACCTCGCGCTGGCCCGGGAACTCGCCCGTCGGCACCTCGCCCCGGACGACCCGTTGACCGCCCAGGTGGCGTCGCTGTCCCGGGCCCCGGCCAACCCCGACCACGTCTGCGCCGACACCCCGCCGGTGGGCGCGGAGGGCTCCGTCGTACCGGCCGCGCGGACCCCGTCGCAGGGTGACGCCCCGCCCAGCGGCGACTGGGCGGCCACCGCCGCCGCCCCGCCCGACTGGTCCGACCACGACACCGACGACCGGCCGGACGATCCCCGCGCGGACTGGTCCGGGACCGATCCCACCCGGCCGCCGACCGCCACCCCACCGGCCTCCGGCCCGGCGTCGACCTGGACGGCGGCATCGTCCGCGCCGGCACCCGACCCGACGTGGACGGCGTCCGCACCCCCCGACGCCGGGACCACCCCGAACTGGACGGCGTCCGGGCCTGCGGGGTCCGGAGCGGACCCGGGCGGTTGGCCCGACCCGGACGACGTCGACCGGGACTGGACGACGTCGACGGGAGCCACCCCGAACTGGACCGCCGACGACGCGGCGTGGGACGGGACCGGCGGTCCGCAGGGCTGGCCCGCCGAGGCCACCGACGGACGGACCTGGCCGGCGGGATACCAGGCGGACTGGCCCACGGAGAGCACCGGTCCGGCGGGCTGGCCGGCGACGGGCGACCCGGCGGATGCCCGGTACGCCGGGGAGCAGCACCCGCCCGAGGGCTACCACCCCGGTCAGGGCCACCCGGCCGGTCAGCAGCCCGCCGGGGCGGCGTCGCCGGTGCCGACCCCACGGCAGCCGGCGGACGGTCCGGCCGGGCCGCCGCAGGACTGGTGGACCGGGCAACCGACCGAGCCGGCCTCGCCCGACCCCGCCCACCCGGCCCGGCCCACCCCGACGCCGTCGGCCGAGTCGAGCGGGGCAGCCGTACCGCCGAGCGTGATGGGTCTGACCGGTCCGGCGCCGCAGGCGCCGGGGGTCTACCGGCTGCGCCGGTTGGAACCGGAACGCACCGGTCCGTCGTCCCGCCTGCTGCCGGTGCCGGTACGCCGGCCGCCGGCCGCGCCCTCCCCCCGCCCGAACCGGCTGGTGCCGATCATCGCGGCGGGTGTGGTCGTGGTGCTGCTCGGTGCCGCCGCGGTGATCGCCGGGGTGTCCCGGGTCGACGGGCCGGGCGAACCGGGCTCCCCCACCGCCGGGGACGCCCCGAGCGGGGCGGCGACTCCGTCCGCGTCGGCACCGGAGGCACCACCGGCCTCGCCCGGCGCGCCGCCCACCGAGCTGTCGCTGCGCGACAACCGGGACAGCGTGACGCTGCGCTGGGCGTACCCGGCGGGGGCGGAGGGACCGGTGATCATCTCGGGTGGTCGGACCGGGCAGCCGAAGAGCCCCTTCGCCGACCTGCCCGCCGGCACCGACAGTTTCGTGGTCTACGGCCTCAACCGCAGCCTCGACTACTGCTTCACGGTCGCGGTCGCCTGGTCCACCGACATGGTCGCGCGATCCGACGAGGTCTGCACCGAACGCCGGTGACCACACCGCCCGGAGTCGGGGCACGGGCGTCGCACACCGTGGTGTGACGGGGCCCGACCGCCTTGGCTCCGGCGGTCGTCGCGCGGTATCTTTGGCAGTTCAGGCAACAAAAAAGAACGGCTGTAAAAGCCGTTCCTAAACGAACTCTAACCCACCGGGAGACGGATTGTCAAGGCACTCCGGCGGTTCGCCGTCCGACGACGAGATCGGCCGCGAGCAGGAGTACGTCTCGATGCTCTACCACCGCCTCGACGACCTGCGGGACCAGGCGGCACAGCGGTTGACCGAGGAACTGCGGGCGGCGGGCGGCACCCTCCAGGCACGCTCCGAGCGCGACAGCGCGGTCCGCATGTACGCCGAACAGGTCGAGCAGTTCGCGGCGGTGGAGAACGGTCTCTGCTTCGGTCGACTCGACACCGACGACGACGAGCGCCACTACATCGGCCGGATCGGCATCTTCGACACCGACGGCGACTACGACCCGCTGCTGATGGACTGGCGGGCCCCCGCCGCCCGCGCCTTCTACCTCGCCACCGCCGCCAACCCGCAGGGCATCCGGCGGCGGCGTCACCTGCGGACCCGGCAGCGCAAGGTGGTCGCCCTCAACGACGAGGTGCTGGACCTGACCACCGCCTCCCCCACCGCCCACGAGGAGCTGACCGGCGAGGCGTCGCTGCTGGCCGCGCTCAACGCCGGGCGTACCGGCCGGATGCGCGACATCGTCGAGACCATCCAGGCCGAACAGGACCGGATCATCCGGTCCGACCTGTCCGGCGTACTGGTGGTGCAGGGCGGCCCCGGCACCGGCAAGACCGCGGTGGCACTGCACCGCGCCGCGTACCTGCTCTACACGCACCGTCGGGAACTCTCCACCCGGGGCGTCCTGATGGTCGGCCCGAACGTCACCTTCCTGCGGTACATCTCGCAGGTGCTGCCCGCGCTGGCCGAGACCGGCGTGCTGCTGCGTACCCAGGGGGACCTCTTCCCCGGCGTCAGCGCCCGGCGCGCGGAGCCGGCCACCACCGCAGCCCTCAAGGGACGGCCGGTGATGACCGAGGTGCTGGCCAACGCGGTCCGCGACCGGCAGCGGGTGCCCGACGAGCCGCTGGAGATCACGCTGCCGCAGCAGGAGGTCCTCGTGCTCGACCCGGCGACCGTCCGGGCCGCCCGGGACCGCGTGCGCCACAGCGACCGCCCACACAACCTGGCCCGCGCCCTCTTCGACGTCGAGGTCATCCACGCGCTGGCCGACCAGATCGCCGAACGGATCGGCGCCGACCCGCTGGGCGGCGACAACCTGCTCGAAGAGGCCGACCGCGCCGAGATCCGCCGGGAACTGCGCGAAGAACCCGAGATCACCGCCGCGCTGGACGAGCTGTGGCCGGTCCTCACCCCGCAACGCCTGCTCGCCGACCTGTACGCCTCGACCGACCGCATCGCCACCGCCGCGCCGATGCTCACCGCCGACGAGCGGGCCGCCCTGCACCGCGAGCCCGGCGGCTGGACCCCGGCCGACGTACCGCTGCTGGACGAGGCGGCGGAACTGCTCGGCGAGGACGACCGGGCCGCCGCCGCCCGCCGGGAACGCATCCGCGCCATGGAACGCGAGTACGCCGAGGGCGTACTGGAGATCGCCCGGGGCTCCCGGTCCATCGACGTCGAGGACGAGGCCGACGGCGGCGAGATCCTCGGCGTGACCGACCTGCTCGACGCCGACCGGCTGCTGGAACGGCAGGAGGAGGCCGACCGGCTCACCACCGCCCAGCGCGCCGCCGCCGACCGCTCCTGGGCGTTCGGCCACATCATCATCGACGAGGCGCAGGAACTCTCCCCGATGGCCTGGCGACTGCTGATGCGCCGGTGCCCGAGCCGTTCCATGACGATCGTCGGCGACGTGGCCCAGACCGGGGCCCTGGCCGGCACCCCGTCCTGGTCGGAGGCGTTGGCACCGTACGTGGCCGACCGGTGGCGGCTCACCGAGTTGACCGTCAGCTACCGCACCCCCGCCGAGATCATGGAGGTGGCTGGTCGCGTACTGGCCGAGATCGACCCGGCCCTGCGCCCACCCCGCGCCGTACGCGCCAGCGGCTTCCCGCCCGGCACGCGGGACGTACCGGCGGACCGGCTGGCCACGGAGCTGGTCGAGGTCGCCACCGACGAGGCCGCCGGGCTCACCGACGGACGGCTCGGCGTGATCGTGCCGGCCGGTCGCGTCGACGACCTCGGCACCGCGCTCACCACCGCGCTACCGGAGGCGGCCGTCGGCGAGCAGCCCGACCTGGAGAGCCGGGTGGTGGTGCTGACCGTCGCCGAGGCCAAGGGCCTGGAGTTCGACTCGGTGATCGTGGTCGACCCGAACCGCATCGTCGCCGAGTCCCCCCGGGGGCGCAGTGACCTCTACGTGGCCCTCACCCGCGCCACCCAACGCCTCACCACCCTCACCCCCACCCCCTGACCACCGCCCGGCCCGGCCCTCGTGAGGGCCGGGCCGGGCGGTGGGTGGTCGGTCAGTCGAAGCTGCCCACGTGGGTGGCGGGAGTGGACTGGTCGCTGGTGCTGCCGCCGGACGGGGTACTCATCCCGCCGGTGGTGGCGTCGCCGGTGGTGGTCGGTGCCACCTTGCCCCGGTGCCGCTCCGGCTGGCGGGCCACCCGTCGGGCGCTGGCCGGTCCGGCCGTACCGCCCGTCGTGGTGAGCGCGCCCTGACCCCGGGTGGGGCCGCCGTCGCGCAGCACGGTGGGGTCGATCGGCACGTGCGCCGGATCGTCCCGGTCGTCGCGCTGGATCTCACTCTCCACATCGGTGGGCGGCACGGTCACCTCGTCCACGGCACCCTCGCCGTACACGCCGCCGGCGATCCGCTCCTCGGCCCGGCGGGCGGCGTCCTGTCGCATGTCGTCCTCACGCACGATCCATCACCTCGCAGAAGCGTCGGTCCTGATGGCGTGCCCGGTGACCGGCCCGACAAACCCGCACCACCGGTCCACCGGGCCCGCGCGCCGGCATCCGGTCGCGCAACCACCGGCCGCGCGTGGTGCGGAGAGCGATGGTGGTCCGGGCACGGTCGGAACGGGACATCGGGCCCGTTCGGGTGGGCATTCGCCGGGCCGGGCAGGTATCCCCACGCCGGACGGATTCGGCCGGGTCGCCGGGGGTTACTGCCTCCCGGCGGCGGGGTAGACGGCGGGTGCCCCCGCCAGGTGCGCGAACCGTGCCGTGGCCGACACGCGGTAGCGGGGCGAGGGCCGCAGGTGACGACTCATCACATCCTGAGGAGGACAGATGAGCACGCAGGCTGCATCGACCAGGCCGATGAACCGTCCGGCGCAGGACGCCCAGAACCGGCAGGCCATGCAAGAGGCCGCCACCCGCCCGATGCCGATGATGCACGACGGGCACCGGGAGGAGATGCCGTCTCCGGGTACGGAGACCAAGCAGTCGTTCCTGACGACCGAGTTCTGGATCTACGCGGCAGCCGTCACCCTCGTGGTGATCTCTGCCTTCTGGCGCGGGACCACCGCGAACGGCCTGAACCTGAACAACCCCGGCCAGGCGTGGTTCTTCATCACGCTGCTGACCATCGGTTACCTGGGTAGCCGTGGCCTGGCCAAGGCCGGTAGCCAGCGGCGTTCGGCCGCGGAGCGCAAGCAGCGCGGGCGGCGCTGACCCCTTGCGTGCGGTGGCCCTCCGGGAGTCTTCCCGGAGGGCCACCGTCCTGTCTCGCCGCGCCCCGCCGAGCGGGGTGCGGCGTCGTGCTCAGAACTCCTCGAAGCCCCCGAAGTCACCGCCGCCGTCGAAGTCACCGCCGAAGTCGCCGGCCGCCTCGGTGACCTCTTCCTCGGCACCGTCGAAGGCGTTGCCGATCATGTGACCGGCGAGCATGCCGCCCGCCGCGCCGAGCGCCGCACCGGCGACCACACCGCCCATGCCGACCCCGCCCCGCCGCTGCGGCTGGCCGTACTTGTTCGGGGCGCCGTAGCCCTGCGGCCCGTACCCCGGCTGGCCGTAACCCTGCGGGCCGTAGCCGGGGGCACCGTAGCCGGGGGCGCCGTAGCCCTGCGGGCCGAACCCCTGGGCGCGCAGTGCACCGAAACGCCCGATCGTCTCCTGGATCCAGCCGTCGACCGTCTCCACCCAGTCGGACCGCTCGGCGTCGGAGTGGGCCACCTGGTACCGGCCGAACACGTCCTGGCCGGGCGCGAGGAATCCGCCCCGCTTGTCGCATTCGAGCACCACGTCCACGCCGTGCGGGTTGGCCACGAACGTCACTTCGAGCTCGTTGACGGTCTGCGCGTACTGCGGCGCGGCGAAGAACTCGATCTCCTGGTAGAACGGCAGCGTCTGGCGTACGCCCTGGATCCTGCCGCGCTCCAGGTCGGCCTTCTTGAAACGGAAGCCGAGCTGGAGGAACGCCTCCAGGATCCGCTCCTGCACCGGCAGCGGGTGCACGTTGATCTCGTCCAGGTCGCCCTTGTCGACCGCGCGGGCGATCGCCAGCTCGGTACGCAGACCCATCGTCATGCCGTGCAGCCGCTGGCCGTACAGCCCGGTGATGGGGGTCTCCCACGGCACCGGAAGCTGGAACGGGATGGACAGCGCCTGCTTCGCGGCGAGTTGGAGCGGACCGCTGACCACCTGCCGGTGGAACTCCATCACCCCGGCCTGCTCGCCGACCTCGACCCGGGTGACCAGGCCGATGACGATCTGCTCGATGTTCGCCGCCGCCTCCCCGCCGAGCAGGTTGACCTGACCGTCGAGGGCCAACCCGGGCCTGGTGTTCGGGTTGGCCAGGACGGTGTCCACACTCGGACCGCCCACGCCCAACGCGCTCAACATCTTCTTGAAGACCATTCAGTTCTCCTGCGGGGTCTGGTGCCCGGGCTCCCTTTAGGAACGGACGCTGACGGCGGCACCGTATCGGGCGGCCCTGAAAGGTCGCTGGGAAGCCGGACGCGGAAGCTGTCGGTCCGGCCCACAGGTGCGGTGCCGGTCTGCCGTCGCGGGTAGGTGTCCCCTCGGCCCCCTTTGCTCTGCTTCAACCGACGCAACGGTTCGGACGCCACATCGGTGCGTGGGGTGAAGCAGAGCAAAGGCGGCGTGGTGGACTACCGGCAGCGCGACCCGGGTGGCCGGGCCCGCGTCGAGCCCGGCCACCGTCAGGGGTGCGGTCGTCAGCTCGCGGTGCAGGTCACCGCAGGGGCCGGGTTGCTTCCGCTCCAACTGCCGAGGAAGCCGAAGCTGGTGCTGGCACCGGCGCCGAGCTGGCCGTTGTAGGAGACGTTGCGAGCGGTCACGGTGGTACCGCTGCTGGTGACCGTGGCATTCCAGGACTGGCTCACCGACTGGCCACCGGCGAGGGTCCAGCGCACCGTCCAGCCCGTGATGGCGCTGCTGCCGGCGGTCACCCGGACGTCGCCCTGGAAGCCGCCCTGCCACTGCCCGGTGATCGAGTACGTCGCCGTGCAGCCGCCACCCGGCGGCGGGGTCGTCGGCGGAGGCGTCGTGGGCGGCGGGGTCGTCGGCGGAGGCGTGGTGGGCGGAGGCGTGGTGGGCGGAGGCGTGGTGGGCGGAGGCGTGGTGGGCGGAGGCGTGGTCGGCGGCGGGGTACCGCCGAAGACACTGGCCTCCCGGGCGGTCTGCCGGATGCCGTTGGTGCCGTTGAACAGGCGCTGGCCCCAACTGGTCAACTGGTTGGGGTTGAACGAGGTGGCCATGTCGAGGTACTCCACGCCACCGCTGTTGCCGCTCCACGACCAGCCCAGCCAGCCGATGCCGTTGGCCTGCGTGTAGGAGAGGATGGCGTCCTCGTCGGGGTCGCCGTCGGAGTGGTAGTGGCCGAACTCGCCGACCACGATCGGCAGGCCCCGGCTGCGGAATCGGCCCAGGTAGTCGCTGATCTCGGCGGCGGTGTCGAAGACGCCGTACATGTGGACCGAGAAGACGGTGTTGCGGGCCGGGTCGGCGTTGAACACCGTCGGCGCGTTGTCCCGCATGGTGAAGGACCAGTCCTGGCCCCAGTTCGGGGCATCCACCATGATCGTGTGCGCGATGCCGGCGGTACGCAGCCGCCGGATCGCGTTCGACGTGTCGGTGGCCCAGGACGAGTAGTTCTGGTTGCCGTACGGCTCGTTGCCGATGTTGACGATCACGTACCGTTCCTGGCCGTTGAGCGCGCCGGCGATGCTCAGCCAGTAGTCGACCGCCTGGTCGAGGGTGGCGGCACCGCTCTGCTCGCCGTAGCCGGTGGTGTCGTGCACCTCCAGCACGCAGATCAGCCGGTTGGTCTTGCAGAGCTGGATCACGTTCGACACGTCGTCGGCGCTGTTGCGGGTCCACCGGTCACCGCTGGAGAGCACCACCCGGACGGTGTTCGCGCCGAGCGCCTTGATGTTCGCGAACGAACTGGTCTGGTTCGCGTACCAGGTGTGCGCGTGGTTGACGCCGCGCATGACGAACTCGTTGCCGTTGGCGTCGTACAGCTTGCCGCCGCTGACGGTGAAGCCGGTGGCGGCGTGCGCCGACGGGCCGAAGGCGAACACTGCGGCGACGGTCGCCAGCAGCACGGCGCCGACGGCCCCGAAAAGTCTTCTCATCGATTCCTCGCAGGAGTTCTCTCCCCCGTGCCCAGGAGGGAGTGCGGTGAGTGGCAGATGCGGCGGCTGTAGCCCGGCAGCCGCGCGGCGAGAGGCCCGGCGAGGCAGGCATCAGCGTAGGCCGATGAAGCCTCGGAAGCAACCGGTTCAGTAACTCGGCCGACGGGCGGCGACCCGTGGTGACCCATGAGAAGCCGGGCCACCACGGGCGGACCATCCCCACCACAGGATGGGCTCCCGGCCTGCATCTGAACCGGTTCAGATAACCGTAGGCAGCCGCCGAAGAGCGCGTCAAGCGTCGATGAGGATTGACCCAACCGGGCCCGGGTATCCGCAAACGGACCGCCGGGTAGCGAAGGAGACAGCATGGTCAGCATCGGATACACGTTGATGTGCGAACAGGCAGGCCCGAAGCAACTCGTCGACCACGCGGTACGGGCCGAGGCAGCCGGCTTCGACCAGCTCGTCATGTCCGACCACTACTACCCCTGGCTGGAGTCGCAGGGCCACTCGCCGTACGCCTGGTCGGTGCTGGGCGCGGTCGCCCACGCCACCTCCCGCGCGGAGCTGATGTCGTTCGTGACCTGCCCGATCCGGCGGTACCACCCGGCCGTGGTGGCACAGAAGGCCGCCACCGTCGGACTCCTCTCCGACGGGCGGTTCACCCTCGGCCTCGGCGCCGGGGAGAACCTCAACGAGCACGTGGTGGGCGCCTGGCCGCACGTGCAGCAGCGGCACGAGATGTTCGAGGAGGCGTTGCAGATCATCCGGCCGCTGCTCAACGGCGAGACGCTGACCTTCTCCGGCAACCACTACGACGTGCCCGACGCGTACCTGTGGGACCGACCCGACACGCCGGTGCCGATGGCGGTGGCCGCGTCCGGACGGCAGTCCGCCACCCTGGCCGCCGAGTACGCCGACGGCATGATCGCCACCGAGCCGGAAGCGCACCTGGTGGAGATGTACGAGGAGGCCGGTGGCGCCGGACAACCCCGCTACGGCCAGGTGGCCATCTGCTACGGCCCGGACGAGTCCGAGTGCCGCAAGATCGCGCACGACCAGTTCCGCTGGTTCGGGCTCGGCTGGAAGGTCAACGCCGAACTGCCCGACGCCGACGCCTTCGAGGCCGCCTCGCAGTCCGTACGCGAAGAGGACGTGGCCGCCGGCATCTCCTGCGGTCCGGACGTGGACACGCACGTGGCCGCGTTCAAGAAGTTCGTCGACGCCGGCTTCACGCACGTGGCGCTGGTGCAGGTCGGCGGCGACCACCAACCGATGTTCCTCGACTGGGCGCAGGAGCAGTTGCTGCCCCGGCTGCGCGAACTGTGACCGGCAGGAGGTGATTCAGCGATGCGTATCGGCAACACGGAGATCCGACCGGCCGGCGGCGGCCTCGGCTGCCTTCTGATGATCCTCTTCTCGATCGTCGCCTCGATCGTGCTGACCGTCCTGCTGAACCTGGTGCTCTGACCACCCGCTGCTGCTGCTGTGTGTGTAAGGAGGGGTCCCCTGCTAACGCCTCGTGTATAGGAAGGGACCCCTCCTAACATCCGGGCGCCGCCGAGGGCATGATCGCGCGGGCGTTGCCGGCTCGCCTGCGCGCCGCCGAGGGCAGGATCGCGCGGCGTTGCCGGTCCGCCTGCGCGGTCAGCGGCGCAGGCCGAGGCCGACGAGGACCTCGCGGGTGGCCTGGCCGATCGGGTCCAGGACGCCACGACGCAGCCAGTCGACCGTCGCATGCCAGACCGCACCGACGGCTCGGCAGACGGGCAGCAGCAGGTGCGTCCACACCCACAGCCCGGCCCGGAACACCGGGCGCACCGTCCACACCCCACACCACCAGAGGATGCGCCCCGCCGTCCGCCAGGCCCAGACCACCACCGCAGCGAGCAGCCCGGCTACCACCGCGAGCCATCGGCCCAGCAGTCGGGCGGGCGGAGTGAACACCCGCACGGTCCACACCAGCGGCACCCACACCAGGTAGTAGGACGGCACCAGCACGACGACCCGTACCAGCCAGCCCACCGCCCGGCCGCACCAGCGCAGCATCCGGGCCAGTCCCTGACCGCACCAGCGCAGCGGCGGCCACAGTACGCCGTGCCAGAACTCGACCAGACGACGCCACATCCAGCTCGACGGGGTCCACACCAGGGTGTGCCAGAGCCATCCGAGGGCCCGCAGCGTCCAGAGCAGCGGAATCCAGACCAGGTGGCGCAGCAGCCAGTGGATCGGACGCCATACACACCGGTCGAGGAACCACAGGGTCGGCGTGACCAGCCACCGGTGCAGCAGCCCGCCGACGGCGACCAGCAACTCCCAGGCCAGCCGGAACGGCAACACCACCACCAGCGCGACGGCCCGTGCGGCAACCCTTCCCGGTGAGGACACCACCGACCTGGTGTCGGCCTCACGATCGCGCGGTGACGAGTCGATCACGGCCACACCGTATCCGCTTCCCGCCAACCAGCCCGACGCCGTAGCCGCTGGCCATCTCGGCGCCGTAGCCCAGCGCTACGCACTCCCGGATCCCGCCCGCGTCCACCGGCGATGACCAAGAAGCTTGTGCCTTCGTACGACCTCTCCGTGACCAAAACTCCTTGATCACCGCAGGCGAGGGCGGGCGAGAGCCGGGGGCGTGGGACGTGGGACGTCGTGTGTGCGGGTGCCTCCGCACTGCACCGGAACAGGTAGGGGTGTGCCGGACGTGGGGACCACTACGGAGATGGGGCAGGGCAGGAGCCAGGTGGGCACAGGCGAGCGGGGCTGGACGAGGCGACGCGGCGCTACGTGGGTGGGGTGAGGGTGAAGGTGGCCTGTATGGGGTGGTGGTCGGAGGCCCGGTGGGTGTCGGGGGTGCGGATGACCTGGACGTCGACCAGGTGGGCGGCCAGGGCGGGGGTGGCCAGCAGGTAGTCCAGGCGCATCTCGGCGAACTCCGGCGTGTGTCCGTAGCCGGTGGGCACGGTCGGGCCGGCGGTGGCGGCCAGGTCGACCAGACCGCTGGCGAGCAGGCGGGCCACCGCCCGGGTGTCCACGGTCCGTCCGTCGCGGCGCAGGTGCCGACGGCGGTACGCGGGTGCCAGCCGGGCCAGACTCCTGGCGTGATCAGCGCGATCGACTGCATCGGCACGGTCGGCGCGATCAACACCATCGGCGTGGTCGGCGTACGGGGCGAGGGTGTTCAGGTCTCCGGCGAGCAGGGCGAGGTCGGCGCGGGACCGGCGTAGCGCGGCGGCCGCCCAGCCGGCCTCGACCAGGCGGCGGCCACCACGGTACGGATAGAAGTGGGTGCTGAGGACGGCGAGCGGCCCGGCGTCGGTGGACAGTGTGACGCGCTGTGCCGCGTGGTGGAACGGTCGACGGACCGGCCCGGTCGCCGTGGTCGGCCAGCGCGGGTGCACGAGTAACGCGACCGGCTGGCCGAAGGGCGACCGGGCCAGGTGGGGCGTCAGGCCGGCGTCCGACGCGAAGCGGGCCACGTCGAGGCCGCGCAGTTCCTGGAGGGCGAGGACGTCCGGGCGGTGTGCGGCGACGACCCGGGCCAGCAGGGTGCGCCGGTCCGGGCCGTGCCGGTCCTGTCCGCCGTTGCGGATGTTCCAGGTCATCATCCGCAACACGGTCGCCTCAGCCCGGCTGGCCGGCCTTGGCCAGCTCGTCGTCGAGGGTGTCCACGTCCTCGGACTCGATCTCCGGCTGGTTGCCGGACCGTACGTCCTCGTTGGGGCGAATCACCCAGTAGAGCAGCCCGATCCAGAGCCCGGTCAGCATGATCGCGCCCATGAAGTCGGTCGGGTGGTGCATGCCCCGGTACATCCGGGACACTGCCACACCGACCGGCATGATCACCGCCGCCGCTACGAAGAGCCAACGCCACCACCGGTCGGTACGCGGGAAGACCACCACGGCGATCGCCACCCAGAGGCAGAGTGTGGCCGCGATGTGGCCGGACGGGAAGGAGGACGTCGGCATCGGGCCGTCCAGGTTCTCCACCGGCGGGCGCGGCCGGTCCACGGCGGCGGCGGAGGCGAGGAAGAGCGTCAGCTCGCCGAACATGGTCAGCGCCACGAAGAGCACCGGCCGCCAGCGTCGCCAGATCGCCAGCACCAGCGGGCAGAAGACCATCGAGATGAGCAGGATGGCGTGGGTGTCGCCGACCTTGCTCCACACCCAGCTCAGGTCGTCCAGGAACGGGGTGCCCCGGTCGGCGAACCACTGCGGCACGGTCTCGTCGAGCCGGGCCAGGAAGGTGCCGTCGGCGTGGTAGCTGACGAGCATGCCGAAGCCGTAGAGGGCGCCGAAGACCAGCACCCAGCCGACCACGATCTCGGCGACGCCGGCACGGGCGTGCGGCAGCAGCTTCTCCTCCTCCGGTGCCAGGGCCACCTCGTGTGCCGCCTCGGGCTCCAGGCCGTCGGTCAGTGGGACGGCCGGGCGGCCGCGTTCCAACCGCCACAGCCGGAAGGCGTACGCGGTGACGCCGAGCCAGGCCGCGCCGAGGAGCCAGGCGCCGAGCACGTCGGAGAGGAAGTGCACGCCGAGCGCGACCCGGGTGAATCCGATCAGGACCACGACGGTGGCGGCCAGGGCGATCGCCGGCTTGCGCCAGCGGGGCGCCATGGCCGGCAGGAAGACCAGCAGCAGCGCGCCGTAGGCGACCATCGACCCGAGGGCGTGTCCGCTGGGGAAGCTCTGCCCGGCGTACGTGCCGATGGGCACGTCCACCTCGGGGCGCAGCCGGTCGACGAGCGTCTTGAGCGACGGGTCGAGGATCAGCGCGCCCGCCCCGGTGACGATCAGGAAGACCGCGAGCCGACCCTGCTTGCGGATCAGCAGCCCGACCACGGCCACCGTGACCAGCCAGACGATCACCGGTCGACCGCCGAGGTCGGTGATGGCGGTGAGCACCGTCACCAGCGGACCGATGGGTGAGATCCGCTCGTTGAGCCAGACCGCCACGCCGTGGTCCACGTCGTATAGCGGGGTCCACTGCACCCGGACCAGCACCAGGAGCAGCCCGAAACCGACCCCGGCGCCGAGGACGAGCAGCAGCCCGGCGAGGGTACGTTCGGTGAAGTGACCGAGTGGTCGTCGCAGTACGTCCCGGACCGCGCCCACGGCAGCCTCCTTCGCCAGGGGCGTCGACCGACGGCGACGCCTTCTGGCGTGGCGCTGTACCCGCGTCGATGGGTGCGTACACCCGCCCGGGTGGAGAAGGACGTTCCGGCCCGGACGGCGGGCGTCTAGAGCGCGGTCATCTCGCCGGTGTCGTGCAGACCCGCACGTGGGGCGTTCGGCTTCCACAGGTCCGGCTTGGCGGGCTCGGACACACCGATGCGGACCGCCTCCAGTTGGGCGGCGAAGGCCAGCCCGCCGAAGAGCGCCATGCCGGTGAGGTTGGCCCAGAGCAACAACGCCATCATGCCGGTCAGCGCGCCGTACGTCTGGCCGAAGTCCTCACTGAACCGCACGTAGCCGGCGAGCAGCAGGCTGGCCAGCCACCAGAGCGCGGTGGCGATGCCGGCGCCGAAGAGCAGCCAGGACAGGCCGGGTTGACGGCGACGTGGGGCGTACCGGAACAGCACCGCGACGGCCAGCACGGTCAGCGCGAGGCTGAGCGGCCAGCGCACCACGTCCCAGAGGATGGCGGCCCACTCGCCCCAGGCGTAGCGGCGTTCCACCGAGTCGCCCATCGGGCCGCCGCCGACGAGGATGAGGAACCCGGTCAGCGCCGGTATGCCGGCGACGACGGCGAGCACCGCGGCGCGCAGGTACTTCCGCAGGGCGGGGCGGTCTCGCTCGACGCCGTAGATCCGGTTGGCGCCCCGCTCGATCTGCGCCATCGTGCTGGTCAGCGCGACCAGCCCGGTGCCGAGGCCGAGGGCCAGCGCCACCTCGCCGATGTCCTCGACGCGTTCGCCGCCCGCGCCCTCGCCGAGCAGATCGGCGACGACCGCCTCGCTGGCGCCGGGGGTGAGCGCGAGGACGGTGTCGGCCACCACCTCGCCGCCCTCGGCCGCCCCCAGCTCCGAGATGAGCCCGGTCAGCGCGATCAGGAACGGCACCACGGCCAGGCAGAGCTGGAAGGCGAAGGCGCGGGCGTGGCTGAACCCGTCGCCGTAGCGGAACCGGACGAAGGCGTCGTGCAGCAGGTGCCAGCCGCCCTCGCGGCGCAGCGTCTGCCAGGCGTGGTCGGCGCAGAGCTGCTCGTCGGCCATCAGCCGGGTCTCCGGCACCATCTTGGTGCTACTCACCCCGGCCCTCCTCGATGAGCCGCTCACCCCGCTCGGCGGCGCCGGACGCGTCCTCGGCCAGGTCGGGTGTGCTCTCCGGCTGCGGTACGCACAGCCACAGGGCCCGTCGACGGATCTGCACGCTCAGCTCGTGGCCGGGCTCGATCAGGTCGCCGTCCAGTTCGCGCGGCTGGGGGCGGTTGCTGGTGATGGTCACCCGGCGGGCCCGGAAGACCTCCATCCGGGGCACCCGGTCGCGGCGGCGTACCACCGCCCAGCCGAGCCTGATCCAGTGTCGCAACCGGTGCGGGGTGAGCACGGCGACGTCGAGGTAGCCGTCGTCGGGTTCGGCCTCGGTGAGCAGGCGTACGCCGCCCTGGAGCCGACCGACGTTGGCGACCAGCACCGAGCGGGCGCGGCGGCGCAGCGGCGGCTGGTCGTCCAGCGAGATCGACACCCGCATCGGGCGGTCGCGCAGGTGCCGGGCGGCGCCCACGACGTACGCCGGCCAGCCGATCCGCCGTTTCGTCGTCTCGTTGGTGGCGGCGAGCATCTGGGCGTCGAAGCCCATGCCGGCCATCACCGCGAAGTGCTGCCCGTCGACCTCGCCGACGTCGAGCAGACGCCGTCCGCGCTCGACGGCCACCTCGATCCCGGCGGCCAGGTCGGTGGAGAGTCCCAGGTTGGCGGCGAGCAGGTTCCCGGTGCCCTGGGGAAGGACGGCGAGGGCCACCTCGGTGCCGACCAGCGCGCTGACGCAGGCCATCACGGTGCCGTCGCCGCCGCAGGCGAAGACCACGTCGACGCCCTCGGCCAGGGCCTGCTCGGTCTGGCCGCGCCCGGGGTCGTCGACGGTGGTCTCCAGCCACAGCGGCTCGGGCCAGCCGGCGGCGGCGAGCGCGTCGACGACCGTGCGGCGGAACGTGTCGAGATCCTCCACCTTGACCGGGTTGACCACGACCGCACTGCGCAGGGCCTGTCCGTCTCGTCCAGCTTCCACGGCGTCAGTGTGCGGCACGGTAGGCGGTTCGGCGACCCGACGCCGGGTGACCAGGTTCACCCACCCGACAGGTGTGACGCCGACCCGTGGCGTGGCGGCTCAGGCGGCGGCCCGCAGCGCGGTCTCCACCCGGCGGCGTACGTCGGCCAGGTCCACCCCGGCCTCGGTGAGCACCAGCGCGGCCAGCCCGTTGCCCTCGCGGAGCAGCCCCAGCAGGAGGTGCTCGGTGCCGATGTGCCGGTGCCGCAGCCGCATCGCCTCGCGCAGGGAGAGCTCCAGCACCTTCCTGGCGCGGGCGGAGAACGGCCCGCCCGGGTGCCGCCGGAGCCGACCCCAGCGGCGACGCGGTGCCGGCACGGCCTCACGCAACGCGTCCGGGCCGAAGGACTCCTCGATCCGGGCCACGATCGCGGCCAGGTCGATGCCGATCTCCCGCAGCGCGGCGGCGTCGGCCTCGGCGAGCCCGTCGTCGCCCCGGACGGTGTGGCGGCGTACCCGCTCCCGCAGGTCGTCACCGGTGACCCCGACGTCGCGGAGCACCCGGACGGCCAGCGCGTCGCCGTCGGCGAGGATGCCGAGCAGCAGGTGCTCGGTGCCGACGGGTCCTCGCCCCTCGGCCCGCGCCTCGTCGCGTGCGTGCCGCACCACGGTGCGGGCGCGGTCGGTGAACCGTTCGAACATCATGCCTCCCGGGAGGATCCGACCGCCGGTCGCCCGGCGTGCTTCTTGTGGACCGCCTGCCGGCTGACCTCGAGCGCCTCGGCGATCTCCTGCCAGGACCAGCCCTGTCGGCGGGCGTTGTCGACCTGGACCACCTCGAGCCGTTCGAGCAGCCGGCGCAGGGCGCGGACCGCGCGTAGCCCGACCCTGGGGTCGGTGCTGCCCGCTGCGGCCGCGAGTTCCGTCGCCTGACTCATGGCGTCAACTTACATTGACAAGCCCGAGCCTGTCAATCCCGGTTGACACCCGGCGTCGGTCCGCGCCACCCGCCAGCGCGGTCGTGCTCCGGGTGGGATCGGCGTCCTGAGCAGGGCGGCCGTCGGGCGATCACGCCCCGGGGCCGCACCGGCGCGACTAGCCTCAACAGCAGGCCGAACGCAGCTGCGGGGGTGATGGCGGATGGCCCTAGGCAGCGGGACGACGCCGGTGCTGGTCGGCGTCGGTCCGGACGGCGCGCTGCCGGTGGCCCGTACCGCCGCGCGGGTGGCCGCCGCCCACGGCCGTGCGCTGCACCTGATGCACGCGTTCAACTGGGCCGCGATGGAGGCGCCCGCGGTCACCGCGTCCCGCTCGCACGCCGAGGAACTACTCGCCGAGGCCACCGTGGCGGCCAACCAGAGCGAGCCGGACGTCCCGGTCACCGCCGAGATCATCGAGGGTTCGGCGGTGGCGACGCTGGTCCGCAAGTCCGAGACGGCGTTCCTGGTGGCCGTCGGGGACGGCGGCATGGCCCACTGCGACCGCTGCATCCCGGCCGACAGTCCCGCCGTCCAGGTGGCCGCCCGCGCCGACTGCCCGGTGCTGGTCGCCCGCCAGGAACCCCCGCCGACCGGGCCGGTCCTGGTCGGTGTGGACGGCTCGGCGTCCGCCGAGATCGCCCTGGCCTGGGCGTACGCCTGCGCCAGCCGGCACCGTTCGCACCTGCTGGTGGTCTGGGTGGTCGAGTCCGACGCGGCGGTGGGTGAGGCCGCCGACCGGCTCGCCGCGCTCGTGGCCCGACACGGTGCCGGGCAGCGCGGCGTCATGGTGGAGTGCCGGGTCGTCCGGGGCGAACCGGGTGACGTCCTGGTCGAACAGTCGCGCGCCGCGCAGTTGGTGGTGGTCGCCGCGCGCGGTGACGAACCGTGGCGCGGCATGCTCGGCGCGGTCAGCCAGTCGCTGCTCTACCACGCCCCGGCCCCGGTGCTGGTGGTCCGGGGCGTCTCCGGGCCGCCCGCCGACGACGGGCCAGGACACCCGGCCGGGCGGGACCAACGGCCCTGATCCACGCCCGCCGATCCCGGAAAGCTGGAGGCAGGAAACCCGCGCTGCGGATGCAGAATCCACCGACCCGCGAGAGGCTCAAGCAGTATGGACACGGCCGTGGACATCCCGAGCACCCTGACCGACGAGGAACTGCGCCGCCTCGACGCCTACTGGCGGGCCGCGAACTATCTCAGCGTCGGGCAGATCTACCTGCTCGACAATCCCCTGCTCCGCGAACCGCTGACGGCGGAGCACGTCAAGCCCCGGCTGTTGGGGCACTGGGGCACCTCGCCCGGCCTGAACCTGATCTACGCCCACCTGAACCGGGTGATCGTCGACCGGGACCTGTCGGCCCTCTTCGTCACCGGCCCCGGTCACGGCGGTCCGGCGATCGTCGCGAACACCTGGCTGGAGGGCACCTGGAGCGAGCGGTATCCGGGCGTCGGCCGCGACGAGGCCGGCATGGCCCGGCTGTTCCGCCAGTTCTCCTTCCCCGGCGGCATCCCCAGCCATGTGGCGGCGGAGGTGCCGGGCTCGATCCACGAGGGCGGCGAGCTGGGGTACGCGCTCAGCCACGCCTACGGTGCCGCGTTCGACAACCCCGACCTGCTGGTGGCCTGTGTCATCGGGGACGGCGAGGCGGAGACCGGCCCGTTGGCCGGGAGCTGGCTGTCGACCGTGTTCCTCAACCCCGCCCGGGACGGCGCGGTGCTGCCCGTCCTGCACCTCAACGGCTACAAGATCGCCAACCCGACGGTGCTGGACCGGATCCCCGAGTCCGACCTGCTCGCCATGATGCGCGGCTTCGGCTACCAGCCGTACGTGGTGGCCGGTGACGAACCCGCCGCCGTGCACGAGGCACTCGCCGCCACTCTGGACCGGGCGCTGGACGAGATCGCCGAGATCCAGCGTCGGGCCCGGTCCGGAGCCACCACCGAGCGTCCGCGCTGGCCGATGATCGTGCTGCGTACGCCGAAGGGCTGGACCGGTCCGCGCGAGGTCGACGGCAAGCAGGTCGAGGGCACGTACCACGCCCACCAGGTGCCCCTGTCGAACGTCCGCAGCAACCCGGAGCACCTGGCCGAGTTGGAGCGCTGGCTGCGCAGCTACCGCCCGGAGGAGCTGTTCGACGCCACCGGCGCCCCGGTCCCGGAGCTGACCGCCCAGCCGCCCACCGGGGATCGGCGGATGAGCGCCAACCCGGTCGCCAACGGCGGGTCGGTGCTGCGTGACCTGGTCCTGCCGGACTTCCGCGACTACGCGGTGGACGTGCCACGTCCCGGTGCGACGGCCACCGGCGCCACCGGCGTACTGGGCCGGTGGATCCGGGACGTGATCGCCGCGAACCCGCAGACCTTCCGGCTGTTCGGGCCGGACGAGGTGGCCTCCAACCGGCTCCAGGCGGCCTTCGAGGTCACCGACCGGGCCTGGATGGGCGCCACGGTCCCCGGCGACGACCACCTCTCCCCCGACGGCCGGGTGATGGAGGTGCTCTCCGAGCATCTGTGCCAGGGCTGGCTGGAGGGCTATCTGCTGACCGGGCGGCACGGCGTCTTCACCAGCTACGAGGCGTTCATCCACATCGTCGACTCGATGGTGAACCAGCACGCGAAGTGGCTCAAGGTGACCCGGGACATCCCCTGGCGGATGCCGGTGGCATCGCTGAACTATCTGCTCTCCAGCCACGTCTGGCGGCAGGACCACAACGGCTTCTCGCACCAGGACCCGGGCTTCATCGACCACGTGATGAACAAGAAGGCCGAGGTCGTCCGGGTGTACCTGCCGCCGGACGCGAACACCCTGCTCTCCACCATGGACCACTGCCTGCGCAGCCGGCACTACGTCAACGTGGTGGTGGCCGGCAAGCAGCCCGCGCCGAACTGGCTGACCATGGACGAGGCCGTGCAGCACTGCCGGCGCGGGGTGGGCATCTGGGACTGGGCCGGCACCGACGGCGGCAGCGAGCCGGACGTGGTCCTCGCCTGCGCCGGTGACGTGCCCACCCTGGAGACCCTGGCGGCGGCGGACCTGCTGCGCCGGCACCTGCCCGACCTGAAGGTCCGGGTGATCAACGTGGTCGACCTGATGCGGCTCCAGCCGTCGAGCGAGCACCCGCACGGCCTGCCGGACAACGAGTTCGACACGCTGTTCACCCGCGACAAGCCGATCATCTTCGCTTACCACGGCTACCCGTGGCTGATCCACCGGCTCACCTACCGCCGCACCAACCACCGCAACCTGCACGTACGCGGGTACAAGGAGGAGGGCACCACCACCACGCCCTTCGACATGGTGATGCTCAACGACCTGGACCGGTTCCACCTCGTCATCGACGTGATCGACCGGGTGCCGGGGCTCGGCGACCGGGTGGCGTACCTGCGGCAGGAGATGGCCGACGCCCGCGACGCGGCCCGCGACCACACCCGCCGGTTCGGTGAGGACGACCCCCGGGTCGCCGAGTGGCGCTGGGTCCGCGAGACCGACCCCACCAACCCCTGAGAAGGAGACACCATGACCGGGAGTACGAACGGCGCGGAGATCGTGGTGGGCTACGACGGCTCGCCGGACGCGGCCGCGGCCCTGGACTGGGCGCTGGACCAGGCCCGCCGGTCCGGCCGACCGGTCCGGCTGGTGTACGTCTTCGAGTGGCTCACCGTGGCCGGCTGGGTCGGTCCCGGAGTCACGCCCGGCATGTGGCCCGACGAGCAGGCCCGTCAGCAGGTCGAGGAGTTGGTGGGCAAGGCCGCCGCGGACGCCGGTGCGGCCAACCCCGAGCTGACCGTGCACGGTGAGGTCCGCGACGGCCCGCCCGCCCTGGTGCTAGAGGAGAGTTCGGCGGAGGCCGACCTGGTGGTGCTGGGCGGCCGGGGACACGGCGGCTTCGCCGGCCTGCTCGCCGGATCCACGGCGGTCAGCGTCACCGCGCACGCGCACTGCCCGGTGGTGGTGGTTCGCCGCGACACCGCCGACGCCGCCCGGTCCGGGCACGTCACCGTCGGGGTGGACGGCTCCGAACCCTCGCTGGTGGCCCTCGGCTACGCCGTCGAGGAGGCCGCCCTGCGCAGGGTGCCGCTGCGGGTGCTGCGTTCCTGGCAGCCCAGGGGCGAGCAGGCGAACCTCACCGGAGAGCAGGCCCGGGACGCGGCCATGGCCGAGGACCGCGCGGAACTGGACGAGGCGGTGCGCCGCTGGCGGGAGACCTTCCCCGACGTCGAGGTGAGCGTCGAGACGGGCACCTCCGCACCGGCCGGGCTGCTGATCGAGTCCAGCCGCCGGTCGCAACTGGTGGTGGTCGGCACCCGGGGCCGGGGCGGCCTGCGCGGCATGCTGCTCGGCTCGGTCAGCCAGCAGCTCATCCAGCACGCGCACTGCCCGGTGGCGGTCGTCCGGGAACGCTGAGGCGATCCGCGCCGACCGGTGTCAGGCCGGTCGGCGCGGCCCGCCGCCCAGCGCCCGCAGGGCGTTGAGGATCACCAACACGTCGATGCCCTCCTGGAGGAACGCACCGGCCACCGGTGGCAGCTTCCCGGCCGCCGCGAACCCCATCGCGACGACCGCCAGGCCCATCCCCACCGTGGCACTCTGCACCGCGATCCGCCGGGCGCGACGCGCCACCTCCACCGCGTCGGCGAGCGGGTCGAGCCGGTCGACGCTCAGCACGGCGTCGGCGACGTCGGCGGAGGCGGTGGCCCCGGTGGCGCCCATCGCCACCCCGACGTGCGCCTCCGCCAGGGCGGGCGCGTCGTTGACACCGTCGCCGACCATCACGGTGACCGCCCGCCCCGCCTCGGCGCGGACCCGGGCCGCCTTCTCCGTCGGGGTGCACCGGGCCAGCACGTCGTCCACGCCGACGTCCCGCGCGACCCGGTGCGCCGTCTCCGGGCGGTCGCCGGTGACCATCACGATCCGGGTCATCCCGGCCTTCCGCAGCCGGTCCACCACCTGGCGGGCGTCCGGGCGTACCGGATCCTCCAGCACCACCGCGCCGAACGGCCCGGTCTCGTCGGACACCCAGACCACGCTGTGTCCGGCCTGTTCGGCGCGGGTCCGGACCGGCACCGCCCACGGCGGCGGGTCGGCGTCGAGCTGACCGACGCGGATCCGTCGTCCACCCACCCGCCCGCGCACTCCCCGGCCCGCCTCCTCGGTCACCTCCGTCGGCGCCACCAGCCGCATCCCGCGTCCCCGGGCATCATGGACCAGCGCCGCCGCCAACACGTGCGGGGAGAGTTGTTCCACCGAGGCGGCCGAACGCAGCATCTCGTCGGCGTCGCCGCCGGGGGCCACCACCAGGTCGGCCACCCTCGGTCGGCCCAGGGTGAGCGTGCCGGTCTTGTCGACCAGCAGGGTACGGGCGCGACCGAGCACCTCCAGCGAACCGCCGTCGCGCACCAGCATCCCCCGCCGGGCGACCCGGGACAGCCCGCTGACGATGGCGATCGGGGTGGCCAGCAGCAGCGGGCACGGGGTCGCCACCACCAGCACCGCCACCGCCCGCAGGAACTCACCGGACAGCAACCAGCCCAGACCGGCCACGACGAGGGTGAACGGCACGAAGGCGGCGGCGTAGCGGTCCGCCAGCCGCACCGTCGGCGCCTTGCGGGCGGTCGCCTCCTCGGCCAACCGGACGATCCCCGCGTACGTGCTGCGGGTGGCGCTCTCGGTGGCCCGCAGTCCGAAGCCCGCCCCGGCGTTGACCACCCCACTGGCCACCCGCTCGCCCGACGCCCGCTCGACCAGCCGGGACTCCCCGGTCACCACCGACTCGTCGAGGGTCGCCGCGGACTCCACGACACCATCGACGGCGACCACGTCACCGGGGCCGACCAGCAACCGGTCCCCGGCCGCCAGCCGGTCCACCGGCACCACCTCGACGCCGCCGTCGGCGGTACGCCGACGGGCGGTACGCGGGGCACGGGCGAGCAGGGAGCGCAGGTCACGGGTCGCCCGCCGGTGCGCGTACGCCTCCAGCGTCCGGCCGGTCGCCAACATCAGCGCGACCACCGCACCGGCCAGGTACTCGCCGACGACGAGCGCCCCGGCCAACGCGAGGACGGCGATCACGTCCACGCCGAAACGTCGCCGCCACAGCTCGCGCAGCATCGAGGCGGCCGCCGGCAGCAACGCGACGAGAGTGGCCGCCGCCCACAGCGCGTCAGCGACCCCGACCCGTCCCGCCAGTCGTGCCGCCGCTCCGGCCAGGACCAACGCGGTCAGTGCGGTCAGCGGCGCCCACAGCCACCACCACCGTGGTCCACCCGACGGCACGGGGCGCGGCGCCAGGCACTCGCGGGGACCGTGGTCCGGCGCGTTCGACGTCGGTTCCGCCATGCGCGGATCGTCGCAGGCACCGCGCCCCACCGTCGGGCACTCCGGCCAGATCCCGGGCCGAACTACCCCTCGGTGCCGGGACGTTGGGACCGTGCGTGCCCCCGGCGGATGTCGCATGATGGGCCAGACCCGGCCCACGGCCGCACCGAGGTGCGGCACGATGAGCAGAGACGAAAGGTCGTGACAATGAGCCACCAGACGCCGGCCACGCATCGCCCGCTGCCCACCGCGCTCGCGGAGGCCGCCACGATGGCCGGTCGGGCGCCCTCGGTGCACAACGCGCAGCCGTGGCGCTGGCGGGTCCTGCCCGACGCGCTGGAGCTGCGGATGGTCCACGACCCGCAGTTGGCGGCGACCGACCCGGACGGCGAGTTGGTCCGGTTGAGCTGCGGGGCGGCACTGCACCACGCCCGGTTGGCGCTGGCCGCCGAGGGGTGGACGGCGACCGTACGGCGGATGCCCGACCCGGCCGAGCCGGAGCTGCTCGCCCGGCTGACCGACCTGCGGCCCAGCGGGGCCGACCCGGACGCCATGCGGACCGTCCAGTGCATGCAGGTCAGGCACACCGACCGTCGACCGGTCAGCGACGAGCCGGTCGGCGACGAGCGACTGGACGCGGTCAGCACGGCCGCCCGCCAGGAGGGCGCCCGGTTGGAGATCCTCGATCGCGACCAGGTGCTGGAGTTGGCCGCCGCCGCCTCGCGCGCCGCCACCGTCGAGGCCGACGACTCCCGGCTGCGCGAGGAACTGGACTACTGGACCAGCCGGGCCGCCGGGACCGGGTTGACCTCCGAGGTGCTGCCCGAGCAGGCCCCGCAGACCACCGTGCCGGGCCGGGACTTCGGACGCCCGGGGACGCTGCCGGTGGGGCCGGGCCACGACCGGGCCGCGTCGTACGCGGTGCTCTACGGCGACGAGGACGAGCCGGTGGACTGGCTGCGCGCCGGTGAGGCGCTCTCCGCCGCCTGGCTGACCGCCACCCGGCTAAGTGTCTCGGTGGTGCCGCTGAGCGGGGTGGTCGAGGTGCCGGCGACCCGGCAGGTCCTGCGGGGGGTGCTGGCCGGGCTCGGCCACCCGTACCTCGTCCTGCGACTCGGCGTCGCGGACCCGGCGCACGCGGGTCCGCCGCACACGCAGCGACTGGATCGCGCGCAGGTGGTGGACACCTCGGCGGTGGAGGGAACAGCGGGATGAGCCGACGGCCGCCCGCCGGTTAGCATCGCCGGGTGACCGTCGGCGAACCCCACCCCCGGCACGAGCCGCCCTCCCTCGGCCTCAGCCCGCTCTCCCGCGTCCACCTGGACGAGCTGCTCCAGGAGATGCTCGACCGGGTCGGGGAGGTGATGACCAGCCGGGAACGGCTGCGGGCCCTGCTCGACGCGGTGGTCGGCATCGGCACCGACCTGGACCTGCGCAGCACGCTGCAACGGATCGTGCAGTCCGCCTGCGACCTGGCCGGCGCCCGGTACGGCGCGCTCGGCGTGATCGGCACCGACCGGACGCTGCACGACTTCATCACCCACGGCATCTCCCCCGAGCTGCACGCCACCATCGGTGATCTGCCGCACGGCCGGGGCGTGCTCGGCCTGCTGATCGACGATCCGAAGCCGCTGCGGATGCCGGACATCACCCAGCATCCGCGCTCCTACGGGTTCCCGCCGCACCACCCGCCGATGCACACCTTCCTCGGCGTGCCGGTCCGCATCCGCGACCAGGTCTTCGGCAACCTCTATCTGGCCGAGAAGCAGGGCGGCGCGCAGTTCACCGACGACGACGAGGAGATCGTCGTGGCCCTCGCCGCGGCGGCCGGGGTGGCGATCGAGAACGCCCGGTTGTACGCGCTGGCGCACCGGCGGGAACGCTGGCTCGCCGCCACCGCCGAGATCACCTCACTGTTGCTCGGCGAGGTCCGCCGCACCGACGCGCTGACGCTGGTGGCGCGACGGGCCCGCGAGGTCGCCGAGGCCGAGCTGGCCCTGGTGCTGCTCTACGACGACGAGGCCGACCACTTCACGGTCGAGGTGGTCGACGGTGCCGGCAGCCAGGCCCGCGCGCTGGTCGGCACCGTGCTGCCGGCGGCGGACACCAGTTTCGCCGGGCCGATCGCCGAGGGCCGGCACGACTCGGTGGACGACCTCGCCCACGCCGCTCCCTGGCCGGCGGTGCTGCACACCGGCCCGGCGGTGATCTCGCCGCTGGCCACCGCCGACACCCTGCACGGCGTCCTGGTGATCGCGCACGCCGTCGAGCACGGTGGCGCCACCGACGAGGACGTGGCGCTGCTCGGCAGCTTCGCCGGGCAGGCCGCGCTGGCCATGGAACGCGCACGCGGCCAGGAGGAACGCGAGCAGTTGGTGGTCCTGGAGGACCGCGAACGCATCGCCCGTGACCTGCACGACGTGGTCATCCAGCGGTTGTTCGCCACCGGCCTGCACCTGCAGAGCGCGGTGCCGCTGGCCACGCGGCCCGAGTTGACCAAACGCATCAACGCGGCGGTCGACGACCTGGACGCCACCATCTCCGACATCCGCCGCACCATCTTCGAGCTGCGCAGTCCGGTGAGCGCGGCGCTGCGCACCGAGATCCGCGAGGCGGTGGAGGTGGCGGCCGAGTCGTTGGGCTTCCGTCCCCGGCTGGAGCTGAACGGCCCGGTCGACAGCGCCGTCCCGGACGCGGTCCGCCCCGATCTCACCGCCGTGCTCCGCGAGGCCCTGTCCAACGCGGTACGCCACGCCGAGGCGTCGGCCGTGACGGTGTCGGTACGGGTCGACGGCGGTCGGGTGACCGTGCTCGTCACCGACGACGGGGTGGGATGCGACCCGGCCGCCGCCCGGGGCGGGCTGGTGAACCTGCGCGAGCGCGCGGAACGCCACGACGGCACCTTCGAGGTACGCCCGGCCCGTCCGCACGGCACCGAACTGCGCTGGTCGATCCCGCTGCGGGACTGACCGGCGGGTGCCCGCGTACGGTCAGCGGGACTTGCCGAGCAGCCGGGTGGCGAGCACAGCGGCCTGGGTACGCCGTTCCAGGCCGAGCTTGGCCAGCACGCTGGAGACGTAGTTCTTGACCGTCTTCTCGGCCAGGAACATCTTGCCGGCGATCTCCCGGTTGGTCAGGCCCTCGGCGACGTACTCCAGGATCCGCCGTTCCTGCTCGGTGAGGGACTGCAACTCGCGTGGCTGCTCCACCCCGCTGCGGATGCGGTCCAGGACGCGGGTGGTGATCGCCGGGTCGAGCAGCGACTGCCCGCCCGCCACCCGGCGCACCGCGTCGACCAGGTCGGTGCCGCGGATCTGCTTGAGCACGTACCCGGAGGCACCGGCCATGATCGCCGCGAACAGCGCCTCGTCGTCC
This sequence comes from Verrucosispora sp. NA02020, assembly GCF_013364215.1. Lineage (NCBI taxonomy): Bacteria > Bacillati > Actinomycetota > Actinomycetes > Micromonosporales > Micromonosporaceae > Micromonospora > Verrucosispora sp. NA02020. The sequence continues at coordinate 2,159,162 of NZ_CP054923.1, read as the reverse complement.
TCGTACGAGGTGAGGATCAGGCCCTTGATCGAGGAGTCCACGGCCCGCACGTCCCGGCACACGTCGATGCCGTTGCCGTCGGGTAGCCGGGCGTCGAGGATCGCCACGTCGGGGCGGAGCGCCGGGATCCGGCGGGCGGCCTCCGGCGCGGAGCCGGACTCGCCGACCACCTCTATGTCGCCGCTGGCCTGGAGCAGGTCGGCAAGGCCACGACGGACGACCTCGTGGTCGTCGAGCAGGAACACCCGGATCATCCTTCGTTTCTACCCGTTCTCCCCCACCGCACGCACGGGCCGAAGGTCCCGACCCGCCACCGTCCCCTGGTCGGAGATGGAGTCGACGCCGGTGCACGGTCCCGGGTGAGGGGCGGGGTGTCCCGGGGGTTCGGGACGTGTGGCCCTGCTGGGCGGGGGTCGCCGAGGCGCACCGTGGGGTGGTACCGGCGAGCGTGAGGGGGCAGGACCATGGAGACCGGCTACACCGTCGAGCAGCTTCGGGTCGCCGCGGCCGACGCGGTGCGGGCGCCGTCCCTGCACAACGTCCAGCCCTGGCGGTTCCGGCTGCGCGACGGCGGCATCGAGGTGCTTCTCGACCCGCGACGCGGACTACCCGCCACCGACCCGAGCGGCTGGGGTGCCCGGGTCGCCGGTGGCGCGGCACTGTTCAACCTGCGTCTGGCGCTGGCGGTGGCGGGAAACCCGGCCACCGTCCGGCTGCGGCCGTACCCGGCGGAACCGACCGTGCTGGCCCGGTTGGTGCCGGACCTGCCGCGCCGACCGACCCCGACCGAGCAGAACCTGCACGCGGCGATCCACCGCCGGTTCAGCAACCGCGCCCGGTTCTGGCCCGACCCGGTGCCCGCCGACACCCGCTGGCGCCTCGGCGAGGCGGCCCGCGCCGAGTACTGCTGGCTGGAACTGCTGATCGGGGTGAGCGCGGTCACCGCCTTCGCCGAGATCGCCCGTGGCGCGCACCGCGTCCTCGAACGTGATCCCGCCTACCGGGCCGAACGCCTCACCTGGGTACGCGCCGAGCCCGCGCCCGACGGGGTGCCGGCACTGGCCGGCGGGCCGCAGGCCGAACCGCAGGACCTGCTGCCGTCACGTGGCTTCGGCGGCGCCCCGCGCGCACCCGGCCGCGACTTCGAGCCGGAGCCCCTGGTGGCGGTACTCGGTTCGGCCGGTAACACCGCCGTCGACCAGGTCGTCGCCGGACAGGCGTTGCAGCGGGTCCTGCTCACCGCCACCGACTCCGGGCTGTCGGTGTCGATGCTGTCCCAGCCGATCGAGGTGCCCTCGGCCCGTGAGCAGCTCCGGATGTCGTTGGGCCGGTTCGGCACCCCGCAGATGGTGATGCGGATCGGGTTCGGTCGGCCCGGCCGGCCCACCCCACGCCGCCCGGTCGACGAGACGCTGGACCTGCCGGTGCACCTCGGCTGACCGCCGACGAGGGGTGGACCGGGCGACGTCGCGGGGAGGGCCGGGCCGACGCTCAGCGGGCCGACACTCAGCGGGCCGGGTCGCCCGTGCCGAACTCGGCGAGCAGGGCGGCCTCCCGGGTCGGGTCGAGACCCACCGGCTCTCGGGCCGGCCGCCCCGCCCGCGCGGGCACCTCGCCCACTCGGCGCAACCACTCCCAGGTGTCGGTGACGGTGTCGGACACCGGCCGACCGGTGAACCCGGCGGCGTACGCCCGACTGACGTCGATCTGCTGCATCCACCGGTATTCGTGGCCGGGCGGCAGCCACACCGGCAACTCGCTCCACGGGGACACGCCCGCGTCGCGCAGACGCTCCGGCGCGACCCACCGCAGCGAGGCGTCGGCACCGGTCGCCGTGACGGCGGCGGCGAGCAGTCCACCCATGGTGGTGTGCCCGGGACGGTCCACCACGTTGACCGGGCCGGCGAGGCCGGCGGCCCCGGCGTCGAGCAGGAAGACGGCCAGGTCGCGCACGTCGACGTACTGCACCGGCAGGTCGGCGGGACCGGGCGCGAGCACGTCACCGCCCCGGGCGACACGGGTCAACCACCACGGCAGCCGACCGATGTCCTCGCCCGGGCCGAGGATCAGCCCGGCCCGGGCCAACAACGACCGGTCGCCGAAGACCTCCTGGACCGCCCGCTCGCTGCCGCGCTTGAGTGTCGGGTAGTCGCCGTCGGCGGCGGCCGGGTCGGCGTCGACCACCGCGTCGTCCTCGGTCACCCCGGCGGGCACCGGCGGCGCGTAGACCGATCCGGAGGAGACGTAGACGTAGTGCCCGACCCGCCCGGCGAGCATCCGTGCGCCGGCGAGGGCGTCCCGGGGCGCACCGTCCCAGGTGTCGACCACCACGTCCCACTCGCCGTCGGCCAGCGCGGCCAGCCCGTCCGCTGTGGTGCGGTCGCCGGTCAGGTGCCGTACGCCGTCCGGAGGAGCCCCGTGCCGCCCCCGGTTGAACACGGCCACCGTCCATCCACGACGGACGCCCTCGGCGACCGTCGCCCGGCCCACGAACCCGCTGCCGCCCAGCATGAGCATTCTCATGTGGTCCACCCTGCCGGGTGTCGGGCGTGGTGGGACAGATCGTTCACCCTCAGCGGATCTGCCCTGGGCAGAAGCCGGACCGCACCGTGCCCGACGTGACAGTGCCGTGCCCGGCGTCCGCCAGTGGCGTGCGCCGGGCACGGGCTTCGGCAGGGCGGTGCCGCGGGCACGGCGGGCACCCCTGGCCGGCTCCTTCATCGAAGGTTGGCACGCTAAATCGTCGTCGCCACCGAGACGCCCGTCAACAACTTCCGGAAAAATATCGGTAGATCAACCGATCGTCGGTCGGGCGGCGGCGCTGTCCCGGACCACCAACTCGGTCGCCAGCTCGATCCGGGGGCTCTCCACCCTCTCCCCCTTGGCCAACCGCAGCACCGTACGCGCCGCCAGCATCCCCATCTCGGCCAACGGCTGACGCACCGTCGTCATCGGCGGCGATGACCAGCGCACCTCGGGAAGGTCGTCGAAACCCACCACGCTCACGTCGTCCGGCACCCGCAGACCCCGCTGCCGGACCGCCTCGTACACCCCCAACGCCATCTGGTCGCTGGACGCGAAGATCGCCGTCGGTGGATCGGCCAACCCCAGCAGCCGGGTGCCGCCCACGAAACCGGACTCGTGATAGAAGTCGCCCGGGCAGACCAACGCGTCGTCGAAGCCCAACCCGGCGGCCTCCAGCGCCGCCCGGTAGCCGTCCATCCGGGCCCGGCTGCACATCAACTGCGGCGGCCCGGCGATGAACCCGATCCGCCGGTGTCCCAGCCCGATCAGATACTCGGTGGCCCGCAGCCCTCCGGCCCAGTTCGTGGCGCCGACCGTCGGCGCGTCCTGCGGCGGCAGGCCGTCGGCGTCGACGATCACCACCGGGACGTCCATCCGGCGCAACTCGGCCCGCATCGGCGCTTCGACCATCGAGGTCACGAAGATGACGCCCTCGGTGCCCCGCCCGCGCAGGCTGGTCAACCACTGCTCGGCGGAGGCGGCCTGCCGGTGGATGGCGGAGACCACCGTGCCCACCCCGGCGGCGTGCGCGACATCCTCCACACCCCGAATGATCTCCACCGCCCACGGACTGTCCAGATCGTTGAAGACCAGGTCCACCAACCCCGAACTCGCCCGCATACTCGGCGGACGCCGCCGGTACCCGTGCCGCGTGAGTAACTCCTCCACCCGCTGACGCGTCTGCGGAGCCACGTCCGAACGCCCGTTGATCACCCGCGACACGGTCGGCACCGACACGCCGGCCAGATCGGCGATCGCCGAAATCGTGACCCTGGGGGTCTCTCTGGCAACCACAGCTCCACCCACCCAACCCGGTACGGCGACCCACCCGGCGAGGCAGCCGACAACCCCCACCCTAGTGCCGGAATTTTCACCCGCATACCGGGAGGTGGGGCAGATCCGTCGGGCCGTCGGCGGTCAGCTCCTCGGTGCCGCCGCGCTGTCCCGGACGACCAATTCGGTGGCCAGCTCGATCCGGGGGCTCTCCACCTTCTCGCCCTTGGCCAACCGCAGCACCGTACGCGCCGCCAGCATCCCCATCTCGGCCAACGGCTGACGCACCGTCGTCATCGGCGGCGATGACCAGCGCACCTCGGGAAGGTCGTCGAAACCCACCACGCTCACGTCGTCCGGCACCCGCAGACCCCGCTGCCGGACCGCCTCGTACACCCCCAACGCCATCTGGTCGCTGGACGCGAAGATCGCGGTCGGCGGATCGGCCAGCCCGAGCAACCGCACCCCGCCGGAGAACCCGGCCTCGTGATAGAAGTTACCGACCTGGATCAACCGGTCGTCGACGGGGATACCGGCCGTCTCCAGTGCCGCGCGGTAGCCGTCCATCCGGGCCCGGCTGCACATCAACTGCGGCAGGCCGGCGACGAACCCGATCCGGCGGTGTCCCAGCCCGATCAGATACTCGGTGGCCCGCAGACTGCCGGCCCAGTTCGTGGCACCGATCGTCGGCGCGTCCTGGGCGGGGACACCGGCCGGGTCGACGATCACCACCGGGATGTTGAGGCGACGCAACTCGGCCTGCTGCGGCGCCTCCAGGGTGGAGGTGACGAAGATGACCCCTTCGGTGGAGCGGGTCCGGATGTTGTCCAGCCACTGCTTGGCCGAGGAGGTACGGCGGTGGATGGCGGAGACCACCGTGCCCACCCCGGCGGCGTGCGCGACATCCTCCACACCCCGAATGATCTCCACCGCCCACGGACTGTCCAGATCGTTGAAGACCAGGTCCACCAACCCCGAACTCGCCCGCATACTCGGCGGACGCCGCCGGTACCCGTGCCGCGTGAGTAACTCCTCCACCCGCTGACGCGTCTGCGGAGCCACGTCCGAACGCCCGTTGATCACCCGCGACACGGTCGGCACCGACACGCCGGCCAGACGGGCGATCGCCGCGATGGTCACTGTGCGGTTGTCACTGGCAGCCACGCGGCGCCTCCATCTGCTCGCTCGATGGACGCCGCCGACGGAGGCGTCACTGCTGGCTCTTCGCCACCGCGGTGATGTCCTTGAGGATCTGATCCGGCCGCTTACGGCCGATCATCAGCTCGGCGACGCTGTTGTTGACCTGCTGACCGACCGCCGGCGGGTACGCCTGGTCGAGGTAGAGCTGGAACCCGGTCGCGACCGCCAGGTGCGCCGCCACCACCTGGTTGTTCGGGTCCTTGATCCGGCCGACGGCGGCCAGGTTGGTGGGGAGCACGGCACCGGTCTCGGCGGCCCGGCGCTGGTTCTCCGACCGCAGCAGCATGCGCAGGAAGTCCACCGTCGCGGGCGGAGCGTCGCGGCCGACCGCGAAGCCGTTGCCGCCGCCGAACGCGTCGGTGGCGGCACCCTTACCGCCCTCCACCGTCGGGAAGGTGAAGAAGCCGAGCTGGTTGCCGATGCCGAGCTTGCTGTTCGACGACGACGCCTGGATCGAGGGCGCCCACTGGCCCATCAGCTCCATGGCGGCCTCGCCGTTGCCCATCGCCGCGCCCTGCCCGTCCGCCGTGCCGTACTCCGCGGAGCGCCAGTTCCGCTGGAACGGCTTGAGATCGACCAGCTCCTTCAGGCGCTCCCCCGCGGCGACGAACTCCGGGGTGTCGAAGTTGCCGGTCTCACCCGCGACGCGCAGGGCCTCCAGGCCACCGACGCGCATCGCGAGGTACGCCCAGTAGAAGTGCCCCGGCCACTTGTCCTTGCCGGCGAGCGCGATGGGGGTGATGCCCCGCGCCTTGAGCTTGCCGACCGCCTCCAGCAGCCCGGCCCAGGTGGTGGGCGGCGAGGTGATGCCGGCGTCGGAGAAGTGGTCCCGGTTGTACCAGAAGCCGGTCATGCCGACGTCGAACGGGATGCCGTAGATCCGTCCGTCGATCGTGTACGGCTGCAACGCGGCGGGCAGCAACTGCCCGATCCACGGCTCCACCTCGGCGGTGATGTCCTTGACCAGGCCCGCTTCCACCTGCTGCTGCAACAGGCCACCGCCCCACGACTGGAACAGGTCCGGTGGCGTGCCCTTCTTGGTGATCTCGGCCAGCTCGGTCTTGAAGACCTCGTTCTCCAGCGGCTCGATCTCGAACGTCACGTTCGGGTGCCGGCCCGAGTACACCCGCGCCAGGTCGGCCCAGACCGGCAGCATCGGCTCGGTGTTCTGGATGTGCCACCACTTGACCGTCTGCGGGGTGCCGGGGCTGTCGGAATCGTCCCCTCCGCATCCTCCGAGCAGGAAGGCGCTGGCGCCGAGACCGGCCAGGCCGAGTAGTGACCTGCGGGAGACGGGCGCTGTCATCTGTATCCCTTCGACAACCGGTGACGTACGCATAGAGGCACTGCGATCGGCGACAGGCCGCGAATGGCAGTTCGAAAGTTTCAACCCGTTGCCGGTATTTTCGTCGTGATGGCCGGCACGTTACGACGCGTCGACGTACGCGGTCAAGAGGGCTGTCGTATGCAGACACTACCCGCTACGGTGAGCCGAATCTTGGGAGGTTCCCGCAGCCCACTTCCGGAAATCCACCGGGTTCGAAGCCTGAAGGAGCAGCGCATGTCGGCCGAGACCGCGGACGTGGCCACCACCCGGTCGATCCGGAACCCGATCCTCGCCGGATTCCATCCCGATCCGTCGATCCTGCGCGTCGACGACGACTACTACCTGGCGACCTCGACCTTCGAGTGGTATCCGGGCGTGCGCGTGCACCATTCCACGGACCTGGTGCACTGGCGTGACACGGGCGGGATCGTCACCGACCGCCGCCTGCTCGACCTGCGCGGCTGCGACGACGCCGCCGGTATCTGGGCACCCGACCTGACCCATCACGACGGGTTGTTCCACCTCGTCTACAGCGACGTGGCCAGCTTCGCGGGCGGCTACTGGGACGCACAGAACCTCCTCACCACCGCACCGAGCATCACCGGCCCCTGGTCGGAGCCGGTCCGGCTGCACTCGCACGGCTTCGACGCGGCCCTCTTCCACGACGACGACGGCACCACCTGGGTGCTCGCGCTCAGCGCCGAGTGGCGTCCGGGCCGCGACCGCTTCGGCGGCATCGAGATCCAGCAGTACGACCCGGTCGGCAGGCGCATGCTCGGTGAGCCGCGGATCATCTTCACCGGCACCGAGGTCGGCCTCACCGAGGGACCGCACCTGTACCGCCGTGACGGCTGGTACTGGCTGGTCACCGCCGAGGGCGGCACGAGCTGGGAACACCAGGTCACGGTGGCCCGCTCGCGCGAGCTGTTCGGGCCGTACGAGGTCGACCCGGCCGGACCGATGCTCACCTCCGTCGGCCGCCCCGACCTCAGGTTGCAGAAGGCCGGACACGGCAGCCTGGTCCAGACCCCGCACGGCGAGTGGTACATGGCACACCTCGTCGGCCGCCCGTACACCCCGCTCGGCGCGTGCGTGCTGGGGCGGGAGACCGCGCTGCAGAAGGTCGACTGGCCGTCCGGCGGGTGGCCCCGCGTCGACGGCGGCATCCCGGCCGACGAGACCCCCGCCCCGGACCTGCCGACACAGCCGTGGCCGCCGGAGCCGGCCGTCGACCACTTCGACGCGCCCGAACTGGCGGTGTGCTGGTCGACGCTGCGCCGACCGGCCGACGACGACTGGATCGACCTGCGCTCGCGCCCCTCGTACCTGCGCGTGCACGGTGGACAGTCGCCGACCGGCAAGCAGACCCCGAGCCTGGTCGCCCGCCGGGTCCGCACGTCGCACTGCTCGCTGGAGACGGTCGTCGAGTTCGACCCGCGTGATCACCGGCACCTGGCCGGCGTGACCGGGTACTACAACACCCGGAACTGGCACCACCTCTATCTGACCCGGGCCGACGACGGGCGCGTGGTGCTGGAGGTGCTCAGCTGCGACCGGGGACGACGTACCGCGTACCCGCAGCTCACCGTCGACACCGGCGGCGCCCGCCAGGTCGGCCTGCGGGTGACCTTCGACGGCCCGGTGTTGCGCTTCGAGTACGACCTGGGTGCCGGCTGGCAGCAGGTGCCGGTCGAGTTGGACGCCACCATCCTCTCCGACGAGCACGCCACCGAGATGGTCGGCGGAGAGTTCACCGCCTGGGGTTTCACCGGGTCACTGCTCGGACTCTGGGTGCAGGACATCGGTGGCGACGGACGGTACGCGGACTTCGACCACGCCACCTACCTCGACCACTGACCTGCGCGGCGTCCGGAAAGTTCTCGATATCGCTTTCCAGCGCCCTGAACAGGCAAGATGCCGAGAGTCGGACGTATCGACCATTGACGCCTCGGCATCGACGGCCGTAACGTTTCGACCAAGTTACCGGACGCTCCCGGAACGACCGCATCGCCACCGCAGCATCGTCGCCGTGCCAGGTGGGGCGGGTTCGCGCCCCACGCGACCTACTCGCCGCACCACCTTGTCGGAAGGCCACCGGTGATGCCACCGTCCACCCAGCCCCGCCACGCCCCCTACCCCGCCGTCACGTTCCGGTCGGGCATCGGGCCCCCACCGGCTCGACCGGTCGAGGTGATCGACACCGGGCAGGTCCTCTGCCTCACCTTCGACGACGGGCCGCATCCGGTGCACACCCCACGCCTGCTCGACGTGCTGGCCCACCACGACGTCCGGGCGGTCTTCTTCCTCCGGGGCGACCAGGTCGTGAGGTATCCCGAGGTGGTCCGCCGGATCACCGCCGAGGGCCACGTGCTCGGCAACCACGGGATGCGGCACGACGACATGAGTGACTGGGCCGCCGGTCGCATCGCGTCGGACCTGCTGGAGACCAACGCGGTGATCCGGCAGGCCGTCCCGTACGCCCGCGTCGGCTACTTCCGTGCCCCGTACGGCGCCTGGGGCCAGACCCCCACCGTCGCCGCCGCGCTCGGCATGCGGCCGATGGGCTGGCGGCTCGCCGTCACCGACTGGGAGCCGCCCGGCACCGACGAACTGCTGCGGCGACTCACCGACGGTGCCGCACCCGGCGCGGTGGTGCTCCTGCACGACGGGGGCGGAGACCGGAGCCAGACCGTCGACGCTGTCGACCGTTTCGTGCCGTTGGCGCGTACCGCAGGGTGGACCTTCGCCCTACCCGGCAGCACCGTGAGTCGCTGACGGACCAGCGGGGTGACGACCCGGCGACCTAGACGCCGGAGTCGGCAACGGCCGCACGGTGCACGACCTCCTCCGTCGTCAACGGGCTGGGCGGATGGTGGCTCAGGCACATCGGGCCCTGCATCTTGACGAACCGGGCACCTTCGACGGCGGCGTAGAACTGCCCCGTCCGCATCTTCCCCACATCCGGCACGTCGGCGCCCTTCGCCCTGGCCACCTCGCGTGCCGCCTCGATCTGGACCGGAGCGGTCAGCAGTCCGAAGAGTTGGGTGGCCGCGTTGCCCGGGATCTGGTTGTGCAGCCCCTTCGGCGACTGCGTGGCGAAGACCAGGCCCAGGCCGTACTTGCGGGCCTGCGAGGTCAACGCCAGGGTGCTCTGGGTGCAGGCGGTGACGGCACCGGACGGTGCGAACGTCTGCGCCTCGTCCATCACCAGCAGCCCGCCCAGGGGCCGGTCACCGGCCGGATGGCGCTTGATCCAGGTGAAGAGTGCCAACTGGAGCTGGTTGACGAAGCTCTGCCGCTGCTGGTCCTCGGGAAGCCCGACGAAGCTGATCACCGAGATCCGGGCCCGTCGACCCGGCGGAGGCGTGAGCAGCTCACCGGGGTCGACCGGGGTTCCGGCCCCACCGAACAAGGGGTCGTTGATCAGCGCCGCCTTGAGCAACTGCGCCATGCTCGCCGCCAACTTGGGCGCGCTGTCGAGTTGGCTGACCCCGTCGGGTAGCTCGTTGAGCACCTCGGTGAACTCGTGCAGGTCGTTGGCGCCGGTCCGGGCGTAACTGATCAGCGCCTCACGAAGCACCGCCCGTCCGAGGCGCGCCTTGTCCGTTCCGCCGTCCACCCGGGCATGCGTGGCCAACGTGGCGACGGCGGCGTTCACCGCGGCCGTGAAGCCGTCCGGATCGTCGAGCACATCGGCGAACCTGGGCAACGGTTGGAACGTCAACGGCCGCCCGGACTGCCGGCCCGGCGTCCAGATCACCACGTCCGTCCCGGAGAGGTACGCCGCAGCCAGGTCCGGGTCCCCCGGACCCCACCCGTTCGGCGGTGCCGGCCAGGCGTCGCCGAGTCTGGCCAGGTCGTTGTTCGGGTCCAGGACGATGGCGGAGACGCCGCGCAGGGCACACTCCTCGACGAGCCGGCGGATCAGCACGGTCTTGCCCGAGCCGGAGCCGGCGAAGACGACGGTGTGCCGGCGCAGCGATTCGAGGCCGATCCGCACCGGGCCCGGCCGACCGGGCACGACACCGAGAACCACCTGGTGCGGGTCGACTCCGGCGACGGGCGGTGGACCGGCGACAGGTGTCTGCGGCACCGCCGCGTACGCCGCCGTCGACGGCGCGCTGGTGGGGGACGCAGGAACAGGAGCCCGCCCGACCACCCGGTCCGGCGGTGCCTCCGGCCGGGACGCCGGTCCCGGCGCCACGTCGAGGGCGGGCACGACAGCGGCGGGCACGGCGCCGGCAGGAACGGCACCGGCGGGCGGACCGGTGACCGGCGCATCGGCCGGCCGGACACCGAGTGCCTCTCGCAGGCAACCGATGTCCGCCACCGGTCGGCGGTCGGCGAACCACGGCCGTAGGGTCTCCAGGCCGTACGTCTGGATGAGCTGCTCCAGGGCGGCCAGGCGGCGGATGTCCGCGGCGGGAAAGTCGAGCGTCCGCCCGCCCGCCCGCTCGAACGCCTCCAGCACCTCCCGGGTACGGGCCCCCGTCGACCACGCCGCGCTCCGCAGCAGGAAGAGCCGACGCTTGGCGATGCCCTCGGTGAGCCCGGCCGTGGTCACCGCGTTGCGGATCCGGTTGAGCGCGGCGATGTGGTGCGGGGCGCAGATCGCCCGGAAGGACCAGTGCTCCTCGTCCTCGCTCTCCTCGTCGAGGCTGTGTCGCAGCCGGGCGTGCAGGGCCGGCTTGCCCCCGGCCGGGATCGGGTCGAGGCTGAACGCCTCCACCGCGGAGCCCTGCTCGGCGATCCACGCGGTCAGCCCGGCCCTGAGGAGTTCCGGGACCCGCGCGTCCTCGGACTTCTGGCGGACGGCGGGCTCGGGATCGGCCCCGGCGACGAGTTCCGCGTACCTCAGGTCGATCTTGCCGAACTCGTCCGCGCGACCCGTCGCCGACGCACCACCCGCCGGTGATCCGCTCGGGACGCCGGGTCGGTCCGCCGCCGCGTGCAGCAGATGCCGGAGTTCCCGCACCTCACCGGCGGCCAGGCAGGCCCGGACGTGCGCGTCGATGCTCCGTAGCAACTCGCGCGGGGTGAAGCCCTCCACCTCCTCGAAGGTGGACGGGTGGACCGGCCAGGACGGATACGGCGGGGTGAAGCCGAGTCCGTCGAACAACATCGAGAATCGCTTCTCGACGAGTTCCCGCCCGACCTCGGCGGAGGGGATGTGCTTGAGCCAGGCGGCCTCCCGGAACCGGTCCTGCACCGTGTCGGTGGCCTGCTCCTTGATGTTCTGCCAGGTCTGCGGCAGACAGGACACCACCGACAACGAGCGACGGGTGGTCTCCCGCAGGGCCATCAGTCCGCTGGCCACCTGTTCCAGCAACAACGAGGTCTGCCAGTCGGTCTCGCCTCGCACCTCGTGGTTGGTCGCCTTCACCGACTGCGCGACCATCAGGTCGATCTGGTCGACCGCGATCACCGTGGGGCCGACCATGGCCAGTAGGCGGCTGGTGTCCTGGACCACCTCCTGAGGCGCTCGCCGCGTGCGTCGCAGCCCCCAGCCGGCGCGCAGACCCGGTTCCTCCTCGTCGCTGGAGCAGAGGAAGTCGAAGCCGATGTCCTGCGGGGCCGACTGCTCGGCGGCGTACAGGACCAACGCCCGCGCGGTGTCCTGACACTCGGTCCCGATCTGGCGATCGGTCTTGCGGATCAGGTCGACGAAGGCGTCGAGCGCCGATCGGCTGAGTTCGGTCTCACCGGTGACCGCCCGGCGGACCGTTCGCGGCGCGTCGACGCGGTCCGCCAGCCGGCGCAGGAACGCCCGCAGTTGCGTCGTCCCGTCCGGCATCGCCCTGGCGAAGCCCGTCAGCATCGACATCGCGGTGCTGTGCCAGAACGCCCGGGCCTCCAGCAACTCCACCAGGAAGAAGAAGCCGCCGCGCTGTTGCACCTCCTGACGCACCGTACCGAGCAGGTGGGTCTTGCCGGTGCCACGCTGACCGAGGATGGCGACGCCCACCGGGCTGGAGTCGGGGCTCTGCTCCGCCTCGGCGAAGCTGTCCAGCACCGTCTGCACGACGTCGTGGTGCAGACCCTCGACGTGGAACGGGGTCGGCTTCCAGACGTCGTCCGGTGTCGGCGCCCAGTTGAACCTCAGCGCAGCCAGGGCCCGCCGCTGCTCGGCGGCCATCATGACGAGATGGCGATGAGGTGCTTGTCCTGGTTGCCGATACTCACCGCGGCGGCGCGCTCCTCCGGCCGGAGCACCTTCTGGTTGGATTCCGGCACCAGGTGGACGTCGCGCTCCCGGTTGAGCTGCACCAACGCGGCGTCGACCTGCGTACGGGGCAGATCCGCGACCGCAGCGCGCAGGTCGGCCAGCATGACGTAGTCGCCGGGACGGGCTGCTAGTCCCTGGTACGCCTGCCGGATCAGGGAGACCACGTCGACCGTGGAGTTCGCCGGATCGGTGCCGGTCGGTGACACGGCCACGGCCGAGACGACGTCGTCCTCCTTGATCTGCAGGCGGAACAGATCGTCGGCACGGGTACCCGAGTGATCGATCAGCCGCCGCAGGAAGTCCAGTACGACATAGAGCGTGCCGCCCGCCGTACCCGCGCCCTTCGGTGCCTCGGCTCCCAATTCCTCGGCGGCCCGGCTCCATCCCTTGTCGGTCAGGGCCAGGGTGATCGGCTTCTCGGAGACCTCGATCAGGTCGAGAGCGAGGAGTCGACGCCGATGATCCGCTTTCAGGCCGATCCCGGCGACATTGGTGAAGTAGGTCTGCGGCAGCGGCGCCGCCTTGATCATAAGTGTGACGAGAATGCACCGGTCAACGAGGGTCAGTTCCTTTTCCGGCATGCGGATGCTCCTCTGTGGCACGAGCTTTCACCACGTTGACGGTGATGATCGAAGACTCGGAAGGGGTGGCCGTGGTCCAGGTTCCGCAACGGGTTCGCCCCGCGCACGGGCCGATTCTGCCGACGGCGGCCAGCGAGCGCAAGGTCAGCAATCGGGCTGCCGATAACCGACAACCCGGCTGAGTCGATCTTCAGCGGTCCAGCGTGGACGGCATGACTGGAACACCAGTTCGGAGCTGCCAGTCGTGATCGACTAAGCGGCCGTTGCCAAATGTCCACGACAACAGGCAGCATGGCTGTTCGGCGAGAGGCCCGCCGGCAATTGGGTGACGCCGCGACCTCTCCTGCCGTTCCGGGGAGAGGGCAACGGAGGTGACCTGTGCAGTCTGAAGTGGTCCGCTACCAGGTCGATGACCAGACCGTCGCACTGATCGAGGTCGAACCGCCGGCAGGTTTCCAGCCCGCCGGGTTCGGCGATGTCGCCGGTTGGGTGCGGGAATCGGCCGCCCCTGCGGTCGCCGCTGCGAAGGAACTGCTGGAACAGGTGAAATCCGTCGCGCCCGACTCGGTCGAAGTCCGGTTCGGGATCAAGGCGACCGGAACGGCGAACTGGGTGGTGGCGAAGGCGACCGGAGAGGCGAACTTCGAAGTCACCCTCGCCTGGCACGCGCACGACAATCCGGATCTCGGCGCCGGTCTGCGGCCCTGACGAACGGGCGACCCGTGACCACAGCCCCTGACGACAGCCCCTGGGTCGCTGCCCTCCATCGCGGCGCGAACCAGCAGCACCCGGTCGGCACCGGCATCGTCATCGACACGAACCTCGTCCTCACCTGTCACCACGTGGCGTTCGCCGCCGACGGCACCCTTCACGACGACCTGTACGTCGCCTTCCCGCTCGCCCCGAAGGTCACGTACTTCGACCGGCGCAAGGTCGGACAGTGCCTGCACGACGGCAGGCAGACCGCCCACGTCGACCTGGTCCTGCTCGAACTCGTCGAGCCGGTGCCGCCCACCGTCGTCCCCGCACGGCTGCGCTGCCTGGAACCCAAGCCCCTGGTGGATCGCCCCTTCTGGGCGTTCGGATTCCCGGCACAGATCATCGGCGGCACCTCGGCCACCGGCTCCGTGACCGACACCGGCGGATACGGCCACGTCATGATCGACAGCGGTGCCGGTGGAGCGTTGAAGAAGGGGTTCAGCGGCGCTGCCGTCTGGTCTCCGGAGTACCAGGCGGTGATCGGCGTCGTCGTCTCCGCCGACGGCAACGGCCGGGGACAGGCGGTGACGCTCCACTACGCCGACGAGCAGATACCCGAGATGAAGCTCGGGACGCTGTCGGCCTGGCGGATCGAGGACACCGACGACACCGCGCTATCCGCCTGGGGCTGGGCACTCAGCGGCGACGGCGAAGCCGGCCGGCACTGGCTCCCCCGCGCCCGGGGAGTGGCGGTCGACACCGAGGGCGGCACCCGCTTCCGGGGACGGAAGACCGCCCTCCGTCGCATCGTCGACTGGATCGACGGTGCGACGGCGGTCACCGGTCCACTGATCGTCACCGGGTCACCCGGCGTCGGCAAGTCCGCGGTCCTGGGACGGGTCGTCACCACCGCCGACCGACAGATCCGCGCCACGCTTCCCGCCGACGACGTCGCCGTCACCGCCACGGTCGGCTCCGTCTCGTGCGCCGTGCACGTCAAGGGCAAGACCGCCGACGAGGTGGCGACCGAGATCGCCCGCGCGGTCGCCGTCGACCTGCCGGCCGCGCCCGCCGACCTGGTCCCGGCGGTACGCCGACGACTGGAGCGCCGGCCCGTCCCCTTCGCTCTGGTCGTCGACGCGCTCGACGAGGCCGTGGACCCCGGCCACGCCCGCCAGATCATCGACGAGATCCTGCTGCCGATGGCACAGGAGTGCGGCCGGTACG
The DNA here is from genome assembly GCF_013364215.1 of Verrucosispora sp. NA02020. Taxonomy (NCBI): domain Bacteria; kingdom Bacillati; phylum Actinomycetota; class Actinomycetes; order Micromonosporales; family Micromonosporaceae; genus Micromonospora; species Verrucosispora sp. NA02020. The sequence goes on along the minus strand of NZ_CP054923.1, from coordinate 2,144,104 downwards.
GTGCCCGGGTCGTGGTCGGCACCCGCCGCTCCGACGACCGTGGTGACCTCATCGCCTGCTTCGGCGACCAGGCCGAGTTGATCGACCTGGACACCTCCGAGTACTTCGCCGAGTCCGATCTCGTCAACTACGCCGAGGCGACGTTGCAACTCCTCGGTGCCGAGAGGCCCGCCAACCCGTACGCCGCACCCGGTGCCGCCGCGCCACTCGCCCGTCGCATCGCGGCCCTGGCCAAGGGGAACTTCCTCGTCGCCGGTCTCGTCGCACGGGCGCACGCGTTGCGCGACATCGACGCGGTCGATCCCGCCACCGTGTCGTTCACGGCGACCGTGGCGTACGCGTTGGACGCGTACCTCGCGGGTCTGCCGGCGGCGGGTTCGACCTCGGCCCGGCTGGCTCTCACCGCACTGGCGTACGCCGAGACCCCGGGGCTGCCGCTCGCCCTGTGGCAGACGGCGGTGACGGCGTTGGGCGGTGGGGTCACGGAGGCGCAACTGCTCGCGTTCGCCCGCACCTCGGCGGCGAACTTCCTGGTCGAGACCGGTGGCGGGGCGCAGCCCGCGTACCGGCTGTTCCACCAGGCCCTCAACGACGCGTTGCTGGCCGAGCGCGACGCCCGCGACGCACGACGCGAGGACCAACGCCGACTGGTCTCCGCGTGGGTCGACCGGGCCGCCGCCGACGGCTGGGACCGTGCCCCCGACTACCTCCTCCGGTCGCTGCCACCACACGCCGCGCGGGCCGGGCTCGTGGACCGGTTGCTCGCCGACGAGGGCTACCTGCTCCACGCACACCTGGATCGCCTGCTCACCGTGGTCGACACGGAACAGCTCCCGACGGCCCCACTGCCGCAGGCCCGAGCCCGCCTGCTGCAACGCACCCCGCTGGCGGTCGCGGCGGAACCGGCCGAACGGGCCGCGCTCTTCTCGGTCGTCGATCGCCTCGACGGTCTGCGCAGCGGGATCACGGCGGCACAGGCCCCTTACCAGGCGCGGTGGGCGCACACACCGCCCCGCCAGGAACGCAGCGTGTTGGACGGCCACTCGCAGGCCGTCTACGACGTCGCCGCCATCGAGATCGACAACCGGCGGCTCCTCGCCTCCGTCGGTGACGACGGCACCCTCCGGCTCTGGGACCCCCTGACCAACCAGGTCGAGTCGGTCTTCACCTGCCACGACGACACGGTCCGTGGGGTGTGCGCCGTCCGCACCGGTGCCGGCGAGGTGCTGATCGCCACCGCCGGCCACGACGGCACGGTGGGGCTCTGGGAACCACGGTCCGGCCACCGTCGGCACGAGCTGCGCGGGCACGACGACTGGGTACGCAACATCTGCGCCATTCCGCTGCCGACGGGTGACCTTCTCGCCTCGGCCGGCGACGACCGGACCGTCCGCGTGTGGGACCCGGTGAGCGGCACCCAGCGGTACGAGTTGACCGGCCACGCCGGCTGGGTGACGGCGGTGACGTACGTGCCGGCCGCCGGCCGCCACCTGCTCGCCTCGACCGGCTACGACGGCGTGATCCGGATCTGGGAGCCGACCGTCGACGACCGGCCGACTCTGACCCTCACCGGTCACGTCGGCTGGGTCACGACTCTCTATGCGGTCCGGACACCCGACGGCACGCTGCTCGCCTCGGCCGGATACGACGGCACGGTCCGCCTCTGGGATCCGCTGACCGGCCGGCAGGTGCAGGTCCTCGAAACCGGCGGGCCGCTCACCGACCTCTGCACGGTCGAGGTCGACGGGGGGCTCCTGCTGGTGTCCACCGGCGAGGACGGACTCATCCGGCTGTGGGAGGTGCCGACCTGGGCCAGCCGCCCCAGCCTGCGGGGACACGCGAACTGGGTCCGCGCGGTGTGCGAGCTGCGCACGGCGAAGGACCGGATGCTCGCCACCGCCGGAGACGACGGCACCGTACGGCTGTGGGATCCGGCGGGCGGCCAGCCGGACACGGTCGCCGACCAGGACCGGTTCGGTCCGGTCGCCGCCCTCTGCCCGGTGCCCGGCACGCAGGGGGTCCTGGTCGCCTCGGGTGGTGTCGACGGCCGGGTACGTGTCTGGAACGCCGGCACCGGCGAGCGGGTGCGGGAGTTCACCACGTCGGGCGGGCCGGTCAACGCCATGTGCGCGATCGCGGACGACGAGGAGCCGCTCATCTTCACGGCTCAGGACGACGCCACCGTCGGGTCGTGGGGCTCCCGGGACGATCAGCCGGTGCACGAGATGAGCGAACACCACGCCCCCGTCGCGGCGGTCTGCCCGCTCGTGGTCAACGGCGAGACGGTGATCGCCTCGGCCGGCGACGACCAGGCCATCCGGCTGTGGCATCCGCACACCGGCTCGGTGCGCGGGGTCCTGCTCGGACATGTCACGCGGGCGTGGGTGACGGCCCTGACCACGGTGACCTGGCCCGGTATCGAGGCACTCGCCTCGGCGGACAAGAGCGGCACCGTGATGCTCTGGGCCGGCGGGGACACCCCGATCTGGACCCGACAGGGTCATCAGGACGCGGTGACCGCGCTCTGCGCCGTCCCGGTGGCCGGCCGCCCGATGCTCGTCTCCGCCAGCGCGGACCACTCGATCCGGATGTGGGACGCCGAGTGGGGCGAGCCGGTGCGGTGGTTCACCGGGCACACCGCAGCCGTCACCGGCCTGAGCCTCGTCCGGATCGGCGGTCGTGACCTGCTCGCCTCGACCAGCAGGGATCGCACGGTGCGGATCTGGGACCCGGCCACGGGTCGACTGGTCCGCACCATCCCCGTCTATCACCCGGCGCTCGCCTGCTGCACCGTGGAGGACACGCTGATGGTGGGGCTGGATCAGGGACTGCTCGCGTTGGCCGTCACCGGCTGACGCCCGATCGGGCTGGTGGGCGATACTGGGTTTGAACCAGTGACCTCTTCCGTGTCAAGGAAGCGCGCTCCCACTGCGCCAATCGCCCGTGGAGACCGCCGGCACCAGAGGTGCGGGCAGACTGCGAGCGGACGACGGGATTCGAACCCGCGACCCTCACCTTGGCAAGGTGATGCGCTACCAGCTGCGCTACGTCCGCGTGCCCCCGCGAAGTGCCGGGGACGCGCCAACTCTACCCGATGACAAGATCGCTCGATCGGCCACCCCACTTCCCGGAGTGATTGTGCCGGTCACCGTCGGGGTACAGACCTTCCCGACAGCACACCCGCGCCCCTGGAAGAAGGAGGCTGTCATGGGTATCGGAACCAGTGTTTTCCTGCTCGCGCTCGGCGCGATCCTCACCTTCGCGGTCAACGCCAGCATCGGTGGTCTCGACCTGGACGTGGTCGGCTGGATCCTGATGGCCGCCGGCGTACTCGGTCTGATCATGACCACCCTGGTCTGGGGACGCCGCCGCCAGGTGGTCGCCACCGAGCAGCCGGCCGAGTACCGCCGGGTCGAGGAGCGCCGGGACGTCGCGCCGCCGCTGTGAGCGGCGCCCGACGATCGGCGCGGCGGCCGAGGGAGCTGATCGGTCGCCCGGCACACATGACGATGGCGGCCACCGGGAACGGTGGCCGCCGTCGCTGTCCGCACTAGGGCCTGGTCCGGTTCAGGACGCCGTTCAGATAGAGCCCCTCCTGGCAGGTCCCAGGCGTGGCGGCACCGACCGGGGTGCCGGGTTGCCGGCACTCGACCGTGAGGGTCACCCGCGATCCGGCCGGTACCCGGATCGGGGTGACCGAGTGGTAGTCCTGGTTACGGAAGTTCTCCAGGCCGTAGGTGACCACCCGCACGTCGTCGGCGGTGATGGTCAACGTTCCGGTGTCCCCCTGCGGGTTGTCGACCAGGAAGTCCGTGAGCAGGAGGACCCGGTTGCGGGGCACGGTGTAGCTGCGGGACGCCGTGCTGCCGGGGCTGGTCCGCAACGTCAGCGCGGTGGCGAACTGTCCACCGCCGGTCGCGGCCGCCGGGGTCGGTGACGGACTCGACGGCGGGGCGGCGGGGTTCTCGGCGCGTTCCTGCGCGACGGCCTCCCGGGCCGCCTCGCCGGCGGCTTCGTTCGCGGACGCCTCCATCTGGGTCGCGGCCTGCGCCACCCGCTCGTCGGCGGCCTCCTGGGCGGCCGACTGCACCGCCGGACGCAGCAGGCCGAACCAGAGCGCGAGCAGGAGCAGCAGCAACGCCAACAGCAGCGCCAACAGTTTGAGCAGCCACCCGGAGAGGACGGGCTGCTGCACCAGGGTGCCGTCCAGGGTGATCGCCCGACCGTCCCGGTCGGTCAGCAGGGCCCGGAACGGCAGGTGACGGGGCGTGCCGCGCCAGAGCAACCGCTTCGCCCGTACCCGGAGTCCGGCCTCGAACTGCTCGCCCGCCGCCAGGACCATCGCCGTCGGGCGGGCCGCGAAGTGCAGTTGCTCCGCCCCGTCGGTCGCGGCGACGGTCAACTCCTCCCCGATGTTGCCGCCGTTGAGCACGGCGAGGCGGTAGCGGGCACCGAGCCGGGCCCGCCGCACCTGCGGCCGGAGTTCGGCGGCCACCTCGGAGAAGGGCGCGATGGTCAGCAGACCTTCCTCGACCGTCGCGGTCTCCGGCGCCTCGGACGGGACCACCCGTACGCCGTAGGGCAGGTCCCCGGCGCGGACCTCGGAGGACCGGGGCGGGCGCACGGTGAGCACGACGGTCTCGCTGGCGCCGGGATAGAGGGAGACCCGGGGCGGATCGAACGTCGCCCACGCGTCGGGCACGCCGACGATGGTGAGGTCGTACGCTTCGACGACGTCACCCGAGTTGCGGATCGTCACCGGGATGTCGACGCTTTCTCCCGGTACGACCACCGTCGGGGTGTCCACCAGGCCCAACGAGACGCTCATGTCCGCCCACGGTAGGCGGGCGTCGACGCCTGCCTACCGTCCGGCGGGGAACCGGCACGGGCAGAACGGTTGCCCGTTAGGTCCACGTTAGGTGCACGCGAAGTCACACCGACCATGCTCTGCGTACCGGCGTGGCACCCGCTGCGCCGCGCCGTCCGGGCCGGACCACCGGGACCGGGTGTCGAGGTGTGGGGGAGGCTGGAGATGCAGCGTGTCACGGTGAGCGTCCACGCGGAGGACCCGATCTCGCGGTCGGGGGTGGAGAGCCAACTGCGTGCCCGACCGGACCTGTGGGTGATCGAGCCGGGCCGGGAGACGCCCGAGAGCGTCTCGCTGGTGGTCGTCGACGTGCTCGACGAGTCGGCCATCCGGCTGCTGCGCCGCCTGCACCGCACCGGCCCGGCCAAACTGGTGCTGGTGCCGGCCCGGATCGACGACGCCGGCCTGTCCCAGGCGGTGGAGCACGGCGTGGTGGGGCTGGTCCGCCGCACCGAGGCGAGCGCCGAACGGCTCAGCCACATCGTGCTGGCCGTGGCCCGTGGTGAGGGTGCGCTCCCGGCGGACCTGCTGGGTCGGCTGATGGCCCAGATGGGGCGGTTGCAGCGCCAGGTCCTCGAACCGCGCGGGCTCACCCTGCTCGGGCTGAGCACCCGCGAGGTGGACGTGCTGCGGCTCGTCGCGGACGGGCTCGACACCCGGGAGATCGCCGGCAAGCTGTCGTACTCGGAGCGGACCGTGAAGAACGTCCTGCACGACGTCACCAGTCGGCTGCAACTGCGCAACCGGGCGCACGCCGTGGCGTACGCGCTGCGCAACGGCCTGATCTAGGACGTGGTTGCCTCAACGGGCGGGCCCCGCTGCCCCCTCGGGTGCCCCACCGGCCGAGGCGGCCGGCCGCCGGGGCACCGCAGGATGGCGGTGGCCATCCCGTACGACGTCCGCCTCGCGAGGTCCACGTGCGACGCATGATCGGAATCCCTGTCGTCCTGGCCGTGCTGCTCGTCGCCGCGCCGCCACCCGGCACAGGGGTCGCCGTCGCCGCGCCCGCGCCGGCCCCGACCACGCCACCCGCTCCGGCCCCGAACGACGCCCTGAGCCAGCGGATCGCGTACGCCGGCACCGGGCACCGCAGCCTCGGTGTCGTCACGGGCGAGGGCGCAGCGGCGACGGCGGCACCGTTCTTCGGCCCCGGCCCGGGCCACTTCGACGACGAGGTCTCGGCCCGGGGGTCGACGGTGACCTGGGTGGGTCGGCGGGACGCCCGCACCACCGAGGTCTACCTGCGCCGGGGCACGGGTCCGGTGCAGCGGGTCACCCGGAACTCGACCGACGAGTCCCGGCCGGTCCTCTCCCCCGACGGCACCCGGATCGCGTACAGCTCCGCCGCCGGGCGGGCCGACGGCGCGCACGACGTCTTCGTGGTCGACGTCGCGGGCGGTGACAGCCGACGGGTGACCGACGGCACCGGCGACAACAGGTGGCCGACCTGGTCGCCGGCGGGTACGACGCTGGCCTTCGCCGGGCTGCGCGGCGACGCCACCGTCCCGCAGGTCTACCGGATCTCCGCCGACGGCGGCCCCGCCGTGCAGGTGACCACCGAGCCCACCGGGGCCGCCGAGCCGGCCTGGGATCCGATCCCGGCGCACGGGCGCCTCGCCTACACCGTCGGACCGGCCGAACCGGCCCCCGAGGTGTGGCTGATCGCGCCGGACGGCACCGGTCGGGCCCAGATGCTGCCCGGCGGCTGGCAGGCCCGACAGCCCGCGTGGACCGCCGACGGGGCGACCGTGGCGTTCGTCAGCCGGACGCTGCCGGACGGCGGATCGGCCGGAGACGTCGACCGGCTCTACTCGGTGCTGGTGCAGGAGGACGTGTGCCAGTGCGTGGTGGTGCAACGACTCGACGAGAACCGGGACGTCACTCATCCCACCTGGTACACCGTCCCCGGCAGCGACACCGAGTCCCTGCTGGTCGGCCGGACCAGCGCCCTCGACCGGACCACCGCCACCCTCCAGGACATCCGGCCGGACGGGGTGGACCCGCGTGACCTGGGCGTACCGGTGCTCCGCGAGGACCCGGGGGCGCTCGACAACTCCTTACTGCTCTGGGAGCCGGAGGACGGTGACCCGTGGTTCGAGCGGCAGGCGTACTCCCCGGACGGGCGACAGATCGCCGTCACGCGGTTCGAGACGGTCGACGGCGTACGGACCGAACGGCTCTGGATCGTCGACGCCGACGGGGGTCGACCCCGCCTGCTGCCGATCGCCGGGCGGGGCAGCGGCGACCGGGAGACCGACCCGGCGTGGTCGCCGGACGGCACCCGGCTGGCCCTGGTCCGCAACTCGCCGGGCGACGGCCCGGGGGGACGAACCCCGTCCCGGATCGAGGTGGTCGACGCCGTCGACGGGGAACTCCTGCTGGACCTGCCGGTCCCGGCCCCGCTGGCCGGACTCGACGACACCCAGCCGGCCTGGTCGCCCGACGGCACCCAGATCGCCTTCACCCGGGGCACCTACCGGGGTGAGGTGTCCACCCACATCTGGACCGCCAACGCCGGCAACGGCCTCGACCAGACCGACCTGACCGAGACGATCTGCGGCGTCGCATGCCCGGTGGTGGACGACAGCGCCGCGTACTCCCCGGACGGCACCCGGCTGGTCTTCAACCGGGAGGCCGACGGTCTGGTCCTGCTCGACCTGGACGACGGCGACTGCCGCCTGCTGCTGCCCGCCGGTGGCGGATCCTGCGCCCTGCCGGTGCCCGACTCCGAGGACGCCCCGCACCAGCCCCGCGACGTGGCCTGGTCGCCGGACGGCGAGCGGCTCGCCTTCTCGGCCCGCCGCGCCGAGGGCAACAACGCACCCGAGGCACTGTGGAGCTACGACCTGGCCGACGGCACGGTCGGCCCGCTCACCGCGCACCTGCCCGGACGGCAGAAGGAGCCGAGCTGGCAGCGTCGCGTGGACGTCGCCACCACCGTGTCGGCACCGGCGCCGACCACCACGGTCGGCGGCCGGACCGCGCTGCGGCTCGCCGTCACCGACCAGGGGCCGACCGCCGCCGACGACGTGCGGGGCACCCTCCGCGTACCGGCCGGGTTGTCGGTGACCGGCCTCGACACACCGGCCGGCGAGTGCGACCTCGCCACCCTGCGCTGCGCGCTGGGCCGCGTCGAGGTGGGACGTACCGTCGAGGTCCGGGTCGACCTGGTGGGTACTGCTCCCGGCAGCTTCGAGGTGGGCTGGTCGGTCGAGACCAGCCCGACCGACGCGGACCCCTCGGACAACGCCACGGTGACCACCGTCCGGATCGTGCCCGCGCCGGCGGGCAGCCCGGCCGACCCGACGATCACCGTCTCGGTCGACCCGCAGCCGGGATACGTCGGCGGTGTCGTCACCGTCCGCTACACGGTGCGCAACGCGGGCGGGACCACCGCGACCGGCCTGCGGGTCCGCGCCGACCTGCCCGACGGGGTACCGGCCGGCGGGCTCCTGCCCGACTGCCGCGACGACGGCTGCCCGGTGCCGGACCTCGCCCCCGGCGCCGCCGCCACCGTGGGGGGCACACTCGCCCCCGGCGCGGCCCTCGACACGACCGTCCGGGGCACCGTCTCCACCACCGGCGGCAACGCCGACCTCGACAACGACACCGCCACCGCGCGGCTGCGCGTGCTCCAGCCCCGGATCGTGGCGGTGCCGGAGATCGGGCCGCCCGGCTTCGTCGCCGCGATCCGGGGAGTCGACTTCCCACCCCGGCAACCGGTCCGCCTGGCCTGGGACGTCGGCATCACCGCCACCGCCGCACCGGTCCGACCGGCCGCCGACGGCACCTTCACCGCCCAGGTGCTGGTGCTGCCGAAGGACCGGCTGGGCCAACGCCGGGCGGTGGCCACCGGCACCGGGTTCCGCCCGGTGAGCACACCGTTCCTGGTGGTGCTGCCGGCCCAGCAACCGCCCGGACTGCTGCGCCGCAGTTGGTGACGACGATGGGAGCGGGCGCGTGATACACGAGATCGACGAGGCCCTACGCGGGCTGGTCGCCACCGAGGAGCTGACCGGCACCGGCGTGGAGGTGTCGTTCGACGCACCCACCCGGGACTGGGCGACCCGCCGCAACGCACCGACGGTGAACCTGTTCCTCTACGACATCCGGGAGGACCGGTCCCGGTACTTCCAGGGCCGGGTCGCCGAGCGGGACGCCACCGGCCAGACGGTGGCCTGGCACGACTCGCCGCACTTCTTCGCGCTGTCCTACCTGGTCACCGCGTGGACCAACCGGCCCACCGACGAACACCGCCTGCTCGCCACCCTGCTCGCCGGTCTGATCCGGTACGACGAGCTGCCGGCCGAGCGGATGACCGGCTCGCTGGCCGCGCTGGGCCTCTCGGTGCCGATGTCGGTCGCCGCACCACCCGGCGAGGGGCGGGCGCTGGCCGACGTGTGGACCGCGCTCGGCGGCGAACTCAAACCGTCGCTGGACCTGGTGGTCACCGCCCCGGTGTCGACCCGCCGGTCGCCGGCCGCGCCGCCGGTGCGGGAACGGACCGTCCAGGTCGGCGACCTCACCGGGGCACGGGTGAGTCGGCGCACGCACACGGTGACCGATCCCCGCCGGGACGGCGACGGTCGGTCCCCCGGGCCGGGCGGTCTGCGGTGAGCGGCACGGACGACACGGCGTACCTGTCGGAGCGGCTCGCGCTGGTCGCCGCCCGGGTCCGGCAGGCGGTGACCGAGCGCCGCCGGAACGACCCCGATCCGGACGACGCCTTCCGAGGGCTGTACGTGTCAGCGGACCACGCCGAACGCCTCGCCGCCGTCGCGAGCACCGGGGTGGGATGTAAGGAGGGGTCCCCTGCTATACACGAGGCGTTAGCAGGGGACCCCTCCTTACATCCCGGCGGGGACGAGCCGCGACTGCTCCGGCTGGCCCGCCGTTTCGGACTCACCCCGTTAGACGTGGACTTCCTGCTGGTCGCGCTGCTACCCGACGTCGAAGCCCGGTACGAGAAGCTCTACGGCTATCTCCACGACGACGTCAGCCGGCGTCGGGCCACCATCGGGCTGGCCCTGGAACTCTGCGGGATCCCCGCCTCGGCGGTCACCGGACGGTCCCGGTTCGCCGGCTCCGCGCCCCTGGTCGGTGGCGGGTTGGTGCTGGTCGAGCAGCCGGACCAGCCGTACCTGTCCCGGCCGTTGCGGGTGCCCGACCGGGTGGCCGGGTACCTGCTCGGCGACGACACCGTCGACGCCCGGCTCACCGGGTCGGCGTGGCCCGTCGGGGACGACACGACCCCGCCGTCCGACACCGCGCACCGCCTCGGCACGGCGGTACGCGCCGGGGTGCGCCTGGCCTACCTGCGGGAACAGCCCGGCGCCGTCGCCGACGACCTGGGGGTCGCGGCGCTGCTCTCGGCCGGCTGGGCGGTGCTCCGGCTGGACCTGGACGCGCTGGTGGCGGATCCGGCCCCGGCCGACGTGCTGACGGCGGCGGCGCGGGAGGCCCGACTGCGTGGTGGCGGTCTGGTCGCCGGGCCGGTCCAGGCACTCGACCCGATCGGGCAGCCGGCACACGCCCGGCTGCTGCGTCGGGTCGCCGAGCAGCCGGTGCCGGTGCTGCTCACCGGGACGGTCGAGTGGGATCCGCACTGGAGTCGGCAGGCGCCGCTGCTGGTCACCGCCGCACCCCTGGACGAGCAGGGCCGGGCCCGACTGTGGCACACGGCGGGTGCCGCGCGGGCCGCCGACCGGCCCGAGGGCTGGACCGACGGCGTGGACCCGGCGCGCGAGCTGGCCGCGTACCTGCTCGGTCCGGACCAGATCCGGCGGGCCGCGCAGGCCGCCGACCAACTCGCGCTCTTCGAGGGCGCGGACCGGGTGGACGCCGGTCACCTGCGCGCGGGGGTACGCGGACAGAACGCCGGTGGCCTGGCCCGGCTGTCCCGGCGGATCGAGCCCGGCGTGGGCTGGCCCGATCTGGTGCTGCCCGACCGGGTGCACGACCAGTTGCGGGAGCTGGCCCTGCGGGTGCGGTACCGGGACCGGGTGCTGGGCCGGTGGCGGATGCGTCCCGGCGGCGGGCGGGGGCGTGGGGTGCTGGCGCTGTTCGCCGGTGACTCGGGCACCGGCAAGACCATGTCGGCGGAGGTGGTCGCCGCCGATCTCGGCCTGGACCTGTACGTCGTGGACCTGTCCACGGTGGTGGACAAGTACGTCGGCCAGACGGAGAAGAACCTGGAGCGGATCTTCACCGAGGCGGCCGGTGTCAACGGCCTGCTGCTCTTCGACGAGGCGGACGCCATCTTCGGCAAGCGGTCGGAGGTCAAGGACGCCCGGGACCGGTACGCCAACCTGGAGAGCGCCTACCTGCTGCAACGGATGGAGTCCTTCGACGGCGTCGCGGTGCTCACCACGAACCTGCGCGCCAACCTGGACGAGGCGTTCACCCGGCGGCTCGACCTGATCGTCGACTTCGCCATGCCGGACGTGGCGCAGCGGCGGGCGCTGTGGGACCGCTGCCTCGGCACCGAGCTGCCCCGCGACCCCGACCTGGACCTGGACTTCTGCGCCGGCAGCTTCGAGCTGGCCGGTGGCAGCATCCGGGCCTGCGTGGTGACCGCCGCCTACCTGGCGGCGCAGGCCGGCCGGCCGGTACGCATGGCGGACCTGGTCGGTGCGGTGCAGCGCGAGTACCGCAAGCTCGGCCGACTGCTGTTGGAGAGCGAGTTCGGCGCGCACCAACCACGCGGGGAACCCGCGCGGGTCCACTGACGAGGGGGCAGCGATGCGAGCACACGACCCGGCCGGCCGCGACGTCTCGGCCCGCCCCGTCACGCCCGCCAAACCGGAGACCACCGGTGCCGAGCAGGCCCGAACGGAGACGGGTGCGGTGCCCGTCGGGCCGGTCGGCGTCGGGCCGAGTGGTGCGGCGGCCACCATCCTGGACCTGCAACAGCGGGCCGGCAACGCGGCGGCCACCCGGGCGGTGCAGCGGATGCGGTGCGCCGACCCGGACCACGGCCACGAGTCGGAGCCGATCCAGCGGTCGGCGGTGAACGAGGTGCTGCGTTCGGCCGGCAGCCCGCTGGCCGGGCCGGTACGGCAGGACATGGAGGCCCGGCTGGGCGCGGACTTCTCCGACGTACGCCTGCACACCGGCGCGCTCGCCGAGCGTTCGACGGCGGAGGTGGAGGCCCGCGCCTTCACGTCGGGATCGCACGTGGTGATCGGCCGGGGCGGGAGCGACCGGCACACCCTGGCCCACGAACTCACCCACGTCATCCAGCAACGCTCCGGCCCGGTCGCCGGCACCGACAACGGTCACGGCCAGCGGGTCTCCGACCCGGGTGACGCCTTCGAACGGGCAGCCGAGGCGAACGCCCACCGGGCCCTGAGCGCGCCGCCGCCAGCGCACGACGTCCAGCAGGCACCGCAGGCGGGCATGTCCGCGCCCACCGAGTCGTCGGCGGGTTCCCCCTCGGTGCAGCGGGTCAGCGCCGACGAGTTGCACCGGGAGCCGCCCGGTCCGTCGGTGCAGGTGCGCGGGCCGCGCCGGTCACGCTCGAACCGGCGTCCCGCCACCCAGGTGGACCAGGCGGCCGCCTGGACCCCACTGGACGCCGCCTACCGGGCAGCCACCGGGCAGATCCCGCACAAGGAGCGGATCCGCCTCGACACCGACCTCACCTCGCTGAGCGAGATGAGTCCACCGGGAACGGGATACCAGCTCGGCACCGCGCTTACCAACGTGGCGCAACAGGTGGGCATCACGTTGGCGGGCGGGGTCACAGGTGCCCGTAGCAACGCGGAGATGATGGAGGAGCTTGGTCGTCTTGATCCGGCCTCCCTGCCGTACTGGCAGGCCCAGGACGGCAGGGACCAACAGCTCGCCACCGACGCGGTGAACAGGGAGGCGCAGTACCAGAACGAATCCGGGCCCGAGAACGCGCAGGCCCGACGGGATGTCACGACGGCCCTGCTACGCGGGATCCAGATGCCGGCGGCCGACGCGACGGACATGCTGCTGACCTTCAACGACGGTCTGGTCATCGGCGGAGCGCACCGTGCGGAGCCGTTCTTCGCCTGGGCCGTCGACCATATGGCCCGGCTACGCCAGAACGGGGTACGGACGCTCTATCTGGAGTCGCTCCGGGAGGACGTGCACCAGAACCTGGTCGACGCTTATCTCGGCAGCGGCGTGATGAGCCGGGAGCTGACCAACTTCTGCAACACCTACCAGCGGTCACACGCCGTCGACCTCGCCGGATTCCTGGCCGAGGCACGGAGCACGGGCATGCGGGTCAAGGGCACCGGCGGTCGGCCCGCGCGCCAGGTCGGCATGAACATCCACAATCGCGCCGTCCTGCTGAACACCTACGGTGAACAGGTGGTCCGGCGAGACCGGGCGAAGACCGTCGCCTCGGGCGGCGACCCGGGCAAGTACCTGATGCAGGCCGGCGAGTCACACGCCAAAGCCCACACCAATTCCCCGGGGACCCCGGCGGTCGCGGGCGGCACGGCACTGCCCAACGAGTTCCCCGGCATCAACGAACTGCTCGACGTGCCCGCCGTGCGACTGGAGGACAACATGGACGGTAGGAAGGGATTCCGCGCCATCTGATCCGCGCACCTTCGTCGAGGGGCCTGGGCCCCTCGACGAAGGTGTCCGGCCGGTCCGGCCTCATCTGGGGGCGGGTCTGATCTCGTCCGGGTCGTCGGGCTCGGGCGCGGCGACCGTCGGCTCGTCGGCGACGAGCTGTGCGTAGTCGTCGCCGGTGCCGACCAGCGCGGTGAAGATCTCCCGCAGCCGGCGCTCGTCCTGGCCCGCCCGGTTGATCTGCGCGGTCAGCTTGGCGTCCTCCGCCTTGAGCTTGCGCAGCCAGTCGCCGCCGAGCGTGACCCGCATGGTGTCCAGCTTGCCCACCCCGATCTTGTCCTGCTTGAGCCCGCCGACACTGGACGCCGGGTTGGCGGTCGCCTCGGTGGACTTGGCGGTGTGGCGGTATCCGACCGGATTCCGCGGGGCGTTCGGATCCGACTTGGACAGCCCGATCGCATGCAGCAACGTGTCCGCCACCGATTCGGGGGCGGTGGTCTCCAGGCCGATCTGGAGCCAGCCGATATCGCTGCTGGTGGGCGGTTTGTAGACGAGCAGGATGTGGCCGTGCACGCCGTTGGGGAGCACCACGTCACCGTTGAAGTCACGGCTGCCGATCCCACCGGCCGCGATGTCCGCGCCACGCTCGTCGCGACGGGGGTACTTGAAGAGTTTGCCGGCCGTCGCCTTCACAGCGCCGACCTCGCGCAGCGTCTCCTCGCTGCCGCCGGTCATGTCGTGCGTGCTGAACGCCCGCTTCGGCAGGTTCCGCATCCCCAACCACTCCGGCAGCGACCTGCCACCGATCGGTTCCGCCGTCTCCTCCCGGGGGATCTCCACCCGGACGTTGACCCGCCCGCCGTGCGCGAGGGCCCGCGCCACGGCTCCGGTGTGGTGACGCCACTGCCGGTCCGCCGAGTACTTGCCCTCGGCGCCGGCCACCTCCAGACCCTGTTGGATGATCACGAACAGCCGCCGGAGCAGCGTGTTGGCCTGCTGGTTCTTTCGGTTGAACGCCTCGATCTCCTGCGCACTGAGTCCCTCGGTGCTCTCCTGGCCGGCCTGGAGATCCGGGGCGGCGAGGGTGGCCGCGAACGTGTCGCGCACGTCGGTGGTCAGTTCCGCTTCCAGTTCCGCACGCAGCGGGTCACCCTCGGGTACGGACCGCATCTTGATGCCCCGGGCCAGCACGTACGCGGGGGTGTCGCGACGGTTCCCGGGTTGCGTCCGCCGATCCCAGGCCACGGTCGCGGCGAACAGCCGCCTTCCCGGCGGCAGTTGCAGCCAGTCGTAGTACTTGCCGGTGTCCAGGTACCTGTTCGCCTCCTCGAGCGACCCGGTCTCGGCCTGCACCGCACTGCCGGGACCGGCCGCCTCGATCGCATCCCGCTCAGCGGGGCTGAGCAGCGGTCCCCGGGACAGGCGCGGGGTGTAGTCCGGTGCCGCCTGCTCGGTCGCGGCCGACTGGGCACCGCCAGGCGCCCGCTGCACCGGCAGGGCGGGTGCGCCGCCGTGCTCACCGGAGAGTGCCGCAGCGACGGCCGCGTTCCCGGCGGCGTGCTGAAGCGCCATGATCGGATGTTCCGGCCGGGCACCGGACGCGGTGCCACCGCGACGGACCGACCCTCCCGTACCGCGCTCGCCCTGGTCCTGGCGCCACTCTCCGGCCCGCATCGTGCTCCTTCCGGCCCGCCGGACGTCCTGCCGTCCACAAGTCTCGCGGCCGGACGGGCAGGTGACGGTGACCGCGAGGGCACATCTCCGGGAAAGGCACCCGGGTCGGATCGGGAAGTGCCGGCGACGCGGGCGGGCATCGGCGGCGCACCGCTCAGGCCAGCCGCAGCACCCGCTTGAGGAAGGTGACCGCCTGGTGGATGGCCGCCTCGGCCGCCTCGGTGCCGCGCAACGCGTCGAGCATCACGAAGTCGTGGATGACCCCCTGGTAGCGGGTCGCCGAGACCTGCACACCGGCCGACCGCAGCAGGTGGGCGTACGCCTCGCCCTCGTCCCGCAGCACGTCGGCCTCGGCGGTGACGACCAGCGCAGGCGGCAGTCCGGCGAGGTGTTCCGGGGCTGCCCGCAGCGGCGAGGCGGCCACCTCGGCCCGCACCGCCTCGTCCGGCGCGTACTGGTCCCAGAACCAGCGCATGGTGTCCCGGCGCAGGTGGAAGCCCTCGGCGAACATCCGGTACGACGCGGTGTCGAAGCGGGCGTCGGTGACCGGATAGAACAGCACCTGCCCGACCGGTCGTGGCGTGCCGCGCCGCTTGGCCAGCAGCGTCACCGCCGTCGCCAGGGTGCCGCCCACCGAGTCACCGGCCACGGCGATCCGCTCACCGTCCAGGTCGGCCGCACCCGGTCCGGCGAGCCAGCGCAGCACCGCGTGGCACTCTTCGACCGCCACCGGGTAGCACGCCTCGGGCGCGAGGCTGTAGTACGGGAAGACCACGGCGGCACCGGTGCCGACGGCCAACTCCCGGACCAACCGGTCGTGGGTGCCGCAGTTGCCGAGGACCCAGCCGGTGCCGTGCAGATAGAGGATCACCGGCAGCCGGCCGATGGCACCGGCCGGTCGGACCACCCGGACCGCGATCTCGCCGCCCGGCCCGCCGGGCACCACCCGCTCGTCCAGGTCGGCGTCGGGCCTGGCGAGGTTCCCGGACTGGAGGTCGTCCAGGACCCGCCGGCCCCGCTCCGGCCCGAGCTCGTGCAGGTACGGCGGTCGCGCGGTCGCCTCGGCGAACCGTCGGGCGGCGGGTTCCAGCACGATCCCGGCGGGGACGTCTCGCCTGAGGATGGGCATCCGACCACTCCCGGGATCCGGGCCGCGAACGCGGCGGAGACTCCGGGGTGTCCCCCGGGTACGCGGAGCCTCTCCGGCCCCCGTCCGGAAAGACATCCGCCATCTGACGGCACTCCCGGTGGACTGCCCCTTCGGGTAGTGGCCGCTTCCCCGCCGCCCGCCCGTCGAGTCATGGTTGCCGCCACCGGGCGTGACCAGACTTCTCCTCACGGATCGCCGTCGTGCCCGAGGGAGCGTGTCATGCCGTCGTACCTGTCACCCGGGGTGTACGTGGAGGAGGTGCCGAGCGGTTCGCGCCCGATCGAGGGTGTGGGCACCGCCGTCGCCGCCTTCGTGGGCTTCGCCGCCAGGGGGCCGTTCCACACCGCGACCCTGGTGACCAACTGGAGCCAGTTCGTCCAGACGTTCGGGGAGGCGCTCGACGACGCCTACCTCGCGCACGCGGTGTACGGCTACTTCGCCAACGGCGGCGGCATCTGCTACGTGGTGCGGGTCGGTGCCCCGGAGGCGGCGACCGAGGCGACCGGGTCGACCAGGGCGGGCCGCACGGTCACCGGGCCGTCGGTGGCGCTCGGCACCTTCACCGTCACCGCGCTGCCCGGTTCCGGTGACGCCGGTGAGCTGACCGTGGAGGTGGCCGACGTCGAGGGCGAGTCCGTGCCGGAGGACCGGTTCCGGTTGGTCGTCCGGCAGGGCGGCACGGAACGGGAGGCGTTCGACGTCTCCGCGAAGCGCAACACCAAGGCGTACGTGGTCAACCAGGTGCGGGAACGGTCGAAGCTGATCGCGGTCGAGGAGGCGGCACCGGCGAGTTCGCTGGCCCGGCCCTCCAAACAGTCGGTGAGCGTACCGCCGGTGCCGGCCGAGGACGCCGGCCTGCCCGCCCGGATCTCCGCCGACGACTACGTCGGTGACGCCGACGCCCGGACCGGCTTCGGCGGGCTGGAGGCGGTCGACGAGATCACCATGATCGCGGTACCCGACCTGATGAGCGCGTACCAGCAGGGCCGGATCAGCCTGGAGGACGTCAAGGCGGTCCAACTGGCGGTCATCTCGCACTGCGAGCAGATGGGCGACCGGATGGCGCTGCTCGATCCGCCGCCGGAGCTGACCGCCCGGCAGGTGCTCACCTGGCGGCAGGAGGAGGCCGGGTACGACTCCCGGTTCGCCGCGCTCTACTACCCCTGGGTCAAGGTGTTCGACCCGGCCAGCGGGCAGCACCGGTTCCTGCCGCCGAGCGGGCACGTCGCCGGCCTGTGGTCGCGTACGGACGCGGAGCGCGGCGTCCACAAGGCACCGGCGAACGACGTGCTCCGGGGCGTGATCGAGGTGCAGAACTCGGTGACGAAGGGCGAGCAGGACCTGCTCAACCCGGTCGGCGTGAACTGCATCCGGACCTTCCCCGGTCGCGGCATCCGGGTGTGGGGCGCCCGCACCCTCTCCTCGGACCCCGCCTGGCGCTACATCAACGTGCGCCGGCTGTTCAACTACATCGAGGAGTCCATCCTGCTCGGCACCCAGTGGGCCGTCTTCGAGCCGAACGACGAGCGGCTCTGGGGCACGATCCGGCGCAACATCGCCGCCTTCCTCACCGAGGAGTGGCGCGGCGGGGCACTCTTCGGCAGCACGGCCTCCGAGGCGTTCTACGTCAAGTGCGACCGGGAGACGAACCCGCCGGAGTCGGTCAATCTCGGCCGGGTGGTCTGCGAGGTCGGCGTCTCCCCGGTGCGGCCCGCCGAGTTCGTCGTCTTCCGGATGTCGCAGTACTCCGACAGCACCAGCCTCGTCTCCGAATGACCCGACGCGTACCCACCCAAGTGACGGCAAGGAAAGGACGGTAGCCAGCGATGGCGGAGACGGGCGACACCTTCGTAACCCACCGGTTCCAGGTGGAACTGGGCAAGGCACGGGTCGAATCGGTCCAGGAGGTCAGCGGCCTCACCGTGGAACTCGACGCGATCGAGGTCACCCAGGTCACCCCGACCGGGGAGTACATCATCCGCAAGATCCCGGGGGCCCGGAAGGGCGGCGAGGTGACCATCACCCGTGGCCTGGACAAGAGCAGCGCCTTCACCGAATGGATCAAGGACACGTACGAGAAGGGCGCGATCAACACGGCCCGACAGAACATCAGCGTGATCGTGGTGGACGCGGAGAACTCTGAGCAGCGCCGCTGGGACCTGAGCAACGCCTGGGTGAGCCGGTGGGAAGGCCCCAGCCTGCGGGCCGGCGACACGTCCCCGGCCACCGAGAAGATCACCATCGTCTTCGAGGAAATCACCAGTTCCTGAGGTGCACCGCCACGGACCGCGTGAAGGGAGGTAGCGGCGGCCACTCCCGGCCCGACTCGGGCCGGGTCCGCACGCCGTGAGGTCGGATGAGACGACGAACCGTTTCGTACACCGCCCCGGAGGAGCCGCTCGACGGCTCGGACTCCGACCCCGGGGCCGCCCCGGTCGGCCGGGCCGCACCACCGCCCGAGCCGCCGAGGCTCCAGACCGAGTTCTCCTTCGAACTCCCCCGGGGTTACGTCGACGAGGCGGGCACCCTGCACCGGCACGGCACCATGCGGCTGGCGACCGCCCGCGACGAACTCGGTCCGCTGGTCGACCTGCGGGTCAAGGACAACCCCGCATACCTGTCGGTGGTGCTGCTCAGCATGGTCGTCACCCGGCTGGGCACGATCACCGACGTACGGGCCGAACACGTGGAACGGCTGTTCGCCTCGGACCTGACCTTCCTCCAGGACTTCTACCGCCGCATCAACGCCGAGGGGCACACCCGCGCCGCGGTCACCTGCCCGCACTGCACCTCGGACTTCGAGGTGGACCTGGCCGGTGGTCGCCCGGGGGAATCGTGACGTACGCGACCGACCGGCTCTACGAGGAGGTCGCGTACGTCGCCTACCACTTCCACTGGTCCCGCGACGAGATCCTCGACCTGCGCCACGACGAACGGCGGCGCTACGTCGCGGAGATCGCCGCCATCAACACGCGTGTCAACGAGGGGCGGTGATCGACGATGGGCGTACGCGACCTGCTCCGGCGGTGGCGCGGAGCGGACCGGCCCGACCCCCTCGCGGTCGACCCGACCCCGGTCGCTGACCCGCCCCCCGCAGCGGTTGTCGACGGCCGGGGCTGGCGGAGCGTACCGCCGATGGACGGCCTGGTCACCGGCGTCGAGATGCCGATCAGCGACCCGGTCGGGTTCCGGCACCGGCTGGCCACCTGGCAGGACCCCACCGCCCGACGTCCGCTGCACCACCTGGTCAGTCCCGACGCGCCCAGTGGGCTGGCACACGACCTGCTCCGCCCGGTGCCCGCGACGGCGGCGACGCCGGTCCGTGCCACCGCCTCCCCCCGGTCCGGGCAGCACCCGGCCACCGCCGGTCCCGCCCTGCCGGTGCAACGCCACGCCGCCGCCGGTTCCCCGGCCGCTCCGGGTCCGGCGCTCCCGGCGGACCTGCGGACACCGTCGGCCTCCGCCACCGGTTCGCCGCCCGGAGCGGACGGTCCGTCGCCCGACGGCCCGGCCCGGACGCCGGCCACCGCCGTGGCGCCCCGACCGGTCCGCCCCGCCCCGGCCCGCCGCGCCGGTACGCCGTTGACGCTCGCCCCGGCCACCACGCCACCGCGTCGAGTGCCCGCCCGGCAGTCCGGCCCCACCGACCTCGCCCGAACGCCCGTCACCGCCTCCCGGTCCGGCCCGGACTCCACCGGCTCCGCCGCACCGGCTCCCGGCACCGCCGCGCGCACCGCCCCCGCCGTGCCCCGCTCGGCCACACCGACCTCCGCAGCACCGGCCTCCGCCTCGCCGAGGACTGCCGCGCCGACCGGCACCGCAACGACCAGCACCGCAACGACCAGCGTCACACCGACCACCGTCGCGCCGACCGCCGCCTCGTCGACCAGTGCCGCGTCGACCAGTGCCGCGTCGGCCCGTCTCGCTCCGGTGCCCCGCGCGTCGACCGACCGCGCCCCGGCACCGACCGCGCCGCGCCACCACGACCCGCTGCCCGCCGCCGCGCGGACCGGAGGCGTCCCGGTGCAGACCGCGCCGGCCCGTCGGGACCTGCCGACTGCCACGTCGACCGCCAGCGGCGCGCCCTCACCCGCCCCCTCCGGCGGCGGCGCGCCCTCGCCCACACCGACCGGCAGCGTCTTCGTCTCGCCCGCGTCAACGGGCAGCGCCTCGACGTACCCCGCGCCGGCCGGTGCTGCCTCGGCACCCACCGCGCCGTCCGGTAACGCGCCGGCCCCCGCCGCACCGGTCCGCCGCGACCCGTCGACTGCCACACCGACCCGCCACGGCCCGCCGTCTGCCCCGTCGGCCGGGTCTGCCCCGTCGATTGGGTCGGGCCCGTCGATTGGGTCGGGCCCGGTCTCGCGGGAGCCCCGGGTCGGTGGTGCTCCCCCGCGAATCGGCCTCGGCGAGCCCGTCGTGATGCCGGCGCCCGATCCGGACGCGCCACCGGCGGTGCTGTCCGCGCGTCGTCCCGCCCCGGACCAGCCACGGCCCCGGGCAGGGGGGCGAGGCTCCGGTGCCGCGCCGTCCGGCACGACCGGCGGCACCCCGGCACCCGCCGTACAGCGGTCCACGTCCGGCCACCATGGAGGTTCGGCGGCCGGCACCGTTCCGGCCGCGCCCCGAGGCGGCGCGACACCACCGGTGCACCGGCACGGCGGCCCCGCCGTACGCGCCGGGGCCGGTCCGCAGTCCCCGACCGCCGCACCGGCCGACCGGACCGTGACCGGCCGACCGGAAACCGATCCGGCGGCACGGCCACCCGGTGCGGGAGCGTCGAGGTCGGAAGCCGGAGCGGGGCCGTCCGGCCCGGGTCGGTCACCGCTCCGGGAGGTACCGGCGGGTCGGAGCGGTCCGCCGGTACCTCCCCCCCACCCGCCGGTGGGCCTCGGGACGCCGCTCGCCCCGGACGCGCCCCCACCACGGATCGTGGCCCGGCCGGTAGCCGCCACGTCGGCCCCGCCCCGGCAGGCCACCGCCGATCCCTCGCCCCGCTCCGGCGGCACCGCCCACCGTCCGGCACCGCCGGCGGTCTCCGCACCGGCCGCGATCACGCCGTCGGCGGGCACGGCCCAGGTCCGCCCACACGGCACGTCACCGGCGGCCCGTACGTCCACGGACATGTCCCCGGCACACCCGGACCGTCCCGGCGGCGCACAGCAGGCCACGCGCCCCGTGTCGTACCCCGCCGAGCCGTCCGCTCCGGCGGCGGCCGGGCGACCGCGCCCCGGATCGCCGACCGTCGTGCCGGGGACGCCGGTCGTCCGACCGCACGCCCCGGTCGCCGCCTCGACGACGGCAGGGGGTCCGACGGCTCCGGGTGCCGGTCCGGCGCCGACGCGGGCCGGTGCGACGGACGGAGCACCCGGCCCGACGCACCGGCGGGCGCGTCACGCCCCGCTTCTCGGCGAGCGGCCCCTGACACCGGTCCTGCAACGGTCCGGGCTCGGCGCGGCGCCCCGACGCGGCCCGGACCGAACGCCGACCGGAGCCCGCACCTCGGCCGGACCGGCGGTGCCGGTCCGCTGGACGCGGTCACCCGGCGGCGGACCGGCGACCACGACCAGCCGAACTCCGGCGAGCACCAGGGAGGCGCCCACGATGGCGGCACCAGTCGCACCAGTCGCCGGCCACGGCACCCGGACCACTGCGGCCACCGCGCCGCCCCCGGGCCGACCACCGGCCCGACAGGTCGCCGGACCGAGCCCGGCACCCTTCACGGTCGCCGCGTCGGTGCCCGCCGGCCCGGTTCCGCGCCCGGTCGTGACCCGCGCGGCGAGTACCAGCACGTCCACCGGCACCGCGGCACCGGTCCAGCGCACCCCGCGCGGCAGCACGTCGACGGCGCCGCATCCCGCCCGGACGGTCCAACGGACCGGACCGGTGACGGCCGGCTCCTCGACCGCCACCCGTACCGCGACGGCCGCCGCCGGCTCGACCGGTACGACCCGGGACGCCACCACCCAGACGGGGCGCGACGGGGGACGCGAGGACCGCGACAGCGCCGAACGGTTCCACCACCTCGACCGGCGGGCCCTGGACGAACTCGCCCACCGCCTCGTCGAACCGATCTCCCGGCTGCTGCGGACCGAACTCCGACGGGGACGCGAACGCTCCGGCCGGTGGCTGGACGGTGGGCGGTGAGCGACATCGATCCCGGCACCAGCGTCCACTTCCGGCTCCGCATCGACGGCATCGACCTCGGCGACTGGAACTCGTGCGACGGGCTCGGCTGCGAGGTCGAGGTGGAGCAGCACCAGGAGGGCGGCAACAACGGCTTCGTCTGGCAACTGCCGTCGCGGGTGCGCTACACCAACGTCACCCTCACCCGACCGCTGATCCCGGACACCGCCAAGGTGGCCCGGATGCTCGCCAAACTGCCGCAGGGCGTCACCCGGGGCACCGCCCAGATCGCGGCGCTGCGGCCGGACCGGGCCCTGCTGGTCCAGTGGGGACTGGCCGATGTCGTCCTGGTCCGCTGGACCGGCCCGTCCTTCGATCCGTCCCGGTCGGAGACGGCGACGGAGAGCATCGAACTCGCCTACCACGGCTTCCTGGAGGTGGGCTGACGTGCCGACCGGCAAGGTCTCCGCGTTCCTCCAGCGCTACAACCCACCGCTGGGCGGCGGTAACCGCCCCGGCGGGTCGCTCGGCGGCCCGATCACCTTCATGTTCAACCCGAACGAGCTGACGTTGACCAAGTCGGCCTCCTGGATCCCACACGTGGTCCGGGGCGCCGAGCAGGTCGGCATCCCGGAGTTCACCGGCTCGGAGCCGCGCAGCCTCGCGCTGACCGTCTTCCTCGACGTGACCGACACGCACAGCCGTACGGTGCAGCAGCGGGTCGAGAGCCTGCTCTCCTGCTGTACGCCGACGACCGCCAGCATCGCGGCGAAGGCGCCCTCGCCACCGTGGGTGAAGTTCACCTGGGGTCAGTTCCAGACCGTCTCGTTCTACTCGTACGTCAGCCAGGTCACCGCCACGTACACGCTGTTCGACAGCTCCGGGACCCCGTTGCGGGCGACCTGCGCGGTGAACCTGACCGAGATCAGCGGCAGCAAGCCGGCCCAGAACCCGACCTCCGGCACCCGGTCGGCGCGCCGCGTGCACCGGGTGGTGGACGGCGACTCGTTGCCGCTGCTGGCCCATCGTGAATACGGGGACCCGACGGTGTGGCGGGTGATCGCCGAGGCGAACGAGATCGACGACCCGAGCCGGCTGCCGCCCGGCACCGAGCTGCTGTTGCCCGCCCCCGACGAGGTCCCCGCCGCACTGTCCCGGGCACCCGTCGGGTCCGGCTCCGCGACGGAAGGCAGGTAGCCCGTGCCCACCGGAACCCTCACCAACATCCTCAAAATCGGCCTGCCCTCGGCGGAACTCCCCGACCCCTGGCCGGACGAGTTGGCGTACGGCTGCGTCGAGGACGGCGTCAACATGCCGGCGGTGGCCACCCTGCGCTACCGCGACCCCGGTTCGCTGCTGGTGCAGAAGGTCGGCATCACGATCGGCCAGCAGGTGACCGTGGCGGTCCGGCCCGGTGACCGCAACGGCGAGACCGCGCTGTTCACCGGCGAGGTGGTCACCGTCGAGACGGAGTTCGACGGCACCGGCACGTACACCACGATCCGGGCCCTGGACCTGTCACACCGGCTGCGGCGCGGCCGGCGGGTGGCCCGCTACCTCAACCGGAAGGCGTCCGACATCGCCCGGGAGCTGGCCCGGTTCGCCGGCCTGCCGATCGGCCGGATCGATCCCACCACCGTGGTCTACGAGGTGGTGGCGCAGCCCAACGTCAGCGACTGGGAGTTCCTCCGGATGCTGGCCGCCGACAACGACGCCGAGGTGGCGATGGTCGACGGCGAGTTCGAGTTCCGCCGGCCGGTCCGCGCCGCCTCCGCCCCCGGCCCGCAGACACCCGCCGAACGCAGCGACTTCGTGGCGGAGGTGAACGGCAACGTGCTCACCATGCACGCCACCGTCACCTCGGTCGGCCAGTTCACCGACGTGGAGGTACGCGGCTGGGACCGCCGTACCCGCCAGCCGGTGATCGGCCGCACCCGGGTACGCGACAGCGACGAGGTGCGGCTGCCGGTGACCGCAGGCGAGGTGGCGGAGGGGTTCGGCACCGCCGAGATGCTGGTCGCCGACGTGCCGTACGAGACGGCGGCCGAGGTCGACACCGTGTCCCGCTCACTGGCCGCCCAGGTGGCGACCGGCTTCGCCGAACTCGAGGTGGCGGTCCGGGGCAACCCGCTGCTGCGCACCGGCGTGCCGTTCACGCTCAGCGGCGTCGGGAAGCCCTTCGTCGGCAAGTACACGGTGACCGCCAGCCGACACGTCTTCGGACCGGCGCGGTTCTACGAGACCTGGCTGACGGTCAGCGGCGCCCAGGACCGGTCGCTCGGCGGCCTGACCGGGGGCACCCCGGCGGCGCTGCGGTCACGGATGCCGGGGCTGGCCATCGGCGTGGTCACCGACGCCAACGCCACCCGTGACCGCAACCACCCGGAACGCCGGGACCGGGGCTGGGTCAAGCTGCGCTTCCCCTGGCTCGACGACGAGTACGAGACCGACTGGGTCCGCACGGTGCAACTGGGCGGGACCGGCGGCGGCGGGGTCTGCTGCCCCGAGGTCGGCGACGAGGTGCTCGTCGGGTTCGAGCAGGGACTACTCGACCGGCCGTACGTCATCGGTGGGCTCTACAACGGCGTCGACCAGCCGTCGCCGCACGACGGGCCACTCGTCGACCCGACGAGCGGGGCGGTGAACCGGCTCTCGTTCGCCTCCCGTCAGGGCCGGGCGGCCGGCGGGCGGACCACCGGCAACTGGGTGGAACTGCTCGACGGGCCGACCGTCGCCGCAGCGGCCCAGGGGGTCCGGCTGCGGACCCAGAGCGGCACCGACAACCTGCTGGTGCACCTGGACCGGGCCGGCACCTCGGTGATCGTCCGCAGCGACGGCAGCGTGGTGATCGAGGCCAAGACCGACCTCACCGTCCGGGGCACCGGGGGTGTCTCGGTCGAGTCGAGCGGGCCGGTCTCGGTCACCGGTCGGGGCGTGTCGGTGGACGCCGGCGGCGGCGAGCTGAAACTCACCGGTGGCAGCGTGTCGATCTCCGGCCAGATCGTCCGGATCAACTGAGGAGGGAAACGCGATGCCAGCAGCAGCCCGCGTCGGGGACAGGATCGGCCACGGCGTACCCACCGGAAGCGTCGGCCCGCCCGCCGCAGGTCTGCCCGGGGTGCCACCGCCGACGCCCGGTCCCCTGCTCGGCGTGGCCAGCGTGCTCATCGGTGGCCGACCGGCGGCGGTGGTCGGCACCGTGTGCACCTGCCCGGTCCCGCCACCGCACCTGGTCCTCGGCCCGGGCAACGTGGTGATGCCCAGCCCGCCACGGGCGGGCGGGCTGGTGCTGATCGGCGGCTTCCCCGCCGCCCGGGTCGGCGACCGCACCACCTGCTCGGCGACGATCCTGACCGGTGCCCTGAACGTCACGATCGGGGGCTGAGCGAGGTGGCGGAGCAGTTCATCGGCGCTGGATGGGCGTTCCCGCTCCGGTTCGACGCCGGTGGCGGGATCGCACTGGTCAACCGGGAGCGGGAGATCGTCGAGGCGATCCGGCTCATCCTCGGCACCGCCCCCGGCGAACGACCCATGCGCCCCGAGTTCGGCTGCGCCATCCACGACTACGTCTTCGCGCCGGCCGACGAGAACACCGCCGGGCAGGTCGCCTTCGAGGTACGCGCCGCACTCGACCGCTGGGAGCCCCGGATCGAGGTCACCGACGTCCTCGTGGGCTTCGACGAGGTGACCGCCGGCACCCTCTACATCGACCTGCGGTACGTGCTGCGCGGGACCAACGATCCCCGCAACCTGGTCTTCCCGTTCTACGTGATCCCGTCGCACGACGGGGCCGAGGTGGAGGCGACGTACTGATGGTCCTGCCCGCACCCCACCTCGACGACCGGCGTTTCCAGCACCTCGTGGACGACGCCAAACGCTTCATCCAGCAGCGCTGCCCGGAGTGGACCGACCACAACGTCTCCGATCCGGGGGTCACGCTGGTCGAGGCGTTCGCGCAGATGACCGACGAGCTGCTGTACCGGTTGAACCGGGTGCCGGAGAAGAACTACCTGGCCTTCCTCGACCTGATCGGCGTACGCCTCTTCCCGCCGACCGCGGCCCGGGCCGCGCTCTCCTTCTGGCTCGCCGCCCCGCAGGCCGAGACGGTGCTGCTGCGGGCCGGGACCGAGGCCGGCACGATCCGCACCGAGACGGAGGAGGCCATCGTCTTCGCCACCGTCACCGACCTGGCGATCGTGCCGTGCGAGCTGGCCCACCTGCGCGTCCACCCCGCCGACGGCAAGGCCGCCGACCGCACCGAGCAGGTACGCGACGGCCGGGACGTGGCCTGCTTCGGCACCCCGCCCACGGCCGGCGACGCGGTGCTGTTCGGCCTGGACGCGGCGGTCCCGTCCTGCACGGTGGTGCTGCGGCTGGAGAGCCGGGTCGAGGGCATCGGCGTCGACCCCCGGCAGCCGCCCGTGCGCTGGGAGGCATGGGACGGCGCGCGCTGGACGGAGTGCGAGGTGGACAGCGACTCCACCGGTGGACTCAACCGGC
Source organism: Verrucosispora sp. NA02020 (assembly GCF_013364215.1). Taxonomy (NCBI): domain Bacteria; kingdom Bacillati; phylum Actinomycetota; class Actinomycetes; order Micromonosporales; family Micromonosporaceae; genus Micromonospora; species Verrucosispora sp. NA02020. Next base: position 2,117,234 of record NZ_CP054923.1, on the reverse strand, counting down.
CCGGAGACGTGGTGCTGCACGTACCCGCCGGACACACCACCTCCACCGTCGGCGGCCAGCGGGCCGGCTGGCTGCGGTGCCGGCTGGTCGCCGCCGAACCCGGCCAGCCGTTCTACTCGGCGTCCCCGACGATCCGGGCCGCGACGGCCTTCACCATCGGCGGCACCGTCGAGGCGGTGCACGCCGAGACGGTGGTGGGTGAGTTCCTCGGCGAGTCCGAGGGGGTGCCGGGGCTGCACCTGCGGGTGGCCCGCCCGCCGGTGCTCCCCGACGACGAGCCGTTCGTGGTCGAGGTCTCCGACGGCACCGGCTGGCAGGAGTGGACCGAGGTGGACGCGTTCGGCGCCACCGGTCCGGACGACCGCTGCGTGACCGTGGACCGGACCACCGGCGAGGTGGCGTTCGGGCCGGCGGTCCGGGAACCCGACGGAACGCTGCGCCGCTACGGCGCGGTGCCGCCCAACGGCGCCCGGCTGCGGGTCCGGCGCTACCGCACCGGCGGTGGGCGGCGCGGGAACGTGGCCCGGGGCGCGATCTCGATGCTGCGCAGCTCGGTGCCGTACGTCAGCCGGGTGGAGAACCGGGAGGCCGCCCTCGGCGGGGTGGACGGCGAGTCGGTGCAGAGTGCCCGGCAGCGGGGCCCGGTGCAGTTGCGGGCACAGGACCGGGCCGTCACCGCCCGGGACTACGAGCTGATCGCCGGGCAGGCCGTGCCGGCCGCCGCCCGGATCCGCTGCCTGCCCGCCGGGGACGGCGCCGACTCCGGCGGCGTACGCCTGCTGGTGGTGCCGGAGGCGGTCGCGGACGCCGGTGAGCAGCTTCGCTTCGAGCAGCTGATCCCGCCCGACGACATGCTCGCCACCATCGCCGCACACCTGGACGCGCGGAGGCCCATCGGCGTACGGCTCAGCGTGGAACCGCCCTTCTACCAGGGCGTCACCGTGGCGGTCCGGTTGACCGCCCGGCCCGGTGCGACGGCCGGGCGCATCCGGACGGCGGTGCTCGACGCGCTCTACGGCTACCTCAACCCGCTGCGCGGCGGCCCGGACGGGACGGGCTGGCCGTTCGGGCGGCCGGTGCAGGCCGGCGAACTCTTCGGGGTGCTCCAGCCGCTGCCCGGCGTCGCGTTGCTGGAGGAGGTCCTGCTCTTCCCCGCCGACCCGCTCACCGGCCGACGGGGCACGGCCACGTCCCGGGTAGACCTCGACCCGCACGCGTTGGCCTTCTCCTACGAACACCAGGTCCGGATCGAGGAACGCTAGGTCCGCCCGGACCGGAGAGGGGTGTCCCATGCGCGGCACGGTGGCGGGTCTCGGCACACCGCATCCGTTCGGCCGCCGGCTGCCGGCGATCTACGCCACCGACGAGGTGGCCGGTCGGTTGCTCGCCGCCTTCGACGAGGTGCTGGCGCCGGTGCACGCGACGCTGGACAACCTCGCCGCCTATCTGGACCCCCGGCTGGCTCCGGCCGACTTCGTCGACTGGCTCGCCGGTTGGGTGGCGGCCGAGACGGCACCGGGCTGGACGCTGACGCAGCGCCGTGAGGCGGTCGCCGGTGCGGTGGCGCGACACCGGGTACGCGGCACCGCGCAGGGCCTGGCGGAGCAGGTGCAGATGATCTTCGGAGTCCGGCCGGAGATCACCGAGAACGGTGGCACGGCCTGGTCGTCGACATCCGGTGGGCCGCTGCCGGGTACGGCGACGCCCGCCCTGACCGTGACGGTGCGGGTCGCCGAGCCGGACCGGGTGCCGCTGGACGCACTACGCGCCCTGGTGGAGGCGAACCGGCCGGCGCACGTACCCTGCACGGTCCGGGTCGTCGCCGGCGGGCAGCCGGCGGAAGGCGACGACGATGGAGCGCTGTGAGCGGTGCGTACCGGCCGAACCCGGCAGCGCCTTCTGCGGGGTCTGCGGATCGTTCCTCGACTGGGAACAGTCCGCGGACGCGCCCCCGCCCGTCCGGCCGTCGAGCACGCCCCGTTCCGGCCCGACCGCGCCCGACCCGGGCACCGGTGACGGCCCCGGCGACCCGACGCCGTGGTTCGACGCACCGGACCCCGACACCGCGCAGTCCCCGGCCGCCGACACCGCCACCGCGCACACCCGTTCCCCCGGGACCACCGCCGACGACACCCGTTCCCCCAGAAGCGGCGCCGACGACGCCCCGGCGGCCGGAACGACCCCGGGGACCCCGGCCGGCGCGCCGGCCCCGGCGACCACGGTGGACGCGTGGGCAGCGACCGCCCCGGCGGCCGAGCAGGCCCCGGCGGAGGTGGTGGAGGCGGTCCAGCCGGCCCGCCCGTCGACCCGCCGGCCCGTCGTCCGGGAACGCCCACCGTCGACCGAGGACGATGCCGGCGACGTCGTCTGCCCGGTCTGCGGGACCGGTAACCCGCCGGGCCGCAGGTTCTGCCGACGGTGCGGGAGCGCCCTCGACGCCCGGACCGGCCCGTCCGGACGGGAGTCGTGGTGGCGTCGCCTGCGCCGAGCCGTGCTCCGGGCCGCGAACTGGATGTTCCGGCCCCGCTCCGGCGTCGCGGGTCTGGTACGCCGCCTCGCCGCCCTGCTGCTCGTCGTCGCCCTGCTCGCCGGGCTCGCGTACGGCGTGACACGCTTCGGTCCCCAGGCCGGCGACGCCGTGCGGGACCGGCTCGCCGACCCGCAGCCGGTGAGCCCGGTGTCGGTCCAGGCGTCGAGTCAGGCGGGCGGTCACCCGGCGGAGGCGGTCGTCGACGGACTCAGCAACAGCTACTGGTCCCCCACCGCCGAGGGCACCGGTGCCGGAGAGTACGTGGAACTCACCTTCGCCTCCCCGTTCCGGCTGCTCGACCTGATCGTGCACTCCGGCGTCTCGGCGCAACGGGACGTGTTCCTGCGGCAGGCCCGCCCGGCGGTGCTGGAACTGATGCTCTGGACCGGCGGCGGCACCTCGGAGACCCGGACGCTCCAGCTCGGCGACCAGGCCGGCCCGCAGACCTTCCACCAGGTCGTCGACGACGTGGTGCGGGTACGTCTCACCGTCCGGGAGAGCTACGGCAGCGCCGCCGGCCGTCGGACCGCCATCGCCGAGGTGGAGTTCTTCCGCCGCCCCTGAGCGTGCCGCGTCGCCCCGCACGGCACCCCGATGCCCGTGCGGCGCTCAGGCCGCGCGGGGCCTCAGGCCGCGCGGGCCGACTCGGGCACCCCGAGCGTGCGCAGCACCCGGTCGTACGCGCAGCGCGTCCGCGCCGCCGCAGCCGTGTCCCCGGAGCGCTGGTGCGCCTCGGCCAGCACCCGCCACGCGTCGTCCCGGAACCCGTCGATCTCCAGCCCGCGTCGGGCCGCCGCAGCCGCCCCGGCGAGATCGCCCGCCTCCAGTTCGCGCGCGGCGAGTGTCGCCGCCGCCTCCGCCGCCAACGTGCGGTAGCGGTCCCGGTCGGCCACCACCCACTCCGCCGGCCCGTCCTCCGGCAGCAGGTCACCGGTGTACTGGGCGAGGGCCTCCCGCAGGGCCGCCGTCGCGACGCCCCGCTGCCCCGCGCCCACGTCGCGACGCCACACCGCCACCGCGTGCTCGAACGACCGCACGTCGCAGCGGGCGGTGCGCGGCAGGTCCAACAGGTACGACTCGCCGTCCCGACGCACGAACCGGGACTCGCCGCGCCGTACGCCCGGTTCGAGGAACGCCCGCAACGTGGAGACGCCGACGTGCAGGTTGCGGATGCCGGACCCGACCGGCAGCTCCGGCCAGAGCGCCGTCAGGATGGTCTCCCGGTGTACCGGCCGACCACCGTGGGCGGCCAGGAAACGCAGCAGTGCGCGGACCCTCGGCCGTACCGTCGTCCACTCCAGCCGCCGCCCCGGGATCTCCAGATGGAACCCGCCGAAACAGCGGACCACGAGCGGTGCGGCGTCCGACGGCTGCGCAGCGGTCGACCCCGGTTCCTCGACCGCCCGTCCCCGGAGCGGCTGATGGCTCGAATACCTCATCTTCCGGAACTCCTCCGTCCCCCATCGGTCGCCGTGCCCACCACAGATGCTGCGCCGATCACCGCGCGTAGACATCAGTCAGTTGACGCATACCGATCTCGGCGGCGTCACAGGGTCAGGACTCGGCGCCGGAGACCGCCTCCCGGCGCAGCGCCTCGCGGGCGATCTCGACCCGGCTCCGCACGCCGAGTTTGCCGAGGACATGCGAGATGTGGGTCTGCACGGTACGCCGTGACAGGTACATCTCCCGGGCGATGTCCGGTGTGGACCGCCCCTCCGCCACCAGCGCGGTCACCCGCGCCTCGGTCGGGGTGAGCGCCTCCCAGCCGACCTGCGCGCGGGCCGGCCGGGGACCCCGGACACCCCGACGGACACCGAGACGCCGCAGCCGCCGCTCGGCCCGGCGCACGTCCCAGACCGCGCCGAGGCCGTCGTACCCGTCGACCGCCTCGCCCAGCAGCGTCCTCGCCTCGGCCGCCGAGCCGCGCCGGGCGAGTACCGCCGCCAGGTCCTCCAGCGTGCCGGTCAACTCGACCGGGGACCCGACCGAGCGGTAGTACGCGACCGCCTCGCGCAGCGGTGCCGGATCGTCCTCGTGCAGCCCCTGGCACCGGCGCAACGCCGCCGCGGCCCGACCCGGCCGGGACTCCGCCGCGGTCTCGGCCCGGCACGCCTCCACCGCCGCCCGGGCCGCCGCCGCGTCGTCGGCCGCCACCGCGAGCCGCACCAGCTCGGGCGTCCACTGGTGGAGCAGGGTCATCTCACCGGGCCCACGGTCCAGGACCACCGACAGCTCCGCCAGCGCCCGCGCCGGATCCCCGGCCTGCTCGGCGGCGAGCGACCGCGCGGCCAGCAGGAAGTCGCGATTCTCCCGGTCGGCGACGGTACGCACGGGAAGCTCCAGACCGGCGCGTAGGTGCGCGGTCGCGACGGCGGTGTTCCCGCGACGCCCGGCGATCACCGCGGCGACGCCGTGCCAGAGCAACGCCGGCCCGCGCTCCCGCAGCCCGGAGTACGTGATCGCCGTGCTGTCCCGTTCGAGGCCGTCGAGTTCGGCGAGCGCGTCGTCCCAGCGACCGAGCCAGTACAGCAGCACGGCGGCAGTGAGCGTCGAGACGCCCCGACCGGGCCCGCCGTCGCGCTGACCCAGGTCGCGTGCCCGGCACAGGGTCTCCTGCGCCGCCGGCCACCGGTCGAGGTTCTGCAGACTGAAGATCCGGCCGTCGAAGGCGAACGTCCGCAGGTCGGCGTACTCGGGTGCGTCGCCCAGCACGGCCAGCGCCCGGTCCGCGTAGTCGAGGGCGGCGACGTGGTCGCGGCGGACCGAGTGGGTCAGCCACAGGTCGGTCAACGCGTACGCGACGGCGAAGGCGTCCCCGGCCTCCTCCCCCACCCGCAACGCCTCCCGGGCGGTGCTGTCCGCCGTACCCAGGTCGCCGTTGCTCGCCCGGTTGACCATCGACAGCGAGGCCAGCAGGCGGGCCTGCCACACCGCCGGTATGCCCGGCCGGCGCAGCGCCGTACCCAGCACGTCCAGCGCCTCCTCGTTGCGCCCCTGGCCGAACAGCGTGCGGGCCAGGATCGAGGACATCTCGGCCTGTTGTCCCGGCCCGGTCGGCAGCGTCAACGCCGCCCGCGCCCGGGCGGCGGCCTCGGAGTGACGCCCGGCGTCGAGCAGCACCCGGGCCAGCTCCACCGAGAGCACCGCCTGGTCGGCCCGGTCGAGCGGGCTCACCGACAACTCGCGGTGCAGCAACTCCACCGCGATGTCCGGGGCACGGGCCGCCAACGCCGGTGCCGCCTCGACCACCCACGTACGGGTCCACTCGTCACCGGTGTGCCCGGCCGCCAACAGTTGCTGGGCCACCCGCAGCGGCTCGGCGCCGGCACCCGCCAACGTCCGCGCCGCCTCGCAGTGCAGCGCCGCACGCAGCGCCGCCGGCATGCTGTCGTAGAGCGCCTGCCGGATCAGCGGATGCCGGAAGGCGAGTTGGTCGCCGACGCCGACGACGATCCCGGCGGTGACCGCGTTCTGCAGCCCTTCGGCCAGGTCCGACGCGGTCCGGCGCAGCACTGCGGCAAGGTCGGTGACGGCGAACTCGCCACCGAGCAGCGATGCGGTCCGCAACATCTGGGCGGTGGCCGCCGACACCACGCTGAGCCGGTCGGTCAGCGCTGCCGCGAAGGAGGCGGGCACCCGGTCGAGGGCGTCGTCGGAGAGTTCACCGCCGCTCGGCACCGCACCGGCGGTCTGCTCCCGCGCCAGGGCGTCGAGCAGTTCACGCAGATAGAGCGGATTGCCCATGGCCCGCCCGAGCAGACGGTCCAGGCCCGGTCCGGGTGGCGCGCCGAGGACCCCGGTGGTCATCGTGCGGACGTCGTCCGGGCTGAGCGCGCCGAGCGCCAGCAGCGTGCCGCCCCGGCGCAGGGTGGCGGCCCGCAACGTCTGGACGTCCTGCCGGGTCGGCACCGGACGGGTGGCGCTGACCAACAGCAGCGGAAGCTCCTCGACCGCGAGGGCGAGCCGGTGCCACAGCATCAACGACGCCTCGTCGGCCCATTGCAGGTCGTCGAGGACGAGCACCGTCGGGCCGTCCGCACACAACTCGTCGACCAGCGACACGAGCATTTCCGTCGCCGTACCGGCGATGTCGTCGGCAGCGAAAAGCCCTGGCCGACGGTCCCGCAGGAACACGGCGATGCGTGCCCGGCGCGGATCCGGCGAACGCGGCCGGACCTGGAGACAGTCCAGCATCACCCGCAACGGAAAGCGGTGGGACAACTGGTCGGCAGTCCCCCACAGCACCTCACGGCTGCCGCCCTCCCGGGCAGTCAGACCGGCTGCGACCAGGGCAGACTTACCGATGCCCGCCTCGCCCTCCACCCACAGCACCGACCCACGGCCCTGGCCGGCGGCCTCGGCGGCGGCGTGCAACACGGCCAGTTCCTTTTCCCGTCCGGCCCAGACAGTTGGCAGATCAACTGGAAACATGGCGAATGCACCCGAACGGAATGGACCGCGAAGCGACGCGCATCGGTGCATATTAGCCGACCGTCACGCCCGAACATGACCACGAATTGAACACCGAGAATGTGGCTCGCATTTCCTGGGCTCGCTTTTCCCACCGCGACCGCATCCGTGCTGCGTACCACCCCCGGCGGGCACGCCCCCACCGCACCGTCCCCCGCGCCGCACCACCCCGCACCGATCCACCCCCTCGCCCGGATGCCTCCCGGCGGGCGGGGACGCGACACGACCACGGGGGGATGACGGGGCCAGCCGGTCACCCGAAGACGAACCGGCCCGCTATCAGGATCTGATAGCGGGCCGCTCGAACTGCGATCGATGGTGGGCGATACTGGGTTTGAACCAGTGACCTCTTCCGTGTCAAGGAAGCGCGCTCCCACTGCGCCAATCGCCCGTGCTGTTGTTACACCGAGGTGGGGACGGGATTTGAACCCGCGTACACGGCTTTGCAGGCCGTTGCCTCGCCTCTCGGCCACCCCACCGAGGTTGCCCCCGTCACGCGTGGCGGCAGCTCCGAGCGGACGACGGGATTCGAACCCGCGACCCTCACCTTGGCAAGGTGATGCGCTACCAGCTGCGCTACGTCCGCACGTCTCCGGTTTTCCGGTGACGGATGAGAACTTTAGCCGAGCGGTGGAACGGTTGCCAAATCGGGCCCCACCCGGCGCGCCCGGTTCCGCCGTGCGGCAGACCGCGCCCCGCGAGCTTCCTAGGAGCCTGCACTGGTTGCTCCTGATCGCGGCCGATGGTGGAGGGCCGCGCAAGAGCAGGACCGCAGCTCGGTAGACGGCCCGGGACGGACGTCGCGAGTGTCCGGGTTCCGACTGTCGCAAGCCGGATCACCAGGGGTTTGGTGACACGCCGTGTCCGTCTTGATGGGCTACGGTGACGGACGTGACGAGACGTGCGGCCGAGATCCGCCTGGATGCCCTGCTGCGCACCGCTTGTGACGTGATCGTGCAGCGGGGGCTGGCGAACACCCGCACGGCGGACGTGGCGCAGGCCGCCGGGGTGAGCCAGGCCCTGGTCTTCTACCATTTCGCCACCAAGGAACGCCTGCTCGCGCAGGCCTTCGCGTACGCGGTCGAACAGGATCTGGCCCGGCTGGACACGGTGACCCGGTCCAGTGCCCCGCCGCTGACCAAGCTCCGTCGCATCCTCCGGCTCTACACTCCTGCCGGTCGACCCACCTCCTGGTCCATGTGGATCGACGGCTGGTCGGAGTCGCTGCGTACCCCGGAGTTGGAGAAGGTCTCCCGCAAGTTGGACCTGCGGTGGCGGCAGGACCTCGCGACGGTGATCTCCGACGGGGTCCGCGAGGGTGTCTTCGAGTGCACCGACCCGGCAGGCGCGGCCTGGCGGATCAGCGCGGTCATGGACGGCCTGGCGGTCCAGCTCGCGGTGCACGACCGGGTGATCTCCCGACGGCAGTTCGCCGAGTGGGTACGCCTGGTGACCGCCCGGGAACTGGGCCTCGATCCGGCGCAGCTCGACTGAGCCCGCACCGCACCGACCACCAGGCCGTCTCCGGCACCTGGCGAACCGCCGTCGGAAGCGGTCGGCGACGACGACAATGACGCCATGGATCTGCTCGAGGTGTACCGACGCAGTCTGGTGGAGTTCACCGACCGGGTGGAACAGGTCGGCGGTGGGCAGTGGTCGGCGGTGACCCCGTGCCCGGGGTGGGACGTCCGCACCCTGGTCAACCACGTCGTCGGTGAACAGCGCTGGAGTGTCGCGCTGCTCGCCGGCCGGACCGTCGCGCAGGTCGGCGACCGGTACGACGGCGACCAGCTCGGTGACGATCCGGTCGTGGCGGCGCGTGACGCGGCGGCACAGGCCGAACTGGCCGCCGCCTCCCCCGGCGCGCTGCACCGCACCGTGCACCTCTCGGCCGGCGACACGCCCGCCGAGGAGTACCTGCACCAACTGCTCGCCGAGCATCTCGTTCACGGGTGGGACCTGGCCGTGGCGATCGGCGTCGACCCGAGGATGGACGCCGACGCGGTCGCCGAGTGCGCCCGGTGGTTCCGCCGCGCCGTCGGCGACTACCGGAGCAACGGGCTGGTGCACGACCAGGTCGACGTCTCACCGCAGGCCGACGAGCAGGACCGGCTGATCGGCGCGTTCGGCCGCGATCCCGGCTGGGCACCGTAACCGCCCGCCGCACGGCGTGACGAGTACGGCGGCCGGCGCGGGAGATCCCGCGCCGGCCGCACCCCCGGTGTGTGAAGTACGCGAGCGGTCAGCCCAGCCGACCACCGTCACGGGGTACCGTCCGCCAGCGCTGGCGCGGCCCGGGTTGCCGCTCCCAGCGGTCCGCGGCGCTCACCGAGACGCCGTCGGCGGGTACCGGTTCCGGATCCTTGGTCAACTGCCGCAGCCGCATCAGCAGGCCGACGCCGAGGAACAGCAGCAGCCCACCGAGCAGGAAGGCGACCTCGGTCAGGCCGAGCCCCGCCCCGGTCTGCGAGACGTTGCCGGCGGCTCCGGCGTCCGGCGCGGCGGCTCCGCCACCGGCGGCACCGGCATCGACCCTCTCCCCCGGTCCCTCCTCCGGCGGGTCCTCCGTCGGCTGCGGCTCCAGTTCCCGCGGCGACTCCGACGGCGTCGCCCCGGTCGGGTTCGGCGCCGCCGTCGGCCGGGCCGCCCCCTGGCCGCCGACCACGTCGCGGGTCGCGGTCTGACGGGACAGCAACTGCAGGTTCTGGTCGTACGCCTCGACGGCGAGCTGGACCTGCCCCTGGTCGGCGTTCCGGGCGAACGCGATCCGGTACTGGGCGGTCACCGTACGCCCCGGACAGAGCGTGCCCGGGTCGAGTTGCCGGTCCGTCAACCGGGCCGCGTTGCCCTCGGTCCGCACCTGCACCGGGAACGAACCGTTCTCCTCGATCCGGTCGATCCGCACCTGGTCCAGCCGTACGCCCTGCACACCGACCACCATCGACCAACGCACCTTGATGCAGCCGCCCTGGTCGGAGCGGGACACCACGGCGGAGACCGTCTCCACCCGCCCTCCGGCGGTGAACCGGTCCGGCAGGCCGCTGAGTTCGGTGGCGAACGCCGCCTGTGCCGGCGCGGACATGGCCAGGTGCACACCGGTGACGCAGGCCAGTACCACCCCGATCCGTAGCGTGTTCCGCCACAGCCTTCTCACGATCTGTCCTCCTGTTGGTCGCCTCCATCGGCCACGCTATGAGGGCCGGGCGCCAGCCGGTAGACGGGCGTGTTCGCACGTGGTGTGAAGCAAGATGCCCCTTTTCACGTACGGTATTGAACCGGTCACGCGACACCCGCGACACGCCGAACAGGGTCACGATGGACAATCACCGGGTGTCCGCTCTCTCCGCCGCCTTCGTCCAGTTGCACGCCCGGCTCGGTCCCGTCGCCTTCGTCCCCGAGGTACGGCTGCACCAGGCGGACGAGCCGATCGGCCTCTGGGAGCTGACCGAGGGTGAGTTCCGCAGCGACCGGCCGCCGCCGTTCTGGGCCTTCGCCTGGGCGGGCGGTCAGGGCCTCGCCCGGTACGTCACCGACCACCCGGACCTCGTCGCCGGCCGGCGGATCCTCGACTTCGCCTCCGGCTCCGGCCTGGTGGCGATCGCCGCCGCCAGGGCCGGTGCCGCCGCCGTGCGCGCGGTGGAGGTCGACGAGCTGGCCGTCGCGGCGGTCGCGCTCAACGCCGAAGCCAACGGGGTACGCGTCGACGCCGAACTCGGCGACGTCCTCGATCGGGACGCCGGGGACGCCGAGGTGGTGCTCGCCGGCGACGTGTTCTACAGCGAGGCGATGGCCAACCGGGTCCTGCGGTTCCTGCTGCGCGCCGCCCGGTCCGGGGCCACCGTGCTGGTCGGCGATCCCGGACGCGCCTTCCTGCCCCGGGACCGCTTCGACGAGCTGGCCGCCTACGACGTGCCGGTCAGCGAGGCGCTGGAGAGCGTACGGGTGAAGCGCACCACGGTGTGGCGGCTGCGCGCGGGACGGCCGTCGGCGGCCCGCTAGCGTGACGCGGTGCTGTTCCGCGCCTGGGAGCAGGCCCCGGAGGCGACCGCGAGCGCCGGGGCCGGTGCCGCCATGGCCGATGCCCGGGGAGCCGGGTCCGCCGGAGCCGGTGCGGGGGCGGGTGTCGACCCGGTCCGGGTCGTCGACCACGTGGGTGTCGCCCATCTGCTGGTGACCCGGCACGCGCTGGTGCGGCAGGTGCTGACCGACCCGGTGACGTACCGCCCGGACAACGCCCTGGACGCAGTGACCCCGATCCCGGTGGCCGCGCTGCGCGTCCTCGCCGCGCACCGGTTCCGGTTGCCGCCCACGCTGGCCAACAACGGCGGGGCCGACCACCCGGGGATCCGCGCGCTGGTCGCCGACGCGCTGCACCCGAGGCGGGTGGCCGAGCAGCGGGACTGGCTCGCCGCGCTGGTCCGCCGACGGGTGGCCGGTCTGGACGCGACGCTCGACGAGGGCGTGCACGTCGACCTGCACGCCGCGCTCGCCGCCGACCTGCCGCTGCTGGTCCTGGCCCGGCTGGTCGAGTTGCCCGACGCGCCGGTGGCGGCGGTGAAGGAGTTCGCCCGCGCCGCGCTGGAACTGTTCTGGGCACCCCTGGACGCCGACCGGCAGCAGGCCCTCGCCACCGAGGTGGGTCGCTTCCACCGGGTGCTGCGCGAGTTCGCGGTCACCGGCGGCGGGCTCGCCGCGTCGTTGCGGGACGCCGGGCACCCGCCCGACGTGGTGGTCGGCGCACTGTTCTTCCTGCTGGTCGCCGGCCAGGAGACCACCTCGCAGTTCCTCACTCTGCTGATGCACCGGCTGATCGGGGAACCGACCGTGCTCGCCGGGCTGCGCGACGGCACGGTGGCCGTCACCGACGTCGTCGAGGAGGGGCTGCGACGGGAACCGCCGATCGTCACCTGGCGGCGGGTCGCCGCCGTGGACACCACGCTGGGCGGGACGGCGGTGGCGGCGGGCACCAGCATCGTGCTCTGGCTGGCTGGTGCCGGACGCGACCCGGCGGTCGTCGAGTCACCGGACGGGTTCCGGCCGGGGCAACGCGGGTCACGCCGGCACCTGGCCTTCGGCGCGGGCGTACACCGCTGCGTGGGCGACCAACTCGCCCGGATGGAGGCGGCGACCGTGGTGACCGAGGTGGCGCCGCTGCTGGCCCGGGTCCGTGTGCTCCGCGCACCCCGCTACCCGGACAACCTCACCTTCCGGATGCCGGACGCCCTGGTCGTGACGCGCGCCCCGCTCGGTTGATCTCGTCGGCCTCAGTTGATCTCGTCGGCCCAGGCCCGCCAGTCGTCGAGCACGCCGTACAACGCCGGGGTCAGCCAGCCCGGCGCGGACCGCCGGAACACCCCCGGGTCCATCGCCCCGGCCCCGGACGGCAACGCACCGAGCAGGTTCGGCAGCAGGTCGCTGACGTTGGCCCAGTGCACCAGCTCCGGGTCGGCCGGCCAGGCGCCGATCACCACACCCGCCGGCACCGCACGCCGGTCCAGCGCCTCCAGGGTGAGCGCGGTGTGGTTGAGGGTGCCGAGACCCGCGCGGGCCACCACCACCGCCGGGGCACCCAACGACACCGCCAGGTCGGCCACCGTCCACGCCTCGCCCGAGGGTCGCAGCCCCATCGGGACGAGCAGCCCACCGGCGCCCTCGATCAGCACCAGGTCGTGCTTCTCCGCCTCCTCGCGGATCGCGTCGACGGCGTTGTACAACTCCAGCGGCGGCAGGTCCGCCACCCGGGCGGCGGCCAACGGGGCGAGCGGATCGGGGTAGGCGGCCAGCGTGCGGGCGGTCATCGGGGCGGAGAGCCGGGTGACCGCCTCGACGTCGCCGGGCTCACCGGTGGCCGTACCCGTCTGGCCGGGTTTGACCACCGCCACCCGCAGCCCGGCCGCCTGCGCGGCGGCCGTGATCGCGGCGGTCACCACCGTCTTGCCGACCTCGGTGTCGGTCCCGGTGACCAGCACCGGTCCGCGCCACTGATCCGTCACGGCGCACATTCCACGATGACCTCCAGGGCCCGCTCGAAGTCCGCCCGGGACGGCCCGGCACCGATGGTGAGCCGCAGCCGGGACCGGCTGTCCGGGGTCGAGGGCGGCCGGAAACAGCCGACCGCCACGCCCCGGTCCCGGCAGGCGGCGGCCCAGGCGGTCGCCGCCTCCGGGCCGGCGGCGGTGACCGAGACGACGGCGGCGTCCGGGACGGAGACCTCCAGGCCGGCGGCGCGCAGGCGGTCCACCGCGAGCGTGGCGCGGGCGGCCAGTTCGGCGCGGAGGGCGTCGCCGTCACGGGCCAGCCCGACGGCGGCGTGCACCCCGGCGGCCACGGCCGGCGGCAGCGCGGTGTCGTAGATGAAGGTCCGGGCGGTCTCCACCAGGTGCCGGACGAACTCGGCCGGACCGGCCACCACCCCGCCGGCACCACCGAGCGCCTTGGAGAGGGTGGCGGTGACCACCACGTCCGGCGCGCCGGTCAGCCCGGCGGCGGCCACCGCACCGGCCCCGGCCGGACCGACGACACCGAGCGCGTGCGCGTCGTCGACCAGCAGCAGCGCCCCGTGCGCGCGGGCGGTCGCGTGCAGCTCGGCCAGGGGCGCCAGGTCACCGTCGACGGAGAAGACCGACTCGGTGACCACCACCGCCGGACGGCCGGGTGCCCCGGCCAGGGCCGCCGCCACCGCGTCAACGTCGGCGTGCGGGGTCACCACGGTCTCCGCGCCGGAGATGCGACACCCGTCGATCAGGCTGGCATGGTTGTGCGCGTCGGAGACCAGCAGCGTGCGGGGGCGCACCAGCGCCCGGACCGCGCCGAGGTTGGCGAGGTAGCCGGAGGAGAAGAGCAGCGACCGGTCGGTGCCGAGCCAGTCGGCGAGCGCGTCCTCCAGCGCGTGGTGGGCGTCGGTGGAGCCCCGGACCAGTCGTGAGCCGGTCGCGCCCAGCCCGTACTCGGAGAGCGCCTTGGCCGCCGCCGCGACCACCTCGGGATGCGCGGAGAGGCCCAGGTAGTCGTTGCCGGCCAGGTCCACCACGGCGTCGTCGGCGGTACGCGGACGCAGCCGACGGGTCAGTCCCGCCTTGGCCCGCAGGTCCGCGCGGCGTGCCAGGGCCGCCAGCCAGTCCGCCACCACCACGCCCCTTCCCCGCCGGTTTCCACCGTCAGGCGTCGTCGCCCGGTCGCACGTCGTCGCCCCGGGCGCTTCCGCCGGGCGAAGTTACCACCCGTCCGGGCCGCCCCGGCGTGGCGCCGTACGGCTCGCCGGAGGGCACCGGGGCGGGGCCGCGCACGTTTCCGCCCGTCGGACGGCCTTGTAGGGTACGTGCCATGCCAGAGATCCTCGACCAGGCCCGTACCCAGGTGCTGGAGGGTGGCGTCGGCCTGGACCAGGCCGGTGTCCTCGCGGTGCTCAACCTGCCCGACGAGCACCTGACCGCCACGCTCCAGCTCGCCCACGACGTGCGGATGCGCTGGTGCGGCCCGGAGGTCGAGGTCGAGGGCATCGTCTCGCTGAAGACCGGCGGCTGCCCGGAGGACTGCCACTTCTGCTCGCAGTCCGGGCTGTTCACCTCGCCGGTGCGGTCGGTCTGGCTGGACATCCCGTCGCTGGTCGAGGCCGCCAAGCAGACCGCCGCGACCGGGGCGACCGAGTTCTGCATCGTGGCCGCCGTCCGCGGCCCGGACGCGCGACTGATGACGCAGATGCGCGAGGGCGTCGCCGCGATCAAGGCCGAGGTCGACATCCAGGTCGCCGCCTCGCTCGGCATGCTCAGCCAGGAGCAGGTCGACGAGCTGGTCGCCATGGGTGTGCACCGGTACAACCACAACCTGGAGACCTGCCGGTCGTACTTCCCGAACGTGGTCACCACGCACTCGTGGGAGGAGCGCTGGGAGACGCTGCGGATGGTCCGCGAATCCGGCATGGAGGTCTGCTGCGGCGGCATCCTCGGGCTCGGCGAGACGGTCGAGCAGCGGGCCGAGTTCGCCGCCCAGCTCGCCGAACTGGACCCGCACGAGGTGCCGCTGAACTTCCTCAACCCCCGGCCGGGCACCCCGCTCGGCGACCGTCCGGTGGTCGAGGGCAAGGACGCGCTGCGCGCCATCGCCGCGTTCCGGCTCGCCATGCCGCGCACCATCCTGCGGTACGCGGGCGGCCGGGAGATCACCCTCGGTGACCTGGGCACCCGCGACGGCCTGCTCGGCGGCATCAACGCGGTGATCGTCGGCAACTACCTGACCACCCTCGGTCGACCGGCCACCGACGACCTCAAGCTGCTCGACGACCTCAAGATGCCGGTCAAGGCGCTGTCGGCGACGCTCTGATGCCGATGGGCGAGCTGGTCGGGACGTGGTGCGACCGCTGCGGTGAGGCCGTGGCGGTCGGCGACCACGAAGGCTGCGCGGCGGCCCGCACCCTGGAACCGCCCCGGTACTGCGCCGGATGCCGACGCCGGATGAAGGTGCAGGTGCTGCCGGTCGGCTGGTCCGCCACCTGCGTCGAACACGGCGAACAGCGAGGCTGAGGCGTGACGTTGCGCGGAGAGACGGTGACCCTGCGGCGGGCGACGGCCGACGACGTGCCCACGCTCGCCGCCATCCGTGCCGAGCCCGAGGTCCGTCGCTGGTGGCGCGGCGACGACGACCTGACCGCCGCCGTCGAGGCCGACCTCGCCGACGACGACCTTGAGGTGTACGTCGTCGAGCACGACGACCGGGTGGTCGGGGCGATCCAGTGGTACGCCGAGAACGACCCCGACTACCGCCACGCCGGACTGGACATCTTCCTCGACCCGTCGGTACGCGGCCGGGGCCTCGCCGGAGACGCCATCCGCACCCTGGTCCGGCACCTGGTCGACGCCCACGGCCACCACCGCTTCACCATCGACCCGGCGGCGGCCAACACCGCCGCGATCCGCGCGTACGCGAAGGCCGGCTTCCGCACCGTCGGCGTCCTCCGTCGCTACGAGCGCGGCGCCGACGGCCGCTGGCACGACGGCCTCCTGATGGACCTGCTCGCCGACGACCTCCGCTGACCCCACCCGGACCGCGACCCTCGCGCGCTTCTGATGGGTGCGCTGGGTGTTATGTAAGGAAGGGCCCCCTGCTAACGCCTCGTGTATAGCAGGGGGCCCTTCCTAACATCCCCGCCGTCGCAGCACCGGAAATCCGCTGGCGCCCCGCCGCTGGAATGTCCAGAGTCGGACGATGCCGCCCCTCGTACCCGATGATCGTGCCGACCCGCTGGAGTGGCTGGCCTTCGCGCAGGCCGGAGTCCTCACCACCGCCCAGGCGCTGACCGTCCTGACCGAGGGCACGCTACGGGGTCTCGTCCGTTCCCGCCGATGGCGCTCCGTCGGCCGTGGCCTGCTGCTCTCCGGCAACGGCCGACTCACCCGGACCCAACAACTCTGGGTGGCCGTCCTGGCCTGCGGACGCGGCGCGGTCCTCGCCGGTCCCACCGCAGCTACCGAGGCCGGAGTACGCGGCCTGCGGCCCGAGCCGCTGCACGTCCTCGTGCCGTCGACCCGCCGGTCCGGGCGTACCACCCTGCGCCGGCTGCCGCTCGACATGGCCGCCGTGGTGGTGCACCGGACGTCGCTGCTGCCCGCCGACCACCTTCAGGTCGGCCGGCCGCCCCGGACCAGCACGGCACGTGCCCTGGTGGACGCGGCGAGTTGGGCACCTTCGACCCGCGCGGCGCAGGAGGTGCTGGCTGCCGGGTGCCAGCAGAGACGGGTACTGCCCGAGGAGATCACCGCCGTGCTCGACGTCCTGCCCCGGGCACCACGGCGACGACTGATCCGGCAGACCGTCGACGACATCGCCGGTGGCGCGCAGGCGCTCAGCGAGATCGACTTCGTCCGGCTCTGCCGCCGCGCCGGGCTGCCGGCACCGGACCTACAGGAGCGACGAACCGACACCACCGGTCGTACGCGCTGGCTCGACGCGTACTGGCGCGAGTGGCGGATCCATGTGGAGATCGACGGGGCGCACCACATGGACGTACGCCAGTGGGCGGCGGACATGCAGCGGCAGAACGACGTCTGGACGACGGGTGACCGTATCCTGCGCTTTCCCGCCTGGCTGGTACGCGCCCACCCCGACCAGGTCGCCGACACGGTCCGCCGCGCCCTCGTCGCCGCCGGTTGGCGTCCGGACTCGTGAATCTTGGACGGTTGCCGTCACTGTCGAACGGAAATTGTCCACGATCGCCGGACAGGCTGCACCGTAAGCGCGAGGTACCGCGTCCTGCGAACGGACGGAGCGGACGCGGTAAGCAGGGACGGGCCGGAGCGGACCCGGACGGAGCAGACCCGGACGGAGCAGACCCGGTTGGCGGGTACGGGCCGGGTGGATCGGGTGGTGACGGCGAGAACGGCCGCCGGAGGGACACCGGCGGCCGTTCTCGGGTGGTTGGTCATCGGGTCTCCCCCCGATCAGCCGGAGGAGATGGCACAAGCTTGCCTGCGGATGGGGCCCACCGATCTCAGGCGAACGGTCCGACCTGGGCAGACGGGCGGGTCCCGTGTCGGGACGTCGGGGTGGAATCAGGGGCCACCAGCGGCGTGTCGGTGTAACGCGATTCGGCCCGCCGACGCTACCCCCGCCGGCCCAGAATCGCCCGCGCCCCGGCTTGCATCCCGACGAGACGCTCGCGCCGTTCCGGATCGGCCTTCCCGGAACGCTCGCTCCTATGGTGCCGCTCGGCCTTCCCAAACCGGTGAACGCCAGATTACATTGCTACTCATCCATGGGAGCGCTCCCGGTCCTGCTGGAGCCACTCTGCCACCACCGCCGGCAGCCGTCCACCCCGACGCGTGCGCGTCGACGCTGCCTGCCCCGTACGACAGGAGCAGCCGCATGCACCACATCAGACGGCCGGGCCGCGCGCGCGGCGACGATCCCGGCCGACGCGGCCACTGGTCGCGTCGTCTCCGCAGCACCGGCACGGTCATCGCCGCCGGCCTGGCGCTGGCGGTCGGCGTACCGGCGGCAGGCGTCGCCGCGCCGAACACCACCGTGCCGAACACCACCAACTCCACCGCACCGAACACCACCACCAGCAACGCCGCCGCCAGCAACGCCGCGTCGAGCAACGCCGCCGCTCCGGCGTTCAACTACGCCGAGGCGTTGCAGAAGTCGCTGCTGTTCTACGAGGCGCAGCAGTCCGGCAAGCTGCCGGACTGGAACCGGGTCTCCTGGCGCGACGACTCGGCACTGCGGGACGGCGCGGACGTGGGGCTCGACCTCACCGGTGGCTGGTACGACGCCGGTGACCACGTGAAGTTCGGCTTCCCGATGGCGTTCAGCACGACGATGCTGGCGTGGGGCGCGGTCGAGTACCGGGCCGGGTACGTGGCGTCGGGCCAGCTCACCCATTTGTTGAACAATCTGCGGTTCGTCAACGACTACTTCGTCAAGGCGCACCCCTCGCCGAACGTGCTGTACGGGCAGGTCGGCAAGGGCGACGACGACCACAAGTGGTGGGGGCCGGCCGAGGTGATGCCGATGGCGCGGCCCGCGTACAAGATCGATGCGAGCTGTGGCGGCGCGGACCTGGCGGGTGAGACGGCGGCGGCGATGGCCGCGTCGTCCATGGTGTTCCGGCCGACCGACGCCGCGTACGCCGATAAGCTGCTCACCCACGCGCGGCAGCTCTACACGTTCGCCGACACGGTGCGTAAGAGCTACCACGAGTGCATCACGGACGCGACCAGCTTCTACCGGTCGTGGAGCGGCTACCAGGACGAGCTGGTGTGGGGTGCCATCTGGCTGTACCGGGCGACCGGCGACGCCACGTACCTGGCCAAGGCGGAGAGCGAGTACGACAAGCTCGGCACCGAGCCGCAGACCACCACCCGCTCCTACAAGTGGACGGTGGCCTGGGACAACAAGCAGTTCGGCGCGTACGTGCTGCTGGCCAACCTGACCGGGAAGCAGAAGTACGTCGACGACGCCAACCGGTGGCTGGACTTCTGGACCGTGGGCGTGAACGGGGAACGGATCCGCTACTCCCCCGGCGGGATGGCGGTGCTCGACTCCTGGGGCGCGTTGCGGTACGCGGCCAACACCGCGTTCGCCGCGCTGGTCTACAGCGACAAGACCACCGACGCGACCCGCAAGACCCGCTACCACGACTTCGCCGTCCGGCAGATCAACTACGCACTCGGTGACAACCCGCGCAACTCCAGCTACGTGGTCGGCTTCGGCACCAACCCGCCGAAGAACCCGCACCACCGCACCGCGCACGGCTCCTGGTGGGACAGCATGACCGTACCCACGGAGACCCGGCACACCCTCTTCGGCGCCCTGGTCGGCGGGCCGTCGTCGCCGAACGACGCGTACACCGACAACCGGTCGGACTACGTGATGAACGAGGTCGCCACCGACTACAACGCCGGTTTCACGTCCGCGCTGGCCCGGCTCTCCCAGGAGTACGGGGGTACGCCGCTCGCCGGTTTCCCGGGTGTCGAGCGGCCCGACATCGACGAGTTGACCGTGGAGACCACGGTGATGCAGAACGAGACCCGGGCCACCGGTCTGAAGGTGATGATCTACAACAAGTCGGCGTTCCCGGCGCGGGCGTTGACCGACGCGAAGTTCCGCTACTACTTCCGCCCGGACGGCACCGGCGCGGTGCAGGTCACCCCCGGCTACACCCAGGGCTGCCCGGCGCCGAGCACCGCCAAGCAGGCCAGCGGTGACCTCTGGTACGTGGAGGTCGACTGCACCGGACAGACCATCGCGCCGGCCGGTCAGTCGCAGCACCGGATGGAGGTGCAGTTCAAGGTCGGTGTGCCCGAGGGCGGCACCTGGAACACCGGCAACGACCCGTCGTTCCAGGCCACCGCCGGGCCGAACCGCAACGTGCCGTTGTACGCGGGCGGGGTCCGGGTGTGGGGCGTGGAGCCCACCGGTGACACCGACCCGCCGCCGCCGGACCCGGACGACACGGTCGCGCCGACCGCTCCCGGCGCGGTGACCGTCTCCGGGATCACCGCGACCGGAGCCACCCTGACGTGGGGTGCCGCCACCGACAACGTGGGCGTCACCGGGTACCGGGTCTACCGGGACGACGTGCTGGTCGCGACCGTCACCGGCACCACGTACGCGGCGACCGGGTTGACCGCGCAGACCACGTACCGCTTCCACGTGGTGGCCGTCGACGCGGGCGGCAACGTCTCGCCGCCCACCGCGAAGGTCTCGGTGACCACCTCGGCGCCGCTGCCGACGACGCCCTGCCGGGTCACCTACGGCACCAACGACTGGGGCACCGGGTTCACCGCGAACATCACCATCGCGAACACCGGCACCTCGACCATCAACGGCTGGACGCTGGCGTTCACCTTCCCGCACAGCGGCCAGCGGGTCGGCCAGGGCTGGGGGGCGACCTTCCAGCAGACCGGCGCGTCGGTGACCGCGACCAGCCTGTCCTACAACGGCACTCTCGCGCCGGGCACATCGACAAGCATCGGTTTCAACGGTACGCACACCGGCAGCAACCCCCGACCGACAGGCTTCACGGTCAACGGGGCGACCTGCACCGTCGCCTGATCCCGGGGGCGGTGTGGCCGGCCGACGTGCTCGGCCACACCGCCCCTCCAGCACGCGCCGACACCCCGATCGGTTCACCATCAGTGCAGATTGTGTGAACATCCATAAGATCCACCCGCACGCCGACCGCTCCCGTACCCAACGGCACCCCTGTCGACCTGGGAAAAGGAGCTGAACAATGCGCGGACGACACCGTCGGACACGTCGGACACGCCTGCTGGCCCTGGTGGCGGTCGGGGTGGTGGCCCTCGCCGGGCTCGCGATCGCCCCGATGACCTTCGCCGCCGAGGCACCCCGCAACACCTGCCCCGACCTGGAGGTCATCGGCGCACGCGGCACCACCGAACGCCCCGGCCTCGGCATCGTGCTGACGCCGCTGGCCCGGCAGATCACCCGGGACCTGCCGCAGACCGTCCGCACCACCCCGCTGGACTACCCGGCCTCCGGCAACTACGTCGCCAGCGTCCGCCAGGGCGTCACCGAGGTGCAGCGGGTGATGACCGCGACCGCCGCGCAGTGCCCCGGCACCCGCTTCGTCCTGATGGGCTACTCCCAGGGCGCCGACGTGATGGGCGACGCGCTGGCCGGCACCGGCAGTCGTGCCGGCCTCTCCGCCGACCTCGCCACCCGGGTCTCGTCAGTCCTCCTCTTCGGCGACCCCTCCTTCACCGCCGGTGAACCCTTCAACGTCACCGACGGCCGACGCTCCGGCATCTTCCCCCGGGGCGCGGGGCGACTGAACGGCTTCGCCGACCGCATCCAGTCGTACTGCAACGCCAACGACCGCTTCTGCCAGGGCGGATTCAGCTTCGCCGCACACGTCAACTACCAGGGATTCCACCCCCAGGCCACCCGCTTCGCCGCCGCCCGCGCCACCGCCGACGTACCCCGCTGACCTCGCGGCTGGTTCCATCTGCGGCGGCGAGTGCGGCGGGTCCGTCGTCGTCGGCAGCCGGCGACGGCCGTACTGCGGCGACGGCAATCTTGGACAGTTTCCGTTAGGAGCTAACGGAAACTGTCCAAGATAGACATCCGTACCGCACGATCGTGGCGGTGTGGTCGGGTGTGCGGGGATGGGGCGAGCACGAGTCGCCGCAACCCGGCGGGCATCACGAACAACTGCCGCTTCTCGACCGCGTCTCCGTACCGGTCGAGCTGGTAACACTGGATCCAGGTCCAGCCGTACGGCGGATGCCAGTCGGCCTGCTCGCGGACGACCCGCACCACGATCGGCGTGCGAAACTGCGGACCCGCCTCGCGGGTCAACAGGTACACACCGGGCTCGACCACCGGCGTCCCGTCCGGCCGACGCCGCTCACCAGGCACGACGCGGTACGACCACAGCCTGGTCCACCCGCACCCGGGCGTACCGGCGGCGGACCTGGAGCGTCCCGTCCCCCTGCACCGCATGCCCGCTCACCTCGGCCCACACGTGGCCGTCCTGCTGCTGCGCCCGGCCGATCACCTCGGCCACGTAGAGCAGCAGCTCTCCCACCCCGGGCAGGTACGCCCCCTCCGGCACCCGGATCACGTCCCCCACCGCCACGGTGCCGAGTGCTTCCCCACCGAGCACTGCGGCGAGCGACGGTACAGATGGCGATCCATCGGTGGGTGCGGACCAGCGCGACGGCGGGACATCGTTCGTCGGTCTCGGTGTGGACACGGGAGCCTCCCTCGCCGCCTCGGTGGACCGGGGGCCGCCGCGGATGCTCGCCCGGCGGCGACCCCCGGGACGAACGCGCCCGCCGGGTTAGGGGGATTGACCTCCACCGAACGCGCCATCTGAACAAGACCTTGCCAAGGGTTGCGGGGCAGTTACACCGCGTAGGAGTGTGTACCGAAGACATTCTGGACGATGTGTTTGGAGCAGGGGATGAATCGGGCTGTTCAGCTCGCAATGGCAGCGGCCGGGGAGACCGCCGACAGCCTCGCAGCTCAGATCGGAGTAGATCCGAAAACCGCTGCGCGATGGGTCAGCCAGGGACGCGTTCCGCAGATGCGTCATCGTGCCCTCGTGGCAGAAATCCTGCGGCGGGACATAGAGGACCTTTGGCCGGACGCACTGCGACGTAAGGAGCCCGCGTGGTTCCTGCCGTGGACGCAGCTCGAACGGGAAGCGACCGGACTCCGCTGTTACGAGTCGTCGGTGATTCCGGGGCTTCTACAAACCGAGGAATACGCGCAGGCCGTGCTCGCCTCCGGGCCCCTGATGGCCGACACCGAAAGCCTCGTCGCACTCAGGATGGAGCGGCAGTCAGCGGTGTTCGAGCGGCCTCGACCACCGCTCGCGGTCTTCGTGATCGACGAAGCCGCGTTACGCCGGGGCACACAGAAGGTCGTGGGACCTCAACTCGACCGCCTGATCACCATGGCGCAGCGGCCGAACGTCATGGTGCATATCGTTCCACTGACGGCCGGTCTACACCCGGGCCAGGCCGGGCCGTTCGTTATCGCCACGACTGCGGACGGGGACGACGTCGGCTACCTGGACGATCAGGCCCAGGGACGGATCACCAATGAGGTGGCTCCACTCTGGGCCGTCTGGGATACCGTGAGGTCGGTGGCGCTTCCGCGTGACCAGTCCATCGAGTTTCTGAGAGCGCGGGAATGGCTGACCTGACCGGCGCCCACTGGCGCACAAGCACTCGGAGCAGCTCCAACGGCGGGAACTGCGTGGAAGTCACCGACAATCTGCCGGACATCGTCGGCGTCCGGGACTCCAAGGACCCGAGTGGTCCCGCCCTGGCCTTCGATCCCACCGCATGGCAGGCGTTCGTCGCCCAACTCGCCAAACGAGCCTGACCACTGCGGACATCCGAGAGCGCTCGCCCCACCGGGGCCGGGCGCTCTCCCCGTCCCCAGCCGCCCCAACACCTCCCCGCCAGCCACCACCCCCGCCGATCATGGAGTTGTGGCATCGACAAACAGGGGCGTTTCATCAGACAACGGGCACCACAACTCCATGATCGACGCAGCAGAGCGCGCGCCGCGGCAGAGCGCGCGACACGGCACCACGCGCGACACGGCACACGACGGCCGCAACACGCGCGTGAGGGACGGGAAAGGGCGGTGGGCGGGGCTCCCGCATCGGGAGTCCCGCCCACCTCACCGTCCTCCGCACCGGAGGTCGGTCGTCTGTGCTGTCAGCCGGCGCGTTCCGTCGCCGCCGACACCTCGGCCCCGAGGGGGACCGTCATGGTGAGCAGGGAGCCGTCGCGGTCGGCGGTGGTGGGTCGGGCCAGCCGACGCAGGGTACGCAGCATGGCCGTGTTGTCCGCCTGGATGTGCAGCACCATGGCCGCGTACCCGGCGGACTCGGCCTGCCGGGTCAACCGGCGCAGCAGGGTCGAGCCGAGGCCGCGCCGCTGCCAGTCGTCGCGGACCAGCAGGGCCACCTCGGCCTCGTCGCCCTCGGCGAGCAGGTTCGCCATCGCGACGACCGACTCCGCCGCCCCGTCGGAGCCGGTCGTCGCGGCGATCAGGGTCTGCCCACGCGCCGGTTCCAGGAGCTGACGCATCCGGGCCGGAGTGGGCAGGCAGGCACCGCCAAGGTAGCGGCGTTGGCGGGTGTCCGCCGAGCATGCCTCGTGCAGTTCGGTCACGGCCGCCAGGTCGTCGGCGACGGCGGGGCGTACGGTCAGCTCGGCGCCGTCGGGCAGGACCACGGTGACCTGCTCGGTGGTGCGGCGGGCGGCGGTGGCGCCCAGCTCCAGCAGGGCCTGCGCGCGGGCGTACTCGGCGGGCGTGAAGCTCGGCGCGACCCGGCGCAGCAGGTAGGAGCCGCCGTTGGGGTCGGCCAGCAGCATCGTCGCCTCGTCGACTCCGATACGCATCTCGGCGAGTGCCGGACGCCAGGTCACCTCGTCCGCGCCGAGGAGGGCACGCAGCACCTCGCCGGTGGCGTCCGGGTCGTGGACCAGCCGGGTGGCCAGCCCGAGTACGCGGGTCGGCTGGTCCGCCAGGCCGCGCGCCTCGCTGCGCGCCACCCAGCAGTCCCGGCCCCGGCCCCGTTCCACGGCGGCGATCAGACCCGCTTCGTCGAGGGTGTCCGGCGCGTCCACGAGGAAGTCGTCGACGGCGCCACGTTCGGTGGTGTGCACCTGCACGGTGAGGATGTTGACCCCACGTAGCGCGAGGCTCGCCGTGAGCACCGACAGGTAGCCCGGTCGGTCGTCCACGGTGGCCCGGATCCGCCACAGCGTCATGGTCGCCTCCTTTCACCTGTCACTCTGGCCTGCCGCTGTTGCCGGCCGGTTGCCCCGTCGTGTCCAGCGGCCACGGGCCCTGCGGTCTGCGTCACACCAGGTCGCGGCCGGTCAGGGGGTGGCGACGGTCGGGGAGCCGACCAGGTCGAGCCGGTCGCCGAGGATCACCGCGCTGGCCCGGACCAGCTGGGCGAGCCGGTCGACCTCGGTGCTGTGGAAGGCGGCCGGGGTCAACGTCTCGTTGTGCTCGCGGGAGACCACGAGGACCAGTCCGGCGCGACCGAACGGCGCGATGGCGAAGTGGCTGCCGTCGGGCATGGTCATCGACCGGGCGCGCAGCGGGGTCACCTCCGGCAGCCGGGGCGGCATCGGCGTACGCCAGCTCGCGTGCCCGACCGTCGCTCCGCCGCCGCCGGTGCGGGAGGCCCAGTCGACCGGTACGACCGCGGCCACGGACCACTCGGCGGCGAGCAGTCCGGGTACCGCGTCGACGAGGGTGGCCAGCCCGTCGGCCGGGTTGGCGGCGACCTGGGCCAGCAGTTCCGCGTCCTGCCCGGTGGTGGTGGGCGCGCCGATCGCCCGCCACACCCCGTCGACGCGTACGCCCGGGATCGCGGCCAGACCGGCCAGCAACCGTTCCACCCGGGCGGCGCCCGGCCAGACCACGGTGAAGTCGTCGACCGCCCGGCCGCCGAGCCGTTCCAGGACGACCACCTGGACGATGTCCGCGCCTGATACCCCGAGGGTGCGCGCCACCTGACCGAGCGTGCCTGGACGGTCCGGCAGGGTGACCCGTACACGCAGCAACATCTGAACCCTCCGCTCGGCGGGCCGGCACAATCCCGGCAGGCTGAACCCGAGCGTGGCAGTTGACCATTTCGTCCCTGTTGCTGCGGCATGTCCCCTGGGCAAAACCTGACCTTGACAACCTGACGGGGCTGCCATCAACTGTCCGAATGACCGATCCGGCTGCCCGTTTCCCCGCCGGTCTGGACCTCGGCCGTCTCGGCGCGTACCTCGCGACGCATCGACCGGAGTCGGCCGGGGAGCCGCTGCGGGCCGACCTGATCGCCGGTGGGCGGTCGAACCTCACCTACCTGGTCCACGCCGGCGACCGTGACCTGGTGCTGCGGCGACCACCGCTCGGGCACGTGCTGGCCACCGCGCACGACATGGCCCGAGAGTTCCGGGTGATCTCGGCGCTGGCCGCCACCGACGTGCCGGTCCCCCGCGCGCTGCTGCTCTGCGCCGACCCGGAGGTGCTGGGCGCGCCGTTCTATCTGATGGAGCGCGTGCCCGGCGAGGTGTACCGGGCGCGCCGGCAGACCGACCGGCTCAGTGCCGGGCAGCGGCACGACCTGGCCATGGCGATGATGGACACCCTCGCCACGCTGCACACCGTCGACCCGGCGGCGGTCGGCCTGGGCGACTTCGGCCGCCCCGACGGCTACCTGGCCCGGCAGGTGCGCCGCTGGGCCGGGCAGCTCGACCGGTCCCGCAGCCGACCGCTTCCCGGCATCGACGAGCTGCGCGACCGGCTCGCCGCCACGGTTCCCGACAGCACCGGTACGGGCCGTCTCGTGCACGGCGACTACCGGCTGGACAACCTGCTCGCCGCCGTCGACCCGGCGACGGGGTCGATGACCGTGACCGGGGTGCTGGACTGGGAGATGGCCACGCTCGGCGACCCGCTTGCCGATCTCGGGCTGCTGCTGACGTACTGGGACGTCCTGGGCGGCGGCGTCTCCGTCGACAACCCGGTCGCCGACGGACCCGGCCCGCGTGCCGGGTTCCCGACCGGCGCGGAGCTGATCGACCGGTACGCCGCCCGCAGTGACGTCGACGTCGGCCCGCTCGACTGGCACGTGGCACTGGGCTGCTTCAAACTCGCGGTGATCTGCGAGGGCATCCACTACCGGCACACCCTCGGGCAGACCCTCGGCGAGGGTTTCGACACCATCGGCGGCATGGTCGCCCCGCTGGTCGCCCACGGGCTGGCCACGCTGAGGGAGGCATGATGCACTTCGGGTACGACGACCGCACCGAGCAGTTGCGCGGGGAGCTGACCGAGTTCCTGGTTGATCACGTCTACCCGGCCGAGGCCGTGTACGCCGCCGAGGTGGCCGCCGCCGGTGACCCCTGGGCCCGACCGCCGGTGCTGGCGGGGCTGAAGGACGAGGCGCGCCGACGTGGCCTGTGGAACCTCTTCCTCCCCGATCCGCGCCACGGCGCCGGGCTGACCAACCTTCAGTACGCGCCGTTGGCCGAGCTGACCGGCCGCAGCCCGCACCTGGCCCCGGAGTCGCTCAACTGCGCCGCGCCGGACACCGGCAACATGGAGTTGCTCGCCGAGTTCGGCTCCCCCGCCCAGCAGGAGCGGTGGCTCGGCCCGCTGCTGGCCGGTGAGATCCGCTCGGCGTTCTGCATGACCGAACCGGACGTCGCCTCTTCCGACGCGACGAACATCGCCACCGCGATCCGCCGCGACGGCGACCACTACGTGGTCGACGGCCGAAAATGGTGGTCGTCCGGGGCGATGGACCCGGCCTGCGAGATCTTCATCGTGATGGGCAAGACCGACCCGGGCGCCGACCGGCACCGGCAGCAGAGCATGATCCTGGTCCCCCGGGACACTCCGGGGGTCACGGTCCGCCGGGGGATGACCGTCTTCGGCTTCAGCGACGCCCCGCACGGCGGCCACGCCGAGATCCACTTCGACGGCGTACGGGTGCCGGCGGAGAACCTCGTCGGCGCCGAGGGCACCGGGTTCGCCATCGCCCAGGCGCGGCTCGGCCCCGGCCGCATCCACCACTGCATGCGCCTGATCGGCATGGCCGAACGGGCCCTGGAACTGCTCTGCCGCCGAGCCGCCGACCGGGTCGCGTTCGGCCGCCCCCTCGCCGAGCAGGGCGTGGTGCGGGAGTGGATCGCCGAGTCCCGGGTCCGCATCGAGCAGGCCCGCCTGCTGGTACTCAAGACCGCCTGGCTGATGGACACCGTCGGCAACAAGGGCGCACACACCGAGATCCAGGCGATCAAGATCGCCACGCCGGCGATGGCCGAGTGGGTGATCGACAAGGCGATCCAGACGTACGGCGCGGCCGGCGTCAGCCAGGACACCCCCCTGGCCGCACTCTGGACCCACGCCCGTACGCTCCGCCTCGCCGACGGCCCCGACGAGGTGCACCGCGCCAGCCTCGCCAAACGCGAACTACGCCGCTGGACCCGCCCCGCCTGACGGCACCCGCCACGAACGGCGTGCGTTCCTGGCTCGGGGCTGCCGTCCGACCAGAACGAGAACTCCCACCATGGCCAGGGCAAATACGCCGATCGAGGTGACCTCGACCGCGAGCACCCATGGCCGAGGTTCGATGAGGTCGTTGAGCAGTCCATAGAGTTCGGCGGTGGAGGCGATGGCGAGAAGAGTCGCTGACGTGGTCAGGATGGTGTTCAGGCGCCGACGCCGGTGAGATTCGGCAGCGGCCAGCCGGTCGTCGAAGGCGCGGAACAGCCCCGAGGCGGCCTGGTACAGATCCTCAGCCTCCTGAATCCGACTCAACAAGGAACGTTCGTACGCGGCAAGACCAGCCGCCTCGTACAGGCGGTCGAAATAGGAACGCCTGATCAGGTCACGCAAGAGGGTGGGGGAATTGATTCCGTTGAGTTTGGCCCGGACGTCACTCGTGACCAGTCTGAGGTCGGCATACCGTTGTTCGAGTGACAAGATGGTGTGCTGCAGTGCGTTCCTCTCCTGGACCGTCGACATCGGCGCCTCCTGAAGAAGCCGTCGGGCCGTGTCGAGCTGGTCCCGCGCCTGCCGGATGTATTCGGTGATCTCCGCAGTCCAGCCGAGCAGTACGCCAGGAAGCGTGGCGATGAACTCGGCCTGAGCGCTGTAGCTCAGAGCCATCCAGTCCGGCGTCTCTGGCGCGGAAACCACTGTGGTGTTCGCCGTACGCAGGACGATGTCACCGTCGTATCCGTAGTCGCCGAGGATGTCGGTGGCATCCGGCGATGGGCGATAACGCACCCACTCCTCCAGTGTCACGGCATCCCGGCCAACGGGGCTGACGAATAGGCTGCTGCCCACGACAGCGGCATCACTGATCTCGGATCCGCAGGCATGTCGGGCTGTTCCGTCGGCCTGAATGACCTGGAGAGAATGAACCACCAACAACGAGTGACTCAGTGCCACCGCCGTGCCTACAGTGCGCTGGACGACATCGTCGAAGGACTGCTCCACCGATGGGTCGTCATTCAGCCCGTTGAGGAATTCCGTGATCACCTCTTGGGCATACTCGGAGAGTCTGCTCCACGCCTCCGTGTGGTCCGAGGTCGCCAAGCGCACCTTCTCGCTGGCTCCCATCACGACCGATGGACGACGAAGCGCCTGGTTGACGAGGTGCACGTCCGCATCGACCAGAGCGCCCTCAAGGCGGAGGCTGTGATTCCCGAGGCTGCTGATCCTCAGCGTGGCGGTGAGGGTCGTCTGTGTCTTCGCGGCGTCCGTCATCGTGATCAACACCGGAGGCAGCGACACGTCCAGCACCCGATAGTCGGACTCCGCCCCCCAGTCGTCGCCGACCGCGTGATCCACGACCGCACTGATCGGTCGCCCGTGCACACGCACCGCTCGCTCTTCACAACGACTCCTGATCGCGCTGATCGGATCGGCACCGTACCCGGTCGACGCGCTCGATCCGTCCCGACCAGGCGTCAGCCACATCCGGTCCAGCACAGCGCTGGGAATCGCAAACGGATAGATGTAGACGACCGTGGCATCCTCGACGAAGAGGAAGTCACGGTTCACCCACTCGCGCATGATCCGCAGGTTGGCCGCGAGTGCGGCAAGGTCGCCGGAGAGCCAGGCCTTCGCCGGGTGCCGACGCCTGGTCTGCTCTACCTTTTCGAGGAAGCCGGCCAACTCCTCGGCCAGAACCTCCCGGCGCTCGTGGACGCCCTGATCGCCGGCTCTCCTCCCGGCCAGAAGGAATTGACGCGTTGCCTGGGCACAAAAGACGAGGGCTTGATAGTAGTCCCGCGTCTCGTTGGCGTGCTCGGACAACCAGTCGGTCAATTCACCGCCGTCCAGAATCGACCGGATCCGGCAGATCTGATCGTCCATCGCTGCCACAATGCGACCCGCCTGCTTCTCCACCTCGTCCATGCAGGAGGAATTGACAGCCCTGCTGACTGCCATCCCCTGCGACACGAGCCAGATGTTCTCCAGCATGATCGAGGTATGTTCGGTGATCGCTGTGGAAGGTGGACCGGACCCGGCACCTCGAACCTGTTCCGGAGATTCCGGAAAACCCGTGCGCAACACCTCGGTGATCGTCCGCAGCACTCCACCCTGATCGGCATAGAGATCCCACATCTCGTTGATTCGGGCGTAGAGGTACGAGACGAGCAACAAAAGGAGA
Organism: Verrucosispora sp. NA02020; assembly: GCF_013364215.1. Taxonomy (NCBI): domain Bacteria; kingdom Bacillati; phylum Actinomycetota; class Actinomycetes; order Micromonosporales; family Micromonosporaceae; genus Micromonospora; species Verrucosispora sp. NA02020. The sequence continues at coordinate 2,087,055 of NZ_CP054923.1, read as the reverse complement.
TCAGGTCGACCGGCAACGTGTCCGACCTGAGCGCGGAGGACGGCCCGCACGATCTCCGAATCGGGGGCCCGGCCAGTGAACAGAGCATCGAGATCAGCCAGGGCATGCGCGTGCCCCGTCCGCGACAGCAAGTCCTGGATAGGGCGTACGTTGTGGTGTGTGAATGCCTCCGTCAAGGCATCGGCTACCGCTGCAGGAGATGGGGTGTCGGTCGGCATCGAATGAAGCGTCGCCACGTTGGAAGCCTCCAGCGCACACTCTGTCCGGGCCTGTCAGAGTAGGTGAGGCTGTCGACCGGCCGCAGCGGCCGACTGATCTGCAATAGCGATACTCAGGGTCAGGCGGTGGCGCGCTCGACGAGTTGGGTGTCCAGGACGATGTGCGGATCGGGGATCTGGTCGCCGCGGATCCGGGCCACCAGCAGGCGGGCCATCTGCCGGCCCATCTCGTCGACCGGCTGGAACACCGAGGTGAGCGGCGGGTTGGCCTGCCGGGCGATGGGCGCGTCGTCGAAGCCGATCACGGCCACGTCCTCCGGTACGCGGCGGCCGGTCTCGCGCAGCGTCCGCATCGCGCCGAAGGCCATCAGGTCGGCGGCGACGAAGACGGCGTCCAGGTCGGGGCAGCGGTCCAGCAGCTGCCGCATCGCGGTCGCCCCGCTCTCCTCGCTGAAGTCGCCGTACCCGATCAGGTCGGGGTTGACGCCGAAGCCGGCGGTGCGGACCGCGTCCCGGTAGCCGGCGAGCCGGGCCAGGCCGGCGCCCATGTCCTGGGGGCCGGCGATGGTGGCGATCCGGCGTCGCCCCCGGGCGGCGAGGTACTCCACGGCCTGCCGCGCGCCGCCGGCGTTGTCCACGTCGACGAAGGAGGCGGGTTGGGCCTCGGGGTGCAGCATCCGGGCCGGGCGTCCGCCCAGCACGGTGGGCAGCCCCCGCTCCTCCAGCAGGGTGGGCAGCGGGTCGGAGTCGTGCAGCGACAGCAGCAGGACCCCGTCGACGTGCTGGTTGGTGAGGTGGTGCTCGACCCGTTCCCGCTCCAGCGGCGACTGGGCCATCGCCAGCCAGAGCTGCAACGGCGTCTCCAGCAGGACCGAGCTGATCCCGCGCACGATGCCGGCGAAGAACGGCTCGGCGAAGATGCGCTCACCGGACTCGCTGACCACCAGGGCCACCGAGTCGGTTCGTTGGGTCACCAGGGCCCGGGCCGCGCGGTTCGGCACGTACCCCAGCTCGGCGATTGCCTGCTGCACGGCGGCGCGGGCTTCGGGACTCACCTGCGGGGAGCCGTTGACCACGCGGGAGACCGTGCCGCGGCCGACTCCGGCGCGGGCGGCGACCGCGTCGAGGGTCGGGCGCCCGAGCGACCGGGTGCGCTGCGTTGTCATCGTCTGCTCCTCCGACATGGGCGGACCCGGCACCTGGTTCAGCGATGGTGCCGGGCCACCCGTTACTGGCTGGCCGTCGCCTTATTGTGCGGCCAGACCGTTGCGTCGGATCACCTCCGCGTACCACCTGGCGCTGGACTTGGGGATACGAGTCTGGCTGTCGTAGTCGACGTAGATCATCCCGAACCGCTTGGTATAACCCCAGGCCCATTCGAAATTATCCAACAGCGACCAGGCGAAGTATCCCCGCAGGGGCACGCCGGCGCTGATCGCCTCGTGCGAGGCGCGCAGGTGGGCGTCGAAGTACGCCAGCCGGTCGACGTCGTCGACCTGGCCGTCGATCACCGCGTCGACGAACGCCGAACCGTTCTCGGTGACGTAGAGCGGCAGGTCGGTGTACTCCTCGTGCACCCGACGCAGGGTCTCCACCAGGCCGGGAGCGTCGATCTCCCAGTTCATGTCGGTCACCGGGAAGCCCCGGGTGACGAACCGGACGTTCTCGCTGCCCGGCCAGGTGGACGGGGCCCGCCAGTACTCCTCCGGGTCCTCGCCGGGCACCGGCGCGGCCACCACGTGCCGGCTGTAGTAGTTGATGCCGACCACGTCCAGCGGGGTGGAGATGACCGCCAGGTCCCCGTCGTGGACGTGCGCGAAGTCGGTCACCTTCGCCAGGTCCGCGACCAGGTCCTCCGGGTACGACCCGCGCAGGATCGGGTCCAGGAAGAACCGGTTGGCCAGCCCGTCGATGCGCCGGGCGGCGTCCAGGTCGCCGGGAGCGTCGCTGGCCGGGGTCACCGGGTACAGGTTGACGGTCACGCCGAGCTGGGCGCTCGGGATGGCCGCGCGCAGCGCCTGGACGGCGAGCCCGTGGCCGAGCATCAGGTGGTGTCCGGCGCGGACCGAGTCGGCACCGTTCTGGCGGCCGGGCGCGTGCACGCCCGAGCCGTACCCGAGGAACGCCGAGCACCACGGCTCGTTGAGCGTGGTCCAGTACTTCACCCGGTCGCCCAGCGCCCCCGCCATGAGCTGCGCGTAGTCGGCGAACCGGGCCGCCGTGTCGCGGGCCGGCCAGCCACCGGCGTCCTCCAACTCCTGGGGCAGGTCCCAGTGGTAGAGGGTGAGCCACGGCTCGATGCCGTTGGCCAGCAACTCGTCGACCAGCCGCTGGTAGAAGTCCACCCCCTCGGCGTTGGCCGGGCCCGTGCCGCCCGGCTGCACCCGCGGCCATGACACCGAGAACCGGTACGACTTCAGCCCCAGCTCGGCCATCAGGCGAACGTCGTCCCCGAGCCGGTGGTAGTGGTCGCAGGCGACGTCGCCGGTGTGCCCGGCAACCGTCCGGCCCTCGGTGTGGCTGAAGGTGTCCCAGATCGACGGGGTACGGCCACCCTCGCTCGCCGCGCCCTCGATCTGGTAGGCGGCGGTGGCCGCGCCCCAGAGGAAGTCGGACGGGAAGGTCAACGGCGCGCGTTCGTCGAGGACGCCCACCGCGGGTGGGATGGCGGGGTTGCTCACGACTTGACAGCACCTTCCATGATCCCGCCGATGATCTGGCGGCCGAACAGGATGAAGACCAGGACCAGTGGCAGGGTGCCGACCGCCGTGGCGGCGAAGACCTGGGAGTAGTCGGTGTAGTAGGCGTACGAGAGGAAGGAGAGCGAGACCTGGAGGGTCGGGTTCTCCGGGGTGAGGATCGCGTACGGCCAGAGGAAGGAGTTCCACGTCTCCATGAAGGTCAGCAGACCCAGCACGGCCGCCGCCGGACGCAGCGCGGGCAGCACGATGTTCCAGTAGATCCGGAACGTGCTGGCACCGTCGACCCGACCGGCCTCGATCAGCTCGTCGGAGATCGCCTGGCTGGCGTACTGCCGCATCATGAACACGCCGAACGCGCTGACCAGGAACGGCACGGTGACGGCGTACAGGGTGCCGAACCAGTTCAATTCCTGCATCATGCCCCAGAGCGGGATGATGCCGAGCTGGGTCGGGATCATCATGGTGATGACGATCATCAGCAGCAGGATGTTGCGGCCCCGGAAGCGCAGCTTCGCGAAGGCGAAGCCGGCCAGCGAGCCGGTGAGGACCACCGACAGGGTGACCACCGAGGAGACGATGACCGAGTTCATCAGGCCGGTGAGGAAGTTGGCCGCGTCGTTGTCGAGGACGCGCCCGAAGTTGTCACCGAAGGCACCGCCCGGGGTGAGCGGCGGCGGTACGTCGTTGATCGAGTCCAGGGTGCGCGTCCCGATCACGATCATGTAGTAGAACGGGTAGATCGACAGCAGCGCCGCCAGGACGAGCGCCATGTAGGTCAGCGGACTGGTGCGCCACAGGCGCCGGGAAGCCGAGGTCACAGCTCTCTCCTCACTTGGCCGAACGGCGGACGAGTAGGAAGTTGAGCAGCGACATCAACGCGATGATCAGGAAGATCGCCCAGGCGACGGCGGCGCCGTAACCAGCGGTGTTGAGGTTCTCGATGCCCTTCTCGTACATGTACATCGCCAGGGTCTGGAACTCCCGCTGGTTACCGCCGAGGATGCTGCCGTTGGCGAAGAGCAGCGGCTCGGTGAAGAGCTGCATGCCGCCGATCGTGGAGAGGATGATCACGAAGATCAGGGTGGGGCGGACCATGGGGACGGTGATCTGCCAGAACTGCCGCCACGGGCCGGCGCCGTCGATCGAGGCGGCCTCGTAGAGGTCCTTCGGGATGGCCTGCATCCCGGCGAGCAGGATCAGGGTGTTGTAACCGACCCAGCGCCAGTTGACCATGGTCGCGATCGCGGTCCAGGAGCTCCACCGCTGGCCGTCCCAGTCGATGTTGTCGACGCCGACGAAGCTGAGCACCCAGTTGATGAGGCCGAACTCCCGCTGGAACAGCATGCCGAAGACGATCGCGACGGCGGCCACCGAGACCACGTTCGGGATAAAGATCGCCAGCCGGAAGAAGGTCTTGGCGCGCAGCAGGGTGCTGTTGAGCAGGTTCGCCAGGAAGAGCGCGAGCAGCAACTGCGGGATGGTCGACAGCGCGAAGATGCCGAACGTGTTGTAGAGCGCGTTCCAGAAGTAGTCGTCCTTGATCAGGGCGGCGTAGTTGTCGAGCCCGATGAACGTCTGGTCGCCGATCATGTCCCAGTCGTGCAGGGACATCCAGGCGGTACGCAGCATCGGGTACAACCCGAAGATGCCGAAGATCAGGAAGAACGGCGCGATGTAGAGGTACGGGGAGTACTTCAGATCCAGGCGGTTGAGCAGGAACCCGCGCCGACGCGGGGGCTCGGAGCCGGGTGGTGTGACGTTCGACGGGGGGGCCGTCGTGGCCGAGAGGCTCATGATTTTCCTTTCCCGGCGGGAGCCCTTCCGAGGGGGCCCACGCGCAGGGTGCAACCCAGACGGGGACCGACCGGTGGCGCCCGGGGTAGTCCCCGGACGCCACCGGTGGGAAATCACTGTCAGAAGGCGCCCTGGATGGCGGCGTCCTTCACGAACTGCTCCCAGGCCTTGTCCTTGTTGGCCTGCCCGTTCTCGAACGACCGCAGGGCCGGCTCGAGCGCGTTCTCCTTGACCGCCTGGTGCTTCGGGCCGAGGTGGACCGGCTCGATCTTGGCGACGCTCTCACCGAAGATCTTGCCGGTCGGCGCGTCGCTGAAGTACTCGTTGGTGTAGCTGAGGAACGCCTCGTCCTTCAGCGCCTCCAGGTTGGTGGGCAGCGGGCCCTTGAGCTTGAAGGCGTCGACCTGGCTGGTGGCCTTGGTCAGGAACTCGGCGAGCTTCGCCGCCTCCTTCTGGTGCGCGCTCTGCTCCGGCACGGCCAGCCACGAGCCGCCCCAGTTGCCGCCGCCGCCCGGCACGGCCGCGACGTCCCACTTGCCCTTGTTGGCCTCACCCGAGTTGTCCGCCACGATGCCGAGCATCCAGGACGGGCAGAAGGTCGCCGCGAAGGTGCCCTGCTTGAAGCCGCCCGACCACTCCGGCGACCAGGTCGCCGCCTTGGCGGAGATGTCCGACATCGAGGTCGCGGTGTCCCACGCGGCCTTCACCGCGGGGCTGGAGTCCGCGATGATGTTGTTCTCCTTGTCGTAGAACAGGTCGCTGCCCTGCTGGAACAGCACACCGTTCGAGACCGCGGTGATCGAGTCGATGAACGCCTTGCCGGTCGCGTCCTTGTACTTCTTACCGGCCTGGTGGAAGCCGTTCCAGTCCGGCCAGAGCGCCGAGACCTGGTCACGCTCGGTGGGCAGGCCGGCGGCCTGGAACAGGTCCTTGCGGTAGCAGACCGCGAGGCTGCCGACGTCGGTCGGCAGGCCGATCAGGCGCCCGTCGGGAGCCTTGCCCAGCTCCCACTTCCAGGGCAGGAACTCCTTGGAGTGGTCCTCGACGAGCGGGTTGAGGTCGACCCAGTTGCGCGGGTTGGCCTTGAACTCGTTGAGGATGCCCTCCTCCAGCGCGGTGACGTCCGCCGCGCCCTTGCCGGTGGCCAGGTACCGGACCAGCTTCGGCCGGTACTCGCCGAGCTGCGCGGTCTTCCGCAGCTCGATCTTGATGCCGGTCTCCTGCTCGTACTGCTTGACGAGCTCGTCGTAGCCGAACTCGCCGAAGGTGTCGACGACCAGCTTGGCGGGCTTGCCGCCCTCGCCCGTGTTGCTGTCGTCGCTTCCGCAGGCCGCGAGACCGCCGACAGCGGTGACCGCCGCCAGCGCGCCTGCCGCCAGGCGGGTACGCCGCGTGGTGAGGCTCATCCTGACCCCTCTTTCAGTGGTGAGGCTGGTTTATGTGTGGTGGGGGGTGCCGCAGCGCCATCCGGCACCGACCTGGTCTGTCGGTGTCGGGCGCTCGGGGCGGGACTGTGATCCACGCCATCTTGGGAACGCTCCCATGAGATTGCCGGGAGGTATCCGGAGTGTCAATAGCCCGCTGGGAGCGTTCCCAGATCGTTACCGCGAAAATGTTTACCCCGCGCTCACGAACGAAGCGCGGGGCTGCTCAACGTGATCGCTGAGTAACGAATCAGCAGAGTCGGCGCAGCAGCGTGCTGACCCTACCTGCGTCGAAGGCGTCCGGGTCGAATCCGGGACCCACCCATTCCCGCATCGCCCGGTGCTCCGGGTGGCCGGGGTCGCTCAGCGCGGCGAGCAGCAGTAGGTAACCCTGCGGACCGCCGACGTCCTCCGGCGGCCCGGCGCGCTCACCGTCCAGGCAGATCGGGTAGCGCTCGTCCGGATCGGCGGCGAAGGCGTCCTCCACCACCAGGTCGTGCTCCCACCAGTCACCGAAGTCGTACGTGTAGTGGAACCGGGCGCCCTTGCCCACCGCCGCGTCCAGGCGTACGTCCAACTCGTCGTGCACGCCCAACTCGCCGTCGGGGTCGGGTTCGCCGTACTGCACCCCGTCGATCTCGAACGAGTGCAGGTGGCAGTCGCGCCACCCCATCGCGTGCTGTACCACCCGGTGAACACGGTCGAGGGTGTAACCACCGGGCACCAGGACCCGTCGCCAGATCGTGGGACGCAGCCCGGACAGCGACATCCGCAGCGTGAAGATCTGACGTGACATGCTGCGTCATCCTCCCCCGGCATAGGCTGCCAGCATGATCTGCCGAGCGTGCCGGACACGGCGGCACGACGAGTGTCCGGGCCGTAACTGGTGCGACTGCCAGCACCGTACCCCTCGCCCCACCCCTCCGGTCACCGGTCCGGCCGGCGAATGACCGTCGGACTTCCGATCCACGCACTCTGGCCCGAGCCGTCACCCGGGCCGGTCGACGACGACGCGCTGACCGCCCTCTACCGGCGTGCCGACCGACCGCACCTGCGCATGAACTTCGTGACCAGTGTCGACGGCGCGGTCAGCCTCGACGACTACTCCGCCGGGCTCTCCGGTGAGCCCGACAAGCGGGTGTTCGGGCTGCTGCGGATGCTCTGCGACGCGCTGCTGGTGGCCGCCGGCACGCTGCGCCACGAGGGCTACCGGGCGATCCGGCTCGACGAACGCCGTCGTGCCTGGCGGCGGAGGCACGGGCTGACCGAGTACCCGACCCTGGTGGTGGTCTCCGCCAGCGGACGACTCGACCCGGAGCAGGCCGCCTTCGCCGACGCCCCGGTACGCCCCCTGGTGCTCACCCGGTCCGACGCCGTCCCACCGACCGGGCTGTCCACCGTGGCCGACGTGGTGCCCTGCGGCGACGACCGGGTCGACCTCGTCGCCGGCCTCGCCGAGATGCGCCGACGCGGGCTCGACCAGGTGCTCTGTGAGGGCGGCCCGCACCTGTTCGGCGCGCTCACCGCCGACGACCTGGTCGACGAGGTCTGCCTGTCGGTCGCCCCACTGCTCGCGGGCGCGGGCGCGGGTCGGATCACCGCCGGTGACCCGAGTCCCGCCCGACACCTGCCACTACGGCACGTGCTGCACGCCGCCGACGGCACCCTGCTGCTGCGCTACGCCCGAGGCTGACGCCACCGGGGCGAGTTGCCGTAATCCGCCACGTAGCCGCAGGTCGGCTCACTACCGTGAACCCGGATCGGCAACTGCCGGGAGGCGGGGCGTTGGCACACGAGGTGGTCGAGCTACGGGTGCACGGTGTCTCCGGCACCTCCGCCGAGTCGCTGCTCGACCATCCCGTGGTGATCCGGGTCGCCGGAGACACGAACGCCGGGTTCTACCGCCCCCGCCCCGGCTTCGGGATCAGCGACCGGCCGGGCGGGATGCACGTGGAGGCGTACCGCTGGGGTGCGCTCACCGCGGGCGGCGCGGTGCGTACCCTGTCGCTGCTCTTTCTGCTGCCCTTCATGCTGGTCAACCTGGCGGTGTGGGCCCGGCCGCCGACCGGCGGCAGCGGCAGCCCCATCGGTCCGCTCTGCCGTCTGCTCGCCGCCACCCTGACGGTCGCGTTCGTTCTCTCCATCGTCGGCGTGACCGTGGACATCGTCGGCTGGCAGTGCACGCCCTACGAACCCTGCGTGCGGAACCGCCCGTACCTGTCCTGGCTGTCGTACCTGCCGCTGGGACCGCGCCTGGCGCTGCTCGCGCTGGTCCCGATCGGTGCGCTGCGGCTGCTCTGGTGGCTCGGCGAGCGGTCCGCCCGGGTCTTCGAGGCGTTCCCGGCCGCACGCGGCCAGGACCGGGGCGGCGACGGGGAGGACCGGATCGACAGTCCGGGTTTCTGGAACGACGCGCTCGTGGTGCAGCGGCTGCGCGCCATCCACCGGGCGGTCGGGCTGGGCACCCTGGACGTCATCCTGCTCGGCGCACAGATCAACATCTTTCCCACCCCGGTCGCGTACGTGCTGTTCGTGGCGGCCTGGTTGCTGCTCGCGGCCTGCGTGGTATTGCTCACGATGCCCGCTCGCCGGGTCGGCGACGGGCAGGGCCGGGGACCGGTGGACTTCCGGGGCATCCGCCCGGTGCGGGTCGTGGCCACCGGGCTCACCGTGCTGACGCTGGTCTACACCGTGATCCCGTTGGAGCCGCCCCCGCCCCGTGAGCAGTTGCCCGGTTACGAAGGGGCGGTGGCCGCCTTGGTCGCGGTCCAGGCCGCCCTGCTGGCCGTGCTCACCGCCGCCACGCTGCACCAGCGACGACACGGCGCGGGGAAGGGCACGTCCTGGTTGAGCGGCCTGGCCGCGCCGGTGTTCGCCGCGGCGGCGATCGCCGCCGCGTACGGGTTCTCCGCCGCCCTGGTCTACCGGGTCGCCGACTTCCTGGACCGGGGCGAGATCCCGAACCCGGCCCGGCCGAACCTGCCCGGCGCACCACCGCTGGAACCACCCGTCTCCTACCGGTGGGCCGCGCTCGCCGGCCTGGTGGCGATCGTGGTGGTGGCCGCCACGACCATGTGGCGGGTGCTGAGCAGCCGACGCCGACGACGTCGGATGGCCGAGGAGGTCGTGCGGCGGGACTTCCCCGACGTGCCGCCGGAGGCCGTGAACCGACGCCGGGCCGTCCGCGAGGTGGTCGCCCGGGCCGCGATCGCCGAGCAGCTCACCCCGGCCTTCATCGTCTTCCTGGTGCTCTCGCTGATCGGCGTGGCCGCGGTGGGGCTCGACCTGATCGGCATCGGACCGTCGGACCTGAGCCGACGGATGATCCACACCGACGGCACGGCGACCACGAACCTGGCCATCGCCACCGACGTCGGGATGTACGTGATCGGGCTGGTCGGCCTCGGCATCCTGGTGCTCGGGGTGCTCTCGTACCGGTCCGAGGAGACCCGGCGCACGGTGGCGGTGATCTGGGACCTGGGCACGTTCTGGCCGCGTACGGTGCATCCGTTCGCGCCGCCCTGTTACGCCGAGCGGGCCGTGCCGGAGCTGGCCAAGCGGGTCACCGCGCTGACCGCCCGGGGCGACGTGGTGCTCTCCGGGCACAGTCACGGTTCCGTCCTCGCCGCCGCCACGCTGCTCCAGTTGCCGGACTCGGTGCGGCAGCGGGTGGCGTTGCTGACCCACGGCAGCCCGCTGCACCGGCTCTACGCCCGCCTCTTCCCCGCCTTCCTCGGCGACGCGACCCTGCACGAGCTGGGCGATCGGATCGGCTGGCGGTGGGTGAACCTGTGGCGCGACACCGACCCGGTGGGCGGGCCGATCTTCTCCGCGCACCACCCGGGCGAGCGTCCACGCGTGTCGGGGCCGGCCGGTACGGTCGACCGTCGGCTCCGCGATCCCCGCGCGGTCGTCGTCGACCCGGACGACACCGTCCCGCCCCCGATCGACCAGCACTGGCCGTACCACACCGACCGGGGGTACGAGGCGGCCGTGCACGAGCTGGCCGGGCGGCTCGACCCGACCGGGCAGCCGCCACGACGACACCGGTAGGCGGCCACCGGCACGCAGGGTCCACGGTCGGTCGCCGTACGCGCCCGGCGGGTGGCCGGGGCGTGGTCTCCGCCGCGTCGCGTGGCGGCCTGTCGTACTCCTCCGGCAGGATGCAGGGCGTGTGTGCCGACCGCGACGACCAGCCGACCGGAGCCGTCTGATGACTGACCAGGGGATCCACCGCCCGGGCGAGCTCGACGGCCCGCGCGAGGGGGTCGACCCGGGCGGGCTCGACGGCCCGGGTGAGGGGGTCGGTCGGGTGCTCGGCACCGCCGACGCCACGCCGCTGCAGTTCTGGACGGCGGTCGCCCCCGGCAGTTACCTCCAGCTCGACGACGTGGTGGTGACCCGGCGGGAGCTGCCGGACCGCGAGCCGGTGACCATCGCCGGGGTGGTCACCCAGGTCCGTGCGCGGCACGAGGGCGCACAGTTCGACTCCGACGTGTTCGCCATCGCCGACGGCACGCTGCCGGCGCAGGTGCAGGAGGCAGCGGAGATCACCACCACCCGGGTGGACCCGGAGTTCTACGTGCCGCCGCACCCGGGCGCGGTGGTGCACCGGGCCGAGGGGGACGCGCGCGCCCGGGCGCTGCACTTCGACCGGATGGAGCGACGCGTCCCGATGGGCACCGGGCGCGACGGGGTGCCGGTCTACCTCAACGCCGACTTCCTCGACGGCACCCGTGGCGCCCACGTGTCGATCTCCGGCATCTCCGGGGTGGCCACCAAGACCAGCTTCGCCACCTTCCTGCTCTACTCGGTGTTCCGCTCCGGCCAGCTCGGCGGGGACGCGGTCAACGCCAAGGCGCTGATCTTCAACGTCAAGGGCGAGGACCTGCTCTTCCTCGACCACCCGAACGCCCGGCTGGACGATCCCACCCGGGCCGCGTACGCCCGGCTCGGCCTGGTCGCCGACGCCTTCCCGGACGTCCGGGTGTACGCCCCACCCCGGGTCGGCGACTCCTCCGGCACGCCCGACGTGCACAACCGACTGACCGGGGTGGACAGCTTCTACTGGACGCTGACCGAGTTCTGCGAGAAGCGCCTGCTGCCGTACGTCTTCGCCGACGCCGACGACGAGCGGCAGCAGTACACGATGGTGGTGCACTCGGTCGCCGCGCACCTGGCCCGCTACGCCCAGCCCGCCGACGGCGGGGTCAGCGTCGACGGGGTGCGCCTGGGCACGTACGCCGACCTGGTCGACCACATCGTCGAGCAGCTCAGCGACGACGAGACCCGCAGCGACTGGGCGGGCAGCGCGGTCGGCCTGGGCACCGTGAACGCCTTCGCCCGGCGGCTGATCGGCAGCAAGAAGGACCTGTCCCGGTTGATCCGGGGCGACCTGGCGACCCGCCGCCCACACTCGATCAACACCGCCGAGTCGGCCCAGGTCACCGTCGTCGACCTGCACAACCTGCCGGATCGCGCGCAGCGCTTCGTGGTCGGCGTGACCCTGAAGACCGAGTTCGACAACAAGGAGAAGCAGGGCGCCAAGCCGCTGCTCTTCGTGGTGCTCGACGAGTTGAACAAGTACGCCCCCCGCGAGGGCTCCTCCCCCATCAAGGAGGTGTTGCTGGACATCGCCGAGCGGGGCCGCTCGCTCGGGGTGATCCTGATCGGCGCGCAGCAGACCGCCAGCGAGGTGGAGCGGCGCATCGTCACCAACTCGGCGATCCGGGTGGTCGGACGGCTCGACCCGGCCGAGGCGTCCCGCCCCGAGTACGGTTTCCTGCCCCCGGCGCAACGGCAGCGGGCGCTGCTGGCCAAACCCGGCACGATGTTCGTCAACCAGCCCGACATCCCGGTGCCGCTCTGCCTGGAGTTCCCGTTCCCGGCCTGGGCTACCCGGGTCTCCGAGGCCGGTGCGGCACCGTCGCAGACGTTGCGCTCGATCACCCAGTCCGCCGACCCGTTCGCCGTGGTGGGTTCCGGCGGCGGCAGCGCCGACGACGACATCCCCTTCTAGACGACATCGTCTTCGCCACGAGGAGAGGGCTACCCGTGAAGATCCTGCACACCTCGGACTGGCACGTGGGCAAGGTCCTCAAGGGGCAGTCCCGGGCCGAGGAGCACAAGCAGGTGCTGGCCGGTGTCATCGACATCGCCCGCCAGGAGCGGCCCGACCTGGTCGTCATCGCCGGCGACCTCTACGACACCGCCGCGCCGACGGCGGAGGCGACCCGCCTGGTCACCCGCGCGTTGACCGCGCTGCGCCGCACCGGCGCCGACGTGGTGGCCATCGGCGGCAACCACGACAACGGCGCGGCGCTGGACGCGCTGCGCCCGTGGGCCGAGGCCGCCGGCATCACCTTGCGCGGTGCGGTCCGCGAGGATCCGGCCGAGCACGTCGTGGACGGCACCACCGCCGACGGGGAACGCTGGCGGCTGGCCGCGCTGCCGTTCCTGTCCCAGCGGTACGCGATCCGCGCGGTGGAGATGTACGAGTTGACCGCCGCCGAGACCAACCAGACGTACGCCGACCACCTGGGCCGCATCCTCACCCGGCTGACCGAGGGTTTCGACGAGCCGGACCGGGTGCACCTGGTCACCGCGCACCTGACCGTGGTGGGCGCGAGCACCGGTGGCGGTGAGCGGGACGCGCACACCGTGCTCGGGTACGCCGTGCCCGCCACGGTCTTCCCCGGCACCGCCCACTACGTCGCGTTGGGGCACCTGCACCGCGCCCAGCGGGTGCAGGGGCCGTGCCCGATCCGCTACAGCGGCGCCCCGCTGGCGGTGGACTTCGGCGAGCAGGAGAACGTCCCGTCGGTGACCCTGGTCGAGGTGACCGCCACGACGGCGGCACGGGTCCGGGAGGTGCCGGTCGAGGAGGCGACGGCGCTGCACACGGTACGCGGCACGCTGGCCCAGCTCGCCGAGATCACCGCGCCGGAGGGCTGGCTGCGGGTGTACGTCCGCGAGCAGCCCCGGGCCGGGCTGCGGGAGGACGTGCAGGAGTTGCTCCCCCGCGCGTTGGAGATCCGCATCGATCCGGAGCTGGTGCCCGCGCCGGGCAGCGGCACCCGGGTCGCCCAGCGGGCCGGCCGGTCGCCCCGTCAACTCTTCGCCGACTACCTGGACAACCGGGGGCACGCCGACGACGGAGTCCGGGAACTCTTCGACGAGCTGATCGAGGAGGTCGAGCACTGATGCGGCCGATGCGGCTGGACATGGCGGGCTTCACCGTCTTCCGGGACGAGACCACCGTCGACTTCACCGACGCCGACTTCTTCGCCCTGGTCGGGCCGACCGGTTCGGGCAAGTCGACGGTGCTCGACGCGATCTGCTTCGCGCTCTACGGCACGGTGCCGCGCTGGGGTGGCGCGCGCGGGCTCGGCAACGCGCTGGCCCCGTCGTCGACCGAGGCGCGGGTCCGGCTGGTCTTCGAGTCCGGCGGGGCCCGCTACGTGGCCACCCGGGTGGTGCGCCGGGACAGCCGGGGCAACGCGAAGACCGCGAACGCCGGTCTGCAACTGATGCCCGACGGTTTCGACGTCACCAAGCTGGACACCGGGCTCAGCCCGGAGGACCTGGGCGAGGTGGTCGCCGGTACGCCGGCCGAGATGGAGACCGCCGTGCTGGAGGCGGTGGGTCTGCCGTACGAGCAGTTCACCAGTTGCGTGGTGCTGCCACAGGGGCAGTTCGCCGACTTCCTGCACGCCCGTCCCGCGACCCGGCAGCAGATCCTGGTCAACCTGCTCGGTCTCGGCGTCTACGAGCAGGTGCAGCAGCGGGCCACCGCCCGCGCCGGGCAGGCCGAGGCCAGACTGGAGACGGTCGACCAGCTGCTGGCCGGGCTCGCCGACGCCGACGACGCCACGTTGGCGCAGGTCACCGACCATGTTGGCCGGATGCGGGAGTTGGCGGAGGCGGTGGCGGCAGCCGTACCGGAGCTGGACGCGGCGCGGGCGACGGTGCGCGAGGCCGGGTCGGCGCTGGCGGCGCTGGACGCCGAGTTGACCGTGCTGGGCGAGGTCCGGGCGCCGGACGGGGTGGCCGAGGTGGCCCGGGCGGTGGACGCCGCGCGGTCCGAGGCGGACGCGGCGGCGGGCGCGGTGTCGCTGGCCGAGGAGCGTGAGGAGAAGCTGCGCGGGGAGTTGGCCGCCGCCGGTGACGAGAGCGCGCTGCGGATGCTGCTGCGCGCGTACGCCGACCGGGACCGGCTCGCCGCCGAGGCGGAGCAGGTACGCGCCGTGGTGCGGACCGCCGGTGCCGAGCACGAGGCGGCGGCCGGCGCGCTGGCCGAGGCGCGGGCGGCGACCGACCGGGCCGAGGCGGAGTTGGCGGCGGCGTTCCAGGCCCACGAGGACGCGAAGGCGGCCGACCAGGCGGCGGCGTTGCGGGCGCACCTGAGCGACGGCGACTCCTGCCCGGTCTGCGAGCAGACCGTCGCCCGGGTGCCGGCGATGCCCGCCGGTTCGGCGGTGGCGCAGGCGGTCGCGGCCGGCAAGGCGGCGCGGGCGGCCAGCGAGGCGGCCAAGCGGCTGCTGGCCGAGCGCGACTCGGCCGCCCGGGACCTGGAACGGGTGCTGTTGCGGGCCCGCGCCGAGCAGGACGGACTGCGGACCCGCCTCACCGAGGTGGACGAACGGCTGGCCGGGGCGGCCACCGCCGAGGCGCTGCGGGCGACGGTGGCCGAGCACGCGCGGCTGCGGCAGGCACTCGACGAGGCGGCGGCGGGGGTGCGGGCCGGTCGGGACACCGCCCGGCGGGCCCGGGGCACGCTGGACGCGGCACAGGAGCGCCTACGGTCGGCGTGGCGGCGTTTCGACGGGGTACGCGACGGGGTGGCCCGGTTCGGACCACCGGCGGCCGACCGGGACGACGTCGCCGCCGCGTGGACGACGCTGTCGGAGTGGGCCGACGAGCAGGTGCGGCAGCGCCGGACGCAGCGGGCCGGTTCGGCGCAGTCGGTCGCCGCGGCCGAGGCGGTGGCCACCGAGGTCGCGGCCCGGATCGCGGGCATCTTCACCGCCGCCGGTATGCCCGCTTCCGACGATCCGGTACGCGCCGCCACGGTCGCCGTGGAACGGGCCGAGGCCGACCTGCGCCGGCTGACCGAACGCCGCACCCAGGCCGAGGAGCTGCGCGCCCAGCGGGCCGAGCACGAACGCCAGGCGCAGGTGGCGCGGGCGCTGGCGGGGCACCTGCGCGCCAACAACTTCGAGCGGTGGCTGCTGGCCGAGGCGCTGGACCTGCTGGTCGACGGCGCCTCGGGGATCCTGCGGGAACTCTCCGGCGGGCAGTACGACCTGGTCCACGACAAGGGCGAGTTCTTCGTCGTCGACCACTACGACGCCGGGCTGCGCCGGGGTGTGCGTACCCTCTCCGGCGGTGAGACGTTCCAGGCGTCCCTGGCCCTGGCGCTGGCGCTCTCCGAGCAGTTGGCCGGGATGTCCACCACGGCGGCCAGCCTGGAGTCGATCGTGCTGGACGAGGGCTTCGGCACCCTCGACGCGGCCACCCTCGACACGGTCGCCGCCACCCTGGAGAATCTGGCCGCCCGGGGTGACCGGATGGTCGGCGTGGTGACCCACGTGCCAGCCCTGGCGGAACGCATCCCGGTCCGCTTCGAGGTCCGTAAGGACGCCCGCTCGGCCCGCATCGAGCGGACCGGCCGGTGAGCGCGAGGAGTGCAGCGCAGCGGAGCCCCGCAGTCGCGAACGAGAGGCGTGACCCCGTGAGCGCGAGGAGTGCAGCGCAGCGGAGCCCCGCAGTCGCGAACGAAAGGTTCGTCCCGTGAGCGCGGGACGGTTCTTCGTCGACGCGTGGGATCCGGCCTACGGGGCCTCGTTCGAGGCGTCGGCCGGACCGGCCGCGCCGAGCAGCGCCCAGGTGGAGGCGGACCACGAACTGCCGGTGGTGGACTGGCGGGCGATCGGCCCCCGGCCCGGGGTGCGCGCCCCGGACGTGGTGCTGCTGGTCGACGGCGTACGCCGGATCGACGCCAGCGTCTGGACGGCGGAGGAGGACGGCACCTCGTTCCCGGGCCTGGCCGCGTCGTACGCCGCCGGGGTGGTCCGGTGCGACCTGGAGCGGGGCGCGGCCCAGCTGGCCGGCGCCAAGGTGGGCCGGGGACTCTTCACGGCCAGCCCGTCTGCCGCCGACGTGGTCGCCGGCACCGTCCGCTATCCGGTGCACCGGGTCAGCGGCACCGGGGAGCTGGCCAAGCTGCCGGCCGCCGTGCAGGGGCCGCTGACCGCGCTGGAGGTGGAGGTCTCGTCCGCCGCGCGTACCGACGACGACCTGCTGGTGGTGGACGGACCGCTGCGCAACCGGCGGCAGTTGCCGCGCACCCTCGGTTACATCAAGACCCAGCACAGCCAGTATCTCGACGCCCGGCTCACCGCGGTGGTCACCGGGCTCGCCGCCGGGCACCGCTCCCCGGTGTTCCGTCTGGGCACCGCGTGGGGCGGCTGGTCGTGGTACGTCCGGCTACCGGTGGCCGCCGGTGCGCCCTGGGCCGGGATCGTCCGGCTGGAGTGCTCGGCAGACCTGGAGATCGCCGAGGTGGTGCGGCTGGCCGACCTGTCGCTGGTCACCCTGCCCCGGTTCGCCTCCACTCCCTACAAGGACCCCCGCGCCCCGCAGAACCTGGTGCCGATCGCCGGGCTGGAACGGCTGCTGCGCTCCCGGTTGGGCGACTCCCGGCTGTTGCACCGCGCGTTGACCGCCGCCGCCCGGAGGGGTCGCTGATGGGTCGGCGGCGCGACGCCGACCGGATCACCGCGCAGGTCGACACCGGGCAGGCCGAGCTGGCGCCCGACCCGGACCGGCCCGGGTCGTGGACGCTGCTGCTGGACGGCGCCCCGCAGTCGCATGTGGACCTGACCGACCCGACCCACCTGGAGTTCGAGTACGTCCGCCGCCTGGCCGCCGCGATCGACCTGGTCGCACCCGCCGGCGCGCCACTGCGGGTGCTGCACCTGGGTGGCGGTGCGCTCACCCTGCCCCGGTACGTCGCCGCCACCCGCCCCGGCTCGGTGCAGCGGGTCGTCGAGGTGGACGGTGCGCTGGTCGAGCTGGTCCGCCGGGAGCTGCCCTGGCGACCCGATGCGCGGGTGAAGGTCCGGGTGGACGACGCGCGGGCGGTGCTGGCCGCCGGGCGGGACGCCGGTTACGACGTGATCGTCGCGGACGTCTTCGCCGGTTCCCGGACACCGGCCCGGCTGACCTCGGTCGAGTACGCCACCGAGGTGGCCCGGGTGCTCCGGCCCGGCGGGTGGTACCTGGCGAACCTGGCCGACGGCCCGCCGCTGCGGTACGC
The DNA here is from genome assembly GCF_013364215.1 of Verrucosispora sp. NA02020. Lineage (NCBI taxonomy): Bacteria > Bacillati > Actinomycetota > Actinomycetes > Micromonosporales > Micromonosporaceae > Micromonospora > Verrucosispora sp. NA02020. The sequence goes on along the minus strand of NZ_CP054923.1, from coordinate 2,069,597 downwards.
CCGTGGACAGGTCGCGACCGTCCGGGACCTGCTGCCCCGGGCCTGCCTGGTGGCCGACGCCGGGGTGCTGCGCGGGCGGCGCTACGGCAACCTGGTGCTGGTCGCCGGCCGTCAGGATCCGCCGGTGGCGGCGCTGACGCGGCGGGCCGCCGGCGACTGGTTCCCGGGCCGGGTGCTTGCCGGCGCGGACCTGGACCGGTTCGTCGGAGGCGTCCCGGCGGTACGCGACAGCGACGCCAGCGACTCCACACCACCCCCACCGGGGATTTTTTCCGTCCGCCGTTGATCCGTTCGGCGAGGCCCTCCGTACTACTCGGCAGCCATGCCCGTGGGGGGACGGCTTTCTGTCCATGGACATCCGGAGGTCTGCATGCATGCACTGGCGGTCGGTTGGCAGGGCGACCGGGTGCGGGTGGACTGGATGTCCGCTCGGTCCCAGTCGCGGCCGACCACGTCCGACCGTGGGGTCGACTCCCGCGCGACGTCTCGCCAGAATAGCCCGGTGACGCCGCGACCTGCCCCTGGCCGACACCAGGCCACGACGACCGAGGCCGCCCACTCCGACCAGTTGATCCGCACGCTCTACGCCGAACACGCCGGCCCGCTGCTGATGTTCGTGATGCGGCTGACCGGTGGGGATCGGCAGCGGGCGGAGGACATCGTCCAGGAGACGTTGCTGCGGGCCTGGCGCAACGCGCACCGGTTGGGCACGCAGGGACAGGGATCGCTTCGGCCCTGGCTGGTGACGGTGGCCCGCCGGATCGCCATCGACGAGCACCGCAGCGAGCAGGCCCGGCCGGCCGAGACGTACGACCGGGACCTGACCGCCTTCGCCGAGTCGGACAGCACCGATCGGGTGTTGCGCTCGATGACGGTGGCGGACGCGTTGCGGACGTTGAGTCAATCGCACCGGGAGATCCTGGTGGCGACGTACTTCCGGGGCCGGACGGTGCCGGAGGCGGCCGAGGAACTCGGGCTGCCGTTGGGCACCGCGAAGTCGCGGGTCTACTACGCACTGCGCGCGCTGCGCACAGCTCTACAGGAACGGGGGGTGACGGAATGAGCCGGGTAGACCACATGGACGTCGCCGCGTACGCGCTCGGCGTACTGGACGAACAGGACATGGAGCGGTTCGAGGAACACCTCGCGACCTGCTGGGCCTGCGCCGCCGAACTGGAATCGATGGTGCCGGTGGTCGGGCTGCTCTCCGACATCGACGAGGAGTCGGTGACGGCGCTGGAGCAGACACACTCCGATCCGGTCCTGCTGGACCGTACGCTCGTGGCGTTGCGCAGCCACCGGCGCAAGGCCCGGTTCCGGCAGATCCTGGCGACTGCGGCGGCCGTGGTGGTGTTCGGCGGCCTGACCGGCGTGGTGTTCAGCAACCTGGCCGGTGACAACAGCGCGCCGCCCATCGCCGGGGGGCCGAGCAGCGCCCCGTTCGACCCGTCGGGCGGCGGCACCGGTAACCCGGGCCCCGGCGTCGGCGGCAACGAGCAGGAGGGCGAGCAGGTCGACGTCACCGACCCGAGCACCGGCGTCGAGGGCACGTTCTGGCTCATCGACAAGGACTTCGGCACCAAGATGGACTTCAGCCTGGGCCGGCTGCCCGGTCCGCGCACCTGCCGGCTGGTCGTGGTCAAGAAGGACAACAGCACCGAGGTCGTCTCCACCTGGACGGTGCCGACGTCCGGGTACGGCACCAACAGCAACCCGACCCGGGCCGCCCTCTCCGCGACCACGTCGGTGCAGATGGAGGACATCAAGCACGTCGAGGTGCAGGAGGTGAACGGCAGGGGCACCGCCCGGTCGCTGCTGACCGTGCCCGCCCCCTGATCCGCACCGCGTGAGTGAAGGCCCGTCTCCGTTCGGAGGCGGGCCTTCATGGCGCTGGTCTGCGGATACGCACTCATACGCAGGTTCGGGCCGTCCGGTTCAACGGTCCGCTGTGAAATGAGCCACCGTTTCGCATTCAACCTTGACACTGTCGTCCCCGTATATCCCGGTGACTGTCAAGCATGAGGAGGGCACGTGGCACAGATCAAGCGGACCGTCATCGCTGTGAGCGCCGTGGGCGCCATGGTCGTACTTACGGCTTGCGCTCCCGCAGGCTACGACGGGACGAACGCCGGCGCGGTCGAGCCGGTCGCCGTTGCCGCGGCCGAGCCCACCGTGACCGCCGACCCGGAGGTCAGCGCGAACCCGGAGGCGAGCGCCACCCCGGGCGCCTCGGCATCACCCGGCGCCGAGGACGCGAACGACGTTCCCCTGCCCGACGGCGTCGAGCTGACCGAGAGCCTCACCGGTAAGAAGTTCCCCCGGATGGGCAGCGCGGTCGTCAACCAGGACGGATTCCTCCTGTACCGCTTCGACAACGACACCAACGACCCGCCGGCCAGCAACTGCGAGGGCCAGTGCATCGAGGTGTGGCCGGCCGCGCTGACCGACGGCAACCCGAAGCTCAAGGGCGTCTCGGACGACGCGGTGGGCACCATTACCCGCCCCGACGGCACCCGTCAGATCACGCTCGACGGCTGGCCGCTCTACACCTACATCGGTGACAAGAAGCCCGGCCAGTGGAAGGGCCAGGGCGTCGGCGGTACCTGGTTCGTGGTGAACCCGGACGGCAGCAAGAACCTGGAGTGCCTGCCGAAGGGCACCCCGAAGGCGGTCTCCCCGCCCTCGAAGACCAAGTCGGACAGCGGCTCGGACTACTGATCCGATCCGTCACCGGTGGCCGGTCGCAGCCCGTTACGGGCGCGGCCGGCCACGGTCGTCTCTCAGCCGTTCTCCCACGGGCTGGGCACCGGGAAGTAGGTGTCCAGGAACGGGGTGACGACCTTGAGTTGGTCGGCCAGGTCCTCCTCGGTGGAGAAGGCGTCGTTGAGGCAGAACACGTGCCGGTCCCGACGGGCCAGCAGGTGCGCGAGCCGGGCGGGCGTGTCCGGGTGGGACAGTTCGGCGATGGCGTACCGCAGGTCCCCCGGCACTGCCCGTCCCGTGTGGAACGCGTAGTAGTGGTGCAACGACGAGGCGATCGACAGGTCCGTCATGCTCCGGAAACGGCTGCCGGCGGTCCGGCCGTGCGGTTCGGCGAAGTTCTCCTCGATCTCGTAGAGCACACTGCGCCGCAGCGCGTGCGGCATGTGCTTCATCTTCTGCGTCAGCACCGTCCCGAACCGTTCGGCCATCAGGGCGCGGTTGTTCTTCCCCGCCGCCGACGACGGGATGTCCTCGACGGTCGCCGCTCCGGGCGGCACCAGCGCGGGCGAGGGGAAGAAGCGGGAGATGCCGTTGGCCAGGAAGAAGTCCGAGGGCAGCACCTCGGTACCGAGAAACACGTCGTCGTTGAAATAGAGGAAGTGCTCGGAGAGCCCGTCGATGTGGTGCAGTTGGCTCTCGATGGCGTGCGAGTTGTAGGTGGGCAGAACCGACAGGTCGGAGAAGATCGCCCGGTGGCTGACCACCCGGATGCCCGGCGCGGACCGCGCCAACCACTGCGGCACCTGGTCGTCGGTCACCAGGTAGACGTTGCGCACCCAGGGCGCGTACAGGTGCAGCGAACGCAGTGAGTACCGCAGTTCGTCCCGGCTGAGGAAGCGCGCCGCGCTCGCCGCCTCACTGTGGTACGGCACACCCGTCACCTCGGCGCGGCGGCGCAGCCAGTCCGGATCGGTGCCGTCGACCCAGGTGTAGACCACGTCGACCGGGAACGTGACGTCGAAGGGACGCGCACCGGCGAACGCGGGCCGTGTCCGGGCCGTCGCCGTGGTGCCGGTCGGCTCCAGCCCGGTGAACAGCGACTCGGAAACCTCCACCGAGGGCTCTTCGGCGGCCACCTCCGCCGTCGCCCGGTTCGGACGCGGGGCGACGAGCACCGCCCCCTGGCGGGTCCAGAACTCCACCTCGCACCCGTACGCCTGACCCAGCACCAACCGGTGCCGGGGGTCGGTCCAATACCAGGTCAACCGCAGCACCGTGGCGCCCGCGACACGGCGCCAGGTCTTCGCCTCAAACCCGGGGGCAGTTGTCCCCGTCGCACCGTCGGTGAGCACCGTGACGTAGCCGGGTGCCCGCTCGCAGGCGGCGGCCAGTGCGGCGCACGCCCGCTCCCAATCCGCCGCGTCGACCGCGACCACCGACGACCGGTGGGAGGCACCACGGACCCGGAAGTACGCTACGCCGGCCTCGTCCAGTGCCGTCGTCACCGCCGCCAGGTTCTCCGCCCGTACCCGGGCCGGGGTGACGGTCGCCGCCACCTGGGCGATCCGGGGAGCCTGGTCGGCGACGACCACCGCCCGGTCCGCCCCGGCCAACAGTTCCGGCTGCCGACGCGCCAACCGCTCACCCCGCCGGCCGGCGGTCTGGCTGTCCCCCGCGGCGCGGGCCACCCACTGCTTGAGCTGGTGCCGGGTACGCGGACTGACCTTCTTCGCGATGGCCCGACGGGTCTGCGGGCTCAGCACCCGCCGATAGACCTCCACGAAACCCGACGGCTCGGCCACCGCCCGTGGCGTCTCCGGCGGAGAAGGGGTCCCGTCGCTCATCTTGCTCCTTCGGCACCGGTCTGTCCTACCGGCCTGGCCGGGCTGACGCGGCGTTGTCGTCGGATCACCGTCGTGGGCCGGGTAGAGCGGCGATAGCCGCGCTCACCCGTCGGCTGTTGTGCTGGTCCTGAATCGCGAAGAAGTCAGCCGCCCGCCGCGAGTACTCCTCCTCACGGAGACAGCCGTTCTCCAGATAGCCGACGATGGCCCGGACCGTCTCCTCAGCCGTCTCACAGACGGGACCGAACCCGTGTTCATGGTGGGCGAAGTATCCCCGACGGTATCCCCCGATCGAAAAGTACTCCGCACTGTCGAAGTGGGCGTAGATCATCGGGGTGCCGAGGTACGCGACGTCGAACGCGGTGGATGAATAGTCCGTGATGAAGAGGTCGCACTGCCGAAGTGCGTCCTGCACGCTGCGCCGAGTCTGATCGACAACCGCGAAGCACGGATCCGAGGGCACCAGACTCGTCGACACCTGCCGCATCTCGTAGTGCGGCAGGAATTCGAGGGTGTACCCGTGGTGGCGGAGGCTCTGTTTCAGCTCCTCACTGGCGAACAACTCCTGTAGGAACAGGGCGTAACGCGAGGACTCAAACGGAAGCCGCGGTGGCAGTCCCGGGTTGTAGGAGGGGCTGACCAGGTAACTACGCCAGGTGGGCATCAGCAGGATACGCCGACCACCCCGCTCGGGCACCAAGGCGTCGAAGCGCGGAAAACCGAGCCGCTGGGCAGCGCTGCCGTAGTCGAAGTGTTCCGCGACGTACTCGGCCTCCAGGCCAGCAGCGGCGACGAAGAGATCCACCCCGGTCTTGGCCCGATGCAACCCACCGCTGACGTCCTTGTCCGTGACGCCGTGCTGAAGAAAGACGCGATCGGCGCCGATCCGCCAGTTCAGGTGCTTGAGGAATGCCGTCCTGTCCCACTTCGACGGCAGCATGTACGAGTCGATGTCATACGAATTAATCAGCTTGCTGGCGTGCAGGAGCAGGAACTTGTGACGGAGCGAGTCGCACGTGACGACGTTACCCAGCCCTCGCAGCCGTTCGCGGTCCGGGCTCCCCTTGGCGATAAGGTAGTACACGTTCCGCTTGGGTTCGGACTTCCGCAGGTGCCGGAAGAGATGCCAGGAATTGTCCTGGGCGGTGTCCTTGCGCTCACCGATCAGCCAGATGTCACGACGACGCATCAGCGGCTCGGTGATCAGACGCAGCAGACGCTGCTTCCAGAACGGCTGCCGCCCGACGGCATGCCGGAGGTCCTTACGAACCAGCATCCGCTGCCATCGCCGCTGACCGGTTGCGCCCGAGGCACGGAGAACCTGAAGGGCCGCGCTGTCCCGTCCGATGAAGTTCGGCAGGATCCGAGTGTCTCCCACCAGCTTCATCGGCGCGTCCCGCAGGTAGGCCGCCGTGATCACCGCCTGGCTGGACGCCTGTCCGGTCTCGGTCTGGAAGACCAGACGCAGGCTGTGGTTGCCGTTACGGAGTTGAGCTGCGGGGATCTCGGCGGTGAAGCCGGCCCACTCGCGGCTGTCGTCAGCAGACTTGAGATCCGGACGACGCTGCGGCAGCGCTGGCACGGTCAGCCCACTGCCCCGCACCCTCAGCCCCAGCGGGGTACGGACCGGACGATGCATGGGCAGGCCGTTCACCTGGACCTGCCCCGACAGGGTGACCATCGTGCCGTTCTCGGCGACCCGGACCTGCTCCAGCCGTACCGCAACCGCACTGACCTTGGTCAACGGAAGCAGTGCGGGCGCGATCGGGTAGTCCAGGAACAGTTCACCCCCACAGGCCACCACTCCCTGCACCCGCTCCCACGGCCGCGCGAAGAGGTCGAAGTCGTACGACTTGAAGGCCAGGAAGGGAACACGGTGCCGGGTGTCGGCGGTCCAGCGTGCAATGAAGGACGGATCGATGTCCTGGTAGATCCGACTGCACCGCTCGAAGATCCGCCACAGGTCCGCATCACCGAACAAGGTGTGCGCACGCATGGCGAAGCCCTGGTAGCTGCGGACGAGAAAGCGCTCCAATACCTCGCGGCGGAACACATCCAGTTCGGGGCGCAGTTCTGCAAGGGTTTCGCAGAGGTCAAGGTGGTCCCAGTAGTTCTGCGCCCTGATGAACAGGTTGTCCATGATGGAGTCACCGCTGCCGCGGCGGCGGTACTCGTAGACCACCTCGTCCACCAGGGCGATCCGCTCCGCTTTGAGCAACATCGGGATGGCCAGGAAGGCGTCCTCGAAGTGCACACCCTCGCGGAAGCGGAAGCCATGCTCCCGAATCTGCGCAAGGTCATAGAGCTTGTGACACGGACCGGCGTCGAAGACCAGCTCGGGTGCGTCCACCACACTGTCCAACAGTCGGTCCCCCTTCCCGAACGGCTTCTTCCACAGGAAGGCGGTCGGCTTCGGAAAGGTGTTCATGTCGCCGATCGCGATGCTCGCCCGGTGCCTCAGGATCGCGGCGAGCAGCAGCTCGATGGCGCGGGGCGGCAGGATGTCGTCGGAGTCGACGAACGTGACGTACGGCGTATCCGCCATGTCCAGTGCAAGGTTCCGGGCTGCGCCCGGCCCGCTGTTGACCTGCCGGACAGCGGTCGCGTTCGCGTGTTCTGCAGCGAACTGCTTCGCCAGCAATTCGGATCCGTCGGTGCTGCCGTCGTCCACGAGGATCACGCGACACTGAGCGAACACAGTCTGCGCCGCGATCGACGTGAGTGTCTCGGGGAGGTAGCTCTCGACGTTGTAGACCGGGACGATGATCGTGACCTGAGGCGCAGGGCCTACCACACTGGGCTCCACTAAGAATGACGTACAGACGACGAAGGCGAACACCGCTGACGACCGGCGCGACGGGTTCAGCCGTCCGGACGCAGTGGGACGCCTCTGAGGTCGCCGAGCGTCTTGAGCATGCTGTTCGGCAGCGTCGGAGCGTCCACCGAGGGCTGGCGCGCACTCGGCACCGACTGCTGCGCGTCACGCCACAGTGCGCTGGCGCTCAGCGTGCGGCGTTCCGCCACCTCGTCGTCGGGCAGTTCGAACGGTGCAGGGAAGGGAAGGTAGCGGGGCAGGAAGTCGGCCAGCATCCGCTCCTGGTCGGCGAACGCGCGCGGATCCGAATCGGTGTCGTTGAGGCAGAACACGTCGCGGTGGCGGCGCGCCAGCAGCTCGGCGAGACGGGCCGGGGTGGACGGATGGCCGAGGTCGGCGTACTCGTACTCGATGTCGGCGGGTACGGCCTGGCCGGTCAGGTACGCCCAGTACTGGTGCAGCGACGACGGGATCGACAGGTCCTCGTGGTGCCGGAACAGGTGCTGGGCGGTGGCGGTGACGTCCGCCCGGAGCACCTCCTCGATCTGGTGCATGATGCTGCGCCGCAGGGCGAACGGGGTGTGCTTCATCTTCTGCGTGATGGTCACCCCGAACTGCCGCTGGATGTGCCGGCGGTTGTTCTTCCCGGCGGCGTTCACCGGTGGGTCGCCGGGCTTCGCCTCGCCGAGCCCGAACTGCGCCGGGGACAGGAAGAACTTCGCGATCCCGTTGGCGTGGAAGAAGTGCGTGGGCAGGAGCGGGCGGCCCAGGAAGACGTCGTCGTTGAGATAGAGGAAGTGTTCCGCCAGGCCGTCGATCCGGTGCAGCCGGGATTCGATGGCGTGCGAGTTGAACGACGACAGGCCGCCGAGGTCGGCGAAGAGGTCGGCGTGCGAGACCACGGTGATCATCGGGTGGCTCGGATCGAGCCAACTCGGCAGTTGGCTGTCGGTGACCACGAAGATCTTCCGCAGCCAGGGCGCGAAGCTGTGCAGCGCCCGCATCGCGTACCGCAGCTCGTCGCGGTTGTGGTAGCGGGAGGTGTTGGCAGCGATGGCGTGCAGCGCGTCGCCGGGTGTGCCGAGTGCCGCCTGCTTGCGCTCCTGCCACTCCGGGTCCGAGCCGTCCACCCAGGTGAAGACCGCGTCGATCGGGAACCCGACCCGGTCCGGGGCGCGTACGGCGAGGTCACGGCGGGTGCCGTAGTGGTGGTCGTCGGCCTCCGGCACGAAGTGGCTGAGCAGTGCCGCCGCGACCCGGACCGGCTCGGCGACGGCCGGCGCCTCGTCGATGACCGCGTTGTGCCGGGGTGCGCGCACCACGTCCTCGACGCGGGTCCACAGCTCGATCTCGCAGGCGAACTCCGCGCCCAGCACCACACCGGCCCGCACGTCGGTCACCGGGAACCACACCTGGATCACCTCGGTCGGCGCCAGGTCGGGCTGGTGGCGTCCGGGCCGGACCTCGACGACGCGGACGTGTGCCCCGGCGAGCTCCGGCGCGGAACCGACCAGGTCACGCAGGTCGTCCTGCTCGTCGTCCAGCACCGCCACCGTGCTGCGCAGGTAGTCGTCGTTGCGGACGCAGTGGTATTCGATGCCGGCGGACTCCAGGGTGGAGGTGACGGCGGTCAGGTTGCGGTGCCACATCTGCAACGGTGTGGCCGCCGCGACCACCTCGGCCTCGGTGCGGACGCCGTCGTCGGTGACGGTCACCGAGGCGCCGACCGGATGCAGGGTCTCGCCGCCGCGAGGTCGGGTGAGGGTACGCACGACGCCGATCCGCCGGTGCTCCGGAAGCAGCCGCAGCAGGCGGCGCCGGGCAGCGAGCGGCAGCAGGCGGTAGACGCGCAGCGCTATCACGTGACCGGCCGTCGAGTTCGGCGGGTCACCTCCCGGGCGGCCACGTCAGTGGTGACGCCGGTGTGACGAGACGACGGCTCCCCGCCGCCCGGACCGAACAACCGCTCCAGCAGTCATCCCCGAATGCCTTTCTGCACAGCTCCCCGTTGTGCGCGGCTCGGTGATCGATTCGCTGACCGTTCGGCCGTTCCTCGACCACGCACCGGTGTCAGGTGCTGACTGGACGGGTGCCGCGCAGGTCGGACCATAGCAGCGGGTCCGGGAGCGGGACAGCGATGAATCCGTGGCGTCGCCGCCGAAGCCCAATGATCTCGCCAGATACATATATCTTTGGGATTATCTGCCCGAAGAATCCTGGCCGTTCAGGTGGCCCAGGGGTGAACGGACGGTGTCCGCTGGTCGGCCCGCGCACCGCCGCCGAGGGCGTGCCCGGACCGCGCCGCCCCGGCGCCCCGGACCGGATGGCAGAGTGGGGTGGTGACCGGGACCGCGCCGACCGCGAGCCGGACGCTGCGCCCGCCACCCGGCTACCGGCTGGCCGCCACGATCCGGCCGCTCACCTTCAGCCCGTACGACCCGTGCGCCCGGATCGTCGACGACACCCTGTGGTGGGCGACCCGTACACCGGCCGGACCCGGCACCCTCGCGCTGCACGGGACCGGGTCCGAGCTGCGGGCCGACGGGTACGGGCCGGGTGGCGACTGGCTGGTCGCGCACGCCGACGCCGTCGCCGGGCTGCGTGACGACCTGACCGGCTTCGCCGACCTGGCCCGGTCGCATCCCGTGGTGGCGCGACTCGCGGCCCGACACGCCGGGTTGCGGATGCCCGCCACCGGCCTGGTCTTCCCCCGGGTGCTCCGGGCCGTCTTCGAGCAGAAGGTGACCGGCAAGGAGGCCTACCGGGCGTACGCCGCCACCGTCCGCCACTTCGCCGCACCGGCACCGGGGCCGGTGTCGCTGCTGCTGCCGCCCGAGCCGGCCGCCGTCGCGGCCACTCCGTACTGGGTGTTCCACCCGTTCGGGGTCGAACAGCGCCGGGCCGAGACCCTGCGCCGGGCCGCCGCCGTCGCCGACCGGCTGGAGCGCTGCGCGGACAGCGCCGAAGCCACCCGCCGGTTGACCGCCGTCGCCGGCATCGGCGTCTGGACCGCCGCCGAGGTGGTACGCGTGGCGTACGGCGACGCGGACGCGGTGAGCGTCGGCGACTACCACGTACCGAACACGGTGGCCTGGGCGTTGGCCGGTGAGCCGCGTGGTGACGACGCCCGGCTGCTGGAGCTGCTGGAACCGTTCCGGGGACACCGGGGCCGGGTCTGCCGGCTGCTGGAGGTCGCCGGCGTCCAGGCACCGAAGTTCGGTCCCCGCGCGCCGATCCGCTCCTTCGCCCGCTTCTGACCGGATCAGGCGGCTTCGCGCAGGGCGGTTCAGGCGGCTTCGCGCAGGTCGGCCAGGCTCACCGGGGTACGCCGACGCAGCAGCTCCGCCAGCTCGGGCACCGAGCCCACCTCGCCGAGGACGTTCTTGCCCCCGCCGAAGCGCTGCGGATAGTGCTGGACCAGCCGGTACACGTACCGGCGCTGGATCAGCTCGACGCTGACCCGCCACCGCCCGCAGCACCCGCACACCCACTCCGACACTCCGCGAAAGTAGCTCTGACCTGCGGTTTCCTGATTCGCCCGGGCCGGGCGGCAGGGCGTACGGGCGGACACCGCGCCCACGGCGCGGCGGTGATCTGCCTCACCGTTGTCGGTGTGGTCTGGTTGACTGGTCGCCGTGGACCTGCCGATCAACCCGCCGCTGGAGCCGATGCTGGCCCGCAGTGTGGCGTCGATCCCGACCGCGACCGGGATGACCTACGAGCCCAAGTGGGACGGATTCCGCTGCATCGTCTTCCGCGACGGCGACGAGGTGGAGCTGGCCAGCCGGGGTGGCAAGACGATGACCCGCTACTTCCCCGAGGTGGTGGAGCAGGCCCGTCGGCAACTGCCGGAGCGCTGCGCGGTCGACGGAGAGCTGATCGTGATCCGCCGGGACGGCCCGAGCGGGCAGCCCCGGCTCGACTTCGAGTTGCTGGCCCAGCGCATCCACCCGGCGGCGTCCCGGGTGACACTGCTGGCCGAGACCACTCCGGCCGACTTCGTCGCCTTCGACCTGCTGGCGCTGGACGGCGAGAGCCTGCTCGACGCGCCCTACCCGACCCGCCGCGCCCGGTTGGAGCAGGCGCTGGCCGGGGTACGCCCACCGGTGCACGTCACCCAGGTCACCACCGACGCGGACACCGCCCGCCGCTGGTTCGACGTGTTCGAGGGCGCCGGGTTGGACGGGTTGATCGCCAAGCCGGCCGACCTGCCGTACGAGCCGGGCAAGCGGTTGATGTTCAAGGTCAAGCACGCGCGTACCGCCGACGCGGTGGTGGCCGGCTTCCGGTGGCACAAGTCCGGCCCGGTGGTGGGCTCGCTGCTGCTCGGGCTCTACGACGACGAGGGTCTGCTGCACCACGTCGGCGTGAGCGCCTCGTTCACCATGGCCCGCCGGGCCGAGCTGCTGGAGGAGTTGGCGCCCTATCGCGACGTCGGCGCCGCACACCCGTGGGTGCACGGCGACCACGAGCGGGGCCAGCGCATCCCGGGCGGGGTCAGCCGGTGGACCGGCACCAAGAACCTGGAATGGGAGCCGGTCCGCCCGGAGCTGGTGGTCGAGGTGGCGTACGACGCGATGGAGGGCGACCGGTTCCGGCACACCGCGCGGTTCGTGCGCTGGCGGCCCGACCGCGACCCGCGTTCCTGCCGATACGATCAACTCGACCGGCCGGTGCGGTTCGACGTGGACCAGGTCCTGCGGGGTGACCCGGCGGTGCCGGTGGGATCCGCGTCCGACTGACCCGCACCCGACCGACCCGCGGCCGTCGACCCGATCACGGAGGCCCAGCTCGTGACCCGTACTTCCGACCGGATCCGCCGCCTGCGGCTCACCCTGGCCGGCCTGACCGCCGCCATGGTCGTCACCGCCGGCTGCACGCTGCCGGCCTTCGCGCCGCGCGCCGACGTCGAGGCGCAAGGGTCGGCCGCCCCACCCGGCACGGCACCCGACTGGCGGGCCTGCCCCGATGTCCCCGACGACCTGGTCGGACGCAGCGCCCCCGGCGTCCGGTACGACTGCGCCCGCATCCAGGTGCCGCGCGACTGGGCCGGCGGCACCGGCGCCACCACCGGCCCCGGCGCCGACGAGACCTTCGAGATCGCCCTGTTGCGGGTCCGTTCCGACAACCAGCGCAACCGGATCGGCTCGCTGCTGATCAACCCGGGCGGCCCGGGTGGGTCGGGCGTGGACACCGCCGTCTACCTCTCCTTCGGCGAGCAGTTCGGCGGCCTGCCCGACAGCATCCTGCAACGGTTCGACATCATCGGCTTCGACCCGCGCGGCGTGGCCCGGTCCAGTCCGGTCGAGTGCATCTCCGACGCCGACCTGGACGGCGTCTTCGGCTACGACCCCGACCCGGAGAGCCAGGAGAAGTTCGACGTCTACGTGACCATGGCCAAGCGGATCGGCCAGAGCTGCGGCGACAAGTACGGCGACCAGCTCAAGCTCTACTCCACCGAGCAGACCGCCCGGGACATGGACGCGATCCGCGCGGCCGTCGGCGACGACAAGATGACCTACCTCGGATACTCGTACGGCACGCTGCTCGGCGCCACGTACGCCCAACTCTTCCCGCAGCGGGTGCGGGCGCTGGTGCTCGACGGCGCGGTCGACCCCCGACAGAATCTGATCGCCGGTTCGGAGAGCCAGGCCAAGGGCTTCGAGCGCGCCTTCGACAACTTCGGCCGGTGGTGCGCGGCCAACGCCGGCAACTGCCCGATCGCCCCCGACGCCCGAGCCGCAGTCGTCTCCGCCATCGACAAGGCCAAGTCCTCCCCCGTCCGCTCCGCCGACGGCCGCGAGGCCACCTCCGGCTGGATCTTCTACGCGGTCATCTCGTCGCTCTACAACGAGACCGGCTGGCGGCAGCTCGCCCGCGCCATCGACCAGCTGGACCAGGGCAACCCCGACGCGGTGTTCCAGCTCGCCGACAACTACACCGACCGCGACGACAACGGCCGCTACACCAACCTCTTCGACGCCAACACGGCGATCAACTGCGCCGACGACGAGGAACGCCCCAGCCTGCAACGGATCCGCCAGTTGCAGTCCGAGTGGCGTACGCAGTACCCGCTCTTCGGTCCGGCGCTCGCCACCGGCCTGATCTCCTGCACCGAGTGGCCCGGCGGCAGCGACCCCTACCCCACCGGTCGCGCCGAAGGTGCCCCGCCGATCCTGGTCATCGGCACCACCGGCGACCCGGCCACGCCCTACGAGCAGACCCCGGCCCTGGCCGAGATGCTCGGCGTCGGACGCGTACTGACCTGGGAGGGCGAGGGGCACACCGCATACCCGCAGACGCCCTGCATCACCGAGGCCGTCGACGCGTACCTGATCGACCTCACCGTCCCCGCCGAAGGCAAGCGCTGCCCCGCCCGTTAGCGACCCGAGGAAGATCCGGATACGTCGAGGCCCCACTCACCGAGGACGAGCCGCCGGGCCACCTGCCGCCCCTGCCGGTCGAGTGCGGACCCGCCGGCGCCCCGATCGCGGTGATACAGGGCGTCACCCGCCAGAACGACGGATGACGCTGCTCCCCCGCGCATCGGTTCGCGCCGCTGTGGGACGCTCGCGGGATGAGCGACGTGTTCTTCCGGGAGGCGGTCCGGGCCGACCTACCCGCCGTCCTCGATCTCCTCGCCGACGACGTGTTGGGGCGTACTCGTGACGTCGGGGAGGTCGACGCCGTCTACGAGAAGGCGTTCGCCGACATCGGTGCCGATCCGCGTAACCACCTCGTCGTCGCCGAGGCCGACGGTGAGGTGCTGGGATGCATGCAGCTCACCTACATCCCGGGACTCGGCCGGCACGGCACGGAGCGGCTGTTGATCGAGGCGGTGCGGATCCGCTCGGACCAGCGCGGGCGGGGCGTGGGCCGCCTGATGATGACCTGGGCGATCGACCGCGCCCGGCAGCGCGGCTGTGGGCTGGTGCAGCTCACCAGCGACAAGAGCCGCCATGACGCACACCGTTTCTATCTCGGCCTCGGCTTCGTCCCGAGTCACGAGGGCATGAAGCTCAGTATCTGACCCTCTCCTCGGCCGATGGTCCCGTGAGCCGCTCAAGATCCCGCTCGATCCTGGATCGAGTGGTTGTCCGCGCGCTCCAAAGCCACTCGATCCAGGATCGAGCGTGACCTTGCCGAGCACACCGGATCGACAGCGGCACGGCACGGCACGGGTCAGCGGGGGCGGTCGCGGTCCTTGGAGGGTTGGACCCGCTTCGGTTCGCCGGGCATCTTCGGGTGGTCCGGCGGGTACGGCAAGTCGCCTTCGCCGGCTGCGGCGTCCCGCTCGGCCCACTCCAGCAGCGGGGTGATGTCCCACGCGGCGTCGTCGATGCCGGCGTGCGGGTCGCCGCGCTCGGCCAACCGCTGCGGCACGGTCCGCAGGTCGAAGTCGTCGGGGTCGACGTCGGGCAGCTCGTCCCAGGTGACCGGGGTGGAGACGGTGGCCCGGGCGTTGGCCCGCAACGAGTACGCGCACGCGATCGTGCGGTCCCGGGCCATCTGGTTGTAGTCGATGAAGACGCGTTCGCCGCGTTCCTCCTTCCACCACGCGGTGGTGACCAGCTCGGGGCGGCGGCGGGCCAGTTCCCGGGCCAGCGCGATGGTGGCCCGGCGCACCTCGACGAAGCTCCAGTGCGGCTGGATACGCAGGTAGACGTGCACGCCCCGGCCGCCGGAGGTCTTCGGCCAGCCCGGCACCCCCAGCTCGTCGAGGATCACGCGCAGCTCGGCGGCGGCGGTGGCCGCGTGGGCGAAGTCGGTGCCGGGCTGCGGGTCGAGGTCGACGCGCAGCTCGTCGGGACGGTCGATGTCGGCGGCGCGTACCGGCCAGGGGTGGAACACCACGGTGCCCATCTGCGCGGCCCACGCCACGTGGGCGAGGTCCGCCGGGCACAGCTCCGCCGCCCTGCGTCCGCTGGGGAAGCTGATCTCGGCGGTACGCACCCAGGGCGGCACACCCCGCGTCGGCACCCTCTTCTGGAAGAACATCTCGCCCTCGATGCCGTCCGGAAAGCGTTGCAGGGTCGTCGGGCGGTCGCCCAGCGCCCGCATGATGCCGTCGCCGACGCTGCGGTAGTAGTGGAAGACGTCGGCCTTGGTGAAGCCGCGCTTCGGGAAGATCACCCGATCCGGGCTGGAGAGCCGTACCGTGTGCCCGGCGACCTCGATCTCCTCGGCCGCAGCCTTCGCACCTGCCATGGCGCGACCATATGCGATGGGTCCGACCTTCGACGTACGGTTGTCCGGTGAGTCTTCCCGACAGCGAACTGCCCCGCACCGACGACGAGTGGCGGGTCCGGCTCAGCCCCGAGGAGTTCCGGGTACTGCGCGAGGCCGGCACCGAACCGGCATGGACCGGAGAGTACGTCGACACCAAGACGCCGGGGATGTACCGCTGCCGTGCCTGCGGCGCGGAGCTGTACCCGAGCGACACCAAGTTCGACTCGCACTGCGGCTGGCCGAGCTTCGACGACGCCATCCCGGGCGCGATCACCGAGATCGAGGACGACAGCCACGGCATGCGGCGGGTCGAGATCCGCTGCGCCCGCTGCGACAGCCACCTGGGGCACGTCTTCCGGGGCGAGGGCTTCACCTCGAAGAACACCCGGCACTGCGTGAACTCGCTCTCCATCCGCCTGGACCCCAGCACCGCCTGACCGCCGGCCACGTCGCGTCCGGCGGTCGGCCGTCGGCCCGCGTCGTGCCGGGTCAGCCGTCGGCCGCCGGGCGCGCGGTCAGCATCGCCACCTGGGCGGTACGCGACTGCCCGACGCGTTGGGCGAGGTCGCGTACCCGCTCGTCGGTGCCGGCCGCGAGGTGCGCCCGGGCCAGGTCGGCGGCGGCCTGTTGGTGGGCGCCGAGCACCTCGACGAGTACCGCGTCGACCTGGCCGGGCGCGGCGTCGCGGAGCCGGGCCAACTGGTCCGGGCCGGTGCCGTGCCCGGCGTGATCGTCGGCCCGCGCGGTGCGACCGGCCTGTGCCAGCCAGGCACGCGCGTCGGCCAGCTCGTCGGTCTCGGTCACCTCGATGGCGGCCACCAGGGTCCGTAGCTCATCGTCGACCAGCCGGTCCCGCACCAGCCGGACGATCTCCAGGGTCTGCTCGGTGTGCCCAGCCATCATCGACAGGAACAGCAGGTCGATGCCGGTCATCTCGGTCGTGACGGAGGGCGTGGCCGGGGCGGCGACCGCTGACGGCGTACCGCTCGGCGCCTGGTCCGCAGCCGGCACGGACGAGCCGCCGCATCCGGCGGCGAGCAGCACGACGAGCAGGGCGGGCAGTGCGGCAGGCCAGCGACGCGACGCGACGGACCGCACGGCACGCCGGTGGGACGCGGCGGCGCGTACCGCCGGGTGGGGAGCCGGCGTGAGGTGCGGCGCGGGCCGGGCCCGACCGCACCTCACGCTGGTCAGGCCTGGGTCCACAGCGCCGGTACGTTCGGCGGCTCCCATCCGGCGATGGCGGTGTGCGCCTGCCGGCAGCGGTACGTGCGCCCGCCGTAGGTGACCTGGTCGCCCACGGCGTACGCCCGGCCGGCGGTCCACGTGCCCCCGGCCGGCGGGTTGGTGGTCGGGCCGGTCGTCGGGGTCGGCGACGGTGCCGGCGGGGTGGTCGGGCTCGGGCTCGGCGTGGGGTTGCCGCTGCCGCCGCCGATCTGGAGGTCGACGCAGGAGTAGAAGGCGTTGGCGGTGTCCGAGATGTTCCAGACGGCCAGCAGCTTCTGGCGGCCCGAGTAGCCGGACAGGTTCACGGTGTGCGAGACGGTGGGACCCGGCTGGCGATTGCCGCCGCTGAACACCGCGACCCGGGTGTTGCCGATGAAGTACTCCCAGTCGCGGGTGGCGTGCTGCGCGGTGTTGACCCAGGTGAAGGTGACCGTGGTGCCGACCGAGGTGGCGGGCCAGCCCCGGTTGTCGTCATTGAGGACGGCAAAGTGGGAGATGTTGGCGTGGCAGGTGCGGAGCCCCTTGGGGCCTTCCACGCTCTGCGGCTCCCAGCGGATCTGGCCGCAGTCCGGTACGCGGTTCTGGGCGCAGAGCGCCTGGCGGCTCGGCGGCGACGAGACGTAGCCGTGGGCCTGGGCCGGGGTCGCGACGGCCAGGGTGGAGACCATGGCCCCGGCGGCGACGAGCGGGAGGGTGATTCTTCGACGCATGGCGGCACTCCCTTTCGGCATGTTGCCTGGTGAGGTGCCACCAACATAATTTAAACATTGTTAACAGTAAAGACCGCTATCGATAAAACGCACGGTACGCGCATCCGAGGCCCCTCAGGTCGCGCCCGCGCGTCGATCCAGGTCCGCCCACACTTCCTCCCGCCTCACGATCATCAGCACGCCAGCGCCCGCCCGACGTCGGCCCACCGGACCGCCCGCGCCCGGCCGGACGCCTCGCGCCGTGGCCGACGCGCTGGGACCAAAGCACGCTGCGGCCGATGGCACACGGCAGCCGACGCGCGTCGGCGACACGCCGAGCGAACCGGACGAGTCAGCGCGATTTCGCGTCGCACCAAGCCTAGATCAGGGCAAACTTGCACAAAAGGCTCTAACTGGAGGGATCCGTCGTGGCCACCTGTGAGGTCTGCGGTAACGACTACTGGCTGGCGTTCGAGGTGCGCACGGTCAGCGGTGACGTGCACACGTTCGACAGCTTCGAGTGCGCCAGCCACAAGCTGGCCCCCATCTGCGAACACTGCGGCGTCAAGATCCTCGGACACGGCGTGGAGGTCTCCGGCCGCTTCTTCTGCTGCGGGCACTGCGCACGGGCGGTGGAGACGGAGCAGGGTGCCGAGATCCGCGACGCCGTCGGCGCCCGCCCCGCCTGACCCACCGCGCGACGGCTCCCCCGCTGAACGCCGCCCCGCGCGCCAGCGCCGCACCGCACTAGCGCCGCCGCGCACGCTGGCGCCGCCGCGCCCACGCGTTAGCAGGGGTCCCCTGCTATGCACGAGGCGTTAGCAGGGGACCCCTCCTTTCACGCGACCGGGCACGGCCTAACCTGGCCGGGTGTCGAGCACCGAACTGCGGGTCGCGCGCTTCACCGACCTGGACGCCCGGACCTTTCACGACCTGGTACGCCTGCGCGCCGACGTGTTCGTGGTCGAGCAGCAGTGCCCGTACCCGGAACTCGACGGACGGGACGTCGAACCGGGCACCTGGCACCTCTGGCTGGCCCACGGCGGCGCACCCGTCGCGTACCTGCGGATCCTGGCCGACCCGGACGGCGTCGCCAGGATCGGACGGGTGGTGGTGGCCCCGGCGGCGCGCGGCGGCGGGCACGCCGGACGGCTGATGACGGAGGCGCTGGCCCGGATCGGTGACCGTCCCTGCGTGCTGGACGCCCAGTCGCACCTGGTGGCCCTCTACGCCAGGTACGGCTTCACGGCCAGCGGGCCCGAGTACGTCGAGGACGGCATCTCGCACACCCCGATGCGCCGCGTGGTCTGAGCAGCCGGGCAGTCCCGCCCAGCCCACCATCGAATTGACCAGTGGCGATGGTGTGTGCCATTCTTCGGGCGAAGCCAGGGCAACGTGATCAGGCCGGGAGAGGCAACTCCCGTGCGATCCGGGCGATGTCGCGATCCGACGACTCCCCCTGGGGGCTCCATGTCCAAGCTAGTTCGAAAATCACGGGCACTGTCGCTGTTGGGTGTGGCGGCCGGTGCCATGCTGCTGCTCTCCACAGCGCTTGTCGCTCCGGTGTCCGCGCACGGTTCGGTGGCCAACCCGATCTCCCGCAACTACGGCTGCTGGCAGCGCTGGGGCGGTGACTTCCAGAACCCGCGGATGGCCACCGAGGACCCGATGTGCTGGCAGGCCTGGCAGGCCAACCCGAACGCCATGTGGAACTGGAACGGCCTGTTCCGCGAGGGGGTGGCCGGCAACCACCAGGGCGCCATCCCGAACGGCCAGCTCTGCTCCGGTGGCCGTACCGAGAGCGGGCGCTACAACGCGTTGGACGCCGTCGGCGCCTGGCGGACCACCTCGGTGGCCAACAGCTTCCGGCTCAAGTTCTTCGACCAGGCCAGCCACGGTGCCGACTACATCCGGGTGTACGCCTCCCGGCAGGGCTACGACGTACTGACCAAGCCCCTTGCCTGGTCGGACCTGGAACTGGTCGGCCAGATCGGCAACACTCCGGCCTCGCAGTGGCAGCGCGAGGTCGACGGGGTGTCCACCGAGATCCCGGTGAACGCGCCGGGTCGCAGCGGACGGCACGTGCTGTTCACCGTCTGGCAGGCCAGCCACACGGACCAGTCGTACTACATCTGCAGCGACGTGCAGTTCGGTGGCGGCACCACGCCTCCCCCGACCACCCCGCCGGCCTCGCCAACGCCGACGCCGACCTTCGACCCGCCCACCACGCCGCCGACGACCACCGCACCGCCGGTGGCGGGTGCCTGCGCGGCGACGTACCGGGTGACCTCGACCTGGTCCGGTGGTTTCCAGGGTGAGGTGCAGGTGACCGCGGGCAGCGCGGCCATCCGGAGTTGGCGGGTGACCTGGACGTACGCCAGCGGCCAGCAGGTCAGCCAGGCGTGGAACGCCACCCTCAGTTCCAGCGGTTCGACGGTGACCGCCCAGAACGTCAGCTACAACGGAGGCCTCGGAGCCGGAGCCAGCACCACCTTCGGCTTCCTGGCCTCCGGCAGCGGGTCGAGCGCACCGACGCTGACCTGCACGGCGACCACCTGACCCCGGACGGGGCCGCGCCTACTCCCTCGGGCGCGGCCCCGGCCGGCTCGTCGCGTCGGCCGATGCCGCCGCACGCCGGGCGATGCCGGCCTGCGCTGCGCGATGCCGGCGTCCGCCGGGCGATGGTGCCGTGCGCTACGCGATGGTGCCGTGCGCTACGCGTTGGTGTTAGCAGGGGTCCCCTGCTATGCACGAGGCGTTAGCACGGGGCCCTTCCTTACACCTCGGCCGGCGTATCACGCGAGTGCGGAGACGATGTCGGCGATCGGGCGGCGGCGACCGGTGTAGAACGGCACCTCCTCGCGGACGTGCAGCCGTGCCCGCGAGCCGCGCAGGTCACGCATCAGGTCGACGATGCGGTGCAGTTCGTCCGCCTCGAAGGCCAGCATCCACTCGTAGTCGCCGAGCGCGAACGAGGCGACCGTGTTGGCACGGACGTCCGGGTAGCCCCGGGCCATCTTGCCGTGCTCGGCGAGCAGCTCACGCCGCTCGGCGTCGGGCAGCAGGTACCAGTCGTACGAGCGCACGAACGGGTAGACGCAGAGGTAGGCGCGGGCCTCCTCGCCGGCCAGGAACGCCGGGATGTGGCTCTTGTTGAACTCGGCCGGCCGGTGCAGCGCCATCTGTGACCAGACCGGGGTCAGCGCCCGCCCCAGGGTGGTCCGCCGCAGTCGCAGGTACGCGTCCTGGAGGTCGTCGCTGGACGAGGAGTGCCACCAGATCATCAGGTCCGCGTCGGCGCGCAGGCCGGAGACGTCGTACGTGCCGCGCACCACGACGTCCTTGCCGGCCAACTCCTCGATCAGCGACTCGACCTCGCCGGTCACGTTGTCGCGCAGTGACGGCAGCGGCGCGCTGGCCCGGAACACCGACCACATCGTGTAGCGGATGGTGTCGTTGAGTTCCCGCAGCCGGGCCGCGTTGCTCTGCTCGGTCATCTGCCCGATCCCTCCAGTGCTGTGATGATCTCTTCGGCCGCCGTCTCGCCGGAGCGGACGCAGACCGGAATGCCGACCCCGTCGTAGCCCGCACCGGCCAGCGCCAGCGTCGGACGTGTCGCCCGCAGCGCGGCCCGCGCGGCGGCCACCCGGTCGAGATGACCGGGGGTGTACTGCGGCAACGCGCCGCCCCACCGCTGCACGTGCCCGTCCACCGGGGCGGGCAGTGGCGTGTCGAGCACCCCCGACAGCTCCCGGTGCACGGTGGCGGCGAGGTCCTGGTCGGGGCGCTGGAGCTGGGCCTCGTCGCGGTAGCGGCCGACCGAGGCGCGGACCAGGGCCAGCCCGTCGGACCGGCGCAGGTGTCCCCACTTGGTGGTGAAGAAGGTGGACGCCTTGATCAGCAGGCCCTCGGTGCCGGGCACCAGGAAGCCGGAGAGCGCCGGCAGCGCCGGCTCCGGCAGGGCCAGGGTGACCAGGGCGACGCTGGCGTAGTCCAACTCGCCGATCCGCGCCGCCACCTCGGCGGCCGTCTCGGCGAGCAGGCGGGCCGCCGGGCGGGCCGGTACGGCCAGCACCACCGCGTCGACCTCGACGTGCTCCGGGTCGCGGGTGGGGCCGACGGTGAGCCGCCAACCGGGGCCGACCGGGGCCAGTTCGCGGACCGCCGCGTTGCGCCGGACGGTCGCCCCGCCGGCCGTCGCGGCGGCGTCGACCAGGGTGCCCAGTCCGCCGGCCAGGGTGCCGAAGACCGGCTCGCCGGGGGCGCGGGGGGTGGCGGCCTGCGCCGCGCGTACCGCACCGAGCAGCGTGTGCTCCGTCCGGGCCGCCCGGGCCAGCGCCGGCATGGTGGTGGCCAGTGAGAGGTCGTCGGCGCGGCCGGCGTACACGCCGCCGAGCATCGGGTCGACCAGCCGGTCGACCACCTCGTCGCCGAAGCGGGCGCGGACCAGCGCGCCGACGGCGACGTCCTCGCCCGGGCCGAGCAGCGGCCGACCGCCGTCGTGGTCGGCCTCCGGCGTCGGCCGGGCCACCGCCGTCACCTTCGCCAGATCCCCGGGTACGCCCACCAGCGTCCCGCCCGGGATCGGGCGCAGCCCGCCGTCGACGGCGAGGGCGGCCTGCCCGACGGTCGGGTGCACGATCCGGTCGGCCAGCCCGAGTCGGCGGACCAGGGTCACCGCGGCCGACTCACCGCCGGCCGGGTCCCGCATCAGGAACGACTCGGCGCCGAACTCCACCGGCCCGCCGGCCAGCTCGCCGGTGCGCAGCTTGCCACCGAGCGCGCCGGACTGCTCGTACACGGTGATCTCGGTGCCCTCGGGGGCCCGGTCGCGCAACCGCAGCGCGGCGGCCAGGCCGGTGATGCCGCCGCCGACCACCGCCACCCGCCACCGCGTCGCCATGGCGGTCAGTCCCGGGCGGAGAGCTCGTGGACCAGCGCGACCACCCGGGTCAACACCTCCGGATCGGTCTCCGGCAGGACGCCGTGGCCGAGGTTGAACACGTGCCCGGGGGTGGCCCGGCCCTCGTCGAGGATCCGCCGCACCTCGGCCTCGATCACCGGCCACGGGGCGAACAGCAGGCACGGGTCGAGGTTGCCCTGCACGGCCTTGTCCGGCCCGATCCGGCCGGTCGCGACGTCCAGCGGCGTACGCCAGTCCACGCCGACCACGTCGGCACCGGCCTCGCCCATCGCGCCGAGCAGCTCGGCGGTGCCCACCCCGAAGTGGATCCGGGGCACACCCGAGTCGGCCAGCCCGCTGAGCACGGCCGTCGAGTGGGGCAGCACGAAGCGACGGTAGTCGGCCTCGGAGAGCGCGCCGGCCCAGGAGTCGAAGAGCTGTACGGCGGAGACCCCGGCCTCGATCTGTACGCGCAGGAAGGCCAACGTCACCTCGGCCAGCCGGCCGGCCAGCGCGTGCCACAGCTCGGGCTCGCCGTACATCAGGGCCTTGGTCTTGGCGTGGGTCCGCGACGGCCCGCCCTCGACCAGGTAGCTGGCGAGCGTGAAGGGGGCACCGGCGAAGCCGATCAGCGGCGTGTCGCCCAACTCCTTGACCAGCATCCGGACCGCCTCGTCGACGTACCCGACGTCGCTGCGGTCGATGGGTCGGATCCGCGCGACGTCGGCGGCGGTGCGGACCGGTTCGGCCACCACCGGGCCGGTCCCGGGCACGATGTCCAGGTCGACCCCGGCGGCGGCGACCGGCACCACGATGTCGCTGAAGAGGATCGCCGCGTCCACGTGGTGCCGGCGTACCGGCTGGATGGTGATCTCGGTGACCAGCTCGGGGCGGCGGCAGGACTCCAACATCGCCACGTTGGCCCGGATCTGGCGGTACTCCGGCAGCGAGCGGCCGGCCTGGCGCATGAACCAGACCGGGGTGTGTGGGACGGACCGGCGGCGGCACGCCCGCACGAAGGGCGAGTCGGCCGGCCCGTCGGGGCGGGTTGCGTCGTCTCGGGCGGCGTCGCCCGTGGTCTCGGTGGCCATCGCGGCCATCGTGCCACGCGGCCGATCCCCACCCCGCGCCCACCGCCGGCTTTGTGACGTAGCGGGCGTGCAAGGAAGGGCCCCTGCTAACGCCTGCGGTAGTGCAGGGGACCCCTGCTAACACAGAAGCGGGCGGAGCGCGCCCGTGTGGGGAGATCGTCGGCGCGCCATCCGGGCCGGGAACCGGGCGGCGGCTTAGGCTGCGAACATGGCCGCCCAGATCGCGCTCCCGGACACCTTCGCCCGCGCGGTCACCGGGCTCCGGGTGTCGGCGCCTCGACCGGAGATCGTGCTGGAGGAGGTCGGCGCGCCGCAGCGGCTGGCGCCGTACTCCTTCGCCCTCTCCGCGGCGGTGCTGCGCGACGGTGACGAGGTGGCCACCGCCCGGCTGATCCTGCTGCACGACCCCGCCGGCCACGAGGGGTGGCAGGGAACTCTGCGACTGGTCACCTACGTGAGCGCCGAGCTGGAGGTCGACCTGGCCACCGACCCGCTGCTGCCCGGGGTGGCCTGGACCTGGCTCACC
Organism: Verrucosispora sp. NA02020; assembly: GCF_013364215.1. Classification (NCBI taxonomy): domain Bacteria; kingdom Bacillati; phylum Actinomycetota; class Actinomycetes; order Micromonosporales; family Micromonosporaceae; genus Micromonospora; species Verrucosispora sp. NA02020. The sequence continues at coordinate 2,045,570 of NZ_CP054923.1, read as the reverse complement.
GACGCGCTGGAGACGCACGACGCCGGGCACCGGGCGATCGGCGGCACGATCACCCAGACGGCGTCGAACCGGTTCGGCGACCTGGCGGGTCCGCCGGCCGCCTGTGACATCGAGATCCGCGCGTCGTGGACCCCGACCGGCATCGAGCTCACCCCGCACCTGTACGCCTGGTGCACGCTGCTCGCCTCGACGGCGGGTCTGCCGCCGCCGGGTGTCACCGCGCTGCCCGAGCGGCGCGCCGCGGCCGCCGGTTGACGGGGCCGGTACGGCACCCAGGCGGCGAACCGCCGACACGCGGCGGGGCGGGTGCGCGCCGCACGATCCATTGGCGCACTAGGGTTGCCAGGTGACCGACGAACCACCCCTGCGCCGTCGGACCGCCGCAAGCCGTACGGGAAACGACACGCACCACGAGCCGTCGGCGCGGCCGGAGCCGTCGGACGCGGGGACCGAACCCACTGGCGGCGAGTCCGTGCCGTTGACCGCCCCACGTGAGGGCACTCCCGAACCGGTGGCGACACCGGACCAACTCACCGAGGTGGTGGCCCGTTTCGCGGCCGGCACCGGTCCGGTGGCCCTGGACGCCGAGCGCGCCTCCGGCTACCGCTACAGCCAACGGGCGTACCTGGTGCAGTTGCGCCGCCAGGGCGCCGGCACCGTGCTGATCGACCCGTTGCCGCTACCCGACCTGAGCACGCTCGACGCGGCGATAGCCGACACGGAGTGGGTGCTGCACGCGGCCAACCAGGATCTGCCCTGCCTCGCCGAGCTGGGGTTGCGACCACGCCGACTGTTCGACACCGAGCTGGCCGCCCGGCTGGCCGGGTTCGAGCGGGTCGGCCTGGCCGCGCTCACCGAGCAGTTGCTCGGGTTCAGCCTGGAGAAGCACCACTCGGCGGCGGACTGGTCCAGCCGGCCGTTGCCGGAGTCCTGGCTCACCTACGCCGCCCTGGACGTGGAGCTGCTGACCGACCTGCGGGACGCGCTCGACGCGGAACTGTCCCGGCAGGGCAAGTCCGCGTGGGCGGCCGAGGAGTTCGCTGCGCTGGTGAACAGCGGGGACCGTCCACCCCGGGTCCGGGCCGACCCGTGGCGGCGCACCTCCGGCATCCACCGGGTACGCGGAGCGCGGGCGCAGGCCCGGGTGCGCTCCCTCTGGTACGCCCGCGACCAGATCGCCGCCCGTCGGGATGCGGCACCGGGGCGGGTCCTGCCCGACTCGGCCATCGTGGCCGCCGCCGAGCTGGACCCGAAGGACGAGAAGACGCTGCTCACCCTGCCCGGTTTCGGCGGTCGGTCGGTACGCCGGCTGGCGCGGACCTGGCTGACGGCGCTGGACGACGCCCGGCAGTTGCCGGACGACGAGTTGCCGGTGACGCCGACGGTGGAGGGCCCGCCACCGCCGCACCGGTGGGCCGAACGGGACCCGGCCGCCGCCGCCCGGCTGGCCCGTTCCCGTGAGGTGGTGCTGCGGGTGGCCGGCGCGCACCATCTGCCGCCGGAGAACCTGATCTCCCCGGACACCATCCGCCGCGTCGCCTGGCAGCCTCCCGAGGAGATCACCGAACACACCGTCGCCGAGGCGCTCCGCAGCCACCACGCCCGGGACTGGCAGATCGACCTCCTCCTCCCCGACCTGGCCGAAGCCCTGACCGCCCCACCCCCACCCCCACCCCCCGCCTCCCCCACCCCACCCGCCTGACCCGCGGTTGATCAAGAGGTTTGCGTCCGGCGGGCGGCCGTTCGCCGACGCAAACCTCTTGATCAACGAGAGCGGCCGTCGGCGAGAGCGGTGAGAGCGGCCGTCGGCGAGAGCGGTGGGGGCGGGGGCGAGGACGGGTGTGGGGTGGGTGTGGGGTGGGTGTGGGGTGGGCCACAGTGGGGACGGCGGCACTGGTTATTACTGGCGAGTAGCATTCGGGGGAAACGCCAGTGCTGGCTAGGAGGCTCAAGTGCCCCGTGAAGTTCGGGATGTCGTCTTCGTGGACGGCGTCCGCACCCCGTTCGGCAAGGCGGGTGGGATGTACGCCAACACCCGCGCCGACGACCTGGTGATCCGATGCATCCGCGAACTGCTGCGCCGCAACCCGCAGCTCCCCCCGGAACGGGTCGAGGAGGTGGCCATCGCCGCCACCACCCAGACCGGTGACCAGGGCCTGACCATCGGCCGTACCGCCGCGTTGCTGGCCGGCCTGCCCAAGACGGTGCCCGGCTTCGCCATCGACCGGATGTGCGCCGGTGCGATGACCGCGGTGACCACCGTCGCCAGCGGCATCGCCGTGGGCGCGTACGACGTCGCGATCGCCGGCGGTGTCGAGCACATGGGCCGCCACCCGATGGGCGAGGGCGTCGACCCGAACCCGCGCATCGTCGCGGAGAAGCTGGTCGACCCGTCCGCGCTGGTGATGGGCTCCACCGCGGAGAACCTGCACGACCGGGTCCCGCACATCACCAAGGAGCGCACCGACGCGTTCGCCCTCGCCTCGCAGCAGAAGACCGCGAAGGCGTACGCCGACGGCAAGTTGCAGGACGACCTGGTGTCGGTGGCGGTCCGCGATCCGGAGACCGGCTGGGGCCTGGCGACCGTGGACGAGGCGCCCCGGGACACCTCCCTGGAGAAGCTGGCCACGCTCAAGACCCCGTTCCGCCCGCACGGCAAGGTGACCGCGGGCAACGCGGCCGGGCTGAACGACGGCGCGACCGCCAGCCTGCTGGTCGCCGAGGACGTCGCCCGTGAGCTGGGCCTGCCGATCGCCATGCGGCTGGTGTCGTACGGCTTCGTCGGCGTCGAGCCCGAGGTGATGGGCGTGGGTCCGATCCCGTCGACCGAGAAGGCGCTGCGCATCGCCGGCCTGACCATCGACGACATCGGCCTGTTCGAGCTGAACGAGGCGTTCGCCGTGCAGGTGCTCGCCTTCCTCGACCATTTCGGCATCGCCGACGACGACCCCCGGGTCAACCAGTGGGGCGGCGCGATCGCCATCGGGCACCCGCTCGCCTCCTCCGGCGTACGGCTGATGACCCAGCTCGCCCGGCAGTTCGCCGAGCACCCGGAGGTCCGCTACGGCCTCACCGCGATGTGCATCGGCATCGGCATGGGCGGCACGGTCATCTGGGAGAACCCGCACTGGGAGGGTGGAGACAAATGAGCCTTGCGGCACCGAACGAGGTGGTCACCAGGGCGCTGCTGCGTCAGGTGAACGTGCCCGGGCTGGACCGCCCGGCCGCCCTGATCACCCTCGACAACGGATTCGACCACACCAAGCCGAACACCTTCGGCCCGGGCGGCCTCACCAGCCTGGACGAGGCGATCAGCGCCGCGCTGGCGGCCGATCCGGCGTTCATCGCGGTGACCGGCAAGCCGTACATCTTCTGTGTCGGCGCGGACATCACCAGTCTGCCGCTGCTGGCGGACCGGGCGCAGGCGCTGGAGATCGGCCGGCTGGGGCACCGGGTCTTCGCCCGGCTCAAGGACAGCCCGGTTCCGACCTTCGCCTTCGTCAACGGGGCGGCGATGGGCGGCGGCCTGGAGCTGGCCCTGCACTGCCACTACCGGACGCTCTCCGGCGGCGCGGCGGCGCTGGCCCTGCCCGAGGTGTCCCTCGGCCTGATCCCGGGTTGGGGCGGCACCCAGCTCCTGCCGAACCTGATCGGCATCCCGGCCGCCACCCAGGTGATCATCCAGAACCCGTTGATGCAGAACAAGATGCTCAAGCCGAAGCAGGCCGCCGAGCTGGGCATCGCCGACGTGCTGCTGGAGCCGGCCGACTTCCTGGAGCGGTCGCTGGAGTGGGCCGCCGGGGTGGTGCGCGGCGAGGTGACCGTCACCCGGCCCGAGGTCGACAAGGACATGTGGGCGGGCGTGCTCTACTTCGCCCGGCAGACCCTGGACCAGCGGCTGCACGGCGCGGTCCCGTCCGCGTACCGGGCGTTGGACCTGCTGGAGACGGCGAAGGACGCCGACTTCGCCACCGGCACCGCCGCCGAGGACGAGGCCCTGGCCGACCTGGTCTTCTCCGAGGAGTTGCGCAGCGGCCTGTACGCCTTCGACCTGGTGCAGCGGCGGGCCAAGCGACCGGCCGGCGCGCCGGACAAGGGGCTGGCCCGTCCGGTGACCAAGGTCGGCATCGTCGGCGCGGGCCTGATGGCCGGTCAGTTGGCGCTGCTGTTCGCCCGCCGTCTCCAGGTGCCGGTGGTGCTCACCGACCTCGACCAGGCTCGGGTGGACAAGGGCGTCGGCTACGTGCACACCCAGATCGAGAAGGCCGTCAGCAAGGGCCGGATGGACAAGGGCACCGCCGCCAAGCTGTACGGCCTGGTGAGCGGCACGGTCGACAAGAGCGCGTTCGCGGACGCCGACTTCGTCATCGAGGCCGTCTTCGAGGACCTCTCCGTCAAGAAGCAGGTCTGGGCCGAGCTGGAGAAGATCGTCCCGGCGGAGGCGGTGCTGGCGACGAACACCTCGTCGCTGTCGATCACGGCGATGGCCGAGGACCTGGAGCACCCGGAGCGGGTGGTCGGCTTCCACTTCTTCAACCCGGTCGCGGTGCTGCCGCTGCTGGAGATCGTCCGCGGCGAGCGGACCGACGACGCCACGCTGGCCACCGCCTTCGCGGTCGGCAAGCAGCTCAAGAAGTCGTCGGTGCTGGTGAAGGACGCCCCGGCGTTCGTGGTCAACCGGCTGCTCACCCGCTTCCTCGGCACCGTCTTCGCCGCCGTGGACGCGGGCACCCCGCTGGAGGTGGCGAACCGCGCGCTGGACCCGCTGGGCCTGCCGATGCGACCGCTGGCACTGCTCCAGCTCGTCGGCCCGGCCGTCGCCCACCACGTCGGCGGCACCCTGCACGCGGCCTTCCCGGACCGGTTCACGGTCAGCGAGAACCTGAAGCGGATCGCGGACTCCGGTCAGCCGATCGTGGTGGACGACGAGATCAACGCCGAGGTGGCGAAGCTGCTGGTGGTCGGCGACCAGCCGCTCACCGAGGAGCAGGTACGCCAGCAGGCGCTCGACGCGCTGGCCCAGGAGATCCGGCTGATGCTGGACGAGGGGGTCGTCGCCGAGGCGCAGGACATCGACCTGTGCATGATCCTCGGTGCCGGGTGGCCGTTCCACCTGGGCGGCGTCACGCCGTACCTGGACCGGACCGGGACCAGTGAGCAGGTCACCGGTCAGCGTTTCCTGCCGCCGGGAGTGGCCAGCCTGACCGGCTGAGCCGACCCGGGTCACGGTGGTCGCCCCGACCGGGGGTTGACCACCGTGACCGGCGGTCTGGGGCAGCGGCGCGTGCGGTCGCTGGCTACCCTTCCGGTTCCACCCTTCACCAGGAGCTGACCGCATGTCCCACCCGGACCAGCACCACTATCCGCCCGGCGGCGGCCCGCACCCGCAGGGCGGCGGCTACCCGCCGGCCGGGGCGTACCCGCAGGCCGGTGGCTACCCACCACCGCCGGGTGCGGGCTATCCGCCACAGTCGGGTGCCGGCTATCCCCCGCCTCCGCAGGCCGGCGGGTACCCCGCGCCCGGCCAGTCGTTCGGCGCCTTCCCGCCGCCCCCACCGCCGAAGAAGTCCCACACCGGGAAGATCGTGCTGATCGTCCTCGCCGTCCTCATGGTGCTCTGCGTGGGCGGTGGCGCGGTCGTCTGGTTCGTGGTCCGGGACACCGTCGGCGAGGCGGTCGACGCCACCCGGACCCGGGTGGTGGCGCCGGAGACGCTGGCCGGCCGACCGAAGGTCACCGAGCCGGAGTTGCAGCAGCTCTCCGAGTCGATGGTCCGGCAACTGAAGTCCTCGATCCAGAACGAGACGAGTGCGGTCGGTGCCTTCTACGGCAATCCGTCGCAGGAGAACCTCGTGATGATCGTGGCCGTCTCCGGGTTGATGTCCGACCCGAAGAAGGAGCTCGACGAGGCGGTCCAGGCCATCTCGACCGAGCTGACGGTCAGCAACATGACGCCGGTCGAGCCGGGCCCACTCGGAGGCGAGGCCCGCTGCGGCGACGGCCGGGCCGACGTGGCGTTGGGCATCTGCGTCTGGGCCGACCGGGGCAGCGTCGGCATGATCGTCATGTTCTTCTCCTCCCGCAACGACGCCGCGTCCGAGTTCCTCACCATCCGGGGCCAGGTCGAACAACGGTCCTGACGTACGCGCCGACGGCCGGGCGGGGTGGATCCCCGCCCGCGCCGGCCCGGTGAGGAGTCAGCCCTCCGTCGGGGAGTGCTCCGCGGCGCTGCGTTCCACGCAGAACTCGTTGCCCTCCGGGTCGGCCAGCACCACCCAGCCCGTGCCGTCCGGCCGGCGGCGGTCGGCGACCCGTGTGGCACCCAGGCCGATCAGGCGTTCCACCTCCTCGTCCCGGGTCCGGTCGGTCGGTTGGAGGTCCAGGTGGATGCGGTTCTTGGCGATCTTGCCCTCGGGGATCCGCTGGAAGAGCATGCCACCGCCGGCCAGGTCCGGGCCGGACAACAGGGCGCACTCCTCGTCCCCCGGCCGGTCGTCCGGGTCGGGCCGCAGCCCGGTGACCTCGGCCCAGAAGGTCGCCATGGTGTACGGGTCGGCACAGTCGACGTCGATCCAACGCACTCGGGAAGCCATGACCCCAACCTCTCATCGGGATCAAGCGATTATTCGCGCGTCGGGTCAGCGCGTGCCCTGCTCCACGGTCGGCGCGGAGTCGGCCGCCGGCAGGTTCACCGTCACCTCCAGGCCGCCCCCGGGCTGCGCCACCGCCGCCACCGTGCCGCCGTGCGCGTCACAGACCGCCCGGACGATGGAGAGGCCGAGGCCCGACCCACGGGCGCCGGTCCGCTCACGGCCGCCACGCCGGAACGGCTCGAACAGCCCCGGTACGTCGGCCGGGTCGACCTCGAATCCGGTGTTGCCCACCACCAGCCACGATCGCTGACCGTCGGAGCCGGTCCGCACCCAGAGCCGCCCGTGCAGGTGGTTGTAGCGGACCGCGTTCTCGATCAGGTTGCCGGCCAACCGGTCCAGCAGCCCGGGGTCGCCGACCACCGGTGCCGGCTGGAGCGAGGTCCGCACGTCCAGCTTGATCCGTTCCACCTCCCGGCGCACCGCGGAGAGCGCGTTGAGCGTGCCGGCGGCCAGGTCGCACTCGGTACGCCGGGCGAGCCGTCGGCCCGTCTGCGCCTCGCTGCGGGCCAGCACCAACAGGGCGTCGACAAGCCCGTTGGCGCGTTCGGAGGCGTCGCGCACCACGGTCGCCATCCGGCGGTACTCGGCCGCGTCCGCGTCGTCGTCGCTGAGCGTCACGTCGATCTCGGTACGCATCACCGCCAGCGGTGTCCGTAACTCGTGCGAGGCGTTGGCGACGAACCGTTTCTGCGACTCGAAGGCGGCACCTATCCGGTCCAGCATCGCGTCGAAGGTGTCGGCCAGCTCGGCCACCTCGTCGTCCGCCCCGGAGTAGCCGATCCGCTGGTGCAGCGTGGTCTCGCCGAGCCGCCGCGCGGTGGCGGTGACCTGGTGCAGTGGCCGCAGCGCCCGCCCCGCCACCGCGTACGCCCCGACCACGCCGACCGCCCCGACCGCCAGCAGCGCGGCCAGCCCCTTCGCCAGCAGCTCGCCGGAGGCCGCGCTGACCAGTTGCCGCTGCCACGCCCCGGCTTCCAGGGTGCTGCCGTCGGCCAGCACCACGGTGGTGCCGGGCAGCAACTCGTCGGTGGGGCGCAGCGCGTCGCGCACCAGCAACCAGGCCAGCAGCAGCAGAATCGCCCCGGCGCCGATCAGCAGGACGCCGTTGAGCAGGGTCAGCCGCAGTCGCAGGGTGGGCCGCAGCCGCAGCCGTGTGACCGGCCCGAGCCCCAGGGCGGGCGTCACGCCGGCCCCTCGGCGGTGCGGTAGCCGGCCCCCACCACGGTCTCGATCAGCGGCGGGTCACCGAGCTTGCGGCGCAGGGTCATCACGGTGACCCGGACGATCGTGGTGAACGGGTCGGTGTTGGCGTCCCAGACCCGTTCCAGCAGTTCCTCGCTGGAGACCACCGCGCCACGGGCCTTGAGCAGCTCGCAGAGCACCCCGAACTCCTTGTTGGTCAGCTCCACCGGCTGCCCGGCCCGGGTGGCGACCCGCCGCGCCGGGTCGACGACCAGGTCGGCCAGTTCCAGCACCGGCGGTGCCGCCGGGGTGGCCCGCCGGCCCAACGCCAGCACCCGGGCCACCAGTTCGTCGAAGGCGAACGGCTTGGGCAGGTAGTCGTCGGCGCCGAGTTGCAGGCCCTCGACCCGGTCGGCGACCGTGCCGCTGGCGGTGAGCATCAGCACCCGGGTCAGCGCGCCGGACGCGGCCAGCTCGGCGCAGATCTGGTCACCGTGCATGCCGGGCAGGTCACGGTCGAGCACCACCACGTCGTACCGGGTGACGAAGGCCATTTCGTGTCCGCTGTCGCCGTCGTACGCGACATCCACCGCCATGCCGCGTTTGCGTAGACCGCGCGCGATCGCGTCAGCGAGGTTGCGCTCGTCCTCGACCACCAGTACCCGCATGTCACGCCCCTTTTCCGCCGGTGACCACCCGACAACCTAGCGCCGGCCGCCAAGTCGATGTGCCGCGCCGAGCGGTGTCACCCCGGAAGTCGCCAGACGCCGAAGTCGCCGTCGGCGCGACGGCAGGCGACGAGGTCGTGGCGGGCCTGGCATTCGCCCCGCGCCCCGACCAGCACGTCGATCGGCCGGGCCCGGTCCTCGTCGGGGTGTAGTCGGGCCAGCACCACACCGACGTCGGGCACCGGTCGCACGGCGAGCAGGTGCGGCGCGTACTCGTAACGCTGGACCTGCTCCCACGAACCGTGGTCGACGAGCAGCGCCCCGGTCGTCATGTCGAAGGTAGCCAACTCCATCGTCCCCTCGGCCCACCCGGACAGGACCAGCGCACGCCGCGCCCCCACCAGCAGGAGGTCGGCGATGTTCCGGTTGTCCCACCCGGCGGCGCCGGTGGCCGGGTCGAGGACCTGCACCCCGCCGCTGGCCGGAAAGGCGCAGAGCAGTGCGGCGCAGGCAGTGACGTGATAGATCGTCGGCACGGTGGTCTGCCAGAGCGGGACCAGCCCGTCGACCGCGTAGGCGGCGACGGTGTTCGAGTTTCGGACCACCGCCACCAGGTCGCCGACCACCCACGCCGACTGGTAGCCGGCCGGGTCGTCGGCGGGCGGCGGCAGGCGGTGCCGGACCTCCCCGGTCTCCGGGTCACGCACCTCGACGCCGCCGTCGAGTGTGGAGACCACGATCGCGTCGACCACACCGTCGCGCAGCCGGTAGTCGACGCTGGACGCGGAGAGCGGAATGGACCACAGCTCACGGGCGCTCGGCAGCTCGATCATCCGTAGCGTGTTCGGCGCGCTCTCGCGATGGGTCCGCAGCAGTGCGCGGCGGGGGTCGTCGAACATCGCCACGCCCGGCTCGCGCCAGCGTTCCTGACCGGTACGCGCGTCGAGCAGCACGCTCTGGCTGCTCTCGGTCTCCTCGGCGGACATCGAGACCAGCACCCCGCCGCCGGCGACGGGCTGCGCCCGGAAGACCCGATGGCCGTACGCCAGTCGGGTCCGCCAGGACGGCGTGAGTGTCGGCGGCGCACCGATGGCCTTCTCGGGATAGGGGAAGGCGAGCAGTTCGGGGTGGCCGTCGGTGACCTCGGTGCCCGGGATGACGGCGAAGATCTGGTCCGCCGCGAGGAGCAGGTTGGCACCGAGTGGCACCGGCACCGTCGCGTACACCCGGGGGGTCGGCGGCGCGGCTCCGGCCATCGACACCAGCACGACCACCGCGAGCAACGCGGCCCCCCAGCGGCGCGAACCGGCGACGATACGGCGGCGTCTCGGCGGCTGGTAGGTCGGCTCGGTGAGGTCACCGAGGTCGATCACCGTCACGGTCGTCCTTCCTCCGGCGCGCCGACGCGGCCCTCACGGCCGTCGGCGGCCCCGGCGACCGCCTGTACGATGGCCCGTCGTGGCTGTGCCGGTGATTGATTCCTCGTTGAACCCTGCCCCCGAGACCGTCGAGGCGGAGTCAGCGACACGACCTCGCCGACGCGGGCCGACGCGCGTCGACGTGTTGGCCATCGGAGCCTACGTGCTGCTCGGTGTCCTCGTCTGCCTCTACTACTGGGTGGACGTGCAGAACCGCGTCTCGTCACATCTGCCCACCGACCACAGTTGGTTCGAGTGGTTGTTCTCGCACGGTGCGTACTCGGTGATGCACCTGGAGAACCCGCTCTTCAGCACCAGGCAGAACGCCCCCGACGGGGTGAACATGATGGCCAACACCTCGCTGCTCGGGGTGACCCTGCCGCTGGCTCCGCTCACCTGGCTGCTCGGCCCGCAGGTGGTGTACGCGCTCTACCTGGGCGGTGCGCTGGCGGCCACCGCCGCCACCTCGTACTGGATGCTCTCCCGGCACCTGGTGCGCTCCCGGGCCGCCGCCTTCGTCGGCGGCGCGTTCCTCGGCTTCGCCCCCGGCATCGTGCACCACGCCAACGGCCAACCGAACTTCGTCTCCAACTTCCTGCTGCCGCTGATCGTGGTGCGGGTGTTCCGGCTGACCGAGCCCGGCCGGTGGCGGCGCAACGGGCTGGTGCTGGGCCTGCTGGTGGCGTACCAGATCTTCATCAACGAGGAGATGCTGCTGCTCACGGCGCTGGCCTGCCTGGTCGTCGTGATCGCGTACGCGATCATGCGCCCGCGTACGGCGCGGGCCCGCGCCGGTACGTTCGGTGCCGGGCTGGGCTTCGGTGGTGGCGTCGCCCTGCTGCTCACCGCCTACCCGATCTGGTACCAGTTCAACGGCCCGCAGTCCTACCGGGGCCTGCAGGGCGGGGTGTTCCACAGTTGGGGCGAGGACATCGTCGCCTTCGTCACCTTCCCGCGCGACACCATCGCCGGCAACGAGGCGGTGGAGGCGACCATCGGGATGACCGAGCAGAACACCTGGTTCGGCTGGCCGATGGTGCTGTTCACGGTGGTGGCGCTGGCGCTGCTGGTGCGCCGGTCGCTGGTGGCCCGGATCATCGCCGTGCTGGTGGTGCTCTTCTCGGTGGCCTCGCTCGGACCGGAGATCCGGTTCAACGGCGAACTCACCGGCATCGCCGGCCCGTGGTCGTACATCTCGGAGGACGTACCGCTGGTCGAGATGATGATGCCGACGCGGCTGACGCTGGTCACCACCGCCGCGCTCGGTGTCCTGCTCGCCCTGGCCTGGGACGCGGTGGCCGGCAACCGCCGGTCTCCGGTGCCGGCACCGCGCTCCGGCGAACCCGTGCCCGCCACCGCCACCGCCGGCTCCCGGCCGCGCTGGCAGCGCGGCGTCGGGTACGCGGCCATCTCGCTGGCCGTGCTGCCGCTGTTCCCCACCCCGCTGCCGGCGAAGGAGGTCGACCCGCCGCCGACCTTCATCACCTCGGGCGCCTGGCGGCCGTACGTGCCGGAGGGCCGCACGCTGGTGCCGGTGCCCATCCCGAGCAACGTGCACGGACTGTCCACGTTGCGCTGGAGCGCGTTGACCCAGCACGAGTTCCCGATCCCGGCGGGCTACTTCATCGGCCCCAACCTCGACGGCGAGGGTGTCTTCGGCGCACCGAACCGGCCCACCAGCACCCTCGTCTACCGCTCCATGGACGCCGGTGAGGTGCCCGAGCTGACCGACGAGAACCGTCAGCAGGCGGTCGAGGACCTGCGCTTCTGGCGGGCCTCGGTGGTGGTGCTCGGTGCCCACCCCCGGGAGGCCGTGCTGCGGGACCTGCTGACCGGCCTGCTCGGTGAGCCGCAGCGGGTGGACGACGTCTGGCTCTGGGACGTCCGCGACCGCGTCTGACGCGCGCTCCGGGTTGTAAGGAGGGGTCCCCTGCTATACACGAGGCGTTAGCAGGGGACCCCTCCTTACACCTCAGGCGCAGCGGGCAGCGGCTCGGATACGTGCGCGGTGACGATGCGCCAGCCGACGGGCAGGCGTACCCAGGTCTGGGTCTGTCGGCCGGTGGCGGCCGTGCCGACGTAGCCGAACCGGGTGGTGACGACCGCGAGGTCGAGGCCGAAGGTGGTGATCACCGGGTCGACCAGCCGGCGACCCGGTGGCAACGGCGGCTGCGCGGCCCGCCATTTCCGCTGTTCCTCAAGGCCGTACTGGTGGTCGGCGAGGCCGAAGCGCACCGTCCGGTCAGAGTCCCAGAAGTAGCCGCAGATCCGCTCCGCGTCCCCGTCGACCAGGGCCTGCTCGTAGCCGGCGAAGGCGGTCGTGACCTCGGCCACCACGTCGGCACGGTCGATCTCCATCGGGTTCGTCCTCTCCAGTCGGGACCGGCAGTGGGCGGCGGAGTGTCCCCGGTCGGGCGGCGGGACCTGCCGCCCGACCGGGGACACCACCTCAGCCACTCACCGCCGCCTCGCGGGTGTCGTCGTCCGCCGGGGCGGCACCGGCCGGACGGCCCGGCGCGGTGACCGATTCGGCGGGTACGTCCTTTGCGCGGGAAGGAGTGCCGCCGTGCGGGCGGTCCAGCTCGGCCTCCTCCGGCGCGGGCACCCGGGGCGGGTGCGACCCGAGCGCGACGATTCCGCAGATCACCGCCACGAAGAGGTAGCCGAGGGCCACCTGCCCGTTGGCGTTCCACCGGACCTCCTCGCCATGGATCAGACCGATGAAGGCGAGCACCGCGCCCGACGCGGCGAACACGGCCGCGTGCACGAAGCGTTTGTCGATGATGAACGCCACGATCGCGCCGAGCACCAGACCGGCGAGGATGGCCCCTTCACCGAGTATCCGCAGCCCGTCGTAGACCACCCCGGCACCGGCGAGCGCCTCGTCGCCGACCTCGGCAGCGGTGGTGCCGGCCGCCGCCAGCACGTTGTTCATCTGCCCGGTCGCCCACGCCGCGATGTTGGGGATCAGCGCCGCCACGACCGCCGCCGCGTGGGCCCGAGGCGTGGCCTGGAACGCCTGCGCGCCGATCAGCAGTCCGATGTAGAGCAGGATCGGCACGATCGCCGCGGTCGGGAAGATCGCACCGAGCAGGGAGAACATCCCGAGGAAGCAGAGCAGCGCGATGACCACCCCGGTCGCCATCGAGTAGCCGGTCCGGCCTCCGGCGGCCTTCCAGCCGGGATGCCCGACGTACACGGCGGGCGGAAAGGGTGAACCGAGGGCCGCACCGACCACCGCCCCGGCGCCGTCGGCGAGCAGGACACTGCGCAGGTTGTAGTTGTCCCCGGCGGTGGCGGCGCTCTCCACGTTGGTCATCGCCTCGGTGAAGTTGTAGACCCCGAGCGGGATCGCGGTAGCCAGCAGTGGCGCCATGTCGGACAGGCCACGTCCCAGCAGGTCGAGTTGGAACGTGGGGAGGGCGACGGCGATGTCGCGCGCCGCCGCTGTCACGTCCGGCACCGACATCGCCCCACCGAGCCAGCCGATCGCCGTACCCAGCAGCAGGGCGGCCAGCCCGATCGGGAAGTTGAACGGCAGTCTCACGTCGGTGAGCAGTCCGATCAGCAGCAGCGCGAGGACCGGCAGAGCGATCCAGGCCATCCGCCACATCTGCCCTGCCGGGTTCATCGAGATGAAGGTGATGCTGATGCCGGCCAGCGTGCCGAGCAACGCGGCGCGGGGGGTGTACCGGCGGATGTACGGCCCGACGAACGCACCGACCAGCACGATCACGCCGATGATGAACGCCCACGCCAGCCCGGCCGCCCAGGCCCGCGTCGGGTCACCGGTACTCAGGAAGATCGGCAGCATGATGACGAAGATGACGATGAACATGTGCGGCACGCTCGGCCCGTACGGCAGGGCGGTCACGTCGGCACGCCCCTCCCGTCGGGCCAGGCGGCGGGCCAGGTGGGTGTAGTAGATGTTGCCGGCGACCAGGGCGATGCCGAGGGCCGGCAGGATCGTGCCGAACACCTCCCGTTCGGGCAGGTTCACCACGAAGATGCAGAGCCCGGTCAGAGTGAGCACGTTGACCAGGACGTTGACGCCGAAGCCGAAGAACGCGTTGGTGTCACCGCGCACCCAGTACGGCAGGCGTGGCGGGGATGTCGTGGTGGGTTGCATGGGCTGCTCCCGGTCAGGAGGAGGCGTACGACGAGGGGGTGGTGGGCAGCACGGCGAGTACGTCCGTCGAGTCGGCCACCCAGCCGAAGATGCCGCCCTGGGCGGCGATCATGTCGAGTCCGGCCCGGTGGAACTCCGGGAAGTAGGACCCGACGCAGTCGGCGAGCACGAGGCACTCGTACCCGCGGTCGTTCGCCTCCCGGACGGTGGTGTGCACGCACACCTCGGTGGTGACACCGGTGACCAGGAGACTGTCGATCTTCTGTTCGGCGAGCAGGTCCCCCAGGCCGGTGGCGTGGAAGGCGCCCTTGCCTGGCTTGTCGACGACCGGCTCGCCGGGCAGCGGCGCCAGCTCGTCGACGATGTCGTGGCCGTACTCGCCCCGGATCAGGATCCGGCCGTTGGGCCCGGGGTCGCCGATGCGCATGCGGGGGGCACCCCGCTGGAGCTTGGCCGGTGGGCAGTCGGAGAGGTCCGGCAGGTGGCCTTCGCGGGTGTGCACGACGGTCATGCCGGCGGCACGGGCGGCGGCCAGCAGCGCGCCCAGCGGCGCGATGGTGCGCCGCAGCCGGCTGACGTCGTTACCCAGGCTCTCGCCGAAACCGCCCGGTTCCAGGAAGTCGCGCTGCATGTCGATGACGAGCAGCGCCGTGGTCGTGAGGTCGAAGGTGTACGGGAAGGGTCGCGCGGCGGCGATGGTCGGCATTGGTCCACCTCACCCGGTCGTGGCGGCGATGACGTCGTCGGAGGTGGCCACGCAGCCGAAGACGCCGCCCTGCATGGTCACCATGTGCAGGGCGGCCTCGTGATTGCCCTTGTCGGTGGCGCCGGTGCAGTCCGACAGGATCAGGCACTCGTAGCCCCGGTCGTTCGCCTCGCGCATCGTGGTGTGCACGCAGACGTCGGTGGTGATGCCGGTGAGGATCAGGTGGGTGATGCCCCGGGTACGCAGCACCAGGTCCAGGTTGGTGGCATAGAAGGCGCCTTTGCCCGGCTTGTCCACGACCACCTCGCCGGGGGCCGGGGCGACCTCGGGCACGATCTCCCATCCCGGTTCGCCCTTGACGAGGATCCGGCCGCAGGGCCCGGCTCCGCCGATCTCGGCGCCGATCCGGGCCGAGCGCCAGCGCTTGTTCGGCGGCAGGTCGGACAGGTCGGGGTCGTGTCCCTCACGGGTGTGCACGACCAGCATGCCGAGCGAACGGACGTGCGTCAGCAGCCGGGCGGTAGCCGGCAGGCCGGCCCGGGTGAGGCCGATGTCGTAGCCCATCGCGTCGACGTAGCCGCCCGGCCCGCAGAAGTCGGTCTGCCAGTCCACGCAGAGCAGTGCGGTACGCACGGTGTCGACCGTGCCGTCGTACGGCCACGGGTAGGGGTTCGCCGGTACCGGACCGATCGTTGCCATCGCTCCTCCTGTCCTGCTCAGGCGGCGTCGCCGCCGTTGACCGTCGGGCGGCGGTGTGAGGAGGGGTCCCCTGCTATGCACGAGGCGTTAGCAGGGGACCCCTCCTTACACGTCAACCGCCGGTACGCGCGCCACCCACCGGTGGCGCTGATGTCCTCGGCCTCCGGGCCGGCCGCGTACGCCTCGCAGAGGAACCCGAGCACGTGCCGCCCGTCGTGCAGCCGCACCCAGCCGAGCGAGAGCGGGGCCGGCACCCCGGCCAGGAATCCGCCCACTGCCGAGGTCGGCAGCGACCAGAGTTCGACTTCGATTCCGTGACCGTCGGGGGTGGCTGAGGCGACCCGGACCAGGCCGGGCAATCCTTCGCCGTCCGGGGTCGGCATCCGGTACAGCCGGTAGAGCGGTGCGGTGCGGGTGGTGCCGGCGAGGGTGGCCCCGAGGTCGGTCAGGTCGGTGTTGCGCGACTCCCCGCTCAGGTGCCGCCCGACCACGGCGATCAGCACCTCCCTGCGGCCTGTCGGTACCCCACCTCCCCGGATCGGCGGCGCGGCCCCGTTGCCCGACGTGCTCTCGGCCACCGGGTGCGCGTCGGCTCCGGCACAGGCGGCGGCGAGCCGGGCCAGTGTGGTGTCGCTGAAGGCCGGGCCGATCAGGGTCAGGCTGGCCGGTCGACCGTCGGCGGTGAATCCGTTCGGCACGGTCACCGCCGCCAGGTCGAGCAGGTTCGCGAACTGGGTGTACCGGCCGAGTACCGCGTTGCGTCCGATCGGGTCCTCGGCGACCTCCGCGAGCGTGAAGGTGGTGCCGACGGTCGGCACCACCAGCACGTCCATCTCCTGCCACCACCGGTCGACCTCGGCCCGCAACTCACGGAGCCGGTGTCGGCCCCGGAAGGCGTCGACGGCGTCGTAACGCCGCCCGGTCTCCAACACGGTCCGGGTGACCGGGAGGACCGACTCCGGATGCGTCCGCAGGAAGTCGTCCAGCCCGGCGAGCCGCTCGGCCACCCAGGGGCCCTGGTAGAGGAGGTCTCCGGCAGCCAGGAAGGGAGCCAGCGGCACCTGCCGCACGGTGTCGACCAGGTCCCGCAGGCGGTGCACGCCGGCCGCGAACCGGACCGCCTGCCCGGCATCGCCGAAGAACTCCAGGTCTGCGGTCCGGGGTACGCCGAGGCGGAGCGTCTCCGGTGCCCGGGACGCCAGACTCGCGGCCGGCAGTGGACGTCCCCAGGGGTCGGCTGTGGTCACGGCGCGAGCGGCGTGCAGCACCTCCGTGGCGTCCGCGACGTCGGTGGCGAAGACCGAGACGCAGTCCAGCGAGCGGCAGGCCGGCACCACACCGGCGGTGCTGAGCAGCCCTCGGGTGGGTTTGAGGCCGACGATCCCGTTCAGCGCGGCCGGAACCCGGCCGGAGCCGGCGGTGTCCGTGCCGAGGGCGAAGGTGACCTGACCGGTGGCGACCGCGACCGCCGAGCCGGAGCTGGACCCGCCGGAGACGAGACCGCCACCGAACACGCTCTCGACGCTGCCGTACGGGGATCGCGAGCCGGTCAGGCCGGTGGCGAACTGGTCGAGGTTGGTCTTGCCGACCAGCAGGGCACCGGCGTCGAGGAGCCGGCGTACCACCGGTGCGTCCTCGGTGGCGCGGTACCCGAAGTCGGGGCAGCCGGCCGTGGTGACCATGCCGGCGACGTCGATGTTGTCCTTCACCGCGAACGGGATCCCGTACAGCGGCAGTGTCTGCGGGTCGGTGTCGGCCAGTACGGCGGCACGGGCCCGCAGGTCGTCGGGGGACACGGTGCTGATCCAGACCGGTTCACCGGCTCGACCGGCCAGTCCTTCGAGGACGGTCTCGGTCAGGTCGACGGGGGTGAGACGGTGCTCGCGGTACGCCGACCGCAATTCCGAGATCGATCCGATCCGCTCCGGCATACAGTCGATTGTCGACCGTTCTGTTTCGAGAGCCGACGCCGAACGTAACGACGGCATGACGCCGCTCCCGATCCGCTACCCCAGGTACGACCGCGCTCCGTGCACCGAGAGAGCGGCGAGGACCACCTCCGGGTCTCCCCCGGCCACCGCCTCGAAGAGCCGCTCGTGCCGGTGCACACCGTCCAGGGGTTGCGCCTGCTCCGCCTCGCGGCGCAGGTTGATGGCCATGTAGAGCTGCAACTTCACCAGGATCGAGTCGTACACCCCGGAGAGCTGACGGTTGCCGGCCAGCGCCACCAACGCGACGTGGAACGCGCGGTGCGACTCGGCGACCGCCAACCGGTCACCCGCGCGCGTCGCCTCCCGCATCCGGTCCAGCGCCGCCCGCAACCCGACCAGGTCGCTCTCCCGGCCCACCGGGATCGCTGCCCGGACCGCGAACCGCTCCAGCACGTCGCGCACCTCGTACAGTTCCTGCACGTCCCGGTCGGAGAGGGTGGCGACGCGGACCCCGCGCCGGGGCACGTGCTCGACCAACCCCCGCTGCGCCAGCAGGCGCAACGCCTCGCGTAACGGCGCCCGGCTGATCCCCAGCCGCCGGGTCAACTGCTCCTCCACCAGGCGCTCACCCGGCTCGCTCCGTCCGCTGAGGAGTTCCCGGGTCAGCCGGGAGACGGCGAGGTCCACCAGACTGACACTCTCCAGCTCACCGTCCATCGGCGTCGCGGCCACGTCGCTCACCCCGACGAGTCTGCCATCCGGCGGAGAGGCGACCGGCGCGGGCGCACCTCAGCCGACGAACGGGCGGACGTCCCAGACCAGCGCGCCGTCGATCTCCCGGGGCGGGCCGAGCAGCGCCTCCACGGTGTGCCGCACCGGGTCGCCGTGGTGCAGCCCGCCCTGCACGACGACGGCCGCCCGCCAGTGCCGCAGGTCCGCCACCGCCTGCCGGCGGTCCGTCTCGGTGATCGGCGGCACCACGCCGGTCTCCGCCACCCGCCGCAGCAGCAGCGAGGTCGGCCGGTCCGGGGCGCCCCACCGGGCCGTCGGGTCGCCCGGGGCGTGGGGGCCGATGAAGAAGCCGCCCGGCGCGGTGAAGGCCAGTCCGGTCCGCGCCGACCAGAGCATGCCCGGACTGCGGCCGGCGTTGGTCACCGGGGGCACCGGCACCAGCGTGCGGCCCGCCGGCAGGTACGTCCGCCAGGTGCCGTCGGCGACGAACGCCGGCACCGGCCGGCTCGACACGGTACGGATCGGGGTCGGCACCAGCGGCAGCAGCGCGACGGCCAGCGCGGCGGCCCCGACAAGGCGGACCGTCGCACGTCGTCGGGGCCGGGCGGGCGCGGTGTCGACGGCTGTCCGCCGCACCCAGCGGTCCACTCCGAGCGCGACCAGGACGCCCAGCACCGGGATGCAGACCAGCGCGAACCGGGCCGGCACCACGTGGTCGAGCAACGGCAGTTCGGCGATCAGCCGGTACGGCCCGGGCAGGTCGGTGGCGCGCCCGTCGAGGCGTACCCGGGGACCGAGGGAGAGCAGGGCGAACACCAGCCCACAGGCGGCCAGCGCGCGGACCAGTGGTCGACGCCGGAGCCAGACCGCGACGACCACGGCCAGCAGGAGCAGCCCGACGCCGAAGAACGAGTTCTCCTCGGTCGGGTTGGGCGCCAGCAGGCCGGGCGGACGGTCCACGCCGAACAGCGTCTGCCGGGCGAACCGGGTGAACGACGCCGCGTCCAACTGGTAGCTGTACGCGTGGAACGGCATCCCCCGGTAGTGGCCCGGCCCGAAGAACTGGAACCACAGCGGGTACGCCAGCAGCACCCCCGCCACCAGCGCACCGACCCCGATCCGCCCGGCCGTCGACGGGGCGAGCCGACGGGCGGCCGACGGGTCGGCGATCGCGTACGCGCCGACGAGCACGCCGGCGGCCAGCGCCACGAAGAGGAGCACCTCCTCACCGAGGAAGACCTGGTACGTCACGACCAGCCCGAGCAGCACCCCGTGCCGCCACACCCGGCCGCCCGGCTCGGGGCGGAACACCAGCGCCAGGATCAGCGGCACCAGGAACTGGGCGGCCATGTGCAGGTGCGTACCGGCCTGGGCGATCATCCCGGGCGCGAAACCGCAGACCAGGCCCCCGACGGCGGCGGCCGGCCAGGCATCGACCATGCGGCGGCGCAGCAGCACGTACCAGGCGGTCGCGGTGCCGGCGAGGCAGAGCACCACCGCGACGACGAAGGCGGCCTGCGACCCGAGCAGCAGCGTGACCGGGGCCAGCGGAACGCCGAGGCCGAGCACCGAGGTGTTCGCCATCAGGTTCACCCCGCCGGGCGCGTTCAACGCGTCGCTCCACAGCGGGTTCTCCAGCCCGGCCACGGCACGGGCCGCGCGGGCCAGCATCCACTCGAAGAGGATCTGGTCACCGGCCTGGTGGAACAGCCGGTCCGGGCGACCCCACTGGCGGTGGGTCAGCCACACCGCCAGCGCGAGGTAGCCGACCGGCACCGCCACGTCCGGGGTACGCGCCGGCAGCCACCGGCGCGACGCCACCTCGGCGGTACGGTCGGCGGTGCCGACGACCATCAGCCCGTCGGAGCGGTCAACGGCCGTACGTCCCACACCCAGACGTCCAGCTCCTGCCGGGCCGGGCCGACCAACTGCTCGACGGTCTGCCGCAGCGGCTCCGAGTGCGGCTGGCGCAGCGGCAGCACCAGCACGGCCGCCTTCCAGTGCCGCAGCTCGTCCAGGGAGCGCCGCCGCTGACGGTCGTCCAGTTCCGGCGTACGGCCGGTCGTGGCGACCTCCTCCAGCAGCTTGCCGACGCCGCTGGGCCGCCCGTTGAAGCGGCCGGGGTCACCGGTGGTGGCGTTGCGCGGGGCCAGGAAGTAGCCGCCGGGCATCTTGAAGTCGAGATTCGTCGAGGCGGCCCAGCGCATCCCGTGGGTGTTGCCCATGCTCGGCACCGGGATGGGGACCAGCGTCTGGTCCGGCCCGACGTAGGCGCGCCAGCGGTCCGAGGTGATGAAGTCCGGCACCGGCGGTCGGGAGGTCATCGGCAGCGGCATCGGGGCGATCGGCAGCAGGGCGAGCACCAGACCGGCCACGGTCAGCGTCCGCACCACCTGCCGGTCCAGCTTCAGCGTGCGGCTGCGCTCGATGGCGAGCGCCAGCAGGATCGCCACCACCACGCTGACGATCATGCCGAACCGGGTCGGCACCACCGCGTCGAGCAGCGGCAGCCGGACCAGCCACTCCCACGGGCCGACCATCAGCTCCCGGTCCCACCAGGTGATGCGCTCACCGAGGGAGAGGACGACGTAGAACCCGGCGGTCGCCGCCAACGCGCGGACCAGCAGCTCCCGGCGCAGCCAGAGCACGATGCCGACCGCGATCAGGGCCAGACTCCACCCGAAGAAGGCGTTCTCCTCCGAGTAGTTCGGGGCCAGGTTCACGTTGGCGCGCTGGTTGCCGCCGATGGTCGGCGAGCCCGGCGCGAAGTACGCGGCGATGTCGTTGCCGTAGTCGCGGACCGCGTCGCTGAGCCCGTGGTACGCCATCGGCCCGGCGAACTGGATGTAGAGCGGGTACGCCAGCAGTGCGCCCGCGATCACCGTGCAGGTGGCCACCGCCTTGCCCAGCGGGCGCCAGGCCGCCGACCAGAGGCCGGGACGTTGGACGACCATCGCGATCAGGAAGATGCCGCAGCCCATCGCGGTGAAGAGCAGGATCTCCTCGTTGATGAACGCCTGCACGGTGACCAGCAGGGCCAGCAGCGCGCCGTCCCGGTACGGCCGGGTGGAGCGGGTGATGACCATGACCCGCCACACGATGAACGGCAGCAGGAACTGGCTGATGATGTTCGGATGCCAACTGGCGTGCGACAGCATCGCGGGGGAGAACCCGCAGAGCCAGCCGCCGACGATCGCGGCCAGCGGGTAGCTGACCACGTGCCGGGACAGCACGTAGTACCAGGCCGAGGCGGTGCCGGCGAGGGCGAGCGTGACCAGCAGCACGAAGGTGACGGCGGGACCGAACAGCAGGGTCACCGGCACCATCGGGATGCCCAGCGCCAGGATGGCCGTGTTGGCCATCAGGTTCACGCCGTCCGGATAGTTGAACTGCTCGGTGAAGAACGGGAACTCCCCGTGCAGCACCACCCGCACCGAGTGGGCGAGGAAGAACTGCACCTGCGCCGGGTCGCTGCTGTAGAGCGAGGCCACCCGACCGGCCGGGTCCATCCAGATCTGGCTGGTCACCCAGATCGCGGTGAGCAGAAAGCCGCCGAAGACGGCCAGGTCCTGCCGCCGCCGCGTCCAGCGGAACCGGCGCCAGCGCGACGGGGCCGAGCCGGCCGCCACGGCACCCGCCGGCGGGTCCACCGCCTCGGTCGGCACCTCGGGCTCCGGCGTGGTCGTACCGGCCTCCACAGTGAGCGCCGCGTCGGGCACCACCGGGTCGGCAGGTGCCGCGTCGACGGTTGATGTCGTGTTGCCCACGGGGGCGTCCGTGGTGTCGTCCGGCAGCGCGGAGTCGCGCGTACCCTCACCCAGCGTGACGGGTTCGGACGGCGAGCCTGCCACGACGTCGGGTTTCGGCGGCGATGCGGCGCGGGTCTCAGCAGGCGTCACAGTCGGCGGAGTCTACCCGAGTGGGGAAATAGCTCCCAAGTCGACGCGGCGTCCCCTGTGGCTAGTGTGCCGTCCGGGCGACGCAGCGTGAGGCGGCGCGAGCCGACGACCGGGCGTCTCGTACTATTGCCCTCCGAAACGACGGCCGATGTGATCGGGGGCGTGACAGGTGGCTTCAGCCCGCTGGCGCGGCGTGGCGGCCACCGGCCTGTCCAGCCTGCTGGTCGCCGTCACCGCCTGCGGCCCGGTCGCCGAGCGCCGGCCGCAGGACCTCCGGGTCGGCTACGACAGCATGGACGGGTCGTTGACCGTGTGGCCGCCACGGGGCTCGCTGGCCGGGGACGCGGCGACCACCGCCGCGGTGACCGAGGCGGTCCGTGAGTGGCGTTCACCGGTCGACGACCGGGTGCACGTACCCTCCTCCGGCATCCTCTTCTCCGGCGAGGTGGAGGGTGTCCCGCTGGTCCTGGTGGCCGCGTCGGTGCCCGGCCAGGCCGCGTCCTGGCTGCTCCAGCTCCGCGGCGGCGACGGCGGGTACGAGGTCAGTCAGGCCACCGAGTACACCGACCCGGGCTATCTCGTCTACTCCGACGTGCTGCCGGTGCAGACCGCCGAGGGGCGGCGTTACCTCACCTCGGAGCGGGTGCGGCGGCTGGTCGGCCCGGACGGCCGTCCGGTACCGGCCACCGACGGCCTGACCGACCCGGTGGAGGTCCCGCAGTGCGAGGCCGTGCCGGTGACCGCCACGCTGCGCTCCACCGAGTCGCTGCCCCGGGGGCGTGCCACCGACCGGCTGCTGGACCTCGGCACCGGCACCGCGAATCCCCGGTACCCGCTGGTCCGTGACGACAGCGGCTCGGGCCGGCGGGCCCTGGCCGAGCTGGACACCTGTGCGCTCGCCGGCGAGGACGGTCCGTTCGGCAGCGTGACCCGGCGGGTGGGCGACCGGGACACCCCGGATTCGGTGCCGGCGTCGTGGCCCAAGGCGAAGGTCGCCGTGCGTACCCTCGGCGAGCTGGCCCTCGGCGGCGGCGAACCGGCGGAGCTGGAGCAGCTCACCTGGGAGACCGCGGACGGCACGATGACCGCGCTCGTCTACCGGCCTGCGGACGGCGGCCAGACGGTGCTCTCCCCCGCCGACCGGACCAACCCGTTGCAGGTCTACGAACTGCCGGTGCCGGGTCAGCCACTGGTCGTACTGAGCTGGCGGGCCACCAAGGACACCACGCTGTCGGTGCCGCCGGACACGACCCGTCTGCTCGACCGCCCCGGCCTGGTGGTGGCGCCGCTGCCGGAGCGCAGCGAGACCTTCAGCCTCGCCGCCGACGACAAGACGCACTACCGCTCCGCCGGCCACCGCCGCTGACCCCCACAGGCCACGCCACACGCGCCACCCCGCGCCACCCAGCCCCCCGCGCCCCGCACGCTCGCCCCGCCTCGGCCGCCCGCACCGTGCGACGCCCCGCCGATCATGGAGCGATGGCAGTCACGAAAAGGGCATAGAAAGCCAAAAGCACTGCCCGAACTCCATGATCGACGCTGCGCCGACCACGACTCCATGATCGGCGGGGCCAGGCGCCACCCGCGCGCCGACGACGACGGCGTGCGGGTGGGCAGCCCACGGCATTCCCGCTGGGACGTCGGGCAGGGTCAGTTGG
Source organism: Verrucosispora sp. NA02020 (assembly GCF_013364215.1). Classification (NCBI taxonomy): domain Bacteria; kingdom Bacillati; phylum Actinomycetota; class Actinomycetes; order Micromonosporales; family Micromonosporaceae; genus Micromonospora; species Verrucosispora sp. NA02020. Next base: position 2,021,895 of record NZ_CP054923.1, on the reverse strand, counting down.
CGGACGGGGTGGGGGTGTTCTCGGAGGTCAACCGGGTCGGGTCGACCGGGGTGGTCTCCAGGCGGGAGATCCAGCCGGTGACGTCACGCGCCACGTCCTGCGCGGTCAGGCCGAGGTCGGCCAGGATCTGCGCGCGGGTGCCGTGCGGGTGCCACTCGGCCGGTACGCCCAGGTCGCGCAGTGGCACGTGGACGCCCGCGTCCCGCATGGCCTGGGCCAGCGCGTCGCCGACGCCGCCCTGCCGGACACCGTCCTCGACGGTGACCACCAGGCGGTGCCCGGCGGCCAGCTCCACCAGCTCGGCCGGGACGGGACGCACCCAGCGCGGGTCGACCACGGTGACCCCGTAGCCCTGCTCGGCGACGCGGGTGGCGACCTCCATGCCGAGGTGGCCGAAGGCACCCACCGCGACGAGCAGCACGTCGGTACGCGCCGACTCGGCCAGTACGTCGACCGTGCCGATCCGGCGCAGCGCGGGCAGGTCGGCGGCGACCGAACCGGTCGGGTAGCGCAGCACGGTCGGGCCGTCGTCGACGGCGACCGCCTCGCGCAGCTCCTCGCGCAGCGTGGCGGCGTCCCGGGGGGCCGCCATCCGCAGGCCCGGCACCACCCCGAAGACCGACATGTCCCAGATGCCGTAGTGGCTCGGCCCGTCCGGCCCGGTGATGCCGGCCCGGTCCAGCACGAAGGTGACCGGCAGCTTGTGCATCGCCACGTCCAGCAGGACCTGGTCGAAGGCCCGGTTGAGGAAGGTCGCGTAGACCCCCACGACCGGGTGCAGCCCGCCGAGCGCCAGACCGGCCGCCGAGGTGACCGCGTGCTGCTCGGCGATGCCCACGTCGTAGGTGCGCTCGGGGTACTTGCGGGCCAGCTTCGCGATGCCGGTGGGCTCGGCCATCGCGGCGGTGATGCCCACCACGTCGGGCCGCTCGTCGGCGATCGCGACCAGCTCGTCGCCGAACACGTTCGTCCACTTCACCGACGGCGCGGCGGTGGCCTTGCCGGTGGCGATGTCGAAGGCGCCCGGGCCGTGGAAGCAGTCGGCCTCGTCCTCCTCGGCCGGGCGGTAGCCGTAGCCCTTGCGGGTGACCGCGTGCACGATCACCGGACCGCCGAAGTTCTTCGCCGCGCGCAGCGCGGTCTCGACGGCGGCCACGTCGTGCCCGTCGACCGGGCCGACGTACTTGATGCCGAGGTCCTCGAACATCGCCTGCGGCGCGACGGCGTCCTTGATGCCCTTCTTGACCGCGTGCAGCACCTCGTACATCGGCCTGCCGACCAGCGGGGTCGAGCCGAGGGCGTCCTTGACGGTGTCGAGGACCTTCTCGTAGCCCGGGTTCAGCCGCAGCGTCGAGAGGTGGTCGGCGAGGCCGCCGATGGTCGGCGCGTACGAGCGCCCGTTGTCGTTGACCACGATCACCAGCGGGTTGCCGGTGGCGGCGATGTTGTTCAGCGCCTCCCAGCACATGCCGCCGGTCAGCGCCCCGTCGCCGACCACGGCGACCACGCTGCGCGCCTCGCCCCGCAGCGCGTACGCCTTGGCCAGCCCGTCGGCGTACGACAGGGCGGTGGAGGCGTGCGAGTTCTCGATGATGTCGTGGTCGCTCTCGGCCCGGCTCGGGTAGCCGGAGAGCCCGCCGCGCTGACGCAGCTGGTCGAAGCCCTCCTGGCGGCCGGTAATGATCTTGTGAACGTACGCCTGGTGACCGGTGTCGAACAGCAGCCGGTCCCGGGGAGAGTCGAAGACCCGGTGCATGGCGAGGGTGAGTTCGACCACGCCCAGGTTGGGGCCGATGTGGCCCCCGGTGCGGGACACCTTGGCGACCAGGAAGTCACGGATCTCCGCGCCGAGGATGTCCAGTTCGCTGGCGGACATCCGCTTGACGTCCTGGGGACCGTGCACCGTGGCCAGCAGCCGGCCCTGGTTGGCCGTGTCCTCTTCAACACTCATGACCGCAGAGTCTATCGGCCCTCGCACACCTCGCAGCCCGGGTCACCGGGCCCTCACCCTGACCGCCAGGTCAGGCCCGCACCCGTAGGCGGCGTGGCGGCACCACCCCCGGTCAGCCGGGAACCAGCAGCCCCACCAGCTCCACGTGCTGGGTCATCGGGAAGAGGTCGTACCCGCGCAGCGCCGCCAGCCGCCAGCCCAGCCCGGTGAAGACCCGCAGGTCCCGGGCGAACGCGGCCGGGTCGCAGGCCACGTAGGCGACGGCACGCGGCCCGGCGGCGACCACGTCGCGCACCACCCTGGCACCGGCGCCCGCCCGGGGCGGGTCGAGCACCACCACGTCGACCAGTCCGGTGATCCGGCGGCGGGCCAGTGCGGTCTCCACCCGGGCCGCCACCACCTCGACCCGGGGCAGGTCGCGCAGGTTCTGCCGGGCCGCCGTGACGCCGTCACCGGCCGCCTCGACCAGGGTGACCCGGCCGGACCCGCCGACCCGGTCGGCCAGCGCGGCGGCGAACAGCCCCGCCCCGCCGTAGAGGTCCCAGGCGGTCTCGGCCGGCTGCGGGTCGGTGAGTGCCAGCACCGCGTCGACGAGCGTGTCCGCCGCCGCCGGGTGCACCTGCCAGAAGGACGAGGCGGGCAGCGCCCACTCCCGGCCCGCGGCCCGCTCACGCACCTGTTCCGGGCCGCTCACGATCCGGGTACGCCCGGCCGCGACGGCGGTCACCGTCACGTCCCCGCCGGTGGAGGCGACCGTCTCCACCGCCTCGTCGTCCGGCCACCGCGCACCGGCGGAGGTCAGCACCGGCAGTTCCTGCACGGCCGGGTGGGCGATCAGGCAGCGGTCGATCGGCACCACCTCGTGCGAGCGGTGTTTGAGCAGCCCGGCCCGACCCGCCGCGTCGACCGCGTAGCGGACCCGGGACCGCCAGCCCAGCGGCCCGCCGGGCAGTGCCTCGACCCGGACGCCCAGCGCGTCGCAGGCGGCCTCGTCGAGACCGCCGAGTCGGACGAGTTGCTCGCGGACGACCGTGGTCTTCCAGTCGAGCTGGGCCTGCGGGGCGACGTGTTGCAGGTCGCATCCACCGCAGCGGCCCGGCCGGGCGTACGGGCAGGGCGGGGTGACCCGCTGCTCGGCGGGCTCCAGCACGGTCACCGCGTCGGCCCGGACGAACCCCCGGTGCACCTCGGTCACCTCGGCCACCACCCGCTCACCGGGCAGCGCGTGCCGGACGAAGACCACCTGCCCGTCGACCCGGGCCACACAGTGACCGCCGGGGGCGACCGCCGCGACGGTCAACTCCACCCGCTGGGCCTCCTCCAGCCCGCCACCGGTCGACCCCGTCATCGCGGCTCACCGCCCGGCGCCTCGCCGTCGCGGGCCGCCACCGGGCCGGCCGGCGGGACGCTCGGCGGCAGCGTGCTGCGCGGCGTCGCCCGTGGGCCCCGGGCCGGTCCCCGGCTCAGCGTGGCGTCCATCCGGTCCAGGTCCTTGCCGGCGGTCGAAGCGAGCTGCCACGGCACACTGGTCACCATCACTCCCGGTTCGAAGAGCAGGCGGCCCTTGAGCCGCAACGCGCTCTGGTTGTGCAGCAGGTGCTCCCACCAGCGTCCGACGACGTACTCGGGGATGAAGACGGTGACCACGTCGCGCGGCGACTCGCGGCGGACCCCCGCAACATAGTTCAGGATCGGCCGGGTGATCTCGCGGTACGGCGAGTCGACCACGGTCAGCGTGATCGGCACCTCCCGCCGCTCCCAGTCCGCCTGCAACTGCCGGGTGTCGGTGTCGTCCACGTTCACGGTCACCGCGGTCAGCGTGTCCGGCCGGGTGGCCTGCGCGTACGCCACCGCCCGCAGGGTCGGCTGGTGAAGCTTGCTGACCAGCACGATCGCGTGGTTGCGGGCGGGCAGCACCGGGCGTCCCTCGTCCGGGGTCAGCTCCACCGCGACCCGGTCGTAGTGCCGACGGATGGCCAGCATCAGCAGATAGATCACCCCCATCGCGACGATCGCGATCCACGCGCCCAGCAGGAACTTGGTGATCAGCACGATGACCAGCACGGTCCCGGTCATCGCCATGCCGAAGGCGTTGATCGCCCGGGAACGGATCATCCGGGACCGCACCCGGGGGTCGCGTTCGGTGCGCAGCAGCCGGTTCCAGTGCCGGATCATGCCGGCCTGGGAGAGCGTGAACGAGACGAAGACCCCGACGATGTAGAGCTGGATGAGCTTGGTCACCTCGGCCTGGAAGCCGATGATCAGCACGATCGCGAAGGCGGCCAGGAACAGGATGCCGTTGGAGAAGGCCAGCCGGTCGCCCCGGGTGTGCAGCTGCCGGGGCAGGTAGCGGTCCTGGGCCAGGATCGAGCCGAGCACCGGGAAGCCGGTGAAGGCGGTGTTCGCGGCCACGAAGAGGATCGTGGCGGTCACCCCGACCACCAGGAACAGCAGCACCGAGCCGGACCCGAAGATGGTCTCCGCGAGCTGCGCGGTGACGGTCTTCTGCACGTAGCCGTCCGGGCCGCCGACGATCTGGTGGCCCGGGTCCTCGACGAACTGCAACCCGGTGAGCCGGGCCAGCCAGACGATCCCGACCAGCATGGTCACCGCGACCAGGCCGAGCATCAGCAGCGTGGTGGCGGCGTTGCGGCTCTTGGGCGCCTTGAACGCCGGTACCCCGTTGGAGATCGCCTCGACGCCGGTGAGCGCGGCGCACCCGGAGGAGAAGCTGCGCAGCAGCAGGAACGCCATCGCCCAGCCGGTGGTGTCGTGCCACTCGGCGGCGATCACCAGGTCGGCGCTGGGCGCGCGCAGGTCCTCGCCGAGCACCACGATCCGGACCAGCCCGGTGAGGATCATGCCGACGATGACGATCATGAAGCCGTAGGTGGGGATGGCGAACGCGCTGCCGGCCTCCTTGAGCCCGCGCAGGTTGACGGCGGTGAGCAGGACCACCGCGCAGACCGCGATCAGCACCTTGTGGGTCGCCACGAAGGGGATCACCGAGCCGAGGTTGGCCACCCCGGAGGAGACCGACACGGCGACCGTCAACACGTAGTCGACCAGCAGGGCGCTGGCCACCCCGACCCCGGCCCGTGGGCCGAGGTTGACCGTAGCCACCTCGTAGTCGCCGCCGCCGGAGGGATAGGCGTGCACGTTCTGCCGGTAGCTGGCCACCACGGTCAGCATCACCACGACGACGCCGAGGGCCACCCAGGGCGAGAACACGAAGGCCGAGGCCCCCGCGATGGAGAGCATCAGGAGGATCTCGTCCGGCGCGTACGCCACGCTGGACAGCGCGTCCGAGGCGAAGACGGGCAGGGCGATGCGCTTCGGTAGGAGGGTGTGCTTGAGGCGGTCGGACCGGAACGGTCGACCGACGAGCAGCCGCTTCAACAGGGAGGTGGATCGGGCCACAGCCGCCAAGCGTACGACCGCTGCCGGCCGGGACGCGCGGTGGTCGCCCGCAGCCGCTGTCCGGGCCGGAGTACCGTCGGTCCCCGTCCGCGACGCCGACGTGGCAGGCTCGCAGGCGACGAGGCGCGGCGGTACGCACCGTGGGAGGAAGCGTGCATATCGTGATCATGGGATGTGGCCGGGTCGGGTCGACCCTGGCGCAGAGCCTCGAAGCCCGGGGGCACTCGGTGGCGGTGATCGACCACGACGCCGAGGCGTTCCGCCGCCTGGGGCCGGACTTCGCCGGGATCACGGTCACCGGGGCCGGTTTCGACGGCGACGTGCTGCGCGAGGCCGGCATCGAGCGGGCCGACGCCTTCGCCGCGGTCTCCAGCGGCGACAACTCCAACATCATCTCCGCCCGGCTGGCCCGCGAGACGTTCGGCGTGTCCCGGGTGGCGGCCCGCATCTACGACCAGCGCCGCGCCCAGGTCTTCGAGCGCCTCGGCATCCCCACCGTGGCCACCGTCCGCTGGACCGCCGACCGGATGCTGCGGCACCTGCTACCGGAGGGCAACGTCGAGATCTTCCGGGATCCGACCAGCACGGTCTCCATCGTCGAGGTGCCGGTGCACGAGGACTGGATCGGCCGGCCCGTCCGGGCGCTGGAGGAGGCGACCGGGGCCCGGGTGGCGTACCTGATCCGCTTCGGCATCGGCACGCTGTCCACCGGCTCCAGCGTGGTGCAGGAGGGCGATCAGGTCTTCATGCTGGTCACCGACGACATGGTGGCCACGGTCACCGCGACGGCGGCGGCGCCGGAAGGGGGGCAGTGACATGCGGGTCGCCATCGCCGGCGCCGGCAACGTGGGCCGCTCGATCGCCCAGGAGCTGATCGAGAACGGCCACCAGGTGATGCTCATCGAACGGCAGCGGCGGAAGCTGCGGCCGGAGCGGGTGCCGGACGCGCAGTGGGTGCTCGCCGACGCCTGCGAGCTGACCAGCCTGGAGCAGGCCGACCTCGCCGGTTGTGACGTGGTGGTCGCGGCCACCGGCGACGACAAGGCCAACCTCGTGGTCTCGCTGCTGGCCAAGACCGAGTTCGCGGTGCCCCGGGTGGTCGCCCGCGTCAACCGGGCCGAGAACGAGTGGCTCTTCACCGAGCAGTGGGGCGTGGACGTGGCGGTCAGCAAGCCGCGCGTGATGGCCGCCCTGGTCGAGGAGGCGGTGACCGTTGGCGACCTGGTCCGTCTGATGACCTTCCGGCAGGGCGAGGCCAACCTCGTCGAGATCACGTTGCCGCCGACCGCGCCCTACGTCGGGCAGCCGCTGCGGGCGGTGCCGCTGCCCCGGGACGCCGCGCTGGTGGCCATCCTGCGCGGCAAGCGGGTCCTGGTGCCCAGTCCCGACGACCCGGTCGAGGCCGGCGACGAGCTGATCTTCGTGTGCACAGCCGAGATGGAGGACGCGGTACGCGCGGTGATCCTCGGCCCGGACAGCGTCGAGCGGACCCGCGAGTCGCGCTGAGCCGCCGGACGGGTCAGCTCGGCAGCGGCGTCGGCTCCGACTCCCGCATGACCCGCCGGACGGTCCAGACCGTGATCAGCAACAGCAGCACGTACGGCGGGTAGCCCAGCGCGAGCCGGGCCACGCCCAGCGCGGTGTCCTGCTCCGCCAGGTAGAGCCCGGCCTGCACCCCGACCTTGGCCAACCAGACCACGCCCCAGAGCACGGTCAGGCCGGTGAAGGTCCGCACCAGCCTCGGATCGTCGCGCCACTCGGAGCTGCCCTTGGCCACCAGCACCGACCAGAGCCAGCCGACCAGTGGCTGCCGGATCACCGCCGAGACCAGCAGCGCCACCCCGTAGCCGATGCCGTACAGGATGCCGGGCAGATAGAAGTCGCGTGCCTCGCCGGTGCGCCAGGCGATGGCGGCACCGATGCCGATGCCGAACAGTCCGTTGACCGCGTGCCGTACCGGCCGGCGCTGGGCCAGCCGCAGCACGCCGATCAGGACCGCCACGCCCACCGAGGCGATCACCGCGGGACGCAGCTCGCCGAGGATGTTGACCACCACGAAGACGACCACCGGGATGCTGGACTCCACCAGCCCCCGCCAGCCGCCGAGTTGGTCGGCCATCTGCTCGGCGACGGTCGGCAGCCGCTCCTCGTCGGTCGGCTCGGTCTCCGGCTGGGTGGCCGGGTGCTGTCCGGTGGTCATCGCCCGCCTTTCATCCGCCGCGCCCGCGCAGTCACGTCGACGGCTCCAACTCGTAGTACGGGTTGTAGATCACCTTGCGGTCGTCCCGCACCGCGATCCGCCCCTTCGCGGTCAGGTGTCGCCCGGGCTCGATGCCGGTGATACGCCGCTGACCCAACCAGACCAGCGTCACGACGTCGCTGCCGTCGTAGAGGTCGGCCTCCAGCGCCGGCAGGTTGGTCCGTGGCGAGTAGACCACCGTACGCAGGCGGCCGGTGACCGAGGCCACCTGACCCCGGGCGCACTGCGCCGCCGGGACACCGCCGCAGCGGGCGCTGTCCCACTGCAACTGCTGCGCCTCGATCTCGGCCTCGCTGGCGGTGAGCCGTCGCAACATGCGCCGCAGCGAACCCCGACCCTCGCCGGTGCTCATGACCTCCGCGTCACCCCATCCACGCCGGCCGGGACGTCGCCGGCACCCGCCGATCCCGGCGGCACCGGAACGACTCACGCCAGCGTACGCCGGTCCGGGCCGTCCCGGTGCCTACGACGGAGCCGGGTTCAGCGCGTACCCGGCGCCGGCGCCACCTCGGCATCGGCCTCGACCTGGTCGGACGCCTCGCGGGGCAGCCGCAGCGGCAGCGGCTCCCGCACCGGCTTGGCCTCCTGTCCCCGGTCGACGACGAGCCCGTTGAGGCAGTCGGCCAGCGGACCGGCGGCGTCGGGGTCGGTGGCCGCCGCGCCCTGGTACACCGCCCGGACCATCCAGCGCGGCCCGTCCACTCCGACGAACCGCAGGTCGGTCAGCCCGTCCTCGGTACGCACCCGGGCGTGCAGCTCGGTGCCGTACTCGCCGACGACCTCCTGGGCGGCGGCGCCGTCGCTGAACAACGACTTGCGGATCTCCTCGCGCACCTCGTCCCAGATCCCCTCGGAGCGGGGCGCGGCGAAGACGCCGAGTTGCAGGGCACTCGGCCCGTGCACCAGCACGACCTGCTGGATCACCCCCTGCGGGTCGGCCTGCACCCGCACCTCGACCTCGGGGACCGCCGGGATCTGCAGGCTGCCCAGGTCGAGTCGCTGCACCCCGTCCGGCGCCTCGGAGACGTCGTACGGCCCGCGCGCCGGCGCCTCCGGCGCCGACCCGGCGCCGTCGACGGTCTGGAGCGCGTCCGTGGCTCGCTCGTCACGGGCGTGCCGTCCCGCGGCCCGCTTTCGGGAGAAGATCACTGCGTCCACCCTCCGCTGTTCGCACTCACCGTGCCATCTCTTCCGTCCACGCCGTCCGTGGCCGGCGGCGGCACCAGGCCGACGTGTCCGCCGGTGGAGCCGTGCCCGCCGGTGCCCCGGCCGGACGCGGGCAGTTCGGCCACCGGCCGGAAGGCCGCCCGTGCCACCCGCTGCACAACGAGTTGCGCGATCCGGTCGCCCCGCGAGATCTTCACCGGTGCGTCCCGATCATGGTTGATCAGGTTGACCAGGATCTCACCCCGGTAGCCGGCGTCGACCGTACCGGGCGCGTTGAGCACCGTCACGCCGAGTCTGGCCGCGAGCCCCGATCGGGGGTGGACCAGACCCACGTACCCCTCGGGCAACGCGATCGCCACGCCGGTCGGCACCAGAGCCCGGCCGCCGGGCGGCAACTCGACGTCGGCGGCGGCCACCAGGTCGGCACCGGCGTCACCGGGATGCGAGTACGCCGGCAGCGGCAAATCGGGGTCGAGTTGCCGTACCGGTACGGGCACCAGGTCGGTCACGGTCTACCTCTTTCGTCCGTTCCGCTGGGGGTGACCCTGCCATCCTGCCCGGTACCCGGGCCGCCGCGCGCCGTACCCTGGCACGAGTGAGCACGTCACCGTCCTCCTCCCCCACCACGGCACCCCCGACGTACGCCGAACGGCTCCGGCTGCCCTGGTGGTTGTGGCCGGCCGGGATCGCGGTCGCCGCACTGCTGTCGGTGGAGGTCTGGATGGGCGCGACCGGCGTACGCGCCTGGCTGCCGTTCGCGGTGCTCGTCCCGCTCGCGCTGGCGACCATGGCCTGGCTGGGCCGGATCCGGGTCGCGGTGACCGACGGGGAACTCCAGGTCGACGACGCCCGACTGCCGGCGCGCTTCGTCGCCGACGCCGTCGCGCTGGACGCCGACGGGCGGCGTGAGGTGCTCGGTGTCGCCGCCGACCCGCTGGCGTTCGTGGTGCAGCGGCCGTGGATCTCCGGCGCCGTCCAGGTGGTCCTCGACGACCCGGACGACCCCACCCCGTTCTGGGTGGTCAGTTCCCGGCGCCCGGTCGAACTCGCCGAGGCGCTCCTGGCCGCCCGGGATTCGGCACGCTGACCTTCGTACCCCACTCCGGGCAGACTCGGGCCTCCTCGGCGTTCTCAGGGCCGTTGCCGGCACTGTCCCGGGGCTCAGCCGCCGCCGGACGGCCGGTCAGGAAGCGGGCAGCGCGGGCGGGCCACCGGGCACGGGTGGCCCGGCCGGTCCACCGGGCAGCGTCCGCCGCTGCCGGCGCAGGTCGGTGCGGAGTTCGTCGGCCAGCGCCCGGGTCGCCCGCCGGTTCAGGAAGCTCGCCACCGCCGCGCCGGTGAGGAAGGGCCCGAGCGTGGTCAGGTTACGACCGAACCGCTTGAGCAGGGTGTCCCGCAGCTCGTGCCGGGCGGCGGTGCCGAGCACCGCACCGACCCCCACGCCCGGCATCATCGGGTTGACGCCGCGCCGGTTGGCCCACGCCTGCACCAGGGCGACCGTACGCTCCGTCCCGCCGCTGGGCAGCGGCGCGCCGTAGATCTCGTGCAGCTCGCCGGTCAGCTTCAGCTCGATCGTCACCACGGTGACCGTCTCGGCGGCCAGCAGCACCGGCGCGGACAACAGGCTCGGGGTGACCGTCCACTGCACGGCGGAGGCGCCGCCACCGGCCGCGCCGATCCCCGCGGTCGCCCGGGACGCGTTGCGGACCAGCCGGTCGGCCAACTGCTCGTCGTCCAGGCCTGGGAAGTGCCGGCGCAGGGTCGCCAGGTCCCTGATCGGTACGTGCGGGGCGACCTCGGCGACGGTGTCGACCATCCACCGCACGGCCGCCTTGGGCTTGAAGAGGTCACCGATGCCCCGGTTCCGGGCCTGCTGCACCAGACGCCCGAGCAACTTCCGACGCGCCGCCGGCTCGACGTCGTCGGCGGTCAACGCCACCACCGTCGCGCCCAGCTCGTCCGTGTCCTGCCCGTGCGTGCCCTGCTCGTCCGCGTCCCGCCTGTTCGCGTTCGGCTCGCTCATGCCGCCACTCCGCTGCCCTCCGTGCCGCCACGCGACACCGCGGCCCGGAATCGATGACTCGACCACTGCCGCGCGCCCATGCCTGACCTCCCCCGGCTGACGGCCACCGCGTGGCGCGTCACCTCACGAGTGAATCAGGTCTCGGGCACCACCGCTCGCCGAGCCGGGTAGCGGCGGCTCCGTCCCGGAGCCGCCGCTGTTCTGGTGGTGTCGGGCCGTCGGTCAGACACACTCACGGCAGATCAGCTCGCCGTTGCGCTCGACTGCCAGCTGGCTGCGGTGGTGCACCAGGAAGCACCGGGCACAGCGGAACTCGTCCTGCTGCATCGGCAGCACCTTGACCGTGAGCTCCTCGTCGGCCAGGTCGGCGCCGGGCAGCTCGAAGCTCTCCGCCACCTCCGCCTCGTCGACGTCCACGGCACCCGACTGTGAGTCGACGCGCCGGGCCTTGAGCTCTTCGAGGCTGTCCTCGCCGAGGTCGACCTCGTCGCGGCGCGGGGCGTCGTAGTCGGTGGCCATCGGTTTCACTCTCCCATTTCGATGTTGTCGCTTCCGGTTGTAACGCCGGACGACGCTGTTTCGGTTCCGCTGGCAGGCCACCGCAAGTGTCGGCCACCCGACCCGACGACTGTGTGGGCCAGACCGCCAGAGGATCTCCCCGACGAGCGCGGAACCTACCCCCCCTTGGGCGAGGCATGTATACCGCCCTCGTGGCTGAGATGTACGCCCCTGCACGGGAAGTTGTTCCCAATGTGACTCAGGCGACACGAAGATAGGGGTAGTAGTACCCGGTTCCAGGGTGGCGCGCCGGTATGTCGGACTGTTTCCACGCGACGGTCGGACAACCGTTAACCTCAGCGGCGTACCCGGCGGCCGGCGGGACGGGCCCCCCACGCCGACGGCCGCTGCCACCCATCCATCGCCCGGGAGCGCCCTGATGAGCTTTGCGCGAGTGCGAGCACTCGTTGTCGTCGGCATGCTGGCGGTGGTCGCCCTGGTCTTCGTGGTCGTCGCACTCGTCAAGGACACCCAGGGTAACGCGGGCTCCGCCCAGGGTTGCCCGGTGGACTGGCCCCGCGCCGACGTGACGTTGCGCGAGCGCAAGGACGTCAAGATCAAAGTGCTGAACGCCACCGACCGCCCCGGGTTGGCCGCCAGCGTGGGCGACGAGTTCCGCAACCGCGACTTCCAGGTCCAGAAGGAAGCGAGCCAGAAGAAGCAGGTCGACGACGTGGCGGTGCTGCGGTACGGCCCGAAGGGCGTCGGCTCCGCCCACCTGCTGCGGGCGTACTTCCTCAACAACGCCGAGTACGAGTACGACGCCAAGCGCGAGGACGACGTGGTGGACGTGGTCCTCGGCAACGGCTTCCGGCAACTGGCGACCACCACCGAGGTGAACCAGTCCCTCGGTGACCTCGGTTCGCCGGTGGCCCCGCCGGGCACCTGCCCGATGCCGATCGAGGACTGACCGACGGATCGACCCGACCGGGTGGACCGGACGAGCCGGGCGGGCCGATCTGATCGGCCGAGCGTCCCGACTACGGGTCACCCGGCCGGACGATCAGGGGCCGCCGGAGGCGTCCAGCGCGGCCAGCCGGTCGTGCAGCGGCACGAACAGCTCCGGCGGCGCCGCGATGACCATGTCCGGCCCGGGGTCCTGCCCGTCGATCCCGCCTATCCGCAGGCCGGCCTCGGTGGCCACCAGTCCGCCGGCGGCCCGGTCCCAGTCCGCCAGGCCCTTCTCGTAGAACGCGTCGGCGCGCCCCTCGGCGACCAGGCAGAGGTCGACGGCGGCGGCGCCGAGCCGACGGATGTCCCGGACGTGCGCAATCAACTCGGTCACCACCCGGGCCTGGTGGACCCGACGGGCCGAGTCGTAGCCGAAACCGGTGATCACCAGCGCCTGCCCGAGGTCGGTCTCGGCGGAACCGCGCAACCGCCGGCCGTCCCGCCAGGCACCGCCGCCGGCCGTCGCGGTCCACTCCTCGCCGGTCTGGATGTTGCGCACCACACCGGCCACGACCTCGCCGTTCACCTCGGCAGCGATCGACACCGCGCAGTGCGCCAGCCCGTACAGGTAGTTGACCGTGCCGTCGATCGGATCCACGATCCACCGCACCGGCGCCGGTGCCGCCGTGCCGCGCTCCGCCGCGCCGTACTCCTCGCCCAGCACCGCGTCGTCCGGACGCCGCCGACGCAACGCGTCGATGATCTGGCGCTCCACCGCGCGGTCGGCGGCGGTCACCACGTCGGTGGCGGTGCTCTTGGTGGCCGCCACGGAGACGCCCTCGACCCTCATCCGGTACGCGGTGGCCGCCGCCTCCCGCGCCACCTCGATCGCGATCTCCAACAACTGCCCTGGCTGCGGCGTCGAGCGGTCCATCGTCCGTCCCCTTCCCGCACGGGCGGGTTTCCGAGTCCTGCGCGGGTATCATCCTTACAAAGTCCAGATGTGCACCGAATCGGCGGTCTCGACCGCCGGTCAGCCGTGCGGCGCAGGATGATCGCCGCAGACGGCGTTACAATTCACCCCTGCCCACCGCCACGGGCGACCGGACGACCGGTCGGCCGGGGACACGGGGGTTCCTCAACCACATCGCCCGGCGTGGTGCCCCACGCTGCGCCGGACGATCCCGGCCGTGCTCGCTCTTCGCCTCCGGAAGGTCATTCGTGACAGAACCCCGCCAGACCGGCGCCGACGTTCGCTCGCTCACCGACACCCTGATCGCCCACGCGCAGAGCGCCGGCGGCCAGCTCACGTCGGCCCAGCTCGCGCGCACCGTCGAGTCCGCCGAGGTGACTCCGGCCCAGGCCAAGAAGATCCTGCGGGCGCTCTCCGAGGCCGGGGTGACCGTGGTGGTCGACGGTTCGGCCAGCACCCGCCGCCGGGTCGCCGCCGCCCGCTCCGCGACTCCCGCCTCCCGGGCCACCACCGCCAAGACCACCAAGAAGGCGGCTCCGCCCGCCCCGAAGCAGGCGGCCGCCGCCGACGAGGCGCCGGCGCCGGCACCCCGCAAGGCGACCGCGCGCAAGGCCACCGGCACCACCGCCGACGTGGCCAAGGCCGTCGCGCCGGCCAAGAAGTCCACCCGGGCCACCAAGGCGACGGTGGCCGCCGCGACCGGCGCCAAGCCGGCCAAGGCCGCCGGCAAGGGCGAGGGCGCCGAGGGTGAGGTCGACCCCGAGGAACTCGCCGCCGAGATCGAGGACGTGGTGGTCGAGGAGCCGGCCGAGCTGACCCGGGCCGCCGAGGCCGACGCGGCGAGTTCGGCCACCGACAACGACTTCGAGTGGGACGACGAGGAGTCCGAGGCGCTCAAGCAGGCGCGCCGGGACGCCGAGCTGACGGCGTCGGCCGACTCCGTCCGGGCGTACCTCAAGCAGATCGGCAAGGTGCCGCTGCTCAACGCCGAGCAGGAGGTGGAGCTGGCCAAGCGGATCGAGGCCGGGCTCTACGCCGCCGAGCGACTGCGCGCCGCCGACGAGGGCGAGGAGAAGCTGGTCCGCGACATGCAGCGCGACCTGCTCTGGATCTCCCGCGACGGCGAGCGCGCCAAGAACCACCTGCTGGAGGCGAACCTCCGCCTGGTCGTCTCGCTCGCCAAGCGGTACACGGGCCGTGGCATGGCCTTCCTCGACCTCATCCAGGAAGGCAACCTCGGCCTCATCCGCGCCGTCGAGAAATTCGACTACACCAAGGGCTACAAGTTCTCCACCTACGCCACCTGGTGGATCCGCCAGGCCATCACCCGCGCCATGGCCGACCAGGCCCGCACCATCCGCATCCCGGTACACATGGTCGAAGTGATCAACAAGTTGGGCCGGATCCAGCGCGAGCTGCTCCAGGACCTGGGCCGTGAGCCCACTCCGGAGGAGCTGGCGAAGGAGATGGACATCACACCGGAGAAGGTGCTGGAGATCCAGCAGTACGCCCGGGAGCCGATCTCGCTCGACCAGACCATCGGCGACGAGGGCGACAGCCAGCTCGGTGACTTCATCGAGGACTCGGAGGCGGTCGTCGCGGTCGACGCGGTGTCCTTCTCGCTGCTCCAGGACCAGCTCCAGCAGGTGCTCCAGACGCTGTCCGAGCGGGAGGCGGGCGTCGTCCGCCTGCGCTTCGGCCTGACCGACGGCCAGCCGCGCACGCTGGACGAGATCGGGCAGGTCTACGGGGTGACCCGGGAGCGGATCCGGCAGATCGAGTCCAAGACGATGTCCAAGTTGCGGCACCCGTCGCGTTCCCAGGTACTCCGGGATTATCTCGACTGATCAGCACACGTCAACCGATCGTGTCGTTTTGATCACCAGGCGTCAACGCCGGATGGTGATCAGGTGGTTGCACGAATGTGATCGTTGACGTGGCACCCTGGGTGCACGGCACACTATCCGTGCCAGGTGTGACCTCGGTCCCCCGCGGGCACACAGGGAAGGCGAGGCCCTGCAAGGGTGTTGCACGATAGGTGACCAGACCGAAGAGAGTGTTCATCGGTGACGACCAGAGGAGGAAGGCGATGACCCCGACCCTCACGCCGCCGCCCGAGACGGTGAGCCCCCCGGCCGCCGATGAACGGTGCGACCGCTGCAATGCCGCCGGCAAGCTCCGGATCACCCTCTCGGGTGGCAGTGAGCTGGTGTTCTGTGGACACCACGCCAACAAGTACGCGGAAGATCTCGTGAAGATCACCGTACGGTTCGCGACGGATCCTGAGTTCACGTGGCGCGGCGCCGACCTGATGGCCAACTAGAACCCACGAGACACAGAGCCGGCCGGAGGCCCCACACGGGCCTCCGGCCGGCTCCGTCTCTCTGCCCCGCCCTCTCCCCGCCCCGCCCGACCCGGGTGATCAAGAGATTTGGGCCACGATCGCCCGCTCACCCCGACGCAAACCTCTTGATCACCCGGGTCAGGCGGGGTGGGTGGGGTGGGTGGGTGGGTGGGGTTAGAGGGTCTGGACGGTCGCGATGCGTTCTTCGAGCTGTTCGATGGTGGCCTGGGCGCTGGGCGGGCCACCGCAGAGGCGGCGGAGCTCGGCGTGGATCTTGCCGTGCGGTTGACCGGTGCGGTGGTGCTGGGCGGCCACCAGGGCGTTGAGCTGGCGGCGTAGCGCGACTCGGCGTTGGGCGGCGTTCATCGGCGCCGGCGCGGGCGGGGCGGAGGGCTCGGCGGGCCGCTCGGTCGCACGCCGCTTCCGGGCCGCCAGTTGCTCGGACTGCCGCTTGGACAGCAGCTCCGCCACCTGTGCCGAGGTCAGCAGCCCGGGCAGGCCCAGGTACTCCTCTTCCTCGGGCGTACCTGCCTGGGCGGCGGTGCCGAACGAGGCGCCGTCGAAGATCACCTGGTCGAGTTCGGCGGTGGCGGAGAGGGCGGCGAACCGCTTCTCCAGTTCGCCGCTGGCCTGGTCGTCGCGCTGGGCCCGCTCCAGCAGGTCGTCGTCGAAACCCTCGCGGTCCTTCGGCTTGCCGAGCACGTGGTCCCGCTCGGCCTCCATCTCGCTGGCCAGCCCGAGCAGGTGCGGGACGCTGGGCAGGAACACCGAGGCGGTCTCCCCCGGGCGACGGGCCCGGACGAACCGCCCGATGGCCTGCGCGAAGTAGAGCGGCGTGCTCGCACTGGTGGCGTAGACGCCGACGGCCAGCCGGGGGATGTCGACCCCCTCGGAGACCATCCGCACCGCGACCAACCACCGCTGCTCGGACGCCGCGAACGTCGCGATCCGGGCCGAAGCGCCCACGTCGTCGGAGAGGACGACAGCCGCCTTCTCGCCGGTGACCTGCTCGATGAGTTTGGCGTACGAGCGGGCGGACTGCTGGTCGGTGGCGATCACCAGACCGGCCGCGTCGGGCATGCCCGCCTCGCGCAGCACGGTCAGCCGGGCGTCGGCGGCCCGCAGCACCTGCGGCATCCAGTCCCCGGCCGGATCCAGGGCGGTACGCCAGGCCTGGGCGATGAGATCCTGGGTCATCGGCTCGCCCAGCCGGGCCGACAGCTCCTCCCCGGCGTTGGTGCGCCACCGGGTCTCCCCGGAGTACGCCAGGAACAGCACCGGCCGCACCACGCCGTCGCGCAGGGCGTCGCTGTAGCCGTACACCGAGTCGGCCCGGGACCGCAGCAGCCCGTCCCCACCCCGCTCGTAGTCGACGAACGGGATCGGGTTGTCGTCGGAGCGGAACGGCGTACCGGTCAGCATCAGCCGGCGTACGGCCGGTTCGAAGGCGGCCTTCACCCCGTCGCCCCAGGTGCGGGAGTCGCCGGCGTGGTGGATCTCGTCGAGGATGACCAGGGTGCGCCGGGTCATGGTGCGCCGCCGATGCACGTGCGGGGCCATGCCGACCTGCGCGTAGGTGATCACCGCACCGTGGTAGTCCGTCGACGAGTGCAGGTCGGCGTTACGGAACGCGGCGTCGAGCTGGATGCCGATCCGGGCCGCCGCGTCCGCCCACTGGGTCTTCAGGTGCTCGGTCGGCGCCACCACGGTCACCGCCTCGACGGTGCCGTCCGCGAGCAGTTCGGCGGCGATCCGCAGGGCGAAGGTGGTCTTCCCGGCACCCGGGGTGGCGACTGCGGTGAAGTCCTCGCTGCGTCGGCGCAGGTACTCCACCATCGCCTTGCGTTGCCAGGCCCGTAGGGGCGGGAACGTCTCGAGCGCCGGCGTCCGGGGTGCCACGGCTCGCTCCTCTCCGACCGCAGTGTCCCGACCGCAGGCCGGCGGACCCGGGTCGAGGGCGCGGTAGTCGCCCCACGAAAACGCCTCCGCGCAGAAGAAGCCGCGAAGGCCGACTCAGCATAACCAGGACCGGCGACCGGCCCCACGCGACGCCACACCGGACGTCCGGTGCCCTTCGCCACTGCCCGGCCGCAACGACCAGAGCGCCAGGTCACCGTGCCGCGTCGGCCTCCGCACCACGTCGTCTCGGCCACCGCACCGCGTCCGCGACGTGACGCCGCGTCCACCGGGTGGTGACGGCCGCAGCGGCGGCGGTCGCCGTCACTCCGGCGGCGGGCCGGACGCCCCGGCGCGGGGCGGGCGCAGCGTCGCCACCGGCGCCGACCACCGGTGCCGCAGCGCCACCAGGCGTACGCCGAAGACCAGCGCCGCCGCGGCGGTGAGCGGGACCGGGCCGGTGCGGTCGAGGCCGTACAGGACCGCGACCACGATCGAGCCGACCAGTGCCGCGAGCGCGTAGATCTCCCGCCGTAGCACCACCGGGATCTCGGCGGTGAGCAGGTCACGGACCAGCCCACCGCCGATCGCGGTGAGCATGCCGATCAGGCAGGCACCGACGGGCGGGACCTGGGCTTCGAGGGCTTTGAGGGTGCCGACGACGGTGAACAGGCCCAGCCCGGCCGCGTCCAGCACCAGGACGGTGGTCCGCAGCCGGGCGAACTGCGGGTGCAGCCAGAAGATCGCCCCGGCGGTCAGCGCGGCGGTGGTCGCGTACCGCCAGTCGCCGAAGGCCAACGGCGGCGCCTCGTTGATGACCAGGTCACGGAAGATCCCACCGCCGAGGGCGGCGACGAAACCGACGAAGACCACGCCGAACAGATCGAGACGCTTGGCGACCGCCGCGGAGGCTCCCGAGGCGGCGAAGACCGCGACCCCGGCCAGGTCGGCCAGGAGCAGGGCGGTGGAGGTGGTCACCGCCGCAGGTTACGCGGGCGTACGGGCGGTCGGCCCGGGGTCACTCGCGGTACGAGTCGTAGATCTCTTTGCACTTGGGGCAGACCGGTGAACCCTTTTTGGGGGTCTTTGTCACCGGGAAGGTCTCTCCGCACAGCGCCACGACGAAGGTGCCCATGACGGCACTCTCGGCGATCTTTTCCTTCCGGACGTAGTGGAACATCTCCGGGCCGGTGTCGGCGTCCTTCAGCTCCGGACGCTCGAGGACCTCTGTGCTCACGTCTGCACCTCCGACCGACAAGTCTGGCAGGTCACTGTGGCCCCGGTCCACCTGAGGTGACCGGGGTGGCGGCAGTACGGTGGGCGACTGTGACCGACTTTCACCTTCGCCACGGCGTCGAGGTGGCCCAGGCGCTGCGCGAGCGGCGTCCTGTGGTCGCCCTGGAGAGCACCATCGTCTCGCACGGCCTGCCCCGGCCGGACAACCTGCGGGTGGCCCGGGAGATCGAACAGGCCGTCCGGGACGCGGGCGCCGTCCCGGCCACCATCGGGATGGTCTCCGGCGAACTCGTGGTGGGCCTCGACGACGCCGAGCTGACCCGGCTGGCCACCGCCGAGGACGTGACCAAACTCTCCGTACGCGATCTCGCGGTGGCCGCCGCGACCGGCGCGGACGGTGCCACCACCGTGGCCGCGACCAGCGCGGTGGCGGCCCGGGCCGGGATCGGCGTGTTCGCCACCGGCGGCCTGGGCGGGGTGCACCGCGAGGCCGCGCAGACCTTCGACGAGTCCGCCGACCTGGTCACCCTCGCCCGGACGCCGATCGCGGTGGTCTGTGCCGGGGTCAAGTCGATCCTCGACGTGGGCGCGACGCTGGAGCGTCTGGAGACCCTCGGGGTGGCCGTGGTCGGCTACCGCACCCGTCGGTTCCCGGGCTTCTTCATCACCGACAGCGGCTTCGACCTGGACTGGTCGGTCGACTCGCCGGAGCTGATCGCCGACGCGCTGGCCGCCCGCGAGGCGCACGGCGTGCACCACGGCGGTCTGGTCGTCGCCAACCCGCTGCCGGTCGACGAGCAGCTCGACCCGGACCTGCACGACCGGACGCTCGCCGAGGGGCTGGCCCGACTGGAGCGCGACGGGGTGAGCGGCAAGGCGGTCACCCCGTACCTGCTCTCCCACTTCCACTCCGCCACGGAGGGCGCCAGCCTGGCGGTCAACGTCCGGATCATCCTGCGCAACGCCGATCTCGCCGCCCGGATCGCGGTGGCCGCCACCACCCGGCGCGACAGCGCCACGGCGTGAGCGGATCCGGCGTACGGACCGGCACCGGAACGGGCCGCGTCAGCGCCGCCGGCCGGGTGCTGGTCGTCGGTGACGTGATCACCGACGTGGTGGCGGTGCTGACCACCCCGCTGGCCCGGGGCACGGACACGCCCGCGTCGATCCGGTTCACCGGTGGCGGGCAGGCCGCGAACACCGCCGCCTGGCTGACCACGCAGAACGTACCGGTGACGCTGGTCGGTGCCGTCGGCGACGACGGTGCGGGACGGGACCGGATCGCGGAGCTGACCGCCGTCGGCGTCGACTGCGCGGTGCGGACCGTGCCCGGGATCGGCACCGGCACGGTGATCGTGCTGGCCGGTGAGGACGAACGCACCATGGTCACCGAGCGCGGGGCGAACGTGCGGCTGCGCCCCGAGCAGGTCGACGCGGCCCTGGCCGAGGCGCCGGAGGCGAGCCACCTGCACCTGTCCGGGTACACCCTGCTGGACCCGGAGTCCCGCCCGGCGGGCCGGCACGCGCTGGCCGCCGCCCGCGAGCGTGGCCTCACCACCAGCGTGGACGCGGCCTCCGCGGCACCGCTGCGGGCCGTCGGCCCGGCGGCCTTCCTGTCCTGGGTACGCGGGGTCGACCTGCTGCTGGTGAACACCGACGAGGCGACGGTGCTGGCCGGCGGACTGGATCCGGCGGCCCAGGGACGGGCGCTGGCCGCCACCGCCCGACGGGTGGTGGTCAAGCGCGGTGGCGCGGGTGCCACCTGGGTGGAACGGACCGGAACGCTCGTCACCTCACCGGCCCGCCGGGTGGCGGTGGTGGACGTGACGGGAGCGGGTGACGCCTTCGCGGCCGGGCTGCTCGCCGCCTGGCTGACCGGGGCGACCCCGGAGGCCGCCCTGAACCGGGCCACCGACCTCGGCGCGGCGGCGGTCTCCCAGGTGGGTGCCCGGCCGGTCGGCTGAACCGCTCACGACGACAGTCCCGCCCGGGCCGTGCCAGTGCTGCCCGGGTGGGACTGCGTCAGGGCTCGGCGTCGATGACCTTGTGCGGCCGTTCCTCGGCGGTCAGGCTCATCGGCGGGGCCTCCTGCTGCTGCCGCCGCGCCGACCGGCCGATCAGCCGGTGCTGTTCCTTCGGCGGCCGGTCGTTGGCCAGCAGCACCGCGAGCCACGGGACGACGATCATGCCCAGCGCCACCAGGGGCAGCCAGAGCCAGAGCAGGGGCGCCCGCGTGCCGACCAGGATCGCGCCGACGATCACGCACGCCACCCGGACGCCCATCATCGCCACGTACCGCCGCTGCCGGGTGGTGAGCTGGTCGTTCTGGCTGCGCGAGGCGTCGGTGATGAGGATCGGCCGGTACGCCTGATGCTTCACCGTGTACCTCCTCGGGGTCGCCTCCATCCTGTCACCTCGACCGGGCCCGCGACGACGTTCGTCGTGCCGCTACCCCGCCGACCCAGCCCGGCACATCCCCCGCCGGACCGCTCAGCCTCCGGCGGTCTTCGCCTTCGCCGCCGCCTTCTGCTGCTGCTTGTACTCCCGGACCAGGCGCAACGACTCGCCGTCGGTGACGTCGGCCACGGACCGGTGGACCTCCGGCTCGCCGTAGCCGCCGGCCGCCTCCCGCCAGCCCGGCGGCCGTACGCCGAACCGCTTGCCGAGCAGGGCGAGGAAGATCTGCCCCTTCTGTCGGCCGAAGCCCGGCAGGGCGGTGATCCGCGCGAGCAGCTCCGCACCGTCGGCGGGGTCGGCCCAGAGTCGGGCGGCGTCACCGTCGTACCGGTCGACCAGCGCCCGGCAGACCTCCTGCACGCGGGCCGCCATCGCCTTCGGGAACCGGTGCAGCGCCGGCGGCTGGGCGAAGAGGGCCACCAGCGCCTCCGGGTCGTACTCGGCGAGTTCCCGGGCGTCCAGGTCGTGACCGAGCCGCTGGGTCAGCACGTACGGCGAGGAGAACGCCTTCTCCATCGAGACTTGTTGATCAAGAACCATTCCCGTCAGCAACGCCAGCGGACTCTGCATGAGCAGCCGGTTCGCCTCCGGATCGATGGGCAGCGCGAGTGTCATGCCCTCATCCTGCCCGTCGCGGCCCTCGCCCTGGCCTCCGGCACGTGATCTCACCCTCAGCTCGATTCCGCGATTAGGTTAGGCTGTGCTAACTTCGGCGCCTCGGTCGCCCCGGGCCGCAGAGGAAAGGGTTCATCGTGCTTCTCACCCGCCGTACCACCGGCGCGTTGCTCGCCGCCAGCCTGCTCACCGTCGGGCTGGCCGCCTGCGGATCAGGTGAGGAGGACGCGGCAGCAGACTCGGGCCAGTCGACCGACAAGTCGATCACCGTCTACAGCGGACGCAACGAGCAGCTCGTCAAGCCGCTGTTGGACAAGTTCACCGAGCAGACCGGCATCACCGTCAACGCCCGGTACGCGAACACCGCGCAGCTCGCCGCCCAGCTCGTCGAGGAGGGCGACCGGTCCCCCGCCGACGTGTTCTTCGCGCAGGACGCGGGCGCCCTCGGCACCGTGGCGAAGCAGGGCATGTTCACCACGCTCGCCGAGGAGACCACGGCGAAGGTGCCGGCGTCCTACCGTGCCGGCAACGGCCAGTGGGTCGGCGTGAGCGCCCGGGCCCGGGTGCTGGCGTACAACGCCGACCTGGTGAAGGCCGAGGAGCTGCCCGCCTCGGTGTTCGACCTGACCGGCCCGGCCTGGAAGGGCAAGATCGGCGTCGCCCCGACCAACGCCTCGTTCCAGGCGTTCGTCACCGCCATCCGGGTGCAGCACGACGACGCCAAGGCCGAGCAGTTCCTCAGCGGTCTGAAGGCCAACGACCCGCAGATCCGCGACGGCAACGGCAAGATCCTCGAAGACGTCGGCGCCGGCACCATCCCGGCCGGCCTGGTCAACCACTACTACCTGGGCGAGATCGCCAAGGAGCAGGGCACCACGCCGGACGCGCTCAAGGTCAAGCTGCACTTCTTCTCCGGCGGTGACACCGGAGCCCTGGTGAACGTCGCGGGTGTGGGTGTGCTCAAGCGGGCCGCCGAGAACGCCGACGTGCAGAAGTTCGTGGACTTCCTGCTCGGCACCGAGGCCCAGACGTTCTTCGCCGAGCAGACCTACGAGTACCCGGTGATCGACGGCGTGCCCTCCCCGGCGTACGTGCCGGCCCTGTCCGAGCTGGCGGTGCCGCAGATCGACCTGAACGACCTGGACACGCTCGACGCCACCGTCACCATGATCAAGAACTCGGGCCTGGTGCCCTGACCGCACCTCCCTCCGTCGCAGGGCCGTCCCGATCCGGGTCGGCCCTGTCCGGCGTACCCGGCGGGATGCGGCGGCTGGCCCCACGGCCGGCGTTGCTCGCGGCCTCGACCGCCGCGGTGGCCGTCGCCCTGATCCCGCTGGCCTACCTCGGGGTACGCACCGCCGAGGCGGGCTGGGACGCGGTCGTCGCCGAGTTGTGGACCGACCGCGTCGCGCTGCTCGCCCTGCGCAGTCTCGGACTGGCCGCCGTGGTCACCACGGCCTGCGTCCTGCTCGGCGTGGGTACCGCGTTCCTGGTCACCCGCACCGACCTGCCCGGCCGCCGGGCCTTCGCCGTGCTGGCGGCGCTGCCGCTGGCCGTGCCCACCTACATCGCCGCCTTCGCCTGGGTCTCCGCGCTGCCCCGGTGGGAGGGGTTCTGGCCGGCGGCGCTGGTGCTCACCCTCTGCTCCTACCCGTACGTGCTGCTGCCGGTCGCGGCGGCGTTGCGCGGCGCGGACCCGGCGCAGGAGGAGGTGTCCCGCTCGCTCGGGCGCAGCGGGTGGCAGACCTTCACCGCGGTGACGCTGCGGCAGATCCGCCCGGCCACCGCCGCCGGTGCGCTGCTGGTCGCCCTCTATGTGCTCTCCGACTTCGGCGCGGTCTCCATCCTGCGCGCCGACACCTTCACCCGGGCCATCTTCGTCGCCTTCGACCTCGGCTTCGACCGCACCGGGGCGCTGGTGCTCTCCAGCGTGCTGGTGGTGCTCACGGTGGTGCTGCTCACCGGCGAGACCGCCACCCGCCGTCGCGGTGCCCGGTACGCGCGGCTCGGCGGCACCCGACGTCCCGCACCCCGGCTGGCGCTCGGGGCGGCCCGCTGGCCGGTCATCGCCGTGCTGGCCGGCGTCGCCGCGCTGGCGCTCGGGGTGCCGGCGGTCAGCCTCGGTCGGCGGCTCGCCGCCGGGGTGTCCCGCCCGGGTGCCCTGCCCGAGGTGCTCACCGCCGCCGGGAACTCGCTGACCGTCTCGCTGGCCGGCGCCGCCCTCACCATGCTGCTGGCGCTTCCGCTGGGGCTGCTCGTCGCCCGGGCGCCGGGTCCGCTGACCACCGCACTGGACCGGCTGGCGTACCTGGCCCACGCCCTGCCCGGCGTGGTGATCGGGCTCTCGCTGATCTTCTTCGGGATCAACGTGGCGTACCCGCTCTATCAGACCCGGTGGCTGCTCGCCCTGGCGTACGCGACGCTGTTCCTGCCGTTGGCGGTCGGCGCGGTAGCCGGCGCGGCCGCCCAGTCCCCCGCCGGACTGGAGGAGGTGGCCCGGTCGCTCGGCCGTGGCCCCTGGACCGTGCTGCGCACGGTGACCCTGCCGCTCACCCTGCCGGGCATCGGCGCCGGGGCCGCGCTGGTCTTCCTCACCGGCATGAAGGAACTCCCGGCCACCCTGCTGCTGCGTCCCACCGGCACGGACACCCTGGCCACCGAGCTGTGGACGAGTACGGCCGTCGGCGCCTACGCGGCGGCGGCCCCCTACGCCGCGCTGCTGGTGCTGATCTCGGCGGTACCCACCTGGCTGCTGGTCGCCCGCAGCGGCCTGCTCGACCGGGAGCGCAACGCATGAGACACGTAACGGACTGGAGGGGTGGCATGAGTGTGGAGGGGCGGCATGAGTGAGCGCAGCGAACGAATCAGCAGCTCAGCAGGCCATGCCGCCACGCAACGGAGTGGAGGGGTGGCATGAGTGAGGTCGTGCTCGACGGAGTGGTGAAGCGGTACGGGCGGGTCACCGCGTTGGCCGGCGCCGACCTCAGTGTGCCGTCCGGGCAGTTGACCGCGGTGCTCGGGCCGTCCGGCTGCGGCAAGACCACGTTGCTGCGCTGCCTGGCCGGCTTCGAGCGGCTCGACGGCGGCGAGATCCGCATCGACGGCGCGGTGGTCGCGGGCGGCGGCCGGCACCTGCCGGCGCACCGGCGCCGTATCGCGGTGGTGCCCCAGGAGGGTGCCCTCTTCCCGCATCTGCGGGTGGCCGAGAACATCGGGTACGGGCTGGACCGGGCCACCCGGCGGACCGACCGGGTCGAGGAGGTGCTGGCGCTGGTCGGGCTCGCCGGGTACGGCGACCGGATGCCGCACCAGCTCTCCGGTGGGCAGCAGCAGCGGGTCGCGGTGGCCCGCGCACTCGCGCCCCGACCGTCGGTGGTGCTGCTCGACGAGCCGTTCAGCGCCCTGGACGCGGGGCTGCGCGCCGGGCTGCGGCACGACGTACGCGAGGCGCTGCGCGCCGACGGGGCGACCGGTGTGCTGGTGACCCACGATCAGGGGGAGGCGCTGTCGGTGGCCGACAAGGTGGTGGTGCTGCGCGACGGTCGGGTGGTGCAGGCCGCCGCGCCGACCACGGTCTACCGGGAGCCGGCCGACCCGTGGGTGGCCGGTTTCGTCGGTGACGCGGTGCTGCTGCCGGCGGTCGTCGAGAGCGGGACGGCCCGGACCGCGTTGGGGGTGCTGCCGGTCGCCGGTGCGGTGGCCGACGGGCCGGTCACCGTGCTGTTGCGGCCGGAGCAGATCCGGCTGGCCGCCGGGCCGGACGGGATCACCGGCACCGTGCTGCGGCACGACTTCCACGGCCACGACGCGCTCGTCGGTCTGCGACTGGGCGACGGTACGGCGATCACCGCCCGGGTGCTCGACGGTGCCACCGTGCCGATGGACGGCGAGGTCACGGTGCGGGTGGACGGTGCGGCGCGGGTCTTCCCGGCGGACGCCGAGCGCAGGTCCCCGGTCGACCTCGCCGCCTGACCTCGACCGGTGGTCCGGCCGGCCCGGGTCGGCACCGGTGGCGTCGGCCCGGGTCGGTCTGGTCTTCGGTGGTCACGCGCGGGCCCGGCGGACGCTGGAGCCGTCCGCCGGGCCGGTGTGCGTCAGGGTCAGTTGACCACGAACAGCAGGCGGTTCGGCGAGCCGCTGCCCGGGCTGGTCACCACGCCGGTGGTGGCGTTGCTGGTCAGGTAGCTCTTGACCTGGGCCGGGGTGTAGGACGGGTTGGCCGAGAGCACGAGCGCGGCGGCACCGGCCACGTGCGGGGAGGCCATCGAGGTGCCGTTCAGCGTGTTGGTCGCGGTGTTGCTGGTGTGGTACGCGGACAGCACGCTCGACCCGGGCGCGAAGATGTGCACGCAGGAGCCGTAGTTCGAGAAGGACGACCGGGCGTCGGTGCTGGTCGTCGAGCCGACGGTGATGGCGGTCGAGGTGCGGGCCGGCGAGTAGTTGCAGGCGTTGGCGTTGGAGTTACCGGCCGCCACCGCGTAGCTGATGCCGGAGGCGATCGAGTTGGCCACCGCGTTGTCGATCGTGCTGCTGGCCCCGCCGCCGAGGCTCATGTTCGCCACGGCCGGCTTCACCGCGTTGGCGGTCACCCAGTTCACGCCGTTGACCACGCTGGCGGTGGTGCCGCCACCGGAGCAGTTGAGCACCTTCACCGCGACCAGGCGGACGGACTTGGCAACGCCGTACGTCGCGCCGCCGACGGTCCCGGCGACGTGGGTGCCGTGGCCGTTGCAGTCGGTGTTGTTGGAGTCGACCGTGTTGGTGCCCCAGGTGGCCCGACCGCCGAACTCGTTGTGCGTGGTCCGGATGCCGGTGTCGATGATGTAGGCCCGGACGTTCGAGGCCGTGTTCGGGTAGGTGTAGGTGCCGCTCAGCGGGCGGTTCCGCTGGTCGATGCGGTCCAGGCCCCAGGTGGGGTTGGTCTGGGTCGCCTGGACGGTGAACGCCTGGTCCTGCTCGACGTACGCGACCGCCGAGTTGGCGGCGAGCCGGGCCGCCTGCTTCGCGGACATCTTGGCGGCGAAGCCGGTCAGTGCCGCCGAGAAGGTGTCGGAGACGCTGCCCCCGTACCGCTGGACCAGGGCGGTGGCCCGGTCCGGCACTGCGGTGCGGGCCGCCGACGAACCGGCGGTGCCGACCGCGTCGGAGCGCAGCACGACGAGGTAGCTGCCGCTGACCGCGTTCGCGGCACCGGCGCCGCGGATCTCGCCGGTGGGTGCGGCGACCGCCGCGGTGGTGCTGGCCGCCGAGACGGCCGCCGCGGTGGCGACGACGGCGAGCGCCCGGATGACGTGCCGTCGCGCGGTGAACCCTGAGGACATCGTCTGCCTCCCTAACCGGAACGGCCGACCGGGTCATGGCCGGACGGTGCGTCCCATGGACTCGAATGGATGAGATGCTAGCGTTAGATCGATGAATATGACAGGGACGTTCTTCGATTGACTGAGATTGTCACGGGCACCCGCTCCCCGCCCCGACGTCACCAGGCAGGATGGCGGTGTGGACGGACACGACATGCTGCTCTCCCCCGCCGGCGTCGAGGCGCTGCGGACCGCGTTGACGCGAGCCGCCTTCACCGCCAACGGCATCGCCGCCCGGCTCGGCCCGCAGGCCACCGGCGGGGTGGCCCGTAACGACTTCCGGGCCGCGCTGCGCGCCACCACCGACGGCGAGCCGCTCGACACCCTGATCCGGGTCTTCATCTGCGAGCAGACCGAGCCGGAGGCCGCCGTCGCCGCCGCGCTCGCGCCGCTGTCGATCGACGAGGCGCTCGCCGCCGGGCTTGTCGAACGGTACGGCGACGGGCTGCGGATGGGGCTGGACCTCGAACCGTACGGCGACGACTGGTGGGTGCTGGCCGACGTGCCGGCAAGCGCCCGCCCCGGTCGGCCCCTGCACGCCGAGCACGTGCTGGGCATCGGCGGGGCGACCCAGACGATGATCGGCGCGGCCGTCCGGCAGCCGGTGCAGAGCGCGCTCGACCTGGGCACCGGCTCCGGCGTGCAGGCCCTGCACCTGGGTACGCACGCCCGGCAGGTGACCGCCACCGACGTCTCCCGGCGGGCGCTGCGGTTCGCCGCCACCACGGCCGCGCTCAACGGCCAGCAGTGGGAGCTGCTGCGCGGCGACATGGTGCAGCCCGTCGCCGGACGGCGCTTCGACCTGGTGGTCAGCAACCCGCCCTTCGTGGTCGGGCCGGGCACCACCACGCACGTCTACCGCGACTCGGGCCGGGTCGGCGACGCGATCGGCGCCGAACTGGCCGCCGCCGCCGACGGCCTGCTCACCGAGGGCGGCACCATGCAGTACCTCGCGAACTGGGTGCACGTGGCCGGCGAGGACTGGGGCGAGCGGGTGGCCGGCTGGTTCGCCGGGACCGGTCTGGACGCCTGGGTGATCCAGCGCGAGGTCGCCGACCCGATGGCGTACGTCAACCTCTGGCTGACCGACGTCGGCGAGTCGGCCGACCCGCAGCGGATGGCCGACTGGCTGGACTGGTTCGACGCCCACAAGGTCGAGGCGATCGGCTTCGGCGTCGTCTCGCTGCGCCGGAGCGGGCACGACGACCCGGTGCTGCGGGTGGAGGACCTGCGGCAGCGGGTGGAGGCCCCGATGGGCGACCGGGTCGCGACCTGGTTCGACCGGCAGGACTGGCTGCGCCGGCAGGGCACCGACGGGCTGCTGGACGCCCGCTACCGGGCCGCCGACGGGCTCCAGCTGCGGCAGGAGGCGACCATGGGCACGGAGGGCTGGGGCGTCGACCGACAGGTCCTCACCATGCCGCACGGGCTGCGCTGGACCGAGGAGATCGATCCACTCGTCCTCGCGCTGGTGGGTGGCGCCGACGGACGCCTGCCGCTGCGCGACCAGATCGCGCTGCTCGCCGTCGCGCACGACGTGACGCCGGACGAGCTCGCCGAGGCCGCCGGACCGATCGTGGCGCACCTGGTCGAACGCGGCTTCATCGAGCCGGTGCGGTCCTGATGCGGGCCGTGGTGCAGACCGTCGGACGGGCCAGCGTCACCGTGGACGGCGAGGTGGTCGGCGCGGTCGACGACGGGCTGCTGGTGCTCGTCGGGGTGACGCACACGGACACCGCCGAGACCGCCCGGACGCTGGCCCGCAAGGTGTACGAGCTGCGCATCCTGGACGAGGAGCGGTCCGCCGCCGACGTCGGGGCGCCGATCCTGGTGGTCAGCCAGTTCACGCTCTACGGCGACGCCCGCAAGGGACGCCGTCCGAGCTGGACCGCAGCGGCCCCCGCCGAGGTGGCCGAACCCCTGGTCGACGCGGTGGTCGAGGCGCTGCGTCAACGCGGCGCGACGGTCGCCACCGGCCGATTCCGGACGCACATGCTGGTCGAGAGCGTCAACGTCGGGCCCCGCACCATCCTCCTCGACCTCTGAAGCGCGACCACGCGGCGGGCGGGCGTCGCACCACGTCGCCCGCCCGCCCGTGGTCTCCGGTCAGCCGAAGAGGCCCCGGCGTTGCAGGGACTGACGCAGCCACCCGTCGAGCTGCGCCGCCCAGTCCGTACGGTCCATCGTGGCGTAGTCGACGGTGAAGCGGCCGAAGACGTCCCGGCCCTCGGTCAGCAGGCCGCCACGCTTGTCCAGCTCCAACACCACCTGCATCTGCCGGGGATCGGCGACGAAGGTGACCTCCAGTTGCTTCATCGCACCCGCGTACTGCGGCGCGGGGTAGAACTCGATCTCCTGGTAGAACGGCAGCGTCTGGTGCACGCCGTAGATGTGCCCCCGCTCGACGTCGGCCCGGGCGAACCGGAAACCGAGCCGCAGCAGCGCCTCCAGCAACCGCTCCTGCGCCGGCAGCGGATGCACCGCCACCGGGTCCAGGTCACCCTTGTCCAGTGCGCGGGCCACCTCCAGCTCGGTGCGCAGCCCCATCGTCATGCCGTGCAGGCGCTGCCCGTACAGCTCGGTCACCGGGGTCTCCCAGGGCACCGGAAACCGGAACGGTACGTCGTAGCGCTGCCCGGGTTCGAGGCGGAACGGGCCGGTCACCTGCTGCCGGTGGAACTCCTGGTTCGTCGCGTACTCGTTGTCGCCGCTCTCCACCTCGACCCGCGTCATCAGGCCCAGAGCCACGTACGAGACGTCCACCCCGTGCTCGCCACCGGTCACCGCGATGGTGCCCGTCAGCTCACCGCCCGGCCGGCAGTTCGGGTTCGTCAGCACCGTCTCCACGGACGGGCCGCCGACTCCCATCGCCTGCATGAGCCGCTTGAAGACCACCATTGCCTCCGTCGCTTGGTCGCCCGACCCCGGCACCCGGGGTACGGGGTTGCGTCGGCCCGACGGCCGACCGCTGGCACGGTAACCGGCGCCGCCAAGTCGCATCTGCCGAACCCGTACACCGACCCGCAAGGAGGGGGTAACGGAACGGTCACTGTCGGTTCTCCGATCGCCTCACTCCCGTTTTACGCCCCACCCGCCAAGCTGTGTCTCACCGGCGGCTACTGGGCCGGGGCGACACGGCACGGACGTGGAAACGGGGAGAGACAGAGATGGCCCTGCAGATGATGGAGCACCGGATGCGCGCCGGCACCGAGGCGGAGCACGGCGTCGACACCCTTACCGACCTGGACGCCACCGACGAACGTGGCGTCTCCACCGACCTGGTTCGCGCATACCTCAACGGGATCGGCCGGACCAAGCTGCTCACCGCGGCCGAAGAGGTCGACCTGGCGAAGCGGATCGAGGCCGGGTTGTTCGCCGAGGAGAAGCTGTCCACCTGCACCCCGGTCTCGGCCGGCCTGCACGCAGACCTGGAAGTGGTCGCGCAGCAGGGCCGGGCCGCCAAGAACCACCTGCTGGAGGCGAACCTGCGCCTCGTGGTGAGCATCGCCAAGCGGTACACCGGCCGTGGCATGGCCTTCCTCGACCTCATCCAGGAAGGCAACCTCGGCCTCATCCGCGCCGTCGAGAAATTCGACTACACCAAGGGCTACAAGTTCTCCACCTACGCCACCTGGTGGATCCGCCAGGCCATCACCCGCGCCATGGCCGACCAGGCCCGCACCATCCGCATCCCGGTACACATGGTCGAGCAGGTCAACCGGATGGTCCGGGCCCGCCGCGAGCTGTCCGTCTCGCTGGGTCGGGAACCCACGGTCGCCGAGGTGGCCCGCGCGCTGGACGTACCCGAGTACCAGGTGATCGAGCTGATCTCGTACGACCGGGAGCCGGTCAGCCTGGACCAGGCCGTCGGCGAGGACGGGGAGAGCGCACTCGGTGACTTCGTCGCCTCCGTCGACCCGGCCGGCGGACCGGGCGACACCGCCGCCCAGGGGGAGCTGCGCAACGAGGTGAGCATCGTGTTGGCCACGCTCTCCCAGCGCGAGCAGGCCGTGATCCGGCTGCGCTTCGGGCTCGACGACGGCCGGCAGCGTACCCTGGACGAGGTCGGCCGCGAGTTCGGACTGTCCCGCGAGCGGATCCGGCAGATCGAGAAGGTGACGCTGCTGAAGCTGCGGGCCCCGGAGCGGGCGCAGCGGCTGGAGGCGTACGCCTCCTGACGTGACTGGTGTGCGATCGGCCCCGGCGGTGCGCCGGGGCCGATGTCGTGTGTCCCCGGCCTCGTTGGGTGCCCAGCGGGCTACGGCTCGTGTCGCGCGGGCCGAACGGGCGCCGGTCGTCCAGAGTGGGTGCACAGCGTCGGAGCCGCCGACGAGGACATCAGGAGGACTGATCGTGAACTGGACGTTGGAAGTGGTCGTCGTACCGGTCTCCGACGTGGACCGGGCCAAGGCGTTCTACGCCGACCAGGTCGGCTTCACCGTGGACCACGACACGGTGATGGGTGACGACGCCCGCATCGTGCAACTCACCCCGCCCGGCTCGGGCTGTTCGATCGTGATCGGCGCCGGGCCGCTGCCCTACATGCCGCCCGGCTCGCTCAAGGGTCTCCAACTCGTCGTGCCGGACCTGGAGAAGGCCCGCGCCGAGCTGAGCGAGCGCGGTGTCCAGGTGAGCGAGATCCAGGTGCTCGGGCAGAACCCCAGCCCGACACCGCACCCGTTGGACAACGTCGGCTTCGTCTTCTTCGACGACCCGGACGGCAACTCGTGGGCGGTCCAGCAGATCTCCGCCCGCCCGGCCGGGATGTAAGGAGGGGTCCCCTGCTATACACGAGGCGTTAGTAGGGGGCCCTTCCTTTCACAAACGGCGGGGGCCGGTGTCGGGGCGGGCGGCAGCCGAGCCGGTGCGGACCGAGGCGTGCAGCACGGACAGCCCGTCCGGGCGGGCCAGCACCGGATTCAGCGTCAGTGCGCGTACCCGGGGTTGCTCGTCGGCGAGCCGCCCGATGCGCAGCAGCAGGTCGGCCAGGGCCGCCCGGTCCACCGGTGCGGCGCCCCGGTGGCCCCGCAGCAGCGGGGCCGCCCGTGGGGCGTCCACCAGCTCGGTGGCGTCCCGGTCGGTCAGCGGCACCGCCCGCCAGGCGCGGTCGCCGAGCAGGTCGGTGGCGACCCCGCCGAGACCGAAGCCCACCACCGGCCCGAACGCGGGATCCTCGACTAGCTCCACCACACAGGCCACCCCGGGCGGCACCATCGGCTGCACCAGCGCGTCCGCGCCGAACGCGGCGGCCAGTTCGGCGTACGCGCGGCGGACCGTGTCGGCGTCGGGCAGGTCCAGGCGGACGGCACCGAGGTCGAGGCGGTGCCGCAGTCCACCGGCGGCGGCCTTGAGGGCCACCGGGAAGCCGAATCGCGTCGCCGCGTCGACCGCCGCGTCGACCGAGTCGACCCGTGCCGACTCGACCACGTCGATGCCGTACGCGGCGAGCAGCGCCTCCGGGTCGCCTCCGTCAGCACGCAGCGCCACCTGCGCCGCCACCGGATCGACGTCGGGAAGCTCGGGCAGGACGCCGGCCGGACGACGCCGCCAGTCCGCGTACGCGGTGACCCGGGCCAGCGCGCGTACCGCCTCCTCCACGCTCGGGTAGGCCGGTGTTCCCGCCGGGGCCCGCCCGACCAGGAAGGTGGCCACCATCGGTTTGTCGGCCGCCGGGACGGCGAGCGCGGCGGCGAAGTCGGCCTCGGTGCCGGTGAGCTGCCCCGGCAACGGTGGTGCGAAGAGGACCACCAGCGCGTCGACCGAGTCGTCGGCGGCGGCCCCGGCGAGCGCCGCACCGAACTCGGCGGCACTGGCCCGGGGGCCGACGTCACAAGGGTAGCCCGGCGCGACCCGGAGGCCCTGTGCCGCACAGGCGGTGGCCGCCAGCCCGGCCAACGCCGAGGAGTTGCCGACCACGCCGACCCGGTTCCCGGCCGGTAGCGGCTGGTTGGCCAGGAGCGTCCCGACGTCGAGCAGCTCGGCCACGGTGTCCACCCGGATCACCCCGGACTGGGCGAACAGGGCGCTCACCGCCGTCTCGTCCGGGCCGGCGGAGTCGCCCAGTCCGGGCGGGCGGGCCGGGGACGCCAACGCCACCACCGGTTTGTCGCGACCGATCCGCCGGGCCAGCCGGGCGAACTTGCGCGGGTTGCCGAACGTCTCCAGGTACAACATGATCACGTCGGTGGCCGGATCGTCCTGCCAGTACTGCAACAGGTCGTTGCCGGAGACGTCGGCCCGGTTGCCGGCCGAGACGAAGCTGGAGACGCCCAGCCCGCGCCGGTCCGCCTCGGCCAGCAGCGCCACCCCGAACACGCCGGACTGGCTGAAGATGCCGACCCGGCCGGGCTCCGGCAGTCGGGGGGCGAGGGTGGCGTTGAGGCGTACCGCCGGGTCGGTGTTGGCCACCCCGAGGCAGTTGGGGCCGATCACCCGCATGCCCGCCGCGTGGGCCGCACGCACCAGCGTGCGCTGCGCGGCGGCGCCGGCCATCCCGGCCTCGGCGAAGCCCGCCGAGATGACCACCAGGCCGTGTACGCCGGCCGCGGCGGCGTCCGCGACCACCTCGGGCGCCGACTCCGGCGGCACCGCCACCACGGCCAGGTCCACCGGCAGGTCGGCGTCGACCGCCGACGGGTACGCGGGCAGCCCGGCGACCCGGGCGGCGCTCGGGTGCACCGGCACCACCGACCCGGTGAACCCGCCGTCGCGCAGGTGCCCGAGCACGGCCGCGCCGACGCCCTGGCCGGTGGCGCTGGCGCCATAGACGACCACGCCACGCGGGGCGAGCAGCCGGGCGATGGACCGGGCCTCGGTGCGGTGCTCCCGCCCCCGCTGCACCTCCAGGGTCGCCTCGGTGGGCGCGATCGGGAAGGTCAGGTGCACCACGCCGTCGGCGAACTGGCGTTGGATCTGGTAGCCGAAGTCGGCGAAGACCCGCAGCATCGCGCCGTTGGCCGGCAGCACCTCGGCCACGAAGTTGACGATCCCGCTGCGGCGGGCCGCGTCGGCGAGGTGTTCCAGCAGCACCGAGCCGATGCCCCGGCCCTGGTAGGCGTCCTCGACCACGAACGCGACCTCGGCGTCGGGCGAGGCCGGGCCCAGCCGCTCGTACCGGCCGACGGCGACGATCCGGTCGCCGGCCAGCACCACGAACGCCTCCCGGTCGCGGTGGTCGACGTTGACGAAGCGGTGCAGGTCCCGTTCGGGAATGCGCGGGTACGGCGAGAAGTACCGCAGGTACCGGGTGCGCTCGGAGAACCGGGCGTGCATCTCGACGATCGCCGGCGCGTCGGTGGGACGGATCGGTCGCAACTGGACGGTGCTGCCGTCACTGAGCAGCACGTCGACGACTGGTTCGGTTCTGGTCACCTCGGGCGGCCCTCCCCCGGCCGACTCAGTCGCGGGGATCGTGTGGGTCGAGGCCGAGCAGCGGGAAGACCGCCTTCCGGGTGGCCGCGATGGCCCGGTCCACCGGGTTCGGCTCGCCGGTGGGCTGCCACGGCTCGTAGCTCGGGTCGACGTCGTCGGTCATCCGCAACGGGATGTCGGTGCCGGGACGCCGGGCCCGGGCCAGATCCCGCCAGCCCGGCGGGGTCGGCGTCGCCGGGTCCAACGGCGCGCCGGTGGCCACCGCGAGCAGATGCGTCCAGGCCCGGGGCACCACCTCGACGAGCGCGTACCCGCCGCCACCGGTGGCCACCCACCGCCCGTCACACAACTCGTCGGCGAGCGCCCGCAACGCCAGGTAGGTGGCGCGCTGACCGTCCACCGACAGATGCAGGTCGGCAAGCGGGTCGACGCGGTGGGCGTCCGCACCGCACTGGGTGAACAGCACCTGCGGGCGGAACGCGCGCAGCACCGACGGCACGACCGCGTGGAAGGCGCGTTGCCAGCCGGCGTCCTCCACCCCTGGCGGCAGCGGGACGTTGACCGCCGTGCCGGCGGCGTTCGGGCCGCCCGTCTCGTCGGGGAACCCGGTGCCGGGGAAGAGTGCGAGCGGTGTCTCGTGCAGGCTGACGGTCAGCACCCTCGGGTCGTCCCAGAAGATCTGCTGCACCCCGTCGCCGTGGTGCACGTCGACGTCGACGTACGCGATGCGCTCCGCGCCCAGGTCGAGCAGCCGGGCGATGGCCACCGCCGGGTCGTTGTAGACGCAGAACCCGGCCGCCCGGTCGGTCATGGCGTGGTGCAGGCCGCCGGCCACGTTGACCGCGCGCCGGGCCTGGCCGCGCCACACCGCCTCGGCGGCGGCCACCGTCGCCCCGGCGATCAACGCGCTCGACTCGTGCATCCCCTCGAAGACCGGGTTGTCCGAGGTGCCCAGGCCGAAGCCGGTGAAGAACGGCTCGCGCGGCGCCATCCGGACCGCGCCCAGGTAGCGCGGGTCGTGGACCCGACCGAGCAGTTCGTCGTCGGCCGGGTACGGCTTGACCATGCGGACCCCGGGCCGGTGCAGCACGCCGAGTTCCCACGCGAGCGCCAGGGTCAGCTCCACCCGGACCGGATCGAGCGGGTGGTCGCCGAGGTCGTAGGCGAGCAGCGACTCGTCCCACATCACCACCGTGTCGTCGGACATCTGCCCATGGTCGCACGCGACCGGGCAACCGGCCTGATCAGGCGGTCGACCCCGGGCCGGTGGCCACCGGTCGCTCCGGGTCGGCCACCCACTCGCTCCACGAGCCGACATAGAGCGCGGCGTCCGGACGTCCGGCCACATGCAACGCGAGGACGGCCTGCGCGGCGGTCACCCCCGAGCCGCAGTACGCCCCGACCGGCACCCCGGCGGCCACCCCGGCTGCGGCGAACCGGTCCCGCAGCGCCTCGGCGGCGGGGAAGCGGCCGTCGGTGACGTACTCGGGCGCGGGCACGTTCACCGCGCCGGGGACGTGCCCGGCGACCGGGTCGACCGGCTCCTGCTCGCCCCGGTAGCGCGGGGCGGCGCGCACGTCGAGCAGCACCCCGTCACCGGCGGCCAGCCGGGCGGCGGCCGAGGCGTCGAGCACCGGCAGCGCACCCGGGCGCACGGTCACGTCACCGGGCTCGGGCGTCGGCACGTCGTCGCTGGTGGGCAGGCCGGCAGCCAGCCAGGCCGGGTAGCCACCGGAGAGCAGGCGTACCGGCCGGTGGCCCGCCCAGCGCAGCGTCCACCAGGCGCGGGCGGCGGCCATGCCGTCGCCGCCGTCGTACACCACCACGGGACGACCGTCGCGGACCCCGGCGGACCGCAGGGCCGCTTCGAGCGCCGCCGGATCGGGCAGGGGATGCCGGCCCGATCGACCGGGCGGACCGCAGAGCGCGGTGTCCAGGTCGACGAAGACCGCGCCCGGAACGTGCCCGGCCGCGTAGTCGTCCCGGCCGGGTGGGCCGGCCAGCCGCCACCGTACGTCGAGCAGGGTGGGCGGTTCGGCCGCGTCGAGTTCGGCGGCGAGCGCCCGCGCCCCGACCAGAAGATCGTCTGTACCGGACATGCACCCAGTCAACACCATCAGTGACGACGGCGGTGGTTCGGTGACCATCGATCGGGGCGCGGCAGGGTACCATCGATGCCGGAGGGCCGCTGACACCATGAAGTCTCACGACTTGGTCGATACGACCGAAATGTACCTGCGCACCATCCTCGAACTCGAAGAGGAGGGAGTGCCGCCGCTACGCGCCCGGATCGCTGAACGGTTGCGCCAGAGCGGCCCCACCGTCAGCCAGACCGTCGCCCGGATGGAACGCGACGGCCTGCTCACCGTGGAGGGCGATCGGCACCTCACACTCACCGACCTCGGCCGCGCCACCGCCGTCTCGGTGATGCGCAAGCACCGGCTCGCCGAGTTGCTGCTGGTCAACGTGATCGGGATGCCCTACGAGGAGGCTCACGAAGAGGCCTGCCGGTGGGAGCACGTGATGAGCGACGCGGTCGAGAAGCGGGTCTACGACCTGCTCAACCGGCCCACCCGGTCGCCGTACGGCAACCCGATCCCGGGCCTGGACGAGCTCGGTCCACCCACGCAGACCGAGCCGGAGCTGGCCGAGAGCGAGCGCAACCTCGCCTTCCCCGGCCTGAGCGGCAAGGTGATCGTCCGGCGGATCTGCGAGAGCGTGCAGACCGACGCCGAGGTCCTCCGCCAACTGCACGCCGCCGGGGTCGACCCGGGGGCCACGGTCACCGTGGCGCAGGAACGCGACGGCGTGTCGATCGACCGTTCCGGCGAGAGCGTCCGGTTGCCCCGCGAGGTCGCCTCCCGGGTCTTCGTCGCCGCTGCCTGACCGTTCACTCCACCTACGGCCTGACCGTTTCACTCCATGTACGGCCTGACCGTTTTCACTCCACGTACGGGCAGTGCCGGCAACCCCGCCCGCAGCACGTTCCCCGGCGGGCCAGGAAGCCGGCACTGAGTACGAACAGCCCGGTGTCCGGGTCGAGGTAACCGGCGTCCCCGGCGGCCAGTGCCGCGTCGTGCGCGGCGATGATCTGCTCCCGGCCGGGGTGCCCGAGCGACAGCCGCGACGGGTGCGGCTCGGTCAGGGGCCGCGCCGCCAGAGGTCGTCGCTCTCCACTCATCCCGCGCAGTCTAGGCAGCCACCGCCCTTCACCCGGCCCCGCCCGCCGCCCCGCCGCACCTCGGCCCACCCGCCGCGTCCCGGGTCGCAGCCCGGCCCGCCGGGAGCTCGCCGATCATGGACTTACGGCACCCGAGAAGCACC
Organism: Verrucosispora sp. NA02020; assembly: GCF_013364215.1. Taxonomy (NCBI): domain Bacteria; kingdom Bacillati; phylum Actinomycetota; class Actinomycetes; order Micromonosporales; family Micromonosporaceae; genus Micromonospora; species Verrucosispora sp. NA02020. The sequence goes on along the minus strand of NZ_CP054923.1, from coordinate 1,984,049 downwards.
CGATTGCCCAGTTTCATCCCCACCATGACCCCATGATCGACGGGCTGGGCGCGGGGTGGGGTTGGTCGGGGGGGATGGCGCGGGTGGGGCGGGCGGGGCGGGCGGGGCGGGTGGGGCGGGTGGGGCGGGCGGGGCGGGTGGGGCGGGCGGGGCGGGCGGGGCGGGGGACGTGAGGAGCCCCGGACGCGTGTGCGCCCGGGGCTCCTCGGTGCTCGTCGTCAGCTGCAGCCGCTGGTGGAGCCGCAGCCCTCGCAGACGTAGCAGCTACCGGCCGGGCGCATCTTCGTACCGCAGGTGAAGCAGAGCGGCGCGTCGGCGGCCTTGCCGATCACGGCCTCCAGCAACTCGGTGCTGGAACCGACCGACGGTGCCGGCTTGATCGCGGCGGCGTCGGCGAGTTCCTGAGCCGGCTGGGCGACCGGGCCGCTCTTCGGCTCCTCCGGCTTGGCCTCGACCGGGGCGGACGCGGCCATGGCCGTGAGGTCCGTGCCGTTGGCCTCCGCCTCCGCCTCGGCGACGAGCTGGGCGGCCCGCTCCTTGGCGGTGAAGATGCCGATCTCGGCACGGCGCTCGTAGGGCAGGAAGTCCAGCGCCAGGCGACGGAAGATGTAGTCCATCACCGAGGCGGCCATCCGCACGTCCGGGTCGTCGGTCATGCCGGCCGGCTCGAAGCGCATGTTGGTGAACTTGCTGACGTACGTCTCCAGCGGGACGCCGTACTGCAGGCCGATCGAGATGGCCACCGAGAAGGCGTCCATCACCCCGGCCAGGGTGGAACCCTGCTTCGACATCTTGAGGAAGACCTCGCCGAGGCCGTCGTCCGGGTAGGACGAGGCGGTGAGGTACCCCTCGGCGCCACCGACCGAGAAGGAGATGGTCTCCGAGGGGCGCTTCTTCGGCAGCCGCTTGCGCACCGGGCGGTACTCGACGACCTTCTCCACCACCGGCTCGACCGCGGTGACGGTCGCCTCCGGCTCGGCGGTCTTCTTCTTCGCCACCGACAGCGGCTGACCGACCTTGCAGTTGTCCCGGTAGATCGCCAGCGCCTTGAGGCCGAGCTTCCAGCCCTCGAAGTAGATCTTCTCGACGTCGGCGACGGTGGCCTGCTCCGGCATGTTGACCGTCTTGGAGATGGCGCCGGAGATGAACGGCTGGACCGCCGCCATCATCCGGACGTGGCCCATCGGGGCGATGGACCGCTCGCCCATGGCGCAGTCGAAGACCGGGTAGTGCTCCGGCTTCAGGCCGGGGGCGTCCACCACGTGCCCCTGGTCGGAGATGTGCTCGACGATCGCCTCGACCTGCTCCTCGGGGTAGCCGAGGCTGCGCAGGGCACGGGGCACGGTCTGGTTGACGATCTGCATCGAGCCGCCGCCGACCAGCTTCTTGAACTTCACCAGCGCCAGGTCCGGCTCGACGCCGGTGGTGTCGCAGTCCATCATCAGGCCGATGGTGCCGGTCGGCGCGAGCACGCTGGCCTGCGAGTTCCGCCAGCCGTTCCGGTCGCCGATCTTGTTGCCCTGGGTCCACTGCTTGGTGGCCTCGCGGACCACCGCGGTGGCCACCGTGCCGGCCGGCTTGATCTGGTCGTTGGCGGCGGCGTGCTTGCGCATGACCCGCTTGTGCGGCTCGGCGTTGCGGGCGTACCCGTCGTACGCGCCGACGATGCCGGCCAGCTCGGCCGAGCGGCGGTACGCCGTGCCGGTCATCAGCGAGGTGATCGCGGCGGACAGCGAACGACCCTGGTCCGAGTCGTACGGCAGGCCGGAGGCCATCAGCAGGGCGCCCAGGTTGGCGTACCCGATGCCAAGCTGCCGGTAGGCCCGGGTGGTCTCGCCGATCTTCTCGGTCGGGAAGTCGGCGAAGCAGATCGAGATGTCCATCGCGGTGATGACCATCTCGACGCTGCGGACGAACTTCTCCACCTCGAAGCCACCGTCGGCGCGGAGGAACTTCATCAGGTTCAGCGAGGCCAGGTTGCACGAGGAGTTGTCCAGGTGCAGGTACTCCGAGCACGGGTTCGACGCGGTGATCCGGCCGGTCTCCGGGCAGGTGTGCCAGTCGTTGATGGTGTCGTCGTACTGCAGGCCGGGGTCGGCGCACTCCCAGGCGGCCTGGGAGATGGTGCGGAACAGCTTCTGCGCGTCGATGGTGTCGATCACCGCGCCGTCGAGCCGGCCGCGCAGGTCGAAGCCGCCGCCCTGCTCGACCGCACCCATGAACTCGTCGGAGACGCGGACCGAGTTGTTGGCGTTCTGGTACTGCACGCTGACGATGTCGGCGCCGCCCAGGTCCATGTCGAACCCGGCGTCGCGCAGCGCGCGGATCTTGTCCTCCTCGCGCGCCTTGGTGACCACGAACTCCTCGATGTCCGGGTGGTCGACGTCGAGGATGACCATCTTGGCCGCTCGCCGGGTGGCGCCGCCGGACTTGATGGTGCCGGCGCTCGCGTCGGCGCCGCGCATGAAGCTGACCGGGCCGGAGGCGGTGCCGCCGGAGGAGAGCAGTTCCCGGGAGGAGCGGATCCGGGACAGGTTGACGCCGGAGCCGGAGCCGCCCTTGAAGATCAGCCCCTCCTCCTTGTACCAGTCGAGGATGGAGTCCATCGAGTCGTCGACGGCGAGGATGAAACAGGCGCTGACCTGCTGCGGCGACGGCGTGCCGACGTTGAACCAGACCGGCGAGTTGAAGCTGAACACCTGGTGCAGCAGCATCCAGGTCAGCTCGTGGGCGAAGATCTCGGCGTCGGCCGGGGAGGCGAAGTAGCCGTACTCCTCACCCGCGGTGCGGTAGGTGGTGACCACCCGGTCGATCAGCTGCTTGAGCGACCACTCCCGCTCCGGGGTGCCCACCGCGCCCCGGAAGTACTTGGTGGTCACGATGTTGGCCGCGTTGACGCTCCAACTCTCCGGGTACTCGACACCGCGCTGCTCGAAGTTGATCGAGCCGTCCCGCCAGTTGGTCATCACGACGTCGCGGCGCTCCCAGGCGACCTCGTCGTACGGGTGCACGCCCTCGGTGGTCCAGACCCGCTCCACCTTGAGGCCCGCGTTCGTCTTGTTCCGTGACCTGCTTGTTGTCACACCGTCCCCCGACATCTCATCCGCCCCCTCGCTCACGCGGGCACCCCGCGTGATCCGACTGTCACTGCTACTGCTGCTGCTCAGACGTTCACTGCGCGTGGGCCGTCTCGGCCCCGTCGCCCTCCCGGGCGCGCGGCGGCCCGCAGCGTCTCGATCTCCCGCTCGAAGTCGGCGAGCGAGTCGAACGACCGGTAGACGCTGGCGAACCGTAGGTAGGCGACCTCGTCCAGGTCCCGCAGGGGACCCAGGATGACCAGCCCGACCTCGTGGCTCGGGATCTCGGCGGCCCCCTTGGCGCGAATGGTCTCCTCGACCCGCTGCGCCAGGATCGCGATCGAGTCCTCCTCGACCGGTCGCCCCTGGCACGCCTTGCGCACTCCGCCGATGATCTTCGTACGGCTGAACGGCTCGGTCACCCCGCTGCGCTTGACCACCGCCAGCACCGCCTCCTCGACAGTGGTGAACCGTTTGCCGCACTCCGGGCAGGAGCGCCGCCGACGGATCAACTGACCGTCGTCCGCCTCCCGCGAGTCGACCACCCGGGAGTCGGCGTGCCGGCAGTACGGACACCGCATCGCCCGACCTCCTTGATCGACTTCGGGTACGCCTCCCACCACCTCCGGGCGCACGCAGGGACGGCGGGGCCGCCCGCAGGACGGCCGCCGGCTCGGCGGTGCGGAAAGTGCGGTGGGTAGTCGAACCCAACCTGTAGGCGACTTACGCCAATGTGACTACTACATCTAGGGGTCGACCGTATGTCGCTGGCGATCCGCGGTCAAGTTGACCGGCGTGTCCGGCGCGTCACCCGACAACCCATCCGCCACCCCCTCTCCACCCAGCCGGAGAGCCCAACGCGGACCGGTGGCGAGGGTTACCGCCCGACCGGACAGGATCACCGACAATCCGTACCGGGTCGAACACACGTTCGACTACGCGTACCATTTATCAGAACGGACGTACGACTGTCGCGCTTTTCCGCCCCGACACGCGGAGACAGGTCGTACAGATGTTTGAAAATGACCGATCTCACCGATACGGTCATGAACAGCCGGAGGTGACCATGGTCGCCGCACCGGCCGACAGATCACCGTGCGCACCACGAGCCGCCAAGGCACCCCAGCGCCGACCAGGGAGGACGGACGTGACCGAGGACCGGGCCAACCGGCCGCAGAGCCCGCAGCAGAGCATCGAGGCGGCTCCGCCGGCCGCCCGTCGCCGCAGCGTCACCCGTGCCCGCTCCGGGCAGCCCGCCGTACGCCCGGTGACGCCGGTGGTCAGCGGTTTCCCCGACCCGGCGACGGTCGACCTGACCGCCCGCCAGCGACGCATCCTCGACTTCATCCGCACCTGGGTGGAGCGGCACGGTTACCCGCCGAGCGTGCGGGAGATCGGCGAGGCGGTCGGGCTCGTCTCCCCGTCCAGCGTCGCCTACCAGCTCAAGGAGCTGGAGAAGAAGGGCTTCCTGCGGCGCGACCCGAATCGCCCCCGCGCGGTCGACGTCCGGTCCGCAAGCGACGTCGACGACGAGTTGGCCCGTTCGCAGCGCCCCACCCCCGCGTACGTGCCGATGCTCGGCCGGATCGCCGCCGGTGGGCCGATCCTCGCCGAACAGTCGATGGAGGACGTCTTCCCGCTCCCCCGTGAGCTGGTCGGCGAGGGCGAGGTCTTCATGCTCCAGGTCAAGGGCGACTCGATGCTCGACGCGGCGATCTGCGACGGCGACTGGGTGGTCGTCCGGCAGCAGCCGACCGCTGACTCCGGCGAGATCGTCGCCGCCATGCTGGACGGCGAGGCGACCGTGAAGACCTACCGACGGCGCGACGGCCACGTCTGGCTGATGCCGCAGAATCCGGCCTTCGACCCGATCCCCGGTGACGACGCCACGATCATGGGGCGAGTGGTCGCGGTGCTGCGCCGGATCTAGACCGTAACCCGACCGGTACCGGCCCCCAGGGTCAGTACCGGTCGCCCCGGTAGCCGTAGTTGCCGCCCGGCATCTGGCCGTACGGCTCGTTGCCGTCCTCGCGGTAGCGGCCGGAACGCCGGCCCCGATGGTCCGGCTCGCCGCCCGGCCCACCCCGTCGAGGGGGCTCCGCACGGCCTCCACCACCAGGCTGACCGCCCCGCCCACCGCCGGGCATGCCGCCCGCGCGGCCACCGCCGCCCCCGGGCGCGCCACCGGCCCGGCCACCACCACCCGGGGCACCGCCACCGCCACGGCCGCCGCCACCGGGCGGTCCACCGGCCCGACCACCGCCGCCCCCGTAGACCCCGCCGCCGCCGGAGCGTCCACCGCCGCCCTGAGCCGGGCGGCCACCGCCACCGGGACGGCCGCCACCGTAGACCGGTCCGCCCTCGCCACCCGACCGGCCACCCTCGCCGCCGGAGCGGCCACCGCCACCACCGCCGTAGACGCCACCGCCCTGAGCCGGGCGAGAGCCGTTGGCGCCCGCAGGACGGGCACCGCCGTAGACCGCTCCCGACCGCGAGCCCTCCGGCCGTCCACCCTTCGCCGGGCCGCCGTAGACGGCACCGGACTGGGCGCCGCCGTACACCGCGCCCCGACCACGGTCCTTCGGGCCGAAAGCGTCGTCCTTGCGGCTCGGGTCGTCGTCGTCATCGTCGCCGTCGCGGCTCTTGGCGGCCGGCGTCGGGCGCTTGCGGGCCCGCAGGATGCCGAAGATGCCGGCGCCCACCAGCAGCGCACCGAGTACGCCGACAGTGGCGATCAGGTAGGTGATGTCGTCCAGGGTCAGCCCGTCGAACCACGACCGGCCGGCCGCGTTCTTCACCGCGTCCGGGTCGTTGGCCAGGTCTTTCGGGCCCTCCGTGGACGGGGTGTAGCTGAGGATGTCGACCGGCTCGTTGTCGTCGAGATGCCCCGCGTCGGAGACGGTCAGGAAGGTCTTGCCGTCGGTCGAGTACGCGATCGCCTCGCCGAACGGGTCGGCCAGCGGGGTCACCCGGGGCGTGGTGGTGGTCAGCGCGGCGACGAGGTCGCCGTTCTGCACGTCGTACTCGAAGGCGTCGGCGTACGTGCGCAGCACCACCCGGGCACCGTCCGGGGACCGGGCCGCACCGGTGATCGCCACCCGCCCGAACGTGCTCAGCGGGTTCTCGGTGTCGGTCTTGGGCAGCTCGATGTCGCCGAGCTTCTTCATCGGCACCGGCTCGGTGTCGCCGCTCTTGAGCGCACCGTCGGCGGTGAAGATCTCCGCCTTGCCGGAGGTCACCTTCGTGATGATCAGCGGCAGGTTGTCGTTGCCGATCAGCAGCGCCTCGGCGTCACGGGGCTTGCCGTCCGGGTACGCCAGCCGGTGCAGGACCGGCGACTTGTTCCCGCTGATCGGCATGCTCCAGACCGCCACCCGCTCGCGGCGCTGCCGGCTGGTGATGTTGTCGCCGGTGTCGGCGATCCACAACGTCCTGCCGTCCGGCGAGACGGCGAGGTCCTCGGTGTCGAACGGCCCCGCGCCGGAGTACGGGACCGCGCGGGTGACCTGGCAGTCCTTGTTCAGGTAGAAGACCTGCTTGCGGCTGTCCTGGTCGGTGCTGTCGTTGATCACGATGTACCCGTTACGGGTGACCACCAGACCGGACAGCTCCCGCAGCCTCGGGTCGGTGACCGCACACTGCTTCTTGGGCGCCGCCGCGAGCGGCACGACGGCAGCCGGCACCGCCGCCGGCGCGGCGGCGAGCACCGGCCCCACGTCGGTCGATGCGGCCGGCGGGGCGACATCGGTCACCGGCGATGCCGCGTACGCGGGTGGCGACGACCCGGGTGCGGCGAGAGTGACGCCGGTGACCGCCACGGTGGCCCCGAACAGGCCGAGCGCAACCGTGACCGAGGAAACAGTGCGGTGCATGGAAGGAAGTGTCGCACGGCGCACGTTTCCTTCGGGTGACGCTCCTGGGCGGTCACCGCGCGGCACGAACCGCCTGCGAGGCGTCGACGTACGCGGTCAGTTCGGCAGCGAGCGCCTCGTTGACGCGTACGTGCAGCATGGTTCCCTCGGGCAGGTGCGCGGTGCTGAGTACCTCGCCCTGTCGGTGCAGGCGGGCCACCAGGTCACCCCGCTCGTACGGCAGCACCACCCGCAGCTCCACCGCCGGGCGTGGCAGCCGCTGCTCGATCGCCGTCCGCAGGTCGTCGATGCCGCGACCACGGTGCGCGGACACGAAGATCGCCTCGGGCCAGAGCCGCTTGAGGTGCAGCAGGGTCTCCTCGTCGGCGGCGTCGATCTTGTTGACCACCAACAGCTCGGGCAGCCGGTCGGCGCCGACCTCGCCGAGCACCTCGCGCACGGCCCGGACCTGCTCCTGCGGGTCGGGGTGGGCACCGTCGACCACGTGCACCACCAGGTCGGCCTCGGCGACCTCCTCCAGCGTCGAGCGGAACGCCTCGACGATCTGGTGCGGCAGGTGCCGGACGAAACCGACCGTGTCCGAGAGCGTGTAGACCCGCCCGTCGGCGGTGGTGGAGCGGCGGGTGGTCGGGTCGAGCGTGGCGAAGAGCGCGTCCTCGACCAGTACGCCGGCACCGGTCAGCCGGTTGAGCAGGCTCGACTTGCCGGCGTTGGTGTAACCGGCGATGGCCACGGCCGGCACCGCGTTGCGGGAACGGCGGGCGCGCTTGGTCTCGCGTACCGTCCGCATGGCCTTGATCTCGCGGCGGAGCCGGGCGATGCGGTGGCGGATGCGCCGACGGTCGGTCTCCAGCTTGGTCTCACCGGGACCACGCACACCCACGCCGCCACCGGCACCACCGCCACGGCCGGAGCCACCGGTCTGCCGGGACAGCGTCTCGCCCCAACCCCGCAGGCGGGGCAGGAGGTATTCGAGCTGGGCCAGCTCGACCTGGGCCCGGCCCTCCTTGCTCTTGGCGTGCTGGGCGAAGATGTCGAGGATCAGCGCCGTCCGGTCGACCACCTTGACCTTGGTGCGCTGCTCCAGGTTGCGCAGCTGGGACGGGGACAGCTCACCGTCGCAGATGACCGTGTCGGCGCCCGCCGACAGCACCACCGAGCCCAGGTCGTCGACCTTGCCACGCCCGATGTAGGTGGCCGGGTCCGGCCGGGTGCGTCGCTGGATCAGCCCTTCGAGCACCTGCGAGCCGGCGGTCTCGGCCAGCGCGGCCAGCTCGGTCAGGGAGTTCTCCGCGTCGGTCTGGCTGCCTTCGGTCCAGACGCCGACCAGGACCACCCGCTCCAGCCGGAGCTGGCGGTACTCGACCTCGGTGACGTCGGTCAGCTCGGTGGAGAGGCCGGGGACCCGTCGCAATGCCTGCCGTTCGGAGAGCTCGTACTGGCCGGTGGTGGCGTCGAGCTCGTCGTCGGGAAATGGAACCTGGGTCTCCTGGTCGCGCAAGCGTCTCTCCTGTCCGTTCTGTGCATGTACCGAGCAATCCTGACATGTGTCAACGCCCGGTGCACCTGCTATATGCCCACCGCCGGAACGGGCAGACACGGGGGCGGCTGCCGGACTCCCGAGCAGGGCGAGTAGAAATGGGCGAGCCGTTCAGCGCCGACGGAGGGGATCCGCGTGCCCACCACCCGACTGCCCAGTGCCGGATTCTCGATCACGATCCGGATCGCCGTACCCGCCGATGCGTCCTCGATCGGCCGGTTGACCACCTCCGTGGGCGAGGCCGGGGCCATCGTCACCGCACTGGACGTGGTCGACTCCGACCCGACCCACGTGATCGTCGACCTCACCTGCGACACCGCCGACGCCGGGCACGCCGACCAGGTCGTCGACGCGCTGACCGCGCTGGACGGCGTGGACGTGCGCAAGGTCTCCGACCGCACCTTCCTGCTACACCTCGGCGGCAAGATCGAGGTCAGCTCGAAGGTGGCGCTGCGGACCCGCGACGAGCTGTCCCGGGCGTACACCCCGGGGGTGGCGCGGGTCTGCCAGGCGATCGCGGAGAACCCGGCCGACGCCCGGCGGTTGACCATCAAGCGCAACACGGTCGCCGTGGTCAGCGACGGTTCGGCCGTGCTCGGGCTGGGCAACCTCGGGCCGGCCGCCTCCCTGCCGGTGATGGAGGGCAAGGCGGCGCTGTTCAAGCGGTTCGGTGGCGTGGACGCCTGGCCGGTGGTGCTGGACACCCAGGACACCGACGAGATCGTCGCCATCGTGAAGGCGATCGCGCCCGCGTACGGCGGGATCAACCTGGAGGACATCGCCGCGCCGCGCTGCTTCGAGATCGAGGCGCGACTGCGCGAGGCGCTGGACATCCCGGTCTTCCACGACGACCAGCACGGCACCGCGATCTGCGTACTCGCCGCGTTGACCAACGCGTTGCGTGTGGTGGGCAAGCAGCTCGCCGACGTGCGGGTGGTGGTCTCCGGAGCCGGTGCGGCCGGCACCGCGATCATGAAGCTGCTGCTGCGTCGGGGCGTCGGCGACATCATCGCGTGCGACCGGCAGGGCGCTCTGCACCGCGGCCAGACCGGCCTCAACTCGGCCTGGCAGTGGCTGGCCGAGAACACCAACCGGGACGGCTACTCCGGCGATCTCGCCGGGGCGCTGAACGGCGCGGACGTCTTCATCGGGGTGAGCGCGCCGAACCTGCTCACCGGCGACGACGTCGCCACCATGGCCAAGGACTCGATCGTCTTCGCGCTGGCCAACCCGGACCCGGAGGTCGACCCCCGGGAGGCGCGCAAGCACGCCGCCGTCGTCGCCACCGGCCGCTCCGACCAGCCGAACCAGATCAACAACGTGCTCGCCTTCCCGGGCGTGTTCCGGGGCATGCTCGACGCGCACGCCGAGGAGTTCACCGAGGAGATGGCGCTGGCCGCCGCCCGGGCCATCGCCGACGTGGTCGGCGAGGAGAAGATCAACCCCACGGTCATCGTGCCCAGTGTCTTCGACTCCCGGGTGGCCCCGGCGGTGGCCGCCGCCGTCCGCGCCGCCGCCCAGAACCCGGCGGCCACCCCGCCCCCCGTCGCCGACCCGGGCCCGGCCGACCTCCCCGAGATCGCCGCCAGCGCCTCCGCCACCCCCTGACACCCGGCGTTGCCCGGCCCTGACACCCCGCGCTAGCCGGCCCTGCACACCGCCGGGTTGCCCGGAGACCGCCGGCTTGCGTCGATCATGGACTTGTGGCGCGGACAGAGCCCACGTGAAGAGGGCATACCGTCAGCCACAACTCCATGATCGGCGCGGCCCAGCGGGTGCGGCGTGGGCGGGCCGGCGGGTGCGGCGTGGGCGGGGTGCCGAGGGTGGTCAGGTGAGGGTGAGGGTGCCGGCGGCCACCAGGACGGCGGGGCCGGAGAGCCAGCAGGAGTCCTCGTCGACGGTCACCGTGAGACGGCCGCCGGGTACGTCGACCACGACGGTGCCGGTCTCCCGGCCGGCGTCGTGCAGCGCGACGGCGGCGACCGCGCACGCGCCGGTGCCGCAGGACAGCGTCTCGGCCGAGCCGCGCTCGTAGACCCGCATCAGCACGTGCGGGTCACCGCCGTCGACGGCGTCAGCGGCGGCGGTGAACTCGACGTTCACGCCGTGCGGGAAGAGGTCCTCGTCGACGTGGGGCGCCCGGGTCAGGTCCAGGGCGGCGAGGTCCAGACCGGCCGGCAGCGGGCAGACCAGGTGCGGGTTGCCGACGTCCACCGCCGTGCCGGGCAGGGCCAGACCGCCCAGGGCGGCGGTCGAGGCGGCGTACAACCGGGGGCGCTGCATCTGGACGGCGATGGTGTCGCCGTCGACCCGGGCGTGCACGATGCCGGCGCGGGTGGCCACCGGCAGGTCGCCGTCGCCGGGGACGGCCAGCCCGGTCTCCAGGAGGTACCGGACGAAGACCCGGGTGCCGTTGCCGCACATCTCGGCGAAGGAGCCGTCGGAGTTCCAGTAGTCCATGAACCACTCGGCCTCGCCGGCCAGGGCGGCGCCGTCCGGGTGCTTGGCGGCGCGGACCACCCGCAGCACACCGTCCCCGCCGAGGCCGCGTCGCCGGTCGCAGATCGTCGCGACCAGCTCGGGCGTGAGGTCGAACGCGCCGTCCGGGTCGGGCAGGATCACGAAGTCGTTGGCGGTGCCGTGTCCCTTGGTGAACTCCACGCCTTCCATCATGGCGCAGCGGCGCGGACCGTCCCGACGGCGGCCTCGATCAGTCCCGGATCGGTCGAGTCGAGCCAGCGGACGCGCGGGTCGCGCCGGAACCAGGACCGCTGGCGGCGGACGAAGCGACGGGTGGCCCGGATCGTCTCGTCGTGCGCCTCGGTCTCGGTCAGCTCACCGGCGAGGAAGCGCAGCACCTGCTGGTACCCGAGCGCCCGGCTGGCCGTACGCCCCTGCGCCAGGCCGTGGCCGACCAACTCGCGGGTCTCGGCGACCAGGCCGTCGGCCCACATCCGGTCCACCCGGAGCGCGATGCGCTCGTCCAGCCGGGCGGTGTCCAGGTCGACGCCGACCTGGAGGGCGGGATAATACGGCGTCGGCTCCGGCAACGCGGCGGTGAAGGGCCGGCCGGTCAGCTCGATCACCTCCAGCGCCCGGACGATCCGCCGGCCGTTGCCGGGCAGGATGCCGGCCGCCGCCGCCGGGTCGACGGCGCGCAGCCGCGCGTACAGCGGTGCCGGGCCGACGGCGGCCAGTTCGCCCTCCAGGCGTTCGCGCAGCGCCGGGTCGGTGCCGGGGAACTCGAACCGCTCCAACACCGCCCGCACGTACAACCCGGAGCCGCCGACCAGCAGCGGTACGCGGCCTCGGGCCAGGATGTCGTCGATCGCCGCGCGGGCCAGCCGCTGGTACTCCGCGACGCTGGCCGGCTCGGTCACCTCCCAGAGGTCCAGCAGGTGGTGCGGCACGCCCTCCCGTTCGGCGACGGTGAGCTTGGCGGTGCCGATGTCCAGGCCCCGGTAGAGCTGCATCGAGTCGGCGTTGACCACCTCGCCGCCGAGCGCGTGCGCCAGCGCGATACTCAACGCCGACTTGCCCGCCGCGGTCGGCCCGACCACCGCGACCACCGTGCCCAGAGAACTCATGCCCGCTCCCAGTTCGCCACCAGGTAGGCCACGCCGTAGGGCGCGCTGTGGTGACGCAGCTCGCCGCGCCAGTCGCCGCCGCTCGCCCGCGCCGCACCGGCGAGCACCTGCCAGGGCGCCCGCCCGGCGGCCTTGAGCTGCGAGGACAGGGCGGGGTCCAGGCCGAGCAGCGCCTCGGCGTCCGCGTCGGCGAGGGATCTTCCGACCGTCTCGTCGTACGCCTCGGCGCGCGGATCGGCGTAACCAGGGGACTTCTCACCCCGGCAGGCCGACCCGTCGCCCATCACCAGCAGCGCCCACGGTCGGTCCGACACGAGACGGGCACCGAGGTCGGCACAGGTCCCGGCCGGCGCGTCGGCGGCGACGGTCGACATCCGCCAGCCCGTACCGGCCGACGCCGCCACCGGCTGCCGGTTCAGTAGCCAGGCGCCGACGAGCAGGCCGAGCGGCAGGCGGTCGCTGCCGGCCCGGTCACCGTCGCCGAGGCGTACCTCCCACGGCAGGCCCCAGGGTGCGAAGCTGCCCCGGAACGGGGGGTCGAGATCGGCGGTGCGGTCGGCGGCACCGATCACCAGCACGTCGCGGGCACCCGAGTCGAGCAACCGGGCGACGGCGGCGTCACACGCGACGCGGAGATCGTCCAGTTCGGGCGCGGCGGCACCGGCCACCTCGGGAACCAACAGCGGCGGATGGGGGCAGACGGCGGCGGCGACCAGTGGCACCCGGCAACCGTATCGGGCGGCCGGTCCGGGACCGTCGCGCACCGGCCGCCCCGGCCTGCCGGCGGGTCCCTCGGCCGTACGCCGTTCGGCGAAAAGCGGCACGCCGGTTCGGACGGTGATGACAGAGGGCTAGGACACCGTATGGTCACGGTCGGCGATAGGCGCTCGACGCGGACCGGGGCGGACCTGTGACAATGCCCGGAGAACTTTGACTGCGCCGTGGCGGGCCCGGGAGGCGACTCCCTGGGCACCGGGAGATCGAGGATGGGCACATGAGCGACTGGACTGCCTTCGGACGGGTGGACGCGGACGGCACCGTCTATGTCAAGACCGCCGAGGGCGAGCGGGTGGTCGGATCCTGGCAGGCAGGGGCACCGGAGGAGGGGTTGGCGCACTTCGCGCGCCGCTTCGCCGACCTGGTGACCGAGGTGGATCTGACCGAGGCGCGGCTCAACTCCGGCGCAGCGGACGCCAACCATTCGCTGAGCACGATCCGGCGCATCCGCGCGTCGCTGGCCGAGGCGCACGTGGTCGGCGACATCGACGCCCTCGCCGCCCGGCTCGACAAGCTCGCCACGGTGGCCGAGGAGAAGGCCGGTGAGGCGCGGGCCGCCAAGGAGGCCGCCCGCACCGAGGCACTGGCGCGCAAGACCACGCTCGTCGAGGAGGCCGAGAAGCTGGCCGCCGAGTCGACCGGTTGGAAGACCGCCGGCGACCGGCTCAAGGAGATCCTCGACGAGTGGAAGACCATCCGGGGGGTCGACAAGAAGACCGACGGCGAGCTGTGGAAGCGGTTCGCCGCCGCCCGGGACGGCTTCACCCGCCGCCGGGGCGCCCACTTCGCCTCCCTGGACTCGCAGCGCAAGCAGGCGCAGACGGTCAAGGAGGAGCTGGTCGCCGAGGCCGAGAAGATCTCCGACTCCACCGACTGGGCGTCCACGGCCAACCAGCTCAAGGAGCTGATGAACCAGTGGAAGGCCGCACCGCGCGCCTCCAAGGAGGCCGAGCAGCGGCTGTGGGAGAGGTTCCGGGCCGCGCAGGACGCCTTCTTCACCCGGCGCAGTGAGGTCTTCTCGGCGCGTGACAACGAACAGCGCGCCAACCTGGAGCGCAAGCAGGCGCTGCTCGCCGAGGCCGAGGCACTCGACGTCGAGGGCGACCCGAAGGGCGCGCAGGCCCGGCTGCGGGACATCCAGGCACAGTGGCACGAGGCCGGCCGGGTCCCCCGGGAGGCGGCGGCCGGGCTGGAGCGCCGACTGCGGACCATCGACGAGAAGGTCCGCGAGGTGATGGACTCGGCCTGGCGCCGGACCACCCGCGAGGACAACCCGCTGCTGGCCCAGATGCGGTCCCAGGTGGCCGAGGCCGAGGAGCGGCTGGCCCGCGCCCAGGCAGCCGGCGACGCCCGACGGATCAAGGAGGCCGAGCAGGCGCTCGCCTCCAAGCGGCAGTTCCTCCAGTTGGCCGAACAGGCCGGCTGAACGCACCTGGCGAAGCCCCGGTCCCCGTGTGGGAGCCGGGGCTTTTCCGTTGCCGGAACTCCTGGTCAGGGCGATGTGAACGTACGACATTTACATCGAGTTGATTCTATGGTTATCTGGGGAAAGCGTTTGCCCTCCGGGGCCAGACACGCCGAGCCACTCCGACCCACTTCGTCCGACGGCAGGCCGCACTCCGCGACCGCCACGGCACCGCTGCCACTGGGCAGGGCAGTCACCGGCGCCGGGGCGTACCCCCTGCCGACCGGATGACGCATCGAGGCCAGCGCCACGGGACGCACCACCGGCACCCGAACGTGGCGGGCCGTATCGCGGACGCGTCCGGGCAGCGACAGTCGGTCCGCGAACACCACGCGTCGTCCGGCCCGTTCCGCGTACCCGAGGATGAGGAGAAATCTCCGTGCTTGCATTCGTCACGCGTCGCCTGACCCGGCGGCTCGCGGCGCTGGCCGCCACGGCGGTCGCGCTGCCCACGGCGCTCGTCGCGGTGACGGCCGCCCCCGCCACGGCGGCGACCGTCGACACCAGTGCGTACTACGTGTTCGTGAACCGCAACAGCGGCAAGGCGATGGACCTGTGGAACTGGTCCACCGCCGACGGCGGCGAGATCCGGCAGTTCACCCGCGCCGACGGCAACAACCAGCAGTTCCAGTTCGTCGACGTGGGCAGCGGCTACTACCAGCTCCGCAACCGGCACTCCGGCAAGGTCGTGAGCATCCCCAACTCGAACGACGGCGTGCAGGTCACCCAGGTCACCGCGAGCAGTGACACCAAGCAGCACTTCCGGCTCGCGGACTCCGCCAACGGCGACGTCCGGTTCGTCAGCCGGCACAGCAACAAGGCCCTCGAAGTGTGGCAGTGGTCCACCGCCGACGGTGGGATCGTCTCGCAGTACGCCGACGTCGACGGCGCCAACCAGCGGTGGCAACTGGTCCGGCTCGGTGGTGGCACCACTCCCCCGCCGAACCCCGGCCCGCAGACCGGACTGGTCGGCTGGGCCACCCAGAACGGCGGCACCAGCGGCGGCGGCAGCGCCGGCACCACCACGGTCACCACCGCCTCGGCGCTGACCAGCGCGCTCGGCTCCAGCAGCGCGGCGGTGATCCGGGTCTCCGGCACCATCAACTGCTCGGGGATGCTGCGGGTCCGGTCCAACAAGACCATCCTCGGCAACGCGGGCGCGACGATCGCCGGTTGTGGCTTCACCATCAACGGTGACCGCAACGTCATCATCCGGAACCTGACGTTCCGGAACTGGGGCGACGACGCGATCAACATCGAGCAGTCGGCCACCAACATCTGGGTCGACCACAACACCTTCAGCAGTGGTTACGACGGCGCGGTCGACATCAAGCGCGGCTCCGACTTCATCACCGTGTCGTGGAACCGGGTGTTCAGCCACGACAAGACGATGCTGCTCGGACACAGCGACGACAACGCCGGCCAGGACGTCGGCAAGCTGCGGGTGTCGTACCACCACAACTGGTTCGACGGCAGCAACCAGCGCAACCCCCGGGTCCGCTTCGGCAACCCGGTGCACGTCTACAACAACTTCTACAGCAACGTACGCGGCTACGGCGTGGCGTCCACGATGAACGCCGGTGTGCTGGTCGAGGGCAACTACTTCGAGAACACCCCCGACCCGTTCCACCGTGGTGAAGGCGACTCCGGCCCCGGTTCACTGGTGGCGCGCAACAACCACTTCGTCAACTCGGGCGGCGGGCAGAGCGGCGGCAGCGTGGCCGGCATCCCGTACGCGTACACCCTGGACACGCCGAGCAACGTCAAGTCGATCGTGACGGGCGGCGCGGGCGCCGGACGGATCTCGGTCTGACCGCGCGGGTCGGTCGGGGCGCGGCACGCCGGGCCCCGACCGGCTCTCAGGTCGCGACGGCGCAGCCGCTGGTCGGCGCGGGCACCACGGTCGGCGCGCCGACCGACGGCAACCCGAGCAACACCCCGGGGGTACGCGGCGCGCGTCCCGCCTCGGCCGCGTCACCGGCCCGGGTCCGCCGGTGCGACACCGGCTCCCCGTCGGCGTTGAGATGGTGCGGGGCGGCGTAGGTGATCGTGGTGTGCACGATGTCGCCCGGCCGGATCGAGCCCGCCTCGACCGTGCCCGTCGCGAAGTGCACCAGGCGGCCGTCGCGGGCCCGGCCCGACATCCGGCCGGTGCGGTCGTCCTTGCGGCCCTCCCCGACGGCGACCAGCACCTCGACGGTCTCGCCGACCAGCTTGCGGTTCTCCGCCCAGGTGATCTCCTCGACGCAGGCGATCAACCGCTCGTACCGTTCCTGCACCACCTGCTTGGGCAGTTGGCCGTCCATCGTCGCGGCGGGCGTGCCGGGGCGTTTCGAGTACTGGAACGTGAAGGCGGAGGAGAACCGCGCCTCGCGGACCACCTCCAGCGTGCGCACGAAGTCCGCCTCGGTCTCGCCGGGGAACCCGACGATGATGTCCGTGGTGATCGCCGCGTCCGGCATCGCGGTGCGGACCTTCTCGATGATCCCCAGGTATCTCTCCGACCGGTACGACCGGCGCATCGCGCGCAGCACCTCGTCGGAGCCGGACTGCAACGGCATGTGCAGCGAGTGGCAGACGTTCGGCGTCTCGGCCATCGCGGCGATCACGTCGTCGGTGAAGTCCTTCGGATGCGGGCTGGTGAACCGGACCCGCTCCAGCCCGTCGATCTCCCCACAGGCGCGCAGCAGCTTGCCGAAGGCGTACCGGTCGCCGAACTCCACGCCGTACGAGTTGACGTTCTGCCCGAGCAGCGTCACCTCCAGCACGCCCTCGTCCACGAGCGCCCGCACCTCGCTGAGGATGTCGCCGGGACGGCGGTCCTTCTCCCGGCCCCGCAACGACGGCACGATGCAGAAGGTGCAGCTGTTGTTGCACCCCACCGAGATCGACACCCACCCCGCGTACGTGGACTCGCGGCGGGTCGGCAGCGTCGACGGGAACACGTCGAGGGCTTCGAGGATCTCCACCTCGGCGGCCGAGTTGTGCCGGGCCCGCTCCAGCAGCACCGGCAGCGAACCGATGTTGTGGGTGCCGAAGACCACGTCGACCCAGGGCGCCTTGCGGACGATGTCGCCGCGGTCCTTCTGCGCCAGGCAGCCGCCGACCGCGATCTGCATCCCGGGGTGCCGGTCCTTGACCGGCCGCAGGTGCCCCAGGTTGCCGTACAGTCGGTTGTCGGCGTTCTCGCGGACCGCGCAGGTGTTGAACACCACCACGTCCGGGGTGTCGTCGGCCTCGCCCGCGCGGATGTATCCCGCCTGTTCGAGCAGGCCGGAAATGCGCTCGGAGTCGTGCACGTTCATCTGGCAGCCGTAGGTGCGCACCTGGTAGGTGCGCGGGCCGCCCGCCGCTGCGGTAGTCATGACGTGCAAAGCGTAGCCGGACCCGTGGAACGGGGCGGAACGAGGAGGAGCCGTGTGCCGAAGCATCAAGACCCTGCGTGAGCCGTACACCCCACAGGTGACCGACGCGGACGTGGAGGCCGCGGCGTTGCAGTACGTCCGGAAGATCTCCGGATTCCGCGCGCCGGCGGCGCACAACGCCGCCGCGTTCGACGCCGCGGTGGCCGCGGTCGCCGCTGCCACCCGCACGCTGCTCGACGAACTCGTGGTCCGCGGCGCCCGCCCGAGCTGACGCGCACCCCCGGTGCCGCTCAGTGCAAGGAAGGGCACCTTGTTAACGCCTGCGGTAGAGGAAGGGACCCTTGTTAACAGCAACCCTCGTCTTGGCGGCTCGCGCCGTTAAGAGGGGGCCCGTGCTCTGCACGAGGCGTTAAGAAGGGGCCCTTCCTTACACCTCAGGCGGCGGCGAGGGCGGGGTTCACCGAGTCCGGGGTCCACCGCGAGCGGTGGCACCGGGACCAGCCCCGACAGCGCGAGTCGGCCTCGGTGCAGAGGCGGCGCTCGCTGAGCACCTCACCGTCGTCGGTCTCCCGCACGTCGAAGTGCACCGGACGGATGCTCCCGTCGGGTGCGACCAGCAGGTGCCGGGTCTCGTCGAGCGTGTCGTCGCGCAGCAGGCAGTTGCGGTCGAGCAGCCGGGCCAGCGCCGCGACGCTGGGCAGCTCGGGCAACCCGTCGGGTACGCCGTAACTGTCCACGATCGTGGCGAACTCCCCCGGCGCCTGCCACACGTCGCAGATCACCGCGTACGTTGGCAACCGGGTCGGGTCGGCCACGGCCAGGGGCATGACCACCCGACCGAGCGCCTCGGCCAGTGCCGGGTAGACCTCCACCGGTCGCACCTGGTCGATTCTCCAGTTCCACAGCTCGGTCATGCCGCCTCCTCGCTGTGCTCGTTCCACCGGCCTCCGGATCGGGCCTTACTGACGATGGTGGGGGGCATTTGCCCCAAGCCGGGGGCAAGTTACCGGTCTGTGACCATTCTGGGCAAAATTTCCCGACGTCACATCGCTCGACGTAGCGGGAAGGTGACAGTTTATCGGGTATGGTCCGCGCTCCCACGCAACGGCTCGCCGGGTCGACGCAGCGCCATCCGGCGTCCGGCGCGGGTCGGTGCGGGCCGATCCAGGGCTCGGCCCGAGACCCGCGCAGGACGACCGTCAGCGCAGGGCGACCGTCAGCGCAGGACGATCCGGTGTTCGCTGCGCGGCCTCAGCTCGCCGATCACCGGGGCGCCCGGCACCTCGCCGGCCACCAGCAGGCCGCCCGAGGTCTGCGCGTCGGCCAGCAGCAGTCGCTCGGCCTCACCGACGGCGCCGAAGTCGGTCCACGGGGTCACCCATTCGAGGTTGCGGCGGGAGCCGCCGCTGACATACCCGTCCCGCACCGCTTCCGAGGCGCCGGCCAGACAGGGCACCCGGGCAGTGTCGATCACCACGGTGAGTTCGCTGGCCCGGGCCAGTTTCGACGCGTGGCCGAGCAGACCGAATCCGGTCACGTCGGTGCCGCAGCGCACGCCGGCCGCGACCGCCGCCCGGGCCGCGTCCCGGTTGAGCGTGGTCATCGCGGCGACCGCCTCGGGGAAGTTCTCCCCGGTGTTCTTGTGCCGGGTGTTGAGCACGCCGACACCGAGCGGTTTGGTGAGCGAGAGCGGTAGTCCGGCACGCCCGCCGTCGAGGGTGATCAGTTCCTCCGGCCGGACCAGGCCGGTGACGGCCAGCCCGTACTTGGGACCGTCGTCGTCCACGCTGTGCCCGCCGGCCAGGTGGCAGCCGGCCTCCCGGGCCACGTCCCGGCCACCGCGCAGCACCTCGCGGGCCAGTTCCAGTGGCAGTACGTCACGGGGCCAGCAGAGCAGGTTGAGCGCCACCAACGGGGTGCCGCCCATCGCGTACACGTCGGAGAGTGCGTTGGCGGCGGCGATCCGGCCCCAGTCGTACGCGTCGTCGACCACCGGGGTGAAGAAGTCGGCGGTGGTCACCACGCCGGTCCGCTCGTCCAGCCGGACCACCGCCGCGTCGTCGCCGTGATCGAGCCCGACCAGCAGGTCGGCCGCGCCGGCGGCGGGACCGAGCCCGGCCACCATCGCCTCCAGCTCGCCGGGTGGGATCTTGCACGCACATCCGCCGCCACGGGCGTACCGCGTCAGCCGCACTGCCTCGGTCATAGCCCCATGATCTCCGTCACTCGGTGTGAGCACCAGCGCTCACCGGCAATTTCGGACTTCAGGTCAGGATCCGGGTCGGTGTTACCGCTCCGTGACCAACTGAGTTGTCTACCGACATGTCGCCCCGCCTACAGTGGCCGCTAACCGAGGGTCATCCGGCCCTCAAAGCAATGAGGGGGACGGTGGACGACGTGACGACGGGCGAACCGCTCATCGTGCTGGACTCGGTCAACAAGTGGTTCGGGCCGTTGCATGTACTGGACGACGTCTCGGTGTCGGTGAACCGGGGTGAGGTGGTCGTGGTCATCGGCCCGTCCGGCTCCGGCAAGTCGACCCTGTGCCGCACGATCAACCGACTTGAGCCGATCAACTCCGGCACCATCACGTTCGACGGCCAGACGCTGCCGGCCGAGGGCAAGGCCCTGGCGAAGCTGCGCAGCGAGGTCGGGATGGTGTTCCAGTCCTTCAACCTCTTCGCGCACAAGACGATCCTCGAGAACGTCACCCTTGGCCCGGTCAAGGTGCGCAAGGAGAAGCCGGCGGCGGCCCGCGAGCGGGGTCTGGCCCTGCTCGACCGGGTGGGCATCGCCAACCAGGCCGACAAGTACCCGGCCCAGCTCTCCGGCGGTCAGCAGCAGCGCGTCGCGATCGCCCGGGCGTTGGCCATGCAGCCCAAGGCGATGCTCTTCGACGAGCCCACCAGCGCACTCGACCCGGAGATGGTCGGCGAGGTGCTGGAGGTGATGACCTCGCTGGCCCGTGACGGCATGACCATGGTCGTGGTGACCCACGAGATGGGCTTCGCCCGGCACGCCGCCAACCGGGTCATCTTCATGGCCGACGGCAAGCTGGTCGAGGAGTCCACCCCGAACGAGTTCTTCGCCAGCCCGAAGACCGACCGGGCCAAGGACTTCCTCTCCAAGATCCTCACTCACTAGTCCGACCGAATACGAGCACGCCGTCCCCCCGGCGGCGGAGCTTTGTCGCAGAAGGAGATGAAAAATGCGTATTAAGCGCATAGCGGCCGTTGCCGCGGCAGCCACCCTCGCCCTCGGCATGACCGCCTGCGGCGGGGACGACGCCGACGACGCCGCCACCGGCGAGACCAAGGACTTCGCCGCCGGCAGCACGATGGAGCGCCTCAACAAGGCCCAGTCCATCAAGATCGGCACCAAGTTCGACCAGCCGCTGTTCGGCCTCAAGGGCCTCGACGGCGACCCGCAGGGCTTCGACGTCGAGGTCGGCAAGGTCATCGCCGCCGAGCTGGGCATCCCGGCGAGCAAGATCGAGTGGGTCGAGACCCCGTCCGCCGTCCGCGAGCAGCGGATCGAGGAGTCGGCGGTCGACCTGGTCATCGCGACCTACACGATCAACGACACCCGCAAGGAGCGGATCGACTTCGCCGGGCCGTACTACATCGCCGGCCAGACGATCCTGGTCCGGGCCGACGAGAACGAGATCACCGGCCCCGACTCGTTCAAGACGACCACCAAGAAGATCTGCTCGGTGCAGGGTTCGACCCCGGCCAAGAACATCGAGCCGTACCTGAGCAACGTCGCCGAGCAGCTCGTCGTCTTCGACGTGTACACCAAGTGCCTCGACGCCCTCAAGGGCGGCCAGGTGGACGCGATCACCACGGACAACGTGATCCTGACCGGCTACATGTCGCAGAACGAGGGCCAGTTCAAGCTCGCCGGTGAGACCTTCACCGAGGAGCCGTACGGCATCGGCCTCAAGAAGGGCGACAACGACTTCCGCACCTTCCTGAACGACACCCTCGAGGCGTCCTTCACCGACGGCCGTTACCTGGAGGCCTGGAAGAACACCGCGGGCAAGGTCGACTCGACCGACCCGAAGATCCCGACCGTCGACCGCTACTGATCCCTTAGCTGAAGGGTGATTTCGTGAACGTCCTCGTCGACAATTTCGACGTCTTTCGCAGTGGATTCTTTGTCACTCTTCAGCTCTGCATCCTGTCGGCCACGGGGGCGTTGATCCTCGGCGTTCTCGTGGCCGTCATGCGGATCTCGCCGGTGCCGCCACTGCGGTGGCTCGGCGGAACGTATGTCACGGTGCTGCGCAACTGTCCACTCACGATTGTCATGTTCTTCGCGGCGTTCGGTCTCCCGGCACTCGGGTCCAACGCCGACTTCCTCCGGATCCCGGGGCTGGACGCGATCTTCCAGCGCATGGGCACCGATCTCCCCTACTTCCGGTTCGCGTTCATCGCGCTGAGCGTCTACACGGCCGCCTTCGTGGCCGAGGCGGTCCGCAGCGGTGTGAACGGTGTGTCGAGCGGCCAGGCCGAGGCGGCTCGGGCCATCGGGCTCACCTTCACGCAGAACCTGCGCTTCGTCGTCCTGCCCCAGGCATGGAAAGGAGCGATCGTGCCGCTCGGCAGCGTGCTGATCGCCATGATCAAGAATTCGGCGCTGGCCGGCTTCTTCGGCGTCGCCGGAGACCTCTCCGCCAGTGGCCAGGCACTCACCAGTGTGGGTGGCCTGCCGATCATCCCCGTCTTCATCGGCATCAGCCTGGGCTACCTGATCCTCACGGTCCCCCTCGGCCTGATGCTGGACCGGATCGAGCGCCGGCAGGCGGTGGCCCGATGAGCAACCAGACGATGTCGGTCCTCTACGACGCCCCCGGTCCGCGCGCCCGTCGGGTCACCATCATCTCCAGCGTGCTCGCCGCCGTCGCGGCCGTCGCCGGTGCCTACTTCCTCGTGTACAAGCCGCTCGACGAGCGTGAGCAGTTCGCGATGGAGAAGTGGGGACCGCTGATCGACCCGAGCAACGAGGTCTTCGGCCAGGTGTGGACCCAGCTCGGCCAGGGCTTCCAGGCCACGCTGATCGCCGCCGCGCTGGCCATCGTCAGCTCGCTGGTCTTCGGCACCCTGCTCGCCATCCTGCGGGTGCAGCTCAAGGCGCTGATGCGCCGTCGCTTCACCACCCTGGCGCCGCCGGTGGCCCTGGCCGTACGCGGGCTGAGCTGGGTGCTCAACGGCGTGACCAAGTTCTTCGTCGAGGTGTTCCGGGGACTGCCGGTCGTCATCACGATCTTCTTCTGCGCCAGCGGCCTGCCGGTGCTCGGCGTGGACCTGGGCAGCATCCTGTGGTACCTGGTGATCGGCCTGACCATCTACAACGGTGTGGTCATCGGTGAGATCCTCCGCTCCGGCATGGAGGGCCTGCCCGGCGGCCAGCGCGAGGCGGCCGACGCGATCGGTCTGACCTCGTTCCAGGCGACCCGGATGATCCTGCTGCCGCAGGCGTTCCGGATCATGCTCCCGGCGCTGATCAGCCAGCTCGTCGTGGTCTTCAAGGACACCTCGCTGGGCTTCATCATCAGCTACGAGGAGGTGCTCCGGAAGAGCAGCTTCGTCATCCAGGTGCTGGACAACCCGATCCAGGTGTACTTCGTCGTCGGCGTCATCTACATCGCCGTCAACTACCTGCTGTCGAAGCTCGCCGAGTACGCCCAGCGCCGCCTCGCCCAGGGCCGTCGGACGATCAAGAACACGCCGAAGGACGACGCGACCCCGAGCCGGGCAGAGCCGGGCCTCGGCCAGGACGTGGCGGTCGCCGGCACGGCCACCTGACCTCGATCAGGAGCACCACACGAACCGGATGGCCGGTCGGAGGCGAGAAGCCACCGACCGGCCATCGGCGTCAGCGGGCGATCTCGGTGACCCGGGACTCGCGTACCACCGTCACCCGGATCTGCCCCGGGTAGGTCAACTCTTCCTCGACCTGCTTGGCCACGTCGCGGGCCAGCACCGCCGCGCCGATGTCGTCGACGTCGTCGGGCTTGACCATCACCCGGATCTCCCGGCCCGCCTGCATGGCGAAGACCTTCTCCACACCCTGCTTGCCGGCCGCGATCTCCTCGATCCGCTCCAGCCGCTTCACGTACGCCTCAAGGCTCTCCCGCCGTGCCCCCGGCCGTCCGCCGGAACAGGCGTCGGAGGCCTGGGTGAGCACGGCCTCGACGGTCTGCGGCGGCACCTCGTTGTGGTGCGCCTCGATGGCGTGCACCACGTCCTCGCTCTCGCCGTACTTGCGGGCCACGTCGGCACCGATGATGGCGTGGCTGCCCTCCACCTCGTGGGTGAGCGCCTTGCCGATGTCGTGCAGGAACGCCGAGCGCTTGATCAACGGCACGTCCAGGCGCAGCTCGGCGGCCATCACCCCGGCGATGTGCGCGGTCTCCACCAGGTGCTTGAGCACGTTCTGCCCGTACGAGGTGCGGTAGCGCAGCCGCCCGAGCAGGGTGATCAGCTCGTCGTGGATCTCGGTGATCCCGACCTCCACGAGGGCGTCCTCGGCGGCCCGCCGGCAGAGCTGGTCGACCTCCTGGCGGGCCAGGTCGTGCACCTCCTCGATCCGGTGCGGGTGGATCCGGCCGTCGAGCACCAGCTTCTCCAGGGTCAACCGGCCCACCTCCCGGCGTACCGGGTCGAAGCAGGAGAGCAGCACCGCCTCGGGGGTGTCGTCGATGATCAGGTTGACGCCGGTGACCGACTCGAAGGCCCGGATGTTACGGCCCTCCCGGCCGATGATCCGGCCCTTCATCTCGTCGCCCGGCAGGTGCAGCACACTGACCACGCTCTCCGCGGTCTGTTCGCTGGCCACCCGCTGGATCGCGTCGACCACGATGTGCCGGGCCCGCTGCTCGGCCGTCGACCGGGCGTCGGACTCGATGTCCCGCACCAGCAGCGCGGCCTCCCGCTTGGCCTGGGTCTCGATCGCCTCGACCAGCTCGGTCCGGGCCGCGTCGGCGGTCAGTCCGGCCACCCGTTCCAGCTCCCGACGCCGCTGGTTCTCCGCCTCGGTCAACTCCGTCTCCCGGACCGCCAGCGCCGCCTCACGAGCCGCCAACGCCGCATTCGCGGCGGTGAGCTGGCGCTCCCGCTCGGCGAGCCGCTCCACCTCCTCGGTGTGCAGCCGCTCCCGCTCGTCCATCCGGGTCGCCCGCCGCTCGACCTCGGCGGCCTGTTCCCGGGTGGTCGCGGCGAGCACCGCCACCTCCCGCTCACCGCTGCGCCGGGCCGCCGTCCGCAACTGTTCGGCGTCCGCCTCGGCCTGCTTGTGCGCCCGTTCCAGTACGGCGTCCGCCTCGGCGCGGGCGTCGTCGAGCACCCGGCGGGCCTCCGCTCGGGCCGACTTCGCCTCCGCCTTGGCCCCCGCCGCCTCGGCGCGCGCGGCGGACGCCGCCGACTTGGCCACGTCGATGGTGCTGTTCACCTCGTCGGCGGCGGTCCGCAACGCCGCCAGCGACTGCTCCCGACGGTCCTTCTCCGCGATGTAGGCGGGATCCTCCGGCGCGGGGCGTGACTGCATGCCGCGCAGCACCCGCAACCCGAGGAAGGCCGCACCGAGCACGACCACGGTCAGCAACAGGACGGCGACCAGGAGCACCACGTCCAGGCCCCTCATCCGGCGGCCCCCCGGGCTGCGTCACCGGTCGCCGCGACGCGGGGCGTCGGCTTCCCCGGCGACCCCGGACTCTGCTCACCGTCGTCGGTGGCCCCCGCCTCGGCGGGTGCGCCCGCTCCCCCGCTCATGCCGGCCACCCGATGGACCCGTACCGCCTCGACATGGCGCGCCTCCCCTGAACGTCGCGCCGCAGCAGCATGCCGGTGGACACGCTCCTACGGCTCTGGACGCCCGACCGGAGCGCCTGGCCGTGGGATGGCTTCCTCCGCCGACGAGGTCACGGGGACCGTCGGCGGGCCGGGTGCAGTTGTCACGCCGATCCGGACCGGCCTGTCCGGTCGACGTATGCAGCCGGCGAAACCGGCCAAAGTGATGCTGTTCTGTTACGAGATCTATGTTGTGCGCTTAGCCTGCGCCGGTCGGGCAATGTGAGCCTTTATGGCGAGGCTAGGACTCCAACGCCCTCCGGTCAAGAAGTCATGATCAAACCACCCGGACGGAGAGAAGTCACCCAGTCACCCTGAGCCACTGAAGAGTCGGACGTGAGCGGACAAACGCCACCGATGTCCGAGCGAACCTCCGGTCAGTCGCCCGGACCGCCCGGACCGCCCGCAGCGTCCCCCTCGGCGTCGATCAAGGCGTCCGCGTCGAGTCGCTCGGCGAACTCGGCCGCCTCGGCGCTCTGCGCCGCCAGGGCGTCCTTCACCGCCCGGATCGCCACGCCCGGGGGGTAACCCTTGCGGGCCAGCATGCCGACCAGTCGCCGGAACACCGCGTCCGGCTCACCTCGGGCCGTCCGCAGCTTGCGCTCCACCAGGGCCCGCGCGGTCTCCGCCTCGGTGGTCTCGTCCAACTCACCGAGCGCCTCACTGGCGGTCTCACCGTCCACGCCGTGCCGGCGCAGCTCGTTGGCGAGCGCCCGGCGGGCCAGCCCACGGCCGGCGTGCCGGCTGCTCACCCAGGCCCGGGCGAACGCGGCGTCGTCGATGATGCCGACCTCGTCGTACCGGTCGAGGACTCCGACGGCGGTCTCCTCGGAGATGCCCCGCCGGGCCAGCGCGGCGGCCAACTCGGCACGGGTGCGCGGACGCACCGCCAACTGCCGCAGGCAGATCTCCCGGGCCATCTCGGCCTCGTCCCGGGGCGGGTTCGTCCGTCGACCGCCCGCCGTTTCCTCGACCGCCGACGCACCGGGGCCCGTCTCGTCGTCGGGCGGACCGGCGGCCGGGTCGAACTCGTCACCGGCGGCGCGGCGACCTCGGCGGGGGCGAGGGGTGCCATCGGCCGCACGGGGCGGACTGGCATCCCAGCCCCGCCCCGTGCGCGCACGTCGTCCAGCCATGAGTCAGATCAGAAGTCGACCGGCGGCAGCTCCGGGCCACCGGCGGCATCGCCCGCACCGGCCCCGACGCCGAGCTTCTCCAGGATCTTCTTCTCGATCTCGGCGGCCACGTCCGGGTTCTCCCGGAGGAACTCGCGGGCCTTCTCCTTGCCCTGGCCGAGCTGGTCACCGTCGTACGTGTACCAGGCGCCGGACTTGCGGATGATCGCCTGCTCGACGCCGACGTCGATCAGCGAACCCTCGCGGGAGATGCCCTTGCCGTACATGATGTCGAACTCGGCCTGCTTGAACGGCGCGGCCACCTTGTTCTTCACGACCTTGACCCGGGTGCGGTTACCGACCACGTCGGTGCCGTCCTTGAGGCTCTCGATGCGGCGCACGTCGAGCCGGACCGAGGCGTAGAACTTCAGCGCCCGACCACCCGTCGTCGTCTCGGGGCTGTTGTGCACCATGACCCCGTCGACGAAGTAGTTGTGGTTGCCCTCCACCTCGATGTCGAACCGGTTCATGGAGCGGGTCTTCGGCTTGACCTGCACGTCGATGACCCGGGCAGGAACCGGAGTGAGCTCCTCCGGAACGAACTGCGGCTCGACGGCGTACCGGCCACGGAACCGCGGCAGTAGCTTCGACTCCATCGCCACCGGCACGTACGGAGCGACCAACTCCTGGAACCTCGCCGACGACTCGGTGGTGAAGATGATCGACGCCGTCTGCCGAGCCCCACGGGAAACCAGTTTCACATCCATGCCGTACGCGTCCCGCAGGTGCGCGACCAGCCGGTCGCGGCTGCCCTCCGCCATCGCCTCGACGCAGATCTCGATCCGGCCGGACCCTCCCGCCGTGCGCGCCTGCGCACCCGTGGACCGGACCGTGAAGCAGCCATCGTCCATGTACCACACCGCGAGGGCGAGCGGCGTCAGCGCCTTGAGATAGTCCCAGCTCAGGTGCTTCTTGCCGTCACCCAGGTAGACGGCCCGCCGCAGCTCGTCCAGCTCCGGCAGCGGAGTGAAGTCGACGAAGGCCGCGCCTCGGGAGTCGGTGCGCCGGGAGTGCCCGATGTTACCGAGCAGCGAGACCTTCCAGTCGAGGTAGTCGACCTGCTGCGCGCCGTGCCCGAGACGGAAACGGACGCCGGAACGGTCCCGGCGGTTCGGCGAGAGTGCGCCGTCGCCCATCAGCGATCCGAGCACCACCTGCCACTGCTGCTCGCTGAGGCGCCGCGCCTCGGCCAGCATCACCCGGTCACCGGCGATCACCTCGCCCGCCTCGCGCCAGCCGCCGGGAGTGCGGATCAGGTGGTTGGCGGTGGCGGCGAACTGCGCCCGCCCGTTGCCGCCGGACTTGGCGACGGTGAACTGGAGGAACTGCTCGGCCGGACCGTTGTTGAACCAGTTGACGATCCGCTTCGGCTCGACCCGGTCGGTCTCCGGGTCGTAGGAGAGGACCTCGACGTCCATCCGCTGGTTGACGATCTTGCCGATCTTCTCCTGGGTGCCGTCGGCCAGGGTGACCCGGGTCGAGTACGACATGCACCCGAACATGACGCCGATCTTCTCGCGGAGCTGGTTGATGAAGATCGCGGTGGTGCCGGTGTTGTTGAGCACACCGGTGATCTTCCGCAGCGCCTGGCTCATCAGCCGGGCCTGCAGACCCACGTGGCTGTCGCCCATCTCGCCCTCGATCTCGGCGCGCGGCACCAGCGCGGCGACCGAGTCGATCACGATGATGTCGATGGCGCCGGAGCGGACCAGCATGTCCACGATCTCCAGCGCCTGCTCACCGGTGTCCGGCTGGGAGACCAGCAGGGCGTCGGTGTCGACGCCGAGGGCCTTGGCGTACTCCGGGTCGAGCGCGTGCTCGGCGTCGATGAACGCGGCGATGCCGCCGGCCCGCTGGGCGTTGGCCACCGCGTGCAGGGCGACCGTGGTCTTACCGCTGCTCTCCGGGCCGTAGACCTCGACGACCCGACCCCGGGGCAGGCCGCCCACGCCGAGCGCGACGTCGAGGGCGATGGAGCCGGTGGTGATCACCGCGGTCTGGATGATCGGCCGCTCCCCGAGCCGCATCACCGAGCCCTTGCCGAACTGTTTATCGATCTGAGCGAGAGCAAGGTCGAGCGCCTTCTCCCGGTCCGGCCCTGCCGCCATCGTTGCCACCCCTGCCTTCGCCGGCGTCTTTCCTGAGCTTCGCGTCACGCGGGACACGCTAGGCGCTGGGTCCGACAGAAAACCAGCCGACGGGCCGTGATCTGTGGACGAGCACCCCGCTGTGGACAATAGCCGAACAGGTGTACGAGTCGGCAAGGGACACGCGGAAGTAACGAATCGGCTGCTCAGCGTAGCCGGGCGGGCACCCGGTCAGGGTAGGCGGCGACCACCGCACGCCACACCACGTGCGTCTGGGCACCGGCCGCGAGCGCCTGCTCGATGGTCCGCCCGTCGAGCTGCGCCAGCACCTGGTCACGGGCGATGCTGGCCGCGTACCCGGGGCCGAACGCCTCCTCCAGCCGCGTCCAGAAGTCGGTCAGCCGCACGTCGATCAGTCCTCCTCGTCCGGTGCGCCCACCGGCACCGGCCGCAACGCTAGCGCCAGCAGGGGGGCGACCGCGACCGCCGCCAGCAGGGTCAGCACGGGATATCCCGACACCTGCACGACAAACCCGCTGATCGCGCCGGCCAGCGCACCGGCCAGCCCCATGAGCAGGTCGGACAGGCCCTGGGCGCTGGGGCGTACCGCGTCCGGCACAGACTCCGACAGCAGCGTGGAGCCGGCCACCATGGTCGCCGACCAGCCGAGCCCGAGCAGCACCAGCCCGACGACCAGCCGGGGGGTGTGGTGGCCGGCAGTGCCGGCGACCGCGCAGGCGGCCAGCAGCGTGCCGACCCCGCCGAGGATCACCGCGCGGCGGCCGAGCCGGTCGGCGAGCCAGCCGACCACCGGGGCGAGCGCGTACATGCCGGCGATGTGCATGCTCAGCACCAGCCCCACCACCGGCAGTACCTCGTCCACCGGGTGGAACTCGCGCAGGTGCACCGGGGTCATCGCCATCACGGCCACCATCACCAGGTGGCCGACGGCCACGGCGGCCACGCCGAGTCGGGCGGCCGGGCGGGCGCGTACCACCGACCAGGCGGCACGCATCCCCGCACCGCGCCGGGCCGACGGCACCGGCACGGGCTCGGCCGTCACCGGGTCGCCGGAGGGCGGCGGCGCGGGGATGGACTGCGCACCGGCCGACACGGTGACATCCCCACCGGGACCGTCGGGGACCGCCGCCGCGAGACGGCGTGCGGTCAGCAGCGGGTCGGGCCGCAACCGCACCAGGAGTACGCCGGCGGCGAGCACGAACGCGACGGCGCTGAACGCGAACGGTCCGGACAGCGCCGGCAGCCCCCACCCACCGGTGACGCGGTCGGCCAGCGCGGCGAAGTTCGGGGCGGCCACCGCGCCGACGGTGGTGGCCCAGACGACCAGCGACAGGTGCCGGGCGCGGCGGGCCGGGGCGGCCAGGTCGACGGCGGCGTAGCGGGCCTGGAGGTTGGCCGCGGACCCGCCGCCGAACAGCAACATGCCGAGGAAGAGCAGCGGGATCCACCCGGTCGCCGCGGCCACCACGATCAGCGTCCCGCCCAGCGCGCCGACGCAGTACGCGACGGCCAGGCCCGGCCGGCGACCGTGCCCGGTGATGATCCGGGTGATCGGTACGGCCAGCAGCGCACCGCCGACCACGGCGGCGCTCTGCGCCAGACCGGCCGCGGCGGTGCCGGCGAGCTCGGCGACGAGCAGCGCCCCGACGGCGAAGCCGATGGTCACCCCGATCCCGCCGAGCACCTGGGTACCGCAGAGCAGGCGCAGGGTACGCCGCTGGAGCGACGCGACGTCGACGGGCGCCGGTGAGGTCACCGGGGACTCGTCGCGGTCGCGTTCGTGCAGATGCGGGCGCATGGCGGCAAGTGTGGCACCGCCGGACGGTCACCGGGTGAGTGCGCGGGCCGCCACCTTCAGGTCGGCGACGAGGCCGTAGTAGGCGACGTCCTGGTTGTCGGCGCGCAGCACCGCCGACGGGTGGATGGTGGCCAGCAGCCGGGCGGCGGGGGCGTCGGCGGTGTGCCCGGCGCTGTCCACCGGGACCCGCTGGAAGTCCTCGGGATGCTGCGCGGCGGCCGGCCAGGGCAGCAGTTCGCCACGCTGGCGGGTGACCCGGAACGTCGGGCCGAGCAGCGCCTTCGCGGCGGTCGCCCCGAGCACCACCACGATCTCCGGGTGCAGGCGGGCGAACTCGGCGACCAGCCAGGGCCGGCAGGCGGTGATGTGCACCCGGTCCGGCGTCTGGTGGATGCGCCGTCTGCCGCGCAGCTCGAAGCGGAAGTGCTTCACCGCGTTCGTGAGATAGATCTGCCGAGGGTCCAGCCCCGCGTCGTCGACCGCCCTGCGCAGCAGCCGACCCGCCGGGCCGACGAAGGGCAGTCCCTTCTGGTCCTCCAGGTCGCCGGGCTGCTCGCCGACGAAGACCACCCGGGCTCCGGCGTCGCCCCGACCGAAGACGGTCTGCGAGGCGTCGCGGTACAGCTCGCAGCCCCGGCAGCCGGCAGCGGCGGCGCGCAGGTCGTCGAGCGTGTCGGCGCGCGGCGGGATGAACCGTTGGGCGCCCGGTGCGGTGTCGGTGTCGGCCATGGCGACTGTTCTACCCGGTGTGGCGCGGGCCACGCGAACAAGGCCGGCAGTTCGGCCGTACGGGCAGGTCACGGGCAGATCGGTCAGGCACTGAACCCGGCGGGTACGGCAGGGCGTGCCGCCCGGGCCAGCGCGTCGGCCAGCGCCGGTAGGTCCTCCTCGTCCAGCGCGCTGACGGTGATCCGCAACGCGGGCGGACCGGCGATGCGGTAGAGCGCGCCCGGGGCGGCCAGCCAGCCGGCGTCCCGCAGCACGGTCGCGGCGAGGGTCTCGTCGGCCACCGGCAGCCACACGTTGATGCCGCTGCGTCCGTGGGCGGGCAGGCCACGGACGGCCAGGGCGGCGATCAACCCGTCGCGCCGCCGTTCGTAGCTGTCGGCGGCCCGCGCGACCGAGGCGGTCACCGCCGGGTCGTGCCAGAGCGAGAGCACCAGGCGTTGCAGCACGGTGGAGACCCAACCGGCGCCGACGCGGGCCCGTCCGGCCACCCGGGCCACCGTGGTCTCGTCCCCGGCCAGCACGGCCAGCCGCAGGTCGGGGCCGAACGGTTTGCTCACCGAGCGGAGGAAGGCCCAACTGGCGGTCGCGCCGGCCAGCGGGTGCAGCGGCACCCGGGCCAGTTCGGCGGCGTGGTCGTCCTCGATCAGCAGCAGGTCGGCGTACTCGGCGAGCAGGGCGCGCAGCGCGGCGGCCCGGTCGGCGGAGACGGCCGCGCCGGTGGGGTTCTGCGCCCGGCTGGTCACCACCAGCGCCCGTGCTCCGGCTGCCAGCGCGGCGGCCACCCCGGCGACCATCGGCCCGTCGTCGTCGACCGGTACGCCGATCGGCCGCATCCCCAACGCGGCGATCAGGTCGAGCAGGCTGGCCCAGCCCGGGTCCTCGACGGCCACCGCGTCACCGGGACGCAGGTGCGCGCCGAGCAGGCGCTCGATGCCGTCCAGCGCGCCGCCGGTGAGAGTCACCTCGGCCGGCGGGATCCCGTCGGCGGCCAGTCGTTCCCGGGCCGCCTCGGCGACCTCCGGCAGCACGCCGACGTCGGGGTAGCCGACCGGCGTACCGGCGGATTCGGCCAGCCGGGCCAGGTGCGGGCCGAGCGGGGGCAGCAGCCGGGTGTCGGGCTGCCCGGCGGAGAGATCGCGCAGCCCGGGGCCGGGAGGTGGGCGCAGGGCGGCGCGGCGGGCGGCCACCGGCGGGCGGGGGCGTACCCGGGTGCCGTGCCGGCCGGCGGTGACGACCAGGCCGCGTCGACGCAGGTCGGCGTAGGCGCGGGAGACGGTGGCCGGGCTGACCGCCAGCTCCACGGCGAGCGTGCGGACCGGCGGTAGCGCATCACCGGGGACGAGGGCGGCGTGGCGGATGCCCGATTCGACGCTGGCCGAGATCTCGGCGGCCGTCGCACCGGTCACCTGATAGCGTGCTGACACAAACAAGAGATTGTACTAGAACAAAGGTGGCAGCATGTACACGCCGACCGCCCGTACCACCGCCAGCCGCTCCCGGGACCGGATGAGCTACGACCGCGACGCCGCGCACGCGGTGCTCGACGAGGCGTACCACTGCGCGCTCGCCTTCACCGTGGACGGTGAGCCCCGCGTCCTGCCCACCCTGCACGTCCGCGTCGGCGACACCCTCTATCTGCACGGCTCCACCGGCAGCCGGCCGCTACTCGCCGCCCGCGGCGACGGCCTGCCGGTGTGCGTGGCGGTCACCCTGCTGGACGGCCTGGTGTATGCCCGGTCGCAGTTCCACCACAGCGCCAACTACCGCTCGGTGATCGCGCACGGCACCGCCCACCTGGTCACCGACACCGATCTGCGGGCCGAGGTCTTCACCGCCCTGGTGGAGAAGACCGGCACCGGCCGTGCGGCGGAGAGCCGCCCGCCGAGCCGACGGGAACTGGCCGAGACCGCCCTGATGGCGCTGCCGCTGCGCGAGGTCTCCGTCCGCACGCGCACCGGCGGCGTCCGCGACGAACCCGCCGACCTGGCGCTGCCCCACTGGGCCGGGGTGGTGCCGCTGCGGCTGACCGCCGGGCCGCCGCAACCCGACGCCGGGGTCACCGCGCCGGTGCCGGCGTACCTGCGACCGGCCGCCACACCGTGGCACCAGGCGACCGAACTGCACGGCACGCACGTCCGGCTGGAACCGCTGGACCTGTCGCACACCGACGAGATATACGCGGCCACCACCGACCCGGAGGTCTGGCGGCACCTGGGCGTCCCCCAGCCGGCCGACCCCGAGGCGCTGCGCGACGAGATCGCCACGGCGCTGGCCGCCCAGCACCGTGGCGAGCGGGTCGCCTGGGCACAACGGTGTGCGGTGACCGGGGCCGTCGTCGGCTCCACCTCGTACTACGAGATCGACGAGGACCGGCGGTCGCTGGCCATCGGCTACACCTACCTCGGGCGACCCTGGTGGCGTACCGGAATCAACACCGAGGCCAAGCTGCTGCTGCTCGGCCGCGCCTTCGACGACCTCGGCGCGATCCGGGTGGTCTGGCACACCGACATCCGCAACGAACGCTCGCAGCAGGCCATCGCACGGCTCGGCACCACCCGGGAAGGCGTGCTGCGCAGACACCGGCAGCGGCCGGACGGCTCGTGGCGGGACACCGTGCAGTACTCGATGACCGCCGACGAGTGGCCGAACGCACAGGTCAGGCTGCGGGAAAGGCTTCTCTCGGGAGCCGGCGCGGCCGGATGATGTCGGGCGTGCTGGGGATCACCGACATCTGGACGTACGTGCTGGGCACCGTCGCCATCATCATGCTGCCCGGACCGAACTCGCTCTTCGTCCTCTCCACCGCCGCCCGGCGCGGGGTGGGCACCGGGTACCGGGCCGCCGGCGGGGTGCTCGTCGGCGACGCGGTGCTCATGGTCCTCTCCGCCGCCGGAGTGGCCTCGCTGCTCAAGGCGTACCCGCCGGTCTTCCTCGTGATCAAGTACGCGGGTGCCGCGTACCTGGGCTATGTGGGGGTGACCATGCTGCGTGGCGCCTGGCGGCGCTGGCGCGACCGCAACGACCCGGACACGCCTCGGCTGATCGACGCCGCGAAGCCGGCGGAGATGCGCAGCCCGTTCCGCAAGGCCATGATGATCAGCCTGCTCAACCCGAAGGCGATCCTCTTCTTCATCTCGTTCTTCATCCAGTTCGTCGACCCGACGTATGCCTGGCCGGCACTGTCCTTCCTGCTGCTCGGGCTGATCGCACAGGTGACCAGCCTGCTCTACCTGACCGCGTTGATTTTCGCGGGCACGTTCCTGGCCGCCCAGTTCAGGCAACGCCGCCGACTGTCGGCCGGGGCGACCAGCGCCGTGGGCGCGCTGTTCCTCGGCTTCGGTCTCAAGCTCGCGCAGGGTTGAGGGCAGGGCTGCGGCTCGTGTGTGTTGTTGTGTTGTTGTAAGGAGGGGTCCCCTGCTAACGCCTGAGGTATAGCAGGGGATCCCTCCTCACACCGACGGCCGCGAGGTGCCGCAAACACGGGAACGTGCGCGGGATACTGCGGCGGGTGTCAGGTGCCGTCGCCTCCACCGCCGCCACCGACACCCCCGCCGCCGGCCGTGCCGCCCAGGCCGAAGCCGGGGGCGATCGGCCGGTCGGGCGGGCGGCTGACGTGAGCGGACTCGCTGATGGTGGCCGACCAGTCGGCCTGCGCCGCCGCTGCCGCGTGCCGGTTGATCGTCTCGCGCAGCCAGCCGTCCACGACGGAGATCCAGTCGCGCTGATCGGCGCCGACGTGCCAGATCCGGAACCGGCTGATGCTGGTGTGGGTGATCCCGGCCAGTGCCAGCCGGCGGTCGCACCAGAGGATCACCTCGAGACCGGCGGAGTTGGCCACGAAGATCACCTCAAGCTCGGTGATCGGCCCGGCATAGAGCGGCCCCACCCAGAAACCCCACCGCTGGTGCAGCGGCAGGGTCTGCTCCACCCCGGGCAGCCGCCCGTCGACCAGCCCCGACTGGCGCACGCTGAACCCGAGCGTGTCCAGCGCCGCCAGGACGTGCTGCTGGGTGGGCAGCGGGTGAACGAAGACCGGCACCATGGCGCCCTGGTCCAGCGCCGGGTCGATCGCCACCTCGGTACGCAGACCCATCCGCAGGCTGAGCAGCGGCACCCCGCCGTACGTGGTCACCGGCGTCTCCCACGGCAGCGGGAACTCGAACGGGATCGACCGCGCCCGACCGGCCCTCAGCACCAACGCGTCGGCCACCTGCGCCTGGTGGAACTGCACCAGCCGTCGAGGTGCCTCCGGGTCGTCCGGCTCGACCGAGCTGACCAGGCCGAGCCGGACATGGAGGACCGGCACGTCGACCGCACCGGCGATCAGGTTCACCCGCCCCGGCAGGCGCAGACCGGGACGGGTGCTCGGATTGGCCAACGCGGTCTGCACCGTCAGGCCCGTACCGCCCGACTCCGGTGAGATCCCCGTCAGCCGCATCCGTGTCGCTCCTACCTCAGGCGGCGTACCGCACGCGGGATCGGATCGGTCTCGTCGTCAAACTCCCCGATGACCTCCTCCAACAGGTCCTCCAGGGCGACGAAGCCGACCGGTCGGGCCGGGCCACCACCGTTGCGGACCAGCGCGAGCTGCGAGCGGCGGGCCCGCATCACGGCCACCGCCTCGGTCACGCTGGCCGTGCCCGGCAGGGTGATCGCCTCGTTCATCAGGTCCACCGCCCGGGCCTCCGGCCGGACGGCGGTCGCGCGCACCGCCTCCCGTACGTGCACCAGGCCGCAGACGTCACCGGCGGCGTCCAGCACCGCCAGTCGGGACCGGCCACTGTCCCGGCTGACCTGCTCGATCCGGTCCACGGGGTCCTCCCGGCGTACCGTCACCATCCGGTCGAAGGGCTCCATCACCTGCGCCACGGTGGTCGCCTGCAACTGGAGCATGCTGGTCAGCAACTCGTGCTGCGCGGCACCGAGCAGCCCGTGCTCGTGCGACTGCTCCAGCAGCATCCGCAACTCGTCCGGGCCGTGCACCTGGGCCAACTGGTCCTGCGGATTGACCTTGAACAGACGCAGCATCGCGTTGGCCACCGCGTTGAGCACCGACAGCACCGGCCGGGACACCCGGGCGAAGGCCCGGAACGGCAGGGCCAGCAGCAGCGCGGACCGCTCCGGGTGGGTGATCGCCCAGGACTTCGGGGCCATCTCACCGACCACCAGGTGCAGGAAGGTGACCAGGCTGAGCGCGAAGATCAGCGCGATCACGTGGCTGGCGCCGTACGGCAGGCCGACGGCGTGCAGCAGCGGCCCCACCAGCCGTTCGATCGCCGGTTCGGCCAGCGCACCGAGGCCCAACGTGCACAGGGTGATGCCGAGCTGCGCGCCGGCCAGCATCAGCGACAGCTCGCGTACGCCGTCGAGAGCGGCCTTCGCCGCCCGCCCGCCGCCCGCCGCCGCCTGCTCCAGGCGGTACCGCTTGCTCGCCACCAAGGCGAACTCGGCGGCGACGAAGAACCCGTTGAGCGCCAGCAGGACCACCGAGGTGATCAGCGCGAATCCGGTACTCACGCACCCACCTCCGCAGGGCCGTCGGTGAGCTGGAGCCGTACCGAGTCGGCCACGTGCCGGTCCACCGCGAGCACCTCGACCAGGGCACGCGGCCCCGGACCGTGGTCGCCGTCGGCCGGCAGGCGGATCTCCAGGCGGTCACCGACCTCGGGTACCCGGCCCAGCTCCCGCATCACCAGTCCGGAGAGGGTGTCGTACTCGGGGCCCTCGGGCAGCGCGATGCCGGTGCTGTCGGCGACCTCGTCGATGCGCCAGCGTGCGGGCACCACCCATGAGCCGTCCTCCTGGCGGGCCGGGGCCCGCTCCGGCGGGTCGTCCTCGTCGCGGATCGGGCCGACCAGTTCCTCGGCGATGTCCTCCAGCGTGATGACGCCCGCGAAGCCGCCGTACTCGTCGACCACGCAGGCGAGCTGCCGGTGTCCGGACCGGAGCCGGTCCAGGACGATGGGCAACGGCAACGTCTCGGGTACGAGCAGCGGTGCGCCGGCGACCGTACTGACCGGGGTGGTGGCACGCCGTGCCGGAGGCACCCCGAGTACGTCGGCGATGCCGATCACGCCGACCAGGTCGTCGACGCCCTCGGTGCCGCGTACCGGGAAGCGGGAACGCCCGGTGTCGAGCAGCTCGACCACCCGGCTGACCGGCTCGTGGGCCAGGACGGTGTGCACGTCGACCCGGGGCACCATGGCCTCGCCGGCGGTCAGTTGACGAAAATCGAGCCCCCGGTCCAGCAACTCGGACATCTCGGCGTCGAGATGCCCGCCCTGCCGGGACTCGGCGATGATCTGCTCCAGGTCCTCCGGCGTGGCGCCGCTGGGCAGTTCCTCGATCGGTTCGATGCCGACCCGGCGCAGCAGCCGTACCGCGGCCCGGTCGAACAGTTTGATGAGCGGCCCGGCGACGGCCAGGTAGACCAGGGTGGAACGGGACAGCGCCCGGGCCACCGACTCGGGCCGAGCGATGGCCAGGTTCTTGGGGGCCAGCTCGCCGACCACCATCTGCACCACGGTCGCGATGACCAGGGCCAGGGCGACCGACAGCGGGAGGCTGACCGCGGTGGAGACGCCGGAGACGCCGAGCAGCTCGGCCAGGCCGGCGCCGAGATAGGGCTCGGCGAGGTAGCCGACCAGCAGCGTGGTGACGGTGATGCCGAGCTGCGCGCCGGAGAGCATGAACGACAGCCGGCCGGTGACCTCCAAGGCGCGGACGGACGCCTGGTCGCCCTCGTCGGCACTCTGCTTGAGCTTGCCCCGGTCGACCGCGACGTAGCCGAACTCCTGCGCGACGAAGTAGCCCGTCGCGATGGTCAGAACGATGATCAGTACGAGACCGACGGTGATCAACACGGGACGCTCAGGGCTCCCGGGGTCGTCGGGTCGTGTGGATGCCGGGGCTTACCCGGCTGGCTACTGCTGCCCTCCTGGGCAGAAGAGTCGATCATCCCCTCATTCTACCGGCGGGGACGCCCGGCTCGCGGGCTGTGGAGGCACTGTCCCGACCGCGTGGCACGCCGCCGTCGGGCCTGCTCGGTGTGCGGCGTGCGGCCGCGGGGTGTGGGGTGCTCGGGGTGCGGCGTGCGGACGCGGGGTGTGGGGTGCTCGGGGTGCGTGGCAGTGCAGCTGTTGTGCGCACGGCGTGTCGGAGAGCTGCACTGCCACGCTCTTGCCGATCGGTCCAGCGGCGATGGTGCGGGCGGGCGGCGTAGACGTCGGCGGGATGCGGGTGGTCCAGGTGCCACAGGATGCGCATCGGGTCGAGTCGTGAACGACCATCTTGACCCCGGTGGACCTCGCTCTTCGGGCATGCCGCTGTTCGGATGTTAGGAGGGGACCCCTGCTATACCGGAGGCGTTAGCAGGGGGCCCTTCCTTACACCCGGGCGGTCAGTTTTGCACGATGCGGACGTCGTCGACGGCGGCCTCGACCAGGCTGGCGGTGCTGGCGTCGGCGGCGTCGATCACGATCCGGACGGTCTGTCCGCGTAGGGCCGAGATGTCCGCGCCGCCGGTCTGCCAGGAGGCGGCCCGGTTGGTGGCCGCGCCGGTCGCGGTGAGCGCGGTGAGCGTGCTGCTGCCGACCACGCGTACCCGCAGGTAGTCGGCGCTGCTGGAGTTGTTCAGGTGGGCCAGGTACCAGGAGAACGAGAGCGTCAGCGTGCCGGTGGACGGCAGGGTGATCGTCGGGGACTGGACGGTGCTGACGCCGCCGTCGAGGTCGTGGTCCCCCGCGCTGCTGCCCGCGAGCGGTCCGGTGACCAGGTCGAAACTGCCGCTGACCGTGGTGCCGAGCTGGGTGGCGACACCGGAGCTGCTGGTGGCGGCGGGGTCCGCGCGCTCCCACCGACCGGCGGTGGCGGTGTCCGTACCTGCCGGGTTGACGGTCCAGCCGGTGG
This sequence comes from Verrucosispora sp. NA02020, assembly GCF_013364215.1. Lineage (NCBI taxonomy): Bacteria > Bacillati > Actinomycetota > Actinomycetes > Micromonosporales > Micromonosporaceae > Micromonospora > Verrucosispora sp. NA02020. The sequence goes on along the minus strand of NZ_CP054923.1, from coordinate 1,944,798 downwards.
CGGTCTCGAAGGTGTCGCTGTAGACCGTGGTGCCGGGCGGTGGGGTCGCCACCTGGGCCAGCGTCCAGACGGTGTACGCGATCGCGTCGGCGTTGCGGTCCAGCGCGGTGTCGTTGATGTTGGTGAGCGTGTCGCAGGACCGGTGGTAGCAGGGGTCGAACGCCTGCCCGGCGGTGCCGCCCCAGAGTGACGCCTGGGCGCTGGACTTGGTGCCCTCGGCGCCGGTGAAGGTGCCACCGGCCGGGATGCCCACGCTGATGAACGGGCCGTAGTCGCTTCGTCCGTCGAAGTCGGTGCCCCGGGTCGGTACGCCGATCGAGGTGAAGTACGCCTGGATGGTCTGCTCGATCTGGGCGGAGCCGGCCGGGCCGGGCCCGGAACCCACCCCGTCGGAGTTGTCCCCGTCGTAGACGAAGTAGCCGGCGTTGGGTGAGCCGACCATGTCGAAGTTCAGGTACTGCTTGATCCGGCTGCGCTCGGCGGTGGGCAGGTTGTTGACGTAGTACTGCGAGCCACGCAGCCCCAACTCCTCCGCGCCCCACCAGGCGAACCGCAGGTGCCGGTCGGGTGCGAACCCGGTCCGGGCGACGGCGAGCGCCACCTCCAGGATCGCGGCCGAGCCGGAGCCGTTGTCGTTGATGCCGGGCCCCGCGGTGGTGCTGTCCAGGTGCGCCCCGGTCATCACGACCGCGTTCGGGTCGCCGCCGGGCCAGTCGGCGATCAGGTTGTAGCCGGTGGCGCCGTTGTAGGTGAACGACTGGACGGCGGTGGTGTAGCCGACGGCGTCGAGCTGTGCCCGGACGTAGTTGACCGAGGCGAGGTAGCCGGGTCTGCCGTGTGCCCGGTTGCCACCGTTGGCGGTCGCGATCGACTGGAACTGGTTGAGGTGCCCCTTGACGTTGGTCAGGGAGATGTCGGGCGCGGTGACGGCGGCGGCGATGGGTGCGGCACCGGCCACGGGCGCGCCCGCGAGGGCCGACGCGGCGACCGTCGCGGTGGCGACGACCGCGGCTAGCCCGGCGGTACGGAGGGTGCGGGGTCTCATGGGTCCTCCCGGTTCGGGGGCGAGCACCGGCCGACCGTGGGTGCACGGGTGGCCGGCGGACGGCCATTTGATCGATGTCCGTCATTGCGAGAGGTTGCTGGGCCGGGCCCTGGCGGGCAAGACGCAAGGTGCCGGATTGATCGCTCCGTCCGAAATCCGGCGTGTCACCGGTCGGCGAGGTCGTCGGCCTCCAGCAGTTGCCGGTCCAGTCGTCCGCTGCGGTACGCCGCCCGACCGATCATCTGCGCGGCGACCGGCGCGGTGGCCAACTGGAAGACCCCGACCAGCGCGATCATCCCGATGTCGGAGACGGTCCGCAGCCGCAGCCCGACCCCCAGCAGCAGGAGCAGGACGCCGAGCACCTGCGGCTTGGTGGCCGCGTGCATCCGGGTCGGCGCGTCCGGGAAGCGCACCACCCCGATCGCGGCGGCCAGGCTCAGCAACGCACCGGCGATCAGGCTGGTCGCGCCCAGCCAGTCGGCGACGGTCCCGAGGGTCACCCCGTCCAGCCAGTTCGCGGCCGACAACACGGTCGACCGGACGGCCGTCACGGCTTCTCCCGGACGGCGAAGCGGACCATCGACACCGAGCCGACGAAGCCGAGCAGGCCGAGCGCCACCAGCACCGGCAGCGTGGTGGCGTGCCGGTTGATCGCCGCCTCCGCACCGACTGCGCCGATCATGGTGGCCAGCAGCATGTCGGCGGCGATCACCCGGTCCAGCAGCGACGGCCCCCGGTAGAGCCGGGCGAGGGCGAGCAGCGCGGTCACCGACAGAAGACCCGCCAGTACGACGATGAGGACGGTGTTCACGGGGACTCCTTGTCGGCCGGGTCGGCGCGCAGGCGGCGGACCTCGGCCGTCGACCCCACCGCCTCGATGATCCGCCGTTCCACGGCGCGTACCTGCTCGCGGGCGTCGATGAGGTCGCTGCGTCGGCGTACGTCCAGCACGTGCACGTAGAGCGTCGCGCTCTCCCGCTCCACGTCCACGATCAACGTCCCCGGCACCAGCGAGAGCGCCTCGGCGGTGAGGGCCAGGTTCAGGTCGGTGCGGACCCGCAGTCGCACCGCCACGATGGCCGAGCGGGGCACGTACCCGGGCTGCACCGCGATCCGGGCGACGTGCGCGCTGGCCCGGACCAGTTCGACGACGAACCGGACCCCGAACACCAGCAGTCCCCAAGGCCGCAGCCGCCCGGCGAAGGTCACCGGCGGGAGCGGGAAGAACACCAGCACCGCCGCGCCGACCAGGATTCCGCCCAGCAGGTTGCCCCAGGTGAACTCGCCCCAGAGCAGGTTCCAGACCAGCACCAGCCAACCGACGGCGATGGCCTGGTCCCGCCATCGGCCCGCCCGGCCGCGGACGTCCCGGCCCGGCTCGTCGGCCGGCCCGCCGTGGAGATCGGTCACGGTGGACCGTCCGGCAGGACGGCGTGGATGTACGGGGTCCGCTCGCGCAGGTCGACGGCCGCGCCGGTGGTCACGTCGAACAGTGGACCCGCCACCACGGTCAGGGACACCCCGAGGGCCACCAGGGCGATGGTGGCGCCGACGGTCAGCGCGGGCAGCGGAGCGGTCGGTTCGACGGTCTGGCAGGGCGTACGCCAGAAGGCCAGGTTCCACACCCGGCTGGCCACGTAGAGCGTGAGCAGGCTGGTCAACGTGCCGACCGCCACCAGCGTCCAGGGCAGCGCGCCGCCGACCGCCACGCCGGCCTGGAGCAGCCCGAGCTTGCCGAGAAACCCGGAGAACGGCGGTATGCCGGCGAGGTTCATCGCCGAGACGAAGAAGAGCACGGCGAGCAGCGGCGTCAACCGGGCCAGGCCGCCGAGCCGACGCAGGTCGGTGCTGCCGGTGCGTTGTTCGATCAGGCCGGCGACCAGGAACAGGGTGGTCTGGATGGTGATGTGGTGCACCACGTAGAAGATGGCCCCGACCAGTCCGGCGACGGTACTGAGCCCCACCCCGAAGATCATGTAGCCGATGTGGCTGACCAGTGTGAACGAGAACAGTCGTTTCAGGTCCGACTGGGCCACCGCGCCGAGGATGCCGACCAGCATGGTCAGCCCGGCCACCACCATCAGCACCCGGTCGGCCTGCTCGCCGGGGAAGAGCAGGGTCTGGGTCCGGATGATCGCGTACACGCCGACCTTGGTGAGCAGGCCGGCGAAGACCGCGGTGACCGGGGCCGGGGCGGTCGGATAGCTGTCCGGCAGCCAGGCCGAGAGCGGGAAGACCGCCGCCTTGATGCCGAAGGCCAGCAGCAGCATCAGTTGCAGGCTCAGCCGTACGCCCTCGGGCAGCCCGTCGAAGCGGGCCGCGAGGTGGGCCAGGTTGAGCGTGCCGGTCGCCGCGTACACCAGGCCGACCGAGATCAGGAAGATCATCGAGGCCAGGACGTTGACCACCACGTACGTCGAGCCGGTGCGGATGCGCAGTCGCGTGCTGTTCAGCGTGATCAGCACGAAGCTGGCGGCGAGCAGCATCTCGAATCCGACGAAGAGGTTGAACAGGTCCCCGGCGAGGAAGGCGTTCGTCACGCCGGCGGTCAGCACCAGGTAGGTGGGGTGGAAGATGGCCAGCGGCGCGGACTCGCCGGTGTCCGCCTGGCCCTGGCCGATCGAGTAGAGCAGCACGCACAGGGTCACCGCCGAGGAGACCACCAGCATCAACGCCGCCAACTGGTCGGCGACCAGCACGATGCCCACCGGTGCCGGCCAGGCGCCGACCTGCACCACCGCCGGACCGTGCCGGTAGGCGTGCACCAGCAGCAGCACCGCCACCACGAGTGTGGTGGCCAGGCAACCCACGCTGACGATGCGCTGCGGCACGGGCCACTTCGCCAGCAGCAGGGTCAGTGCCGCGCCCAGCACCGGCAGCAGCACCGGCAGCGGCACGAGGGCGGTCATCGGTGCCGCCCGTGCGACGCGTACCGGCTCATCCCGGGCCCCCCTCGCGGCGGCGCTGCCACGGCGCGGGCGCGTCGACCTGCTCGGGGTCGCTCTCCGGCGGTTCCCCGCCGAGGTCCGCGGTGGAGACCTCCCGGCGCGCCGCGCGGCGGACGATCTGCTGGTCCTCCAGGTCGTCGGGCACCTCGTCGTCGCCGGTCAAGTACCAGCTGCGGTAGCTGATGGCGAGCAGGAAGGCGGTGAACCCGAACGTGATGACGATGGCCGTCAGCACCATGGCCTGGGGCAGCGCGTCGCTCATCCGATCCGGCTCGGTGACCCCGGCCACCGGTGCCCGCCCGGACCGGCCACCGAAGATGATCAGCAGGTTGACGCCGTTGCCGATCAGGATGATGCCGAGCAGGATCCGACTCAGGCTGCGTTCCAGCAGCAGGGTCACCCCGCAGCCGACGAGCACCCCGATCGCCACGAACGAGACAAGGTTGGCCCCGGCGCTCATCGGGTGCCGCCCCGGCGCTCCACGGCGAGCCCGCCCTCGGGTCCGCCGGCCGCCTCGATGTGCCGGTCCACCTCGGCACCGAGACTGCGCAGCACGTCCAGCGCCAACCCGATCACCACCAGATAGACGCCGATGTCGAAGAAGAGCGAGGTGATCAGGTAGAAGTCGCCGATCACCGGCAGCCAGAGGTCGATCCGCGCGCTCTCCAGCACGGCACCGCCGGCCAGCAGGGAGGCCACCGCGCCGCACACCGCCAGGCCGAGCCCGGCGCCGAGTACGGTGCCGGCGGAGACCGGCGCGGCCTCGGCCAGTTCGTACCGGCCGCCGGCGAGGTAGCGCATGGTCAGCGCCAGGCTGGCCACCAGGCCACCGGCGAATCCCCCACCGGGCGCGTTGTGGCCGGAGAACAGCAGGTAGAAGGAGAAGAGCACGGCGGTGTGGAAGATCAGCCGGGTGACCACCTCCAGCACGATCGAGCGGTTGCGTTCGATCAGCGTGGCGCCGCCGCGCAGCCACACCGGCCGCCCGGCCAGGCTCTCGCCCCGGTCGGCGTCCAACCGTCGGGGCCGGGGGCCGGTGCGGGACTGCTGGAAGACCAGACTGGCCACCCCGGTCGCGGCGGCCACCAGCACCGCCAGCTCACCGAACGTGTCCCAGGCCCGGATGTCGACGAGCGTCACGTTCACCACGTTGCGGCCGTACCCCTGCTCGACGGCGAGCCGGGGGAAGTCCTCGGAGATGGTGCGGGTGTGCCGGGCCGCCGTCGCGGCCAGTGCGAGCCCGGCCACGGTGAGGCCGACCAGTGCGCCGATCGACCGGCGGATCCAGCGGCTGCGGCGCAGCGGACGCACCGAGAACCGCTCCGGCAGGCGACGCAGCACCAGCACGAAGACCGCGATGGTCACGGTCTCCACCAGGAACTGGGTGAGCGCCAGGTCAGGTGCGCCGTGCAGCACGAAGAACATCGCGGTGCCGTAGCCGGTCACCCCGACCAGCAGCATCGCGGTGAGCCGGCGGCTGGCCCCGACGGCGAGCAGCGCCGCCATCGCGATCACCAGCAGCACCACCGGCTGCGCGGGCGAGCCCCACAGCATCAGGGATTGTTCCCACGGACGGATCACCAGCAGCACCCCGCCGGGCACGGCGGAGAGCACGATCAGGATGAGACCGAGGTACTGCGGCAGTGAACCCCGTTGGGTGACGCTGGTGACGTCCACCGCGGTCCGGTCGAAGCGGTGGATGAGCCACTCGTAGCCCTGCTGTCCGGTGGCCGGGGACCGCAGTCGGGCCAGCACCGGGGTCAACGGACCGCGGAGCAGGAACAGCACCGCGCCGCCGGCGAGGGTCAGCGCGGAGAGACCGAGCGCGAGGTGGAAGCCGGGCCAGAGGGTGAGGTGCCCGTGGACCGGTCCGAGGAGTTGCGCGTACGGGCGGAACAGGTGGTCGAGCGCGCCCGCCGCCGGCCCGGCGACGAGTCCCGCCCCGGCGAGCACGGCCGGTGGCCAGAGCATCGCCGCCGGGATCCGCTCCAGTTCGGTCGGCGCCAGGCCGGGACGGGTGCCGAACGCGCCCCAGAGGAACCGGATGCTGTAGGCGACCGTGAGCACGGTGCCGACCACCAGCACGGCCAGCGCCACCGGCCGATCGGTGAAGGCGGCGAAGATCGCCTCCTTCGCGGCGAAACCGAACAGTGGCGGCACCCCGGCCATGGAGGCGGCGGCGAGCCCGGCCACCACCGCCAGGACCGGGGTACTTCGCCCCAGGCCGGACAGCTTGCGCAGGTCACGGGTGTGTGCGCCGTGGTCGATGATGCCGACGACGAGGAACAGCGCCGCCTTGAACAGGGCGTGTGCCACCAACATCGCCACGCCGGCCAGCGCGGCGTCCGGGGTGCCCACCCCGATCGCCACCGCCACCAGGCCGAGCTGGCTGAGCGTGCCGTACGCCAGCAGCAGTTTCAGGTCGTTCTGCCGCAACGCGGACCAGCCGCCCAGCACCATGGTGGCCAGCCCGGCGACAAGTACCACCGGTCGCCACGGGCTCGCCTGCGCCAGCAACGGGGCAAGCAGACCGAGCAGGTAGACGCCGGCCTTCACCATCGCCGCCGCGTGCAGGTACGCGCTGACCGGCGTCGGTGCCGCCATCGCCACCGGCAGCCACGAGGTGAACGGCAGCAGGGCCGACTTGGACAGCGCCCCGAGCAGGATCAGCACCACGGCGACGACCAGGTACGCCCCGCCGGGAAGCGGGTGTTGCGACAGTTCCGACAGGCGGTAGGTGCCGGCGTGGTGGCCAAGCATGATGAACCCGACCAGCATGGCCAGGCCGCCGAACGTGGTCACGGTCAGCGCCTGGGCGGCGGCCCAGCGGGCCGAACGCCGCTCGGCGCTGTGCCCGATGAGCAGGTACGAGAAGACCGTGGTCAGTTCCCAGCAGACGTAGAGCAGCAGCAGGTCGTCGGCGAAGACCAGGCCGAGCATGGCTCCGGCGAAGCCGACCAGCACCCCGGCGAACTGGGCCGTCCCGACGGCCGGGGGCGGGAAGTACCGTGCGCTGTAGACCAGCACCAACGCGCCGACGCCGCCGATCAGCAGGGTCATCACCCAGGACAGCGTGGTCGTCCGGAAGGCCAGGTCGAGCCCGAGCTTCGGGATCCACGGGTACGTCTCGACCACCGCACCGCCGTCGGTCACGTCGGGGGTGCGGACCACCGCCCAGCCGAACGCGGCGGCCGGCGCGAGCGCCAGCGGATAGCAGGCGCGCGCACCCCACCGACGGACCAGCAGCGGTGCCGCCAGCGCCGCCACGAGGTGCAGGATCAGCAGTACGAGCACGCGCGCTCCCGGTCGAGGTGGCAGCGGCGCCCGTTTCGCGTGCATGGCGCCTACCTGCGATCAGACGACATCTCCGGGGCGCGATAGTCGGTTTTACCGAAAAAAGCCCATATTCACCTTTGTCTGGCGCGTCGAGGGTGCCAGGCGGCGGGCGCGAAGCGGACCCACCCCTCGTGGTGCCCTTTGCTCTGCTTCAACCCACGCAACAGTCACCCTTCGTGTCGATCATCGAGGTCGCCATCGGCGCCGGTCGCCAGAGCAGCGCAGTTCAGAGGGCATTGCGTGGGTTGAAGCAGAGCAAAGGCGAGCGAGAGCACTCGGAGCCGACCCGGGGAAGCCACGAAGAGTGACCGGCCGCAGTCGACCGCGTGGGCGACCGCGTGGGCGACCGCGTGGCGACCGGGAGAGATCGGTGACGCTCGGGCGCGGCGGGGCCGCGCCACCGGCGCGAGGAGTTCCGTCCTACCCGGCGCGGGTCTCGACCGCCAGGTCCGGTCGGCCGAGTTGCCGTGCCGCCTTGTTGACCAGTCGCTGGGCTGCGGCGAGCGAGCGCACGGAGAGTAGCCGCCCTCGACTCTCCCGACGGAGCACGAAATAGTGCACGGCGACCCGCACCCGCGCCCGGTCCGCGGCACTGGCCTGGGCCGTCGACGCGATCAACTCCCGCAGGCAGCCAGCGAGACGCTCGGCCAGCTCAAGATCGGGCCCGTGCAGGCCGGTGCGGAGAGTGGCGACATGACTGTCGACCTTGCGAATCAGGACGTCGGTGCCGGACCCTGGACTCCGCTCCTCGACGTCCATCCGACCTCCTCGCCGTGCGTTACACCGCGAGTGAAGTTACTTTATGTTGCCGGATGCAAGCAAGAAGTTAAGTAAGACTTAACGGATTCTACGGTCATGACGCCTGCAACGCCTTAAACAGACATACCTCTCCACCGACGAACACGAAGGATGTCGGTCCCCAGGGGCAGTATGGGGTCGTGGCGGATTCCAGCGGCGGGTCGACGGGGGTGCTCTCCCGCTTCGGTCCGGCGACCCGGGAGTGGTTCGGGGCGGCCTTCGCCGCGCCCACGGCAGCGCAGGCCGGCGCCTGGACGGCGGTCGCGGCCGGGCGGCACGCCCTGGTGGTGGCGCCGACCGGTTCCGGCAAAACCCTCGCCGCCTTCCTCTGGTCGCTCGACCGGTTGGCCCGCGAGCCGGCCCCCGACGACCCCCGACACCGGTGCCGGGTGCTCTACGTCAGCCCGCTCAAGGCGCTCGCGGTCGACGTCGAGCGGAACCTGCGCGCACCTCTGGCGGGCATCCGGCAGGCCGCCACCCGGCTCGCGCTCCCCCCGCCGGAGATCACCGTCGGCATGCGGACCGGCGACACCCCGGCGGACGAGCGGCGGGCCTTCGCACGGACTCCGCCGGACATCCTGATCACCACCCCGGAGTCGCTGTTCCTGCTGCTCACCTCCGCCGCGCGGGACGCGCTGCGGGGCGTCGAGACGGTGATCGTCGACGAGGTGCACGCGGTCGCCGGCACCAAACGCGGCGCCCACCTCGCGCTCTCCCTGGAGCGTCTCGACGAGTTGCTGCCCGCTCCGGCGCAGCGGATCGGGCTCTCCGCCACCGTCCGGCCGCTCGACGAGTGCGCCCGGTTCCTCGGCGGCGCCCGCCCGGTCGACGTGGTGGCCCCGGCCAGCGCCAAGACGATCGAGGTCAGCGTCCAGGTCCCGGTGGAGGACATGACCCGCCTCGACGAGCAGGAGCAGCCGGAGGACGACCTCGGCCGCCCCAGGTCGGCGTCGATCTGGCCCGCCGTCGAGGAACGCGTCCACTCGTTGATCCGAGCCCACCGCTCGACCATCGTCTTCACCAACTCCCGGCGCAGCGCCGAGCGGCTCTGCGCCCGCCTCAACGAACTCGCCCACGAGCAGACCACCGCGCCGACCACTGACGGGGTGACCCCGCCGGCCGAGCGTGCCGGCCGGACACCGGCGGAGATGATGGCCCAGGCCGGGGCCGTGGCCGGCGCGCCGCCGGTGATCGCCCGCGCGCACCACGGCAGCGTCTCCCGCGAGGAGCGCCGGCACATCGAGGAGGCGCTCAAGGCCGGTCAGCTCCCGGCCGTGGTCGCCACCTCCAGCCTCGAACTCGGCATCGACATGGGCGCGGTCGACCTGGTCGTGCAGATCGAGGCGCCGCCGAGCGTGGCCGCCGGCCTGCAACGCGTCGGGCGGGCCGGGCACCAGGTCGGCGCGGTGTCCCGTGGGGTGGTGCTGCCCAAGCACCGGGGCGACCTGCTCTCCTGCGCCGTGGTCGCCGAGCGGATGGGCGACGCCGCGATCGAGGAGCTGCACCATCCGCGCAACCCGCTCGACGTGCTCGCCCAACAGATCGTCGCGATGGTCGCGCTCGACGAGTGGCCGGTGGCCGACCTGGCGACGGTGGTCCGCCGGGCGGCGCCCTTCGCCGAGCTGCCCGACTCCGCGCTGCACGCCGTGCTCGACATGCTCTCCGGCCGCTACCCGTCGACCGCCTTCGCCGAGCTGCGTCCCCGCCTGGTCTGGGACCGCGCCACCGACCTGCTGACCGGTCGGCCGGGCGCCCAACGGCTCGCGGTGACCAGCGGCGGCACCATCCCCGACCGGGGTCTGTTCGGCGTCTTCCTGGCCGGCGCCGAACGTGCCGCCCGGGTCGGCGAGCTGGACGAGGAGATGGTCTACGAGTCCCGGGTGGGCGACGTCTTCCTGCTGGGCTCGTCGTCCTGGCGGATCGAGGAGATCACACCGGACCGGGTGCTGGTCTCCCCCGCGCCCGGCCAGGCGGCGAAGATGCCGTTCTGGAAGGGCGACCAGCCGGGCCGCCCGGTCGAGTTGGGCCGGGCGATCGGTGCCCGGGTACGCGGCCTGCTGCGCCAGGGTGACGACGAGGCGACCGCCGCGTTGCGTGCCACCGGCCTGGACGACTGGGCCGCCGGCAACCTGATGGCGTACCTGCGCGAGCAGCAGGCCGCCACCCGCGCCCTGCCCGACGACCGGACGGTGGTGGTCGAGCGGTTCCGCGACGAGTTGGGCGACTGGCGACTGGCGGTGCACAGTGTGCTCGGCGCCCGGGTCAACGCGCCCTGGGCACTGGCCGTCGGCCGTCGACTCGCCGAACGGTACGGCGTGGACGCCCAGGTGCTGCCCGCCGACGACGGCATCGTGGTGCGCCTGCCGGACACCGCCGACACGCCGCCCGGTGCCGACGTGGTGGCCTTCGACCCCGAGGAGATCGTCCAGCTCGTGGAGGAGTCGGTCGGCACCTCGGCGCTGTTCGCGGCCCGGTTCCGCGAGTGCGCCGCGCGGTCGCTGCTGCTGCCCCGCCGCGACCCGCGTCGCCGCCAGCCGCTCTGGCAGCAGCGGCAACGTGCCGCCCAACTGCTCGACGTCGCCCGCGAGTACGCCGACTTCCCGGTCACCCTGGAGGCCGCCCGCGAATGTCTCCAGGACGTCTTCGACCTGCCCGCGCTGACCCAGGTGATGCGGGACCTGGCCGGTCGCCGGGTGCGGCTGGTCGAGGTGGAGACCCCGCGTCCGTCGCCGTTCGCCCGCTCGCTGCTCTTCGGGTACGTGGGCGCGTTCCTCTATGAGGGCGACTCGCCGCTGGCGGAGCGCCGGGCGGCGGCGCTGGCGCTGGACTCGGCCCTGCTCGGCGAGCTGCTCGGTCGGGTCGACCTGCGCGAGCTGCTCGACGCGGAGGTGCTCGCCGAGACCGAGCGACAGCTCAGGTGGCTCACCCCGCAGCGCCGTCCCCGCGACGCCGAGGACGCGGTGGAGCTGCTGCGCCAGGTCGGCGACCTGAGCGACGACGAGCTGGCGGCACGCGGGGTGCCGGTGGACTGGCTGACCGAGCTGGCCGCCGCCCGGCGGGTGCTGCGGGTCCGCGTCGCCGGGCAGGACCGCTGGGTCGGCGTGGAGGACGCCGGCCGGCTACGGGACGCGTTGGGCGTGGCCCTGCCGGTGGGCGTCGCCGAGGCGTACCTCGAACCGGTCGCCGATCCGCTCGGTGACCTGGTCGCCCGGTACGCCCGCACGCACGCGCCGTTCGCGGCGAGCACCTGCGCGGCCCGGTTCGGGCTGGGCGTCTTCGTGGTGGAGCAGACCTTGCGCCGACTGGGGGCCACCGGTCGGGTGGTCTCCGGCGAGTTCACCCCGGAGTCGGTCGGCACCCAGTGGTGCGACGCCGAGGTGCTGCGCCTGTTGCGTCGCCGCTCCCTCGCCGCGCTGCGTCGCGAGATCGAGCCGGTGCCGCCCCGGGCGCTGGCCACCTTCCTGCCCCGCTGGCAGCAGGTCGGCTCGTCGGCGCGCGGGGTCGAGGCGGTGGCCGCCGCCCTGGAGCAGTTGCAGGGCGTCTCGGTTCCCGCCTCGGCCCTGGAACGGCTGGTGCTGCCGGCCCGGGTGGCCGACTACTCCCCCGCCCACCTCGACGAGCTGTGTGCCAGCGGCGAGGTGCTGTGGGCCGGCGCGGGTGCGATCTCCGGCGGCGACGGCTGGGTCGGCCTGGCGTACGCGGACGCCGCCGCGCTGCTGTTGCCGCCGACGGACGACGCGCTGGCGCGTACGCCCCTGCACGACGCGGTGCTGGACGCGCTCGGTGACGGACAGGCGATGTTCTTCCGCCCGCTGGCCGACCGGGTCCGGTCCACCGACGACGCCGAGCTGACGGCGGTGATCTGGGAGCTGGTCTGGTCCGGTCATCTCACCAACGACACGCTCGCACCGCTGCGGGCGCTGCTCGGCGGCGGTGGCGCGCACCGGTCCCGGCCGACCGCCGCTCGGGGCCGCTACCGACGGCCGGGACGGGTGGCCCTGCCGGCCCGGGGTGGCCCGCCGACGGTGGCGGGCCGCTGGTCCCGGTTGCCGGAGCGGGACACCGATCCGACCCGCCGGGCCGCCGCACTGGCCGACGTGCTGCTGGAGCGGCACGGCGTGGTGACCCGGGGCGCGGTCGTCGCCGAGCAGGTGCCGGGCGGGTTCGCCGCGGTGTATCCGGTGCTGGCGGCGATGGAGGAGCGCGGGGCGGCCCGGCGTGGATACTTCGTCGACGGTCTGGGCGCGGCACAGTTCGCGGTACCCGGCGCGGTGGACCGGATCCGGGCCCTGGCCGAGCCGCTCGACGACGGTCGGGCGACTCGGGGTGCTCCGGCGGTGGTCCTGGCCGCGACCGACCCGGCCAACCCGTACGGCGCGGCACTGCCCTGGCCGGAGCGGGTGGTCGACTCGGGTGACGCGGCGACCCCCGCGCCCACCGGGCACCGGGCCGGGCGCAAGGCCGGTGCCCTGGTCGTGGTGGTCGCCGGCGATCTGGTGCTCTACGTCGAGCGCGGCGGCCGGACGATCCTCAGCTTCACCGACGACTCCGACGCGCTGACCGCTGCCGGCAAGGCGCTGGCCGACGCGGTCCACTCCGGAGCGCTCGGCCCGATGTCGGTGGAACGCGCCGACGGTGAGGCCGTCCGCTCGTCGCCGCTGCGGGACGCCCTCACCGCCGCCGGTTTCCGCACCACCCCGCGCGGCCTGCGGCTACGCGCCTGAGCGCCTGGCTCAGTCGAGCGCGGTCAGCGCCTTCTCGTAGGCGGGGCGGTCGGCGCGGGGCGTCTTGGCCTCCAGGTAGTTGAGCACGACGGTGCCGGAGCGGAACGAGGCGCCGGCCCACACGTCGGCCATGTCGGTGGCACTGACCTCGTCGGGGAAGACGTAGACGGCCACGCCGTCGGTGACCACGATCTCCGAGCAGCCCAGGCCGAGCCCGTCCGGCCCGCAGTCCACCGAGCGGTCCTTGGACTTGCCGGCCTTCAGCCCGGCGGCCCGGAACGCGGCGACGACCTCCCGCGCGCTGGGCTCGCCGGCCTTGCGGGGCGGCAGCTCCACCGGGGGCGGGCTGGGCGGGCGGCGCTCGGTGCTGCCGGTGACGGTCGGCTCGGCGGTGGACGGCGCGCCCGACGGGGCGTCCGACGGGACCGGTGGGGTGGCTGCGGTGGCCGGCGCGCTGGCCGGGGGCGGCGCGCTCGTCGGGTCGGCGGCGGACGGCTGTTCCTTCTCCCCACCACCGCAGGCGGTGAGGGCGGCGGTGACCGCGACGAGGACGAGGGCTGGCAGGATCCGGTGGCTCACTCAGAGCAGTCTGCCGGGCGGACGGCGCGGTGTGCAGTGGCCGGTCGGTCAGGCGGCCTGTCACCTATCCGGCACCGACACCGGACCGTACGATGCGGTGCCGTGACCAGCAGCGTGGATCGGGTCGTCTCGTTCACCACCGACTACGGCCTGACCGACGGATTCGTGGCGGCCTGCCACGGGGTGATCGCCCGGCTCGCCCCGACGGTGCGGGTGATCGACGTGACGCACCTGGTGCCACCGGGCGACGTCCGGCGGGGCGCGACGGTGCTCGCCCAGACGGTGCCGTACCTGCCTGGCGGCGGCGTACACCTGGCCGTCGTCGACCCGGGGGTGGGTACGGCCCGGCGGGGTGTCGCGCTGGCCACGCCCGGGGGCCTGCTGGTGGGGCCGGACAACGGCCTGCTGTGCGACGCGGCCGACGCGTTGGGTGGGGTGCGCGCCGCAGTGGAGCTGACCGATCCGACGTGGTGGGGCGCCCGGGTCTCCGCCACGTTCCACGGCCGGGACGTGTTCGCGCCGGTGGCGGCCCGGCTGGCCACGGGTGCGCCGATGGCGCAGGCCGGTCCGGCGGTCGGTCCGGAGACGCTGGTACGCCTGCCGGAGCCGGTGGTCGAGTCGACGCCGGACGGCTTCGTCGCCGAGGTGTTGACCGTGGACAACTTCGGCAACGTGCAGGTGGCGGCGTCGGCCGACCTGCTCGCCCCACTGCCGGCCCGGTTACGGGTACGCCCGCACGACGCCGAGCCGGTGCGGGAGGCGGTGCACGGACGGACGTTCGGCGACGCGCCCGTCGGCGGGCTGGTGGCACATGCCGACTCGGCCGGCCTGGTGGCGCTCTCGGTCAACGGGGGACGCGCTGTGGACCTGCTCGGGGTGGTACCGGGTAGGCTGCTGCGGGTGTGGGCGGCCCCCACCGACGAGGTGCCCCGCGCCACACGCCCGTGACGTCTACTGTGGAAAGCTGTTCGGGTGAACGATCGCTGGGTTCCCGCCGCCTGCCCCTGCTGCGCGTACCGGACCGGCGGCGGCACCTGTCCGGTCTGCTTCTGGACCGACGACGGTCAGGCCGACGCCGACGCGGACGTGGTCCGTGGCGGCCCCAACGGCGACCTGAGCCTGTCGCACGCCCGGCTGAACTTCGCCGTCTACGGTGCCTGCCACCCCCGCTACCAGGACGCGGTCCGGGGCCCCCGTCCGGACGAGCTGCCCTGAGCCCAGGCCGGGCCGGCGTGGGAGGACACCGGCCCGGCTCCGCGCGCGGGATTCAGCAGCGCGGCACCGTGGGGCCCCAGACCGCCGAGACGTACGCGTGGCTGACGAACTGCCCGCTGGCGAGTCGGTTCCACCGGTTGGTGGTGCGGTACGGCCCGGTCACCGTCTGCCCGGTCACGTAACACTCGACGGGCACGTGGGAGTAGCGGGCGGCCAGTCCCCGGCTGGCGTAGCCGGTGCCGGCTCCGGCGCGGATGTTCAGCGGCCCGTCACCGATCACCGCCCGGCTGCCGGTGCCGGTCCAGAGGTAGGCGACGTCGACCCAGGTGTTGGTGGTCAGTTGCAGCCCGTCCCAGAAGGTGCCGTCGGCGAGGTCGATTCCGGCCGGGTTCAGCACCGTACGCCCGAACTGGTCCCGCCCGCCGTTGTAGCCGTTCTGGTAGGCGGCCTGTGCCTGCGGGCGTCCCTGCGGCAGGTCCTTCCAGTTCTCCCGCACCGCGCTGGGGTTCCAGTAGTCGTCCCGGGTGTTCCACGGTCCGACGTCCCAGACCGGCGCGTACGTGCAGCGGCTGCCGCTGGTGGTGCAGACCCGGACGGTGTAGTCGCCGCTGTTGCGCGGGGAGAGGCTCCGCCGCGACGGCAGCGCCACGAAATGGTCGCGGGGCGCGACCGTGTGCCCGTTGGCGGTCACCTCGCCGACCAGGCCGATCCGGGTGGTGTAGACCCGGTAGACGCG
This sequence comes from Verrucosispora sp. NA02020, assembly GCF_013364215.1. Classification (NCBI taxonomy): domain Bacteria; kingdom Bacillati; phylum Actinomycetota; class Actinomycetes; order Micromonosporales; family Micromonosporaceae; genus Micromonospora; species Verrucosispora sp. NA02020. The sequence goes on along the minus strand of NZ_CP054923.1, from coordinate 1,929,417 downwards.
GCCGGGCGTGGCGGCGGCGACGGCCACCCCGCCGGTGTCGGCGGTGAACCGGACGGCGCGGACCTCGGCGGTGGCGCCGGCCGGGCCACCGGTGAGCACCACCCGGGTCTGCACCCGCCCGATCGGCCGGTCGAACACCGCCGCCGGTACGGCGTCGCGCCATTCGGTCCAGCCGGTGTCGTGCCAGCCGCGCACCTGGACGCTCGCCGTGGCACCGGCCCGGGCGGTGGCGGTCACCTCGGCCCGGAACCGGGTGGCCGGGCTGCTCAGGGTACGCGGCGCAGCCACCAGCATCCCTTCGGCGACGGCGCTGCGGCGGATCGGTACGCCGGGCGGACGGGGGTCGGCCAGCCGCAGCCCGGACCGGGTGTGCCGGACGTTGACGTCGTCGGCGTCGACGGTGGACAGGGCGGCGTTCCACCGGTCGGCGCGGGCGGCCGAGGCGGGCGCGGGGGGCGCCAGGGTGACGACCAGGACAGCGGCCAGGACAGCGGCCGGCGCGATCGCCGGTCGCGATAGACGAATGCGATTCATTCGTTTTCCTCCTCAGATCTCCCCGATAATGCTCATATAGGAAGATCGAACCGAAGTGACATACAAATAGCGATACACGCGAATTCGGCTCGGGTGAGGGAGGATGGTGGGGTGCCCGAAGGTGACACCGTGTGGAACACCGCCCGCGTCCTGGACCGCGCCCTGGCCGGCACCCGGCTGACCGGCAGCGACTTCCGGGTGCCGCGACTGGCCACCACCGACCTGACCGACTTCGCGGTCCGCGAATGCGCCAGCCGGGGCAAACACCTGCTGCTCCGCCTGACCGCCCCCACCAGCGCCGCCCCGACCGGGGTCACTCCCGCCGGCCACACCCAGGAGCACTGGACGCTGCACTCACACCTGCGGATGGACGGCACCTGGCGGACGTACGCGCCGGGGGAACGCTGGACGGCCCGCCCGGCGCACCTGATCCGGGTGGTGTTGCGGGCCTCCGCCGCGACGGCCGTCGGCTACCACCTGCACGACGTGGCGCTGGTGCCCACCGCCGAGGAGGACCACCTGGTCGGGCATCTCGGCCCCGACCTGCTCGGCGCGGACTGGGATCCGGCCGAGGCGGTACGCCGGCTCGCCGCCCATCCGGACACCGCCGTCGGAGTCGCCCTGCTCGACCAGCGCAACCTGGCCGGGGTCGGCAACCTCTACAAGTGCGAGGTGCTGTTCCTGCGCGGCGTGCATCCGCGTACGCCGGTCCGACAGGTGCCCGACCTCGACGGCCTGGTCCGGCTGGCGCAGGAGCTGTTGGCCGCGAACCGGGGGCGGTGGACACAGAGCAGCACCGGATCGTTGCGGCGGGGCCAGACCAGCTACGTCTACGGACGCCGGGCACAGCCCTGCCGCCGCTGCGGCACCGCGATCCGTAAGGAGGAGCTGGGCGAACGGGTCACCTACTGGTGTCCCGTCTGCCAGCCCGTCACCTGACGCGGGCAGGCGTGGAAGTTCCGCCGGTCCGGATGCAAGTTCCACGGGTGTCTGCGCAGGTGGCGGGCCGGGTCGGAGTGGCGCAGCCGACACGCCGGGTGGCCACCAGATAGGGACGATTGGGTACTTCCTAACCGACCCCGGATGGTCGCATGCTGCGATTGAGCGCTCACGGAACGTCAAAGTCGCGCGCCGGGCCCGCCACATCGCGGTGGGGGCCGCCGCGCCCCGACCCCGGGGAGAGCCATGGCCGTGTTCCGCAGATTCCGGTCGACCTGGCGGGATCGCGCCACCCGCAACGGCGAGTCGAGCCCGGGGGCCGTCCCCGAAGCCCGCACCGGCCCGGAGCAGACGGACCCCGGTTCCACCCCGACCTCACCGACCCCGCAGAGTGCACCGCCCTACCAGGCGCAGAGCGCGCCGCCGGCCCCGGCGGAGAAGTCTCCCACCGTGCCGGGCCGGACGGCACCGCCCGCACCGACCCGGCGCGCGCCGGGCGGACGCCCGTCGGTACCGGCCAGCCTGGACCCGGCGGCGGTGCCCCGGATGTTCGGCGCGGTGCCGAACCACGCGTACAGTCCGCTGCCGGTGGTGGACGCCGACGGCGCGGTGGTCGGTGGCACCGGCATCCGCAAGTTCGTCGACCCGCTGCCCGGGCTCGGCCCGCTGGGGCGTACGCCGCTCGGCGCGCACCTGCCGGTCGCGGTGCCGGACACCATCAGCTACCCCGGCTGCGACTACTACGAGATCGGTCTCGCCGAGTACGCCCAGCGCCTGCACACCGATCTGCCGGCCACCCGGTTGCGCGGCTACCGGCAACTGAACCTCGGCACCGACGTCGACGGGCACAACACGGTCGCACCGCCCCGACAGCCCTGGCACCTCGGGCCGGTGGTGCTGGCCCGACGCGGCCGACCCGTGCGGATCAAGTTCATCAACCAGCTTCCCGCCGGGCCGGCCGGGGACATCTTCCTGCCGGTCGACCCGACCGTGCCGGGGGCCGGGACCGGGCCGCTCGGCGGACCGGCACCGTACCCGCAGAACCGGGCGGTGCTGCACCTCAGCGGCGCGTCGACCGGTTGGGCCAGCGCCGGCAACCCGTGGCAGTGGATCACCCCGGCCGGGGAGATCACCCCGTACCCGACCGGTGTCGGACTGACGAACGTCCCCGACATGCCGCACCCGGGACAGGGCGCCACCACGCTCTACTTCCCGAACGAGCAGAGCGGTCGCCTGCTCTGGTTCCACGACAACACCGCCGGAATGTCCCGACTGACCGTCTACTCCGGACAGGTGGCGCTCTGTCTGCTCACCGACGAGGCGCAGGAGCGGCTGGTCGACGACGGGGTGCTGCCCTGCGAGCAGCTCCCGCTGGTCTTCGAGGACAAGACCTTCGTGCCGGACGACGCGCAGCTCGCCGCCCAGGACCCCACCTGGGACCGCAGCCGCTGGGGCGCGCGCGGCAGCCTCTGGTACCCGCACGTCTATCAACCCCGGCAGGACCCGCACCGCCCGGAGGGCGTCAACCCCACCGGCCGCTGGGACTACGGCCCGTGGGCGCGTACCGCCGTGTCGGCCGGACCGGCGGTCACCGCCGCTACCGTGCCCAACCCGCACCACGACCCGGTCACCGACCCGGACGAGCCGCCGGAGGCGCCGGGGGTGCCGCACCCGAGCGCCGTGCCCGCCGCGTACGGGGACACCGTGCTGGTCAACGGCACCGCGTACCCGTACCTGGCGGTGGAGCCGAAGGTCTACCGGTGGCGGATCCTGAACGCCTGCACCGACCGGTGGCTCAACCTCCAGCTCTACCGGGCCGCCTCGGACGCCCCGATGTGGACACCGGAGGGCCGGCTGGCCGACGCCGACGCCGGCGAGGTGCCGACGGTCGACGCGGTCCGGTCACCCGACCGGCCGACGGGCTGGCCGGCGGACGGCCGCCCCGGTGGCGTACCGGACCCGGACGCCGCCGGACCGGAGCTGATCCGGATCGGCAACGAGTGCGGCCTGCTGCCCGAGCCGGTGGTGATCCCGAACCGCCCGATCGGTTTCCGGTACGACCGGCGCGAGGCGACCGTGCTCAACGTCGACGGCCACGCCCTGCTGCTGGCACCCGGCGAACGCGCCGACGTGCTGGTGGACTTCGCCGCCGTCGCGCCGGGCAGCACCCTGATCCTCTACAACGACGCCCCGGCCCCACTGCCCGCCGTCGACCACCGGCACGACCACCACACCGGAGGCCCGGACCGCACCGGCGAGGGCGGCGCCCCACCGACCCTCCCCGGGTACGGCCCGAACACTCGCACCCTGATGCAGTTCCGGGTCTCCGGCACGCCCGCGTCCCCGTACGACCTGGACCGGCTGCGCGAGCGGTTGCCCGGCGCGTACGCGGCCAGCCAGCGCCCGCCGATCGTGCCGCAACCCGCCTACGACGCCTGCTTCGGCACGGTCTCCGCGCCGACCCGGATCCCGGTGCACGCCGCCGCCGTCACGTTCACGCCGACCGGCGGCACCACACCGGTGACGCTGCCGCTGGCGGTCAAGGCCGTCCGGCAGGTCTTCGACCCCGAGCACGGTCGTGCCACCGGCCGCCTCGGCGTCGGCCACCCACACGCCGGCCCGCTCGACGAACCCACCCTGCCACTCGGGCCCGCCGACCCGGCCACCGAGAACCTGCACGTCAGCGACCCGGCCGTGCCGGTCGGCGCACCCGGTGACGGCACCCAGCTCTGGCGGGTACGCGGCACCGGACGGCACACCCACCCGGTCCGATTCGACGGGCTGGACGTGCAGGTGATCAGCCGGGTCGGCCGCGACGGTCGGATCCGGCCGCCGCACCCCGGTGAACTCGGCTGGAAGCAGGTCGTCCGGGTCGACCCGGGCGAGGACGTGCTGATCGCGCTCCGCCCCGAGGCCCCACCGCTGCCGTTCAAGCTCGGCGACAGCATCCGGCTGCTCGACCCGACCCGACCGGCCGGCGTACCCACCGGTTCCACCGAGGTCAGCCCGCTCGACGGACGTCCCGCCTCGGTGGTCAACCGCCTGGTCAACCTCGGCTGGGAGTACCGCTGGGGCAGCGCCTCGGCGGGCCTGCGCGACCAGGGCATGAGCCGCCCGCTGGTGGTGCGCGTCGCGCCCCGCTCCCCCACCGGCCTGAACGCCAGCCCGGCCCCCGGCTCGGCCACCGCCCTGCCGGCGATCAACCTGACCTGGACCGGCAACGGCAGTCTGCCCGCCGCCACCAGCCACCTGCTGCACCGGGCCACCGACTGCGCCTTCTCCGGTGGCCTCACCGAGATCACCGTGGCCGGCACCGCGACCCGCTACACCGACGCCACCATCACCCCCGGCGTGACCTACCACTACCGCCTGCGCGCGGAGAACACGGTGAGCTGCTCCGCCTGGTCGAACAGCGTTCCGGCGGCGGTGCAGCTCGCCGCCCCCACCGGCCTGACCGCCACCATCCCACCGGCCGCCCCGCTGCGAGCGGCGCTGCGCTGGGCCAACCGCTCCTTCGCCACCGGCATCGACGTCCAGCGGGCCACCAACCCGACCTTCACCAGCGGCCCCGGCACCACCGCCATCGGCGTCGGCGACCACCACCTGGACACCGCGCTGGCCCCCGACACCACCTACTACTACCGGGTACGCACCACCTATCTGGGAGTCGCCTCGCCCTGGTCCACGGTGGCCACCGTGATCACCCCGCCGGTGCCCGGCGTACCCACCGCGGTCAGCGTCGCCACCAGCACGCCCGGCCCGGACACCGCGACCGTCGTGCTCGGCTGGGCGGCGAGCACCCCCACCGGCGCGGGCGCCGGTTTCACCGTGGAACGCGCCCTGGACGCCGCGTTCACCCGCGAGCTGGCGACCTTCACCGTCACCGGGCGCGGTTTCACCAACACCGGGCTGGCCCGAGGCGTCACCTATCACTACCGGATCCGCTCGTTCAACGTGGTGGCCGCGTCCCCGTACACCGGCACCATCCCGGTCACCACCCCGGAGTGACCGGCGGGTCACCGTCGGCGGCGAAGCCTGCGCTCGTGGCGATCCGGATCATCCGCCTGGGCGGGGTCGAGTCGCTGTCCGCTTCGGCCGGATGCGCCCGACGGCAATACGTTTGACGCCCTCTCCTGGTCGAGGAAACCTCGCTCTACCAGGAAGAAATTGCAGCCTCACCCTTGACGGCGGTTGTCGGCGCTGCTGATAGTGAGCGCCAAGGCAAAACGTTACGCCGTGGAGGTGCGATGACATCCGACGCGATTCCCGTCGCCGAGCTCATCGACATCTCCAAGAGTTATCCCGGTGGTCACGCCTCGGCCGTCCGGGGCGTCAACCTCGAACTCCGTGAGGGGGAGTTCTTCTCACTGCTCGGACCGAGCGGCTGCGGCAAGAGCACCACGTTGCGCATCGTCGCCGGCCTGGAGACCCAGACCACCGGCACGGTCAGGATCAAGGGCGAGGACATGGGACGGCGGCCGGCCAACCGCCGACCGACCAACATGGTCTTCCAACACCTCGGCCTCTTCCCCCACCTCGACGTCGCGCAGAACATCGCCTTCGGGCCGAAACTGCGGCGGGTGCCCCGCGAACGACGCGCCGCCGACGTCGACCGGGTCCTCGAACTGGTCGAACTCTCCGGATACCAGCGCCGCTACCCGGAGCAGCTCTCCGGCGGCCAACAGCAACGGGTGGCGATCGCGCGGGCGTTGATCAATCGGCCCGCCGTCCTGCTGCTCGACGAACCGCTGGCCGCGCTCGACCTCAACCTGCGGCACCAGATGCAGCAGGTGCTCCGCGAGGTGCAGCGCAACTCGGGCACCACCTTCCTCTTCGTCACCCACGACCAGACCGAGGCGATGACACTCTCGGACCGCATCGGGGTGATGCGGGACGGGGAACTGTGCCAGGTCGGTGGCGCGGAGGATCTCTACCGTCGTCCGGCCGACCGTTTCGTCGCCCGCTTCATCGGCGACGCCAACGTCCTGGAGATCCCGGTCGAGCAGGGCAGTGCCCGGATCGGCGAGAGCGCGGTGCGGGTGGCCGCCGAGGGCACCGGCGTGGCCCTGTCGGTCCGCCCGGAGGACGTCCGGATCCGGCCGGACACCACGACGGCCGGAACCACCGCCGACGACCCGGACACACCGGCCGGCACCGACACCCCACCGGGACTCGCCGCCCGCATCACCGGCGCCACCTATCTCGGCCCACAGATCCGCTACGACCTGGAGACCGTGGACGGATTCGCGCTCCGCGCGGTCCGCCCGGCGAACGCCGACCGCCTGCCGGTGGGTGACCTGGTCACCGTCCGCTGGCGTCCGGAGGACGCCGTCGTCCTGAGCGCCTGACCCACCGCACCGTCCCGCCGCCGACGATCGGCCCCGGCCTGCGCCGAACGTGCCACCCCTCCCACCCCCGACACAGCGAGCGACGGGCGACCCGTGACGGCCGCCCGCGGAAGGAGTTCCGCGATGAGACAAGGTCGGATCAGCCGGAGAAGTTTCCTCGCCGCGGCGGCAGCGGCCGCCACCGTGCCGGCGCTGGGCGCGTGCGGACGCGAACTCGACCCCGCCGACCAGCGGTCGGACGGCGGCGGCACGCCGGGCAAGGAGACCGTCACGATCTTCGCCTTCCTCGGCAACCGGCTCGCCGACATGCCGAAGGCGTTCGCCGAGGACTACATGAGCCGGCACCGGAACGTCGAGATCAAGATCTACGAGGACAGCAACGCCGTCGGCTACCCGAAGATCCTCGCCGCGCGACAGGCCACGCCGGACAGCCCGCTGGTCAACATGGGCTTCTTCAACTCGCAGATCTCCGCCCAGGGCGACCTCGACGGCGTCTGGAACACCCTCGACTACCCGAGCCTCAGCAACGCCGCCGACGTCAGCGACACGTTCCGCCGTCCCAACTCCAACGGCATCGGCATCGGTGCCGACCAGATCGGCATCGTCTACAACACCACGGCGATCACCACCGCCCCGACGAGTTGGGCCGACCTCTGGGACGACCGGCACCGCGGCAAGGTCACCCTCTTCGACTACTGGTGGCAGGTGGTGATGATGGCCGCGCGGCTCAACGGCGGGTCGGTGGAGAACATGGAACCCGGTTGGGCGCTGTGGAAGGAGAAGGCCCGCAACATCCGCACCCTGGTCACCGCCAATCCGGAGTGGCAGCAGGTGCTCAGCAACGGCACCGCCGACATCACGAGCTGCTGGAACGGCACCGGACTCCAGTTCAAGGCCGACGGCGCGCCGGTCGACTACGTGGTGCCGGAGGAAGGCGCCATCGCGGTCCCGGTCTATCTGCAGACCGTGGCCGGCAACAGCGACAACCAGCAGGAGATCTGTCTCGACATCCTCAACGAGATGCTCTCCCCCCGCTGGTGCCAGATGTGGGCGGAGACGGCGGTGCAGACACCCGCCAACGGCACCGTCACCCTTCCGGCCGAACTCGCCGGACTGCCCGGATTCCAGCCGGCGAACGTCGAGAAGCTGATCTCCGTCGACTGGGGTCTGGTCGCCGAGAACATGACCGCCTGGCGGTCCCGCTGGGACGCCGACATCAAGGCGAACATCTGACCGGCATGGTCCAGTCCACCCCGACCGCGCCGGACCGGGCCGCCGCACCGGCCAGGAGGCAGCGGATGCGCCGCGCCGCACCCCGCTACCTCCTGGTCCTGCCCGCTCTCGTCCCGCTCACCGTCATCTTCCTGGGCAGCCTTGCCCAGCTCGCCGAACTCGGCCTGCGTCCGTACTCCGCCGGGCGCATCGGCACCGGGGTCACCCTGGACAACGTCCGCCGGTTCGCCGACGACCCGTACACCTGGCGGGTCCTGGGTGACACGGTCACCCTCGGCGTGGTCTGCGCGGTGCTGGCGGTGGCGCTCGCCTATCCGATGGCGTTGGCACTGCACCGGATGCGCAGCGCGGCACTGCGTGCCGTCGCCGTCTTCCTCATCTTCTCGCCGCTGCTGACCAGCGTGGTGGTGCGGGCGTACGGCTGGAACGTGCTGCTCGGCGACGGCGGGGTGGTCAACCGCTTCCTGGTCGACATCGGGCTGATCGAGGCACCGCTGCGGATGATGTACGGCTTCCCCGCAGTGGTGATCGCCATGGTCCACGTCCTGCTGCCCTTCGCCGTCTTCCCACTGCTCGGCGTCGTCGCCCAGGTGCCGGCCTCGGCCGTCGCGGCCGCCCACGATCTCGGCGCCAACCGGCACCAGGTCTTCTGGCGGGTCACCTTCCCGCTGACCCGGTACGGGGTGGTGCTCAGCCTCCAGCTCTGCTTCGCGTTGACCATCAGCGCGTTCGCCACCCCGGCCCTGCTCGGTGGCGGCCGGGTGCAGGTGCTCAGTGGGCTGGTCTACACCAACGTCGGTGCGGTCGACTGGCCGATGGCGGCCGTGCAGTCGTACGCGCTGCTGTTCATCGCCCTCGCGTTGGTCGGTGTCGTCAGCCTCGCCGCCCGACTGACCGGACGGAGGCGGGGATGAACCGCAACCGGGCCTTCACCCTCACCGCGCTCCTGCTCGGGCTGGCCTTCCTGGTCACCCCGCTGGTCTTCGTCGTGGTCAACTCCTTCAACGACTCCGGCTACGGTGCCTGGCCGCCGCCGGGCTGGTCGTTGCGCTGGTACGAACGCCTCGCCGAGCAGGACGGCTTCGGGCGGGCCGCGCTGCGCAGCCTCGGCATCGCCGCCGTCGCCGCCCTGGCGGCGGTGGCCGCCGGCACCGCCGCCGCGGTCTCGCTGACCCGGTTCCGTTACCCCGGCCGGGGTCTGGTCGAGTCGCTGCTGCTCGCTCCCCTGATCGTGCCGAAGGTCGCGATCGGGCTCGGCGCGTTCATCCTCTTCCTGCAGGCCGGCTTCTACGGCAGCGACGGCGCGTTGGTCGGCCTGCACCTGGTGCTCCTGCTCCCCTTCACCGTCAACATCGTCGGCGGGGCCCTGGTGCGGATTCCCCTGGTCTACGAGCAGGCGGCCCGGGACCTGGGCGCCGGGCCGGTGCGGGCCTTCGTCTCGGCGACCCTGCCCCAGCTACGCCGATCGCTGCTCGCCGCGTACGTGCTCTGTTTCATGATCAGCTTCGACGAGGTGGACGCCACGGTCTTCGTGGTCTCCCCCGACCAGCTCACCCTGCCCGTGTCGATGTACCAGTACCTGCAGCGCTATCAGGACCCCACGCTCGCCGCGCTCTCCACGATCCTGATCGGCGCGACGTTCGCCCTGGTCGCCGTCGTGATGGCGACGGCCGGCACCTCGGCGGTCTCGGGCCTGCACTCAGGGAGGGAACGCCGCCGATGAGCACACGAGACCGGACGGAACCCACCGTCACCGTGATCACCGGTGCGGCCGGCGGCATCGGTGCCGCCGTCGCCCGCCGGCTGGCCCGCGACGGCCACCACCTCGCCCTGGTCGACCGCTCCGGTCCGGCCCTGGAGGCACTCGCCGCCGAGTTGCGGGACGCCGACCATCCGGTGCTCACCCTCGACGCCGACGTCCGCGACCCGGCCGCCACCGAGCGGGCGGCGGCAGCCGTCGAGGACCGCTTCGGCGGCTTCGACACCCTGGTCACCTGCGCCGGCATCGGTCGGATCGACCCGATCGACCAGACCACCGACGAGATCTGGGCCGACACCCTGGCGACCAACCTCACCGGAACCTTCTGGTGGTGCCGGGCCGCCGTACCCCGACTGCGTCGCCGGGGCGGCGGGGTGATCGTGCCGGTCTCCTCCACCACCGCGCTGGTCGGGCTTCCCGGCCGGAGCGCGTACGCGGCGGCCAAGGCCGGGGTGCTCGGACTGGCCCGCACCCTCGCCGTGGAGTGCGCCGCCGACGGCATCCGGGTCGTCCCGGTCTGCCCCGGCGCCACCCGCACCGACCTGGTCCGCCAGGGGTACGCCCGAGCCGCCGACCCGGCCGCCGCCGAACGGGCGCACGCCGCCCTCCAGCCGATCGGGCGTCTCTCCGAACCGGAGGAGATCGCCGAGACCATCGCCTTCGTCTGCTCGTCCCGGGCGGCGACCATCACCGGCGCGACGCTCGTCGTCGACGGCGGATACACCGCGGGAGGACCCTCTTGGAACACGTGAACCGCCGCCGCGCCGCGCTGCGGGAGATGGCCGCACGCGGTGTCGACACCCTGCTGGTCTCGAAGATCACCCACGTGCGGTACCTCACCGGCTTCACCGGCACCGCCGGAGTGCTGCTGCTCGGCCCCGAGCCGGTGCTGGTGGTCGACTTCCGCTACGCGGCCCAGGCGGCGCAGCAGGCCGAGGACATCACGGTCGACGGCGGCTGCGCCCCACCCCGGCTCTGGGCCACGATGCTCGACCGGTTGCGCGCCGACCAGGGCCGGATCGGTATCGACCCCCGCAACCTCACCGCCGAGCAGTACCTCTCCCTCCCCGAGCCGGGCGCGACGGTCGACTGCGCGGGGCTCGTCGAGCGGCTGCGCGCGGTCAAGGACACCGACGAGTTGCGCGCCCTCCGCGACGCGGCGGAACTCGCCGAGACGCTCGTCGCCCGGCTACCGGAGTGGCTGCGGCCCGGCCGCGCGGAGAACGAGATCGCCGGTGAGATCGAGTACGCCCAGCGCCACCTCGGCGCCGAGCGCAGCGCCGCCCCGATCCTGGTCTCCTCGGGAGAGCGCTCGACCCTGCCGCACGGTGCCGCCTCCGACCGGGTGATGCGGGCCGGCGAACCCGTGGTGGTGGACCTCTCGCCGGTGGTGCGCGGGTACCGGGCCGACATCACCCGCACCTTCCACCTCGGACCGGCACCGGCCGCGTTCCACCGGCTGCACTCGGCCGTCCGGGAGGCACACGGCAGGGCGATGGCGACCGTCCGGGCCGGGGTCCGGGCCAGCGCCGTCGACGCGGTGGCCCGGGAGGTGCTGGCCGGATACGGCCTGGACGGCTATTTCAAGCACTCGCTGGGCCACGGCATCGGCCTGGACCAGCACGAGCCGCCGCTGCTCTCGCCGCACGACGACACCGTGCTCGAAGCCGGCATGGTCGTGATGATCGAGCCGGGGGTCTACGTACCCGGTGTGGGCGGCACCCGGATCGAGGACGCGGTGCTGGTCACCGAGACCGGCTGCACGCCGCTGACCACGTCGGATCCGGGATTGCGCGAGCTGTGAGCGGCGTCGACCCGCGGGCCGGCGTGGAGGTCCCCCACGCCGGCCCGCACCTCACCCCGTCGACCGGGGAACACCGGGTCGCGTTCCGAGGCGTGATCCACACCGGCACGCTCACCCTCGGCCCCGGCGACCTCGCCCTGCTCGATCCGGCCGGCGGGGACGTCGCCGCGACGGCGGGCACCCCCGGCGACGTGGTCCGGGTCGCATACCCGCCCCGGCTCGCCGACGCCGAGGCGCTCGCCGTCCGACTCGACCGGAACCGCCCCGAACGGCTGGTGGCGGTCGGCGACGGCTCGACCCTGGACGTCGCCAAGCAGGCGTGGCGACTCGGCACCGCCGGGCCGGAGCTGCTGCTGGCACCGGTCGGCGGTGAGCCCTGGCGAGCCTTCGCCCCCTTCACCAGCCTCTACGGCCGGGACGGTAGCCGGGTGAGCCGACCGGACCCGGCCCTCGGTGACGCCGGGGTGCTCCTCGACGCCGCCGCGCTCTCCCGCCGACCGCAACGGGTACGCCACCTGCACCGCGCCGACTCCATCGTGCACGCCGTCGAGGTGCTGCTGAGCCGGCGCACCCAGGAGTGGGGGCGGGCACTCGCCGCCGCCGGCCTGTCCGCGCTGTGCCGGGACGCGCCGAACGACGACCTGGCCGGAGTGGTCGGCGCCGGGCTGGTGACCGAGGCGTTCGCCGCCACCGGACTCGGACTGGCCCACGCCGCCGCATCACCGCTCGGCGCCCACGCCGGCCGCACCCACGACGCGGTCAACGTGCTGCTCGCGCCACACGTCGTCGCGTACTGGGGGGACCGGGTCGACTGGCGGGCGGTGGCCGGTCCCCTCGGCACCTCGCCCCGCGCGGACGCCGTCGCCGCGCGGCTGACCGACCTCGCCGACCTCGCCGGAGTCCCCCGGACCCTGTGCGCCGCCGGCTTCTCGTGGGAGCAGGTCCGCGCCGCGGTCCCCGCCGCGATGCGCAGCTCCGGGATGCCGTGGCTGCCCGGGCCGGTCGACGAGGCGACGCTGACCGAGCTGCTGCGCCGCGCCTGGGCGGGGCCGTGAACGGCTCAGACGAGGCTCAGCCCGCCGTCGACCGTCAGCGTCTGACCGGTGAGGTAGTCGCAGCCGCCGGTGACCAGCAGGTGCACCAGACCGGCCAGCTCCGCCGGCTCGCCGACCCGGCGCAACGGCACCCGGGCGGTCAACTCGGCCTCCACGGCCGGCTCCCGGTCGAGCCGGGCGGCGAGCAGCGGGGTACGGATCGCTCCCGGGCAGACGGTGTTGGCGGTGACGCCGTACGGGCCGTACTCCAGCGCGAGCTGCCGGGTGAACGCGATGACAGCCCCCTTCGCGGCGGCGTAGCCGGCGCGCTGCGGGATGGGGCGCAGCGCGGTCAGCGAGGCGACGGTGACCACGGCGCCGCCGCCGCGCGCCACCAGGTGCGGCAGCACCGCGCGGCAGACGTGGAAGGCGGTCGACACGTTGGTGTCCAGGTTCCACCGCCAGTCCTCGTCGGTGGTGTCCACCACCGAGCCGGCGCGGACCGCACCGGCGGCGTTGACCACACCGGAGAGGTCGCCGTGGGCGGCGAGCGCCTCGGCGACGACCGCCGTCACCCGGGCCGGATCGGTCAGGTCGGCCTGGTGGACGCTCACGCCCCGCGTACCGCAGGCCCGCGACGCGGCAGCGAGTCCGTCGCCGTCCCGGTCCACGAGCGCCACCCGGTGGCCCTCGGCGGTGAGGCGACGGGCACAGGCCAGTCCGATACCGGAGGCGGCGCCGGTGACCAGCACGGTGGCCGGGACGCGCCCCCCACCGAAATCGGAAGGATTCTCGGATGACGTCATTCGGCGACGCTATCAACGCAGGTCACCGTGGTGAAGTGCGGGAACTCACCGTGCTGCGGGGCGGACGGCTGCTCACCGCCGACGCCACGCCGACTGTGGTCGACCTGGTGGTCGCCGGTGAGCGGGTCCGGGCGGTTGAGCCGGTCGGCACCGTCGACGCCGGCACGATCGTCGACGTCGACGGCCTCGACGTCCTGCCGGGCGCCATCGACCTGCACGTGCACCTGCGTGATCCGGGACAGACCCACAAGGAGACGGTGGAGACCGGCACGGCCGCCGCAGCGGCCGGCGGCACCGCCCTGGTCTGCGACATGCCGAGCACCCAGCCGCAGGTCACCTCGGTCGCGCGCTACCGGGAGAAGATCACCTCCTGGAGTGGACGCGCCACGGTGGACTTCGCGCTCTGGGCCGGCGGCACCGACCCGGCCGCGCTCGCCGCGATGGCGGACGCCGGGGCGATCGGCGTCAAGATCTACATGGCCACCGCCCCCGGCTTCGAGGAGCTCTACTCCGCCGACGCGGCCGCCGTCGCCCGGGTGCTGGAGGTCTCCGGCCGGCTCGGCTGGGCGGTCGCGGTGCACGTCGGCGACCAGCAGGCCAGCGACGCCCACCGGGACCGGCTCATCGCCGCCGGGCGGCGCGACCCGGCCGCCGTCCTCGAGGTCACCCGGGGACCCGGCAACCTGTCCGGCCTGCGGACCGTCCTCGACCTCGCCACCGCCACCGGACAGCGGGTGCACCTGGCCCACCTCAGCGCGTACGGGCTCGACGCCCTGGACCTCTTCGCCCGCGCACGGGCCGGGCATCCCGGACTGACGGCGGAGACCTGCTTCCCGGCCCTGAGCGAGGAGGAGGACCTGGTGACGCAGGGGGTCTACGTGCTGCCGACGGTCTTCTCGGCGACGGCCCGGCGGCGGTGGCTCAGCGCCCTCGCCGACGGGGTGGTCGACGCCGTCGCCACCGACCACGCGCCGCACACCCGGGCCGAGAAGGACCGGGGCCGCGACGACGCCTGGGCGGCATCGCCGGGATACCCGGCGCTGGAGACGTCCCTGCCGCTCGCCTACGCGGCGATGCTCGACGGTGACCTCACTCCGCAGCGGCTGGTCGACGCGGTGGCCGGCGCCCCGGCCCGCATCCTCGGGCTGCCCCACAAGGGCCGGCTGACGCCGGGGTCCGACGCCGATCTGGTCCTCTTCGACCCGGCCGGTAGCTGGCGGGTGGACCAGGCGACAATGCGGTCGAAGGTCGGGTGGAGCCCGCTGCACGGACGAACCCTGCGGGGCCGGCTGCACGCCACCTGGCTGCGGGGACGACCGATCGTCCACGATGGTGAGATCCTGGAGCCCGGTGGCGGACATTTCGTCCGTCGGCCGGGTGCCGGCGACACGAATCCGGGACGGGGTTGAGACGACTGTGACGGGTACCCACGGCACCCAGCCGACGTTGCGGGACGTGGCTCGGGTCGCCGGCGTGCACCTGGCCACCGCCTCGCGCGCACTGAGCGGATCCAAGAGCCGGCCGGTGAACTCCCGCACCGAGGCGCTGGTCCGGCAGGCCGCCGCCGAACTCGGCTACGTACCCGACCAGATGGCCCGGAGCCTGCGCACCCACCGCAGCGCGGCGATCGGCGTGCTGATCCCCGACATGTCCAACCCGGTCATGCCACCGCTGGTGCGCGGCGCCGAGCAGGTGCTCGCCCGGCACGGTTACACCACGCTCTTCGCCGACACCGACAACGACCCGGTGGCCGAGGCCAAACGCCTCGGCATGCTGCTCTCCTGGCGGGTCGCCGGCATCATCCTGGCCACCGCCCGCCGGGACCAGCCGCTGCCGGTGGAGCTGACCGCGTCCGGAGTGCCGGTGGTGATGATGTCCCGCAAGGTCGACGCCACCACCGTCCCGTCGGCGACGGTCGACGAATCGGTCGGCGTCGCACAGGCGCTGGACCACCTGATCGGCCTCGGGCATCGACGGATCGCCTACCTCGGCGTACCCCTCTGGACCTCGGCCGGGCACGAACGGTACGTCGCCTTCCAGCACATCATGCGCGACCGGGGCCTACCGGTGCCCGAGGGCTACGTCGTCGCCCGGGAGGGCTACTCGGAACGGGACGGCGAGAGCGCACTGGCCGCCCTGCTCGCCGACGACGAGCCACCCACCGCGGTCCTGGCCGGCAACGACATGATGGCGCTCGGCTGCTACGCCGCGATCCGCGCCGCCGGCCTGAGCTGCCCCGGGGACATCAGCGTGGTCGGCTACAACGACATGCCGCTGACCGACCGCGTCGACCCGGCGCTGACCACGGTACGGGTCCCCTACTTCGACGTCGGCCGTCGGGCGGCGACCCTGCTGGTCGAGGCACTCACCGACGGCGACGCGCTGGACCACTCGGTCCGGCTCACCCCACGGCTGGTGGTACGCGCCTCGACCGCACCGGTCCGCCCTTGCCTGCCACAGGACACCGGGCAGAGTGGGTAGACAACGTCCCGAGCACGTCGATCCGGAGGTGCGGCCGTCAGGTGGTGGTGGCGGGGCGGCCGACGGCCCGTAGCTCCGAGAGCGCCGACGCGAAACCGTGCAGCATGTCCGTGGCCTCGGTCAGCCGCGCCGCGGAAGGGTGCTCGCTGTTCGGCCGGTACTCCTCGGCCAGATACCCGGCGGCGGCCACCACCAGCCGCTCGTACGCCCCCACACCGGCGTCCAACTGCCCGGTCAGCGCCTCGTGCGCCTCGGCCAGCGCGGGACGCGCGTCGGGTGGCGCGAGGCGTACCGCACGTTCCACGCTCGCCACCCGGGTCGCCAGCTCGCGCAGCGACTGCTCGGCCGCGGTGGCCTCGGCGACGGCGGGTTCGGCGAAGCCGGTCAGCCGGCCGCCCATGGACGCCAGGGTCGACGCCGCCCGGTCCAGTCGTTCCCACGGCTGGGCCGCGCTGGTGCCCCGGAGGGCGCCACGGGACCGGGCGCGGCGTACCTCGGCCACCACGCCGGCACCGACCGGGAGTCGTTCCACGGCCGCGACCAGGCGGGCCCGACTGCGGGCGGCGGCCTGGGCGGGGTCGAGCGCGGGCGGGGCGGGCTGGGCGGCCAGTGCCCGCAGGTCCACCCAACGCCAGGCGGCCAGGGCGGTGGAGGCGCCTGCGGCGGCGGCCCAGGCGGCGTCGGCGAGGCCGATACCGGCGTACGGGGTCAGGATGACGGTGGCACCGCCGAGCCCACCGGCCAGTACGCTCCACCGGCGGGCGGAGCGGCGAAGCTTGCCCAGCCGGCGGAAGTAGCGGGTGCGCTCGTCTGTTGCCACCGTCGCCTCCTTGACGCCTCGGTTCAGCCGGCGGCGCTGGCGTCGCCGGGGTTGCGATCCCGGTTCATGCTGGCGCGCAGCTCGTCGAGGCGGGCCACACCGGGGTCGTTGGTCTGCGCGGCGGGCTGCTGGCCACCGACGGCGTCCCGGTCGGCGGTGCCGCCGAGCTGCTCACCGGCCATGCTGGCGCGGATCTGGTCGAGTCGGGCCGACCCGGCCACGTCCAGCGTAGCCTTCTGGATCTCCAGCATCCGGCCCTCGGCCGAGTTGCCGGCCAGCTCGGCGCGGCCCATCGCGGTGGAGTAGCGGCGTTCGATGCGGTCGCGGACCTCGTCCAGGCTGGGCGTGCTGCCGGGAGCGGTGAGCGCCGACATGGACTCCAGCGAGGAGGCCACCGTCTCCTGCATCTTGGCCTGTTCGAGCTGGCTGAGCAGCTTGGCCCGCTCGGCGAGCTTCTGCTGGAGGATCATCGAGTTGTTCTCGACCGCCCGGCGGGCCTGGCCGGCGGCGGCGAGCGCCTGGTCGTGCAGGGTCTTGAGGTCCTCGGCGGCCTGCTCCGAGGAGACGAGCTGGCTGGCGAGCGTCTGCGCGGACTGCTCGTAGCGTCCGGCCTCGGTCTCGTCGCCCTTCGCCCGGGCCTGGTCGGCGAGGACCAGCGCCTGCCGGGCGTTGCTCTGCAACCGCTCGACGTCCGACATCTGCCGGGAGAGCTTCATCTCCAGTTGCCGCTGGTTGCCGATCACCGCGGCGGCCTGCTGCACGAGCGCCTGGTGTTGCCGGTGCGCCTCGTCGATCGCCTGCTGGAGCTGCACCTTGGGATCGGCGTGCTCGTCGATTCGGGCGCCGAAGAGCGCCATCAGGTACTTCCACCCCTTGACGAACGGGTTCGCCATCTCCGCCGTATCCCCTCAGTCACGTTCGCTGCGCCAACCGCCATGTCCGGCCGGCCCAGCTCGGCCACCGGCGATGGTGGGTCCATCGTCCCCGCCGAGCGCCAGCACGGCATCCGTACCGGCGCGAGGGGGACGCTGCGATCAACCCTACGCGGCGGTCGCCACCTCGACCATCGGCCGGCGGCTCACGCGGTGTGGAACACGCTCAGGCGGCGCAGACCACGTCCCGCTCGGTGCGCTCGGCGGAGCGGACCCGGGTGCTGCGCAGGGTCGCCTTGAGCGGGGACTCCTGGCGCACCGCGACCGCGACGGAGCCGTCCGAGCTGACCTGGCGGACCGGTCGACCGGTGGACTTGTGCACCGCCGTCGCGCCGACCGGAGTCGCCTCGGCCGGCTCGTCCTGCACCGGCACCAGCACGCCCGGCAGCTGCTCGGCGAGGGCGACGGTGTCGCTGACCTCGCGCAACAGCTCGGACAGACGGGCGCCGAGGGCGTCGCAGATCGCGGCGAGCAGTTCGCTTGAGGGTTCCTTCTGGCCGCGTTCGATCTCGGACAGGTAGCCCAGGCTGACGTTGGCGGCGGAAGAGACCTCGCGCAGCGTGCGGTGCTGCCCCTGCCGGCGCGCCCGTAGTGCGTCACCGATCACCCGGCGTAGCAGGACCATCGCACCTCCCCTGAGGGACACAGTTCGCCCGGCCGCCGGCCCGGTGGTGCGCACCGGCTCCGACTGTCGGAGCTTTCCCGCAACCGTACCCGTTGTGGGCCGCCGCGACATCCCGCCCCGCCCTCCTAGCTTGCGGCAGCGGCGTCCTTCTGCACGTGGGCGGTGACCATCCGCAGCGCCTCGGTGACGGTTTCGCCCCGAATGTGGTCCCGGCTGCCGTCCAGGTGGAGTTCGCGGACCTCGCTGCCGTGCGGGCCGGCGACCGCGACGTAGACCAACCCGACCGGCTTGCCGTCCTGCGGCTCCGGGCCGGCGACGCCGGTGGTGGCCAGGCCCCAGTCGGCGCCGCAGCGCCGCCGTCCGCCCTCGGCCAGGGCGGCGGCCACGTCGCCGTCCACCGGGCCGCGCGCCGCCAGCAGATCCGCCGGTACGTCGGCGAGCTGTTCCTTCAGCTCGGTCGCGTACACCACCAGCCCGCCCCGGTAGACCGCGCTCGCCCCGGCGACCTCCACGATCGTGGCGGCCAGCAGTCCACCGGTCAGCGACTCGACGGTGGCGAGGGTCTCCCGCCGCTCGGTGAGGCGGTGCACCACACCGGCCGCCGCGCTGCCCATCTGTCCTTCGCCCTCTGTGACACCCACGCCCTGCATCCTTCCCGACGAGCGGGCGGTCTACCCGCCGCACCGCCGGGCGATCGATCAGCGGATACGCCGCAGCCGCAGAGCCTGGGCGACGTAGTCGAACCCGGTGACCACCGTCACCGCGACCGCCGCCGCCATGATCCACGGGCCGACCACGGCCAGACCGTCGGGCATCGGCCAGAGATACCAGGTGATGGCGAGGATCTGGAGCGCCGTCTTGACCTTGCCGCCCCGGCTCGCCGCGATCACCCCGCGCCGGATCACCCAGAACCGCAGCGCGGTGATGCCCAGTTCGCGGGCGAGGATGACCGCCGTCACCCACCAGGGCAGTTGGCCGTACCAGGAGAGCAGCAGCAGGGCGGCACCGGTGAGCGCCTTGTCCGCGATCGGGTCGGCCACCTTGCCGAACGCGGTGACCAGCGAGAACCTGCGGGCGATCCAGCCGTCGACCAGGTCCGTCGCCGAGGCCACCACGAAGATCACGCAGGCGATGGTCTGCCACCCGGCGTGCGTCATGCCGGAGACCGCCACGCAGGCGGCGAAGACCGGCACGAGCAGCAGCCGCAGCGCGGTCAGCGCGTTGGCGGCGTTGACCACCGGGACCACCCGGGCCACCACGGGAAGCGGCGTGGACTCCGTCGCCTCGGTCATCGGCCCGCTCTCCGGCAGCACACCTGGTCGCTCCCCCGCTTCCTCCTGGCCGGCGGTCACCGTGTCGCGCCGGGCGCCGCCGAGATCATCTCATCGGGTACGGCGACCAGGTCGACGCCCTCGGTGTCGGTGACGGTGGCCCGGACCAGGTCACCGGGGCGCAGCGCGGCCAGGTCGACCCCGCCGCCGTCCGGGGCGACCAGGGTGGTGGAGCCGTCCACCTCGGGAGCCTGGTGCGCGGCCCGCCCCTCGACCACGCCGCCGTCGACCGAGTCCACGAGCACCTCGACCGTGGCGCCGAGGCGGTCCTCGGCGCGCTGCGAGCACAGCTCGTCGGCGAGGGCGCTGAGCTTGTCGTACCGGCGCTTGATGGTGGCGGCGGAGACCTTGCCGGGCAGTCCGGCGGCCTCGGTGCCGTCCTCGTCGCTGTAGTCGAAGACCCCGATCGCGTCGAGCCGGGCCTCGGTGAGGAAACGGACCAGTTCCTCGTAGTCGGCGCGGGTCTCGCCGGGGAAGCCGACGATGAAGTTGCTCCGCGCCCCGGCCTCCGGCGCCAGGGCACGGGCCGAGGCCAGCAGGTCCAGGAAGCGGTCGGTGGAGCCGAAACGCCGCATCCGGCGCAACACGGGCTCGCTGGAGTGCTGGAACGACAGGTCGAAGTAGGGTGCCACGCCGGGCGTGGTGGCGATCGCCTCGACCAGGCCGGGCCGGGTCTCGGCCGGCTGGAGGTAGCTGACGCGTACCCGGACGATGCCGTCGATCACCGCGAGCTGCGGCAGCAGCTTCTCCAACGCGCGGGGGTCGCCCAGGTCCTTGCCGTACGAGGTGGAGTTCTCGCTGACCAGCACCAGCTCCCGGACACCGCTCTTGGCCAGCCACTCGGCCTCGGCGAGCAGCTCGTCCGGCGTACGCGAGACGAACGCGCCCCGGAACGCCGGGATCGCGCAGAACGTGCACCGCCGGTCGCAGCCGCTGGCCAGCTTGAGCGAGGCCACCGGACCGCTGTCCAGGCGGCGACGCAGCACCGGACGCAGGTGCGCCGGGGTGTGCTCGTCCACCTCGGCCACCGTGCCGTGGCCGGGCAGCGACACCGCGCTGTCCCGCCGGGCGACCGGGGTCAGCGGCAGCAGCTCCCGCCGGTCGCGGGGGGTGTGCGCGGCGAACTCCCGCCCGGCCACGACCGCGTCCAGCCGGGACGCGATGTCCGGGTAGTCGTCGAAGCTGAGCACCGCCTGCGCTTCGGGGAGGCTGTCGGCCAGCTCCCGGCCGTACCGCTCGGCCATGCAGCCGGCCGCGACCACCTTGGCGCCGGTGTCGGCGGCGGCCAGCAGCGTCTGGATCGAGTCCTGCTTGGCCTTCTCCACGAAACCGCAGGTGTTGACCACCACCACGTCGGCGCCCTCGCCGTCGGTGGTCACCTGCCAGCCGTCGGCGTGCAGGCGGGCGGCCAGCTCCTCCGAGTCGACCTCGTTACGGGCACAGCCCAGGGTCAGCAGGGCGACCCGGCGGCCGTCGGCGGGCTGCTCCGGGTCGCGGGGCGACGCCGGACGCACCGCCTGGGAGTCGTCGACAGGAGAGGTGGCAGACACCATCCGAGGGTACCGGGCCACCGGGCACCGGCCGACAGCCCGGCCGGACCCCGACCGACCGGAGGCGGACGGGTCGTGCGCGCTCGGGCCGACCGGGCAGGGCGCGCGGCGGCCGACCGGGCACGGTAGGGCCGGACGTCAGGCGGCCGGGGCGAGGACCGAGACCAGGCGGTCGAGCAGGAACACCTCGGTGCCGGCCAGGCCGACCGAGCAGAAGACCGAGATCTGGTCCGCGTCGGCGCGGCCGGGTGCCGTGCCGGCCAGCACCGCGCCCAGGTCGCGCAGGCGGGCGGCGTACGGCGGCTGGGCGGCGAGCATCGGCGGGACGTACGCGCCCGCCTGCTCCGGGGAGTCGCTGGCCAGCACGGCCGCGGCGTCGAGGAGGTCGGTGCCGAACTCGGCCCGGTCGGACTGCTTGAAGCCGACCGCGTTGACGTGCGTACCCGGGGAGACGTCGGCGGCGGTCAGCACCGGCGTGGTGGACGTGGTGGCCAGCACCACCACGTCCACGTCCCGGGTGGCCCGGCGCACGGTGTCCACCGCGCGGGCTGGGACGCCGAGTTCGGCGCGGACCCGGGCGGCGAACGCCTCCCGGCGGGCCGCCGAGCGGCTGTGCACGGTCACCTCGCGCAGCGGTCGTACCGCGGCGGCGGCCCACACCTGGGCCCAGGCCATCCGGCCGGCACCGATCACGCCGACCGTGGCGGCGTCCGGGCGGGCCAGCGCGTCCACCGCGACCCCACCTATCGCGCCGGTCCGCCGCGAGCCCAACTCCTCCCCCACCGCCACCGCCCGCACCACCCCGCTACGCCCGTCGTGCAGCACCACCACCTGCTCGGCACCCGGGTGCCCGAAGGTGTCGTACGACCGGTAGCCGTACCACTCGTCGCGCAGGTGCCCGGCGGTCAGCACCATCCGGCCCCCGCCCAGCGGCGCGGCGGCCCGGGGCGGGGCCACCAGTCGTCCCTCGTACGCGGCGAGCAGGGCGTGGCGCATCGCGTCCACGGTGGTCGCGGCGTCCAGCGCGGCGGCGACCTCCGGATCGGTGATGAGGACCGTCATGCCTGCCATCGTGCAAGTTGAAGTCACCTTGAGGTCCACCTCCGGTGAGCGTTCTCACCCGGGCCGTCCGCCGCGTCCGGTGCTACGGTCGGTCACGACGGCCCGCGTGGCCGTCCCGGACGAGTCGTGGGCGTACCCGGTGAGCCAAGACGCCCCGCGTGATGGACCCGACTCGTCCCGGCGCCCCGGTGGCCCGGGCGGCCCCGAAGAGGTGACCCGATGGCCTGGATCGCACTGGTGATCTCCGGACTTCTCGAGACGGCGTGGGCGATCGCCCTGGACCGCAGTGCCGGCTTCACCCGACCCGTCCCCTCCGCGGTCTTCGCGGTGACGCTGGTGCTCAGCATGGGCGGCCTGGCGTACGCGCTGCGCGAGATCCCGGTCGGGACCGGCTACGCGGTGTGGGTCGGCATCGGCGCGACCGGCACCGCCCTGGTCGGCATGCTCGTCCTGGGCGAGTCGGCCAGCCTGCCCCGACTGCTCTGTCTGCTGCTGATCGTGGCCGGTGTGGTGGGGCTCAAGATCTATCACTGATCCGTGTCCGGGGTGCTGTTTGGACGGCACGCCGGTATGGGTACTGGCCGATCAACGACGAGTTGACCACCGGAGGAGATCATGGCCAACATGCACGCAGGCACCCGCCCGCGCACCAACGCCGCCCGCATCTGCACGATCGCGGGCTTCGTCTTCGCCGGCCTCGCGCTGTTCCTGTTCCCGCTGCTGTTCGGCCTGGTCGCCGTCGGGCTCGGGGTCGCCGGCGCGGTGCAGGGCGACAAGCCGCTCGGCTGGTACGCCGCCGGGGCCGGCGTGGCCGCGATCCTGCTCAACCTGGTCCTCGCGGCAGCCCTCGCGAGCTGACCCGCGACACCGCAGACGAGGAAGGGCCCGCCGGACGTCCGGCGGGCCCTTCCTCGTGTACGGGTCGGTCCGGTGTGACGGCGCCGACCGATCGGCCAGGAGCCACCGAGGTCAGCCCTCCGTGCCCCGCAGGCCGTCCAGGACCTCGTCCAGCTCGTCCGGCTTGATCAGCACCTCGCGGGCCTTGGAACCCTCGGAGGGGCCGACCACGCCCCGGGTCTCCATCAGGTCCATCAGGCGACCCGCCTTGGCGAACCCGACCCGCAGCTTGCGCTGGAGCATCGAGGTCGAGCCGAACTGCGACGTGACCACCAGCTCGACCGCCTGCACCAGCAGGTCCAGGTCGTCGCCGATGTCCTCGTCGATCTTCTTCTTGTTCTCCTGGGCGGGGGCCAGCACGTCGGAACGGAACTCCGGCTCGCGCTGGTCCTTGCAGAACTTGACCACGTCGCCGATCTCGCGCTCGGTGACCCAGGCGCCCTGGATCCGCACCGGCTTCGACGCGCCCATCGGCAGGAACAGGCCGTCACCGCGCCCGAGCAGCTTCTCCGCGCCGGGCTGGTCCAGGATGACCCGCGAGTCGGCCAGCGACGAGGTGGCGAACGCCAGCCGGGACGGCACGTTGGCCTTGATCAGACCGGTCACCACGTCGACCGAGGGCCGTTGGGTGGCCAGCACCAGGTGGATCCCGGCGGCCCGGGCGAGCTGCGTGATCCGGACGACCGAGTCCTCCACGTCACGCGGTGCGACCATCATCAGGTCGGCCAACTCGTCCACGATCACCAGCAGGTACGGGTACGGGCGCATCTCCCGTTCACTGCCCGGCGGCGCCTTGATCTCGCCGTTGCGGACCTTGCGGTTGAAGTCGTCGATGTGCCGGACCCCGTTGGCCGCCAGGTCGTCGTAGCGCATGTCCATCTCGCGGACCACCCACTCCAGCGAGTCGGCGGCCTTCTTCGCGTTGGTCACGATCGGGGTGACCAGGTGCGGGATGCCCTCGTAGCCGGTCAGCTCGACCCGCTTCGGGTCGATCAGCAGCAGCCGCACCTCGTCCGGCGTGGCCCGGGTCAGGATGGACATCAGCAGGGAGTTGAGGCAACTGGACTTCCCGGCGCCGGTGGCGCCCGCGATCAGGATGTGCGGCATCTTGGCCAGGTTGGCCACCACGAACCCGCCCTCGATGTCCTTGCCGAGGGCCACCACCATCGGGTGGTGGTCGCTGGTGGCCGCCCGCGACCGCAGCACGTCACCGAGCGCCACGTTCTCCGGGTCGGTGTTCGGGATCTCCACACCGACCGCGCTCTTGCCCGGGATCGGGCTGAGGATCCGCACGTCCGGCGACTTCACCGCGTACGCGATGTTGCGGGAGAGCTGGGTGATCCGTTCGACCTTGACGCCGTGGCCCAGCTCGACCTCGTACCGGGTCACCGTCGGGCCCCGGGTGAATCCGGTGACCGCCGCGTCCACGTCGAACTGGTCGAAGACCCCGGTCAGCGCCGCGATCACCTCGTCGTTGGCCTTGCTGCGGCTCTTCGGCGCGGCTCCGGTGCTCAGCATGTTCGCCGGCGGCAGCGTGTAGTCCCCGGCCATCCCGGTCAACGCGAGCTGCTCGGCCCGGGTCGGCGCGGGCGAGTGCTCCGGCGGCTCGGCCGGCTTGCGGCTGGCCGGCACCCGGGACGGTGCCTTGCGCGGCAGGACCACGGTCTCCTGGAGGTCCACCCCGTCCAGGTCCTCGAAGTCGTCCGGATCGATCGGCGGAGGAGTCCGCTTCGCCGGCCGTCGCCGGGACGGCGCGGCGGGCGTCTCCGCCTCGGCCTCGTCCTCCTCCTCGGTGCGGCCGATCACCGCCCCGGCCAGCAGGCCGAGCCGCTCGGGCACCTTGTTGATCGGCGTCGCGGTCACCACCAACAGCCCGAACACCAGCAGCAGGAGCAGCAGCGGCACCGCCACCCAGGCGGTGACCGCGCGCTCCAGCAGGCTGCCGACGCCCGCGCCGACCAGGCCACCGGCGAAGTCCCGCTCGGTCGGGTCGGACGGCTGCTGACCGATGTGCAGCATCGCGGCGGTGGCGACCAGCATGGAGCCCCAGCCGATCACGCCGCGTCCCCGGTGCTCGGGATCGCCGGGTTGCCGCATCAGCCGCCAGCCGCCGATGCCGAGCAGCACCGGCACCACGATGGAGATGGCACCGAGGAACAACCGGATCGTGTCGGCGAGTTGGGCACCCAGCGGGCCGGCCCCGGAGAACCACAGTGCACCGGCGGTGAGCAGGGCGAGGCCGATCACCAGCAGGCCGGCGCCGTCGCGGCGGTGCTCCGGGTCGATGTCGGCGGCGGAGGCGGCCTGACGGCCGGTGGCGCGTACCGCCCACCCGACGCTGTGCGCCAGGCCCATCCACACCGCACGGACCGCCCGGCCGACGTACGCCGCCGGGCCCGGCCCCCGGGCCGTGGTGCGACGCCGGACCGGCGCCCGGGTCTTCTTCGCCGGTTGGCGCGCACGACTGTTGTTCGTGCCACCGCGCGGCGACGCGCCGCGTCGGCGACTCGCCTGAGAGGTACGGCCCGCCATAGCATCACCGTAACGGCGGGCCCCGGGATACGCCGGTCTTACTGGTCGCGTCCGCGTGTCGCAGCGCGGCCACCGCCGCGTGCCGTGATATTCGCCCCATGGAAGGGTGCCCGATGGCGTCGCCGGAGTTCGAGGACGGACCGTTGGCCGGCCATCCGTCGGCACTGCGGCCGTTGACGCACGACCTCGTCACGGCCGTGTTGGCGCACCGGGGCCACCCCGTCACCGCCGACGGGGGTGCGCTGGTCGGCCGGTGGGCCGAGGGCCACGTCTGGTTCCTGCGCGCCGGGGACGACGGCGAGATCCTCCAGGTACGCATCGTGGCCACGCCCGCCTTCGGCCTCGACGAGGTGCCCCGGTTGCACGAGTTCTGCAACACCTGGAACCACGACCTGTTCTGGCCCAAGGCGTTCGTCCACGTCGACGACGCCGGACGGGCCCGGGTCTGCGGCGAGGTGATCACCGACCTGGAACGCGGCGTCACCCCGCACCAGCTCGACCGGCTGCTCGACCGGGGCATCTCCACCGGCCGCCGGCTGGCCGCCGAGGTGGGCCGGCTCGTCGGGTCGGAGCGGCCGTGACCGGCTGGCCGACCGGTCCCGGACGTGGCCGCCAGCGCAGCCGGACCACCGCGCCGGTCCCCGGCGAACGGCCCGCCGACGCGTTGCACGTCGCCCGGGACATGCCGGACGGCGAAGCGCGCATCGCCGAGGTGGAACGCGTCGCCGTCCGCGCCGAGGCGGCCGGTGACCCCGCCACCGCCCGGGCCGCCTGGTCCGAACTGGTCGAGACGCACCTGCGCGGCGGCGAGCGGTGGCGGCTCTTCGAGCCCGTCCGGCGCTGCCTCGACGCCGCCGCCCGCGCCCGGTCCACCCCCGGCGACCCCGACGACGACACGCTGCGCCGCTACCGCCGGTACGCCGCCGAAGCCCTGCTCGGCACCCCGCGCATCGGCCTCGACCAGGCCGCCCACCTCCTCGACACCGACACGGGCCCGGGGGTGACGGCGGACCGGGACGACGCGGTGGTGGCGCAGGTGCGCTGCCGGATCGCCGACCATCTCGGCGACGAGCCCGCCGCCCGGCACTGGCTGCGCCGGTGGCAGGCCGCGCCCGCCGACCCGGCCGCCGGATGTCCCGACTGCCTGCCGGTACGCCAGGCCGAACTGCTCGCCGGCTGGGGCGACTGGACGGAGGCGCTCACCGCCGTCGCGTCCGTGCTGGACGGTCCGGACGGCTGCACCGCCCAGCCCGAAGCGGCCCTGACCGGGGCACTGCTGCCCTGGCTGCGGGCCGGCGAGACGCACCGGGCGGCCCGCGCCCACGTCCGGGCGTACCGGCGGCACCGGGTCGAGCCCGACGGGTTCGGCCACCTCGCCACGCACCTGCGCTTCTGTGCCCTCGGCGGGCACCTCGGGCAGGGGCTGGCGATCCTGGTCGCGCAGTTGCCCCGGCTGGACCAGCCGCACGACGACCGGTCGGTGATGGAGTTCACCGCCGCCGGTGCGCTGGTCTGCGCCCGCGCCGCCGCCGACGGCGACCGCCCGGTGCACCGGCCGGCATACCGGGGACGGCCGGCGGCGCAGGTCACGGTGAGCGCGCTCGGCACCGAGCTGCTCGCCGTCGCCACCGCGCTCGCCGGCAGTTTCGACGCCCGCAACGGCACCGGCCACCAGTCCGGCCGGATCGCCGCCTGGCTGGCCGAACGCCCGCTGGCCGAGCCGGTGCCGCTGCCGGGTGAGGACGAGATCGAGCCGGACGACGAGCCCTGGCCCGGCGACCCGACGCCGACCGGCAGCGGGACCGGGGCCGAGGTCAGGACGGACGACTCCGCCGGTCAGACGGCGGACGAGGTAGGTGCACTGACCGTACGGATGATCACCGAGGCGTTGGACCGGCGGGGCGACGGGTACGCCCTGGACCCGACCGGCACCGTGCTCGGGCGCTGGGGCGACGCGGTGATCCAGTTCCGGCGGGCCGGGGAGCGCGGCGAGATCCTGCACGCCCGGGTGGTCGCCGGTCGTCGGCTGCCGGCCGCCCGTCGGGCCGAGGCGTACGCGTTCTGCAACGGGTGGAACCGGGACCGGCTGCTGCCCAGCGCGTACGTGCACGATCCGGGCGAGGGTGAACTGGTGCTGGCCGGCGAGGTGACCACCGACCTGGCGTACGGGGTGGCCCCGGCACAGGTCACGGTCCTCGTCGACGCGGCGGTCCGCACGGGCGTCGCGTACGCGGAGGCGGTCGCCGCGCTGCCCTGAGCGGACATGCGCCGGCCCGGCCGGACGGGACGCGTCCGACCGGGCCGGCGGGGAATCAGCGTCGGCTGCCCAACGTGGCGAAGTTCTGCGTGGTGAGCAACGTCAGGTTGTTGCGTTGCAGGATCTCGTTGACCGGCTGGTAGAACGTCGTGCCACCGCGTACGCAGTCGCCCGAGCCGCCGGAGGTGACGCCCTGCGCCTGGCTGCCCGAGATCCACGAACCGCCGGAGTCACCGGGCTCGGCGCAGACGTTCGTCCGGACCAGCCCGCTGACCAGTCCCTCCGGGTAGCGGACGGTGGCGTTGCGGGCCTGCACGGTGCCGCAGCGTACGCCGGTGGTGGAGCCGGACCGGCAGATCGACGACCCTGCGGGCACCTCCTGCGAGCCGGCGACCCGGGCGATGCCGCCCCGGAAGTCGGTCACCTCGGGCAGCACCCGGGTGTTCTGGTTGACCTGCACGAAGGCCCAGTCGTCGCCGGGGAAGGAGGAGGCCCGGAACACACCCTGCAACTCGCCGTCCGGCCCCGAGGTCCGGGCACCGACCCGGCCGCAGTGCCCGGCGGTCACGTAGCCGCCGACCACCGCGAACCCGACCGAGCAGCGGCCGGCGCCGACGAAGAAGGGCTCGCCGCCACGGACGTCGGCGAAGAGTCGCGGCTGCTCCTCGGTGGCCATCCGGACCGCCTGCCGGGGTACGCCCGCACGGGCCACGAAACGCCAGCCGGCCGCTTCGGCACCCGGTGCGGCGAGCACCACCACCGTGTTGGTGGCGACGTCGACGTACCAACCGGAGACGTTCTCGGCCCGCCCGGCGGTCCGGTCCATCCGGGTCTTGATCGCGTCGAGCTGGCCGACGCCACGCTCCACCACCTTCGGCACCGCGCCGGTGGCGCGTACCCGCTGTGCCTGGGCCTCGTCGGCGACCGCGACGTTGAGCTGGGCGCCGTCGGCGCTCAGCCAGCTACCGGCGTAGTCCCCGCCGAGGTCCGACCGGAGCTGCTCGACGACCCCGCTGGCCCAGCGTTCGGTCTTCAGCCGCGCCGCGACCTGCGCCTGGTCCAGCCCCAGGTCGCGACGCATGGCCTCGACCACCTCCGCGTCGGCGCCCGCCACGGCCTGACCGGTCGGCGCGGTGCTCGGCGCGCCGCCGTCACCGGCGAAGGACGGCAGGGCCACCGCCGCCGCCGCGCCCAGCGCCGCCACCACGACACCGATGGCTGTCAATCGTCTGCGGTCCATCCGCCATGCTCCTCCCGGCCGGCGCGGGGCACGCCTGCCGGATCGGAGTACGGGCGGATGGACCGAACGGTTCAGACTTCGACGACAGTGGGCACGATCATCGGCCGGCGCCGGTAGGCGTCGTTGACCCACCGACCCACCGTGCGACGAACGATCTGCTGGAGCTGGTGCGGGTCGGTGATGCCGTCCGCAGCGGCCCTGTTCAGGGCCTCGGTCACCAACGGGATCACCGCGTTGAACGCCTGCTGGTCCTCGGAGAAACCCTTGGCGGAGACGGTCGGCCCGGCGACCACCTTGCCGGTCACCGAGTCCACCACCACCGTCGCGGCGATGAACCCACCGTCACCGAGGATGCGACGCTCGGTGAGCAGCGATTCGCTGACGTCACCGACGGCCAGTCCGTCGACGTAGACGTACCGGCTCTTGACCCGTCCCACCAGGCTGGCCCGGCCCTCCACGAGGTCGACCACGTCGCCGTCCTCGCAGAGCACCACCCGGTCGGCCGCCACCCCGGACTCGATGCCGAGCCGGGCATGCGCCCGCAGGTGCCGCCACTCGCCGTGCACCGGCATCAGGTTGCTGGGCCGCACCACGTTGAGCAGGTAGAGCAGTTCACCGGCGGGCGCGTGGCCGGAGACGTGCACCTTGGCCACGTCCTTGTGCACCACCACGGCACCGGCCCGGGCCAACCGGTTGATCACCCGGTAGACCGAGGTCTCGTTGCCCGGCACCAACGACGAGGCGAGCACCACCGTGTCGCCCGGGGCGATGGTGATGTGCCGGTGGTCGCCGCTGGCCATCCGGCCCAGGGCGCTCATCGGCTCGCCCTGCGACCCGGTGGACATCAGCACGATCTGCTCGGGCGGCATCGACGTGGCCTCGTCCAGGCCGACCACCAGGCCCGCCGGGATGTTGAGCAGCCCCAGGTCGCGGGCGATGCCCATGTTGCGCACCATGGACCGGCCGATCAGCGCGACCTTGCGGCCGTGCTCCAGCGCCGAGTCGAACACCTGCTGCACCCGGTGCACGTGCGAGGCGAACGAGGCGACGATGATCCGGCCGCGCGCCTTGGCGAAGATCGAGTCGAGGACCGGGCCGATCTCCCGCTCCGGGGTGACGAAGCCGGGGATCTCCGCGTTGGTGGAGTCCGAGAGCAGCAGGTCCACGCCCTCGGCGCCGAGCCGGGCGAACCCGGCCAGGTCGGTGATCCGGCCGTCCAGCGGGAGCTGGTCCATCTTGAAGTCGCCGGTGTGCAGCACCAGGCCGGCCGGCGTACGGATGGCCACCGCCAACGCGTCCGGGATCGAGTGGTTGACGGCGAAGAACTCGCACTCGAACGGACCGAGTCGCTCCCGGCCGCCCTCCCGCACCGTCAACGTGTACGGCTGGATCCGCCGCTCCGCCAGCTTCGCCTCGACCAGCGCCAGGGTGAACTGGGAACCCACCAGCGGGATGTCCGGCTTGTGGGCGAGCAGGTACGGCACCGCGCCGATGTGGTCCTCGTGCCCGTGGGTCAGCACGATCGCCTGGACGTCGTCGAGCCGGTCGAGGATGGGACCGAAATCCGGCAGGATCAGGTCGACACCGGGCTGCTCCACATCGGGGAAGAGCACGCCGCAGTCGACGACCAGCAGTTTGCCGTCGTACTCGAAGACGGTCATGTTCCGGCCGATGGCGCCGAGCCCGCCGAGCGGGGTTATCCGCAGTCCGCCCTCCGGCAGCGGCGGGGGAAGTTGGGCCTCCTCGTTGTGCGCCTCGGTCACGCGTTCACCTCATTCTGCGACGCCGTCACCCGGCGTCCGTCGTGTCGTTTGATCATTCGGGTAGCGGTAGCCCCGCCGCCGCGCAGTCGGCGCGCAGCTGGGCGAACTCGTCTTCGGTGGCTTCCACGAGCGGCGACCGGACCGGCCCGGCCGGCAGCTTCGACGCGTTCAGACCCGCCTTCACCAGGATCGTGCCCTGGGTCCGGAAGATCCCGGTGAACAACGGCAGCAGCCGGCGGTGCAGAGCGAGCGCGGACGCGGTGTCCCCCGCGTCGTACGCCTCGATCATCCGCTTGGTGTCGGCCCCGGTGAAGTGCGTCGAGGTGCCGACCACGCCCACGCACCCGACCGCGAGCGCGGGCAGCGTGGAGGCGTCGTCGCCGCTGTAGAACGCCAGGTCCGTGCGGCTGGTCACCCAGCTCGTCGCGGTCAGGTCGTTCTTGGCGTCCTTGACCGCGACGATGCGGCCGTGCTCGGCGAGCCGGACCAGCGTCTCGGTCTCGATCGGCACCCCGGCGCGGTGCGGGATGTCGTAGACCATCACCGGCAGGCCGGTGGAGTCGGCCACCTCGATGAAGTGACGCAGCAACCCGGCCTGCGGCGGCTTGTTGTAGTACGGGGTCACCACCAGCAACCCGTGCGCACCGGCCTTCTCCGCGGCGGCGGCCAGCTCGATGGTGTGCCGGGTGTCGTTGGTGCCGACCCCCGCCACCACCCGGGCCCGCTCACCGACGGTCTCCACCACGGTCCGGATCAGGCGTTCCTTCTCCGCGTCCGTGGTGGTCGGCGACTCGCCGGTGGTGCCGTTGACCACCAGCGCGTCGTTGCCCTGCTCGGTCACGAGGTGGTCCGCGAGCCGCGCGGCGCCGTCGAGGTCGAGCGCACCGTCGGCGGTGAACGGGGTCACCATCGCGGTGAGCACTCGTCCGAAGGGGCGGGAGGCCGCCCGGACCGGTGTGTCAAGGTGGTCGTGCGTCATGGTGACAACCTAGCGGACGGCCGGCGGTCGGCCGCCGGGGAAGGCCTCAGGACCCCTCGGTGAGCGGAGTGCTCTCCCGCTCAGGATGCCGCGATGTGCGGGCTCGCCGCCACCTCGGTGCCATCGGCGAGAGTCGAGACGGCGAAGTCGGCGAAGACGTTCGGCGCCACCCGCTGCAACTGCCGCAGGCACTCCACCGCCAGCTCGCGGATCTCCACGTCGGCGTGCTCGGTGGCCCGCATCCCGATGAAGTGCCGCCAGGCACGGTAGTTGCCGGTCACCACGATCCGCGTCTCGGTGGCGTTCGGCAGCACCGCCCGCGCCGCCTGCCGGGCCTGCTTGCGCCGCAACGTCGGGTTGGGCTCGTCGGCGAAGTGCCGCTCCAACCCCTCCAACAACTCGGTGTACGCCCGCACGCTCGCCTCGGCCGCCTCGACGAACCGCTTGTGCAGCTCCGGGTCCTCGGCGATCACCCTCGGCTCCACCATCGCCGCGTCCCGCTCCGGCACGTACCGCTGCGACAACTGGGAGTACGAGAAGTGCCGGTGCCGGATAAGTTCGTGCGTGAACGACCGGGAGACCCCGCTGAAGTAGAAACTCACCGACCCGTGCTCCAGCACCGAGAGGTGCCCGACCTCCAGGATGTGCGCGAGGTATCCGGCGTTGGTGGCGGTCGCCGGATTCGGCTTCTTCCAGCTCTGGTAGCAGGCCCGGCCGGCGAACTCCGCGAGCGCCTGTCCCCCGTCCGCGTCGGTCGACCACGGCACGTCCTCCGGCGGGTCGAAGTGGGTCCACGCGATCAGCTTGACCTGGGGCTGCACCATCTCCGGCATTCCTGCGACTGTAGTTGGCCCCACCCCACCACCCCCACCCCACCCCCACCACCCACCCCACCACGTGTCCCGCCGCGTGCACCGCCGCGTTGATCAAGAGGTTTCGGTCACGAACGAGGTGGCCGGAGGGCGCAAACCTCTTGATCAACTCATTCAGGAGGTGGGGGGTGGTGGGGGTGGGGGGGTTAGACGTAGAGGGCCGTGAAGGGGGGCCAGGGGAGGTTGCGGATCACCGTGAAGGCCAGCCAGGCGGCGAGGAAGCCGCCGACCAGCTTCGGGCCGACGCGCAACTCGGGCAGTCGCCAGCCGAACGCCTGCTTGCCGGCCCAGGCGACGAAGAAGTACGCCAGGAAGGGCAACGCGAAGACGAAGAGGAAGTGGTGCCGGGCGGCGGCCGGCAGATCGGCGTGCAGGACGTACCAGAGGGCGCGGGTGCCACCGCAGCCCGGGCAGTCCAGCCCGGTGGTGAGTTTGAGCAGGCAGCTGGGGATCGCGTCCGGCGCGGAGCGGGTGGGATCGCTGATCAGCGCGTACCCGATGCCTGCGGCGACGCAGCCGACGGCGGCCAGCGGCACCACCCAGCGCGGGGTGCGCTCGTGCAAGCGCGTGACGAAGCGGGTCAGGCGGTCGGGCTCGGCGATCGGCGGGTAGTAGCCCGCCGGATAGCCACCGGGGTAGCCCTCCGGGTGAGCGGGGGTGGCGGGCGCGTGGGGATCGGGGGCGCCCGGTCGGTCAACGCTCGTCACGCTGCTCACCGTACACCCGCCACGCTCAGCAGCGCGGCGGCCAGCGGGCCGGCCAGATCACCGGCGGACGGCGGAGCGACCGCGTCCAGGCCGAGCCAGCCGGCGAGTCGGTACAGCTCGGCGGCGAGGGCCACGGCGGTCTCCCCCGGGTCGGCGCCCGGCTCGACCCAGGCGGCCGGCACCAGCAGCACCCCGGCCCTGCGATCGGCCTTGAGGTCGACGCGGGCGGTGAACCGCTCCCCCTGCCGGAACGGCAGCACGTAGTAGCCGTACACCCGCTGGGGCGCGGGCACGTAGATCTCGATGCGGTAGGTGAAGCCGAACAGCCGCTCGGTGCGGGCGCGTTCCCAGATCAGCGGGTCGAAGGGGCTGACCAGCGTGTTGCCGCGTACCCAGCGGGGCAGCCGGGCCTGCGCGTGCAGCCAGGCCGGCTGCCGCCAGCCCGGCACCGTCACCGGGCGCAACTCCCCGGCCTCGACCAGCTCGGCGACGGCCTGCCGGGCACCGGCCACCGGCAGCCGGAAGTAGTCGCGCAGCTCCACCTCCGCGGCCACGCCGAGCGCCCGGGCGGCGATGCCGACGAGCGTGCGGTACGCCTCGGCGTCGGTCGGCGTGGGTGCGTTCAGCACCTCGGCGGGAAGCACCCGTTCGGGCAGGTCGTAGCGGCGGGCGAAGGAGGTGGTGCGGTCCGCCGCGCACACCTCGCCGGCCCAGAACAGGTATTCCAGCGCCTGTTTGACCGCCGACCAGTTCCACCCCCAGTTGCCGGTCTCCCGGGGTGCGTCGTGCTCGATCTCGGCCACGGTCAGCGGTCCCCGCGCGGCCACCTCGTCGCGTACCCAGGCCACCAGGGCGGGCTGCTCCTGGGCGATGCGGCGCATCCCGCCCCAGGCGTCGGTGTGCGCCCGCGCCATCCGCCAGCGCAGCGCCGGATGCAGACCGACCGGCACCAGCGACGCCTCGTGCCCCCAGTACTCGAAGAGGTCACGGGGCCGGCGGTAGGCGGCGGTGTCGAGCAACGTGGTCGGGTACGGCCCGAGCCGGCTGTAGAGCGGCAGGTAGTGCGCGCGTTGCAGGACGTTCACCGAGTCCATCTGGATCAGCCCGACCCGGTCGAGCACCCGCCGCAGGTGACGGCGGGTGGGCGCCCCGGTGGGCGACGGGTCGGCGAAGCCCTGTGCGGCCAGCGCCACGCGGCGGGCCTGGGCGAGCGAGAGTGATTCCGGTGCGACCATCGCAGCGCAGGCTACGTCACCCGTACGACACCGGTGCGGAGACTGGACCTGACGCCCCGGGCCGCCTAGAACTGGAGCCATGCCCACCATCCGTCGGGAGGAACCCGAGGACGCCGAGGCGATCGCCCGGGTGCACGTGAGCGGCTGGCAGGCCGGGTACGCCGGGATCATGCCGGACGAGGTGCTGGGCCGACTCAACCCGGTGGCCTGGGCGCAGCGTCGCCGGGCCCTCGGCACGGCCGACCCGGAGCACCCGTTCACCACGCTGCTCGCCGAGGTCGACGGGGCGTTGGCCGGGTTCACCACGTTCGGGCCGTACCGCAACAACCAGGACCGGGGCGACCTCGACCCGGCGTACGGCGAGGTGGTGGCGCTCTACGTGGCGCCCGCCCACTGGGGCGACGGCACGGCTCCGGCGCTGTTCGCCGCCGCGCACGACGGCCTGCGGGAACACGGCTGGTCGGAGTACCGGGTGTGGGTGTTGGCGGACAACCACCGGGCCCGCCGGTTCTATCAGCGGGCCGGGTTGTCACCGGATGGTGAGGAGTCGACCTATCCGGTGCCGCTCTCCGGCGGGCGTCCGCCGATCGGGCTGGTCGAGTTGCGGTACACCGGCCGCCTCGACGGCTGACCGTCCGGCCGGCGCCGGCGGTGCGCCCCGGTCCAGCGGTTCGCCCCGGCGGCCCAGCGGCAGGAAGGCCAGGAGCGCCAGGCTGATCCAGACGTACGTGTTGCCGAAGAGGAAGCCGTCGATCCCGCTAAAGTCCTGCTCCCACGCCCAGACGATCCGGCTGGTCAGGAAGCCGTACCCGACGGTGGCGGCGGCCAGTAGCAGGTGCCGGCGGCGGCTGCGCGGTGGCGCGGCCATGCCGTGGTCCACCAGCAGCAACAGCCCCGGCAGCAGCCAGACCAGGTGGTGCACCCAGGTGACCGGGCTGACCAGGCACATCACCGCGCCGGTCAGCGCCAGACCGGCGGCCTCGTCGCCGGCCGCCACGGCGGCCCGCGACCGTCGGATCCACAGCGCGACGGTCGCGGCCACCAGCGCCAGCCAGGCCAGCGTGCTGGGGCTCTGCGGGTCGAGCCGGGCCACCACGCCGCGCAGCGACTGGTTGGAGATGAAGGCCAGCTCACCGACCCGGCCGGTGTTCCACAACGCCGAGGTCCAGAACTCGCGGGCCGCGTCCGGGAACAGCGCGGCGGCCAGCACGGTCGCTGCGGTCGCGGTGCCGGTGGCGGTGAGCGCCGCCCGCCAGCGACCGGTGGCCAGCAGATAGATCAGGAAGATGCCGGGCGTGAGCTTGATCGCGGTGGCCAGGCCGATGCCGACGCCGGCCCACCTGCTGTCGCGTGGCAGCAACCGCAGCAGGTCCACCGCGACCAGGAACAGCAGCAGCGTGTTGACCTGGCCGAAGTTGATGGTCTCGCGCATCGGCTCGAACGCGGCGGCCAGGCAGAGCGCCACCGCGAACGCGAACCACCGGGTCCAGCCCGCGCGGCGGGACACCGGGTCCAGCAGCCACCAGATCAGCACCGCGGCGGTGGCCACCCCGGCGGCCACGCTCACCACGATCGCCCCGTGCCAGGACAGGTACGCCATCGGCAGCATCACCAGCGCGGCGAACGGCGGGTAGGTGAAGCCGTACTGGGTGCCCGGCTTGAGGTAGTCGTAGATCTCGCCGCCGTCGTGCACCCACCAGACCAGCGCGCCGCGATAGACGTGCAGGTCGAAGAAGCCGTGCCGGACCGCCGCCACGGAGAGGAACGCGGTCACCGCGACGGCGAGTACGACCACTGCGACGACCTGTCCGACCGTCCGCCTGGCACCCTGCGCCACCGTCGCCTCCCTCACCCTGCGTAGGCTGTCGTCCCATGGCTCTGGGGTTTGTCCGCCCGGCGCGTCCGGAGGACGTCGCCGAGATCGCCCGCATCCAGCTCGCGACCTGGCGGGTCGCCTACCGGCGGCTGCTGCCCCGGCACGTGCTGGAGAACCTCGACGAGGCGTGGCTCGCGCGGCGGTGGGACGCCGCGGTGCGCCAGCCGCCCGGTGAGACCCATCGGGTGCTGGTCGCCGTCGAACAGGCCGAGCAATCGTATCTGGTGGGCTTCGCCGCCTCCGGGCCGGTCGACGCGGAGGCGCTGGCCCCGAACGAGCCCGCCGACGCGCTCGGCGCCGACGTGGTGGCGGTGACCGACCTGCTGGTGGAGCCGCGCTGGGGCCGGCGCGGACACGGCAGCCGGCTGCTCGCCGCCAGTGTGGACCTGTGGCGGGAGTCTGGATTCACCCGGGCCGTCTCCTGGGTCTTCGAGGGCGACGAGGCGTCCCGGAAGTTCCTCGGCGCGGCCGGCTGGGAGCCCGACGGGGCGGGGCGGGCGCTGGACGTGGACGACATGCTGGTGCCGCAGCTGCGCCTGCACGTGGCGGTGCCCGCCGAGGCGGACTGAGCGGCCGTCGGACGGCCGGGGCTGCGGCAGCACCACGACGGAGATGTACTGCCACCCCGGTGCCTGTCGAGCTGAGAGCAGAGACGGATCACCGACGGCCGACTCGGCAGCGAGCAGCCAGCGACGGCTCGTCCGGCAGCGACGGATCACACGTAGCCGACCGACGGTGACGGGCAGCCGACGGTGACGGGCAGCCGACGGTGACGGGCGGCCGGCCGGGCCGCGATAGCGCAGACGGTTCAGCTCGACAGTGCCCGAAGCAGGGGTAGGACCCGGCCGCCTCGAACCGTCACGGCAGCCTCGGTCCGTCACGGCAACCCCGGTCCGGGAGGGGTCCGCGTCGGGCGTGGCGGCCGCCCGGGTCGGGCTCAGTCGAGCAGCGGGTCCAGGCCGAGGGTCAGACCGGGTCGGCCGGGCACCGCGCGGACGGCCAGCAGCACGCCGGGCATGAACGAGACCCGGTCGTACGAGTCGTGCCGGATGGTCAGCGTCTCGCCGGTGGTGCCGAAGAGCACCTCCTGGTGGGCGAGCAGGCCGGTGGCCCGGACCGCGTGCACGCGCACCCCCTCGACGTCGGCGCCCCGGGCACCGGGGACCTCGTCGGCGGTGGCGTCCGGCACCGGGCCCAGCCCGGCCTCGGCGCGGGCCGCCGCGACCAGGCGGGCGGTGTGCGTGGCGGTGCCGCTGGGCGCGTCGAGCTTGCGCGGGTGGTGCTGCTCGATGATCTCGACGGACTCGAAGTGCCGGGCCGCACGGGTGGCGAACTGCATCATCAGCACCGCGCCGATGCCGAAGTTCGGGGCGATCACCACACCCAGTTCCGGCCTGCCGCCGAGCCAGTCCCGCACCTGATCCAGCCGCTGCCCGGTGAAGCCGGTGGTGCCGACGACCGCGTGCACGCCGTGGTCCACGCACCAGCGCAGGTTGTCCATCACCACGTCCGGGGTGGTGAAGTCGACGACCACCTGCGCACCGGCGTCCGCCACGGCGGTCAACGGGTCGCCCTGGTCGACCGAGGCCACCAGTTCCATGTCGGCGGCGCCGTCGACGGCCCTGCACACCTCGAGGCCCATCCGGCCCCGGGCACCCAGCACACCGACCCGGATCGGCCCGGTCGCGCCCTTCTCCTGCTCGTCAGTCACGCGGCACAACCTATCCCAATCGGGACGCCGGCACCCCGGCGGTACGACGGCCGCACCCGGGCGGCCGGGTCAGGCGACGAAGTCCGAGTCGCCGAACGGGCCGACCACGGCCAGCGACATGGGTCGGCTGAGCAGGTCGGCGGCGAGTGCGTTGACGTCGTCGAGCGTGACCGCGTCGACCCGGTGCAGCAGTTCGTCGACGGGGACCAGGTCACCGTAGAGCAGCTCGCCCTTGGCCAGCCGGCTCATCCGTGAGCCGGTGTCCTCCAGGCCGAGCACGAAGGAGCCCTTGCTCATCCCCTTGCCCCGGGCCAGTTCGGCCTCGGTGACGCCCTGCGCGGCGGTACGCGCCAACTCGGCCCGGGTCAGCTCCAGCACCTCCTGCACCCGCCCCGGGGCGCACCCGGCGTACACGCCGAACAGACCGGTGTCGGCGTACTGGCTGGCGTAGGAGTAGACCGAGTACGCCAGGCCACGCCGCTCGCGGATCTCCTGGAACAGGCGGCTGGACATGCCGCCGCCGAGCAAGTTGTTGAGCACGCCGAGGGCGAAGCGTCGCTCGTCGAGCCGGTCGATGCCGGGGCAGCCGAGCACGACGTGCGCCTGCTCGGTCTCCTTCGCGTGGACGACCACGGTGGCGGTCTGGGTGCGTACCGCCGGGGTGATCGGCCGGTGCGACGCGGGCGTCGCCGGGTCGGTGTCGAGCGGACTGCCCTTGAGCGCCGACCGGACCAGCCGGACCACGGTCGCGTGGTCGAGGTTCCCGGCGGCGGCGATGACGATCTGCGGCGCGACGTAGCGGCGGCGGTAGAAGCTCTGGATCTGCCGGCGGGTCATCGGGGTGACCGTCTCGGCGGTGCCGGAGATCAGCCGGCCCAGCGGGTGGTCACCGTAGACGGCCCGGGTGAGCAGGTCGTGCACCTCGTCGCCGGGTTCGTCGTCGTGCATGGCGATCTCTTCGAGGATGACGCTCCGCTCGGTCTCCACGTCGGCCGGGTCGAGCACCGAGTCGGCGACCAGGTCGCACATCACGTCGATGGCCAGGGGCAGGTCCTCGTCCAGCACCCGGGCGTAGTAGCAGGTGTACTCCTTCGTGGTGAAGGCGTTGGTCTCGCCGCCGACCGCCTCGATCGACGAAGAGATCTCCAGGGCGTCCCGCTTGTGGGTGCCCTTGAAGAGCAGGTGCTCCAGGAAGTGGGCGGCGCCGGCCTGCGTGCCGGTCTCGTCCCGGGAGCCGACCGCCACCCAGATGCCGAACGAGACGCTGCGCATCGCCGGGATCGCCTCGGTGAGTACCCGCAGCCCGCTGGGGAGGACCGTGCGGCGCACCGTACCGCCCAGCGGGTCGTCACTCAACGTCCTGGTCACCGCGCGGGTGGCCGCTCCGGCGGACCGGGTGGTCGTGGCGGCCTGCCGGCCGCCCGAGGGCATCCCTCCCGGTCGCGCCGTGGGCAAGGACGAACGGCGGGTCCGACTCACGGCAACCTGCTTCCCAGTACGACGAGGGGTGGTGGATCACGAACCGGCCGGGCGACGGTGTCGCCCGGCCGGTCAGCGGTGCGGTACTAGCTACTGTCGGCGATCAGCTGTGCCGGGTGCGGCGCCGCGGACGGGAGTCCCCGTCGCCGCCGCCCTCGCCACCCTCCGGGCCACGGCCGCCCCGGTCGCCACCGCGCTCGCGGTCGCCCCGGTCACGCGGGCCACGGTCGCCCCGGTCACGGCTGGCCGGCCGCTCGCCACCGGCCTCGGCGGCCGGCGCCTCGGCGCCCTCCGGCCGGACCTTGTCCAGGTAGATCTTGCCGCGCTGGTCGACGTCGGCGATCTCGACCTCGACGCGGTCGCCGACGTTGAGGAAGTCCTCGACCTTGTCGACCCGCTTGCCGTCGCCCACCTTGGAGATGTGCAGCAGGCCGTCGCGGCCCGGCAGCAGCGAGACGAACGCGCCGAACGGCGCGGTCTTGACCACCGTGCCCAGGAAGCGGTCGCCCGTCTTGGGCAGGGTCGGGTTGGCGATAGCGTTGATCCGCTCGACCGCGGCCTGCGCCGACGGGCCGTTGGTGGCGCCGACGTAGATGGTGCCGTCGTCCTCGATGGAGATCTCGGCGCCGGTCTCGTCCTGGATGGCGTTGATGGTCTGGCCCTTCGGGCCGATCACCATGCCGATCTTGTCGACCGGGATCTTCACCGTGGTGACCCGCGGCGCGTAGTCGGACATCTCGGCCGGAGCCTCGATCGCCCGCTGCATCACGTCGAGGATGGTCTGCCGGGCCTCGTACGCCTGCTGGAGCGCGGCGGCCAGCACGTCCGACGGGATGCCGTCGAGCTTGGTGTCGAGCTGCAGGGCGGTGACGAAGTCCCGGGTGCCGGCGACCTTGAAGTCCATGTCACCGAAGGCGTCCTCGGCACCGAGGATGTCGGTCAGCGTCACGTACTGGGTCTTGCCGTCGACCTCGTCGGAGATGAGGCCCATGGCGATGCCGGCCACCGGCGCCCGCAGCGGCACACCGGCGGAGAGCAGACCCAGCGACGAGGCGCAGACCGAACCCATCGAGGTGGAACCGTTGGAGCTGAGCGCCTCGGAGACCTGGCGGATCGCGTACGGGAACTCCTCCCGCGACGGCAGCACCGGGATCAGCGCCCGCTCCGCCAGCGCGCCGTGCCCGATCTCGCGGCGCTTCGGCGAGCCCACCCGGCCGGTCTCACCGGTCGAGTACGGCGGGAAGTTGTAGTTGTGCATGTAGCGCTTGGACTTCTCCGGGGAGAGGGTGTCCAACGACTGCTCCATGCGCAGCATGTTCAGCGTGGTGACGCCGAGGATCTGGGTCTCGCCACGCTCGAACAGCGCCGAGCCGTGCACCCGGGGCAGCACGCCGACCTCGGCGCTCAACGGACGGATCTCGCGCGGGCCACGGCCGTCGATCCGGACCTGCTCCCGCAGCACCCGGCCGCGCACCTCGGACTTGGTCAGCGAGCGGAAGGCAGCCGACAGCTCCTTCTCCCGACCCTCGAAGCGCGGGCCGAGCTCCTCCTGCAGGCGGGCCTTGATCGCGTCGAGGGCCTCCTCGCGGTCCGCCTTGCCGGCGATCTGCAGGGCCTCGGCGACGTCGGCGCGAGCGAACTCGGCGACCACGTCGTACGCGTCGTCCTGGTAGTCCAGGAAGACCGGGAAGTCGGCGACGGGCTTGGCGGCCACCTCGGCCAGCTCGCTCTGCGCGCGGCACAGCTCACGGATGGCCGGCTTGGCGGCCTCCAGACCGCTGGCCACGACCTCCTCGGTGGGCGCCGGGGCACCGTCGGCGACCAGCTTGACGGTGTGCTCGGTGGCCTCGGCCTCGACCATCATGATCGCGACGTCGCCGTCGGCCAGGGCGCGACCGGCCACCACCATGTCGAAGGTGGCGCGGCTCAGCTCCTCGTGGGTCGGGAAGGCGACCCACTGGCCGTCGACGTGGGCCATCCGGGTGGCCCCGATCGGGCCGGAGAACGGCAGGCCGGAGAGCTTCGTCGACATCGAGGCGGCGTTGATCGCCACCACGTCGTACGGGTGCTGCGGGTCGAGCGCGAGGATGGTCTCGACGACCTGCACCTCGTTGCGCAGGCCCTTGACGAACGAGGGGCGCAGCGGCCGGTCGATCAGGCGGCAGGTGAGGATGGCGTCCTCGCTGGGGCGACCCTCACGGCGGAAGAACGAGCCGGGGATCCGGCCCGCGGCGTACATCCGCTCCTCGACGTCGACGGTCAGCGGGAAGAAGTCGAAGTGCTCCTTCGGCTGCTTGCCGGCGGTGGTGGCGGAGAGGACGACCGTCTCGCCGAGCTGGGCGATGACGGAGCCGGCGGCCTGACGGGCCAGCCGACCGGTGGAGAAGGTGATCTCACGGGTGCCGAACGAGCCGTTGTCGATCACGGCGGTGCGGACTTCGGTGCCGAGTTTGGTCTCGGTCATGGTGCGGCAGTACTCCTTCGCATCGGGGGCCACGACGCGGGAGCTGTACGGACGGCCGGTCTTCGATCGAAGCGCCCGGTACCACCGGCGAGATGCCGGGGCCTCCGGAGGCCACTACCGGAGACCGGTACGCCGACGGCTCCCCTTGTCTCAGGTGCGCGCGGCCCGTGTCTCGGGTGGGACGCGGACGGGGGGAGCAGCCCGTCGGGCCGCTCCCCCCGTCACGTCACCGACGCAGACCGAGTCGCTCGATGAGCGACCGGTAGCGGTTGATGTCCTTCTTCTGCACGTAGTTGAGCAGCCGACGGCGACGGCCGACCAGCAGCAGCAGCCCACGGCGGCTGTGGTGGTCGTGCTTGTGCACCTTCAGGTGCTCGGTGAGCTCGGCGATCCGCTTGGTGAGGAC
The DNA here is from genome assembly GCF_013364215.1 of Verrucosispora sp. NA02020. Lineage (NCBI taxonomy): Bacteria > Bacillati > Actinomycetota > Actinomycetes > Micromonosporales > Micromonosporaceae > Micromonospora > Verrucosispora sp. NA02020. Next base: position 1,886,741 of record NZ_CP054923.1, on the reverse strand, counting down.
CGCGACCTGCACCTCGGGCGACCCGGTGTCACCCTCGGCGGTCGCGTACTCTTCGCGGATCTTGGCCTTGGCCTGCTGGTCGAGCGCCATGTTCTCCCTGTTCTGGTGGGTTGTCGATACGGTTCGTCGGGCCGGGCTAGGGCACCGGCGACGAACGGCCTACGCGCCCGCGGCGTCGAGCAGGCAGCGAGGCCCCACGTCGGTCAGCCGACGTCCATGCCAGCCTACCAGCACCTGGTCGGGATCGCCCTGACGAGCCCTCAGCCCAGCGCCCGGCGCGTCTGCGCGACGTCCTCGGTGATCTGGGCGACCAACGGTTCGATCGCGTCGTACCGGACCTGCCCGCGCAGGCGGGACACGAAGTCCAGGGCGAGCCGCTCGCCGTAGAGGTCACCGTCGAAGTCCAGCGCGTACGCCTCGACCCGCCGCTCGCGGCCGGAGAAGGTGGGATTGGTGCCGATCGAGACCGCGGCGGCCAGCGGGTGCCGCTGCCCCCGACGGATCATCCGGGCCGCGTAGATGCCGTCCGCCGGGACCGCCGCGTACCGGTGGCAGAGCAGGTTCGCGGTGGGGAAGCCCAGTTCCCGGCCGCGCTGGTCACCCCGGACGACGACCCCCTCCAGCCGGTGCGGGCGTCCCAGCGCGACCGCCGCGGCGGCCACGTCCCCCGCGTCGACGCAGGAGCGGATGTACGTGGACGAGAAGACGGTGCCCGCCTCGGAGATCAGCGGGGCGTCCTCCACGGCGAAGCCGAACGTACGGCCGAGCCGGTCGAGCAGGGCGACGTCCCCGGCCGCCCGGTGCCCGAACCGGAAGTTGTCCCCCACCACCACCAGCGCGGCGTGCAGGTGCGCGACCAGGATGTCGTGCACGAACGCCTCGGCGGGCAGCCGGGAGAACTCGGCGGTGAACGGCACCACGCAGAGCACGTCCACGCCGAGCGACTCGATCAGCTCGGCCTTGCGGGCCGGTTCGGTGAGCACCGCCGGGTGGGAGCCGGGCCGGACCACCTCGGCCGGGTGCGGGTCGAAGGTGACCACCACCGACTGCACGCCCAGCTCGCGGGCCCGGGCGACGGTGTGGCCGATGGTCGCCTGGTGCCCCTTGTGCACGCCGTCGAAGACGCCGATGGTGACGACGGACCGCCCCCACCCGCCGGGCACCGCGTCGAAGCCCCGCCACCGTTGCATGCTGTTCCTCCGCTAGTCCGCCCGCCCGCACCGTCCGGGCCGGCACCCGCCGTCAGGCCGGGGCGAGCACGATCTCCGCGCGGGCCCAGCCGCCCCGCTCGCTGACGATAGCGATCAACCCGCCGGCCGGATCGAAGACCGCGTACGGCCCGGCCAGCCCGACCGGCTCCAACGGCCCACCGTGGGAGAGCACCTTCGCCTCGTCCGCGTCGGCGTCCCGACGGGGGAAGAACCGGTCGGCGGCGGCCGCGAGCGGCACCCCGACCACCTCGGGCGCACGCTGCTCCAGCTCGTCGAGCGTGGCGGCCTCGGCCAGGGTGAAGCCACCCACCGCGGTCCGCCGCAGCGCGGTCAGGTGCCCACCGACCCCGAGCGCCCGGCCCGCGTCGCGGGCGATGGCCCGGATGTACGTCCCGGTGGAGCAGGACACGTCGACGTCCACGTCGACGACGTCCGGCTGCTCGCGGCGGATCGCCAGCACGTCGAGGCGGGACACGGTGACCCGCCGGGCCGGCAGGTCGACGCTCTCCCCCGACCGCACCCGCTTGTACGCCCGCTGTCCGTCGATCTTGATGGCGCTCACCGCGCTCGGCACCTGGTCGATCTCGCCGGTCAGGTCCGCCAGCGCGGCGTGGATCGCCTCGTCGGTGACGGTGCCGGCGGGCGTGGTGGCGATCACGTCACCCTCCGCGTCGTCGGTGACCGTGGACTGGCCGAGGCGGACGGTGGCGGTGTAGCTCTTGTCCGCCCCGATCACATAGGTCAGCAGCCGGGTGGCCCGGTTCACGCCGATCACCAGGACCCCGGTGGCCATCGGGTCGAGCGTGCCGCCGTGCCCGACCCGCCGGGTACGCGCGAATCGGCGGATCCTCGCCACCACGTCGTGCGACGTCATGCCGCCGGGCTTGTCCACCACGATCAGACCGTCAGTGCTCACGACGTGCAAGCCTGCCAGACCGCCCGAGCGCGCCCGACACCGGACGACCGGCCGGAAATCGGCTGTACGCGCCGGTCGCGGCCCTGCCAGGATGGTGCGCCGATGGCGGCGAGGTGCCACCGGCGGATCGCGAGGAGACGAGATGGCCACGAGCGACGGCACCGTCCGCAAGCGAGATCCCGAGCGCCCGGTGAGCCTGCGGACTCCCGACCAGCCGAGCATGTTGCCCGACTGGATGCGCGACCCGCCCCCGCCTCGACGCACCCTGGGGGCCCGGGTCGGCGACCGCCTCGCCGCGCTGCCCGGAGCGCGGTGGCTGCGGGGCCGATGGTGGGCCTGGCAGCGGCGACAACGGCTGTACCAGCGCTTTCCGGTCACCACCAAGATAGTCATGATGGTCGTCGCCTGGACGCTGGCGCTGATCCTGGTGCTGGCGGCCTACGGGATCTTCAGCCTGATCTGAACCGCCGTCACGCGACGGCGTCGGGCGTCCGTGCCTCGTCCCGGACCGCGCCGGTCACCGCCCAGGCACCGCTGCGCAGCCGCAGCACCAGGCCGACCAGCCGGATCACGACGAACAGCATCAGGCCCGCCCAGATCCCGCCGAGGCCGAGGTCGAAGGCGTAGGCGAGCCAGATCGCCGGCAGGAAGCCGCCCAGCGCACCGGCCACGGTCAGATTGCGCAGGTAGCGGATGTCACCGGCACCGATCAGCACCCCGTCCAGGGCGAACACCACACCGGCCAGGGGGAGCATCGCGACGAACCACGGCCACGCCACCATCGCCTGCGCGTGCACGGCGGTGTCCGGGGTGAACAGGGCCGGCACCACGCCGGCACCGGCCGCCACCAGCGCCCCGAACGCGGTGCCGCAGACCGCGCCCAACCAGGCGACCCGACGGGCCAGGGCCCGCGCCACCGCCGCGTCACCACCACCGAGAGCCGCACCGACCAGCGCCTGCGCGGCGATGGCCAACGCGTCGAGCACCAGCGCGGCGAAGAACCAGAGCTGCACGGCGATCTGGTGGGCGCCGACCACGGCAGCCCCGAACCGGGCCGCCACGGCGGTGGCCGACAGGAAGCTGACCTGGAACGCCACGCCCCGGACCAGCAGGTCACGGCTGAGCACGAGTTGCTGGCGGATGACCGGGAGGTTCGGGCGCAGCGGCGCCCGCTCGGAGATCAGCGCGCCGACGAAGAGCACGCCGCCGATGGTCTGCGCGACCACGTTGGCCACCGCCGAGCCGATCAGCCCCATCCCCACCGGATAGACCAGCACCGGGCAGAGCACCGCGGAGAGCAGGTTCGGACCGACCACGAAGTACAGCGGCCGGCGGGTGTCCTGCACACCCCGCATCCAGCCGTTGCCGGCGGCGGCGAGCAGCAGACCGGGCGCACCGAAGGCGGCGACCCGCAGCCACTGCCCGGCGGCCTCGCCCACCTCGCCGCCGCCCGCGAGGGCACCGGCCAGCGCGCCGCCACCGAACTGCATCGCGACCACGACCAGCAACCCCACGCCGAAGGCCAGCCAGGAGGACTGCACGCCCTCGGCCACGGCGGCGCCCCGGTCACCGGAGCCGAAACGGCGGGCGGCGCGCCCGGTGGTGCCGTAGGCGACCACGGTGCCCAGCCAGGCGGTCAGGGTCATCACGGTGCCGCCGACCGCCACCGCGGCGAGCGGCACGCGGCCCAGGTGGCCGACGACGGCGGTGTCGACGAGGACGTAGATCGGCTCGGCGGCCAGCACCACGAGGGCCGGCAGGGCGAGCGCGGCGAACCGGCGCGGTGAGGCGACACGGCTGGCAACGGAGGTCTGGCTCATCGCCGCCGATCCTGGCACGCGATGTGTAAGGAGAGCAAGCTCCTGCGCCACTTACCCGTCGGGGACGTCCGCCAGGGCGGCGGGAGGACAGGCGATGAGCGGTACGCGGCCGGTGGCACGGGCCGCGTCGGGACCGTCAGGCGATCCGGGGCGGTGACGCCGTACGCGTGGTGCGGCTCGGCGTCACCGCCGGTCGCGTACGGTCACTGACGGGTGTCCATGGAGGTCTGCAGGGCGCGGCGGGCCTGCTCGCGGGCCTCGTCGGTGGTCTCGGGCTTGGGCTTGGCGGGCATGGCGGACCCCTTCCAGGGCGCGCGCCGACTGGCGCGACGGCATCACGGGCGGTGTACGACAGGCACCCGAAACCGGCCCCAGGATCACCGGAGCTATGGACGGGTGGTGTGGTGGCGGCCCGGGTCGGTCGACCCTGGAGGGGAAGCGACGCCGGGTAGGGCTCCGCTCCCGTGACCCGCGCCACAGCAGCACAGGTCTATTCCCAAGTTATCGTTCAGGTCCACATGGTGCGTGCTGTTCCCGCCATCTGGACCGGTCGGATCCCGGTCACCTGGCCAGGAAGTGCCAGCCCACCCACCACCAGAAGCCGAACATCCCGATCCGGCCCACCGGAACCGGACCGACCTCGTAGCGCATCACGTACGCGCACATCTCGCCGAGCGTCGGGATGCGCGAGCCCTCCCGCCGCGCCATCCACTCGACCATCGCGAACAGCGCCAGACCGACCAGGAACCCGCCGATCGCCAGATACCGCATCATCGGCGAACCAACCCCCAGAACGCCGAGAGCCAGACCAGCCACGCGGCGGACCGGACCAGCCTGTCCTCCAGCAACGGGTCGGCCAGCAGCGAGAAGGTGGGGAAGTCGTCACCGGCCGCCGCGACGAACGTGGCCCCCTCGAACACCCCGAACACCACCACCGGCAGCGTCCACCAGACCGCGCCGGAACCCAGGCGCTCGGGTGCCGGACGGGCCTGCACCCGTTTGGTCAGGCCCAGCCAGATCAGCAGCCCGCCGGTGCCGAACACGTAGAGGTTGGCCTCCGTGGAGAACGACGGGAACCGTCCGCCGACCAGCGAGAGGGCCACCAGCACCGGTACGCAGACGACCGGTCTCTCCCACGTACGGGGAGCGTCGATCGTGAGGTCGTGGGGCTGCTCCATCACTCGATTCTCCCCGTCATCTCCCGGCGGCGGTACGGCAACACTCCCCCGAGCCGCCCCTGAAATCACCCCTCGGGGTCGACGTCACGTCCCTGCGCGGGCGCCACCAACTCGGCGCGTACCCGGTCGACCACCTCGTCCACGCTGCCCCGACCGGTGAACCCGGCGGCGAGTCGATGCCCACCACCGCCCAGCGCGACCGCCACCCGGCTCACGTCCACCGCGCCCTTGCTACGCAGCGACACCGCCCACTCCTGCGGCCCGGTCTGCTTCACCACACAACTCACGTCGGCCTCGGCGGTGCACCGCACCGGATCGATCAGCGCCTCCAGCACGTACGGCCGCTGGTCGTGCCGGGCCAGGTCGTCCTGGGTCGCGTACGTCCAGACCAGGCCATGCCCGGACGCCGCCTCGGGCTCCAGCCGGGCCCGGCCGAGCACCTCGCCGAAGAGGCGCACCGCGCCGAACGGTCGACTGTCGAAGACCCGCCGGGAGATCTCCCCCGGCCGGATGCCGGTGGAGATCAGGCGGGCCGCCATCTCGTGCACCGCCGGCGTGGTCGCGTCGAACCGGAACGAGCCGGTGTCGGTGCTCAGCGCCACGTACAGGCACTCGGCGATGCCGGCGTCCAACGGGACGCCGAGCCTGGCCAGCAGTTCCTCCGCGACCACCGAGGTCGCCGCCGCCGCCGGGTCGACCAGGTTGACGTCACCGAAGCCGACGTTGGAGGCGTGGTGGTCGAGCACCAGTGCGCTGCCCGGACCGGCCAACCGGTCGGCCAGGTCACCGAGGCGCGAGTCGCTGGCCGCGTCGAAACAGATCACCAGGTCCGGCTCCGGGTCGGCCTCGGTCTCGGGGACCAGCAGATCCAGCCCGGGCAGGCCACGGAACGGATCAGGCACCTCCGGCGGCCCGGGGAAGGTCGCCTGCAATCGGCGTACGCCGAGTTGCCGCAGCCCGAGCCCGAAGCCGAGCATGCTGCCCAGCGCGTCGCCGTCCGGGTTCACGTGGCAGATCAGCAGCACCCGGCCGGCGGGCACCACCTGGCGCACCGCCGCCACCGCAGCGGCCCAGTCGGCCTCACTCGGCGCGGACCCGCCCGAGGAGGTCGCCGTCGAGGCTCCGGTGGTCGCCGCGTCCGGGTCGGCGGCACCCGCCGCTCCCCCGGCCGCACCGGGGCGGGCCGGACTCGGCAACGCCGCACCCGGGCCCGACTCGGTCAGCGCACCGCCGGAGGGGGCGGTCACCGCCGATCCCCGCTCCGGGTGTCGTCCGTGTCACCGGTGCCGGTCTCGTTCTCGGCCTCGTCGGGCTCGTCGTCCTCGTCGTCGAGCCGGTACGGCTGGGCCTCACCGGCGTACGCGGCCTTGGCGGCGAGGCGCTGCACCTCCGCGTCGGCCGTCCGGGCCGCCGCGAGCAGGTCGTCGATGTGCTTCACCTGGTCCTGCACGTCGTCCAGGACGAACGTCAGGGTCGGCGAGTGACGCAATCCGAGCGCCTTGCCGACGGTGCTGCGCAGCATGCCCTTCGCGCTGTCGAGCGCGGCGGCGGTACCCGCCTGCGCCGCCGCGTCACCGAGCACGGTGTAGAAGACCGTGGCGTCGCGCAGGTCGGCGGTTATCCGGGCGTCGGTGATAGTGATCATGCCGAGCCGCGGATCCTTGATCTGGCTCCGCACCACCGACGCGACCAGTTCACGCACCCGCTCCGCGTGCCGACGTACCTTGGCCGGATCCGTCATCTCCGCCACCTCCACGGCGTCCCGCTGCCGGCCGGAACCGGCGACGCCGTCACCGGAGCCCGCACCGACCCCAACACTGGAAACCCTACCCGCGCCACGTGCTCCGGCGCGCGGGGCGGCAGGGGGCCGCACCCGCCACCGGTCAGTCGTCCTCGCCGTGCAGCCGGCGGCGTACCGACAGCAACTCGACCTCCGGTCGACCGGCCACCAGGTGCTCGCACGAGTCGAGCACCTCACGGGCGTGCGCCGCCTCCGCGGCCACGACCGCCACTCCTATCTCAGCTCGCCCGTGCAGGTCGAGCGCACCCACCTCGGCGGCCGAGACCTCGAAGCGGCGCAGCGCCGCCACGATCGGCCGTACGTACGATCTCTTCGCCTTCAGCGACCGGGAGTCGCCCGGCAGCAGCAGGTCGAACACTGCGGTTGCGGTGAACATCGCTGCGGACACTACCCGCACCCCACCCCGCATGATCAAGGGGTTTACGCCATTCGGCGTAAACCCCTCGATCAGTGCGTCACTACCGGATCAGGCGCGAACCTTCTCCCGCATCTCGAAGGTCTCGATGATGTCGCCCGGCTGCACGTTGTTGTAACCGGCCAGCGTCAGACCACACTCGAAGCCCTCGCGGACCTCGGTCGCGTCGTCCTTGAAGCGCTTGAGCGAGCTGATCGTGATGTTGTCCGCCACGACCGTGCCGTCGCGCAGCAGGCGCGCCTTCGCGTTGCGTCGGATGATGCCCGACCGGACGATGCAACCGGAGATGTTGCCGATCTTGGACGAGCGGAAGACCTCGCGGATCTCCGCGCTGCCGAGCTCGACCTCCTCGTACTCCGGCTTGAGCAGGCCCTTGAGCGCCGCCTCGATCTCCTCGATGGCCTGGTAGATGACGGTGTAGTACCGGATCTCCACGCCCTCGCGGTCGGCCATCTCGCGGACCTTGTTCGAGGCCCGCACGTTGAAGCCGATGATCGTGACCGGCTCGGACGAGGCGCTCGCGAGCATGACGTTGCTCTCGGTGATCGCGCCGACGCCCCGGTCGAGGACCTTGAGCTGGACCTCCTCGGGGATGTCCAGGTTGAACAACGCGTCCTCCAGGGCCTCCACGGAACCGGAGACATCGCCCTTGAGGATGAGGTTGAGCGACGTCTTCTCGCCCTCCTTGAGCTGCTCCATGAGCGTCTCGAGGGTGGCCCGGCCACGCGAGTTGGCGAACGCCGCCGCCCGCCGCCGTGCCTGGCGCTGCTCGGCGATCTGCCGCACCGTGCGGTCGTCCGCCGCGGCGAGGAAGGTGTCGCCCGCGCCGGGCACCGCGGTCAGGCCGAGGACCAGGACCGGACGCGCCGGACCGGCCTCGGTGACCTGGTTGCCGTTCTCGTCGAGCATCGCCCGGACCCGGCCGTGCGCCCCACCGGCGACGATCGAGTCGCCCGCCCGCAGGGTGCCCTTCTGCACCAGCACCGTCGCCACCGCACCGCGACCCTTGTCCAGGTGCGCCTCGATGGCCACACCCTGCGCCGGCCCGTCGGTCGGAGCGGTCAGCTCCAGCGACGCGTCGGCGGTGAGCAGCACTGCCTCGAGGAGTTCCTCGATGCCGATGCCGGGCTTCGCGGCCACGTTGACGAACATGGTCTCGCCGCCGTACTCCTCGGCGACCAGGCCGTACTCGGTCAACTGCTGGCGGACCTTGTCCGGGTTCGCCTCCGGCTTGTCGACCTTGTTGACCGCGACCACGATCGGCACGTCCGCCGCCTTGGCGTGGTTGAGCGCCTCGATGGTCTGCGGCATCACGCCGTCGTCGGCCGCCACCACCAGGATCACGATGTCGGTGACCTGGGCACCACGGGCACGCATGGCGGTGAACGCCTCGTGACCCGGGGTGTCGATGAAGGTGACCGCCCGGTCCTCGCCCTCGTGCGGGACGTGGACCTGGTAGGCGCCGATGTGCTGGGTGATGCCACCGGCCTCGCCGGCCACCACGTTCGCCTTGCGGATCGCGTCGAGCAGCTTGGTCTTACCGTGGTCGACGTGACCCATGACGGTCACCACCGGCGCACGGCTGACCAGGCGGTCCTCCGCGACCTCGGCGTCGAGGTCGATGTTGAACTGCGCGAGCAGCTCGCGGTCCTCGTCCTCCGGGCTGACGATCTGCACGGTGAAGCCGAGGTGCTCACCCAGCAGCAGCAGGGTGTCGTCGGAGCACGACTGTGTCGCGGTGACCATCTCGCCCAGGTTGAACATCTCCTGGACCAGCGAACCCGGGTTGGCGTTGATCTTGTCGGCGAAGTCCGACAGCGAGGCGCCACGGGAGAGCCGGACCACCTGCCCCTGACCCCGGGGAGCACCCGAGCTCATGGTCGGGGCCGACAGGTTGTCGAACTCCTGTCTGCGCTGCTTCTTGGACTTGCGACCACGGGTCGGCTTGCCACCCGGACGGCCGAAGGCACCGGCGGCACCGCCGCCACGGCCACGGCCACCGCCACCCGGACGACCGCCGCCACCGGCCGGTCCGCCCGGCCGGAAGCCGCCACCGGCACCGGCACCGCCGCCGCCACCGGGGCCGCCACGGTAGCCACCGCCACCGCCGCCACCACCGGGACCGCCACGGTAGCCACCGCCACCGCCGCCACCACCGGGACCGCCACGGTAGCCACCGCCACCGCCGCCACCCGGACGACCGGCACCGCCGCCGCCACCGGGGCGACCGGCACCCGGGCCACCCGGACGACCGGGACGCTGACTCGGCATGGACGCCGGGCTGGGCCGCGGCGGCATCGAGGCGGGACTCGGCCGCGGCGGCATCGAGGCCGGGCTGGGCCGGGGACCACCGGCACCGGCGGCCGGCGGCCGCTGCTGCTGGCTGCCCTGGATACCGAAGGGGTTGTTACCGGCGCCACGCGCCGGCGGGCGACCCTGCCGGCCACCCGGGCCGGGGTTCGGGCCACCGGGACGACCCGCGGCCGGGGAACCCGGGCGGGGCGGCATGGTGCCGGGACCGGGCCGCGGGCCCGGACCTGGACGGGCGCCACCGTCTGCCGGAGGCTCCCGGCGGACGTTGTCACGCTGCTGCTGGCGGGCGGCCTGTGCGGCCTTGACCGCGGCCTCCTGCTCGGCCTTCAGCGCGGCGGCGCGCGCCTCGGCGGCGGCCACCTCGATGTCGTGGGCACTCGCCGGCTTGGCGACCGGGGTCACCGCCGGCGGAGGGCCGGGAACCGGGGCCTTCGGCTTCGGTCCGGGCATCGCCGGACGCCGCGGCGGCATCGGCTTGGCGGTGACGCGGGGCTCGCCGGGGGTCGCCGGCGGGGTGGGCGCTGCCGCCGGAGCCGGTGCGGCCGACGGCGCAGCCGCCGGGGCACCAGAGCCGCCGGAGGCGACGAAGGCGTTACGCAGCCGTCGGGCGACGGGCGCCTCGACCGTGCTCGACGCGGACTTGACGAACTCGCCCATTTCTTTCAGCTTGGCGAGAACGGTCTTACTCTCGACCCCGAGCTCTTTCGCAAGCTCGTGTACGCGGGCCTTGCCTGCCACTGCACTCCTCACTCCGAGGTCGTGCGGGCAGCACCCGCAGCGACCTCACTCGTGCACTTGAAGCCTGGTCATTTCTGGGACTTCATCGTGTGCTCATGTCGGTCGTCCTACCTTGCTAGCGGCCACACCCGGTCGGACGACCGGACGTGGTGGTTGACGCGTCAGGTACTCCGCGAGGGTGCCGTCATCCGGAACCCCGGCGAGGCGCAGCGCGCGCCCGAAGGCGCGACGCCGCACTGCCTGCGCGAAGCAGGCCGGATCTGGGTGCATGTTCGCTCCCCGACCCGGCAGTCTGCGGGCCGGATCGGGTCGAAGGCTGAACCCAGCCTCGTCACCGACCGCGACGATCCGCAGTAGTTCACTGGCCGGTGCCCGCCGTCGGCAGCCCACACAGGTGCGCTCCGGCAGCGCGCGTCGTGCCACTGGAAGAAGTCTACCCCTAGCTTCCCGAGACCGCTCCGCCTGGCTCCCGGACGGGGTCGGCTCCGGGCCGCCCACTGGAGCCAGTCTGTTCCGCGTCGGACCGGATGTCGATCCGCCAACCGGTCAGTCGGGCAGCAAGCCGGGCATTCTGCCCCTCCCGCCCGATCGCCAGGGAGAGCTGGAAGTCCGGCACGGTCACCCGGGCCGCGCGGGCACCCAGGTCCACCACCTCGACCCGCAGCGCCTTCGCCGGCGACAACGCGTTGCCGACGAAGGTCGCCGGGTCGTCGGACCAGTCGATGATGTCGATCTTCTCGCCGTGCAGCTCGCTCATCACCGCCCGGACCCGCTGCCCCATCGGGCCGATACAGGCGCCCTTGGCGTTGACCCCGGGAGTGGTGGAGCGGACCGCGATCTTCGTCCGGTGACCGGCCTCACGCGCGATCGCGCCGATCTCGACCGTGCCGTCGGCGATCTCCGGAACCTCCAGGGCGAAGAGCTTCTTCACCAGGTTCGGGTGGGTACGCGAGAGCGTGATCTGCGGGCCGCGCATCCCCTTGGCCACGTGCACCACCACGCACCGGATCCGCTCGCCGTGGGTGTACCGCTCGCCGGGCACCTGCTCGGACTGGGGCAGCACCCCCTCCAGCTTGCCCAGGTCGACCGTGACGATGCCCTTCTCGGCCCGGGCCTCGTGCGCCTGCACCACCCCGGTCACCAGGTCACCGTCGCGGCCCGCGTACTCGCCGAAGTGCACCTCGTCGGTGGCCTCCCGCAACCGCTGGAGGATGACCTGCTTGGCGGTCATGGCGGCGATCCGCCCGAAGTCGTGCGGAGTGTCGTCCCACTCCCGGTCGACGGTGCCCTCGTCGCCCAGTTCCTGGGCGTAGACCAGGGCCACGCCGGTCTTGCGGTCGATCTCCACCCGGGCGTGCGACTGCGCACCCTCGGTGTGCCGGTACGCGGTCAGCAGCGCGGTCTCGATCGCCGCCAGGATCGTGTCGAACGGGATCTCCCGCTCGCGCTCGAGTGCGCGCAGCGCCGCGAGGTCGATGTTCACCTCTCCTCGTCCTCCACATCGTCATCGTCATCGTCGTCGAGGTCTTCTGATTCGGCCAGGTCGTCGAGGCGGCTGAACTCGACCTGCACCCGGCCCGGCCCCAGGTCGGCGTACGCCCACCCGGCGCTTTCGGTGTCGGTCTCCAGCACCACGCGCTCGTCGTCGGCCTCGACCACCCGCCCGGTGACCTGCCGGTCGCCGGCCGGTCGGCCGTCGGTCGTCCCGCCGCGCACGGTCACCCGGACCAGCCGGCCCACGTTGCGCCGCCAGTGCCGGGGCAGGGTCAGCGGGCGGTCCACCCCCGGCGAGCTGACCTCCAGTTGGTACTCCCCGGCGACGATGTCGCCGCCGGTCTCCTCGGCCGCGTCCAGCGCTGCCGAGACCGCCCGCGACACGTCGGCGACCGCGTCCAGGTTGATGCCGCCGTCGGCGTCGACGATCACGCGTACCACGTGTCGTCGTCCGGCCCGGGAGACGGCCAGGTCCTCCAGGTCGTAGCCGGCCTCGGCGACGACCGGTGCGATCACCGCGCGCAGCCGCTCACGGCGGGCGGCCAGGTCACCCCGGCCCCCCTGCGCAGCAGTGCGCGGCGCGGGACCACCTCGCGGAGCCTGACCGCCACGGGGTCGCCCCGTCGTTCTGGTGGCACGGCCACGCTGCGTCATCTGTTGGACCTTCCACTGCTCGTCGGCCGCCATGCCGGCACGCCACCGGTGCGGGCGCGCCGGTGGTTGCGCAGAGCGTAACGCGCCCGGCGAAGGAGAGCCCGGGCGGCGCACCGGCGCCACCGCGCCACACGGCCCACGGCGATGGTGTTGACTTGTCCGGTGGTGATGGGCATGACGAGTCGGCCGGACGGGTCCGCCGAGCTGTCCCGGCGCAGGGTCCTGCGGGCCGGTGCGCTGCTGGCGCTGGGTGGGTCCGCCGTGCCGCTGAGCGGTTGCGGTCTCTTCGGCGGGGACGAGCAGCCACCGGAGCCGGACCCGCTGGCCCCGCTGGTCGACGAGTCGTTGGGTCTCGCCGCGGGGCTGCGCGCCGCCGCCACCGCCCACCCCGACCTGGCCGCCCGGCTCGTCCCGCTCGCCGAGTCGCACGAGGCGCACGCGGCCGAACTGGCCCGGCTGACCGGTGCCGCGACATCGTCCGGCCCGGCCGTTCCGAGCGGGGCGACCTGGTCCTCCCCCGCCGTCCGGCCGGGTGAGCCGGCCGCCACGCTGGCCGCGTTGCGCCAGGCCGAGCGGACCGGCCGGGAGTCGGCCAAGGCCGCCTGCGCCGCCGCGCCGGCCGACCGCGCCGCGGTGCTGGGCTCCGTCGCCGCCGCCCGCGCCAGCCACCTGGAGGCGCTGCGATGAACGGGCGGTTCACCGGGCGCGGTGCGCCGGCCGGGCCGGGCGAGGCGCTCGCCGGGGCGTTGACCGCCGAGTACGCCGCCATCTGGGCCTACGGCCCGATCGGTGTACGCCTGACCGGCGACGATCGGAAGGCCGCCGCCGACGCGGAGGCGGCCCACCGGGGCCGGCGGGACGCGCTGGTGATGCAGATCAGCACCGGTGGCGGAACGGTGCCGCCGGACCGGGCCGGTTACTCCCTGCCGTTCCCGGTGACCGACCGGGCCAGCGCGCTGCGGCTCGCGATCGAGGTGGAGGAGCGGACGGCGGCGTTCTGGCGGGCGGCACTGCCGGTCAGCACCGGCGCCGAGCGGGAGCGGGCCCTGGCCGCCCTGGTCGACTACGCGGTCCGGGCGACACGGTGGCGGCGCAGCGCCGGCACCACCCCGCTGACCGTGCCGTTCCCGGGTCGCCCCGCCTGAGGGACGCCACCCCGGTCGATGGGTAGGCAGCGTCACGGTCCGCACCGGTTGCGGATGGCATACCAGGTATGCATACTCCCGTTCCATGTCCATCCGTCACGGCCTGCTCGCCCTGCTCGAACGTGGCCAGATGTACGGCTACCAGCTCCGGGCCGCCTTCGAGGAGTCGACCGGCTCCACCTGGCCGCTCAACATCGGGCAGGTCTACACCACCCTGTCCCGGCTGGAGCGGGACGGGCTGGTGCGGTCGCTGCCGGAGAGCGAGGCCGGGCAGCGGCCGTACGAGATCACCGAAGCCGGACGGGCGGACCTGACGCTGTGGTTCGCCACCCCGATCAGCCGCAACGACCGGCCCCGTGACGAACTGGCGATCAAGCTGGCGTTGGCGCTGACCACACCGGGCGTGGACGTTCGTACCGTGGTGCAGACCCAGCGCACCGCGACGATGCGGACACTCCAGGAGCTGACCCGGTTGAAGTACTCCAGCGACCGGCCCGAGGACCTGCCATGGCGACTGGTGCTGGACGCGATGGTCTTCCAGGCCGAGGCGGAGGTGCGCTGGCTCGACCACTGTGAGAGCAGCCTGGTGCGGCACCGCCCCCCGGCACCCGGCCCGACGCCACTGCCCGAGGCGGCGGGCCGCAGTGGTGAGGAGGCCTGGCGGTGAGCGCGGACGAGCGGCAGACGTCGCGTACCCGTGACACCGCCGCGACATCCGACTCCGGCATTCCCGACGACACCGGGCCCGTGCTGGAGGCCGTGCTGGAGCTGCGGGACGTGCACCGGACCCACGGCAGCGGCCCGGCCGCGGTGCACGCGCTGCGCGGGGTGAGCCTGGTCGTCCGCCCCGGCGAACTGGTCGCCGTGATGGGTCCCTCCGGCTCCGGCAAGTCGACCCTGCTGACCCTGGCCGGCGGGCTGGACAGCCCGACCACCGGTCACGTGCTCGTCGAGGGACAGCCGCTGCACACCCTGGACCGGCGTGGCCTGGCCCGGCTGCGCCGCCGCCGGATCGGGTACATCTTCCAGAACCTCAACCTCATCGGCAGTCTGACCGCCGCCGAGAACGTCTCCCTCCCCCTCGAACTCGACGGCGCGGGCGTCCGGCGGGCCCGCCGGCTGGCGCTCGACGCGTTGACCGAGGTGGGTCTGACCGAACTCGGTGACCGGTTCCCCGACCAGCTCTCCGGCGGCCAGCAGCAGCGCGTCGCGATCGCCCGGGCGCTGGTCGGCGAAAGACGTCTGGTGCTGGCCGACGAGCCGACCGGAGCGCTGGACTCGCAGACCGGTGAGGCCGTCCTGCGGCTGCTGCGCCGCCGGGTCGACGCCGGAGCCGCCGGTGTGCTGGTCACCCACGAGGCGCGGCACGCCGCCTGGGCGGACCGGGTGGTGTTCCTGCGCGACGGTGTGACGGTCGACTCGACCGCCCCGCTGGCCGGTGTCGACGCGCTGCTCTCCGGCAGTCTTCGGTGACCCTCCGCCCCCAGTCGCGGCCGGTGCACGACCTCCCACCCGAGCGGCCCCGCCGGACCCGGTTGGCCGAGACGGTGGGCTCCTGGCGGGCCGCGCTGCGGATCGCCCGCCGCGAGGTGACGCGGGCCCGTGGGCGTACGGCTCTGGTGCTGGCGATGATCGTCCTGCCCGTCCTGGCCCTGTCCTTCGTCGCGGTCAGCGCGGACATGGCCCGGCTCGACCCCGCCGAGAAGATGGAGCAGCGGCTCGGCAACGCCGACGCGGAGCTGCGGGTGGTCAGCCAGGGGCCGGTCACCCAGAACGCCGACGGCAGCGTGTGGAACGCGCCGGAGGACCGGATCCCCGAGACGGTCACCGTGGACGACATCCTCCGGCTGCTCCCGGCGGACAGCCGGGTCCTCCCGGTACGCCGCTGGCTGCCGCTTCCTCTCCGGGACGGCACCCGGACCCGCGACGACGTACCCGCCACCGAGGTCGACCTCGCCGATCCGCTCGCCGCCGGCCTCGTTCGGGTCCACGATGGTCGGGTGCCGACAACGGCCGACGAGGTCGCGCTGAACCGGGCCGCTCGGCGTACCCTCGGCGTCGACGTCGGGGGCGTGCTCAACGCCCGGGACGGCACGAGGAGCTGGACCGTCGTCGGTGTGGTCGAACTCCCGGAGTCGCTGGAGCCGATGGCGTTCCTGCGTTCCGCCGGTGAACCGTCGGGCTCGCTGGACCACGACACCGTGTTCCTGGTCGACCTCCCCGGGCCGGTGACCGAGGACCTGTTCCGCCACCTCAACCGCAACGGAGTGGTGGTCGGTGCCCGCGTCTCCGCTCCGTCGAGCCCGGTGGAGGCGGTCCGTCCGCTCGGCAACAGCCTGGGCGCGGAGGAGATCGGCACCGGGGTGCTGGTCGGCGGACTGGGTCTGCTGGAGGTGGTGCTGCTGGTCGGCCCGGCCTTCGCGGTGGGGGTCCGGCGACGGCGGCGGGAGCTGGCACTCGTCGCGGTGGCCGGCGGCGACGCGGCTCAGCTCCGCCGGGTGGTGCTCGCCGACGGCGTGCTGCTCGGATGCATCGGTGCCGCCGCCGGGGTGGCCCTCGGTGTGCTCTCCGCGTTCGCCGCCCGGCCGCTGGTCGAGGAGTTCGTCTTCCAGCACCGCTTCGCCGGGTACCGCGTCTGGCCGGCGGCGCTGGGCGTGATCGCACTCGTCGCCGTACTCGCCGGGGTGCTGGCCGCGCTCGCGCCGGCCTGGACCGCCGCCCGGCAGGACGTGGTCGCCGGGCTCGCCGGCCGACGCGGCGCGCCCACCCACCGGCGGCGCTGGCTGGCGCTCGGTGTGCTGCTGGCCGTCACCGGGTTGGTCATCGCCGGGATCGGTGCGGCGATGGTCCGTTCGTCGGTCATCCTCGCCGGGCTGGTGCTCGGCGAACTCGGGCTGGTCTTCGCCACGCCGACGCTGGTCGGACTGCTGGCCCGGCTCGGCCGGTTCCTCCCGCTGGCGCCCCGGATCGCGGTACGCGACGCCAGTCGCAACCGTTCCTCGACCGCGCCGGCCATCTCGGCGGTGATGGCGGCGGTCGCCGGCAGCGTCGCCCTCGGGGCCTTCCTCGCCAGTGACGACGTCCGCGCCGACCAGCAGTACCGTCCGCTGCTGCCGCGCCAGACGGTGCTGGTCACCGCCGACGACCCGGACGCCACCGGGCCACCGGACCGGGCCGCCGTCACCGCGGCGGCCCGTGACCATCTCGGTGCCGGGTCGGTCGCCCCACTGGTCGCGGCCGGCTGCCGGACGAATTTCGATGCCTGCGTGGTGAGCGCGGTGGCGCCGCCGGACCAGGTCTGCCCATGGCGACCCTACGAGTCGATCAGCGAAGCCGACGAGCAGCGGGCCCGCGCCGACCGCCGCTGTCAGTGGCCGGCCGAGGACCACCTCGACGGCTACGTCCAGGTGGCGGTCGACGACGGTGCGGCGCTGCCGATGCTCACCGGCGCCACGCCGGCCGAGGTCACCGCCGCCACGGCCGTCCTGCGCGCGGGTGGCGCGGTGGTGACGGACTCGCGATACCTCGTCGACGGCCGCGTCCACCTCCGCGTCGAGGACGACAAACGCGAGACGGGGGAGGCGACCACGACGACCGTGCCCGGGTACGCGGTGCGGAGCCACCTGAGACCGTCCTGGCTGCTCATCTCGCCCGCCGCAGCCGACCGCCTCGACCTCGCCGTCCGACAGACCGGCTGGGTGGTCGAGGCCGCCGAGCCGCCGGGACAGCGGCAGCGGGACCGGTTCGTCGACGCGCTGGAGTACCTCGGCCCGGTCGGCGCGCAGTTCGAGCTCGGTCACGGCTTCACCGGCACCGAGCCGCTGCTGCTCCTGCTGGCCGGGGTCTCCGCGGTGGTGACCGTGGGGGCCGCCGGGATCGCCACCGGACTCGCCGCCGCCGAGGGGCGGGCCGACCTGTCCACACTCGCCTCGGTCGGTGCCGGACCGGGCGTACGGAAGCTGCTGTCGCTCTGCCAGGCCGGCGTGATCGCGGTGCTCGGTTCGTTGCTGGGCATCGTCGCCGGGCTCGGCTCGGCGATGATCATCCTGACCTTCACGAATCGACGGCTGGCCGAGGGGTGGCCGGTGGAGCCGCCGTACCCGCTGTTGGTGCCCTGGCTCACCCTCGGCGTGCTGGTCGTGGTGCCGCTGGTGGCGATGGCCGGGGCGGCACTGCTGACCCGGTCCCGGCTGCCGGTGGAACGCCGCCTGGACTAGGGCCGACCGGCCCGGCTGAACGGCGGGTGTCGGACCGACGCCGGTGGATGCAGAATGTCCGGATGTCCGTACTGCGCGACGTGACCCGCCGAATCGGTCACCACCCCTGGTTCGGCGCCACCGCCCGGCTGCTGGTGCCGCTCGACCGGGCGGTCGGGCGACTGACCCGGGGCCGGGTGGTCGCGCTCGGGTTGGTGCCGTCCCTGGTCATCACCACCACCGGCCGCCGCTCCGGGAAACCGCGCAGCAACCCGCTGCTCTACGTGCCCGACGGGGACGGGTACGTGGTGGTCGGCTCGAACTGGGGCCAGACCCAGCAGCCCGCCTGGTCGCTGAACCTGCTCGCCGAGCCACACGCCGAAGTGGACGTCGCCGGGCGTCGCCTCGCGGTACGCGGCGAACCGGCGACCGGCGCCGAACGCGAGCGACTGTGGCGGTTGCTGGTCGACGCCTGGCCCGCGTACGAGGCGTACGTGCGGCGGGCCGGTGACCGGGAGATCCGGGTCTTCCGGCTGGTGCCGACGGCCTCCGGCACGCCCGACGGCACGGACCCGCCGGACGGGCCGCCCGCGCCGCACTAGGGTGTGCGGTGACCGGGCCGTCGCTACCGGCGACGGTCCGCACGGTGGCGCGATGGGGTGGTCGGTGTGGACGGTGTCCAGGAGCACCGGGACGATCCCCGGTGGCAGGTGGCCGGACGGATCGCCGAGGCGGTCCGTCGGCGCTTCCCCGCCGACGTGCTCGCCGTCGCGGTGCACGGGCCGCTCGCGCACGGCGACGACGACGGCGGCGGGGACAGCGAGGTCGGGTTGCTGGTGGTCACCTACCGACCCGACACCGGGCCGCCCTCGGCCACCCGGCGGGTCGACGGGGTGCTGGTCGACCTGACCGTTGCCGCCGCCGAGGAGCGTCTGCGCCAGGCCCGGCAGCTCACCTCGCGGTGGCCGTTGACCGCCGACCGGTACGTGACGACCCGGCCGCTGCACGACCCGACCGGGTGGCTGCGCACCCAGCGGGACGCGCACCTCGGGCGGTTGGCGAGGGCCCGCCCGGCCGAGTTCAGCAGCGCCGCCCGCCGGGCCTGGTACCGGGGCAGCGCGGCGCACGCGCGGGCGGCCCGGCTCGCCGAGTGGTACGAGACGGACCAGGCCCTGCTGATGCTCGGCGAGTCACGGCTGGCCGCCGCGACCGTCACCGGGCTGCTCAGCCGCACCTACTTCCGCGACCCCGGCGACGCGGTCCGGCGGACCGGGCTGGCCGGGGCGGACATGACCGAGGTCGGCGCGGTGCTGGCCCGCCAGTCGGCCGAGTTGACCGCCCGGGGCCGGCCGGTCGACGGGACCGTCGACGACCTGCTCACCGGCTGACCGCGCGTCGGCTCAGCCCAGCCCGCCCTGCACGCCGATCAACGCACCGACCAGGTAGGTCGCCGCCGCCGCGGCGGCACCGAGCAGCAACTGCCGCGTCCCGCCGGTCCACCACCGCCGGTTGGTGAACCGGGAGACGACCGCGCCGGCCACGAAGAGGCCGAGCCCGCCCACCGCCAGGGCCAGCACCAGGCTGGTGGCGCCGAGAAGGTACGGCAGCAGCGGCACCAGCGCGCCGACCGAGAAGCAGAGGAACGACGACAGTGCCGCCGCCCACGGGTTGGGTTGCTCGTCCGGGTTGACGCCCAACTCCTCCTGGACGTGCATCCGCAACGCCTGCTCCGGATGCTGGCGGACCGCCTCGGCCACCTGGACGGCAAGATCCTCTGGCAATCCCCGCGCCATCCACATCTCGGCGAGTTCCCGGGCCTCCTCCTCGGGATGGTGTTCCAGCTCGCGCCGCTCCTTGGCCACCTCGGCGGCGATCTGCTCGTTGGCCGAGCGGACGCTGGTGTACTCCCCGAGCGCCATCGAGATCGCGCCGGCGACCAGACCGGCGGTGCCGGTCAGCACGATGGCCTGCGGCGAGACGCCGCCACCGCCGACGCCCGCGATCAGGGCGATGTTGGTCACCAGCCCGTCCATGGCACCGAAGACGGCGGGTCGCAGCCACCCGCCGGAGACGTCCGCGTGGTGGTGCTCCCGCAGTGCCGCAGGGGTGTCGGTCACGGCAGCGTCAGGATCTCGTACCCGTTCTCGGTCACCAGCACCGTGTGCTCGAACTGGGCGGTCCACTTGCGGTCCTTGGTGACCACCGTCCAGCCGTCCTCCCACATGTCGTACTGGTGGGTGCCGAGGGTGATCATGGGCTCGATGGTGAACGTCATGCCCGGCTCCATCACGTCGGTGGGCCGGGGGCTGTCGTAGTGCGGCACGTACAGGCCGCTGTGGAACGCCTCGCCGATGCCGTGGCCGGTGAAGTCGCGGACCACGCCGTAGCCGAACCGCTTCGCGTACGACTCGATGACCCGGCCGATGACGTTGATCTGCCGGCCCGGCGCGACGGCCTTGATGCCCCGCGTCATCGCCTCGTGGGTCCGCTCGACCAGCAGCCGGACCTCCTCGTCGACCTCGCCGACGCAGAAGGTGGCGTCGGTGTCGCCGTGCACCCCGCCGATGTACGCGGTCACGTCCACGTTGATGATGTCGCCGTCGGCCAGCACGGTGGTGTCCGGGATGCCGTGGCAGATCACCTCGTTCAGGCTGGTGCAGCAGGACTTCGGGAAGCCCCGGTAACCCAGCGTCGACGGGTAGGCGCCGTGGTCGACGAGGAACTCGTGCACCACCCGGTCGATCTCGTCGGTGGTCACACCGGGCTTGCAGTGCTCGCCGGCGAGCTGGGTGGCCTGCGCGGCGAGCCGCCCGGCGACCCGCATCTTCTCGATCGTCTCCGGCGTCTGCACGTGCGACCCCTGCCACGGCCGGGGGGCCTTCTTGCCGACGTACTCCGGTCGGACGATGTGGGCGGGCACCGGCCGCCACGGGGAGATCGTGCCTGGGGTCAACGGCGCACGGACGGTCATGCGGCAAGCCTATCGCCGCCCCCGGGGTGACCCCCACCACCGTCGGTGGCCCACGGTTGTTGCCCTACAACAACCGCTGTGTCAAGGTGTCAGCGTGGATCAAGGGGGAGCACCACCCGTCTTCTCCGCCAGCGCGGAGATCGACGGTGACCAGCTCCGCGTGGTGGTCACCGGCGAGGTGGACATGGCGACCGCGGACATCATGCTGCAGACCGCGCTGCGTGAGCCGGCCGTCCGGCTGCTCCTCGACCTGCGCGCGGTCAGCTTCTTCGACTCGGCGGCGATCCACGCCGTGGTGCGGCTCGCCGGTCACTATCCGGACACCCTCGACGTGCTGCCGTCCCGGCAGGTCAGCCGCGTGCTGCACATCGCCGGCCTGGGTGAGCAGCGCTGGTTGCGGCCGATCTGACCCGCCGGGCCCACCGGCTCAGGCACCCAGTTCCCGACGTAGCGTCACCTCCGTGCCCTCCGTGGTACGCGTGACCGACAACTCCCCGAGTGCCTCGATCAGCGACAGTCCCCGGCCCCGGAAGCCCGACCCGGTCGACTCCCGCCAGCGTCCGCTGTCGCGGATGGTCGCGGTCACCGTCCGGCCCTCCACCGTCACCTCGACGCCGATCGTCGGCTCCACCGGGTCGACCGGGTGTTCGATGGCGTTCGCCGCCGCCTCCGACACCGCCACCGTCAGGTCGAACAGGTCGGTCTCGTTCACCCCGTGCGCGACCAGGAAGTCCTCCAGCCGCTTCCGCAGCACGCTCAGTCGGGTCGGGTCGGCGGGCAGCCGCAGCGCGAACCGGTTCAGCTCGGCCGCCTCCAGCGCGAGCACCGCCACGTCGTCCCGGCGGGGCCGGTCCACGACGCGCTGCACCACCGCCTCGACCAGGTCCACCACATGCTCCCCCGGCCGGGCCGCATCGGCGCGGAGCTGGGCCAACGCGTCGTCGATGTCGACGTTCCGGTCCTCGATCAGGCCGTCGGTGTAGAGCAGCAGCCGCTCGCCGGCACACAGCTCGCCGGAGACCGTCTCGTACTCCGCCCCGGGGATCGCGCCGACGGGTGGCCCCAGCGCCCGGTCGTGCAGGAACGCCACGTCGCCTCCTCGGATCAGCAGCGGGGACGGATGACCGGCGTTGGCGTACCGCAGCCGCCCGGTACGAGGGCTGAACCAGAGGCAGAAGACCGTGGCGAAGGACCGGGAGCCGGTCGACCCCACGAGCCGGTTGAGCCGGGTCAACGACTCTCCCGGATCGAACCCCTCCAGCACGTACGCCCGCAGCGCGTTGCGCAGCTGACCCATGGCCGCCGCGGCCGGCACCCCCTTGCCGACGACGTCCCCGATGACCAGGACCATCTCGTCGTCCTCGCGGGTCACCACGTCGTACCAGTCGCCGCCGACCTCGACGTCGGCGCTGCCGGGCAGGTAACGGCTGGCCACCACGGCACCGGGCAACTGGGGCAGGGTGCGCGGCAGCAGGCTGTGTTGCAGGGTCGTGGCGATGCGATGCTCCACCTCGTAGAGCTGGGCGTTCTCCAGGCGCACGCCGACCAGCCGGGCGAGCTGGGTCAACGCGGCCTCGTCCGTGCCGGCCGGCTCGGTGACCGCACGCCACACCCGCAGTTCACCGAGGCGCTTGCCGCCCACCCCGGTCAACGGCAGGACGAAGGCGGGATCGGCGGCGCTGGTGCCGCCGCCGTCGGCCTCGAACCGCGCGTCTCCGGCGGTGACGGACACCCGGACCGCCTCGGCGAGACTCAACGCGTGCCGCGCCGCGACCTGGAGCACCTCGTCCGTGGAGCGCGCGGTGTTCACCGCCACGGCCGCGTCCGCGAGTGCGGCCAACCGCCGGATGAGCTGGCCGCGCAGTTGGCCGAGTTCGACGTTGGCGCGTACCCGGGCGACCAGTTCCTGCCCGGAGAAGGGCTTGGTCAGGTAGTCGTCGGCACCCACCGCCAGGCCGGCCACCTCCTCGGCCGAGCCGGCGCGGGCGGAGAGCAGAACGATCGGCACGTACCGGGTGCGCGGGTCGGCGCGCAGCGCGGCGACCAGCCCGAAGCCGTCCAGCCGCGGCATCATCACGTCGGTCAGCACCAGGTCGAAGTCGGTGTCGACGGCCAACCGCAGGGCGTCCACGCCGTCGGTGGCGGTGAACACCTCCCAGGTCGGCGCGAGCAGCCGGGCGACGTGTTCGCGCAGGTCCGGGTTGTCGTCGACGACCAGGATGCGGCCCGCCGCCGACCCCGTGCCACGGACCTCACCCGTCGCGGCCCGGTCGTCGCTCCAGCGCTCGGTCTCGGCGACGAAGAGGGCGCTCTGCACCGGCTCACGCTCGGTGCCCGTCTCGGCCACCCGGTCGGCCGGGAGGTGCCCGGAGCCGAACGGGACGGTGACGACGAAGCGGCTGCCCTCGTCGACGCGGCTGGTCGCGCTGACCTGACCGCCGTGCATCTCGACCAGTTCCCGCACCAGGGCCAAGCCGATCCCGGTGCCCTCGTGGCTTCGCGACCGCACCCCGGGTGCCCGGTGGAAGCGCTCGAAGACGTGCGGCAGCTCCTCGGCGACGATGCCGACACCGGTGTCGGCGACCTCCAGGCGGGCCACTCCGTCGACCGCCCGGACCTCGATCCGGATCTCCCCGTCGAGGGTGAACTTCACCGCGTTGGAGACCAGGTTGAGAACGATCTTCTCCCACATCTCCTGGTCGACGTAGACCGGCTCGGGCAGCGGCGGGCAGTCCACCGTCAGCCGCAACCCGGCGCGTTCGGTGGCCGAGCGGAACGTGCTGGCCAGCCGGGCGGTGTAGTCGGCCAGGTCGACCGGCTCGTAGTACGCGGCCAGCCGCCCCGACTCCAGCCGGGAGAAGTCGAGCACCGTGTTGACCAGCTTGAGCAGCCGCAACGCGTTGCGGTGCATCATCGTCAGCCGCTGGGTGTACACCTCCGGCAGGGCCGGGTCGGCGAGCAGGTCCTCCAGCGGGCCGAGCACGAGGGTCAGCGGGGTACGGAACTCGTGGCTCACGTTGGCGAAGAAGTTGGTCTTCGCCAGGTCCAGGGCGGCCAGCTCGGCGGCGCGGGCCTGCTCCTGCTCGTACGCGCGCTGCTTGCCGACGGCCCGCGAGACCTGCGCGGCGACGAGTTCGAGGAAGGTGCGGTAGTCGTCGGTGAGCGGCAACCGGCGGGCCACCCCCAGCACCAGCGCGCCCGCCTGCTCGGCGGTGGCGGTGATCGGCAGCAACAGCGCCTCGTCGGCGGCATCGGCCGGCACCTCACCGAACAGGTCGGCGGTGGACACCGTGCCGCCCCCGGCGGCGGCCAGGTCGGCCAGCCCGGCGGCGGGCTCCTCGGGCCCGGTCATCGGGCCGCTCGTCCCGGCCAGCCGCAGACCACCGTCGGGGCCGTACAGGTAGAGCAGCCCGAACGGTACGTCCTGCCGGTGCCGGTCGAGCACGTCCACGGCCGCGTGGCAGAGTTCCGCGCTACTGCCCACGTCGGCCAACTCGGAGCCGAGTTCGGCGAGCGTACGCAGTCGCCGCTCGCTGAGCAGCCGACCGGTGGTCTCACTACAGACGCAGAGCACGCCGCTGATCGAGCCGTCGGTGTCCCGGATCGGGTCGTACGAGACGTCGAAGTAGACGTCCTCCATGAAGCCGTACCGGTCGAGCAGGAAGTGGTGGTCCCGCGCCTGGTACGCCTCACCGGTCCGCAGGACATCGGTGAGCAGCGGCCCGAGCACGTCCCAGGTCTCGACCCAGTGTTCGCGGGCCGGCTGCCCGACGACGGCGGGATGCTTGTCCCCGATGGTCGGGCGGTAGGCGTCGTTGTAGAAGGCGCGCTGGTCCTCGCCCCAGAAGATGACGATCTGCGCCTTCGAGGCGAGCATCGTGCTGACCGCGTTGCCGAGCGCGCTGGGCCACTGCTCCGGTGCGCCGAGCGGGCTGGTCGACCAGTCCCGGTCACGCAACAGCGCGCCCATCTCGCCACCGCCCGCGAACGCCGCCGCGAGCAGCGGTGGAACCCCACGACGCGCCGCCGACGGATCGCCCCCGTCCACGCCCCCCTGGGCCGAGTTCATGCAGCCTCCCCGGCCTGTGCGCGACGTGCCCTGATCATCGCTGCCGTGACCGGACTTCTACCCCGCCGAACCAGGAACGTAACGCATCAGCTGATCGCGACGCTGATTACCCCACGACACTTGTCGATCAACCGATACGAATCGCCCCACCGTTCACCGGAAGTGTCGGTTACATCACAGCGGCGTGACGTACGCGCCGGTGATCCCGCCGTCGACCACGAACTGCGCGGCGGTCATGAACGAGGAGTCGTCACTGGCCAGGAAGGCCACCGCGGCGGCGATCTCGGTCGGTTCGCCGAACCGCCCCATCGGCACGTGCACCAGCCGGCGCGCGGCCCGCTCCGGATCGGCGGCGAACAGCTCCCGCAGCAGCGGCGTGGCCACCGGACCGGGGCACAGGGCGTTGACCCGGATGCCCTCCCGGGCGAACTGCACGCCCAGTTCCCGGCTCAGCGCCAACACCCCGCCCTTGCTCGCGGTGTACGCGATCTGCGACGTCGCCGCACCCATCAGCGCCACGAACGAGGCGGTGTTGATGATCGAGCCCCGGCCCTGCCGGCGCATGTGCGGGATGACGTACTTGCAGCACAGGTAGACGCTCGTGGTGTTCACCCGCAGCACCCGCTCCCAGGCGTCCAGCCCGGTCTCCAGGATGGAGTCGTCGTCCGGCGGGGAGATGCCCGCGTTGTGGAACGAGACGTCCACCCGCCCGTACCGCTCGACCACCCCGTCGAAGAGGTCACGGACGGCACCCTCGTCGGTCACGTCGACGGCGACGAAGGTCCCGTCGACCTCCTCGGCGGCCCGGGCACCCCCCTCGGTGTCGACATCGACGCAGACCACCCGGGCTCCCTCGGCGGCCAACCGCCGAACGGTGGCCAGTCCGATCCCGCTGGCCGCGCCGGTGACCACCGCCACCCGGTCCTGCAACCGCCGCATCGCTCACTCCTCCGTGCTGATGAAGACGTTCTTGACGTCGGTGAACGCGTGCAGGGCGTCCGGACCCAGCTCGCGACCGAGACCGGAGCGTTTCATCCCGCCGAACGGCGTCGAGTACCGCACCGAGGAGTGCGAGTTGACGCTCAGGTTGCCCGCCTCCACCGCCCGCGCCACGCGCACCGCCCGGCCCACGTCCCGCGTCCAGACCGAGCCGGAGAGGCCGTACTCGGTGTCGTTGGCGAGCCGGATCGCGTCCGCCTCGTCGTCGAAGGGCAGCACCGAGACGACCGGGCCGAAGACCTCCTCGCGCCAGTGCCGGTCGGCCGGCGAGTCGGCGAGCAGCACCGTCGGCGGGTACCAGTAGCCGGGGCCGTCCGGGCAGGAGCCGGTGAAGGCGACCCGCGCGCCGTCGACGTACCCGGCGACCCGGTCCCGGTGCCCGGCGGAGATCAGCGGCCCCATCTCGGCGGCCTCGTCGGCCGGGTGGCGTACCCGGAACGCCCGCACCGCCGGCTCCAGCAGCTCCAGGAAGCGGTCGTAGACCGAGCGCTGCACCAGGAGTCGGGACCGGGCGCAACAGTCCTGGCCGGCGTTGTCGAAGACTCCCGACGGCGCGGTCGCCGCCGCCTTCTCCAGGTCGGCGTCGGCGAAGACCAGGTTCGCCGACTTGCCGCCCAGCTCCAGGGTCAATCGCTTCACCTGGGCGGCGCAGCCCGCCATGATCCGGGTGCCGACCTCGGTGGAGCCGGTGAAGCAGATCTTGCGGACCGCCGGATGGTCGACGAAGCGCTCGCCCACCACATCGCCCCGCCCCGGCAGCACCGTGAACACGTCCTCGGGCAGCCCCGCCTCCCGGGCCAGCTCGCCCAGGCGCAACGCGGTCAGCGGGGTCAGCTCGGCGGGCTTCAGCACCACCGTGTTGCCGGCGGCGAGCGCGGGAGCCAGCCCCCAGGCGGCGATCGGCATCGGGAAGTTCCACGGCACGATCACCCCGACCACGCCGAGCGGCTCGTGGAACGTGACGTCCAACCCGCCCGCCACCGGGATCTGCCGCCCGGTCAGCCGCTCCGGTGCCCCCGCGTAGTAGTCCAGCACGTCCCGTACGTTGCCCGCCTCCCAGCGGGCGTTGCCGATGGTGTGCCCGGCGTTCTCGACCTCCAGCCGGGCCAGCTCCTCCACATGCGCGTCGACCACCGCCGCGAACCGCCGCAACAGCCGGGCCCGCTCCCCCGGCGCCACCCACCGCCACCGCTCGTACGCCACCGCCGCCCGCGCCACCGCCGCGTCGACCTCGTCCGCAGACGCCCCCGCGACCTCGCGCAGCACCGCCCCGCTGGCCGGATTCCGCACCTCACCCACGCCCACCCACACTCCCCTCACCCACGCTGCCCACCTTGCCTGCCCCGCCCGTGTTCTGCGCCGCGATCATGGAGTTGTGGTACTCCGTGAACGTCGCGAAAGAGGACAGGTCGGGCGCCACGACTCCATGATCGGCGCACATCGACGCACGCGAGACGGGACGACCCGGGCTCGGTCAGAGGCGCTCGAAACCACGGGCGAGTTCCCAGTCGGTGACGGCCGCGTCGAAGGCGGCCAGCTCGACCCGGCCCATGTTGGTGTAGTGGGCGACCACGTCGTCGCCGAAGGCCGTCCGGGCCACCGTGGAGGACTCCCAGAGCGTGAGGGCGTCCCGGAGGGTGCCGGGGACGCGTTCGGCCGCCGCGTCGTCGTACGCGTTGCCGGTGCACTCCTCGCCCAACTCCAGCTCCTGCTCGATGCCGTGCAGCGCACCCGCCACCAGTGCCGCGATCGCCAGGTACGGGTTGACGTCCGCCCCCGGCACCCGGTTCTCCACCCGCATCCCCTGACCGTGGCCCACCACCCGTAGCGCGCAGGTGCGGTTGTCGGTGCCCCAGCGCAACGCCGTCGGGGCGAAGGAACCCGGCTGGTAGCGCTTGTAGGAGTTGATGTTCGGCGCGAAGAGGAGGCTGAACTCCCGCATCGTGGCGAGCAGCCCGGCCAGCACCCGCTGCCCGGTGACGCTCAGGTGACCCGGTCCGTCGCCCAACATGGCCGACCTGCCGGAGGCGTCCCGCAGGGAGAAGTGGATGTGGCAGGAGTTGCCCTCCCGGGCGTTCGGCTTCGCCATGAAGGTGATCGACATGCCCTCCTGGGCGGCGATCTCCTTAGCCCCGTTCTTGTAGATCACGTGGTGGTCGGCGCAGCGCACCGCCTCGTCGTAGCGGAAGGCGATCTCGTGCTGGCCGAGGTTGCACTCACCCTTGGCGCTCTCCGGGGTGAGTCCCGCGCCGGCCATCTCGTTGCGGATACGCCGCAGCAGCGGCTCCACCCGGGCGGTGCCGAGCAGCGAGTAGTCCACGTTGTACTGGTTGGCCGGGGTCAGCTCGCGGTAGCCGCGCTGCCATGCCTGCTCGTACGAGTCACGGAACAGCACGAACTCCAGCTCCGTGCCCGCGTACGCGGTCAGTCCGTGCGCGGCCAGCCGGTCGAGTTGCCGGCGCAGGATCTGCCGGGGCGAGACGGTCACCGGACCGGTCTCCCCGGGCCAGTGCAGGTCGGCCAGGAGCAGGGCGGTCCCGGGCTGCCACGGCACCCGGCGCAGCGTGTCGAAGTCCGGCGTCATCGCCAGGTCACCGTAGCCGCGCGACCAGCTCGACATCTCGTATCCGTCGACGGTGTTCATGTCGACGTCCACCGCGAGCAGGTAGTCACAGCCCTCACTGCCGTGCCCGACGACCTGGTCGAGGAAGAACGGCGCGTGGAACCGTTTGCCCTGTAGCCGACCCTGCATGTCGACCAGGGCCAGAACCACCGTGTCGATCTCGCCCTCGGCGACCGCGACCCGCAGTTGCTCCAGCGTGAGCGGCGCATTCCTCATCCGCGAGCCTCCATCACCAAGGTCTACCCGCCGAGCTGATCACCGTCAACGGGACGCTCCGCTCGTACCCCGTTCCGCGTCCCCGGCAAACCGGTCCGGTGTCCGGCGCACCACGGGGGCGTACCCGGCCCGTCGTCCGCCGGCCGACTAATCGCGTTGCCGGTCGGGCCGTACCTGACGCATCCTTGAGCCTGTGACCAGGCCCGATCGCGACGGGCCGACCACGGGCCCTCGGAACGGCCCGACAGCCGCGGCGGCGCGGGCGACGTCACCTCTCTCTCGGGCAGGGCGCGGTGCCCTGCCCTGGCTCCGTCCCGCGCCGCCCGGCGACCACCCGCCACGGGCCACACACGGATCAGGTCATCACCAGGCCGGTCACCCAGAGCATGCCGATCACCAGGCCGGAGAGGAACTCGATCAGCATCGACAGGCCGGCCGCGCCGACCGCCTGCTTCGTCGCCGGCCAGGCCAGCCGGGTGTCGCCCAACCGCAGCCGTTCCATCGCGAAGATGCCGCCGACGAAACCGATCACCAGGCCGACGACCGGGATCACGAAGAAGCCGATCAGCCCGAGTACGGCGCCGGCGAGCAGTGAGGTGGTGGGCACCCCGGCCCGCTTGAGGTTGCGGCCCGGCCAGGCGTACTTGACCACGGTGCCGCCGAGCGCGACCAGGGTGGCGGCGGCGAGCACCAGCCACCGGCCGGCACCGGCTCCGCCGAACAGCGTCCACACCAGCACGCCGCCCCAGCAGAGCGGCAGCGCCGGCAGGCCGGGCACCACCACCCCGGCCAGCCCGGCGAGGATGGCCAGGGCGGCGACCACCGCCACCACCCCGTTGGTGTCCGTCAGCTCCACGTCGACTCCCCATCAGACGGTGTGCCCCGCAGCCGGGCGACGATCTTCTCCGCCGGGCCGGGTGGGTCGAACAGCCGGCCCTGCGCGGAGTCGCAGCGTAGCGACCGCAGCCGCTCGGCCTGCGCCTCGGTCTCCACCGCCTCGGCGGTCACCCAGAGTTCCAACGCGTGGGCCAAGCGGACCAACGCGTCCACGATCCGTACGTCACGGTGGTCGGCGACGGAGGGATCGTCGCCCCGCAGGCCCTCCACGAACGGCCCGGCCAGCTTCAGGCAGGTGATCGGCAACCGGCGCAGGTACGCCAGGTTCGAGTACCCGGTCCCGAAGTCGTCCACCGCCAGCCGGACCCCGAGCGCGGCGAGCCGGTACAGCGTCCGCAGCGGCTCGCCCGCGGAACCCATCACGGCGCTCTCGGTCAGTTCCAGTTGCAGCAGTGCGGCGGGGAGCCCGCTCTCGGCCAGGGCGTCGGCCACGGTGTCCACGATCGCCGGGGCGTCGGCCTGGCGGGCGGCCAGGTTGACGCTGACCACCAGCCGGGCCTGCGGGAACTCGGCGTGCCAGCGCTGGGCGTCCCGGCAGGACTGCCGCAGCACCCACTCGCCGAGCCGGACGATCAGGCCGGTCTCCTCGGCCAGTCCGATGAACCGGTCCGGCCCGACCAGACCCAGCTCCGGATGCTGCCAGCGGACCAGCGCCTCGACGGCCAGCATCTGGCCGTCCAGCAGGGACACGATCGGCTGGTAGTGCACCACGAACTCGCCCCGGTCCAGCGCCGTGGGCAGTTCGGCGGCGAGCGCCGACCGGGCGATGTCCCGGGCACTGCGCTCCGGGTCGTACACCGCCCACCGGCCCCGGCCCTCCCCCTTGGCCCAGTACAGCGTGGTGTCGGCGGCCTTCATCAGCTCGGTGGCGCTGGTGCCGGCCAGGTCCGAGTCGACGATGCCGATGCTCGCCGAGACCGCGAGCTGCTGGTCACCGATGTGCACCGGGGCGGAGACGGCGGCCAGCACCGTCTCGGCCACCGCGGTCACGTCCTCGATCCGGGCGATGCCGTCGACCAGGATGACGAACTCGTCGCCGCCCATCCGGGCGACCAGGTAGCCGCGGTCGGCCACGCAGTCGGCCAGCCGCCGGGCGATCAGCACGAGCAGCCGGTCACCGAGGTCGTGCCCCAGGCTGTCGTTGATCGCCTTGAACCCGTCGAGGTCCAGGAAGCAGACGCCGACCCGGCCGGACGGGTGCGTCCGGTTCACCAGCCGACCGAGCGACTCGAAGAACAGCGTCCGGTTGGGCAGGCCGGTGAGCGGGTCGTGCAGCGCCTGGAACCGTAGCCGTTGCTGGAGTTCGTACCGCTCGGTGATGTCCTCGACCACGGCGACGGTGAACCGGGGCCGGCCGTCGTCGTGCCGGATCAGCGAGACCGCCAGGTCCGTCCAGACGGCGGTGCCGTCCTTACGGTGGTAGCGCTTCTCGACCCGGGCCGCCTCGTGTTTGCCCTCGATCAGCTCCTGGTACAGCTCCCACATCCCGGCGGCGTCGTCGGCGTGGAACAGCGACGCCACGTTCGTCTGCCGCAGTTCCTCGATGTCGTAGCCGAGCATCTCGGCGAAGCTCTGGTTGACGTCGATGATCGTGCCGTCGATCCCGGCGATGCCGATGCCGATGGCCGCCCCGCTGAAGACCGCCCGGAACCGCGCCTCGCTGTCGCGCAGCGCCCGCTCCACGTCGTCCCGGGCCTGCCACGCCGAGCGCGCGATCCCCTCCTGCTGGGCGAAGGTGCGGTCACGCAGCGCACCGGCGAAGCCGGCGGCCAGGCCCGCCTGCGCCGCCGAGACCCGGTCGGCGAGATCGGGCCGGTCCGCCCGGACGTCCAGCACCTCGGTGGGGAACCGGGCGGCAAGGGTACGCACCGCCCACCCGATCACCCCCGGCGCGATCAGATGGGCCGCCACCAGGGCGCGCCCGACATCCTCGGCGGTCGGGGTCACCGGCTCGCCGGAGAGCAGCGCACGGGCCAGCCGCACGGTGTGTCCGAGCAGCAGCCGCTCGGTCTCGGTCGGGCTCAACGGCACGAACCCGAACCCGCGTACGGCACGGGCCCAGTCGGCCGCGTACCGCTGGGCACCGGTCTGGTCCACGGCGTTCCCGCCGGAGTCGCCGACGGCGGACATCAGGTCAGCCGGCGGACCGGTCGTTCCGGGCGACGCCGCCGAAGGCGCCGAACCGTTGCGGGTTCGCGGCCACCTCGGACGGCGCGTCGGGACGCCACAGCTCCATGTGCACCACTCCCGGCGGCAGCAGCGTCCAGTCACCGAAGAAGCCGGTGATCTCGGCCCGCGAGCGCAGCGTGATCTCGGTGGCGGTCCGCGCGGACAGCCGTTGCGCGTCCAACATCTCCGGTGGCTGGTCCTCGAAGGTGGAGTGCGAGAGGACCAGGTGGCTGCCGGGGACGGTGGCGGACCGCAGGGTGGCCAGGACGTCGGCGGGACGGTCGGTGTCCGGCACGAAGTGCACCACCCCGGCGAGCAGCACGCCGAGCGGGCGGTCGAAGTCGAGCAGCCGCAACGCCCGGGCGTCGGCCAGGAGCCGCTCCGGGTCGCGCAGGTCGCCGTGGAGCACGCCGGTCAGCTCGTCGCCGGTCAGCAGTTCCCGGCTGTGCGCCACCGCCACCGGGTCGATGTCGACGTAGACCACGCGGGCCTTCGGGTTCGCGGCCTGGGCCACCTCGTGCACGTTGCCGACGGTGGGGATGCCGGAGCCGATGTCGAGGAACTGGTCGATGCCGGCGTCGAGCAGCACGCGTACGGCCCGACGCAGGAACTCCCGCCCGGCCCGCATGGTCGCCGGCAGGTGGGGTGTGGTGGCGGCGATCTGCTCGGCCAGCCTGCGGTCGATCTCGAAGTTGTGGGCGCCGCCCAGGAAGTAGTCGTACACCCGGGCCGCGCTGGGCCGCGAGAGGTCGATCTCGGAGGGGAGTCCGTCGGGGGTCTGCACTGGCACCTCAGCTCGTCGTGATGCAGACCACTCTAGGCCGGTCGGTCACGCCGAGGGAGATCCACGAACACCTTTCCCGTTCGCGCCGTGTCGCGGCCGGTCAGGCCGCTTCCAGCAACAGCGAGATGCCCTGCCCGACGCCGACGCACATGGTGGCCAGGGCCCGTCGACCGCCCCGGCGGCGTAGCTCCAGCGCGGCGGTGAGCGCCAGTCGGGCGCCGCTGGCACCCAGCGGGTGCCCCAGCGCGATGGCGCCGCCGTTCGGGTTGACGTGCTCGGCGTCCTCCGGCAGGCCCAGCTCACGCAGCACCGCGACGGCCTGCGCGGCGAACGCCTCGTTCAGCTCGATCACGTCGAGGTCGGCCACGGCCAACCCGCGCCGGTCGAGCAGCCGCCGGGTCGCCGGGACCGGGCCGACGCCCATGGTCCGGGGCGGCACGCCGGCCGCCGCGGCGCCGGAGACCCGGGCCAGCGGAGTGAGGCCGTACGCGGCGACGGCCGCCTCCGAGGCGACCAGCAGCGCCACCGCGCCGTCGTTGACGCCGGACGAGTTCCCCGCGGTGACGGTGCCGCCGTCGCGGAACGGGGTGGGCAGCGCGGCGAGCTTCTCCAGCGACGTCTGCCGGGGATGCTCGTCGACCTCCACCAGGCGCGTCTCGCGCCGCCCGGCCGGCACGGTCACCGGCACGATCTCCTCGGCCAACCGCCCGTCGGCCTGGGCCTTCGCGGCCCGCGCCTGGGAGCGGTACGCGAACTCGTCCTGCGCGGACCGGTCCACGCCGTACTCCTCGGCCACGTTCTCGGCCGTCTCCGGCATCGAGTCGACGCCCCAACCCTGCCGCATCAGCGGGTTGACCAGTCGCCAGCCGATGGTTGTGTCGTGGACCTCGGCGGCCCGGGAGTAGGCGGTGGTCGCCTTCGGCATCACGAACGGGGCCCGGCTCATGCTCTCGACGCCGCCCGCGACGACCAGATCGGCCTCACCGGCGACCACCGCGCGGGCGGCGGTGGCCAGCGCGTCGAGACCGGAACCGCAGAGCCGGTTGATCGTGCTGCCGGACACCTGCTCGGGCAGCCCGCCGAGCAACGCCGCCATCCGGGCCACGTTGCGGTTGTCCTCACCGGCCTGGTTGGCGCAGCCCAGGATCACGTCGTCGGTGCGTGCCCAGTCCACCGCCGGATGACGGGCCACCAGCTCACGGATCACGTGCGCGGCCAGGTCGTCGGGGCGGACGCCGGCCAGGGCACCGGCGTAGCGGCCGATCGGGGTACGCACACCGGCCACCAGGTAAGCCACGGTCATCGCGAGTCCTTCGGGGGTGGGGAAGGGCGGGCACCGGCCGCCCGTCGGGTCCCGCCGGACGTCCGGCGGCCAGGATATCCCCGGCGTATCCCGATAGGTTGTCGGCATGGCCCGACCCCAGTTCCGCGCGGAGACCAGCGACGGCGGCGCGTTCGTCCGGCAGCCCAACCGGTTCACCGGGCGGGTCACCCCGCACTCCACCTCGCCGCCCGGCGGCGGGCCCGACGACCAGGACCGCTGGCCGTTGGAGGCGGGCCGCTACCGGCTGATCTGGTGCCGCGCCTGCCCGTGGGCGCACCGGGCGTTGATCGTGCGGAACCTGCTCGGGCTCGGTGACGCCATCTCGCTGGGCACCGTCGATCCGATCCGGGACGACCGGGGTTGGCGGTTCGCGCTCGACCAGGACGGCTTCGACCCGGTGCTGGGCATCGGTTTCCTGTCCGAGGCGTACCTGGCGACCGACGCCGACTACTCCGGCCGGGTCACCGTGCCCGCGCTGGTCGACACGCTCACCGGGCGGGTGGTCACGAACGACTACCCGCAGCTCACCCTGGACCTGTCCACCGAGTGGCGGCGGTGGCACGCACCGGACGCGCCGGACCTGTACCCGGTGACCCTGCGCCCGGAGATGGACACGCTGATGGCGGAGATCCACCGGGACGTCAACAACGGCGTCTACCGGTGCGGCTTCGCCACCTCCCAGCAGGCGTACGACGAGTCGTACCAGACGCTCTTCGCCCGGCTGGACGCGCTGTCGGAACGGCTGACCGACCGGCGGTACCTGATGGGCGACTCGATCACGGAGGCGGACGTACGGCTGTTCACCACGCTGGTCCGCTTCGACGTGGCCTAC
This sequence comes from Verrucosispora sp. NA02020, assembly GCF_013364215.1. Taxonomy (NCBI): domain Bacteria; kingdom Bacillati; phylum Actinomycetota; class Actinomycetes; order Micromonosporales; family Micromonosporaceae; genus Micromonospora; species Verrucosispora sp. NA02020. The sequence continues at coordinate 1,851,976 of NZ_CP054923.1, read as the reverse complement.
CACGGGCACTTCAAGTGCAACCGGCAAAAGCTGACCGAGATGCCGGTGCTGTGGGCGTACGCGCGGGACCTGTTCCAGACCCCGGGTCTCGGCGAGACCGTGGACTTCGACCACATCAAGCGGCATTACTACGCGACGCACCACCAGATCAACCCGACCGGGGTGGTGCCGCTCGGGCCGGACCTGCACGGCTGGACGACGCCGCACGGACGTGACTGAGTCGTCGACGGCGTACCGCCGGGCGTCGGCGCGGGGCGGGGTCGCGGCGGCGGGTGCCGCGTTGGGCGTACTCACCGGGACGGCCCTGGTGGTCCTCGCCGTGGTCGCCGGTCCGGGACCGGGCCTGACCGGGTACGTCAGCGAGGCGGGGGTGGCCGAGAGCGGTTACGCGTGGACGTACCGGATCGGGGTGTTCTCCCTGGCCACGGCGCTACTGCTGCTCGCGGTGGCCCTGCGCGACGAGGCCCGGCGGCCCGAACCGGCGGCGGTGACAGACCCGGACCCGGCGTGGGTGGCGCACCCGGGTGCGGCCGTGGTGCGGCGGCTCGTGGGACGTCGGGCCGCGACGGTGGTGCGGCAGGTGGCGACGCTGCCCGGCGCGGTGGCGCTGCTCGTCGCGGCGGCGCTCTGCACGCTGCTCTCCGGTGCGGTGACCTGTAGCGCCGGCTGCCCGCTGCCGCCCTTCGAGCCGGCCACCGTGGCGGACCTGGTGCACGGTGCGGCGAGCGTCGCCGCCACCGCGACGGTGGTGTTCGCGATGGTCGCGCTCGCCCTCGCCCCACAGGCCGACCGGCGTTTGCGCCGACCGGCCACGGTCGCGGCGGTGGTGGCGCTCCCGCTCGCCGGGGCGGTCGGCCTGGCCATGCTCTTCGTCGGGCGGGGCTCGCTGGTCGGGGTGCTGGAACGGCTGCTGCTGGCGGTGGCCGTCGTCTGGGGCGTCGCCACCGCCCTCGCCCTGGCCGCCCGCACCCGGGCCGCCGGTGGGCGGACCGACCGGAGCTGACCGACGCGAGAGTGCCCGACCCCACAGCCCGTGTCCGGGCCGCGCGCCCGACGGCCGGGAGAAGATGGCGCGATGAGCTCGTTGTTCACCCCCCTGGCGCTGCGCGCGGTGACCCTGCCCAACCGGATCGCGATGGCGCCGATGTGCCAGTACAGTGCCGGGCCCGACGGCCTGCCCACCGACTGGCACCTGGTGCACCTCGGCACCCGGGCCGTGGGCGGCGCCGGACTGGTGATGACCGAGGCGACCGCCGTGGTGCCGGAGGGACGGATCAGCCCGCAGGACACCGGGCTCTGGTCCGGGCGGCACGTCGACGCCTGGCGTCCGGTGACCCGTTTCCTGACCACCCACGGCGCGGTGCCCGTCGTGCAGCTCGCACACGCCGGAGTCAAGGCGTCGACGTACCGGCCGTGGTCCCCCCGGCGCGGCGGCGTGCCCGACGCGGAGGGCGGCTGGACGCCGGTCGGACCGACCACTGAGCCGTTCGTGCCGGAGTACCGCGAACCGACCGCGCTGGACCCGGCCGGGATCGCCGGGGTGGTCGAGGCGTTCGCGACCGCCGCCGCCCGCGCGCTGGAGGCGGGGTTCGCCGCCGTCGAGGTGCACGCGGCGCACGGATACCTGCTGCACGAGTTCCTCTCCCCGCTGACCAACCGGCGTACCGACGGCTGGGGCGGGGACCGGGCCGGTCGGATGCGACTCACCCTGGAGGTCGCCCGCGCGGTGCGCGCCGCCGTCGGACCGGACGTGCCGGTGCTGGCCCGCATCTCGACCACCGACTGGGTCGACGGCGGCTGGACCGTCGACGACAGCGTGGTGCTCGCCACCGAGTTGGCCGCCGCCGGGGTGGACCTGGTCGACTGTTCCTCCGGCGGCGCCGCGCCGACGGCCGACATCCCGGTCGGGCCCGGCTACCAGGTGCCGGCCGCCGCCCGGATCCGCCGCGAGGCACGGGTACCCACCGGCGCGGTCGGCCTGATCGTCGCGCCCGCACAGGCCGAGGCGATCCTCGCCGACGGCGCGGCCGATCTGGTGCTGCTCGGCCGGGAACTGCTGCGCGACCCGTACTGGCCGCGCCGGGCCGCCGCCGAGCTGGGCGCCGAGACGGACTGGCCGCACCAGTACCGCCGGGCGGTCTGACCCTGAAGCGGCCGCGCCGGACCGGTCGGTCCGGCGCGGCCTTGGTCACCCGGCCAGGTGGCCCCAGCGCGGCGCCAGCTCGCGCCACGGCCCCTGCGCCCGCACCGCACCGTCGACGAGCACCACCACGTGGTCGGCCCGCACCAGGGCGGCCCGTTTGGAGGTGGAGCCGACCACGGTCACGCCGCGTTCGCGCAACGCCTGCCAGAGGGCCAGCTCGGTGGTGACGTCCAGGGCGGACGACACGTCGTCGGCGACCAGCAGTTCGGTACGCGGTGCCAGCGCCCGGGCCAACGCCAGCCGCTGCAACTGCCCGCCGGAGAGCCGGGTGCCCTTGTGCCCGATGAGCAACGCCAGGCCGCTCCCGGTGGCGGCCAGGTCGTGTTCGAGCTGGGCGGTCGCCACCGCGTGCGCCGGGTCCACCGGGTGGCCCAGGGTGATGTTGTCGGCGACGGTGCCGGAGAGCACCCGGGGCAACTGGCCGACGTAGCCGACCTGGTTCGGGCGCAGGAACAACTCCGGCTCGGTCACCGGTTCCCCGTTCCAGGTCATCGACCCGGTGTGCGGGGCGATGCCGGCCAGGGCGCGCAGCAGCGAGGACTTGCCCGCCCCGACCGGGCCCACCACCAGCACCAGCTGTCCACGCTCCACGGTCAGGTCGACATCGCGTACGGCGACCGTGCCGTCGGTGTGCCGTACGCCGAAGCCGACCAGTTCCAGCCGCCGCAACGGGGTACGCGGGGCCACCGGCGGGGCGGAAGCCGTACCGGCCACCAGGTCCATCCCGGGCACCCGCGCCGAGTACGCCTCGATCCCGGTCATCTCCGCCGTCCGCCGCGTCCACACCCGCGCCGAGGGCACCTGGGAGATCAGCGAGGCGGTCGTCCAGGCGAACCAGCGCGCCGCGCCCAGCGTGGCGACCGAGACCAGTGCCGCCCCGGCGTTGATCGTGCCGGCCAGGAAGAGCGCCCAGACGGCGATCGGCAGCAGGCCGCTCGCCATCGACGGGGTGGAGCGGGCCCAGACCTGCACGGCGATCTCCCGACGCTGCCGGTCGCTGCGGACCGTGTCCAGGTCGGCGAGATGGGTCAGCACCGGCCGGGTCGCCCCGGCGAGCTTCACCGTCCGGGCGGCCGACAGTGCCGACACCAGCGCGGTGGCGAACGCCGCGCGGGCGGTGACGGTCTCCCGCGCCGCGCGTTCCAGCCGGGGACCGAACGCCGTGGCGGCGAAGCCGGAGAGCAGCATCGTGCCGAGGAAGAACATCCCCGGGACCACGCTGCCGGTGATCAGGGTCATGCTGACCAGCAGGAGCACGCCGACGGTCTGGTCCAGCACGTTGTCGGCGAGCTGCACCACCCGCTCGGTGTCGCCGCCCTGCGCCACCACCTCGGCCGGGGTGTGCCGGCTGACCCGGCGCGGGCCGGTCTGGCCGTACACCAGGCGGGCGCTGATCCGCAGCATCTGCCGTACCCACCAGGCCGGGAACCACAGGTGCGTCCAGTAGTGCGCGGGGATGGCGAGGATCAGCCCCGCCGCGATGCCCAGCGCGGGCAGCCACGGGTCACCCGTGCCGTCGACCACGTCGGCCCAGAGCCAGGCCAGGATCGGGCCGTCCAGGCTCAGGACGGCCAGCACGGCGAAGATGCCCACCGCGGCGGCGCCGTAGCGGGGGTCGTTCAGACAGAGCCGGAAGATCTCCCGCAGCGTCCGCGCCCGGGAGGCCGGCCGCCGCTCGCCTTCCGGGTCCGCACCGCCGACCGGGTCCGCACCGCCGGCGACGGTGGTGGTACGGGTGGCGTCGCGCCCGCCGACCTCCCACGCGGTGATCTCCCGCCCGTCGGTCGGCGCGACCGGCTCGGGCCCGACGACGGGCGCGGGATCCACCACGGTGGTCAGCGTGGGCGACCCGGTGAAGCGGTGGCCCTCCGTGACCGCACCGGTGACGCCGACCAGTGCCGGTTCGCCACGGGAGCGGTCGGTACCCGGAGCGGCCGTACCGACGGTGTCGGCGCGCGGGTCGGCCAGCAGGTCGGCGTCACCGGCGGCGAGGAGTTCGGCGAAGCGCCGTGACCGGGCCAGCGGGGCCGCCTCGACCACCGCGCCGTCGGCCAGCACCACCACCTCGTCGCACTGGCGCACCGAGGAGAGCCGGTGCGCGATGACGATGCCGATCCGGTCCCGCAGCAGTCGTTCGGTGGCCTGCTGCACCCGCGCCTCGGTGACCGGGTCGAGTCGGGCGGTGGCCTCGTCGAGGATCACCACGTGCGGGTCGCGGACCAGGATGCGGGCGAACGCGACGAGCTGCTCCTGCCCGGCGGAGAGCACGTGCCCGCCCTCGCCGAGCCGGGTGTCCAGCCCGGCGGGCAGTTCGGCGATCCAGCCGGCCAGGCCCAGCTCGTCCAGGGCCCGCGCGGCGGCGTCGAGCAGCTCGGGGTCGAACAACGCGACGTTCTCGGCGAGCGTGCCGGCGAGGATCTCGGTGCGCTGCGGCACCACGGCGATCCACCGGCGCAGCAGGTCCACGTCGAGGTCGCGCACGTCACGCCCGCCGAGCAGCACCGTCCCCGGTGGCACGTCCACCGCCCGGGTGAGCAGCTTGGCCAGCGTCGACTTGCCCGAGCCGGTCCGCCCCACCAGGGCGTACGAGCGGCCCCGGGCGAAGGTCAGGTCGATCTCGCGCAACGCCGGGCCCCGGTCGGCGTCGGCGGACGGGTAGTGGAAGGTCAGGTCGCGGATGACCAGGTCACCGTCGATCGGGGTGTCCCCGCCGACGGGTTCCTGGGCGGCGCCCTGGAGCAGGCGTACCCGGCCCCACGCGCCGAGGGCGTACTGCACCTCAGGCACCATCCGGCTGACGTGCTCGACGGTCATCCCGAGCGAGAGGGCGAGCAGCCAGATCGCGGTGAGTCGGGCGGAGTCGACCCGGCCGGTGGTCAGCGCCCACACCCCACCGAGCACGACCAGCGCGACACCGACCCGGGTCACCCCGGCGGCCACGGTGTTGACCTGGGCGGACAACCGCCACACCCGCCAGCCGCGCCGCAGCACCTCGGCCGCCCGGGCGGCGTAGAGCCGCAGCACGTACGGGCGGGCCAGGCTGGTGCGCACGTCGTCCTGCCCGTGGATGGACTCCTCCATCACCGCCGCCAGGTCCGACCAGGCCGCCTCCTCGTGCATCCGGGCCGGGGCGATCCGGCCGGCGGGCCGGCGCATGGTGACCGCGAGCAGGACGCAGAGCAGCAGCATGCCGAGTCCGGCCGGCCACCAGACGGTGATCGCGACCAGTGTGGAGAGCAGGCCCACCGCCAGCGACTGGGCCAACCGCACCCCGGGGCCGCGGACGCCGGAGGCGACGTCGTACACGTCGCCGTCGATCCGGTCGAGCATCTCGCCGACCGGCGTGGTCTCCAGGGCGGGAATCGGCTGGCCCATCGCCACCCGGCACAGCCGACGCCGCAGGTCGGCGGCCCAGTCGGCGGTCACCCCGGCCATCACCAGGCTGACCACCAGGTCGCTGGCGACCACCACGACCAGGGCCACCGCGAGCAGCGCGAAGAAGCCGACGGAGCGGTGCACCAGCACCGGACCGGCGAGCGCGGCGGTGGCCGCCTGGCCGATCCCGCCGAGCACGATCAGGGCGACCACCAGGGTCATCCGGCGCGAAGAGGTGACCCACAGATCACGGAGCAGGCGCATGGGTCGGTTCCTCCGGTTTCGTGGCGGAGGTTCCAGCCTGCGTTGCGCGACCGCGCAGCTCAACGCATTTTTGCCAGAGGCAGATCACCTGGTGGCGGCGGCTGCCGGACGGCAGCGGGCCAGGTCAGAAGAGCACGGTGGCGAGGGTGCCGACGGGCCGGAATCCGCAGCGTTCGTAGACCCGCCGGGCGGGCAGGTTGAAGTCGTTGACGTACAGGCTGACGCTCGGGGCGACCCGGGCCAGCGCGTCGCGGACCACCGCCGCCATCGCCGCCGTGGCAATCCCCCGGCCGCGCCACTCCGGCGCCACCCAGACCCCCTGGATCTGCGCGGTGCGCCGGGTGACGACCGCGAGCTCGGCCTTGAAGACCACCCGGCCGTCGACGAAGCGGGCGTACGCGCGGCCGGAGCGGATCATCTCGGTGACCCGACGGCGGTACCCGCGCCCGCCGTCCTCGGCCAGCGGAGAGACGCCCACCTCCTCGGTGTACATCGCCACCGCGGCCGGGAAGAGCAGGTCGATCTCGCTGCCGCGGACCAGGCGTACCTGCGGATCGGCACGGACCTCCGGCATCGCCTCGGTGGCCAGCAACGGCTGGTTGGGGCGGACGTCGCGGGCCGGTCCCCAGGTGCCGGCGAGCCGGTCCCAGAGTTCCAGGACGGCGTCGGCGCGCCCGACGATGGAGGAGCAGAGCCGCTCCTCGCCGGCGAGCAGCTCGGCGAAGGCGGCGACGGCCTGCGACGAGGCGAGGACCGGGGTGAGGTTGCCGCCGAGCCAGCAGACCGATTCGAGCTGGCGGCGGGAGCCGTAGCCGAGTACCCGGCCCTCGGCCCGCCACCACGCCAGTCCGCGCGCGGCGACCCGCTCCGCGACCTGCGCGCTCGCGTACGGGTCGGAGTCGAGCAACCGTTCGACCGCGCGACGTTCCGACTCCCCCAGTTGCCGCACCGGCGCCGTCAACACGGTTACAGCCTGCCAGATCCGTCCGGAACGCGGTGGCGGACAGTGACCGGTGCCCGACGGGCGGACAGGCCGCTACCGGACGGTGTGTCGCAAAGCACCACACCCCTCCTCCGACGACTTGTCGGCGATGCGTTTCCGATATATCGTCGATGCATCAGAGACAGTTCTACGAAGGAGACGGTCTGATGAGGTTCCACCCACGGGCACACGCCCTGCACGAGGCCCGGATGCGCGGTTTCGGTTTCCCACCCTTCCCGCCCGGTCCGCCCTTCCCGCACGGCGGGCACGGTCACGGCCGGGGCGGACGGGGACGGGGGCGGGGACGCCGCCCGAACGTCCGGGGCGCGGTGCTCGCGCTGCTCACCGAGCGGCCGATGCACGGCTACGAGATGATCCAGGAGATCGACTCCCGCACCGGGGGCGGCTGGCGGCCCAGCCCCGGCTCGATCTACCCGACCCTCCAACTCCTGGAGGACGAGGGCGTCATCGCCGCCACCGAGGAGTCCGGCGGTGGCCGCAAGCGGTTCACCCTCACCGAACAGGGTCGACCCGAGGCCGAGACGGCGGCGCAGACGCCCCCCTGGGCGGAGGTCGCCGAGGACACGATCAACAGTTGGCACGACATCCGCGAGGCCGGCGCGCAGGCCATGAACGCGCTGCGCCAGGTGATGATGACGGGTACGGACGACCAGCGCGAGCGGGCCGCCCAGGTGCTCGACGAGACCCGCCGCAAGCTGTACGCGATCCTCGCCGAATCCGAGTGACCGCCCGCGCCCGACGCGGATCCGCCGCCCCGTCGGCGGCCCGAGAGGATTGCTCTCGGGCCGCCGACGAGCAGCACGAACACACCGGTGCCGCGCCCGCCCGCGCCCGAAGGCGCCCTGATGTGCCCGGAGGCGCCCTGATGTGCCCGGAGGCGCCCTGATGTGCCCGGAGGCGCCCTCAAGATCATGCTCGATCCTGGATCGAGTGGCTTCAGCGTCGCGACGAGACAACTCGATCCCGGATCGAGCATGATCTCGCCGTGTCGCCCGGGACGGGCGGGACCGGCGGGACGGGCGGGACGGGCGGGACGGGCGGGACGGGCGGGACCGGCGGCGACACGCGACAGTGCAGTCCCTGGGCGGTCGTGGGGCACGTGCCGGACGCGTCGACGGGCGGCCACCCGAGGGTGACCGCCCGTCGGTGTCGCCGATGGGTCAGTGGACGCTGACGGTGGCGCCGGGCAGCAGGCCGCGCAGTTCCTCGGGCAGCTCGGCACCCATCTCGTCGGCCAGGCGCAGCGCCTCCTCGATCAGGGTCTCCACGATCTGCCCCTCGGGCACGGTCTTGATGACCTGGCCCTTGACGAAGATCTGCCCCTTGCCGTTGCCGGAGGCGACACCCAGGTCGGCCTCACGCGCCTCGCCGGGGCCGTTCACCACGCACCCCATCACGGCGACGCGCAGCGGCACCGGCAGGCCCTCCAGCCCGGCGGTGACCTCCTCGGCCAGCTTGTAGACGTCCACCTGGGCCCGGCCGCAGGACGGGCAGGAGACGATCTCCAGGCCGCGCTCGCGCAGCCCCAGCGACTCCAGGATCTGCGCGCCGACCTTGATCTCCTCGACCGGCGGCGCGGAGAGCGACACCCGGATGGTGTCGCCGATCCCCTCGGCCAGCAGTGCCCCGAAGGCGACCGCCGACTTGATGGTCCCCTGGAACGCCGGACCGGCCTCGGTCACGCCCAGGTGCAACGGGTAGTCGCACTGCTCGGCGAGCTGCCGGTAGGCCCGGATCATCACCACCGGGTCGTTGTGCTTGACCGAGATCTTGATGTCCCGGAAGCCGTGCTCCTCGAAGAGCGAGCACTCCCAGAGCGCCGACTCGACGAGCGCCTCCGCGGTGGCCTTGCCGTACTTGGTCAGCAGACGCTTGTCCAACGAGCCGGCGTTGACGCCGATCCGGATCGGCGTACCGGCAGCGGAGGCCGCCTTGGCGATCTCGGCGACCTTGTCGTCGAACTGCCGGATGTTGCCCGGGTTGACCCGCACCGCCGCACATCCGGCGTCGATCGCGGCGAAGACGTACTTCGGCTGGAAGTGGATGTCGGCGATCACCGGGATCTGCGACTTGCGCGCGATCGCCGGCAACGCCTCCACGTCGTCCTGGCTGGGCACCGCCACCCGGACGATCTGGCAGCCGGAGGCGGTCAGCTCGGCGATCTGCTGGAGGGTCGCGTTGACGTCGGAGGTGAGCGTGGTGGTCATCGACTGCACGGAGACCGGTGCCCCACCACCGACCGGCACCGAGCCGACCATGATCTGACGGCTCGCCCGTCGGGGCGCGAGCGGTGGCGGCGGCACGGCGGGCATACCGAGACTGACAGCGGTCACTTCAAGCACTCACCTTGAGAAGATCGAGATCGGGTTGACGACGTCCGCGGTGATCGTGAGCAGCGTGAACGCGCCACCGATCAGGATCACCGCGTACGTGACGGGCATCAGTTTGAAGTAGTCGACGCGGCCCGGGTCGGGCTTGCGCAGCAGCGCGTACACCCAGGACCGGACGCGTTCGAACCAGGCGATGGCGATGTGCCCACCATCCAGTGGCAGCAGCGGCAAGAGGTTGAACACCCCGATGAAGAAGTTCAACGAGATGAACAGCATGATGAACAGTTCCCAGGCGTCGTTGGCGACCGCCTCGCCACCGAGGATGCTGGCGCCGACCACGCTGATCGGGGTGTCCATGTCCCGCTCGCCGCCGGTGATGGCGGTCCAGAGGGCGGGGATCTTCTCCGGGAGCCGCTGCAACGCCTGCGCGGTGGCGACCGCCATGTCACCGATGAAGGTGCTGGTCGCACCGATCGCGTCGATCGGGCCATGGGAGATCAGACCCGGGGTCGAGACGACCAGACCCACGCCGAGCGCGGAGACCTCGGTGACCGGCCCGTTCGGGTCGTCGATCGGCGGGCGCTTGGTGGTGGCCAGGGTGGTCTCGGCGGTGCCGGGCTGACCGTCGCGGACGTACCCGAGGGTGGCGGTGCTGCCCGGCGTGGTGGTCCGCAGCGTGGTCAGCAGGTCGCCGTAGCTGGTGATCGGGGTGCCGTTGATCGAGGTGATCCGGTCACCGTTCTGCAACCCGCCGGCACCGGCCGGGCTCGGCGCGTCACCGGCCTCGCAGACCCGGTAGGTGGTGTCCGGCAGGACGCACTCCTGGATCGCGATCACCGCCGGCTCGGCGCGGATCTGCTCCTCGGTGCTCGGGAAGTTGGGGTTGGGCAGGCCGAACGTCATCGCCGCCAGCCAGGCCGCGAAGATCGCCAACCCGAAGTGGGTGATCGAGCCGGCGGACATCACGATCGTGCGCTTCCACACCGGGTAGCGCCACATCACACGCTTCTCGTCACCGGGCTCGACGTCGTCGTCCTGCGGTGTCATACCGACGATCTTGCAGAAGCCGCCGAGCGGGATGCCCTTGAGGCCGTACTCGGTCTCGCCCCTCTTGAAGGAGAAGATGGTGGGGCCGAAACCGACGAAGTAGCGGGTGACCTTCATCCCGAAGGCCTTGGCGGTGACCATGTGGCCCGCCTCGTGCAGGCTCACCGAGATGAGGATGCCGAGGGCGAACAGCACCACCCCGAACGCGAACGACATCAAGCTCCTTCCACCGCAGCAGCGATGATCTCCTGCGCGTGCCCGCGCGCCCACGACTCGGCTTCGAGTACGTCCTCGACGGTACCCGGTTCGTCGAAATCGGGAGCGTCCTCCAACACCCGCTTCAGCGTGTCCACGATGCCGAGGAACGGCAGTCGCCCGGCGACGAACGCCGCGACGCACTCCTCGTTGGCCGCGTTGTAGATCGCCGGTCGGCAGCGCCCCGTCTCGCCGGCCGCCTTGGCCAGCGCCACCGCCGGGAACGCCTCGTCGTCCAGCGGCGCGAACTCCCAGGTGTGGGCCGTGGTCCAGTCGACGGCAGCGGCGGCGTCGGCCACCCGGTCCGGCCAGCCCAGACCCAGCGCGATCGGCAGCCGCATGTCCGGCGGACTGGCCTGGGCCAGCGTCGAGCCGTCCACGAACTCGACCATCGAGTGGATCACCGACTGCGGGTGCACCATCACGGTGATGTCGGCGTACGGCACGTCGAACAGCTCGTGCGCCTCGATCACCTCCAGCGCTTTGTTGACCATGGTCGCCGAGTTGATCGTGACCACCGGCCCCATGTTCCAGGTCGGGTGCGCAAGCGCCTGGTCCGGCGTCACCGCCGTCAACTCGTCGCGTCGCTTCCCCCGGAACGGCCCGCCGCTGGCGGTGACCACCAGCCGCCGCACCTCACCCCGACTGCCGCCGCGCAGACACTGCGCCAGCGCCGAGTGCTCCGAGTCCACCGGGACGATCTGCTCCGGCCGCGTCACCGCCGCCTTGACCAGCGAGCCGCCGGCCACCAGGGACTCCTTGTTGGCCAGCGCGAGCGTACGCCCGGCGCGCAGCGCGGCCAGCGTCGGCGCGAGCCCCAGCGACCCCACCACCCCGTTGAGCACGACGTCGCACGGCCACTGCGCCAGCTCGCTCATCGCGTCCGGCCCGGCCACGATCTTGGGCAGCTTGAAGTCACCGCTGGTCCAGCCCCGTCGACTCGCCTCGGCATAGAACGCGAGCTGGAGATCCTGCGCGGCGGACGCCTTGGCCACCCCGACCGCCTCGACACCGAGTTCCAGAGCCTGGGCGGCGAGCAGCGCGACGTTGCCGCCACCGGCACCGAGCGCCACCACCCGGAACCGGTCAGGATTACGCCGCACGATGTCGATGGCCTGGGTACCGATCGAACCCGTACTACCCAACAGCACAAGATCGCGGGGGGAGTTCACGCCGCCATTGTTCACCACGCCGCCTTGGTGCAAGGAAGGGCACCTTATTAACGCCTCCGGTAGAGCACGGGTCCCCTGCTAACACCTACACCCCAGCGGTGCACCGCTCGCCACTCGACTCTGCCGGACCATCGCAGACCGCACCGCACGCCGACCGCCGCAGCCCGCACCGCACGCCTCGCACAGGTCGGCCATCGCAGACCGCGCCGTACGCCATCGCGCGAACTGTCCGACCACCGCCGTTCGGCGCACTCGACCGACCGGTGCCCGAGACCGGGCTGCGTGGGTGCCGTCGGCGGAGCGCGCTCAGCACGAGGAGACGCGACCTGCCAAGGCGAGGTGGGTAGATCTGTTGTCGTCCCAGCGACAACAGATCTACCCACCTCACCCGACGACGCCCCGGGTGAGCCCGACGATCAAAGGTCCAGGGTTCGCGAAGCTGTGGTTGCCCGCGATCATGGAGTTGTGGGCGACACTTCGCGCTGGTTCACGGCTTTTGCGGCGTGCACAACTCCATGATCGACGAGGGTGGTGACGGGGTGCCGCGAATGGCGCGGGAGAGCCGGTCGGGACCGCGCACCGGGAAGGTCACCTGTCGGCGCGATCACGTCGACCCGCCAGCCGGCATGGCTCCATTTCTGCGCGGAAACGCCACCGCCGATGTCTCACGAGGTGTAGGGACCGGACGTGTCCTGACGAAGGGCTTCGCGGGACAGGAAGTCGGCGCGACGGATCACGTCCGGCAGGCGGTAGCGCGGGCTCAACGTCAGCGTCAACGCGGTCACCCGGTCCAGGTCGGTGCGGTGGCCCACGGAGACGAAGACCGGCTTGACGTCGGTCTGCGTACGCAGGGCGTGGCCGAGCACCTCGTCACCGTCGCGCAGTACCGACCGGTCGCCCCGGCGCGGACCGGGCTCGGCGTACGTGCCGACGAAGGGGGTCTTGGCCACGCCGAAGGTGGGCAGGCCGGTCACCACGCCCAGGTGGCAGGCCAGCCCGAACCGCCGTGGGTGGGCGATGCCGTACCCGTCGCAGACCACGGTGTCGGGACTACGGTCGAGCCTGTCCAGCGCGGTGAGCAGCATCGGCACCTCGCGGAAGGCCAGCAGCCCGGGGATGTACGGGAACGTCACCTCGCCGGGGACGACGACGGTCTCCACCTCGACGCCGCTGGTCAGGTCGACGAGCACGGCGGCGGCGGTGACCCGGGTGGAGGTCTTGTCGTAGGAGACGTCGACGCCGGCCACCAGGGTCGGCTCGGTCGCCGGGTCGGTGGTCAGGTCGAGGTGCCGGCGCAACTCCTGCTGGACGTGCTCGGCCTCGGCGACGGTGCGCACCTCGACGCGGTCTCGCGACAGCCGGTGTGTGGGGAGGATCGCCATGATGCGGAGACCGTCCTACGTCGACAGTTGGTGGGGCGTCAGCACGAAGGTCTCCACCTCGGTGCCGCCGTACCAGTCGGTGCGCCGGCCCAGGTGGGTCATGCCGAGCCGGCGGCAGACCGCCGTGGACCGCTCGTTGCCCGGCATCACCACGGCGTACACCCGCTCGGTGCCGGTGGCGAACTCGCGGGACAACACCGCCCGGGCCGCCTCGGTGGCGTAGCCGTGCCCCCACGAGTCGGGGTGCAGGTGCCAGCCCACCTCGATGTCGTCGGTCGGCGTCATGCCGTCGGCCCCGGGCAACGGCTTGAGCAGTACGCTGCCCGCCACCACTCCGGTCTCCCGGACCTCGATCGCCCAGAGGCCGTACCGGCCGGCGTACGGGGCGTACCGCTCCCGCCAGGCGGCCAGCCGGGAGGCCGCCTGGTCGGGCTCGGTCAGTCGTCCCGCTCCCCCGCCCAGCCAACGCATCACGTCCTCGCGGGAGTAGAGGTCGTAGAGCCGGCTCAGCTCGTCCGGCGTGTCCCGCCACTCGCGCAGCAGCAGGCGCTCGGTCACGTCCACGGTCATGGCCGCCGATCGTAACGACGCCGACCGCCGCGCGTTGGGTGTGCTGCCGGCGACACCAGGCGTGGGCGCAGCCGCGAGGGGGAAGAGAAGCGGGATGGGCGGTGCGTGGCAACGAACCAGACGGATCACCCGGGCCGCCTTCCGCCCGGTACGCGGACGGGACCTGTCCCTGCATGCCGCCGCGATCACCTTCTACGGGGGCATCGCGGTGGTGCCGGTGGCGCTGCTGGCGATCTGGCTCACCGCGCTGCTCGCCGGAGGCGACCGGGTGCGCCGGCTCACCTCGTACGCCGTGGAGGCCCTGCCGGACGCCATCGGCGCGCCCCACGCGGTGGCCGCCCTGGTCGACGCCGGGGTGGGTCTGACGCCGTGGCTGGCGCTGGCCGCGCTGCTGCCCGCGTCGCTCTACGGCGAGGGGTTGCGTCGGGCGTTCGTCTCGGTCGCCGCGCCCCGCTCCGACGAGCACCTGGTCGGCTGGCGGGGCCGGGTGCTGCTGCTGCCGCTGCTCGCCCCGGCACCGGCCCTGCTGCTGTCGATCCTGCTGGCGCTCCCGACCACCACCGAGCTGGTCCGGCGGGGCGGCTGGGCCGGCGCGCTCGGCGTGGTGCTCTCCTTCCTGGCGGTGTGGCTGGTGCTCACGCCGGTGCTGGTCTGGGTCTTCCGGGTGGTCGGCCCGGCGTCGCCGGACTGGCTCTCCACGTTGGCGGTCGGGTCGTTCACCGCCGCCAACCTCTCCGGCTTCCTGCACGGTTTCGTGCTGTTCGCCTCGCTCCCGCTCGACCTGGGCGTGCCCTTCGGCGGCCTGGTCGAGGTCGGTGCCGCCGTGGCGGTGCTGCTCTGGCTCTATCTCTTCCACGTGATCGTGCTGGCCGGCTACTCCGCCACGCTGGCGCTGGCCGGTTGGCGTACCCGCCGCGCCGCCCGCGCCGACGACGGCTCACCGGCCCCGTCACCGGCATGATCAACTGAGCCCGGACCAGGTGCGGACGGGTTAGGGTGCGGGGATGAGGGGTGAGGTTCCCGGGCGCACGGACGTGGTGGTCGTCGGATCCGGACACAACGGGTTGGTCTCCGCCATCCTGCTGTCCCGGGCCGGCCTGGACGTGCTCGTGCTGGAGGCCGCCGACGTGATCGGCGGAGCCACCCGCACCGAGAACCCCTTCCCCAAGGTGCCCGGGCTGCGCCACTCCACCGGCTCGTACCTGCTCGGGCTGATGCCGCCGGAGCTGCTGTCCGCGCTCGACGTGCGCATCCCGGTGCGTCGCCGCGACCCGCACTACTTCCTGCCCACCCCGGGCGGCGTCGGATCGCCGTACCTCCTCTTCGGCACCGACGACGCCGCCACCCGGGCCCAGCTCGCCGAGTTCTTCTCCCCCGCCGACGTGGCCGCCGACGACGCGTTGCAGGCCGAACTGGCCGCCCTGCGCACGGACCTCGCCCCCGCCTGGCTGGCCGAACCGCTGCCCGCCGAGGAGACCGCCGACCGCTACGTGCGGCCCGAACTGCGGCAGGTCTTCGTCGACCTGGTACGCGGCTCGGTCGCCGACTACCTTGCCCGCTTCGACTTCCGTTCCGAACTGCTGGTCAGCATGTACGCGGTCACCGACGGCCTGTCCGGCCTCAACGCCGGCCCGGACGACCCCGGCACCGGGCACAACTTCCTGGTGCACAACATGTGCCGGCTCCCCGGCTCGGACGGCACCTGGATGATCGCCGAGGGCGGGATGGGCACCGTGTCGCGTACCTTCGCCGACGCGGCGCGTGCCTCCGGCGCCCGGATCGTCACCGGCGCCCCGGTCACCGCGATCACCCTCGACGGCGGTGCCGCCTCCGGAGTCGTCCTCGCCGACGGGCGGCAGGTCGAGGCAGAGGTGGTGCTGGGCGCCTGCGACCCGTACCGGCTGATGGCGCTGCTGCCCGACGGCGCGTTGCCGGCCGAACTCGGCGCGCGGATGACGGCGGTCCGGCGCACCGGCACCACGCTCAAGCTCAACCTGGCCCTGCGCGATCTGCCCCGCTTCTCCTGCCTGCCGCCGGACGCGCCCAGCCCGTTCGGGTCCACCATCCACCTGCTGCCCGGATCGGCGTCGCTGGCCGGCGGCGGGGGCGAGTCGCCGATGGCGGCGCTGCGCGCGATGTGGGCCGACGTGCAGGCCGGACGGCTACCGCAGGAGCCGACCATCGAGTGGTACCTGCACACCACCGTCGACCCGTCCCTGGCCGACCCGGACGGGCACCACTCGTCGGCACTGTTCGTCCAGTCCGTGCCGTACGAGCTGACCGGCACCACCTGGGACGCGGCCCTACCCGGGTACGTCGACCGGCTGGTGGAGATCTGCGAACGGTACGCCCCCGGCACCGGCGATCTGATCGCCGACGCGGTGCCCCTGCCACCGCCCGGCATCGAGGCGCACTTCGGCATCACCGGCGGACACATCCACCACGTCGACAACACCGTCTCGTTCACCGACCGGATGCCGTACGCCACGGGGGTCGACGGGGTGTACGCAGGCAGCGCGGGCTGCCACCCTGCGGGCAGCGTGATCGGTGCCGCCGGACACAACGCCGCCCAACGCATCCTCGCCGACCTGGGCGGCTGAGCCACCCCGCCCACACCGAGGGGTGCGGTGTAAGGAAGGGCACCCTATTAACGCCTCGTGTATAGGAGGGGTCCCTTCCTAACACCTGCACACCTGCACGGCTCAGTCAGCCGGGCGCAGGGCGCGGTAGGCCGCCCACGGGACGGCGGGACGCGGCAAGCCTCGCCGGTCCAGGTAGCGACGGGTCGCGGCCCGGGTGGTCCGCACCGTACGCAGCGAATCCGTCATCCGGGCCTTGTGCCGGGCCGCCGGCTCGACCAGTCTGTGCGGGCGCAGCGTCCAGCCGTCGGCGCTACGGACCAGCTCACCGCGCACGTTGGCGTTGTGCAGGCTCCACAACTGCGCGTCGTGCCGGTGCACCAGCAGACTCGCCGCGCCCTCGACCGGGTCCACCCCGTCCGGCACCACCACCCGGTAGCCGTCCGACCCGGCAGTCGCGGTGGTCCGCACCAGCAGCGGTGCGCCGGCACCGTCCCGGGCCGCCAGCACCACACTGGGGTACGCCGCCAGCACCTCCGCGCCGATCAGCGGAGCAGCCGCCCCGCTCTCAGCCGATACCGCACCGGCTTCGGTGGTGGTCGGCAGCGGACGGGTGGTCACCTCGGTCGGGGTGACGGTGATCAGCAGTCGCATGAAGTAGAAGTCGGTGAACATGGTCGCCGGCCAGTCGAGGTACTTGCGGCAGTTCGGCTGACGCTGGAACATCCGGGTCCAGAAGACGCCCAGGTCCCCGGCCGGATCGGTGTGCACCTCGTCGGGGCAGTGCGCCGTGCCGCGTACCAGGATCTGCTCGGGTGTGGTCAGGCCGCTGGCCGTGGGGTCGGAGAAGAGCAGCGCCACCCGGCCGTCGCGGCGCACGTTGAACGCCTTCTGCGGATACCCCAACGAGGTGGTGAGCATGATCGTGCCGTCCGGACGGAGCAGCCCGGACGTCGGCCAGGCGACCGGTGTGCCGTCCTTGGCGAGCGTCGCCAGCTCACAGGTGCGGTACGCGGAGATCGTTGAGCCGAGCGCGGATTCGGACACGATGACGCCGGGGGACGATTGCATGCCCGGAATCGTAGTCAGCGTCGCAATTCGACGGTTACGCCACCCATGGCACCTCGGCGGCCGGCCCGAGATGCTCGGCCGCCGGCCCGAGATGTTAGGAAGGGCCCCCTACTATGCACGAGGCGTTAATAAGGTGCCCTTCCTTACATCCGTCAGGTTGCGGGCTGCGGGCTCTCCGGAGCCTCCTCGCCGACCCGGTGAGCGCGGACCTTGTGCCCCACGCTGGTCAGGCAACGGCCGCTGGGCAGGTCGAAACGCCATCCGTGCAGCTGGCAGGTGAGCTGGTCGCCCTCGACGATGCCGAACCGGCTCAGGTCGGCCTTCAGGTGCGGGCAGCGCCGCTGCACCACCCAGTCGCCCAGGGTGATGTCCTCGGCGTCCACCGCCCGCTCGTGCTCGTCGTACCAACCCTCGGCGTACTGGAGGCGCTCGGTGGAGAGGCACTTGAAGAAGGCGTACACGAACTCGTTGTACTGGCCGATCCGGGCGGCCGAGAAGCGGCAGGAGAGGAAGAGCGAGTTGACCCAGTCCACCTCGTCGATGTGCAGCAGGTGCTCCACCAGCGCCCGTTCGGTGCGGAACCGGTAGCGCACCTTCTCGTCCGCGTACGGCCGGACCTGCTTGCCGGGGAAGTCGACCACGATGGATTCGACGCTCTCGCCGTCGTAGCCCACCAGGTCGAAGCGGACCGGACCACCGACACCCTTGGCGAGATAGATCGACTCGTCCAGCAGCGGCTCGATCCGGCGCTTCATCTCCTTGAGCACGTCCACCTCGGGGTGCCGCCAGGACGCCTTCTCCGCCTCGATCACCGGCCGCTTGCGCTCGCGCATCTCCTCCAGGTGGGCGACCTTGTTCGCGAAGAACTCCTCGATCGGGACCGGGTGGGTGGTGGTCGCCCCCTCGGTGGTCACCTCGGCGACGCTGCCGGGCAGCAGCACGATGCCGTTGGTGCCGCCGACCTTGGCGTACTCGCTCAGGAAGACCGACTGGTCGGGGAAGATGTTCCCCTCGTCACCGAAGATGTCGTTGAACTGCCACAGCTCGTCGTCGAGGAAGCACGGCGGGCCGGCGATCGGGAAGACGTGGTCGGCCTTGAGGTCGTCGATGTAGCGCCAGGTGCGGTCGAACTGCCGGTCCCGCTTCTGCTTACCGAACGCCGTCTTCGCCGACTGCGGCAGCTCGTAGACCATCGGGTACCAGATCGCGCCGGAGAACTGGAGCAGGTGTGCGTGCACGTGTCCCAGCTCGGCGAAGGTGGTCAGGTCGGTGGGACGGGCGTCGTTCTGGTTGAGCAGCCGGACACCGTCGTACTCCACCCAGAGTGAGGAGTCTCCGATCGGGCCGTCGGTCGGGCTGGTCAGCGCCTGGATCATGATCTTCAGGCCACCGTCCAGCTCGTACACCTCCTCGTTGCGGGTCTTCAGGAACTTCGTGAAGCCCAACGCCCGGAACTCGTCCTCCATCTCCGAGGTGGGGAACTCCGGCAGCAGCACGGTGGCCTTCTTCGACACGTACCGCTTCAGGTGCGCCGCGTCGAAGTGGTCCCGGTGCAGGTGGGAGACGTACAGGTAGTCAACGTCGCCGAGGGTCTCCCAGTCGAGCAACGAGTTGTCCGGGAACGGGAACCAGGAGGCGAAGTAGGCCGGGTTCACCCACGGGTCGCACAGGATGCTGCCCGCAGCCGTGTCGATCCGCATGCTCGCGTGCCCGGTACCGGTCACTCGCACCGCAGTTCCCCCTCAAAAAAGACAATCAAGGTGTACGTCAGAACGCTACCGGAGGCAGTCTGGTCTGCGCCCCGCGACGCCGCCATAGTCGCCCGCCCCACCCGGCCGGGCCGAAGGTCCCGAGGTAGGAGCGGCCCGTCCGGCCCCGCGTATCCGCCCCACCGCAGGTCCCCTCCCGGGTGGCGTGCCAGACTAGCCGGAGATCCGAACGCGAGGAAGGACCGACAGTGGCGGGAAGCGAGCCGGTAACGTCGCCAGACCAGCACAAGCCCGGGCACCGCAAGGCCGGGCGGATCGGCGCGGTCCTCACCGCGTTCGCGATGCTGGCCATGCTCTGCGGCAACCACGAGGGCAGGGTCGAGGACCTCTGGCTGATCGGGGTCGCCGCGCTCCTGCTGCTCATCGTGATCGGCGACTCGGTGCTGCGGCGCAACGGCCTGCGCTCCTGAGCCGACCGGAGACACGACGTACGACGAGGGCCCGTCCCCCAGGGGGCGGGCCCTCGTCGTGCCGCCAGGCAGGGCGGCTCTCGTCGTGGTGTCTCAGCGGCCGAAGAGGATGTCCTGCACGTTCTTCAGCGCGGAGTCGACCTCGGCCTCGAAGTAGCCGCCCTGCACCAGCCCGAACCGAAGCGTGTCCAGGTCCTTCGGGTTGACCGGCATCGGGTTCCGGCCGGCCATCCCACCGAGCAGGGTGTCGAAGAACCGGTCCACCTGGTCGGGGTCGTACCCGCTGCCGAAGCGACGCACCTGGAAGCTGCGCCTGATCTCGTCCACCCGGTAGAGGTCGCTGCCGGGCGGCCCGGCCATCGGCGGGCCGGTCATGGCCGGCGGGGCACCCAGGGAGGGCACGCCCATCGACGGGCCGCCGATCGCCTGCTGCGGCAGGCCGGGTGGGCCTCCCTGCGGGCCACGACGCGGCTCGCGGTCCGGCATTCGGATCTCCGCGGTCATGTCGGCCCGACCGTGGCGTCCCGCCTCGAAGCCGTCGAACCGCTGCTCGTCCGGCGGACCGTAGCCGCCCCGACCCTCCGGTGGGCCGTATCTGCCCCGACCTTCCGGCGGACCGTATCCGCCCGGACCGTCCGGCGGACCGTAGTCCGGTGCGCCGTACCCACCGGGGCCGTCCTGCGAACCGTACCCACCTGGGCCGTCCGGCGGACCGTATCCGCCGGGACCGTCAGGTGAGCCGTACCCACCCGGGCCGTCCTGCGGGCCGTACCCGCCGCGCCCCTCGGGCGGACCGTACCCGCCGGAACCGGCGGGCAGGCCGCGCGGCGGCGGGCCGCCGTGACCCATCTGTCCGCCGGGCGGTCCCATCGGGCCACCGGGGCCCATCGGACCGCCACCACGCGGCCCGTCGTACCCGCCGCGCGGGGAGTCGTACCCGCCGGCGAAGGCACCGGTCGGTTCGTCGTAGCGGCCGGCCTGTGCGGGCATCGACCGGGGCGGCATCGGCGGCACCGGGGCCATGCCCCGCTCGTCGCGCATCGGCGGGCCCATCCGGTCCGGCGGACCCATGCGGTCGGGCGGGCCCATCCGGTCCGGCGGCGCCATCCGGTCCGACGAGCCCATCCCGGAGTCGCTGCCCCGGACGCCACCCGTACCGCCGCGCTCCTCCAACTCGGCCAGCTGCCGCTCGACCCGGTCGAGGTGCAGGTCGACCTGCCACTCGTCGTAGCCGTTGAAGCGGACCCGGAAGACGACGTCGTGGACCTCCTGCGAGAGCACCGGGGCACCGACGGGCTGACCCGCGAGAGTCGCCTCGACCCGGTCCAGGAAAGTGTCCACCTCGTCAACCTTGTAGCCCCGGCGGAGCGCCTTACGCCGGAAACGCTGACCCTGACTCGCCACTATGTCTCCTGGTCTCGTTCGCCACGCCCGGTCACGCTGACATCTCCCCGGCCGGGCCGGTGCCCCTGTCCTCAGCGGCGGCCAACTGCCCACATGCCCCGTCGATCTCGCGACCTCGGGTGTCCCGCACCGTGGTGGACACCCCGGCGTCGCGCAACCGCCGGACGAACTCCCGCTCGACCGGCTTCGGGCTGGCGTCCCAGCGGCTGCCCGGAGTCGGGTTGAGCGGAATCAGGTTCACGTGGGCCAGCTTGCCGGCCAGCAGCCGCCCGAGCAGATCCGCCCGCCACGGCTGGTCGTTCACGTCCTTGATCATCGCGTATTCGATCGACACGCGACGCCCTGTCCGGGCCGCGTAGGCCCAGGCCGCCGCCAGCACCTCGGAAACCTTCCAGCGCTGGTTGACCGGCACGAGTTCGTCGCGCAGCTCATCATCGGGCGCATGCAGCGACAACGCAAGAGTCACCGACAGGTCTTCGCTGGCCAGCCGGTTGATGGCCGGCACCAGGCCGACGGTGGAGACGGTGATGTGGCGCTG
The DNA here is from genome assembly GCF_013364215.1 of Verrucosispora sp. NA02020. Taxonomy (NCBI): domain Bacteria; kingdom Bacillati; phylum Actinomycetota; class Actinomycetes; order Micromonosporales; family Micromonosporaceae; genus Micromonospora; species Verrucosispora sp. NA02020. The sequence continues at coordinate 1,830,604 of NZ_CP054923.1, read as the reverse complement.
CGACAGACCGAGGCCCTCGGGGGCCGGCGCGACCAACCGACGGATCGCCGCGATCACCCGGTTGTAGTTCGCCAGCGGCTCCCCCATGCCCATGAAGACCACGTGCGAGAGTCTCGGCGGTGACCCGGCGACGGCGCCGGAGGCGGCCACCCCGGCCAGGTACACCGCCTGGTCGACGATCTCGGCGGTGGACAGGTTGCGGGTCAGCCCGGCCTGGCCGGTGGCGCAGAACGGGCAGGCCATGCCGCATCCGGCCTGGCTGGAGATGCAGACGGTGACCCGGTCCGGGTAGCCCATCAGCACGCTCTCCACCAGCGAGCCGTCGTGCAGCCGCCAGAGCGCCTTTCGGGTCGCCCCGTCGTCGCAGGCCATCTCGCGTATCGGGTTGAGCAGCCGGGGCAGCAGCCGGTCGGCGAGCCGGTCACGGGACGCCGCCGGCAGGTCGGTCATCAGCGCCGGGTCCCGCACCAGGCGGCCGAAGTAGTGGGTGGAGATCTGGCGGGCCCGGAAGGCCGGCTCCCCCAGCTCCGTCACCAACTCCTTGCGACCGTTCAGGTCGAGGTCGGCGAGGTGTTGCGGGGGCATCGCCGCCCGGCGCGCGCCGGGCGCGTCCGGGTCGACCGGGATCAGGGGCAGACTCGTCATGGCACGTCCAGTCTGGCACGCCCGCCGAGGAACGCACCCGTCCGGAGGGAGCAGAGACGCTCCCACCCCCTGCGCGACCCGGGCACCCCGGCGTGGTCCATGCCTCAGTTCACCGCCGGCACGAAGACGACGAGCAGCAGGTACGCGGTCGGCACCGCGAACAGCACCGAGTCGAGCCGGTCCATCAGCCCGCCGTGCCCGGGCAGCAGGTTGCTCATGTCCTTCACGCCCAGATCGCGCTTGATCATGGACTCGGCAAGGTCACCGAGGACCGCCGCCGCCGAGATCGCCATCCCGAACACCGCACCCCACCAGGGGGCCACGTCGAACAGCAACCAGAGCAGCACGGCGCTGCCCAGCGCTGCCGCGCCCATCGAGCCGACCAGCCCCTCCCAGGACTTCTTCGGGCTGATCGTCGGCGCCATCGGGTGCTTGCCGAAGTTGGCGCCGGCCGCGTAGCCGCCGGTGTCGGAGAGCACCACCGCGACCAGGGTGACCAGCACCCGCAGCGGGCCGTCCCCGGGCGAGGCGGCGAGCAGCGCGGCGAAGCCGCCGAGGAAGGGCACGTACACCGCGATGAGGGTGGCCGCGGTCATGTCCCGCCGGAGGCCGGCGACACCGTCCCCGAGCCGCCAGACCAGGGTGCCCGCGAGGGTGACCAGCAGGCCGAGCAGGAGCGCGTCCAGGCCGGCGAACCAGGCCAGGGTGACGGTGAGCACGCCACCGGCGATCATCGGGATCAACGGGACCCGGGCGCCGCCACGGCGTACCGCCCGGGACATCTCCCAGATGCCCACGCCGTAGGCCGCCGCGATCAGCAACAGGAACGCCGGGGTGTACAGGAACAGCGGCAGCAGGGTGGCAGCGCCGAGGCTGGCCCCGACGGCGATGGCGGCCGGCAGGTTCCGGCCGGCACGGCTCGGCGTCTGCGGAGTGGCCGGGCGACCGGCACCGGCCCGCCGTCGGCCCCGGTGGCGTCGGGACTGCGCCGGATCCGCGTCGGGTTCCGGCGTGTCCTCGGCGGGCACGGGGGCGAGCAGGGTGGTCGGCGCGTCGTCGTGGTCCGGACCGTCGTCGGAGGGCACCGGGGCGAACTGCGCCGTCGGCGCGTCCTCGTGCGCCAGGTCGCGACGCCCGTTCTCCTCGGGTCGCCGAGGGCCACCGTCGGGGAGGTCACGCGGGCGGTTCCGGTCGTCGTACGGACCGGCCGATTCGTCGTACCGCCCGGGGACGTCCCGGTCGTCGAACGGCTCGGGTCGGGAGGCGAAGCCGGTCCCGGCCGGTTCGTCCCGGTCGTCGACGGGTCGGGCGTACGGGTTGTCGGCCGGCGGGCGCGGGCGGGTACGCGGCTCGGCGGAGAGCTCAGCGCCGGGGCGCGGGCCGCGCGACCACGGGCCGGGTTCGACGTCCGGGTCGGGCCAGGGCAACGAGGTCGGCCGATCCGGGCGGTCCCAGCCGCGGGCCTCGGCGCCACCGTAGGGGTCGAGGTGGGACATCACGCACCGGACGACAGCGGTACGAGATCCACCACTTGACGCACAGCCACTACCATCCCCTACCCGCGCGAGGCGCTCCGTCTGATTCGCCGGCCGGTAGGCCGGCTGATCTCCACCGTTCACCCCCGGGTCGCCGGGAATCGTGCCGAGCCTACTGCACCCGGAGCTTCCGCAGGACGCACCAGTACCCACCGTCCACCTCGTCGATCATGAGCCTGCCGTACCGGCCGGAGGGCCGGATGTCGGCACTTCATGATCGACGAGGTGGGGCGTACGAGCCGGGAGCCGCTGCGGATCAGACCTCCAGCAACTCGGCTTCCTTGTGCTTGACCAACTCGTCGACGTGCGCCACGTAGCGCTGGGTCACGTCGTCCAGTTCCTTCTCCGCCCGGCGACCGTCGTCCTCGCCGACCTCGCCGTCCTTGACGAGCCGGTCCAGCTCTTCCTTGCCCTTGCGACGGATGTTGCGGATGGCGATCTTCGCCTCCTCGCCCTTGTTCCGGGCGACCTTGATCATGTCGCGACGGCGCTCCTCGGTCATCTGCGGGAGGAGGATGCGCAGCTGGTTGCCCTCGTTGTTCGGGTTCACCCCGAGGTCCGAGTCGCGGATCGCCTTCTCCATGGCGTTGATCTGCGAGTTGTCGTACGGCTTGATGATGGCCATACGCGGCTCGGGGACGCCCACGGACGCCATCTGGGTCAGCGGCGTGGGGCTGCCGTAGTAGTCGATGATGATCTTGGAGAACATGGCCGGAGTGGCGCGACCGGTGCGGATGGCACCGAACTCCTCCTTGGCGTGCTCGACCGCACGCTCCATCTTCTCCTCGGCCTCGAGGAGGGTGTCGTCGATCACCGCTCTCCTCGCCTCCTTCTTGTGCTCGTCGTGGGCTTGTCGGGTCACCGGGACGGACCGCCGAGGTCACCGTCGACGGTCAGCTCAGGTGGTGATCAGCGTGCCGATCTTGTCGCCGCCCACCGCACGGACGATGGTGTCGTCACCCTGCGCGCCGAAGACCAGCATTGGTAGTCCGTTCTCCATGCAGAGGCTGAAGGCGGCCGCGTCGGCGACCCGCAGGTTGCGGCGCAGCACCTCGGAGAAGGTGATCGAGTCGAACTTGCTGGCGGTCGGGTCGATCCGGGGGTCGGCGCTGTAGACGCCGTCCACACCGTTCTTGCTCATCAGCACCACGTCCGCGTGGATCTCCAGCGCGCGCTGGGCGGCCGTCGTGTCGGTGGAGAAGTACGGCATACCCGCACCGGCACCGAAGATGACCACGCGGCCCTTCTCCAGGTGCCGGATCGCCCGCAGCGGAATGTACGGCTCGGCCACCTGGGCCATCGTGATCGCGCTCTGCACGCGGGTCTCGATGCCCTCCTTCTCCAGGAAGTCCTGCAGGGCGAGGCAGTTCATCACGGTGCCGAGCATGCCCATGTAGTCGGCCCGGGCCCGGTCCATGCCCCGCTTCTGCAACTCCGCGCCCCGGAAGAAGTTGCCGCCGCCGACCACCACCGAGACCTGCACACCGCGACGGACCACGGTGGCGATCTGCCGGGCGATGGCCTGGACGACGTCCGGGTCCACACCGATCTCGCCGCCGCCGAACACCTCGCCGGAGAGCTTCAGCACCACCCGGCGGGCCCGTCCGGGCGGCGGCGCCAACGGGTCGTCCACCGCCAGCGTCGGGTCACTCACAACCTGCGTCATCCGCCCGTCCTTCCCCCACTGCCGCGCCCGGGTGCGCACATCTGCCGTTGCCGACCTTATGGGACGAGGAGACCGCGGTGTGTGTCGCGTACACCGGCGGCCTCCTCGTCGTGTCGTTGCCCAGCCCGGGCGCGTACGCCCGGCCGGAGGTCAGGACTGGCCGACCTCGAACCGCACGAAGCGGGTGACCTCGATGCCGGCCTCGGCCAGCACCTGCTTCACCGACTTCTTGTTGTCGGTGACCGACGACTGCTCCAGCAGCACGAAGTCCTTGAAGAAGGAGTTGACCCGGCCCTCGACGATCTTCGGCAGAGCGGCCTCGGGCTTGTTCTCCTCGCGGGCGGTCTGCTCGGCGATCCGCCGCTCGGACTCGACGATCTCCGCCGGCACCTCGTCCCGGGTGAGGTACTTCGGACGCATCGCGGCGATCTGCATGGCCGCGCCACGGGCGTCGGCGTCGCCGGCCTCGTCGGCCTTGCCGGCGTACTGCACCAGCACGCCCACCGCCGGGGGCAGGTCCTGGGCCTTGCGGTGCAGGTAGACCGCGACCGTGCCGTCCAGCTTGGCGAAGCGGTTCAGCACCAGCTTCTCGCCGATCTTGGCGGACTGCTCCTGGACCAGGTCGGCGACCGGACGGCCGTCGAGCTCGCTGGCCAGCAGTTCCTCGGCGTTGCTCGCGCCGGAGCGCTCACCGTGCTCGACCAACTGCTGGGCGAGCGCGATGAAGGCGTCGTTCTTGGCGACGAAGTCGGTCTCGCAGTTCAGCTCCAGCAGGGCCCGGCCGGAGTGGGCGACGAGGCCGTTCGCGGCCGTCCGCCCGGCCCGCTTGCCGACGTCCTTGGCGCCCTTGACGCGCAGGATCTCGACGGCCTTGTCGAAGTCGCCCTCGGCCTCGGTCAGGGCCTTCTTGCTGTCCATCATGCCGGCGCCGGTCAGGTCGCGGAGCTTCTTGACGTCCGCCGCGGTGATCTGGGACATGGCTCTCTCTTCGGTGTTGGGACTGCGGGTGAAATGGACTGAGGTGACGATTACCCGGTTCCGAGAGGTTCGTGCCCGGTCTGCCCGCCGCCGGCCACCGTCGTCAGGGACGGACGGTGGCCGGACGGCGGTGCGGTCACTGACCGGCGACGGCGGCCGGCTGCTCGGCGGGCTGCTGCGCCTCGGTGGCCTGCTCCGGCTCGGCGGCCGGCTGAGCCTCGGCGGCCTGCTGCGGCTCGGTCGCCGGCTGCGCGTCGTCGGCCTTCTTCGGCTCCTCGAGCAGCTCGCGCTCCCACTCGGCCAGCGGCTCGTCGGTGGCCACGCCGGCCTCCGGCTTCTCGTCGCCACCCCGGCGACGGCCGGAGCGGGTGATCAGACCGTCGGCGACGGCCGCGGCGACGACCCTGGTCAGCAGCTCGGCCGAGCGGATCGCGTCGTCGTTGCCCGGGATCGGGAAGTCGACCTCGTCCGGGTCGCAGTTGGTGTCGAGCACGGCGATCACCGGGATGCCCAGCTTGCGGGCCTCGTCGACGGCGATGTGCTCCTTCTTGGTGTCGACCACCCAGACCGCAGCCGGGAGCTTCTGCATGTCCCGCAGACCACCCAGGGTGCGGGTCAGCTTGATCTTCTCGCGGGAGAGCTGCAGGGTCTCCTTCTTGGTGTAACCGGCGGCGGTGCCGCTGAGGTCACCGAGGGCCTCCAGCTCCTTCATCCGCTGCAGCCGCTTGTACACCGTCTGGAAGTTGGTCAGCATGCCACCAAGCCAGCGGTGGTTGACGTACGGCTGACCGACCCGCGTCGCCTGCTCGGCGATCGCCTCCTGGGCCTGCTTCTTGGTGCCGACGAAGAGGATGCTGCCACCCTCGGCCACCGTGTTGCGCACGAACTCGTACGCCTTCTCGATGTAGTCGAGAGTCTGACGGAGGTCGATGATGTAGATGCCGTTACGCTCGGTGAAGATGAAGCGCTTCATCTTCGGGTTCCAGCGCCGGGTCTGGTGCCCGAAGTGAACACCGCTCTCCAGCAGCTGACGCATGGTCACGACGGCCATGGTTTGTACTCCTTGCGGTCCCTGGTTGTCTCGCCCGACCGGCGGTCGGGCGTCCTGGCGCCCGGTCGCCGGCCATGACGGGCCCGAAGGATCGGGACCAGGGAGGCCGTCGCCCCACGACGATTCGTGGAGAGGGCACGCGAGGTCGACCGCGCGAGGCGGTCGCCAGTCGCCCAGTGTACGCGCCCTCCCCACCCCGCCACGCCCGGGTGTAAGGAAGGGCCCCCTACTAACGCCTCCGGTATAGGAAGGGCCCCTCCTAACGCACCGGAAGACGCCGCCGCACCCCCCGGAAGACGCCGCCGCACCCCCGGGCAGACGCCGCCGCCGGTGGTTCAGCCGGCGGCCAGCGCGGCGGTGAGGAAGAGCGCCAGGCCGACGGTCAGGTACGCGGTGGGCGGGCGAAGCCAGCCTCGTGCCCCGTCGGTCAGCGAGAAGCCGCTGGTCCGCAGCCCGTACAGGCCGGCGGCGAAGATCGGCAGGCCGATCATCAGGAACGTGCCGGTCAGCACGTCGGCTGCGGAGACCGGATCCGCGGTGACGCCGTGCAGCAGCACCAGCAGCGCGGGCACCTCGAAGATCGCGACCAGCACGGCGAACAGCACCGCGAGCACCGGACGACGCGACCGGTAGACACCGTCACCGGCCGGAACCCCCGGCTGCGTCGCCAGCGCCTGGTAGCCGGCAGTGGCCGCGTCGACCGGGTACGCGGACCCCGTCCCGCCGGCCGGGAAGCCGGTACCCGCAGCGCCGACCTGCACGCCGGCACCCACGGCGCCGGCCTGGTGTACAGCACTCGTGCCGGCCTGGTGTGCGCCCACGCCGGCCGCCGGGTGCTCGGTGTCGCTTGCCGGATAGGGATGCTCGGCGCCCGCCAGGTCCGTCCGGGGTGCCACGGGCGGCATCGCCCCGGTCGGCATCTCCAACGGGTTCGCCGTCTCCACCGACCGCTTGGCCTCGACGATCGGGTACCCGCCCAGCGGGGCCGGCCGGATCGGGTCGGTCACCGGCAACGCTCCGCCGGAGGTCGGCGTCGCCTCCCGGGCGGCCCGGCGACCGGGACGGTCGGACGGCAGTTCACCGGAGATCTCCGGGTCGCCGGAAGCGTCCGGTCGCCGGAAGCGCGACGCCCGGTAGCGCTCCGTCTCTGCCGGGGCGTCACCGAGCGGATCCGGGGTGCCGAAGCGTCGCGGTGTGCCGTACCGGTCGTCGTCGTCCACCCGCTGCTCGGGAACGGCCAGGGGGTCGTCGTCGCGGTACCGCGCCTCCGAGGTACTGCGCCAGTCCGGTTCACCGTAGCCACGGTCCCGTTCACCCGGATACCAGGGCGACTCCTGGTCATCGGAAAAGCTGCGTCGTCCGTCCACGTCGGCACCGTATGCGACCGGCCGGACGTACGCCATTCCGATCCCGCGCCTGGCCACAGGCCATGCGCCAATTCGACCAGGTACGCAGAGTAACGGCCGGATTCGTGGATTAGCGCACGCCTAGCACACGAAAGGCATGATCGTCTGGTCGTCCACAGCCCTCGCGGTTGTCCACAGGTCGCCTCGACGGGGTCGCCTCGGCACGGCGTACGGGCGCAGGGTGCCGGCATGACCAAGCGGAACCAGGCGGTCGGCGGCTACGGGGAGCGGTGCGCCGTCCGCCACCTGATCGAGACGGGCCTAAGGCCGGTGGAGCGGAACTGGCGCTGCCCCTCCGGAGAGATCGACATCATCGCCTGGGACGGGCCGGTGCTCGCCTTCTGCGAGGTGAAGACGCGTCGCACCACACGCTTCGGCACGCCCGCCGAGGCGGTGGTGGCGCGCAAGGCACGCCGCCTGCGCCGGCTCGCCGCCGCCTGGCTCGCGAGCACCGGCACCACCGCCGACGAGATCCGCTTCGACGTCCTCTCGGTCCTGCTGCCCGCAGCCGGCCGGGCCCGCGTCGAACACCTCAAGGGCGCCTTCTGATGCCCCGCCACGGCAGACGCGGTGCGACGTCGTCGCCGACCGGTGGTGGGGTTCACCCGACCGGCCCCCAGGTGCGTCCGACCGGCCGTGCGGTACCGCGACCGACCGCCGGTCAGGTACGCCCACCGGACGGGTTCGTGGTGCCACGCCAGTGCCCGGTGGGTCGGCGATGAGCTACGCCCGGGTGCTCTGCGTCGGCCTGGTCGGAGTGGAGGGGCACCTGGTGGAGGTGGAGGCGGACCTCGCGCCGGGCCTGCCCGGAGTGGTCATCTCCGGTCTGCCCGACACGGCGCTGCACGAGGCACGCGACCGGGTCCGCGCGGCGGTGGTGAACTCCGGCCAGCGGTGGCCTAACCGACGGATCACCCTCAACCTGCTGCCGGCCACGCTGCCCAAGTTCGGTTCGGCGTTCGACCTGGCGATCGCGGTGGCACTGCTCGGCGGTTCGGGCGAACTGCCGCTGCTGCCGCTGGACGGCGTGGCGATCCTCGGCGAGCTGGGTCTCGACGGCGCGGTGCGCCCGGTCCGGGGCGTCCTGCCGATGGTGGCCGCGGCGGCCCGGGCCGGCGTCGACCGGGTGATCGTGCCGGCGGGCAACGCGGCCGAGGCCGCCGTGGTGCCCGGCCTGCGGGTGCGGGGCGTGGACAGCCTGCACCGGCTGGTCTGCTTCGTCCGCGACGGCCGACCACTGATCGAGCCGCCGGTCGACGACGCACCGGAGGTGATCACCGGCCCGGACCTCGCCGACGTCGCCGGGCAGGGGCTCGGCCGGCGGGCTTTGGAGGTCGCCGCCGCCGGTGGACACCACCTGGCGTTGATCGGGCCACCCGGCGCCGGCAAGACCATGCTGGCCGAACGCCTGCCGTCGATCCTGCCGACGCTGGACGACGGTGCCGCGCTGGAGGTGACCGCGCTGCACTCGGTCGCGGGTCTGCTACCGGCCGGCGGCCGACTGATCCGCCGGCCGCCGTTCCAGGCCCCGCATCACACCGCCACCGTGCCCTCCATCGTCGGGGGCGGCGCGGGACTCGCCCGGCCGGGTGCGATCTCCCTCGCGCACCGTGGAGTGCTCTTCCTCGACGAGGCGCCGGAGTTCAGCAAGCCGGCGTTGGAGGCGCTGCGCCAGCCGTTGGAGCACGGTCGGGTGCTGCTGACCCGCAGTCGGGGCGGTGCCGAGTACCCGGCCCGGGCCCAACTGGTGCTGGCCGCCAATCCGTGCCCGTGTGCGAACCCGGCGGGCGACGACCGGTGCGAGTGCGCCCCCGCCGCTCGTCGCCGCTACCTCGCCCGGCTCTCCGGTCCGCTGCTCGACCGGATCGACCTCCAGGTCCGCCTGCCACCGATGCGGGCGGCCGAGCTGATGGAACCCGCCGCGCACGAGTCCTCGGCGGTGGTGGCCGCGCGGGTCGACGCCGCACGGCAGGCAGCGGCCGAACGGTGGACGGCGCTGGGGCGCCGGCTCAACTCCGAGATACCCGGGCCGAACCTGCGCCGGGCACCGTGGCGGCTGCCCGACCCGGTCACCGCCGACCTGCGGACCCGTCTGGACTCCGGGTCGCTGTCCGCTCGCGGCTTCGACCGGGTCATCCGGCTCGCCTGGACGATCGCCGACCTGGACGGGCGGGCCCAGCCGGACAAGAAGGACATCGCCGAGGCCATCACACTGAGGACGGGAGAGGGTACGTGAGCACGCACGAGGAGTCGCGGCTGGCACGGGTGGCGCTGACCTGGCTGGCCGAGCCGGGCACCCGTTCGGTGTACGGGCTGGTCGACGAGATCGGGCCGGTGGCCGCACTGGAGTTGCTGCTGGACGGCGGGGCACCGCAGGAGGACCTGCGCGACGGTGTGGCCGCGCGGACCCGGGTCGGTGATCCCCGGGCGGTCGCCGCCGAGGCACTGCGCCGCACCGACCGGCTCGGTGCCCGCCTCGTCACGCCCGACGACGACGAGTGGCCGATGACCGTCGAGCAGTTGCGGCACCTCCGACTGGAACTGCCCGGCAAGCAACGTCGGGTCGACATCGAGACGGCGCCGCCGCTCTGCTTCTGGGTACGCGGCGCGTGGCGGTTGGACGAGACGCTGGACCGGTCGGTGGCGGTGGTGGGGGCGCGGGCGGCCACGGCGTACGGCCTGCACGTCGCCACGGACATCGCCTACGGGTTGGCCGACCGGGAGTGGACGGTCGTCTCCGGCGGTGCGTTCGGCATCGACGCCGCCGCGCACCGTGGTGCCCTGAACGCCGGTGGGTCGACCGTCGCGGTGCTCGCGTGCGGGGTGGACCGGCCGTACCCGCTGGGCAACACCGCGTTGTTCGACCGGATCGCCGAGACCGGCCTGCTGGTCAGCGAGTGGCCACCGGGCGCCGAGCCCTTGCGTCCTCGCTTCCTCATCCGTAACCGGGTCATCGCGGCGGCCACCAGAGGCACCGTGCTGGTGGAGGCGGCGGCGCGCAGCGGTGCGACCCAGACCACCCGACGCGCGCTCGCCCTGAACAGGCCCGCGATGGTGGTGCCCGGTCCGGTCACCTCCGCGATGTCGGTCGGCGCGCACGAGATCCTGCGGGAACAACCGGCGGCACGGCTGGTGACCGGGTTGGCGCAGGTGTTGGAGGAGGTGGGTCCGATCGGTGAGCTGGCGCCGGTGCCGCGCGGTCCGGAACGCCCCGCCGACCTGCTCGACGACGACGCGAGGTCGATCCTGGAATCGCTGCCCCGACGCGGCACCGTCGGGGTGGACGACCTCGCCGCGAGGGCCGGCCTGGCCGTCCGCACGGTGCTGCGCACCCTGCCGATGCTGGAGGAACTGTCCCTCGTGGTGCGGCGCAGGGACGGGTTCGCCCTGGCCGACCCAGCTGGTCGCGGGTGACGCCAGCCCGCCGTAGGCTGGCAGCCGTGCGGGGTACGGGTGGACAGGGCCGGGACGTCCGCGGCACCCGGGCGGTGCACGCGGCGCTGCCGGGGCCGTTGCGCGACGCGGTGGACGACTTCGCCCGCCACCTCGCCTCGGTCCGCAACCGGTCGACGCACACGGTCAGGGCCTACGTCGCGGATCTGGTGTCCCTGATGGAGCACGCCCGACGGATGGGCTGCACCCAGGTCGCCGAGTTGACCCTCGACACGGTACGCAGCTGGCTTGCCCGGCAACGCACGACGGGCACGGCCCGCACCTCGATGGCCCGGCGTGCGGCAGCGGCGCGGACCTTCAGTGCCTGGGCGCACCGGGAGGGGCTGTTGCCCACCGACGTGGCCGCCACCCTGGCCAGTCCTCGCCCACGACGGACCCTGCCCACGGTGCTCCGCGCCGACCAGGCCGCCCAACTCGTGGAGGCCCCGACCCGCGTCACCACGCCGAACACCAGCACCGCCGCCGACACAGGCACCGCGTCCAACACAGGCACCGCCGCCAAGACAGGCACCGCCACTGGCACCGCCCCGAACGCAGGCACCGTTACCGGCACCGCCCCGAACGCAGGCGCCGCCGCCAACACGGGCACCGCGTCGGACACCGCCGCCGCCCCGGACACCGCCGCCGCGCCGAACACAGAGAGCGCGCCGGGCACAGGCATCGTGCCGGGGGCCGCCGGCACCGACCGGACGGGCCGGGGAGACAGCGCCCTCGATGGTCCGGGCGAACCGGACCGGGACGCCGAGGCGGTACGGCTGCGGGACCGGGTGCTGCTCGAACTGCTCTACGGCACAGGGGTACGGGTCAGCGAGGCGTGCGGGCTCGACGTGGCCGACGTCGACCACGGCCGACGCGTGATCCGGGTCCACGGCAAGGGTGGGCGGGAACGGACCGTGCCGTACGGGCTGCCCGCCCAGCGGGCCCTCGACGACTGGCTGCGGCGCGGACGGACCGTGCTGGCGGTCCCGGGATCCCGCGACGCGCTCCTGCTCGGCGCCCGCGGCGGTCGGCTGAACCCGACGACCGCCCGCCGGATCGTCGCCGGGTACGCCGAGGCCGCCGACCTGCCCCGGACGAGCCCGCACGCGCTGCGCCACTCCGCCGCCACCCACCTGCTGGAAGGTGGTGCGGACCTGCGAGCGGTGCAGGAGTTGCTGGGACACTCGTCGCTGGCCAGCACCCAGGTCTACACCCATGTCTCGGTGGAGCGGCTGCGCGCCGCGTACCGGCAGGCACATCCCCGCGCCTGAGCGGAGCAGGCCGGGCGACGCCGATCAGCGGTTACGATCATCGGGTGAGCGTCCCGCCGCCGCCCGAGCCGATCGCGGGCGCCCGTCTGCTCTTCTCCCTCGATCCGGCGACCAGTCACCTCAACCACGGTTCGTTCGGGGCGGTGCCGATCGTCGCGCAGCGGGCCCAGCAGCGGTTGCGCGACGAGATGGAGTCGGACCCGCTGCGCTTCTTCGTGCAGGGGCTGACCGACCGGATCGCCCACACCCGCCGCCACCTGGCCACCTTCCTCGGCGCGGACCCGGACGGCACCGCCCTGATCCCGAACGCCACCACCGGTGTGGCGGTGGTGCTCCAGTCGCTCGGGCTGCGCGAGGGCGACGAGGTGGTCACCACCGACCACGGCTACGGGGCGGTCACGCTGTCGGTGCAGCGGGAGTGCCGCCGGACCGGGGTGACCCACCGCGTGTTGCGGGTCCCGTTGACCGCCACCGACGAGGAGATCCTGCAGGTCGTCCGGTCCGGGCTGCGTCCGGGGCGTACCCGGCTGCTGGTGGTGGACCAGGTCACCTCGGCCACGGCCCGACTGTTCCCGGTCGCAGCGATCGTCGGGCTCGCCCGGGAGCAGGGCGTACCCGTGCTGGTCGACGCCGCGCACGCGCCGGGCATGCTGGCCGCGTCGGTGCAGGGCATCGGCGCCGACTTCTGGGTCGGCAACCTGCACAAGTGGGGGTACGCGCCGCGCGGCACCGCGGTGCTCGTGGTGTCACCGGCCTGGCGGGACCGGATCGAGCCGCTGGTGGTCTCCTGGGAGCAGGAGTCCGGCTTCCCGGGCCGGTTGGAGTGGCAGGGGACGGCGGACTACACCGCGTGGCTCAGTGCACCCGCCGGGCTGTACGCACTGCGCAGCCTCGGTGTGGACCGGGTACGCGCGCACAACGCCGCACTGGCCGCGTACGGGCAACGGGTGGTCGGGGACGCGCTCGCGGTGCCGCCCGCCGGACTGCTCGACCCCGGCGGACCGACCGTCGCCATGCGGATCGTCCCGTTGCCGGCGGGCCTCGCCACGAACCTCGACGCGGCGCGGGCGTTGCAGGCCCGGATCGCCGAGCGGCTCGCCACCCAGGTAGCGGTCATGACCTTCGGCGGACGGGGATTGTTGCGGCTCTGCGGGCAGGTGTACAACTCGCCGGACGAGTACGAGCGGCTCGCCGTCCGGCTGCCCACGCTGCTCGCCCAACGCTGACCGCATCGGGCCGCGAGGTCGCGGCGGGTGGTTCCGGATCGAGCGGCAGCAGGCGGGATCGCCCGAGACCGAGCAGGGCCAGCGGATCGAGATAGTCGTCCCCCCGACGCAGGCCCCAGTGCAGGCACGCCGCCTCCGGGCAGCCGGCGTGCCCCGGCAGCAGGGTGCCCAGCGCGGTTCCCGCCGCCACCGACGTGCCGACCGTGACGTCCGGCGAGACCGGCTCGTAGGTGGTGCGCAGGCCGTCCGGGTGCACCACCGAGATGACCGGACGGCCGGCGACCATGCCGGCGAACAGGACCGTGCCGGTGCCGGCGGCCCGGATCGTCGCACCGGCCGGGGCGAGCAGGTCGACCCCGCGATGGCCGGGCAGCCACGGTCGGGGCGGCGGATCGAAGCGACGCACCGGATGCGGCCGACCGTCGACCGGCCACCTGAACCGTGCGGCCTCCGCCGGCCGTTCCGGAGCAGCCGGCACCGGTGCGACCGTGAGCGGCGCAGCCGGAAGCAGCGCAGCCGAGAGCAGCTCAGCCGGAAGCGGCGCGACGGGAGGCAGGGCAGCCACCTGCGCCGCCCGCACCGCAGAGCCGCGCGGCCTGGCCGCGACCGCCGGCGACGCCAGGAGCGACAGCAGCGCGACGCACCCGGCGAGCAGAACGGCCGGGACCGTCCGCCTGCCACCGCTGGGGGCCGCCGAGCGCGGACGAGTCGCACCGGCGGGCCGTACGACGAGACTCCGGCAGGCGAGAAGACACACAGTGGCGGTCGATGGCGCGCGGACGGCAAGAAATGGCACAACCTCGCCATCCCGAGCCGATCCGCCCCCGCCCGAAACAGACACCATCGAGCCGGCCCAGTCGGACACAGGCCGCGCAGACACAGGCCGCGCAGACACAGGCCGCGCAGACACAGGCCGCGTAGACACAGGCCGCGTCGAAGCGGGAGGAACAAATCTGATCAACGACCGGAGGGACATGCCGCGATCCTGACCGGATGGACCGCTACCCGCCGCCCCACACTCGTCGCCTGTGGACAGCGGAGCCTCTTGTGGACAGGCCGCGCCGGAGAAGCTGATCTGCTATGGCCCGGCCTGCGGCGGCGCCGGGCGTCGACAGACGACCTAGGCTCGACCTGGTGACGCGTGATTGGTACGCCTGGCACGACCAGTACGCCGACCCGGCCTCACCGCTGTCCCGGCGGCTGGCGGAGGTGCGTACCCGCGTCGGCGCGGCGCTGGACGAGGCACGGCCCGGACGCCTTCGGGCGGTCAGTCTCTGCGCCGGTCAGGGACGCGACGTGATCCCGGTGCTGGCGGCGCACCCGCGCGGCGCCGACGTGACGGCCCGGTTGGTGGAACTCGATCCGCGCAACGTCGAGGTGGCGCGGGCGGCGGTGGCGCGGGCCGGGCTGTCCGGGGTCGAGGTGGTGCGGGGTGACGCGGCACGCACCGACGCGTACGCGGGGATGGTCCCGGCCGACCTGGTGCTGGCCTGCGGCGTCTTCGGCAACATCACCGAGTCGGACGTCCGGTCCAACTCCCCGACCGCTGCCGAGCGGGGTGACGATGTTCGAGTTCACCGGGCGGCCGACCGGGGACGTCGACCGCTGACCGGACACGGTGGACGGATCGCGGCGGTGGGGGCCACCGGCGATGCCCGTCCGGGCGGCGACGGACGGATCAGCCGCCGAAGCCGGAGTCGGCGGGGAGGGAGATGTCCGGCTTCTCCAGCTCCTCGACGTTGACGTCCTTGAACGTCATGACGCGGACGTTCTTCACGAACCGGGCCGGACGATACATGTCCCACACCCACGCGTCGTGCATCTCGACCTCGAAGTAGACCTCGCCGTCGGAGTTACGCACGTGCAGGTCGACCTGGTTCGCCAGGTAGAACCGGCGCTCGGTCTCCACCACGTAGGAGAACTGACGGACGATGTCGCGGTACTCCCGGTAGAGCTGGAGCTCCATCTCGGTCTCGTACTTCTCGAGATCTTCCGCGCTCATCGCACTCCGCCTTCCATGACCACATCTTCCCCCACCGACGCCGGAGGCTGAGGCTGCTCGCCCAACGCCACGCCGACGGTACCCCCTACGGCGGCTGAGCGCTCCATCGGCTCGTCCGGGCTTGCACCCATCGGTCGCCGGGAGCGTGGCGGCCGACCGTCCCGCCCCGAGACGGCGGCCACGTTGACATACGAGAACCGGTGCTGGAGGCACGGCCCACGGTCGCGCAACGCCGCGCTGTGCTCCGCGGTGACGTACCCCTTGTGCTCGGCGAATCCGTAGCCGGGATGCACCGCGTCCAGCTCCACCATGATCCGGTCCCGGGTGACCTTGGCGAGCACGCTCGCCGCCGCCACGCAGGCGGCCACCCGGTCGCCCTTCCACACGGCCAGCCCGGGCACACCCAGCCCGTCCACGCCGAACCCGTCGGTCAGCACGTACTCCGGGCGTACCGTCAGCGAGGCCAGCGCCCGACGCATGGCGGCCAGGTTGCACACGTGCAGCCCCCGGGCGTCGACCTCCTCGGCCGGGACGACCACCACCGCGTACGCCAGGGCACGCGCGACGACCTCGTCGTACACCCGCTCCCGACTGGCCGCGGTGAGCAGCTTGGAGTCGGCCAGTCCGTCGATCTCGCCGCGTCGCCCCTCGGGCAGGATCGCGGCGGCGGCCACCAGCGGCCCGGCGCAGGCTCCCCGACCGGCCTCGTCGGCACCGGCGACGTGCCGGAAGCCCCGTCGTTGCAGGGCGCGTTCCAGCGCGTAGAGACCGGCGTCGCGGCGCACCACGGTGCGGGGCGGGGTCAGCATGGCGCACCCGAGGTCCGGGGCGAGCCGGGGGCGAGCACCCGGGCCAGCAGCTGCGGCAGGTCCTGCGGGTAGTACCGCTCGTCGGTGTCGGCCAACTCCGCCGCCGACCACCACCGGTGGCCGTCCACGCTGCCCCGCTCGATCTCGTTGAAGCCCGCGGAGTCGACCTCGTGCGCCGCCACCCGCACGAGGAAGAACTGCTGCTCCTGCCGATACCACACCCCGTCGAAGGGGAACTCGATCAGATCAGCGTGCACCGGCTCGCCGATCTCGGCCACGGACAGCCGCAATCCGGTCTCCTCGGCCAGCTCACGGGCGGCACCCTCGGCGTACGTCTCCCCGGGGTCGAGCCCACCGCCGGCGGTGAACCACCAGCGTCCGTGCTCCGGTCGGGCCGGATCGACGCCACGGAAGAGCAGCAACCTGCCCTCCGCGTCGACCAGGAGCACGCGGGCAGCGCGCCTCGGGGTATAGACCGTCACGGCAATAGCCTGCCAGACCCCGCCGACAACTCCCACGCCACCCGTTGCCGGGCACCCGGGGTCAGGGTTGCGGGATCGACTCGAACTGCTCGGGCACGGTCAGCAGGGTGGCCCGATCGACCGGCCAGAAGATCGTGAAGGCCCGACCCACCACGTCCTGCTCGGGGATGGTGGCCGTGTCGATGTTCTGCCCGGACTGCTGGTAGTGCTCCAGCGAGTCGCCGGAGGCGGACCGGTGGTCGCCCATCACCCAGAGCCGGCCCGGCGGCACCTGGACGTCGAACTCCTGGTCCGCCGGCTTGTCGCGCCGTCCGTCGAAGGAGAAGATGTACGGCTCGTCCAGCGGCGTGCCGTTGATCGTCAGCCGGTCCTGGTCGTCGCAGCAGACGATCCGGTCGCCGCCGACGCCGATCACGCGCTTGATGAAGTCCTCCCCCGCCGGGTTGCCACTCCACTCGACCGGCGCCTTGAAGACGATGACCTCGCCCCGGTGCGGTGACCGGAAGTTGTACACCAGCTTGTTGACCAGCACCCGATCGTCGATCTTGAGAGTGTTCTCCATCGACGGCGAGGGGATGAAGAAGGTCTGCAGTACGAAGGCACGCACCAGTACCGCGACCACGATCGCCACCCCCAGAAGGATGGGCAGTTCCTTCCAGAACGAATGGCGCGACTTGTCGGTCTGCTCGTCAATCACGGAAGGAGCCTACGTTGCCGGGTCGAGGACCACCGTCCGGAACGCGCGAGAACGGTCAGCGTGGCCGCGATGGGGAGGATCAGGACGACGTCTCCCACCGGTGCGGGTCGGACCGGCGGCGCGGCGCCGTCGGCACCGGCGGCCGGAGCGACACCGGCGAACGTCTCCGGGATCGGCAGCGAGTGCCAGCGGTTCGACGGCCAGACCACCGCGAACGCCCGCCCCACCACGTTGTCGATCGGCACCGGGCCCTGGCAGCGCGCGTCCTGCGAGACCAGGCGGTGGTCACCCAGCACGAATATCTGCCCCGGTGGTACGACGATCTCCTCGAACCGCCGGGAGCGGCACTCCTCCGGGTTCGGCGGCAGGTCCAGCGGCGAGTCCCGCAGCACGTACGCCGACTCGTCCAGCGGGGTGCCGTTGACGAGTACCCGACCCTGGTCGTCGCAGCAGCTCACCCGGTCGCCGGGTAGCCCGATGACGCGCTTGATGAAGTCCTTCTCGCCGGGTCGGCCGTCGCCGACCAGGTCACCGATGGTGCGGCCGAGCTTGTCGGCGAAGCTGGTGGGCGGCTGCGGGTCGACCTGCGGCACCCACTGCTCGGTGCCACGGAAGACGACCACCTCGCCGCGTTCCGGGTCGCGCATGGTGTAGACGACCTTGTTGACCAGCACCCGGTCGTTGACCAGCAGCGTGTCCTCCATCGACCCGGAGGGGATGAAGAACGCCTGGAGCAGGAAGGTGCGGATCAGCACCGCGAGGCAGAACGCGACGACGAGCAGCAGCGGCAGCTCCTGCCAGAGTGGCATCTGCGGTTTGCTGCGCCGGGTGCGTCGTCGCCACGGATCGACCGCGCCGCTGTCGTCAAGCGCCTGTACCACGCCCACTCCCCGGTCCGCAGAAACGACTACCGCCCGGAAGTCTCATCGAGACCTCCCGGGCGGCAGTGGGGTTCATCCGCCTGTCCGGCGGATCACCGGCCCGCTGCGCCCGTACCGACCAGGGTAGTGCGGTCTGGCCGGTACGGCATACGCGCAGTTCGGGCGGCGTGGCGTAGCGCGATGTCAGCTGGGCTGCTTCTCGCGCAGCTCCTTGATCTTGGCCTTCTTGCCCCGCAGCTCGCGCAGGTAGTAGAGCTTGGCGCGGCGGACGTCACCACGGGTCACGACCTCGATCCGGTCGATCGCCGGGCTGTTGACCGGGTAGGTCCGCTCGACACCCACACCGAAGCTGAGCTTGCGGACGGTGAACGTCTCGCGCAGCCCGTCGCCCTGGCGGCGGATGACGACGCCCTGGAAGATCTGGACCCGGGACCGGTTGCCCTCGACGACTCGGGCGTGCACCTTGACGGTGTCACCGCCACGGAAGTCGGGCAGGTCGGTGCGCTTCGACTGGGCGTCAAGGGCGTCCAGGATGTTCATCGTGTAGTCCTCGTGAGGCTCACGGCGCACCGTCACTCGGCGCGCGGATGGGTGATACTGATCTCCGGTGGTGGCCGGCCGGAACCGACCCCGGTCGGGGATCCTCGCAGCCGTTCACGGCGTGGGCGACTGCGGCAACCCCCCTACTTTGCCACATCCGCCCCGGGCACCTGAAATCCGGCCCGGTCCAGCGCCGCGACGTCCCGCTTGTCGAGGCTGCTCGGGTCGATCGCGGCGAGCATGTCCGGACGACGCCGACCGGTCCGTGTCAGCGCCTCGTCCCGACGCCACCGGGCGATCCGGCCGTGGTCGCCGGAGCGGAGGACCGCTGGCACCTCCAGATCGCGCCAGGTCGCCGGCTTGGTGTACATCGGCGCCTCCAGCAACCCGTGCGCGTGCGACTCGTCGTCGAGCGAGCCGGCGTTGCCGAGGACGCCGGGCAGCAGGCGGGTCACCGCCTCCAGGATCACCAGCACCGCGACCTCGCCGCCGAAGAGCACGTAGTCGCCGAGGCTGACCTCGGTCACCGGCATCCGGGTCGCGGCGTGGTCGAGCACCCGCTGGTCGATGCCCTCGTACCGGCCGCAGGCGAACAGCAGGCGCGGCTCGGCGGCCAGTTCGTGCGCCAGCGCCTGGGTGAACGGCACACCGGCCGGGGAGGGCACCAGGAGGCGGGGCGGGGCTGCCTCCGGTGGGGCCAGCGCGTCCAGGGCCGCGCCCCACGGCTCGGGCCGCATCACCATGCCGGGACCGCCGCCGTACGGGGTGTCGTCGACGGTGCGGTGCACGTCGTGCGTCCAGGTCCGCAGGTCGTGTACGGCCAGCCGGAGCGTGCCGTGGGACCGGGCCCGGCCGACCAGGGACAGGTCCAGCGGGGCGAAGTACTCCGGGAAGATCGACACGATGTCGACGCGCATCAGGGGTACTCCCGGATCTACAGGTCGAGCAGGCCGCCGGGCGGGTCGACCACCACACGACCTCCGGCGAGATCGACCTCGGGGACGATCTCCTTGACGAACGGGATCAGCGCGGTGCCCCCCTCGGGGCGGCGCAGCACCAGCAGCTCGGAGGCGGGAGCGTGGTCGATCCGGGCCACCTCGCCGAGGTGCTCGCCGTCGGTGGTGACCACGGCCAGACCCACCAGTTGGTGGTCGAGGAACTCCTCCGGGTCCTCCGGCGGGGCGACGCCGGCGCTGTCCACCGCGATCAGGGTGCCGCGCAACACCTCCGCGACGTCGCGGTCCAGCACCCCTTCGAAGGCGACGAGCATCCGCCCCTGGTGCCAACGGGCCGACTCCACGGTCAGCTCGTCGGGCACCTCGAAGGGCACCCCGGGATCGGCAGGCGCAGCGCCTCGCCCGTTCGCGGCCTTCGCCCCCGCCATGGTGGTCAACACCATGCCGGGGGCGAACCGCGTCTCGGGCTCGTCCGTCCGCACCTCCACGGTGACCTCACCGCGGATGCCGTGCGGCTTGCCGATCCTGCCGACGATGAGCAGCATCAGTACGAGTCGACGATGTCGACGCGCACGCCGCGCCCACCGATGGAGCCGATCACCTGGCGCAGCGCCTTGGCGGTCCGGCCGGACCGCCCGATCACGGTGCCCAGGTCCTCGGGGTGCACGCGGACTTCGAGCCGCTTGCCCCGACGGGAGTCGACCATCCGGACGCGCACGTCATCGGGGTGGTCGACGATGCCCTTGACCAGGTGCTCCAACGCCGGCCGCAGCGCCATGTCAGGCCTGCTCGCCGGACTCGGCGGCGGCGGGCTCCTCGGCCTTCGGCGCGTCGGCCTTCGGGGCCTCGGCCTCGGCGGCCTTGGCGGCCTTCTTCGCCGGCTTGGCCGGCGTCTCGGCCAGGCCGGCGGCGGCCTTCGCCTCGGCCTCGTACGCCGCCTTACGGTCGGCCCGCTCGGCGGCGACCTTCAGCGGCGGCGGGGCCGGCAGGCCCTTGTACTTCTGCCAGTCACCGGTCAGCTCCAGCAGCCGCTGCACCGCCTCGCTCGGCTGGGCGCCGACGGACAGCCAGTACTGGACCCGCTCCGACTTGACCTCGATCACCGAAGGGTCTTCCTTCGGCTGGTAGATCCCGACGAACTCGATCGCCCTGCCGTCGCGCTTGGTGCGCGAGTCGGCGACGACGATGCGGTACTGCGGGTTGCGGATCTTGCCCATCCGCAGGAGCCGGATCTTTACGGCCACGGTTGTTTCGCTCCTGTTGCGATATCACCGGCCCGGTATGGGCGGTGTGCATGGGTGAACGCCGACCGGCACAGTGGGGTTGGGCCGGAGACCGCTCGGGTGGACTGGCGACGCGCCCGGGTTAGAGGGCGCCGGACACGCGCCGGATACCAGCCAGCCATTCTGCCAGATCGGTCCAGGATCCCTCACACCGGACCTGCCTCCGTCACCGACCATCATCCGAACGTGACCGGAAACACATCCGGCCGGCGGGGTCAGCGGACCGGCGGACGGTCCCATCCGGGCGGCAACTCCGGCGGGACGGTCCACTCCCGCGGCGGGACGAAGTCGCACCAGACGCCGTCGAACGGGAACTCGCCCGCCTCGGCGATCCGGATGGCCCGCTTGCCCTCGGCCCGGACCGCCGCCTCGTCCGACACCCAGTAGTGATCCGGGAAGGCGAGCCGCTCGGTGAACTCGTCCTCGTCCTTCCACTGCCAGCTCCGGTCGGGACGCACCACCACGTCGAGGTCCTGGTCCACGATGTCGACGCCGGCCAGGTCGCCGTCGTCCCAGCGGACCCCGGGCTCCTCCAGGTTGACGTACCAGTGGGCGAAGCACCCCTGCGCGTCCTGGAACCACCACACCGAGTGGGCGGCACCCGTCGGCAGGAACTTCAGCAGCGGCGGTCCCATCCACCGGCCGGTCGCCAGCCGGTACGTCGAGACGACCCACTCGGCGAACGGGACGCCCCGCATGCCCACGCCGGCCTCGGTCACCTCGCCGGCCACCGCCGTGTCCCGGGCCAGCCAGAGGAGCAGGCCCCGCTCATCGTCGCTGACCACGCGCATCGGGCGCACCCAACCGATCCGGCCTCGCCGGACGTTGCGGTGCACGATCAGGCGGCCCGGTGCGAACCTCACCGTGGTGTCCGGCGCCTCAGTACGCGCGGGCCAGGATGGCGAGCAGGTCGGGCTCGTCCTCGGTGTCCGGCACCGACCCGTCGGCACGGACCAGACAGCGGACCGTCACGCCCTGCCCGTTGGCCTTCGCCTCGCCCTCCACACCGACCGCCGACCACGGCACCCGGGCCCAACCGGTGCCCGCCGCCTCCAGTGCCTCGTCCAGCGTCGCCACGTCGACCGTGCGCGACTGGCGGAAGGCCAGCGCCTGGTCGTGCAGGGCCTGCTGGTCGGCATCCAGAGCGGCGAGCACGGCACCGACCACGTCGGCCACCGCCGTGGGTGCCTTCGACCCGTCGGTGCGCCGCACCACGACCGCGTTCCCGGCGGCCAGGTCGCGGGGACCGACCTCGACGCGTACCGGATAGCCACGCAGCTCGGCGTCGACGGCCCGGCGGCCGAACGGGGTGTCGGTCCGGTCGTCGAGCGTCACCCGGACACCGGCGTCACGCAGGGCGTCGCGGAGCTTGGCCGCCGCCGCACCCACGCCGTCGCCGTCCTTGACCACCATCACGTACGCCTGGACCGGCGCCAGCCTCGGCGGCACCCGCAGCCCGTTGTCGTCGCCGTGGCACATGATCAGACCGCCGAGCATCCGGGTGGAGGTGCCCCAGGAGGTGGTCCAGGCGTGTTCCCGGCCGCCCTCGGCGGAGGAGTAGCTGATGTCGAACGCCTTGGCGAAGTTCTGCCCGAGCTCGTGGCTGGTGCCGAGCTGGAGCGCCTTGCCGTCGCCCATCATGCCTTCGCAGGTGTACGTGGCGGTCGCCCCGGCGAATCGCTCACGGGCCGTCTTGAGCCCGACCACCACCGGGATGCCGAGCACGTTCACCATCAGGTCCTCGTACGCCTCGTGCAGAATCTTGCGGGCGTACGCGCGGGCGTCGGCGCGGGTGGCGTGCGCGGTGTGCCCCTCCTGCCAGAGGAACTCGCTGGTCCGCAGGAAGACCCGGGGCCGCAACTCCCACCGGACCACGTTGGCCCACTGGTTGAGCAGCAGCGGCAGGTCCCGGTACGAGTCGATCCACTTGGCCATGAACTCGCCGATGACCGTCTCGCTGGTGGGCCGGACCACGACCGGCTCGGCCAACTGCTTGCCACCACCGTGGGTGACCACCGCCAGCTCCGGCGAGAAGCCCTCGACGTGCTCGGCCTCACGCTTGAGGTAGCTCTCCGGGATGAACAGCGGGAAGTACGCGTTCTCCGCCCCGGCCGCCTTGATCCGGTCGTCCATCTCGGCCTGCATCCGCTCCCAGATGGCATAGCCGGCCGGTCGGATCACCATGGTCCCCCGCACCGGCCCGTTGTCGGCCAGCTTCGCCTTTGCGATGAGGTCCTGGTACCAGCGGGGAAAGTCCTCCGCCCGGGGAGTCAGCACACGCGCCATGACCGCACATCCTATGCGCCCCTCCCGTCCCCTCCCCGGCTCCCACCCCACCACCCCGAGTTGATCAAGAAGTTCGGGTCGCCGTCGGGGCGGAACCTGGCCCAAACTTCTTGATCAACCGCGACCCCCACCGGGTGGCCGGAGAGGTCAGCGGAGGACGGCGCCGCGGAGGACGAGGCGGGTGGGGGTGCGCAGGGCGTTCAGGTCTCGGCGGGGGTCCTCGGCATAGACGGAGAGGTCGGCGAGGCCGCCCTCGACGAGGCCGGGGAAGCCCAACCAGGCACGGGCGCCCCAGGAGGCGGCGGCGAGCACGTCCGTCCGGGACATGCCGGCCTGCTCGTGCAGCAGCAGCATCTCCTCGACGGCGAGGCCGTGGTCGATGCCACCGCCCGCGTCGGTGCCCACGTAGATCGGCACCCCCGCCTCGTACGCGGCGCGCACCACCTGCGGAAAGCGGTCGCGCAGGGCGATCATGTGGTCGGCGTACCCGGGGAACTTGGGTCGGGCCTGGTCGGCGATGCCGCCGAAGGTGCGGATGTTGATCATGGTGGGGATCAGCGCGGTGCCCTGCCGGGCCATCAGGTCGATCAGGTCGAGGCTCAGCCCGGTGCCGTGCTCCACCGAGTCCACCCCGGCCCGCACCATGATCTCCACGGCCGACTCGCTGAAGGTGTGCACGGCGGCGCGTACCCCGGCGGCGTGCGCGGCGGCCACCGCGGCGGCCATCGTCTCCGCGTCCCAGGCCGGCGCCAGGTCGCCGACGCCCCGGTCGATCCAGTCGCCGACCAGCTTGACCCAGCCGTTCCCGGCGGCGGCCTGCGTCGCCACGGCGGCGGTCACCTCGGCCGCGTCGACCTCCATCCCGATGTCCCGCAGGTACCGCCTGGGCGGCGCGACGTGCCGGCCGGCGCGGGCCAGTCTCGGCAGGTCGGGCTCGTCCTCCAGCTCCGGGTACGGGAAGGGCGAACCGGCGTCCCGGATCGCGAGGACACCGGCGTCCCGGTCGGTACGGGCCAACGCGCGGGCGTGGTCGAGCGAGGCGATCGGCGTACCGCCCCGGGCGATGCCGATGTGGCAGTGCGCGTCGACCAGCCCCGGCAGCACGAAGCCGCCGTCGACCACCGTCTCGGCGCCGGGCACCGGGTCGAAGGTGACCCGGTCGCCGACCAGCCACAGGTCGCGCACCTCGTCGTCGGGCAGGAGCACACCACGCACGTGCAGAGCCATGTGACAGTCCTACCCGATCATCGGGTCCCCGCGGCCGTCAGGGCAGGTGGAGAGCCTGTGCGACGGTCCTGCCGCCCCGCCGGGGGACGACGGACATTGCCCGACGACCCGTGTACGGGACACATCGGATCACATTACGGGAAATTGTTTCTCCCGACCGGGGATCGGCACGGGCGAGGCTTTCTTGTGGTCACGTCGATAGGTAATCTTTGCCTCGCCGCATGACGGCCGTTCCTCGACCATAGGAGCCGCGAAAATGATCGAGGCCATCGTTTCCGCCGCACTACTCAAGATCGCCGAAGGGTCCGGAGGAGCGATCGTCGACGCCATTCGTCAGCGATTCCTCCGCCGGAACGAGCCGGAAGAGGTCGTCGGGGCCCTGGACCGGACGGCACACCGGGTTCCCTCCGACGAGGACACCGCGCGACTGGTCGAGGTGCTCTCGGCGTACGCGGCCGAGGATCCACGGCTGCTGGAGGCGCTCCGGCAGGTGTCGGTGTCGACCGGCGCGGTCAACTCGGTCACCTCCAGCACAGTGGGCAAGCTCGTCCAGGCGCAGAACGTCGGCGACGTCACCATGTGATCAGCGGGCCGAGCCGGAAGCCTCCCGATCGCCGCCAGGAATCCGTCTGCCGGAAAGGGCGAAGGTATGGTCCCCGCCGACGAGAACACGCCACGCAACGTCGCCAAGGAACTCACCGCCAACCAGGTGCTGCAGGTGGGTACGTCGGGGGCGATCTACGTCCAGCAAACACGGTCGACGATGTGGTCGGCGGAAATTCCACGCATGCTTCCCGGTGGAATCGGAAGAATCGTCGGCCGCCATCATCTCCTCCAGGCAATGGACGAGGCCATGAGCGAACCCGGATCACGGTCCTGCATGCTCTGGGGACTGGCCGGCTCGGGAAAGACGACCCTGGCCCTGGCCTGGGCGAGTTCGCGCATCGACAACTACCCCGACGGTCAGTTCTTCGTCGACATGCGGGCGTACTCCGGCACGCCACCGGTCGAGTCCCGGGACGCGGTGCGCACGTTCCTGGCCACGCTCGGGATCACCCGAAGCGACCTGCCGGACAACGAGGACGAGTGGGGCAACGTGTTCCGGTCCGCCACCGCCGGTCGGCGGTGCCTCGTCATCGTCGACAACGTGGGCTCCTACGACCAGGTGCGTGACCTCGTGCCCGGGTACGGGTCGGGGCTGGTGGTCACCAGCCGCCGCGCCGTCCCGGAGATGAGCGTCCGGCACGAGGCCAAGGTGCTCAAGCTCCCGCTGCTGACCACGGACGAGGGCGTCGAACTCCTCGCCGAACGGGTCGGGTTCGTCCGGGTCGAACGGGGCGACAGCAGCGCCCGACGCATCGTCGAACTCCTGGAGGGACACCCGTTGGCGCTCGCCATCGTCTCGGCCAAGCTCGCCATCCACAGCAGCTGGACGGTACGCGACGCGATGCTGGGCATCGAGTCGGACCGCAACCCGCTGCGCTTCCTCGACGGGGCCGGGCTGGGCATCGAGGTGGGAAAGGTGATCTCCTGGTCGGTCGAGGACCTGGACGCACCGGCCAGGCGCGTGCTCTACGTCGCCTCGATGCTGCCGAGCACCGACTGCTCGCTCTCGATGCTCTCGCTGATCCTGGACCTGCCCCGGCGCGACTGCGACCGTCTGCTCCAGTCCCTCTGCCTGGCCTCCCTGGTCGACGAGATCGGGGTGGGGCGGTACCGCATGCACGACATCATCAAGGCGTACCTGACCGAGACGCGCGCCCGGGTGATGAGCGACGAGGAGCAGCAGGCGTACGCCCGCCGGATCCGCGTCGTCCACCTGGCGCTCAGCCACGCCGCCGACCGGGCCATCGACCCCAACCGGCATCCGTCGCCGCTGGACCGGGAGACGGCCGACCTCGCCGACGCCGCCCGCTTCGACGTGACCGAGGCCCTCGCCTGGTTCGAGGCGCTGACACCGTCGTTGACCTTCCTCGTCGAGGAGGCGACGGCCGAGGGGGACTTCGCGTTCGTCACCCGGTTCGCCCGGGCGGTGAACACGTTCCTGTACTGGCGGCAGGACGTGACCCGGACGCTCGCCCTCCAGGAGGCGGCGGTCGCCGCGTCGGTCGCCGGGGACCCGGCGATGGAGGCGTTGTCCCGCCGGGCGCTCGGCCGGGCCCTCGCCGACGTCGGACGGTTGGAGGCCGCGAAGGCGGAGCTGCGCGCCTCGATGGCACTGGACGCCGCGCAGCGTGACGACAGCGGGGTGGCCTCCGCCCAGCACGCCATGGCCGAGCTCACGCTGCGCTCCGGCGAGTACGCCGAGGCGCTGCGGTGGGGCCTGCGGGCGGCCCGCGAGTCGCGCCGGACGGCCAAGCCGGTACGCGAGGCGCGTGGCCTGTACGACGCCGCCCGCGCCCTCACCGAGCTGGGTCACCACTACTGGGCGCGCGACCTCGGGGTACGCAGCCTGTCGATCTGCGAGGACGCCCAGAACGCCTACGGTCGGGCCCTGGCCCTGCGCCTGCTCGGGGACGTGGGTCTGCGCACCGGTGACCTGGCACAGGCGTGCACCTGGCTGGAACGGGCGTGGCGGGTGGAGGACTCACTCGGCAACGTCCGGTCGGTGCGGACGATCCTGGCGCAGTTGGAGAGCGCCTACGCCGACCTGGGTGACGAGAGCGCCGGCGACGAGGTCCGACGGGCCCTGGCACGCCTGGAACGCCATCCCGACCTGACCCGGTCGACGCTCACGGTCGGGACGGTCGCGCCGTGAACACCCGGCACGCGCCCCTCGTCTCCGTCGACGAGCTGGCGCGTCCGCAGGCGTACCGCCAGCTGCGCCGACCGGAGGCCGCCGAGGCCTTCCGGCGTGACGTCGAGGCGCTCGTCGGGCAGGCGTGTCGGGGCGAGGAGGACGGCGCACGCCTCGCCTCGGCGTTCGTCGCCCTCGGGCGCGACCTCGCCGGTGAGGGCGCGCTCAGCTTCGCCGGGCTGCTCTCCACGCCCCGCTTCGCGGCGGCCCGCGCGGCGTACGACGCGGAGATGGGCACCAGGGGCAGCCGGGGCACCCTGCACAACTACCTGAACGCGAGCCACTCCCGCCGACTGCTCGACGATCCGCACTTCCGGGAGACGTTCGCCCACCCGCTCCTGGTCGCGCTCGTCGCCCATGCCCTCGGTGGGCCGGTGGGGATCGTGGACCTGCGGGCCAAGGACACCCTGCCGCTCGACGTGGTCGCCCGGGACAACACCCTGCACATCGACAACAACCCGTTCATGGACGAGTTCAAGGTGATCGTGACCTGGACGCTGGGCACCGAGCGTGGCCCCGCCGGGCAGGGACTCACCTACCTGCCCCGGACGAACCGGCTGTTCCGGCAGTGCGCCGTCGACGCGGACGGCGACGTGTCGAGCGACGAGGACAGTTGCATCTTCCCGTCCCGGGCCCGGGTCGACGAGGCGCTGGCCGCCCAGGCCCGCTTCTTCGACGACCGGCAGCCACGCGTCGTGCACCTGGAGAACCTGGCCGCCCCCTGTCACACGATCTTCGCGGCGAGTCGGGTGGTCCATCACCGCTACCGGACCTCCACCGGTGCGCCGCGCAGCGCGATCATGGCGTCCTTCCACCGGGTCGACGACGGAACCGGCCGGCTCGGCGTGCCGGACCTGGCCGGCTCGGACCTCGATCGGTTCCTGCTGGGGGGAGCCGCCGGGCCGAGCTTCCTGGACGCCCTCGGGGGCGAGGTCGCCCGCATCGTCGACGCGCTGCGACTGTCACTCGCCCGCCCCGACCTCGTGGTCGACACCGACCGCCGGCTCCTGACGGGTGCGGCACTGCGTACCTGGTACGACCGCCAGAGCGCGGGCGTCACGCTGAACCGGCTGCGCGAGGCCGACCTGGCCGGCGAGGACGACGGGCCCGCCGGCGAGCGCCTGGTCCGGCGGATGCGGTACGACCTCCAGGGCCCGCTCAACATGCCGTTGTACGCGGACATGCGCGAGGAGGTCCGCAAACGCGCCCGGATCGTCATCCGGGAGATGGCACCGGAGCAGATCCTCGACTGCCTGACGCGGTTGCGGACCGACTGGCTCCGGCAGGGCGCACCCGCACCCCTGCCGGGATCGACCGACGACACGGTGGCGGAGCTGTGCCGCTGTCTCGGCGTCCTCGAAGCGGCCATGCCGCGTGCCGCGCGGTCCGGCCGGGTGCACCCGGCCTGGGGACCGACCGACGGGCGCCGGGTGGCCGACTCGCTGCACCGCTTCGTCCTGGACCTCGAACGCACCGCGCGTCGGGTCGACGATCCGGACTCGCTGGTCACCGCCGGTGCCTTCGGCGCGCTCGCCGCCGCACTCGCCGGTGACCTGCTCGTGCTCGACGACGACGCGCGTCAGGCCACGGCACGGCTGTTCACGCTGTACGCGGGTCTGGTGGCGCCGGAGTTCGCGGATTCCGCCGGACCGCCGGACCAACACGTCGACGCGGCCGGACCAGCGGATCGGGACGCCGACGCGGCCGGACGGGCGGATCGGCACGTCGATGCGGGCTGACCGGCGGCGGCTCGACGGCTACCTGCGGCACGTCAACGAGGAGATGCAGACCGCCAAACTGGCCTCCGAGGTGTGGCTTCGCAGCGCACCGGGTCACCTGGTCGCCGAGAACGACCGCTTCGTCCGGTCGCTCGTCCGCGGCGCACTGGCCCGAGGCGACCCGGGTCCGGATCCTCTCGATCCGTTCCTCGACGACCCGGCGGCGCTGCGGGAGCACTACTGGCAGCGGGTCACCCGGGCCAAGCCGACGGCGGTGCACTTCGGGGCGGCGGACCATGACGAGCTGGACGCCTACTTCACCGTGTCCGCCGAGCGCAGCACCTCGGCCGCGACAGCGCGGGCCCGCGACACGATCGCGGCCGATTCCCCCGCCGGCCACCTGTTCCGGAGCATCGACCGGCTGACCGGCTCGGGAACGTCGCCGGCCGAGTCGTGCCGGCAGGTGCTGGACCTGCTCTCGACACACTGGCGGGATCTCGTCGCGCAGTGCCCGGCCGGCCCCGGGGGCGTACGCCCCGAGGTCGGCACCGTCCTGGCGGCGTTCCACGAGGCCCTCGTCTCCGGCCGCCTCGGGCGCCGTCCGCCGCAGTCCGTACCCGACGCTCCGCCACCTGCCGAGTCGGCCGACGCCCGCCTCACCGACGCCGAGGCACGGGAACTGGCGCGTCTCTACATGCTCGGGCGGCTCTGCTTCTCGGACGGGGAACTGCGCCTGGCACAGCGGCTGGCCCGCCTCCCCCGCCTCCAGTACGCGCTGCTCGCCACGCATCTGCGTCTCGTCGCCGAGTCGTCGGCGACGGCAGCCCGACTCGCCGCGGACTGGGGTACGACGCGTGTCCTGCTGCCCTTCACCGAGGCGTACGTCAACCGGACCGGCTACCGGTCGCCGGTGATCGACCTGTCGCCCAACCCGAAGCTCGTCACCGTGCTGTGCCACAACGTCCTGCCCGCCGTGGCGGGTGAGCTCGTCGGGCGGCAGGCGGACGAGCACGCGCTGGACTCCGGGGTGCTGGCCGCCGGGGTCGAGGCGGCGATCCGGCGCGGCGTCTTCAGCATCACCGTCGGCCTGTTCCACCGGGCCGACCCGCCGGACACGGTGCGGCTCTCCGGCTTCAGCCGGCGCGTCTGCCCCGCTGCCACGCCGTTCGCGCGGCACTGCCAGCGGTGGCTGCCGTTCTACTTCGACCGGTGGCCGGGTGCCTCGCCCCGGCCGGGCCAACCACCGGACGCGACCAGGTCCGGATCCGGGTCCAGGTCCAGGTCCGGCGTCCCCGGCCGGTCCACGGCAGGTCGGGGATCCACCGAGGACCGTGCCGCAGAACCTACGGCTTGTCCCGCTTACCCAGCTTGTTGAAGTCGATCTTCGGCAGCTTGAAGCCCGGCGGCAGGCCCTGGCCGCCGGCCAGGTCGTCCGGGTTCATCCCCGGCGGGAGCTGCGGCATGCCGCCCGGGAAGCCACCCGGCATCCCGGCGCCGGTGCGCGGCCGGTTGCCGCCCTTGGTGCCCTTGCGCTTGTTCTTCGGGCTCTTGGTCGCCTTGCGTCGGCCGCCGCCGGGCAGGCCCATCATGCCGCCCATCTGCTTCATCATCTTCTGCGCGTCGGTGAAGCGGTTGAGCAGCTGGTTGACGTCCATCACGGTGACGCCGGAACCGTTGGCGATCCGGGCCCGCCGGGAGCCGTTGATGATCTTCGGGTTGGTGCGCTCGGCCGGGGTCATCGAGCGGATGATCGCGGTGATCCGGTCGAAGTGCTTGTCGTCCAGCTCGGCGAGCTGGTCCTTGACCTGCCCCATGCCCGGCATCATGGCCAGCACGTTGGCGATCGGCCCCATCCGGCGTACCGCGATGAGCTGGTCGAGGAAGTCCTCCAGGGTGAACTGCTCACCGCCCATCAGCTTGGCGGTCATCTTCTCCTTCTGATCGGTGTCGAAGGCCGCCTCGGCCTGCTCGATCAGAGTGAGGACGTCGCCCATGCCGAGGATCCGGCTGGCCATCCGGTCGGGGTGGAAGACGTCGAAGTCCTCCAGCTTCTCGCCGGTGGAGGCGAAGAGGATCGGCTGCCCGGTCACCTCGCGGACCGACAGCGCGGCACCGCCGCGCGCGTCGCCGTCGAGCTTGGACAGCACCACGCCGGTGATGCCGACGCCGTCGCGGAACGCCTCGGCGGTCCGCACCGCGTCCTGACCGACCATCGCGTCGATGACGAAGATGACCTCGTCCGGCTCGACCGCGTCCCGGATGTTCGCGGCCTGCTGCATCATCTCCGCGTCGATACCGAGCCGACCGGCGGTGTCGACGATCACCACGTCCCGCGCCGACCGCCGGGCGTGCTCGATGGAGGCCTTCGCCACCTGCACCGGGTCACCGACGCCGTTGCCGGGCTCCGGGGCGTACACCTCGACACCGGCCCGGCCACCGAGCACCTGGAGCTGCCCGACGGCGTTGGGGCGCTGGAGGTCGGCGGCGACCAGCAGCGGCTGGTGCCCCTGGGTCCGCAGCCAGCGGGCCAGCTTGCCGGCGAGGGTGGTCTTACCGGAGCCCTGGAGGCCGGCGAGCATGATCACCGTCGGCGGCTGCTTGGCGAACTGGAGCCGACGCCCCTCACCACCGAGGACCGCGACCAGTTCCTCGTTGACGATCTTGATGATCTGCTGCGCCGGGTTGAGCGCCTGGGAGACCTCCGCCCCCCGGGCCCGCTCCTTGATGTTCGCGATGAAGCCCTTGACCACCGGCAGGGCGACGTCGGCCTCCAGCATCGCGAGACGGATCTCGCGTGCGGTGGCGTCGATGTCGGCGTCGGTGAGGCGTCCCTTGCCCCGGAGCTTGGTGAAGATCCCGGAGAGGCGGTCACTCAAGGTGTCAAACACACGAACATCCCGTTTGTCAGTGTTCCGGCGAGCACGAGTGGGGCCGAACGAGCGCTCCGACCACCGTTAGCGTATCCGGCCACCGGAACCCCCGCTCCACGCCGCCTTGATGTAAGGAGGGGACCCCTCCTATACACGAGGCGTTAGTAGGGGGCCCTTCCTTACACCGCGGCGAGCACGGCGGCTTCGAGGCGGTCGCGCTCGGCGTCCGAGGGCCACGAGCCGACCAGATAGAACACGTCCACCACGTCCCCACCGAGGGTGGCGATCCGGGCGGCCCGCACCTGCGCGCCGGCCGCGTCCAACGCGGTGGTCACCCGATAGAGCAGGCCCGCCGCGTCGGCGGCGCGCAACTCCAGCAGCACCGCGTCGGTGGCCGCGTCGCGGTGCCAGACCACCCGGGGCTCGGCCCCGGTGCCCCGTCCGGCCCGGCCGCGCAGGCGCTGCGTCACCGACACGTCACCACCGACCGCCCGGCGCAGGTCTGCGGTGAGCGCGACCGGATCCGGCGCCAACCCGTACCGTGGCTGCACCCGGCACTCCACCAGCGCCCTGCCGTCCACCGTCGACGCGTCGGCGGCGAGCACCTCCAGCCGGTGCAGCGCCAGGCACCCGGCCACCGTCGCGAGCAGTCCCCGCCGGTCCGCCGCGGCCACCGCCACCCGGTCCCCGGTCAGGTGTACGACCGGCAGCGGCCCCGCCACCAGCGCCGGATCGGGTGCCGGTGGCTGCGGCACGGTGCCGGTGTGGAGCGTCGTCCGGACCCGGGCCACCAACTCGGCGACCAGTCGCCCCTTCCAGTCCGACCACGCGCCCGGTCCGGTGGCGGCGGCGTCCGCGCGGACCAGCGCGTACAGCAGGTCGAGGGTGGCCACGTCGCCGACCGCCTCGGCCACCCGGGAGATGGTGACCGGGTCGGCGAGGTCCCGCCGGGTGGCCACCTCGGGCAGCACCAGGTGCAACCGGACCAGCGTGGCGATCAGCGCCGCCTCGGCCTCGGGCAGTCCGATCCGGGTGGCCATCGCCTCGGCGATCGGCGCGCCCACGGTCGAATGATCTGCGGGGGTGCCGGCGGGCTCGTGCCTGCCGGTCCGCCCGGCGGCACCTTCGCCTGGCAGGCCCTTGCCGATGTCGTGCAGGAACGCGCCGAGCAGCAGCAGGTCCGGTCGGTCCACGTCGCGGGTGTGCCGGCTGGCCTCGTGCGCGGTCTGCACCAGATGCCGATCCAGGGTGAACCGGTGCACCGGGTTGTGCTGGGGCAGGCTGCGCAGCCGGGTCCACTCCGGCAGCCAGCCGTCGATCAGCCCGTACCGGTCGCAGGTCTCCCAGGCCGGGAGCAGGCCCGCGCCCGCACCCAGCAGCGTGGTCAGCGCCGCCCGTGCCTCGGCCGGCCAGGGCGTCGGCAACGGCGGGCAGTACGCGGCCAGCCACTCGCAGGTGGCCCGCGCGATCGGCAGCCCGGTGACCGCTGCGGCGGCGGCCACCCGCAGTGAGAGGCTGGCGTCGGGGCGGGCGCCGATGGCGGTGCGGGCCAGCACCAGTTCCCCGTCGTGCTCGACCACGTCCCGGGCGACCGGCCGGCGTGCCGGGCGGCCGTCGGCACCCCGGCGGCGGCCGGAACGCAGCCGGTCGGCGGCGCGGAACGCGTCGTCGAGAGCGTGGCTGACGGTGCGCGCGTCGCCGGCCACCCGGCGCAGCAGGGCGTCACCGTCGCCCTCCTCGGCCTGCGCGCGTCGGTCCGAGACCGGAGCGGCGTCGGTGGCGTCGGCAGGAGTCGGGTGTGTCTCGCTCTCGACCGGGGCCTGCCGGAGCCCCAGCAGTGCGGCCACGCCGGCCCGTTCCTGGGCGAGCAGCCGGTCGACCCGCCGGCCGAGCTGCTGGTGCAGCGCGTCGCGGGTGTCCAGCAGGCGCAGGTGGGCGGCGTGTACGGCGGGCCGCAGGGCGTCGGTGATCCCGGCGAGCGCGATGGCCTTGAGGATGCCGACGTCACGCAGGCCGCCGGCCGCCTCCTTGAGGTCGCCTTCGAGCAGGAACGCCAGCTCGCCGTGGGCCTGCCAGCGGGTCGCCGCGCTCTCCCGCAACGGCGCCAGTTGGCGTACGGCGGTACGCCGCCAGTGGTCGACGGCGCTGCTGACCAGCGTGTCGGCGAGTTCCGGGTCACCGGCGACGAGGCGGGCGTCGAGCAGGCCGAGGGCCACCTTCACGTCGTCCTGGGCGACCGACAGCGCCTCGGCCACGGTGCGAACCGAGTGGTCCAGCCGCAGCCCGGCGTCCCAGATCGGGTACCAGAGCGAGGCGGCCAGTTCGTCGACGCCGGGCACCCCAGCGTGCACCAGCACCAGGTCGAGGTCGCCGTGCGGGGCGCACTGCCGCCGGCCCAGTCCCCCGACCGCGAGCAGCGCGACACCCGGTCGGTCCGGCAGCAGCCGGGACAGCCAGGCGTCGTACGCGTCGGCCCGGGCCCGGCGCGCGGCGGCGCCGATCCCGGCCGGTACGCCGACGACCTCGTCGACCGGGAGTGTCGTTCCGCCGTCGGTCTCCACGGCTGTCCTCCCGGTCGACGAGGTCATCAACGGTGTCCTACAGGGCGTCGAGGCCGCGCTCACCGGTGCGGACCCGGACGACCTCCTCGACTCCGGTCACCCAGACCTTGCCGTCACCGATCTTGCCCGTCCGGGCGGCACCGACCACCGCGTCGACGATCTTGTCGACGTCGATCTCGTCGGTGAGCACCTCGACCCGGATCTTGGGCAGGAACTCGACCGTGTACTCGGCACCCCGGTAGACCTCGGTGTGGCCCTTCTGCCGTCCGTAGCCCTGGACCTCGCTCACGGTCAGCCCGGCCACGCCCAGCGTGTGCAGGGCTTCCTTGACGGCGTCCAACTGGTGCGGCTTGATGACCGCGGTCACCAGCTTCATGTCCAACCCCTCCATTGCGAGAACGTTAGCCGGCGACCTTTTCGCTTACCGCTTCGGTGGGCTCACTCTTCGGCTTGGCCGACGGAGCGATACCCGCAGCGGCGAATGCCCCGCCGCCACCGCCACTGGTGGAGCTGAACTCGTACGCGCTCTCCGCGTGCTCGGCGTTGTCGATGCCCTCGACCTCGGCCTCCGCGCTGAGCCGGAAGCCGATGGTCTTCTCGATCGCGAAGCCGATGATGTACGCGACCACGAACGAGTACGCCAGCACCGCGACCACACCGATCGTCTGCAGGCCGAGCAGCTTGATGCCGCCGCCGTAGAGCAGACCGTCGTTGCCCTCGCCGGCCAGCACCTCGATGGCCAGGAAGCCGATGAGCAGCGAGCCGATGATGCCGCCGACCATGTGCACGGCCACCACGTCGAGCGAGTCGTCGTACTTGAGCTTGTACTTCAGACCCACGGCGAGCGCGCAGACCGCACCGGCGATGAGGCCGAGGGCGATCGCGCCCAGCGGCTCCAGGAACGCGCAGGCGGGGGTGATGCCGACCAGGCCGGCGATCGCACCGGAAGCCGCGCCGAGCGTGGTCGGCTTGCCGTCGCGGAGCCACTCCACCACGATCCAGCCGAGCACCGCGGCAGCGGTGGCGACCTGCGTGTTGATCAGCGAGACGGCGGCGGCGCCGTCGGCCGCACCCGCCGAGCCGGCGTTGAAGCCGAACCAGCCGAACCAGAGCAGCGCCGCACCGAGCAGCACCATCGGCAGGTTGTGCGGCTTGAACTTGTCCTTGGGCCAGCCGACCCGCCTGCCGAGCACGAGTGCCAGGGCCAGGGCCGCCGCACCGGCGTTGATGTGCACCGCGGTGCCACCGGCGAAGTCGAGTACGCCCAGCTCGCCGATCCAGCCGCCGCCCCACACCCAGTGCGCGACCGGGAAGTAGACCAGGGTCGCCCAGAGGCCGGCGAAGAGCAGCCACGGGCCGAACTTGGCCCGGTCGGCGATCGCGCCGCTGATCAGCGCGACGGTGATCACCGCGAACATCAACTGGAAACCGGCGAACAGGAGGTCGGGAATGCCGCCCTCGGTGCCGCTCTCCAGCATTCCGCGAAGGCCGACGTAGGAGAGATCTCCGGTGATCCCGCCAATGTCATCGCCGAATGCGATGCTGTATCCGTAGAACACCCACAACAGGCTGACCAGGCCGATCGCTCCGAAGCTCATCATCATCATGTTGAGCACGGACTTGGATCGCGTCATGCCGCCGTAGAACAGCGCCAAGCCGGGCGTCATGAGCAACACCAGCGCGGCAGAAGTCAAAATCCAGGCGGTGGCACCAGAATCTAGCTCCGGCACGCTGCCTCCTCTCGGGTTGTATTCCCTCCCTCCCGGCATCGCGCAGCATCGCCCGTACGCCGGTTGCGCGGAAGCCTGATTGTCGGCTGTTTCGCCCAGGGTCCCCGAGTGGTTTCCGAACCGTGACGGCTTGTTTCGTACGTGTGAAGAACGCCGGACGCCTCGGTGACACGGCGGGGGGTGGATCGGCCGTCCGGCGTACCCCGATCCTCCGATGGATCAGCGCAGGGCGTACTCGAGGGCGTGCCGTTCGTAGTCGAGCAGGCGCAGGTCCCGCATCGGCCGGCGCAGGTGCCCCTTGTGCACGATCCGCACGAAGGCCGGTTCCCCGGCGGCGGCCATCCGGCGGATGCCCTCCACGTGGTCCACGATCCGCTTGCGGATGGTCCGGATCAGCCGGTGCCGGTCACGCGGGATCAACCCGTACGCGTCGGCGAACAACCGCAGCCGGCGCGGGCGGTCCGGGTGCTTCCAGCCGAGCGTGATCGAGTCCCGGTCGGAGAAGATCGGCACCCAGGTCCAGGCCGCGTACGCCACGTCGTAGATCCGCGCGCCGGGCGAGGCGAGGTCGAAGTCGATCAGCCCGAGGGTGCCGTCCGGCCGCCAGATCACGTTGTGCGGCGCGGCGTCGTGGTGGCAGATGACCTCGGTGTCCGGCGGGGGCGGGCCGAACGAGCGCCACACCGCCTGCGGAGGCGGGGCGAAACCGTACTGCGCGTCGTGGAACATCCGCAGCATGGTGGCGACGGTGACCAGTGCCTCGTCGGTGACCCAGTGCGGGGCCAACGGATACTCCCCGCACTCCCCCTCCAGGTACGACAGCACCTCACGGTTGCGCTCGTCCATGCCGAGGGCGCGGGGCGCGCCGGTGAACCCGACGTACTCCAGGTGACGCAGCAGGGCGTGCACAGCCGGTGTCCACGGTCCGGCGTTGCGCCGGACCGTGTCGCCCACCCGTACCACGGTGCTCACGTTCCCGCCGTGCAGCGGGATCTCCTGCGAAGTCACGTACGGTCTCCCGAGGCGCTGCGACGGGTGGCTCGGGTCGCGCCAGCCCGCGTACGCGCGATCGTCTCTGGTCACCCGAGGTTACGCGGTCGGACCGGAGGAATCGGCACCCAGCAACGCGTCGACGAACTGCGCGGGGTCGAACGGCGCCAGGTCGTCCGGTCCCTCGCCGAGCCCGACCAGCTTGACCGGGATGCCGAGCTTGCGCTGTACCGCGATCACGATGCCGCCCTTGGCCGTGCCGTCGAGCTTGGTCAGCACGACGCCGGTGACGTTGACCACCTCGGTGAAGACGCGGGCCTGCTCCAGGCCGTTCTGGCCGGTGGTGGCGTCGAGCACCAGCAGTGTCTCGTCGATCGGGCCGTGCTTCTCCACCACCCGCTTGACCTTGCCCAGCTCGTCCATCAGGCCGATCTTGTTCTGGAGGCGGCCGGCGGTGTCCACGAGCACGGTGTCCACGCCGGTGTCGATGCCGCGCCGGACGGCGTCGAAGGCGACGCTGGCCGGGTCGGCCCCCTCCGGGCCGCGGACGGTCTCCGCGCCGACCCGGCCGGCCCAGGTCTCCAACTGGTCGGCGGCGGCGGCCCGGAACGTGTCGGCCGCGCCGAGCAGCACGGTACGTCCGTCGGCGATGAGCACCCGGGCGATCTTGCCGCAGGTGGTGGTCTTGCCCGCGCCGTTGACGCCGACCACGAGCAGGACCGCAGGCACACCCTCCTTGGGTGTGGTGTGCAGGGCCCGGTCCAGGGCCGGGTCGAGCGCGTTGACCAGCTCGGTGGCGAGCAGGGTCCGCAGCTCGGCGACCGACCGGGTGCCCAGCACCCGGGTGCGCTCCCGCAGCCGGTCCACGATCTCCCGGGTGGCGTCGACACCCACGTCGGCGGTGATCAGGCTGTCCTCGATCTCCTCCCAGACGTCCTCGTCCAGCCGGTCGCGGCTGAGCAGGCCGAGCAGGCCCTTGCCGAAGGCGTTCTGCGACCGTGACAGCCGGGAGCGCAGCCGGACCAGCCGGCCGGCGGTCGGCTCGGGCACCTCGACGGTCGGGGCCGGCGCCTCGATGACCGGGGGCTCCACCAGGACGCCGGTGGACAGATCGGACTCCGGGGCCTCGACCGGCGGTCCGGCCAGGTCCTCCTCGGCCCGGGTGTCGACCTCCGTACGCGGCAGCGGCGGCTCCGGCCGTCGGCGCAGCCGCGGCACGACCAGCCCCACGCCGGCGAGGATCAGCACGCCGAGCAGGGCGAGTGCGACGAGGAGGTAATCCATCATGCCGAAATCCTGTCAGATGCTCGCGACGGCGTCTCATCCACCGCTCCCCCGGTCATCCACCGCAGGAGCGGTAGGCTCGCCCAGCCAGCAATGCCACGGCCGCCGGCGGGGTAGTAAGAAGAGGTCCCCCCTCACCTCGGAGGTTCGCCATGCCCACCGCCCGACTGCTCATCGGTCCGCTTCTCCGGCGGGTCGTCGGCACCCGGGCCACCGTGTGGGTCGAGACCACGGCCCCCGCGACGGTCACCGTCCGCACGGCGGGCGGCGCCTCCGGCACGGCCGCCACCTTCTCCGCGTACGAGCACCACTACGCGCTGGTGGTCGTGGAGGGGCTCACGCCGGACAGCGCCACCACCTACGAGGTGCTGATCGACGACGAGGTGGCCTGGCCCCCGCCGGAGAGCCGCTTCCCGCCCAGCGTGATCCGCACCCGCGCCCAGGACGACCGGGACCAGCCCGTACGGCTGCTCTTCGGGTCGTGCCGGGAGACCACCCAGCACGCCACCACCCGCAGGCTCCCGCCGGACGCGCTCGACGCGTACACCCGGCGGGTGTTGGACGACCCCGATCCGGCGGCCCTGCCCGACCTGGTGGTGCTCCTCGGCGACCAGGTGTACGCCGACGAGACCTCGCCCACCATCAAGCGGCTGCTGCGGCGTCGGCGGCGGCGCCCCAAGGACGCTCCCAGCGACCAGGTGGTCAGCTACGACGAGTACACCAAGCTCTATCTGGAGTCGTGGAGCGACCCGGAGATCCGGTGGCTCTTCTCCACCGTGCCGAGCGTGATGATCTTCGACGACCACGAGATCATCGACGACTGGAACACCTCGGCCTCCTGGCGGGCTGACATGCGCGACCAGCCCTGGTGGCCCGAGCGGATCACCAGCGGACTGGCGTCGTACTGGGTCTACCAGCACCTGGGCAACCTCTCCCCGGACGAGATCGCCGCCGACCCGGTCTACGCCAAGGTCCGCGCGGCCGAAGACGCCACCGAGGTGCTGCGCGAGTTCGGCACGCGGGTCGACACCGAGGCCGACCTGTCGCACGACGCCGAGCGCTGGAGCGCCGTGCAGTACCAGTGGAGCTACGCGCTCGACCTGGGCCGCACCCGGCTGGTGATGCTGGACAGCCGGTGCAGCCGGGTGCTGGTGCCGGGCCGCCGGACGATGCTGCCGGCCGCCGAGTGGTCCTGGTTCGTCGACCAGGCCCACGGCAGCTACGACCACCTGGTCGTCGGCACCTCGCTGCCGTGGCTCCTGCCGCCCGGCATCCACCACGTCGAGGCGTGGAACGAGAAGCTGGCCGACTCGTCCCGCCCCTGGGTCGCCGGGCTGGCCGAGAAGCTGCGCCGCGCGCTCGACCTGGAGCACTGGGGTGCGTTCCGGCGCTCCTTCGAGGGCCTCGCCGAGTTGTTCGCCCGCCTCGGCACCGGCACACCCGGCGGTCCCGACGAACGCAAGGGCGCCGGACCGGCGTACCCGCCACCGGCGTCGATCAGCGTGCTCTCCGGCGACGTGCACCACTCGTACGTGGCCCGGGTCCGCTTCGCCGACCCGGACGTACGCACCCCCGTGCACCAGCTGACCTGCTCGCCGATCCACAACCAGGTGCCCGCCGGGATGCGACCGGTGATGCGGCTGGGCTGGGCGCGCGGTCCGGCCGGGGCGGCCCGTGCGATGGCCCGTACGGCCGGGGTGCGCCGGTCCTTCGTGAAGTGGCGCAAGCTGGCCGGCCCGTACTTCGGCAACGCGGTGTCGACGCTGACCAACGCCGGCCGTGGGTCGGAAGTGGTGATCGAGGGCACCAGCAGCGACGGCAGCCTGCGCGAGGTGGCCCGGCAGCGGCTCACCCCGTGAAAGGAAGGGCCCCCTGTTAACGCCTGCGGTAGAGCAGGGGTCCCCTCCTAACATCCTGACGGCGCGCCGACCTGCGGAGCGGGCGACCGGTCACGTGCCCGCAGGTCCCCCTCAGGCGGCCAACGCCGCCCGCAGGTAGCGCAGGTCCTCCGGGCCGCTCCAGCGGTGCGCCGACAGGCCCGCCACCCGGGCACCGCTGACCGCCCGGTCCTCGTCGTCGACGAAGAGCACCCGGCCCGGCGCGGTCTCCAGGGCCTCGCAGGCGGCCTGGAAGTACTCGCGGGCCGGCTTGTGCACCCCGACCACCGAGGAGTTGACCACCACGTCCAGCTCGCCGGTCAGCCCCAACGTCGCCAGGTCCTCGTCGAGCAGGTCGGTGGCGTTGGTGGCGAGCCCGACGCGGACGCCCTGACCCCGCACCTCGCGGACGAAGTCGAGCACCGCCGGAACCACCTCGCCCCGGTACCGCTGCCACTGCTCGACGGCGGCCCGGGCCCGCTGCGGGCCACCCGCCGAGTCGGCCAGCGCGTCGGCCACACTCGACACCCACTCGGCGTGGCTGACCCGGCCGGTCAGCACCGGTTGCAGCAGCTCCCAGTGCATGGCGATCTCGCCGAGCACCCCCTCGGTGAGGCCGTACTCCCGCTCCACCCCGGCGGCCACCGCCGGGTCGAAGCGCCGCAGTACTCCGTCGAAGTCCAGCAGGAGCGCCGTCGCGCGTTCCCGAGCCACTACCCGTTCTCCTCGCCGCGGTCGTGCCGCTCGTCGTCGGTGTCGGCCCGGTTGAGCCGTTGACTGATCACCTGGGTGACCCCGCCGCGCATGGTCACGCCGTACAGCGCGTCGGCGATCTCCATGGTCCGTTTCTGGTGCGTGATGACGATGAGCTGGCTCTTCTCCCGCAACTGGGCCATCAGCGTGATGAGCCGACCCAGGTTGACGTCGTCCAGCGCCGCCTCGACCTCGTCCATGATGTAGAACGGGCTGGGCCGGGCGCGGAAGATCGCCACCAGCATCGCCACCGCGGTCAGCGACCGCTCGCCGCCGGAGAGCAGCGAGAGCCGCTTGATCTTCTTACCGGGCGGGCGTGCCTCGACCTCCACGCCGGTGGTCAGCATGTCGTCCGGCTCGGTGAGGATGAGCCGGCCCTCACCGCCGGGGAACAGCACCTCGAAGACCTGCTCGAACTCCCGCGCGGTGTCGGCGAAGGCGCTGGCGAAGACCTCCAGAATGCGGTCGTCCACGTCCTTGACCACGGTGAGCAGGTCACGGCGGGTCGCCTTGAGGTCCTCCAACTGCTCGGAGAGGAACTTGAACCGTTCCTCCAGCGCGGCGAACTCCTCCAACGCGAGCGGATTGACCTTGCCGAGGAGGGTGAGTTCCCGCTCCGCCTTGGCGGCCCGCTTCTCCTGCACCGGTCGCTCGTACCGCACCGGCTCGGGCACCGGCAGGCCGTCCCGTTCGGCGGCGGCCACCTCCGCCTCGGTCGGCGGCACCGGCTGCTCCGGACCGTACTCGGCGACCAGGGTCTCCACGGTCAGGCCGAAGTCCTCGGCCGCCTTGGCCTCCAACTGCTCGATGCGCAGCCGCTGCTCGGCGCGGGCCACCTCGTCCCGGTGCACCTGGCTGGTCAGCCGGTCCAGTTCACCGCCGAGCCGTTTCGCGGCGGCCCGCACCTCCTGGAGTTCCGCCTCGCGGGTGGCCCGTTCGCGCGCCACCGCGTCGCGGTGCTCCTCCGCCCGGGCGATGCTGGTGGTCAGCCGGGTCAGTGCCGCCCGTGCGCCGCCGGCCACCGCACGGGCGATGCCCGCGCCCCGGGTACGCGCGGCCCGTCGCGCCGCCGCCCGCTCCCGCGCGGCCCGCTCGGCGGCGGCCTGCCGGCGCAGCGAGTCGGCCCGCCCGGCGATGGAGGCCACCCGCTCCTCGGCGGTACGCACCGCGAGCCGGACCTCCATCTCGTTCTGCCGGGCCTGCGGCACCATCGCGGCGAGCTGGTCGCGTTCCTCGGTGGACGGTTCGGCGTCGAGCGGCGTCGCCTCCGCCAGCCGCAGCCGCTCCTCCAACTCGGCCAGTGCGGTCAGGTCCCGTTCGCGGGCCGCCTCGGCGCGCGACCGGGACTCACCGAGCCGGTCGGTCTCCGCCTTGGCCGACCGGGCGGCGGCCCCCAGTTCGGCCAGGCGTCGGGCGGCGGCGTTGCGGTGGCTCTCCGCCTCCCGCTTGGCGGCTGCGGCGTGCTGCACCACCTCCTTGGCGGCGGCCACCTCGGCCCGCGCCTGCACGAGTTGCTCACGCAGGTCGGCACTGCCCCCCTCGGCGGCGAGCCGGTTGGCCCGGGCCTCCTCGACCGCTGCCTGCACCTCGATGTAGCTGGGC
The DNA here is from genome assembly GCF_013364215.1 of Verrucosispora sp. NA02020. Taxonomy (NCBI): domain Bacteria; kingdom Bacillati; phylum Actinomycetota; class Actinomycetes; order Micromonosporales; family Micromonosporaceae; genus Micromonospora; species Verrucosispora sp. NA02020. The sequence continues at coordinate 1,788,049 of NZ_CP054923.1, read as the reverse complement.
GCCTTGGCCGAGCCACCGGCCGCCGCGTACGCCCCGACGACGTCCCCCTCCCGGGTGACCGCGCGCAGCTCGGGGTTGCCCGTGACCACCTCGGCCGCAGCGGCCAGATCGTCGACCAGCACCACGTCGCGCAGCGCCCGGTGCACCGCCGGACGGATCTGCGCGTCGCAGTCCACCAGGTCGGGGGCCCAGTGCGCGCGGTCGGGCAGTTTGGGACGCAGCGCATCGACCGAACCGGACATCCCCGGCCCGGCCGGGCTGCCGACGAGCAGACCGGCCCGCCCGGCGTCGGAGATCTTCAGCAGGCGCATCGCCTCGACGGCCTCGTCCACCCCGCTGACCGCGACCGCGTCGGCGAGCCCACCGAGCGCGGCGGCCAGTGCGGCCTCGTGACCGGGAGCGACCGTGAGCAGGCCGGCGAGACTGCCCAGCAGCCCGGGCACCTGGTCGGCACGGGCCAGCAGCGCGCCGGCACCGTCCTTGCGACGCAGGCCCAGGGCGAGGGCCTCCTCGCGTGCCTTCCAGGTGGCGGCGTCCTTCTCCGCCGCCCGCTCGGCGTCGGAGAGCGATCGGACGGTGGCCTGTGCCTTCTCCTGGGCGCTGACCGCCTCGGCGTGCCGGGTGTCCAGGTCGGCGTTGTCGCGGTCCGCCTCGGTGGACTGCTCGGCGACCGCGTCCAGGTCGGCCTGGGCCCGCTCGGCGCGGGTCAGCGCGTCGGTGTGCGCGGTGGCGAGTCGTTCGATCTCCTCACCGGCGCTGGTGGTCCGGGCACGGGCGGAGTTCACCTGCCCGGTGAGCCGGGCCAGCCCCTCCCGCCGGTCGGCGATCGCCTTCGCCGCGGCGACCAGCTCCCGCTCGGCCGCAGCGAGCTGCCGCTCCAGTTCCTGCCGGTGCTCGACCGCCTCGGCGAGCCGGATCTGGTCGTCGGTGAGCGCCGCCCGCAGGTCCTCCTCCTGCTCGCGGATCCGCTCGGACTCGGCCTCCAACTGCTCCGGGTCGCGACCGGGGCGCTCGTCGTCGGGCGTCGCGCTGAGGTGCCGCAGCCGTTCGAGTGCGAGTTGCTCGATCGAGCGGAACCGCTCCTGGAGGGCGGAGAGCCTGTACCAGGTGTCCTGTGCGGCGGCCAGCAGCGGCGCGTCCTCGGCCAGCGCCTCTTCCAGCTCGCCGAGGCGGGACTGCACCTCGGCGTGTTCGGCCTCCACCTGCTCGCGTCGTCGGCGCAGCGCCGTCTCGTCGGCGATCTCCTTGTCCAGCGTGGTGCGCAGGGTGGCCAGGTCGTCGGCGAGCAGCCGCAGCCGCGCGTCCCGCAGGTTGGCCTGGATCACGGCGGCCCGCCGGGCCACCTCGGCCTGCCGGCCGAGCGGCTTGAGCTGGCGGCGTAGTTCGGCGGTGAGGTCGGTGAGCCGGTTCAGATTGGTCTGCATCGCGTCGAGCTTGCGCAGCGCCTTTTCCTTGCGCTTGCGGTGCTTGAGGACGCCGGCGGCCTCCTCGATGAAGGCCCGCCGGTCCTCCGGCTTGGCGTGCAGCATGCCGTCGAGGCGGCCCTGACCGACGATGATGTGCATCTCGCGGCCGATGCCGGAGTCGGAGAGCAGTTCCTGGATGTCGAGCAGCCGGCAGGAATCGCCGTTGATCTCGTACTCGCTCTCGCCCGAGCGGAACATCCGGCGGGTGATGGAGACCTCGGTGTACTCGATCGGCAGGGCGCCGTCGGTGTTGTCGATGGTCAGCGTCACCTCGGCCCGGCCGAGCGGGGCCCGACCGGCGGTGCCGGCGAAGATGACGTCCTCCATCTTGCCGCCCCGCAGCGCCTTCGCGCCCTGCTCGCCGAGCACCCAGGCGATGGCGTCGACGACGTTGGACTTGCCGGATCCGTTGGGGCCCACCACACAGGTGATCCCCGGCTCCAGCTTGAGCGTCGTCGCGGAGGCGAAGGATTTGAAGCCCTTCACCGTCAGGCTCTTGAGATGCACGTCCCGATCCTCGTCCGGTGGCCGCCGTACCGTCGCCCGGCTGCGCGGACCCTGGTCAACCCGCAGAGTAACCCGGCACCGGGTGGCCCACCCCACGCGACCCGCCTGCCGGCGTCCGGGGCCGGGCAGAGATGCGCGCCGGCACACATCGTGTCGGCGCGCTGCTGTGCGGTGGAGCTATTCGGTTGTGGCGACCAGGTGGATCAGGTCAGTGCCGGCTCGGCCAGACGGAGCAGATCGTCCGCCTCCGCCGCAGCCGCCGCGAGCCGATCGTTCTCGGCACGCAGTCGGGTGACCTCGAACTCCAGTGACTGAACCCTGGAACGCAGTCGGGTGACCTCGTCGAGGAGGCGCCGGTCGGGCGCCGCACCTACGTGGCCATAGAGGGCCTTCGCCATTTTGACTCCTTGATATGCGCTGCCGGAGAGGCCGGCCAACGCGCGCCCTGGTGTACGCGGCTACCACTCCCACGAATTCTGGGCATGGCCGGGCGCGACTGGCGACACATACATATTGAGCCGGGAGCCCCTGATTCGTCAAGTTCCCGCAGGCCGTAGATCATCTCGACGTCGGCCCGACCGGTCACCGGCGGCTGCCCCCAGGCGCGGACACGCTCTGTCCGGACGCCTCGACTCTACGCGCCGGTCCGGTGGATTACCTCACCCGGATGTACAGGGTCCTCTTAACTCTTCCTTAGCCGGATTGCTGCCCCCATGAGCGACACGTAGCGTCACCTCGGCCCGGTACCCGACCCGTGGAGGCGACAGGCGTGCACGGCTGGAACGACCCGCGTGACCCGGAGGCCGACCCTCGTCGCCCGGAACTCCCGACCGAGGACCCGGCCTGGTTGACCGACCGTCCCGCACCGAGGTCGGCCTACCTGTTCGGTGACGAACCGGGAAGTTCGACCGACCGGTGGTACGACGACCAGCCGACCGAGCAGTGGCAACCGGAGGCCCCGCACTCGCCCCGTGGGGGTGAGGCCGACTGGCGGTCCGGTCAGCACCACCACGCCATCGAGCCGGAGACCGGGTACTACGAGCCGACCGACCGTGGCGGGACACCGGACGGGCCCGCCGGGCGGGGGATCCCCGGGTGGCCCGCATCGGCCGACCACGACCGGACCGCCCGGCACGCGGCGCCGGAGACCGGCCACCACGGCGCCGACTGGGACACCCAGGTCCGGGGGTACAGCGCCCCGGCCGGGCCCGCGTCGGGCTCTGCGACCGGACCGGACCAGGACCGCTACGGCAGGTACGGTGCGACGGCCGACCAGAGCCGCTACGACATGACCGTCGAAGGCGGATACGGCACGGCCGGGGACCGTGACGACCCGGCCGTCGAGAGCGGATACGGCACGGCTGCCGGCCCCTACGGCGGCACCGGCGACCACGGACGGTACGGCCTGCCGGCGGACCAGCGGAACGACGCCGGCCAGCGGGACGAGCCGGCCGGGTCCGATGAGCGCGGCGCACGACGCCGGTTGCGGCGTCCGTTGGTGCTGGGCGGCGCCGCCGCGGCGGCGACCCTCGTGGTGAGCATCGGCGTGGCAGCACTCGCACTGCCCGGTGACGACACGCCGACCGATCGCACCGCCGCCGACATCCCTCCCGCCTCCGCGCCGGCGCTGCCGGACGAGACGACGGACCTGGCGCTCGACCCGAGCGACTCCCCGAGTCCCAGCCCGAGCCCGAGCGTCTCGCCGAGCACCGCGTCACCGTCGCCGTCACCGAGCCGGACCAGCAGCCCCACCCCGGCGGCGTCGCGCACCACCGCGCCCTCGCGGCAGAACGCCGACCGGCAGGGCAGCCCCAACCGCGCCAGTACGCCCAGTGCCACCCCCTCCTCGGGCACCACCTCGCAGGCGGCGGAGGTCGTGCGGCTGGTCAACGTCGAGCGGGCCAAGGAGGGCTGTGGCGCGCTCAGCATCGACGACAAGCTGATGACCGCCGCCCAGCGGCACAGCCAGGACCAGGCCGACACGCAGAACATGTCGCACACCGGCAGCGACGGCAGCAACCCCGGAACCCGGCTCGACCGGGTCGACTACACCTGGCGGACCTACGGCGAGAACGTGGCGTGGAACCAGCGCACCCCGGCCGCGGTGATGGACGCCTGGATGAACAGCGAGGGGCACCGGGCGAACATCCTGAACTGCGCCTTCACCGAGATCGGCGTCGGGGTGGCCAGCAGCAACGGGCCGTACTGGACGCAGGTCTTCGCCGCACCCCGCTGAGGCGGTCGCGGCGGGGGCGGTCGCGGCCGGACTGCGAGTCCTGATCGGGTCTGTCCTCGTTTGACCGGGTGAGGTACGCCGACGCGTACCTGCTCGGGCGGTGTGGCGCCGCCCCGCGACGTGCGGAGACGGCGATGCGGATCGGGGTGGGCCGGACGCGGCGGGTACGCCGGGTGCTCCCGGCCGGCCTGGTGCTCACGGTGCTCGTCGCCACGGTCGCCTGCCGACCCCCGCTCCCGCCGCCCGGCGCGCCCACGAGCTGGCCGGCGGCCTCGGCGCGTCACTGGCAGTGGCAGTGGCAACTGCGCGGCGAGCTGGACCCGGAGGTCCCGGCGAACGTGTTCGTGCTCGACCCGGTCGCCACCACCGCGGCGCAGACCGCCGTGCTGCGCGCCCGCGACAGCCGTCTGGTCTGCCAGGTGCACGTCGGGTCGGTCCACCCCGACGATCCGGACTCCAGCCGGTACCCGGCGGAGGTACGCGGTGCCACGTCCACCGGGACCGACCGCACCTGGCTGGACGTACGCCGGTGGGACGTCCTGCGGCCGGTGCTGGCCGACCGGTTCCGGCTCTGCCGTGGCAAGGGCTTCGGGGCGGTGCTGCTGGCCGACGCCGACGGGTACGCCCAGCGCTCCGGGTTCCCGCTGGACTTCGACCACCAGCTCCGGTTCAACCGCCAGGTGGCGGCGCTGGCCCGCACCCTCGACCTCTCCCCCGGCCTGCTCGGTGCCCTGCCGCAGGTCGCCGCGTTGGCGCCCGACCTCGACTTCGCAGTCGACGAGGAGTGCGTCCGGCTGGCACGGTGCGAGAAGCTGCTGCCCCTCGTCGACGCCGGCAAGCCGGTGTTCCACGTCGAGTACACCGGCGACACCACGGACTTCTGCGTCACCAGCGTCGGCTACGGCTTCGCCTCCATCCGCAAGCACCGCACGCTGGACGCCTGGCGGCTGCCCTGCCCGGCGTCGTGAGCCCTGCCCGCGCGCCGACGGCCCGGCGGTCAGCCGCGCAGCGCGCCCCGGGGACGTGGCTGGCAGCGGGGACAGCTGTACGACGAGCGGTTCATGAACGCCTCCCGCCGGATCGGCGCACCGCACCGGTGACAGGGCTGCCCCTCCCGGCCGTACGCGTTCAGCGACCGGTCGAAGTAGCCGCTCTCCCCGTTGACGTTCACGTAGAGCGCGTCGAAGCTGGTCCCCCCGGCGGTGATCGCCTCGGCGAGCACGTCCCGGACGTGGCCGAGCAGCCGCCGGGCGGCCGGACCGGTCAGCGCGTCGGTGGGTCGGACGCCGTGCAGGCCCGCGCGCCACAGTGCCTCGTCGGCATAGATGTTGCCCACGCCGGAGATCAGTGTCTGGTCCAGCAACGCGCGCTTGACCTCGGTACGCCGTCGCCGCAGCGCGGCCACGAACTCGTCGTCGGAGAACTCCGGGTCCATCGGGTCCCGGGCGATGTGCGCGATCTCGGCCGGCAGACCGGCACCGCCCTCGCTCACCGACAGTCCGCCGAACGTCCGCTGGTCGACGAAGCGCAGCTCCGGTCCGTCGTCGGTGAACCGGAACCGCACCCGTAGGTGCGCCTCGTCGGCGGTGCCCGCCGGTTGCAGCAGCAGTTGACCGGACATGCCGAGGTGCCCGATCACGGCGTCACCGCTGTCCAGCGGGAGCCACAGGTACTTTCCCCGCCGCCGTACGTCGAGCACGGTCCGACCGGCCAGGACGTCGGCGAAGTGGACGCCGCCCGGCTCGTGCCGGCGTACCGCCCGAGGATGCCGAACCTCGACCACGTCGATCCGGCGGCCGGTGACCCAGCGGGCCAGGCCCTGCCGGACCGTCTCCACCTCGGGCAGTTCAGGCACGGTGCGCCTGGACCTCGCCGAGGGTCTCGGCCCGGCCGTCGACGGTCACCACGTCCTGCTCGTCGGCCGGGTCGGCGGTCACCTCGGCCGGGCCCGACTCCGCCTCGGCGTCGGCGTCGGCGGTCAACATCCGCCAGGCGGACTCGGCCGCCCGCTGCTCGGCCTCCTTCTTGCTGCGTCCGTCGGCACCGCCGTACCGGTTCCCGGCGACCACCACCCAGGCGGTGAAGGTCTTGAGGTGGTCCGGTCCGGTGCCCTCGATGCGGTACTCCGGCACCCCGAGCCCGAGCGCGGCGGTCAACTCCTGGAGGCTGGTCTTCCAGTCCAGCGCGGCACCCCGGCCGGCCGACTCGGCCATCAGCGGGTCGAACAGCCGGTGGATCACGATCCCGGCGGTGTCGAGCCCGTACTGGAGATAGATCGCGCCGAGCAGCGCCTCCAGGGTGTCCGCGAGGATGCTCGCCTTGTCCCGCCCGCCGGTGGTCTCCTCGCCCTTGCCCAGCAGGAGGTACGGGCCGAGGCCGTCCGGGCCCAGGCCACGGGCCACCTCGGCGAGGGCGCGCATGTTCACCACGCTGGCCCGCAACTTGGCCAACTGCCCTTCGGGCAGGTCCGGATGGTTGTGGAAGAGCGCGGTGGTGATCACCACGCCGAGCACCGAGTCGCCGAGGAACTCCAGCCGCTCGTTGGTGGGCAGGCCACCGTTCTCGTACGCGTACGAGCGGTGGGTGAGGGCGCGCTCCAGCAGGTCCGGGTCCAGCGTCACGCCGAAGGCGGCTTCCAGATGGCCGACGGAGGGCCTCCGCCGCTTGTCGTTGCTCATGATGTGCGTACCTCGGTGTCGGTGGTGCGGTCGGTGCGGTGGCCGGCGAGCAGCGCGGCGACCCGGTCGGTGGCATCGCGTCGCCAGAGGTGGGCGGCGAGGGCGATGCCGGAGGAGATGTCGTCGGGACGGGCGGCGCCGTGACAGACGACCACCGTCCCGCCCACGCCGAGCAGGGCGGCCGCCCGGGGCGCACCCCCGCCGGGCGGCGGTCCACCGGCCATCGCGTACGCGCCCTCGATGGCCTTGAGCAGCACGTTACCGGTGAACCCGTCGGTGACCACCACATCGGCACGCGTGCCGACGCAGACGTCGTACCCCTCGACGAGACCGACGTAGCGGGCGTCTGCGGGCAGGGTCACGGTGCTGAGCACGGGATCGGTGAGCCGGCGGGCCCGGTCGCCCTTGCCGGCCTCGGTGCCCACCGAGAGCAGACCCACCCGGGGTGCGACGACACCGTGGGCGGCAGCGGCGTAGGCGGCCCCGAGCACGGCGTGCCGGGCCAGCGTGGCGGGGTTGGGTTCCAGCGAGCCACCGACGTCGAGCAGCACCACCGGTCCGGAGACGGCGGGCAGGACGGCGGCGAGCGCCGGGCGTCGCACCTCGGGCCAGCGACCCAGTCCGAGGGCGGCGGCGGCGACGGTCGCGCCGGTGGAGCCGGCGGAGACCAGCGCGTCGGCCTGGCCGGCGTGCACGGCGGCGACGGCCGTACGGACGGTGGAGTCGGTGCGTGCGGTGACGACCTCGTCGGCCATGTCGACGGCGGTCCGTGCGGGCCGGACGGTGATCCGGGCGCGTTCGGCCGGGTCGAGGGCATGGATCAGCGCGCCGGCCACCTCGGTCGGGCCGACGAGCAGCAGATGCAGGTGAGGGTCGGCGCGCACCGCCCGCAGAGCGCCGTCCACCACGACGGCGGGAGCGTCGTCCCCGCCGAGGAGGTCAACGGCGATCCGTGCGGTGCCCGGCTCCGTCGCGACGCCGGCCGGTGAGAGCCGGCCGGCGTCGGCGGGAGTGCCGGGCGATCGCCGGGGTGTGCGCGTCGCCCGACCCGTGGTCGGAGACGTCACTCGGCGTCCGGGTCAGACCTCGAGGACCTGGCGGCCGTTGTAGGTGCCGCAGACGGAGCAGGCGGCGTGCGGCAGCTTGGCGGACTTGCACTGCGGGCAGGCCACGGTCGCGACCGCCGCGGCCTTCCAGTTCGCCCGGCGGGACCGGGTGTTGCTGCGCGACATCTTGCGCTTGGGGACGGCCACGGTTCTTACTCCTCTGTACGGGTCAGTTGCGACAGGCCCGCCCAACGCGGGTCGATCTGCTGGTGGCTGTGATCGGCCGGCAGATCGTCCAGGTGTACCCCACATTCGGGGCACAGGCCCGGGCAGTCCTGGCGGCAGAGCGGGTTGGTCGGCAGTGCGAGCACCACCGCGTCCCGCACCGCCGGTTCCAGGTCGATCAGGTCTCCCTGCATCCGGCCTACCTCGTCATCCTCGGTGGTGACGTCCGTGGTGCTGTTCTCGTACGCGTACAGCTCCTGGATCGTCACCGACACCGAGTCGTTGATCTCGCGCAGGCAGCGACCGCACTCGCCCCGGACCTGACCGCTGACGGTCCCCGAGACGAGCACGCCCTCGGACACCGACTCCATCCGCAGATCGAGGTCGAGGTCCGCGCCCTCCGGCACGCTGATCAACTCCACGCCGAGGTCCGCCGGTGCCGGGACCACCCGTGTGACGGTACGCAACGCACCAGGCCGGCGCGGTAGCTCCCTCGTGTCGAGGACCAGCGGCGACCTGGGGTCGAGTGAAATGGGTGAGTTCTTGGGCATAGTCAGACTCCGGCCGGTGAGAGGCCGACAAACGAGGTTACCTGCACCGGCGGCCCACCGTCGAACCGGGGCCGGCCTGGGCTACCCCGGCGTCGGCGGGGATGCCAGCGGCGGCACCTGCCGGGACGGACGACCGCCGGTCGCCGGGCCGCGTCGGCGGCGGGCTCGGCGGCGGCAGTCCCGCACCGGCGGGTACCGACCGTGGGGTCAGAAGGGCAGTGGACGCTCCGCCTCGTCACCGCCGAAGGTGCCGATCTCGCGGAGCGCGTGCATCTTGTCCCGGCCGCGTTCGATGGAGGCCAGCGCCCGGGTGAGGAACTGCTCGAAGTTGGCCAGGGCGGTGTCGACGTAGTCGTCGACCTCCTCGCGGAGGCGCTGCGCCTCGGCCCGCGCCTCGGCGATGATCCGGGCACCCTCGTGCTCGGCGGAGACCGTGATCTCGTTCACCGAGACCAGGCGGGCGTGTTCCGCCTCACCCTCGCTGATGATCCGGTCCGCCTCCCGCTTGCCCGCCTCCATGATCTTGTCCCGCTCCTCCAGCAGGGCGGCGGCGCGGCGCAGGTCGGCGGGGAGTTCGGCGCGCAGTTCGTCCAGGGCCGCGATCATCTCGCCCCGATCGACCATGCAGTTGTTGCGCGACATGGGCACGGAGCGCGCCTGCTCCACCATGGCGATCATTTCGTCGATACGGTCGAGCGGGTCCACCGGTACCTCACTCCTGTCGTTCGTCGGGCCGACCTACATCATGCGGGCTGCGGCCACGTTCCCGCTTCATCCAATGATGTCGTCCCGACACCCCCGCGACACCCCACCCCCTCCCCCGGCGCGTCGCGCCCGGCCCCTTCGCGGCCCCGTGGCACGGACGCCGACGGCGGCCGGGGCACGGCGCGTACGCGTCAGGCAGGTGGGGTCAGGCGGGCCTTCAACGCCTCGCGGACCAGGTCAGGCACGTGCGGGCTGACGTCGCCGCCCCACTTGGCCACGTCCTTGACCAGGCTGGAGGAGAGAAAGGAGTAGAGCGGGTTGGTCGGCATGAACAACGTCTCGACCCCGGCGAGGCCGATGTTCATCTGGGCCATCTGCAACTCGTAGTCGAAGTCGCTGACCGCCCGGATGCCCTTGATCAACACCGTCGCCCGCTGGGCCCGACAGAAGTCCACCAGCAGTCCACGGAAGGACTCCACGCGGACGTTGTCGTAGGAGGCGGTCACCTCGCGGAGCATCTCGATCCGCTCCTCGACGGTGAACACGCCCGTTTTCGACTGGTTGATGAGCACACCGACGATCACCTCGTCGAACAGCCGGCTGGCCCGACCGACGATGTCGAGGTGACCGTTGGTGACCGGGTCGAACGAGCCGGGACACACCGCACGTCTCATGATCGGCGACCGTACCAAAGGGTGGTCTCGCCGTACCGACGACTGCGCAGGCCAGTGACGCCTTCCACCCACTCGACCGGGTTGCCGCGACTGGACCGCTCGATCACGAGCAGGGCGTCCGGCGCGAGCCAGCCGCCGTCGACCAACCCGGCGAGCATCGTGGTGACGCTCTCGTGTGGCAGCGCGTACGGCGGGTCGGCGAAGACCACGTCGTACGGGTCACCCTCCGGCCCGCCGGCCAGCACCGTGGCGACCTTGCCGGTGACCAGCCGCGCCGCAGGCCCCGCCCGCAGCACCGCGATGTTCTCCCGGATCACCCGCGCGGCACGCGCGTCGGACTCGACCAGCAACACGTGCGCGGCCCCCCGGGACAGCGCCTCCAGGCCCACCGCGCCGGAGCCGGCGTACAGGTCGGCGAAGCGCGCCCCGCCGAGGTCGACCTCCGCCTGCACCGCGCTGAACAACGCCTCCCGGACCCGGTCCGAGGTCGGCCGGGTGCCGGCACCCGGCGGCGCGGCGATCCGCCGGCCGCCGAGGCTCCCGGCCACGATCCGGGTCACCCTTCGCTCCTGCTCATGCCCCTGACGCTACGCGAGGACACGATGACCCTCGCGACGAGTACGCGGCCTCGGAGGCGCGCCGACCGTCCGATCCGGACGCGAAAAGCCCTCGATCGATCACTGGCCGTATATCAATGATCTCACATTAATAACATCATTCTTAGCCCTCGCTGAGGACTGTCCCGTTCCACACGATCTCGCTAGGGTCTGCCCCGGTGCCGGCCACCTATCATCGCCGGCCATCGACACGGGTGGCACCTTCCTCCGGCGCGGCAGCCTCCGCCGGCGCCGTCCGTCCATCCGTGACGACCAAACGCTTCTTCACCCCGGGAGTACGCGTGATCCGACCCAAGCTGTCGCTCCGGCGACCGCTGGCTGTCCTGGCAGCCGCCCTCATCGGCATGACCGGAGCAGCGGCAGTGGCCACCCCGGCCAGTGCACACCACACCACCATCACCGCCACCGCCGTCTGCGACCAGCTCAGCGGCGAGCGGGTGATCACGTGGAAGGTGGTCAACAGCGAGCGCAGGTCCGCCGCCACCATCAAGAAGGTGACGACCACCCCGTCGACGAAGGTCCAGGTGCTCGTGCCGGGCGCCGAGGCCGTCGACCTGCAGGGCGTCGCGATCCCGAAGGGCGGCTTCGTCGAGGCCGTGCAGCGGGTGCCGGGCGAGACCGCGACCGCCGAGCTCGTCGTCGAGGGCCGCTGGGACAACCGGCGCGAGCAGACCAACAAGGGCAGCATCAACCTGGCCGCCGACGCTGCGTGCGCCCCCGCGCCGAAGTGCGTCGACGCCAGCGACGCCAAGTACAGCCACACGTTCGACGGCCCGAAGGGCACCGCGACCGTGAAGCTGGAGGGCGACCTGCCGCTCTGCGGTGACGCGAAGCAGTACTTCACGCTGGTGTCGTACTTCGCGCCGCGCCCGAAGTTCGCCACCCCGCAGTACGTCTACGGCGCGCCGGCCAGTGACTTCCTCGGCGGCACCCAGACCGAGATCGCGCTGAACGTCGGCGTCCCGGACTGCCACACCCAGGTCGACCTGATCTGGGGCGGCGTGGACGAGGTCATCGACCCGCTGGTCGAGAACGGCAAGCGCTACGGTGACAAGAAGCTCGGCGAGAAGGGTGCCCCCGGCAACCGCTCGTCCGGCCCGCAGGGCTGGTACAACGGCGGCAGCAAGAACTGCACCACCCCCGCCTCCACCTTCGCCTCCGCCTGCGACGGCACGGTGACCGTGTCGCTGAGCAACGACGGCACGCTCTCCCGGTACGCCGTCGAGTTCGAGGTGCGCGGCGAGAACGGCTGGTCCAAGAAGGTCACCGTCGAGCCGGGCAAGGCCGACAACGAGACCGTGGTGCCCGCCGAGAACGCCGGCGCGATCGAGGTCCTGGTCGACGGCAAGGTGATCGAGGGCGGCACGTACACGTGGCAGCGTCCCGAGGACTGCCCGCTGCCGACCGTCACCACCGACGCCGACTGCGAGACCTTCGCGCTGACCGCCTCGAACCCGGAGGGTGGCGTGCCGGTCAAGGTGGAGTTCACCTACGGCGACAAGACCGAGACGCGGACCGTCGCGCCGGGCACGTCGGAGAAGGTCAGCTTCAAGGCCGGTGACGAGGAGACCGCACTGGTCGTCCTGCCCGAGCTCGACCTGGAGCTCGAGGTCGTCTACGCCCCCGAGGACTGCGGCGGTGGCGGCGGCGGCGAGGAGCCCCCGGGCCTGCCGGTGACCGGTGCGGCGGCCGGCGGCATCGCCGCAGGCGCGATCGCCCTGCTGGCGGTCGGCGCGGTGCTGTTCGTGATGGCCCGGCGGCGTCGGATCCACTTCACCGCCTGAGCCGAGTCTGAGGGGTCCCTCCCGCGACTGAGGCGGGACCCCGACGAGATGTGAGTCCCGAGGGCGCGTCGACCACCCGGTCGGCGCGCCCTCGGCGTAGGCACGCCCTCGGCGTAGGCACGTCCGTCCGCTCGCGGCCCCCGTCGCGGCCCGGTGATCGTGCTCGATCCAGGATCGAGTGCCTTCCACGTCGCGCCGAGGCCACTCGATCCTGGATCGAGCGTGATCAAGGCAGGTCCTCGGCGCACGCGGTCAGCGCAGGTGGTCAACGCACGCGATCAACGCACGCGATCAGCCCTTTTCGAGGTACTCGGCGCGGTCGGCGTCGACCAGGGCGGCGACCGAGGCGGCCAGGGCCGGATGCCGCGCCAGGTCGGGGTCCTCCTCGACCATCTCGATCGCCTCCGCCCGCGCGTCCCGGATCAGATCCGCGTCGCGCAGCAGCGACAGCAGCCGCAGGTGCGAACGGCGGCCGGACTGCGTGGCGCCCAGCACGTCGCCCTCCCGTCGCTGCTCCAGGTCGAGCTCGGCGAGCTTGAATCCGTCGGTGGTGGAGGCGACCGCGTCCAACCGCTCCCGGGCGCTGCTGCCCTCGGTGGCCTCGGTGACCAGCAGGCAGAGCCCGGGAGCGCTGCCCCGGCCCACCCGGCCCCGGAGCTGGTGCAGCTGGGAGACGCCGAACCGGTCGGCGTCCAGCACCACCATCATCGTCGCGTTGGGCACGTTCACCCCGACCTCGACGACGGTCGTGGCCACCAGGACGTCCAGGTTCCCGGCGGCGAAGGAGCGCATCACGGCGTCCTTCTCGTCGGCGGGCAGCCGACCGTGCAGGACCCCGATGCGTACCCCGTGCAGGGGTCCCTCGGCAAGCAGCGGGGCGACCTCGGTCACCGCCAGCGGCGGACGCCGGCCGTTGTCGTCCAGTTCCGGCGGCTCCTCGTCGCCGCCGGACTTCGCATCCGCCTCCCCGATCCGGGGACACACCACGTACGCCTGGTGGCCGGCGGCGACCTCCTCGCGCAGTCGACGCCAGGCCCGGTCGAGAAAGGCGGGCTTGTCGGCGGCCGGCACGACGTGCGACGCGATCGGCGAACGGCCCTGCGGGAGCTGGGACAGCGTGGAGATCTCCAGGTCGCCGTAGACCGTCATGGCCACTGTCCGGGGGATCGGCGTGGCGGTCATCACCAGTACGTGCGGCGGCTGGTCGGCCTTGGCCCGCAACGCGTCCCGCTGCTCGACACCGAACCGGTGCTGCTCGTCGACCACCACCAGGCCCAGGTCGGCGAAGTCGACGCCCTCGTAGAGCAGGGCGTGGGTGCCGAGCACGATGCCCGCCGCCCCGCTGGACACCTCGGCCAGTGCCCGCCGCCGGGCCGCCGCGCCGAGCGAGCCGGTGACCAGCTCCACCCGGGTGGCGTCCTCGGCGGCACCGAGTTGTCCCGCCTGCGCGAGCGGGCCGAGCAGGTCGAGCATGCCCCGGTGATGCTGGGCGGCGAGCACCTCGGTCGGGGCCAGCAGCGCGGCCTGCCCGCCCGCGTCCACCACCTGGAGCATGGCCCGCAACGCCACCACCGTCTTGCCGGAGCCGACCTCGCCCTGCAACAGGCGGTGCATCGGGTGGTCGGTGGCCAGGTCGGCCGCGATCTCCGCGCCGACGTCGCGCTGGCCGCCGGTGAGTTCGTACGGCAGTCGGGCGTCGAACGCGTCGAGCAGCCCGCCCTGCCGTGCCGGACGGGCCCGGGCCGGTGAGGCGGCGGCCCGCTGCTTGCGGCGGACCAGGGTCAGCTGCACGGCGAACGCCTCGTCCCACTTCAACCGGTGCCGGGCGCGGTACAGGTCCTCGCGGCTGGACGGGCGGTGGATCTCACGCAGGGCGGTGCCGAGACCGATCAGGTTGCGGGTGGCCCGCACGGTGGCGGGCAGCGGGTCCTCCGGCGGCTCGACCGTGTCCAGCACGACCCGTACGCAGCGGGTGATCACCCAGGTCGGTACGGCGGCAGCCGCCGGGTAGACCGGGATCAGCGCACCGGCGAACTCCTCCACCTGCTCGTTGGCCGCCGCCTCCCCGTCGGTCTGGTCGCCGAGCAGCACGTACTCGGGTCCGTTGAGCTGCCGTTTGCCACGGAACTCGGTGACCTTGCCGGCGAACATGCCCCACCGGCCGGGGCGCAGCTCCCGCTCCCGCCAGGCCTGGTTGCCGAAGAAGGTGAGGGTGAGCGTGCCGCCGGAACCGTCGCCGACGGTCACCTCCAGCAGGTTGCCCCGGCGCTGGCGCATCGGGCGCACCGCGGTGCGCTGCACCTGGGCCAGCACGGTGACCTGCTCCCCCACGTCGAGCGTACGGATGTCGGTGTGCTCGCCGCGCTCGTCGTACCGACGCGGGAAGTGGTAGAGCAGGTCACCGGCGGTGTGCAGGTCGAGGTGACCGGCGAGCGCCTTGGCGGTCTTGTCACCGACGAGCTTCGTGAGCGGCGTGTCCACGGTGGTCGCGTCCGAGGTCATTCGACACCTACCAGCAGGGGATAGTGCGGTTGTCCGCCCGGATACGTGTGCACCTCCACGAAGGGCCACCGGCCGACGATGTGCGTACGCACCGCCTCGGCCAGCCCGTCCGGCGCGTCCGCGCCGACGAGGAGGGTGACCAGTTCGCCGCCGCCGCCGAGCATCCGGTCGACCAGGGCGACGCTGGTCTCCACCAGATCGGTGCCGATCAGGTGCACCTCCCCCTCCACCAGGGCGAGTACGTCACCGGCGCGGCAGGGGCCGGCGACGGTGAGGGCGTCCCGCCCGGCCCGGCACACCTCCGCGTGCCGGCAGGCCCCGGCGGCCTCGGCCATCGCGATCACGTCGTCCTCGAAGCGCCGCCCCGGGTCACGGACGGCGAGCGCGGCGAGCGCCTGCACCGGCGACCGGGTGGGCACCACGCTGACCTTCACACCCGACCGGTACGCCTCCACGGCGACCTGGTTCGCCACCGCCTGCGCGTTCGGGTCGTTGGGCAGCACCACGACCCGTACCGCCCCGGTCGCCCGGACCGCGTCGAGCAGTTCACCGGTGGACGGGTTGCCGGGCACCACCACCGCCCCCTCACCGGCGAGCAGCGCGGCGATACCGGGCCCGGTGGCCACCACCACGGCACCCCGGCCGGCGGAGGCCGGTCCCGGCCCGGTCGCCCGATTTGAGTCGGCTGCCGGGCCCCGGTCGGCTGCCGGGCCCCGGTCGGCTGCCGGGGCCGCCCCGGGGGCGCGCTGGTCGGCGAAGCGGGTCACCGAGATCTGGTACGGGCGGCCGGCCACCACGCCCGCCTCGATCGCCGCCCCGATGTCGTCGACGTGCACGTGCACCTGCCAGGTGCCGCCGGTCGGGCTGCCGTCACCGACCACCACCAGGGAGTCGCCGAGCGCGTCCAACTCGTCGCGCATCCGGCGGACCGCCTCGGCGTCGGCGTCGAGGAGGAACTGCACCTCGTAGGCGTACCCGGTGGACGTGGTCTCCCGCGCGGCGGCCGGCGGCCGCACCTGCCGGGGAGTCGGCGTGCAGGTCACCGGACGCGCCCCGGTGACCACCTCGACCAGTGCGTCCAGCAGCAGGCAGAACCCCCGCCCACCGGCGTCGACCACACCGGCCCGGGCCAGCGCCGGCAGTTGCTCGGGCGTACGGGCCAGGGCCGTGGCCGCGCCGGACGCGGCGGCTCGCGTCACGGTGGGCAGTTCGCCGTCGGCGGCCCGTTCGGCGGCGTCCGCGGCGGCGGACGCCACCGTCAGCAGGGTGCCCTCCTCCGGCCGGGCCACCGCCGCGTACGCCGCGTCGCTCGCCGCACGCAGGGCGACGGCCAGCTCCCGGCCGCCCACCTCGGGCACCGGGCCCAGCGCGTCGGCGAGGCCCCGCAGGATCTGCGACAGGATCACGCCCGAGTTCCCCCGGGCCCCGAGCAGGGCGCCCCGGGCCAGCAGCCGCAGGGCGTGCCCGTGCGCGGTCGAGGTGCCGTCCGCCCCGGTGTCGAGATCCATCGCCAGGGCCTGCTGGGCCGAGGTGAGGGTGAGCACCAGGTTGGTGCCGGTGTCGCCGTCGGGCACCGGATAGACGTTGAGGTCGTCGATCTCCCGCTGGTGCCGCTTGAGCGTGTCCAGCCCGCTGGCACACCAGCGGCGCACGGCGGCGGCATCGAGGGTGTCCAGCACGGTGGAAGCCTACTGGCGTACGCTGACAGTCGCCGGGCGTGTCACGCCGCGGTCGGATCCATGTGCCGCACGGCCCGTCCCACCCGGCCGAACCTGCCGCGTGCCGGGCGTCCGGGTTCCCGGCGGGGCCGGTCCTGCGGCCGGACGGTGGCCGCCGAGGCCGGGCCAGGCCCGATTGGGCAGCCGGTTCACCCATCGGGTACCCTGGCCAGGTTGCCCGGGCAGCACCTGCCGGCGACCTCATGAACGTTTCAAACCCAGGAGTATCCCGTGGCTAGCGTGTGCGACGTCTGTGGCAAGGGACCGGGCTTCGGCCACAACGTGTCCCACTCGCACCGGCGGACCAACCGCCGCTGGAACCCGAACATCCAGTCGGTGCGTACCCCCGCCGGTGGCGGCACGACCAAGAAGCTGAAGGTCTGCACGTCCTGCATCAAGGCGGGCAAGGTCGCCCGCGCCTGACGCGGGAAGACACTGTCGTTCGATGCCGGTGGGCCGATGGCCCACCGGCATCGTCGTGTCCGCCCCCGGGAGGTCCGTACCGCCGGCACCGACTCGCCGGCACCGTACCGCCGGCATCGACGGGGCGCCGGCACAGATGTTAGGAAGGGTCCCCTGCTATGCACCAGGCGTTAGCAGCAATGCCGCTCAGTTAGGGCGGTGTGGTGGATGTCAAGCGGGGTGTAGACGTGGACGGCGGGGTCTCGGTATAGAGGTTTGTCACTCCAAGACAGCCTCTGGACCGGGAGCCCCGCCGTTGGAACAGTCTGCCATCACGTCCACGATCAGGGTGGCTGCGGGGCGGTTCGCGCCGGGCCATCTGGGTGAGTTGACGCAGCAGGTGCCGTTCGAGATGGTCGATGCCGTTCTGGCTGAGGCCGGTGGTGTGCAGTCGCGGGTGCGGGATCTGCCGTCGCGGGTGGTGGTGTATCTGCTGCTCGCGGCGGGGCTGTTCGCTGAGGTCGGTTACCGGCAGGTGTGGGCTCGGTTGGTCGCTGGGCTGGACGGGTTGACGGTGGCGCTGCCGACGTCTTCGGCGTTGTCGCAGGCTCGCCGTCGGGTCGGGGACAAGCCGCTGGTGGCGTTGTTCCGGTTGCTGTCGGGTCCGCCGGCGGGGGCCGCCCGGTGGCGGGGTCTGCTGGTGTGCGCGATCGACGGCACCAGCATGTTCGTGCCCGATACGGCGGCTAACCTGACGGTCTATCCGCGTCAGGCGGGCAGCCACGGTGGGTCGGGGTATCCGATGCTGCGGCTGGTCGCCGTCGTGG
Source organism: Verrucosispora sp. NA02020 (assembly GCF_013364215.1). NCBI lineage: Bacteria > Bacillati > Actinomycetota > Actinomycetes > Micromonosporales > Micromonosporaceae > Micromonospora > Verrucosispora sp. NA02020. The sequence goes on along the minus strand of NZ_CP054923.1, from coordinate 1,770,111 downwards.
CGTGCGGCACCCGCGCTGTCATCGACGCGGTGTTCACCCCCATCAGCACTGGCGAACTCACGTGTGCGGGGCGTCTGTTGGGCTGCCTGCGCCCAGGCATGCTGCTGCTGGCCGACCGTGGGTTCGCCGCCCGTCAGATGATCGAACAGTTCGCCAGCACCGGCGCTGACCTGCTCATCCGCGACAAGGACGACCGGCGGCTGCCCGTCATCCGCCGCCATCGCGACGGGTCCTGGCTGTCTGTCATCGGCACGATGACGGTCCGGGTCGTTGACGCCGAGATCGTCGTGAGCATGAACGGTAAACGCCACGTCGGCCGGTACCGGCTGATCACCACCCTCACCGACCAGCGCCGCTTCCCGGCCATGGACCTGGTCACCCTCTACCACCACCGCTGGGAGATCGAGACGACATATCTGGAGTTGAAGTCCACCCTGCGGGGCGGACGGGTCCTACGAGCCCGAACCCCGAACGGGATCAGTCAAGAGGTCCACGCCCTGCTCACCACCTACCAAGCGGTCCGGCTGGCAATGGCTGACGCCACCGCCAGCCGGCCCACGACCAACCCCGACCGGGCCAGCTTCACCATCGCCGTCCACGCCGCCCGAGACCAGATCACCCAAGCCGCTGGTGTCATCGCCGGCACCGTCATCGACCTCGTCGGCACCATCGGCCGCGCAATCCTGGCCGACCTGCTACCCCCACGCCGCACCCGAATCAGCCCCCGCGTGGTCAAACGCGCGATCTCCAAACACCGCGCCAAAGGCACCATCGACCGCACCAACTACCACGCCACCATCAACATCAACATCCTCGAAACAGCAGCATTGACAACCCGCCCACCGCCCTAACTGAGCGGCATTGCAATGCCGCTCAGTTAGGGCGGTGTGGTGGATGTCAAGCGGGGTGTAGACGTGGACGGCGGGGTCTCGGTATAGAGGTTTGTCACTCCAAGACAGCCTCTGGACCGGGAGCCCCGCCGTTGGAACAGTCTGCCATCACGTCCACGATCAGGGTGGCTGCGGGGCGGTTCGCGCCGGGCCATCTGGGTGAGTTGACGCAGCAGGTGCCGTTCGAGATGGTCGATGCCGTTCTGGCTGAGGCCGGTGGTGTGCAGTCGCGGGTGCGGGATCTGCCGTCGCGGGTGGTGGTGTATCTGCTGCTCGCGGCGGGGCTGTTCGCTGAGGTCGGTTACCGGCAGGTGTGGGCTCGGTTGGTCGCTGGGCTGGACGGGTTGACGGTGGCGCTGCCGACGTCTTCGGCGTTGTCGCAGGCTCGCCGTCGGGTCGGGGACAAGCCGCTGGTGGCGTTGTTCCGGTTGCTGTCGGGTCCGCCGGCGGGGGCCGCCCGGTGGCGGGGTCTGCTGGTGTGCGCGATCGACGGCACCAGCATGTTCGTGCCCGATACGGCGGCTAACCTGACGGTCTATCCGCGTCAGGCGGGCAGCCACGGTGGGTCGGGGTATCCGATGCTGCGGCTGGTCGCCGTCGTGGCGTGCGGCACCCGCGCTGTCATCGACGCGGTGTTCACCCCCATCAGCACTGGCGAACTCACGTGTGCGGGGCGTCTGTTGGGCTGCCTGCGCCCAGGCATGCTGCTGCTGGCCGACCGTGGGTTCGCCGCCCGTCAGATGATCGAACAGTTCGCCAGCACCGGCGCTGACCTGCTCATCCGCGACAAGGACGACCGGCGGCTGCCCGTCATCCGCCGCCATCGCGACGGGTCCTGGCTGTCTGTCATCGGCACGATGACGGTCCGGGTCGTTGACGCCGAGATCGTCGTGAGCATGAACGGTAAACGCCACGTCGGCCGGTACCGGCTGATCACCACCCTCACCGACCAGCGCCGCTTCCCGGCCATGGACCTGGTCACCCTCTACCACCACCGCTGGGAGATCGAGACGACATATCTGGAGTTGAAGTCCACCCTGCGGGGCGGACGGGTCCTACGAGCCCGAACCCCGAACGGGATCAGTCAAGAGGTCCACGCCCTGCTCACCACCTACCAAGCGGTCCGGCTGGCAATGGCTGACGCCACCGCCAGCCGGCCCACGACCAACCCCGACCGGGCCAGCTTCACCATCGCCGTCCACGCCGCCCGAGACCAGATCACCCAAGCCGCTGGTGTCATCGCCGGCACCGTCATCGACCTCGTCGGCACCATCGGCCGCGCAATCCTGGCCGACCTGCTACCCCCACGCCGCACCCGAATCAGCCCCCGCGTGGTCAAACGCGCGATCTCCAAACACCGCGCCAAAGGCACCATCGACCGCACCAACTACCACGCCACCATCAACATCAACATCCTCGAAACAGCAGCATTGACAACCCGCCCACCGCCCTAACTGAGCGGCATTGGCGTTAGCAGGGGACCCTTCCTTTCACGCTCAGAGGGTGCGGCCGAAGGACAGACAGCCGGGCTCGGCGGCGTAGAACCCGAAGTTGGGGATCCGCTCGTAACCGGCACCGGTGTACATCGCGATCGCCTCGGGCTGCCGGTCGCCGCACTCCAGGATGAGCCGCTTACGGCCGTGCTCGCGGGCCGAGCGCTCGATGGCCGTGAGCACCGTCCGGGCCACCCCCCGGCCACGGGCCTGCGGGGCGGTGTACATCCGCTTCAGCTCGGCGGTGTCGCCCTCGTCGCCGTGACTGCGCCAGCCGCCGCAACCGACCGGCTGCCCGTCGAGGTGAGCGACCAGGAACGCCCCGGCCGGGGGCACGAACTCGTCGGGGTCGACCGGGGTCTCGTCGCCGCTGCCGCCGTACCGGGCGCCCAGGTCGGCCAACGCGGCGGTGATCAACCGCTGCGCGACCGGGGAGTCGAAGGGCACCACATGGATCTCGATCTGCTGCACAGGTAAAGGGTACGACCCGACCCGCTCCTTACCCGGCGGGGTCACCGGAAGTGATCCCAGCCGCCCGGACCGTCGAACGGCCGCCCGTCCACGGTCACCCCGGAGCCCTCTTCGACCCGGCCGACCAACCGCCATTCGGCGGGCAGCGCCGTCGTCGGCGGGAACGTCGCCACCAACGCGTGGTCGTCGCCACCGGCCAGCAACCAGGTGTACGGGTCGACGCCGAGCGCCTGCGCGGCGTCCCGCATCTGCGGCGGCACCTCGAAGGCGTCCCGGGTGAGGTCGACGGTCACCCCGCTGGCCCGCGCCACGTGCCCGAGGTCGGCGAGGAGCCCGTCGGAGACGTCGATCATCGCGGTGGCGCCGAGCCGGGCGGCCTGCGGTCCCGCCGGATAGGGCACCTCCGGGCGGCGGTACGCCTCGACGAGCAGCCGGGGCGTCCGGAATCCTCGGGAGAGCACGGTGAATCCGGCCGCCGCGTACCCGGTGCGACCGGCCAGGGCGACGAGGTCCCCGGGTCGCGCCCCGCTCCGGGTCACCGGGGCACGACCACCCAGGTCGCCCAGGGCGGTGACCGCGATGGTCAGGGTGGGACTGGCGGACATGTCCCCGCCCACCACGCTGGCGCCCACCTCGGCCGCCTCGGCACCGAGCCCGTCGGCGAGCTGTTCCACCCAGTCGGTGTCCGCGTCGGCCGGTACGCAGAGCGCCACCAGCAGCGCGGTCGGGTCGGCACCCATCGCCACCACGTCCGCGAGATTCGCCGCCGCCGCCCGGCGCCCGATGTCGTACGCGCCGGACCAGTCCCGGCGGAAGTGCCGCCCCTCCACCAGGACGTCCGTCGACGCGACCACCCGGGCGTCGGGCGCGGCGACCACCGCCGCGTCGTCACCGGGGCCGAGCAGCACCGTGGAGCCGTACGACAGGCGGGAGGTCACCCGGTCGATCAGCCCGAACTCGCCGACACCCGCCACGCTCACGCCGCTGCTCCGTCACGCCCCGTGCCGACCGGGGACGTCGTCGCGCTGAGCCGCTCAGCTCGCTCGCTCACTGCTTCTCCTTGGCCACCGATAGGGATCACCCCTGGTCCGTAAGGTACTTTCTCCCTTCGGGCCGCTTGACGGCGGCGACGGAGGGAGGTCGAGCGTGGTACAGGCGTACATCCTCATCCAGACAGAGGTCGGTCGGGCACGTGACGTGGCCGGTCTCATCGCGGATCTCGCCGGGGTGGTCCGGGTCGACGCCGTCACCGGGCCGTACGACGTGGTCGTGCTCACCGAGGCCAACACCGTCGATGAGCTCGGCAAGCTCATCGTCAGCAACGTGCAGATGGTGCCCGGCATCACCCGCACCCTGACCTGTTCAGTGGTGCGGCTGTAAGTGGACGAGACCACCAGGAAGCCCACCGACGACGACCGCACCGAGGGCGCGAAGGCGCCCGACCGCACGAACCGCTCCGCCGCGCTGATCGCCACCGCCGTGGCGTTGCCGGTGGCGCTGCTGGTGGGCGCCGTCGCCTGGGCCAACCTCCCGTCGAGTGAGCCGGCCGCCACGCCCACGGCGTCACCGAGCACCGCTGCTCCCCGGTCCACCACCCCAGTCGAGATGGCCGCTCCGGACCTGGCCGAACGACCGACCGTGGTGTGTCGCGCCCTGTTGTCGCAGTTGCCGGAGACGGTCCGCGACCTGCCGCAACGGCCGGTCTCGGCCGGTCCCGAGCAGAACGCCGCGTACGGTGATCCGGCGTTGACGGTGGCCTGCGGTGCCGATCGCCCCGCCGTGGCCCGCGACGCGCACCTCTACCTGGTCAACTCGGTCTGCTGGTTCGCGGAGGAGGGGCCGGACGCGACGGAGCTGACCACGGTCGACCGGGAGACGGAGGTGACCCTGCGGGTGCCGCACTTCTACGGCGAGGCGTTGCAGTGGGCCGCCCCGATCTCGGCGACCATCGTCGAGTCGATCCCGTCGGCCGACTCGAAGCCCACCGGCTGCACCGCCTGACCCACCCGCCGACGGCGGGCCGCCCCGGTGGCGGGCCCGCGTCGGGGTGGTGACTCAGTACTGCCCGGGTCCGCGGGTGAGCGCGGTCCGGATCAGCCGGTCGATCAGCTTCGGGTACTCCAGGCCGGCCGCCGCCCACATCCGGGGGAACATCGACGTCGGCGTGAAGCCGGGCATCGTGTTGACCTCGTTGAGGTAGACCTCCAGCTCCGGGGTGACGAAGAAGTCGGCCCGGGCCAGGCCGGCGCAGTCCAGCGCCTCGAAGGCGCGGACGGCGTAGTCGCGTACCTGCCGGGTGACCCGGTCGGGCAGGTCGGCGGGGAGGTCGTACTCGCAGGCGGACGCCGCGTCGATGTACTTGGCCTCGAAGTCGTAGAACTCGTAGTCGCCGACCACCCGCACCTCGGCGAGTACGGACGCCTCGGGCATGCCGCCGGCCTCGCCCTCCAGCACGCCGCACTCGATCTCGCGTCCGACGATGGCGCCTTCGACCAGGACCTTGTTGTCGATCTGCCGGGCGGCGGCGATCGCCGTCTCCAGGTCGGCCCAGTCGTTGACCTTGCTGACGCCGAACGAGGACCCGGCCCGGGAGGGCTTGACGAAGACCGGCAGGCCGAGCCGTTCCTTCTCCGCCTCGCTGAGCGTCATCCCGCTGCGCAGCACCGCGTACGGGCCGACCGGGATGCCCTCGGCGGCGCAGAGCTTCTTGGTGAACTCCTTGTCCATGGCGGCGGCCGAGGCGAACACCTTCGCCCCGACGTACGGGATGCCGGCCATCTCCAGCATGCCCTGGATGGTGCCGTCCTCGCCGTAGGAGCCGTGCAGCACCGGGAAGACCACGTCCACATCGGCCAGCGCGCGGGGCCCCTCGGCCGGGTCGAGCACCAGCAGGCCGCTGCCGGTCGGGTCGGCGCGCAGCACGATGTCCACACCGGACTGGGCGGTGATCTCGGGCAGCCGGCGCGCGCTGATCGCCAGCTGGGCCGGGTCGCCGTTGGTCAGCACCCACTGCCCGGCCCGGGTGATGCCGACCGGCACCACCTCGAACTCGTCGGGGTCGAGTGCGGCGAGCACGCTTCCGGCGCTGACGCAGGAGATGCCGTGTTCCGGGCTACGGCCGCCGAAGACGATCGCCACGCGGGTCTTGCCTGGGGTGGTCACTGCGGTCACCTTTCCGGGACGCACTGCTGGCGCTCTCCCGGATGACCTTACTGTGCGTGGCGGGAGCGGGTGGCCGATACCCGGCGGGAACGCGGGATGGCCGCATTCGGTCAACGTGTCATATACGGTGCGTTACTGGTCGCGCATGTCGACCAGGTCAACCGACCAGTTCCCGCTCGCCGAACGCGTGCCGCCGGCCGATGGCGATCACCTTGACCCGCTGCCGGCCCGCGCGCACCATGCCCAGGGCCATGAACGCGCCGGCGATCCGGTCCGCCGCCTCCCGGCTGTTCGCACCGACGACCTGACGTCGGCGCTCCGGGGCGACGCGCTCGTTGCGACCGTCCATCTCGTACGGACGGACGTCGGTCAGGACCACCAGGAAGCGCGTCATTGCCGGCCGCCGAGGCGCTCGGCGCACACTCGCTGACCAGTCAGCACGTCGATTCCCTTCCGGTGGCCGACAACTGGCGCGGCACGCGGCGGTCGGGTACGGGGGAATAACCCGACCGCCGCGCGCCCCATCCCCTCCGGTCGCTCACCACCACCGTCGCCACGACAACCGGCGGTGAGGACGCGCTAACAGACTGACAGGTCCATGGGCATGAATGCAACTCTCACCGACGTTCTCTCATGTACAGAGTCCCAAATACGTGCGACCATCGATGCATGGCACCGAAGACCGCTCGCGCTCGCCGGTTGGGCCTCGCGCTGCGCCACCACCGGGAAGCCGCCGGCCTCACGTTGGAGGCCGCGGCGGACGAGATCAACAGCACCCGTAGCACGCTCTCCCGCTACGAGAACGCGCAGACACTGGTCAGCCCCGCCACCGTGCGGGCGCTGCTCACCCTCTACGGCGTCAAGGCCGAGGAGGTCGCCGCCGCCGTCGCGCTGGCCAAGGACGCGCGCAAGCCGGGCTGGTGGGTCTCGTACTCGTACCTGCTCGACCGGCGCACCATCGACTTCATCGCGTTGGAGGCCGAGGCCACCGGCATCGCCAACTTCGAGCCGTCGGTGATGCCGGGTCTGTTGCAGACGGCCGACTACATCCGCGCGGTGATGCGGGGCGGTCCGCACACGCTCAGCGACAACGACGTCGAGGAGCGGGTCCACATGCGGCTCGACCGGCAACAGCGGGTCTTCGAGCAGGATCCGCCGATCTTCGACGCGATCCTCGACGAGGCGGCGCTGCTGCGCCCCGTCGGCGACGAATCGGCCATGCAGGGGCAGCTCAACCATCTGCTCAAGATGAGCGATCTGCCGAACATCACCGTGCAGGTGATCCCGTTGTCCGCCGGCTACCACCGGGGCACCCGGGGGTCGTTGCACATCCTCGAGTTCGCCGACCCGGAGGACCCGATCATCGCCTCGGTGGAGACCGTCGCCGGCCAGATGATCCTGGATCGGCCCGGTGACCTGCGCACCTGCACCAAGATCATGGAACACCTGCGGACTGTCGCGCTCAGCCCGGCGGACAGCCGTGACCTACTCGTGAAGACCCTGAAGGGACGGTAAGAGGATGACACCGACGACCAACACCGTGGTGGCCGTGGCCGGGTGGCGCAAGAGCAGCCACAGCGGCGACGAGGGAGCCTGCGTGGAGGTGGCGGTCGTTCCCGGCACGGTGGCCGTACGCGACTCCAAGGACCCGAGCGGTCCACTGCTGCACTTCCCGCCGGCCGCGTGGACCGCCTTCGCCCAGTCGCCCCCGACCCCCTGAACCGGGTCCGCACTCCCTGAGCCGTACCACCACACCCAGGACCGCTGACCGGGCCGGTAAGGGCACCGCCGGCCCGGTCAGCCCCGGCTCGGGTGCCGACGCGCTACCCCGGCGGTGCTACCTTCACGGCCGACGATGCCGCCCAGCAGCCCGGGGGTCCGTGTGGAGAGAAAGTACGGCGTCCTGATCGCCGTCGTCGCGTCGACGGCCAGTCTCGCCATCGTCGGTTCCCTCGCCGGGTACTACCTGGCCGACCGGGGATCGCCGACCGTCGAGGCGGGATCGGACCGGAGCCCGGAGAACGCGACGGACCGGGACCGGGCCCCCGCCCGGGACGCGGACGACGCCCCGCAGACCCCGGTGGGCACCGACCGGCAGACGTACCGGCTCGACCGCCAGATCTACCAGGAGTCGTCGTTCCGGCTCACGCTGACCGGCGCCGAGACCTCCGACGGCACGCTGCGGCTCACCTTCCGCTACCGCAACGACTCGCCGCTGCCGTGGCCGTTGGTCTGCCCGAGCCGCGAGGACGACCTGAACTCCTCCGCGCTGACGCTCGCCGACGGCCGCACCGTACGCCCCACCGACACCTGGTGCGCCGCCGAACGGGCCGGCGAGGCGGTCACCGTCGCCCCGGGGCAGTCGACCGACACGTGGGGCGTCTTCCCCGTCTCGCCGTCCCCCACCGAGCCCTTCTCGGTGAGCTGGTACGACTTCCCGGTCCTGACGGACGTCCGACTGGGCTGACCGGCGACCACGGTCGGTCGCCCACCGACGACCGGGGTCAGTCGCCGACCAGCGGCAGCGGTGCCGGCAGGTCCCGGGCCGCCTCCAGCGCGGCGAGCGCGACGCCCCGCGCACCGGCCATGTCGCGCTCCGGCACCAGGGCGAACGTGGCCAGCGCGGCCTGCTCCATGCGGAGCGCGGTGTGCTCGCGGACCGCCGCGAGGAACCAGTCACGGAACTCCGGTGCCGTCTCCACCACGCCACCGCCGACGAAGTACGCGTGCGGGTCGGTGAAGTTCGCCGCGATGGTGAACAGCGCACCGAGCGCCCGCGCCTGCTGCGCGAAGATCTCCCGGGCCAGGTCGTCGCCGCGCTCGCCGTACCCGCGCACCAGTTTGGCCGCCCGGTCCGGTGACTCGTCGGCCAGCGGATGCCCCGGGTAGCGCGTCAACCAGTACGGCAGCAGGTTGCGCCCGATCGCGGTCAGCGAGGCCACGCTCTCCACGTCACCGGCGAAACCGCAGGCGCAGGTCGGCACCGGCTGCTCCGGGGCCAGCACGGTGGTCAGCGGGATCTGCACGTGCCCCAGCTCACCGGCCATGCCGGCCGCGCCGGACACCACCCGGCCGTTCTCCACCACGCCGCCGCCCAGTCCGGTGCCGACGATCGCCGACACCGACGACCGCCGCATCGCGTCGGCCCCGAAGTGCACGTGGTGGGCGTAGAGCGCGGCGGCGTTGCCGTCGTTGTGATAGACCACCGGCAGCCCGATCCGGCGTTCCAACGCGCCCCGCACGTCGTACCCGCGCCAGGCCGGCTGGGAGAAGTTCGTCGAGCCCTTCGACGAGATCACCCCGGTGGCGCTGGCCGGACCCGGCGTGTCCAGCCCGACCGCCCGGACCAGCTCGCGGGGCACGCCCGTGCGGGCCAGCACGCCGTCGAGAGCCCGCGCCATCGCCGCCACCGCCGCCTCCGGCCCGGCCTGCACCTCGCTGGGCGTCTCCACCAGCTCGTCCACCAGGAACCGCCCGTCGAGGGTCAGGACCGTGGTGTTGTTGCTCGTACCTCCGTTGTCGATCCCGACGACCACCGGCACCGCTGCGCCATCCACCCGAAACCCGCCTCCCGCCGTCCGAACCTGACGCGAGGTTAGTTCTCGGTCCGTCGGCCCGCCATGCCCACGCGGCGGTTCGCGTCCCGATGTCCGGCACAGACCGGCCGGCAGGCGGTCATCGCGGTGGCCCCCAGATCGCCGTCGCGGACCACCTCCGGCACCAGCCCGACCTCCGTCAACACCGCCCACAGCTCGTCCACCTGGTCCTCCCCCACCTCCACCACCAGGTGCCCGCCGGGCGCGAGCCACCGGGGCGCGGTGGTGGCGACCCGACGCAGCACCGCCAAGCCGTCCGGACCGCCGTCCAGCGCCACCGGCGCCTCGTACCGGCGGGACTCGGGCGGCAGCAGCGGCATCGCCGCCGTCGGCACGTACGGGGCGTTCGCCACCACCAGGTCCAGGGCACCCCGGCAGGCGGCCGGCAGCGGCGCGAAGAGGTCACCGCAGAGCACCGGCACCGCCAGGTCGGCCAGGTTCCGTCGGGCGCAGGCCACCGCCGCCGGGTCCAGGTCGACCGCGGCCACCAGCCGGGGCGCGGTGAGTCGACCGGCCAACACCCGGGTCACCGCGCCGGAACCGCAGCAGAGTTCCACCACGGCCGCGGCCGGCCCGGTCACCGCCACGGCGGCCGAGACCAGCAGGGCGGTACGCGACCGGGGCACGAAGACCCCCGGCCGTACGTCGATCCGCTCACCGCAGAACTCCGCCCAGCCGAGCACGTACTCCAACGGCTCACCGGCGACCCGCCGGTCGACCAGACCGGCCAGTGTCTCCGGACTGTCGGCGCCCTCCACCAGCAACCGGCTCTCGTCCTCGGCCCAGACACAACCCGCCTCCCGCAGCCGGCGCACCAGGGCGTCGAACTCGGCCGGGGAGACGGGCCCCATCAGGCCGCCGCGTCCAACGCGGCCGCGACGTCGGCGACCAGGTCGACGGTGTCCTCCACCCCACAGGAGAGCCGGACGAAGCCGGGCGCGGTGTCGTCGCCCCACTGCGCCCGCCGGTCGGCGGTGGTGTGCAGGCCGCCGAAGGACGTGGCCGCCCCGACCAGCCGGGCCGCGTCGAGGAACCGGGCGACCCGGTCGGCGTCGGCCAGGTCGAAGGAGAGCACACCCGGCATCCGCCGCAGTTGCCGCGACGCCACCGGGTACGCCGGGTCGTCCGGCAGCCCCGGCCAGCGCACCCCCGACACGTCGGGCCGGGCCACGAGCAGCCGGGCGATCGCCTCGGCGTTCGCCGTCTGCCGGGCCAGACGCAGGTCGAGAGTGGCCAGCGACCGGTGGGCCAGCCAGGCGTCGAACGCCCCGGGCACCGACCCGGCGACCGTCCGCCAGGAGGTGGCCTGCTCCAGCAGTGCGGTCGACCGGGTGGCGAGGTAGCCGAGCAGCAGGTCGGAGTGCCCGGTCAACGCCTTGGTGCCGGAGGCCACCACCAGGTCCGCGCCGAGGTCCAGCGGACGCTGGCCGAGCGGCGTCGCGGTCGTGTTGTCCACCGCCAGCAGGGCACCGGCCGCGTGCACCCGCTCGGCCAGGGCCGGCAGGTCCACCACGTCGAGCCCCGGGTTGGCCGGCGTCTCGACCAGCACCAGGCGTACCCCGGTGAAGTCCGGGTAGGGCCCGACGGTCGGCGCGAACAGCACCCGGACCCCGTTGCCGGCCAGCGTGTCGGTGGCGAACGCGCGCACCGGGAAGTAGCCGTCGGCGGGCAGCACCACCGTGTCACCGGCCCGCAGCACCGCCAGCAGCAGGCCGGTGATCGCCGCCTGGCCACTGGCGAAGACCCGGCAGTCGCCACCCTCCAGCTCGCCGATCGCCGCCTCCAGGAGCCGGCGGGTCGGGTTGTCCGGCCGCCCGTAACCGTTCGGCGCCGCCGCCGGTCCCTGCCGGGGATCGAGGTGGTACGGCGCGGCGAAGACCGGACCGGGCAGGAAGGGCGCGCCGGGCGTCGGCTCGGGCAGACCCGCGTGTACGCACCGGGTGCCGTCACCGGCGGAACCGGGCGTCCGGGCGTGCTCCTCGGGGGAACGGAAGCGCATCTCGTCCACGCTGCTCACTCCGGCTTGGTGGTGCGGCTCATCAGCGCCCGGACCGCACGCCGCGGGTCGACGCCCTCGTGGCAGACCAGCTCGACCTGCTCGGTGATCGGCATCTCCACCCCGTGCGCGCGGGCCAGGTCCCGGATCGCCAGCGCGCTCTTGACGCCCTCGGCGGTCTGCCGGGTGGCCACCCGCGCCTCCTCCAGCGTCGCGCCCCGACCCAGGTGCTCACCGAAGGTGCGGTTGCGGGCCGACGGGGACGAGCAGGAGGCGACCAGGTCGCCCATGCCGGCCAGACCGGCGAAGGTGAGCGGGTCGGCACCGAGGGCCACCCCGAGCCGGGCCGTCTCGGCCAGTCCCCGGGTGACCAGCATCGCGCGGGTGTTGTGACCGAACCCCATCGCGGTGGCGATGCCGTACGACAGGGCGATCACGTTCTTCACCGCCCCGCCCAGCTCACAGCCGATCACGTCGTCGTTGGTGTACGGGCGGAAGTACGGCGTGGTGATGGAGCGCTGCACCAGCGCGGCGCGGTCGGCGTCGGTGCCGGCGACCACGGTGGCAGCCGGCTGCTCGGCCGCGATCTCCGGGGCCAGGTTGGGTCCGGAGACCACCACCACGCGATCCGCCGCCACCCCGGCGGTCTCCACGATGACCTCGCTCATCCGCTTGGTGGTGCCGAGCTCGATGCCCTTCATCAACGACACCAGGGTGGCGTCGGGGTGCAGGTGACCGACCCACTCGGCGAGGTTGCCGCGCAGCGTCTGCGACGGCACCGCCAGCACCACCATCTCGGCGCCCTCGATCGCCTCGGCGGCGTCACCGGTGCCGGTGACGCGCGGCGGCAGCACCACCCCCGGCAGGTACTCCGGATTGCACCGCTCGTCCCGCAGGACGTCGGCGATGGACTGCCGCCGCGCCCAGATCGTGACGTCCCGGCCGGCGTCGCCGAGGATCTTGGCGAACGCCGTCCCCCACGACCCGGCTCCCAGCACCGCCACATGTCCGCTCATGCCGCCACTCCGCTTCGCTGCGCGCCGCCACGAGTCACCCGACACCACCGATTCACTCGCCGACGCTCGCTCATGCCGCCACTCCGCTTCGCTGCGCGCCGCCACGAATCTGACGCTCGCTCATGCCGTCGCCTCGGGGCGGTCGGCGTTGGCGCGAGAGGTGCGCTGCCACAGCGGCGGAGGTGTGCCGCCCCGGATCTCGGCGAGCAGGTCCCGCACCCGCAGCATGATCACGTCGGTCATCTCCTCCAGCACCTGCCGGCTCGGCGTGGCGCCGGCCCAGCGGCTCAGGTCGACCGGCGGCCCGGCCACCACGCTCACCGGGATGCGGGGGCGCGGGTTGAGCCTGCCCCGCCGGGGGTCGAAGATCTTCTCCGGCCCCCACATCGCCACCGGCACGACCGGGGCACCGGTGGTCAACGCCAGCCGGGCCGCGCCGGTCTTGCCCTTCATCGGCCACAGGTCCGGTTCCCGGCTGGTGGTGCCCTCTGGATAGATGATCACCGCATCGCCCTCGTTCAGTGCTTTGACCAGGGCTTCCAGGGACTTGACCGCGTCGACCGAGCCGCGCTCCACCGGGATCTGGCGGCACCGGTGCAGGATCCAGCCGACCACCGGGACCTTGAAGACGCTCGCCTTGCCGAGGAACTGCGGCCACCGGCCGGCGTCGTAGACGAAGTGCGCCGACACCAGCGGGTCGGCGTGCGAGATGTGGTTCGCCACGATGATCACCGGGCCGTCCTGCGGCAGGTGCTCCATGCCCCGCCAGGTACGCCGGGTCCAGACGGTCATCGCCGGCTTGACCAGCACCACGGCGAACCTCTGCCAGAATCCCAGCCTGCGCCGACCCACCGTGCCTCCTCGTGCCCACCCCGACCCGCCCACCGGAGACCTCCGGTGACGCCCGCAGCCGAAATCATGCCTGTTCGCCCCTGGTACGGCCAGTGAGGGTACCGCCGCCGGGCTGGCAGGATGACAGGTGTGAGTCAGCCCTGGACCGTGGTGGTGCCGGTCAAACGCCTGGTCGCCGCGAAGTCGCGGCTGCGTGGCGGGCTGCCCGGCGTACCCCACGAGGAGCTGGCGCTGGCGCTCGTGGCCGACACCCTCGACGCGGTGCGGGCCTGTCCCGAGGTGGGCGGGGTGCTCGTGGTCACCGACGACGTCCGGGTCCGGGCCGAGGCCCCGGCGGCTGCCGCGCGGTGGCTCGCGGACGTCGCGGACGCCGGACTCAACGGCGCCTTCCGGCACGGCGCGGCCCAGGTGCCCGGCCCAGTGGCCGGGATCACCGCCGACCTTCCGGCGCTACGTCCGGCCGAGCTGGCGGTCGCGCTCCGGGCGGCGCGGGAGGCTCCGCCCGGCGTCCGCTGCTTCGTGGCCGACACGCCGGGCACCGGGACCGTGCTGCTGACCGCGCCGGCCGGCGTACCCCTCGGGCCGCGCTTCGGGCCCGGCTCGGCCGCGGCGCACGCGGCGAGCGGCGCCCGCCCGCTCGACGGTGACTGGCCCAGCCTGCGCCGCGACGTGGACACCCCGGACGACCTGGCCGCCGCGGCCCGGCTCGGGCTCGGTCCGCGCACCGCGCGACTGGCCGCCGGCTGCCTCACCGGCTGAGCTCCCCCACCGGTGTACGGTGCTGGGCATGCAGGGCACGGTGGCGACCTTCGACGCGGCGACCCGCAGCGGGCTGCTGCTGCTCGACGACGGCACCGAGCTGTCCTTCCCGGCCCGTGCCTTCGACGCCTCCGGGCTGCGGCTGCTCCGGCTCGGCCAGCGGGTACGCGTCGACACCGACGCCGCCGGGGACGTGATCCGCGTGACCCTGCCGACGATGTCCTGACGTACCCAGCGGAAGTTCATTTTGCGTTAACCCGAGTCGGGTGATTATGAGCAGGTGAGCACCCCTCGCGAAAGCAACGCCAGTCCCGCCGGCACCGACGACCACACCAGCCGCGACGAAGGTCGCTCCCGGGGATCCGACGGGCGCTTCCGCCGTACCCGGCCGATGACCGAGCTGGCCGGCACCGACCCGGCCGCCGCCTCCACCGGCCTGGAGGAGGTTCTCGACCCGGTGTCCGAGCCGGGCGCACCGGACGCCTCCGACAACGAGCCACCACCGCTCCGGCCGCTGCCGGAGGATCGGTTCCTCAACCGGGAGCTGTCCTGGCTCGACTTCAACGCCCGGGTCCTGGCGCTGGCCGAGGACCCGCGCACCCCGCTGCTGGAACGGGCGAAGTTCCTGGCCATCTTCGCCAGCAACCTCGACGAGTTCTACATGGTCCGGGTGGCCGGGCTCAAGCGCCGGCTCTCCGCCGGCCTGCCGGTGCGCGGAGGTGACGGCATGCCGCTGCGTACCCAGCTGGCGCTCGTCGCCGGAAAGGCCGCCACGCTGGTCACCCGGCACGCCACCTGCTTCGTCGACGACGTGCTGCCCAAGCTGGCCGACGAGGACATCCGGATCCTGCGCTGGTCCGACCTGGGCGACGTCGAGCGGGACCGGCTGCGCGCCTACTTCCGCGAGCAGATCTTCCCGGTGCTCACCCCGCTCGCGGTCGACCCGGCCCACCCGTTCCCGTACATCTCCGGCCGGTCGTTGAACCTGGCCGTGTCGGTCCGCGACCCGGACGGCGGGCCCGAGTTGTTCGCCCGGGTGAAGGTGCCGAACAACGTGCCCCGGTTCGTCCGCGTCGACCGGGACCAGCCCGGCGTGCGGATGGTGCCGGTCGAGGACGTCATCTCGGTGCACCTCGGCCAGCTCTTCTCCGGCATGCAGGTGGTGGAGTGCCACCTGTTCCGGGTCACCCGCAACGCCGAGGTGGAGGTGGACGAGGACCGCGACGAGGACCTGCTCCAGGCGCTGGAACGGGAGCTGGCCCGGCGTCGCTTCGGCCCGCCGGTGCGGCTGGAGGTGGCCGCCTCGATCTCCGACCACATGCTGGAGCTGCTCGTCCGGGAACTGGACATGGACGCCCAGGACGTGCTGCGGGTCCGGGGGCTGCTCGACCTCTCCGCGCTTTGGCAGTTGTACGGCGAGGCCGACCGGCCCGACCTCAAGGACCCGCCGTTCGTGCCGGCCACCCATCCCCGGCTCGCCGAGGGCGAGGTGCCGCGCAGTGTCTTCGCCACCCTGCGCGACGGGGACGTGCTGGTGCACCACCCGTACCACTCCTTCGCCACCAGCGTGCAGCGCTTCGTGGAGCAGGCCGCCGCCGATCCGAACGTGCTCGCCATCAAGCAGACGCTCTACCGCACCAGCGGCGACTCACCGATCGTGGACGCGCTCGTCGACGCCGCCGCCGCCGGCAAGCAGGTGGTGGTGCTGGTCGAGTTGAAGGCGCGTTTCGACGAGGTGGCGAACATCGGTTGGGCCCGCACCCTGGAGCGGGCCGGCTGTCACGTGGTCTACGGCCTGGTCGGTCTCAAGACGCACTGCAAGACCGCGTTGGTGGTACGCCAGGAGGGCAACCAGATCCGGCGCTACTGCCACATCGGCACCGGCAACTACCACCCGAAGACGGCCCGGCTCTACGAGGACTTCGGCATGCTCACCGCCGACCCGGAGATCGGGGCCGACCTGACCGACCTCTTCAACGTGTTGACCGGCTACAGCCGGCAGACCGCGTACCGGCGGCTGCTGGTGGCGCCGCAGGGCATCCGCAGCGGCCTGGTCGAACGCATCGAGCGGGAGATCGCCCACGTCCGGCTGGGCATGCCGGGACTCGTGCAGTTCAAGGTGAACTCGCTGGTCGACGAGGAGATCACCGACGCGTTGTACCGGGCTTCCCAGGCCGGCGTCCACGTCGACCTCATCATCCGGGGCATGTGTACCCTGCGACCCGGCGTACCGGGGCTGTCGGAGAACATCCGGGTCCGTTCGATCCTCGGCCGGTTCCTGGAACACTCCCGGGTCTTCCGGTTCGGCAACAACGGCGACGCCGAGTTCTGGATCGGCTCCGCCGACCTGATGCACCGCAACCTGGACCGGCGGGTCGAGGCACTGGTGCAGGTCAGCGACCCGGTGGCTCGGGCCGAACTGGACCAGGTGCTCGCCGCCGCGATGAGCCCCGACACCGACGCGTTCGAGTTGGCCGCCGACGGGAGCTGGACCCGGCGTACCGGCGCGACCGACACGCCACCGGCCCACCTGCAGCAGATGTTGCTGCGTCGCGTCGGCAGCACCGCCGGGTGAGCGGCACCGGCATAGGCTGAGCGGATGATCGAGGAGGAACGGCGACGGACCGGATGACCGACGTGATCGAGATCCGGGCGGCCGGAGGCGTGGTGTGGCGTCCCGGACCGTACGACGACGTCCAGGTCTGTCTGGTGCACCGCCCCCGGTACGGCGACTGGACACTCCCCAAGGGCAAGCTGGAGCCGGGCGAGCATCCACTGGCGGCAGCCGTCCGGGAGGTCGCCGAGGAGGCCGACGCACGGGCCGCGCCCGAGGTGCGCCTGCCCTCGGTGCGGTACCGCAGCGAGGGTCGGCTCAAGGAGGTCGACTACTGGTCCATGCGGGCGATGGGCACCGGCGGCTTCCAGCCGGGCACCGAGGTCGACGCGGTGCGTTGGCTCGACGTGGACGACGCGGTGGCGCTGGTCAGCTATCCGCACGACGCGGAGATCCTGGCCGCATTCGCCGCCCTGCCCCGGGTCACCGCCACCACGGTGCTGGTCCGGCACGGCAACGCCGGCAAGCGGTTGACCTGGTCCGGCCCGGACACGGCCCGACCGTTGGACGACCGGGGCTGGTCGCAGGCACGTACCTTGGCGCCGCTGATCGCGCTGACCTGGCCGAGCCGGCTGCTGTCGGCGTCACCGCGCCGCTGCGTACAGACCCTGGACCCGGCCGCCGCGACGCTGGACCTGCCGATCGAGATCAGCGGCGACCTGGACGAGCCCCTCGCCGGCCAGCAGCCCGACGAACGGGTCCTCGCCGCGGCAGCACGGATGGCCGCGCTGGCCGCCGCCGGCGAACGTACGGCGGTGTGCAGCCAGGGCAAGGTGATCCCGGGTGCGCTGGAACGTCTGGCCGGGCAGGACGGCGACTACGACACCGACAAGGGCACGGGCTGGCTGCTCGCCTTCAGCGCCGACCGCCTCGTCGCCGCCGACCGGCTCTGACCCGCTCCGACGTCAGCCCGCACCGCCGGGCAGGGTGAGGGTGACCGCGACCGGCAGGTGGTCGCTGGCGGTGCCGGGTGTCGCGACGGCGTCCGAGGCGACCAGGTCGGGTGAGACGAAGACGTGGTCGATCTGCTGACGCGGGTCGTCGGCCGGGCTGGTCGCCAGCGGGCGGGCGGCGGCGAACGCGTCGACCAGACCGGCGCCGGTGAACGCGGCGAACGCCGGGTCGCCCGGCTCGGTGTTGAAGTCACCGGCGACCACCAGCGGCAGACCGTCGGCGTACCCGGTGGCGAACTCGGCGACGGCACGGGCCTGCACCACCGGATCCGCGCCGGGCGGCGGTTGCAGGTGCGTGCTCACCACGGCCAGGCGTACGCCCTCGCTGAAGTCCACGGTGACGCCGAGCGCCTGCGCGCCGGTGGGTGCGCCCACGGCGGGCAGCACGCGGGTCCGGGCCCGGTCCACCGGCCACCGGCTGAGCACCGCGTCGCCCCAGAGCGCGTCGGCGGCCGGCGCGAAGACGTAGGGCAGGCCCAGGCGGTCCGAGAGCAGGTGCAGGGTGTCGTGGCCGCCGTTGAGCAGCCAGCCCCGGTCCACCTCGCTGAGCGCCACCACGTCGGCCCCCCGCACCGCCCGTTCCAACGCGGGCAGGTCGAACCGGCCGTCCATGCCGAAGCCCATCCGGATGTTGTAGGCCACCACGCGTACCTGCTCCGGCGGGCCCGGCCGATTGGTCGCCACCGGCCACGGCTCGTGTATCACCGCGGCGGCGAAGGCGGTCAGTGCGGCGAGCACGGCGATCGGCACCGTGGGCAGCCGACCGTACGTGGTGGACCCCTCGACGGCCGGAGCAGCCGCTGGAGCGACGAACTCCTCGGTGGCCGGTGCGGTGGCCGGGCGGGGCCGTGAACCGCCCTGAAACGCGATCAGGCCGGTCAGCACGGCCACCAGGACCGGTAGCCACCCGTTGGGATAGCCCAGGTCGTAGGCGGCGTAGTAGAGCACCGAGACGACCGCGAAGACGAGCATGCCGCCCACCGCCGCGTACCCCCGGCGGGTCGCGGCCCGCGCCGACGGCACGGCGGCACCGTCGGCCAGCGCCAGGCAGCCGCCCAGACCGGCGGCGCCGAGCAGGGCGGCGACGGTCAGCAGCGACGGCGGGCCGTACCCGAACAGCAGCGTCCCGGCCAGCAGCAGCCCCGGCCACACCGGCCGGGCGCGCGGCCGGGACGGAGTCAGGGCGGCGAGCAGGAACACCGCGAGCGTCACTCCGAGCGGCGCGAACGCGAACAGCGGCGTCGAGGCGGTGCCCGCCGCGCCGAACCAGTAGGACGTCGCGGTGCCCACCACCGCCGGTGACAGCGCCACCATGCCGCCCAGCAGCAGCGCCGGCCCGGCGAGCAACCACGCCCGGCCGTGCGGCACCGGCGTGGACGTGCCGGGACGACGGGCGAGCAGGACCTCACCGGCGAGCAGCGCCACCACCATCGCGCCACCGGCCACCCACGCCGACCAACTCCCCCGCCAGACCAGGTCGTACGTGCCGACCAGCACGTGCCCGAGCGCCGCGGCGGCCAGTCCGAGCGCCAGTCCGGGTACCGCGCGCTCGCCCCGGGCCGCCGTCGCGGCGAGCCACACCAGACCGGCGAGCAGACCGGCGCCGGCCAGCCAGAGCTGCGCGTACCCGCCGGGGCCGGCGGTGAGGGCGAGCCGGGCGACGCCCAGCAACGCCACGGCGACCACGCCGACGACGTGGCCGCCGACCAGCCGGACGAGCGGCGGTGCGGCGAGCGCCAGCACGAACCAGCCGAGGGCGAACGCCCCGAGCAGCTCGGCCGGGGTCGACGCGGCCTGCCCGAAGATGGTGATGACCGACGGCAGGAAGACCCGCAGCACGTCGGTCAGGACGACGAGACCGAGGGCCAGGGTGGCGGTACCGAGATGGCGGTGACGCAGCACGGTTCCTCTTTCGCCGAGGGGTGGTCCGGCGATTCTGGGCGTCGTACCCCGCCCCGTCAACGCCCGTCGGATACCGGACTCGCACCTCGGTGCGCGGACCCGACGGACATGGCGAGGGCGCCCGCCGTGCGGCGGACGCCCTCGTCGTACGACCGGCTCAGCGCCGGGTCGCGCTCTTCCTGGCCGGCGCCTTCTTCGCCGGTGCCTTCTTGGCCGTCGCGGTCTTCTTGGCCGCGGTGGCCTTGGACGCCGTGGCGGTCTTCTTCGCCGGGGCGGCCTTCTTCGTGGCGGTCGTCTTCGTGGCGGTCGCCTTCTTGGCCGCGGCGGTGGTCTTGGTCGCCTTGGCCGCGGTCGTCTTCTTCGCCGCCGCCGTGGTCTTCGTGGCGGTCGTCTTCTTTGCCGCGGTGGCCTTCGCCGTGGTCGTCTTCTTGGCAGCGGTCGCCTTCGCACCCGTCGCCTTCGCACCGGTCGCCTTCGCACCGGTGGTCTTGGCGGTGGCCGCGGCGGTCTTCTTCGCCGCCGCCGTGGCCTTCGGCACCTTGCCGTTGGCCACCATCTCCTTGAACCCGGCGCCCGGACGGAAGGTCGGCACCGAGGTCTTCTTGACCTTCACCGCCTCCCCGGTACGCGGGTTGCGGGCTGTTCGCGCGCCCCGTACGCGCTTCTCGAACGCCCCGAATCCGGTGATCGCCACCTTCTCGCCCTTGGTGACCGCCGCCTGGACCTCAGCGAGGACCGCGTCGAGCGCGGCCGTCGCCGTTTTCCGGTCCCCCAGGCGAACGGCGAGCGCCTCGATGAGCTCGGCCTTGTTCACTACTTCCTCCTGATTGTGCAACTGACTCGACGCGAGCCATTCTGCGCGCACGGTATGCCCTGTGCTGCCCGGACACAAACATTCGGTGGAAAAAAGCCCTTGTGTCGTAACGGATTCGCCCCCACCGGTGGCACCGGAGGGGGCGAAATCGGCGACGAAGCCGGGTGAACGGCTAGGCGACGCGGGGCAGGAAGGGGGGTCGGGTGCCCTCGAAAGCACTGATCTGCGACTCGTGGCGAAGGGTGAGTCCAATGTCGTCCAAGCCCTCCATCAGCCGCCAGCGGCTGAAGTCGTCGAGGGGGAACGACCACGTGGATCCGCCCGCCTGGACCTGCCGAGCGGCGAGGTCGACGGTGATGGCGGCCTTCGGGTCGGACTCCACCAGGGCCCAGATCTCCTCGACGGCTTTCAATTCCAACTCGACCGGCAGCAGACCCTCCTTGAGGGCGTTGCCCCGGAAGATGTCACCGAAGCGCGGCGAGATCACCACCTGGAAGCCGAAGTCGCGCAACGCCCACACGGCGTGCTCCCGCGACGACCCGGTGCCGAACTCCGGACCGGCCACCAGAATCGAGGCACCCGAATATGATTCATCGTTGAGGACGAATCCCGGGTCCTCCCGCCACGCGCTGAACAACCCGTCGGCGAATCCGGTACGGGTCACCCGCTTGAGGTACACCGCCGGGATGATCTGATCCGTGTCCACGTCGGACCGACGCAGCGGCACGGCGGTGCCGGTGTGCACGGTGAACTTGTCCATCTGTCGCAGCCCTTCTCTACAGGTCGGCGGGGGCGGCCAGCCGGCCGGCCACGGCGGTGGCGGCGGCGACCGGCGGGCTCACCAGGTGGGTACGCCCACCCCGGCCCTGCCGGCCCTCGAAGTTCCGGTTGGAGGTGGAGGCGGACCGCTGACCCGGGGAGAGCGTGTCCGGGTTCATGCCCAGGCACATCGAGCAGCCGGCGAAACGCCACTCGGCGCCCGCGTCGGTGAAGACCTTGTCCAGCCCCTCGGACTCGGCGGCCTCGCGTACCGCGGCGGAGCCCGGCACCACCAGCATGCGTACGCCGTCGGCGACCTGGTGGCCGCGCAGCACGTCGGCGGCGGCCCGCAGGTCCTCCAGCCGGCCGTTGGTGCAGGAGCCGACGAAGACCACGTCCACCGAGAGGTCCCGCAGCGGCGTACCGGGCCGCAGGTCCATGTACTCCAGGGCACGACGGGCCGCGGCCCGCTCGGGCTCGGTGCCGAAGTCGTCCGGGTTCGGCACCGCCGCGCCCAGCGGCGCACCCTGACCCGGGTTGGTGCCCCAGGTGACGAACGGCGTGATCTCGGCGGCGTCCAGCGTCACCTCGGCGTCGAACGTCGCGCCCTCGTCGGTGGGCAGCGTCCGCCAGTACGCGACCGCGGCGTCCCAGTCCGCGCCGGCCGGCGCGTTCGGCCGCCCCTTCAGGTACGCGAAGGTGGTCTCGTCCGGCGCGATCATGCCGGCCTTGGCGCCCCACTCGATGGACATGTTGGCGATGGTCATCCGGCCTTCCATCGACAACGCCCGGATCGCCTCGCCCCGGTACTCCACGATGTGCCCGCGCCCGCCGCCGGTGCCCACCTTCGTGATCAGCGCGAGGACCAGGTCCTTGGCGGTGACACCGGGACGGAGCTGGCCGTTGACGGTGACCGCCATCGTCTTGGGGCGGCCCTGCGGCAGCGTCTGGGTGGCCAGGACGTGTTCGACCTCACTGGTGCCGATGCCGAACGCCAACGCACCGAACGCGCCGTGGGTGGCGGTGTGCGAGTCGCCGCAGACGATCGTCATGCCGGGCTGGGTGAGCCCGAGCTGCGGCCCGATGACGTGCACGATGCCCTGGTTCTCGTCGCCCAGCGGGTGCAGCTTCACGCCGAACTCGGCGCAGTTGCGGCGCAGCGTCTCGATCTGCGTCCGGGAGGTGGGGTCGGCGATGGTGAGCAGGTCACCACGGCGCTGCCGGAACGAGGGATCGGCGTACCCGGTCGGGGTGTTGTGATCCTCGGTCGCGAGCGTGAGGTCGGTACGGCGCACCTGCCGGCCGGCGAGCCGCAGCCCGTCGAAGGCCTGCGGGCTGGTCACCTCGTGCAGCAGGTGCAGGTCGATGAAGAGCAGATCGGGCTCACCATCGGCGGATCGGACCACGTGCGCGTCCCAGACCTTCTCGGCCAGGGTCCTCGGCTCAGGAGTGACTCCCACCATCTGGACATCCTAAATTCTGGGAGGTAAATTTCGGCTTGTGGGACACAGTATGAGCGGTGTCGGCGTTCTCGACAAGGCGGTGGTCATCCTGGCCGCCTGTGTCGACGGCGCCAGCCTGGCCGAACTCGTTGAACGCACCAAGCTGCCCCGGGCCACCGCGCACCGGCTGGCACAGGCGCTGGAGATCCACCGGATGCTGGTCCGGGACACCCAGGGCCGCTGGCGTCCCGGGCCACGCCTGGGCGAACTGGCGAACGCCGCACCGGACGTGCTGCTGACCGCCGCCGAGCCACTGCTGGCCGCCCTGCGCGACGCCACCGGCGAGAGCGCACAGCTCTACCTGCGCCGGGCGGACGAACGGATCTGCGTGGCCGCCGCCGAGCGCGCCAGCGGGCTGCGGGACACCGTCCCGGTGGGGTCGGTGCTGCCGATGGTGGCCGGTTCGGCGGCGCAGATCCTGCTCGCCTGGGAGCCACCCGAGGCGGTGATGCCACTGCTACCGCGGTCCAAGTTCACCGGCCGCACCCTCGCCGAGGTACGCCGCCGGGGCTGGGCGCAGAGCGTCGCCGAACGCGAGGCCGGTGTGGCGAGTGTCTCCGCACCGATCCGGGACCGCACCGGCCGGGTCATCGCGGCGATCAGCATCTCCGGCCCCATCGAGCGTCTCGGCCGCCGCCCCGGCGAACGCCACGCCATGGCCGTCGTCCGCGCCGGCCAACGCCTCTCCGGCCTCTAACCCTCCCACTCCCTCCCTCCCACCCTCCCCCCTCTCCCCTCCGCCCGCCCTCTCCTCGGTTGATCAAGAAGTTTGCACCTTCGGGAGGGGCGGATCCTGACGCGAACTTCTTGGTCAACTCGCCGAAGGGTCGACCTGAGGGTGGCGTGGACGTGCGGATGGTGGGGGGTGCGACGGGAGAAGCCCGCCTCGCGCGGGGCGAGACGGGCTTCGGTGTGGTAGCCCCGACCGGATTCGAACCGGCGCTACCGCCTTGAGAGGGCGGCGTCCTGGGCCGCTAGACGACGGGGCCAAGACTTTCCTGGTTCACCACCCTCGCGGGCGGTGCGGCAGTAGTCTAGCGGCGTCCCTCTCGACGACGGAATCTGGGGTGGGACGCCGCCGTCGGGCCAGGCCGGGGGCGATGTCACCCGATCGGGTGAACCGACACCGGGCCGGGCGGGGGGCCAGCAGTCAGTCGCACCCGCCCCCAAGGCTGGCACGCAGGGAGCCAGCACACAGGATGGCGGCACGGCAGCGGGCCAGCACACAGGATGGCCGGCATGCAGAAGGCCGGCATGCGGGATGGCCGGCACGCCGGGCCGGCGCAGGACGGCAGCACACAGCGAAACGGCCCGACCCGCGGAGCGGGACGAGCCGTTACCTGAATCTCTTGTAGCCCCGACCGGATTCGAACCGGCGCTACCGCCTTGAGAGGGCGGCGTCCTGGGCCGCTAGACGACGGGGCCAGAACACACTGTGCGACACCACCTCGCGGTGGTGCCGCCAAACTCTACCAGAATTCGTGACCGGGTCCCCTGCGGGACATCGGTGCTGAACTCCACCAGAATCCAGCGACCTCGATTCGTGCGAATCGCGGTTGCGCTGGGGTACCAGGACTCGAACCTAGACTAACTGAACCAGAATCAGTTGGGCTGCCAATTACCCCATACCCCATTGGCCCCTTGCGGTGCCGGGAGCAAACTCTACCCTCCCGGCACCGACGGGCCAAATCAACTTCCCCAAACCGCCCTTGAGCTGCGTAAACGGCGGTCAGGTCGCGGACACGACAGGGTTGGTCAACTCACCGATCCCCTGGATCCGGACGGCCACCGTATCCCCCTCCGTGATCGGGCTAACCCCCGCCGGGGTGCCGGTCAGGACGATGTCGCCCGGCAGCAGCGTCATCACGTGCGACACGTACGACACCAGGGCCGGCACGTCGAAGACCATGTCCCGGGTACGGCCGAGCTGCCGGACCTCCATCTCCTCCGGGTCGCGTCCCACCTCGCAGCGGATCTCCAGATCGGTGACGTCGAGCCCGGTGGTGATCCACGGACCGATCGGGCAGAAGGAGTCGAACCCCTTGGCCCGGGTCCACTGGCTGTCGGACCGCTGGAGGTCCCGGGCGGTGACGTCGTTGGCGCAGGTGTAGCCGAAGATCGCCCGTTCGGCGGCGGCCCGGTCGGCGCGACGGGCGCCCGGCGCCCCGATCACCACGGCCAGTTCCGCCTCGTGCTCGACCTGCTTGCTGAACTCGGGCAGGCGGATCGCGTCCCGGGGGCCGATGACGGAGGTGGAGGGCTTGAGGAAGAGCAGCGGCTCCTTCGGTACCTCGTTGCCGTGCTCGGCGGCGTGCTCGGCGTAGTTGCGGCCGACACAGACCACCTTGCTGGGCAGGATCGGGGAGAGCAGGCGGACGTCGGACAGCGCCCACCGGACGCCGCTGAACGTGATCTGGCCGAACGGGTGTCCGGTGATCTCGGCGACGGTCAGCCCCTGCGGGCCCGCCTCCGGCTCCCCCTCGACGACCCCGAACGACATTCCCTTGGCATGAGCGAAACGAGCGATACGCACCAGGTCAATCTAGTCCGGTCGCAGACCGGACCAGCACCGCCGATCCGGTACGGTCGCCTCGGGGACGGCGCAGCCTACCCGCGATGATCAGCGTCGGGGCCGGATTCGCCGCTTCGTACCCGCACGACGTGCGCGCGCCCCTAGCGTCGGCTGCGGAGGTTCGTTCGTATGCCTGCATCGACACGACACCACAGGAAGCTCGCGGCGATCGTGCACTGCGTCGGTCTGCTGACGGCGCTGCCGGTCCTACCGGCGGCAACCGCTCCGGACGCCCCGGCGCCCGGTCGGCCGCACGCGGCAGCCGCCACGCCGGAGCCCACCATGCCGTCGGCACCGCCGGCGGTGCCCACTCCGACCCGGGTCGCCCCACCGGCGGCCAAGCCGGAGATCAGCGTGGCGGTGAGACCGCAGAACACTGCCGCGCCCGGCTACCGCATCGAGGTCCGCAACCGGGGCGACGCGCCGGTCTCCACCACGGTGCGCCAGGAGCTGCCCCAGGGTGCCACGGCGACGACGATCAGCGGCGGCGGCCGGGAGGTACGCCCCGACGGGTCGGCGGCGACCGAGGTGACCTGGCGCCTGAGCCTGCCGCCCCACAGCGCCCGGACGCTGGACACCACGCTGGCCGCCGCCTCCACGCAAGCGCCGCTGACCACACCCGCCTGCGCCTTCGGCACCGACGACCAGCAGCCGTACGACTGTGCGTCGGCCACCTGGACGTCGCCGGACGCACCGGCGGCCGGTGCGGCGGAGTCGGGCTGGCGGCACCAGGCGCCCGCGCTGCTGGCCGGTGCGGTCGCGGTGCTGGTGCTCGGCCTCATCGGCTTCGTCACCTGGCGTCGACGCACGCGACCGGTCGCCGCCGCGCTGGCCTCGGAGGGACGGGGGACGGTCTACCCGCGCCCGGCCGCGCCCCGGCCCCCGGCCCGTCGTCGTACGCCACCGGTGTGGCTGGTGGTGCCGGTGGCCGCGACGGTGCTCCTCGTCACGATCGGCGTGGCGGCGTGGACCGCCACCCGGCGCGTCGCCGCGATCGACACCGACAGTCAGCCGACCAGCGGCGCGTGGAAGGGCACCGGCATCAGTGGCGGGTTGGGCGTGCCGCTACGCGAGGACTCGTTCGAGTTCACCGTCTACCGGATGGCCTGCGAGCCGGGCGGCGGCGCCCGGAAGTGCCAGGCGACCGTGGGGGTGCGCAACGTCACGCCGGAGCACCAGAGCTGGCACGGCAAGTTGCAGCGGGCGTACCTGGCGGACGGCAACTGGGTGACCACCGACGAGCAGGCCACCCGGCGGGCCAACCGGGGGCGGGACGTCTTCGCCGAACCGGTTGCGGCGGGCAGTCGTACGGTGCTGCCGTTGGTCTTCACCGTCGACGGCGCGCAGGCGCCCCGGCACCTGGAACTGCGCAGCGGTGTCTTCTCCGCCGGCGTGCGGGTGGACGTGCCCTGACCGGCGGGCGGGCGGCGGTCGTACCCTGGGGCGATGACCGCCGCCCTCGCCCCCGCCGTGCTCGACGCGGCCGACTGGCAGGCCCGCCGCCGCGCCCACGAGGAGCGGGTGGACGGCTGGCTCGGCGGGCACCTGGAGCGCCGCCGGCGAGGTGAGAAGCATCCGGTGGAGGACTTCCTCTTCACCTACTACTCGTGCCGGCCGGCGCAGTTGCGCCGGTGGCAGCCGGGTGCGGGGGTGCTGTTGCGCGGGGCGGACGCCGCCGACTTCGGTCCGGACCACCGGGTGGTCGACGGCGGCGTCGTCCTCGACACCGGGGCGGTCCTGGCCCGTCGTGGCGAGTCGGTGCGCTGGATCGGGTCCCTGCTGGCGGCGACCGCCGCACGCCCCGCCCACCTGGGCTGTTTCGGCATGCACGAGTGGGCGATGGTCTACCGGCAGAACCAGGACGAGGTCCGGCACCGCGCGTGGCCGCTGCGGCTGAGCCCGGAACGCACCGCCGAGGTCGTCGAGGAGCGCGGCGTACGGTGCAGCCACTTCGACGCGTACCGGTTCTTCACCGAGCCGGCCCGCCCGCTCAACGTGCTCCGGCCGACCCGGGACACGCAGCACGAGCACGAGCAGCCGGGCTGCCTGCACGCCAACATGGACCTGTACAAGTGGGCCTACAAGCTCTCCCCGCTGGTGCCGTCGGAGCTGGTCGGCGACGCCTTCGCGCTGGCCCGGGAGATCCGCACGCTGGACATGCGGGCCTCGCCGTACGACCTGGCGGCGCTCGGTTACCCGCCGGTGCGGGTGGAGACCCCGGAGGGGCGCGC
Organism: Verrucosispora sp. NA02020; assembly: GCF_013364215.1. NCBI lineage: Bacteria > Bacillati > Actinomycetota > Actinomycetes > Micromonosporales > Micromonosporaceae > Micromonospora > Verrucosispora sp. NA02020. The sequence goes on along the minus strand of NZ_CP054923.1, from coordinate 1,742,529 downwards.
CACGTACGCCACGGCGCAGCGGGAGTTCGCCGAGCGGGCCGGGGTGCTGCGCGACCGGTTGCTGGCGGCGATCCCCGCCTGACGCTCCACTACGGACAGTCATCGGGCGCCGGAAGCGCCGTGTCGCCCGCTCGCCGTCAGCCTCGTCCCGTGATGCCCGAGCGGCGTCACTCGCCGTCCGCCCGGCGGTCGCGCTTGCGCTGCGAGCGACGCTTCTTCTCGGCGAGCCGGCGCTCCTTGGCGGCACGCGACGGGCGGGTCGGCCGACGCGGCGGAGGCGGTGGCGCGACCGCCTCGCGCAGCAGTGCGGCGAGCCGGTCCCGAGCCGCCTCGCGGTTGGCGAGCTGCGCCCGGTGCTCGCTGGCGGCGATGGTCAGCACGCCGTCGACCAGCCGGCCGGCGAGCCGCTCCAGCGCCCGCGTCCGCAGCGACTCCGGCAGGCTGGGCGAACCGGCCAGGTCGAAGCTCAGCTCGACCCGGGAGTCGGTGGTGTTGACCCCCTGGCCGCCGGGCCCGGACGACCGGGAGAACCGTTCCCGCAGCTCGGCGGCGGGGACACTCCACCGGTCGGTCACCCGCAGTCCGTCGTCCACGCACAGAGGCTAGCGTGCCGGGGGCTATTTCGGAGCGCTGCTCGGATTCGGCTCCGGCCTGGCCGGCTAGTCGCCGCCGACCGCCGCGAACGCGACCGCTCCGACGAGAAGCAGGGCGATCACGCCGACCTTCGTGGTGACCACCTTGATCAGCAGCCAGGCGGCGCGACGCGCGCCGGGCACGGTCTTCTTCGCCGCCTGATAGTCGTTCCAGCCGCGCCGGGCCCGCGCGTACGACGACCCGACGCCACTTCCGATGATGAGGCCCACCAGCAGGAGGACCGTGATGAGAGGACGCTCCACCCACGCCAGTATTCATACTCAGCGTAATATTTCCATTCTCCGATCTTCGACCGCCAGAAACCCGACAGATCACACATCCGACCGTAATGGGACAGTGACTCTGGGTGACCTCAGCCGCCCTTGCCGATGATCGTGTCGGCGGTCTGCTGCACCTGCTCGATCGGGATGGCGAACCCGATGCCGATCGAGCCGTTGCCGTCGATGGTGGCGATCGCGGTGTTCACACCGACCACCTCGCCCCGGGCGTTGACCAGCGGGCCACCGGAGTTTCCCGGGTTGATCGAGGCGTCGGTCTGCACCGCCCGGTGCCGGTTGTCACCGAGGCGTACCTGACGGTCCAGCGCGCTGACGATCCCCGCCGTGACCGTGCCCGGCAGCCCCAGCGGCGAACCCACCGCCAGCACCGGTTCGCCCACCCGGGTCGACCCCGGCTTGGCCAGTGGCAACGCCGTCAGCCCGGCGGAGGACGGCACCCGGAGCACGGCGAGATCGCTGCCCGGTTCCCGGCCCACCACCTCCGCCGCGAACCGCCGGCCGTCCGGCAGCTCGACGGTCACCTCGCCACGCCCCTTGGCCAGGATGTGGTCGTTGGTGATGATGTGCTGCTCGGTGTCGACGGCGAAACCGGAGCCGGTCGCCGAGGCGCCACCGGAGCCGCCCACCAGCACCGACACGACCCCGGGCACGGTCTTCTCCGCCGCGGTGACCAGCTCGGCCGGCACCGGGGCGGCGGACGCGGCAGCCGGACCCGGCACACCGTCGCGACCGGCCACCCAGCCACCGGCCAACGCCCCCGACCCCGTCGACAGCGTCACCACCGCCAGCCCGGCCAGCAGTCGACGGCGCCAACTCCAGGCCGCCCGGTCCCCGCTCGGCCCGTCCGGTCCACCCCGCCCGTCCGGTGGGAGATCGGGCGAGACGAACCAGGGTCCGCGTGGCTCACCCAGTCCGGTCTGCACTGCCATTCGTACGCTCCTCACGTGTGGCGGGCCCGGGTCGATCCGGTCGCCAGGACGGGTCAGGGCAGGCGGGAGAACCACCGCATCGAGCCGTACGCCGCACCCATCGCGAACACCAGCCCGAGCCCGATGAACCGGGACGAGACGTCCTGCCGCACCTTTCGCCAGCCCACCGAGCTGCCGATGTCGTCGTAGACGGCCCGCAGTTCGTCGCTCGTCGCGGCCTCGTGGAAGACGCCCCCGGTCTCTTCGGCGACGGCCTGCAACGTCTCTCCGTCCACCGGCACCTGGATCGGCCGACCGCCCCGGTCCACGAAACCGCTCAGTGTGCCGAACGAGATCGTGTGCACCGGCACCTCGACCGCGACGGCGTCGGCGGCGGCCTCCATCGGATCCATGCCCGAGGTGTTCGCACCGTCGGAGAGCAGGATGATCCGGGCCGGGGGCGGCTGGGTCGCGGCAGCCTCGTCCAACGCCTTCACCGCCCCCAGCGAGGTGCTGATCGCCTCGCCGATCGCGGTGCCCTGCACGCCGGTCACCCCCTCGGCGAGGCGCTCGATGCCGTCGTGCAGGGACTCCCGGTCGGTGCTCGGCGGCACCAGCACCGCCGCGCTACCGGCGAAGGCCACCAACCCGACGTTGAACTCGTCCGGCAGGTTGTCGACGAACCGCCGGGCGGCGCTCTTGGCCGCGGTGAGCCGGTCCGGGTCCACGTCGCCGGCGAGCATCGAGGTGGACACGTCCACCGCCACCATCACGGTGGCCCGTTCCCGGGGCACCCGCACCTCGGCGCTGGGCCGCGCGAAACCCACCACCAGCAGAGCCAGCATGGCCAGGAAGAGCCCGGCCGGCAGGTGTCGACGCCAGGTCGGCCGCCGGGGCGCCACCCGGTCGAGCAGCCGCAGGTTGGTGAAGCGGACCGCGTACCGGCTGCGCCGCCGTTGCGCCACCAGATAGGTCAACGCCAGGGCGAGCACGCCGAGCAACAGCCAGAGGCGGACCGGCGACTGCCAGATCATGCCGCCCCTCCCCGGTTCGGTCCGGCTCCGGCGGCGGCCAGGCGACGTTGTGCGTGGACGTGCCGCACGATGTCGGCCGCCCAGTCCCGGTCGGTGCGCAGGCTCAGGTGGGTCGCGCCGGATCGGCGTACCGCGTCGCGGACCTGCTCGCGCTGGGCGGCGGCGGCGGCCGCGTACCGCTCGCGCAGCCGCCGGTCGCCGGTCCACACCTCGCGGCGCTCGCCGGTCTCCGGGTCGGCCAGGGTGATCAGGCCGACGTCCGGCAGCTCCAGCTCACGAGGGTCGGTGATCTCCACCGCCAGCACCTGGTGCCGCACGGCCAGCCGACGTAGCGGGCGTTCCCAGGTGGCCGGCGACCGGGGGTCGTCGGGCAGTCCGTCGAGGAAGTCGGAGACCACCACCACCAGGCCGCGCCGGTGCGCCACCCGGTGTACCTCCGCCACCGCGTCGGAGAGGTCGGCCGCGCCGGGCGGCGGCCCGGCGGGCCCGTCGTGGCCACCCACCCGGGGTTCGGCCAGCAGCCCACGCAACAACCCGAGCAGATGGGTACGCCCACCGCGCGGCGGCATCCGACGCAACCCGGACGTGGTGAGCACCTGGGCACCGAGCCGGTTGCCCGGGCCGGTGGTGAGGAAGCCGACGGTGGCGACCGCCGCCACCGCCAGTTCCCGCTTGTCCAGCTCGGCGGTGCCGTACTCCATGCTGGGGCTGGCGTCCACCAGCAGCCAGGTGGTCAGCTCCCGGTCGGCGTCCACCTGCCGGACGTGCGGCACGGTGGTCCGGGCGGTCACCGACCAGTCCATCCGGCGCACCTCGTCCTCGCCGGGCCGGTACTCCCGGCTGCCGGCGGGTTCGCTGCCCGGGCCGGGCAGCAGGCCCCGGTGCTCGCCGTGCAGCATCCCGTCGAGCCGGCGGGTGACGGTCAGTTCCAGCCGACGCAGCCGCTGGTCCGGGGTGAGGTCGGCGAGCACCGGATCGGCCGGTACGGGCACCGGCACGGGTCGGCGGGCCATCAGGCGGCGGCCAGGTCGGGGGCATACTCGGGTTGACCGGTGGCCGCCACCCGGGGCGGCGGGACCACCTCGACCAGGCGGCGCACGACGGCCTCGGCGGTCACCCCGTCGGCGACCGCGTCGAAGGAGAGCACCAGCCGGTGCGACAGTACGTCGCCCGCGAGGTCCCAGACGTCCTCGGGCAGCACGTACTCCCGGCCGCGCAGCATCGCCCGGGCCCGCGCGGCGGCGACCAGGCCGAGGGTGGCGCGCGGGCTGGCGCCGTACGCCAGCAGTGGGGCGATCTCCGGCAGCCCGAACCGGACCGGGTCCCGGGTGGCGAGGATGAGACGGACCACGTACTCGGCGATGGCATGGTGCACGAAAACCTGCGTGGCCTGTCGTTGGAACGCGCGCAGCCGGTCCGCGTCGAGCACCGGGCGGGCCCGGGGGCGGTCGGCGCTCATCCGGTAGAGGATGGCCAGTTCGTCGGCGCCGTCCGGGTAGTCGACCAGGATCTTCATCAGGAAGCGGTCGCGCTGTGCCTCGGGGAGCTGGTAGACCCCCTCCGACTCGATCGGGTTCTGGGTGGCCAGCACGAGGAACGGCTCCGGCACCCGGTAGCTGCGCCCGCCGATCGAGACCTGGCGTTCGGCCATCGCCTCCAGCAGCGCGGACTGCACCTTGGCCGGGGCCCGGTTGATCTCGTCCGCGAGCACCAGGTTCGCCATGATCGGCCCGAGTTCGACGTCGAAGCTCTCCTTCGACGCCCGATAGATGCGGGTGCCGACGATGTCCGACGGGACGAGGTCGGGGGTGAACTGGATCCGGGAGAAGGTGCCGCCGACGACCGTGGCGAGGGTCTGCGCGGCGAGCGTCTTGGCCACCCCCGGTACGCCCTCCAGGAGACAGTGCCCGTCGGCGATCAGGGCGGTGAGCAGGCGCTCGACGAGCCGATCCTGCCCGACGATCACGCGTTTGACCTCGAAGAGCGTCTGGTCCAGCTCCGCAGCGGTCGCGTCCGGATCGACCGGGCTGGGCAGGCTGGCCATGGTGTCCGAGATGTCCGTCACGGTGCTTGCTTCCCGAGGGGCGCCTCGGACAAACGTCGGAATTACCGGCCCTGGGCGGCCCAGACGGGTCGGGCGTCACCGTTACGGCGTGGACCGGGCCGGACGGCACGAAAGCGGTCGGGTGGGTCGTCCGGGAACGCAACGACCACCGGCCCCCACCGCACGGGTGGGGGCCGGTGGACGTGCCACGCTCAGCGGTGCACGATCACGAAGAACGGCAGGTCGGCGGCAACACCGGCGGAGTTGCGCGTCTGGATGAACACCCCGTTCGGGGTGAGCAGCCGGGGTGCCACCGAGACCTCCCCGGCGGGCGGGACGCAGCACGAGCCCGCCTGGCCGATCGTCGCCACGTAGATGCCCGAGGCGACGTTGCTGCCGTACTGCACCTCGTACTGGCCGACGCCGTACTTGATCACGACCCCGTCGCCGCGGGCCTTGGTGCCGTTGGCGTTGACCGCCGTCGCGTACCCGGAGGTGCTGGCCGCGGCGACCTCACCCTTGGCCAGCAGGGCCCGGGCGCTGTTCATCGAGGCGGTGGTGACCGCCGGCTGCTGCGCGGTGGCGCGGGCGGTGGGCTGGTTGCCCGCCACGGTGGGCTTCGCCGCGGCGATACCACCGCCGGCGAGGGCCAGGGCCAGGGCCGCGATCGACACCGCGGCCGCCTTACGTCGGAAAAATCTGGTCATGACAGGTCTCCCTTGGTGACCGTGGGGATACGCCGACCCGCGACACGCGGGGCGGATATTGCCTTTTTCCTCGTCGGGCCGCAATGACCTTCGAACGCCGGATGCTGCATTTTCTCGTGCACTCGCAAACGGCTCTACTCGATGATCGACATGCGCTCTGAGCTGGGAAAATCTCCCTGATCGCGACCACCCGACCAGCAGGAACGTAACACCGGAAAATACCGTCGGTCAATAACCCTTCACGCTTTGGGGCAATGTCGGATCATCACCACTAATTGTGAGAGGCGCATTCACGAATGAGGAGTGAGAATTGTTCGGTCGCTCGCGTACGCAATGGATCTCCGCCGGTCGGCGGGCGGCAGCTACCCTGCCTGCTGTGGCGATCTTCCTCGGCCGACCGTCGGAGTTTTCCGGACGTACCGTGCTCTGCTGGCTCGCCGTCGCCCCCGGGGCCGGGTGGGCGGTCGTCCGGCTGGCCGGGCTGGACCGGGGACCGTTGGTGCAGGCGCTGGCCTTCACGCCGTACGCGCTGCTCGGCAGCCTGGTCCCGCTGGTGCTCGCGGTCGCCCTCCGACGCCGCTGGCCGGCGGTGGTCGCGGCGGTGACCACGGCGGCGCTGCTCGCGGTGGTGGTGCCCCGCGCACTACCCTCGCCGCAGCCGACGGTCGACGGACCGGAGCTGCGCGTGCTCACCGCCAACCTGCTCGCCGGAGCCGCCGACCCACGGGCGGTCGTCGCGCTGGTCCGCGAGGCGCGGGTGGACGTGCTGGTGATGCAGGAGTTCACCCCGCAGGCGCAGGCCGACCTGGACCGACTGGGCCTGGCGGACCTGCTCCCCCACCGGCAGCTCAACGCGATGGACGGCACGCCGGGCTCCGGCCTCTACGCCCGCCACCCGATCGGCGACGGTGGTGTCCGCCAGCTCCGTGGCGGCTGGAGCTTCACCCAGGCGTACGCGACGGTGGCGGTGCCCGGGGCGCCTGCCGTCCGCGTCGAGTCGGTCCACCCGGCCGCCCCGTACGCGGTGGACCAGGTGCCCGGCTGGCGCGCCGACCTGGCGGCCCAACCCGCGGCCACCCCGGACGGGCCGCTGAGCGTCCTCGCCGGCGACTTCAACGCCACCCTCGACCACAGTCCGTTGCGCGCCCTGCTGCGCACCGGGTACGCCGACGCCGCCGCCTCGGTCGGCGCCGGGCTCACCGGCACCTGGGGACCGTACGACGGCGACCCGATCCCACCGGTCGTGATCGACCACGTGCTGGTCGACCGCCGGATCGCGGTACGCGCCGTGACGGTGCATCCGCTACCCGGCAGCGACCACCGGATGGTCCTCGCCGACCTCCACCTGCCCGCACCCGCTGCCGCGTGACGCGGACGCCGCCGGTGTAAGGAAGGGACCCTTTTAGTGCACCAGGCGATAGCAGGGGACCCCTGCTAACACCCCGGCCGCGCCCGCCGCGCGCGTGCGAGGGGTGCGGGCGGGAGCAGCCGGGTGCGGTGTTACACGCGGGCCCGGTCGAGGCCGTACGTCAGCGCGTCGACCAGGGCGTGCCAGCTCGCCTCGACCACGTTGGGGTGCACGCCGACGGTGGTCCAGCCACCGCCCCGGCCGTCGGCGGTCTCGACCAGCACCCGGGTGACCGCGCCGGTGCCGTGGCTGCCCTCCAGGATGCGGACCTTGTAGTCGGCCAGCTCGAAGTCGCGCAGCTCCGGGTAGTGCCGTCCGAGGCCGACGCGCAGCGCCTCGTCGAGCGCGTTGACCGGGCCGTTGCCCTCCGCCGTGGCGATCACCCGCTCACCGCGTACCCGGATCTTGACGGTCGCCTCGGAGACCACCGCGCCGTCCTCGCGGTGCTCGACCAGCACCCGGTACGACTCCAGCGCGAACGGCCGCGCCGGTGCCGCGTCCGGCAGTTCGGAGCGGACCAGCAGCTCGAACGAGGCGTCGGCGGCCTCGAACGACCAGCCACCGGCCTCCAGTTCCTTGACCCGGTTGGTGACCCGGGACAGCGTCTCCGGATGGCCGGCCAGATCCAGCCCCAGCTCACGACTCTTGAGCTCGATGCTGGCCCGGCCGGCCATCTCGGTGACCAGGATCCGCATGTCGTTGCCCACCACCTCGGGTTCGACGTGGTTGTAGAGCAGCGGATCCACCTTGATCGCACTCGCGTGCAGCCCCGCCTTGTGAGCGAAGGCGGCGGCCCCGGCATACGCCTGGTGGGTGTCGGGGGCGATGTTGGCGATCTCGGCGATGGCGTGGGAGACCCGCACCATCTGCTCCAGGCAGCCCTCCGGTAGGACCGGCAGCCCGAGCTTGAGCTGGAGGTTCGCCGCGACGGCGAAGATGTCGGCATTGCCCGGCCGCTCGCCGTACCCGTTGGCGGTGCCCTGCACGTGCCGGACGCCCGCCTCGACGGCGGCGAGGGTGTTGGCGACCGCGCACCCGGTGTCGTTCTGCGCGTGCATGCCGAGCACCTCGGGTGCGACCCCGATCCGGTCGGTGAGGTCGGAGATGGCCGCGGTCACCCAGGAGGGCAGCATCCCGCCGTTGGTGTCGCAGAGCACGAACCGCTCCGCCCCGGCCGCCAGCGCCGTCTCCACCACCGTGGCGGTGTACGCCGGGTCGTGGCGGTAGCCGTCGTAGAAGTGCTCGCCGTCGACGAAGACCCGCCGCCCCTCGGCGACCAGGTGGGTCACCGTGTCGTGGATCATCGCCAGGTTCTCCTTGGCGGTGGTACGCAGCGCCCGCTCGACGTGCCGCAGGTCGGCCTTGGCCACCAGGGCGATCGCCGGGGTCTGCGCGTCGAGCAGGCCGCGCACCTGCGGGTCGTCGGCGGCGACCGAGCCGGCCCGGCGGGTGGCGCCGAAGGCGACCAGCACCGCGTGCTTCAGGTCGAGTTCGGTACGCGCCCGGCGGAAGAACTCGGTGTCCTTCGGCACCGCACCCGGCCACCCACCCTCGATGAAGCCGACGCCGAACTCGTCGAGCAGCCGGGCCACCGCGAGCTTGTCGACCACCGAGTAGCTGACCCCCTCGCGCTGGGCACCGTCGCGCAGGGTCGTGTCGTAGACCTGGAACGTCATGGGGGAGATCCCTTCGTACAGGCACCGGCCGACGCAACAAAAAGACCCCCCGCGGATGCGGGAGGTCTGCGCGCTCGGCGGAGGGAGAGCCGGCGCGCTAGTTGCCAATAATGAGGGCGGTGCTGGTCACGGTGGGTACTCTGCCACTCTCGGACAGCCCGTGGGAGAAACAATCCACATGTCGGGACGGACATCGAGGTGGATTCCCCGCAACGGGTGTAGGAGACTTCGCCCCGGGTACGTGTCTCCGGGACAGCGAACCACTACCTCCGAGACGGCTGGTCACAGTCGGGGCAGGAGAGATCCCATGGACAGGCTCAACCCGGACAGCACGCACGCCACGCCCGACCCGGCGCTGCACGGCACCCCGTCCGACCCGACGCTGCGCGCGGTGTCGAGCGAGGACGTCACCATCCAGGGCGACCAGGGGACGGTGCCCGGCGGCGCCCCCGCCGGCGCCTTCGACCCGTGGAGCTACCGGGACGAGGCCGGGGTGGCCGGCGCCAACCTGGTCGGCTACAAGGTCGAGGCCACCGACGGGTCGATCGGCAAGATCGACAGCAACAGCGCCGAGGTCAACGCGAGCTACCTGGTCGTCGACACCGGGCCGTGGATCTTCGGCAAGAAGGTCATGCTGCCCGCCGGCACCGTCAACCACGTCGACCACGAGGAGCAGAAGGTCTACGTCGACCGCGAGAAGGACCAGATCAAGGCCGCTCCGGAGTACGACGAGACGGCCACCGACCCGGCGTACCGCGACAAGCTCGGCGGCTACTACAACGACACGTACGCCGCCACTCCGCCCGGCGCTCCCCGCTGACGACTCCCCCGCGTGGGCGTACGGCCCTGACGGCCGGTGGGCATCCGCCCGCCGGCCGTCTACCGTGACAGGGGTGGACGCCATCGAGGTCAACCGCAGGATCCCGTTCACCACCACGTTCAACTTCCGAGACGTCGGCGGTTATCGGGGACACGACGGTCGCACCGTACGCACCGGCCGGCTCTACCGCTCCGACTCGCTGCACCGCATCGACGACGGCGACCGGGACGCCTTCGCGGCGCTCGGTGTCCGCACCGTCATCGACCTGCGGCGGCCGCACGAGGTCGAACGCGACGGCCGGGTCCCCGACTTCGACGGGTTGACCTACCGCAACATCCATCCCGAGCACGCGGAGTGGGCCGGGCTGGACGAGTCCCACACCGACCTGGCCCGCTACCTCGCCGACCGGTACGCCGACCTGGCCCGTACCGGCACCGCCGGGCTGGCCGAGGCGATCGGGCTGATCGCCGACGCGGCGAACAGCCCGGTGGTGGTGCACTGCGTGGCCGGCAAGGACCGCACCGGGATCGTCTGCGGGCTGACCCTCGCCGTGCTCGGCGTCGACGACGAGGAGATCGCGTCGGACTACGCGCTGAGCACCGAGGCCTCGCAACGGTTCAGCGCGTGGGTCGCCGCCACCCTGCCCGACGCCGCGCCGCTGCCGGCGCCGTTCCTGTCCTCGCCGTCCGAGGCGATGCTGCTCTTCCTCACCGAGATCCGCGCGGGCCACGGCTCGGTCGAGGACTACCTGCGGCACGCCGGGGTCACCGACGAGCAGCTCACCGCCCTGCGCACCCACCTGCTCGCCTAGCCTGCCGCGCACCTCGACGACCCGCTCACCCTGTCGAGGACGCGCCCTCGCCGTGCGGAGGACGTCGCGCCGTCGGGATGTGAGGAAGGGTCCCCTGCTATGCCGTAGGCGTTAGCAGGGGACCCTTCCTTGCATCTCAGAGCACGCGGTGGACCCAGCCGGACGGGTCGGCGCCCTTGCCTCGCTGGATGTCGACGAGCTGCTGACGCAGGCCCATCGTCACCGTGCCCGGCTCGCCGCCACCGACGGCGAACTCCCCCTCGGGGAAGCGCACCGCGCCGATCGGCGTGATCACCGCAGCCGTACCGCAGGCGAAGACCTCGCGCAGTCGGCCGCTGGCGGCGTCGGCCCGCCACTCGTCGAAGGTCACCGGACGCTCCTCGACCCGGTGTCCGGCCGCCTCGGCCAGCATGATCACCGATTCCCGGGTGATGCCGGGCAGGATGGTGCCGGTCAGCGGCGGGGTGGCGATCGAGCCGTCGTCGTAGACGAAGAAGACGTTCATGCCGCCCAACTCGTCGACGTACTTGCGCTCCACCGCGTCCAGGAAGACCACCTGGTCACAGCCGTGCTCGATGGCCTGCGCCTGGGCGGCCAGCGAGGCGGCGTAGTTGCCGCCGCACTTGGCCGCGCCGGTGCCACCGGGCCCGGCCCGGGTGTAGTCGGGCGAGACCCAGACCGTCACCGGCTTGACCCCACCGGAGAAGTACGCCCCCACCGGCGAGGCGATCACCGAGTAGAGGTACTCGTTGGCGGGCCGCACACCGAGGAAGACCTCGCTGGCGAACATGAACGGCCGCAGATAGAGGCTGCCGTCCTCGCCCTCCGGAATCCACTCGCGGTCGATCTCGATCAGCCGGTGCAGCGAGTCGACGAAGGTCTCCTCGGGCAGCGTCGGCATCGCCATCCTGGTGGCCGAGACGTTGAACCGGGCCGCGTTGGCGTACGGGCGGAACATGGTGACCCCGCCGTCCGTGGCGCGGTACGCCTTCATCCCCTCGAAGATCTCCTGCGCGTAGTGCAGCACCGCGCTGGCGGGATCCATCGGGATCGGCCCGCGCGCCTCGACCCGGGCGTCGTACCAGCCCTTGCCCTCGGCGTAACGGACAGTGATCATGTGATCGGTGAACACCCGACCGAATCCCGGGTTGGCCAGCAGCGCGGCCCGATCGGCGGCGGATACCGGCGCGGGATTCGGACGGATCTCGAAGTCGAGCTTGTCACCACCGCTCATTGCGCTGACCTCCCTGGGGGGACGACGACATGCGCCGACCGCATGCCGGAAACTTTTGTGCCAGAAACTTACCCCGAACGGTCGTTCAGCGGGTAGGTCGACCGGCGGGTAGCAAGCCGACAACCGGTACGGAGCCCACGGAACGTGCGTGATCGAGGCAGGGCGGAGCCGAGGTCCGGGGGATCGCCCGGAGCACACGACGAACCCTCGTCACCGGGGTCACCGGCGAGGGCGTGGCAGCCTCAGGCGGTTACCTGCGCGGCGATCCGGTCGCCCACCTCTGCCGTGCGCAGGGCTACGTCCGGGCCACGGGCGGCCAGCTCCGCGCTGACCGCGGCGGTGATCCGGGCGGCGGCGTCGGCGTGCCCGAGCTGGTCGAGCAGCAGGGCAGCGGAGAGTACGGCGGCGACCGGGTCGGCCACGCCACGGCCGGCGATGTCCGGCGCGGAGCCGTGCACCGGCTCGAACATCGACGGGAATGTCCCGTCCGGGTTGATGCTGCCGCTGGCGGCCAGGCCGATCCCGCCGGTGACTGCGGCGGCGATGTCGGTGAGGATGTCGCCGAAGAGGTTGTCGGTGACCACCACGTCGTACCGCTGGGGCTGGGTGACCAGGAACATGGCGGCGGCGTCGACGTGCTGGTACTCGGTGGTGACGTCCGGGTGCTCGGCGGCCACCGCCTCGAAGGTGCGGGCCCACAACGAGCCGGCGTGGGTGAGCACGTTGGTCTTGTGCACCAGGGTCACCTTGCGCCGCTCGCGCCGACGGGCGCGGGCGAAGGCGTCCCGGACCACCCGTTCCACCCCGTGCCGGGTGTTCAGGCTCTCCTCGGTGGCGATCTCCGCCGGGGTGCCCCGGTGCAGCGCGCCGCCGGCACCGGCGTAGAGACCCTCGGTGCCCTCACGGACGACCACCAGGTCCACCTCGCCGGACTTGACGGTGGCCAGCGGGCTGGCCACGCCCGGCCAGAGGCGCGACGGGCGGAGGTTGACGTACTGGTCGAAGGCGAACCGCAGCTTGAGCAGCAGGCCCCGCTCCAACACGCCGGGCGGGACGGTCGGGTCGCCGACCGCGCCGAGCAGGATCGCGTCGTGCTCGGCCAGCTCGGCCAGCACCGAGTCGGGCAGCACCTCGCCGGTGCGGTGGTAACGTGCCGCGCCGAGGTCGTACTCGGTCGCCTCGACTCCGGGGAGTACCGCGTCGATGACCTTGCGGGCCTCCGCGACCACCTCGGGTCCGATCCCGTCCCCGGCCACCACCGCGATCCGTGCCACCGTCAGCTCCTTCGCTCGTATCGGCTCGACGGTACGCTGCCGTCCCGCCTCCCGGTACGAGTGTTCCATTCTTCGGGAAATCGCTGACGCACAGCAGCTTCCCAGGAGGCATTCATGGGGCCGTCATGTCCGCTGCCTACGGTGATCTCCAACGGGCCACCGAGCCCGGACGGTCGGCGTAACGGCGCGGCGACCGTCGAGGAGGGGGCGGACACGATGTGGACCGACGAGCAGCCACGGACCCGCTGGATCGACCCGGCGGTCTTCCGCTACCGCCGGCCCGACCTGCGACTGGGCACCCGTGACCCGAAGCCGGACCGCACCGGCACGGTGACCGGTGACCGGATCGCCGTCACACACACGGTCCGCACCTCGACCGCGCAGTACCGCCTGATGCTGAACGCGCCGGAGTGGCTGGGCCGCCGGGGAGTCGGCGAGGCGCTGCGGGACGCGGTCGCCGAACTGCGGGCCATCGACCTGACCTACGGCCCGAACCGGCCGGGGAGCCTGGTGTCCCGGCTGCGTCGGGGCGAGATCAGCGCCGAGTCGTACCCGCCGCTGGCGGAGCTGGTCGACCGCTGCGCCGCCATGCGGGCGGCGACGGACGGCTGGTTCGACGCCTGGGCGGTGCCCGGCGGATTCGACCCGGGCGGCCTGCTCGGCGGCTGGGCGGTCGAACGGGCCGCGGCCCGGCTGCGCGCCGCCGGCATCCACGACTACGCCGTGCTCGCCGGCGCCGACCTGGTGGTACGCGGCAACGCCGCACACGGTGGGCCGTGGCGGATCGCGGTGCACCACCCGACCGACCGGCGCCGGGAACCGCTGGTGCTGGAGATGACGGCGGGTGCGATCGGCACCTCCGGGGTGACCGGACGGCAGGGGCACGTGGTGGATCCGCACACCGGTGGACCCGCCGACGAACTGGTCGCCGCCACGGTGGTCGGTCCCGACCTGTCGGTGGCCGACGCGTACGCCACCGCCCTGTACGCCGCCGGGTCGGCCGGACTGTCCTGGTTCCGTGGTGATTCGGACTACCACGCGTTGTTCGCCGCCCGGCGCTGATCGAGGCGGGCCCGAAGCGGGTGTCGAATGTGGGTGGTGACAGCGATCGGCCTCCACAGCCGCGGCAACGACCGTGGAGGCCGGTCGGCGACGAATGCGCATGGCTCACGCAATCGAGGGGTGCGGGCCGGTCGGCCGGACGTCGACCTCGCCACCCGAAGACGGGCCGCTGCCACGAACTCGGCCGGTGACCGCACACGTACGCTATCGAATTGACGTGATTCGCGGCAAGGGCTCCACAGGGGAGCGTCTGGAATGGTTCCAGCGGCACACTGAACCGTTTCGCAACCGGCCCGTTTTCGACAACGTGCACATCGGATGGCACGCTGTCCGCCGTGAGTTTCGATCTGAGCGTGTGGGCCCTGCCGGACGGGGCGACGCCCGAGGACGTACGAGCGGCGGTGCAGCAGTGCCGGAGCGGCCGGCACGGCGAACGCCAACCGGACCCACGGGTGGTGGCCTTCTATCGGGCGATCACCGCCAGCTACCCGGACCGGCCGACCGGCCGACCGACGCCCTGGGCGGTGATGCCGCTGCACGCGGCGGCCGACCACGTGGAGATGAACCTGGACCCGGGCTGCCCCGACCAGGTGCTGCTGGACATCGAGCGGCTGGCCGGCGAGTACCGGCTGATGCTGTTCGACGCGCAGGACGGCTCGGTCTACCCGCCGCCGACCACCGTCCGCCTGCCCGGCTGACCCGCCCCGCCCGGCCGTGTGCCGACACCCTGTCGGTCCGTGCCGGCGACGGCGACACGACGAGGGGCCCGGCCGACGGCCGGGCCCCTGTCGGTCGTGTGTGGACTACTCGTCGCGCAGGTCCGCCGCGCTGGCCGAGGTCGCGCCGATCGAGTCGGCGGCCGAGGTGAGCAGCTCGGCACCGAGCGCCTGGTCGACGGTGAGGGTCATCAGCGTCTCGCCGCCGGCCTCCCGACGGGCCACCTGCATCGCGGCGATGTTGATGCCGGCCTCACCGAGCAGCGTGCCGACGGTGCCGACCACGCCCGGGCGGTCGGCGTAGCGGAGGAACAGCAGGATGCCCTCCGCACCGATCTCCACGTCGAAGCCGTCCACCTCGGTCAGCTTGATGATGTCCCGGGTGCCCGCGTGGGTCACCGTGCCGGAGACGCTCACCGTACGGCCGTCGGGCAGCGCGCCGCGCACGGTGACCAGGACGGGGTACTCGACGGTGTCGGTCTGGGTGGTCAGCGACACCTCCACACCACGCTGGGCGGCCAGGTGCGGCGCGTTGACGTAGGTGACCTGCTCCTCCACCACCGAGCTGAACAGCCCCTTGGTGGCGGCGAGCTTGAGCACGGTGACGTCGTGGTCGACGATCTCGCCGCGCACCTCGACGGTGACGCTGGCGGCGATCCCACCGGCGACCGCGGTGAAGGCCCGGCCGAGCTTCTCGGCCAGCGGCAGCAGCGGGCGTACGTCCTCGGCGACCACACCGCCGGCCTGCACGTTGACCGCGTCCGGCACGAACTCGCCCTGCAGGGCCAGCTTGACGCTCTTGGCCACGGCCAGACCGGCCTTGTCCTGCGCCTCGGCGGTGGAGGCGCCCAGGTGCGGGGTGGCCACCACGTTGTCGAGGGCGAACAGCGGCGAGGAGGTGCACGGCTCCTTGGCGTACACGTCCACACCGGCGCCCGCGACGCGGCCCTCGGCCAGCGCGTCGGCCAGCGCCTGCTCGTCGACCAGGCCGCCCCGGGCGGCGTTGACGATCCGCACGCCCGGCTTGACGATGGACAGCTCCTTCTCACCGATCAGGCCCACGGTCTCCGGGGTCTTCGGCAGGTGGATGGAGATGAAGTCGCTCTCCCGCAGCAACTCCTCCAGCCCGACCAGGCGTACGCCGAGCTGCGCGGCGCGGGCCGGCTGGATGTACGGGTCGTACGCGATCAGCCGGGTGCCGAACGCCGCGATGCGCTGCGCGAACAGCACGCCGATGCGGCCCAGGCCCACCACGCCGACGGTCTTGCCCTGCATCTCCACACCGGTGTACTTGGACCGCTTCCACTCCCCCGCCTTGAGCGCGGCGCTGGCGCTGGCGGTGTTGCGGGCGACCGCGAGCAGCAGGGCGACGGCCTGCTCGGCAGCGGAGACGATGTTCGAGGTGGGGGCGTTGACGACCATGACACCCCGCGCGGTGGCGGCGGGCACCTCGACGTTGTCCAGACCCACCCCGGCGCGGGCCACGACCTTGAGTCGCGGAGCGGCGGCGATCGCCTCGGCGTCGATCTGGGTGGCACTGCGGACGATGACGGCGTGGGCCTCGGAGAGCGCCGAGAGCAGAGCCGGGCGGTCGGTGCCGTCGACGTGCCGGACGTCGAAGTCGTGGGCGAGCACCTCGATGGCGGCGGGGGCGAGTTCTTCGGCGATCAGTACGACAGGAGTCATTGGTCCTCGTAGATGTCGTCAGAGCGGTCGGCCGGTGCGGGGACGCTGCGCTGCGCCCGGCGCGGGCGGGGCCATGGCCGTCAGGTGCCGCCTGGAGCACCTACCCGCGATCGTAGGGGGCGGGTAGGCCGGCGTGCCCCGGACTACGGGGTGAGTGCCCTCACAAACCGGACGTGACGTGCGTGTTAACGATCGTTAGCCACCTCGGTGAACAGCACGGCACCCGGTCCCGACGTCGGGGAGAACGTCGGGTCCGGGTGCCGTCGGTGAGAGTGCTCTCAGGTGGCCGAGGTCTCAGGCCGTCTCGGTGATCGGCCGGTCGACCCAGCTCATCATGCCGCGCAGCTTGGCGCCGGTCTCCTCGATCGGGTGCGCCGCGCCCTCCGCCTGCCACTTGCCGAAGTTGGGGCGGCCGGCCTCGTCCTCGGCGACCCACTCGCGGGCGAACTCGCCGTTCTGGATCTCACCGAGGATCTTGCGCATCTCCTCCTTGACCCGGCCGTCGATGACGCGCGGGCCCCGGGACAGGTCGCCGTACTCGGCGGTGTCGGAGACGCTGTACCGCATCCGGGCGATGCCGCCCTCGTACATCAGGTCGACGATGAGCTTCAGCTCGTGCAGGCACTCGAAGTAGGCCACCTCGGGGGCGTACCCGGCCTCGGTGAGCACCTCGAAACCGGTCTGCACCAGCGCCGCGGCACCGCCGCAGAGGACCGCCTGCTCGCCGAAGAGGTCGGTCTCGGTCTCCTCCTTGAAGGAGGTCTTGATGGCGCCCGCCCGGGTGCCACCGATGCCCTTGGCGTACGACAGGGCCAGCGCGAGCGCGCTGCCACTGGCGTCCTGCTCGACGGCGACCAGACAGGGCACGCCCTTGCCGTCGGAGTACTGCCGGCGGACCAGGTGACCGGGGCCCTTCGGGGCGACCATCGCCACGTCCACCTCGGCCGGCGGCGTGATCAGGCCGTACCGGATGTTGAAGCCGTGCCCGAAGAACAGCGCCTTGCCGGCGCTGAGGTTCGGCGCGATCGACTCGGCGTAGATGTGACGCTGCGCGGTGTCCGGCGCCAGCACCATGATCACGTCGGCCTCTGCGGCCGCCTCGGCCGGGGTGAGCACCCGCAGGCCCTGCTCCTCCGCCTTGGCCCGGCTCTTCGAGCCCTCCTTCAGACCGACCACCACGTCGACACCCGAGTCGCGCAGCGACAACGCGTGGGCGTGGCCCTGGCTGCCGTACCCGATCACGGCGACCTTCTTCGACTGGATCAGGCCCAGGTCGGCGTCGTCGTCGTAGTACACCTCAACGCTCATGACTTCCCTTTCGTACGGCGGCCGCAGTGGCCCGTCGTGGCTTCGTGGTTGCCGCGGCCGGAGGAGCCGGGCCGGCGGTTCGGTTCGGACGGCCCGCGCGACGGGCCGCGGTCTCGGGTCAGGCGGCCCGCAGCGCGGGGCCGGCGGTGATGGCGCGCGAACCGCGGCCGATCGCCACCAGACCCGACTGCACCATCTCCTTGATCCCGAAGGGTTCGAGGTCGCGCAGCAGCGCGTCGAGCTTGTCCGGGGTGCCGGTGGCCTCGATGGTGAGCGTGTCGGAGGCCACGTCGACCACCCGGGCCCGGAACAGGTTGACCGTCTCCAGGACCTGGGCGCGGGCGTTGCGGTCCGCGCGCACCTTCACCAGCAGCAGCTCGCGCGCCACCGAGGTCGACGGGTCCAACTCGACGATCTTGAGCACGTTGACCAGCTTGTTGAGCTGCTTGGTGACCTGCTCCAGCGGGGACGACTCGGCGTTGACCACGATGGTGATCCGGGAGACGTCCGGGTTCTCGGTCTCACCGACGGCGAGACTGTCGATGTTGAACCCGCGACGGGAGAACAGCCCGGAGACGCGGGCCAGCACACCCGGCTTGTTCTCCACCAACACGGAGAGAGTATGCATGGTCATCAGATGTCATCCTCGTCGAAGGTCGGGCGGACGCCACGGGCGAACATGATCTCGTCGTTGCTGGTGCCGGCAGCGACCATCGGCCAGACCATGGCGTCCTTGCCGACCACGAAGTCGATCACCACGGGCGCGTCGTTGATGGCCATAGCGGCCTCGATGGTCTTGTCGACGTCCTCGGCGTTCTCGCACCGCAGCCCGATGCAGCCCAGCGCCTCGGCGAGCTTGACGAAGTCCGGGATGCGGTGCTTGTGGGTGCCGAGGTCGGTGTTGGAGTACCGCTCGCCGTAGAACAGCGTCTGCCACTGGCGGACCATGCCGAGGTTGCCGTTGTTGATCACGGCGATCTTGACCGGGATGCCCTCCAGGGCACAGGTGGCCAGCTCCTGGTTGGTCATCTGGAAGCAGCCGTCGCCGTCGATCGCCCAGACCACCGTCTCCGGCATGCCGACCTTGGCGCCCATCGCCGCCGGCACCGCGTACCCCATGGTCCCGAGACCGCCGGAGTTCAGCCAGGTCTGCGGCTTCTCGTACGAGATGAACTGGGAGGCCCACATCTGGTGCTGGCCGACCCCGGCGACGTAGATCGCGTCCGGCCCGACGATCTCCCCCAGCCGCTTGATCACGTACTGCGGGGAGAGGGTGCCGTCGCCGGGCTCCTCGTAGCCCAGCGGGTACCGCTCACGCAGGTCGTCGAGCTGCGCCCACCAGTCGGTGAGGTCGGTGCCACGGCCCGCGGCCCGCTCGGCGTTGACCGCCGCCAGCAGCTCGTCGATGACGTGCCGGGCGTCGCCCACGATCGGCACGTCCGCGTGCCGGTTCTTGCCGATCTCGGCCGGGTCGATGTCGGCGTGCACCACGGCGGCGTCCGGGGCGAACGAGTCCAGCTTGCCGGTGACCCGGTCGTCGAACCGGGCGCCCAACGCCACGATCAGGTCAGCCTTCTGCAGGCCGTAGACGGCGGCGACGGTGCCGTGCATGCCGGGCATGCCCAGGTGCTGCCGGTGCGAGTCGGGGAAGGCGCCCAACGCCATCAGCGTGGTGATCACCGGGATGCCGGTCAGCTCGGCCAGCTTGCGCAGGCCCTCGGTGGCGCCGGCCTTGAGCACACCGCCACCGACGTAGAGCACCGGGCGACGGGCGTTGCTCATCAGCCGGGCCGCCTCCCGGATCTGCTTGCCGTGCGGGTGCAGGGTGGGCCGGTAGCCGGGCAGGTCCAGGGTGGGCGGCCAGGCGAAGGTGGTCGGCGCCTGGAGCACGTCCTTGGGGATGTCCACCAGCACCGGCCCGGGACGACCGGTCGAGGCCAGGTGGAACGCCTCGGCCAGCACCCGAGGGATCTCGGTGGCGTTCTGCACCAGGAAGTTGTGCTTGGTCACCGGCAGCGTGATGCCCTGGATGTCCGCCTCCTGGAAGGCGTCCGTGCCGATCGAGGGCCGCGCCACCTGACCGGTGATCGCCACCAGCGGCACCGAGTCCATGTACGCGTCGGCGATCGGGGTGACCAGGTTCGTCGCGCCCGGCCCGGAGGTGGCGATGCACACCCCGACCCGGCCGGTGGCCTGCGCGTAGCCGGTGGCCGCGTGCCCGGCGCCCTGCTCGTGCCGGACCAGGATGTGCCGGACGGTCGAGTCGTAGAGCGGGTCGTACGCCGGAAGGATCGCGCCACCCGGGATACCGAAGACGACGTCGACGCCGAGCGCCTCAAGGGAACGCACCAGCGAACCGGCGCCCGAGACCTCGGCCTGGGCCTGGGTGGGGCGTACCGCCGGGGTGGGGGCGGCGGCGCGGGCGGCGTCGGTGGTCTCGGCGGCGCTACGGGCCCGCCGGGCGGAGTGGGCGAGGGTCTCTGGCGTGGGTCTCGTCATGGCGGTTTGCCTTCGGCTGGAGTGGGTGGGGCTACTCACGGGTGGACGCGGCAGTCCGGCGGCGTCCGATGGGTTCGACGGCAAGAAAAAAGCCCACGTGCCAGATGCACGGGGCCAGCGCACTCTCGGTCAGGGAGAGTGCGCTCAGGTAAGTACTCGCAGCGACCGGTTCGACGACATGGGCCAAGCCTGACGCATCTCACGCGATGAGTCAACTGATCCCACATATTGGTTCACGGATTTCGGCGCGTTCCCTCCGGCACGCCGCCCGCACCGGGCCCGACGTGCTCGGACGCGCTCTCGACCGGGCGCGGAAGGGGCGGCTGGTAGGGACGTGTCGGCGTCTCACCCACCGGCACCGGACGGAGCGGACGGGCACCCGGCGACGTCGCCGCCTCCAGCATCGCCTCCAGGTGCTCGGCCGGTACGCCCCAGCCGAACAGCGCGCCCTGACCGAACCGGCAGCCGGCGGCGACCACCGCGGCCAGTTCCGTGGGGTTGGTCACGCCCTCGGCGATGACCTCGAGCCCGAGCTGGTGCCCCAGCCGCATCACGATGTCGACCATCGGCGCGAAGGCCGGGCCGTCCTGCCCCACCGGCCGGACCGGCTCGTGCTCGGCGACCAGACTGTGGTCGATCTTGAGAATGTCGATCGGGAGCCGACGCAACTGCCCCAACGACGAGTAGCCCGCCCCGAAGTCGTCCAGCGCGATCCGCACACCGGTCAGACGCAGCGCGGTCAGCCGCCGGATCAGCTCGTCCAGATCGGTGGCGACCGCGTGTTCGGTGACCTCCAGCACCAGCCGCTGCGGCGGGACGTGGTGCGCGCGCAGCGCCTCGGCGACCTGCACCACGTACTCGGCGGCGTGCAGCTCGTGCGGCGAGACGTTGACCGACACCCAGACGTCGTGCCCCTCGGCCAGCCAGCGGGACAGCTGGTAGCACGCCTGGTGCAGCACCCAGGCACCGAGCTTGGCGATCATCCCGCACTCCTCGGCGAGCGGGATGAACTCGTCCGGCCGGACGTTGCCCAGCTCCGGATGGCGCCAGCGCAGCAGCGCCTCGGCACCGACCGGACGCACCGACGGCAGCGACGCCACCGGCTGGAAGACCAACCGCAGCTCGTCGCGCTCGATCGCGCCGCGCAGCTCGTGCTCCAGCGTCGTCCGGCGACGCAGCAACCGGTCGTACGCCCCGTCGTAGCGCTCGATGCGGTTCTTGCCGCTCTGCTTGGCGTAGCGCAGGGCGGCATCCGCGTGACGTAGCAGCAGCTCGACGTCGGGCTCCTCGGCCCAGCCCGCCAGGCCGATGCTGACCGAGAGGAACACCGGCCCCTCGGACTGCTCGTAGGCACCGCCGAGCACCCTGAGCAGCCGCTCGGCCACCACTCCCGCCTCGGCCGGACCACCGTGCATGAGCACCGCGAACTCGTCACCGCCCAGCCGGGCGGCCAGGTCACCGGGGCGCAGGTTGCCGCGCAGCCGCCGGCCCACCTCGGCCAGCACCGCGTCACCGACGTCGTGCCCACGCATGTCGTTGACGTTCTTGAAGCCGTCCAGGTCCAGGCCGAGCAGGACGCAGGGCACCCGGGCCTCGGCGGACCGGTGCATCGCCTGCAACAGCCCCCGCCGGTTGGCCAGCCCGGTCAGCGCGTCGGTGTGCGCGAGCTGGCGGAAGTGCGCCTCCCGCTCGGCGAGCCGCCGGGCGTAGGCGCGCACGTCGTGCAGGGTGAGGTACTGCCGGGCGACCAGGGCGAAGCCCTCGATGCTGCCGGCGACGATGGCCGGACCGTCGAACCGGCCGTCCTGGAACAGGTGGTACATCGCCGAGGCGGCCATCGCGACCATCGGCACCACCGCGTACTCGCTGTCGCGGCGGATCACGTCGACGGCGACCTGGTCGGGCGGGTCGATCCGGCGTACCGCCAGCGCGGCGGCGAGCAGGCCCAGGGCGAGTACCGCCGCACCGGTGAAGGTCACGCCCGGCCCGCCCTGGCAGAGCCCGGCCGCGATGGCCAGCCCGCCACCGGTGGCCACGGTGATCCCGCCACCGAGCACCGCGAGGTGCTGCCGGGGCGGCGGGGCACGGAAGACCATGATCGCGGCCAGTCCGGTGCTCAGCGCCGCGCTGGCCGAGGCGACCAGGATCGCCGGGCAGGCCGTCGGGGTGGCCGCGCCGAGCAGTCGGGTCGGCTCGGAGAGCAGCACCCACCCCACGAACCAGAGCGCGGCGCCGACGATCACCCCGTCCAGGGCCAGTCGGGCGGCGGAGCTCGCCGAGCCGGCGACCCCGGGCATCCGGAGCAGGCCGGCACCGAAGAGCAGGCTGCTCGCCGCCGTGCCGAACGCGACCAGCGTGGCCCAGCCGGTGCGCTGCGACTGCTCGTGCGCCCAGTGCCCGCCGACGGTGAGCGCCTCGGTCGCCCCGACCAGCAGGGTCAGCAGGGCGATCACGCCGCCTGCGGCCAGCAACGCGTACGCCGGGCGGTGCGGGGCGGACCGGCGGCGGACCGCCAGGACGAGCAGCACACCGGCCGTGAGGGCGACCAGCACGCTCGACACCGCGACACCGATCATGGCCGGGGGTGTGTGCACCCCGTCAACTCTGCCGGATGAGCTCGCGCCGTGGGGGTATCGGGTGTGCATCTGTTGGGACACGGTGCGTGTGCCTGTCCGACACCGGGTTCACGGTGCAAGACTGGTACGCATGCCTGAGCTGCGGTCGAAGACCTCCACGCACGGTCGGATGATGGCCGGCGCCCGGGCCCTGTGGCGGGCCACCGGGATGACCGACGACGATTTCGGCAAGCCGATCGTCGCCATCGCGAACAGTTTCACCCAGTTCGTGCCGGGTCACGTACACCTCAAGGACCTCGGCGGGCTGGTCGCCGAAGCGGTGGCCGAGGCCGGCGGCGTGGGCCGGGAGTTCAACACGATCGCGGTCGACGACGGCATCGCCATGGGCCACGCCGGCATGCTCTACTCCCTGCCCAGCCGGGAGTTGATCGCCGACGCGGTGGAGTACATGGTCAACGCGCACTGCGCGGACGTCCTGGTCTGCATCTCCAACTGCGACAAGATCACCCCGGGCATGCTGCTGGCCGCGCTGCGGCTGAACATCCCGACGGTCTTCGTCTCCGGCGGCCCGATGGAGGCCGGCAAGACGGTGGCGATCGAGGGCGTCGTCCACTCCAAGATCGACCTGATCGACGCGATGGTCGCCTCCTCGAACGAGGCCGTCACCGACGACCAGCTCGACGCCATCGAGCGCTCCGCCTGCCCGACCTGCGGCTCCTGCTCCGGCATGTTCACCGCCAACTCCATGAACTGCCTGACCGAGGCGATCGGGCTGGCCCTGCCGGGCAACGGCTCGACGCTGGCCACCCACGCCGCCCGCCGGGCGCTCTTCGTCGAGGCCGGCCGCACCGCCGTGGAGATCGCCAGGCGGTGGTACGACCAGGACGACGCCTCGGTGCTGCCGAGGATGGTGGCCTCCCGGGCCGCGTTCGAGAACGCCGTCGCGCTGGACGTGGCGATGGGCGGCTCGACGAACACGATCCTGCACCTGCTGGCCGCCGCCCGCGAGGCCGAGATGGACTTCACCGTGGCCGACATCGACGCGATCTCCCGCCGGGTGCCCTGCCTGTCCAAGGTCGCCCCGAACTCGCCGCAGTACCACATGGAGGACGTGCACCGGGCCGGTGGCATCCCGGCCATCCTCGGCGAACTCGACCGGGCCGGGTTGTTGCACCGGGACGTGCACGCGGTGCACTCCCCCTCGCTCGACCAGTGGCTGGCCGACTGGGACGTGCGCGGCGGCTCGGCCACCCCGGAGGCGATCGAGCTGTTCCACGCCGCGCCCGGTGGCGTGCGGACCACCGAGCCGTTCTCCACCACCAACCGCTGGTCGAGCCTGGACACCGACGCCGCGAACGGCTGCATCCACGACCGGGAGCACGCGTACTCCGCCGACGGCGGGCTGGCCATCCTGCACGGCAACATCGCGCCCGACGGCTGCGTGGTGAAGACCGCCGGGGTGCCCGAGGAGTGCCTCACCTTCCGGGGGCCGGCGAAGGTCTACGAGTCGCAGGACGACGCGGTGACCGCCATCCTGGCCAAGGAGATCGTCGCCGGGGACGTCGTGGTGATCCGCTACGAGGGCCCCAAGGGCGGCCCCGGCATGCAGGAGATGCTCTACCCCACCTCGTTCCTGAAGGGCCGGGGGCTGGGCCGGGCCTGCGCACTGCTCACCGACGGCCGGTTCTCCGGCGGCACCTCCGGGCTCTCCATCGGGCACGTCTCGCCCGAGGCGGCCTCCGGCGGGCTGATCGCGCTGGTGGAGCCGGGCGACGAGATCGTCATCGACATCCCGAACCGGTCGATCGACCTGAACGTGCCGGCCGACGTGCTGGAGGCCCGCCGGATCGCCCAGGAGAAGCGGGACCGCCCGTACACCCCGGTCGACCGGCAGCGTCCGGTCTCCGCCGCGCTGCGCGCGTACGCCTCGATGGCCACCTCGGCCAGCGACGGCGCTTACCGCCGCGTCCCGGAATGAGCCATTTTCATCGTGCGTGGCGGTCGGCTTCGACGTGGTGCAGGACGAGGATGGCTTGCACGATCGCGGTCGCTCGGCGTGGGCAGCAGCGCAGCTTGATCAGGATTTTCCAGGTCTTGAGGGTGGCGATCGCGCGTTCGCCGCGAGCGCGGATCTTCGCGTGGGCCCGGTTGACGGCTCTCTGCCGGGATGACAGCTTCGGCCGGAAGCGGCGCCGCTTGAACGGGGTGCGCACGCTGCCGTGGGTGCCTTGATAGCCCTTGTCCGCGAAGGTCATCACGTCGGCGCTGGTCAAGACGTCGATGATGCCGTGGGCGCGGGCGGCGGTCAGGTCGTGCGTCGAGCCGGGCAGCGCGGCCGAGGCCCAGACGAGACGCCCGGCTGCATCGGCGATGACCTGCACGTTCACTCCGTGACGCTTGTGCTTCCCGGAGTAGTACGGCTTCTGGTTGGCGACCCGGTCGATCGGGATCAGGGTGCCGTCGAGGATCGCGTAGGCGAGCAGCCGGATCCTGGTCATGGCCGTGGCCAGGTCGCCGGCGGTCGCGGCGAGCAGGTCGATGGCCTCGCGGACATAGCGCCAGGCCGTCGTGACGCCGATCTCGAATCCGACGGCCAGGCGGGCCAGGGTGTCGCCGTTGCGCAAGTGGGCAAGGGCGAGCAGGGCTTGCCGGCCGGGGGCGAGGCGTCGCCACCGGGACCGTCGCTGCTGGCGGCGGGTTCGGATGAGGGCGGCGAGGTGGTTCAGGCTGCGGGTGGACAACGGAATCGCGGCAGGGTAAGACAGCACAGCGAGGCTCCCGGTTGGGGCATCTGATCTTGGTCGATTGCTGTCTTACCGGGAGCCTCGTCCTACCTGGACACCGGCTTCCCGCACCACCCGTGACCTGCACCGTCACGATGAAAATGGCTCATTTTCATCGTGCGTGGCGGTCGGCTTCGACGTGGTGCAGGACGAGGATGGCTTGCACGATCGCGGTCGCTCGGCGTGGGCAGCAGCGCAGCTTGATCAGGATTTTCCAGGTCTTGAGGGTGGCGATCGCGCGTTCGCCGCGAGCGCGGATCTTCGCGTGGGCCCGGTTGACGGCTCTCTGCCGGGATGACAGCTTCGGCCGGAAGCGGCGCCGCTTGAACGGGGTGCGCACGCTGCCGTGGGTGCCTTGATAGCCCTTGTCCGCGAAGGTCATCACGTCGGCGCTGGTCAAGACGTCGATGATGCCGTGGGCGCGGGCGGCGGTCAGGTCGTGCGTCGAGCCGGGCAGCGCGGCCGAGGCCCAGACGAGACGCCCGGCTGCATCGGCGATGACCTGCACGTTCACTCCGTGACGCTTGTGCTTCCCGGAGTAGTACGGCTTCTGGTTGGCGACCCGGTCGATCGGGATCAGGGTGCCGTCGAGGATCGCGTAGGCGAGCAGCCGGATCCTGGTCATGGCCGTGGCCAGGTCGCCGGCGGTCGCGGCGAGCAGGTCGATGGCCTCGCGGACATAGCGCCAGGCCGTCGTGACGCCGATCTCGAATCCGACGGCCAGGCGGGCCAGGGTGTCGCCGTTGCGCAAGTGGGCAAGGGCGAGCAGGGCTTGCCGGCCGGGGGCGAGGCGTCGCCACCGGGACCGTCGCTGCTGGCGGCGGGTTCGGATGAGGGCGGCGAGGTGGTTCAGGCTGCGGGTGGACAACGGAATCGCGGCAGGGTAAGACAGCACAGCGAGGCTCCCGGTTGGGGCATCTGATCTTGGTCGATTGCTGTCTTACCGGGAGCCTCGTCCTACCTGGACACCGGCTTCCCGCACCACCCGTGACCTGCACCGTCACGATGAAAATGGCTCAATGAGTGAAAGGAAGGGCCCCCTGCTAACGCCTCGCGTATAGCAGGGGGCCCTTCCTAACATTCCAGACGGCGCCGCACTCGACGTGCGCGGCCCGGTGCGCTCAAGACTGCGCGAACATCTGCCCGATGCGGATCTTGTTGCCGAACGGGTCACGGATGCCGAAGTCGATCCCGTACGGCCGTTCCATCGGCTCGTCGGTGATGTCCACGCCCTTGGCGACGAGTTCCTCGTGCGTCTTGTGGGCGTCGTCCGTGGTCATGAACAGGAAGCCGCCGGCCGCCCCCTTGGTGAGCAGCTCGCGGACCTGCTCGGCGGTGGCCGGGTCGAGGCTCGGCGGTCCGGGCTTCTCCAGCAGGATCTCGCGCCCCCGGTCACCGGGCAGGTTCACCGTGAGCCACCGCATGAAGCCCAGATCCTGGTCGGTGTTCACTTCCAGGCCGAGCTTGCCCACATAGAAGTCGAGCGCCTCGTCCTGGTCGAGGACGTAGACCTGGGAGCGGCTGATCGCGTTCATCGTCATGCCCGAAACGCTAATGCAACGCCCTGACCTGCTGCTTATCCAAAACTGCTCGGCCTCGTCCAGGCTTTGGTGAAGCAGCCCGGCACCGGCGCGGTCGGCGCGATGCGCCGCTTGCGGTAGTCGGTGGGCGACTCGCCGACGATCTGTCGGAAGGTGCGGCTGAACGTGCCGAGACTGCCGAACCCGACCGCGTTGCACACCTCGGTCACGTCCTGCTCGGTGTGCAGGAGGAGGTACATGGCCCGCTCCACCCGACGCCGTTGCAGGTAGCGGTGCGGCGTCTCCCCGAAGGTCGCCCGGAACGTACGGATGAAGTGCGCCTCGGAGACGTACGCGATCCTCGCCAGCGTCGGGATGTCCAGCGGTTGCGCGTACGCGCGGTCCATCGCGTCCCGGGCGCGCAGCATCGCCCGGTTCGTCTGCTCGACCGCCCTGCTCACCGGCCATCTCCCCACGACGCCGAACAGATCAGGCCCGGCCGGCACGAATCCGACGGGCACTCCACTGGCCGGAGCCTACGCTCCCCGGTCGGTCAGCCGACGACGTCGACAAGCGCCACCACCGGTTCGCCGCTGCCGGCGGCCGCGCGACTCATCCTTCGACGGCATACAGGTCGGGAGCTTCGGCGATGAGGTGTATGCCCTCGTCGTCATGGAGGTGGAGGGTGCAGCCGGCCCGGGTGAACCGCACGGTCAGCACCTGCCCGACGTGTCGGGCGGCCAGCCGCAGCAGCACCGGCACCGGGTCGGCGGGCAGGGCGGTCGGCGGGGCCTCGGGCACCGGGATGGGCACCACCGCGTCAGCCGGCGCGGCACTGGCGATGGTGTCGGTCAGGCACTCGACGCACCAGGCCAGCGCCGCTTCCAGGGTCGGGCGGTAGGGCCACTCGTCGGGGCGGACCGGGGCGTCACGCGGTCGCAGCTCGACCGACCAGCGCAGCCCGCTCAGGTAGCGCGGATCGTCGGCGTTGTGCCGCAGGTCGCAGATGCTGACCTCGCACGCCAGGTCCAGGCCGAGTGCGAGCCGGATCAGCACGGTCAGCGGCGGCGCGTCGGGGCGTACCGCCGTCACGATCAGCCGACCTGCGGGCTGGCCCCGACCGGCGGCGCGCACGTGCTCGCCCACCGGATCGGCTCCGGCCCAGGGCAGCGTGACGTGGCCGCCCCGCAGTCGCGCCTCGATCTCGTGCCCGCCGTCGGCTTCGGCGAGGTCCTCCGGCCGTACGCCGAGGACGGGTGCCCAGGCGGCCAACCGATAGCGGTCGGGGAGCTGGACCACCGGCTTGCCGCCGGGTTGGGTGGCGACGAGCGTGACCGGCTCCGGCGTGCCGGTGTGCCAGGTCAGGTGCACGACCCGGTGCCGCAGGTCGGTGAGCGTGAGCACCACCGCCTCGTGCAGCCGGTGGGTGCCGTCGCAGGTGAAGCAGGCCAGCACGGACGTGTGCAGCCCGGCGCCCCGGCAGCGTGGACAGCCCGCCTCCACCCCACGGCCGCCGAGCCGGCAGTCGCAGCTGCGCAGGCGGCTGCCGGGCACGCAGTCCGGGCAGGGCCGCCAGCCGGTCTCCGCACCGAGCCAGGCCGGTTCGGGCGGCGTGAAGCCGCGCCGCAACGGCACCCGCACCCGGCGTACGACCTGGCCGGTGAGCTGCTCCACGAGGGTCTCGACCGGATCGCCGTCACGCAGGCTGCTGTGCCACCACCGCCCGTCCCGCCAGATGGCCTGTGCGCCGGGCAGCTCGGCGCCGTCGACCGGGTCGACGCAGTCGGCGAGGATCCGCCGTTCGAGCTGGTCCACGTCGACGGACGGCACGGCGGGCGGGCGCGGTCGATCGGGCTGCACCAGCCGGGCCGCGACACCCCGGCCGCGCTCGGTGAGCCCCGCGAGCGCGTCGGCCACGTCGGTGCGGGTCAGCGCCTGCGGCAGGTCGGGTTGCCCGCTCCGGAAGCCCGGCACCGGCGAGCCGGGCACCTCGTACCGGACGTCCCAGCCCATCCCCGGCCGACGTACCTCGATCACCAGGTCGAGCAGGAGCAGATCGGCGAGCACGCAGAGTCGGACGAGCCGTTCGGCCGGATCGACCGGCGGCACCGGTTCGCTTCGCCCGAGGAAGAGCAGCCAGGGCAGGTAGTCCATCCGCACGATCGCCTGAGCCTCCAGCTCCAGTCGTTGCACCAGCGGCGCGTCGGGTCGCCACTGCTGCGGCAACCACAGCTCGGGTGCCTCGTCGGTGACGGCCGCGCCGATGCGGGCGGCCAATTCGCGTACCTTCCGGCCCAGGTCGACCACCCATCCGGACTGCGTGCGCTCCGGGTCGAGACCTCCCGGCACGACGCGGTGCGAGGCGACCGCGCCGGTGTCCAGGTCGGCCACGCTGAGCACCACCTGCGCCCGCCGTTGCCCGCGCCGCCGACAGCGCCCACACGGGTCCGCCACAGTGCCCGCGCCCCGGCACTGCTCGCAATCCCGGTACGCCACCCGATGCGCGGGTATGGCGGTCTCCTCCGCCAGGAACCGGTTCCCGAAGCTGGTGCACCGGCACGGCAGCAGGCGAAAGGTCATCCCGTCGCAGTCCGGGCAGGTTATGACCGTCACCGCGTACCCGCCTGCTTATCGTCTGCCCACTGCGGCGGTGGGAATATTGTGCACACGAATCGGCACCACCTGTTCTGGGATCGGGATCGACGTCGCGGTCATCGCTGTTGTCGGGCTCATCTTGTAGGGTCGGAAACACCATCACAATGAATGTCTCGTCATACGTTTCCGATACTTGATCGCACCAATTCGGAGTTCCACGACCGCCGTCAGGATGTTGCAAAACCCGACAGGAAGGAGGGTGCGATGGCCGAAGACATGGGGTCGACAGTGCCCCGACGACAGCTCGGCAGGACCTTGCGTGACCTGCGCACCGAGGCCGGCATCACGCTCGATGCCGCCGCCGAGGCACTGGAGTGCAGCCGACAGAAGGTGTGGCGGATCGAGAGCGGCCTCGGCTCCGTGCGCGGCGTCGACGTCCGCGCGATGTGCGAGTTGTACGCCGCCCGCGCCGAGCTGACCCGGGCGCTCACCGCACTGGCCACCGAGACGAGAGCAAAAGGCTGGTGGCACGCCTACGGCGACGCCATCCCCGACTGGTTCGAGCTGTACGTCGGCCTCGAATCCGCCGCATCGAGACTGCGGTTCTACAAGAACAGCCTCGTGCCGGGCATCTTCCAGACCCGGGACTACGCCCGGGGCATCTATCGGATCGACCAGCCCGACATGACCGACGACGACCGCGAACGCGCCGTCGACCTGCGTCTGCAACGCCAGTCCCTGCTGACCCGCCGCCTGCCCAAGCCACCACAGGTGCAGGTCGTCCTCTGCGAGTCCGTCCTACTCCGACCGGTCGACACACCAACTGTCACCGCTGAGCAGTTGAGGCACGTGCAGGAGTTGAGCAACCTGCCGGACGTCTCGGTTCGGTTCCTGCCACTCGCCGCCGGTCCGCACCTTGGCGCGGTCGGCGGCGAATTCGTGATGCTCGACTTCCCCTTGGGTAACCGCGCCACTCCCGAGCCTTCAGTCGTCTACTGCGAGTCGTGGACCGGGGCGCTGTACCTGGACCGGCCGACCGAGTTCGCCGCCTACGAAAAGGCATGGTCGAGCTTGCTCAGCCTCGCCCTTGATGAGGAACAATCAAGGCGACTAATCGACAAGATCATCGAGGAGGTTCACCGTGGTTGACCTGACCGGTGCCCGCTGGCGCAAGAGCACCCGCAGCGGCGGCAACGGCGGCGAGTGCGTCGAGGTCGCCGACAACCTGCCCGGCGTCGTCGCGGTCCGCGACAGCAAAGACCCACACGGCCCCGCCCTCACCTTCACCCCCGCCGCCTGGGCCACCTTCCTCACCACCACCCGCACCACCGACTGACCTGCGAACCCGGGGGACCTCAGGATCTTGGACACTTTCCGTTCGACTCGAACGGAAAGTGTCCAAGATAGACAGTCGTCGCCCACGATTACGCCGAATGCTGGGCGCTTTGCGCAGTTTCTCCGCCGACTTCGTCACCGGCACTGGGCTGATCACCTTCTGCGGCGTGCGCCGTCGTGGAGCGCACGGCAGCCGACTACCTGTAGTTACCGGGGCTGCGACCCACGCTCGTCTCCGATAGTGTCCGCCCGACTACGCAGACATGACCTGTTTTCGCGGACGGCGGTAGGAGGACGGCATGGCCAGCATCGAAGAGGTCAAGGCGGCACTGATGCAGGCAGCCGAGCAGGGCAACGCCACGATCAACCAGATCCGAGCCGCCGCCGACAACACCGAGCAGATGCTGAGCCGGTTACGTGCCGTCGCCGCCGGCACCGGCCATCCGACGATCGCCGAGGCCATCGCCCGGGGCGAGCAGAGCAAACAACGGCTGGCCGAGGCCATGACCCTCGTGCAGGGCAGCTCGGAGGCCGCCCGCCGCTACGTCGGCATCCTCGGCTGAGCAGCCACCACCATCATGAGTGTCGGCGAGGTCAAGGCGGCTCTTCGCGCCGCCGTCGAAGCCGCCCGCCAGGGACGACATGGGTTCGACCAAGCGGTCTCCGAGGCCGAGGCGGCGACCCGCACGGCGACCGCCCTCCTGCACGGCAGCCGACACGAGCACGTGAGGGCCACCCACGAGGCCCTTGCCGCTGCCGGGGCAGAGGTCGCACCGACTCGCCGCCGCTTCAAGGACACCGCCGAACAGGCAAGCGACTACCTCACGCGACTCGGATGAGCGGCAGCATCGCCGAACTGGTCGCGCAGCTTCTCGCCGTACAACAGAAGCTTGATGCCGCTGCGGTGACCGCGCTACGCGCCCGGACGGACGCCGAGGTGGCCTTGGCCCGGCTGGTCGAGGTCCAGCGGGGCACCAATGACCAGCGGCTACGCGCGGCCGTCGGGGACGCCGAGGTGGCCAGGGACAAAGCCGGCCGCTACGCCCGCCTGTTGTCCGAGGCTGCTCGCCACATCACCGCGTACGTCAACACGATCGCCCCCGGCGCCGCACCCACCGCGCCTGCCGCCGACAGTGCCTTACCCACCGGCGAGCGGGTGGTGACCGAGGCCGAGCGACGCGGACGGCGTGCAGACATCGCCTGGCGAAAGCAGGTCAAGAAGGCCGACGACATCGAGGACGGCCTGAAGAACGCCGAGACCAGCGCCCGTGAGACGTTCAAGTTCTTCAAGCAACACGGCGACGGCCAGGGTGGCACCACGAGTGGAACGGCAAGCCCAGGACCCATGCCGGCACAGGATCGGCCGCACGT
This sequence comes from Verrucosispora sp. NA02020, assembly GCF_013364215.1. NCBI lineage: Bacteria > Bacillati > Actinomycetota > Actinomycetes > Micromonosporales > Micromonosporaceae > Micromonospora > Verrucosispora sp. NA02020. The sequence continues at coordinate 1,710,230 of NZ_CP054923.1, read as the reverse complement.
CGACAACCCAGTGACGGCAACGGTGATGGCCGCTGGCGCGTTGGCAGTGACGGTGAAGGCCATATGGAACCATGGCAAAGCGCGACGAGCGAGGAAGCGGGACGACAATGATCAAACCTGAGCTGGCCGAGTATGTCCGCACGATGGTTCGTGGCGATCACGTTGCCAACGACGCGGTTGAGGCCAAGCTTGACGCCGAGGGCTGGGACGGCCTTCCGCGCTACCTCGCGGCAGTCTTCTTCCTCGCCGTCGATCGCCGCTTCGGCGAGACCACCGGCCGCGCCGAGGTCATCGCCTTCGTTGGCGAGCTACGCGCCGGGCTCGCCAACGGCGGGCCCGAGATCAATGCCGAGGCTGCCGAGCAGCTCATCATGTCCATCATCGACCCATCGCTGGACTACTCGATGAGCCAGCAAATGATCGGCCGCATCCAGGCAGCCACGGTGCAGAAGATCCTCACCGAGGAAGACCTGCCGGACAACGAACTGGACGCCATACTCGCGGAAGCCGTTACGCTGTCGTCCCGTCCCTGAGCACTCAGGGGCGATCGGTGCCGCCCGAACTTCCTCGTCCCCCACCACCTGTCACATTGCCTACTATAAATTCGTGGAGGAGAAGGATCGCGCTGCCGGCCAGGAGGACCACGCACTGGCCGACTTCGTCCCCGAAGAACTCGACGAGATCCCCGCCGACGCCTCCGGCGAGACGAAATTTCTCTACCTCGTTGCCATCGCCGTGCAGATCGGGCAGATCGCGGTCACCGTGTGGGGGCTCGACCGCCTCTCCGATCCGAGCGTCGGCACCTGGGGCAAGATCGGCGCGGGCGCGGCCATCATCGTGGCGATCGGGATCTGCCTGAACGCCTGGAGTTCCGCCTACCACTCCGCCGCCTGGGACGAGCACCGCCCCAAGCCCGAGTGATCGCTCAATACTGATCGTGCGGCGGTCATACAGCCCGTCGGCGAGCCACGTGTAGAACTCGCCGACGGGCCAGAGATCAAGCACAGGCCACCGAGCGGGGCATCGCGTCAATCATCGAACCCTCGATGAATCGGCCGAAGGCGTCGGCCACTCACAGGACCACGACAGCATCCTCGGCGAAGGTGAACAACCCGGCGTCGAGCGTGATGCTCTTGAGTTTGGTGCCCTTCGGCACATCGAAGTAGACGTTCGCCGTCACCGAGTTACCCGGGTTGATTTTGTCCAGGAATCCCTGCGCGTCGCTGTTGCCGTAGATCCCGGCCGTTCCGTCGGGCTCGAACTCTCGGCCCCTGTCGTCCTGTGCGGTCAGGGCGCTATCTGCGTGAAATGTCTGGGCGCTCTTGGTGACGTTCTTGACGGTCACGCTGGCCTTGCAGAAGGTGCCCTGCGCCTTGGCGTTGAGGAATTCGCTGCCGACCCGGGAGATCCCACACTTCACGCTCTTGACGGTAAACTCGAAGTCACCGCCACGCACCTTGTCGCCGATACCGGTGGCTTTCGACTTCGCCGGCTCCGGCTTCTCCGCCGCCTTGGTCGGCTCCGCTGCCGCCGCCTTGGTCGCTGGTGCCGATTCCGGCGCAGGCGCCGTGTCATCGGCAGCGGGAGCCCCACTGCTCGCGGAGGTGACTTCGGTCGTCGTGTCGCCGCCGGCCAACCCGACCACCAGCGCGCCACCGCAGCACAGCATGACGAACGCGCCTACACCAATGAGGGTGGGCACCAGCCACGAGGTCCGCTTCCTGGGCACGGGCGGTGCAGGGAACTGGGCTGGTGCCGGTGGAGGTAGTTGACCGCCGCCCGAAGGCGGTAGCTGCGCTGCGGGCACCTGCGGGAACTGCGCGGTCGGCGGTTGACCAGCCGGGGGCGGGTTTTGGGCAGGGTCGTATGGGGCCGTCATCGAGTGGTTTCTCCCGGGTCTCGTCCAGCACTACCGCGTGATCAGTAAAGCGCTCCAACGGTGCCACGGTTAAACGCAGAAATGGTCGTACGGGCGGCCTGGCTCGCGCGACGAGTTCACTGTGGAACCAACCGAAATGCTGATTCGACCGTCAGACGTCAAGCCAATGCGACGGACCGGCGCACCCGACCGAAGTGCGGCAGAATCGACGCCGAGGCTGAATTCTGTCGGATATCCGCCATCCCGATCCCCTGGCTCGATCAGACGGAATATGCAAATCCGAGAGAACAATGGGTGCCGCACATGCGACAGACGATCAGTCGTTCACGCAGCGGAGCACCGGGCGACTGGTGAGGGCGGTCGGGTCCAGGGGTGCCGACGACCGCACGACGAACGTCGTCGACTCACCGGGCAGCAGCGTCACCAGGGCCTCGTCGACCTCGGCGGACGGGTCGAGCCGGTCGGGATGCAGGGTCAGGTCGCGCAGGACGGTGTGGGCGGTGACGCGTACCCGCTGGGTGCCGTCGACCTCTTCCACCACGGCGTCGAAGGACGCGGTCGGCCAGGGGACGTCGCGGTCCTCGGCGAAGAACCACAGTGCCCGGTCGGGGCCGGCGTCCGCGACGAGCAGTTCGGCGCGGGCCTCGTCGGGCCGGGTCAGCTCCGCAGGCAGCGCCAGCGTCACCGAGGTGCGGGCCGGCACCGCCAGCTCCAGCGTGGTCTTCGCGCGGGGCTCCCCGGTCAGGGTGAGCCGGGTGACCGTGGTCGACGCGTGCCACGGTCGGCCGCCGTCGTTGACCGCGACCAGGGCCAGGCCGCCGTCGCGGGGCTGGACGGTGAGCAGGCGGTCGGCGTAGGACCGGCGCAACGCGTACCAGAGGGGTTTGCGGCGTCCGTCGCCGTCGACGGCGGCCCACGAGGTGACCGGCCAGCAGTCGTTGAGCTGCCAGACGATGGTGCCCATGCAGTAGCCCCGGTGGGAGCGGAAGTGCTCGACCCCGAGTTGGATGGCGCGGGCCTGGTTGAGCTGGGTCAGGTAGTGCCAGTCGTCGAAGTCGCGCGGCGCGGGCAGGTGGGCGTCCAGGCCGCGACGCAACTTGAGGTCGCCGTCGGTGGCCTTCTGGTGGTGGGCCATGCCGGGTGAGTCATGCGCCAGCGGCTCGTCGCTCAGGGCCCGCCGCAGGGTGGCGTACGCCGGTGGCGCCTGGTAGCCGAACTCGGCGACGAAGCGGGGCAGGTGCTCGCGGTACTTCGTGTAGTCGTCGGTGTTCCAGACGTCCCAGATGTGGGTCGTGCCGTACGCCGGGTCGTTGGGGTGGACGTCCTCCCGGCCGGAGTACGGGCTGCCGGGCCAGTACGGGCGGGTCGGGTCCAGCTCGGCGACGATCCGGGGCAGCAGGTCCAGGTAGTAGCCGTGTCCCCAGGTGCGTCCTGCGAGCGGCTGCTGCCAGTCCCAGTCGTGCCAGCCCCAGATGTTCTCGTTGTTGCCGGTCCACAGCACCAGCGACGGGTGCCCGGCCAGTCGGGTCACCTGTTCGGCGGCCTCGGCGGCCACCTCGGTGCGCAGCGGTTCCTCCTCCGGGTACGCCGCGCAGGCGAAGAGGAAGTCCTGCTGCACCAGCAGGCCCCGCTCGTCGGCCAGGTCGTAGAAGTCGTCGGACTCGTACCGGCCGCCGCCCCAGACCCGCAGCAGGTTGACGTTGGCCGCCCCGGCCTGGTCGAAGCGGTGCGCCAGACGGTCCCGGGTGACCCGGTGGGGGAAGGCGTCGTCGGGGATCCAGTTCACCCCGCGCACGAAGAGGGGCACGTCGTTGACGTGCAGCGTGAAGGGGGCGCCGTGCGCGTCGGGGGTGGTGTCGAGGCGTACCGAACGGAAGCCGATCCGCCGGTGCCAGTCGTCGAGGGTCGCACCGTCCGGCCCGCGCAGCGTCACCGTCAGGTCGTAACGGGGTTGACCGCCGTGGCCGCGCGGCCACCACAGCTCCGGTTCGTCGACGGTGACGGTCAGCACCGCCGACCGCTCCCCCGCCGGGATCGTCACCCCGGCGGTGGCACCGGCCACCTCGGCGTGCACGGTGACCGGCACGTCGGTGGCGCGGTCGACCTCGACGTGCAGCTCCACCCGGCCGGTGCCGTCCTCGACGGTGACCAGCGGGTGCACCCGCGCCAGCCGGGCGGTCGACCAGCCGTGCAGGCCGATCTCCTGCCAGATCCCGGCGGTGACCAGGGTCGGGCCCCAGTCCCAGCCGAAGTTGCAGGCCATCTTGCGGATGAACGGGAACGGCTCCGGGTACGCGTTGGGCCGGTCGCCGAGCCGGTCGCGCTGCGCCTCGGCGTACCGGTAGGCGGAGTCGAAGCGGACCGCGAGGTTGTTGTCCTCGGCGCGCAGCAGCGAGGTCAGGTCGAAGCGGTACGCCCGGTGCATGTTCTCGGTGCGGCCGACCTCGACACCGTTGAGCGTGATCGTGGCGACCGTGTCCAGCCCCGCGCAGACCAGGTCGAGGCGCTGGTGGTCGCCGTCGGGCCGGTCGAAGGTGGTCTCGTACACCCAGTCGGTGCGGCCGATCCAGGCCAGCGCGGTCTCGTTGTCGTCCAGGTACGGGTCGGGGATCAGGTCCGCCGCGAGCAGGTCGGTGTGCACGCAGCCGGGGACGGTGGCCGGCACCACCCGACCGTCGACCTCCGGTGGCACCTGCGGGCCGGGCACCGGTCGCAGGGTCCAGCCGTCGTGCAACGGCAACCGGTCCGGCCGGCTCCCCCGTGCGTCGCTCAAGACTTCACCGCGCCTTCCATGATTCCTCGGACGATCCGGCGACCGCCGATGACGAGCACGACCAACAGTGGCACGGTGGCCACGAACGCACCCGCCAGCACCCGTCGATAGATCACGTAGTTGCCGCTGGCCAGGTCGGAGATGGCCACCATCGAGGTGGGATAGTCGGTGCCGTTCAACGTGATCAGCGGCCACTGGAAGTCGTTCCAGGTGGCCACGAACGTCAGCAGGCCGAGCACCGCCAGCGCCGGGCCGATCGCCGGCAGCACCACGCTCCAGTAGATCCGCATGGTGGTGGCACCGTCCACCCGGGCCGCCTCGACCAGTTCGTCCGGCACCGAGTTGACGATGAACTGTCGCATGTAGAACACGCCGAAGGCGGTCACCAGGCCGGGCACGATCACTGCCAGCAGCGTACCGTTCCAGCCCAGCTTGCCCATCACGATGTAGAGCGCGACGACGCCGAGTTGGTTGGGCACGGTCAGGGTGAGGACCACGAAGAGCATCAGTGGTCGGCTGCCCCGGAACCGCAGCTTGGCGAAGGCGAACCCGGCGAGCGAGCAGAAGAACAGCACGGCGGCGGTGACCGTGGTGGCGACGATGACGCTGTTCACCAGCGAGGCGGCGAAGTAGACGTCCTGGAGGGTGAAGACCTCGTTGAGGTTCACCAGGAACTGGTCACCCGGGACGACCGCCGGCGGCACCTGGGCGGTCGCCTCGTCGGTGCTGGTGGCGATGACGAACATCCAGTACAGCGGGAACGCCGCGAACAGCGTGGTCACCGCCAGGAAGAGGTACGTCCCGACGCCCGCCGGGGTGTCCTGCGGGGCGCGGCCGTACGCCCCGGTCCGCCTGCGTCCACCGGGCGGTGTGCCCGGCTTTCGGGGCCGGGCCTCCGTGGTGCTCGGTGCGCTCATCTCCGGCCCCCCGAGATGCGGTTGGTCAGCAGGGTGTTCAGGGCCGCGACCACGAGGATGATGAGGAACAGCGCCCAGGACATCGCGGCGGCGTACCCGAGGTTGAGGTCCTTCCAGCCGACCTTGTAGACGAGCTGCGCCACGGTCTGCCACTCTCCGCCGGCCCCACCGCGTGCGGTCTGCGCGTTCAGGTCGAACAGCATCGGCTCGGTGAACAGTTGCAGCCCGCCGATGGTGGAGAGCACCACGGTGAAGATGACCACCGGGCGGATCATCGGCACGGTGATCCGCCAGAGCTGTCGCCACGGCCCGGCTCCGTCCAGGGCCGACGCCTCGTAGACGTCACGCGGGATGGACTGCATCGCGGCCAGATAGAGCAGGGCGTTGTAGCCGATCCACTTCCAGTTGACCATCGTGGCGATGGCGATCCAGGAGTGGAGTTTGTCCGCCCGCCAGTCGATCGGCGTCTCGGTGCCGATGCCGAGCAGGCCCAGCGCCCAGTTGGCCATACCGAAGTCGCGGGAGAAGAAGACGTTGAACACCAGTGTGGAGGCGGTGATCGGGGTGATGTACGGCAGCAGCGCGCCCACCCGCCACCAGGTCTGCGCCCGTAGCCGCCGGTTGAGCATCGACGCGATGACCAGCGCGAGCAGCAGTTGCGGGACGGTGGAGAGCAGGAAGATGCCGAAGGTGTTGTAGAGCGCGTTGCCGAAGTCGCCGTCGGTGAGGAGCCGACGGAAGTTCTCCGTACCGGCCCAGCCGGTCAGCTCCGGGTCGTCCAGCCGCCAGTGGCGTAACGCCACCACCCCGTTGAAGATCATCGGGAACAGGCCGAACACGAGGAAGAGCAGGAAGAACGGCGCGATCAACAGGTAGGGCACGTACCGCATGTCGAAGCGGTGCAGCCGGTCCCGCCAGGTCAGGGACCGGGCGGTGCGGGTGCGCCGCGCCACCCGTACCGTCACCTGCCGGCCTTCTCGGCTTCCTTGATCGCCTCGGCCCAGGCCGCGCCGGACGCGAGCGTGCCGTTCTGCACCCGGTTGATCACGTTCTCCACCGCGACCCGGGTCGGCCCGTTCTTGCGGCCCAGGTACTGCGGGGTGAGGCCCTCGGCCATCCGGGGGAAGATCTGCCCGACCGGCGCGGCGTTGAAGAACTCGTTCGTGAACTCGGCGATCGCCGGATCGGCGTAGAGGGCGGGTTGCGAGGGCAGGTTGCCGACCGTCTTGAAGACCTCGATCTGCTGCTCCGGCTGGATCAGCCACTCCACGAACCTGTACGCCTCGTCGACGTTGCGCCCCTGCTTCGGCACGGTGAGGAAGGAGCCGCCCCAACTGCCGCCGCCACCCGGCACCGTGGCGATGTCCCACTGCCCCCTGGTGCCGGGTGCGGTGTTCTGGATGTGCCCGAGCATCCACGCGGGGCAGGGCAGCACCGCGAACGCGCCGCTGGTGAAGCCCTTGTCCCAGTCGGCCTGGAAGCTGGTCAGGTTGGCGGAGATCCCGACGTCGGCCGCCCTGACCGCGTAGTCGAAGGCGACCTTGGGGCCGCCTGCCATCTGCAACTGCTCGTCGGCGTCGAAGAAGCCGACCTGCTGCTGCCCGAGGATCGGATTGAACAGGTTGGTGGCGTTGTCGATGAACTTCTTCCCCGTCTCGGCGGTGTACCCCTGGCCGACCTCCAGGAACTTGTCCCAGGTGGGCCAGAGTGCGGAGACCTGGTCGCGCGCGGTGGGCAGGCCGGCGGCGGAGAAGAGGTCGGTGCGGTAGCACATGGCCAGGCCGCCGACGTCGGTGCCGAGGCCGATCTGGGTGGCGCCGTCGGCGGAGAGCGACTGCTTCCACTTCCACGGCAGGTAGGCGGTCTCGTACTTTCCGGCGCCCTTGTCGAGCAGGTTCACGAACTTGTCGGCCTGGCTGCGGAACTGGACGATGAACCCCTCGTCGACGGCGGCGATGTCGGGGGCACCGGAGCCGGCGATCAGCTTCTTCTGCAGGTCCTCGTGCTGGGCGTTGTACTCGCCCGAGTTGAGGGCGATCTTGACGTTGGTGTGCTCCGCCTCGTACTTCGTCTTGAGGTCCTGCAGGCCGAAGTCCCCCCAGAAGTTGATCGTCAGGGTGACCTCACCGCCGGAGCCGCCGGTGGTGCTGCGTCCGCTGCACGCGACGACGAGCGAACCGACCGTCAGACCCACGGCTGCGACCCGCAGCCACCGGGGTGTGGACCGTCTCATGACCCCTCCTCCACGCAGGCTGCGAACGCTCCATAGATCGAGGAGCGTCGACTGAACCGGATAAGTTAGGACCGTAAGGGCGCGCTCTCGCGGTGTCAACGGTGCGTTACAGACCGCGTCTTCCGGTAACCCGTCGGTCGGCTGAACCGAACAAGTGACGGCGTCCGATCAGCCGATCACGAAGGTGCCGGACCGCCACCGGGACGGCAGTGGGCGACCGGTAGCGTTGGTGCCCGACGCCCGCGCCCCCGCGCGCGGCGGGCAGACAGAGCGACCAGGAGGACGTACGCCGGTGAAGCGGCCCACCATCGCGGACGTCGCCCGACGGGCGGGGGTCTCCAAGGGCGCGGTGTCGTACGCGCTCAACGGGCAGCCGGGAGTCTCCGAGGCGACCCGGCAACGCATCCTCGCCATCGCCGCCGAGATCGGGTTCAGCCCGAGCAGCGCCGCGCGGGCCCTCTCCGGCGCGTCCGCCCGGGCGATCGGGCTGATCCTGGCCCGACCGGCGCAGACGCTCGGCATCGAGCCGTTCTTCATGGAGCTGATCAGCGGTGTCGAGACCGAACTCTCCGCCCGCTCGTACGCGCTGACCCTCCAGGTGGTCGCCGACCAGGACGCCGAGATCGCGGTCTACCGGCGGTGGTGGGGCGAGCGGCGGGTGGACGGCGTACTCGTCTGCGACCTGCGCACCGACGACCGGCGGGTGCCGGTGCTGGAGGAGTTGCGCCTGCCCGCCGTGGTGATCGGCGGCCCCTCGGGCACCGGTGGACTGACCAGCGTCTGGTCCGACGACGCGGCAGCCCTCGTGGAGACCGTGGAGTACCTGTACGCGCTGGGCCACCGGCGGATCGCCCGGGTCGGCGGCCTGCCCGAGCTGCTGCACACCGCCACCCGCACCCGGGCGTTCGGCGAGGTCTGCCAGCGGTTGGGACTGGCCGAGGCGGTGACGGTCTCCTCCGACTACACCGGCGAGGAGGGCGCCCGGGCCACCCGCCGGCTGCTCAGCTCCCGGGTCCGGCCGAGCGCGGTGATCTACGACAACGACGTGATGGCCATCGCCGGGCTCTCGGTGGCCCAGGAGATGGGGCTCGCCGTCCCGACCGAGCTGTCCATCGTGGCCTGGGACGACTCCCCGCTGTGCCGGCTGGTGCACCCGCCGCTGACCGCGCTCGGCCGGGACATCCCCGCGTACGGCGCGCACGCCGCCCGGCACCTGCTCCAGGCGATCGAGGGCGCTGCTGCGGTCGTGGTCGAGGACGAGACCGCGCACCTGACCCCGCGCGGCAGTACCGGCCCGCCCGCGTTCCGCCCATGAACCGGTTAAGCCACCGTCATCGTGACGTGGACGGGAACTCCTCAAGGTACGCCTCGACCCGTTCCGCGGTCGCCGGCCGGGCGAGTTCGAAGCCCTGGCCGTAGCGGCACCCGGCGCGCTGCGCCCCGTCGACCTGGTGGGCGGACTCCAACCCCTCGGCGACCACCTCCAGACCCAGCCGGTCAGCGACGGTGACCACCACGTCCAGCAGCGGACCGGCCGGATCGCCGCTCGGCACCACCGACTCCGGACCGACCTTGAGCAGGTCGATCGGGAGCCGCCGCAGCTGGGCCAGGGAGGCGTGCGCGGCCCGGAAGTCGTCCAGGGCGGTCCGGATGCCCATCGACCGCAGACCGGCCAGCCGGGCCACCACGGTGGACAGCTCGGCACCCACCCGGGGCTCGGCCACCTCCACCACGAGTTGGTCCGGCGCCACCCCGTACGCGTCGAGCACCGCGGCCGTACGGGGCACGAAGTCCGGCGAGGTCAGCTCCCGGGTGGTGACGTTGATCGACATCCAGAGCCGCCGACCGCCGCCGGACCAGTGCGCCAACTGCCGGCAGGCCCGGTCCAGCACCCAGACGCCCAGCTCGCCCACGATGTCGAGGTCCTCGGCCACCGGCAGCAACTCCGCCGGGAAGACCGTGCCGAGCACCGGGCTGCGCCAGCGCAGCAGCGCCTCGGTGCCGACCGGCGAGCGGTCGGCCAGGTCGACCACCGGCTGGAAGACCAGGTCCAGCTCACCCCGGGCGACCGCACCGGGCAGCTCCCGTTCCAGGTCCAGCCGGCGGACCAGTTGCTCCTCCAGGTAGGCGTCGTACCACTCGACCCGCTCCCGGCCGAGCTGGGCGGCCCGCCGCCGGGCCAGGTCCGCCTGCCGCAGCACGTCCTCGGGGCGCCCGGGGGCCAGTTCGGCCAGCCCGACGCTGGGACGTGAGCGCAGCACCGCGCCGGCCACCTCGTACGGACGGCGCAACTCGGTGATCAGGCGGCTGCCCAACGCATAGGCCATCATCGGTCCGGACCCGGTGACCACCGCCAGCCCGCCGCCGGAGAGGTCGAACACCTCGTCGTCGGCGGTCACCATGGCGCGCGCCCGGCGCACCGCCCCGGCCGCCACGTCGTCGCGCAGTGCCACCCCGGGCAACTCGGTCAGGTGCAGGTCCACCACCAGCAGGGCACCCTGGTCCGGCCAGGCCGCCAGCGCCCGCAGCAGACCGGCCCGGCCGTCCGGCCCGCGGCTCTCGGCGGTCACCGGCTCCGGTCCGGGCGGTGCCGGTTCCGCCGACGCCGTGGCTTCCTGCGCGCCCCGGACCAGTTCCCGGGCGACCAGCGGAGGCACTGCGGCGAGCGCGAGCAGCACCGCCGTGTTGTCCAGCAGGAGCCCGGCCTGCACCTGGTGGACGACGGCGAGCACCACCGCCGCCGCCGGCACCACCACCACCGGCCAGGACCGGGCCGTCCGGACCTCCGGTTCGGGTCCCGACCGCGCCGCCTGCCGCATCCCGCCGGCGACCAGCAGCACCCCGGCGACCAGCGGGGCGACCGCCAGCAGCGCCACCCGGCCGGCGGCCGACGGCAGCACCGCCAGCAGCACCAGCGCGAACAGGATGGCCGACGCACCGGCCCGGCACCGGCTGACGCCGCCGGCCCGATAGGCACCGGTCAGCACGAGCAGCGCGTCGACCGCCAGCACGCCCAACGCCACCGCCGCGACCAGCCGCACCGAGGGTGCCGTGCCGGCGTACGGCAGCGACAGCCAGGCGACGAGCACCAGCCAGACGCCGGGCGCGGCGGCGTCCAGCACCCGCAGCAGCCGTACCCGCCACGGTGGTCTCGGCGGTCGGGGCAGGCTCGACAGGCCACCGACGAGCAGGGCGGCGGTGCCGAGGAGCCCGACCGTCGCGGCTGTCGGCCGTTGCCCCACGGAGGCCAGTGGCAGGACCGCGGCGGTGAGGCCGGCGGCCATCACGGCGCCGTGCAGCAGCGCGGCGGCACGGCGGGGCCGGGCCGCGCGACGACGGGCCAACCGACCGCCGTCGACGGTGGCGGCCGGCACGTCGGCGCCGGTGGCGAGCCGGGACAGGCGGACGCCCGCCAGCGTGGAGCCGGCCGCCCCGGCGAGCGCCACCACCGCCAGGGTCGGGACCGCACCGACCGCACCGACCGCGACCAACAGCACGACCAGCGCGAGTACGCAGGACTCCGGCAGAAACGGTGAGCGGGCGCCGGCACGGAACACGGCGGCTCGGAACACAGACGCGACGGGCACGACGGTCGCCTTCGTGAGGGGGCACTGGGGCGGTGCGGCGGTGCGGGGCGGCGACAGGTGAAGTCCACCGCCCAACATCGATGAACGATCCGGCTCGCCGGGAGTGACGGGCAGTCGACAGTGAGTCCGGTCACGTGTCCCCGCTCCGGGGCGGCCCGCTGCGGGCGGCATCCGGCCTGGTGCAATCATCGGGACATGGCTCGCTCCGACACCACCCGGTTCCGGCACAACCAGGCCATCCTGGTGGCGGCGATCGTCGCCACCATCGGCGCCCTGCCGCTGGCCGGTGCCCGCGCCTACCTGCTGCCGGTGTTGCTGGTGCCGCTGGCGGTGGCGGTCTGGGCGTGGCGGGCCGGCACCGACGCCGACCTCGCCGGGCTGCGCCTGCGGGCGCTGGCCGGGCAGCGTCGGATCCCCTGGGACCAGGTCGCCGAGTTCGGCGCCGATCCCCGGGGCCGGGCGGTCGCCCGACTCGACGACGGTGAGCAGCTCGTGCTGCCCGCCGTACGCCGTGAGGACCTGCCCCGGCTGGTGGCGGCGGCCGGGCGGGGCGAACCCGAGACGGCTCAGTAGCCGTCGACCACCACGTTCTCCGGCCGCTCACCGGCGGCGAACCGGCGGATCTGCTCACCGACCAGCCGGTACGCCCGGGGCAGCAGCCCGCGTACCGAACCGGCCACGTGCGGGGTGATCAGCACGTTGGGCAGCTCCCAGAGCGGGTGGTCGGCGGGCAGCGGCTCCGGATCGGTGACGTCCAGCGCGGCGGAGATCCGGCCGGTGGACAGCTCGGCGAGCAGGGCCTCGGTGCGGGCCACCGGCCCCCGGGCGGCGTTCACCAGCAGCGCGCCGTCCGGCATCGCGGCCAGGAACTTCTCGTCGACCAGGCCCCGCGTCTGCGCGGTCAGCGGCACCAGCAGCACCACCACGTCGGCGTGCGGCAACAGCTCGGGCAGCTCGTCGACGCCGTGCACCCCCTGCTCCGGCCGGGCCGTCCGGGCGACCAGCGTGAACTCCACCTCGAACGGCGCGAGCCGGTCCCGCACGGCGGTGCCGATCGACCCGGCCCCGACGATCAGGACCCGCTTGCCGGCCAGCTCGTCGGTGGGCGCCACCTCGTCGTACGCCCACCGGCGCTCGGCCTGGGCGCGGATCATCTCCGGGAAGGCCCGCAGTCGGGACAGGATCGCGGTGACCACCCACTCGGCGGTGGACGGGTCGTGCACACCCCGGGCGTCGCAGAGCATCACCCCGTCCGGCACCCGGCCGGCCCAGGCGTCCGCACCGGCGGAGAGCAACTGCACCACCGCCAGATCCGGCAGTTCGTGCGCGAACGGGACGATCTCCCGGGTCGCGAGGAAGGGCGGCACCCAGAACCGGACACCGTCAACCGACGAGGGGGGCCTCGCCGGGTCCTCCATCGTCTCGACGACGGTCTGCGGAGGCAGCTCGCCGAGCAGGGCGTGACCGGACTCGTGCGGGATCCATACCTTCACGCCAGCCGACGATAGACCCGTCGTGCGTACCGCCACCGGGGCGGGGGTCCGCCGACCTCCACGCCGACCCGGACAGCGGGCTAGGCTCGGGCGGGTGAGCGCTCCCCCGTACTCCCCGGCCCGTCGGGTCCGTGGGTTCCTCGCCGCCTCCTGCACGACGCTGCTGCTCGCGGCCACCGGGTGCAGCCTCGGCGAACCGGAACCGGATCCGGCCGGCGAGCCGCCGAACCTCCCGACGCCGTCGGCCAGCGCCCCGGGCGGCGGCCAGGAGGTGGTGGCCACCGTGCTGGCCCGGGGGCTGCGGGTGCCGTGGGGCATCGCCTTCCTGCCCGACGGCGGGGCGCTGGTCACCGAACGCGACAGCGGCCGGATCGTCCAGGTCGGCCCGGAGTCGAGCCCGGACGGCCTGCGGATCACCGAGCGGCAGACCGTCGACGACGTGGTCGCCTCCGGCGAGGGTGGCCTGCTGGGCATCGCCGTGTCGCCGGAGTTCGCGCAGGACCGCACGGTCTTCGTCTACTACACCGCCGAACAGGACAACCGGATCGCCCGGATGCGGCTGGGCGAGAAACCCACCCCGATCCTCACCGGCATCCCCAAGGCGGGCGTCCACAACGGCGGCGGCCTGGCGTTCGGCCCGGACGGGCAGCTCTACGCCAGCACCGGCGACGCCGGGGACACCGACCAGTCGCAGGACGTCAAGAAGCTCGGCGGCAAGATCCTGCGGATCACCACCGAGGGCAAGCCCGCGCCGGGCAACCCCTTCCCGAACTCCCCGGTCTGGTCCGTCGGGCACCGCAACGTGCAGGGCATCGCCTGGTCCGGCGACCGGATGTACGCGGTGGAGTTCGGCCAGAACACCTGGGACGAGATCAACCAGGTGACCAAGGGCAAGAACTACGGCTGGCCCGAGGTCGAGGGGCGCGGCGGCGACAAGGCGTACGTGGACCCGATCGTGCAGTGGTCGACCGACGAGGCGTCCTGCTCCGGCCTGGCCGCCAGCGAGCGGCTGCTGGCCACCGCCTGCCTGCGCGGACAGCGGCTCTGGCTGGTCGAGCTGACCGACACCGGCACCGTGCTCGGGCAGCCGCAGGCGCTGCTCACCGAGGAGTACGGGCGGCTGCGGGCGGTCGCCGCCGCGCCGGACGGCTCTCTCTGGGTGGGCACCTCCAACCATGACGGACGCGGTCGACCCGCACCAGAGGATGACCGCTTGTTGCGGCTTGTTTTCGCAGGTGGCGGCGCCGGGCGAAGCTGAGGCATCCTCGACACGCAGCACCTCGGGTTTGCCAAGATCCTCAGGCGGGCAGGTCAGAATCTCAGCATGGACGATCACGAGAACGAGAAGCCGCACCGCGATCGGGACGGGGACGACCCGACCGGTCGTCCGCGTCGCTTCGTCTCGCTACGGCGCGCCGCCGCCGATTCGCCCCGCGCCGGGCGGCGCCATGGGCTGCGCCGGCTCGGGGCCGGGCTGGCGCTGCTGGTCGTCACGCTGACCGGGGTGCTGCTCGGGGTACTCGCCGGAGGGCACGTCAGCACCGACATCGGCCCGTTCCAGGCCCGGCTCTCCGTCGCGCCGGCGGTCAACGGCAGCACCACCGTCGACATCCCGCCGCTGGGCGCGCTGCTGCTGGACAGCCACGACGGGCCGACCCGGCTGACCGTGGAGCTGGGTGCGCTGGACCAGGGCCGCACCGAAGCCCTGATCGACGACCCGGCGAGCATCAACCGGGCCACCCAGTCGGCCGTCGACGACGTCCAGGAGGGTGTGCTGCGGCTCGGTCTGCGTACCGTCGGCGCGACCGTGCTGGCCACGCTGGTGCTGGCGCTGCTGGCCTTCCGGGACACCCGGCGGGCGGCCTGGGCCGGCGCGCTGGCGCTGGTGATCAGCGCGGGCAGCCTGGGCACTGCCGCCGCCACCGTGCGGCCGCAGGCGATCGAGGAGCCCACGTACGAGGGGCTGCTGGTCAACGCCCCGGCGATCGTCGGTGACGTCCGCAAGATCGCCAACGACTACGGCCGGTACGCCGAACAGCTCCAGCGGCTCATCGGCAACGTCACCCAGCTCTACACCACCGTGTCGGCCCTGCCGGTGTACGAGCCGGAGCCCGGCACCACCCGGGTGCTGCACATCTCCGACATGCACCTCAATCCGGCCGCCTGGCAGCTCATCCGGACGGTGACCGAGCAGTTCGGCATCGACGTGGTGATCGACACCGGCGACATCACCGACTGGGGCAGCGAGCCGGAGGCCTCCTACGTCGGCTCGATCAGCCTGCTGGAGAAGCCGTTCGTCTACATCCGGGGCAACCACGACTCGCCGCGTACCGCTGCGGCGGTGGCCCGGCAGCCGAACGCGATCGTGCTGGACAACACCACCGCGACCGTCGCCGGGCTGACCATCGCCGGCATCGGCGACCCCCGCTTCACCCCGGACAAGAGCACCTCACCGGCGAGCGGCGGCCTGAACCAGCCCACCGCCGACGAGCTGATCGCCACCGGTGACAAGCTGGCCGCCACGGTCCGCAGTTCCCCCCGGCCGGTGAACATCGCACTGGTGCACGACCCGGCCTCGGCCGGTCCGCTCTCCGGCACCTGCCCGCTGGTGCTCGCCGGCCACACCCACGACCGGCGGGTCAACACGCTGCCCGAGGTGCCGGGCGAGCAGCCGACGACGCTGATGGTGCAGGGCTCCACCGGCGGTGCCGGGCTACGCGGCCTGGAAGGCGAGGAGCCGACCCCGCTGGCGATGACCGTCCTCTACTTCGACCAGGACAAGCAGCTCCAGGCGTACGACGACATCACCGTCGGCGGCACCGGACAGGCGCAGGTGAACCTGGAACGCACCGTGGTGCAGCCGCCGACGCCGCTGCTGACCCCGCCGCTCACCCCCACCCCGACACCGACCCGCTGACGCGCGCGACGTCCGGCGAGGCCCCAGGCACGCTGAGGCGGCCCCGGCTCGGGGTTCTGGCTCGCCGCTTGCGGCTCGGTCTCGCGGCTCGCTGGTGTCGGTCTCGGCTGCTGTCGAGCTGAACCGCCCATGCTGTCGCGATCCTCGACCCGCCCGAGGTGCTCCTTCACAGCAGCGGCGAGGAGAACCGACCGGGGTGCTCGCGGAGGTCTCCGGCGGTCCGCTCGGTGCCGGTCGCGGTAGGTCGCTCACCGTCGTGAGCGACCTACCGACGACGGCCTGCGCGACCCGTCGTACGACCTACCGACGACAGCCACCGCGACCCGTCGTGCGACCACCGACGACAGCCACCGCGACCCGTCGTGAACGACCTACCGACTGGGGGCCTGCGCGATCCGTCCATGCCGTCAGCTCGAAAGGACCCGGACCCGATACCGCCACCTCTGCACGCACACACCCACCCCCGGCATGGAGCGACGGGGACAGGCACCGACCGGGGTTCCGAACTGACGGCACGAGGTCGATCCGGGCCGCTCGCTCCAGCAGCACCGGCCGAGGTCAGCGCAGGGCGAGAGCGGCCAGGGCGGCGTTGACGATGCTGCCCGGCAGCAGGTCGTGCAGCTCGTACAGCTCGGCGACGCTGCCGGACTGGCCGAACTCGTCCACGCCGAGCGGCACCGCCGCCGCACCCACCGCCGAGCCGAGCCACGCCATCGCGTGCGAGGCGGCGTCGTGCACGCTGACCACCGGCACCCGGTCGGCGAAGGCGGACCGCAGCGCGCCCGGCACGCTGGGCACGGTGGCGGTGCGTACGCCCTGCCGCAGGGTGCGCTGCCAGGCGCGGTAGAGGCGGTCCAGGCTGGTCACGTCGACCACGTGCGCGGCGACGCCCTCGTCGGCCAGTTCCGCGGCGGCGGCGAGCACCTCGGGCAGGACCGCACCCGAGGCGGCCAGTTGCACCGTCGGCGCGTCGGTCAGGTGCGGGTACGCCTGGTGCGCGTCGACCAGCCGGTACGCCCCAGCCAGCACCTGGCGGCGCAGCACCGCGTCACCGAGCCGGGCCCGGGCCGCCTCGAACGGCGCCTGGTCCAGCGGGCGGGTGCTCAGCCGGAAGTAGTACGCGCCGTCCTCGGCCGGCGCGGCCGTCGGCACCGGCTGTGGCGCACCCGCGATGTGCCCGAGCGCGTCGCAGAGCAGCCAGTCCAGGCTGACCGCGTACGCGGGCTCGACGAAGGTCACGCCGGGCAGCTCCAGCCCCACGCTGGCGGTGATGGTCGACTGGTGCGCGCCGCCCTCCGGGGCGAGCGTGATGCCGGACGGGGTGCCGGCCACCACGAACCGGGAACCGGAGTACGTGCCGTAGAGGAACGCGTCCAGCCCGCGCAGCACGAACGGGTCGTAGACGGTGCCCACCGGCAGCAGCGGCTGGCCGGACAGGTCCCAGGCGAGCCCGAGTTGGCCGAGCAGCAGGAACAGGTTCATCTCGGAGATGCCCAGCTCGATGTGCTGCCCCTCGGGGCTCTCCGTCCAGCGCAGCATCGTCTCCGACGACCAGGAGCGCTGGGCGGTCGGGGCGAACACCCCGGTCCGGTTGATGAACCCGGCGAGGTTGGTCGACGTGGCCACGTCCGGCGCCGTGGTCACCAGGTACTTCCCGACCTGCGGATCCCGGGCCAGGTCCACCAGCACCCGTCCGAAGACCTCCTGGGTGGAGATCGGCTTGTTGGCGCGTACGTTCGTGGCCTGCGGGACGGTGACCCCGAGCGCACGCTCGCGGGGCGCGCGGGACAGCGCCTCCCGACGCTGCCCGGCCCGGATGCCGGCCGGGGACGCCGGGTCGAGGCGGTCCCACTCGGTGTCCCGGGTCAGGTCGTGCCCGGCCCGCAACGCGTCGACCTGCTCACCGGAGAGCAGCGCCGAGTGGTTGCGCGGATTGCCGGCGATCGGCAGACCCCACCCCTTGACCGTGTACGCGAACACCACGCTCGGACGGTCGGTCACCGCGTCGCACTGAGCGTACGCGTCGAGCAGCGCCGCCAGGTCGTGCCCGCCCAGGTCGGTGACGAGCGGGCCCAGGTCCTCGTCGGTGATGTCGGCGATGAACGCGGCGATGCCGTCGGGCGCCCCGTCCAGGAACTGCTCGCGCAGCGCCGACCCGGTCAGCCCGAACAACGACTGGTACTGCTCGTTCGGCATCTTGTCGATCCAGTCGCGCAGTGCCGCCCCGCCCGGCCGCTCGTACGCCTCGGCGAGCCGGCGACCGTACTTGACCTCGACCACGTGCCAACCGGCCGCCTCGAACTGGCCGCGCCACTGGTCGATGCGGACGCCGGGGACGACCCGGTCCAGCGACTGCCGGTTGAAGTCGACCACCCACATGACACTGCCGAGTCCGGTGGTGGCCGGGTCGGCGACCGCCTCCCAGATGTTGCCCTCGTCCAGTTCCGCGTCACCGATGAGCGCCACGAACCGGGAGTGCGGGCGCGCGCCGAAGTGCGCGTCGACGTACCGCCGGGTCACCGCGGCGAACAGCGGCGCGGCGGCGCCGAGGCCCACCGAGCCGGTGGAGAAGTCCACGTCGTCCGGGTCCTTGGTCCGTGACGGGTACGACTGGAGTCCACCCCGGGCCCGCAGCGTGGTCAGGTACGACCGGTCCAGGTTGCCGAGCAGGTACTGGATGGCGTGGAACACCGGTGAGGCGTGCGGCTTCACCGCGACCCGGTCCTCGGCGTCGAGATGCGCGAACCACAACGCGGTCATCGCGGTGACCAGGGAGGCGCTGGACGCCTGGTGTCCGCCGACCTTCACCCCGTCCCCGGTGCTGCGTTCGTGGTTGGCCGCGTCCACGATCCGGGTGGCAAGCCAGAGCACCCGGCGCTGGATCTCGTCGAGGACGTCGATGTCGTGCTGGTTCACGGTGACTCCAGGGGTCCGGCACGTCGTCGTTGACGCCCGGTCGGGGGGACAGGGGTGGTGGTGCGGATGCAAGGAAGGGACCCTTCCTATACACCAGACGGTAAGAAGGGTCCCTTCCTTACACCTCAGGCGCCGAGGCGCTCCAGGATCAGCTCGCGGACGGTCTTGGCGTCGGCCTGCCCGCGCGTGGTCTTCATGACGGCGCCGACCAGCGCGCCGGCTGCGGCGACCTTGCCGCTGCGCACCTTGTCGGCGATGTCGGGGTTGGCGGCGATCGCCTCGTCCACCGCGGCGGTCAACGCGCCGGTGTCGGAGACGACCTCCAGGTTCCGGTTGGTCATGATCTCGGTGGGCGTACCCTCGCCCGCGACCACGCCCTCCAGCACCGTACGGGCCAGCTTGTCGTTGAGCTTGCCGGCGTCGACAAGCGCCTGGAGCTCGGCGACCTGCGCCGGGGTGGCGCCCACGTCGGCCAGTTCCACGCCGGTCTCGTTGGCCCGCCGGGACAACTCGCCCAGCCACCACTTGCGGGCGGCGGCCGGGGTGGCACCGGCGGCGATGGTGGCCTCGATCAGCTCCACCGCGCCAGCGTTGAGCACCGACTGCATGTCCAGGTCGGAGAGCCCCCACGCCTCCTGGAGCCGGCGCCGGTGCAGCCGGGGCAGCTCCGGCAGGGCCGCCTTCAGCTCGGCCACCCAGGCGGTGTCCGGCGCGAGCGGCACCAGGTCCGGCTCGGGGAAGTAGCGGTAGTCGGTGGCGGTCTCCTTGGACCGGCCGGGGGTGGTGTCGCCGGTGTCCTCGTGGAAGTGCCGGGTCTCCTGGGTGATCCGCCCGCCCGCGTCCAGCACCGACGCCTGCCGCAGCATCTCCGAGCGCACCGCCCGCTCGACCGAGCGCAGCGAGTTGACGTTCTTGGTCTCGGTGCGGGTGCCCCACTCCTCGCCGGGCAGGTTCAGCGACGTGTTCACGTCACACCGCAGCGACCCCTCCTCCATCCGCACGTCGGAGACGCCGAGCGAGCGCAGCACGTCCCGCAGCTCGGTGACGTACGCCCGGGCCACCTCGGGGGCGAGCGCGCCGGTGCCCGGGATCGGCTTGGTGACGATCTCCACCAGCGGGATGCCGGCCCGGTTGTAGTCGACGAGCGACTCGGTCGCGCCGTGGATCCGGCCGGTGGCACCGCCCACGTGCAGCGTCTTGCCGGTGTCCTCCTCCAGGTGCACCCGCTCGATGCCGATCCGCACCGTCTCGCCGTTCACCTCGACGTCCAGGTAGCCGTCCACACAGAGCGGCTCGTCGTACTGGCTGATCTGGAAGTTCTTCGGCATGTCGGGGTAGAAGTAGTTCTTCCGGGCGAACCGGCACCACTCGGCGACGGAGCAGTTCAGCGCCAGGCCGATCCGGATGGTCGCCTCGATGGCCGCCTTGTTGGCCACCGGCAGCGAGCCGGGCAGGCCCAGGCAGACCGGGCAGACCCGGGTGTTCGGCTCGCCGCCGAAGTCGGTCGGGCAACCGCAGAACATCTTCGTGTTCGTGCCCAGCTCGACGTGGGTCTCCAGGCCGATCACCGGCTCGAATCGCGCGACGACCTCGTCGTACGCGGGCAGCGTCGTGGTCATGAGAACTCCAGCTTTCGGGCGGTAGCCGGCCCGCGCCGGCATCCGGACACAACGCCGCCCAGCCTAGCCGCTCCGCCCACCTGTCCTCGGTCGGGCGTCACCCCGCGGTGAACCCCTGCCGACGGCGGTACGCCACCACCAGCAGGATGCCGCCGATGCTGAACGCCACGACACCGAGGAGCATCAGCACCAGGGCCGAGTTCTCCCCGGTGACCGGCAGCCAGGCCCCGGTCGTCCGGGACGGCGACGGCGCGGCGGCGGTCGGCGTCGGGCTCTGCGACGGCGCGGTCGGGTACGCGGTCGGCTGCTCGGTGGGGGTCGGCGAGACCGACGGGGTGGCCGTCGGGTCGGGGTAGACGACCAGCGACAGCTCCTCGGTGTCGCTGGTCGCGGTGCCGGTGGCGCGGACCGTGAAGTCGAAGCTCCCGGCGACGGTCGGGGTGCCGCTGAGCACGCCGTCCGCCGCGAGCACGAGCCCG
This sequence comes from Verrucosispora sp. NA02020, assembly GCF_013364215.1. NCBI lineage: Bacteria > Bacillati > Actinomycetota > Actinomycetes > Micromonosporales > Micromonosporaceae > Micromonospora > Verrucosispora sp. NA02020. Next base: position 1,689,417 of record NZ_CP054923.1, on the reverse strand, counting down.
TCGGGCAGCGCCCCGGCGGCCAGCCCGAACCGGATGTCGGAGTCGCCGTCGGCGGAGAACCGGAACGAGTACGCCTGCCCGGCCGTGCCGCGTGGCGGGGCGGCCGAGGTGACCACCACGGCCGGCGTGGCGATCACCAGCGTGACCTCCTGGCGCCCCTGGAAGCCGTTCGCGTCGGTCGCCAGCAGGTCCAACCGGTAACGGCCGGCCTGGCTGGGGCTGCCCGCGAGGACACCGGCCGAGGAGAGCGACAGGCCCGGCGGCAACGCGCCCGAGCCCAGCGAGACGGTGTGCGGGGCGGTGCCGCCCGAGACGACGAACCGGTGCGTCGGGTAGACCTGCCCGACGTACCAGGGCGAGACCGGCGCCGGCGAGGTGACGGTGACGACCGGCTGCGCCACCACCACGGTGACCTGGTGGTCGGCGAACTCCCCGCTCGGCGAACCGGTGGCCCGGACGGTGAAGGCGAAGCGACTCGCCACGGTGGGCGTACCGGTCAGGGTCCCGGCCGAGGAGAGCGCCAGACCGGGCGGGATCGCGCCGGCGACCAGCGAGAACCGGATCTCCTCGTCGCCGGTGGCGGTGAAGGTGTGACCCGGGTACGGCTCGTGGGCGGTCACCCCGGACGGCGGCGGGTCGGAGGTGACGGCGATGGTGACGACCGCCGGATCCACGATCACCGGATCGACGGCGGCCGGATCCACGATCAGCGGATCGGCGACGACCGGTGCTGCGGCAGCGGGCGCGGCGACGCCGATCAGCAGCATCGTGAGCACCGAGACAATCGTGATCGGCCGCAGCGTCTTCATCGCAGTTCCAGTCGGCTAGAAGCCCATGCTTGCGTTTCGCCAGCGGCTCGGACTCTATCCAACCCGCGCACGTCACCATGCGTTATGAGTCCGAACGGTGACCTCGTGTCACCGGGAGGCCGAGGACCGGCGGGGCGGCCGGAGCCGCCCCGCACGGCGTCACAGCGTCGGCGGCGTGAAGGTGCCGACCGCGCTCTCCAGCGCGGCGGCGACCCGGTACATCCGGTCGTCGGCCATCGTCGGGGCCATCACCTGCAACCCGACCGGCAGCCCGTCGGAGAGACCGCACGGCACCGAGATGCCCGGGCCGCCGTACAGGTTGGTCGGGATGGTGTACAGGTCGGCCAGGTACATCTGGTACGGGTCGGAGGTGCGCGCGCCCAGCGGGAACGCCACGAACGGCGTGGTCGGCGAGATCAGCGCGTCGACCCGCTCGAACGCGGCGGTGAAGTCGCGGGTGATCAGCGTACGGACCTTCTGCGCCTGCCCGTAGTACGCGTCGTAGTAGCCCGACGACAACGCGTACGTGCCGAGCATGATCCGGCGCTTGACCTCGGGGCCGAAGCCCGCCTCCCGGGTCAGCGACATGACCTCCTCCAGCGACCGGTTGCCGTCGTCGCCGATGCGCAGGCCGAACCGCACACCGTCGAAGCGGGCCAGGTTGGAGGAGCACTCGCTCGGGGCGATCAGGTAGTAGGCCGGCAGCGCGTACGCGAAGTTCGGGCAGGACACCTCGACGATCTCCGCGCCCAGCTTCGTCAACGCGTCGACGGCCTCGTTGAAGGCGGCCATCACGCCCGGCTCGGCACCCTCGCCGACGAACTCGGAGACGATGCCGAGGCGGACCCCGGTCAGGTCGCCGGTCGCGCCGAGCCTCGCGGCGGCCACCACGTCCGGCACCGGGGCCGGGATGGAGGTGGAGTCACGCGGGTCGTGGCCGCCGATCGCCTCGTGCAGCAGCGCGGCGTCCAGCACCGTACGCGCGCACGGGCCGGGCGTGTCCAGCGAGGAGGAGAAGGCCACCAGGCCGTACCGGGAGGTCCCGCCGTAGGTCGGCTTCGCGCCGACGGTGCCGGTGACCGCGCCCGGCTGGCGGATCGAGCCGCCGGTGTCCGAGCCGATCGCCAGCGGTGCCTCGTACGCGGCCAGTGCCGCCGCGCTGCCCCCGCCGGAGCCGCCCGGGATGCGCCCGGTGTCCCACGGGTTGCGGGTCGGCCCGTACGCCGAGTACTCCGTCGAGGAGCCCATGGCGAACTCGTCCATGTTGGTCTTGCCGAGCATCACGGTGCCGGCGGCGCGCAGCCGCTGCACGATCGTCGAGTCGTACGGCGGGCGCCAGCCCTCCAGGATCTTCGAGCCGACCGTGGTCGGCACGCCCCGGGTGGTGAGCACGTCCTTGACCGCGACCGGCACTCCGGCCAGCGGGCCCAGCTCCGCTCCGGCGGCCCGCCGGGCGTCCACCTCGCGGGCGGCGGCGAGCGCACCCTCGGTGTCGACGTGCAGGAAGGCGTGCACCCGGTCGTCGACGGCGGCGATCCGGTCCAGGTGCGCCCGGGTCACCTCGACCGCCGAGGTCTCACCGGAGGCGACCAGCCCGGCGATCTCGGTGGCGGTGAATCTGGTCAGCTCGCTCACGATGCCACATCCTCGTCCAGGATCCGCGGAACGCGGAACCGCTGCTCCTCGGCGTCGGGCGCGCCGGACAGCGCCTCCTCGGGGGTCAGGCACGGCGTCACGACGTCCTCGCGGAGCACGTTGGTCAACGGCACCGAGTGCGAGGTCGGCGGGATGTCGGCGGCGGCGACCTCGCCCACCTGGGCGACCGCCTGGAGGATCACGTCGAGCTGGCCGGCGAAGGTGTCCAGCTCCTCCTCCGTCACGGCGAGCCGCGACAGTCGCGCCAGGTGCGCGACCTCCTCGCGGGAGATGGCGGCCATCGGTGCCCCCTTCGTGGCTGTCCTGCGTCTGCGTACGCCCACCGCGCGGCGTGCGACGCGACGCGCGGTGACCGGAGCGAGTCTATTGTTCCGCGCCCGGCCCGCCGTCCCCGGCTCCCCGGGGCGTCCGGCCCACCGACCCGGGAACCCGGCCGGGCGGCGGTGTCGCAGCGGCCCGGCCGAGGGTCACCGAGGGCTGCGGCGGGGTACGTCCGGCTCGTCGTGACCGCCGAGCGGGCGCACCGGTCGGTACCGACCCAGCCAGGCGACCAGTTCCTCGGCCGGCATCGGTCGGGCGTAGAACCAGCCCTGCGCGGCGTCACACCCGGCCGCGTGCAGCATCCGCCAGGTCTTCTCGTCCTCCACGCCCTCGGCGACCACCCGCAGCCCGAGCGCCTTGCCCAACTCGATCGTCGACCGGACGATCGCCGCGTCGTCGGAGTCCTCGGTCATCCCGAGGACGAAGGACCGGTCGACCTTCACCTCCGACAGCGGCAGCCGGCGCAGGTGTTGCAGTGACGAGTAGCCGGTGCCGAAGTCGTCCAGTGCGATGCCGACCCCGATCCGGTGCAGGCGGGTGATGGTGGTCAGGACGCGGCGCGGGTCGGCCATCAACGCACCCTCGGTGATCTCCAGTTGCAGCCGTTCCGGCGCCACGCCGTACCGGGTCAACCGGTCCGCGATCTGGTCGGCGATCTCGCCGGTGTGCAGGTCCCGCACGCTGACGTTGAGCGCCGCCCGCAGGCCCAGACCGGCCGCCGACCACTTGGCCAACTGCTCGACCACGTCGTCCACCACCCGACGGGTGAGCAGGCGCATCACCGCACTCTGTTCGGCGACCCGGATCAGTTCCTCCGGGTCGACCATGCCCCGGCGGGGGTGCCGCCACCGCAGCAGCGCCTCGACCCCGACCACCTCGCCGGTGGCGATGGCGACCTGCGGCTGGTAGTACATCGTGATCTCGCCCGCGTCCCCGGCCGGATCACCGCCGATCGCGGCACCGGCGAAGGGTGTGCCCTCGTCACCCGACCGGTGGGCGCCGACCGGTCCGGACCACGGCTCGCCGGGGACCGCCGCCGGGTCGACGGGCCGGGCGGTCCGGCGCAGGATCGGGTCCGCGCCGGTCACGATCCGGGCGATCAGCTCGTCGTCGGACGCGACCACCGGCGGCCGGTGACGACGACGGAACCACCGGCCGGCACCGCGCTGCCGCACCACCGGGCTCGCGGTCAGCGCCGCGCCGTCCCCGCCGCGTACCACCGGCGTGGTGTCCCCGTCCCGCGTCCCGGGTGCCTCGCCCGGGGTGGCGGCGGCGGAACGGGCCGCCGCGCCCGCGTCCAGCACCCGCCGCAGGTCGGCCAGCAGGCCCAACCGCTCGGCGGAGTTGTGGTCGGACTCCGCGGTGTAGACGGCGACCGTGTCGTTGCGGTGCTTGGCGTCGTACATGGCCACGTCGGCGTGGCGCATCAGGGTGGCGAAGTCCTCGCCGTGCTCCGGGTACAGGGCGATGCCGATGGAGCCGCCGACGTCCAGCGGCAGCCCGTCCAGCGGCACCGGCTCGGCGAGGACCCGCACCACCCGGTCGGCGAGGGCACGGGCCTCGGTGACGTCGTCCACCCCGGTCATCACGATGGCGAACTCGTCGCCGCCGAGGCGGACCACCAGGTCCGGCGCCGGCACCAGGTCGGTCAGCCGGGCGCTCACCTCGACCAGCAGCCGGTCGCCGACGGCGTGCCCGAGGGCGTCGTTGACGTTCTTGAAGCGGTCCAGGTCGATCAGGAGCAGGGCCAGGCGGGCGCCGGGCTCGCCGCGTGCGGCGCGCTCGGCGTGCCGGTGGACCTGCTCGTTGACCTCGCTGAGCAGCGCCTTTCGGTTGGGCAGCCCGGTCAGCGGGTCGAGGGCGGCGAGTTGGTGCTGTTCCACGGTGAGCCGGGCCATCCGGTAGACGGCGAACAGCGGCACCAGGACCAGCGGCACCAGGGCGGCACTGGCCCGCGCGGCGGTGACCAGCACCGGCGCGAGCAGCAGCAGGGACCCGGTGGAGAGCAGCTCGAACGGCAGGCCGTGGCGGGCGTTGGGCCACCACCGTTCGCCGAAGCGCAGTCGGACGGCCGTGGTCACCAGCCCGTAGTTCACCACGAACCAGGCCACCCCGGCCCCGCCGATCGCGGCGATGTCGGTCCACCCCAGACGGCCGCCGTCGAAGATGCCGCCCGGCCCGAGCCGGGTGACGGCGTACGCGGCGGCCAGCGCGCAGGCGTACTGCCCGGCGTTGAAGGCGACCCGCCAGGGGGTGTGCCGCATCCGGGCTCCGGAGACCAGCACGGCGACCGCCTGCACCGCGACTGCCGGGCCGAGACCCCAGCCGAGCAGGATGGCGAAGGTGAAGCAGGTCGACGGGAAGACCGCGGACGAGGAGGGCCGCCGGCCGGGCGGCAGGAACGGGCGCGCGTCGCAGGCGACGGCGAGCACGGCCATCGTCCAGAACGCCGCCGGCAGGTCGGGCAGCGTTCCGGCGAACGAGACCATCGGCCCGACGGAGAGCAGCACGGCCACGACCAGCACGAGGCCGACGAAGACCGAGAACGGCGCGGTGCGCCCGGGCGGGACGAGGTTGCGCGGATCGGGCGGCTCCATCACACCTCCCGCTACAGGACACGACGCGTGGGTTTACGCACCGTGTCCCCATGAAACGCCCTCGACGGCCGAAAACAAGGTACGACAGCCACGAATCGGTCGTAGTCGTAATTAAGTTGGTATCCGGGCGAGTCCCCGCAAGATCGGCAAGTGCCGCTTCACTCCTCGACGCGGGCCACCGCGCGGGCCGCCTCCGGGCCGGAGTCGAGCAGCACCTGGAAGCCCTCCTCGTCGAGGATCGGCACCTTGAGCCCGGCCGCCTTGTCCGCCTTGGACCCGGGATTGTCGCCGACCACCACGAAGCCGGTCTTCTTCGACACCGAGCCGCTGACCTTGCCGCCCCGGGACTGGATCGCCTCGGCGGCCTGGTCGCGCGAGTGACCGGACAGGGTCCCGGTGACCACCACGGTCACCCCCTCCAGCGGACGCGGGCCCTCCCCCTGCGCCTCCTCGGCCATCCGGACGCCCGCGTCGGCCCACTTGCGGATCACCTCGCGGTGCCAGTCGACGGCGAGCCACTCCCGGATGCTCACCGCGATGGTGGGGCCGACTCCGTCGACGGAGGAGAGTTCCTCCTCGGACGCGGCGTCGATCGCCTCGACCGACCGGAAGTGCCGCGCGAGTGCCTGCGCGGCGGTCGGCCCGACGTGCCGGATCGAGAGGGCCACCAGCACCCGCCACAGCTCGCGTTCCTTGGCGACGGCGAGGTTGTCGAGCAGCTTGACCGCGTTGCTGCCGAGGCTGCCGTCCTTGTTGACGAAGAACGGCGAGCGGGCCAACTGCTCGGCGTCGAGCGAGAAGAGGTCGCCCTCGTCGGTGATGACCTGCGCGTCGAGCAGCGCGGCGGCGCTCTTGTAGCCGAGCGCCTCGATGTCGAAGACCTTGCGCCCGGCCAGGTGGTAGACCCGTTCGCGCAACTGCGCCGGACAACTGCGCGAGTTGGGGCAACGGATGTCGACGTCGCCCTCCTTCGCCGGGGCGAGCGGGGTGCCACAGGCCGGGCAGACGGTGGGCATCACGAACGCCCGGGCGTCGGGCGGACGCAGCTCGACCACCGGGCCGAGCACCTCGGGGATCACGTCGCCGGCCTTGCGGATCACCACCGTGTCGCCGATCAGCACCCCCTTGCGCTCCACCTCGCGGGCGTTGTGCAGGGTCGCGTACGCGACGGTGGAGCCGGCCACCTTCACCGGCTGGAGCAGCGCCCGGGGCGTGACCCGACCCGTCCGTCCCACCTCGACCTCGATGTCGAGCAGCGTGGTGTTGACCTCCTCGGGCGGATACTTGAAGGCGATCGCCCAGCGGGGCGCCCGGCTGGTCGAGCCGAGCCGGCCCTGGATCGGCACCGGGTCGACCTTGACCACCACGCCGTCGATCTCGTGCTCCACGTCGTGCCGGTGCGCGGCGTAGTGCGCGATGTAGTCCCGGACGCCGGCCAGGTCGGGCACCACCCGCCAGCGGTCGCTGGTCGGCAGCCCCCAGGCCCGCAGCGCGGAGTACGACTCGGACTGGGTGGCCGGCTGGAAGCCGCGCCGGGCACCGATGCCGTGCACCACCAGGCACAGCGGCCGGGACGCGGTGATCCGTGGGTCCTTCTGGCGCAGGCTGCCGGCGGCGGCGTTACGCGGGTTGGCGAACGGCGCCTTGCCCTGCTCGACCAGGCCCGCGTTCAGGTCGGCGAAGGCGGCGACCGGGAAGTAGATCTCGCCGCGCACCTCGATCAGCTCGGGGACCGGCCCGAACTCCGCCGAGTCGGTCAACCGGCCGGGCACGTCCCGGATGCTGCGCACGTTGGCGGTGACGTCCTCACCGGTGCGGCCGTCGCCCCGGGTCGCCGCCCGCACCAGCCGACCCGACTCGTAGGTGAGGTTGATCGCCAGCCCGTCGACCTTCAGCTCGCACAGGTAGGGCACCGGACCGCCGGCGTCCCGCTCGACCCGTTCGGCCCACGCCGCCAGCTCCTCGTCGGCGAACGCGTTGTCCAGCGACATCATCCGTTCGGCGTGTGCCACCGGGGCGAAGTCGGTGGAGAAGGTGCCGCCGACCCGCTGGGTCGGCGAGTCCGGGGTGCGCAGCGCCGGGAACTCCTCCTCCAGCGCCTCCAGCTCCCGCAGCAGCCGGTCGAAATCGGCGTCCGAGACGGTCGGCGCGTCGAGCACGTAGTAGCGGTACTGGTGCTCGGTCAGCTCCTGGCTCAGCGTGGCGTGCCGCTCCCGTGCCTGCGGGGTCGGCTCGGCACCGGCCGCCGCCTCCTGCGCCGCGCTGACCTGCTCGCCGATGGCTTCCTCGGACACCCCGCGACCTCCTGTGATGGGCACCCCGGCACGGTATCCGGCGGGTCGGACAGTTCACCGGGAACCCCACCGGTTCGTGCCGGTCAGCGCTGCCAGGCGGCGGCGAGGGCGGCGAGTTGGTCGGCGTACTCGATGCGACCTGCCCAGTCGGCGGGCCAGGCGGCGGCACCCACGGCGGCACCGACGAACGCCCCGGCGAGCGCGGCGATCGAGTCGGAGTCACCGGCGGTCCGCGCACCCCGGGTCAGCGCGCCCACCGGGTCGTCGGCGTGCCGGACGGCGCAGTAGAGCGCGGTCGCCAACGCCTCCTCGGCGACCCAGCCCTCACCGGTCCAGCGGCACGGGTCGCCGCCGTCGTCCGGGCCGGCGAGGGCCGCGTCGAGCCGGGCCAGCACCCGCAGGCACTCGTCCCACCCCCGGGCGATGAACTCCTGCGGCGTCCGCACGCCGGGGCGTTGCCAGAGGTCGCCGAGCCAGTCGCCCCGGTAGACCTCGCGCTGCTCGTGGGCCCGCACGGTGAGCCGGCCGGGCAACTCGGCCAGCGCCGCGCCGTCGACCAGCAGCCGCACCGCGTACGCGGTCAGTTCGCTGGCCGCCAGGCCGGTCGGGTGCCCGTGCGTCAGTCCGGCCTGGAGCTGGGCCAGTCCGGCGACGGTGTCGAGGTCGACGTCGAGCAGACCGACCGGGGTGACCCGCATGTTCGCCCCACAGCCCTTCGAACCGGCCTGGGTCGCCTGCTGCCAGGGCAGTCCTCGGGACAGCTCGGCGCAGGCCCGCAGGCAGGTCATCCCGGGCGCGCGGTTGTTGTCCGGGCTGGCCGCCCAGGCCAGGAAGCGCTGCCGCAGCAACGGCTCGACGACCTCGGGCGTGTACGCGGACGCGTCGTGCAGTGCCCAGCCGACCGCGAGCGCCATCTGGGTGTCGTCGGTGACCAACGCCGGGTCGCCGACCAGTTCCCGGGGGCCGGTCGGACCGTACCGTCGCTCGATCTCGGCCAGCGTGAGGAACTCGGTGGGCTTGCCCAGGGCGTCACCGTAGGCGAGTCCGAGGAGCGAGCCGGCGGCCCACCCGGGCACAGGACTGATCATGCTGGTGATCATGCCCGCTCGGGCGGGCCGGCGCGACGGCCGGATCTCCCACGCGCGACGGTCAGCTCTCCCAGCAGAGGCAGAACGGGTGTCCGGCCGGGTCGGCGTAGACCCGGAAGCCCTCGCCCTCCCCCGGCAGCCGCCGCGCGCCCAGGGCCAGCGCGGCCCGCTCAGCGACCTCGATGTCCTCCACGGTCACGTCGAGGTGGAACTGTTGCGGCCGTTCCGGGTCGGGCCAGGTCGGTGGGCGCAGGTCGGGTGCCTGCTGGAACGCGATCCGGGGTTGGTGGCCGGGGTGCCCACCCAGCACCACCCACTCGTCGCCGTCGCAGTCCTCCTCGATCAGCGGCAGGCCGAGCAGCTCGGCGTAGAAGCCGGCCAGGGCGCGCGGGTCGGGGCAATCGATCACGGTGGAACGCAGTCGTCCGATCATGCCCGGCTTGCTGCCCCCGCGCAGCGCGCCGAAACCTCACTCCTCGACGATCCGGCGCCCCGCGTCGCGGCAGGCGGACAGGACCGCGCGGGCGTACGCCGGGGTGGCGCCCGCCAGGCCGCACGCGGGCGTGACCACCACCTGCCCGGCGAGTCGGCGACGCGGGAAGCCGAGCCGGTCCCACAGGGTGCGGACCCGGTCGGCGACCTGGGCCGAGGTCGGTGCGCGACCGGCCGGGGCGGTGCCCGGCGCGGCACCGGCGAAGAGGCCCAGCCCGGCGTCGATCGCCTCGCCCAGCGCGTCCAGGTCGGTGACCAGGTCCAGGTCGAGGGCGACGCCGGCCGCGCCGGTGGACCGGATCAGGTTCAGCGGTACGTCCGGGGCACAGCAGTGCACCACGGTCGGTACTCCGACCGCCTCCACCACCGTGCCCAGCAACGCCCGCGCGTCCTCCGGCTGCACCGCCCGGTACGTGCCGAAGCCGCTCTCGGTGGGCACCCGACCGGCGAGCACCGCCGGCAGCGACGGTTCGTCCACCTGGAGCAGGACGGTGGCCCGGGGTACCCGGCGGGCCACCGCCGCCACGTGCGCGCGCAGCCCCTCGGCGAGCGAGCCGACCAGGTCGCGTACCGCACCGGGGTCGCGCACCATCCGGCCGCCGATGGGCAGCTCCACCGAGGCGGCGAGGGTGAACGGACCGGGTGCCTGCACCTTGATCGGGCCGGCGTACTCCTCGGCCTGCTCGGCGAGCTGGTCGAGGTCGCGTTCCATCAGGTCCCGTGCGCGGCGCAGGTCCCGGCCGGGGCGCAGGGCCACCCGCCACCGCGCGGCGTAGAGCTCGACCGGCAGCTCGACCAGCAGGCCCGCGCCGCGCCCGATCATGTCCGCGCCCGGGCCGCGGGCCGGCAGCTCCGGCAGGTGGGGCAGGGCGGGCAACTCACCGAGGACGATCCGCTGCGCCTCGGCGATGTCGGTGCCGGGCAGCGACCCGATGCCGGTCGCCGCGCCCGCGGGCCACGGCCAAACCTGATCACTCACGGCCGAAGGGTACCGGTCAGTCGGTGATCGTGGCGGAGCCGAGCACGATGTCACCGGCCGGGTCGGGGCGGTACGCGACGATCGCCTGACCGGCGGCGACCCCCCGGACCGGCTGCCGCAGGTCGGCACGGAACGTGTCGGCGTCCACGGTGACCTCGGCCGGCACCACGAGCCCGTGCGCCCTCAACTGCACCTCGCACTCGATCGGGGCGTCCGGACGCGTGCCGCCGGTCCAGACCGGGCGGGCGGCACGCACCTCGGCCACCTCCAGCGCCTCGGCCGGCCCGACGGTCACCGTGTTGGTCGTCGGCGTGATGGAGAGCACGTACCGGGGGCGCCCGTCCGGGGCCGGGCGGTCCAGGTGCAGCCCGCGCCGCTGACCCACGGTGTACGCGTACGCGCCGGCGTGCGTGCCCACCACCGCACCGGTGGTGGCGTCGACCACGTCGCCGGGCGTCTCGCCGAGCCGCTGGGCCAGGAAGCCCCGGGTGTCGCCGTCGGCGATGAAGCAGATGTCGTGCGAGTCGGGCTTGTCGGCCACCGCCAGGCCCCGGTCGGCGGCCTCCTGCCGGACCTGCGCCTTCGTCGAGTCACCGAGCGGGAAGATCGAACGGTCCAACTGCGCGCGGGTGAGCACGGCCAACACGTACGACTGGTCCTTGGCGAGGTCGACGCTGCGCCGCAGCAGGCCGTCCGGGCCGAGTCGGGCGTGGTGGCCGGTGACCACGGCGTCGAAGCCCAGGGCCACCGCCCGATCCAGCACCGCGGCGAACTTGATCTTCTCGTTGCAGCGCAGGCACGGGTTCGGGGTACGCCCGGCGGCGTACTCGGCCACGAAGTCGTCGACCACGTCTTCGTGGAACCGGTCGGCCATGTCCCACACGTAGAACGGGATGCCCAGCACGTCGGCGGCGCGGCGCGCGTCCCGGGAGTCCTCCAGGGTGCAGCAGCCCCGCGCTCCGGTGCGATAGGTCTGCGGGTTGCGGGCCAGCGCCAGGTGCACACCGGTGACGTCGTGACCGGCCTGCACCGCACGCGCCGCCGCCACGGCGGAATCCACACCGCCGGACATCGCCGCCAACACCCTCACCCGGACCACGCTCCCTTCCCGCGAAGCCTATCTCCGTACCGCCGGGCGGCGGTCTCCCCCCGTCCGCGCCGGGCCGGCGTCGAGGCCGGTCCGACCGCCGAGCGTGCTACGTCAGCGCGGCGTCCGCAGCGCCGCCGCCCGCCGGGCCCGGTCGACGGCCGCCGGCAGGGCGGCGATGAGCGCGTCGACCTCCCCGGCGGTGCTGGTGTGACCGAGCGAGAAGCGCAGCGAGGAACGGGCCCGGTCGTCGTCGGCGCCCATCGCGAGCAGCACGTGCGAGGGCTGCGCCACCCCGGCGGAGCAGGCCGAACCGGTCGAGCAGGCGATGCCCTGGGCGTCCAGCAGGAGTAGTAGCGCGTCACCCTCGCAGCCGGGGAAGGAGAAGTGCGCGTTGCCGGGGAGCCGGTCCGTCGGGTCGCCGTTGAACACCACCTCGGGCACCGCCTGCCGCACCCGGTGGACCAGGTCGTCGCGGAGTGCGGCGACCCGGGTGGCGTACTCCTGCTGGCCCTTGACCGCCGCCTCGACGGCGACCGCGAAGGCGACGATGCCGGCGGTGTCCAGCGTGCCGGAACGCACGTCGCGTTCCTGGCCGCCGCCGTGCAGCAGCGGCACCGCGGCGACGTCCCGGCCCAGCAGCAACGCACCGATGCCGACCGGCCCGCCCAGCTTGTGACCGGTCACGGTGAGCGCGGCGGCACCGCTGGCGGCGAAGTCGACCGGCACCTGGCCGACCGCCTGGATCGCGTCGGTGTGGAACGGGACGCCGTACTCGGCGGCGACCGCGGCCAGGTCGGAGACCCGCTGGACGGTGCCGACCTCGTTGTTCGCCCACATCGCGGTGACCAGGGCCACCCGGTCGCCGTGCGCGGCCAGTTCGGCGCGGAGCGCGTCGGGGTGCAGCCGACCCGTGCCGTCGACCGGCAGGGAGCCCACCTCGGCGCCCTCGTGCGCGCCCAGCCAGTCCACCGCGTCGAGCACCGCGTGGTGCTCGACGGCGCTGGAGACCACCCGGGTCCGCCCACCGTCGGCGTCCCGGCGCGCCCAGAAGATGCCCTTGACCGCGAGGTTGTCGCTCTCCGTACCGCCCCCGGTGAAGATCACCTCGGACGGCCGGGCACCCAGCGCGGCGGCCACCCGTTCCCGCGACTCCTCGACCCGCCGCCGGGCACGCCGACCGGACGCGTGCAGGGAGGACGCGTTGCCGACCTCACGGGCGGTCGCGACGTACGCCTCCAGTGCCTCGTCGAGCATCGGAGTGGTCGCGGCATGATCCAGGTAAGCCATCACGGTTCAGCCTAACGACCGTGCCCGCCTCGACCGCAGGCCGGAGTGGTCACGCCGGAACCGCCGTCACCACGATGTTGTCGCGATACCTGCGGGCCTGGGCGTCGAACGGTCCGCCGCACGTGATCAGCGTCAGCCGGGGCCGGCCGTCACGGGCGAAGTAGCGCTCCAGCGGGATCTTCGTCTTGTCGTACTCCTCCCGGGCGACGACCCGGTAGTCGCGTGGCGTGTCGTCGGCGCCGGTGACCGTGAGCGTGTCGCCCGGCGCGAGTTCCCGCAGTCGCCAGAAGGCGCCCCGGCCCTGCTCCGCGCTGTCGACGTGGCCGGCGATCACCACCGAACCGGCGTCGGCCTCCAGGCCGGGACCGAAGCGGTACCAGCCGATCCGGTCCACGCTGGGCGGCACGTCGAACTCGCCGCTGCGCGCGTCCACCCCGACCGGCTCCACCCGTGCGACGACCTCGATCGCGGGGATCCGCAGGCGTACCGGGGGCACCGGGGTCTCCGCGTCGGGTAGCCCGCCGGGGCGTACCGCCACGCTCGGCGCCACGGCCGACGGGGTCGGACTGGCCAGTGCGGCGGCCTGCTCGGCGCCGACACTTCCCGACGGACGGGAGGCGACGGCCACCACGGCGGTCACGGTGAGCGCGGCGGCGCCGGCGGCGAGTGCCGCCAGCGCCGCCCGGTTGACGACGCTCACCGGCGACCCGAGACGGTGCCGGCCACCCGGACGCCGCCCAGCACCAGCAGCAGCACCCCGACACCCGCCAGGACGTACCAGCCGGTGGTGAGCCCGGTCCCGGCCTGGCCGCCGGTGCCGCTGGGCACGCCGGAGGGGGCCGAGTGCAGCCCGGTGATGGTCTGCGCCACGATGTCCAGGTTCTCGCCCTCGGCGGAGCCGATGGCGTAGACGATCGTCGCGGTGCCCTCGCGCAGGTTCAGGTCGGCGGGCCCGATCACCACCGTGTCGGTGCCGGCGAGCACCACGTCCGCCGAGACGCTCCCCGCGTCCACGTCGCCCTTGGCCTCGTTCGGGTTGGTCAGGTCCTCGAAGACCGGCGTGCCACCGGCCCGTACGTCCACCGCCGGGGCGGCGGCGGTGTGCCGGACGATCAGCCGGGCCTTGCCGGCGTCCACCTTGGCGGTGTCGTTGACGAACGGCGTGATCTTCGGCTTGCCCTCGGCGTCGAGGTGGGCGGCGAGGCTGAGGTTCGCCCCGCCCGGCACCTCGGCGTCGTCCACGGTCAGGATGGCCTGGCCGATCGGCTCACCCGGCTTGGTCAGCGCGAGGTCGTACCGCCCCTCGGCCAGGTCCAGCGGACCCGCCACGTCACCGGGCTTGAATCCCTCGAGCGTCTTCTCGCCGTTGACGTAGACGTCGACCGGGGTGTCCGGGATGCCGTGCACGACGGAGACCTTCGAGGTGGCGGCGTAGGCCGGGGTGGCGGTGGCGACGCCGGCGGCGACGAAGGTCAGCGCGGCGACCGCGCCGCCTGCCGCGACCCGACGAAGGTACGCGAGCTGCATGTCTGCCTCCTGATGGTTCGTACTGGTTCGTTGGTGTTGCTGACATCCCGAGTTACGCCGGTACGCCGTCGCCTGGATGCGCCGGGATTCGACTTTCTTTTCTTCCTCTCCACCGCATCCGGCGGGGCGGTCCCGAGCGAAGAGACATCGAGGAGCCGCTGGGTCGACAGAGGGGACAGCGCCGGTGAGAGCTACAGTCGGGCATGCCCCCAACCAGGCGACCTGTCCCGTGAACGGGTCCCGGCACGAGCCGGGGACACCCGAGGACGACCTCGCCGACCGGTTCCGCCACGGCGACGAACTGGCATTACGCGAGGCGTACGACCGCTACGGCCGTGCCGTGTTCCATCTGGCCACCAGCACCCTGGTCAACCGCAGCGACGCGGAGGACGTCACCCAGGCCACCTTCGTCGCCGCCTGGCTCGGCCGGGACACCTTCGATCCCGCCCGGGGCTCCCTGGTCGGCTGGCTGCTCGGGATCGCCCGGCGCAAGGTGGTGGACCGGCTGCGGTCGGTCAGCCGGGACAACCGGGTCACCGAGGCGGTCCGCCAACTGCCCGAGCCGGTCGCACCCGGCGTGGACCCGGACGTCGTGGTCGATCGGCTGGTGGTCGCCGACGAGCTCGCGCGACTCCCCGCCGACCAGCGACGCATGCTGGAGTTGGCCTTCTTCGACGATCTGACCCACCAGCAGATCGCGGCGGTGACCGGTGTGCCGCTGGGTACCGTCAAGAGTCACATCCGACGGGGCATGGCGAGCCTGAAGCGCAGATGGGAGGTGGACGGTGCCGCACCTGGAGCACGATCGGCTGGTCTTTCTGGCACTCGGTGAGAGCGAGGCGGAGGACGTCGACCGCACCCACCTCGACGGCTGCCCGCACTGTCGTGGCGAGTTGGAGAACCTGCGGCACGTCGCCGGTCTCGGTGCCGCCACCCAGGGGCTGCGCGACCTGCCCGATCCGCCGGAGCACCTCTGGCAGGGCATCACGTCCGAGATCCGGGCCGCGCAGGACCTGCCCGGGCTGACCGCCGACGCGCGGCGACGCGCGCCCGGTCCGCGTACCGGCGACACGTCGGCGGCCCCCGGCCGCCCGGCGGTCACCGGCGGAGGCCCGGCGGCACGGGGCCGGCGTGGCCGGGTGCCGCGCTGGCTGGCGACCGCGACCACGGCGGTGGCCGCCGCCGCCGTCGGGGTGGTCGGCACCGCGGTCGTGCTGGGCGGCGGCGCGACCGACCCGGCGCCACCGGCCCAGGCGGTGGTGGCCAGCGCCCGACTCGACGCGTACGGCAGCACGCCGCCACAGGCCCGTGGGGACGTGCGGGTCCTCGACAGCGGCGAGCTTCATCTGCATGTGGCGAATCTCCCGGCCGTGTCGGGGTACTACGAGGTCTGGCTCATCGACCCGCGCACCATGGAGATGTTCTCGATCGGCGTGCTCGGCACCGGCAGCGAGGTGCTGTTGCCGCTCCCGCCCACCGTCGACCTGGGGAAGTACTCTGTTGTCGACGTCTCCGCCGAACAGTTCGACAACGACACCGCCCACTCCGGCGACAGCCTGTTGAGGGGCTCCTTGACGGGCTGATCGGCGGGCCGGATCAGCTCCCCGGCCCGCCGATCAGCTCCCTCGGCGCAGACGACGAAGCCGCCGCCCGGTCTCCCGGTCGGCGGCTTCGTCGTCACGTCTCACTTGCGCTTGCGGATCTCCTCGGCGGCCTGCGGCACGATCTTGAACAGGTCGCCGACCACGCCGAAGTCGGCCAGCTCGAAGATGGGCGCCTCGCCGTCCTTGTTGACCGCGACGATCGTCTTCGAGGTCTGCATGCCGGCCCGGTGCTGGATCGCACCGGAGATGCCGAGCGCCACATAGAGCTGCGGGGCGACGGTCTTGCCGGTCTGACCGATCTGGAACTGGTGCGGGTAGTACCCGGAGTCGACGGCGGCCCGGGAGGCGCCGACGGCGCCGCCGAGCAGGTCGGCCAACTCCTCGACCAGCGTGAAGTTGTCGGCGTTGCCGACACCACGACCACCGGAGACCACCACGCCGGCCTCGGTGAGCTCGGGGCGCGAGCCCTTCTGCTCGGCCACCCGGTCGACGACCCTGGCCAGCTTGTCGGTATCGCCGACGGTCACCGTGAGCTGCTCCACCGCCGGGGTGGCGGCGGCCGGGGCCGGGGTGACCGAGTTCGGCCGGACGGTGACCAGCGGCAGGCCACGGGTCACCTTGGAGGTGACCACGGTCGAGCCGGCGAAGGCCACCTGGGTGGCGGTGCCGTCGGCGGCCAGGGCCACCACGTCGGTCAGGATGCCGTTGTCCAGCTTGACCGCCAGCCGGGCGGCGATCTCCTTGCCCTCCTGTGAGGAGGCGAGCAGGACGGCGGCCGGCTGGACCCGCTTGACCAGGTCGGCGACCACGGTGGCCTTGGGCGCCACCAGGTAACCGTCGATCTCCTCACCCTCGGCGGCGTAGATCTTCTCCGCGCCGTACTCGCCCAGCTTGCCGGCGAGCGCGTCGGCGGCACCGGCGCCGCCGAGCACCACCGCCGCCGGAGTGCCCAGCTCGCGCGCGAGGGTGAGCATCTCCAGGGTGACCTTCTTGACGCCGAACTCCCGGGTGGCTTCGACGACGACGAGAACCTCAGACATGTCCCACACCCCTCACACGAACTTCTCGGTGGCGAGGAACTCGACCAACTGGGCGCCACCGGAGCCGTCGTCGGTGACCTTGACCCCACCGGAGCGCGGCGGACGCTTGCTGTGCTCCAGCACCGTGCTGGTCGCCCCGGCGAGGCCCACCTCGTCGGCGGCCACGCCCAGGTCGGCCAGGCCCAGCGTCTGCACCGGCTTCTTCTTGGCGGCCATGATCCCCTTGAACGACGGGTACCGGGGCTCGTTGATGGTGTCCCAGACGGAGACCACGGCCGGCGTCGAGGCGGTGACCACCTCGTAGCCCTCCTCGGTCTGCCGCTCCACGGTCAACGTGCTGCCGTCGACGGTGAGCTTGCGGGCGCCGGTCAGCGCCGCCACCTCCAGCCGCTCGGCCAGCATGTGCGGCAGCACCTGCACCCGGCCGTCGGTCGACTCGGCGCCACAGAGCACCAGGTCCGCGCCGAGCTGGCCCAGCGCCGCGGCCAGCACCTTGGAGGTGGCCACCGCGCAGGAGCCGTGCAGCGCGTCGTCCACCACGTGCACCGCCTTGTCCGGCCCCATCGACAGCGCCTTGCGGATCGACTCGGTCGCCCGGTCCGGACCCATGGTCAGGATCGTCACCTCGCCGCCGTGCGCCTCCTTGATCTTCAACGCCTCTTCGATGGCGTATTCGTCCATCTCGTTGATGACGTTGCTCGCCGAACCGCGGTCGACGGTGTTGTCGTCAGTTCGCAGGTTGCGGTCCGCGCCCGAGTCGGGCACCTGCTTGACGAGTACGACGATGTTCATCGCGCTTCGACGACCCTCCTGCTGTGGTGGTGTGCTCAATCGCCCTGGTCTGGGGCGCAGCCTTGCGTGTCTGTTGCCGTCAGGTCAACCGTGGGCTGCTGTGCAGTTGCCCACGACGCGATGTTACCTGCCGGTAGCATCGGCTTCCCCGCGCGACCGGCGTGACGCAGCTCACCGGAGGCATCACCGGTCAGGACGCCCCGCCCAGGACGTCCCTGATCCGACCGATCGCCTCGGCCTCCGCCGGGCTGACCCCCTGGTGGGCGCGGGCGGTCCGGTCCGCGGCGGCCAGCACCACCTCGCGGTAGACCCCGACGTCCTGCGGCGCCTTCTCGGTGAGGATGCCGACCGCCCGGCGCAGCGCCGGCAGCACCACCGACTCGATCTCCAGCGCCGAGTCGCGCGGCAGCCTCGGCAGCGGCCCGCTGGTCAACGCCTCCTTCACCACGCCACTGGCCTCGGAGATCGCCCCGGAGGCGGCGAAGCTCTCCCGGAACACCGCCAGCAGGCCGGGCTCGGCGTTCGAGACCATGAGGACCGCGCCGAAGGCGCCCGTCTTGAGGGTCAGCTTCTCCTCGTCGGTCAGCCGCTGCGTCATGATCACGGAGTGTAGACGTAGGGCGTGGTCGTGGTGACCGCGACGAGGCCGAGCCGCTCCAACAGCGGACGGCTCTCCGCACCGGCGTCGACCTGCAACAGCGTCCGGTCGCGCTGACCGGCGGACCGGGCCCGGTAGGTGACCAGCGCCCGGTAGATCCCCTGACGCCGCCACTCCGGCCGGGTCGATCCGCCCCAGAGCGTGGCGAAGGTGCTCTCCGCCGGATACCGCACCCAGCCCGCGCTGACCAGCGTCCCGTCCGCCTCGGCCACCACCACGGTGATCGACTGCGGGTCGGCGTCGATCTCCCGGGCCAGCCCGTCGGCCAGGCCGGACAGGTCCGCACCCCAGAGTTGCGTCTCCAACTCCGCGATCCGCTCCAGGTCCGCGCGACCGGTCACCTCACGCAGGTGCACGCCCTCGGGCACCACGGGCAACGCGGAGGCCAGTGGCGCGACCGGCCCCACCATCACGGACTCCTCCGACTCCGGGACGAACCCGGCCGTGCGCAGCCGCTGCGGCAGGTCGGCCGGCTCGTCGTGACCGTGCAGCTTCCACTCCACCGGCTCACCTCGCTCGACGGCCGCCGCCACCTGTCGGGCGATCAACCCGTCGAGCTCGATGCCGGTCAGACCGCCGAGATCGCGATAGGTCACCAGGCCCCGGCTGTCGAGCCCGCACACCCGCGACACCGGACCGTCCCGCTCCACCAGGACCCCGTCCGGCACCGGATCGGGCAGCCCCGGCCGCAGATGGGTGTCGTACGCCGTGCGCAACGTGATCGCGTCAAGATCCGTCATGTTTCCAGTTATGCCCGACCGGAACCGGATAATCACCTGCGTGTGGCAGTTGATCAAGAATTGGTTCGACCCGCAGGAGATGCGGTCGGTGGGGCACACCCCCGACTACCGCTTCTCGCTGGCCAACGAGCGGACGTTCCTGGCCTGGCTGCGTACCGGGCTGGCACTGATCGCCGGTGGGCTCGCCGCCGCGCAGTTCCTGCCGGAGATGCCGGCGTCCTACCTGCGCGAGGTGATCTCGGTGGCGCTGCTGCTGCTCGGCGGCGTGGTCGCGCTGCGGGCGGTGGACCACTGGGCGCGCAGCGAACGCGCCATCCGGCTCGGCAGGGAACTGCCCGCGTCCCGGTTCCCGGCCGTGCTCGCCCTGGTCGTCGCGCTCGGCGCGCTGCTGCTCACGGTGGCGGTGCTGGTGGGTGCGGTGGGCCGATGAGCGCGACCCGCGACCCCGGACTGCAACCCGAACGGACCTGGTTGGCCTGGCGACGCACCGCGCTGGCGATGACCGTGGTGGTGCTGCTGGCCGTCCGGCTCGCCCTCACCGGCGGCCCCGCCGGGGCACTGCCGGCCGCGCTGGCCGTGCTCGGCTGGGTGGCGGTCGTCACGCTCTGTTGGCGGCGGAGCAGCACCGTCGGCGCGGCTGCCCGCGGCGGCCGTACGCTCGCCCTGGTCGGGCTGGGGACGGCCGCATTCGCCCTGCTCGGCGTGCTGCTGGTGCTGCGCGGGGTGTGACCATCCCGTCGGGTAGGACATGATGGGTACATGGCCCGGCTGTACATCCTCCTCTTCGTGGTGCAGGTCGTCCTCGCCGTCTGCGCCCTGATCAGCTGCCTCTCCGCCGAGGAAGACGACATCCGTCACCTACCCCGGATCGCCTGGGTGCTGATGATCCTCTTCGCCCCGCTGATCGGCTCGATCGCCTGGTTCGTCGCCGGGCGCGAGCGCAAGGCCGACAGCGGCATGTTCTCGACGGGCGGCCGACCCACCGAACGGGGCCCGCAGCGGCCGCTCGCCCCGGACGACGACCCCGAGTTCCTGCGCTCGATCCAGGAGCGGTCCCGCAAGGAGGACCAGGAACTCTTCCAGCGCTGGGAGGAGGACCTGCGGCGGCGCGAGGACGACCTGCGCCGACGCGAGGGCGACCCGCCGCGCGAGGAACCCCGCCCCGAGGTGTGAACCGGCCGGGGCGGGGTGCCGCGCTCACGCCAGGTTCGAGGAGCGGGGGTACGCGTCGGCCGGGTCGGTGAGCACGTTGACCAGGTACGGCACTCCCGCGTCGAACGCCCGCGCCAGGGCCGGACCCAGGTCGGCCGCCTTGGCGACCGTCTCCCCCGCCCCACCGAGCGCGCTCACCACGTGGTCGTACCGCAGCTCGGGCTGGAGGTCGGCGGCGACGTCGTAGCCGTACATGGCCCGCATCGGGTGCTTCTCCAGACCCCAGATGCCGTTGTTGCCGACCACGATCACCACCGGCAGCTTCTGCCGGACCAGGGACTCGACGTCCATCAGCGAGAAGCCGGCCGCGCCGTCGCCCATCAGCACGCAGACCTGCCGGTCCGGGTGGGTGATCCGGGCCCCCATCGCGTAACCCATGCCGGTGCCGAGGCAGCCGTACGGGCCCGGGTCGAGCCAGGTGCCGGGCTGGGCCGGCTCCAGGTAGCGCCCGGCGTACGAGACGAAGTCGCCGCCGTCGCCGATGGTGACCGCGTCGCGGGCGAGGACCCTGCGCAGTTCCCCGTAGACACGGGCGGGCCGGATCGGGTCCGTCTCGGCGGCCATCTCCTCGGCGTCGCGGGCCTTGGCGGCGTCCTCGGCGGTGCGCAACTGCGCCACCCAGTCCGCGTGGTCGGCCCGGTCGCCGGTGTACTCGGCGAAGGCGGTGAGCACGGCCCGCAGGTCACCGGCGGGAGCGACGGCCGTCTCGACGTGCGAGGCGCGCTGGCTCGGCGCGTCCACCACGTGCACCACCTGGGCGTCCCCGAAGTCACCGAAGGAGAGCCGGAAGTCCAGCGGGGTGCCGACCACCACGACCACGTCGGCGCCGGAGAGCGCGACCCGGCGGGCCTTGGCGAAGGCCAGCGGATGCTCCGGCGGCAGGGCGCCCCGACCCATGCCGTTGGTGAAGACCGGCACGGTGAGCGCCTCGGCGGCGGCGCGCAGCGCGTCCACGGCGTCACCGGCGTACACGTCGGAACCGGCGACGATGACCGGACGGGCCGCACCGGCGATCAGCCGCGCGGCGGCGGCCACCTCGTCGGGGTCGGCCTCGACCGGCTCGACGCCCGTCGCCGTCGGCAGCTCGGCGTCGCCCACCGAGAAGATCGCCTCCAGCGGGAAGTCGAGGAAGACCGGCCCCCGGTGCGGGGCGAGCGCGGTGCGCAGTGCGGCGGCGACGGCCCGGGGGATGTCGTCGGCGGTGAACACCGTCTCGGCGTGCTTGGTGACCGGGGCGACCAGCGGCAGGTGGTCCATCTCCTGGAGGCTGCCCGAGCCCCAGCGGAACTGCGGGGCCCGGCCGCCCATCACCAGCACCGGCGAGGCGTTGAAGTACGCGCTGGTCAGGCCGGACACACCGTTGGTCACGCCCGGTCCGGCGGTGAGTACGGCCAGGCCGGGGCGACGCTGGAGCTTCGCCACCGCCTCGGCGGCGAAGACGGCGGACTGCTCGTGCCGCACGTCGTAGATCGGGAAGTCGGACTTGTACGCGGCGTCGTAGAGCGGGAACACGTGCCCGCCGGAGAGGGTGAACATCTCCCGCACCCCGTACGCGCGCAGCGCCGCGAGTGCGAGTTCCCCGCCGTGCCCCTCGATCCGCTCCGTCATTCCCGCTCCTTCTCGTCGGCGACCGGAGTCACACGCTACTGGCCGGTAGCTGGAATGTGAACCATCTTCATCGACCGGTGAAGTCCGGCTTCCGCTTCGCCACGAACGCCGCCATACCCTCCCGCCGGTCGTCGGTGGCGAACAGCGCCGCGAAGAGCTGACTCTCCCAGGCCAGGGCGGAGTTCAGGTCCATGTCCAGGCCGCCGTCCACGGCGAGCTTCGCCGCCCGCAGCGCCTGCACCGGGCCGCGCAGGTACGGCTGCACCAGCGCCACCGCCGCGTCGTAGACCTCGCCGGCCGGCGCGACCCGGTCGGCCAGACCGATCCGCAGCGCCTCCTGCGCGTCCACCATCCGACCGGACATGATCAGATCCTTGGCACGTGCCGGCCCGATCAGCCGGGCCAGCCGCTGGGTGCCGCCGGCACCGGGGATGATGCCGAGCTTGATCTCGGGCTGGCCGAGCTTGGCGTCCTCGGCCACCACCCGCCAGTCACAGGCCAGCGCCAGCTCGCAGCCGCCACCGAGGGCGTACCCGGTGATCGCGGCCACCACCGGCTTGGGGATCCGGGCGATCGCGCCGAGCGCGCTGGACAGGTCGGCCGCCCGCTCGGACATGTCCACGTAGGACATGTCGGCCATCTCCTTGATGTCCGCACCGGCCGCGAACACCTTCTCCCCGCCGTACACGATGACCGCGCGGACCTCGGGGTCGGTGGTGGCGGCCGACGCGGCGGCCCGCAACTCCTCCTGCACCTGGGTGTTGAGCGCGTTCATCGGTGGCCGGTCCAACCGGATGGTGCCGATGCCGTCCCTGGTCTCCAGCCGCACGAACTCACCCACGCTGACCCTCACTTCCTCGTTGAAGTCCGTGCCAACCTTACGGCGCACCTGGTCGGACACGTAGTCTGGCCGCCAGTCCCACCACCCGGAGTTCCCGCGATGGTCACGTACTACGACGACAGGTCCGTACAGGTCACCTCACGCGCCGTCACCGTCGACGGTGACTCGTACCCGCTGACCGAGATCAGCGAGCTCTGGCACCACCGGGGCACCCTGTCCTGGCGGGTGCTGGCCGGACGTGGCGCCCTCGGCGCGGCGATGATCGTCCCGCTGGTCTTCGCCGTCATCGGCATCGTCATCGGCATCTGGCTCGACCGGTCGCCGACCGTCACCGTCGCCATCATCGGCACCTCGGTGCTGATCGGCCTGGCCGCCGGGCCCATCGCCGACCAGCTCTTCGAGTACTTCGACCGCTCGTACGCCCGGGGCAGCCGCCAGCGGGAGGTGTGGATCCGCTGGCGGGGACACCCCGTCCGGCTGCTCCAGACCCCGGACGCGCTGCGCTTCGGGCAGATCTACCGCGCCGTGCAACGGGCCATGGAGGCGAACGAACCGGCCCGCCCGCCCCGCCGTCGTTGACCGGGCCGACCTCCGCATGAGGCGACGCTGACCTCCGCGTGACAGACACGGAACGCCCGGAGGTGGTTAGGCTTAGTGATGGCGCTCTATTACCGGGACGACACGGTGCAGGTGACGTCGGAGTCGATCCGGGCCGCAGGACACGTCATCCCGCTGACCGAAGTGACCTACGTCTGGCACGCCAAGGGACAGACCACCCTCGCCGTACGGGGGCGGGTGCTCGGCCGGGGCGTCCTGGTCCTGCTGCTCTCCCTGCCCCCGCTGATCGGGCTGATCTGCGTGATCTCGCTGGCCTGGTCCGCCTCGGACCGGGGCGAGTGGATGCCCGCGCTGATCGTCTTCGTCGCCTGCGTGGTCGTCGCGCTGGCGCTGGTGCCGTTCCTGGAGATCCCGCTCGGCTGGCTGGACCGCTCGTACGAGCGTGGGAACCGGGTCAACGAGCTGTGGGTGCAGTACCGGGGTCAGGAGGTGATGGTGCTGCGCACGCCCGACGCGCTGCGGTTCGGGCAGATCTACCGGGCGGTGCAACGCGCCGTCGAGCAGCAGGGAGACCACTGACGACCGGCCGCCCGGTGCCGCTGGCCGGGGCGGCGCACACTTGACGGCATGGCGATCCCCCTTCCCCGGCCGACCTCGGTCGTCGGTCTCACCCGATCCGCCCTCGACCAGGCCGCGTCGTTCGCGGCGGTCCCGACCCGCGCGTTCGCGGTGCTGGACGGCGTGGAGGAGCTGCTGAACCGGATCAACGGCGTGGTGGACCGGATCGAGGGTGTGGTGGACCGGGTCGAGCAGACCCTGGACCGCACCGACCAGATGCTCACCGACGCCGACGTGGCCGTCCGCGAGGTGGCGGTGATCAGCGCGGCGGCCACCACCGCCGTGCGGCAGGCGAGCGAGCTGACCGCCACGGCGGCCGGGGTGATCGGTGAGGCCGAGCGGGTGTCGGCGGCCGCCGCCACCGTGGTGGCCACCGCCGAGCAGGTGTCGACGGCCGCCGCCACCGTGGTGGCCGGCGCCGAGCGGGTGACCCGCACGGCCGAGGGCGTGGTCGACACGGCGACGTCGGTGACCGGCCGGGCCGCCGGCACGGTGGGCGCGGCGGCCGAGGCGGCGGCGACGGCGGCCGAGCTGCTGGCCGCGTACGAGCCGGCGCTGCGCCGGGCCGCCCCGATGGCCAACCACTTCGTCGAGCAGCTCAGCGAGGAGGAGGTCACCGCCGCCGTACGCCTGGTCGACGAGTTGCCGAGGCTCCGGGAACACCTCACCTCGGACGTGCTGCCGATCCTGGCCACGCTGGACCGGGTCGGTCCGGACCTGCACGACCTGCTCGACGTCACCCGGGACCTCAAGCTCGCCGTGGCCGGCATCCCCGGCCTGGGCATGCTGCGACGACGGGGCGAGAAGCTGAGCGACGACGCCGGCTGACACCACCCGACGCGGTGCCGGTCCGCCGCCCGCGCCCCCGGGGAGACAGCCGGCGGTCGCGGGCGGTGGCCGGAGGACGGTCAGCAGCCGCAGGCGGCGCGGCGCGGCGCGGTCAGCTCGTCCACCGGTCGCTGGGTGATCCCGGTCCCGGTCACCACCGGCAGGCCCTCCCGCGCCCAGTACTCGTACCCGCCGCGCATCTCCTTGACCGGATAGCCGAGCCGGGCGAACTCCAGCGCCGCCCGGGTGGCGCCGTCACAACCGGGACCCCAGCAGTACGTCACCACCCGCGCTCCGGGTGGCACCGTCACCGCCGCCTCCGTGGCGATCCGCGCGGTGGGCAGGTGCAGGGCGTCGGGCAGATGCCCCTGCTCCCAGGCGTCGTCGCTCCGGGAGTCGACCACCACCAGATCGGGCACCCCGGCGGTCAGGTCGGCGTGCACGTCGGCGACGTCGGTCTCGAACCGGAGCCGGTCCAGGAACTGGGTGACGGCGGCCTCCGGCGTGGCGGCCGGCACCGCGAAAACACGTGACATGCACCGATCCTCGGCCGGTACGCCGTCGACGACGAGTGGCGCTGCCGCCGTACTGCGCTAACATCCCGCCATGACTCCGGCGGACCGCACCGTCGCCGTGCTCGCGTACCCGGGGATGTCGGTCTTCGAGACCGGATTCGTCACCGAGGTCTTCGGTCTGCCCCGGCCCGAGCTGGGCGTGCCCTGGTACACGCTGCGGCTCTGCGCCGAACGGCCCGGCCCGGTGCCGCTGGTCGGCGGCGCCGGCCTGCACAGCCCGTACGGCCTGGACGACCTGGCCGCCGCCGGGACGGTGATCGTGCCCGGGGTGCCCGACGTGCACGGCACGCCGTCACCCGAACTGGTGGCCGCCCTGCGCCGGGCGCACCGGGGCGGCGCCCGGCTCGTCTCCCTCTGTTCCGGCGCGTTCGCGCTGGCCGGCGCCGGCCTGCTCGACGGGCGCCGGGCCACCACCCACTGGCGGTACGCCGACCTGCTGGCCCGCCGCTACCCGCAGGTGACGGTGGATCCCGACGTGCTGTACCTCGACGACGGTGACGTGCTCACCAGCGCGGGCAGCGCCGCCGGTCTGGACCTCTGCGTGCACCTGGTCCGGCGGGACCACGGGGTGGCGGTGGCCAACGCGGTGGCCCGGCGGCTGGTGATCCCGCCGCACCGCGACGGCGGTCAGGCGCAGTTCATCGAGGCCCCGGTGACCACCGGCCCGGACGACGACCGGATCGCCGGCAGCCTCGCCTGGGCGTTGGCGCACCTGCCCGCACCGCTGACGGTGGCGACGCTGGCCCGGCAGGCGCACATGTCACCGCGCACCTACCTGCGGCACTTCGCCCGTGCCACCGGCACCAGCCCGATCCGGTGGCTGATCGACCAGCGGATCCGGGCCAGCCTGGCGCTGCTGGAGACGAGCGACGCACCGGTCACGGAGATCGCCGCCGCGGTCGGCTTCGACACGTCGGTCACCTACCGCCACCACTTCGCCCGGGCGATGCGGACCTCACCGTCGGCGTACCGCCGGGCGTTCCGCACCGACGCCGACACCGCACCGGGACACGGCGGCGGACGCCCGACCGGCCGTCCCGGTCAGGGTGCCGGGACGTAGAGCTGGTCGATGTCGGCCCGGTGCGGCAGCGACACGCTCGCGCCGAGCCGACGGACGCAGGCCGCGCCGGCCGCCGCCGCCCAGCGGACCGCGTCGACCAGGTCCCGGCCCTCGCCCCAGGCCACCGCGAGCGCGGCCGTGAACGCGTCCCCGGCGGCCGTCGAGTCCACCGTGTCCACCGGTACGGCGGGCACGTGCGCGGCGACACCGTCCCGGTCGCCGTACCAGGCGCCCTGCGCGCCGAGGGTGAGCACCGCCCGGGGCACCAGGTCGAGCAGCGCCTGCGGCTCGTCCCGGCCCCGACCGGTGTACGTCTGCGCCTCGTTCTCGTTGACCACCAGCAGGTCCACGGCGGCCAGCAGGTCCGGCGGCAACGGAACGGCCGGCGCGGCGTTGAGCACCACCCGGGTGCCGGCCGCCCGGGCGGCCACCGCCGCCTCGGTCACCGTCTCCACCGGGATCTCCAACTGGGCGACCAGCACGTCCGCGTCCCGTACGGCGGCCAGTTCGCCCTCGGTGAGCGCGGTCATCGAGCCGTTCGCGCCCGGCGTCACCAGGATCGCGTTCTCGCCCGCGGCGTTGACCATGACCAGGGCCACCCCGGAGGCGCCGTAACTGGTGCGGAGGTGGCTGGTGTCGACCCCGGCGGCGGCGATCCGGGCCCGCAGGGTCACCCCGAACGAGTCGGAACCGATCGCGCCGAGGAAGGTGCTGGCGGCACCCGCGCGGGCGGCGGCGATGGCCTGGTTCGCCCCCTTGCCGCCGGGCACCGTGACGAAGTCGGTGCCGAGCGTGGTCTCCCCCGGCCGGGGCAGGGCCGGGGCGGTGGCGACCAGGTCCATGTTCGCGCTGCCCACCACGGCGACCCGGGTCTGGGGCACGGAAGCTCCTCCGGCTGGCTCGTCTGGCTGGCTGGGGTGGGGTGAAAGGAGGGGTCCCCTGCTATACCGCAGGCGTTAGCAGGGGACCCCTCCTTTCAGGCGGCGCGGGCGGTGAACCGCTCGCCGTGGCGTTCGACCAGCAGCGGCAGGCCGAAGGTCTTGGTCAGGTTGTCGGCGGTGAGGACGTCGGCCAGCAGCCCCTGGGCCATCACGGCGCCGTCGCGCAGCAGCAGCGCGTGGGTGAAGCCGGGCGGGATCTCCTCCACGTGGTGCGTGACGAGCACCAACGCCGGGGCGTCCGGGTCCTGGGCCAGCTCGGCGAGCCGGCCCACCAGGTCCTCGCGGCCGCCGAGGTCGAGCCCGGCCGCCGGTTCGTCCAGCAACAGCAGCTCCGGGTCGGTCATCAGCGCCCGGGCGATCTGCACCCGCTTGCGCTCGCCCTCGGAGAGCGTGCCGTACGTCCGGTCGGTCAGCGCGCCGACCCCGAGCTGGTCGAGCAGCGCCCGGGCCCGGGACTCGTCGGCCGGGTCGTAGCTCTCCCGCCAGCGGCCCACCACCGACCAGGCCGCCGTCATCACCACGTCCACGGCCCGCTCGTCGGCGGGCAGACGCTCGGCGAGCGCGGCGGTGGCGAGCCCGATGCGGGTACGCAGCTCGGTCACATCGGTGCGGCCGATCCGCTCGCCCAGCACGTGTGCGGTGCCGGTGGTCGGGTGCAGCCGCCCGGCGGCGAGGTTGAGCAACGTGGTCTTGCCGGCACCGTTGGGGCCCAGCACCACCCAGCGTTCGTCCAGTTCGACCCGCCAGTCCACATCGTGCAGCAGGGCGGTGCCGGACCGGCGTACGGCGACGCCGTCGAGGCTGACCACCAGATCCGCGTCCACGGGTGAGGGGGCGGGGGTGGCGCCACCGGCGCCAGGGATCAGGTCACCAGTCACCCGCCCATCCAACCACGCAGCAGCGGGCTGCCCCCACGGGCGTACGCGCCCGCCGTAGGGTGGGGCGCCGTGTCATTGCTCACCCGAAGGGCGGCTCATGGCGAGTGCGGTCATCGAGATCGACGGTCTACGGAAGACCTTCCGTAGCCTGCGTCGGGGCAGCCGCGTCGCGGTCGACGGCTTCGACCTGCTGGTCGAGGCCGGTCAGGTGCACGGGTTCCTCGGCCCGAACGGGTCGGGCAAGACGACCACGTTGCGGGCGCTGCTCGGGCTGGTACGCGCCGACCAGGGCCGGATGCGGGTGCTCGGCGCCTCCGCCCCGGAGCAGTTGACCCAGGTGGCGGGCCGGGTGGGCGCGATCGTGGAGAGTCCGCAGTTCTTCGGCAACTTCACCGCGTACCGCACGCTGCGGTTGCTCGCGCTGGCCGGTGGCGTACCGATCGCCCGGGTCGACGACGTGCTGGAGCAGGTCGGTCTGCTCGACCGGGCGCACGAGCGGGTCAAGGGTTACTCGCTCGGCATGAAGCAGCGTCTGGCGGTGGCCTCGGCGCTGCTCAAGCAACCGGAGTTGCTGATCCTCGACGAGCCGGCGAACGGGCTGGACCCGGCGGGCATCCGGGAGATGCGTGACCTGATGCGGGCGCTGGCCGAGCGCGGGGTGACCGTGCTGGTGTCCAGCCACATCCTGGCCGAGATCCAGGTGATCTGCGACCACGTCACGATCATCTCGCGGGGGCGACGGGCCGCCAGCGGTCCGGTGGCGGAGGTGCTCGCCGGCCACGACCGGCACGAGTGCCTGGTCCGCGCCGACGACCTGGGCCGGGCCGAGGAGTTGCTGGTGGCCGCCGGGTGGGCGGTCACCGGGCACGCCGACCATCTGGTGGTGGACGGGGTGCCGGATCCGGCGCTGGTCAACCGGACGCTGGGCGAGCAGGGCGTCTGGGTACGCGAACTGACGCCGCTGCGCCCGGATCTGGAGAGCGTCTTCCTGGATCTGACCGGCGCACCGGGGCCGGTGGGGGTGCCCCGGCAGGTGCACGACACGTCGGACGACACGACCGTCGGCCGGGAGATCGACCTCGGCGTCCGGGAGGTGGGCGCGTGAACCTGATCCGTGCCGAGGCGGAACGGTTGGCGGCCCGCCGTTTCGTCCAGCTCATGGTGGCGTTGTTGGCGCTGGCCTTCGTGGTCACCGCCGGCACCACGATCGCCGGTTCGCACAGTCCCAGTCCGGCCGAGTTGGCCGCGGCCCAGCGACAGGCCGCCGACGACCGGCGCGGACTGGAGTTGGAGCACGACCGGTGCCTGGCCCGACAGCAGGGTTCGCCGCCCCGGGAGGAGGACGGCTACCTGCCGGCCGACTGCAGCGAGGTCGATCCGGCGCTCCGGGACCGGTTGCCGGTGGCGGCCGACTACCTCGACGGCGTGTTCACCTTCACCCGGCAGGCCGAGCCGCTGTTGTACTTCCTCGTGGCGTTCCTGGTGCTGTTCGGTTTCCTGGTGGGGGCCTCGGCGATCGGCGCCGACCTGAACTCCGGCGGCGTGGTGAACCTGTTGCTGTGGCGACCGCGCCGGATGACGGTGCTGGGCACCAAGCTCGGCACGCTGCTCGGGGCGGTGCTGGCCCTGTCCCTGCTCGCCTCGGCGACCTACCTGGTCACCTTCTGGACGATCGCCCAGTTGGCCGGCCATCCCGGCCCGACGAATCCGACGTTCTGGGGCAGCCTGGGCGCGATCTGGGTCCGGGGCCTGGTGCTGGTGCTCCTGGCCACGGCGATCGGCTTCGCCGTGGCCACGATGGGCCGGCACACCTCGGCGGCACTCGGGGCGGTGGCCGCGTACCTGGTGGTGTGGGAGTTGGGCGGCCGGATCGTGCTGGAGATCGTCGGGACGCCCCGACCCGACCAACTCATGCTGACCAGTTACGTCTGGGCGTGGCTCACCGGCAGGGTCGAGCTCTGGGACGACAGCGCCTGCACCAATCTGCTCTCCAGCTACTGCGACGGTCTCTACACGCTGACCTGGCGACCGGCACTGGCCGTGCTGTTGTCGCTCACCGTCGGGCTCACCGTGGCCGCCTTCGCGCTGTTCCGGCGCCGCGACCTGACCTGAGCGCCGGCCTGGAGGCGGCAACTCCTTGCCACCTCCGGGCCGATGCTGAAGACTTCCTTCACATGGACGGCATCGGCGGCTCAGCCGACCGTGGAGCCGAAGACCTCGTCCCGGACGGCGTCCAGCGCGGTCCGCAACGCCCCGTGCACGATCGGTTCCTCGGTCAGCCCGGTGGACACCACCCGGGGGCGGACCAGCGTGATGGCGGCCACCTCGTGCTGTACCCGTTCGGCCAACGCCGCCCCGCCGGCCTGCCCCACCTCACCGGCGAGCACCACCAGCGGCGGGTCCAGCACCACGCAGGTGCTCGCCACGCCCAGGGCCAGCCGACGGGCCACCTCGTCGAGCATCGGTCCGCCGGCGGCGCCGTCGGCGATCGCGGCGCGGACGGCGTCGGCCGCCCCGGCGTCCGGGTAGCCGTGCTCGCGGGCCAGCGCGCGGACCGCGTCGGCACCGGCCAGTTGCTGGAAGGCGGGCTTGGCCCGCCGGGAGACGTCGCGCGGGATGGGCGCGCCGGGCACCGGCAGGTAGCCGATCTCGCCGGCCGCGCCACTGCTGCCGTGGTGCAGCCGCCCACCCAGCATGATCGCCAGGCCGACACCGGCACCGACCCAGACCAGCACGAAGTCCGACAGACCCTGGGCCGCACCGGACTGCGCCTCGGCCACCGCGGCCAGGTTCACGTCGTTCTCGAAGACCACCGGGGTGTCCAGGTCGTCGCGGAGCGCGGCGAGCAGACCCCGGTGCCAGCGCGGCAGGTTGAACGCGAAGGTGATGTCGCCGGTGCCCGGGTCGACCAGGCCGGGGGTGCCGAGCACGATCCGCCGTACGCTCGACAGCTGGGCACCGGCACTGCCGGCCACCTGCACCACCGCGTTGTGCACGACGCCGACCGGGTCGTCGGTGTCCCGGGTGGACTGCTCGACCCGACCGATCACCGCGCCGGTGATGTCGGCGCAGGCGGCCACCACACGCTCCGGCCCGACGTCCACGCCGACCACGTGCGCGCTACCCGGGCGCACCGCGTAGAGCTGGGCGTTCGGCCCCCGACCACCGGCCTGCTCACCCACCCGGGCGACCAGCCCCCGCTCCTCCAACCGCTCCACCAGTTGGGATGCGGTGACCTTGGAGAGGCCGGTCAGCTCACCGAGCCGAGCCCGGGTCAGCGGCCCCTGTTCCAGCAGCAGTTCCAGCGCCGCACGGTCGTTGAGGGCGCGCAACAGACGTGGGGTGCCGGGCAACCGGGTCGCACTCATGCCATGTCCTCATGTATTAGTAAACTTTGCTAACTATCTAGCTTTGACAACAGTAAACCGACCTTGGAACGGGTAGCCGTAGCGTATCGGCCGGGTGGAAGCAGGGCTCTCGGCCGACCCGGTACGAGATCCGCACCGGCCGGCACCGAGAGGAGACGCCTCCATGGGGATCGATCCGGGACTCCGCCGGCTGGCGCTGGGCACCCTGCTGGCCGCGTACCCGGGGCCGGTCCCGCCCGACTGGGCGGTCGAGCTGGTGGCCGAGGGGCTGGCCGGGCACACCCTGTTCGGCACCAACATCCATCGGCCGGAGCAGGTGGCGGCCGCCACGGCCGCGCTGCGGGCCGGACGGTCCGACGTGCTGATCGCCGTCGACGAGGAGGGCGGTGACGTAACCCGACTGGCGCACGCCACCGGCAGCCCGTACCCGGGCAACGCGGCGCTCGGCGCGATCGGCGACGTGGCCCTCACCCGCCGGGTCTACCACGCCATCGGCGCGGAGCTGGCCGCCCTGGGCATCACCGTCGACCTGGCACCCACCGTCGACGTCAACAGCGCCGACGACAACCCGGTCATCGGCACCCGCTCGTTCGGAGCCGACCCGGTCCGGGTGGCCGCCCACTCGGCGGCGGCGACCACCGGGCTCCAGGCCGCCGGAGTTGCCGCCTGCGCCAAGCACTTCCCCGGCCACGGCGCGACGATCGCCGACTCCCACCACGAGCTGCCCACCGTGGACGCCTCGCCCGACCTCCTGCGCCAGCGCGACCTGCCACCGTTCGCCGCGGTGATCGCGGCCGGGGCGAAGGCCGTGATGACCGCACACATCCGGGTTCCCGCACTGACCGGCGACGGGCCGGCCACCTTCAGCCGCGCCGTCCTGACCGACCTGCTGCGCGACCGGTACGGCTTCGACGGCGTCGTGGTCACCGACGCGCTGGAGATGCGGGGCGCCACCCTCGCCGCCGGTGGCGTCGCACCGGGTGCGGTGCGGGCCCTGGCCGCCGGAGCCGACCTGCTCTGCATCGGCGCCAAGGTCGACGCGGACCTGGTCGAGGCCGTCGCCGCCGAGATCGTCGCCGCGCTCGGCGACGGCCGGCTCGACCGCGTCCGGGTGGAGCAGGCCGCCGACCGCGTCGCCGCCCTCGCCGCCTGGACCCGGACCGCGCGGTCCGAGGTCACCGTCCCCGCCGACCTCGGGTACGCCGCCGCGCGCCGGGCGGTCCGGGTGGAGGGCGTCCTGGCCGGGTTGGACCAGCCACTGGTGGTGCAGGTGCACGCCCGCTCCACCGTCGCCGAGGGACGGGTGCCGTGGGGGCTCGGCCCGCACCTCGACGGCACCGAGGAGATCCGGGTGGTGGCCACCGAGGCCGACCCGGAGGCGCTGCGCCGCCGTGCCGGCACCCGCCCGATCGTGCTGGTCGGGCGCCACCTGCACCGGCTGCCCGGCGGCCCGGAACTCGCCGCCGCGCTGGCCGCCACGCATCCGGTGGCGGTGGTCGAGATGGGGTGGCCGGCCGCGTGGCGACCGGCCGGCGTCCAGGCGTTCGTCACCACCTTCGGCGCGAGCCACGCCAACGGGCGGGCCGCCGCCGAGGCACTGGGCCTGACCGGGCACGCCGAAACCACACGCTGAGTCACCCCGCAGCCGATCCACATCGATGCGTCCGGGCAGGTCAAGTCCACTTTTCGACACCGCAGACCACGCGGTGGCTACTTGCCGACCACCACTCAGATACGTAGCGTGATCACATCGAGCCGCACATGGGCCTGGGGGGAGGCTGCGGACCGTGGATCCGGCCCGGGATCCACGGTCCGCGCCCTGCCGTCAGGTCGACCGTCAGCCCGGATAGACGCCGTACGACCGCCAGCCCCGGTCGGGGAAACCCGCCGCCTCCGCCACCCGGGCTGAGGCGGCATTGTCCCGGGCGTGCAGATAGGTCGGCACCGCGCCGTCCGCGAGCACCCGACGCGCGGCCTGGGCCACCAACCGCCGGGCCAGTCCGCGCCCCCGGGCGGCCGGCTGCGTACCCACCGCCAACTCGTGCCCGTGCCGGTCGTGCCGCTTGACGCCGACGCCGGCCAGGTAACGACCCCGCACGTCCCGCACCACCAGGACCGGCCGGTCGAACAGGCGCAACCAGGACGGCAGGCCGGCGGAACCGGGCGGCACCCACTCACCGACGTCGGGCAGGGGCGCGGGAGCGACGCTCCAGCGGAACACGTCGTCGTGTACCACCCAGCCGGGATGACCGACCGCCGCCGGCAACGCGTCCGGCAGCGACTCCGGCCGCCGGGCCAGGTCGCGTACCGCCGCGACCCGGTCCGGGGCCACCGAGAGCACGGTGCTCGTGCCGGCGGTGACCGCGACAGCCGGCCGCAACCGGCCGTCCCAGGCCGGGCGGGCGCGCCGGGTGGAGCAGACCACGTGCAGCCCGGGACCTGCCGGCCACTGCCCGAGCCAGGTCGCCAGGTGCAGGTGGAGCCGCCGGTCGAGCATCGCCCACCTCCGCACCGTCGCTCCGGCCTCCGCCGATCACGGTACGTCGGGCACTGGGCGCGGTGGTACCGATCGGGTGACCAACGCCTCGGCCGGGAACCCGGGTCATCGATCGACCGTCATATCCATTTCCATACATGGACAACTTTCTTTGAAACGGTGGGGGACATGCCGATTCAGCCGAACGACCGCTCCGCGCAGGACACCCGACGGATACGACGGTGCGCCGAACACTTCCCGGGTCAGCTCTCCTACGGCGGTCACCGCGCCGGCCTCGGTGCCCTCTCCTGGCACGACCTCAACGAACTGCCGGCGGGCTACTCCTCCCGCCGCCACCTCAACACGCTCTGAGGCCCCCGGCACCCGGGCCGGCCCGGCGAGCCAGCGCGTCCTTTCGCACACCTGTCGGGTAACGTCTGCTGGTCCTCCGACAGGCCACGACGGGAGCAACTGCGCACATGGGCAAGAAGACGATCCGCGTCTCCGACTTCAGCGGCACGGTGCTGGGTCCCGACGACGAGGCGGTCCGCGTCGTCGTCGTCGAGCATCCTGACCTGGTGGCCGGGCCCGTGCAGTTGGACGCGACGCCGGTGGAGGTGGAGAACATCGACGACGCCGCGCTGGACGTGGCGGTGGTCGAGATCCACGACCGGCACGGCAACGGTGAGCCGCGCCGGGTGGTGCTGACCGCGAGCGAGTTCGACGCGATGGCCACCGACATGCCGATGGCACAACTGCTCAAGACCGCCGAGCGGGTACGCCCACCGAAGGCGCGACGCGCCCCGGAGAAGATCGACTACGGCACCATCGACCACGCCGGCAAGCCGCACCGGGGGCGGGTCACCGAGGAGGAGGCCCGACTGGTGCGTGAGCACCTGGACGAGGTCAACAAGCGCCTCGCCGACGCCGGGCTGCGCCAGATCGAGCCGGAGGACCCGGAGCACGCCGCCCGGTACGGCTTCCCCACCGCGCCCTGATCCGCTACTCGAACACCCGGACCTTGGCCAGGGCCGCCGCGGTGCCCGCTTCCACGGCGGCCTTCTCCACACCGAGGCCGGTGAGCACGCCCTCGCCGTCCTCCTGCTCCAGCAGCGCCAGCAGGATGTGCTCGGTGCCGATGTAGTTGTGCCCCAGGCGCAGCGCCTCGCGGAAGGTCAGTTCCAGCGCCTTCTTGCCGGCCGCGTCGTACGGGATCAGATCCGGGACCTCGCCGACGGAGGGCGGCAGCGCGGCGGTGGCCGCCTCGCGTACCGCCCCGGCCGTGACGCCCTCGGCGGCCAGCACCTTCACGGCCAGGCCCTCCGGCTCGGCGAGCAGCCCGAGCACCAGGTGCGCCGGGCCGATCTCGGCGTTGCCGGCGGCGCGGGCCTCGTTCTGCGAGGCCATCACCACGTTGCGGGCGCGCGGGGTGAAGCGGTTGAACCCCTGTTGCGGGTCGATCGGCCCGGCGTCGCTCTTGGCCACGAAGCGCTTCTGCGCGGCCTGCTTGCTCACTCCCATGCTGCGGCCGATCTCGGTCCAGGAGGCGCCGGAGCGGCGGGCCTGGTCCACGAAGTGACCGATGAGATGGTCGGCGACCTCGCCGATGTGGTCGGCGACCATCACCGCGTCGGTGAGCTGGTCGAGCGCGTCGGGATGGGCCTGCTTGATGGCCTGGATCAGGTCGTCGAGCCGGACGGGATTGTTCATCTGGACCGGATTCGTCATGCGTCAACCATAGGTTGACGACCCGCAGTCGTCAACCCAAAGTTGACGATCACCGAGCGTCGTCACGCTCCATGATCGCTGTTAACAACCTTGACTAATTCTGTTGAAATCGACAGACTGCGATATGGAGAGCGCTCTCCCCTCCTCGCCGGGGCGCCAGCCTCATCCGCAGACCCCAAGGAGACCATCGTGTCCACCATCTCCCGAAGGCTTCGACGGACAGCCGCCGCCCTCGCCGCGGCCGTCGTCGCCAGCATGCTCGTCGTCCCCGTGACCGCCGCACCGGCCGCCGCCGCCATCGGCGGACTCACCTGGCAGGACGAGTTCAACGCCCCGGCCGGTACGCCGGTCGACCAGTCCAAGTGGCGCTTCGACATCGGCGGCCACGGCTGGGGCAACAACGAGCGGCAGTACTACACCAACAGCACCAGCAACGCGGTGCACGACGGGCAGGGCAACCTGGTCATCACCGCGCGCCGGGAGAACCCGGCCAACTACCAGTGTCACTACGGCCGGTGCGAGTACACCTCGGCCCGACTGCTCACCGCCGCCACCTTCAGCCAGGCGTACGGCCGGTTCGAGGCCCGCATCAAGATCCCTCGCGGTCAGGGCATCTGGCCGGCCTTCTGGATGCTCGGCAGCGACTTCGGCAACGTCGGCTGGCCGGCCTCCGGCGAGATCGACATCATGGAGAACGTCGGTCGCGAGCCGAACACCGTGCACGGCACCATCCACGGGCCCGGCTACTCCGGCGGCGGCGGGATCACCGGCAGCCGCGTCATCGGACAGCCGCTGGCCGACGCCTTCCACACCTACCGGGTCGACTGGGAACCGAACAGCATCCGCTGGTACCTCGACGGCCAGGAGTTCTTCCGCGTCGACCCGAGCCGACTCGGCGGCAACCGGTGGGTCTTCGACCACCCGTTCTTCATGATCCTCAACGTCGCGGTGGGCGGCAACTGGCCCGGCTACCCGGACGGCAGCACCCAGTTCCCGCAGCAGATGCTCGTCGACTACGTGCGGGTCTACGGCTACGTCCCGGACGGCAACACCGGCACCACCCGGATCCGGGGCCAGCAGAGTGGACGGTGCATCGACATCCCCAGCGCCAACCCGTACGACGGGGCGCCGTTGCAGATCTGGGACTGCAACACCACCGCCGCCCAGGCGTGGACCTTCGCCGCCGACGGCACCGTCCGCGCCATGGGCAAGTGCATGGACCCGGCCTGGGCAGGCACCGCCAACGGCACCGAGGTCAACCTGGTCACCTGTAACGGCAACCCGGCCCAACGGTTCACCCTCAGCCCCGCCGGTGACCTGGTGAACCTCAGCGCGAACCGGTGCGTCGACGTCCGGGAGAACAACCCGAACAACGGCGGCCGGTTGCAGCTCTGGGACTGCGGCGGCACCGCCAACCAGAAGTGGTCCCGCGCCTGACCGCAAGCGGTACCTGTGGGCTCACCGCCGTCGGCGGTGAGCCCACGCGCCGTCGCAGCCGTAAGAGTCGGTGACGGGCCGGGCGGGTAGTAGCCCCCTGCGGTCACCGAGGCACGGGAGGCGACGTGGAGAACGCTCAAGCGACCGACGGGCGACGGTTCTGGTGGTGGCTCGGCGGGGCACTGCTGGTTCTGGTGGTGGTGCTGGTCTCCGCCTGGACCTGGGTCACGGTGCGCGGC
Organism: Verrucosispora sp. NA02020; assembly: GCF_013364215.1. Lineage (NCBI taxonomy): Bacteria > Bacillati > Actinomycetota > Actinomycetes > Micromonosporales > Micromonosporaceae > Micromonospora > Verrucosispora sp. NA02020. The sequence continues at coordinate 1,652,076 of NZ_CP054923.1, read as the reverse complement.
GACGGCCGGGCCGGGCACGTCGTCACCGGCAGCGCCGACGACCTGCGGGAGGCCACCTTCGTCCTGCTCGACGGCGCCGACGTGGTCCGGCTGCGCACCGACGACCTCGGCGGGGACGCGTACCGGGTGTCGACGTCCCGCGACTCGGGCGTACGGCCCGCGGTCTCGCTCGCCGACGGCAACATACTCACCAGCCTGCGCGGCACCGGACAGGACGGGCCGGCCATCGTCGAGGTGGTGCTGCACCACTCCGTACGCTGGCACCTGCGGCTCGGCGGCGGCGCCAAGGAGCAGCACCTCGACCTGCGGGGCGCCCAGCTCGGCGACGTCGAGTTCACCGCCGGGGCCAGCCGGATCGAGCTGACCCTGCCGCCGGCCGAGGGCACTCAGCGGACCGTCCTCAGTGGCGGCGCGAACCAGGTCGTCGTCCGCCTGGCCGGTGACGCCCCGGTGCGGGTACGCGCGGGTGGCGGCGCCGGCTCGGTCACCGTCGACGGATCCACCCAGTCCGGCGTGGCCGGCGGCACTGTGCTGACGCCACCGGAGTGGGAGTCGGCCACGGACCGCTACGACATCGACGCCACCTCCGGCGTCTCCAGCCTCACCGTCGACCGCACCGACGGCGACGGCTAGCCGACCGAGCCCGCCGACGGCGTGCGGAAGACGTGGTCGAGTTGGTAGTCCAACAGCGCGATGGCGGTCTCGGGACTCCGCATGCCCGCCATGACGCTGTCGGCGAGGCCGGTCGCCAGGGCGAGCAGGTTGCCGGCCTCGGCGTCCGCGTCCCGCTCGGCTGGCACCGCACCTGAGCGCTGGGCGGCGGCCACCAGTTCGCATAGTGCGCGTTCCAGCTCGACCGAGTCGCGGCTGTAGGAGAGTTCGGCCAGCGCCGGGTCGGTCAGTGCCAGGGCGTGGTAGGCGGCGAAGACGATATAGGCGGCACGCTGCTCGGCATCGACGGGAACGAACTGAACCAGCCAGGCACGCAGGCTGTCCCGTGGGTGCTCCGCCGGGTCGACCGGCATCCCGGCTACGGCGCGCCGACCCACGATGTCGGCCTGGTGCCGCAGCCCGGCGAAGAGCAACTCCTCCTTGGTCCGGAAGTAGTACTGCACGGTGCTCACCGAGACGCCCGCCTGCGCGGCCACCGTACGCATGCTCACGGCGTGCAGGCCACGCTCGCCGGCGATCCGCAGCAGCGCGGCCAGGATCTCGCCTCGGCGCGCGTCACGGTCGGACAGTCTCGGCATCGTGGCACCCCTTGTCAGCCGTTTTGGTAGTACGATCGTACTACCAAAACGGGGAGGTCGACGTGCGAGCGACGCCAGGCATCGGACGGTTCACCAGCGACCAGGCACGGAGCAGGTTCCTCGCCGCCTATGAGGTGGCGATGGGCGCATGGCCGCACCCTCGACAGGAGTGGGACGTCGAGACGCGGTTCGGCACCGTCCACGTGCACCAGCATGGCATCGCCACGGGTGAGCCGATCGTGTTGTTACACGGCGCTCAGGGCAATTCCAGCAACTGGTATCCGCAGGTCGCCCCGCTCGGTGTCCACCACCGGGTCTACGCGGTGGACACCGTCGACGACCCAGGTCGCAGCGTGCAACGCCGACCGGTGCCGAGTACGACCGACAACGCCGCCTGGCTCGACGAGACGCTCACCGCACTCGGGCTGGACGGCGTCCACCTGGTCGGCCTGTCCTACGGCGGATTCCTGGCGCTCGCCCAGGCCCTGCACCGGCCCGACCGGCTGGCCTCGGTCACGCTGCTCGATCCCGGGGGCCTGGAGAAGGTGCCACTCAGGTTCTACGCGAACATGCTGGCCGGAGCGTTGGCGACACTGGCCCCCCGGCGCACCCGGCCCTGGTTCGCCCAGCGGCTGGCCAACCATGCCCTGGTCGAGTCCGCCGAGCAACTGGCCCCGATCATGATCGCAGCCCGGCACTGGCGGTCGGGCCGCCCGGTCGCAGCTCGCCGGTTCGACGACGACGAGTTGCGCGCGATCCGCGTGCCGGTGCAGGTGCTGCTGGCCGGGCGCAGTTCGTTGCTGGATCCCCGTCGGGCGGCGGCCCGGGCGGCGGAGCTGATCCCCTCGGTCCGCACCGAGATCGTGACCGGTGCCGGCCACGGGCTGCCGCTGGAACGTCCCGAGCTGGTCAACCAGCGCATTCTCGACTTCATCGCGTCCCTCGCCCCGGGCGACTCCGCCGGCCCGGCCCGCTGACGCGGCCGGCCAACGGACACCCGGCTACGGTACGTCAAGCCGGGGTCGCGCCGCACCGGGCCGCGCAGCAAGCCCGGCCGGGTGCCCGCACTGTCGCCGGGCCAGGGGCGGAGGAAGGAGTCGGCGGTATGCGGCTGCACGTCGGGTGTGCGATGTGGACGCACAAGTCCTGGCAGGGTCGGCTGCTGGCGCACCCGTTGCCGACCTCCGAACGGCTGCGCCACTACGCCGGGTGGTGCGACGCGGTCGAGGGCAACACGACGTTCTACGCCACCCCGACCCGGGACACCGTCGCCACCTGGGCGCAGCAGACCGATCCGGACTTCCGGTTCGTGGTCAAGCTGCCCAAACTGGTGACGCACGAGCGCCGGCTCACCGACGTCACCGAGCCGATGCGGGTGTTCCTGGACGCGATGGCACCGCTCGGCCCGCGTGCCCACGCCCTCTGGGTGCAGCTTCCCGGCTCGTTCGGCCCGGACGACGTACCCACGCTGGCCCGCTTCCTGCGCCGACTGCCCGCCACCCACCGAGCCGTGGTGGAGGTCCGCCATCCCGCCTTCTTCACCGAGCCGCACGCGGTCCGGCTGCTGGAGACCACGCTCGACGAGGCGGACGCCGAATGGGTGCCGTTCGACACCACCGCCTTCTTCGCCGACCCGCCGACCAGTGACGCCGAGCGCGACGCCTGGACCAAGAAGCCACGGATGCCGTTGCGCACCCACGCGCTGACCGACCGGCCCATCGTGCGCTACCTCGGCCGCGACGACACGGACCGGACGGTCGAGGGCTGGCAGCACTGGGTCGACGTCACCGTGGACTGGCTGCGCGAGGGCCGCTCCCCCACCATGTTCGTGCACACCCCCGACAACGCCGACGCGCCGGTGCTCGCCCGCCGCTTCCACGACGAGGTCCGTGCCCGCGTGCCCGAGCTGACGCCCCTGCCCGAGCCGATCCCGGTGGAGCCCACCACCCTGTTCTGAGCGACCGCGCGGCACCGACCCTACGAGCCGACCTTGCTCACCTGCACGAACGGGCGGTCGTCCCACCAGATCGCGTGGATGATGAAGCTGCTGTTCGGCGCGTTGAAGTAGACCGCCATGTTGTCCGGCGAGTTCTGCACCTTCTGCACCGCGTACCCGTCCGCCGGGGTCGCCGTGACCAGCTCGACCACGCCCGCCGAGGTCATCCGGACGACCGCCTGGCCGCCCTCCACCCGGAACGAGCGGACGTAGCTGCGGACGCCGTCGTCGCCCACCGTCACCGTCCAACCGTCCTCGGTGGTCACGGTCGGGGCCGTGGTCCGGCTCGGTCTGGTCGTCGGGCGGCGGCTCTCCACCGACTCCGGCGTGGCGCTCGGGGTCGGGGTCGGGCTCACGCGGGGTCGCGGTGACGCCGACGTCGTCGGCGGCGGTGTCGACGAGGGCAGTGGCGTCGGCGGTCCGGGCGTCTGCGCCGCAGGTGGTGGACTCAGCGTCCGGTCCTGGGCGACCGGCTCCCGCAGCACGGGCAGGATCGCCATCGACGCGAGCACGATGCTCGACGCGGTGGCGACGCACCATCCCGTGATCGGCGCCCACCAGGAAGATCGCACAAAGACATCGTCTCATCTACCCATATGGTGTACGCCATGGCGATGATCCTGCTGGTCGAGGACGACCGGAACATCGCGGCCGCCCTCACCCGTGCGCTGACCGACGCCGGTCACGTGGTACGGCCCGCCGGGCACGCCGCCGAGGCGTTGCGGATCGTCAGCACCGAGCGACCGAACCTGGTCATCCTCGATCTCGGGCTACCCGACATCGACGGTGCCGACGCGCTGCGGATGATCCGTTCGGTCTCCGACGTACCGGTCATCGTGGCGACCGCGCGCCGCTCCGAGACCGACATCATCAGCCTGCTCGGCGCCGGTGCCGACGACTACGTGACCAAGCCGTTCTCCGGTGGACACATCCTGGCTCGCATCGACGCGGTGCTCCGCCGGGCCCGGCCCACCGCGAACGAGACCCCGCCGTCGATCACCGTGGGCGAGCTGACCATCCGTCCCCGGCAACGCCTGGCCGAACTACACGGGCAACCCCTGCAACTGACCCGACGCGAGTTCGACGTGCTGGCGTACCTGGCCGAGCGGGTCGGTCAGGTGGTCAGCCGCCGGGAGCTGATGAACGAGGTCTGGCACCAGGCGCAGATCGGCGAGGAACAGACCATCGACGTGCACATCTCCTGGCTGCGTCGCAAGCTCGGGGAGACGGCCGCCCGGCCACGCTTCCTGCGGACCGTACGCGGGGTCGGCGTGATGATGGTCGAACCCCGATGAGGTGGGCCCTGAACCGGCTGGCCATCGCCATCACCTCGATGGTGGCGCTGGCCTTCCTGGTGCCGCTGGCCATCGCCACCGGGCAGATCGCCCGGGACCGGGCCGTCAGCGAAGCTCGCCAGCAGGCCACCGCCCTGGTCACCGTGCTGGGCATGGACGCCGACCCGATGCTGCTCACCAACGCGGTGGCCAGCACCACGGCGGGCAGCGCCGGACGGCTCGCCGTGCACCTGCCGGACAACGCGCCGATCGGCGTCACCCACGTCACCGACGCGCAGGTACGCAGCGCCGCCGGGGACCGCCGGTCGGTGCTGGCCCCGGCCGGCGACGGTGTCGCGTACCTGCAACCCACCGTGCTGGCCGACGGCCGCACCGTGATCGTCGAGGTGTACGTGCCCGAGGCCGACCTGCGCCGGGGCGTCCGGACCGCCTGGGTCGTCCTCGGTGGGTTGGCGATCGTCCTGGTGGCCGGTTCGACGCTGCTCGCCGACCGGCTCGGCGGCCGGCTGGTGCGGGCCACCCGGGACCTGTCCGCGTCGGCGCGGCGGCTCGGCGGCGGCGACCTGACCGCCCGGGCGGAGCCGAACGGCCCCCGGGAACTCCAGGACGCGGCCCGGTCGTTCAACGCGATGGCCGACGACCTGCGGCTGCTGATGAACCGGGAGCGCGAGTTGGCGGCCGACCTCTCCCACCGGTTGCGGACGCCGCTGACCGCGCTGCGTCTGGACGCCGAGGCGATGCCGCCGGGCCCGATAGGCGAGCGGATGCGGCAGGCCTGCGACCTGCTCGACGAGGAACTCGATTCGATCATCCGTGGGGTGCGGCGCGGCACCGACGGGCGGGACGGGCAGAGCGCCGACCTGGTGGAGGTGCTGGCCGACCGGCTGGCGTTCTGGTCGGTGCTGGCCGAGGACCAGGAGCGTCCGTGGGAGGTGACCGGTGGCGACGTACCGGTGGTCCTGCCGATGCCGCGCAGCGAACTGATCCTGGTGGTGGACGCGATGCTCGGCAACGTCTTCGCGCACACCCCGGACGGTGCCGCCTTCCGGGTCAGCGTCTCGCCCGACGGGGTACTGGTGGACGACGCCGGGCCGGGCATCGCCGACCCGGCACGGGCGGTGCAGCGGGGTGTGAGCGCCGCCGGGTCGACCGGCCTCGGTCTCGACATCGTGCGGCGCGCCGCCGAGACGTCGGGCGGTCACCTGGTGGTCACCCGCAGTCCGCTCGGCGGTGCCCGGGTCGGCATCCTGCTCGGGACGGTCGACCACGCTCCGGAGCGACTCGGGAGCAGCAGCCGCCTTTCATGATCCTTTTCGGAGCCGTTAAGGCTCCTTTATGGAACCGCGCACTAGCGTCCTCGCCGTCACAGCCGCAGCGAGCCGTACGGAGTTCAGATGCGCAGGAAGATCACCTACCCACTGGTGGCCCTCGGCATGGTCGCCTCGTCCCTGGCGGTCTCCTCGCCCGCCCAGGCCCACGGATACGTCTCCAACCCGCCCAGCCGACAGGCGTTGTGCGCGGCCGGAACGGTCACCGACTGCGGCCCGATCCAGTTCGAGCCGCAGAGCGTCGAGGCACCCAAGGGCTCCCAGCGGTGCGACGGCGGAGTGGCCCAGTGGTCCGTCCTCTCCGACGAGTCCCGCGACTGGCCGGCCCGGAACGTGGGCAGTTCGGTGACCCTCACCTGGGTGCTGACCGCCCGGCACCGGACCGCCGACTGGCAGTACTTCATCGACGGCAGACTGGTCGCCGAGATCGACGAGGGCAACGCCCAGCCGGACGCGACCGTGTCGCACACCATCGACCTGAGCAACTTCCCCGGCCGCCAACGGCTGCTCGCGGTCTGGAACATCGGCGACACCCCGATGGCCTTCTACAACTGCGTCGACCTGATCGTCGGTGGCGGCGGTGCCGCGCCCGCCCCCCGGCCGACCACCGCCGCGCCCACCACCGCACCGCCCACGGCCGCGCCCACCACGGCGCCCACCACCGCACCCACCCGGCCCGGCACCACGCCGACCACCGCCGCACCGACCAGCGCGGCCCCGCCGCCGGCAGCGGGCGGTGACGCCTGGGCCGCCGGGGTCAGCTACCGCACCGGCGACGTGGTGACGTTCGAGGGCAGGCGGTACGAGTGCCGCCAGGGCCACACCGCGATCAACAGCTGGGAGCCCTCGATCTACACCCTCGCGCTGTGGCTCCCGCTGTGAGGCGCCGACTGGTCGCGGCAGCCCTGGTCGTACCGTTCCTGCTCGGCGCCTGCGGGTCACCCGCCGCGCAGCCGCCGCCCGCTCCGACGAGTGACACGACGGTCGCCGAGATCACGGCCGGCGACGAGTACAACGACACCGACGTGATGTTCCTGCAGATGTTCGTCCACCACCAGCGGCAGGCCCTGCAGATGACCGCCACCGCCGTGAAGCGCGCCCAGGACCCGGAGTTGAAGACGCTCGCCCAGGCGGTGCAGGTCACCGAGTCCGACGAGCTGAAGATGATCGAGGGCTGGCTCAGGAGCTGGGGCAAGTCCACCGAGGTCGACACCGCGCCCAACCTGCACGCCCACCACGGTGGACTGCCCGGCACCGGACCGGCCGAGATCGAGGCGTTGACGACGGTCAAGGACGCCGAGTTCGACACGTCCTTCCTGAGCCTCTTCCTGGCGCACCAGCACAACGCGATGGAACTGGCCAACCTGGTCCGCAGCGGCGGCAAGAACGCCGAGACCAAGGCCTTCGGCGAGCGGGTACGCGCCTCCCGGCAGGGCGGCATCCAGCAGATGCTCGCAATGATGACCAGCTGACGACTGCGTATGGGCAGCTCGGGGACGGCCGTAGGCGTCGGCCGTCCCCGGGCCCTGTCCGGTCCTACCGACTGACCGTCGGGGGCCGGTCGCCACGCACGCTCGTCCGGGTCACCCGGTAGCGCCGGTTCAGTCGGTTCGGCCAGCCCAGGAACCTGTCGAACATGTCGGCGGCGCTGCCGGTCTGGCAGGGATCGAGTCGATGCAGGTCGTCGATGGCCTCGTGCAGGCAACCGGCCAGATAGACGAAGAGGTTGACCGGGGCACCCTCGTAGTCGGCCAGCAGGGCGAGCTTGCCACGCGTACACGGCCAGGGGTGGCCACAGTGGCGGCACAACCACAGCGGGCGCATCGGCGGATGCTCGGCCGACTCGGCCACGACCCGGTGCGGGGTCGGCGGCGGACGTTCTTCGGTCATGACCGTGGCCTCACCTGCATACGGGCTCCCGCCGACTCGGACGAACGGCGTGCGGCGTACCACCGGTCATGAGCCGCCGACGCCTCACGCAGTAGGAGGCGCGGCAGCCGGTCCGGCATTACGAAAAGTGCGTCGCCGAATCGCGGGTCGCCGGTCGGGCGAGTCGGGCCCGACGGTCAGGCCCAGGGGTTACGGACCCGGAAGGAACTCGCCCGTGCGAACGTCTGCGTACCGTCGGGGAAGTCGATCCAGAACCCCACGTCACGCTCGTGCACCACGAGATGCGGGTAGTTGTGCGCGCGCATCGTCACCGAGGCAGCCGTCGCGCCGCGCTCGGGACAGAAGGTCGCGTCCTCCCGGAACAGCGGGGTGCCCTCGTTCGGGCTCAGCCGCAGTCGCAGGCTCGCATGCCGCAGGTACCGCCCGTCGGCGCTGCGCAGGGTGACACAGTCCGGGTCGGCGAGCCCTCGACCGACTGTGAAGGTGGCCCGTCGCCGGGCCTGCGCACTGCTGGCTCCGGTCACCTCGTCGAGCCCGGCCACGTCGCCGTCGACGGTCAGGTACCGGCCCGGTGCCCGTACGGACTCCAACGACCAGGTGCCCAGCGGGATGGTGCCGGCCGGCACGGACGGGCGTACCGCCGACGGTGACACGGACGGCGACGTCGCCGGGGTCGTGGTGGCCGGGGTCGGGCTGGGGCGCGGCGGCGCGGCGGACGTCGTCACCGGCGCCGCGACGGCCGGCGGCGGGGGCGCCGGATCCGGCCGCAGCGCGACCCCGGCGGTGGCCCCGGCGATCAGCACCGCCCCGGCGGCGGCACTCGCCACCGGATGCGCCACCACCGCCTGTGTCAGCACGCCCAGCAGCGACCCGCCCTGGCCTGCCGTGCCACCGACGGCCGCCCCACCGCTGACCACCGTTGCGCCGTCGATCGCGGCGCCACCGGCGACCGCCGTCCCGCCCGCCACCGTTGCCCCACCGGCGACGGCGTGCGCCGCCACGACCGGGGTGCCGCCGGCCGCCCCGGCCAGCAGGCCCTTGGCGACCAGTGCGGCGGTCAGGCCCACCGGCACCGCCAACGACGCGATGCCCAGCAGCAGCCGCTCGGCGGGCACCCGATCGGCCACACCCGCACCGCAGTACGGACAGTCGCGGACGTGTCGGGCGATCCGCTTGCGCCACACCGGCGTGGGTCGCCCGTCCCAGCCACGGATCGCCGCCGAGAGGTCCGGGCAGGGCGGACGGGCCGCCAGCGCCGCGACGATGCTCCGGCCCGACTCCAGTTGCTCCCGCATCCGGTGCAGGCGTACGCCGACGTGCGCGACGGTCACACCGGTCGCGGCGGCGACCTCGGCCCGGCTGAGCCCACCGGTGCACTCCTGCCACCAGAGCGCCAGCAGCGGCTGGTACGCCGGGTCGAGCCACCGGGTCGCCTCGACAAGCTGTCGACGCTGGTCCGACACGTGCAGCCGCCCGATCGCCTCACCCTCGACGTCCCCGCCGCCGGACAGGTGCTCCACCCCGTCGCCCAGGGCGAGCCGGTCGACCGCGCCGCGCACCCGGCTGCGGTGGCCGGCGATCTGGTGCAGCGCGATCGCCACCAGCCAGGAGCGGAAACTCTCCGGCGCCCGCAGGGTGGGCAGGTCACGGACCACCCGGAGCAGCGTCTCCTGCACCACGTCGTCGACGTCCGGATGCCCGCTCAACGCCCGGCCGACGAGGTTGTAGAGCAACGGCAGGTGCGCCGAGACGAGCTGGTCACGGGCCGACCGGTCCCCCGCCTGTGCGGCGACGACCAACTCGGCGTGGTCCGCAGTGACCGTCATACCGCACCGCCTAGGAAATGGTCCCGCCGTGCACGACGTCACACGATATCGACAATCGCCGGCGTACGGCCTACTCCGGGCCGGGGCGGGGCGGATCGCGGTGCTCCTGGATGGTCCGGGTGACCTGCTCCAGCAACTGGCGCGGATCGGTCCGCCCGGTCACCTGCACCTCCACCTCAGACTCCCCGATCCGCATCCGCACCGTGGCACCGCTGGGCTGCTGGCTGAGCCAGGTCTGCAGCAGGGCGAAGAGTCCGGGCAGCAGGCTCTGCGCCACCACCGCGATGATGACGGCCTCGCTGAAGCCCGCCCGCCCTCCGCCACGCCCGCTCAGGTCCCGTACGCCGGCCCGGAACTCCGGCCGGCGGTGGATCCAGTCGACGAGCGGGACCTGGGCCGGCTGCCGGAGCGTGGTGATCATCTGGAGTCGGACGGGTTGCCGTCCCGCTACGGACGCGTCGGTGTTCATTCGTCCACCTCGGGCTGGAAGGTCAGCCCCGCACCGGCGGCGGTGACCATGCCGGTGACGGAGAGCGGGTAGGTCTCGGTGAACTCCTCCTCGCCGAAGTAGGACTCGTAGGTCCCGCTCACCCGCACCTGACCCTGCTCCTCGTAGGGCGTGCTGACCTGCGCCGCTGCCGGGCCGAGCAGGTCGATCTGCGGCGTCGGGTAGCTGGCGATCGTCCACGTGATCCCCTTGGCACCCTGGTAGCCGCTCAACCGGAACGGGCAGTCCTGCGGGGCGGCGACGGTCTGTCGCGCACAGCCGTCGAGGTACTCCTTCACCTGCGCGTCGACCGTCGACCGGGCGGCGGGCTTCAACTCGGCGACGACCTGGATCGGCGTCGCGTAGTCGGCACCGGGTGCCACGCCGATCCGTTGCGACGGCGTCTCGCTCAACGGGCTGGCGGCAGCGGTCACCAGGTACACGCCGGGCACGGCGAGCACCGACTGCCCCTGCGGGTTCTCCGGCATCGACACCCCGTTGACCAGGAGGCCCTGCTGACCGGAGGTCACGTCCAGGGTGGAGACACCACCGACGACGTGCCAACCCCGGAAGATCCCCGCCGTCGCCCCGTCGTCCCGGCGCAGCGTCAGCTCGCTCTCCATGCGCTCCCCGCCGAGCACGAACGAGACCGTGGCGGTGGCGTCGTCCTCCTTCCGGTCGATCGCCGTGACGTCGACGTCGGTCGGCGGCTGGTAGTCGGCCGACTCGATCATCTTGCCGAGCAGGTCGTCGCCGCGCACTGCCGCCTCGACCTCCGGGCTCAGCCATCCGACCAGGTCGTCCACGTCCCGGTCCGCGAGCGCCGAGAAGTATCCGTCGACGGCGGTCACCGGCCGGAAGAAGCCCCACTGCACGACCCCGAGCAGGCCGGAGACCAGGCAGACCGAGAGCAGGACGGCGGCACCGATGACGGCCGGTCGCCGGACGCTGACCGGGTCGTCCCCGCCGAAGAGTTCTGCCGGCGCGACCACCCGCCTCGGTGGCGTCCCGGTGTCCGGGACGTCGCCTGCGGCCTGGACCTGCTCCAGCCGGTCGAGGCGCAGCTCGTTCGGCGGATGCTCGGCGCAGACGGCCTCGTCCCAGCCACTGCGCCCGCTCTCGAACGATTTGCGGCGCTCCAGGACCGCCCGCAGACCGTCGGCGTGCCCCGCCGCCACCGCGCCGAGGTCCGCCCGGTACTCCGCCGCCCGCACGTCGGCGCGGTGCAGCGGCTGTACCAGGTATTTCATCGTCAGCAGGACCGGCCAGAAGAAGAGGAAGACGAACAGATTCGTGGCCGGGTGCGGGAACCTGCGCATCAGCCAGGTGGGCACCGCGTGCACCAGGACCAGGGGCAGCCCGACACCCCGGACGAAGGCCGACGTGATCTCGTCACCGGTGCGCCAGTGCACCAGCTCGTGACTGAGCAGCGCGGCGATCTCCTCCCGCGAGTCGGTGAGCAGACCGGTGGTGACCACGACGTGCCGGGAGTACGCCCGCGCGTTCGTGGTGACCAGGTCGTCCTCGACCAGTAGTCGCGGGACACTCGGCAGACCGAGCCGCTGTGCGCATTCGTGCAGGATCGGCAGAATCAGATCGCGCTCCCGCCGACTGAGGTCGCGGGCGCCCGACACCCGCAACAAACGGTGCTCCAGCACCACTCGGTACAGCGTGTAGAGCAGGCCCAGCACAATGGCCGCGCCCACCATTCCGACCAGTTGGGCCAGCAGTGAGACGGGCCCGTCCACCTCGCTGAACCGGAGGACGGGAATGACCAGCAGACCGACCAGGAATGCGATGGCCGCACCGACGAAAGCGCCGATCGGGCCACCGGACTGCTGCAGAAAGGAATCGATCAGCCCACCGATGATCGGGGCGTCGCGTACCGCGTGCGGCACCTGGTCGGCGACGATCCCGCCGCCGGTGAACGCGAGCGTGAGCGCGGCGGTCGTCGCGAGCACCACTGCGGTGAACAGCGCCACCGGCACGTAGAGCCAGGCCGCGACGAAGGCGCCCAGGACGCCGCGCCAATCCCGCAGGATCCCGACCCGCAGCCAGACGACGGCGTTCGGATAGCCGGGCGGACGGTTGGCCAGCCGACCGCCGTCCGGGTCGGGGCGAGTCCCCTCCTCGACGGATTCGGTCATTCGCACGGAAGGTGCGGAAGAAGTGTCGGCAATCTGATTTCGCTGATCGCCGTAGGGCTGCGCCGCATCGGGATCGTGCTGCTGCACGGAAGCTCCTCCACGAGGCCGAACAGGGCAAGGGGCGGCCCGGCATGCAGGGGAGAATTGTTTCCTCACCAGGCCGCCGGGCCATGATTCAGTCAGGAGACGTATCGGGGTAGGCGCAGACCTTACTCCGGTCTATGCCTGACGCGCCACCCCGTTTACTCCGACCGATATCCGCCGGATGCGGCAATTGGACATGCGGCGCCGGTGATTACCGCGCGATCTCCGGTAAAGATGAAACTTCCACGGATCATTGGCCGGACCACAGCGATTCCCGGCCCCGGCCGCACACCCTCAGAGGTCGGTACGACCGACCGGGTCGACGGTGATCGGTACACCCGTCAGCCGCTCGCTCTCCGTCCACAGCCGCGCCGCCACCGCGACGTCCCGCGCCCGCGCACTCCGGCCCGCCCGCACCGGCGGACCGGAGTTCTCCATCCGGTGCGCCGGCCCCCAGTAGCTGCCGCTCTCGGCCCCCGGATCGGTCGCGGCCCGCAACGTCGGCAGCACCCCGTCGTCGAGCTTCATCGCCACGTACCGCCCGATGGTGTTGACGACGTCGACGAACCGGTCCCGCCCCTGCCCCTCGCCGGTGTACGTCCACCCGGGATGGGCGGCGGTCACCCGCACCGGCGCCCCGGCCCCGCTCAACCGGCGATCCAACTCCAACACGAACAGCAGCACGGCGAGCTTGCTCTGCGCGTACGCGGCGAAGCGCCCGTAGCGCCGTCGCTCCCAGTTCAGGTCGTCGAGGTCGATCCGGCCGGTGCGGTACGCGTTGCTGGCCACCGCGACGACCCTGGACCCCTCGGTCGCCAGCAGCAGCGGGAGCAACCGGCCGGTGAGCGCGAAGTGCCCGAGGTGGTTCACCCCGAACTGGGACTCGAACCCCTGCCGGGTACGCCGCAGCGGCGGATACATCACGCCCGCGTTGTTCACCAGCAGGTCCAGCCGGTCGTGCTCGGCCCGGTACGCGGCGGCGAACTCGGCGACCGAGCCGAGATCCGCCAGGTCCAGCCGGAGACTCCGCACCTCGGCGTCCGGGAACTGCGCCCGGATCCGTGCCACGGCCGCCTCGCCCTTACCCTGGTCACGGCAGGCGAGCACCACCCGCGCGCCCCGGCCCACCAACAGCCGGGCGGTCTCCAGGCCGAGGCCGGTGTTGGCGCCGGTGACGATCGCGGTACGTCCCCGCTGGTCGGGAACATCGTCGTACGTCCAGCGCGTCATCCGTCACCCCTCCGGCCCGCCGCCGACGACCGGCATCGCAGGCGTGACAAGGCTTACCGCGTACCGCCGCCGCGTCAAGCGCGGTCGGCCTCGGTGGCCTGTGGCATCCTGCTCAGGCGGCCTCGCCAGGCACTCTCGGTTCAGGCGGCCTGGTCCAGGCGCTGGCGCAGCTCGGTCGGCAGCTTCAGGTCGACCGACGCCAGACACTCGTCGAGCTGTGCCACCGAGCTGACCCCGACGATCGGCACGATCGCCGGGTCACCGTCCATCAGCCAGCTCAACACCACCTGGTTCGGGGTGGCGTCCAGTTCCGCCGCCACCTCCCCGAGCACCCGCAGCCGGCGCTCGGTGCCCGGGTGCGCGTAGTGCTCCGGCAACGGCCTGTCCGCGCGGGTGTAGGTCCCCCACAACAGCGTGCTGTACGCGAACATGGTCAGATCGCGACTGCGTACCAGGTCCAGCAGTTCGTCACTCGCGTGCACGTGCCCACCCTCAGGTAGCACGGTCGCCGGACGCGGCAGCAGGTACGAATAGCGCTGCTGGACCACCGTGTACGGCGTCCACCCCCGAGCCGAGGCCAACGCCCGCGTCTCGGCCAGCCGCCAGGCGGCGTGGTTGCTGGCCCCCAGCGCCCGCACCCTGCCCTCGGTCACCGCCTCGTGGAACGTGGCCAGGGTCTCCTCGTCGGAGGTCTCGCGGTCCTCGCGGTGGGCGTAGTAGACGTCGAGATGGTCGACGCCGAGCCGCTTCAGCGAGCCGGCAAGCTGCTCCCGGATCACCGACGCGCCGAGTCCCTCGGCCCCTCCGCCGGCCGCCAACCCGGAGCCGACCTTCGACGCCAGGACCAGGTCGTCCCGATTGCCCCGGCTGGCCAGCCAGCGCCCCAGCACCGCCTCGCTCTCGCCACCGGACCCACCGGGCACCCAGAACGAGTAGCAGTTCGCGGTGTCGATCGTGGTGCCGCCGGCCTCGACGAACCGGTCCAGGATCGCGAAAGAGGTCGCCTCGTCGATCACCGTCCCGAACGACATGGCACCGAGACAGAGTTGGCTGACCTGAACGCCCGATCCATCGGACAGCTCACGTCGTCTCATCGTTCCTCCAGAAATGGGCGGGATCCGTCAGCCGGAGCCTGGGTTCTGTTCCGGGCCTCCACACACGACCGTGCGTCGAGGTGAATTGTGACGCTGCTGAACCACGGCGGATCGGGAACGGACCCTGTCGGTCAGGTCTGCGGGGCCGCCGGGCGGGTGAGGCTGCGCCAGAGCCATCGTGCCGCGACGGCCGCATCGGGGAGCGGGTCGCGCCGAAGCCAGGCGGTGATGATGCCGATCGTCATGCCCGACAGTGCGGCGGCAAGGACATCGCGGGGCAGGTCGTCCTCGTCGAGGGCGGTCGACGCGTCGAGGCCGCTGGTGATCAGTTCCTCGATCCGCTCGCGGAGGGCTGCGGCGACGATCGAGGATCTGTTGCTCTGCAGGACCTGCCGGTAGACGGTCGCGTTGGCGGCGATGTGTTCGAGATAGAGCCTCATCTCGGGTGCGGTACCCGGGACGAGAGGGTCCCGCCTGGTGGTGTGGATTCCGGCGGAGGCCCGGTCGACGGCGCTCTTGAGTGCGGCCGTCAGGAGTTGTTCCTTGTCGTCGTAGTGCTGATAGAAGGTGCTGCGGTTGATGCCCGCCCGGCCGGTGATGTCTCCGACTGCGATCTCGTCCAGGGGGCGTTCGCGGGCGAGGGCCAGTAGCGCTTCCTGCAGGCTCGTCCGTGTTCGCGCCACCCGTGGATCCATGGCTCGATCCTGTCACGTCCTCCTCGGGAGCGACTTATCCAACAGGTGTTGGATAAACAACGAGTGTTGGTTTACTGTCTGGTGGCCGGGCAGGTCGCCCACCCGGAGCCGCTGTCAGGGGAGGACTTCGTGGCAATACTTCTGTACCGTCTGGGGCGTTTCGGCGCTCGCCGGTCCGGGATGGTGATCGTCGGATGGCTGGCCGTGCTGGCCCTCGCCGTCGGCGGGCTGGTGACCTTCGGAGGCTCGCTCGCCACCGGTTTCTCGATCCCAGGCACCCCGACCGAGAAGGTCAACGAACGGCTCGTCGAGGCGTTTCCCGAACTGACCGGCGCCACCGGCTCGGTGGTGTTCACCAGTACCGAAGGGGCGTTCACCCCCGCGCAGCAGGCACGGATCGGCGAGGTGCTGGCGGGCGTCGGGCAACGCGACGGCGTGGCCGCGGTCATCGACCCGTTCACCGCCGCGCAGCAGCGCGCCGAGCAGTCCAGGCGGCTCGATGCCGGTCTCGCCGCCCTGGAGAGCGCCCCTCGGCCGTTGACGGCCGAGCAGGAGGCCCAACTCCGCCAGATGGAGGACGCCACCACGCTGAGCGGTGCCGCCTCGTCGATCCGGACGGTCAGCGAGGACCGGACCGTCGCGGTAGCCGCCGTCATGTTCCGCGACGGCATCTTCAACCTGTCACCGGACCTGCAACGCGACATCGCCACGGCGCTGGACGAGGCGGAGATCCCCGGAGTCGCGGTCGACTACTCCTCGACCATCGTCGCCACGGCCGGCAGCCCGTTCGGCATCGGCGAGGTGATCGGGCTCGCCGTGGCGCTGATCGTCCTGCTCGTCCTGCTGCGTGCGCTGATACCCGCCCTCACCCCGCTGCTGACCTCGATCGTGGGCGTGGGGGTCGGTGTGGTGGGATCGATGGCGTTCAGCGACGTCGTGGACATGACGTCGGGGACACCGATCCTCGGCGTCATGCTCGGACTCGCCGTCGGCATCGACTACTCCCTGTTCATCCTCGACCGGCACCGCCGTCAGGTCCGCGACGGCATGCCGGTGCACGAGTCGATCGGTGTCGCCAACGGCACGGCGGGAACGGCGGTCGTCTTCGCCGGCTCCACGGTGGTCGTCGCCCTGGTCGCCCTCGCGGTCACCGGCATCCCGTTCCTCGCGGTCATGGGCGCGGTCGCCGCGTTCTGTGTCATGGTGGCGGTCCTGGTGTCGATCACCCTCACCCCGGCACTGCTGGGCCTCATGGGCACGCGCGTGCTGCCCGGGCGGCTCCGGGCCACCGCCCGGCGGCAGAAACCGCCACAGCCCATGCGCACGGGCCGGGCCGTCGCTGCGGCGGCACTCGTCGTCACCGCCCTGACGGTCATCGCCGTACCCGTCATGTCGCTGCGTCTCGGCCTGCCGGACGGTTCCTCGGAACCTCCGGACAGCCCCCAGTACCGCGCGTTCGCCGCAGTCGCTCAGGGCTTCGGCGAGGGAACCAACGGCCCACTGCTCGTCGTCGCGGAATCTCCCACGCCGGTCGCCGAAGCCGACCAGGTCGCCGCCCAGGCCGAGATCGTCACGACGATCCTGCGACAGCCGAACGTCGTCGCCGCCGCACCCGTCGCGGTCGCCGCCGACGGCAAGACCTTCGCCTTCCAGGTCGTACCGGCCGGAGGACCGAACAGCACGACGACCGAACAACTCGTCAACGACCTCCGCGCCCTACCACCACTCGCGGCGGACATGACCGTCGGCGTGGCCGGCCAGGCCTCCGGCAACATCGACATCTCCCGGAAGCTCGCCGACGCCCTACCGGTCTATCTGCTCGTCGTGATCGGGCTGTCGCTCCTGATCATGATCGCGGTGTTCCGGTCCCTGCTCGTGCCCATCGTCGCCACCGCCGGGTACGTCCTCTCCCTCGGCGCCGCCCTGGGCGCGGTGACTGCCATCTACCAGTGGGGTTGGCTGGCCGACCTGTTCGGCGTGCACCGACCGGGGCCCGTGCTCAGCTTCGCGCCGATCGTCATCATGGGCATCCTGTTCGGCCTGGCCATGGACTACCAGATCTTCCTGGTCTCCGGCATGCGCGAAGCCTTCGTCCACGGCCGCCCCGCCCGACTGTCCGTCACCATCGGGCACCGCCGAGGACGCGTCGTCGTGACCGCCGCGGCCATCATCATGGTCGCCGTCTTCGGAGGATTCGTCTTCTCCCACCTCACGATGATCCGGCCACTCGGCTTCGGCCTCGCGGCCGGAGTCCTCTTCGACGCCTTCGTCGTCCGGCTGGTCCTGGTCCCGGCACTGATGCACCTTCTCGGCGACCGCGCCTGGTGGCTACCGGCCTGGCTCGACCGGGCACTGCCGAACGTCGACATCGAAGGATCAGCCCTGTCCCGGAGCGAATCCCTCAGGGCGGTGATGACTCCGATGGCGCCCACCCTCATGTCTCCGCCGGTGTCTGCGGGTCGTCCGTAGGCGGGCGGTGGCTGCGGTGCCGGGTGGGCCAGCCGAGGAACCGGTCGAAGACATCGGCGGTGCTACCGGTGTTGTGGGGGTGGAGCTGATGCAGAGAGGTCGGTGACCTGGTCAAGGTCCTCCGGATCGAGGTCCGGCAGGAGAAGGGTCACGTGACCCACGGTCGTCGTCCGCATGTCTCCTCAACCTGTACGGGCGCGGGGTGGGCACGCCACCCCGCGTCGAGCGATGCCGCCAGTTGGCAGACCGGCTGGAGATCGTGCTGCTCACCGAGCCAGGCTCGTCACCATTGACACCGCCATCACCACCACCGTCCACCAGAGCCAACTCCTCGACGAGGAGCTGCCCCAATCCGCGCCGATCATGGAGTGGTGGTCACTTCCATGTCCACCAAGAGCCGTTTTGCGGCGACCACAACTCCACGATCGACGCGGATGGTCGCCGCGCCGCGCGTCCCGCCGACGCCGGAGCGGTTCATCGACCCCCGAGCACCCGGCGAGCGACCAGCCATCACGACAACACGAAAAAGGCCCCGACCGGCAGAGTTCTACCAGGTCAGGGCCTTGCTGCTTGGTGCGCCGCCAGGGACTCGAACCCCGAACCCGCGGATTAAGAGTCCGCTGCTCTGCCAGTTGAGCTAGCGGCGCTCGGTGGCAACGGGGGAAACCCTAGCACGCACCCTGAGGCGGGTTCCAATCCGATACCCGGGTCCTCCCTTCGGTCGAGCTTTCCGGACATTTGGCAACAAGCACACACAAGGCGTGGGACGGGTTCATGTTGGGCGGCGTGGATGGGGCACGATGTCCGCCAGGTCGCTAAGACAGGGGTGGGGATGGGCAGGTTCGCGCGGGCCGGGGCGTTGGTGGGCACCCTGGGTCTGGTGGCGTCGCTGGCACTGTCGGGTTGTCGCGAGGAGGGCTCGGCTGCCGAGTTCGTGCCGGGGCCCGCGACCAGCGGTGCGGTGACGCCGGACACACCGCCGTCGAGTGGGCCGCCGTTGGCGGTGAGCCCGGCCGACGGGGCGAAGAAGCGGCCGGTGAGCGTGGAGATCGGTGCCGAGTTGCCGGACGGCGCGACGGTGTCGAAGGTCAGTCTGACGACCGCCAACGGCAAGGAGGTCAAGGGCAAGCTGCGTACGGACGGCTCGTCCTGGGTGCCGTCCGCGCCGTTGAAGTGGTCCACCGAGTACACGGCCACGGTGACCGCGAAGCAGCCGGACGGCTCGGTCAGCGAGGGGACCAGCACGTTCACCACGATGGCGAAGCCCGGCTCGATGATCACCTCGGGGCTCTACCTCTTCGACGACCGGACGTACGGCGTGGCGATGCCGGTGGTGGCGGAGTTCCACCCGGGCATCCCGAAGAAGGATCGGGCCGCCGTGCAGAAGCGGATGTTCGTGCAGACCGATCCGCCGCAGCCGGGCACCTGGCACTGGGTGAGCAACGGCACTCAGGCGTTCTACCGGGCGCCGGAGTACTGGAAGGCCGGCACGAAGCTGTCCGTACGGATCGCGTTGACCGGCATTCCGCTGAGCAACGGCCGGTTCGGCAACGTCGACCGGAGCGCCACCGCGAAGATCGGCTCGGCCTTCGAGATGAAGGTGGACAATGCCGACAAGCAGATGCGGGTGTACGAGGACGGCAACCTGATCAAGACCCTGCCGGTGAGCCTCGGCAAGAAGAAGACCCCGTCGTCCAGCGGCACGCTGGTGGTGATGGAGAAGAAGGAGGCGACGGTCTTCGACACGATGGACGATCCCGATCCGGAGAACCGCTACGTCACCGACATCCAGTTCGCCCAGCGGCTGACCTGGGGCGGCGAGTACATCCACGCGGCGCCCTGGTCGGAACACGTCCAGGGACGGCAGAATGTGTCACACGGTTGCGTGAACGTGTCCCTGGCGAACGCCCGCTGGCTCTTCGAACGGACCAAGGTCGGTGATCCGATCACCATCAAGGGCACCGAGCGGAAGCTGGCCGCCGGCAACGGTTGGACGGCGTGGGATCTGAGCTGGTCGGAGTTCGTCAAGGGCAGCGCGCTGCCGGTTCCGGACGGTGGTGCGGGTCCGGCCCTGTGACCGTGCCAGATATGTCACTATCCGGACATCCCGCTCCACGTGTTTCGGTTCACCTTCCGCAACGGGTACGTGTTCCGGTGCGTCTGTGATGTGGACGGGCAGCGGACCATGACTGTGAGGACACCATGCGAGTTCGGGACCAGCGCAACCGCCGGCGGGGGGTGCTCGCCGCGGGGATGCTCGCCGTGGCGATGGTGCTGACCTCCGCCTGCACCGGCGGCAAGGGCGGCGACAACGGGCCGGGCTGGCAGGACGGTGCCGACCAGCCGGCGCCGAAGGCGTCGGTGAGCATCAGCGAACCGGCCGCCGACGCGAAGGACGTTCCCGCCTCGACGGCGGTCACCTTCGCCGCCGAGCAGTCCGAGGAGACCACTGTCGAGCTGGCCGGCGCCGACGGGGAGCCGGTCAAGGGCACGCTGGCCCCGGACGGTAAGAGCTGGTTGCCGTCGAAGGCGCTGGCGTACGGCGAGTCGTACACCGCGACCGTCACCGCGACCGGCGACGACGGTGTCCCGGTAACCGCGACCAGCGCCTTCACCGTGATGAAGCAGCCGAGCAACCAGGTCCGGGTCACCAGCTTCCTCGGCGACGACCAGACGGTCGGGGTCGCGATGCCGCTGATCGTGAAGTTCGGCCGGGAGATCCCGGAGAAGTACCGCGCCGACCTCCAGCGGCGGATGACGGTGAAGTCCACGCCCGCCCAGGAGGGCGTCTGGCACTGGGTCAGCCCCACCGAGGTCCGTTACCGGCCGAAGGAGTTCTGGAAGGCCGGCAGCAAGGTCTCCTACCGGGTGCAGGCGGGCGGGCTGCCGCTGGGCGACGGCTGGTACGGCCGGGCCGACCTGACCGTGGACATCACCGTGGGCCCGAAGCTGGTCATGACGGTGGACAACAGCAACAAACGCATGGTCGTCACCCGGGACGGCGAGACGATCAAGACGATCCCGGTGAGCCTCGGCAAGAAGACCACGCCCTCCTCCAGCGGCACGATGGTGGTGATGGAGAAGCTGCGCAAGACGGTCTTCGACACGTTGGAGGAGTTGGGCCCCGAAGAGGGCTACCGCACGAAGATCGACTACGCCCAGCGGCTGACCTGGGGCGGGGAGTTCATCCACGCCGCGCCCTGGTCGGAGGGGCAGCAGGGCACCACCAACGTCTCACACGGCTGCGTGAACGTCTCCATGGTCAACGGCGCCTGGCTCTTCGAGAACACGAAGGTCGGCGACCCGATCGTGGTCAAGGGCACCGAGCGCAAGCTCCAGAACGGCAACGGCTGGACGGACTGGAACGTGAGCTGGGACGAGTACGTCAAGGGCAGCGCCCTGCCGTACGAGCCCGCGGGCGACGAGTCCGCGCCGGACGCCTCCCCCGACACCACCGAGTGAGTCGACGGGCTGGACACCGCACTATCGGTCGACGCCGAGCGCGTGCGCCAGGATCCGGTGCACGTGGTCGGTGTCGGCGGGGACGTTCTCGATGAGGATGGCGGTGCACAGGCCGTCGGAGGCGGCGACCACCGCGTCCACGGCGTGGGGGTCGTCGGTGAGGGTGGCGGCGAGCGCGGCGACGTTCTCGCGCCAGTGCCGGGCGATCGGGGCGAGGGCGGGTCTGCGGGCGGCGAGCGTGGACAGTTCGCGTTCGGCCAGCGCCTTCTCGCGTCCCGGCCCGGCGGACTCGACGATCAGAGCGGCCAGGCCGCGCAGCTTGTCACCCGGGCCGTCGATGATCCGGCGGATCCGTTCGGTGTACCCGTCGGCGACGCTGGACAGCGCGGCGACGAGAAGGTCGTCCAGGGTGGCGAAGTAGTAGATGCTCAGGCTGGTGGCGACGCCGGCCTGCGTGGCGACGGCACGGTGGGTGACACCGGCTGCGCCCTCGCGGAGAACGACGGCGAGGGTGGCCTCGATGATCTCGGACCGGCGCTTGGCGCCCCTGGCGCGTCGCCCGTCGACGGGTTCCTCGCTCATGCTCCCTCCCCTGGCGCCCAGGGTAGTCGAGCGGTCAGTGACCGTCGGCGTCCTGATCCGCGCCGAGGGGAGGGACGTGCCGCAGGGCCACCAGGCACAGGAGGGTGGCCGCCACGATCGCGACGCCGGCCACGGCGGAGGCGACGTTCACCCCGGTGGTGAAGGCGTCCCGCGCGGCCCGTACGGCCTCGGTCGGCACCTGGTCGGCGACGGCGAGCGCGCCCGCGAGACTTCCGGTGAGGCGGTCGGCGACCTCCGGTGCGGTGTCGGCCGGCGCGACCATCCGCGCGGTGTAGAGCGCGGTGCTGAGGCTGCCGAGCAGCGCGACGCCGACGGCGATGCCGAGTTCCTGGACGGTCTCGGACATGGCGGCGGCCGATCCGGACTCGGTGGCCGGTGCGGCGCCGACGACCATGTCGGTGCCGAGCGCGGCGATCGCCCCGAGACCGAGGTAGACGGCGGCGAACCCGGCCACGACGGTCACCGTGTCGCCGGGAGCGGCGGTGGCCAGCAGGACGTAGCCGAACACCGACGACGCGAGCGTGGCGGCCATGACCAGGCCCGGCCGGACCCGCCGGGCGACCAGGGGCGCGCCGACGGCGGCGGCGAACATCGCCAGCGCCGGCGGACCCATCCACAGGCCCGCGGTGAACGGGGTGAGGCCCTCCACGAGTTGGAGGTACTGCGTGACCATGTACATGGTGCCGCCGACACCGACGAGCCCGATCAGCAGGACGGCGAGAGCTGCGGAGAAGGCCCGGTCGGCGAAGAGGGTCACGTCCAGCAGCGGCGCGGTCAGGTGCCGTTGCCGGCGGACGAACGCCACCCCGGCGATGGCGCCGACGACGAGGAGGACCGGCGTACGCGCACCGGCACCGTGGGAGGCGGCCTGCTTGACGGCGTAGACGACGGGCAGGATCGCCGCCAGGGACAACGCGACGCTGACCAGGTCCAGCGGCCCGGCCTGCGGGTCGGCGTACTCGGGCAGCAGTGACCTCGCCCCGATCAGGACGACGATCGCGACGGGGACGGCGAGCAGGAAGGCCGCGCCCCACCAGTACGCGTCGACGAGGGCACCGCCGACGACCGGACCGGCCGCCATGCCCAGGGCGAACATGGTGGCCCAGGCCCCGATCGCCATCGCGCGCTGTCGGGCGTCGGCGAACATGTTGGAGATCAGCGACAGCGTCGAGGGCATCAACGTCGCGCCCGCGATCCCGAGCAGCGCACGGGCCGCGATCAACAGTTCCGCGCTGGGCGCGACGGCCGCGAGCACCGACACGAGCGCGAACGCGGCCATCCCGATCCGGAGCAGGCGTCGCCGGCCGATGCGATCCCCCAGGGTGCCCATGGTGATGAGGAACCCGGCGATGAGGAACCCGTAGGCATCCATGATCCACAGGGTCTGCGTGGCCGACGGGTCGAGCGCCTCGGCCATGCTCGGCAGCACCAGGTACAGCACGGTGACGTCCAGACCCAGCAGCAGCGTGGGCAGCGCCAGCAGCCCGAGGCCCGCCCACTCGCGCCCGCCCGCACGCCGGACGGCGACCTCCGACACGGCACCTCCACAAGATATTTGAACGAACGTACAACTAGAACTATCGTTCAAATATCTGTCGAGGGCAAGGCCACAGCGGATACGGGCGCGTGCTGGCCCGAGGGGAGGGGCGACCGGAACAAGAACGAGGCCCGAACCAAAGGTTCGGGCCTCGCAGGTGTGGGGTGACTGATGGGAATTGAACCCACGACAACCGGGACCACAACCCGGTGCTCTGCCAACTGAGCTACAGCCACCATGCCGCCGCGCCCGAACTCATCGCCCGTGCGGGTGCGGAGAAATCATACCCCCACCGTGGTCGACCGCGTCCAGCGGGTTGCCGGGACGCTCAGAGGTCGGCGGCGATGGCCTTGGCGCTCTCCACGTCCGGACCGGGCAGCGGTACGAAGATGGTGCGCCGGTAGTACTCCAGCTCGCGGATGCTCTCCCGGATGTCCGCGAGCGCCCGGTGGGCGAGGCCCTTCTGCGGCTGGCCGAAGTACACCCGGGGGTACCACCGGCGGCACAGCTCCTTGATCGAGGAGACGTCGATCATCCGGTAGTGCAGGTGCGCGTCGAGACGGGGCATGTCCCGGGCGATGAATCCCCGGTCGGTGGCGATCGAGTTGCCGCAGAGCGGTGCCGTCCGTGGGTCCTTCACGTGACTGGTGATGTAGTCGAGCACCCGCTCCTCGGCCTCGGCCAGGCTCACCGTGGAGCGGCGAACCTCCTCGGTCAGCCCCGACTTGCCGTGCATCGTGCGGACGATCTCCGGCATGGCGTCGAGCGCCGCGTCGTCGGCGTGGATGACCACGTCCACGCCGTCGCCGAGCACGCGCAGATCGGGGTCGGTGACCAGCGCGGCCACCTCGATCAACCTGTCGCCACCGAGGTCGAGCCCGGTCATCTCACAGTCGATCCAGACGAGAAGATCAGCCATCGGCACAGCCTACGCGCAGCCCACGCACCGTGGCTGCGCGCCGCCGGCCCGACCGACCGCTAGGGTCTTTCCCGTGCCCGCCGAACCCGCCACACCGTCCAGCGTCGACCTCGAAGACCCTGGTGGCCGCACCGCACGGCGGATCGTCGGGGCACTGGCGCTCGCCTCGGTGTTGCCGGTGCTCTACCTGCCGGGCACCGTGCACGACTTCTTCGACCTCAAGATCTATATGGCGGCGATGGACTGGTGGGCCGCCGGCAATCCGCTCTACGACTACGCCCAACCCGACCGGGTGCAGGGTGAGCTCTTCTTCACCTATCCCCCGTTCGCCGCGTTGCTGCTGCTGCCGTTCTCCCTGCTGAAGCTGGGCGCCACGGTGGCGATCTTCACCGGCCTGACCGTGCTCGGCGTGGTGGTCACCACCAAGTGGCTGCTCGACCCGGTGATCCGCCGGCACCGCCTGCCGTACGCGTTCACCCTGGCCGTGGGCGCGCTGCTGGTCCTCGGCGTGGAGAGCACCCGGGAGACGATCACCTTCGGACAGATCAACATGCTGCTGGTGGTGCTGATCCTCGCCGACCTGCTCTTCGCCGTACCCCGTGGCAGCCGGTGGGCCGGGATCGGCATCGGGCTGGCCACGGCGCTGAAGCTCTTCCCGGGCATCTTCATCGTCTATCTGCTGGCCACCCGGCGCTGGCGCGCGGCGGTGGTGGCGAGCGCGGCCGCCGCCGGAGCCACCCTGCTCGCCGCTGCGGTGGCACCCGGCGACTCGTGGCGCTTCTGGACGCACGAGCTGTGGGCCACCGACCGGGTCGGTCGCACCGACTACACCGGCAACCAGTCGCTGTTCGGGCTGCTGAGCCGGCTGACCGCGCCGGAGGAGCCGAGCCGGTTAATCTGGCTGCCCCTGGTCGCGGCCGTCGTCGCGTACGGCCTCTGGCGGGCGGTACGCGCCACCCAGGCCGGCGACGCACTCACCGCGCTGACCCTGACCGGCCTGGTCGCCGCCCTGATCAGCCCGATCACCTGGACGCACCACATCTACTGGTTCGTCCCGGCGGTGATCATCCTGATCGACGCGACCTTGCGGACCGATCCCCGCACGCCCGAGGGGGCGCGGCGGCGCCGCCGGCTGAGTTGGCTCGCGCTCGGCACCTCGATGATCATCGTGTACGGCGTGGTGTCGTTCTACGACTGGGGCGTCACTCCGACACCCACCCAGACGCCGTGGGAGTTCGTACTCCGCAACGCGTACGTGCTGCTCTGCCTGCTGCTGCTGGTCGTGCTGCCGGTGCGTCCGCGGGTGGACCGGCCACTGACCGAGTCGCACGAAGCGGACACTCTTCCCGAGACGACCATTCACCGGTAATCTGCCCGTAGAGGCATCATCCCTCCGATGGGCACCGATATCCCCCGGTGATGGGCGGGCCCTCCACGTCGGCAGCGCGGAGGGCCCGCCCCACCCGTCCCGGCACCGGTGCTCACCGATGTGCCGTCAGGACGGCTGCCCCGGCACCCACCGAGGGACCGTCAGGACGGCGGGGCGGGCGGGCGCAGCGGGTGGTGCGGGGCGGGCAGGTCGGCCAGGGTCTCCGGACGCGGCACCGGGGCGATCGCCGCCCGGGGTGCGGCGGCCACCGACACCAGTTGCCGCTCGGGCATCGCACGCGGCGACGGCGGGGTGCCCAGGCCGCTGAGCGAGCTGACGCCCAGCCTGCCGGCGAGCACCGGCACCTGGTCGGGTTCGACCACGAAGACCACCTCGCGCGGGCGTACCGGGCGCAGCAGCACCAGCGCCGCGAGGACCACCAGCAGGATGCCGCCGGCCAGCGAGCCCCAGGTGGCCGGCGCGACCCAACCCGCCCGCAACTCGGCGCGCAGGTCAAGGGCCAGGTCGGCCCGGCCGTCGGGGTGCATCAGCACCAGGCTCAGTCGCTGACCGGCCAGTTCCCCGGGACTCCATTCGAGGGCGCCGGCACCCGCGCGTACCCAGAAGGTCTGTGCGGCCGGGGCGGCCGGCACGGTCGGCGGCGTGCCGACCTCCGGGGCGCGGTGCTCCAGCCGGACCGGCAGCGGGCCCCGGGCCAGGGCGGTCCGCTGCACCACCGCGTGCGGTGCCCCGGCCAGCCAGCGACGCGCCTCGTCGGCCGGGGCCAACCCGACGAACGCCGGGCCGTCCGGTGTGCGGGCCTCCAGCCGCAGCCGCGCCTGCCCGACCCGACTGAACGGCACCTCCTGCCGCAGCAGCGCGTCCAGGTCGACCACCACCACCGCGTGCCCGGGTGTCCGCACGGTCTCGACGCGGGCGGTGAACCCCCCGCCCGGATCCGCGTGACTGGTCAACAGGCCGAGTCCGGCGGCACCGAGCAACGCGGTGGTGCCGGTGATCAGCAGCACCATGCCGGCCAACGCCCACACGAAACGCATCCGCCTTGTCCCCCTCCGTAGCGAGATACCCGGCAGACCTTACCCACGCCGAACGGCTGATCTGCGGATATCCACGGCAGCGGGTCCGAAAGCGGACGGGCCCGCCGGGAACACCCGGCGGGCCCGCGACGCGGGACCGGTCAGGAGGTCGTGGTCGCCTCGCCGTCGCGGTCGGCCGGGCCGGCGTCCCGGCGGGTACGCGAGAACGCGAGCCCGCCCAGCACCAGACCACCGACCCCGGCGACCAGCCCCGCGACGCCCAGCCCGACGGCCAACCCGGAGCCGTCCTCGTCATCGTCGTCGGCCACCGCCTCCGGCGCGGGCGCCCCGGCCGGCCCCTCCGTCGGAGCACCGGCGGCGGTCAGAGTGAGCACCGCCGCCGGGGCGGCGGGCTCCTCACCGCCCGGCTGCGGCTCGTCGATCCAACGCACCACCCCACCGTCGGAGTAGGTCTGCAACGCCTTGAAGACCATCTGGTCCACCTCGGGCAGCGGCCCCATCATGACCGGGAACTCCTGGAAGGTGCCCGGGGCGATGCCGTCATCGCCGCTCGCCGTCCAGGTGACCTTCGCGACCACGTCGGAGACCTCCGCGCCGTGCACCAGCACCGGCGGGTCGACCCGGCGTTTCTCCACCGCCACCGTCCAGCCCGGCACCGGCGTGGTGGAGACCGAACCGATCGCGGCGTTCTCCGGCAGGAAAATCTCCAACTTGGTGGTCGACGCCGTATCGCTCTCGTTCGGCACCCGGAACGCGAACCGGGTGTAGTCGCCCTGCTCGGCCACCTCCGGAGCGACCGTGACGTGGGCCGACGCGGGCGTCGCGAAGCCGAGGACGGCGGTGGCGACGGCGCCGAGCGCCAGGGCGGCGGCGGTACCCACGGTACGCCGGTGACGGATCATCGGTATGGAACCTCTCTAGGCAACGGGCACGGTGGCGGTCACCGTGGCCTGGTCGATCTCGGTGGTCCGGGCGGTGATCCGCAGCTCCCACTCCCCCGGAGCCGGCAGCGTGATCTCGCCGGTGGCGTGGTTGTCGGTCAGCGGCAGCAGCGGGATGTCGATCGCCTCGATCCCGGCCGACGGCAGCGCGATGGTGGCCTTCCACTCGACGACCGGCTGCGGCCGGTTGTCCAGCGTGTACGCGTAGAAGTGCACCGAGTTGTTGCCCCGCCGGGCCGGGGACATCTCGATCTGCAGCGCGTAGAGCGTGCTCTCCACCCGGGTGGTGAAGTAGCCGGCGTCGACGGCGGCGACGTCCGAGGAGGCGGTCCGCGCGGGAGTGGTCTGCACCAGGACGGCGGAGACGCCGAGCACGACCGCGGTGACCGCCAGCTCCGCCCAGACGGCCCGGCGAACCGGCGCGGGACGGCTGGCCGCGATCCGCTTGCGGATCAGGTTCCGCGAGTACGCGGCCAACCCGATCACCACGGCGAAGAGCCCGACCTTGGCCAGCACCAGTCGGCCGTACGTGGTGCCGACCAGCGCTGCCGGGGTGGCCACCTCGATCAGCGCCTGGACGATGCCGGCGAGCAGCAGCGCGGAGACCGCCAACGCGGCCCAGCGCGACCAGATCGGCAGGATCGCGCCCAACTCCCGCTCGTCCGCCCGGGGCAGCAGGAAGGCGGCGAGCATCACCAGACCGCCCAGCCAGACCGCCATGCTGCCCAGGTGCACCGCGTCGACGATCACCGACACCGCCGGGGCGGGCGACGCGGCCGGGTGCCCGGCCAGCGGCCAGGTGAGCAGTGCCGCACCGGCGAGCAGGCCGAGGATGATCAGATCGGCCCGGCCGACCGGCCCGGCGAGCAGCGGCCGGAGCAGGAACACCGCCGCCGCGAGCAGTCCCAGCCGGATCAGGTGCGCGGCGCCGAAGGTGCTGCCGAGCACCAGGCCCAGCCCCTCGCCGCTGATGTCGAACGGCCCGCCCCCGCTGGTGTACGGCACCTGCAACAACGCCACCGCGACGGTGGCCACCGCCACCAGCCCCAGGCCGGTCCAGGCCAGGCGGGCCGGTCCCTGCCGGGAGAGCCGACGTGGCCAGAGCAGCGCGAGCACCAGTGCGGGGCCCACGAGCAGCAGCAGACCGACGTACCCGACGAATTTCGCGGTCTTGATCGCGTTGGTGACCAGCGGATCGGCCCGGCCGTCGTCGCCGCTGTCCACCGGCGGCTCCGAGGGCGCGCCGACGGAGTACGTGAAGGCACCGGAGACCGGGTGGCTGTCCGCCGAGATCACCCGGTAGGTCACCAGGTAGGTGCCGTTGCCGCCGGAGGTGTCGACCGCGATGTTGACCACGCTGTCGGTGAAGGTCGGATCGCCCCGGTCGACGCGGGAGCCGTCGGGTGCGATGACCCGGATCCGGTCCGGCACCCGGCGGACCGTCTCGCTGAAGGTGAGGACCACCTCGGCCGGCACCGTGGGCACCACGGCCGACGCGGCCGGGCTGCTGCTGGAGAGCACGGCGTGGGCGGCGGCCGGTCCGGCGGGGACGAGCAGCAGGGCGACGACGGTGACCAGCAGGCCGGCAGCGGCGGCCCAGCGGGCGGATCGGCGGCGAGGGACGGCAGTCATGACCCACATCGTCTCCGACCGGACCCCCTTCCGGCGAGTCGCGGCCATCGATTGACGACTATCGTCCTCGATCGGGTACGCCCACGCGGGTGCCGAGCCGAGGTCATGAGCGGGTAGTCGGCCGGAACCCGGAGAAAGTTCCCGGCGTGGCGCAGGCCATGAAGGGCCGAAGGACCCTGCTGCTGCCGGTCCCGCCGCGTAACCTGGGTTGTCGTGATCCCCGCTCCGCGCGACAGCCGCGCCACCGCCGACACCGGCGGTGTCGACGGACACGCCGGCCCCGACCCGGCCACCGGATGGGCCCTCGCCGCCCGCGACGGCGACCCGGCCGCCCAGGCCGCCTTCGTCCGGGCCACCCAGGCCGAGGTGTGGCGGTTCACGGCGGCACTGCTCGACCGGGACAGCGCGGACGACCTCACCCAGGAAACCTACCTGCGGGCGTTCCGGGCACTGCCCACCTTCGAGGGTCGGTCCACCGCCCGCACCTGGCTGCTCGGCATCGCCCGGCGGGCCTGCGCCGACCACCTCCGGACGGTGGTCCGGCGGCGACGCCTCGACCAGCGACTCACCGCCCACGCGCACACCGACCTGGCACACCCCGATCCGGCCGGGCAACTCGGCACGGCCGACCTTGTCCGCCGACTGCCCGCCGAGCGGCGCGGCGCGTTCGTGCTGACCCAACTGCTCGGCCTCTCGTACGCCGAGGCGGCGACCGTGGAGGGCGTGCCGGTGGGCACCATCCGGTCCCGGGTCGCCCGGGCCCGCGCCGACCTCATGGACGCGGTCGGTGAGGCGCTGGCCGGGTGAACGGGGCTGCGCGGAGCGCGACGTCGAGGTGGACGCGGTGGCGGCCCTGGCTCGGGCTCGCCCTCCGGCTCGGGCTGGCCGCCGTCTGGCTCTATGCCGGCGCCTCCAAGGTCGGTGACCTGGCCGCCTCCGGCCGCAGTGTGCACGCGTACCAGGTGATGCCGTACGACCTGGCGGTGGTGGTCGGCGCGGCGCTGCCCTTCGTCGAGCTGGCGTTGGGCGTACTCCTGCTGCTCGGGTTGGCCACCCGGCTGACCGCCGGGGTCTCGGCGGTCCTGCTGCTGCTCTTCGTCGCGGGCATCGCCTCGGCCTGGGCCCGTGGCCTGGCGATCGACTGCGGTTGCTTCGGGACCGGCGGCGAGCTGCCGACCGGGCAGCGCCCCAGCTACCTCCCGGAGATCCTCCGGGACGTGGCCTTCCTGGCGATGGCCGGGTTCCTGCTGATCTGGCCCCGGACGGCCGTCTCACTCGACGGCGTCCTGACGGGCGAACCGGTGGAGGACGAAGATGAGTAGTCGCAAGGGACGCAAGGACGCGGCAAGGGTCGTCCGGGAGCAACTGGCCCGCGAGCGGCGCCGCAAACGGACCCTGTGGATCTCACTCAGCGCGGTGGTGGTGCTGGTCATCGCCGGGCTGATCGGGTGGAGTGTCTGGTCGGGCCAGCGGTCCGGCGACTTCACCCCGCCACCGGGCGCCAACGACGCGGGCACCGGCGTGGTGGTCGGCACCGGACCGGTGACCGTCGACGTGTACGAGGACTACATCTGCCCGGCCTGCAAGCAGTTCGAGCAGACCAGCGGCCCCACCCTCAAACAGCTCGTCGACGACGGCAAGATCCGGGTCGTGTACCACCCGGTGGCCTACCTGAACCGCTTCTCCAGCACCCAGTACTCGACCCGGGCGTCCGCCGCCTCCGGGTGCGCCGCCGAGGGCGGCAGGTTCAGCGAGTTCGGCGCGGCGTTGTTCGAGCGCCAGCCGCCGGAGGGCGGCGCCGGCCTCAGCAACGACCAGCTCATCGACATCGGCGCCGAGGTCGGGCTGGACCGGGACGCCTTCGGCACCTGCGTCCGGGACGGCAGGTACACGTCGTGGACCGCGCACGTCACCGAGGAGGCCAACCGCGCCGACGTCACCGGCACCCCGACCGTGCTGGTCGACGGCGAGCCGGTGCAGCAGTGGACGCCGGAGAACATCACCGCCGCGGTGGAGGCGGCCGGAAAGTGATCCGTGCCCTGGCGGCCCGCGTCGGGCTGTCGCCCCTGGCGGCCCGCGTCGGGCTGCTGCTCACCGCCGTGGTCGCCGCGCTGCTGGTGACCGCCGCCCCGGCCGCCGCACACGGCGCGGACGCGCCCGACGGCACCGACTACCGGGTGGCGGTCGGCGCGGTCGCGGCCCGACCGGACCTGCGGGTCCGGGTGGTCGAGGCGGGCGCCAGACTGGAACTGACCAACACCGGTGACCGGCCGGTCGAGGTGATCGGTTACTCGGGCGAGCCCTACCTGCGGGTCGGGCCGGACGGCGTCTTCGAGAACACCCGCTCCCCGGCGACGTACCTGAACCGCACCATCCTCGCCGACACCCCGCTGCCGGACGAGGTCGATCCGGCCGCCGCACCGCAGTGGCGACGCGTCGACACCGGCACCACCGCCCGCTGGCACGACCAGCGCGCGCTGTGGCGCGAGGCGGGTCCGCCCGCCCAGGTCCGCGCCGCACCCGACCGCGAGCACCGGGTACGCGACTGGGCCGTACCGCTGCGCGACGCGGACGGGCGCACCGAGATCCGGGGCACCCTGGACTGGGTGCCGCCGCCGGACGCGTACCCCTGGTGGGTGGCGATCACGCTCGGCGCGCTCGCGGTGGGCGCGGCCGGGCTGCTGCCGGCCGCCTCCTCCCCCGGCGGTCGGGCGCGGACCGGCCTCGGTGCGCTGCTGGCGGTCGGCGGGGTGGCGGCGGTCGTGCTCGCCGTGGGACGGGTGCTCGACGCCGGGGCCGAAGGAGTCGGCGCCGTGCTGGCCGGGCTGCTCTCCGGCCCGGCCTGGACGCTGGTGACCGGGCTCGGCGCGATCGTCGCCGGTGGCGTGGCGGTGACCCGGCGCGACAGCGTGGACTTCGTGCTGGCGCTGGCCGGGGCCTGCCTGGCCCTCTTCGCCGGGATCGCCAACGCCGCCGTGCTGTCCCGGGCCGTCCCACCGGCGCCCTGGTCGGCCACCGCCACCCGGATGCTGATCGTGGTGGTCCTCGTCGCCGGGGCCGGAGCACTCGCCGCCGCGGTGCTGCGCCTGCACGCCACCGGCCGGGCCGCCACACCGACCGGGCCGACCGAGCCCGCCACACCGACCGAGCCGGCCGAACCGGTCACTCGCTGACCGGGTGCGGGACGGGGCGGAACGGATAGGGCAGTTCGAGCCGGTGCCGCGCCAGCAGCTCCGCGTCGGCCAGGAGCGCCGGGGTCGGAGCGTCGGCGACGATCCGGCCGGCGTCCAGGATCACCGAGCGGTCGCAGAGTTCGTAGGCGTACGGCAGGTCGTGGGTGACCATCAGCAGCGTCACCGGCAGGGACCGCAGGATGACGGCCAGCTCCCGCCGGGCCGCCGGGTCCAGGTTGGACGAGGGCTCGTCCAACACCAGGACCTCCGGACGCATGGCCAGCACGGTGGCCACCGCCACCCGGCGGCGCTGACCGAACGAGAGGTGGTGCGGGGTCCGCTCCCGGTGCTCCGACATGCCGACGGCGGCCAGCGCCTCGTCCACCCGGGCGGTGAGTTCCGCGCCGCGCAGCCCGAGGTTGGCCGGTCCGAAGGCCACGTCCTCGGCCACGGTGGGCAGGAAGAGCTGGTCGTCCGGGTCCTGGAAGACGATGCCGACCCGGCGGCGGATCTCCGCCAGCGTGGCCCGGTCCGGACCGACCGCCAGACCGCCCACGGTGACGCCGCCCTCGGTGGGCACCAGGATCCCGTTGAGGTGCAGCACCAGCGTGGTCTTGCCGGCACCGTTCGGGCCGAGCAGGGCCACCCGTTCACCCCGGGCCACCGTCAGGTCGACACCGCGCAACGCGACGTGCCCGTCCGGGTAGGCGTACCGGACGCCGTGCACGTGCAGGCTGGGCGGCGACCCACCGGCGGTCACGTCAGCACGGCGGCGGTGGCCGCCACGGTGCCCGCCAGCACCGGGACGGTGGCCGCGAGCAGCCACTGACCGGTCGTCGCCGCACCCGGACCCGACCACACCACCGGCATCCGGCCGGTGTACCCGCGCGAACGCATCGCCAGGTACACCCGCTCCCCCCGCTCGAAGGCGCGCAGGAACAAGGCACCGACCCCGACCGCGAACCCCCGCACCTGCCAGAGGAAACGCGGATCGTCGCCCCGGGAGATCCGGGCGATCCGCATCCGGCGGGCCTCGCCCACCAGCACGTCCAGGTAGCGCAGCATGAAGGTGGCGATCTGGGTGAGGATCTGCGGGCAGCGCAGCCGGTCCAGCCCGACGATCAGATCCCGCGTGGTGGTGGTCGCGGCCAGCAGCAGCGACGCCCACACGCCCAGGGTGCCCTTGGCGAGGATGTTCCCCGCGCCGTACAACCCGTCGACCGACAACGCCAGCCCGAGCACGTCGACCCGCTCCCCGGTGCCGAGGAACGGCAGCGCGACCGCGAACAGCACGAACGGCAGCTCGATCGTCGAGCGCAGGAGCAGCCAACCGGCGGGCACCCGGGCCAGCGCGGCGACGGCGGCGACCAGCAGGGCGTACACGCCGAAGGCCCAGAGCGCCACGCGGGGCGTCGCGACGACCGCGACGGTGAACGCCACCATCGCCGCGATCTTGACCTCCGGCGGCAGCCGGTGCACCGGTGAGTCGGACTCCCGGTACAGCACGTGCGCGGCAGCCATCCCCGCCGCTACCCCCGGCCCGACGCGGTGACGCCGTTCCGGTCCGCCTCGCCGTCCGGCCCCGGGCCACGACGGCGGACCAGCCAGAACGCGCCGCCGGCCACGGCGAAGGTGAGCAGTACGCCCAGCACGCCGGCCAGACCGGTGGAGACGACGTCGTTGTCCAGCCCGGCGATGCCGTAGTCGGCCAGCGGCCCGCCGATCTCGTGCTCCTTCTCCTGCCGCGCCGGGCAGTCCCCGCCGACGATCTCGTCGTCGGCGTCGAAGACGCAGCCCTCCCGCAGCGACGAGTCCAGCCCGTCGGGGTGGGCCGAGGCGACGTTGCTGACCAGCCCGGCCAGCAG
The DNA here is from genome assembly GCF_013364215.1 of Verrucosispora sp. NA02020. Lineage (NCBI taxonomy): Bacteria > Bacillati > Actinomycetota > Actinomycetes > Micromonosporales > Micromonosporaceae > Micromonospora > Verrucosispora sp. NA02020. The sequence goes on along the minus strand of NZ_CP054923.1, from coordinate 1,617,726 downwards.
CAGCGCGACGAGCAGACCGCCGACGAGGAAGGACCGGGACCGAGTACTCATCGGACACCTCCGGTAGCCGGGACGGACCTCGACGCGGTCGGCGACAGTGCCCGCAGCGCGTACACCAGGTCGGGTCGGACCTTCGCCACGGTGACCACGGTGGTCGCCGTGATCAGCCCCTCGCCGACGCCGATGAGCAGGTGGGAGACGGCCATCGTGCCGGCCAGACCGGCCAGGTTGCCGCCGAGGTCGGTGGTGCCGCCGAGCTGGTACTGCAGCACGAAGCCCATCGCCGCGACCAGCACACTGACCACCGAGGCGACGAAGGCCGCCACCGCCAGCCCGGTCGGCGTACGCGGCAGCACCCGCAGCAGGAGCGCGATCGTCAGGTACGCCACCGCGATGCCGACGACCGCCATGTTGGTGACGTTGAGCCCGAGCATCGCCACGCCGCCGTCACCGAAGACCAGTGCCTGCACCGCCAGCACCACCGCCACGCAGAGCGCGCCGACCCAGGGACCGACCAGCATGGCGGCGAGCGCACCGCCGAGCAGGTGGCCGCTGACTCCCCCGATGAAGATCGGGAAGTTGAGCATCTGCACGGCGAAGATGAACGCGGCGACCAGACCGGCCATCGGCGCGAGGCGGTCGTCCAGGTCCTGTCGTCCGCGCCGGACGCAGAACGCCATCGCCGCCAGCGCCAGCACCCCGAAGGCCGCCGCCACCGGGCCGTTGATGATTCCGTTGGAGATGTGCATGGCCAGGGTTTCCACGTGACCTCCCACGTGACGGCGGGCCCACGCTCGCCGGCAGAGGTGAGCGTATTTCCCGACATAGGCTGTTGCCAATACCTGGCAAGAGGGTGATCACGGGTGCGGCGTGCCGACCGGGTCGGCACGGCACGGCGGTAGGGTCGTGCCATGACCGCACCCGCTCGTCTCGCCGCCGGTGACGCGGCACCCGAGTTCACCCTCCCCACCGACACCGGAGGGCAGCTCACCCTGGCCGACCTGCGCGGCCGCAAGGTCATCCTGTACGCCTACCCGACCGCGATGACCCCCGGCTGCACCAAGCAGGCCTGCGATTTCCGTGACTCGCTCGCCTCGCTCCAGGCCGCCGGCTACGAGGTGATCGGCATCTCGCCGGACAAGCCGGAGAAGCTGGCCACGTTCCGCGAGCGCGACGCGATCACCTTCCCGCTGGTCGCCGACACCGACAAGTCGGTGCTGACCGCGTACGGGGCGTACGGCGAGAAGCAGTCCTACGGCCGTACGGTGACCGGGGTGATCCGCTCGACGTTCGTCATCGACGAGAACGGCAAGATCGAGCGGGCGCTCTACAACGTCAAGGCCACCGGCCACGTCGCCAAGCTCCGCCGCGATCTCGGCCTGGACTGACGCTGCGCCGACTCGACACGGTCCCGGCGCGACGCTCTAGACTCTGTCTCGCTGGCGGGAGTGGCGTAAGGGCAGCCGCGCAGGTCTTAGGAACCTGTGTCCGAAAGGACGTGGGGGTTCGAATCCCCCCTCCCGCACCGACCGATCCGTCGCCTTGGTCACGATCGCAGGTGATCGGGGTGCGGTTCGATGACGATGGGCACCGTGAGTCTGCGCTTCGTCCTGGATCCCGAGCTGACCCCCGATCTGCGTACCCGGATCGTCGCGCTCTGGGTCGACGTCACCAACGCGGGCGGGGCGGTCGGCTTCGTCGCCCCGGTCACCGCCGACCATGTCCGCACCATCGCCGACCCGACGCTGGCCGGGATCGCGGACGGGCCGGACCGCCTGCTGGTGGGGTACGACGGTGACCGGCTGGTCGCGATGGCCATCTTCACCGACCCCCGGTTCCACCTGAAGACGCACCTGCGGGTGCTCACCCGCGTGATGGTGCACCCGGACACGCAGGGGCGTGGGCTCGGCGAGGCGCTGATGCGCGAGGCCGAGCGGGTGGGCCGGGTCCTGGGGCTGGCGGCCCTGCACGTGACGGTGCGGGACGGGCTGGGACTGGACCGGTTCTATCGGCGACTCGGCTACCGCGAGGTGGGCCGCTGGCCCGCAGCGCTGCGGGTCGGCCCCGGCGACGACCGCGACGAGATCCTGATGTGGCTCGGGTTGACGCCCGACCCGACCGGCTAGCGCTGCCGGCGAGCGGGTCGTCAGGAACCGCAGCCGGGCGACGTGGCGGCCACCGGAACGGGCGGCAGGTCGGCCGGGTCGCTGGTCGGTGCGGCCGGGGTCGCCGTCTCGGCCGACGGGGTGGTCGAGACGGACGGGGTCGGGCTTCCGGTGGCGCTGGCGCGCGGTTTCGGACTGGCCGACGGTGACCGGGAGGTGGTGGTCGTACCGCCGCTCGTGCCGCCGTACATCCGGACGGTGGAGCGCTGGACCTGGCCGGGAGCCATCCGGATGCCGGTGGCGGTCACCCGGTGTTCGCGCGTGTCGGTCACCCGGATCTGGTACGGCCCGGGACCGGCACCGGAGTCGATCAGCCAGTAGTTGTAGCTCTCCCGAGTGGCCGTGCGCCAGCCGCCCGAGCTGCCCTGACGCACCTCGACCGCGCGCAGCGGGTTGCCGTGTCCGGCGACCAGCACGGCGAACCAGTACTGCGACGCGCCTTCCTTGATCCGGAAGCTGAGCGGGCCGGCCAACGGCGGGTCGACCACCAGGCGGTAGCTGACGTTCACGATGCCCTGCACCGGGTCGGCGATCCGGGCGAACGCCTCCCGGGACAGGTCGATGTGGCCGGGCGCGCACTCCGGGCACTGGTCCATGATCATGACACGGACCTTGCCCTTGGGCCCGGTCACGTCGAGGTAGCCGCCGCAGCCCGCGCCGCCGGCGTACTCGCTGGGGCCGAGGGCGACGTAGAGACGGTCGGCGGGGGCGGACGGGTAGGAGCAGTTGCCGCCCTCGCCCTTGGAGTCGTAGAAGGTCGACTTCCCCTTGTTGAGGGTGCCGGCGGCGGGCGGGGCGAGCAGCGCGGCGGCGACCGGGGCGGCGGCGACCGGGGCGGCGGCGCGGGGCGGTGCGGCGCAGGCGGGTGCGGCACCCGAGCGCAGGGCGAGGGTCAGGCCGAGAACGGTGGCGAGTGTCGCCACGGCCCCACCGGCCAGCCAACGGCCCAGCTTCGGACGCCGGGTGCGGGCTCGGTCGGCGGGGCCGTCGGTTCCGTCGGTCACGCGGACCGATGTTGCCGGACGGCCACCGGATCGGACAAGCCACCTAAGCGAAAGCTAAGACGAAGATCAGCGGGGCCGGTCGACACGCCTCAACCGGCCGGTTCCACCTGGTCACCGACGGTGAGCCGGCCGGACTCCACCGGTACGACGTTCAGCCCGAACAGCAACTGGCGGCCGATGTTGCGGTGCCGGGCGAGGGTGCGCAACGGTTCCCGGCCGCGTACCCCGGTCTCCTGGTCGGTGGTGGTGACCAGGCAGCGGGCCGACGGGCCGGCGGCGCGGAACGCGACACCGCCGATCCGCAGCGGCCTCCCCTCCCAGCCGTCCTCCGCCCAGGCGGGTGCGCCGTCGACGACCAGGTTGGGACGGAACCGGGTCATCGGCACCGGTTCCGCGCCCGCCTCGGTCAGCCAGTCGCCGAGCGCGGCCAGCGACGTGGTGCTGGTCAGCAGCACCGGGTACGCGTCGGCGAAGCTGACCCGGTCGCCCGGGTCGTGCTTCTTGCGGCCCGGTTCGATGTGCCGGGTCGGCTCGGCCAGCCAGACCAGCCGGACCGGCCGGTCCAGCACCGCGCTGCACCACGCGTCGGCGGCCGGGCCGGCGGGAAGCGCGTCGACCCGCAGCACCCGACGGCGGAAGGTGCGCACCGGCACCGGGTCGACGCCGACCGGCTCGGGCACCGACAGGTCGGGCTGCCCCTCGGCGCGCAGCAGCAGCCCGTCGGGTCCGGGCCGGGCGTGCACCCGGACCAGCGAGGTGTCCTCGCGCTGGGTGACGCCGACGCCCTCGGCGTCCACGACCATCCAGCGCCGGTCGCCGTCGAGGCCCCACGGCGCCACCCCGACCTCGGCGTGGCCGATCCCCCGACAGCCCTTGATCGGATAGGTGTTGATCTCGGTCAACCGCACCCGGTCACCATGCCACCCCGATGCCGTCGCCGGGGTACCAGTGGTCGACCGGCGTCTCCCGGTAGGCGAGGAACCGACGGCCGGTCCGCTCGGCGTGGTCGGCCAGCACGGTGGTGTGCGTGACGTTGTCGGTGAGCAGCATCGCCTCCGGTGCCAGCTTCGACTCGACGGCGTCGAACTCGCGCTTCTCGTAGGCGCGGCGGTGGTCGCTGTCGTGCAGGAACAGGTCGACCGGCCGGTCCAGGGCGCCGATCGACTCGACGGAGTCGCCGACGACCAGGTCGATCACCTCCGACCAGGGCGCGACCCGGGCCAGGTAGCCGGCCTCCGGGTTGATGTCGATCGAGCTGACCCGGCCGGGGTGGCCCTCGGCGGCGTTGCGCAGCAGAGCGGCGGCGAGTACGCAACTGCCCAGCCCCTTGTCCACGCCGGTCTCCACGATGTGCGTCGGCTTGCGGGCACGGACGATCGCGTACCAGCCGATCCGGCGGGCGTACCGGACCTGCGTGTCGGCCAGCCCGCGACGGGCCGCACCGGCGGTGGCCGAGGAGATGTGCTGCCGCAGCGCGTCGTCCGACTCGATCTCCTTCAGGTAACCGCGCACCTGCCGCACCGGCAGGTCGCAGACCACGCTGACGAACCAGGCGAGGTGGCTGCGGCTGAGCTTGGTCAGCTCGTACGTGTAGTTGTGGTGCTCCCGGGAGGCCACCAACCAGCGGACCGAGGTACGGAGCACCCGGGCGTCATGACGGGCGACCGCGACCAGTCGTTTCGGGAAGGCGGCAACGGGTGCGAGGCGGGTACGGGCGATGGCCCGACGCAGCTTGACGGCGTCCACGGCTGGGTTGTATCAGACTGACGGGAACGTGTGGGGGACACGACGGGACGGCCAGGCGAAATTCGGCACCGGCCGGGGATTCCCCGAGAACGTGAAATCAGTAGCATCTCCGCCATGTCGAGTGGAGAGCAGGCCGGGACCGTCTCCCCGGCGGAGAACCCGCCTGCGGGAGGCACCGACGGGCCGGAGCCGACGACCGCCGGCAGACCGCGTCGCCGATGGCTGCGGATCACCCTGATCAGCGTGCTGGTGCTGGTGCTGGTCGGTGCCGGGGGCATGGTGGCCGCAGGCTTCTATCTGAAGTCGGTCGAGTCGGACATCGAGCGGGTCGACGCCTTCGACGGCGTACCGGCGGAGACCCGGCCCGAGGTGGTCGCCACCGACGCGCTCAACATTCTGGTGCTCGGCAGCGACTCGCGCGATCCGGAGAGCACCGGCGGTTCTCGCACGGACACCATCATCCTGGCCCACCTGCCGAAGGACCGCTCCAGCGCCCAGCTCATCTCCATCCCCCGCGACACCTGGGTCGCCGTGCCACGCTCCGCGGAGGGACGCGGCGGTCGCGACGCGAAGATCAATGCCGCGTACGCGTGGGGTGGGGTGCCGCTCATGGTGCAGACCGTGGAACAGTTCACCAAGGTCCGCATCGACCACGTGGTGATGGTCGACTTCGCCGGTTTCACGGAGATCATCGACGCGCTCGGCGGCATCGAGGTGAACTCGGAGAAGCAGTTCACCTCGATCCATCCACCGTTCCGCACGTTCCAGGCCGGTCCGCAGAAGATGGACGGCGAGGCGGCTCTCGACTACTCCCGCCAGCGCAAGCAGTTCGCCGACGGCGACTTCTCCCGCATCCGGCACCAGCAGCAAGTGATCAAGGCGATCCTGGACAAGGCGACCTCGGGCGGGTTGCTCACCAACCCGGCGCGGCTGAACTCCTTCCTCCAGGCCACCTCCGGCTCGCTCTCGATGGACAGGGATCTCTCCCTGTTCGACATGGCCACCGAGAACCGCAACCTGCGCGGCCGGAGTCTGACGTTCGTGACCAGCCCGACCAGGGGCACCGGACGGGTCGGCTCGGAGAGCGTGGTCTTCGCCGACGACGAGCGGGTCGACACGTTCTATGCGGCCGTCCGCCGCGACGCCGTCCAGGACATCATCGCCGGGGCCGAGAAGAAGTGACCGGTGGTGGTGCGGCGCTCCGGTCGGGGCGCCGCACCACCACTGCCCGATCTCAGTAGGCGCCGCGCCGGGCCAGCACCACCCGCACCGTGCGCCAGAGGATGCCGAGGTCGTAGACGAGCGACCAGTTGTCGACGTAGTGCAGGTCCAGCCGGACGGCGTCCTCCCAGGTCAGGTCGGATCGGCCGGAGATCTGCCAGAGGCCGGTGATGCCCGGACGGACCAGCAGTCGACGCCGGACGTCGCCGCGATAGTCGTCGTCCTCGGTCGGCAACGGGCGCGGGCCGACCAGGGACATCTGCCCCGCCAACACGTTGATCAACTGGGGTAGTTCGTCGAGCGACAGGGCACGCAGATGCCGACCGATCGGCGTGACCCGCGGATCGTTCTTCATCTTGAAGAGCAGGCCGTCGCTCTCGTTGTGCGCCCGCAGGGCCTCCAACCGCTGCTCGGCGTCGGTGTACATGGTGCGGAACTTCCACACCTTGAACGCCTTGCCCTGGTGACCGATCCGGCTCTGCCGGAACATCACCGGACCGGGATCGGTCACCTTGATCGCCACCGCGATACCGAGCAGCAGCGGACTCAGCACGATCAGCCCGGCGAGCGCCGAGAGCCGGTCCATCACACTCTTGGCCAGCAGGGACAGGCCGGAGATCGTCGGTTCCTCGACGTTCAACAGCGGCAGGCCCTCGATCGGGCGGACGTGGATCCGTGGCCCGGTGATGTCGGTCACCTGCGGCACCACGACCAGGTCGAGGCCGGTGCCCTCCAACTGCCAGGCCAGCTTGCGCAACTCGTACGACTCGAGGCTGGCCGGACCGCAGACCGCGATGGTGTCGGCCCCCAACTGCTGGACCAGCGGCACCAGATCCCAGCCGACATAGACCGGCACCGGCGCCTCCACCCGCTCACCCGCCCGAGGGAACCGGGGCAGGTGGATGGCGACCGGACGCAGACCGGCACCCGCGTTGCGGGTCACCACCTCGTGCACCGCCAGGGCGTCCGAGAGGCGCCCCACCAGCAGCACCTTCTGCGAGGCCCGCTGGCTGCTGCGACGGATCCGGCGGAGCACCACCCGGGCCACGAACCGGACGAAGACGGTGTACACCAGCAGGCCGATGATGATCGCGGCGACGGTGGCCCGGGACAGGTCCTTCTTGAAGCCCAGGGCCAGGAAGGAGACGGCGGCGGCCATCGCCACGTTGGCCCGGACCACCCGCTTGAGTTCCTCGGTGCCCCGTCCGAGCGCCCGCCGGTCGTACGCGCCGGCACCGGCGAGGATGGTCAACCACATCAACGGCACGATCAGGTTGGCCACCAACTCGAAGGTGCTGACACCGAGCAGCCGCTCGTCCCAGAAGCCGGCGTCCGCCTCCTCGAACACCGTGACGACCGTCTGGCTGGCGGCCCACGCGGCGAGGAAGTCGAGCGCGATCAGCCAGGCCATGTACCGCCGTCGCCACTTCGCCCGGGGCGCGACCGGACGACCGAAGACCGACCGGGGCATGCCGTTGGACGGAGGTGTGATCACCCCGAGATCGGGGTCGAAGCGCGGGGCCGGTACCGGTCCCACCGTCTTGAGGAACTGGGTGTGCGCGGACACGACTTTCCTTTCACCAGCCTCGTCAATCGTGACGATAACGAACGCCACGAGTGCCCAACCGTACGGTGCACGGTGGACGAAGGTTCACGGTGTCTCGACAGGGGCCGCTGTCGGGAGGCCACCCCGTGACCCCGGTGGTAGGCGGAAAGTAGCTCATCTATTGACCCACCGGGTCTGGCGGCTGTCACCAGGGCCGCCGTATCCTGCGTTCGCTCCGGTGGCTCCGACGCCAACGGCGTTCACTCCGCGGGGGAGAGGAACTGGACATGTCGAGGCAACCTGTCGTGGGCTGTCCGGCCACGGACGTGCCCGACGACGCGGGAATGTCGATCCTGGACCAGCAGCCTCCGGAGCCGGAGCACGAGAGCCACGACCCGCAGGTGACCGAAGCCGCCGAGGCCCCGCCCGCATCGGCGGCAACGGAAACCGGCCCGCGGCCCGGTCTCGACGTGACCACCGTGCTGCCGTACGCCGGTTCCCGCGCTTCGGCCCGTACCCGTGGTCTGCGTGCCTGGATGTTGACCGCCCCGGTCGACGTCGCCGCACTGCTGTCGCCGCTCGCCGTCGCCCCGCAGTACTGGCGTGGCACCCTCGTCATGACCGCCCTGACGGTGGCCGTCTTCGCCGCCGGAGGGCTCTACCGCGCCCGCCGCCACGTGAGCATCCTCGACGAGTTGCCGAGCCTCTGCGGCCGGCTGCTGGCCTCCTCGGCGATCGTCGTGATCCTCGCGGCGCTGCGCCACGACTCCCCGCAGTACCTCGTCGGCTTCATTCGCGGCATGGCCATCGCCGCCGTCCTGGTGCTGGCCGGTCGGCTGCTCACCCGGGAGATCGCCACCCTGGCCCGCCGTCGCCGCTGGGTCGAGCACAACGCCATCATCATCGGCAGTGGACCCACCGCCGTGGAACTGGCCCGGTTGCTGCGTCGCTACCCCCGCTACGGGCTGCGGTTCGTCGGGCACGTCGACAGCCCGTCACCGGCGACCTCGTCCACGGTGCCCGTCATCGGCACGCTCGACCAGCTCGGGCATCTGGTACGGCTGACCGAGTGCGACGTTTTGATCATCGCTGATCCGGACTGTCCCGAGCTGGTGCTGATGGAGATCCTCCGGCAGCCCCCGGTCGCCACCTGCGACCTGTGGGCGGCCCCCCGGCTCTGGGGCTCCCGGTCCCACGGCGACCACATCGGCGCCATCCCGATCGTCAAGGTGAGCGACACCATCCTGTCCGGGCCGCACTGGGCACTCAAGCGCGCCTCCGACGCGCTCTTCGCCGGCTCGGCCCTGCTGTTGCTCAGCCCGCTCCTGCTGCTCTGTGCCTCGCTCGCCTTCGTCGACGGAGGGCGTGGCGTCTTCTTCCGGCAGGAGCGCATCGGTCGACACGGTCAGCCTTTCGACATCATCAAGTTCCGCACCATGCGGCCACTCGACGAGCAGGAGTCACAGACCAACTGGTCGATCGCCCACGACCGGCGGGTCTCCCCGATCGGACGTTTCCTCCGGCGTACGTCCCTGGACGAACTGCCTCAGCTCTGGAACATCCTCAAGGGCGACATGAGTGTGGTCGGGCCGCGCCCCGAGCGCCCGTACTTCGTGGAGAAGTTCTCCGCCGAATATCCCAGCTATGCCATGCGTCACCGGGTGCCGGTGGGACTCACCGGCCTCGCCCAGGTCAGCGGCCTGCGAGGTGACACGCCGATCTCCGATCGCGCCCGCTTCGACAACTACTACATCGAGAACTGGTCACTGTGGCTGGACACCAAGGTGCTCCTGCGGACGGTGGCAGAGGTGTTCCGCGGTGGTGGTCGCTGACCGATCTGCCATAGTCCGTGCCGTCGTCCGGACCGGACCGGCGACCTGATCGCCCGCTCGCGACCGGCGACGCCCTCACCGACGTGCCCCTGAACCCACCGGCGACGCCCTCACCGCGTGCAGCCGAACCGCTTGGAGAAATCCCGATGCCGGACGTTTCGGTAGTCATCCCGACGACGGGCAGGCCCAGCCTCGCCGAGGCGGTCGCCACCGCCCGCGCGCAGCGCGGTGTCTCGGTGCACGTGGTCGTCGTATGCGATCTCGCCGAGGTACCGACCAGCGTGTCCGAGTTGCGCGGCCAGATCGACGAGATCGTCTGCACCGGCGGCGGACGACGCGGCTCACACGCCCGCAATCTCGGCGTACGGCATGCCGCGCCAGGTAGCCATGTGGCGTTCCTCGACGACGACGACGCGTGGTTGCCCGGCAAGCTCGCCGCCCAACTGCCCGTCCTGGAACGGCTGGCCGGCGAGGGCTGGTTGCCGGTGGTGTCGTCGCGGACGCTGCAGCGCAAGGCGGGCGCCGATCCGCTTCCCTCCGCCGTGCCGGGCACGCTGATCGCCGACGGCCAGCGACCGGAGGACTACCTGTTCCGTCGACGGCAGCTCGGGGTCGCACGCCAGTCGCTGCCCACCTCGACGCTGCTGACCACCATCACGGTGGCCACGAAATGCCCGTGGGACGAGTCGCTGCCCCGCCACCAGGACTGGGACTGGCTCGTCCGGGCGGCCCGACTGCCGGGTGCGAAGATCGTGCAGATCGAGGAGGCGACCGCTGTCTACACCGTGGGCAGCCCCGGCTCGATCTCGGCGGGCGCCGACTGGCGTACCTCATGGGCCTGGGCCCAACGCTGGGAGGGCGTCTGGGCACCAGCGACCTTCGCCGACTTCGTCACCGCACAGACCCTGCGGTACGCGCTCCAGGCCCGTGACCGCGAGGGCGTACGCGAGATGGTGCGGGCGATCCGACGCAACTCCGTTCCGTCGGCGAGCAACGCCGTTCTCGCGGCACTCGGCCTCGTGCCGCGCTCCGCGCTCGAACGGGTGGCGATGCGCAAGTCCCGGACCACCGGCGGCGTCCCCACTGGTGGGCAGCAGTGATGCGTCTGCACTTCGTGCTCCCCCAACTGGAACCGCTGTACGGCATGGAACTCGCCGCCGCGCTGCTGATGCGAGGACTTCACGACCAGGGCGTCGAGGTGTCGGCGACCGTGGTGTCGGGGCCCGTCCCGGCCTCCCTGGGCGACCTGGCGATCGACACGCTCGGTCTCGGCACCCGGATCACCCGCCTGATGGAGGCGGTCCCACCGTTACGACGCCGGTTGCCACGTCTTCCGGCGAACACGCAGATCGTGGCGAGCGGACTCTGGGGCAGTGTCCCGGTCGGTGCCGCCTTGACCGGCACCGGTCGCGAGTACGTCGCCTGGGAACACTCGCTGCTGCCGGAGCGGCTGCGCATCGACGGCCGGGTCCGGATGCTCGCCCGGGCAGCCCGGGCCCGCGCGCTGCGGCCTCGACTCGTCGTCGCCGTCTCCGACGGTGTCGCGCGGACCGTCCGGCGACTCGCTCCCGAGCAGCGGGTGGTGACGATCCTCAACCCGATGCCGGCCAAGCCGTTCGTCGCGCCACGCGAGGTGCCGGACCGGGCGCGGATCCGCCTGCTCACCACGGCCGCCTTCCGGCCGTACAAGAACCACTCCTGCGCGCTCGAAGCGCTGGCCCTGCTGCCCACGAACTACCAGCTGACGCTCGCCGGGGACGGGGAGGAGCGTGAACTGCTGCACGACACGGCGCGCCGGCTCGGGTTGCAGGACCGTACGACCTTCCTCGGCCGGGTGCCGACGGTGGCCCGTCTCCTGACCGAGGCGGACATGCTGGTGCATCCGTCCCGTGCCGAGACGTTCGGCTTCAGCATCGTGGAGGCCGCCGAGGCGGGGTTGCCGGTCGCCGCGCTGCCGGTGCCCGCTCTGGACGAGATGATCCCGACCTTCGTCCCGGGCACGCTGGCGGCGGACACCTCGGCCGAGGCACTCGCCGCCGCGATCGTGCGGCTGGCCGGGGACGGCCGCCCCGGCGTCACGGACTTCGAGAGGGCGTGGCACGCCCGGTGCACCGAGTTGGACCCGGCGACGGTCGGGGGCCGGTGGGTGGAGGCGTTGACGTGACGGCGGCGCCCGGTGACGTCGCGGACGATGGTCGTCCACGACCCGGTCGACGCAGGCCGTTCCGCGCCGGTCGAGGCGACGGTTTCCTGCGCAAGTCCGGCACCTTCTTCACCGGTACCCTGCTGCGCACCCTCGCCCAGGGAGCTCTCTTCGTGCTGCTGGCGCGGGAGATGCCGATCAGCACGTACGGTCTCTTCGTCGGTGTCACCGCGCTGGTCGCGGTGGTCTCGCCCTTCGCGTCCGCCGGCGCGCCGAGCCTGATCATGCAGAACTACGCGGACGCGCCGGGCGAGTGGGCCCGCCACCTCGTGCGTGGGTTGTTCCTGTCCACCGTCTTCGGCTGCGCGGCAACCGTCCTGGTCGCCGCCGCAGGGCTGGTCATCTGGGGCGCCGACGTCGGAGTGGTGGACCTGCTCTGTCTGGCCTTCGCCGACCTGGTCGCGTGGCGGCTCATCGAGGCCGTGGCGGCGTCGATCCAGGTACGCGGTCGGATCCTGCTCGCCGCGCTGATCCCGGCCCTGCTGCACGTCTGTCGGCTGGCCGGCGCCGTGGTGCTGTCCGTCGCGGCGGGACCGATCACGTTGCACGGGTGGGCGGTGACGTCCGTGGTGCTGTCCGTCGTCGTGTGCCTGCCGGTGATCCTGGGCGGGCTGCGCGGCGGAGGCCGGCACGCGATCAGCGTCCGGGGCTCCCTCGGACAGGCTCGGACCGGGATGCTCTTCGCCGTCGGGCTGTCGGCCCAGTCGGTCTACAACGACGTCGACAAGGTCATGCTCTCGCGTCTGGGCACCCCCGAGAGCGCCGCCATCTACGCCGCGGCCTACCGGGTGGTCGACCTGGCGTACACACCGGCCCGGTCGATGAGCGCGATCGCCTATCCCCGGTTCTTCGAGGCGGGCCGCAACGGCCCTAGGGCGGCCCTGCGGATGGCCCGGGGCCTGTTGCCGCGATTCCTGGCCTTCAGCGTGCCGGTGAGCCTGCTGCTGGTCGCCTTCTCGTGGATGATGCCGCTGGTGTTCGGTGCCGACTTCGAGGCAGCCGTGCCGGCGCTCCAGGGCCTGAGCGCGCTGCTCGTGCTGAAGTCTCTGCACTACCTTGCCGCAGATGCCTTGTCCGGAGCCCGGATGCAGGGGCGACGGACGGTCTGCCAGATCGGCGTCGGTGTGCTGAACGTCCTGCTCAACCTGTGGCTCATTCCGGCGTACGGCTGGCAGGGTGCCGTCTACTCCAGTCTGGCCTGCGACGCGCTGCTCGCCGTACTGCTCTGGGGATGTCTCGCCGTCGCCGTCCGCCGCGACCCGGCGGGCACGCCCCCCGCGCCACGTTCCATGGAAAGGGTCTGAGGTGACCACACTCTTCGGTGTCCTGCTGAGCGCCACCGGTCTCGCGGTGGCCGGCTGGCTGGTGTACGCGCGTAAGGCGGTCGCTGCCAGCTTCGGCGGTGCGTCGACCGCCGTCGCGCTCATCGGATTCGCGGTGCTCGCGAACGCCGCGCCCGTACTGGCCGGGGACCACTCGTCGGCGCTCATCGGCGTCCTGGTGTTCGCCCTGGTCGTCTGGCTGCTCGTGGCACGCCGCGGACGGCTGGCCGGCCTGCCCGAGATCTGGCGACGGATCTGCCTGGGGTTGGCCGGGGCCGTGCTCGTCTGGTGCGTCGCCGTCGACGTCCTCACCGGGGACGGCGTGTACGGGTCACGACTGCCGGCGTATGCCGCCGCCGGTCTGCTGTTGGTGGCGGCCTGGTTGCTGGCGACGGGGGCCCCGGTGAGCCTGGGCGCGATGGCCTACACCGGGCTGGCCGTCCTGGCTCTGCTCACCATCCCGACGGCCGTCTACGGACAGGCATGGCGGGCCTGCACCGATGGGCAGTTGGAGAAGTGCTCACTGGCGGGCGGACTGTTCAAGAGTTTCTACGACTCCGAGAACTACATCGCTCTGATCACCTCGTTCACGCTGGTCGCCGCCGTCTGCGCGTTGCGCCGGGCCGAGCGGTGGGCGGTGGTGGCGTTCTGCCTGCTGGTCATCGTGGCGACCGGGTCCCGGACGAGCTACCTGGCACTGGCCGCCGTCGGCGTCTGGGTGCTCGGCGCGTGGGTGCTCCAGTGGTACCGGCCGTACCAGCGGATCCACTTCGCCCTCTGCGTGTCGCTGGTCGTCGGCGCCGCAGCCGTGGCCACCTATCTGACCTGGAGCGCCTCCAAGACCACCCTGAGCAACCGGGGGAACATCTGGATCCACGTGCGGGAGTACATCGCCGGTGCGGAGGCCACGGGTGTGGGCGTCTCCAAGTGGTACTACCTGCGGGACATCGGCGAGGCTCCACACCACTTCTTCCACTCGGGTTACGTGCTCGCCATCTTCTCCGGCGGCTTCGTCGCACTGACCCTGTGGGGCCTGTTGTTGGCCACGCTGCTGCGCGCGCCTGTCGTCGACGGGCGCGCGTTCTCCGCCAAGGCACCGGTGGCACTCTTCGTGATCTACTCGTTCACCGAGGTGGTCTGGAACCCGCTCTCGGTCGACGGACTCACCTGGATCTTCGTCCTGATGGTGTTGACGAAGTCCGCGCTAGGATCGACCGGCCCCGTCCCGGTCGACGCGACGGCCGACCGCCGGCAGGGAGCGCTGGCCCGGCTCCGCCGCGGGACCGGCCGGCCGTCCGTCGGTCGTACGCCCACCGAGGCGCGTGACTGACCGGGCTCCGGACCGGTCTCCGCCACAGTCGTCGCGGGCCGCAGGTCCGCTGGTGTGAGGAAGGACCCGATGTCGTCAGGCTCCCTCACGGCGCCGGTTCATCGGGCCGCCGCCCGGCGGCCGTCGACGCCCGGTTCGGGTTTCCGACCGGACATCCAGGGACTGCGCGCGTTCGCGGTCGTGGTGGTGATCCTCGAACACGTCTTCGGGTGGCCGGCCGGCGGGTTCGTCGGCGTCGACGTCTTCTTCGTCGTCTCCGGTTTCCTGATCACCGGCCTGTTGCTCGACGAACATGACCGCAGAGGACGGATCTCCTTCGCGGACTTCTACCGTCGACGGGTCCGCCGAATCCTGCCGCTGGCGATGCTCGTCCTGGTGAGCACGTACCTCGCGTCGTCGCTGCTGTTCTTCGGCGAGCGGGTCCGCGCGACGGCCTGGGACGCGCTCTGGGCCGCTCTCTTCGCGGCCAACTGGCGATTCGCGTACACCGGCACGGACTACTGGCAGATTGACGGACCGGTCTCGCCGTTGCGGCACTACTGGTCGCTCTCCGTCGAGGAGCAGTTCTATCTGGTCTGGCCGGTGCTGCTGGTGGCGGTGCTCGGCATGGCCGCCCGACGGGGCAGGTACGGTAGCGGCTCCCGGTGGGCGGTCGGCATGGTGCTGGCGGCCGTGGTCGTCGGCTCCATCGCGTTCGCCCTGTGGGAGGTCGGTCACCGCCCGACCGTCGCGTACTTCTCGACCTTCTCCCGTGCCTGGGAACTCGGGGTGGGTGCGCTGCTCGCGGTGGCGGCACCGCTGCTGGCCCGGATTCCGGCCCCGGCCCGCCCGGCATACCAGTGGCTCGGCCTGACCGGCCTGGTCGTCTCGGTGCTCGTCATCACCGCGCAGTCGCCCTTCCCCGTCCCGGGCGCCTTCCTGGCGGTGATCTCGACGGCCCTGGTCATCGCCGGTGGCGTCGGTGGCCAGCGGCTTATGTTCCCGCTGACCAACCGGGCGGTCGGATACGTCGGTGACATCTCCTACTCGCTGTACCTATGGCACTTCCCGCTGCTCGTCCTGATCGGGGCCGCCCTGCCGACCGGTGGACACGTCGTCGCGCTGCTCACGCTCGTCGGCACGGCGGTGTTCTCGGTGCTCTCCTACCACCTGGTGGAGAATCCGGTCCGTCGATCGTCCTGGTTGGAACGACGGCCTCCGGGCAAGCCCCGACAACCCAGCGGTGTGGCCCGGATCCGCCGCACCGCCGTCCTGGTGACGCTGGCCGCGGTGACGGTCACGGTGGGCACGGTAGCGGTCCGGACCTCGTCGTCGCCGCAGGTTGGACCGGAGGTGGCGGTGGTCGCGTCGCAGCGGGAGCTGTCACAGCAGATCGGGGCGGCACTCGACGCCGCCGACTGGCCGGTGCTGACCCCTCCCCCAGGCGAACTGGACACTCTGGGATTCACACGGGGGGACGGCCAGGGTTGCCGGCCCTCGGTCCCGGAGGGCAACGACTGCACCGTCACGCCACGCCCCCGCAGGCTGGCGGTCGTTGTCGGAGACTCGATCGGCAGTGCCTGGCTGCCCCTGGTGCGGCGGGTGCTCGAACCGGACGGGTGGGAGGTGCGGGACCTGACCTACGCCGGCTGCCCCTTCCTCGCCTCGGACACGGTGTCACCGACCGCCAGCATCACCGAGACGTGCCCCGGTCACCGGCGGGCGGTACGTACCGTCGTCGAGAACAGCCGGCCCGATCTGGTGATCCTCAGCAACGCCTACCGGCAGCGGTTCGCCGACACCGGCGGGAACCCGTCGCTGGCCGAGTGGGAGCAGGCCGCCCGCACGGCCAAGGAGAGGTGGCTCGGTGCGGCGGGCCGGGTGGTGGCCCTGCAACCGCCGCCGCTCGGCCCCGACCCGAAGACCTGCATCACCCGGCTCTCCGCGCCCCGCGACTGCATCTCGGCGCTCTCCGAGGAGTACCGGACGTACGCCGAGGCCGACCAGCGGGTCTGGGGTGGTAAGGGTTCCTGGTACATCCCCACCACGGACTGGTTCTGTCTTTCCGGCCGCTGCCCCATCTTCATCGGCGGGGTCATCGTGCGACGCGACGGCAACCACGTCACGCCCGACTACGCCCGCCGGTTGGCTCCGCTGTTCGACGACGCGCTGATTCCGATCCTCGGTCCGCCGTCGACCGACTAGCCCCGGGCGTCACCGTGCATTCGGTCGCCGCCGCAGCAGGACCACCACCACGATTCCACCCACCAGTGCGACTCCGGCCGCTACCAGCAGCGGTACCGCCCAGCCGGGCCGGGAGGACGGCACCTCCCCACCGGCGGCCACGGACGCCTCACGGTACGCCTGCGCCAACGCGTTCATCGGTGCCGCCTCCGCTGCCTCGGCGAACCGGGCGGCGGCCTCGGCCTCGTCGTCACCGAAGTACGCGTCCAGGGCGCTGCGGTAGATCCGGTCAGGCTCGCCGAGCGCGTGCGCGACACCGGCCGCGTCGAGAAGTCCGGTCATCCGGGAGACCGGGACCACGAGCCGGTTCAGCCGGTCGGGCTGCAACAGGTCGTTGTCGAGCATCCCCACCACCCGGCCCTCGCCGTCGACCACGATGCCACCTCGGGACGAGGAGCCGATGTCCTCGTTGATGCGGTAGGTCGACGACTCGACGTCCAGCTCGGTCACCTGCACCGGCTTGGTCAGCACCTGGTAGGCGGCGGAGCGGTAGTCGGTGTCGGTGGTGCCGTAGCCGAGCGCGTGCAACGCCGTCCCGGCGGTCACGGTGGCCGAGGTGTTCAGCTCCACGGCGGGCAGGTTCGCCTGGTCCAGCTTCACCAGCGCCAGATTGCCCTCGTCGAGGCTGAGCGCGCGGACCACGGTGCCGGGAATCGCCGCGCCGTCCTTGAGGTCACCCTTCGCCACGTTCAGCTGTCCGTACAGGGTGGCCGCCGGTGGCGTGCCCGCCTCGGGTCCGGTGAAGACGCTGCTTGCCAGCCGGGCCCGGACGAAACCGCTGACCTCGGCGGCCTTCAGCTCGCCGTCGGCCACGCGGGTGTCGGCCAACGAACCGAGCGCATGTTCGAGCAGGATGTCCGGGGCGGGCTGCACGCACTGCCCGTTGGTGAGCACGTGACCGTCGTTGTTGACCACGACCCCGGTGCACCGACGGCTGAAGGTGAACGGCTCCGGGTGCAGCAGTGCGTTGTCCTGCCGGTTGCGGATGAAGCCGGTGAGGACGGCCTCCAGGAAGACCATCGACGGCGCCGCGGTGGCGAGGGTGCGCTCCTCCGCGCTACGCGGCGTGGCCTCCGCCCACGGCTTGAGCCCCGGTGCGGGCGGAGTGGCGGTCGGGGCGGGAGCTGGCGTCGAGGGGTCGGACCCGCTCGCCGAGATGGCCCAGACGCCGGCGCCGCCACCAGCGACGGCAGCCAGGAGCAGCGCGGCGACCGCGACCCACAGACCGGTCTGCCGCTTGGGTGGTGCGGATGGCTGGATCCGGCGCGCCGGGGCGGTGAACGGATCGTGCTGCGGCGGATCGTCGAGGGACGGACCGAGGCCCGGGGAGATCGGCGCGCCCGAGACAGGATCGGCGTAAATCGGCTGCCTGGGCAGGCCGGAGACCGGTTGCGAAGCAGCCGAGACCGGTCGCGGCGGACCGGAGACCGAGTGGGGCGCACCGGAGGTCGGAAGCGGCGGACCGGAGGTCGGGTGCGGTGCACCGGACACCGCGCGCGGCGGACCGGAGGTGGGGTGGGGCGCACCGGACACCGGAGCGGGCGGACCCGACACCGGCGGCGGGGCCGGCGTGGGTACGGGCTGGTAGTCGACCCCGAGGGCCCGGAAGAGTTTCTCCGCGGCCGGTCCGGTCTCGGCGGGATAGGCCACCCAGGGCGCGGCGGCGGAGAAGTCGGCGTAGGTGAAGGGCAGTCCACCGGGCGCCTGCGCCAGGTGGTTGACGATCCCGGCGAACGCCTCACGCCAGCCCGGAGAAGCGGCCACTGCGGCGTCGAGCACCGCCACCGTCACGAAACGGCCCTGCCCGTCGATGGCTGCCCACGCTTTGCCGACCGGTGACCCGCCCAGCAGGTGGGTGTACCGGTAGGGGCCGTCCGGCTGCATGACAACTCCTCTAGTCGACCGCCGTGCGGATCCTATCGACCCGCCGCACCTCGCCCTCTCCGCCGGTCGTGGGCCTTTCCTCGCCGATTCGAACCCGCAGGTCACGACCGGGCAGGGGTCGGGAAGGGTTGCCTCGTGAAAGTTTTCATGCATAGAGTCGACGAATGAATGACGGAGCCACCGTCGCGTCGACCGAACGAATGGTCGGCCTCTTCGACGGGGTACGACTGACCCCGACGCAGCGGCGCATCGCGCACTGCCTGGTGCAGCACGCGCCCTCCGTCGGCTATCTCTCCGCCGCCGAGGTCGCCGAGCTGGCCGGGGTCAGCCAGCCGTCGGTCACCCGGTTCGCGGTGGCGCTCGGACACGACGGTTATCCGGCGCTGCGCCGCCGGTTGCGCGAGCTGACCGCCGCCGCGCCGGGTCCGGACACCGCCGGCAACGAGCTTCAACAGGCCGTACGCGCCGAGATGGGCAACCTGGACCGGCTGGCCGGGCAGCTCGCCGACCGGGACCGGATCGCCGAGACCGGGCGACTGCTGGCCGCCAGTCGACCTCTGCCCGTGCTCGGGCTGCGCGCCGCCGCGCCGCTGGCCGCGTACTTCGCGTACTTCGCCGCCAAGGTGCACCCGGACGTGCGGGTGCTCAACGACGGCGGCAGCCTGCTCACCGACCGGTTGGAACAGGCGGCCGAGGCCGGGGCCGGGGCGCTGCTGGCGTTCGTGCTGCCTCGTTATCCCCGGGAGACCCTGGACGCGCTGGGCGAGGCCCAGGCCGCCGGGCTGACCGTGGTCGCGATCACCGACTCGCCGGTCAGCCCGGCGACCGAGCACGCCGACGTGGTGCTCGCCGCGGCGGTCGGCGCGCAGCTCGTGTTCGACCTGCACACCGCTCCGATGACCCTGGCCATGGTGCTGCTCCAGGCGATCTGCGACGCCGCGCCGGCCGAGACCCAGCGTCGGCTGGAGGCGTTCGAGGCCTCGGCCACCCGTCGTCAGTTGTTCCTCGGTTAGGAGGCGTTCCGCACATGACGCAGTCCATCCCGGCCGCGCCGGGCACCGGACACATCCGGGCCGCGCGCGGCACCACGCGTACGGCGCGCAACTGGCCGCAGGAGGCCGCGCTGCGGATGCTGATGAACAACCTCGACCCGGAGGTCGCCGAGCGCCCCGACGACCTGGTCGTCTACGGCGGCACCGGGAAGGCCGCGCGGGACTGGCCGTCCTACCACGCCCTGGTGCGTACGCTGACCGACCTGCGCGACGACGAGACGATGCTGGTGCAGTCGGGTCGGCCGGTCGGGGTGCTGCGGACCCACGAGTGGGCGCCCCGGGTGCTGCTGGCCAACTCCAACCTGGTCGGTGACTGGGCGACCTGGCCGGAGTTCCGCCGCCTGGAGCAGCTCGGTCTGACCATGTACGGCCAGATGACCGCCGGCTCGTGGATCTACATCGGCACCCAGGGCATCCTCCAGGGCACCTACGAGACCTTCGCGGCCGTCGCCGAGAAGCGGTTCGGCGGCACCCTCGCCGGCACGCTGACGCTCACCGGCGGGTGCGGTGGGATGGGTGGCGCCCAGCCGCTGGCGGTCACCATGAACGGCGGCGTCTGCCTGATCGTGGACGTCGACCGCACCCGGCTCGAACGGCGGGTGCACGACCGCTACCTGGACGAGATCGGCGACGACCTGGACGACGCGGTCGCGCGGGTCCTGGCGGCGAAGCGGGACCGGCGGGCGCTCAGCGTCGGCGTCGTCGGCAACGCCGCCACGGTCTTCCCCGAGCTGCTGCGCCGGGGTGTGCCGATCGACGTGGTGACCGACCAGACCAGCGCCCACGATCCGCTGTCGTACCTGCCGGAGGGGGTGGAGCCGGCTGACGCCCGGGACTACGCGACGGCCAAGCCCGCCGAGTTCACCGACCGGGCGCGGGCGTCGATGGCGAAGCACGTCGAGGCGATGGTGGGCTTCCTCGACGCCGGTGCGGAGGTCTTCGACTACGGCAACTCGATCCGGGGCGAGGCACAGCTCGGCGGGTACCCGCGCGCCTTCGACTTCCCCGGCTTCGTGCCGGCGTACATCCGGCCGTTGTTCTGCGAGGGCAAGGGGCCGTTCCGGTGGGCGGCGCTCTCCGGCGACCCGGCCGACATCGCGGCCACCGACCGGGCGATCCTGGAGCTGTTCCCGGAGAACGAGCCGCTGGCCCGCTGGATCCGGATGGCCGGTGAGCGGGTCGCATTCCAGGGCCTGCCGGCGCGGATCTGCTGGCTCGGCTACGGCGAGCGGGACGTCGCGGGTGTGCGGTTCAACGAGATGGTCGCCGCCGGTGAGCTGAGCGCCCCGGTGGTGATCGGGCGGGACCATCTGGACTGCGGCAGCGTGGCGAGTCCGTACCGGGAGACCGAGGCGATGGCCGACGGCTCCGACGCGATCGCCGACTGGCCGCTGCTGAACGCGCTGGTGAACACCGCCAGCGGGGCGTCCTGGGTGTCGATCCACCACGGGGGTGGGGTGGGCATCGGCCGGTCGCTGCACGCCGGGCAGGTGTGCGTGGCCGACGGCACCGCGCTGGCCGGGCAGAAGATCGAGCGGGTGCTCACCAACGATCCGGCGATGGGGGTGATCCGGCACGTCGACGCCGGCTACGACGCGGCCCGCGAGGTCGCCGCCCGCACCGGCGTCCGCGTGCCGATGTCCGAGTGAGGAAGGGTCCCTTGCTAACGCATACGGTAGAGGAAGGGTCCCTTCCTTTCAGGTTCAGGGAACTGTGGGACGAGATCGCGCCGGTGGGGCGGGACGCGGACAGCGGCGGCTACCTGCGCTACGCGCTCACCGCACCGGAGCTGCGCCTGCGGGCGTGGTTCCGGGAGCAGGCCGACGCCCGGGGCATGCCGGTGGCGCAGGACGGCAACGGCAACCTCTTCGCCTGGTGGGGTGACCCGGACGCCGGTGGCGCGGTGCTGACCGGCAGCCACTTCGACTCGGTGCCGCACGGCGGGGCGTACGACGGGCCGCTCGGCATCGTCAGCGCCTGGCTCGCCGTGGACGAACTGCGAGCGGCCGGCGTCACTCCGGCCCGGCCCCTGGTCGTCGCCGCCTTCGTCGAGGAGGAGGGCGCCCGCTTCGGCGTACCCTGCCTGGGTTCGCGGCTGCTCACCGGCCAGATCAGTCCCGATCGGGCGGGCGCGTTGCGGGACGCGGCCGGGGTGAGCTTCGCCGAGGCGCTGGGACACCCGCCGGCGGGGGCCGATCCGGCGTTGCTGGGCCGCTTCGCGGCCTTCGTGGAGCTGCACGTCGAGCAGGGCCGCGCGCTGGTCGACCGGGACGCACCGGTGGCGGTGGCCAGCGCCATCTGGCCGCACGGCCGCTGGCGCTTCGACGTCACGGGCGAGGGCAACCACGCCGGTACGACCCGGATGGCCGACCGCCGCGATCCCATGTTGACGTACGCGTTCACGGTGCTCGCGGCGAACAAGGAGGCCCGGCTGCGCGACGCGCACGCCACCGTGGGTCGGGTGACCGTGGAGCCGAACGCCACCAACGCGATCCCGTCCCGGGTGACCGGCTGGCTGGACGCGCGGGCCGCCGAGCCGGAGGCCCTCACCGGGCTGGTCGAGGCGGTACGCGCCAAGGCCACCGAACGGGCCCGACGCGACGGCACCGAGGTGACCCTGACCGAGGAGTCGGCGACGCCGCTGGTCTCCTTCGACGGCGGGTTGGCCGACCGGCTGGCCGGGCTGCTGGCCGCGCCGGTGCTGCCGACCGGGGCCGGACACGACGCGGGGGTGCTGGCGGCACACGTACCGACGGCGATGCTCTTCGTCCGCAACCCGAGCGGGGTGTCGCACTCCCCCGCCGAGTCGGCCACCGACGCGGACTGCGCGGCCGGGGTGACCGCCCTTGCCACGGTGCTGGCGGAGCTGACGCGGGCCGTCCGGCGCGACGCGGAGCGTGCCGGATGACCGCCACCCGCTGGCTCGCCGAGTACGCGTGGCTGCCCGCACACGCCGCGCCGACCCCGGACGTGCTGATCGAGACGGTCAACGGCCGGATCACCGGCGTGACGCCGCTGACTCCCGGCGGCGACCCGGACGCGGGCGTGGACGTGCTCGCCGACGCGGTGCGGCTGCCCGGGTTGACGCTGCCCGGGTTGGCCGACGCCCACTCGCACGCGTTCCACCGGGCGCTGCGCGGGCGCACCCACAGCGGGCGCGGCGACTTCTGGAGCTGGCGCGACCAGATGTACGCGGTGACCGGTCGCCTGGACCCGGACACGTACCTGGCGCTGGCCCGCGCGGTGTACGCCGAGATGGCGCTGGCCGGGATCACCTGTGTGGGCGAGTTCCACTACCTGCACCACGGTCCGGGCGGCACCCCGTACGCGGACCCGAACGCGATGGGCGCGGCGCTGGTCGAGGCGGCGGCACAGGCCGGGATCCGGCTGACGCTGCTGGACACCTGCTATCTGACCGCCGGGGTGGACGGTACGCCCTTGGTCGGGCCGCAGGAGCGCTTCGGCGACGGTGACGCGCAGCGGTGGGCGGAACGGGTCACCGCGTTCACCACGGACCGGGAGCGCGCCCGCGTCGGCGCGGCCGTGCACTCGGTCCGGGCCGTCCCGGCCGACCAGCTCGCCACCGTGGCCGGGTGGGCGCGACGACGTGACGCACCGCTGCACGTGCACCTGTCGGAGCAGCCCGCCGAGAACGACGCCTGCCGGGCGGTGCACGGGCTGACGCCGACCGGGTTGCTGGCCGAGCACGGTGTGCTGGGACCGGCCACCACGGCGGTGCACGCCACCCACCCCACCAGCGCCGACGTGACCCTGCTCGGGGAGAGCCGGACCGGGGTGTGTCTCTGCCCGACCACCGAACGCGACCTCGCCGACGGTCTCGGACCGGCCCGCCGGATGGCCGACGCGGGGATCCCGTTGAGCCTGGGCAGCGACAGTCACGCCGTGATCGACCCGTTCGAGGAGGCCCGCGCGATGGAACTCGACGAGCGGCTGCGGACCCGTCGGCGCGGCCACTTCGCCCCGGCCGAGCTGCTCACCGCCGCCACCGAGGCCGGGCACGCCGCGCTGGGCTGGACCGACGCCGGTCGGCTCGCCGTCGGTGACCGCGCCGACCTGGTGACGGTGCGGCTGGACAGCGTACGCACGGCCGGGGTGGTCCCGGCGGGTGTGTGGTTCGCGGCCGGCGCCGCCGACGTGACCCAGGTGGTGGTCGACGGCCGGGTGCTGGTCCGCGACGGCCGGCACGTCCGGGTCGACGTCCCCCGCGAGCTGGCCACGGCCATCGCCGAGGTGACCGGTGCCCAGTGAGCCGAAGGTGCGCGCGGGCAGCCTGCTGGTGGACAACATCGGCGAGCTGGTCACCAACGAGGCCGGCGCGGGCGAGGGCGGGCCGTTGGGCCTCCGTCGGCGGGTCGCCCTGCTGGTCGAGGCGGGCGAGGTGGTCTGGGTCGGTCCGGCCGCCGACGCGCCGGCTGCGGACCGGCGGATCGACGCCGACGGCGCGGCGGTGCTGCCCGGGTTCGTGGACAGTCACGCGCACCTGGTCTTCGCCGGGGACCGGGCGACGGAGTTCGCGGCCCGGATGGCCGGGCAGCCGTACACCGGTGGTGGCATCCGGACCACCGTGGGCGCCACCCGGTCGGCCAGCGACGGGCAGCTCCGCGCCACCGTGCGCCGACTGCACGACGAGGCGTTGCGGCAGGGCACCACCACGATCGAGATCAAGAGTGGGTACGGCCTCACCGTCGCCGACGAGGCCCGCTCGGTGCGGATCGCCGCCGAGGTGACCGAGGAGACCACGTTCCTCGGCGCGCACGTGGTGCCGACCGAGTACGCCGACCGGCCCGACGAGTACGTGGGGCTGGTCTGTGGGCCGATGTTGGCCGCCGCCGCGCCGTACGCCCGGTGGATCGACGTGTTCTGCGAGCGGGGCGCGTTCGACGCCGACCACGCGCGGGCGATCCTGACCTGCGGACAGGCGGCCGGTCTCGGCGTACGGGTGCACGCCAACCAACTCGGCCCCGGCCCGGGGGTACGCCTGGGGGTGGAACTCGGCGCGGCCAGTGTGGACCACTGCACGCACCTGGACGACGCCGACGTGGACGCGCTGGCGGACAGCGAGGGCAGCACGGTCGCCACGCTGCTGCCGGGTGCCGAGTTCTCCACCCGGTCGCCGTATCCGGACGCGCGTCGGCTGCTCGACGCCGGGGTCACCGTCGCCCTCGCCACCGACTGCAACCCCGGTTCGTCGTACACGTCGTCGATGCCGTTCTGTATCGCGTTGGCCGTCCGCGAGATGCGGATGACCCCGGCGGAGGCGGTGTGGGCCGCCACCGCAGGCGGCGCGCGGGCGTTGCGCCGCACCGACGTCGGCGTGCTGCGGCCCGGTGCACGGGCCGACCTGATGATCCTCGACGCCCCGTCCCACCTGCACCTGGCCTACCGGCCGGGCGTACCCCTCATCCGCCAGGTCCTGCGCAACGGAGTGCCACGATGACCGTCACCATCGAACCCACCGGGGTCTGTCCCGCCGACGTGCTCGCCGTGGCGCGCGGTGCCGTCACCGTCGTGCTCGACCCGGCCACGATCGCCGCGATGGCGACCAGCCGGTCCATCGTGGACGGCATCGAGGCCGCCGGTCGTCCGGTGTACGGCGTCTCCACCGGCTTCGGCGCGCTCGCCAACACGTTCGTCGCCCCCGAGCGACGTGCCGAACTCCAGCACGCGCTGATCCGCTCGCACGCGGCGGGCGTCGGCGCGGCGATGCCCCGCGAGGTGGTGCGGGCGATGATGCTGCTGCGGGTCCGTTCGCTGGCGCTGGGCCACTCCGGGGTACGGCCGCTGGTCGCCGAGGCCCTGGTCGACCTGCTCAACCACGACGTGACGCCGTGGGTGCCGGAGCACGGCTCGCTGGGTGCCTCCGGCGACCTGGCACCGCTGGCGCACTGCGCGCTGGTGCTGCTCGGCGAGGGTTGGGTGCTCGGCCCGGCCGGGGAGCGGCGGCCCGCCGCCGACGCGTTGCGGCAGGCCGGTCTCGCTCCGGTGGCGCTGGCCGCCAAGGAGGGCCTGGCACTGATCAACGGCACCGACGGCATGCTCGGCATGCTGCTGCTGGCGATCCACGACGCCGCCCACCTGTTCACCATGGCCGACGTGACCGCCGCCCTGGCGATCGAGGCGATGCTCGGCTCCGAGCGGCCGTTCCGCCCGGAGCTGCACGCCATCCGCCCGCATCCCGGGCAGGGCGTCTCGGCGGCCAACATCCACCGCTTGTTGCAGAACTCGGCGGTGATGGACTCGCACCGCGACGACCTGGCCCACGCGGTGCAGGACGCCTACTCGATGCGGTGCGCGCCCCAGGTCGCCGGAGCGGCCCGGGACACGCTGGACTTCGTCCGGACGGTCGCCGGCCGGGAACTGGTGTCCGTGGTGGACAACCCGGTGGTGCTGCCGGACGGGCGGGTCGAGTCGACCGGGAACTTCCACGGCGCCCCGCTGGGCTTCGCGGCGGACTACCTGGCCATCGCCGCGTCCGAGGTGGGTGCGATCTCCGAACGTCGGGTCGACCGGCTGCTCGACGTGACCCGCTCGCGGGACCTGCCCGCCTTCCTCTCCCCCGACGCGGGGGTCAACTCCGGGCTGATGATCGCCCAGTACACCGCCGCCGGGATCGTGGCGGAGAACCGGCGGCTGGCCGCGCCCGCCTCGGTGGACTCGCTGCCCACCAGCGGCATGCAGGAGGACCACGTCTCGATGGGCTGGGCGGCGACCAAGAAGCTGCGGACGGTCCTGGACAACCTGACCAGCCTGCTCGCGGTGGAACTGCTCGCCGCCGTACGCGGACTCCAGCTCCGGGCCCCGCTGACGCCGTCCCCGGCCGGACAGGCGGCGATCGCCGCCCTCGGCGGAGTCGCCGGCCCACCCGGCCCGGACGTCTTCCTCGCCCCGCTGATGGAGGCGGCCCGGGACGTGGTGTCCGGCCCCGCGCTGCGCACCGCCATCGAGGCCGAGATCGGCCCCCTGACCTGACTGTGCGGCTGGCCCGCGCAGAGCCGGCCCTGGCCCGGACGGGCCGGGCGGCGACCTTGGTGGTGGGTCAGGGAGTTGCGGGGAGGACCTTCGCGATCAGGGCGGCCAGCTCGCGCAGGGCCTTGCCCCGGTGGCTGACCCCGTCCTTCTCCTGCGGGGTCAGCTCGGCGTTGGTGCGGTCCTGACCGTCACCCAGGAAGATCGGGTCATAACCGAAACCGCCCTCACCACGCGGGGCACGCAGCACCCGACCCGCCTGACGGCCGTCCACGAGGTGCTCCTTGCCACCGGGCAGCACCAACGCGATCGTGCAGACGAAGGAGGCACCCCGGTGCTCGTCCGGCACGTCGCCGATCTGGTCCAGGACGAGCTGGAGGTTGGCCTGGTCGTCACCGTGCCGCCCGGCCCAGCGGGCGCTGAACACGCCCGGCATGCCGTTGAGCGCGTCCACGGCCAGCCCGGAGTCGTCGGCGACGGTGGGCAGACCCGTACGCCGACAGCCCTCCCGCGCCTTGATCAGCGCGTTCTCGCCGAAGGTCAGCCCGGTCTCCGGCAGCTCCGGGTACGCCTCGACGTCGTCGAGCCCGATCAGGGCGACCCGGTGCGCGCCGAGCGCACCGTCGAGGATCCGCTGCAGCTCGACGAGCTTCTTGCGGTTCCGGGTGGCGAGCAGGACCTTGTTCATGGATAGACCTCTCCTTCGCTCGCGACTGTGGGGCTCGCAAGCTCACGTTCGCTCGCGACGGCCCTCACAGGAGAGCCGCGCGCTGGGCTTCGGCCAGGTCCAGACAGCCGGCGACCGCCAGGTCGAGCAGCGCGTCCAGTTGCTCGCGGGCGAAGACGCCGGCCTCACCGGTGCCCTGCACCTCGACGAAGTCCCCGGTGCCGGTGCAGACCACGTTCATGTCGACCTCGGCGGCCACGTCCTCGTCATAGCACAGGTCCAGGCGCGGCTCACCGGACACCACACCGACACTGACCGCCGACACCGACCGGTGCATCACCTTCTCCGGCTTGCCGGCCAGGGCCTTGCGGTCGGCGAGCCAGCTCACCGCGTCGTGCAACGCCACGTACGCGCCGGTGATCGCGGCGGTCCGGGTGCCGCCGTCGGCCTGCAGGACGTCGCAGTCCAGCACGATCGAGTTCTCGCCGAGGGCCTTGAGGTCGATGCCCGCGCGCAGGCTCCGACCGATCAGCCGGGAGATCTCGTGGGTACGCCCACCGACCCGCCCCTTGACGCTCTCCCGGTCGGAACGGGTGTTCGTGGCACGGGGCAGCATCGCGTACTCGGCGGTGACCCAACCCAGCCCGGAGCCCCGGCGCCAGCGGGGCACGCCCTCGGTGACGCTCGCCGTGCAGAGCACCCGGGTCGCGCCGAACTCCACCAGCACGGAGCCTTCCGGGTGGCTGCTCCAGCCACGGGTCAGGGTCACCGGTCGGAGTCGGTCGGGCTCCCGCCCGTCAGGTCGCGCCATGCCTGCACCCTATGCGGTGCCACGATCGGACCGTCCCCGGGTGCCGTCGGGGCGACTCGGTCGTGCCGACCGACGACCAGGGTCACCAGGCCGACCCGCCTGTCGCTCGCCGAACGGTCGACACGGTGGACCCCGGCGGCACGCCGGCCGTCTCGACCAACTCCTCCCGCTGCTCCTGAAGCTGACGCGGTTGGTACCACCCTTTGTAGGCGAACACGCCGCAGCAGCAGAGCGCGAGCAGCAACGCGGCGACACCGATCAGGAGACCCACCACCAGGCCGGTGCGGGGCCGCTGACGCGGTGCCGGCGCCGGTGGGAACGGTCCGGGGCGTGGCGGAGGACCGTACGCTCCGGGGCCCGGTGGGGGTGCCCAGGCGCCCGGCGGGTGCGGCACGAACGCCGGAGGGTACGGCCCGGCGGGCGGCCGGCCCGGCGCGGGAGAAGCCGGCCGGTCGGCGGGACGCGGATCGGGTGGGCCGGCGGAGGGGTCGGTCACCGGGCGATCCTAGAGTCCGGTCGACGACCCCGCTGCCCGCTCCCGGCGCAGGCTCAGATGTCGTAGCTGGCGCCCGGTCGGACCACGTCCAGCGGGCCGCTGTACGCGGCCGCCGCCGAGGTGACGGTGTGCGCCTCGCTGCCCCAGGCGGCCACCAGGTGGGTCAGCAGCAGCCGTCCCACGTTGGCCTTGGCCGCCGCCTCGCCCGCCTCCCGTCCGGTGAGGTGCAGATCGGGTGGATTGTCCACGCCGTCCAGGTAGCTGGCCTCGCAGAGGAAGGCGTCGGCGTTCTGGGCCAACCGCAGCAACGCCTCGCAGGGGGCGGTGTCCGACGAGTAGCAGAGCGTCCGGCCGCCGTGCTCCAACCGCACGCCGTACGTCTCCACCGGGTGCAGCACCCGGTCGACGGTGACGGTGAACGGGCCGATCGGGAAGGTGCCGGGTTCCAGCGCGTAGAACTGGTACACGTCCTCGACCGTGCTGTCCTCCTGCCCGTACGCGGTGGCGAGCCGGTCCGGGGCACCGGCCGGGGCGTACACCGGCAGCGGCGGGTACGGGCCGTCCGGGGCGTACCGCCGGACCACCACGTACGACGCGGCGTCGAGGATGTGGTCGCAGTGCAGGTGGGTCAGGAGGATGGCGTCCGGCGCGTGCAGCCCGGCGTACCGCTGGAGGGTGGACAACGAGCCCGGGCCGAAGTCCACCAGGAGCCGGAAGTCCTCGGCCTCGACCAGATAGGCCGAACACGGGGACTCGGGTCCGGGGAAGCTGCCCGCACAGCCCAGGACGGTCAGTCGCATCGAGTTGTCTCGCTGTCACGATAGGTAGCGATCGAGCCGGTCGCCGCTCCGGAGATGATCAATACCGACGCGTACGCCACGCTGCGCAGCCTACGCCCGCGCGCCGGAACGCAAGAATGATCCGCTGGAAGTTGTCACCAACGTGACACCCGTTCCGCCCATCCGATCGAGCCCGGGTTACCGGACCGGCTGATCCGGACCGTCCGACGCGACGAGGGCCACCGGCATCACGCCGATGACCCTCGTCGATGTCGCCGGGCTCAGGCCCAGAGCTGCCCCTCCAGGGCGTCCTCCGCGTCGGCGAGAGTGCCGCCGTACGCCCCGGTGCTGAGATACTTCCAGCCGCCGTCGCTGACCACGAACGCCACGTCGGCACGGCGGCCGTCCCGTACCGCCTCGTGCGCCACGGCCAGGGCGGCGTGCAGCACCGCCCCGGTGGAGAAGCCCACGAACAGACCCTCCACCTCCACCAACTGCCGGGTACGCAGTACCGCGTCCCGGGTGCCGACGGAGAACCGCCGGTTGAGCACGGTCGCGTCGTAGAGCTCCGGGACGTACCCCTCGTCGATGTTGCGTAGGCCGTAGACCAGCTCGCCGTAGCGCGGCTCGGCCGCGACGATCTGGATGCCCTCGACCTTCTCGCGCAGGTAGCGCCCGGTCCCCATCAACGTGCCGGTGGTGCCCAACCCGGCCACGAAGTGGGTGATCGTGGGCAGGTCGTGCAGCAGCTCGGGGCCGGTCGTCTCGAAGTGCGCCCGGGCGTTCGCCTCGTTGCCGTACTGGAACAGCATGACCCAGTCCGGATGCTCGGCGGCGATCTGCTTCGCGGTGGCCACCGCCTGGTTGGAGCCGCCCGCCGCCGGCGAGAAGATGATCTCCGCGCCGTACATCCGGAGCAGCTGCACCCGCTCGGTCGAGACGTTCTCCGGCATCACGCAGACCAGCCGGTAGCCGCGCAGCTTCGCCACCATGGCCAGCGAGATGCCGGTGTTGCCGCTGGTCGGCTCAAGGATCGTGTCGCCGGGCCGGAGTTTGCCGGACTCCTCGGCGGCCCGCACCATGAACATCGCGGCCCGGTCCTTGACGCTGCCGGTCGGGTTGCGGTCCTCGAGCTTCGCCCACAGCCGCACCGGCGGTGCCCCGTCGGGCACCGTCGGCGACAGTCGGGGCAGCCCCACCAGGGGCGTACCGCCGCAGGCGTCCAGCAGGCTGTCGTACCGCGTCATCGCGGCCGCCTCAGCTCGCGGCGACGGGCGCGCGAAGCCCGGCCACGGGCGCGCGGTGCTGGCTGGTCGCCGCAGCGGCCGCACTGTGCTGGCTGATCGCCGCAGCGGCCGCGAAGCCGAACGCGCCACCGGCCACGGCGGGCAGGATGGTGACGCTGTCGCCGTCGTTCAGCTTGGCGTCCAGCGCGCCCAGGAACCGGACGTCCTCGTCGTTGACGTAGACGTTGACGAAGCGGTGCAGCGCGCCGGCCTCGGTGACCAGCCGGCCCCGCAGCCCGGCGTGCCGGGAGTCCAGGTCGCTGAGCAGGTCGGCCAGCGTGTCACCGCTGCCCTCGACGACCTTCGCGCCGCCGGTGTAGCTGCGCAGGATGGTGGGGATGCGAACCTCGATGGCCATGTCTGTCGTACTCCTCGATCAGGTGTGCTCGGTGACGGGAAAGGGCGTGCGGGTGCTGAAGGGGATCAGCGACCCGAACACTCGTAGTCGACCGTCGCCGGGCTCTGCCCGAACATGTACGACTGCACGGCGTGCGGGTCCACCCCGGCGTCGAGGATCCGCACCGGCTCCTCGGTGACCACCCCGTCCACGATGCGGAAGGAACGGATCTCCTCCGTGTCGGGTTCGCGGGTGGAGACGAGCAGGTAGTGGGCGCCGGGCTCACCGGCGAAGGAGATGTCCGTCCGCGAGGGGTACGCCTCGGTGGCGGTGTGCGAGTGGTAGATCACGACCGGTTCCTCGTCGCGGTCGTCCATCTCGCGCCACACCCGCAGGTGCTCCATCGAGTCGAACTCGTAGAACGTCATCGAGCGGGCGGCGTTCTCCATCGGGATGTGCCGGGTCGGAGTGTCGCCGCCGATCGGGCCGGCGACCACGCCGCAGGCCTCGTCGGGGTGGTCCCGACGGGCGTGGGCGACGATCGCGTCAACGATCGACCGGTCGATGCTCAGCACGTCGCCAAGACTAGCGCCCGGCGGCCCACGACCGCGAGGTCGCGCCGGTCACAGTCACTCGATCAAGGCGTTGAGCAGGGACTCCTGGAGATAACCGAGATACGCGTAGACCGAAAGCTGGAACACCCGGCTGGAGGACGGGTCCTCGGCGACCGCATCGTCCAGTTCTGCCCCCAGATCGGTCCCGTCCTTGATCTCCAGCCGTACGCCCATCGCCAACCGGGCGTCGTTCAGCGCCCGCAGCCACGCCTCGGCCGCCTCGGCGTCCAGGCGTACCTCACCGCCGCCGTCACCGTCGTCGGGCAACGCGGCCAGGATCGCCCCGGCCTGATCGATCTTGGCGGTCTTGAGGTCGCCCTCGGTGTACCGGCGGAACTCCGCCGTCCCCGCCGCGTCCTCCGGATAGACCTCCGGGAAGAGTCGGCACACCACCGGGTCGGAGTGGTCGAACCCGTCGGTCAGCAGCCCGACCACCTCGGAGGCGACCTTGCGCAGGACACGCACCTCGTCGACGGCGAACGAGGCGACGTACCGGTCACCCCGGCGGCGGAACATGCTCACGAGCGGTCCACCGTCGCCCACAGTCCGTATGCGTGCAGCTGCGAGGCGTCGTGCTCCATGCGCTCGCGGGCCCCGCTGGAGACCACCGCCTTGCCCTTGTGATGCACGTCCAGCATCAACTGCTCGGCCTTCTCCCGGCTGTAGCCGAAGAGCTTCTGGAAGACCCAGGTCACATATGTCATGAGGTTGACCGGGTCGTCCCACACGATCGTCACCCACGGCCGATCGGAGGCCGGCACCTCATCGGTGTCCGGGGTCTGCGCCGGTGCAACCTGCGGAGCCGCCATGCCCCCCATCGTGCCACCGGTTCGGCGGAACCGAGGAACCGGAACGCCGGACCGGCGGGGATCGCCACCGACCGCCGCCCGATGACCACGGCTGGTCGTCCTGAACGCACACGCGGGCACCCCGGTGGCCGGGCCGCCGGGGTACGCCGCGTGGCGGTCAGGCGAGCAGGATGCCGTGTTCGGCTGCATCGGACAGCACCGTGCCGAGCGAGAGACGGACCGCCTCGAACCGACGAGCGATCTCGCGGGACAACTCCAGCTCCACCTCCCGCAACGCCCGCTGGGACCAGGCCCGCGCGGCGCTCTGGTCGGCGTTGGCGGGCGTACGCCAGTGTTGCCAGCAGCCACCCGCAAGCGACACCGCGACCGGCGGCAGGACCTCGGTCCGCGGCACGGTGGGGTACGCCGCCAGCGCGTCGATCGCGGCGGGGCCGATCAGCGACGCCACGCCGGCGGTGCTGGTGATCAAGAGCACCCGCTCCAGTTCCGGACCGGTGACGTGGTCGGACATTCCCCACCGGACCGCCTTGGCGATGCGACGACGGACCCCTTCCGGCAGTGGAGCGCCGAAGAGCCGGCCGCCGACGTCCTCGACCAGTTCCCGCACCGCGTGGTCGCACTGCGAGGTGGCCAGCAGGGAGAGCGCCTCCATCTCCCGGTCGAGCAACTGTGGCAGACCGGCGCAGCCGGTGCCGAAGACGATCTCCTGCACCACCCTCAGGTGCAGTTTGGCCAGTTCCAGCGCCAGATGCTGGCGGATGCGCCGACCGGCGGACCGCACCTGGCGGTCGAGCAGCTCGGACCACTCGCCCGGCTCCGGCAGCACCGGCACCCGGCCGTACAGCCCGGGCACGTCCGGCGGATCGAGGCTGGAGCGTTCCAGTCCCTCGTCGGAGGCCCACCCGACGAGCGCCCGCCGCAGGTCCAGTGCGTCGCCCGCGACGATCGGGAACCAACGGGCCCTGGCCAGCCCGGGTACGGCGGCGAGCAACGCGGCCCGGTGCGCCTCGACGGTGACCGCGATCGGATCCACCGCCGTGCCGTCGGCCGACTCCGGCGACGCCCAGCCGCCCGCGCCCGGCGTCACCGCGAAGAAGACCTCGACCCGGCTACCCACGACCTCGGCGAGCAGGTGCAGTTCGGCAGCGCTGAAGGACTGATCCGCCGCGATCACGAACAGCAGTGCGCCGGCCCGGCCCGCGGCGTCGAGCACGACCCCGGTGCCGGTCCGTCCGAGCGAGGAGATGTCCGGCGTGTCGACGAGGACGTACCGCTTGAGCAGTGGCGCGGACAGGTTCAGCTCGACCCGGCGGGGCGGCCGGGCCAGCGCCGGTCCCACCTCCGGCAGGTCCACACGGTAGGAGAACGGCGCCCGGTAGCCGGGCACGTAGGCGGACCGGCTCGCCTCGGCCGCGTGCCGCACCACCAGCCAGCTTCCGGCCGGCACGGTGAACATCCCGGCGTCGAGGTCCAGCAGGGCGGCCAGCACGTTCGCCCGCCCGGCGCCGGCCGGACCCACGGCGACCACCCCGAGGGGCTCACGCGGATCGACGGTCACGCCGAGCCGATCGGGGAACGGGCGGTGACCCGGCGGCCCGGTCGCATCGTCGGACGTACCGATGTCGTGGAGAGGGCCCGGCTTCATCAGGCGGCGGCCTCCGAGGCTGGGCGGTCGGCAGGGCCGGCCGCGGTGAGCATCCGGCGACGCACCCGGATTTCGGAAGAGTACGGGCGCGGGCGGCGGGAACGGGACAAACGAAAGTACTCTTGGGTAACTCCGCGACTACTCAACTTCACCCGCTCGGGCTACCGGCCGGGGCACAGTTCCATCGATATGCTGCGCGAATGAGTCGGTGGAAGTTCGTGGGCCGCACGGCGGAACTCGACCGTCTGCAGGCGGCGGTGACCGGCGCCCAGGGCCGGCGAGGCATATTCTTCGCCGGAAGCCCGGGTATCGGCAAGAGCCGTCTGCTCCGGGAAGGCGTCAACGCGCTGCCCGTCGAGGAGTACGCGGTCTGGTGGATCGCGGCCAGCGCCACCACCCAGGCGGTGCAGTTCGGCGGCCTGGTCCAGGTGCTTCCCGTCGAACAACCACAGGGGCTCTCCCCGGCCGGCATCCTGCGCTGGGCCGTGGACGTGTTGCAGCAGCAGGCCGCCGGCCGGCGGATCGTGCTCGCCGTCGACGACGCCCACCTGCTCGACCCGCCGTCGGCCGCACTCGTGCACCTGGTCGCCCGGTCCGAGAACGCCTCCGTGGTGGGCACCCTGCGCGACGGCGAACAGATCCCGCTGCCGATCCGCGCACTGTGGACGGACGGACTGGTCGACCACGCCGAGGTGAGCCCACTGCCACCGGCCGAGACCGCCCGGTTGCTCCGGGAGATCCTCGGCTGCCAGGTCGACCACGCCTCGTCCGAGCGGCTCGGCCGACTCAGCTCCGGCAACCCGCTGCTGCTGCGCGAACTGGTGCACGCCGTCACCAACAGCGGCGAGTCCAGCAAGAAGTACGGCGTCTGGACCTGGACCGGCCGACTGGAGTTGGCACCCAACCTGACCGACCTGATCGACATCCGGATCAACCAGCTCACCCCGGGCGTCCGCACGGTCGTCGAGCTGGTCGCGTTCGGCGAGCCGCTGGGCCTGCGGCTGCTGTACCGCGCGGCGGAACAGGCCGATGTGGAGACCGCCGAGGAGCGCGGTCTGATCACGGTGGCCCCCTCCGACCGGCGGGTCGACGTCCGCCTGGCCCACCCGCTCTACGGCGAGGTGGTACGCCGGCAGTGCCCGGTCAGCCGGACCCGCCGGTTGCAGGCACACCTCGCCGAACTGCTGGAAGGGGTCGGCAAGCGACGCCGGGAGGACCTGTTGCGGGTCGCCGTGTGGCGCCTGGACTCCGGCACCGCGCAGGATCCGGCGATGCTGGTCGACGCGGCCGCTCAGGCGTTCGCGCGCTACGACGTACCGCTGGCGACCCGGCTGGCGCGGGCCGCACTCGACGCCGACGGCGGGTTCGACGCGGCCGAGCTGCTGGCCACCATCCTGATGTTCGCCGACCGCCCGGCCGAGGCGCTCGGCGTGCTCGACGCCGTCGCCACCGACACCGGTGACGAGGAACGACTCAGCCGGTGGCTCACGGTCCGCGGCATGGTCAGCTACTGGGGACTCAGTCAGCACTCGACGGTGGAGGAGATCGCCAAGCGGGGCGGCGACCTCAAGGACCACGCCGCCCAGGCCCGGGTACGCGCCTTCGAATCGATCATGCGGCTGCACCGGCTGGACGCGCCGACCGCGCTCCGGCTCGCCCAGAACGTGCTGGACCGTCCGGCCGCCAGCATCGCCGCGCGGGAGCTGGCCCGGTGCGCCATCGCCCACCTCCAGGCGGTGCAGGGGCAACTGTGCCGCAGCGCCACCGCCGTCGACCTCGTCCAGGCGAAGGTGGCCAGTTGGCGGGCGGACATGCCATACCTCCAACTCGCCGTGGAGTTGGCCCGGGGCACCCGGTTGGCCCTCTCCGGTGACCTGTCCGGCATCGACGCGCTGGTCGCCGACGAGTTCGCCGACCTGGCCGACGCGGGTGACTTCCGGCTGGGCAGCGGCTACCTGGCGATCCTGCGCGCGTACGCGGCCCGGCTGCGCGGACGCAGCGACGCGGCGTTGCAGGCCGCGCTCGGTGCCTGCGCGGTGCTGGCGACCAGTCGGGTGTACGCCGGTCTCGCCCAGGCCGAACGCGCACAGGCCGCCGCGTTGCGCGGCGACGCCCGGCAGGCCGCCGAGGCGATGGCCGAGGCGGACCGCATCCACGCGCCGAGCATGGCCGTGCTGTACCCGTGGCTGGAGCAGGCCCGGGCGGCCACGCTCGCGGCCGGTGGTGACCTGACCGGCGCGGCGGCCCACCTGCACGGGCTGGTCGACCGGCTTCGGGTGGACGGCTTCGCCGGGCACGAGACCCTGGTGCTGCACGATCTGGTACGCCTCGGCGAGGCCACCGCGCCGACCGGCCCGACCTGCTCCGACGGCAGCCGCCGCACGGTCGCCCAGCGGCTGGCCGAACTCTCGGAACAGGTCGACGGCACCCTGCCGCCGCTCCTGGCCCGGCACGCCCGCGCGGCGGCGGAGAGTTCGCCCGAGCAGCTGCTCGCCGCCGCCGACGGTTTCCTGGACCTGGGGCTGGCGCTGCCGGCCGCGGAGGCCGCCGCCGAGGCTGTGCACCTGCTGCGCCAGCGTCGCTCGCCGCAGCTCGCCAGCGCCGGTGAGCGGCTCGCGGTGATGCTCGGCTGCTGTGACATGGTGCACACTCCGGCGCTGCGCGCGGCCACCCCGACGCTCAGCGACCGGGAGTGGCAGGTGGCCCGGCTGGCGGCCTTCGGCGAGACCAGCCGCGCCATCGCTGAGCAGCTCTTTCTCTCCGCGCGGACGGTGGAGAACCACCTCCAGCGGATCTACACCAAGCTCGGGGTGACCGGACGCGTCGAACTGCGGGCGGCGCTGCGGACGATCCCGGGCCACGACGGCACGGCGACCGCCTGAACCCTAGGCTGGGGCTGTGCACAGCCTTCGTCCCGCCCTGCTGACGGACCACTACGAGCTGACCATGGTCAGCGCCGCCCTTCGCGACGGCACGGCGGATCGCCGCTGCGTCTTCGAGGTGTTCAGCCGGCGGCTGCCGATCGGCCGCCGCTACGGCGTGGTCGCCGGCACCACCCGGCTGGTGGAGATGCTCCGCGAGTTCCGCTTCGACCCGGCCGACCTGGACTTCCTGCGCCGCACCGGTGTGGTCGACGAGCAGGGTGCCGCGTGGCTCGCCGACTACCGGTTCACCGGCGACATCGACGGCTACCCCGAGGGCGACCTCTTCTTCCCCGGCTCCCCCATCCTCACCGTCACCGGTGGTTTCGCCGAGTGCGTGGTGCTGGAGACGCTGGTGCTGTCGGTGCTCAACCACGACTGCGCGGTGGCCGCCGCCGCAGCCCGGATGGTGACCGCCGCCCGGGGCCGGGCCCTGATCGAGATGGGTTCCCGGCGGGCACACGAGGAGGCCGCCGTCGCGGCGGCCCGTGCCGCGTACCTGGCCGGGTTCCGGTACACCTCCAACCTCGCCGCCGGCCAGCGGTACGGCATCCCCACCGCCGGCACCGCCGCGCACGCGTTCACCCTGCTGCACGACGACGAGCGGGCCGCCTTCGCCTCGCAGGTCGCCACGTTGGGCAAGGAGACCACGCTCCTGGTCGACACGTACGACATCAGCCAGGGCATCCGTAACGCGATCGAGGTGGCCGGGCCGGAGCTGCGGGCGGTCCGGATCGACTCCGGCGACCTGACGGTGATCGCCCAGCAGTCCCGGGAACTGCTGGACTCGCTCGGCGCCACCGAGACGAAGATCATCGTCTCCGGCGACCTCGACGAGTACGCCATCGCCTCACTCGCCGCCGAGCCGGTGGACATGTACGGCGCCGGCACCGCCGTGGTCACCGGCTCCGGCGCGCCCACCGCCGGCCTGGTCTACAAGCTGGTCGAGGTCGAGGGACGGCCGGTCGTCAAGCGCTCCGAGCACAAGGCCACCATCGGCGGACGCAAGGTCGCGGTCCGCCGACACAAGCCCACCGGCACCGCCACCGAAGAGATCATCGTCTCGCAGGGCGTGCCGGACCGCCGTTCCCACGACCGACTGCTGCAACGGTCGTACGTCGCCGACGGCGAGCCGGTGGAACTGCCGACGCTGGACGAGTCGCGCGAACACCTGCGCCAGTGCCTGATCTCCATCCCGTGGGAGGGCCTCAAGCTCTCCACGGGCGACCCGGCCATCCCGGTCACCGTCGTACCCGCCGGATGACCGCCCTACCCGCCGAGTGAAAGGAGCGCGTCGGTGAGCAACGCGCTGATCATCGTCGACGTGCAGAAGGACTTCTGCGAGGGCGGCTCGCTGGCCGTCGCGGGCGGAGCCGGCGTCGCCGCCGGGATCTCCCGGCTGCTGGCCGGTGAGCCGGAGCGCTGGGACCACGTGGTGGCGACGAAGGACTACCACGTGGACCCGGGCAACCACTTCGCCGACGCACCGGACTACGTCAGCACCTGGCCCCGGCACTGCGTGGTCGGCACGACGGGCTCCGAGTTCCACCCGGAGCTGGCCACCGACCGGATCGAGGCCGTCTTCCACAAGGGCGAGTACGCCGCCGCGTACTCCGGCTTCGAAGGGCAGACCCCCGACGGCGCGGGACTGGCCGACTGGCTGCGCCGACACGGGGTGGACCGGGTCGACGTGGTCGGCATCGCCACCGACCACTGCGTCCGTGCGACCGCCCTGGACGCCGCCCGCGAGGGCTTCGCCACCACCGTGCTGCTGGACCTGACCGCCGCCGTCGCGCCCGACACCACCGACGTCGCGCTGCGCGCCTTCGAGGGTGCCGGGATCACCGTGCACGGCGCCCCTGTGATCAGGGACGCATGATCGGCTAATTGGCTGGCGTCGGCGCCACCCTCCGTCGAAGATGTCCGGCGGAGGTACGGACCGACGTGAACATGAAGCCTTACCGGGAGGCGCTCGCCCTACCCGGTCTCCGGTCATTGCTGCTGGTGGCGGTACTAGCGCGCATCCCACTGACGGCGACCGGGGTCACGTTGACCTTCTATGTCGTGCAGGACCTCGGGCGCGGCTACGGCGCCGCCGGACTGGCCGGTGCCGCGATCACCGTCGGTGCCGCCGTCGGCGCCCCGCTGCTCGGCCGGCTGGTGGACCGCCATGGGCTGCGTCCCGTCCTGGTCCTCACCACCGTCGCCGAAGCCGTCTTCTGGTCCACCGCGCCACAGCTCTCGTACCCGCTGCTGCTGCCGGCCGCCTTCCTGGCCGGCCTGCTCGCGCTGCCCATCTTCTCGGTGATCCGGCAGTCCGTCGCCGCGCTCGTGCCACCGGAGAAACGCCGCCCCGCGTACGCACTCGACTCGATGTCCGTCGAGCTGTCCTTCATGATCGGCCCGGCGCTCGCCACGGTCGGCGTGACCACCGTCTCCGCGCGCCTCACGCTCTACCTGGTCGGCGCCGGAATCGTCACCGCCGGTATCGCGCTGTGGATGCTCAACCCGCCGGTCCGCAGCGCCGGTGAGGCAGCCGCCGGCCCGCAGCCGAGGATCGCCCGACGCCAGTGGCTCACCTCCCGGCTGATCGCCGTCTTCGCCGTCAGCACCGCGGCGACCCTCGTACTCGGTGGCACCGACGTGGCGGTCATCGCGGTCCTGCGCGAGAACGGCGACGCCGGGTTCACCGGCGTGGTCCTCGCCGTCTGGGCGGTGGCGTCGCTGGCCGGCGGTTTCGCGTACGGCGCCGCCCGCCGCTCCTTCTCCACCGTGGCGCTGATGGGCGCGTTGAGCCTGTGCACCATCCCCGTCGGGTTGGGTGGCTCACACTGGTGGCTGCTCTGCCTGGCCCTGATCCCGGCCGGAGCCCTCTGCGCGCCCACCATCGCCGCCACCTCCGACGCGGTGAGCCGTCTCGCCCCCGCCGGCGTACGCGGCGAGGCCATGGGCCTGCACGGCTCGGCCGTCACCGTCGGCATCGCCGTCGGCGCCCCCCTGTCCGGAGCGGTCATCGACGCCTCCACCCCGCTGTGGGGCTTCGCCGTCACCGGCGCGATCGGCGCCCTGGTGGCCCTCGCGGTCCTCCCGATCGAGCTACGCCACCGCCGCGCCGACCGCACCACCCTCGACACCCCGCCACCCACCGTCCCCGCCGACGCCACGCCCATCCCCTTGGTCCGATCGGGCCCGGAGCACGAACCCACACCGGCCCTCTCCACGACCACCTCCTGACACGGCGCCGCGTCAACCCGCACCCGCCTCCCTGGCCGTCGCCCTGGCCCTCTGTTGACGGCCGTGGCCGAGGCAGCAACTTCGGGGACGTTGCTGCCTCGTCTCGCTCTGAGACAGCAACAACCATGAAGTTGCTGCCGCACCGCAGCGGGGCACGGCAGCGCCGATCAGGTTTCCGGTGGTCGACCCGACGTACGGCCCCTGGGTGGAAAGGGCGACGGGCGCCTCCCCTGGTGGGGGTGGCGCCCGTCGTGGGTGCGTGTGGTGGTGTCAGCGGCGATCGATGTCGCTGGAGGTGTCCTCCTGGTAGCTGGCGCCGCCGTCGGACTCGCTGGTGAGCGGCTTGGAGCCACCCTCGGGCGGGCCGGCCAGGCTCTGCCCGGCGGCAAGCTCGGGGAACTTGGCGTCGAAGGCGGGGCGCTCGGAGCGGATGCGGGGCATCCGGTCGAAGTTGCGCAGCGGCGGCGGGGAGGTGGTCGCCCACTCCAGCGAGTTGCCGTGGCCCCACGGGTCGTCGACCTCGACCACCGGACCGGCCTTGTACGCCTTCCAGCAGTTGTAGATGAACGGCAGCGTGGAGATACCGGTGATGAACGCGCCGATCGTGGAGATCATGTTCAGCGTGGTGAAGCCGTCGATGGCCTGGTAGTCGGCGTACCGCCGGGGCATGCCCTCGTTGCCGAGCCAGTGCTGCACCAGGAAAGTGGTGTGGAAACCGATCATGGTCAGCCAGAAGTGAATCTTGCCGAGCCGCTCGTCCAGCATCCGGCCGAACATCTTCGGGAACCAGAAGTAGATGCCGGCGAACACCGCGAACACGATCGTGCCGAAGAGCACGTAGTGGAAGTGCGCCACCACGAAGTACGAGTCGTGCATGTGGAAGTCGAGCGGCGGGGCGGCCAGCAGCACGCCGGTCAGGCCACCGAAGAGGAAGGTGACCAGGAAGCCGACGGACCAGAGCATCGGCGTCTCGAAGCTGATCTGGCCGCGCCACATGGTGCCGATCCAGTTGAAGAACTTCATACCGGTCGGCACGGCGATCAGGTAGCTCAGGAAGCTGAAGAACGGCAGCAGCACCTGGCCGGTGGCGAACATGTGGTGTGCCCACACGCTCATCGACAGGCCGGCGATGGCGATGGTGGCGGCGACCAGACCCTTGTAGCCGAAGATCGGCTTGCGGGAGAAGACCGGGATGATCTCGCTGATGATGCCGAAGAACGGCAGCGCGATGATGTAGACCTCGGGGTGCCCGAAGAACCAGAACAGGTGCTGCCACAGCATCGGGCCGCCGGTGTCCGGGCTGTAGACGTGGGCACCGAGGAGCCGGTCGGCGGCGAGCGCGAACAGCGCGGCGGCCAGCAGCGGGAAGACCAGGATCACCAGGAGGCTGGTGACCAGCATGTTCCAGGTGAAGATCGGCATCCGGAACATGGTCATGCCGGGCGCGCGCAGGGTCAGGATCGTGGTGATCAGGTTGACCGCGCCGAGGATCGTGCCCAGACCGGAGATGGCCAGACCGACCACCCACATGTTCGCGCCGACGCCGGGAGAGTGCTCCACGGTGCTCAGCGGGGTGTACGCCGTCCAGCCGAAGTCCGCCGCGCCGCCCGGGGTCAGGAAGCCGGCGGTGGCCATGGTGCCACCGAACAGGTACAGCCAGTAGGCGAAGCTGTTCAGTCGCGGGAAGGAGACGTCCGGCGCGCCGATCTGGATCGGCACGATGTAGTTACCGAAGGCGAACACGATCGGCGTCGCGAAGAACAGCAACATGATCGTGCCGTGCATCGTGAACAGCTGGTTGTACTGCTCGGGCGAGAGGAACTGCAGCCCGGGCCGGGCCAGCTCGGCCCGCATGATCAGGGCCATCAGGCCACCGATCATGAAGAACACGAACGCGGTGACCATGTACATGATCCCGATTTGCTTCGCGTCCGTGGACCGCAACAGCCGCGCGATGGCCGACCCCTTGACCGGCTCCCGGACCGGCCAGGGCCGGGTCACGACCGGCTTGGGTGCGACGGTGGTCACGAGTGGCCTCCGGTTCTGGGTTGTCCCGCTCGGCACGCGTGTCTCTGCGGGCCGTC
This sequence comes from Verrucosispora sp. NA02020, assembly GCF_013364215.1. Taxonomy (NCBI): domain Bacteria; kingdom Bacillati; phylum Actinomycetota; class Actinomycetes; order Micromonosporales; family Micromonosporaceae; genus Micromonospora; species Verrucosispora sp. NA02020. The sequence goes on along the minus strand of NZ_CP054923.1, from coordinate 1,575,528 downwards.
ATCCGCAAGGAGGATAGTCCCCGGCAGGTGAGAGCGCCGCGTGGGGTCACCGGGCGTGGATCACAGCGGGCCGAGGAGCAACCGGTAATGCTCGCCGAAGATGCGGTCGCCGCGTCCGCGCAACAACGGGTCGCGGAGCGCCGGCGGCACGTCGCGGGTGCGGTTGCGGTCCCGGGTCCGGTCCCGCACCCATCGGGTACGCGGTCGGCGGCGGCTCTCGTACGCGGTCAGCGCCGCCTCGACGCTGCCGGCGGCGGCCAGCGACTCGGCGAGCACCACCGCGTCCTCCAGAGCCATCGCGGCACCCTGGGAGAGCGTCGGCGCGGTGGCGTGGGCGGCGTCACCGACCAGCAGCACCCGGCCCCGGTGCCAGCGACCGAGTTCGACCTCGTCGGTGACGCTGGCGTGCACCGTCCCGAGCGCGTCGAGCACTTCGGGCACCGGGCCGCCGTACTCGCCGAACAGCTCCCGCAGCCGGGCCCTCGGGTCGGCCGGCGACGCGGTGCCGGCCTCGTCCGCGTAGCAGTGCAGCCGACCGGCACCGATCGGCACCACCAGGATCCCGCTGCGTTGACCGAGCAGCGCGGTCCAGTCCCGGACGGTCGGCCCGTCGCGGACGACACTGCGGTAGACCACCTGACCGGCGGGGCGGGGCGGTCCACCGAGCGCGGCCAGCGCCCGGATCGAGGAGCGCGGACCGTCGGCACCGATGACCAGGTCGTACTCGGTCTGGGTGCCGTCGACGAAGGTGACGCCGACGGTGTTGGCCAGCAGGTCGATGGTGCGGACCTCGGCGCCGTGCCGGACCGCGCCGCCGGCCCCGCTGAGCAGGACCCGGTGCAGGTCGGCGCGGGGCAAGGCGCGGCATTCGCCGACGCCGGCCCAGAGTGTGTCGAGGTCGACCTCGCACAGCGGTACGCCGTCCGCGTCCAGGAAGCGCTGGCGGTGGATGACCTGCCCGTAGGGGCGTACCGGGTCGTCCAGGTCGAGTCGGCGCAGCGCGCGGGCGGCGTTGCCCGGCAGGTAGAGGCCGGCGTCGGCGAGTTCGCCCGGGGGCGCCTTGTCGGTCACGTCCGGCCGGAAACCCGCCAGGCGCAGCGCCCGGGCCACGGCCAGACCGGCGATGCCCGCGCCGACGACGAGAATGCGCAGGGGGGAGCTACGCATGGGGTTGTACGCCTCCGGAGTGGTCGGCACGCGTTGGAGGCAAGACACTACTCGGCGCAATCGGTGCACGCCAGAGGCAACCAGCCCACGACGGACATCCCTCGGCGCGGCGATCCCTCCCGTCGGCGCCGCCCAGCGCCCGGCCGGGGGCCTTCGGCCGACCGGTCGGCGCGTACGTGACACACCTCATAATTCCCCTCAATAACCCCGGTCGGTTGCGCCCGTTGTTTCAAGTATGTAAATGTGACGATGAGCACATGGGAGCGCTCCCGGAGCCACCCACCCCCCGGCGGCGAGCACCTCCCTCCGCTCCACTCGCACACCGTCCCGGCGTCCCTGACGCCGCAGCGCAAGGAGCATCATGAGACGTATCCTGCGGGCCATCACGGCCGTCGGCCTGCTCGCCGCCGGCTCCACCGTCGCCGTGGCCCTCGGCGGCACCGCCTCCGCCGACACCCTGATCTGCGAGCAGTACGGCAGCACGGTGATCCAGAACCGCTACGTGGTGCAGAACAACCGTTGGGGCACCACCGCCGAGCAGTGCATCAACGTGACCAGCAGCGGCTTCGAGATCAGAACCCAGAACGGCAGCAGCCCGACCAACGGCGCTCCCACCGCGTACCCGTCGGTCTTCGTCGGTTGCCACTACACCAACTGCTCCCCCGGCACCAACCTGCCGATCCAGGTCAGCCAGATCAGCAGCGCGAGCAGCAGCATCAACTACCGGTACGTCAGCGGGGCCACCTACAACGCCTCGTACGACATCTGGCTCGACCCGTCGCCCAAGCGCGACGGCGTGAACCAGATGGAGATCATGATCTGGCTCAACCGCCAGGGCTCCATCCAGCCCATCGGCTCCCCCGTCGGCAACGCGAACATCGACGGCCGGAACTGGGAGGTCTGGCGCGGCAGCAACGGCTCCAACAACGTCATCTCGTACCTGTCGCCGTCGGCCATCAGCAGCGCGAACCTCAACCTGCTGGCCTTCATCAACGACACCCGCAACCGGGGCGCGATCACCAACTCCTGGTACCTGACCAGCATCCAGGCCGGCTTCGAGCCCTGGCAGGGCGGCGCCGGCCTGGCCGTCACCAACTTCTCGGCCTCGGTCAACGGCGGCGGCACCAACCCGCCGCCCACCACCACCCCGCCGCCCTCGGGCAGCGGCGCGTGCGCGGTCAAGTACACCGCCAACTCGTGGAACAACGGCTTCACCGCCGACGTGCAGATCACCAACACCGGGTCGAGCACCCTCAACGGCTGGACGCTGGCGTACTCACTGCCCTCCGGACAGCAGATCACCAGCTCCTGGAACGCCACGGTGAGCCAGAGCGGATCCTCGGTGACCGCGCGGAACATCACCTGGAACGGCACCCTCGCCCCCGGCGCCACGGCCAGCTTCGGCTACCAGGGCTCGCTGAGCGGGTCGTACTCCTCCCCCACCACCTTCACCCTCAACGGCGCCACCTGCACCCGCTCCTAACCTGATGTAAGGAAGGGTCCCCTCCTAACGCCTCGTGCATAGGAGGGGACCCTTCCTAACATCCAGCCGGCGAGAGGACCGAGGCCGTGCAGATTCGCCTCGACGGCGACGGGCTCGTGCTGCGCCCGTGGGCGGTACACGACCTGCCCCAGCTCGTCGTGATCTTCGATCATCCGGAGATGGCCCATCGGCTACCGGTCGCCACGCCCTTCGACCGGGCCGCGGCCGAGGCGTACCTGGCGAAGGCGCGGGCCTCCCGCGACCGGCTGTACCTGGCCGTCACCGACGCCGACGACCTGGCCCGGGGCGAGGTGATGCTCAACCTGGTCACCGGCGGCATCGGGTACGCGGTCGGGCCGCCCTATCGGGGCGAGCGGCTGGCCGCCCGGGCGCTGCGACTGCTGACCGCGTACGCCGACTCGATCCCGGGCCTGCCCACGACGTACCTGGAGATCGAGGCGGACAATACGGGCAGCATGGCCACCGCTCGGGCGGTCGGCTACCGGCCGACCGGTGACGAGCCGGTCGTCGTCGACGAGGGACGACGCCGGCTCGTGCTGCACCGCTGGGAACGCGGCGGCTCGGTGACGCCCTGCACCCGCTCCTGACGTTAAAAGGGGTCCCCTGCTATGCACGAGGCGTTAGCAGGGGACCCCTCCTTTCACAGAGTCACAAGCCCAGTGCGTCGATGTCGCGGATCTCCTCGGCGGTGAGGGAGAAGCCGAAGACGTCGGCGTTGGCCCGGATCCGGTCCGGGGTCACCGACTTGGGGATCGCCACGATCTCGTGGTCGAGGTGCCAGCGCAGCACCACCTGGGCCGGCGAGACGTTGTGTGCGCCGGCGATCCGGGTCAGCACCGGGTCCGACAGGTCGCTGGCCTTGAACGGGCTGTAGCCCTCCAGCACCACGCCCCGGTCACGGTGTTCGGCGTGCCGCTGCCGGTCGTACAGCCGGGGGCTCCACTTGATCTGGTTGACCGCCGGGTTCTCCTCGGTGGCCTGGATCAGCTCGTCGATCTGCGGGGTGCTGAAGTTGCTCACGCCGACCGCGCGGGCCAGGTTCGCGTCCCGGGCGGCGAGCATCTCGCGCCAGGTCGGGATCAGGGCGCCGGGGTCGCTGGGCGGCCAGTGCAGCAGCCACAGGTCGACGTAGTCGAGGCCGAGGGCGCGCAGGCTCGCCTCGATCGTCTCGCGTTCCCGACCGACCTGGTCGGCCGGCAGTTTGGTGGTGATGAAGACGTCCTCGCGGCGCAGCCCGCTCTCGCGGACCGCTCGGCCGACCTCCTCCTCGTTGCCGTACATGGTGGCGGTGTCGATGTGCCGGTAGCCCGCGTCCAGCGCGGCGAGCACCGCCTTGTAGCCGGTCTCACCGGTGGCCTGCCAGGTGCCGAAACCGAGCAGGGGGATTCGGACGTCACCGGGGAGGACGGCGGTGGGCTGGTCGACGTGGTCCATACCGACTGTTCTACCCCTGATCGTCGCCGCCATTCCCGGACCCGGGCACGCCGCCCCGGTTTGCCGGAGAATGTCATCGTGGCTGACCGGCTGGAGGAGTACCGGCGCAAGCGCGACGCGGCGCGTACCCCGGAACCGGTGCCGGCGTCCCGGAGTCGCCGGGCCGGCGCGGACCGGGGCCGCTTCGTCATCCAGCAGCACCACGCCCGCAGCCTGCACTGGGATCTGCGGCTGGAGCACGACGGGGTGCTGGCCTCGTGGGCGGTGCCACGCGGGCTGCCCCGCGAGCCGGGCCGCAACCACCTGGCCGTGCACACCGAGGACCACCCGATGGAGTACCTGGACTTCTCCGGTGAGATCCCGGCCGGCGAGTACGGCGGCGGACGCATGATCGTTCACGATCGGGGCACCTACCGCTGCGAGAAGTGGCAGGAGCGCGAGGTGGTGGTGGAGCTGCGCGGCCGGCGCACCACCGGGCGGTACGTGCTGTTCGCCGCCGGTGGCCGCGACGGCCGGGACTGGATGGTGCGACGCACCGATCCGCCGCCGCCCGGCTGGACCAGCATGCCCGAGCAGGTCGCGCCGATGCGCCCCACACCCGCCCGCCGGCTCCCCGCCGACCAGGCCGACTGGGGGTACGAGCTGCGCTGGGACGGGGTACGCGCGACGGCGTACGTGTCGGGCGGGCGGTTGCGGCTGCTCGCCGAGGACGGGGCGGAGATCACCGGCGGGTACCCCTGGCTGCGCCCGATGGCCGAGGCGCTGGCACCGACCGAGGCGGTGCTCGACGGCGTCCTGGTCCGCATCGACAGGACCGGCCGGGTTCGACCCGCCCGGGGTGGCCGGAGCACCTCCGACGCCCAGTATCTGCTGGTCGACCTGCTCTGGCTGGAGGGCGTGAGCAGCGTCGACCTGCCCTATCCACAGCGCCGGGAGTTGCTCGACGGTCTGGCGCTGGCCGGGCCGCACTGGCAGACTCCGCCGTGGTTCCCCGGCACCGGCGCCGAAGCCCTGCGTACCGCCCGTGAGCAGGGGTTGCCCGGGGTCGTGGCGAAGCGGCTGGATTCCGGTTACGAGCCCGGACGACGCAGCCCGGCATGGCGCAGCGTCGACGCGAGCTGAGGGGGCCATCGTGCACCTGACCCACTTGGAGTGCCCGCGCTGCGGCACCGAGCACGACTCCGGCGTACCGCAGAACCTCTGCTCGTGCGGCTCGCCGCTGCTGGCCCGCTACGACCTGGCGGCGGTGCGGCGGACGGTGGAGCCGGAACGGTTCGGGCTGCGCCCGGCCGACCTGTGGCGCTATCGGGAGCTGCTGCCGGTGGCGGACCCGGCGTACGTCACCACGCTCGGTGAGGGTTGGACGCCGATGCTGCGTGCTCCGGCGTACGGCGCGGAGATCGGTGTCGACGAGCTGCTGGTCAAGGACGAGGGGTTGACCCCGACCGGCTCGTTCAAGGCGCGCGGCGCGGCGGTGGGGGTGTCCCGGGCCCGGGAGCTGGGGGTGCGGCGGATCGCCATGCCGACCAACGGCAACGCGGGCGCCGCGTGGGCCACCTACGCGGCCCGCGCCGGGATGGGCGCGACCATCGCCATGCCGCTGTCCGCGCCGACCATCTGCCGCCGCGAGTGCGTGGCCGCCGGGGCGGACCTGCGCCTGGTGGACGGGCTGATCGGCGACGCCGGGCGGCAGGTCGCCGCGCTCGTCGCGGCCTCGGGCGGTTCCATCTTCGACGCCGGTACGCTGCGCGAGCCGTACCGCCTCGAAGGCAAGAAGACGATGGGGTACGAGATCGTCGAGCAGTTGGGCTGGCAGGTGCCCGATGTGATCATCTATCCGACCGGCGGCGGGGTGGGGCTGATCGGCATCCACAAGGCGCTCGGTGAGCTGCGCGAGTTGGGCTGGGTCGAGGACAGACTGCCCCGGCTGGTGGCGGTGCAGTCGACCGGCTGCGCGCCGATCGTGCGCGCGTTCGCGGCCGGCGAGGACCGGGCGCAGCCGTGGGCGGACGCGCACACGGTGGCGTTCGGCATCACCGTGCCGGCGCCGCTCGGCGACGAGTTGATCCTGGCCGCGGTACGCGCCACCGCCGGGACCGCGATCGCGGTGGACGACGCCGAGATCCTCGCCGACCTGCGGGACTTCGCGGCTCGTGAGGGGCTGCTGCTCTGCCCGGAGGGGGCGGCCTGTCTGACCGCCGCCCGCAGGTTGCGCGCCGGTGGCTGGATCCGCGCGGGCGAGCGGGTGGTGGTGCTCAACACCGGGACCGGGCTGAAGTATCCGGAGACGGTGGACGTGAGCGGCGTACCGCTGCTGCCCGCCTGACGCGCGACGCCCGGCCGGTCACTCGGCGGCCGGGTCGGTCAACCGCCAGGCGGCGTTGACCAGGCCGATGTGCGACAGCGCCTGCGGGGTGTTGCCGAGCTGCGCGCCGGTGGTCAGGTCGATCTGCTCGCTGAACAGGCCGACGTCGTTGGCGTGCCCGGCCACCTGCGTGAACAGCCGGGCCGCCCGCTCCTGTTCGCCGGCCAGCACCAGGCACTCCACCAGCCAGAACGAGCAGAGCAGGAAGCCGGCCGGGTCGGTGTCCCAGCGGCGGATCAGGCCGCCCTCGCCGCCGAGTTCCCGCTCGACGGCGTCGATGGTCGCGCGCATCCGTGGGTCGGTCGCCGGCAGGAAGCCCACCACCGGCAGGTACAGCACCGCGGCGTCCAGCTCGGGCGAACCGAACGCGCCGGTGAAGACACCCCGCTCCCGGCTGAAGCCGTCGCGGAGCACGGTGGCGCGGATCTCGTCCCGGACGCCCGCCCAGCGTCGTGGGTCGGCCCGCTCGCCGAGGTGGGGTGCCAGCCGTACGGCCTTGTCCATCGCCACCCAGCAGAGCGCCTTCGACGCCACGTAGTGCCGGTCGGTGTCGCGGGTCTCCCACATGCCCCGGTCCGGCAGGTGCCAGGTGGCGGCCACCTGTTCGGTGAGGCCGAGCACCATCTCCCGCACCTCGGTGCCGAACGGCTCGCCGAGGTAGTCGCGCAGACGCCACACCGCCGACACCATCTCGCCCGGTACGTCCAGTTGGCGCTGCCGCCAGGCGTCGTTGCCGACGCGTACCGGGGAGCTGCCCGCGTAGCCGGTCAGGCCGGGGCAGTCGTGCTCGGAGACGTCCCGTTCCCCTTCCGGGCCGAACATCACCGGCACCGGATCGGCACCGATCCGGCCGATCGAGCGGGCCGACCAGTCGAACAGCCGGGACGCCTCGGTGGGGCAGGCCGCCACCCACAGCGCGCGCATCGTCATCGCGAAGTCGCGCAGCCAGGAGAAGCGGTAGTCGTAGTTGCGGTCACCGCCGACGCGTTCCGGCAACGACGTGGTCGGTGCCGCGACGACCGCGCCACTGCGGGCGTACGTGAGGCCGATGAGCACGGTCGCACTCTGTCGGACCAGGTCCGGGTACCGGCCGTCGTAGTGGTGCGTGTCGCGGAAGGAGCGCCAGGCCTGCACGGTGTCCGCCAGCCGCCGGACCGGGTCCAGCGCGGGGGGCCGTTCGCCGTAGGCGGGGGCGTACGCGACCTCGAAGCCGAGCACCTGCCCCTCGTCGACCTCGAAGACGTGCCGCACCCGGTCGTGCTCGGCGGTCAGCCGCATCCCGGCGCAGCGCAGCGTCAACTCGACCGGCCCGGCGACGGCCCGCACCCCACCGTCGTCGAGTTCGCAGAAGTAAGGGGTGAGCAGGCTGTTCTCCGGCCGGGGCCGGAAGTCGAGCGCCATTCGTACCCGGCCGGAGAGTCCTTCCACGACGCGGAGCAGCACGGCCGGCGACCGCAGGCCGAGTTCGTGGCCCCGGGCACCGGCCTCGGCGGCGAGCGCGTCGGTCACCGCGACGCTGCCCTCCGGGGTCCGGTGCACGGTCCGCAGCACCAGGGTGTCCGGTCGGTACGCCCGCTGCACCCGGTGTCCGGCGCTCCCGGCGGCGACCGGCGCGAGCCGCCAGTGGCCGCCGTCGGCGTCGAGCAGCCGGGCGAACACGGCGGGCGAGTCGAACCTGTTCGGGCACCACCAGTCGACGGAGCCGTCCCGCCCGACCAACGCCCCCGATCGACAGTCGGAGAGGAACGCGTAGTCGGAGATCGGCGGCTGCACCATCCGGTGCGCGTACCCGGATCCTCGTCCACATCACGCCGGCGGAGGAGGCCCGGGCCGGCGGGACGGGTCAGGAGGTCGGCGGCTCGTCCTCGCCGGCGGCCTCGGCCGCGTCGGCCTCCTCCTTCGTCTTGTGCACCGCCTGGTCGGCGTGCTCCGGCGGCCCGTAGACGGTGTAGAGCACCAGCGGGTTCGGCCCGGTGTTGACGAAGTTGTGCTTCGTCCCGGCCGGCACCACCACGAGGTCTCCCTGCACGACCTCGCGCTTCTCGCCGGCCACCCGGGCCTCGCCGGTGCCGCTGACGAAGGTGAGGATCTGGTCGATGTCCTCGTGGACCTCCTCGCCGATCTCACCGCCCGCCGGAATCGTCATGATCACCAGTTGGGTGTGCTTCCCGGTCCACAGCACGCGCCGGAAGTCCGGGCTCTTCTCGGCGACCGTGGCGATAGTGAAGTGCTCCATGACGGGGACATACCCCGTTGCGACCCGCTCCACGCCGGGACTTGCAGATAGTGGAATTGCGCACGATCCGAGGGTTTGGAGGCACGCCGAACGGGGATCGACACGACCGGCCGGCACTGGTCGGCCATGCCAGGTCCCCGTCGACGTACCGCCGTACGGCTGCGGTGGCGGGAGACGGCTGAGCGCGGCGACGTTCGGGTCCTCGGATCGAACGGCGCCGTGCGCTCGTGCCCGGACCTCGGTCGGTGCCCCGTCCGTGCGGCCACGCCGGGACGGTGCACTCCACGGCTACGCCAGGACGGCCAGGTGGAAGGGCCGGTCGGCAGAGGCCCCGGCACTGTCGAAGGTGGTGACGAAGACCGCGTTCGGGATGCCGGTACGCCCGGCCACGGCGATCTGGCCGGACGGCGCCAGCCCCGAGCTGCCCGACAGCCCCACCGTGCCGACGCATCCGGCGGCGGTCACGTCCTGGTCGAAGACCACCTGGTACATCCCGGTGCTCAACCGGTCGGCGGTCGCGGCGCCCATCCCCCGGACCAGGACACCGTTCGCGCTGACCACGGCGAACAGCACCCTCGCCGTGGACGGCATGCCGGCGCCGCCGCAGGTGGTGTGCGCGGCGTCGGCACGGGCCATGGTCTCCTGGCCTGGCACCGGCTGGGTCGCCCGCCTGCTCCTGGCTCTCGCGCTGGACATCGTTCTCCTCTCCAGCCGGCCGGGCGGCCGAGACGTGTTGAGTTGATTGGGGCGACTAAGAAGGATCAGCACCGATCAGCACCCTTTGTGCATCGAACGTATGTCGCGTTCCCCGTCGACAGCCACACGACAGGCTGTCCGATCAAGGACAATCGGCATCTCGATCAAGCCTCTGACCTGCGACGGAACTTCCGCAGTCGGGTGTGTGTCGTCAGTCGTCGTCCGGGTCCAGCACCGGCACGCCACCGGCGCACCGCACCGACAGCTCGTGCTCGCCGCTCGGGCCGACGAACTTCACCTCGGCGTCGTCGTCCGGGCCCCGGTCCACGTCCTCGACCGAGTAACCCTGCTTCGGCGACCAGGACGCCAGCCACACCCCGCCCGGCACGCACTCGGCCACCACGCTGCCGCCCTGGTTGGAGAAGCTGCGCCGGTGGGACGTCTCCGGGGTGGGACTCGTCGAGGCGGTCGGGCTCACCGGAGCGGTGGCCGCCGGGTCCGGCGAGCCGGTCGGGCCCGGCGTACCGGTCGTCGGTCCGGTCGTCCGGGGCGGCGCGGCCAGTTCGCGGGCGATCTCCTCCTGGCTGCGGACGCCGCCCGGCGTGCCGGTGAGGCTCTCCCCCACCAGCCGGATGGCGGCGACTCCGATCAGCGTGGCGACCACCGCGGTGGCCAGCCACCCGGCGACGGCGAGGAGCGTGCGACGTCCCATCACCCGACTATCCCTGATCGCGGGTTGGGGCCACCTTCGGGGAAGGCTAAGGGCAATGCCGCTCAGTTAGGGCGGTGTGGTGGATGTCAAGCGGGGTGTAGACGTGGACGGCGGGGTCTCGGTATAGAGGTTTGTCACTCCAAGACAGCCTCTGGACCGGGAGCCCCGCCGTTGGAACAGTCTGCCATCACGTCCACGATCAGGGTGGCTGCGGGGCGGTTCGCGCCGGGCCATCTGGGTGAGTTGACGCAGCAGGTGCCGTTCGAGATGGTCGATGCCGTTCTGGCTGAGGCCGGTGGTGTGCAGTCGCGGGTGCGGGATCTGCCGTCGCGGGTGGTGGTGTATCTGCTGCTCGCGGCGGGGCTGTTCGCTGAGGTCGGTTACCGGCAGGTGTGGGCTCGGTTGGTCGCTGGGCTGGACGGGTTGACGGTGGCGCTGCCGACGTCTTCGGCGTTGTCGCAGGCTCGCCGTCGGGTCGGGGACAAGCCGCTGGTGGCGTTGTTCCGGTTGCTGTCGGGTCCGCCGGCGGGGGCCGCCCGGTGGCGGGGTCTGCTGGTGTGCGCGATCGACGGCACCAGCATGTTCGTGCCCGATACGGCGGCTAACCTGACGGTCTATCCGCGTCAGGCGGGCAGCCACGGTGGGTCGGGGTATCCGATGCTGCGGCTGGTCGCCGTCGTGGCGTGCGGCACCCGCGCTGTCATCGACGCGGTGTTCACCCCCATCAGCACTGGCGAACTCACGTGTGCGGGGCGTCTGTTGGGCTGCCTGCGCCCAGGCATGCTGCTGCTGGCCGACCGTGGGTTCGCCGCCCGTCAGATGATCGAACAGTTCGCCAGCACCGGCGCTGACCTGCTCATCCGCGACAAGGACGACCGGCGGCTGCCCGTCATCCGCCGCCATCGCGACGGGTCCTGGCTGTCTGTCATCGGCACGATGACGGTCCGGGTCGTTGACGCCGAGATCGTCGTGAGCATGAACGGTAAACGCCACGTCGGCCGGTACCGGCTGATCACCACCCTCACCGACCAGCGCCGCTTCCCGGCCATGGACCTGGTCACCCTCTACCACCACCGCTGGGAGATCGAGACGACATATCTGGAGTTGAAGTCCACCCTGCGGGGCGGACGGGTCCTACGAGCCCGAACCCCGAACGGGATCAGTCAAGAGGTCCACGCCCTGCTCACCACCTACCAAGCGGTCCGGCTGGCAATGGCTGACGCCACCGCCAGCCGGCCCACGACCAACCCCGACCGGGCCAGCTTCACCATCGCCGTCCACGCCGCCCGAGACCAGATCACCCAAGCCGCTGGTGTCATCGCCGGCACCGTCATCGACCTCGTCGGCACCATCGGCCGCGCAATCCTGGCCGACCTGCTACCCCCACGCCGCACCCGAATCAGCCCCCGCGTGGTCAAACGCGCGATCTCCAAACACCGCGCCAAAGGCACCATCGACCGCACCAACTACCACGCCACCATCAACATCAACATCCTCGAAACAGCAGCATTGACAACCCGCCCACCGCCCTAACTGAGCGGCATTGCAATGCCGCTCAGTTAGGGCGGTGTGGTGGATGTCAAGCGGGGTGTAGACGTGGACGGCGGGGTCTCGGTATAGAGGTTTGTCACTCCAAGACAGCCTCTGGACCGGGAGCCCCGCCGTTGGAACAGTCTGCCATCACGTCCACGATCAGGGTGGCTGCGGGGCGGTTCGCGCCGGGCCATCTGGGTGAGTTGACGCAGCAGGTGCCGTTCGAGATGGTCGATGCCGTTCTGGCTGAGGCCGGTGGTGTGCAGTCGCGGGTGCGGGATCTGCCGTCGCGGGTGGTGGTGTATCTGCTGCTCGCGGCGGGGCTGTTCGCTGAGGTCGGTTACCGGCAGGTGTGGGCTCGGTTGGTCGCTGGGCTGGACGGGTTGACGGTGGCGCTGCCGACGTCTTCGGCGTTGTCGCAGGCTCGCCGTCGGGTCGGGGACAAGCCGCTGGTGGCGTTGTTCCGGTTGCTGTCGGGTCCGCCGGCGGGGGCCGCCCGGTGGCGGGGTCTGCTGGTGTGCGCGATCGACGGCACCAGCATGTTCGTGCCCGATACGGCGGCTAACCTGACGGTCTATCCGCGTCAGGCGGGCAGCCACGGTGGGTCGGGGTATCCGATGCTGCGGCTGGTCGCCGTCGTGGCGTGCGGCACCCGCGCTGTCATCGACGCGGTGTTCACCCCCATCAGCACTGGCGAACTCACGTGTGCGGGGCGTCTGTTGGGCTGCCTGCGCCCAGGCATGCTGCTGCTGGCCGACCGTGGGTTCGCCGCCCGTCAGATGATCGAACAGTTCGCCAGCACCGGCGCTGACCTGCTCATCCGCGACAAGGACGACCGGCGGCTGCCCGTCATCCGCCGCCATCGCGACGGGTCCTGGCTGTCTGTCATCGGCACGATGACGGTCCGGGTCGTTGACGCCGAGATCGTCGTGAGCATGAACGGTAAACGCCACGTCGGCCGGTACCGGCTGATCACCACCCTCACCGACCAGCGCCGCTTCCCGGCCATGGACCTGGTCACCCTCTACCACCACCGCTGGGAGATCGAGACGACATATCTGGAGTTGAAGTCCACCCTGCGGGGCGGACGGGTCCTACGAGCCCGAACCCCGAACGGGATCAGTCAAGAGGTCCACGCCCTGCTCACCACCTACCAAGCGGTCCGGCTGGCAATGGCTGACGCCACCGCCAGCCGGCCCACGACCAACCCCGACCGGGCCAGCTTCACCATCGCCGTCCACGCCGCCCGAGACCAGATCACCCAAGCCGCTGGTGTCATCGCCGGCACCGTCATCGACCTCGTCGGCACCATCGGCCGCGCAATCCTGGCCGACCTGCTACCCCCACGCCGCACCCGAATCAGCCCCCGCGTGGTCAAACGCGCGATCTCCAAACACCGCGCCAAAGGCACCATCGACCGCACCAACTACCACGCCACCATCAACATCAACATCCTCGAAACAGCAGCATTGACAACCCGCCCACCGCCCTAACTGAGCGGCATTGAGGCTAAGGGAGGGTTAACGGACGCCGCCGTCGCGCCCGAGCGGATATACCCTGCCTGCTGTGGCCCGCCTGCTGCTCATCGAGGACGACCTGACCATCCGCAACCCGCTGGTGCGGGCGCTGCGCGAACGGGGACACGCGGTGGCGGCGGCGTCCACCGCGATGGCCGGGCTCCGCGACGCGCTCGACGACCGCCCCGACCTGGTCGTGCTCGACCTCGGGCTGCCCGACCTGGACGGCCGCGAGCTGCTCCGGATGCTGCGCGCGGTCAGCGCGGTGCCGGTCATCGTCGCGACCGCCCGCGACGACGAGACGGAGGTCGTCCGGGTCCTCGACGCCGGGGCCGACGACTACGTGGTCAAGCCGTTCACCGCCGCCCAACTCGACGCGAGGGTCCGCGCGGTGCTGCGACGCGGGCCGGGCGGACCGGCCGAGGAGGACCCGACCATGGTCGTCGGTGGGCTGCGGATCGACCCCCGGGCACGGCAGGTCAGCCTGGACGGCACGCCGGTCGAGTTGACGCCGCGCGAGTTCGACCTGCTGCGGCACCTGGCCGGCCGGGTCGGTGAGGTGGTGACGAAACGGGAGCTGCTCACCGAGGTGTGGCAGATCCCGTACGGCGGGGCGGACAAGACCGTGGACGTGCACCTGTCCTGGCTGCGTCGCAAACTCGGCGAGAGCGCCCAGCAGCCGCGTTACCTGCACACCGTACGCGGGGTGGGGGTCCGGCTGGTCTCGCCCGAGGCACCACGATGAGGGCGCGCCTGGCACTGCTGGTCACCGCCGTCAGCGTGCTCATCGTGATCGCCTTCCTGGTGCCGCTGGCGCTGCTGCTGCGGACCTCCGCCGAGGACCGGGCGACCGCACGGGCCACCGCCGACGTGCAGGGTCTCGCCCCGGTGGTCGGCACCGCCGACTCCGAGACCGTCCGGCTGACCGTCGACCAACTCGTCCAGTCCGGCCGCCCGGTCAGTGTCTTCCTCCCCGACGGCGAACAGCTCGGCGCGCCGGCACCGCGGACGCCCGCCGTCGAGCTGGCCGCCCGGGGGCAGAGCCTGACGGCCGAGACGCCGGAGGGCCGCGAGGTGGTGATCGCGGTACAGGGCCGTACGGACGGCACCGCGGTCATCCGCACCTTCGTCTCCGAGGCCGAGCTGACCCACGGGGTGGACCGGGCCTGGCTGGTGCTCTCCCTGCTCGGACTGCTGCTGGTGCTGATCGGTCTCGCGGTGGCCGACCGGCTGGCCCGCACCCTGGTCCGCCCGATCGGTGAGCTGTCGGCGGTGTCGCACCGGCTGGCCAACGCCGAACTGGACGCGCGGGTCGAGCCGTCCGGGCCGGCGGAGCTGCGCGAGGTGGGTGGTGCCCTCAACCACCTGGCCGGACGGATCCAGGAACTGCTGGTGCAGGAACGCGAGCAGGTGGCCGACCTGTCCCACCGGTTGCGGACCCCGCTGACCGCGCTGCGGCTGGAGGCCGAGTCGCTGACCGATCCGCAGGACGCCGCCCGGATCGCCGGTGCGGTGGACGGGCTGGAACGGGCGGTCACCGGTCTGATCCGGCAGGCCCGCTGGCGTACGCCCGCCGACGGTGCGGTGGTCACCGACGCCGTGGCGACGGTGACCGAGCGGGTGGCCTTCTGGTCGGTGCTGGCCGAGGAGACCGGCCGAGCGGTCGACCTCGACCTGGCACCCGGCCCGCTGCCGGTCGGCGTCCCCGTCGACGAGCTGGCGGCGGCGGTGGACGCGCTGCTCGGCAACGTCTTCGCGCACACCCCCGACGGCACCGCCTTCGCCGTGCGACTCGCTCCCGACGGCGACCGGGTGGTGCTGGCGGTGGCCGACGAGGGCCCCGGCATCGCCGCCGAGTCGGTTCGGCGCGGAGCCAGCCAGGCCGGGTCGACCGGCCTGGGGCTGGACATCGCCCGCCGGGCCGCCCAGGCCAGCGGCGGCCGGCTGGAACTGGGCGAACGTCCCGGTGGCGGCGCCGAGGTGGTGCTCGTCCTGGGCACGCCGAAGATCGCCGCGACCGGTCCCTAGCGCTTTTAACCCGGCCTTAGTGTTCGGACAGCGCGCCGCTATCCCGCCGCGACAGATGCTGTGTGCATCAACCGAGGAGAGGTGGCACCAATGAAGCGCAACCCCCTGATCCTGGCGTCGGTCGGCGGCGCCGCGGCGGTCCTCGCGGCGGCCGGGATCTTCCTGGGCGTCACGGCGGCCGACACCGACCGCGCGCGGCAGACCACGCTGACCGCGGCGACCGCCGCGCCGGAGGAGACCACCCCGGCCGCTCCCGACGCGGTCACGCCCCCGGCTGACCCGGGCACGGTCGCCCCGCCGACCGACCCCGGCACCGTGGCCCCGCCCGCCGACCCGACCACGGCCACCCCGCCGGCCGGCACCGGCACGCCGGACCCCGCCGACAAGGTGAGCCGCGAGCGGGCCGGTGAGATCGCCCTGGCGCACGCCGGCGGCGGTCGGATCACCGAGATCGACCGGGACCGGGAGAACAAGCGCCCGGTCTGGGAGGTCGAGATCGTCAACGGCGACGTCGAGCACGAGATCGACGTCGACCGGGAGACCGGCGAGGTGCTCAAGGCCGAGAAGGAGCGGTACGACGGCGACGACGACCGCGACGACGACGATGACGATGACGATGACGATGACGACCGCGACGACGACTGACCGGTCGGCAGCGGGCCGGTGACGGCCGATGGACACCCCGGAGCGGCACCCGCCGCCCGGGGTGTCGCGCTGTCGGTGCCCCGCGATGACAGTCGCGGAGCTGACAGAGTTCCGCCGAATTTCCGGCTGCATGCCCTGTGAGCTGGGTAATCACCTGGCTACATTTAATTATGGTGCCCGCCCACCGGGGCTGGGCGACGGAACCGGTCTACCGTCCCGTCCTCCCCGCACGGCGGGGCGAACTGGACGCGCTCGGCCACCTCGACGACGCCCTCGCCCCGCTGATCGCCCCGATCCTGCACGTGTCCGAACTCGACAGATCCATCGTGGAAGCCGTGAACCGGTTGCCGCCGGGGCTGATCCCGGCCGTCGACGTGGGCGCGCTGCCCGATCCGGCCGGTGCCGAGCCGCTGCGATGGGGCGTACCGCTGGTGCCGGTGATCGGTCTGACCGACGGTGACCAGCGGCTTGCGGCGCACGGGGTCACCGCCCGGGCGTACTGCGGCCGGGCCGTGGTGCGCCTGCGGATCCGCCTGGACCGGGCCGGACCCGACGCCGCCACGACCGCCGTGGAACGGATCTGGCGGTACGCGCGACTGGCCCCCGAGCAGTGCGACCTGGTGCTCGACTGCGGTGACGTGTGCTGCCCGGCGGACATCCGCACGACGGAGCCCCGGGTACGCCGGGCGCGGGACTGGGCCCGACGGCACGCGTGGCGCACGGTCACCGTGGTGGCGGGCGGGATGCCCCCGGCACTGGCCCGACTGCCCACCGACGAACCGGTCCGGCTGGACCGTTGGGACTGGCTGCTCTGGCGGCGGCTGGCCGACCTCGGGGTGGGGTTCGGTGACTACGGCGTCGCCTCCGCCGCGCCCGGCGCGGAACCGGCCGACCGGCTGCCGACGGTCCGCTACACCGACGTTGACGCGTGGTGGCTCTACCGGTGGTCGCGGCGGGGTCGGCGCGGCGACGAGCGGGTCGCCGACCTCTGCCGTGAACTGGTGTCCGCGCCGCACTGGCCGTCGACGGGCGCCGGCTTCTCCTGGGGCGACCACGAGATCGTGCGCCGGGCGCGTCGGGTCGCCGGAGCCGGGTCGGCGACCAACTGGGTGGCCTGGAGCACCTCGCACCACCTGGCACACGTGCTGGCCACACTGGGACGTACCAGCGGTGGTGGAGCCCGGCCCCCGGGGCCCGTCCCGCCCCCACGGCCCCGTGGCGGGGAGCACCGCCGCGCGGGCTGAGCCTGCGGCTACTGCTGCTCGGTGAACCCGAACTGCACCACGCCTTCGTCGTCGACGGTCGCGTCGACCGCGGCGTCGCCGAGCAGGTCGGCGGCGTCGGAGTCGAGGAAGATGCGGGCGCCCTGGTTGTCGACCACCTGATCACCCGCGACCGGCGCGGCGACCAGCTCGACGGTGAGCGATCCGGCGGTGGTGTCCGCGGCGATGCGTACCCCACCGCCCTCGGCCACGTCCTGCTGGTTGGCGAGATCACGGATCACCAGGACGGCGTTGTCGGTCATCGTGAGCATGGCGGGACTCCTCGTGGGTTCTCGACTCCCGGTGCCGGAGGCACACTGCCGGCCAGTCCGTGAGCGGACCGGCACTCGGCCCGCACACCGGGTACGGATTTGGCGGCCTTTCCAGGCCGACCACACCCGGCGCGGCTCGCCGGGCAGCGGTCGCCCACCGCCGCATCGGGGCAGCTCAAGGCCCCTCCACTGCCCACGGTGCCCGCTCTGGAGGCATCCGTCAAGTAGACCACCGTCGATTGATTAACCGGGTGTGAAAGCTCTGCGAACGGGTACCCGACGAGGTTTCCCTGATGTTAGGAGGGGACCCTTGCTATACCGCAGGCGTTAGGAGGGGGCCCTTCCTTGCATCTTGGGCGGGGGGACGGGAGCGGCGGGATCGCCGCGTTCGATGAGGGCGGCGATCTCGGAGTCACGCAGGCCGCGCAGCGCCAGCACGCGGGTGCCCCAGCGGTGCAGCCGACACGGGTGCGGGCTGGCGTCGTTGCGACAGACTGTGCCGCCGGACCATCTTCGGGGCGCGTGCACCACGACGGCACGGACGGCGAACTGGGCGTCCTCGGCGGTCACGTACGGCGGCAGCGGGATCTCCCGCAACGCCGTTCCGACCGGCTCGCCGGTGGGCGGGGACGGACGGAGGGTACTGCTGCTGCTCATCAGCCTGGCCTCCACACAGGACAGTCGAACCCGGACAGCAGGACGGTACGGTCCGGTGGAGGCGACCCGACGGACAAACTGCCCGACGGCGGGTACGGCTGCCGTCAGAGGCGTTCCAGCAACACCACGGGGATGTCCCGGTCGGTCTTGGTCTGGTAGTCGTCGTACGCCGGCCAGACGGCGACCATGTCCGGCCAGAGCCGGGCCTTCTCCTCGGCCGTGGCGGTGCGGGCCCGTGCGGTGAAGCGCTCGGCCGCGACCTGGACCTGGGCCTCCGGGTCCGCGAGCAGGTTCAGATACCAGGCGGGGTGTCGGGGAGCGCCGCCCTGGGAGGCGACCACCACGTACGCGTCGCCGTGCCGCCGGTAGATCAACGCGGTCCGGCGGAGGGCGCCGCTGCGCCGGCCCCGGGTGGTCAGCAGCAACGTGAACACGCCCGGCTGCCACTCGTGTCCCTCGGCACCGTCGGTCTCGACGTACCTGTCGATGTGCTCGGCCACCCAGTCGGTGGGGCTGTCCACTACCTTCTCGCCCGACGTCATCGGTCCTCCTCGATCATGATCGGTCACCGACCACGCTACTGGAGAACCGTGCCGGGGGCAGGTCAGCGCAGTGCGACGGCCTGGAGGCCGACGTTGCCGCAGTGCGGTGTGAACGTCTCCTCCACCGTCCAGGTGAGCAGGACACGGGTGCCCTGCGGCGCCTCGAACCGGACCGTCACGCCCGAGGAGAGACTGGTGTGCCGCTCCTCCAGACGCAGCGTCCGGCGTGGCCCGTCGTCACCCACGCGTATGTCGAGCCGACCGCGGGCCATCCAGACGCCGAGATAGACGGTGGCGGTACGCGGCTGACCGTCGGCGACGACGGCGAGCCGGAAACCGTTGCCCGCACCGCAGGTGTAGACCCCGTCCGCGACGTCGCCGGCCGAGTTCACCGGCGCTCCGTCGCGCCACCGGAACAGTTCCTGGTTGCCGTCCCAGCTGTCCCGGTCGCCCTGTCCGCCCAGGTCACGCAGGGAGGCGGAGCCGTCGCGCTTGCGTACCGGGCTGGTGGTGCCGCCGAGGCCCCAGTGCAGCCAGTCGCGGCGGCCCGCCTCGGTCAGGTCCACCGTCGCCGGGATGTCGGCCCGGCCGAGCGTCAGCGTCGGCGGCGCGGCCGGCGGGGCGGGCGTGGGCACCACGACGGCACTCGGCGAGGGGCTCGGACTGCGCTCGCGCGGTCGCAGGCCCGGCATGGCGTCGGCGTCGGCGGTGGCGCTGGGCAGCGCCGGACGCCCGACCACCGCCGGCAGGCCGTCCGGGTCCGGCTGGTCGTCCGGCACCGGCTCCGACCACCAGTTGACGTAGCCGACGAGGGCCAGCAGACCGGCGAGGGCGGCGACCGCCTCCACCGTGGTGCGCCGACGTCGCCGGGCGCGGGCGAGCCGTCGGGCGGCTGCCCGGGTCTCCCCTTCGGCCGACGGTGGCGCTGTCGGTGGCGAGGGTCGGGCCGATTCCGCGCGGCGGCGGCCCGCCCGGGTGCGGTGCGACGCCGGCCCGACCGACTGCGCGGGCTTCTCCTCCGCCACCGACTCTCCACTTCTGCCGGACCGGAATCACGCCGGCACGCTCGACCCGGACGCGGGGCCGTCTCACATTCGCATCACCGACACCCGGCGCGCTAGTGCGGCGTCGTGGCCGGTTCGTCGCCACGGACGGCTCAGCCGAGGACCTGGAAGCCGAGGGCGCGGGCCATCATGACGGCCTGCACCGCGTCGACGATCGCGCCGGAGCGGTGCACGGCGGTCGGATCCAGACCGGAGAGGTCACTGCCGCGCAGGTCCGCACCGGACAGCCGGGCTCCGCGCCACTGCACGTCGGAGAGGTCGCCGCCACTCACGGTCGCGCCGGTCAGGTCGGCACCGGAGAGGTCGGCCTCCCGCATGCGTACGCCGGTGAGGCGCGCGCCCCGCAGGTCGGCGCCGGCGAGCGTGACGAACGACCAGTCGCCGCCGTCGACGGTCAGCGGACGCAGATCGCACCGGTCGAAGCTGCTGCCCACGAACTTGCAGCCGGTGAACTCCGCCTCGAACAGGTTGCAGCGGGTGAAGACGCACCGGGTGAAGGCCGAGTCGACGTGCCGGGAGACGTTGAACAGCACGTCGCCGAAGGTGCAGCCGTCGAAGACGGCACCCCGGCTGGTGGCCTCGGTCAGGTCGACGCGGTGGAAGGTGCACCCGACGAAACGCCGGTCGGTCAGCTCCTCGGCGTACCAGTCCTCGTCGTGGAAGGTGACGCCCTCGATCGGCTCCGGCATGAGGCGGAGCCTAGCCAGTGACACCGACGACCTTTCGTTCCCGGCCCGCGTACCGGCCGGTAGGTTCGGTCGGATGAGCATGGCACGCAGCATCGCGCCGGCCGAGGTCGGTTTCGACCCGGCCCGGCTGGCCCGGATCGACGCGCACTTCGGCCGGTACGTCGACGACGGCCGGCTCGCCGGTTTCCAGGTCCTGGTCACCCGGCACGGCGAGATCGCGCACAGTGCGGCGTACGGGCTGCGCGACCGCGAGGCCGGTACGCCGGTCGAGGCGGACACGCTCTGGCGGATCTACTCCATGAGCAAGCCGATCACCTCGGTGGCGGCGATGATGCTCTGGGAGGAGGGCCGTTTCGAGCTGACCGACGAGATCGGCCGCTGGCTGCCCGAGTTCGCCGACATGCGGGTCTACTCGAAGGGCTCGACGCTGAAGCCGTACACGGTGCCGGCGATCGAGCCGATCCGGGTCTGGCACCTGCTCAGTCACACCTCCGGGCTGACGTACGGCTTCATGCAGACCTCGGTGGTCGACGGCCTGTACCGGGCCGCCGGGTACGACCTGTACCCGCCGTCGGGCGTGGACCTGGCCGAGGCCTCCCGGGTCTTCGGTGAGCTGCCACTGCTGTTCCAGCCCGGCACCGCGTGGGGCTACTCGGTCGCCACCGACGTGCTGGGCCGGCTGATCGAGGTGGTCTCCGGGCAGAGCCTGGACACCTTCCTGCGCGAACGGATGCTGGATCCGCTGGGCATGACCGACACCCGCTGGCACGTGGCGGGGGCCGACGCCGAGCGGCTGGCCGCGCTCTACGTGCCGGACCCGACCACCGGTCGGGCGGTCCGGCACGACCGGCTCGGCGACCTGGCGTACGCGAAGCCGAGTCTCCTCTCCGGCGGCGGTGGCCTGATCTCGTCGGCCGCCGACTACCACCGGTTCACCCAGATGCTGCTGCGCGGCGGCGAGCTCGACGGGGTACGCCTGCTCGGCCCGCGTACGGTGCGCCTGATGACCCGCAACCACCTGCCCGGCGGCGGTGACCTGGGCATGCTGTCCACCGGCGGGTTCGCCGAGACGACGCTGGACGGCATCGGGTTCGGCCTCGGCTTCGCGGTGGTCGACGACCCGGTGCCGAGCCGGCTGCCGAGCAGCGTGGGCGAGTACTACTGGGGCGGGGTGGCCAGCACCGCGTTCCTGGTCGACCCGGCGGAGCAGCTCACCGCCCTGCTGTTCACCCAGCTCATGCCGTCGAGCACCTGGCCGCTGCGCGCGCAGCTGAGGCAGCTCGTCTACTCCGCCCTGGTGGATTGAAGGACCATCCGCACTGGTGGACTGAAGGACCATCCGCCCTGGTGGACTGAAGGATCGCCGTTCCACCGACGCACCCCGGGCCCGGTCCATAGCCTGGGGTGGTGAGCAACATCGTCGTGTTCGGGGCGGGCGGCACCGCGGGTTCCCGCATCGTGGTGGAGGCGGTCGACCGGGGACACCGGGTGGTGGCCGCGGTACGCCGACCGGAGGCCGTCTCGTACCTGCCACCGGCCGTACGCGTGGTCACCGGGGACGCCACCAGCGAGCGCAGCGTACGGGAGTTGGCGCCGGACGCCGACGCGCTGGTGGTGGCGATCGGTGGTGGCGACCGTACGCTGTGGCCGGACGCGGCCCGGACGCTGCTCCACGTGCTGGGCGGGATGCCGGCCGCGCCCCGCGTGATCCACGTCGGCGGCGGGTCCACCCTGCTCACTCCGACCGGGGGCCGGTTGCTCGACGAGCCGGACTTCCCCGCCGACTACCGGGAGGCCGCGCTCGGCCAGGCCGACGCGCTGGACGTCTACCGGTCCGCTGCCGACGGTGTCACCTGGACCTACCTGTCCCCGCCGCCGCTGGAGTTCCATCCCGGCGAGCGCACCGGACGGTACCGCACCGGCACCGAGCAGCCAGTGACCGACGACGATGGCCGCAGCGCGCTCAGCTACGAGGATCTGGCGGTCGCGGTGGTCGACGAAATCGAGAGCCCGCGTTTCCGGAATATGCGGTTCACTGCCGCATACTAATTCCTCGATCTTGAGAACGAGCAGCTAGCGGGTTAGATTCGAGCCGCAGTGACCCGGGATGTTCACCCCTGACTCCCGGGTCCGTACCTCGAATCAGGAGGCTTGCTCTTGTCATCCCTCGACGACGCCGTGACACCCTCGCACGAATCGTCCAGCTCCACTGTGTTCAACCGTCGACGCATGCTCACCGTCGCACTCGGCGGGGCGGCCACCGTGGCACTCCCGGCACCGGCCTGGGCCGCCGACGACAAGCGGCCGGGCGCACACCGCCCGCCCAAGCTCACCCCCCAGGACCGCAAGGTCATCGCTCAGCTCTCCCCCCGCCGGGCGCTGGAACACCTGAAGGTGCTCTCCGAGGACATCGGCCCGCGCATCGGCGGCACCGAGTCCGAGCGCCGGGCCGCGAACTACCTCGCGGGCCAGTTCGACAAGCTGCGGTACGACACCACGCTGCAACCGTTTCCGGTGGCCGACAAGTTCCTCGCCCAGCTCAGCTCCCCCGCCGGCCTGCCCACCGACCTGAACTGGCAGGTCGGGGCCAGCGCCCACGCCGCCCTGGACACCTCGGTCACCGCCGCGGTCGTCGACGTGCGGGCCGGTGCGGCGGCGGACTTCACCGCCGACGTCGCCGGCAAGATCGTGCTGGTGGACTACGTCGCCGCCCAACGGGAGGCGGTGGCGGCGCGGGCGGTGGCCGCCGGTGCGGCCGGTGTGGTCTTCCTCCCGGCCGACCTGGTCGAGCCGCGCCGCGCGTCGGCGTTCTCGCCCACCCTGCCCGGCTCCGCCGCCACGCCGCTGGGCATCCCGGTGGTCGGCGTCGCCCAGGCGCAGAAGCACCGGCTGCGGGCGCTGCTCGCCGCCGGACCGCTCACCCTCACCGTCGCCACCACCGCGCACCGCGGCCTGACCTCGTACAACGTGCTGGCCGAGCGGCGTGGGCGGTCCGGCGCGAACGGCCCGGTGGTCATGGTCAGCGCGCACTACGACTCGGTGATCGGCGCGCCGGGCGCCAACGACGACGGCTCCGGCACCGTGCTCTGCCTGGAACTGGCCCGGGTGCTGAAGGCGATCCCGATCAACGCCACGGTCCGGTTCGGCCTCTGGGGCTCGGAGGAGCAGGGCCTGATCGGCTCGCGCTACTACGTGCGGGAGCTGCCGCAGGTGGAGCGGGACCGGATCCTCGCCGTCTACCAGAACGACATGGTCGCCACGAGCTGGGACCCGGCGACGCGGTACTGGCTGCTCTCCTTCACCGGCGAGGCCAACCGGGCCACCGACGAGGTCTCCGCCGCGGCGCTGCGGCTCGGCTACCAGCCACAGATCTCCCCGGTGACCCAGCGCGGCGCCAGTGACCACCAGTCGTTCCAGGAGGTCGGCATCGCCAGCGCCAACTTCTCCTGGCGGGGTGAGGAGTCTCCGGCGCTGCTGGAGCCGCCGTACCACAGCCCGGAGGACACCATCGCCAAGAACATCAGCCTGGAGCGGTTGCAGGTGTCAATGGAGCTGATCGGCTGCGCGACGTACGCGACGGCCGGACACTGACACCCACCACCGGGGCGGGCGGGGCACGGCGGGAGCCGTGCCCCGCCCGTCGTCAGTCGGCCAGTCGGGCCGGGAAACCGCCGGTGGCGACCGGGCCCCACGAGGTGATGGTCACCCGGATCAGCGACTTGCCCTGCCGCACCATCGCCGCCCGGTAGTCGTCCCAGTCCGGGTGTTCCCCGGAGATGCTGCGGAAGTACTCCACCAGCGGCTCCAGGGCGTCGGGCAGGTCGAGGACCTCGGCGGTGCCGTCGAGCTGCACCCAGGGTCCGTTCCAGTCGTCGGAGAGCACACACGCCGACACCCGGGGGTCGCGGCGGATGTTGGAGACTTTCGCGCGTTCCGGATAGGTGGAGATCACCAGTCGGCCGTCGGCGTCCACCCCGGCGCTGACCGGCGAGGACTGCGGCCGACCGTCCGGACGGGTGGTCATCAGCACCACCCGGTGCCGGGGGCGGACGAAGGCGAGCAGGTCGTCGCGGTCGACGCGGGTGTTACGAGCGATCGTGCGTGGCATCGTTCGTTTGTACCAGTCGTCAGCCGATCCGGCCCACGGACGACTGGCGGGGCACCCGGGGACGCGCCGAGGGTCGCCAGGCGCGGCCGTTGGCGTAGATCACCCGAAAGCCGAGGTAGGAGGCGAGCGGCGCCCAGTGCGCCGAGCCCATCCGCAGCTCGGCGGCGTTGTGCCGCCGACCGTTGGCGAGTACGTCGAGCAGCACGGTCTCGAACGCCGCCGACTCGACCCAGTCCACCTCGCGGGTGAAGCCGCAGATCAACGCCGCGCCGGTCACCTCGAGGAACTCCCGCAGCACCGACTCGGGGGCGCGCAGGACCGAACAACTGCCGAAGTAGAGCCGGCGCCCCTCGCAGCGCCCGGCCATCAACTCCGCCACCTCGGTCAGCTCGACCGACTGCCAGTCGGTCAGGCACAGCCGGTTCGGCTCGCCGTGCATGGCGAAGAAGCCGAGCCGGTGGTCGGCGTACTGCTTGAGCAGCCAGCGGTCGACGAAGTAGAACAGCTCGTCCCGGGTGGCCGCGTCCTTGTGGATGAAACGGACCTTGCCCAGCCGTTCGAGCAGTTCGAGGGTGGGCAGCACCGATCCCCGCTCGTTGAGGTCCCGGTGCCACTGGCCCTCGACGCAGAAGATGCCTCCGCGTGCCACGCCCGCCTCCCCGTCGTCGCCCGCGCTGAGGTTACCGGGCCACCTCGGCCCGGCGACATCACCCGTCCTGCGGTCACCTGCGACTTTCCGTACCGCCACGCGCCTTTGCGGCATGGCCAGGGTGAATGCCCGATTCCGTGGAATCGGATTAATTCCGGGCCAACCGACAATCACAGGTCATCCCGAGAGGAATTCGCGTTAACCGTCACCAACCGGCCGTCGAGGTGCGAGTGTGGATTCACGGGACGGCGGTCCACGTCCCGGAATGCCACCCCATTCGCTCTCCTAGCAGGAGGACTCTCTGTGCGCGCACATCTGATGAAGCGGGCTGTCCTCGCCCTCGCCCTGGCCGTGCCAGGTGCCGCGATCGCCTCGGCGGTCGCCGCGCCGCCGGCCCATGCCGACGGCTGCTACACCTGGAACCGCACGCTGTCCCGGGGCAGCTCGGGCAGCGACGTCCGCGAGCTGCAACTGCGGATCGCCGGTTGGGCGGGCAACAACAACGTGGTGGAGCTCGACGGCCAGTACGGCCCGAAGACCGCTGCCGCCGTACGCCGTTTCCAGTCCGCGTACGGACTACGGTCCGACGGGGTCGCCGGCCAGCAGACCTTCGCGAAGCTGTACCAGATCCAGGACAACGACTGCACCCCGCGCCACTTCACCTGGAACGAGATGGACGACGGCTGTGGCCGGGGCGGCTGGACCGGTGGTCCGCTGACCACCGCGCAGACCCGGCAGAACGCCCTGCGCACGATGTGGAAGCTGGAGGCGCTGCGCAAGGGCCTCGGCGACCAGCCGCTGGAGGTGACCAGCGGATTCCGCAGCCGCACCTGCAACAGCCAGGTGGGTGGTGCGTCGAACAGCCAGCACCTCTACGGCAACGCGGCCGACCTCGTCTCCGACAACCGCTCGCTGTGCCAGATCGCTCGCGCCGCGCGCAACCACGGCTTCAGCGGCATCATCGGCCCCGGGGTGAGTGGCCACAACTCGCACGTGCACGTGGACTCACGCCGCGAGAACAACCGCGACAACAGCACGAACAACACGTACTGGGCGGCACCCGACTGCGGGATCGCACCCGGCTACCGCTGAGTCGCGACGCCGGCCCGGGCTGGGCGGGGGGATGCCCGTACGCCCGGGCCGGCGTCGTGTCGGCGGACGAGCCCGCTCAGCTCGCCCGCGGCCAGCGCGGCGCGGTGGCGGGGGGTGCCACCGGCCGGCCGGGGGTTCGGACACCGGCCCGGGCGGCCGGCGCTGCCACCCTCGGCACCGGACCCCGGGCCGGGTAACCGGCCGGGTTCGTCCTCGGCGGATATCCGGCCGCGCCCGCACGCATCGGGTGACCGGCGGACCGCTCGGCACCGGCCGGGCGGGCGACCGGAGTGCGGCCCTGTTGCGGCCCGTTCACCAGGAACGGGAACGGTACGTGGACGAACGGATTCCCGTGCCGGATGAGGGCATCGAGCTGTCGTTCGTTGAGCCCGTGGTCGAGCAGCACCTTCCGACCCCAGCGATGCAGCCGGCAGGGGAACCTCGCGCCGTCGTTGCGGCAGAGTGGCCCGGTGGGCCATTCCTCCGCCGCGTGCACTACTACCGCCCGGACCGCTACGCGGACATCCTCGGGGGTCAACGGCGTCGGGACCGGCAACTCGCCCAGAATCTGATCGATGGGATCCGTCGACTGACCATCAACTCGCACGGCAGGCCTCCCGCAGTTCGGTGGCGATGCGCCTGAGCACCGCACCTCGCCCATTGATACGGCCTGGCGAGCGGGAAAGTTCAAACCGGCTCGGCGCACCGTTAACCGAGAGTGCCGACCGTCGCCGCCGGCCCCGGTCAGACCAGCCCGGCGTCGTGCACGAGGAGCGCGACCTGCACCCGGTTGTTCAGACCGAGCCGGGTCAACAGCCGCGAGACGTACGCCTTGACGGTGGCGACGCTCATGAACAGCTCGCTGGCGATCTCGGCGTTCGTCCGCCCCTGACCGATGGCCATCGCCACCGCGCGTTCCCGGTCGGTGAGACCGCCGAGCAGCCGGGTGGCCCGCTCCTGTCGGGGATCGCTCGCGGTGCCCACCGTGACGTGCGTGATGAGGGTCCGGGTGACCGTCGGTGACAGGGTCGCCTCCCCGGCCGCCACCCGGCGTACCGCCTGCACGATCTGGGCCGGCGGGGTGTCCTTGAGCAGGAATCCGCCGGCACCGGCCCGCAGCGCCCGCAGGACGTGCTCGTCGGCGTCGAAGGTGGTCAGCACGAGTACCTCCGGCGGTCGGGGCAGCGCCCGCAGCGCCTCGGTGGCCGCCAGCCCGTCCACCCTCGGCATCCGGATGTCCATCAGCACCACGTCCGGCCGGCAGATGGCGACCGCCTGGACCACCTCGCCGCCGTCGGCCGCCTCCCCGACCACCTCCAGGTCGGGCGTACCGCCGAGGATCATCGACAGCCCGGCGCGCACCAGCGCGTCGTCGTCCACGATCAGGAGCCGGATCGGCTGCGGGTCCGCCACCGGCAGCGCCTGCTCGGGTCCGGTCACGACGCCGGCCAGGGCAGCCAGGCGGCGAGCCGGAAGTCGCCGCTGTCGTCACGGCCGTGCTCCAACCGCCCACCCGCCAGGGTGACCCGCTCGGCGACCCCGATCAGCCCGGTTCCGGTACCCGGGATCGACGGCACGGCGTCACCCACCGGCCACCGGTTGCGGATCTCCACGGCCAGCCCGTCGCCGGGCGCCCCGCTGAGCCCGACCGTCACGGCCGCACCCCCGGCGTGCTTGCGGGCGTTGGTCAGCCCCTCCTGCACGATCCGGTAGACGCTGCGCCCCAGACCGGCGGGCAGCCGCTCCGGGTCGCTGACCCGGTCCCGCAGGTCCACCCGGGTACCGGCGGCCCGGGACTCGGCGACCAGCGCGGGCAGGTCGTCGAGGGTGGGTTGCGGGCGTTCCGGCTCGGCGGTGAGCGACGTGTCGGCCCGCAGGACGCCGATCACCTCACGCAGGTCCTGCAAGGCGGCGTGCGCGCTGCCCCGGATCACCCCGGCGGCCCGCGAGACCTCCTCCGGGCTGGCGTCGGGCCGGAACTCCAGCGCACCGGCGTGCAGGCTGAGCAGGGAGATCCGGTGGGCCAGCACGTCGTGCATCTCGCGGGCGATCCGGGTGCGCTCCACCTGCTGGGCCTGGGCCACCCGGAGCTGCTGCTCGGCCTCCGCCCGCTCGGCGCGCTCCCGCAGCGACAGCACCAGTTGCCGACGCGCCCGTACGAACATCGCCCAGGCCATCACCAGCAGGGTGATCACCACGCCCCAGATGGTCGCGGCCCAGTAGCTGCTCTGCGGGTCGGGGCGGAACAGGGCGAAGAACATGTTGCAGACCAGCGCGGCCGCGGTGACCGCCAACGCCACGGCGGTCCGCAGATGCACCACCACGGTGAAGTAGATGATCAGCAGCGCCGCGATCGAGGTGACCGAGAGCATGGTCAGCGGCAACGTCACCAGCAGAAGCCCGAGCGGCCAGCGACGACGCCACCAGAGCGCCACCGTGCAGGCCAGCCCGACGACCGCGTCCGCGACGATCATCCAGCCGTACGGCAGCCGCTCGGCGACGATCGGGGCCGGCGTGAGGGCGTCGAACGTGGTCAGCACCACCCAGCCGAGCGAGAGCAGGAAGCAGGTGCTGTCGATCAGCCAGTCCCGCATGGTGCGACGGGGGCTACGGTCGGCCCCACCGAGCGCCCCGGGCAGCAGCCACGGGTGCTCGGGGACGACAGGGCTGGTCACAGACGTCATGGTAGGCAGTCGTCGAGGGCTCCGGCCAGCGACCAAAGTCGGTCCTTCGGGGTCGACCTTGGTCTAGCCGGTGTCGACCGGCGGCCGCTGCGGACAGCCGGGTGGCCCCGGCAGCCTGATCGGCATGATTGTCGTAGACCAGCTCACCAAACGGTACGGACGGCACACCGCCGTCGATGACGTGTCGTTCCGCTGCGAACCGGGCACGGTCACCGGCTTCCTCGGGCCCAACGGGGCCGGCAAGTCGACCACGATGCGGATGCTCTGCGGGCTGAGCACACCGACCTCCGGCACCGCCACCGTCGCCGGGCACCCCTACCGCCGACTGCCCAACCCGGGTCGCGTCGTCGGTGTCCTGCTGGACGCCTCCGCCCAGCACGCCGGACGCAGCGGCCGGGAGGCACTGGCGGTGGCCGCGGCCACGATGGGCGTGGACCGGCGCGCGGTGGGAGAGGTGCTCGACCGGGTGGGCCTGAACGCGGTCGCGGCCCGGCGGCGGGTGGGCGCGTACTCGCTGGGGATGCGTCAGCGGCTCGGCCTCGCGCACGCGCTGCTGGGCGACCCCCGGGTGCTGGTCCTGGACGAGCCGGCCAACGGCCTCGACCCGGAGGGGATCTTCTGGATGCGCGGCCTGCTGCGCGACTTCGCCGACCGGGGCGGCACCGTCCTGCTCTCCTCCCACCTGCTGCGTGAGGTCGAGGCGGTGGCGGACCGGCTGGTGGTGATCGGGGGCGGCCGGGTCGTGGCGCAGGGCGACAAGGAGGAGTTGCTGGCCGACGGCGGCACGCTGGTGCGCGCCCGCGACCGGGGCGCGCTGCGGACCGCGCTGGAACGCGCCGGCCTGCCGATCAGCGAGGGCACCGACGGGCTGGTGGTCCGCGCCGACACCGACGCGGTCGGCGAGGCCGCGCTGACAGCCGGCGTCGCCCTGACCGAGCTGCGCCCGGCCGGGAGCGGCGGCCTGGAGCAGCTCTTCCTCACCCTCACCGCGACCGGCGGATCACAGACCGCCGCGACCAGCGCCACCGAGCCGACCAGGGAGCCCGTCCGATGACCACCACCACCGTCGCCCCCGAGGACACCCGGCCGGCCAGCCGGGCGGCCGAGCGGGCACCGTCACTGACCCGGCTGACCCGGGTGGAGCTGCGCAAGCTCGTCGACACCCGGGCCGGACGCTGGCTGTTGATCACCATCGCGCTGATCGCCGCCCTGATCGCCACCATCCAACTGGTGTACGCGGAGGACGCCGAGCAGACCTTCGTCGACTTCTTCATCCCGTCGCTGCTGCCGATCGGGTTGCTGCTGCCGGTGCTGGGCATCCTCTCGATCACCAGCGAGTGGTCGCAGCGGACGGCATTGACCACCTTCGCCCTGGTACCCCGCCGAGGCCGGGTGATCATCGCCAAACTCGTCGCGGTGGTGCTGGCCGCCCTGGCGTCGGTGGTGGTCAGTCTCGCCGTGGCGGCCGTGGCGAACCTGATCGCCGACGCCACCGGCGGCGCCGGGACCTGGCGAATCGAGGGTGCGTTGGTCCTGCACGCCGTCGTGTTCCAGGTGTCCTGTGTTCTGATGGGCGCCGCCTTCGGCCTGTTGTTCCTGCACACGCCGCTGGCCATCGTCTCCTACCTGGTGCTGCCGAACGTCTGGATGATCCTCGGCGGGCTGATCCGGCCGCTGAACCGCAGCGCCGAGTGGTTGGACACCGGGCGCACCATGGGGCCGCTGTTCACCCCGGAGGTGACCGCCGGGCAGTGGGCCCGGCTCGCGGTCTCCCTGCTGGTGTGGCTGGTCCTACCCATGGTCGTCGGGTT
The DNA here is from genome assembly GCF_013364215.1 of Verrucosispora sp. NA02020. Classification (NCBI taxonomy): domain Bacteria; kingdom Bacillati; phylum Actinomycetota; class Actinomycetes; order Micromonosporales; family Micromonosporaceae; genus Micromonospora; species Verrucosispora sp. NA02020. The sequence continues at coordinate 1,544,861 of NZ_CP054923.1, read as the reverse complement.
GGTGCGGACGACGCGTCGGGAGGTGGCGTGACGGCGTACGGCAGGCCGACCGTGGTCAGCGGGGGTCGGCTGGAGACGCTGGTGCTCTGGGTCGGGTTCCCGCTGGCGGGCGGTGCCGTGGGGGCGGCGCTGGCGGCCGGGGCGGGCTGGGTGGCCGGTCTGTCCTGGGCCCCCGCGCAGGGGCTGTTCCGCATGGTCGACCGCATGCCCGACCAGCAGGCTCTGGCGGCCGGGGTGGCGGTCGGCGTCCTGGCCGGGCTGGTGTTCGGTGCTCTCGGGGCCGCCGATCGGGTCGTCGTCGAGGTGGCGGTGGACCGGGTACGCGTACGGCGCGGCGGCAAGGAGCGGGAGTTCGCCCGGCGGGACGCCCAGGTGGCTTACCGGGACGGCAAGGAGCTGGTGCTGCTCGGCGCAGACGACGAGGAACTCCTCCGGCAGCGCTCCGACCTTTCGGGCGCCGACCTGGCCGGGGCGTTCCGGGAGCACGGCTGGCCCTGGGCGGACGATGACCCGCACCGGGCCGCGTACCGGCTCTGGGTGCCCGAGTTGCCCGGCCTGCCGCCGGGCGCGGACGCGCTGCTGAAAGCCCGGCAGAAGGCGATGGACGACGACCGGGGCAAAGAGGCCGGCGAGCTGCGGACCGAACTGGCCCGCTACGGCGTGGTCGTCCGGGACGAGGGCGGACGGCAGCACTGGCGGCTGACCCGCTCGGCCGTGCCCGGGCAGTGAGCGGTGTGGGCCGGGCCCCACGGAGGAGCCCGGCCCGGTCGGCGTCACCGCCAGGAGTGCCCATGGTGGTGGTGTCCGTGCTTGGGGCCGTGCCCCTTGCCCTTGCCCTTCCCCTTGCCGGGCGTCTTGCCCGGCACACCGTTCACGGCCGAGGTGTCGTACGCGAACGTGATCACCGAGGCGGCGATCGCGTCGGAGTTGACGTCCAGCGCGTGCACGTTGACGTTGCCCCGGAGCTTGTACTTCTTGTTCAGGGCGCGGTACAACGCCGGGTCGGCACCGTCGGCGACCGGCGTCAGGCTGTCGCACGCCTGGTGGTAGCAGGGGTCGTACGCCTCCCCCGCCAGCCCGCCGAAGAGGGCGGCCTCCTCGGCCGTCTTGATGCCCTCCGCGCCGGTGAACAGGCCACCGGCCGGGATGTCGACGGCGATGAACGCGCCGTAGTCCGAGCGACCGGTGAAGTCCGACGGCACGGTCGGCAGCTTGCGGGAGGCGAAGAACCTCTCGAACACCTGCTCGATCTGTGCCGACCCCTCCGGCCCCGGTCCGGCACCCTGCTGCGCCGAGTCGTCACCGTCGTAGACCCCGAACACGTAGTTCGGCGACCCGATCATGTCGAAGTTGAGGTAGAGGGCGATGTCGCCGACCTGCTGCTCGGTCAGGCTGTCCACGTAGTACTGCGAGCCGACCAGGCCCGCCTCCTCCGCGCCCCACCAGGCGAACCGGACCGCGTTGGCCGGCTTGACCTTCGCCATCTGGAGGGCCACCTCCAGCAGCGCGGCGCTGCCGGTGCCGTTGTCGTTGTAGCCCGGCCCGGCCGGGTCCGAGTCGAGGTGCGCGCCAGCCATGACGACGTTGTCGGTGCGGCCGTGCCGGGTCTGCGCGAAGACGTTCTCGGTGCTGCGGACCTCCGAGGTGGTGTCGGCCTCGATCCGCAGGACCAGACCCGCCGTCGCCGCGAACTGCGCCCCGGCGTCGTACGAGACGCTGACGGCCGGGATGCCGACCGGTGCACCGAGGGTGCCGGCGAACAGGTCGTAGCGGTCCGGGTTGGCCTCCGGCGTACCGTTGCCCTGGTTCATCACGATCGCGCCGACCGCGCCAGCGGCCTCGGCGTTGGCCACCTTGTCGCCGAACCCGCAGGTGCCGCGCTGCATCAGAGCGATCTTGCCGACCACGTCGACGGTGGCGAAGTCGCTGGCCTCGCAGCCGGACGTGGAGGCGCGCGGCGGCGTCAGGCTGAGGTCCACCGCGACGACCTGGCCCTGGCCCACCCCGTCGCCGGAGTAGTCCATCAGCTCGTAGTCGACGCCCTCGGCGTAGTCGGTCGCGTTCGGCGCCACCTGGGCGAACGAGGAGCCGAACTCCTCATAGAAAGCGAAGTCGAACTGCTGGCGGGTGACCTGGTAGCCGGCCTTCTTGAGCAGCTTCGCCACGTAGTCGGCGCTCGCGTCGTAGCCCGGCGTACCGGAGGCACGGGTGCCGTCGTTGGCGTCGGCGATGGCCTGGAACCGGTCGAGGTGTGTGATGACGCCCTTGACCGTCACCGCCTTGGTGAGCTTCTTGACCGTGTTGTTGTTCGGGCTCGCCGTCGCCGGTCCTACCAGCGCCACCGTGCCCACCAGGGTGCCCGCCGCGATGGCGGCGATCACCCTCCTGCCGGAGAAAGGCACCACGATGTGCCACGTCCTTCCTCTTCGGATATCCGACTCCCGACCCCCGTGTGCCGGATGCTGCGGCCATCCTGATACACATCGATGACCACGGCAACGGGACTGTTCGGCCACCTCAGGCCGCCGTCAGGTCCGTTCGGGCCAGCCGATCACGCCGTGTCGCGTCGGCTGCGGACGGCTCACCGAGGCCAGCAGCTCGTCGAGGGCGTCCGCCTCGGCCCACCCGTTCACCGCGATCCGCCCGCTGGTGTCCACAGTGATCTCCACCCGGTCCGGGCTGCCCGACACCTCGTCGAGCAGATTCGGAAAAGTGTTGCTGAGCAGCACGAACTCCTGGTTGGTGGAGCCCACCCAGGGTCGCCGCCGGTCGATCCGGTCGGCCTCGAAGGGCCCGGCGACCAGCAGGTCGGTCGCGGCCAGCAGGGCGGCGACGTCGTCCCGACCGGCACCGGCCGCCGCGCGCAGTCGCGCGTACGTGTAGCCGCTGAAGGTCATCACCGAGCGACCCGCGTCGCGTACCCCGGCGGCCACCTCGGCGAGCGCGGCCGCCTGGTCGAAGGGCTCCCCGCCGAGCAGGGTCAGCCCCTCGGTCGGTGCGTCGAGCACGCGCCGCACCAGGTCGGCCGGGTCTACCTCGTCGCCGCCCCGGAAGCTCCACAGGTGCGGGTTGAAGCAGCCGACGCAGCGCACCGCGCAGCCCTGGACCCAGACGGCGGTGCGCAGCCCCGGACCTTCGGCCCGGGTGGCGGCCAGGAAGCGGGCCAGCGCGACGGTCGTCGCCGCGCGTCGCGGGGCCGGACCGCCCTCAGACATCCAGGACGCGACCGGACGGCGGATATCCCGGCCGGTGGCCGCCCGGCGGCGTGCAGGTGAGGCGGTCACGCAGCCGGGCGTACTCGTGCGGGGCCAGATTCGCGGCGGCGGTGAACTCGGCGAGCCCGCCGAACCCGCCCCGGCGGTCCCGCGCGTCGACGACCTGCCGCGCCCGGCCCGGGTCGAAGCCGGGCAGCACCGCGAACTCCTCCCACCGGGCGGAGTTGACGTCGAGCGAGCCAGGCGCGCCACCATGGTCGACGGTCGTCGCCCCCGACTGCTGGCTCGGCAACGGCGGCGGGTGCTCGGACAACGCCGACGGATAGTCCGGCAGGGGCGGCGGGAAGTCCGACGACAGCGGGGCCGGCGGGTAGGCCGGCGGCTGGGCGCCGGTGACCGGCGGGTACGCCGTGGTGGGCGGAAACGCCTGGCTGGGCGGTGGGGTCCAGCCGGTCTGGGGCGGGTACGACGTGCCGGGCGCACCGGGCGGTGGGGCCAGCGCGACGGGCGGGTACGGGCCACCGGGCTCGGCGTACCAGGGGCGGTAGCCCGCCCGCCAGCGCAGCCAGGACGGGTTGATCACAAGCGCGTGCACGATGCTGGTCATCCAGATCGCCAGGACGCCCCCGACGGCCCAGTCGGTGACCGTCTCGCCCAGTTCGCCGACCAGGATGAAGGCGGTCCAGCCGAGCACCAGGTAGGCAATGCCGGAGACCCACCACGCCGCCCGCCGCGCCTTCAGCCCGACAAAGAGGAACCCGAAGCCGCCGAGGCAGCTCATGCCGACGATCGGCAGCAGCAGCCACCAACTGTGCAGCACGCGCCACTTCCAACTCGCGGCCGGGTTCGCCGCTCGCGCCGCCGGTACGCCCTGCTGCGTCCAGGCCGGGTCAGGCGCGGTCGACATCTCGGTCCTCCTGTCGTACGACGTCCCGGGTTCGGGCATGGTCGGCGGTGTAGGCGCTGCTGACCGTCCGGGCGGCCAACAGGTCCTCCAGCACCGCGACGTAGTCCAGGCACCGGTCGCCCAGGATGCCCCGGGTCTCGGCGCTGACCACGCCCTCGCTGCTCACGGTGACCACGAGTCGTGGCTGCTCGGCGGTCACGAGCGGGCTCCCTGCACGGCGAAGACCAGGCGGACCGCGTCGTCGTCGGTGACCTGCTCTGACTCCAGCCGCAGCCCGGCGGCCGGTGCCTGCTGCCGCAGCCGGTCCAACACCGCCCGCTGGACCTGCCGGCCGTACGCGACGTCGACCGCGCGGACCACCTCCACGGCCCTCGGCTCGTCGATGTCGCCGGTGAAGTGCGCCGACCAGATGCCGGCCTCGTCGCGCTGGAAGCTCGCCCGGACACCGGCCCAGTCCGCGGTGATCGAATCCGGCGCGACGGCGACCACGGCGGCGGTGTCGTGCAACGCGGCGGCGAGCAGGTTCTCGTCCCGCATCCGGGTCTGCACCTCGCAGACGATCCGGCCCTCCTGTTCGGAACGGGAGGTGACGCCGTGGGCGGCGGCCACCGCGGCGACGGCGAGGGGTAGCAGCACGAGCGAGATACTCACCGCGGGCTCCTTCCGGTCAACTCGGCCATCAGAACTCGACCGCCCGTCCACCACGTTGGGTCGGCGTGGCGGGCCGGGCACTCCGGTCGACGGACGCGCCGCTGTCCCAGTCCTCGGCGGCGGTGGCGGCCACCGCGCGGGCGTCGGCCCAGGCGCGGATGGCGTCGATCCGTTCGGCCTGGGTGACGCTGAGCGGAACCATGCCGACCACCGCCTGGGCCAGGTCGTCGCGGCGCAGCGGACGGCGTTCGCCGAACGCGTCGAAGAGCCCGGCGATGACCGCCTGCTCGATCTCGGCGCCGGAGTAGCCCTCGCTGAGATCGGCAAGCTCGGCGAGCAGCGTCTCGTCGAGCGCGAGCCCACCGGCCACGGCCGGGTTACGCAGCCGCCGGGCGAGGTGGACCCGCCAGATGGCGGCCCGTTCGGCCCGGGTCGGCAGGTCGACGAAGAAGATCTCGTCGAAGCGTCCCTTGCGGAGCAGCTCCGGCGGCAGTTTCTCGATGTCGTTGGCGGTGGCGATGACGAAGACGGGTCGGTTCTTCTCCTGCATCCAGGTGAGGAAGGACCCGAAGACCCGGGTGGAGGTGCCGGAGTCGCCGCCACCCCCGGCGAAGCCCTTCTCGATCTCGTCCACCCAGAGCACGCAGGGTGCGGTCGCCTCGGCGGTGCGGATGGCGGTGCGCATGTTCTGCTCGCTGCTGCCCACCAGCCCGGCGAAGACCCGGCCCACGTCCAGCCGCAGCAACGGCAGCTCCCAGGCCGCCGCGATCGCCTTCGCGGTCAACGACTTACCGCACCCGGGCACGCCGGTGATCAGGACCCCCCGGGGTGCGGGCAGGCCGTACGCCGCCGCTTCGGCCAGCCAGGAGCCGTCCCGCTTGGCCAGCCACCGCTTGAGGTTCTCCAGACCGCCGACGTCGGCGAGGTTCACGTCCGCCTCGACAAACTCCAGCAGCCCGGACTTGCGGACGGTCTGTCGCTTCTCCTCGTGCACCACGTCGAGGTCGCGACCGTCCAGCACGCCGTCGTTGACCATCGCCCGGGCGAAGGCGTTCTCCGCCTCGTGCAGGGTCAGCCCGAGGGCGGCCTTGGCGAACCGCTCGCGCCCCAACTCGTCGAGGGCTATCTGGATCCGGCCGTCGGCGGAGTTGGCGTGGATGATCGCCTCCAGCACCTGCCGGATCTCCGTCTCGCTGGGCAGCGGGAAGTCGACGATCGTGACGTCCTTCTCCAACTCGACCGGGATGCGCAGCACCGGCGAGACCAGGATCAGGGTGCGCGGCATCGCGCCGGACTTGAACGCCGCCGCCACGTCCCGCAGCCGGCGGACCACCCCGGCGTTACCGGGCCGCTCGCCGTCGCCGTGCGAGGTGTGCAGATCCTTGAAAATCACCACACTCGGCTGGTCGATCCGCAGTACGGCGTCCAGGGCGTCGGCCGGCTCGGTGGTGCCGGTCCGCCAGACGCCGTCCGGCTGCACCAGACCGGTGGTCAGCGACCAGGTCCACACCGCACGCGGGGTACGCACCAGCACGGCGTCGTGGGCCACAGCCGCGACCTCGGCGACCGCGCGCTGTTCCTCGGCGGACTCGATGTACAGGATCGGGAACCGCGCCTTGAGCATCTGCGACAACGCATCCCGGAACGACAGTGCCATCCTCGCCTCCCCAGCCGGCCTGGACTGGGCGGACTTTAACAGCTTTGATCAAGCTCGAAGCGGCGCGACCGAACACCGCCGAGCTGCGCATCGACCGCCGGCCATGCTCAGCCGAGCACGACGACCACTGCCACCACCGCCCCGACCAGCGAGGCGACCGTCACCACGACCCGCCGCCACGGCACGGCGGCCCGGTTCGTCGGCAGATCACGCCAGCGGTGCGCGACCAGCGCCAGCCCGGCGGCACTCAGCGCCGGACCGACCGCCCAGAGCCAGCCGGGCACCGCCGACCAGTCGCCGAGCTGACGCCCCAGCGCGGGGTAGGCCACCGCCCAGGCCCCGGAGGAGAGCACGGTCAGCCGGTCCAGCGTCGGGCGGTACGCGACGCCGAGCAGCGACAGCCCGCCGATGACGGTGAACACCAGGGCGATGCCCGCACCGGCCCAGACCGGCAGTGCAGGTGCGGGCTCGCCGGCCTGGTCCGGCGGTACGCCGAGCAGCCGCAGCCCGATCGGCTCCACTGCCTTGTCGGTGTTGCCGAGCACCACCACCCCGCGCCCGGTGGCCCGGTCGAAGCCGACGTACGAGCGGAAGCCGCCGGTGCCGCCGTTGTGCCAGGTGATCTCCTGGTCGTCGTAGCGGGTGGTGAACCAGCCGTACCCGATGCGGGTGCGGTCGTCGTCGTCGAAGCGCGGGTCACGGGCGTCGGCGCCGGGTGCGGTGCCGGCGGTGGTGGCGGTGACCAGTCGGGCCAGGTCCTCGACGGTGGACCAGTAGCCGATGCCGGCGGGGGCGTACCCGCTGCCGGTCCACGGGTCCGCGACGCGTCCGTTGCCACGGGCGCCCTGCGCGCGCTCGTCCGGCAGGGCACCGGAATCGGTGGCGTGGACGGTCGCGGTCATGCCGAGCGGAGTCAGCAGCTCCCGGTCGAGCAGCTCGGGGAAGGCGAGTCCGGCGTCGGCGGCGAGGGCCTGCCCGAGCACCGCCGAACCGAGGTTCGAGTAGCCGACCCGACCCCGGTCGTCGCCGGGCGCGTGCGCGTCGGCGGTGTCCCGCACCCGGTCGACGTCCAGTCCGGCGTACGGGTTGCCGGCGGCGACGTTGGCCTGGAGCACCCGGACCCAGGCGCCCACCGACCCGAGGTCGATCCGGGGCAGGCCGGACCGGTGGCTGGCCAGCTCGGTGAGGGTGACCTCGCGCACCGGGCCCTCGACCGCCGGCCAGACGGTGCCGAGGGTGTCCTCGGGCCGCACCGCCCCGGTCTCGGCCTGCCGGGCCAGCAGCATGCCGGTGAGCACCTTCGTCACCGAGCCGATCTCGAACGGGGTGCCGGATTCGACCGGCGCGCCGTGCCGGTCACGGTCGCCGAGGCCGGCGGTGCGGACCCGGCCGTCGTCGATCAGCGCGACGGCGAGGCCGCGATATCCGTCCGGGTCGGCCACGGCGGCGCGGGCCGAGGCGGCGACGTCGGCGTCACCGGTGGTCGAGGCGGTCAGCCGGGGTTCCCGGGGATGGGCGGCGAGGCCGGCGAGGCCCGCGACGATCCCGACGACCAGCGCGACGGCGGTCGGCTTACGCATAGGGGTGGTCCTTCCGTGCGGGGTGGCCGGTGATCTACCCACCGGTCGGGGTGGTCAACGGTCGGGGTCGGGGTCGGTCGGGGTGGTCAACGGCGGGCGGCGGTGAGGATGGCCAGCAGCGGCACCACCCGTTCGGCGGGGACGGCGTACCGGCCGCGCCCGGTGCTGTGCAACCAGCCCGCCGCGGTGAGCTGGCGCAGGTGGTGGTGCAGCTGGCCGGTGGTGCCGAGCTCCTCGATGTCGGCCAGCTCGGCGGTGCCCTGCCGGCCGGTGAGGATCTCCCGCAGCAGGCGCAGCCGCACCGGGTGGCCCAGGGCGGAGAGGATGCCGGGCAGCTCGGCCCAGTCGCCGGCCAGCAGGTCGTCCACCTCTCGGCCGTACTGCCAGTCGTAGGACCTCCCGGCGACCCGGACGGTGCCGGTGTAGAGCACGGCGCCCGCGCTCTCGGCGGGCAGGCGCTGCTTGAGCCCGTCGAGGGCCCAGAAGACGCCCTCCGCCGGGGCCTCCGGGGTGACCGGCCCGGTCGTCGCGCCGAGCCGCTCGACAAGTGCCGCGACCTGCGCTTCCAGCGCCGCCAGCCGCTCCTCCACATCCGCCATGACTCAATAATACGAACATACGTAGTTACGTGCTACACGGAAAAGTCGCGCGGATGATCGAATTCACCCAGGGTGGCCGACTACCGTTCCCAGGTCTGGGGAGGTACGTCGATGTACGTGGTGTCCGTTATCAACTACAAGGGTGGGGTCGGCAAGACCACCGTGACCGCCAACCTCGGGGCCGAACTGGCCAACCGAGGCATGAAGGTGCTGCTCATCGACCTCGACCCGCAGGCCAGCCTGACCTTCGGCTTCTACGACCCGGACGACTGGCGGGAGCGGTTACGCGACTCCCGGACCATCAAGCGGTGGTACGACGGCCTGCGCGAGGGCGACACCGCCATCACTCTCGGTGACCTGGTGGTCTCCCCCGGTCCGGCGAACACCCGGCTCTCCGGAGCGGGCCGACTCGACCTGATCGCCTCGCATCTGCAACTCGTCGACATCGACCTGGCACTGGCCCGCAGCGTCGCCGGTGGCGAGGAGTACGACGCCGAGCTGTTCCGGGTCCGCGGCTCGCTCGCCGAGGGGCTGCTCGCCGACGGGCTGGAGCCGTACGACATGGTGTTGATCGACTGTCCGCCGAACTTCAACGTGGTCACCCAGTCCGCCATCATCGCCAGCGACCATCTGGTGATCCCGGCCAAGGCCGACTACCTGTCCACCCTCGGCATCGACTACCTGCACGGCAACGTGCGGGAGCTGGTCGAGCAGTACAACGCCGACGCCCGGCGGTTCGCCACCGTACGCCGACACCAGAAGGTCGCCCCCGGCGTGGCCGGCGTGGTCTTCACGATGATCCAGTTGCTCGCGCAGCGGCCGATCGCCACCCACCAGGGCTACATGGACCAGGTCCGCAACCTGGGGCTGCCGGTCTTCCCGACGGCGCTGCGGGAGAACGTCACCCTCTACGCCACGAACACCCCGCGCGGGGTGCCGGTGGTGCTGCGCGACCGGGTCACCGTGCCCGCCGTCCGCGCGGAGCTGCGCCAGCTCGCCACTGAGTTCCTCGACCACCTGCAACCGGCGTGAGGGCGACGGAGGCCGCCGACCCGGCGCCGGTGGCCGCCCGGCTGGCGGCCATGACCAGCCGCGCCGACGGTACGGCGTACCTGTCGGAGCGGTCGACACGCGAGCTGCGGGAGCTGGCCGCGCAGGTCGGGCTACGCGGCCTCGGCGGACTGCGCAAGGCCGACCTGGTCGAGCGGATCGTGGACGCCACCATCGGCTACCGGCTGGACTCCACCGCCCTGCGCCGCCTCTGACGGCCGCCACGAGTGCGTGAGAAGGGGCCGGTCAGCGGGTATGTCGACCCCCATGACGAGCACGATTCCGGACATTCCCCTCAACGACGGCAACCCGATCCCGCAACTGGGCTTCGGGGTGTTCCAGATCGACCCGAAGGACACCGCCGACGCGGTACGCACCGCGCTGGACGTCGGCTACCGGCACGTCGACACCGCCGAGATGTACGGCAACGAGGCCGAGGTCGGCCAGGGCGTACGCACGGCCGGGGTGGCCCGGGAGGACGTCTTCATCACGAGCAAGCTGAGCAACGCCTGCCACCGCCCCGACGACGCCCGCACCGCGTTCCAGGCGACGCTCGACGCGCTGCGGACCGACTACGTCGACCTCTTCCTCATCCACTGGCCGCTGCCGACCCGCTACGACGGCGACTTCGTCTCCACCTGGAAGGTGCTGGAGGAGTTCCGCGCCGACGGCCGGGCGAAGTCGATCGGCGTCTCCAACTTCCAGGTGCCGCACCTGGAGCGGCTGGCCGCCGAGACCGAGGTGGTGCCGGCGGTCAACCAGATCGAGGCGCACCCGTACTTCCCGAACGACGAGGTACGCGAGTACGGCGCCAGGAACGGCATCGTCACCCAGGCGTGGTCGCCGATCGCCCAGGGCGCGGTGCTCGGTGACCCGACCATCGCCGACATCGCCGAGCAGGTCGGCCGGACACCGGCCCAGGTGGTGCTGCGCTGGCACGTACAGCGGGGCGACGTGATCTTCCCCAAGTCGACCACCCCGAAGCGGATCGAGGAGAACATCGGCATCTTCGACTTCACGCTCGACGACGCCACCATGGAACGGATCACGCTGCTGGGCCGGGGCGAGGCCGGTCGGCAGGGTGCCCACCCGGACACCTTCGACTACATTCCGGCCTGATCCCCCGGGCGGTGGGCCCCCACCCCCGGCGAACCGGCGCACCACGGCCGCCGCTAGATCCGATCTAGCGGCGGCTGTCCGTCGTCTCGCGCCTCCATCACGACGACGTCGTTGTAGCAGGCGGACGGCGACGGGACGAACGGAAGGAAACACCGAGATCATGAACAGACGCACCACCGGCCTCGCCATCGAGGCCGAGGGCCTGACCCGGTCGTTCGGTGAGACGCGGGCGCTCGCCGGACTCGACCTCCAGGTGCCCGCAGGTGCCGTGTACGGGGTACTCGGGCCGAACGGCGCCGGGAAGACCACCGCGGTACGGATCCTGGCGACGTTGCTGCGTCCGGACGGTGGTCGGGCCCGTGTCTTCGGGCACGACGTGGTCACCGAGGCCGAAGAGGTCCGCGCCCGGGTCAGCCTGACCGGCCAGTACGCCTCGGTGGACGAGGACCTGACCGGCACCGAGAACCTGGTCCTGCTGGGCCGGCTGCTCGGCCTGCGCAAGCCCGCCGCGCGGGAACGGGCCGCGCAGTTGCTGGCCGCGTTCGGGTTGACCGAGGCGGCCGGACGACAGGTCAAGAAGTACTCCGGCGGCATGCGCCGACGCATCGACATCGCGGCGAGCATCCTCAGCACCCCGGATCTGCTCTTCCTCGACGAGCCCACGACCGGGCTCGACCCACGCAGCCGCAACCAGGTGTGGGAGATCGTCCGCGCGGTGGTGGCACACGGCACGACGGTGCTGCTGACCACGCAGTACCTGGACGAGGCCGACCAGTTGGCCGGACGGATCGCGGTGATCGATCACGGCCGGGTGATCGCGGAGGGCACCCCGGGCGAACTCAAGTCCTCGGTCGGATCCGGCACCGTGCACCTGCGGTTGCGGGACGCGGACCAGCGCCCCGAGGCGCAACGGTTGCTGGAGAGCGTGCTCGGCGTGGCGGTGCAACTGGACGCCGACCCGGTGGCGATCACCGCGCGGGTCGGTGAGGCCGGCAGCGATCTCGACGCCAGCGCACAGGCCGCCCGGGGGCTGGGCGAGCTGACCCGCGCCGGCATCGTGGTGGACGACTTCTCACTCGGCCAGCCGAGCCTGGACGAGGTCTTCCTGGCCCTGACCGACCGTCCCGCCGAGCCGACCGCCGGCGAGCGCGACGACGAGCTGGAGGCAGCCCGATGAGCAGCGACACCGCCACCTCGACCGGCCCGGCACCGTCGGTCTTCGTACCCTCCTCGGAGGCGTTGGCGACGGTGCTCGCACCGGCGGCGCGCCCGCCGCGCCCGAGCCCGCTCGCGGCGTCACTGACCTTCAGCTGGCGCGCCATACTGAAGATCAAGCACGTACCGGAGCAGCTCTTCGACGTCACCATGTTCCCGATCATCATGGTGCTGATGTTCACGTACCTGTTCGGCGGTGCGCTCGCCGGCGATCCGCGTGACTACCTGCAGTTCTTCCTGCCGGGCATCATGGTGACCAGCGTCGTGATGATCACCATGTACACCGCCGTCGGGCTGAACACCGACATCGAGAAGGGCATCTTCGACCGGTTCCGGACGCTGCCCGTGTGGCGGCCCGCCGCCCTGGTCGGCATGATCTTCGGGGACGTGCTGCGCTACGTCCTCGCCGCCACGGTGATCCTCACCCTGGGGCTGGTGCTCGGCTTCCGTCCCGACGGCGGTCTGCTCGGGGTGCTGGCCGGGATCGGCCTGCTGGTGGTCTTCTCGTTCGCGTTCTCCTGGGTCTGGACGCTGTTCGGGCTGATCATGCGAAGCGAGAAGTCGGTGATGGGCGTCAGCATGATGGTGCTGTTCCCGCTGACCTTCCTGAGCAACGTCTTCGTCGACCCCTCCACCATGCCCGGCTGGCTCCAGGCGTTCGTCAAGGCCAACCCGATCACCCACCTGGTGTCCTCGGTACGCGCCGCGATGGCCGGTACGTCGGACACGTCGGCCATGCTGTGGACCCTCGGCTGGAGCGTGCTGTTCGTGGTGGTCTTCGGCAGCCTCACCATGTACCGCTACAACCGCCGCTGACCCTCGACCGCCGGACCGGCTCCGGGCAGCGCCCCCGACCAGGAGGGTGCTGCCCGGAGCCGGCCGGTCACAACCGCCAGGACACCGGCGCGGCGGGCAGATAGCGGCAGGCGGCACCGGTGGAGACGGTCCCGCGCAGGTGCTCCGCCAGCGGCGGATGCCGTTCGTCGAGACGGCGCAGCGTGTCCCTGATCCTGGCCGTGACCGTCTTGCGGGCCCGCTCCGCCTCGTCACCCAGTCGGCGGGTCCGCCCGGCCAGCCCGGCGGCCGACCGCAACTGCGCGATCAACGCACCACGCTCGGCTTCCAGCGCGGCCACCTTCGGCGTGTCGCCACGGCCGGCCGCCCGGTCGATCTCGTCGTCGAGGCGGATCAGGTGCTGCCGGTAGCGGTTCCTCGCCTCCTCGTCGAGCAGATCGTCGCCGCCCATCCGCCGGGCCGCCACCAGCTCCGGGCCGGCGGCCGGGTCGAGCAGCTCGACGGCGGGCACGTCGACACCGGGCCGTCCCAACAGCAGCCGCAGGTCGTGCAGCCCCTTGGCGTCCGGCAGGTGCACGGTCGCGCCCTGATAGGTGAGTCGCCAGACCGCCCCCTCGCGGCGGAACTCGTACGCCGGTGACGTGGGGACCGGGCCGGTCGGAGCCGGTGTGGACCGACCGCCCGGAGTGTCCTCGGCGAGCCGGGCGAGCACCTGCGGCAGGTCGAGTTCACGAGCCTCGTCCCGGGCCGTCACCCGGATCGCGTCGGCGGTGGCGGCGTCCCCCGGACGGCCCCGGGCGCGGAGGGCGTCCACGAGCGCCACCCGGACGAAGAGGGACCACGGCCGGGAACCCATCCGGTCGGCGGCGTCGCGGGCGGCGGTGAACCGGGTGACCGCGTCGTCCCACCGCCGGTCGGCGGCGTCGATCACGCCCAGCCAGTGGTCCACCGGGCCGCTGAGGTCGCATCCGAACAACGAGACCAGCCACTGCCCCTGGTACGGCAGCAGCGCCTGTCGCGCCTCCGCGCACCGCCCCGGGTCGGCGACCGTGGCCTGCGCGCGCAGTCGCAGCCAGAGCGGGGCGACCGGACCGGTGTACGTGACTCCGGCGGCGTCGAGTTCGGCACTGATCCGGGTGGCGGTGCGGTGGTCGCCGCGTTCGGCGGCGGTGATGCCCCGCAGCAGCACCCGGTGCGGGTGCTCGCCGTCGTTCAGCCCGTCGACCATTTCGTCCGCCGCGTCGAAATCGCCCCGCAGGATGAGGTACGACCAGCGCAGGTGGTGGCCGAGGAAGCTGTGGTCGGCGTGCTCCCACTCGTCGAGGTCACCCAGCTCGAAGAAGCAGGTGTCGGCCTCGGCGAAGTCGCCCCGGAAGGCGCTGGTGATGCCACCGTCGATGGCCGCCGCCATCTGGTGGCGCGGTCTGCCGGTCTGTCGGGCGGTCGTCACGAACGCGGTCAGCTCGTCCTGGTAGCGGGGATCGCCGAGTTCGAGCAACGCCACCCACCGCAACGACGTGGCCCACAACTCGGTCTCCTGGTCGCCACCCCGCCGGGCCACCTCCCGGATCTCGGCGGTCAGCGCGACCCGGTCGGCGGCGGTGCCCGGCCCCCAGGTGGCGTCGTGGCGGGCCCAGAGGCTGAAGGCGAGCGCGTCGTCGTCGTGCACCCGCCGGGCGAGGGCTTCGGTGGCGGTGATCAGGTCGGCTTCCAACCGGCGGACCGGGGCCACGTCGGCGGGCTCGCCGACGAGCCTGCGGTACGCCTCACGGACCAGGCCCTCGGCGTCGACGGCGATCCGGGGATTGGTCTGGCAGTGCCGGTGCACGTTGAGGGCGAACCGGGCCAGAAGGGCCGGCTCGTCGGTGGTCAGCGCCAGGGCGGCGGTGTCGGCAAGGATCTGGTCGGCCTCGTCCCGGCCCCCGGTGTGGAAGAGGCGGTCGGCCAACTCAATCATGATCTTGATGCGTTGGGACGGGTCCGTCGCCACCGTCGCCGCCCGCCGCAGGTGCACGGCCGACTCCTCCAACGCCAACCGGCAGGCGGCGTCCCGCGCGGCGGCGAGCAGCAGTTCCGCGCGACGGTACGCCTCCAGGTGCGCGTCGGCGAGCCACGCGTGCCGGGCCAGGTCGGCCGGGATCAGCCACTCGGCGAGCGCGGCGTGCTCGTCGACGGCGCGGACGACGGCGGCGTGCCGCAGCCGGCGCTCACCGTCGGCGAGACCGTCGTACAACGTCTCGCGGACCAGGTCGTGCGCGAAGGTGTACCGGCCGTCGCCGCCCGAGAGCACCAGCCGTGCGGCCACCGCCACGTCCAGCAGGGCGTCGAGCCGGGCCGGTGGCCGACCGGCACTCGCCGCCAGGACAGCCGCGTGGAACTCCCGCCCGAGGACCGCGGCGACGGTCAGCACGTCGACCACCTCAGCGGGCAACCGGTCGAGCCGTCGGCGCACCACCTCGCGTACGCCGGGCGGGATGCCGGCCAGTTGCCCGTCGGAGTGCCACAGCCGGGCGGTCTGCTCCACGAAGAACGGATTGCCGCCGGTGCGCCGGTGCACGTCGTCGACGCAGTGCGGATCCGGTTCCCGGCCGGCGGTGCGGGTCATCAACGCGCCGACCTCGTCCCGGGACAGGCCGGTGAGAGTGATCGGGGTGCTCTTGGCCACCAGCGACATCAGCAGCGGTCGCAGCGGATGGTCCTCCGCCTCCACCTCCGCGTCCCGGTACGTGCCGACCAGCAGCAACCGCTCGAACCAGGTGTGCTGGGCGGCGAACCGCAGCAGCCGCACCGACGCCGCGTCGGCCCAGTGCAGGTCGTCCAGGACCACCAGCACCGGCCGACGCTGGGAGACCGCGACCAGGGCGGCGGTGACCGAGTCGTAGAGCGCGAACGCCTCCCGCTCGGCCGTGTCACCGTCACCGGGCCCGACCGTCGTCGGCAGCAGCCCGTCGCCACTGGCCGTGACCGGGGTCATCAACGACGGACCGTGCGACCTCGACGTCGGATCCACCTCACCGAGCAGCAGCCGCAACGCCGGCTCGGCCGACTCGCGGGCCACCGCCCAGTCCTCCGGCGAGCGGCGCAGACCGCGCAGCACCTGCACCCAGGGCCAGTAACCGGGCGCGCTGGCGGAATCCCAGCAGGCCGCACCGAGCACCAGCGCACCCTGCCGGCGTGCCTCGTCGGCGGCGGACGTCACCAGGGTGGTCTTGCCGATCCCCGGCTCGCCGGTGACCAGGACCAGCCCGCCGTGACTGGCAGCGGCCCGGTCGACCTCGGCGCGCAACAGACCGGCGGGATGGTCCCGTCCGATCATCACGCCGCTGGGCCGCGCCCTCATGGCACCCGACGGTATCCGACACCACCGACAGACCCGCACCGATCGGCGACGACGCTGGGCTGACCCACGTCGGTGCGCCGGCCCTCGGTGCACGAGGCGTCGGTGCGCAGACCGTCGGTGCACGGGGCGTCGGTGACGGCGTGCGCGAGCGGCCACCGGGCCGGGGCGCGCCGGGTCACCTGTCCGGGCCGACCGGGCCGAGCGCCGCCAGGTGGGCGAGGACAGCCTGGTTGGCCTCCCAGCCGTCGGGGAACTTCACCGGCACGTCCAACTGCGGGGCCTCGGTCGACGGATGGGCGTCCAGCAGCTCGCCGATACCCGCACGGGCCACCACCACGCAGGCCTGCCGGTGCCGCGACGCCAGCACGCAGAGCCGCCCCGACTCCAGGTGGAAGGCGGTCGCGTCACGGCGGCCGGAGAGCGGGTGCAGCACGATCGTCATGTCGTACTCACGCCCCTGGAGCCGGTTGGCGGTGTCCACCGTGATGCCCGCTCCCTCCTCGCCGAGCAGCGACCGGATCACCGCGACCTGGTCACGGTGCGCGGCACCGACGGCGATCCGCTCCGCCGTCACCGGCGCGCCGCCGGGCGACTGCTCGCAGATCGCGACCGCCCCACGCCGCAGCACCCGGATGGCGAGCGCGGCGCACGCGGCGGCGGCTTCGGCGTCGGTCCGCAGGGTGTGCCGGGCCGGCAGTTCGTAGAGCGCCCATCCGTCGGTGGCGGCCAGTTCCACCGCCCGGTCGAGGGCGTCCCCCGGCCCCGTCTCGGTGAAGTGCAGCGCCCGCTGGGTGGAGACCGTGCCGGCACGGAACTCGGTGAAGGGATAGAACGCCCGCGACACGACCGGGGCGGCCGAGGCGGGCAGCCGCCACGACACCGGCAGCCGGTGCACCGGCAACTGCGGGTTGTGCCGCAGCAGCACAGCCACCGCCGACTGCATCGGATCCCAGGTCAAACCCGCCCACCGGCCGGTCTCCACCGTGGAGAACGGGTCGAGCTGACCGGGATCGCCGACGAACAGCGCCCGTTCGAACCTGCCGGCCACGCGCAGCAACGCGTCCGAGCGCATCTGGTACGCCTCGTCCACGATCGCCCAAGGCCACGAGCCCTCGGCGACCGTGGCCCACTTGGCGGCCGTACCGATGACCACGGCCGAGGCGGCGAGGTCGGTGACCTTCGCGGCGACCCGGACCTGGTCGTGCGAGCCCACCCGTTCCGACGGCCGGTAGTCCCCGGCGGAGAGCCGACCGATCCGCAGCTCGGGTGCCTTCCGGGCGAGCCGGTCGATCAGGTCGTCGACCTGCTCGTTGGTCTGCGCGATGATCATCAACGGCTCACCGGTGCCGGCCAGCTCGACGGCGGCCCGCACCACCAGCGTGGACTTGCCCGCCCCGGGTGGAGAGTCGACCACCACGCCCCGGTGCTCGCCGGACCGCAGGTCGGACAGCACCGTCGTGATCACCCGCTCCGCCTCCGTACCCGGCGGCACCGTCAGCTGCGGCAGCATCTCCCCACCCCCATTCGGCGTCCCGCGACCCTACCGCCGTACGCACCACCACCCGGTACGCCGCACCCGACCGCCGCACGCACTCACACTCGCCGCGCCGCACCCCACCGCCGCACGCACCGCCGCACGCACCGCGCTCACCGCGCCAGACCCGACCGCCGCCGCGCGCGCCGCACCCGACCACGGTGCGCACCGACCCTCATCGGGCCGATCCGCCGCCCACCGCTGGCCGGGCAGGTCGGCGTCGTCGTAAGGGCGCCCCGACCTGCCGCATCCGACGCGCTGACCAGCCAAGATCGTGCTCGATCCAGGATCGAGTGGCTTCGCGAGCGCGACGAGACCACTCGATCCTGGATCGGGCGCGATCTTGCACGGGACACGGGCGCGGAGCGGAGCGCGGCGCGGCCATCCCGAATCGGGTGGCCGCGCTCCGTGCCAGTGGTCTCGAATCGTCAGCGGTGACCTGGTGCGTTCAGTGCACGATGACCGGGGCGCGGGGCGCCTCGCCGGGCTGCTCACCGGGCTGGTCGTCGAGCAGGTGCGACCGTTCCCGCCGCCGGGGCAGGAACGCGGCCGGGATGAACGTTGCCGCCACCAGGGCGAACGCGACCCAGAACGTGGTCGCGAAGGAGTTGGCGGCGAAGTCGAGACCACGCTCGATGATCGACGGATCGGGCAATTGTTCGGCGAGTTCCGGCCGCTGCTGGGCGGCGACGGCCAACCCGGCCTCGGTGACCGGCTCGCCGTTGGGGCCGGTCAGGCCGGGGATCGGCTGGGACTTGTTGAGCTCGTTGGTGAGGATCACCGACATCACCGCCGCGCCGACCGAACCGCCGATCTGCTGGAGGATGTTCACCAGCGTCGACCCTCGGGCGACCTCGTGCCCGGTCAGCGTCTTCAACGCCGAGGTCATGATCGGCATCATCGTGCCGCCCATGCCCAGGCCCATCACGAACAGCGAGCCGCAGAGCAGCACGTACGAGGTGTCCGCGTCGAGCTGGGTGAAGGTGAAGAACCCGGCGAGGATCAGCACCAGCGCGAACGGCACCGTCCGGCCGACCGGCACCTTGTCGGCGAGCATGCCGGCGATGGGCATGGTGACCATGGCGCCGAGGCCCTGCGGCGCCATCAGCAGACCGGCGTGCAGCGTCGACTCGCCGCGCACCTGGAGGAAGTAGCTGGGGAAGAGCAGCCCCGCGCCCATGAACGCGATGATGAAGACGAACATGGTCACCGCCGCGACGGTCAACCGGCGGTTGCGGAACAGCCGCAGGTCGAGCAGCGGGTGTTCGGGCTTGAAGGAGTAGAACACGAACGCCACCACCAGGACGGCGCCGACCAGCATCGGGCCCCAGACCTCCGGCTCGGCGAACGTGCCGGTCTCGGGCAGCGTGGAGACGCCGTAGAGGAACAGGGCCAGACCCGGCGAGAGCATCAGCATGCCGACGAAGTCGAACGACTGCGAGGGCTGCGCGGCGTCCTTCGGCAGCGCCATCTGGGCGTAGATCAGCGCGACCACACCGATCGGCAGGTTGATCAGGAAGATCCAGTGCCAGCTCGCCACGTCGATCAGCCAGCCGCCGAGGATCGGGCCGCTGATCGGGCCGAGCAGCATCGGGATACCGAGCACGGCCATCAACCGGCCGATCCGATTCGGGCCGGCCGCCCGCGTCATGATCGCCATGCCGATCGGCATGAGCATGCCGCCACCGAGCCCCTGGAGCACCCGGTACCCGATCAGCTGCCCGATGGTGTCGGCCGTGGCGCAGAGGCCGGACCCGATGGTGAACAGCGCCAACGCGATCATGTAGAGGCGTTTGGTGCCGAATCGGTCGGCCGCCCACCCGCTGAGCGGGATGACCGTGGCCAACGCCAGCGTGTAGCCGGTCATCGTCCACGCGACGCGGGCGTACGAGGCGTCGAACTCACTCTGGAAGGTCGGCAGCGCGACGCTGACCACCGTCACGTCGAGGATCGACATGATCGCACCGAGCACGACGACGCCGGCCACCTTGAGCACCGCAGCGTCGAGTTTGTCCGATGTCGGGACAGGTTGCGGTGCCGCGACAGATTGCTGTGCCACGAAGTCTCCTGTTGTCGGATCTGACCGTAGGACGAGCGGTGGTGGCCGACGCGGTGCCGGCGGAAGACCGGCCCGACGTGCGGAGGGGGCGATGCCCGCAGCGCACATTAGCTCCCGCCGCCGACACTCCGCCGCCCGTTTAGCGGCCGGCAGACCGGTGTTCCTCGTCACCACCCGATCCCGCGACTACTTGCCGAACCCGACTACTCTGAGATAGAACTAGTCGAGCAGACGGAATACCCTCCCGAAGCGACTAGTCGGAAGGCGGTGTTACGAGCGATGAGTGCCACGGTCGACCCGGCGACAGGTTGGCTCCGCGCGAGCCTGGGGCTGGCCATCCTGGCCGTTCTCACCGAGGGCGAACGGCACGGCTACGCCCTGGCGCAGCGACTGGCCGACCACGGCCTCGGCGCCGTACGCGGTGGCGCGCTCTATCCGGTGCTGGGCCGGCTGGAGGCCGACGGGGCGGTGCGCTCCGACTGGCTGCCCGGCGAACGCGGCCCCGGACGCAAGGCCTACTCGATCACCACGGCAGGCCGGCAACGGCTGGCGGAGGAGCGCGCCCGCTGGGGCGAGTTCACGTCGGCGTTCGACCGGCTCCTGACCGCAACCGGAGAGGACACGAGATGACGGAGCCGTTCGAGCGTTGGGAGTTGCCGACCCGGCTGGCCCTCAGCGACCAGGGCGTCGGCTACCACCTGGCGAACCCGATCATCGCGGACGTCCGTACCCACTGCGAGCTCAGCGGCGAGAGCCCGTACGACGCCTTCGGCGACCCGGAGGAGTTCGCCCTGACCGCGGCGGCCGAACAGCCGGCACACCTGCGGGAGAAGGTGGACCGCAACGGCATGCTCTCGGCCGACTACCTGACCGGCTCGGTCTTCACCTTGGTCGTCTTCGGCCTGAGCGCCACGATCTTCTACGCGATCCTGGAACGCACCCTCACCTTCACCACCACACCCGCCAGGCTGGCCGGTCTGATCATGGTCTGCCTGGCCTTCACCGCCTGCGCCCTCCCCAACGCCCTGCGCGCCGCCGGGCGCCCACAACTGGCCACCTGGTCGTTCGCGGTGGTCGGCCTCTTCGTCGGGCTGGGCGCGACGAGCTTCGTACTCCTGCCCGAGGAGCCGGCCGCCCGCATCCCGGTGCTCGGCATCGTCGTGGTCGCACTGCTGCTGCTCTGGCTGATGACCCGACGGCCGGCCCCGCCGAAGCAGCCGGTCGACTACGTGCCGCCCACCCCGCGCACCGCACCCGACGACGACCCGGACGCCTGGTACCGCCGCCTGTCGGGCCTGCTGGTCGGCCGCTACGACCTCCCGCCCGACCGCGCCGCCGACCTGGCCCGCGAGGCCCACGACCACCTCAGCGCCACCGGCGGCACCCCGACCGTCGAGTTCGGCCCGGTCGAGGAGTACGCCCGCGACCTCGCCGAGCACGAGCCGCAGCGACGCGTACCCTTCTGGCGCACCACCTGGGCGGAACTGGTCGCCACCCTGGTCGCCGTCCACCTCGGCATCGCCGCCTTCTTCAACTGGACCGACGAGGGGCACCTCTGGGCCGCGTACGGCGTCGCCCTGCCCTGCGCCGTGGTCGGCCTCGGTGTCGCCGTCCGGCTGGCCCTACGCCTGCGCAAGCGCGGCTGACCTGGCCCGATGCCCTCTCGTCACCTGCAGCGAGAGGGCGTCGCCCTACCCGCGCTCCGCGCGCACGGCGCGTTGCACACCGATGATCGCGTCCGTCGGCAGGTCGAGTCGCCACAGCACCGCCGCCAGGTAGTCGAGCACCCGCCAGTGCTGCTCCGTGGTCAACCCCAGCCGCAGCCACACCCCGCCGACCGACCCGATCGCCCGACCCGGACCACCCAGGGCCGGAGTGAGCTGAGCCGCGAGATGGGTGGCGAGCCGCCGCCGGTCGATCCCCAGCAGGTACGGCGCCAGTTCCGCGTCGGCCGCCACCAGACGCATCCAGCGGTGCACCACCCCACGTACCCCGGCCGGCCCGAGCCAGTCGATCGCGTTGCGCGTGCAGGCCACCAACTCCGTCGTCCGCATGACCATCAGTACGGACCATTCTGGTGGATCAGTTCACCCATCGTGCCCCGGCCAGGCGGCGGGCACAGGATGCGGGGCGGGCCCAGTGCGGCCGTGTCGGATGCGAGCCCTGTCGAGCTGACGGCGTCAACGGATCGCAGGAGCCGGCACAGGTGAACGGCGGACCAAGATGCGATCGACCTCCGCCGCCGTTCCGCGATCAGAGACGGTTTTTCACCGTCGTCAGGACCTGCCCATCTACCGATGTCGCTTCACACGTCAACCCCACCGACTGGTTCACCTGGGGCAGCAAGGCGCTTGTCAGCGTATAGCGAGCGGTGCCGTTGACCGCGAAGCCCGAATCTGTCTGCCACGCCTCTTGCAGCTCAACCTCGGTCAAGGAGACAAGAATCCCGTCCGGTCCAGCCCGACCGGCCCGCCTGTTAGCTTCGCGCTCCAGCGCAGTCCGACATTCTCGTTGAGCCGCCTGCAAGGTCAGACTGTCCTTGCTGGTAACTACGACGGCGGCGACGGCGACGGCGATCAGAGCCACAGTGAGGCTGGCGACAGCGAGAATCACGGGCAGCTTACTGCGCCTGACGCTCACCGGAGCGATCGGTGGAATAGTCCCATTCGGGAGCGGCACCGAAGCATGTCCCCAGCCGCTGGGAGCCGGCTCGGGAGCTTCGTGACCAGCCGGCCGGTGCTGCTGGCCCGGATTCGCTGGCTCCGCCACCTGGTGCGGCGGCTGACTCGGGTACGGATAGGCCATTCTCTGGTTCTCCACATTGTTTGGCCCGTCGATGCTGCTCAGCGCGGACGCTGTACACCCACAGGTTGTCGGATAGGCGACCGAGGATGTGACCGGTCGGTTGGGAAGGGCTGCCAGTGCACCCGTCGCTTCCACTCGGTCAAGGCGGTGCGATATTGCCTCGGCGAATGATCGTGGGACGCCGTGCGGTGCTGCTCGGGCACAGCACCGACGGACCACACTGTCGGCCAGGCGGTGACAGAACCGGTAGCGGGGAACTGCGGTCCGGCTGGGGGAGGGCGTCCGAGAGTCACCGACCGTAGGTCGTCACGGTCTTCGGCCGGGACTTCATGTAGTAGGCAAGTCCGTAAACGGGCAGCCAGCAGCCGGCGGTCATGAGACATAGGATGACGTGGACGACATGGAAACCCGCACCGATGTATTCCCTGGTGTAAGCGGGTAGAGGCGGCGCAGCATACTGCGGCGGCGGGTACACCATCGCCTGCGCCGGATACGGGTAGGCCTTCTGGTGCGGGTGTGGCGGCGGGGGAGCATACGGTCCGGGCGGATAGACGGCGGGTGTGGCGGAGTAGGGCACACCGGATTGCGGAGGGTAGGCCACCGGCGGACCCGAATAGGGAACGGCCGACTGTGGCGGATAGACAACTGGCGCGCCCTGGTACGGCAAGGGTGCGGTCGGCGGATATGCCGGATCAGGTGCGTTCGGACCGTCGTTGCCCGGAATCATCGGTTGCTCAGGATGCACCAGGACACTTTTGACTCCCGTCAACGGGACCGCCATCCGCCGGACAGACCCGCGACAGCGACAATCAGTCAGCTTGGATGACCTAATCCTGTGGAAGTGATTTCGGTCCGAGATGATCACGTTATGGCTGCGGTTAACGATCAAGACAACGACATCAGTCCAGGTAGGTGGATCCGCTCAGCAGGCACCGCCGCAGCGAGCAGCCGCAATCGGGAGCCGGCCAGCATCGCGGGTGGCCCGCAGACGTACACCTCCTGATCGGAACGGAGGTGACCCAAGGCCACGGTGAGGGCGTCACCGTTCTCCTCCGACACCGCGAGCGGGTCGCGGGAGAAGACCGGCACGACGGTCAGCCAGGGGTGCGCCTGGTCGAGCTTGTCCAAGGCAATCGCGTCAGAGGTCGGCGACGGTACGTACGCCGACGATCAGGGTCACCCGCCGGCCGGCCGGTGCAGCGGCGACCTGCTCGACCAGGGCGCGCAGCGGGGCCAGCCCGGTGCCACCGGCCACCAGCAGCAGGTCCCGGCGAGGGACCGACGGCGAGACAGTGGGCAGGATGAGGCCGACATCGACGGGTGGGCCGAGGTGGAGCGGGTCGCCGGGGCGTACCTCGTGGACGAGGCTGCGGGAGACGGTGCCGGCGGCCACCGCGCGGACGTGCAGCTCGACGGTGCCGTCGGGGCGTGGGGCGTTGGCCGGGCAGTACCAGCGCCACCGGCCCGGGTGTTGCGGCAGGCAGAGCGGCACCGCCTGGCCGGGCCGGAACGGCAGCGGGTGCCACGGGCGTACAGCCAGAATGGCGATGCCCTCGGCGGACAGGTCACGGCCGGTCACCTCGGCCGACCAGAACGCCGACCCGTCGCCCATCCGCCCGGCGGCGCGCACGACGAGCGCCCAGGACCGCCGCCACCGGCGCTCCCAGCCGACGTCGACCGGCGGCGGACAGAGGCGCGGAGCCACCGTCGCCAGGGCGGCGCCGATCAGCGGACCGTGCTCGGGACGAAGCCGATGCCGGTGGTGGACCCGGCCGAGTACCGCCAGCAGTGCCCACCGCTCGGCCCGGCCACCGCCGCCGCCGCCGACCAGCCGGGCCAGGGCGGCGACGACGAGAGCCAGCTCCGATGCCGGTAGCGGGCAGTGCCCCGCCAGACTGGCCCGGAACTCGGCGGCGACCTCGTCGATCACCGCAGGGCCGCCGGTCGCGAGCGCTCCCGCCAGGTAGTCACCGGCCCGCCGCCGCGGTGCCTCCGGCAGCCCCGGCCACCCCTCCAACACCGGCCCGCCGCCCACGAGCTGCCGGATCAGGTGCGCGGCGAGCCGGTCCAGATCGACCCCGATGAGGTACGCGGACAGCTCCGTATCCGCCTGCACCAGCCGCAGCCACCGGGCGACCGCCGCCCGTGCCGCCGCCTCGGTCACCGGCGCTCCCCCACCGGGTGTGCGTGCCATGCCGGCCGGTTCTCGGTCTGCCGGGACTGCCACTGCCGCAACGCCTGCCGGACCCGCTCGGCCTCGGTGTTCGCCGTGACGAGCTGCCGTTGCAGGCGATCCAGTTCGTCGGCGACCCGGTCGAGGTAGTCGTACACCTGGGCCGGGTCCAGCCCCCGCCAACGACGACCGAAGTCGACGGCCCGGACGTGGTGCGACTGGAGGCGTTCCCCGGTCACGTAGATCATCGCTGCGCTACCTCCTGCTCGGCGGTCACGTACGGCGGCCTCGGCACGCTCGTTTCGCTCATGTGATGCGGCACCGGGGCGGGCGGGGTCGGTACGCGTCGTTCGGGTCGACGCCACCGGAGCCCAGCACCCGCCCCGGGCCCTGCAAACAGCCTTGGCGAGAAGCGGATCGTGGACTACAGCACCGAAGGAGCCTGTATGAGGCAGAAATGAGGCGTCTGCGTGCCCGCACGGTCGACGCAGTGTTACTACAGTGGCGGAACAACGGAGGGAGAACGGCCGTGGCCCTGAAGCGACACCGGCTCTGCCAACGCCGCAAGGCGCTCGGGTACAGCCAGGAACGCCTCGCCACACTTCTCGGGGTGGAGCGATCCACTGTGGTGCGCTGGGAGAATGCGGAGACCGATCCGCAGCCGTGGCATCGAAACCGAATTGCCTCCGCGCTGGGCGTTACGCTCGAACAACTCGACGGGATGCTCGTCGACGTATCGGTGACAGCGCATCGAGGGCAGGTTGTGAAGGACATGGAGCGTGATCCCGTATCCCCCGCCGCCATGCCTGACCTCTTGGCCGGCCTCCGGAACTATCTGACCGGCTATCTCATCGACACCCCACCCCCGCCGCCTCTCGTCGAGGTCCGGCGCGCTGTGGGCAGGGTGCACAACCTTTACCAGCGGGCGAGCTACACCTCGGCGGCCCGCTTGATCCCGGAAGTCCTGACCCAGGCGACAGCCCTGAGCAGCAACGCCTCAGGCATTCACCGCAGCAGCGCCTTTCGACTGCTCGGTGCCGCCTACATCGCTGCATCGAAGCTCGCGGTCAAGGTGGGAGATGGTGATGTAGCCCTGTTGACTGCTGACCGGGCGTCCACCGCCGCCCGCCTCAGCGACGACCAGGCGCTGGCCGCTGTTGCGGCCTATCAGGCGGCGTGCGGGCTCATGCGACTTCCTGCCAGAGCGGAAGCGGCCGAACGGGTCGTGCGGACCAGCGTCGAAGCTCTGACTTCGGCTGGTCCAGTTTCCGATCCTGACCTGATCTCCGCTCACGGGGCACTGCTGCTCTTGGCTGCCATCATCGCTGCTGGACAAGGGAACCCGAAGAGAGCGAGCCAATTGCTGAAGCGCGCCGATGGGCTGGCGACGACACTGGGCTCTGACCGGAACCGGTTGTGGACAGGCTTCGGTCCGACGAACGTCGTCATTCACTCGGTGTCGGCGGCCGTCCGAGCAGGCAACGCGAACGAGGCCATGGAGATCGGGACACGGCTGGACACGTCCCGGATGCCCACAGTGCTGGTCGGCCGGAGAGCCCAAGTCCACGTCGACCTGGCCGCAGCCGCGTTGATGTCGTCCAGTGACAGGTCGGCTGCCGTGCTGCACCTGCTCGAAGCGGAGCGGGTAGCTGCCGAGACGGTGCACGCGAACGTACAAGCCCGCACGCTGCTGCTCGACCTACTGGCGAAGGAGCGTCGGGCCGCGACGCCAGGGCTGCGACCACTTGCGGAGCGTGCCGGACTGCTGGCATGACCCCACCACGAGTGCTCGCCCTGGTCGTCTGCGCGGCACCTCCGGCGCTGCGGATCGGTGAGCTGATCGAACTGCTGCTGGAGGACGGCTGGACCGTTTGCGTCACCGCTACGCCGACCGCTGCGACCTGGATCGACCGGGAGGCGCTTGCGGAGCAGACCGGCTACCCGGTGCGGGCGGAATGGCGAAAGCCCGGCGAGCCGGAGCCGCATCCGCCAGCTACGGCTGTGGCGGTCGTACCGGCTACCTTCAACGTGATCAACAAATGGGCTCAAGGCATCAATGACACTCTCGCACTCGGCATTCTCAATGAAGCACTCGGTGCCGGCATCCCCGTCCACGCCTTTCCCACCGTAAAGCCTCAACTGGCCGCCCACCCAAGCTACGACCGGCACCTGCAGCTACTCCGTGATGCAGGCGTCGCAGCAGCACCCCTCAACGCCGAGTCGGGCTGGGGAACAGTTATCGAAATGCTCAATGCCACGCTATAGCGTGGCCATGGAGTGCCTGTCCAGCAGTCGTCAGGACGAGCTTCAGCCGACTGGACCGACCGACCACTTCGCGGACGCCACCTCCGCCGAGGACGTACGCCACCGTTCGACGTTGCTCTCGATGCCGCCCGACAGCCGGGGGCAGGACTGTATCCGTGTTTGAACAGGTCTTCGAGTTGCAGTGGCAGGGCAGGCGTGAACTGTGAGCGATTATTCTGACTATCTGCCACTCGCGGTCGAGGCTACGCGGCGGGCGGCAAATGCGATGCAACGGCAGGCACCTGGAGCGCTCGCCAGCAAGGGTGACCGGGATGTCGTCTCCGAACTGGACTATGCGATCGAACGCAACCTACGAGAATTCCTGAAAGCAGAGACGCCCGAGATCGGATTCCTCGGCGAAGAGGAAGGATCGAGCGGTTCGACAAGCAAGCGGTGGGTTCTCGATCCCATCGACGGCACGTCGAACTTCGTGCGTGGCCTGCCGCTGTGCGCGGTGTCGCTCGCGCTCGTGCACGGCGACGAAGCAGTACTCGGCGTCATCGAACTGCCGTTTCTCTCCGCTACCTACACCGCCGCGAAGGGTGCAGGTGCGCACGCCAACGGGCAGCCGATCACTGTCAGCAGCACCACCCGCATGAGTCAGGCCCTCGTCGCCATCGGGGACTACGCGGTTGGCCTTGACGCGGAGGCGCGAAACCGGCTACGGCTCGCCTTGACTGGCCAACTGGCAGCCGAGGTTCAAAGGATCCGGATGACCGGCAGCGCGGCGCTCGACCTGGCATGGCTCGCCGAGGGCAGGCTCGACGCTGCTCTGACCTTGTCCAACCATCCCTGGGACATGGCGGCCGGGGTAATCATCGCCAGAGAGGCGGGAGCCACCGTCATCGACGGAAATGGTGCCCGCCACGACATCGCCTCCACAACGACGCTTGCCGTCACACCCGGACTCGCTGGCTCCATCCTGGCGGCGTATAGAAAAGCCGTCGCTCGCGAGACGGAGAAACACTGACATTCTTCTTCGACGCACAGATGTAGCCGATCAGCGCGCAGGTCGCTTACGGGTGAAGATCACGCTCGATCCTGGATCGAGTGGTATCCGCCGGCGGCAATGACCACTCGATCCAGGATCGAGCGTGACCTTGCGGTGAAGTTGAGAGCCCAGGTCTGTCCAATAGACGCCCGGGATCAACGACACGGTCCTCGCTTTCGGCCGACCGTTCGTGTCGGGCCCTACTGGTACAACGGGTTCGAGGCGGGAGGAGGTGGGGTTGATGATCACCTTGAGTCGTGGGGACCTGCTGAACGCCGACGTCGACGCGCTGGTCAACGCCGTGAACACGGTCGGAGTGATGGGCAAGGGCATCGCTCTCCAGTTCAAGCGCGCCTACCCGGCCAACTACGCCGCCTACCGAGCGGCATGCGCGAAGAACGAGGTCCACCTGGGTCGGATGTTCGTTCACGATGCGGCCCGTCCCGGCCCCCGCAGATACGTGATCAACTTCCCCACCAAGGGCCACTGGCGCGCCGCCTCTAAGCTCTCCGACGTCCACGCGGGCCTCGCTGACCTCGGTCGGGTGGTGCGCGAACGGCAGATCACCTCGATCGCGGTGCCCGCGCTGGGCTGCGGCCACGGCGGGCTTGCCTGGGCTGAGGTCCACCCGGTCATCGAGCGAGCCTTCGCCGAGCTTCCCGACGTGCGAGTGGTGCTCTTCGTGCCGGATGGAGAGCGAGAGACACCGGATGGAGAGCGAGAGACAACAGCCCCGAGAATTGGCAGGATCACCGGGTGACTGACCTTGAGCGGGGTGTCTACGAGCACGTCGTCACCCGTGAACTCGCCGATCGGCTCCAGCGCGTCGACCCTGCGCTGGTTCAGCACGGAAAGCTCGATCCGGCTGACGCCCCGGATGCCCTGGCCCGCCACATCGCCACCCTGACGCACCGCGCCCTGCACGCCGTCGGCGGTGGTGACGACAAGCTTCACCGGCAGGTCGAGTTGGCGAACCGCATCGCGGACGCCATCGCCACCCTCAGCCCGCAGGCAGCCACCCTCGATGACCAGGTCACCGACGCGAAGCATCTGCTGCACGCCATCGCCGCGCCGCCGACCCCGCCGGCCGCGCCCGCCTTTCCGCAGCGGCCCACCACTCCGCTCTCCACCGGCGCGCTGCTGGTCAACGGTCGGCACCAGCCGCGTATCGGCCACGAGGTCACCCACGAGATGGCCTCGGCAGTGCAGGTGGACCTGCTCTGCGCGTTCATCAAGTGGCACGGTCTGCTCCAGGTCCAGGGGGCGATCCGTGAGCTGATCGGCCGTGGCGGTCGACTGCGGGTGATCACCACGACGTATCTCGGCGCGACCGACCAGCGTGCCCTGGACCGGCTCGCCGAGCTGGGTGCCGAGATCAAGGTGTCCTACGAGACCCGGACGACCCGCCTGCACGCCAAAGCGTGGCTGTTCCGTCGCCACAACCGCATGACCACCGCGTACGTCGGCTCCTCGAACCTGTCGAGGACCGCGCTGATGGACGGCGTGGAGTGGAACGTCCGGATCTCGAACGTCGAGCAGCCGTACGTCATCGACACGTTCACCGCGACGTTCGAGGACTACTGGCACGACCCCGCGTTCGAGGACTACGACCCGGGCCAGGATGCGGACCGGCTTCGCACCGCGCTGCGCGGGGAGCGTCGCGACGAGGCGCCGACCGAGATCGCCAATCTGGACGTGCGGCCGTACCCGTACCAGTCGGAGGTCCTGGCCGACCTGGACGCCGAGCGCAAGGTCCATGGTCGCTGGCGGAACCTGGTGGTGATGGCCACCGGCACGGGCAAGACGGTGGTCGCGGCGCTCGACTACCGCCGGCTGCACCGGGAGAAGGCCGTCGACTCGCTGCTCTTCGTCGCGCATCAGGAGCAGATCCTGCGACAGAGTGTGGCGACGTTCCGGCAGGTCATGGGGGACGGAAGCTTCGGCGAGACGCTCGTCGGGGGGCGGGAGCCGCAGAACTGGCGGTACGTCTTCGCATCCGTCCAGTCGCTGCACCG
Organism: Verrucosispora sp. NA02020; assembly: GCF_013364215.1. Classification (NCBI taxonomy): domain Bacteria; kingdom Bacillati; phylum Actinomycetota; class Actinomycetes; order Micromonosporales; family Micromonosporaceae; genus Micromonospora; species Verrucosispora sp. NA02020. Next base: position 1,514,852 of record NZ_CP054923.1, on the reverse strand, counting down.
GCGGGAGATCGACCCCGAGGCGTACGACATGGTGATCGTCGACGAGTTCCATCACGCGGAGGCGCCGACGTACGCCCGGTTGTTGGAGCGGCTGCGTCCGCGCGTACTCCTGGGATTGACGGCGACGCCCGACCGCAGTGACGGCGGCGACGTGCGGCGGTGGTTCGATGGCCGCGCCGCCGTGGAGCTGCATCTGTGGGAGGCGCTGGAGCGGCAGTTGCTGGCGCCGTTCCAGTATTTCGGCCTGCACGACGATGTGGACCTGTCGCAGTTGGGGTGGAAGCGCGGGCAGGGGTACGACCCGACGGAGCTGGACGGCGTCTACACCGGCAACCACGCGCGGGCACGGATGGTGTTGCGGGCGGTACGCGACACCGTGGACGTCGAGCGGATGCGGGCGCTGGGGTTCTGCGTCAGCATCGGGCACGCCGAGTTCATGGCGGACTGGTGCACTCGGCACGGTGTGCCGTCGGCGGCGGTGACCTCCCGGACCAGCCCCACCGAGCGGCAGGCTCTGATCAAGAGCCTGCGGGATGGTGCGGTCAGGGTGCTGTTCACCGTCGACCTCTTCAACGAGGGCGTCGACCTGCCGATGGTCGACACGATCCTGATGCTGCGGCCCACCGAGAGCGCCACGATCTTCCTCCAGCAGCTCGGCCGTGGGCTGCGGCTGGACGACGACAAGCCCTGCCTGACCGTGCTCGACTTCATCGGTGGGCAACACGCCAACTTCCGCTTCGACCTGCGCTGGCGGGCGCTGACCGGGGTCAGCCGCCGCGCCATCACCGAAGCGGTACGCGACGACTTCCCGTCTCTGCCGAGCGGCTGCCACATCCAGCTCGACCGGGTGGCCAAGGACATCGTGCTGCGCAACCTGCGCTCGGCACTGCCCACGTCGAAACCCGGCCTGCTGGCCGAGTTGCGCCAGCTCGGGGACGTGCGCCTGGCCGAGTTCCTGCACGAGGCGGGTGTGGAGATCGAAGACGTCTACCGGTCGGCGAGCATCGGCGGGTGGACCGGGCTGCGGCGGCTCGCCGAGATGGAGACCTCGCCGGGCGGACCGGACGACCGCGAGCTGGGCCGGGCGATCGGGCGGATGCTGCACCTGGACGACCCGGACCGGCTCGACCTGTTGGCCCGGGTGGCCGCCGGTGAGCGGCCCGAGGCCGGACGGCTCTGGGACATGCTGCACTTCGACCTCTGGGGGCCGAACGCCCCGCTGACCGAGCGCGAGGAACGGCTGTCCCGCCTCTGGTCCGAGCCGACGCGTTGTGCCGAGCTACGCCAGGTCGCCGAGGTCCTGCGCGAACGCATCCACCGGGTCACCGCGCCGGTCGACGGGCTGCCGCTGCGGGTACACGCCCGATACAGCCGCAACGAGGCGTGCGCCGCCTTCGGCATGCCGAACCCGGGCTCGCTGCGCGAAGGCGTGAAGTGGCTTCCGGACGCCCAGGCCGACCTCTTCTTCGTCACACTGATCAAGTCGGCGCGGCACTACTCCCCCACCACCATGTACGCCGACCGGGCCGTCACCGAGTCGCTGTTTCAGTGGGAGTCGCAGAGCACCACCTCGTCCGCCTCACCGACCGGGCAGCGCTACGTCCACCACGCCGCACGCGGCTCCACGGTGCACCTGTTCGTGCGGGAGACCCGGGTTCCGGACCGCGAGCTGGGTGCACCTGCCTACCTGTACGCCGGGCCGATGACCTACCAACAGCACACCGGTGACCGGCCGATGCGCATCCTGTGGCAACTCCACCATCCGCTTCCCGCCGACGTGTACGCCGCCGCCCGCACCATCGCCGCCTGACCGATCCTGAAGAGCATGGCGGTGCAACTGTTCGACACGCCGCGCCCACGCCGCCTGCACTGCCACGCTCCACGCCGCCGCCCGCACTATCGCCGACCGAGTAGCTACCAGACGGGCACCACCTCTCGCAGCAATGCCCGCAGCCGAGTTCGGTCCCCCACCCTGGGAGATGCCTGCTTGAGACCAGCCGCTCCAGGTGCACCGAAGAAGCGGTGAAGGACAGCGGCGGCTTGGCGCCCGGTAACGCTGCCCGGCCAGTCTGCGACCCGCAGCCCGGCGGCGTAAGCAGCGTTGATGAGACGCCACAGGTCAACGGCGTCCTTCGCCGCAAATCGTCCACGGTAGGCGAGCGCCTTCAGGCAGAGCGCAGACGTCACATCCGGGAGCACGACACGCAGGCTCAGACCCCTACCGCTGGTGAGCTGGACGTGGGCCGTGAGTGACTCGGCAGGTCGATGCAGAGCGAGCACGAGGCCCGGCACCTCGTCGACCACCAGATCGCCGTGCCGCTGGTTGGGCACCAACGAGTTCTGATAGGACGGCGCAAGGATGTCGACCACCAGCGTAAGAAGCCCCTGCGGATCTTCGACCTCGCGGGCGAACCGGTTAGCCGCCTCCCGCGATGCGTAACCCCGCGCGACGAGCGCGGCCGGTAGGCGGGGGTCTGCGATGACGGTCGGCAGGGCGGCGAAGTCGCGTCCGCCGTCTCACGCAGGGGCACCTGCTCAGCGACGCCATGCAGTGCGACGAGGAGGGTGACCATGTGACCGCCAACGATGCGGTGATCCAGGTCCAGGGCCGTGGTGATGTCCGCCAGATCCGCAAGGGTAAGGAATCCGGCGTCTGCTGCTCGGCTGGTGGAGACAAGCGAGACGGTACGTTGCTCCGCTGGGGCCGGCCCGTTCATGCCGCGCACCTCCGCTCATGGTACCCGCGACGGAGCACATCCCAGACGCGTTGAGCGGCCTCGTCGCTGTCCGGACCAGGCGATCTTCCTAGGTCCCAGAGGATCTGAAGCGGATCGACGAGCGGAATGCCTGGCGGCGTCTTGCCGGACGGCGGCCACAGACCCAGGTCTCTCGGCACGATGAGTTCGAGCGTCGCCTCTTCCTCGCCGGCAGGAACGAAGCCTGCGGCCGCCAGTTCCAACCCGGTATGCGCATAGAGAATGGCACGGGTCGGGGCATGCCAAGGGGCGATGATGTCGGCCGCGACATCACCCGAGACCACAACGTGAGTCGCATCGGCAGTCGCGGCAAACTCCTCGATGACGGTCCGGGCCTGCTCGACCACGGGCCCCAAGCCAAACCAATAGGTGCTGATGCCACCCGGCCCGGGATAGGTCGACAACCACCACCGGATCGCCTCGTCAACGTCCCGCACGATCCAGCCACGCGACGAGCGGTGTACAAGGTCTTGGTCGGCCAGCGAAGCCAGCGCCTGGGAGACCCGGGGTTGGGAGATTCCGACGATGGCGGCCAACTCCCGCTGAGTGACGTATGGATGTTGGATCAGCCGGCGGACCAGGGTGAAGGTGCCCCATGGCACTCGACCGCGCGTGGTGGACCGCTTGGTCGTCTCGACGGGGGGCCGCAGCGCGACTCGTTCCCCATCGAGGCACAGCACACCTGTCACCTGCTGTCCGGTATCGACCAGCCATGACCAGCCCGCCGCCGCGATTGCTTGCCGCACCGCTACCGTCGCCGCTGGAACGATGACCAGGCACGGGTTCGGATGGCGGCTGATTGAGGCGGCAACGGTGCTCGGGGTCAGTGGGGTCGGGGACGCGATGACGGTCAGCGTGGCACGGGCTTTTCCGTAGCGCAGCTCGGCGCGGTCGGCACCGGTCGGCACGAGCGAAACACCCGCTTCAGTAAGGGCGCGCCAGACAGACTCCGATATAAGCATTACCCAACCCCCTTAGATAAAACTTATACCCCCTCGTCGCCGTGCCCTCAGCCGCATCGAGCACGACTCGCCGCCGCGCACGGCGGCGAGTCGTGGGCTCCAGTGCGGCACACCGGGCCGAAGTCGAAGGTGCGGGCGACCACCAACCGGCCACCGCCTGATCAACACGAGCACCTGCCGCGAAGAGCGTGGCAGTGCAGCTGCTCGACACGCCGCGCGCACAGCAGCTGCACTGCCACGATCCTGCGCCCCCACCCGCACGCCGCCCCACCCACCGCCCCAGCCCGCCGCCCGCCGCCCAGCAGACAAGCACGCTTGACATCTGCCAGCAGTGTCAAGCATCCTTGACGTGACAAGGTTGCTTGACATCGGAGGTGCTGGTTGCGGAACGATCTCCGTGAGCTTCGGCAGGCCGCCGGGCTGTCGCAGCGGGAGATGGCCGAGGCCCTGAACGTCTCCCGACAGACGATCAACTCGATCGAGACGGGCCGCTACGACCCGTCGTTACCCCTGGCGATCGCCATCGCCCGTCACTTCCACCGCCCCGTAGAGGAGATCTTCCATGTCGACTGAGGGCCGCGGCACCCCAAAGGACCACCGCACCCCAAAGGACCACCGCACCACCGAGGGCCGCCCCACGGCCCAGGGTCCCCACACACCTGAGGGCCACCCCACGACCGGAGGTCGCAGTGCCCTGCGGAAACTCTCGGTCGCCGTCATCCTGCTGGCAGTCGCTGCGCTGGTCGTCGCCGTGGGTTTGCTGCTGCGGGAGCATGCGCCCGGCAACATGGGTGTCGGGTTCCTCCAGGGAGCGGCGGTCGGCCTGCTCGCCTTCCTGGTGATGCTGTGGCGGCTGAGCAAGCGGCCGGACCGCGCCACCACGTTCGAGCGGGCCTGGTCGCAGACCGGGGACGAGCGCGACGACGCCGTTCTGACCCGTGCTCTGGCCGTGCTGGGCCTGGCCGCGTTCCCGCTCACGTCGGTGGCGGCCGTCGCCGTCGCTCTCGGTGCCGAGCCGAGCATGGTGTTCGCGCTGCTGCTCTTCGCCGAGATCGTCGTCGGCGGTGTCGCCTTCGTGGTGATCAACCGCCGGAACTGACCGGGCGGGAACGGGCAGCCCGGGAAGCGCCCGGGGAGACGGGCACCGGGTCGTGGGTACCGGGTGGAGTGTGTGCGGTGCAGCGTCGCAGCCGGTCCGCGGCCATCCGGCCACCGACCGCCAGGCCGTACCGTTCGACGGCCGCCAGGCCGTACGCGCTACAGGTGGGGGTGAAGCGGCACTTCCCCGGCCAGCGGTGGGACAGCCAGCGGCGGTAGCCGAGGATGGCCGCCCGTCCGGAGCCGTCGGCCACCGGTGCCGGGATCACCCGCGCGACTGCCGCGCCGACCGTCAACAGTATCGAGAACAGGGAACAGTCGCAGGCGGACAGGGCACCGCACCCCGGGTCGCTGCAGGTGTTTCCCTTCTTCTGCCGGCGCCCGGCGATCTTCGTCATGGCGACATCATGATCCCGCCGCGCCACCCGGCCACGTCCGGGATTCGAGGGGTACGGGCAGCGATCCACAGACGTATGTCGCGTCAAGGCTTGATTGATCGATGCACTTGTGCAAAGGATACGAGGGCGCTCGATCAGCGTGCGTAGATCCATCACCCCTGGTCACGCGGGGTTGAGTGGGTCTGTCGGCTATGAGGAGGTTCTGTGGCTCGACGCCGCTTTGCGGGGATAGCAGCCTGCGCCATCGTCCTACCGTTCTTCGTCGTCGCCCAGTCGGCGGCGGCCAGTCCGAGCACCGTGGCGGCCGAGTCCGCCCCGGCACCGGCAACCGGGATAGCGAGTGACGTCCGCGACCTCACCAGGAAGGACTTCACCTTCAACGGCAAGCCCGTCGAGGTGCCCCGGCAGTACCAGCCGCAGGCGCAGCGCAGGTCGGCGCAGGCCGCCGAGACGCCGGCGGTGGGCACGGTGCGGCAGTGGCTCGCGCTCGACGACTACCAGGGCGTGATCTACCTCAAGGACTACACGCTGCGGGGTGTGGGCGACAACATCGAGGTCTGGGTCGCCAACGACACCGAGTTCCCCGTGGGTGACTGCCGCCGGCAGATCGCGAACTCGACGGTGGTCACCGACGCGCAGGTGACGCGCCTGGTCGACGAGTTCGACAACAACATGTATCCGAAGTCGACGGCCGCGTTCAGCACGCCGCCGGAGCGCGACGGCAGCAACGCGCAGATCGACGGCGACTACAGCGGTGCCGGCAACCGTACGGTGACGCTCGTCGACAACGTCCGGGACGACAACTTCTACGACTTCCCGGCCGCGCCGACGTACATTGCCGGGTTCTTCTTCTCGCTCTTCAACGAGCTGCTCGACCGCAACATCATGACGATCGACGCGTTCGACTGGGCGCACCGGACGGGCGTCAGCCCGGCGAACGAGCCGACCGACGATCTGTGCACCAGCCGACCGGCGCGTCCCAACCTGTACGAGTCGACGTTCATCCACGAGTGGCAGCACCTGGCGCACTACTACACCGACCCGTTCGAGAGCATCCTGATCAACGAGGGGCTCTCCGACTTCGCCCAGACGCTCGGCGGCTATGCCGACGCCTCGGCCCGGGTCGACCAGCCGGGCGCGGACAGCCACATCTACTGCTTCCAGGGCTTCGGCACGGTCCAGACGGCCTACAACACGAATCCACGGGACTGCGGCGGGCCGGAGAACTCACTGAACCTGTGGGACGAGGGCGGCAACCCGAACGCGGTACTCGCCGACTACGGCAACGCGTACTCGTTGATGTTGTTCCTCTACGACCGGTACGGCCTGGACTTCATCTCCCGGCTGCACCGCGACGGTGAGTCGCAGGGCCTGGCCAGCATCAAGGCGGCACTCGCCGCCGAGGGGGTGAACGACCTCTACGGCGTGATCCACGACTACCAGACGATGAACCTGGTGGACCGGATCGTCGGCAACTCGAAGCTGGGTGTGATGCTCGGCCGTGACAAGCGCAAGGTCACCACGGCCAGCCTGAACGCCACGGTGAACCTGGCCAACCCGGCCACGCACGCGACGCCGGGTGCGGCACCGAACGGTGCCGACTACGTCCAGTTGCGCAAGGCGAACGGCAAGCCGTTGGGCCGGGGCGACCTGCGGTCGATCAGCTTCAAGGGTGCCAAGACCCTGCCGTCGGTGCCGCTGGCCTGGACGACGGTGACCGACGACCCGGACCGTCCGGGCAACCCGGTGATCTGGTCCGGCAACGGCAACAGCACCGACGCCGCCGCCGTGACGCCGGTGAGCGTGCCGGCCGGCAACCCGACGCTGACCTTCCTCGCCAAGTATGGCGCGGAGACCGGCTACGACTACGGCTACGTCAGCGTCTCGACCGACGGTGGCAGGAGTTACACCGCGATCGAGGGCGACAAGACCGTCGCCGGGCCGCTCGGGCCGTCGCTGAACGGCACCACCAACGGCTTCGAGCCGCACTCGTTCGACCTGTCGGCGTACGCGGGGCAGGACGTCCTGCTCAGCTTCCGCTACGTCAGTGACGGTGGGGTCAACGAGGGCGGTCTGCTGATCGACGACATCACGGTCGGCGGCACGCTGGTCAGCGACGGGTCGAACCTGGACGCGTTCGACTCGCCGTCACAGGTCTACCCGACGCCGGTGGCGAACTGGAACGTCCGCTTCGTCGGCTTCGACGAGAAGCTCCGGACGGCCGTGCAGTTCGAGGTCGACGGCAAGACCAACTTCACCCTGGGGGTGGTGCAGACGGCGCTGCTCACCGCCTTCCCCACGGTGGTCGCCATCGTCGCCTACGACGAGCCGACCGAGCAGGTCACGCAGTACGCGCCGTACCAGTTGACGGTGAACAAGGTCGTGCAGCCCGGCGGAGCCCCGCTGAGCTGACCGGCCGTTGACGAGGACTCCCGGTGCCGTGGTCGCGGCACCGGGAGTTCTGCGTTCCGTGGGACCTTCGGCAGGCGGCTAGGCGACCCGTGCCGGGTTAGATTGCCCGGATGGAACAGCGCCTCAGCCTGATCACCCTCGGCGTCACCGACCTGGCCCGATCCCGAGCCTTCTACGAACGGCTCGGCTGGCGGGGCCAGGAGGTGCAGCGGACGGTGTTCATCCAGGCCGGCGGGATCGCCGTGGTGCTCTGGGCCCGCGAGTCGCTGGCCGAGGACGCCGGTGTCGACGCGCGGGCCGCCGACGGATTCGGCGGGATCGGGTTGGCGCACAACGTACGCGAACGCGACGAGGTGGACCGGGTGCTGGCCGTCGCCGCCGAGGCGGGCGCGGTCGTCACCCGGCCGGCCCGCGAGACGTCCTACGGCGGGTACGCCGGCTACTTCGCCGACCCGGACGGCCACCTCTGGGAGATCGCCTGGAACCCGGGCTTCCCGATCGCCGAGGACGGCACGATCAGGGTGCCGGAATTCGGGCCACCACGATGACCATGCCCTGTGTCTGTTCCTCGGTCAGCATCTGGCGCCACCCGTGTTCGAGCTCGGTGTCGGTGAGCGGCGGCCGGTCCGCGGTGCCCTTGAGCGTCGGTGCGAAGACGTCGAGGATCTGATCCACCTCCGCTGGCACCGGATTGTCCCGGGCGTACCGCCGCAGTTCGAGGTATGTCCACATGCTGCTGTACTTCACGTGGTCGGTGATGTCGGTGACCTCGTCGAGCACGATGCCGGCCTGGGCGGCGATCTCCGGGTAGTCCTCCGCGCCGATCGGCGTCGCGGCGACCCGCCAGGAGTCGTACACCTTGACCAGGGTGTCGTCGTCGCGCCCGTGCGCCTGGACCGTGAAGTCGGTCAGCACGATGCGCCCGCCGGGGCGGACCACTCGGGCGATCTCCCGCAGTGCCCGCATCCGGTCGGGCACGTGCATGATCGACTCGAAGGCCATCGCGTGGTCGAAGGAGTCGTCGGGGAAAGGCAACTCGGCCATGTCGGCCTGCTCGAAGCGCACCCGGTCGGCCACCGACTCGGCGTGGGCCAGGTCGTTGGCCAGGCGTACGTCCTGTTCGCTGACCGAGACCCCGACGAGCCGGGCACCGGCGATCTTGGCCAGCCGTACGCCGGGGCGGCCCAGCCCGCAGCCGGCGTCCAGCACCCGTGCGCCCGGCCGGGCGGCGACCCGTTCGATCATCATGTCGGTCAACCGGACGCTGGCCGTGGCGAAGTCGCTGTCGTCGTCGGGCCCGGTCCAGTAGCCGTGGTGCATGGAGCCGCCCTGGACCCGGGCGACGATCGAGTTCACCTGGTCGTAGAAGGCTCCGACGGATTTCGGTGTCGGCCCTTCGAGGTCAGTGTGCACCGCTGTCACCGCTTCCTGCTCGTCGAGGAGTGCCGGGTCGGACAGACGCAGGCAGAATTGCCCGGCGAATGCGCGATCACCGACTCGTGGGAAATGCAGATTCCGAACCGTTGCAGACGTACCGGAATTCACCACTGTCCGATTCCTGATTGACGTCGCGAGTGGCGGGATCACCGCACCGTTCGCTCCGCCCCGAGCCGGAGCCGGTGGCTGGACATGCGGACTCACCTGCGGCAACAACGGGTGAGCGGCACCTCGCGCCCGGATCGCCGCCAGCGCGGCGAGGACGCGTCATCCCCTTTCCGGCGGGAGTCGAAGTGCGACTCCGGCCGCCGAAAGAGGAAGGGGGAACAACGTTCAGTAACGTCACTGTAACCGGGGCGTCTCAACCGGTCAAGCAAATGAATATAGCGGCAAATCCTGCCTTTGCTTCGCCTTTCCGAATCCGCTCTCCGATCATGGACTTGTGGTCAGCGAATCGCCCCTTGTCAGAGCGTTTCGTGATACCACAACTCCATGATCGACGGGACCGGTGGGGCTGCGGGGCGGCGGGGCGGCGGGTCAGGAAGGGCGGCGGGAGCGGGCCAGGGTGAGCACGACCAGCAGCGAGCCGGCCGCCGCGCCGGTGACCACGACGGCCATCGGCACCGCGCTGCCCTCGCCGCCGAGCCCGACCAGCGGCGCGGCACCGGCCGCGATCACCGCCTGGAGGCTGCCGAGCAGGGCGGCGGCCGTACCGGCGTGCGAGGAGTGGCGTTCGAGGGCGAGGGCGGTGCCGTTGGGCATCACCGTGCCCAACGAGCCGAGGAAGAGGAAGAGGGCGACGACGACCAGCGGCAGGGACCCGAGCAGGGCCCCGACGAGCAGGCCGAGCGCGGAGAACAGGCCGAGACCCAGACCCCAGATCAGCAGCGGTCGGGGGTCGTGGCGGTCCAGCAGCCGGGCGTTGACTTGACCGACGGCGACGAAGGCCACGGCGTTGACGCCGAAGAGCAGGCTGAACGCACCGGCGGAGAGGCCGAAGACGTCCTGGAGGACGAACGAGGAGCCGGAGAGGTAGGCGAACAGACCGGCGAAGGCGAGGCCCTGGGTCAACGCGTACCCGAGGAAGACGCGGTCGGCGAGCACCGCGCGCCCGGCGGCGGCGGTCGCGGACAGGCCGCCGGTGTTGCGGCGTGCGACGGGCAGCGTCTCCGGCAGCCGCCACGCGACGGCGGCGACGAGCAGCACGCCGACCAGGGCCAGGGCCAGGAAGATGGTCTCCCAGCCGCCGAAGCCCAGCACCAGGCTGCCGAGCGCGGGCGCGGCCATCGGGGCGATGCCGAAGATCAGGACGAGTCGGGAAAAGTACTTCGCGGCGGCGCGTCCGCTGTAGAGGTCGCGGACGACGGCGCGGGCGACGACGGTGCCCATGCCTCCGGCGAAGCCCTGGGCGAAGCGGAGCGCGGCGAGAGTCTCCGCCGACGGCGCGAAAGCGCAGGCCAACGACATCAGGACGTACGCGCCGACCCCGATCAGCACCGGCAGGCGGCGCCCCCAGCGGTCACTGAGCGGGCCGGTGACGAGTTGCCCGATGGCCATACCGACCAGGCAGGTGGTCAGCGAGAGCTGGATCTGCGCCTGGCTGGCGGACAGGTCACGGGCCATCTCCGGGAACGCCGGCAGGTAGGTGTCCAGCGACAGGGGCCCGATCGCGGTGAGCGCGCCGAGCAGCACCAGCAGACCGATGGCGGCCCGGCCGGTGGGTGCGACGGCCCGTTCCGGCTGCCCGACTGTCGGCGCGGCGGCGGTCTGCGGCATCGTGGCCCCCTCGGCGTCGGTTCGCCGGGCTACGATAGCTCTGCTTACAGAGTTATTGCCGTGGAGAGGGCCGTTCTGTGACGGAAGAGACGCTCGGGCAGCTCAGCGGCGCTCTGGGCGACCTGCAACGGGTGCTGCGCCGGACGGCCGCCCAACGGACCGGCCGCGTCGCCCTGCCGGACGCGCAGGTGGAGGTGCTGCGCCTGGTGCAGCGACAGCCGGGGGTCAGCGTCCGGGAGGCCGCCCAGCGGCTCGGCACCGCTCCGAACACGGTGAGCACCCTGGTCGGCGAGTTGACCACCGCCGGCCTGCTGAGCCGCGACCGGGATCCGGTCGACCGGCGGAGCGTCCGGCTGACGTTGACCGCCACGGCGCGGGAACGGATCGCCGTCCACGAGCAGCACCGGCGTGACCTGCTCGCCGCCGCGCTTTCCGGGCTCGACACCGCCGAACGGGAACGACTGCTCGCCGCCGCGCCGGCCCTGTCCCGTCTGGCCGACCTCGCCGCCGAGCAGCGCTGAGCCGCCGGGGAGACCGGCGAGTCGTGGGCGGACCCGCGCCCACGTCCCGCCGGAGGTCTCATCCCCAGACGGTGCGGCGGACACCGCCGTGCGTGCCGCAGGCGCGCGGGCTCCCGCCGGCCAGGCTGACCTTGCCGTCCTCGCACTGCACCAGGTAACCCCGACCGTTCCAGAACCCGGGTACGCAGTCGAAGTGCTCGCACACGTCACGGGCCGGCTCACGGATCCGCTCGCCGCCGCAGAAGTCGTACCCCATCGGGTTGACCGGGGCGCCGCACCGCCGCTCCGGTGTCGGCGCGTCCCGCCGCGGCGCGGACGAGCCGCTGGCGCCGGCCGCCGTGGACGTGCCGGTGGCGGCGACCGGCGCCGGGGTGGCCGCGACCGCCGTGTCCGTGCCGGCCGGGTCCGCGCCGGAGTTCGCCAGCGCCACCGGCACCATCACGGCCAGCGCGGCGGCGACCACGGCGGTCCGCCGACCACCGGGGATCAGCGCCGACAACCGGGCCTGACCGGGGGTGGCGATGCCCGGCCGGGACGGACGCAGCCGGGCGTGCTCGGCGATCAGCTCGTCGAGCTGCGCGATCACCGTGGCACGCTGCTCGATCGCGTCGGCGAACGCCAGCGTGAGCACGAACCGGAAATCGGGTGCCGCGTCGGGAGGCAGCAGCACGCCGGAGCCGCGTCGGCGGTCCAGCACCTGGATCAGCGTGACCGGCGCGTGCGGGTCGTGGGCGAGCCCGGTCATCCGCGCGTACGCCCAGTCGCGGCGACCCCGCCCGCCGAGCAGCACCAGTCGACGGCTGGTGATCACCGCCATTCCGGCGTCGGTGGCCCGTACCCCTTCGGGGAGGCGCGGGCGCAGCCGGCCGATCGGCGGGGCCACGGTCAGGTCCGGAGCGGGCAGGACGGCGTTGTGCCGCACCTCCACCAGTTGGGCGGCGGGCACCACCCGCAGCACCACCTCGTCGGCGTCCAGTTCGAGCGGGAGGCCGCACCCCGCCGTGGCGGACCCCTGGCACTGCTCCGCCAGCGTCCGCAGGCGACGCAGGTCGTCGTCGCGTCGTCGCCAGTCCCCCTCGGCGCTGCGGAACGTCCGCAGCCGGCGCTCGTTCTGCCGGCGCGCCCACCGGTACCGCCATGTCGAACCCGTCGAATCAGTCCTTGCCACGCCGACTCCTTCGCCGCGCAGGCCACCAACCGCAGGCCACCTAAGTGGGGTGTCACAGTGTTAACGACCTCGGGAACCGCCATGGACACGGCCAAGAGTGGGTCAAATACCCGATCGGTGGACTAATAAGGACAAGATGGTGGTTTCGCTGCGTGGCCGGACGGCGACGTGCGGGTGACTGTGACGCCACCGGCGACGGTGACGCCAATCAATCGAGCGGGTGTGCCGGACGCCCGCCCGCGACCGATGCGGCGACGCCGAGATCCGGGACTACGCCAGGGAACGCGAGATGAGCCACGCACCACCGCGCCGCCGAGACCGACACCTCGTCGACCGGCTGCTCGACGGCGACCCGGTCGCCCTGCGCCGGGCCGGCCGGATCGCCGCGCCCCTGCGCGCGGCCCGCGCCCCCGCCCGGCGCGACGAACTGGCGGGAGAGCAGGCGGCGGTGGCGGCCTTCCGTGCCGCCGCCCGCCGCCCGACCACCCCCACGCTCAGGGCGACTCGACGGAGTTGATCCGGAACTTGTGCACCTCGGCACCGACGATGGCGACCTGCTGCTCCGGCTCCGGACCGGCACCGCGGAAGTCCAGCAACTGCTCGTCGGACTCCCACCGCTCGTAGACGTTGATCCGCCCCGGCTCGACCACGTCCGGGCTGATCGAGAAGTCGACGCAGCCGGGCGCCGAGCGGGCCGCCCGCACGATCTCGGCGCAGGTGGCAAGGTAGTCGTCCCGCTCGGCCGGATCGACGTAGAGCGTGCCGGCGACGATCAGCAAGGGGGCCTCCGGAAGATCGTGGAGTCGACGATGTCAGTCATACTCCCCCGCTCCGACGGTTTCCGCCCGCCGATCGCCACCCCGGGTCAGGCCCGATTGATCGCGTTCGCGTGGATGGCCTCGGCCAGGTACGCGGTCAGCCCCGGGGCGATCGCCTCGTAGTGGGCGGTGAACCGCTCGTCGGCCAGGTACATGTCGGCCAAGCAGGTGTGCATCTCGTACGAGCACTCGTAGAACGACTGGCTGATCTGCCGGCGGTGCTCCTCGGCCAACTCGCGCGCGTCCGGTCCGTCCGCCGGTGCACCGGACTCCATCAGCGCGACGGTCCGCCGCCCCCAGTCCTCGCTCTCGGCCTTGATCCGCGCCCAGTCCTCCTTCGTGTAGCGCGACACGCGCCGGTTCGACTCCCGGTACGCCTCAGTGCCACCCCAGCGCTGCTCCGCCTCCTCGGCGTGCGCCTCCGGATCGAAGTCCCCGAACACCTCGAACCGTTCCTGCGGGGTCAATCGGATGTCCAACTTACTCGCCTCCATCGCGAACTCGATCGCCGCGACCATCTCCTGCAGGCGCTTGATCCGTACGGTCAGCAGCTCGTGCTGACGCCGCAGGTGCGCCTCCGGGTCGCTCGCCGGGTCGTCGAGGATCGCGGCGATCTCTTCCAACGGGAACCCCAGCTCGCGGTAGTAGCGGATCACCTGCAACCGCTCCAGATCGGCCTCGGAGTAGCTCCGGTAGCCCGCGCCGCTACGCCCGCTGGGCGACAACAGCCCGATCTCGTCGTAGTGGTGCAACGTCCGGACCGTCACCCCGGCCAGCCGGGCCACCTCGCCCACGCGGTACGCCATGGTTCCCTCCCTTCCTGGGAACCACGCTCCCGCCTGCCGCTACGTGAGGGTCAAGTCCGATTCTGCGACACCGCTCATACGGGGCGGACCGGACCGGCCAGGACGGTCCGCAACTCGGCCAGCGCCGCCGGGCGGCCGTAGCGGTAACCCTGCCCCTGGACACAACCGATGGCGGCCACCGCGTCGTGCTGCCGCTCGGTCTCCACCCCCTCGGCCACCACGCCGAGGTCGAAGGCGTGGGCCAGCCGGGTGACCATCTCCACGGTCGCGTACGCCCGCGCGTCGTCGGAGATCCGGGACACGAACGAGCGGTCGATCTTCAACTCGGTGGCCGGGATGCGGTGCAGGTAGCTCAGCGAGGAGTACCCGGTGCCGAAGTCGTCGATGGCGATCCGGATGCCGAGTTCGCGCAGTTGCCCCAGCCGGTCGAGCACCGCGTCGCTGCCCTCGATCAGCGCCGACTCGGTCAGCTCCAGGGTCAGCGCCCGGGGCGCCAGACCCGCCCCGGCGGTGGCCTCGGTGACCGTGGCGATCAGATCCGGGCGGCGCAGGTGCGCGGCGGCGATGTTCACCGCCACCGTCGCGCTGGGCACCCGCCCCTGCCAGGTGGCCGCCGCCCGGCACGCCTCCTTGATGACCCACCTGTCGATCGGCAGGATCAGCCCGGTCTCCTCGGCCAGCGGCAGGAACCGGGCCGGACTGAGCATGCCCAGTCTCGGGTGCCGCCAACGCACCAGCGCCTCGGCGCTGCGGACCGCCCCGGTGGCCAGGTCGACGATCGGCTGGAACTCCAGGTGCAGTTGCTCCTCGTCGACGGCCCGCCGCAGGTCGGCGATCAGTTCGGCCCGGCTCACCGCCGACTCCCGCAACGCCGGAGTACTCCGCCGGTACGCCGACTTGCCCGCCGCCTTGGCCGCGTACATCGCGATGTCGGCGTCGCGCAGCAGGTCGGTGTAGGAGATGTGCTGCGGCCCGTACTCGGCGATGCCGATGCTGGCCGACGGGTGCACCCCGACCAGCTCCTCGCCGGGCGAGGGCTGCAGCGCGGCCAGCAGCCGTTCCGCCAGGCGTTCCGGCTCGGCGGGCGGACTGCCGGTGACCAGTACGGCGAACTCGTCGCCGCCGATCCGGGCGATCATCCCGTCGTCGCCGACCGCGCGCCGCATCCGCCGGGACAGCCCGGTCAGCAGCGTGTCGCCGGTGGTGTGCCCGAACCTGTCGTTGACCTGCTTGAACCCGTCCAGGTCCAACAAGAGCACGGCGACCCGGTTCGTGCCGAGCAGCGCCGCACGCAGCCGGCGGGTGAACGCCAACCGGTTGGGCAGCCCGGTGAGCTGGTCCATGTAGGCGAGCTGCCGCAGCCGGCCGACCAGTCGCAGGTTCTCGTTGGCGGCCAGTCCCTGCCGCAGTGCGAGCGTCGCCAGAAGTGCCAGCAGCGCGATGAAGATCGGTTGCGGGATGTAGCCGTCGGGCTGGCTGGCCCACACCACCGCCACGATCGCCCCACCCACCGGCAGGTACGGCAACGCCACCCGCCACCAGGGCGGCAACGGCGACTCGGCCGCCTCGTCGGGATCGGCCCGGTAGCGGGGTGGCCCGAGCCGGGTGGCCGCCGCGATCAACAGGTAGCTCAGCGGCCAGAGCACGTCGACCAGTCGACCCGGCTGATAGGTGCCGGCGGCCACCAGCGACACGTACGCGGCGTCGCCCACCCCGCGGACGGTGAGGCTCGCGCCGAGCACCGTCAGCACCGGCCAGACCGGTCGGCTCGGACCGATCACCGCGACCAGGATGGTCAACTGCATCAGGTCGAACATGGGATAGAGCAGACCGGCGGTGCGCAGCGGCTCGTCGAGATCCGCCATCGCGACGTTGCGGAAGATCAGCATCCAGCCGACCGGGATCAGCGCCAGCCCGACGATCACCCCGTCGAGCAGCGTGCGTACCCGGCCCACCGTGGTCCGCGGGGCGGTCACCGAGGACAGCAGGGCCGTGGTGCCGGTGACCAGACCGGCCACGAACAGCAGCCCGACCGGCAGCGTGTGCGGCAGGTCCTCGCCGACCAGCCGCAGCACCGTCCAGAGTGCTCGGCCGGCCATCGCCAGAGCCATGGTCGCCGCCAGCAGCAGCCAGAACCGCCGCACCGGCGGTTGCCGGCGGGCGGCACCCACGCAGGCCGCCCCGGCCAGACCCGCGACGACGAGCGCGCCGAGGTCGCTGACCAGCGCACCGGCGGGCAGTTTCAGCAGCAGCCAGATCGCCTCGACGACCACCACCAGACCGGCGGCCGACAGCCCCGCCCAGCCGACCCGGTCCCGCCCGGGCCACCGCGCGGCAGCCCGCCCGACGTCCTCTCGCGACACAGCGCTCGCTCCGGCCCTCTCTCGTACGTGCACGTGCACCCTCGACGGCGAGGACCGGTCCCGGCAAACCCCGAAAGCCTAGCCACGCGAGCGAGGGCCCCGCCAGAGCCGCCCGGACGCCAGTCGGCAACCCGACGGCCCATCCGTCCATCCACAAACATCTTCACGTACACCGGGGGCGGCATGTAAGGAAGGGACCCTTTCTAACGCCTGGTGTATAGGAAGGGTCCCTTCCTTACATCTCGGCGGGTGGGTCGGACGTGGGCGGACCGCCGTGGGTCCACGGGGTCTCCGCCACGGTCGGGAACGTCCCGCTGGGCACGAACGCCTCGCTGAGCGTGGTGTAGCAGAGCCGCTGCCCCACCTCGGGCACGCTGCCGGGGCTCGCGGTCAGCCCGCGTCCCATCCCGCCGGAGAGCTCCAGCACCACCTCGGTCTTGCCGTCGGCAGTCGGGGTCACGAAGACCACCCGGGCCTTCTGCGCCGGTCGGGCCGGGTTGAACAAGCTCGCGCCGACCGGCACCAGCACCGGTTCGGTGGTCACCAGTTGGATGCGCGGACGCAGCACCGGTCGGCGTCCGGTGTCGTCCACCCGTGCCGGGTCGGCCAGCACCACCTCACCGACGAACGCCTCACCGGTCAGCCGGTACTCCGCCATCACCAGCGGGTCGTCGTAGGCGCGCTGCACGGCATAGCTCGCGGCGGCCCGCTCCAGACGGTGCAGCCGGCTGGCGGCCGCCACCGCGCCGTCGCGGCTGGGCTGCGGCACGCCGCCCTCGTCGACGTGCGTGGCGTGCGCGGTGAAGGCGTCCCGGTCGCCGGTCCACCGGCCCGCCACCCGGGCGCCGGGCGGCAACGCGCGCAGCAACCCCAGGCCGCGCCACATCAGGTCCCAGGTGGGCTCCAGCTGGTCACGCAGCAGCCTCTCCAGCTCCGCGTACGCCTCGGCGCGCGCCGAGGAGTCCGCGTCGGCCCCGGCGTACGCCTCGATCGCCGGGGCGAGCCGCCGGTTGTCGAAGTCGGGATCGGTGGCCGGTCCGGCGGGCGGGCAGACGGTCGGGTCCTCGGCCCGCGCCGCCGCCTCGGCACCGGTCAGCCCGGACGGCGGGGCGATCCAGCCGAGCAGCGCCGGCAGGTGCAGGTCCTCCACCGCGCTCTGCCCGGTCGCCCAGTGCATGCTCAGGGCCTGGGTCAATGCCAGCAGCGTCGACGAGCCCGGATGTTCCGCGCGTTCGGCCAGGAAGGTCAGCCAGCGGCCGAGCAGCGGCACCGACGGGGGCACCGGGTAGTCGCCGTCGATGCGACGGAACCGGGTGGCACGGCCCAGCAGCCGCAGGAACGTGACGCCCGCCGGGTTCGGCACCACCAGTTGCGGGGCGTCGAGGTACCGCTGCCGGACGTCCTTGCCCCGGTCGACCGCGACCGTCTCGGAGCCGAGCCGATGCGTGTCGATGTAGGGCAGCAGGATGTCGGCGAGCGCGGCGGCGAACCCGAACCGCTGGTCCCGGTTACGCGGCTGCGGCACGACGAGCAGGTGGCCCCGGCCCGGCGCGGTGCCGACCATCGCCGCCAGCGGGGCGTTCGCCTCACCCGCCATGGCCAGCGGCACCAGCACCAACGGCCGGGCCGACAGGTGCACGTGCCGGACGGTCGCCACCGGCTGGGCTATCCCGGCGGCCACCGCCTGCGCCGCCGCGAGCGCGCGCAGCGTACTCATGCCGGTGCTCTGCCGGGCGTGGTCGGGCCGCCCGCCGGACGCCTCACGCCGACCCGGCCAGGGCGTCGGCGCGCAGGCGGGCGGCGGTCCGCAGCAGCGCGGCGGCCTGCTCCTGCTCCGGATCGGCGGCGGGTTCACCACCGGCGAGCGCCAGCACCCGGTCGACGTCCTCGATGCCGCCGAGCGCCTCCCGCACCGGGCGGCCCAGCGCACCGGTGTTCCCACCCGCCTCGTGCCGGCAGAAGTACGCCAGCTCGCAGGTCGCCAGGCAGTCGGGGGCGTAGCGGGCCGGCACCGTGCCCAACGAGGCGAGCAGCGCCGACGGGTCGGCACCCGGGTCGGCGGTGAAGTCGACCGGCACGTCGTCGAGCAGCGTGTCCAGCCGGTCCATCCGGCCCAGTTGCCGGCGTACCACCAGCAGTTGTTTGCGCACGTCGAGCAGGTGCGCCACCGGCTGGTTGGTGAAGTCGCGCGGACAGACCAGCACCACCTCGTGCGACACCGACTCCGGCGGTCGGCCGGCGGCGACGAGCAGGTCCCGCAGGGCCAACACGTACACCGCCGACTGGATCGCGGCGGCGGCCAGCTTTGCCGGGTCGGCCTGACCGTCGATCACCGGGAAGGACTTGACCTCGACCACGTGGAACCGGCCGCCGAGCCGGGCGGCCACCAGGTCCGGCTCCAGGTGCACCCGCTGCCCGGCGACGTCCAGGGCGAGCATCGGGTGGTCGAACAACGCGGCCGAGTCGTCGGGGCCGTCCGGCGCGGTGGTCAGGAGCGCGGCCGAGCGGCGCTGGCGGGCCGCCACGTCGTCGCCGACGCCGAGCGCCGTCCACCGCGCCGAGGCCGGCACCGGTACGCCCAGCCGCTCGGCGACCAGCCGCAGCAACTCGGCACCGTCGTCGGCCTTCACCTGCGCCTCGAACGCGTTGCCCCGGGTGATGGCGAACCGGGACTGCCCGAACCGGGCGGGAAAACCGATCCGCTCGGCCAGCAGTGGCTTGTCCACCCCGGCACCGTCCAGCACCGCCCGGCGGGTGCAGCCCGGGTTGCCGGTCAGCGCGGCGATCGTCCGGGCGTTGTGCCGACGCGGGGGGATTCCGCCCCGGATCGCGGCCAGTCGCTGCTCGCTGCTCGTCACGACAGGCCACGATAGCCGCGCGGACCCACCGACCCGGCCGACCCGCCACGACCACACGGGACCATCGCGCTACGTGGTGTTTGCGACACTGTATGCGGCATCGAGGTGTCACGATCCGAGGAGTCCCACGTCGTGTTCTCCGATCTGTACGCAACTTCCGCGCAGGTACTTCCGGTATTGATGCTCGCCTTGCTCTGGGAGTCCCGATTCCTGGAGCGAATTCAGACGCAACCGCGACGGCCACGGAGTGAGGACCCGGTGCACGGCGTACGGTTCTGGACCAGACGCCGAGTCGGTCTCTACGCCGGTTTCGTGGCGACCACGAGTGTGCTCGGCACCGCCCTCGCAGTCCTGGTGCTGGCCGGCGCACTGCCGGACGTCCCGGCGCTGCGGATGCTCGTCTGCGGGTGCATCCTGTTGGCACTGGCCACCTTGCTGACCCGCACGCTGATCGACATCGCGCAGGCCACCGCCCCGACGGCGCATCCGTCGGCGGCCGTCCCGGAACCCCGCCCAGCGCGCGATGTCGGAAAGGAGACAGCCGAGCAGTCGCGGGGATAAGGTCCACTTCGGACATCGGTGATCTATCGCCCGCATTATCGGCTCCACGCCGAAAACAAAGGGCAACTCGGCCCTTGCCTCGGCCGGTAACCTGGCCTTTACACAACCGTCGGAAACGTTCGACAGACCGGATGGTCCATGACCCATCTTCCACTGCCGGGCGATAATCAGCGCCGCCGCATCGAGAGGGAGCTGGTCGACATGCTCGCCGCGATGCCGCTGATGGGGCATGCGGACAGTCGCCGGCAAATGGTGCAGCGTCTGCGCCGGGAACTGCACCACGGCGACCGGCTCGACGACGTGGCCAATCCTCGGGGCCAGAGCCTGGAGATCGCGAACGCCTGCCTCGGCGAGCCGCCCGAGGTGGACACGCTGGTCGAGCTGGTGCGGTTGTTCGATCCCGCCGCCGACGAGCTGCCCGACCTGGAACGGCTGCGCTACGAGGCGGACGCGATCGGCGTCCTTGCCGACAGCGACTGGGCCGAGCTGCGGACCGCTCTGCTGGCCGTCCGGCTGGCTCCGCTGACGCGGCTGTTGCAGCGCGCCAGCGAACACAAGCTCGCCAGCCTGCCCCCGTGGTGCGCCAACGCGTGGGACGTCTTCGTCTATCTCACCGGGCAGAACGCCCCGCCGCGCGGACTGCCGCCGGGCATGCTGTTCCTCGCCCTGCTCGAGAACGAGGTGGACTCCGGGACCGCGACGCTGATCCGTCGGCGCAACCGGCAGGAGGCCACCTCACTCGGCCTCACCGAGGAGCTGGACCGACGCCGGGTCCTGGTCAACGCCGGGGGCGAGGCGACGACGCGGTACGCGTACCTGGTCATCCAGATCGAGAACGACCTGGAGCCGGGCAGCGAGCGGTACACGGTGTCGCACTACCGGCAGTGGCACGGCGGCGGCGAGTGGAACTCGAAGCTGCGCGGACGCATCCCCGAGGTCGGCTACGACGACCTGGAGTCCACCGTGGAGCAGATCGTCCACCAGATGGAGGTCGAGTGGGCGGACCGCCCGGCCGAGGTGGCGGTGGAGCTGGTGCTCCCCATCGAGCTGCTCAACGAGGACGTGCCCTGGTGGCGCAAGGAGCGCGCCAGTCAGTACCTCGACCAGAAGGTGCTGGCGATGGACTACCCGGTCGTGGTGCGCAGCCTGGACCGGTTGCGCACCACCTCCTGGCGTCGGGCGTGGCTGCTGCGCTGGGACCGGCTCCAGGCCGAGCCGTGGAACAGCGGGCTCTATCGCAGCGCGCCGGACGGCCCCGGCTACCTGACCCGGATGGAGGCGGACCTGAACTCCGACCAGAGCCTGGCCACGGTGGTGCTGAGCGCACCGCCCACGACCGATGCCGAGGCGACCGTCAAGGAGATCATGACCGCGCTCCGGGCCGGCCTGCCGGTGGTCGTCTGGCACCGCACCGCGCCCACCGACACGGACTTCTGGGACGAGATCCGGTCGATGACCGCCCGCGCCGGTGTGGTGCGCCTGCCGGAGCTTGCCAAACGGTCCCGCCTGTCGGCGTTACAGGCCCCGCCGCCCGAGCAGGAGCGGCACCACGGCCGGCACCTCGTCGTCCTCTGGGACGACCCGTACCGCACACCGGAACTGGACACGCACCACGGCACCCCGGAGGTGACCGGATGACGGACCCGACCAGGGCGCCGATCGGCTGGCGCATCTACACCGGCCTCGGACACGCCGTCGACGCCGCCGAACGCGACCGACGGTGGCCGGCACCGCCGCGCTGGCGGGCCTTCGACGGCGGTCCGGACGAGCCACCACCGCCCCAGGAGGACCCGGAGCTGGGCCGCCGGCTGGGCGAGCCGATCGTCTCGCACCCGGCAGACGAGTACGAGGTCGACGTGGTCAACGCCGCGCTGCACCTGCGGCGGCCCCTGCTGGTGACCGGGCGCCCGGGGACCGGTCGGTCCAGCCTGGCCTATCGGATCGCCCGGGAGCTGCGGCTCGGCCGGGTGCTGCGCTGGCCGGTGACCACCCAGGTGAGCCTGCGCCACGGGTTGTACGACTACGACGCCGTCGGGTTGGTCCAGGCCACCGGCCGGGCGGCGGCACAGGGCCCGGACGCTCCGCCGCCCCAGGTCGGCGACTACGTCCGCCTCGGACCGCTCGGGACCGCGCTGCTGCCGTACGGGCTGCCCCGGGTGTTGCTCATCGACGAGCTGGACCAGAGTGACATCGACCTGCCGCAGCAGTTGCGCAGTGTCTTCGAGGACGGTGGGTTCGAGATCCCGGAGCTGGTCCGGGTCGCCGGTCGCACGCCGGAGGCGACGGTGCACACCGCCGACCCGGGGCGGACCGCCACCGTACGCGGCGGACGGGTGGCCTGCCACGAGTTCCCGCTGGTGGTGATGACGTGCAGCGAGGACCGCGACTTCCCGGCGGCGTTCCTGCGGCACTGCCTGCGCCTGCGCCTGCCCGAGGCGGGCGAGGCGGGGCTCGCCTCGATGGTCGCCGCGCACTTCCCGGACGGCGCGGAGGGATCCACCGAACTCATCCAGGAGTACCTCTCCCGGCGTGGCGAGTGGGATCCCCCGGCGGTGGACCAACTGCTCGACGCCGTCCACCTGCGCACCTCCGGCGCCTTCACCCCACAGGACCGGGGTGAGTGGCGGCGGCTGATCGAGGCACTGTGGCGTCGGCTGCCGCCGGACGGCACCGAGTGACCGGTTCCGGCGGTGGGCTCACCCGCGCCGAACTGGCCGACTCGATCTGGCTGGCCGCCCGCCTCGGGCCCGGCGCCGGGCTCGCCGGACCACCCGGCACCGCGCTCACCGCCGACCCGTCCCGCCCGGACGGCGGCCCGCCGCTGTCGGAGGTCCTGCACCCGTTCCGGCAGTTGGTGCCCGGGCGCGAACGCTACGAGTTCGACGAGGACGGCACCGCCGAACACCTCGCGGCGGGAGTGGCCTGGCCGGTCCTGCGGCGCACGCCCCGCGCCGGCTGGGACGCCGTGGTGGTCGTCGACGACCACCTGTCGATGGCCGTCTGGTCCGGCCGGATCCGCAGCTTCGTCAAACTGCTGCGCCGGCACGTCGCCTTCCACGACGTACGCGTCTGCCGGCTGGTCACCGACACCACGGACCCGGCCGGGGTGGTGCTGCGCGGCCGACGCGGCGGCCCGGTCGCCGGTCCGTCGACGGCGTTGCCGCCGGTCGGCCGCCGCCGCCTGGTGCTGGTGCTCAGCGACGGGGCCGGACCGGCCTGGCACTCCGGTGCGGTCCTTCCGCACCTGCACGAGTGGGCGAGCCGGCAACCCGTGGCGATGGTGCACCTGCTGCCCCAACAGATGTGGCACCGCACCGGCGTGCAGCCGCTGCGGCTGCGCCTGCGGGCCGCCGCACCGGCGACGGCCAACTCGCGGTGGGAGTGGCGTCACCACAACACGCTCCAGGCGCTGCTCGCCGAGGAGCCCCGACCTGCCGGCGGGCCGGTGCCGGTGCCGGTGGTGGAGCTGCGCCCGCGCTGGCTGGCGGCCTGGGTGGAGCTGCTCGCCTGCCGGGCACCACGCTGGATCGACATGCCCGCCCTGCTCACCACCGACCGACCGGCCCCGGACCGGACGCCCCGGCCCACCGTCGGGCCGGACGCCGCCCGACGGGTGCGCGAGTTCATCTCGTGGGCCTCGCCGGAGGCGCTGCGCCTGGCCACCCACCTGGCCGCCGCGCCACTGGACCGGTCGGCCGTCCGGGTGGTGCAGCGGACGCTGCTGCCCCGGTCCACCACCCTGCACCTGGCCGAGGTGCTGACCAGCCCGCTGGTGCGGACCGTCGGCACCGGTGACGACCGCACCTTCGAGTTCCTCCCCGGCGTACGGGCCGAGTTGCTGGCGGCCGGTCGCCGCGCCGACACCGTACGGGTCTGGCAGCTCCTCTCGGCCCGGCTCGGACGGGTCCGTCCCGCGATCGCGCACTGGGGACGGGTGCTCGACGACCCGGCGGGTGTCGAGATTCCGACGGTGGCCCCGGCCGACGTCGCGCTGGTCCGGATCGAGCAGGACGTGATGCGGGCGCTCTCCGGGCGGTACCTTCCCCGGGCGCGGCTGCTCGGCGAGGCGCTGGCAGCGGTCGACCAGGAGGGCGGCACCGAGCCGGTCGTCAGGACTCCCGCACCTGCCGGTCGGGATGCGATGATAGCTGTCGGCGCTGATGCCGACGCAGACCGTAGCGTAGGTACCGAAGGAGCCGGCTTGTCGTCCAGCACTCCCGCAGACGCCACCGCCCCAGCCCGCACCCCGGCCGTCTGGGGCAACATCCCGCCGCGGAACCCGAACTTCACCGGCCGCAAGGAGCCGCTCGCCCTGCTGCACCGGCAGGTGCGCGGCGGCACCACGGCAGTCCTGCCGCACGCCCTGCACGGGATGGGCGGCGTCGGCAAGTCCCATCTGGCCGTCGAGTACGTCTACCAGCACCAGGGCGAATACGACCTGGTCTGGTGGATCCCGGCCGAGCGGCCCACCCAGATCAACGCCTCCATCGTGGAGCTCGCGGCGCGGATGAACCTCGCCTCCGGGCCCGACATCGGCAGCGCCCGCGTCGCCGTCCAGGAGGCCCTACGGCTCGGTCGGCCGCACCCTCGCTGGCTCCTCGTCTTCGACAACGCCGAGAGCCCCGAGGCGTTGGTGCCGTACCTCCCCACCGGCGGTTCCGGCGACATCATCATCACGTCCCGGAACCCGGGCTGGGCCAACGTCGCCCGCACGTTGGAGGTCGACGTCTTCCCCCGGGAGGAGAGCATCGAGCTGTTGCGCCGCCGGGGTCCGGAGCTGACCATCGAACAGGCGGACCGGCTGGCCGAGGCGCTCGGTGACCTGCCGCTCGCGTTGGAGCAGGCGGCGGCCTGGCGGGCCGAGACCGGCATGCCGGCCGAGGAGTACCTGCGACTGTTCGAGGAGAAGCGCATCGAGCTTCTCGAACAGGCCCCGCCGATGGACTATCAACTGCCCGTAGCCGCCGCGTGGAACGTCTCGCTGGACCGACTCGTCGTCTCCAATCCGGCCGCCTTCCGGCTCCTACAGGTCTGCTCGTTCCTCGCCCCGGAGCCCATCCCGCGCACCCTGTTCAGCGGCGCGCAGAACGACGACATCCACCCGGAACTGAACGCC
This sequence comes from Verrucosispora sp. NA02020, assembly GCF_013364215.1. Lineage (NCBI taxonomy): Bacteria > Bacillati > Actinomycetota > Actinomycetes > Micromonosporales > Micromonosporaceae > Micromonospora > Verrucosispora sp. NA02020. The sequence goes on along the minus strand of NZ_CP054923.1, from coordinate 1,489,802 downwards.
GCGCTGCGCGACCCGATGCGGCTCAACCGCGCGATCCGCGACATCAACCGGTACGCGCTCGCCCGGGTCATCCACCGGACCAACTCGATCCAGATGCACCGGCTGATCCAGGCCGTCCTCATCGACCGGATGGCCCGGCCGGACCGGGAGACCGTCCGCAACAGCGCGCACCTGCTGCTCGCCTCCGGCGACCGCAACGACCCCGACTCGCCGGCCAACTGGGCCAGTTACGCCGAGCTGTACCCGCACGTGATGGCCTCCGACGCGGTGCACTCCCACCAGCCGTGGGTGCAGCAACTGGTCTTCAACGAGGCGCGGTATCTCTACTGGTGGGGCGACTTCACCGCGTCGCTGGAACTGGCCGAACAGGCGTGGCGGGCCTGGAGCAGCAGCCTGGGCGAGGACGCACCGATGACGCTCACCATCGGCCACTGGCTCGGCTTCATGCTCTACCGCCTGGGCCGGCACCGCGAGGCGGCCCAGCACAACGCCCGCATCCTGGAGCTCTACCAACGCAGCACCGTCGAGGACACCGAGGAGCTGTTGCGGGCCATCGGCCAGGTGGCGGCCGACCTGCGGGCGTCCGGGGACTTCCGTCGCGCCCTGGAGATGGACGAGGACCTCTACCAGCGGCACATCCAGGCGCTCGGCGAGGACGACCCGAACACGCTCAACGCGGCGCACAACCTGGCGGTCAGCCTCCGCCTGACCGGTGACATCCGGCGCGCCTACGAGGTCGACCGGGCGACGTACGACCACCGGGTGCTGCTCTTCGGCGAGGACCACGCGCAGACGCTGGAATCCCACCTCAACCTCATCATCGACCGCCGGGAACTCGGCGAGTACCTCCCCGCCCGGGCCGAGATGCAGAACGTCGTGGACCGGCTGCCCCGGGTCTGGGGCTCGGCGCAGACGCAGACGTTGACCGCGCGACGGCGACTGGCCTCCGCGATCCGCAAGGCCGGTGACCACCGCGCGGCCCTGGCGCTCTCCCAGGAGGTACGCGACGGCTTCGCGGCCCGCTTCGGCGAGCACCACCCGGACACCCTGCTGGCCGCCTTCGGTCTGGCCGTCGACCTGCGTGCCACGGGTGACCTGGAGGCCGCCGCCACGCTCACCGCCGAACTCGTCGGCTGGTATCGGGAACTCTTCGACTCCGACCATCCCTACACGGTGGCGACTCAGCTCAACGGCGCGATCGTGGACCGGTTGCGCGGCGACGTGGCGCGCGCCCGCAGCACCAACGAGAAGGGGTCGGCGGTGCTGACCCGGCGGCTCGGGCCGGACCATCCGCTGACCCTGGCCGCAATGATCAACCTCGGCAGCGATCTCTACGCGCTCGGGGAGCACGCCGCCGCGTACGACCTCGACCGGCGCACCGCCGACCGCTGCGCCGAGGTCTTCGGGCCGGACCATCCCACCACGCTGATCTGCCTCGGCAATCTCGCCCAGGATCTCGTCTCGCTCGATCGGGAGGAGGAGGCGAACAGCCTGCACGTCGCGATCAGCGAGAAGTTCGCCCGGGTGCTCGGCGAGGAGCACCCGGCCACCGTGGCCGGCACCGACCTGACCATCCGGGGCGACTGCGACCTGGACCCGATGCCGTTGTAGCGGCCTCCGGAGAGCCGGGGTGGCGGCCTCCACCCCGGCATCCGGCTCTCAGTGCTTGCCGGCGCCGATCCAGGCGGCCAGTTCCAACGGCTCCGGCACCGGAGTGCCCTGGTCACGCAGCCCGAGGTAGACCGCACGGACCAGTTCCGGCCGGTCGCGAAGCGCGTCGGCGGCCGGTCCCGGGTAGATGTCCCCGGCGGTCTGGCCGAGACCGGCCCAGGCGGCCGGCGAACCCGGTTCGGTCGACAGCGCCCTCAGGTAGCCCGCCTGGGCCTGCGCCACCTCGCCACAGACGTGGGCCAGTTCGGCCGGCCCGGCGCCGGAGACCCGCGCGCCGACCGCCGACGCGTCGGTACGGAGCCGGTCGAAGCCCTCCGGGTCGGTGATCCGCCACAGCTCCAGCACCGCACGGGTGTCGAGACGGCGGGCGGCGGCGTCCGCCTCGACGGTCGGCGCGACATCTGGCGCGGTGGGCACGGGCTGTCCCGCTATCCACGCCGCGACCACCGCCGACACCACCTCGGGGGCGGGCCTCAGGTGGTGGGTGCGCCACCGCGCCCGGTGGTCGGCCACCGCTGCCCGCGCCGCCGCGAGCGGGTCCGCCGGCACCGGCTCCTCCTGCCACCCCAAGGCGGTGGTGGTCAGTCCCTCGACCAGGTGCCGCCCGACGTCGGTGAGCTGCGGCAGGTCGCGCATCATCCGCAGGGTCGCCCACACCTGCTCCCGCCACCGGGCGAACTCGAAGTGCGCCAGCCCGGCGGCGGTGCCGGTCGCCACCTGCCGGTACGCCCGCCAGAACTCGACGATCCCGACGAAGGCGTACACGCCCTGGATCAGACCGCCGAGCGGGCGGGGATCGTCGCGCCAGGGCGCGTACAGCCGGTGCGGCGGTTCGCCCTCGATCAGTGGGGCCAGGTGCAGCAGTCCGCCGAGCTTGATGTGCTGGAACTCGTGGACCAGCGTGACCGCCAGCTCGGGAGCGTCCTCCGGCTCGGAGACGATCATGCTGCCGAAGGCGTCGCCCGCCGAGGCGCTCATGGTCCGGAACCGTTCGGCGGCCGGTTGGGGCACCACCGAGGTCAGGCCCCGGGCGATCGGCACCGCCAGGTCCGGGCAGGCCCGCACCAGCAGTGCCCACGCCTGGTCGAGCAGTTCCCGCCACCGCCGCACGTCGGCGGCGATGTCCAGGTGCGGCGCGGTGGGCGTACGCAGGTTGCGGTAGGGGTCGATGAAGTCGAGCGTGACCTCCAGGGTGTGCCCGCCGGCCGTGGAGCGTACGGTCGGCAACGGCACCCAGCCGTCGGTGCCACCGCCGGTGGCGTCGAACTCGACGACCGTGCCGGCCACGGTCACCGTGGCCCGCCCGTCCCCGCCGACGATCTCCGCCTCGTCCCACTCGTGGGCCTTGGGGACCCGGGCACCGCCGAGCGTCGGCAGGACGACGAAGCCGTCCCGCACCGGCACCCGCATGGTGAAGTCGCATCCGGTGCGGACGGCCGCAGCCACCGCCAGTGCGTGCAGGTACCCGAGGTCCACCCAGAGCGGGCCGGTGGCGGTGACCGTGGTGCCCCGCATCCGGCGCAGCGCGTACCCGGCCCAGGTGCCGACCTGCGGATGCAGGATCAGCTTCTCCACGACCTCGCGGTCGCGTCGCTGCGCGGCGACGAGCAGCCGCCATGCCTCGGCGACCGGCGGCAGCGGGCCGGTGGCGTCGGGTACGCCGGCGGCGGCGTCCAGGACCGCCCGCAGTTGGATCTTGCGCCAGCTGCTCTCGGCAGCCAGCAGTTCGGCGATGGTGTCGGCGTCAGCGGACCCGGTGGCCAGGGCCCCGAAGTGGCGTGGGTCCAGGCGATGGCGCGCGGGTCGACCGACCGGCTCCGCCGCCAGATGGTGAGCGGTCACAACTTCTCCAAGGAAGGCCGGCCCCGTCAGTCGAGACGCTGGGGATTGTAGCCACTGGTGATACTTTCGGGATCGTCGACACGACGGAGGAGTCGCCGCATGATCGGGCCGAGAATCTCCTGGTCATAGTCGACCAGGAGATCAAGAGACACATCCGCGAGATCGACGAGTTCCGAGTCGACCTCGACAGCGAACGGTTGATTCACCGGCATACCATTACCACACTCCGCGCCCGATGAGGGCAATGGACGCGGCAGAACGCGCATTCGTCGGTGAATGGACCGATAGCACCCGGGATGTCACCGCCACCGATCCCCCAACACCCCCGCGCTGTGATCGTCGCCGCAGGTCAGAGCGGTTCTTGACGGTCCAGTCGGGTCGCCTGCGCGCGCCTCGGGTTGAGGGACGACCGCAGCCGGTCCACGGCCCGCTCACCGGTCGTGTCGATTTCGGCGGCGGAGCGCGAAATGCGCTGCTCACCACAATGGACCGTGGTCCACATCCGGTGGCGCGGTGGTGTTAGCGTGATCTCGTGTCCGGAACAGCCGTCGTGTTCGTACACGGATTCTTGTCCTCGGCCGACACCTGGGGAGAATTCGTCCGACTCGTTGCCCAGGACGACGCCCTGACCGGCCTTCACGTGCACACCTTCGGGTACGAATCGCCGTTGGTCTCGCTCAATCCGCTACGCCGGATACCGCACATCGACGACATCGCCGACGACCTGCGCACCTACCTGTCCCAGGACCTGGCCGACCACTCCCGGCTCGCGCTCGTCTCGCACAGCCAGGGCGGTCTGGTGGTCCAACGGGCCCTGGCCCGGATGCTCGCCGACAACCCCGGCGAACTCGACCGCCTCCGCCTGGTGCTCATGTACGCCTGTCCGAACGCCGGGTCGGACCTGGCCCTGCCGCTGCGCCGGAGCTTGCTGCGCTGGCACCCACAGGAGGCGGACCTGCGCCCGTTGCGCGCCGCCGTGCTGGACGCCCAACGGGTGGTGCTCCGCCAGATCGTCCACGCGCCGCAGCCGACCGTCCGGGTCAAGGTCTACGCCGGTGCCAGCGACGGCGTGGTCCCGCCCGCCTCGGCTCGCAGCGTCTTCCCGGACGCGGGCGTACTGCCCGGCGACCACTTCTCCATCATCCAGCCGGATTCCCACGAACACCGCTCCTATGTGGTGCTGCGGCGGGCCCTGCTCGCCCTCGACGATCCCGCACCCTCCCCCGAAGCACTCCCGGACGTCCGCGACCCGGACACGGGAACGCCGCAGACCGCCGGGCCGGCGGTGGAGCCGACCGGTGACGAGTACGCCGAACTGGTCCGGCTCCTGCTCGACCTGCCCAACATCCACGATCCGTCGTTCCGGCAGCAGCTCTACTCGCTTCTGCCCCGGCCGGTGCAGGAGCAGTTGCCGCGCAGCCCGGTGGCCCGGTTGGAGCTGATCGGGATGCTGAGCACGCTGTGGCGCTACCGCCACCTGGACGGCTGGCAGGCCCTCGGCGCAGGTCTCACCGCGCTCGTCCCCGACCACCCGGCCACCGTCGCCCTGCTCGCCCGGCTCGACACCCTCGCCCGGCCGATGTAAGGAAGGGCACCCTGCTAACGCCTCGGGTAGAGCAGGGGTCCCCTCCTCACAGCCGGACGACCGGGTAGCCGGCCACGGCGATCTCGGAGGCGTCCCCATCGACGCGCCGCGCCGATGGATTCGGCGCGGCTTCGTACCGACGAGGTCAGCGGGTCAGGGCAGCCAGTCCGGCCGCAGCGGATAGCCGTTGACCGCGTCCGGGCCGTTGCGCGTGGCCAGCACCTGGTGCAACTGGATGCCGTTGCGCTCGAACGCCAGCCGCGAACCGGCCATGTAGAGCCCCCACACCCGGGCCGTGCCACTGCCCACCTCGGCGACGCAGAAGTCCCAGTGCTCCACCAGGTTGCGGCACCACGCCGCCAGGGTCAGCGCGTAGTGCTGGCGCAGGTTCTCCTCGTGGTGCACCTCCAGCCCCACGTCGTGCAGTCCACTGATCACCCGCCCGGGACCGGCCAGCTCCCCGTCGGGGAAGACGTACCGGTCGATGAAGGCGCCCGACCGGTGCGGCGCCCGGTTGTCGGCCCGGGTGATGCAGTGGTTGAGCAGCCGCCCCTGCGGACGCAGCCGGTCCCGCAGGAAACCGAAGTACGCCGGGTAGTTGCGCACCCCGATGTGCTCGGTCAGCCCGATCGAGGAGACCGCGTCGAACTCCCGCCGGGGCGCGTCGCGGTAGTCCATGTGCCGCACCTCGGCCAGCCCGGTCAACCCCTCACGCGCGATCGCCGCCTGCGCCCACTGCGCCTGGGCACGCGACAGGGTCACCCCGAGGGCCTTGACGCCGTACTCGCGGGCCGCGTGCCGGACCATGCCGCCCCAGCCGCAGCCCACGTCGAGCAGGCGCATCCCCGGACGCAGCGCGAGCTTGCCCGCGACCAGGTCGTACTTGCTCGCCTGGGCCTCCTCCAGCGTGTCCTCGGGACTGCGGAAAACCGCGCAGGTGTACGTCATCGACGGCCCGAGCACCTTCTCGTAGAAGGCGTTGGAGACGTCGTAGTGGTGGCTGATCGCGCTGCTGTCCCGGAACCGGGAGTGCCGTAGGCCGCTCACGATCCGCCTCCAGCGGGGCAGCGCCTCCTGCGGCGGTGCCGGTGGCGGCAACAACCGTTCCCAGCCCAGCCTGCGTACCAGCGCCAACCCCTCGGCCACCGTCGGTGTGCGTACCCGCAACTCGTCCTTGAGCACCCGCAACGCCTCGTACGGGTCGCCCGGGTGCACCCCCTCCAGCGCCAGGTCACCGCTCACGTACGCCCGCGCCATACCCAGATCGCCCGGCGCCGTGAGCAGATACGACAGTCCCCGCTCGGAGCGGATCGACAGGGTGATCCCGGCGTCGGCCGGGCCGAGGCGACTGCCGTCGTACCCGGTGACCCGGACCGGCAGCGGGCCGGCGGTGAGTGCCCGGACCACGTCCGCGACACGCAGACCACGTCGGCCGCTCCCGTCCGGCGGTGTGGCGGGAGCACCACCCGCCCCCTGCTCTCGATCAACAAGGCTCATGCCGGCACTCCGCTTCGCTCCGTGCCACCATGAGGCTCGATCGCACTGAACCTGATGATTCGCTCGCTACGCTCGCTCATGCGCGCGTTACCGCCTTTTCGTACAGTCCGGTGAGCCGATGTTCCGGGTCGTACCGGTCCCGCACGGCGCGCCATATGTCACCGCCGTAGAGCCGGTCGAACGCATCCCGGTCGTAGTACGCGTCGGAGTAGAGCGACTTGTGTCCGCCCGCCTCCGACACCGCGCGCTCGATCTCCCGGTTCACGGCACCGTCGACGGCACCCTCGGTGATCGGCACGCTCCCCCAGAACCCGATGTTGACGTAGTCCTGCCCCGGCCGGAGCGGATACAACGGCCAGGACCGGGCGCTTCCACCGCCCGCCGGCTCTCGCAGCCGCAGCGGGCACAGCCACACCGGGGTCATCCCCACCCGGCGGGCGAACCAGTGCAGGAAGTCGGCGGTGCGGTCCAGCGGGACCTCGACGTCCTGCACCACGCGCTCCCGGGCCGGCTGGCCACGCCACCGGTCGATCCGGGCGGCCACCTGGTGGCGGTGTTCCAGCCGCACGATGCGGTGGTAGACGTCGCTGCGCCGCCACCGGGCCGGCCACAGCCGCCGCACCAGCGGATGTTGCGCCCCGAACGCCGCCGAGCACCAGAACCAGTCGGTGTCCCAGCGCCACAGGTAGTCGTGGACGGTGAGGGTGTCGTGCGGCAGCCGGCGCAGCGAGCGGTAGTAGATGTCCTGACCGGTGTAGTCGGAGACCCGGCCCGGATCGTCGGTGAAGCGGGCCAGCACCAGGTACGCCTCGCCGGGGCTGAACATCACCCCGTCCATCGCGTCGACGCTCTCCCCCGCCCAGGCGCGGCTGGCGGAGATCTCGCCGATCGCCTCGGTCAACGCGGTCAGGTCGGTGAATCGGACGTTGCGCAGCGCCACGTGCCGCCGGACCGGTTGCAGCTCGATGCGCAGCCGGGTGGCGTAGCCGAGGCTGCCCAGCGAGTTGGGGAAGGCGGCGAAGAGGTCCGCGTGTTCGCCCGCCGGCCGGGCGGTGACCAGCTCGCCCGCCCCGGTGAACACGTCCATCTCGGTCACCGACTCGTGCGGCAGGCCGTTGCGGAACGAGGTCGACTCGATGCCCAACCCGGTGACCGCCCCACCCAGGGTGATGGTGCGTAGCTGCGGCACCACCAGCGGCATCAGGGCGTACGGCAGGGTCGCCTCGACCAGCCGCTCGTAGGTGCACATGCCCTGCACGTCGGCGGTGCGGGCGACCGGGTCGACGCTGAGCACACCACCGAGCCCGCTGACGTCCAGACCCGCCGTGCGCGGGGCGGCGCGCGGGCGGAACAGGTTGGAGGTCCGTTTGGCCAGCCGCACGGGCCGACCCGGTGGCACCGCAGCGTACGACCGTCGCAGCTGAGCCACCGCCACGTCATGATCACGCAAAGCGTGCATGTGGTCACTTTACGCGTCGGCGGCGTCACCGGCGGGCCGTCCACGCGAGAGTTACCGCACCTGCCATGGCGTACCGGCCCGGGGGTGGGCCAGGATGCCGGCATGTCGGAAACCGATGGATCGGGCACCGTCTACGGCACCCGCCGTTCCGGACCGCCCCGGGACCCGGTGCTACTGGCGGCCGGTGCGGTCGGACTGGCCGGCGTACTGGCCGGGGTGCTCTTCGCCACCGGCCTGCTCGGTGGCGGCGACGACCCGGCGCCGACCCCGGTGGCCGGCAGCCCGACGCCGGCCGCGCCGAGCCCGAGCGAGAGCGTCGCACCGCCGACCGTGGAGAGCCCCGAGCCGACGCCCACCCCGTCGCCCACGCCCAGCGAAGCCGACCCGAACAGCGGGCCGAAGGTGCTCCGGGGCGTCGGCTCCGGCCTCTGCCTCGGGCTGGATGGCGACGGCGAGCGGGCGGTGGCCAAGCTGGCCGGCTGCACCGGCGGGCCGGAGCAGCAGTGGGTGGTCAACCCGTTCGGCCCGGACACGGTGACGCTGACCAACGCCGCCCACAACCAGTGCCTCGACGTGGAGGGGCGCAGCGGCGACGACGGCGCGCGGTTGCAGCAGTTCGGCTGCCACGGCGAGGACAACCAGCAGTGGCGTCTCCAGCCGGCCGACGACGGCGCCGTGCTGCTGGTGGCCGTGCACAGCGGAAAGTGCGCCCAGGTCCGCGACGGTGGCGGCGAGGCCGGCATCGACGTCGTCCAGGCCCCGTGCGACGGCAACCCGGCGCAGCGCTGGTCGCCGCAGTGAAAGGAAGGGCCCCCTACTAACGCCTGCGGTATAGCAGGGGTCCCCTGCTAACAGGTGCCGGACAGCGAGCGCAAGACAGCGGTGCCGGGAAGCGCGCGAGGCCAGGGCGTCAGGGGCGCAGTGTCCGCAGCTCCGTCAGGTGTCGGGGCAGGTGGACGCGGGTGTGCAGGTCGATGACGCGACCCCAGGGCAACGGCTCGTCGACGACGAGGTCGAAACCCTCGCGCAGGTGCGTCTCCACCGGCGTGTCGGCCCCCGCGCCGAGCCGGGCCACCAGGGCGACCAGGCGATCGCTGCTGTGCCGGAGCCGGTCGGCCAGCCCGGCCAGGCCACCCGCCTCGGCGACCAACGCGTCCAGTTCCGGCCGGTGGATCTCGTCCAGCTCATAGAAGGCGTACGGGGAGCCGGCGAGCACCGCTTCGGTCGCCTCGCTCATCAGCTCGTCGCTGGTGACCAGGTGCGCCACGATCTGTTCGGCGCTGTAGCGGCCGGTCGGCGGCGGCCCGAACCCGCCCACGTCGATCTCGGTCAGCAGCGCGTCGTACGCCTGCCGCAACCCGTCGACCTCCACCCTGCCGAGCCTAGCGGCGACCGCGCCGTGACCGCAGGTAGTCGCTGACCACGTACTCGCCGAGGTCCTCGGTGTCCGGGGTGAAGACCCGGCCGCCGCTGCGCCGGGCCACCGCGTCCACGAAGCGGCGCAGCCCCGGATCGTCACCGAGCATGAACAGGTTCAGCGTCGCGCCGTACCGGCCGATCCGGTCCACCTCGCGGATGGTCGCCTCGACGGTCTCCGGCAACGACGGCCAGTGGAACACCGCCTCGCCGTCGGCCGGGTCCAGGTGGGCGGTCGGCTCGCCGTCGGTCACCACCAGTACCACCGGTTCGGCGTCCGGGTGGCGGCGCAGGTGCCGGCCGGCGAGCCGCAGGGCGTGTTGCAGGTTGGTGCCCTGGGTCATGTCCGGCTCGGCGGCGGCCAACTCCTGCTGGGTCAGCGTCGCCGCCCGCCGACCGAACCCGATGATCTGGAGCGCGTCCTGCGGGAACCGGGTCGCCATCAGGTGGGCCAGCGCGAGTCCGGTCTGCTTCATCGGACCCCACCGGCCCTGCGAGATCATCGAGTACGACAGGTCCACGCAGAGTGCCACCGCCGCCGAGGCCCGTCGCTCGGTCTCGACCACCTCGAAGTCCTCGACGGCCAGGTGCAGCGGCACTCCGGGGCCGGCCCGGCGTACCGCCCGGGTCAGCGTCCGCACCACGTCGATGGGCTGCTCGTCGCCGTACCCCCAGGGTCGGGACGCGCCGGTGACCTCGCCGGCCGCGCCCGCCGACCGCAGGTCGTGCTCTCCCCGGGGCCCGGCGGTCAACTCGGCGAAGACCTGCCGCAACGCGGTGCCGCCGAGACGGCGCAGCGCCTTCGGACTCAGGGTCAGGCCCTCGGCGTCCCGGGTCACCCAGCCCTGCCGCCGCAGCTCCCGCTCCAGTTCCCGGAGTCGGCGTACGTCGTCGGCGGCGTCCCGGCCGAGGGTACGGGCCACCGACTCGACGTCGATGTCGTCCAGGGTCGCCCCCGGGTACTCCTGCCCCAACTGGTCCAGCAGGTCGTCCAGCTCGGCGATCTCGTCCAGCGCCCCCGTCGCCTCGCCGTAGCCGAGCGGCTGCTCGCCGCGCATCCGCTCGCCCCGGCCCCAACGCAGGTCGGGGCGGAGCGCCCGCAGGTTGCCCTCCAGGTCGGCCAGTTCGCCGGCCAGCCGGTCGCCGAGCGACTGGCGCATCAGGCCGGCGAGTTCCTCCCGCTGCCGGTCGGAGAGCGAGTTCATCAGCCGTTGCCCGGCCGCCGACCGCCGGGCCAGCAGGTCGATCAGCTCGTCGACGTCGGCCGGACGTTCCGGGAAGAAGTCGCCGTGCCGGCGCATGAACTCGGCGAACGCGTCGGTCGTGTCCTCGGCGCGGGCGTGCCGGGCCAGCAGGGCGTTCAGGTCCCGCATCATCTCGACCAGCCGCTCCTGCACGGCCGGGTCGGCGGCCATCTGGGTCGAGGAGCGCAGCCCGGCGAAACGCTGGCCGAGTACGTCGTCCCGCAACCCGTCGAGGATCCGCTGGTAGGTCTGCCGGGCGTCCTCACTGGCCCACCGGTACTCGGAGAGTTCCCGCACCGCCTGGGCGGTGGAGCGGGGCAGGTCGTCCAGCATCGCCTCGGCGAACCGGGCCGCCTCGTCCGAGCGCCCGGACAACTCGTCCCGCTCGGCGGCGAGTGCCTGGTCCAGCAGGGCCTGTGCCCGGGTCACCGCACCGTCCAGGTCGCCCCGGCGCAGTGCCTCCCGCCGGAGCCGACGGGCGCGGGCGGTCAACGGGTCCAGTCCGCCCCGTTCCTGCGGTCCCCGACGCAGCAGCTCCCGCAACGCGTCCCGCAGGCTGCCGCCGGCCAGCACCTCCTGGCCGACCTGGTCCACCGCCGACTGCACGTCGTACGGCGGCGCCAGCGGATCGGGGCCACCCCGCCACTGCCCGTACCGGAACCGGTTGCCCGCCATGGTCAGTCCCGGCCGCCGTAGCGGGTCCGCCCCGAGTCGGTCACGTCCTTGTCCAACCGTCGACTCAGGTGCAGCCCTTCCAGCACGAACTCGACCGCCGCAGCGGCCTGCCCGGGGCTGGGCGCGTCACCGACGCCGAGCCGGTCGAGCACCTTGGCCAGCCCCGGCACGGTGCCCACCTGGCGCAGCAGCTCGGCCGCAGACACCAGTTCCCCGGTCTCGACGGTCTCGCCCTCCTCGACCAGCGTCGTGAACCCGGACAGGTCGAGCCCGGCCAGCCGGGCCCGGAACGTGTCGGCGGTGGCGGTGCGCAGCAGGTGGCCGAGGATCTCGATCTCGCGGCCCTCCTCGCCGCTCTCGAACTCGACCTTGCCGCGCAGGGTGGAGGTCACCGACACGGCGTCACCCACCCGCGCTACCGCGTCGAGCGCAAGGAAGGGCACCTTGTTAACGTCTGCGGTAGAGGAAGGGTCCCCTGCTAACACCTCACCCCGAGCGGCAGACGCACCCGACGCGGCAGCAGCGCCCGGCCCGGCAGACGTGCCCGCCGCGGTGGACTCGGCGGCCAGCAGGCCGGCCCGGCGCAGTGCGGCAGCGGCCACCGTCTCGGCGGCGGCGACAGCGAACCGGGCGGAGACGCCGGAGCGCGGGTCGACCGAGGGCGACTCGCGGACCGCGCGGGCGAACCGGGCGAGGACCTCCAGCACGTGTTCCGGCACCTCGGCGACCAGGTCGGCCTCCTGCCGGATCAGCTCCAGTTCCCGCTCCAGGTCGGTCGGGTAGTGGGTGCGGACCTCGGCGCCGAACCGGTCCTTGAGCGGGGTGATGATCCGCCCCCGGTTGGTGTAGTCCTCCGGGTTGGCGCTGGCGACCAGGAGCAGGTCCAGCGGGAGCCGGAGCTGGTAGCCACGGACCTGGATGTCCCGCTCCTCCAGCACGTTCAGCATCGCCACCTGGATGCGTTCGGCCAGGTCCGGCAGCTCGTTGACGGCGAAAATCCCCCGGTTGGTGCGCGGCACCAGCCCGAAGTGGATCGTCTCGGGGTCGCCGAGCGTACGGCCCTGGGCCAGCCGGATCGGGTCGACGTCACCGATCAGGTCACCGACGCTGGTGTCCGGGGTGGCCAGCTTCTCGCCGTACCGCATCGAGCGGTGCAGCCAGCCGATCGGCAGGTCGTCGCCGGACTCGGCGACCAGCGTCCGCGACGCCGGGGTGACCGGGTGCAGCGGGTGCTCGTTCAGCACCGACCCGGGGATCACCGGGGTCCACTCGTCCAGCAGCGTCACCAACGACCGGATGAGCCGGGTCTTGCCCTGGCCCCGCTCGCCGAGCAGCACCATGTCGTGCCCGGCCAGCAGCGCCCGCTCCACCTCCGGCAGCACCGTGTCGTCGTACCCGACGATGCCGGGGAAGCGTGGCACGCCGCTGCGCATCCGGGCCAGCAGGTTGTCCCGCAGTTCCTGCTTGACGCTGCGGTACCGGTGGCCGGCGGCGCGCAGCGCACCGAGCGTGCCGGGCAGGTCGGCCGGTGGGACCGGGGTCATCGAGGTCGGTGCAGTCACCCGCCCAACGCTAGCGCGCTCGGGTGGCTTTCAGCTCTCCCCGTCGGATCCCCGGCTCAGCCGGGTGAGTGCGGCGTCGATGGCGGCCCGCTGCGACTCCTCGGAGTAGGTCTGCGGATCGACCGCTGCCAGCGCGTTCAGCCCTTCGACCACCGCGACCAGGCTGATCGCGGTCTCCGCGCTGGCGGCCGGCGGCCAGTCCGGGCGGACCTCGGCGACCAGGCCGCCGATGCGGTCCAGGAACCGCCGGTTGTAGGCGCGATGCAAGTCGGCGAGGACCGGGTCGGCCAGCGCGGCGGCGAGGAAGCCGACCCACACCCGCGCTTCCTCGCGCTTCTCCTCGGTCGGCGAGGCGGCCTGCCACAGCACGGCCCGCAGTGCCGCCCGGGGCGAGTCGGCGGCGGCTTCGACGGCGTCGGCGCGCTGGCCGGTACGACGGTGCAACAGCTCCCGGGCGTGCGCCAGCAGCGCCTGCTTGTCGGCGAAGGTGTGCAGCACCATGCCGGTGGTGCAGCCGGCCCGTTCCGCGACCGCGCGCAGGGTGAGGCCGGGCAGCCCCCGCTCGGCAAGCACCGACCAAGTGGCCGCCGAGAGGCGCTGTCGCTGGTCGGCGAGGTCCCGCCGTCTGGGCATCTGTCCCTCCCCTGGCCGTGGCCCGTTACCGTAGCGTACGTTACGGTAACGCTTGTTACGGAAACCTGAGAGGGAACGACGATGGTCTCCATCGACCACGAACCGTGGGGCTCGACCGACGCGACCCGCCTGCGCGCCGCGCAACGGGCCGAACTCGACGCCCGCTACGGCTGCGACGACCACGAGCCGGGGACGCCGCCGAGCGCCGAGACGATCAGCGTCTTCCTCGTCGCCCGCGACGCCACCGGCACCGCCGTGGGCTGCGGCGGCCTGCGCCTGCTCGGGCCCGACTCGGCCGAGATCAAGCGGATGTACGTGGTCCCGCCCGCCCGGGGCACCGGTGTGGCCGTCGCCGTCCTGCGCGCCCTGGAGGAGGCGGCCCGTCAGGCCGGCGTACGCACCCTGCTGCTGGAGACCGGCACCGCCCAGCCCGACGCGCAGCGCTTCTACGAACGCGAGGGCTATCGGCGCATCGACAACTTCGGCCCGTACCACGGTGCGGCGCTCTCCGTCTGCTACGCCCGAGACCTGCCCTGAGCGAGCACCGCTCCCTGCCGCATCTCGCGAGGATCCGAGCCGCAGACGGGGCAGCTACCCTCCGTACCTGCGTCGGCAGTTCCCCTCTCTACCACTCCGGGCCCTTTGCTCTGCTTCAACCCACGCAATAGCGGCTGAGCAGGAGTGATCCACGGGCAGGGACCGACCGCAGAAGGACCGCCGACCACCGAGGGTGACTGCCGCGTCCGTTGAAGCAGAGCAAAGGGCACGGAGGGAAGGTCGGTGGCCGCCCCGGAGCGGGGCACCGGGAGCGATGGAGCACCGGGAGCGGGGCACCGGGCGCGGCAGAGGACCGGCAGCGGCCGAGGACCGGGCCGATGGTGGGCCGGGCGGACGGTGGGCCGGGCGGACGGTGGGCCGGGCGGACGGTGGGCCGGTCAGCGGCCGGCGCGGGCCTTGATCATGCGTGGTACGGCGGCCAGGCCGGTCAGGGGGCGGAACGCCCGGGCGGCGTTGACCAGGGCGGCGTACTCGTCGTCGGTCAGGTCGATCTCGGCGGCGGCGGCGTTGCGCTCCATCTGCTCCACGCTGGACGCCCCGGGGATGGCCACCACGTTCGGGTGGCGCAGCACGTACGCCAGGGCGATCTGGCTCGGCGTGGCGTCGTGGGCGGCGGCCACCTGGCGCAGCGTCTCGATCAGGGCGGTGCCTCGGGCCAGGTTCTCCGGCAGGAAGTACGGGTTGGCCCGGCGGATCGCGCCGACCGGTGGGTGGTGTGCGTCGTACCGCCCGGAGAGGAAACCCTGGGCCAGCGGGCTGTACGCGATGACGACCCGACCCGCCTGGGCCGCGTACGGCAACAGGTCCTGCTCCGGTTTGCGGTCCACCATGCTGTAGCGGACCTGATTGCTCAGCACCCGGCGCCCCAGCACGGTCTCGGCCACCTGCCAGCGGCGCAGGCTGTAGTTGCTCACCCCGACCTCGCCGACCAGGCCGACGTCCTGCAACGCGCGCATGCCCCGCATGGTGGTGCCGTCGGCGACGAGCGGGTTGGGCGAGTGCACCTGGTACAGGTCGATGCTGCTGACGCCGAGCCGGGCCGCCGAGGCGACCGCCCGCTGCTGCACCACCGCCGCCACCGGCAGCACCGGAAAGATCTTGGTAGCCACGGTGACCTTGTCCCGGTCGGCGGCCAACGCGGCGCCGAGGATGCGCTCGCTGCGACCGAGGCCGTAGATCTCGGCGGTGTCGAAGACGGTCACTCCCAGCTCGACGGCACGCCGGACGATGTCCGCCGCCAACCGTTCGTAGTCGGGGCCGTAACCCCACTCCCGCGAACCGAACTGCCAGGTGCCGAGACCGATCTTGGAGAGGGGCTTCGGGGTGTCGAGCTGCACGTAGCGCATGATGTCGACCGTACCCGCCGCGCTGTGCCCCGGCCGCCGGTCCGGCGGGCGAGGCCGCGCCGGGCGGTCACCAGGGGCGCGGGTTGGCCCGGTGGTTGCGGACCGTGCAGACGGGTCCCGGCGGTGGCCCGCCGCGCGAGCCGCGCAGCCACCGGACGATCGACACGAGCAGCAACGTGACCAGCAGGCCGCCCGCGACCAGCGGCCAGCGACGGCCGTCCAGGTAGGTAACCGCGGCGACGGGTACGTTCTCGGCGGCCTCGGTCCCCGCGTCGGCACCGGTGCCCGGCAGCGCGTCCGTGGTCTCCGGGGTGCCGCCGACCGCGCTGGCCGGTGTGGTGCCGGGGCGGAGCGCGTCGACCGCCACGACGTCCACGTCCGAGCAGGAGTAGTAGGTGTCGGCGGTCTCCGAGTGCTGCCAGATCGTGTAGATCACGTGCCGGCCGCTGCGGTCCGTCGGCAGCCGGCCGGACATCAGGTACGTCCCGTCCCGCAGCGGCGGGTCGGTGATCCGCAGGAAGGGCAGCCTGTCCAGGTCCGCCCAGGTCAACGCCCTCGACGGGGTGTAGCCCGGCCGGGTCAGATAGAGCCGGAAGGTGCCCTTCTGGGCGGCGGTGGCGCGGTACTGGAAGGCGAACTCCGCGCCGGCGGTCAGCGGCGTCGCCGGCCAGTCGGTGCGCGGCAGGTCCAGCCCCCGGTACGCGGACAGGCCGCCGCTGCACAGCTCCCCGTCGGGGATCGTCTCCCGGTCCCGGCCGTCGACGCCGTACACCCGGACGTTGTCCCACTCGCGCAGCGCGGCGCCCTCCTTCTCCGCCGCCAGGCAGGCCGACGTGCCCACGTGCGGCCCGCCGGGCGCGCAGCCGGCCGAGCGGCTGACCGGGTACGTCGGGGCACCCTGCGCGGCGGCGGGCAGCGCACCGGTCGTCGTCCCGACGAGGGCGACCAACGCGACGACGACAACTCGACGTACGGCCATGATTTCGGACCTCCCACGCACCAGTACGGGCCGGAGGCGTCGAGAGTTCGATCTCTCCGGCCCGGATCGGCGGGCGGCCCGATCGACCGGCGTCAGGAGCGGTACGCGGCCACCGCCTTGGCGAACCGTTCCACCAGTTCACGGCAGTCGTCGGTGGAGACGGTCAGGTGCGGCAGCAGTGGCATCACGCCGCTCGCGTAGCTGGTCAGCAGCCCGTACTCGCGGCACACCCCGCGCAGGTTGTGCACGTCGCGCAACGACCAGAGTTCGCCGTCGGCGTCCCGCAGCTCCACGCCGAGCATCATGCCGATGCCCCGGACCGCGCCGATGCGGGGATCCGCCTGCGAGGCGGCGTCCAGCATCTCGACCAGTTCGGCGCCGCGACGGCGGACCGCGGGAAGGAAACCGTCGGCGGTGAGGATGTCGAGCACCGCCAGGCCGGCCGCCGCGCCGATCGGGTGGCCGTCGGTGGTGGAGCCGTTGGGGAAGCCGAGCCGCACGGGCGGGTCGGCGAGGGCCTCGTAGATGTCGCTCGCCACGACGAGTGCGGCGAGCGGGAAGTAGCCGGCGCTCAGGCCCTTGCCGAGGACCAGCATGTCGGGGACCTCGGCGAGCCGCTCGACGTAGCTCATCGCGGCGACCCGGCCGGCACCGGTGGTCACCTCGTCGGCGATGGTGTGGATGCCCCGGCGACGGCACTCGACGATGAGCGTCTCCAGGTAGTGCTCCGGCGCGGGCAGGAACGAGGTGCCGGAGACCGGCTCGAACATCACCGCCGTCACCCGCTCCGCGCCGACCGACTCGACGGCGTCGAGGACCGGGCGTACGCACTCGCCGGTGCACGCGTCGGGGTCGCAGGTCACCGGCGGCGGCGTCGACACGTGCACCACGTGCCCGTCGATCGGGGCGGAGTAGTCGTGCAGGATCGGCTCGTCGGTCAGCGCCGTGGCCAGCGGTCCGGTCCCGTGGTATGCGTCGTGCAGCGCGATCACGGTGTGCCGGTCCGTCTCACCGGTCATCCGGCGGTAGAACCGGGACAGCATCGCCGCCGCCTCGGTCATCTGGCTGCCGGTGTTGCCGAAGCGTACGTGTCGCAGCGGCTGCGGCAGCAGCGCCACGAGCGCGGCGGCGTAGTCGACGGTGACCTGCGGCGGATGCTCGTAGCGCATCACGGTGCCGCTGGGCAGCACGTCGAGCTGACGGGTCATCGCCTGCTTCACCGACTCGCACGAGTACCCCAGCGTGACGTTCCACATCGACGAGCGGGCGTCCAGGTAGCGCCGCCCGGCGGCGTCCTCCAGGTGGCTGCCGGCGCCGCTGACCAGGAACAGGTCGGGGCCGTTCTCCCGCAGGTGGGGGCCCATCGGCGTGAGGCCGTGCCAGACCGCGTACTCGCTGTTCGTCATGGTCATCTCCGCGGGGTGAGGGGGGCCGGGGTGTCGAGTGCCGCGCGGACGATGCGGTCCGCGTCGGGGAGCAGGCCGTCGAGCAGCGCCGGGCTCACCGGCGCGGGCACCGGGACGCCGGTGAGCAGCTCGACGTGCTCGGGGCGGGCGGCGCCGGTGCGTACCAGGTGATAGGCCAGATCGGTGAGGACGGACCCGGCCCGGGGCTGTTCGTCCACCAGGATCACCGGCCGGTCGGGCACCACCATCGCGGCGACGCCGTCCCGGTCCAGGGGCGCCGCCGTCCGCAGGTCGACCACCCGGGCCTGTACGCCGTGCTCCGCCAGCCGTCGTGCAGCCAGCAGACTCTCGATGACCGTGTTGCCGATCCCGACCAGCGTCAGGTCGTCACCGGGCCGGGCCAGCCCGGCGACGCCGAACGGCAGCGGGGCCGCCGACGGCTCGGGCTCGGGCAGGTCGGTCCAGGTGGGGGTGAACAGGCGCGGGGACTCCAGCAGGACGACCGGGTCGGGGTGCCGCAACGCGGTCCGCAGCAGGCCGCCGACGGCGTTCGGCGAGCCGGGTACGGCGACGACCAGGCCGGGGATCTGGCTGAGCAGGCCGTACGGCACGTGTTCGTGCTGCGCGCCGAGGTGCTCGCCGCCCTGGGTGACGCCCCGGATCACCAGCGGCACCGAGAACTGGCCGTCGCTCATGTACCGCCAGGTGGTGACCTGGTTGACCAGTTGGTCGAACGCGCTGAACAGGAAGGCCGCCCGGTGGACGGTGAACAGCACCCGCCGACCCACCAGGGCCATACCCAGCGCCATGCCGAGCATCGCGTTCTCCGCGATCGGCATCCGGACCATCCGCTCAGGGCCGTACTGCGCGACCAGGTCCTCCTGCTGGAAGGTGCTGAAGTGGCTCAGCGTCGGCTGCTCGGTGAACGCCTCCCGGACCGCCTCACCGATCGGGTGCCGGCGGCTCACCGGCCCGCCCCGATCAGGTCCCCGGTGACGGTCACGCCGGTGGTCGCGGTCGCCGGATCCGGCTCCTCGGCGTCCAGCGCCGCCTGCAGCAGCGCGTCGACCTCGGCGGCCACCTCGGCGTGCAGGGCGGTCAGGTCGACCGTGAGCCGTCCGGCGGCGACGGTCAGTGGATCGCGTTCCGCCCACCGTCGCCGTTCCTCCTCGGGCCGGTACTGTGGCGGCGGATGCTGCCCGAGTTGGGTGTGGAAGTCGCGCAGGTAGGTGTGCGCCACGACGACCTGCGGTCCGGTGCCGGCACGGCAGGCCGCCAACGCGGTGTCGGCCGCGTCGTGCACCGCCTCGACGTCGTTGCCGTCGACCTCGACGTACGGCAGCTTCAACCCGGCGACGAGTTCGACGGGGCTGAGATGGCGTACCAGGGCACTCGCCGTCTGGTCCTGCCAGCCGTTGTCCTCGCAGACCACCAGCAGCGGCAGCCGCTGGGCGGCGGCGATGGTGAGGGTCTCGTACGCGCCGCCGGCACCGAGCGCGCCGTCACCGCAGAAGACCAGTACGGCCCGCCCGTCACCGTCGAGCCGGGCGGCCATCGCGGCACCGGCGGCGATCGGGAGTTGGGCGGCGACGATCGACGTCGAGCCGAGCAGACGGTGGTCCCGGTCGGCGAGGTGCATCGAGCCGGACTTGCCGCCGCACAGACCACCGCTGCGGCCGAGCACCTCGCGCATCACCCGGTCGGGCGGGCAACCGGCGGCGAGGGCGTGCCCGTGGCAGCGGTAGAAGCTGACCACCCACTCGGCGGGGTCCCGGGCGCCCAGCACACCGACGGCGACCGCCTCCTGGCCGGTGTACGGATGGATCGCGCCGGGCACCAGGCCCTGTTCCGCGCACCGCAGCAGGCTTTCCTCGAAGAGTCGGATGGTGAGCATGTCACGGTAGGCGGACAACAGGTCCATGGTGCTTCCCGTCGTTGGCTTCTCAGCGAGTGCGGTCCCGGGCGGAGATCGCAGAACGCGGTGCGCCAAACGTGATGCCGGTTCAACTTTCGGGTCGGCGGGGTGCGGCGTCAACGGCTGGCTCCGAGGATGGCGCGATGCTGCCAACCTGGTCGCCGCCGTCGGAATCGTCGATTGGCGAGATCGTGCCATCTTCCGGGCCGGACAGGTCCGTACCGGTGCCGCGCAGGCTGCTCACGCAGCCGCCGAGCAGCGCGGCGGAGGCGAACAGGATCAGCGTGGGCACCAGTCCCCACCACTGCGCCAGGGCTCCGCCGAGCAGTGCGCCGACCGGGATCGCGAAGGTCGTCGCGGCCCGCCCGAGGGCGATCACCCGGCCGAGTTGGTGAGTGGGCACCAGCGACTGCTGGAGGGTGGTGGTCGCGATGAACCAGACGGTGGCGCAGAACGAGAAGATCGCCTCGTAGACCACGAGCGTGACGAAGGGCGGGGCGACGGTGGCGGCCGGGATGAGGAACAGCGCGGCACCGGCCAGCGGGGCGAACACCGGCACCACCCGGGTCATGCCCAGCCGGCGGATGACCCGGCCCGCCACCGTGACGGCCAGCATGGACACCACGCTGCTGACCACGTAGGTGATCCCGATCAGCCCGGGTGACAGGTGCAGGTGCTGGTAGGCGTAGACGAGATAGAGGGCACCGAGCGCCGAGCCGCCGAAGTTGAGGGCCGCCGCCGTCACCGCCACCCGCACCAGGACCGGGCGCTGACGCATCGCGGCCACGCCCTCGCGCAGCTGGTCGAGCAGTCCGGCCGTCGCACCTGCGGAGGTGGCGGCGGGGTCGGTGCGGGGGCCGATCCGCAGCCGGGCGTACGCGACCACGCTGACCAGCCGGGCCAGCGCGTCGACGCCCATCGCGGCGGCGGCGCCGGCCACCTGGATCAGCCAGCCGGCCAGGGCGGGCCCGGCCACCTGCCCGACCGACCGCGCCCCGGCCATCGCCGAGTTCGCCTGGACCAGCCGCTCCGCCGGCACCAGGCGGGGTATCGAGGCCTGGAGGCCGATCGTGACCAGGGCACCCAGGCCACCGGCGACGACCGCGACCACGGCCAGCATCGGGATGGTGAGCACGTCCAGCAGAGCGGCGACCGGCACCGTGGCCACCACGGCCGCGTAGCCGAGACTCCCACCGACGAGCAGGCGGCGCGGCGAGCGGGTCCGGTCGACCACCACCCCGAGCATCGGGGACGCGAGGGCATGCGTGCCGAACTCGATCGCGAACAACGCGCTGGCCACCAGCGGCGACGCTCCCAGGTGGAGGATCGCCAGCGTGGGCAGCGCCAGCGCGGTGATCTCGGTGCCGACGACACCGGCCCCGTGCGCCGCGACCAGCGGGCCCAGACCCTCCACCCGGCGCCGTAGCCGCCCCAGTCCCGCAGTCATCAGCGCAGGGTATGCCGCCCGGGTGGCAGGTCCGTGCCACCGCCCGACGGGCACCTTGACCATGGTTCACACCGCCGTTACCGTGGCGCCAAGCTCCGGGCGGAGAAGTGGCTGGTAGCACCGGCCGCAGGCAGGACACGAGGCGCGTGGCCGGTCCCAGCCGAACCCACGGGTTCGCCGCCGGATCGCCCTGCCAGACGTGAGGCCGAGATCCCTTCCCCTGTCGGTAGTGGAGCTGGTCATGGCACTCATTCGTCACGATGAACTCGACAGCGACGCCGTCGCGTACCGCGTCTTCGGTGTGACCCGGGACAAGAAGGCCTGGCGCGCGAGCGACATCATCGGCGACGGACTGCGCCGCAAGGACTGGGACCGCACCGAGATCGCCTGGCGGGCCGCCTCGCGCGGGTACTACGCCGAGCAGGCCGGACTGGTCGCCGCCGCCACGCTGGCGGCGAACACCGAGGACGCGCCGTTCCGCTTCAGCCTGGCCCTGGCCACCGCCGACGAGGCACGCCACGCGGACGCCTTCTACCAGTACGCCCGCGCGATCGGCGGCGACGTCGAGCCGGACGCGCAGGAGACGATGGAACCGCTCGACGAGATGCTGCTGAGCCTGCCGCACATGGGTCGGGCGCTGGTCCACACGATCCTCGAAGGGCTCGCGTCGGACGAGTTCATCCTCTTCAGCGAGATCTTCGCCGGTGACCCGCTCGCCCGCCTGTACGAGGCGGTGCGGACCGACGAGATGCAGCACATCGCCATCGGGCTGAACTATCTCTCCCGGGTCTCCGCCACCCCGGCCGGCGCCGAACTCTGGCGCGCGCACGGTCAGGAGTGGCACGACATCGGCTTCGACATCACGGCGCTGAACAGCATCGCGACGTCGTGCGCCACGTTGACCGGCCGCGACCCCGAGAAGGTGCGGTCCTGGTTCGTCCGGCGGCACCGGGCCCGACTGCGGGCCGCCGGTCTGTCCTTCCTCGACCTCGAAGGAGGTGAACGTAAATGAAGATCAAGAAGGTGGCGATCAAGAAGGTCACGCACGGCTCCTGCAAGTACGCCGTCATCCTGTGAAACACAGGTGACTGATCCGGTGGTCCGGGTGGGGTGACCCGCCCGGACCACCGGTAGCCCGCGCTGCCCACCAGTTCCTGCCACCCGCGCCGGATCCCGGAGACGAGACGATGACCATCTGCCTCGCGGCCATGCCGTGGCAGTCCCTGGACTGCCCGTCGCTGCCCATCGGACTACTGAAGGCCGTCACCGTCGCCGCCGGCCGACCGGAACCACTCAGCTACCACGGCGGCATCCGGTGGGCCGAGTACCTGCTTGAGGCCTCCGGCGGCGAACTGGGACCGCCGGAGTACACCGAGGTCGCGGAGGAGGGGCTGTTCCACGGGCTCGGCGACTGGGTGTTCGCCGGAGTGTTGCGCGGCGACGACGCGTTCGGTGTGCCGGAGTTGCGCCGCTACGCCGAGGACCGTGGCCTCGACATCGACCGGGTCACCCGGATGCGCGAGTACGCCGCCGGCTTCGTCGAGGTCGCGGCCCGCGAGATCCTCGCCACCGAACCGACCCTGGTCGGCTTCACCACGACGTTCATGCAGAACGCGCCGAGCCTCGCCACCGCCAAGCGGATCAAGGAGCTGGCTCCGCACGTGCCCATCGTGCTCGGCGGCGGCAACTGCGACGGGATGATGGGCGCCGCGATCCACGAGAACTTCCCCTTCGTCGACTACGTCGTCCGCGGCGAGGGCGAGATCGCCTTCCCCGCCCTGCTCGACGCGCTGGACGGCCGGATAGCCCTGGCCGCCGTACCCGGACTGTGCTGGCGTGACCAGGACGGCCGGCACGACAACCCGCAGGGAAAGCTGATCCCGCCGGCCCTGATGCCGGTGCCGGACTACGACGACTGGTTCGCGCTCATCGCCGAGTCGCCGGTCGGCGAGTACGTGGAGCCGAAGCTGGTGCTGGAGAGTGCCCGGGGCTGCTGGTGGGGCGAGAAGCACCACTGCACCTTCTGCGGCCTGAACGGCACCGGCATGCAGTTCCGGGCCAAGGCGCCGGAGACGGTCATCGAGGAGCTGACCTCGCTGGTCCGCCGGCACCAGACGCTGGACGCGATCATGGTCGACAACATCATCGACAACCGCTACTACCGTGACCTGCTGCCCAGCGTGGCCGCGCTCGACTGGGACCTGCGCATCCACTACGAGGTCAAGTCGAACCTGCGCCCGGACGAGATCACCGTGTTGCGGCAGGCCGGCGTCACCCACGTGCAGCCGGGCATCGAGTCGCTGGTCAGCCCGGTCCTCAAGCTGATGGACAAGGGCGTCACCGGGGTACGCAACGTCCGCACGCTGCGCGACTGCGAGGCCGCCTCGCTGACCGTCTCCTGGAGCTGGCTCTACGGATTCCCGACCGAGTCCACCGCCGACTACGAGGCGGTCCTGCGGCAACTACCGGCACTGGTGCACCTGCAACCACCGGCCGGTGCCGCCCGGATCCTGCTGGAGCGCTTCAGCCCGTACTTCGAGAACCCGCTGCTGGGGTTCCCGAACCGCCGGCCCGCCAGGATGTACGACCACGTCTACGCACTCGCGCCGGAACAGCTGACCGACATGGTCTATCTGTTCGACACCGATCCGGCCGGGCTCTCCGAGACCGACGCCGAGGGGCTGCACAAGCTCATCGGGATCTGGATCGACGCGTACCCGTCCAGCTCGCTGCGGATCCTGCACGCCGACGACGAGGAGATCGTGATCGAGGACCGGCGGGTCGGCTGGCCGGAGCAGGACCACCGGATCACCGGGGCCGGGTTCGTGGCCGCGTACCGCGAGTTGGAGAACGGGCGGACCGCGAAGGCCCTGGCCGCCCGGGTCGCCGAGTACGGCCTGCCCCCGGAGGAGTTGCAGGACTGGTTGGCGAAGCTGGCCGGTGACGGGCTGCTCTTCACCGAGCAGGGCCACTGGATCTCCCTGGCCACCCCCACCGAACCGTTGAAGGTGAGCTGATCCCATGACGACGGCGACGAGCGCGGTGATCGCCTTCGACGCACTGCGGACGGACCCGGCGGCGTACAGCCTGCTCGCGGTCGAGCTGCCCGAGCCGTTGCGGTTCGGGCAGTCCCCGGCGCAGGACCTCGACCTGCTGCGGCTGCTCCGTGCGGTCACCAGCCACGCGGTGCGGCTGCGGTGGACGCTGAGCGGTCGTCCGTCGTTCCCGCTGCACACCTACTCGCACCTGTTGCCACCGTGCCTCGGCGTGAAGCTGGACGACGTCACCCACACGGTGGCGTGGGCGCGGGACTACCGCTACGGGTCGTTCTACTACCGCCGGGGGCCCGGGATCGTCACGATCAAGGACGTCCGGCCCGGCCAGCCGGCCTCGCGGATGGTCATCGAGGACGGTGCCGACCGGTTCGAAATTCTCGCCGAGTCGGCGGACGGCCGCCCGGAGGCCGACGACGCGGAGCTGGTCGCTGACGCGGTCGAGGCAGGTCTGGCCGTCGAAGCCGACGGCCGCACGCTCGTACTCCCGTTCCGGATGCGGCACTGGCCGGTGCCATACCTGGCGGTCTGATCAGACCAGGCCGCGCCGCGCGGCATGGACACCGGCCTGGAATCGGGTGTTGGCGTCGAGCCGGTGCATCATGTCGGACACCCGCCGGGCAAAGGTCCGCCGGCTCATGTGCAACGTCGCCGCGGCCTGGTCGTCGGTGAGTCCCTCGCCGAGCGCGCGGATCAGCTCCTCGCCCTCGTCGACCCGGGCGGTCGTGGTGCGGGCGGCCCGGGTGCGCTGCACCGCGGTGTCCCACATCAGGCCGAACACCGTGGCCATCGAGTCACCCATCACCACGCTACGGATCCGCGTGAGCCGGCCGTTGCACGGGTTCACCGGATCCTGGTGGGGCAGATAGACCACGGCCCGGTCCCGCACCACGAGGAAGTAGGGCAGGTCCACCGGGGCCGGCAGGGCGATCCCGTCCCGGGCGAGGGCGGCCACCGGCTCGGCCGGCGACTCCCGGCCGGGCGTGAAGAGCAGGCGGACCGTCAGGTTGCGGGCCCGTAGCTCGCCGAACACCTCCGCCGGCAGCGGCATCTGACCGGGTACGGGCGCCACGACCAGGAGTTCGGTCCGGGTGAGGTCGGTCAACTCGGCGCTGAGCAGCAGGGCGCTGATGTCGGCGCTGAGTACGCGCCGATCCTGATAAGCAGCCCGCTGGACGAGGTTTCTATCAGTAATGGTGGAACGGACGGGTATTGAGCTTGGGCTATCGTATATCACCTTATATGCCCATCGATAACGGCACGCGTCACCGACCGACCATCGGCCGGCACGGTCCTGCTGCATTTCCACCGGACCACGGAGAGTGAAAGTCGGACCCTCCGCCGCCCATTCAGAGCGGGTGTCGGACGCCGCGCGACCGGACGATGATCACAGCTCCCACTGCCGGATCACCTCCCAGCCGTCGAGTCGCTCGGCGGCCCGTACACAAAGATCAGCCAGACTCAGTTCGGCGGATCTCATGTCACAGATAGCGACATAGGCCCCTATCCACATCAAACCCGCTCGTTCTATAACCTTGACGTGTTCGACCCGATCGCCGTCCACACGACAGCCGAGAATCAGGTCCCTTAGCCGTTCGGGCGTCAGCGGCGTCCGTGCCGTCGTCACCGGAATGAGCGTTACGGCTGACAGCTGCACGTTTCCATCCAATGTGTCGTAGACATCCCCCCGCCAACACACCCCCACGTTCAGCGAACGGCATCCGCGACCTAGCGCAGCGGCATTCCCCAGGAGTACCCGGCGGTCGGCCCGTCGGTTTTGGGAACCCGGTCTCCGAGCACCGGAGCGGAGGCGCTGACCACGAGAGCCAGGGCGGCAAGGGCGAACTTCATGCGACGAGACATACGGCGTCTTTCCTTCCCGAATCAGGCAACCTGCCTAACGGTTTCCCCGATTACCGCGTCGGCGAAGCCAGTCTCTTGCGACGCCCGGATACGGTCAACAAGATCGAAGTGACGGGATCGCGCCAGGCGGGTTCACGTCAGCGTGGCAGGATCTTGCCAGCCGTCTTTGCCATCTGACAATCTCTTTCCCGGCACGCCACCGGTCAGGCACGGAGTACTAGTGGAAGGGAGCAGCGTGTTCAGCACCCTGGGCATATCGACCACCGCAGAGGCCGTTTACATGACCATGTTGCGCCAGTCGACCTGGGGGGTCGCCGAGATCGCCGAGTCCCTACGCATCGACGCGCGGCAGGTGCACGACGCACTCGACGAGCTGATCGAACTCGCTCTGGTCCGCGAGTCGCCCGTCAGCCCTGGCAAGATCACGCCGACCAGTCCCAAGGTCGGTCTCGCGGCGCTGCTCGCCCGCGCCAAGGCGGACATCGCCCAACAGCAGTACGAGATCGAGGCGACCCAGGCGGCCATCGACGCGCTCTCCGAGGCGCACCACGTCGACCAGCCCGACCAGCAGGACCAACTGATCCAGATCGTGCAGCTCGACTCGGTGCGCCAACGCCTCCAGCAACTCGCCCGGCTGACGCAGGTGGAGTGCCTCTCGTTCAACCCGGGCGGGGCGCACCGGCCGGACGCGATGGCCGCCAGCAAGCCGGTCAACCAGGAGGCCCTGGAGCGGGGCGTGACCATCAAGTCGATCTATCAGGAGAGTTTCCGGAACGACCCGGACACGCTGGCCTACGCCCGCTGGTTCAACAACCTCGGCGGCGAGACCCGCTGCCTGCCGGTGGTGCTGTTCCAGATGATCATCGTGGACCGTCGGATCGCCCTGTTGCCGGTCGACCCCACCGACGCCCGCAAGGGCGCCGTCGAGATCCACAACCCGGGCGTCACCGCCGCCCTCAGTGCGCTGTTCGACCACGCCTGGTCCACCGCGACACCGTTCGGCGCCGCCGCGAACGCCGACGAGAACGGGTTGGAACCGACCGAGCGGCAGTTGCTCCAACTCCTCGGTGACGGCTACACCGACGAGGCCACCGCCCGCAAACTCGGCCTGTCGGTCCGCACCGTGCAACGGATGATGTCCGACCTGACCACCCGGCTGGGCGCGGAGAGCCGTTTCCAGGCCGGCGCCAACGCGGTGCGGCAACGCTGGCTGTGATCCGGTCCGCGCCCCGCCCCGGGAGGTCCCGCGACGCGGGACCACGGGGCGAGGGCGCGGCGGGTCATACCGACGGTTCGCAGATGAACCAGTCGCCGTCCTCGCGGAGCATCGACACCAGCCGTGCCTGGGTGGTGCCGTCGGCGTAGCTGACGCTGACCCCGACCGTGCCGGTGGTCTTCCACGGCAGGCCGTTGACCCGCAGCTCACCGGTCATCTCGTGGGAGCTGGGCAGCCGCGCCTCGGCCGCCGAGGTGAACGCCTCCCGGGACTGGTCGGCGCGGACGTCGGCGCAGAGCGACCCGTACGCGTCGTCGAAGCGCCGCTCCTCCAACGCACGGTAGTAGTCGTCCACCACGTCCTTGGCGACACCACCACTGCGGGCCGTCAGGAACACGGCCGACCCCGCTCCGGCGAGCACCAGCAACACGACCGCACCGATCACCACCAGCAACACCGTCTTCCTGGTCTGTTCCGACTCCTGCTTCCTCATGCCGGCACTCCGCTCCGCGTCGTCCCCTGCTCCCTGCGACCGGCACCGCCCTGCGTGCCGCCCCCGGGCGCGTCTGCCTCGATGATCTGCTCACTCCGTTCGCTCGTGTCGGCGCCGAACACGGCGGTGGTCGCGCCGGCGGTCTCCGCGCCGTCGATCACCAACTCCTGCCCGGTCAGGAAGCTCGCCTCCGGGGAGGCGAGATAGTGGAACGCCGCCGCGATCTCGTCCGGTGACGCGTGCCGTCCGGCAGGGATCTTCGCGTTCACCTCGTCGAGCATCGCCGGCGTGTACTCGGCCAACTGCATCGGCGTGAGCACCGCACCCGGGCTGACGCAGGCGACCCGGATCCACGGGCTCAGCTCCAGGGCGAACGTGCGGCACAGCGCCACGATGCCGGCCTTGGTCGCGTTGTAGTCGGCGTAGAGCGGGTATCCGCGCGCGCCGTTGACCGATGCGGTGGCCAGCAGGACGCCGGCCCGCTGCCGCACCATCACCCGGGCCGCCGCCTGCCACAGTCCGAGCACGCCCAGCAGATTGACGTCGATGACGCGGCGCGCGTCGGCCTCGGACAGGTCCAGCACCCCGTGCCGCACGCTGATGCCGGCATTGGCGATCACCACGTCGATCGGGGCGGTCTCGGCGACCTGAGTGACCGCGTCGCGGACCGCCGACCAGTCCGCGACGTCGGTCTCGATCCACTGCACCGCCGGGTTCTGCGGATCGGCGGGGGCCTGCACGTCCAGGTTGAACACCCGGTCCCCGCCCGCGGCGAACCGTTGGGCCGTGGCCCAGCCGATGCCGCTGGAGGCACCGGAGATGATTACCGTCCGCATCGAACTCTCCCAGTTCTCGTTGGGTCGTGGTGGGCGCGGTGACCGCGCCCACCACCGGTGTTCCCGGTCAGACCAGCACCCGGCCGCCCGCCGGCGACCCGCTGCCCGACCGCAGGTTGCGGCTGACCGTCAACTTCTTGAGCCACCGATCGGTCCCGTCGTACCGGGCCCGGAACGACTTGCGGCCGTGCACCGCCTGGTAGTTGTCGACGATGAGCAGCGTGCCGTGCTCCACCACCACGTCGTGCTGGTGGGCGAGCAACTGCGAGTGCAGCGCGTCCAGCGCCCGCCGGGCGGCCGCGTCGTCGTCACCGCCCACGCACCGCATGAACGGCAGGTCGATCCGCAGGTACGGCCGGGACGGATCGCCGAACAGCACGGCGACCGGATCCGGGTCGTCCCGCATCCGCTCGACCAGCTTGAGGGCCGGATGGTCCGGCTGGCTCAGGGTGAGCTGACGGATGTGCTCGTCGTCGGGAAGGATGTGATAGCGCGGCTGCCGCAGCACCTCGACGTCGGCCGGGTCCAGGTCCAGTTCCCGGACCGACGCCACCGTGGTGGCCACCTTGTCCTCGTTGCGGACGCCGAACAGCAGCAGGTAGTCGCAGCGGCTCGGGTGGAAGGCGTCCTCGGTGTGGAACTCCAGCAACGCCTCGCTGCCGTGACCGTTCTGCCGCACCTCGTCACCGGCGATCGGCACGATGTTCTGGATGAGCCGCCCGCCCTGGAGGGTGGTCCAGGTGAACGGATCCCCCAGCGCCATGCCGCACAGCGCCATGAACACCTCGACCTCGGTGACGTGGCTGCCGCGCCGCTCGGCGTCCCAGTGCGTCGGCGTCGGCCCGACCTGCCCGTCGTCGACCGGGAAGCCGAGCACCGAGCAGGCCGCGGCCGGCTCGCCGTGCCGGAACTCGTCCAGGAACTCCCAGAGACCGGCCGGCAGGTGCCGCACCGCGTACCGGTGGCGGTCGTAGAAGTCCGGCTGCCGGGGGTCCACGTCGGGCGTCGCGCGTACGGTCTCGCTGATCGCGCGCAACGCCGTCAGATCGGCGTCGCTGAGCTGGTATCGGGGCCAGTCGGTGGTCACCGGGACGCTCCGGAGTCCGCCGCCATCGCCCGGGCGAGGCTCGCCGGCCGCATGTCCGCCCAGGTGATCTCGACGAAGGCGAGGCAGTCGTCGCGCCCGGCCGGGCCGTGCGCCACCGACCAGCCGTCGGGCACCGGGTTCGACTCGGGCCACAGGGAGTACTGCGCTTCGGCGTTGACCAGCACCAGGTATGTGCCGTCCGGCCGGTCGAACGGGTTGGACATCTCAGGCGCTCCTGGGGGCCGACGGGACCAGCTCGAAGAGGATCCCGGACGGAGGCGCGGCGACGTGACGCTCGCGGACCAGGTCCCACCCGGCTGCCTCGAACGCCTCCAACCACTCCTCCCGACTGGGGATGTAGACGCCCATCAGGGCGTGGATCAGCTCGAAGCCGAGGGTGAAGATGGTGGTCGTCTCCGGGCTGGCCGGACCCGGGGTACGGACCACGTCGCAGAGCATCAGTCGCTTGACGTTCGGGAACGCCCGGCGCAGGTTGGCCAGCCCGTCGACGCACCGCTGCATCGGCCAGAAGTCGTGGCCCATGAAGACGCAGGTCACCACCTCCACGTCGGCGAAGACCTCGGTGGGCTCCAGGGCCAGCACGTCACCCTGGACGATGTGGACGCGACCCTCCAGGCCCGCGTCGGCCACCGACTTCTCGGCCAGTTCCACCGAGCCCCGGGCGATGTCGACGCCGACCGCGCTCACCGACGGGTCGCGCTGGGCGATCCGGATCAGGCGCTGCCCGGAGCCGCAGCCGAGGTCGGCGATCACGGCGAAGTCGAGCCCGGTGACGATCTCGTCGAAGAGCGGCTCCACCTCGCTGTCGCCGATCAGCCGGGAGCCGATCGCCACGGCCCGCATGTCGCGGTGGTAGAAGTCGCCCGTCCGCTGTTCGGGTGCGGCGACGTCCGGGGCGATGGAGAACAGTTCGCCGCACCCCTTGACCACCCAGTAGAAGTAGCCCCGGGCGGCGTAGACGTCGGCGAAGCCCGGCCCGGTCCGGTACCGGTCCCCGTCGGCCTCGACCACCTTCGCCCAGACCAGCGTGTCCAGCAGCCCCCGGACCACGCCGTGGTCGAGGCGGTTGCCGGCGGCCGTGGCCACGTCCGTGCCGCCCTCGGCGTGCAACAGGTCGAGCAGGCCGATCTGGTGGCTGGCGGAGATCGCCGAGGTGACCACATAGGACGAGAAGAGGCTCGCGGCTGCTCCGACCGTGTACGAGGGAGCGTCCGCAGAATTAGTCTCGACGATGGTGTCGGTCATTGTTTCCTCCTTAGCGGATTTGTGGCGCCGCCGGAGACGACTCAGCCCACAACGCGTCCATCGTCTCGTGTGAGATGTGCCGTTCCAGATCGGTGGTGGCGGCGTAACCCATATTGATGATCGTCCGTACTCCCCCGGTGATCGGATAGACCCTGTGCAAGGTGGTGTCGGTGCGCATCAGATAGAGGTCACCGGGCACGAAGGAGGCCGAATAGGTCGGGCCGGCCAGGAAGGCCCGGTGGATCTCCGGGTTCTCCTTGTTCCACGTCGTCCCCGGCACGCACTGCACGAAGCCGCCGTGCTCGACCGCCGGGCACTCGATGATCCAGACCAGCGCGAAGGCGTAGTCGTCCCAGTGCCAGCCGTGCGTGTCCCCGCTCTCCTCGAGCCGGGTGATCACGTACTGCTCCGGCTCGTACGGGCAGGGCAGCACGGCTTCGCCGGCCACCTTCGAGAGCAGCGCGAGCAGGGCCTCGGACTGGTACACCGCCGGGATGACCGTGCTGCGCTCGGCCACCTCGTCCCGTCGCACGTTGCGCATCCGGCGCAGGGTGTTGCCGGTCGCGGCGAACCGCAGGTCGCGTCGGACACCGGCCTCGCCGACCAGGTTCAGCACCTCGGTCGCGACGGTCTCCTTCAACTCCTCCGGAACGACGAAGGACACTTTCGTGAAACCGAACTTCGCGAGGTGCTCACGTGCCTCGGTCAGCTGTTCCGAGCTGACCTCGTGCGCCGCGAGTTTCGCGAGGGGATCCACCACAGAAGCTTCCACAGTTACCTCCTATTCGCTTCTCTTACGCCGTTTTCGCCCATGCCCGAGCCACCGGCCGCGGCGCGGACAACGCACTTTCATCGCGTCGAACATGCGGAAGGAACACGGTCACGCCACGGTTGACCGGAAGAACTCGACGAGCAGGGCGTTGACGGCGTCCGGCCGTTCCAGATAACCGAAGTGCCCGCACCGGGCGACCTCGGTGAACCGGGCGCCGGGGATCGCCTCGGCGACCTCCCGACCGAGATGCGGCGGAGTCACCAGGTCGTCGGCGAAGCCGACCACCAGAGTGCCGTCCGTCGGCGGTGTGACGGCCCGGTACGCGTCGAGCCGGTCCGCCATCCGTTCCAGTTCGGTCTGGGCCTCGGCCACCTCCAGAGAGGGCGGGAAGAACTCCATCAGGTCCAGCCAGGAGCGGGCCTGCTTCTCGTCGTTGAGCGTGTGCGGGGACAGGCTCTGGATCAGCCGCCACACGGCGTACGCCTGCGGCGGCAGCGTCGCCTCCCCCAGCGCGATGGCCGCCTCCGCCGTGGCGAGCGCGCCCCGGAACGTGTCGGTCCGGCCCCGCGTCGCCATCAGCACCGCCTGCCGCACCAGGTCCGGCCGGGTGACCATCACCTCCTGCACCACGTGCGCGCCCATCGACGTGCCGACCAGCCGGGCCCGGCCGCCGCAGATTCGCTCGACCAGGGCGACGACGTCGCCGACGAGGTCTTCCACGGTCGGCTTCGCCGCGCCCGGCGGCACCGGCGCGACGCCACGGTTGTCGAAGGTGACGACCCGGTACCCGGCCGTCACCAGCGCCGGCACCTGGTGCAGCTGCCACACGCTGCCCGGGCTACCGGTCCCCATCACCAGGACGACGGGTTCCCCGGTGCCGCGCTCGGCATAGCTGATCTTCGTGCCGTTGGCCACGACGAGTGGCATGACTGACTCCCTCGCTCCTGGGTCAGGCCACCGGAAGGGACAGGTTCCGGACGTCCCGGGGCGGCCGGGTCGGCGACAGCGGCAGCGACCGCGTCCCGCCGACCACGGTGCGGCGGGGGCGGGGCATCGGGTCGACGTCGCTGTCGGAGACGCAGACGCTCATGACCCGGTGTCCCTCGAAGAAGAGCAGCCCGCGTTCCCGCAGTCCGGCCAGCCGCGCCTCCAGCACCTCGGCCAGATGCGGCAGCTCGGCGCCCAGCTTGTCCACCCGTACCGGCTTGTCGAGGTGCAGCAGCAGCTCGGTGTCGACCTCGTCGATCGGGTAGACCAGCTCCGCACCCGCGCGGGTGTCCCGGATCGTGGTGCCACCGGCGGTCCGGGTCAGGGTCAGCGCCGGGCCGCTGCCCGCCGCCCACGCCGAGTTCCACTGCCCGACCCGCTCGCGCAGCGGACGCAGCCAGGTCGCCGACGAGATCATGTAGTCGGAGACGTTCTGGTCGGCGAAGTAGTAGGCCACGTCGCGCAGGCCGTCGCGGTCGAACGGGTACGTCAGCCGGTAGTGGTCCACCGGTTCCAGGTCCAGCCCGTACTCGGCGGCGTTGTTGAAGTACGGGCTGAACCGGTCGAACCGCACCGGGAAGCAGCCCTGCGGCGGCGGCAGATGGGCCAGCAGCGGCAGGTCCTCGACGTAGCGCCGGTAGGTCTCCTCGGCCTCGCCGGGGAACCCGATCAGCAGGTTCCACACCGGGCTGATCCCGAGCCGCAGGCAGTTCTTCAGGAACTGGATGTTCTGGAACGACGACGTGCCCTTGCGCATCAGCTTGAGCGTCGGCGTCGCCATCGCCTCGATGCCCGGCTGGATCTCGTTCACCCCGGCGCGTTCCAGCACCGTCATGTCCTCGATGTCCAGGCCGACCTTCACCTCGTAGAAGATCGAGATGCCCTCGGGCGGATCGAGCTTCGGGAACACGTCGGTGAGGTAGTCCATCGGCATGATGTTGTCCGTGCAGCAGTACTTCTTCGCCCACGGCGCGTGCGAGAAGAGCCAGTCGAACTGCTTGAGCGCGTTCTCCGGTCGCATCGCCCGGTAGGCCATGGTCTGACCGTTGAGGCCGCAGAACGTGCAGTGTGCCCGCTCCCCCCACCAGCAGCCCCGCGAGGTCTCGAAGAACAGCATCGGCTCCGCCGCGGCGGCCGGTAGCTGCACCATCTGGTCGAACGACTCGCGGAACTCGGTGTAGTCGGGGTCGAAGTAGTCGTCGATGTCGGCGTTGGGGCCGATCCCCTTGCGGTAGCGGCTCTCCATCTGGTTCCGCCGGGTGACGACCCCACGGATCCGGTGCGCCCGCTCCAGGTCGTCGTCGAGCACGCTGCGCAGGAACTCGGGGAACGTGACCAGCGCCGGGCCGGAGAAGACGAAGTCGAGCTGCGGGCAGTTCTGCGCCAACGCCGCGCCCATCGGCGCCTCGCAGTTGGCGCCGCCGATCAGCGTGGTCACCGCCGGGTTGCGGTCCTTGACCATCCGGGCCGCCGCGAGGCTGGGCAGGTTCTGCGTGAACATCGAGCTGAAGCCGAGCAGGTCCGCCTCGTCGAGGCGGTACTTCTCCACCATGCCACGGAGGAAGTCCTTGAGACCCTCGCGCCGGCGCAGCACGGTACGCCGCAGGTCGGCCTTTGCCGGGCCGGTGAAGTAGCGGCTGAAGTACTCGTCCACGTTGTCCGGCAGCTCCGGGAAGGCGAGCTGCCGGAACATCCAGTCCCCCACCCCGGCGACGTGGAAGTCCATGTCCCCGGCGATGGCGTCGTACTCCTGCGCGCCGAAGTAGCGGACGAAGTCGTGGTTGAGGTAGCAGACCCGCACGTCGAAGTCGTCCGGGAAGTCCCGGCGGACCAACGCGGAGAGCTGACTGAGCGCGAACGACGGTCGACGCCGGTCGGCGAAGGGCATGTTGACGAGGACTAGCTGGCGCACGTGGACCCTTCCACGATCGAGGGCTGCCAGCGCGAGTACTGGCGCAACCCGTACAGCAGCGGGGTGTCGGCGGTGTACTGGACGTCGGAGACCTGGCCCACCACCAGCGCGTGGTCACCGACGACCCGGACGTCGGAGAGGGCGCAGGCGGCGAACCCGCAGGCGTCCTCCACCAGCCACGGCAACCGGTCGTCGCCTCGGGGCTGCCACCTCACCTGGTGGAAGCGGTCCGCCTGACCGGTGGCGAAGACCTCGGCGGCCCGCTGGCCCCCGGCGTGCAGCAGGTTGACCCCGAACCTCCCCCGGTCCTCGATGGCGGCCAGCGTGCGGCTGCCCACCTTGAGGCTGACCAGCAGCGTCGGCGGCTCCAGCGTGACGCTCATCAGCGACGAGCAGGTCAGCCCCCACGGCGCCCCCTCGCCGTCCACACTGGTCACCACCGCCACGCCGGTCGGGAAACCGCTCATGAAGGTCCGGCAGCCGTCGGCCAGCGACGGCTCGGACCCGGGACGCATCGGTACGACCGTCATCACCCCTCCGCCGCCGGTTGGATGGTGCTCAGGTACTCGTACGCGCTCGGCAGGGTGCTCACCAGCCGCTCCGCGTCGGCCCGGATCGCGGCCAGCTCGGCCGACGCGCGGGTGGGGTCGATGTGCGCCAGCGCCGGCCGGGGACTCTTCGGGGCGAGACCCATCCCGAGGCAGATCGTGATCCACGAGTAGACCTCGAACCCGTGGTAGTACGGGTAGATGGTGCTCTCGTCGAGCAGCCGCACGGCCGCGGTCTCCAGGCGCTCGGCCAGCCCGTCCGGAATCGCCCGGACCTTGGTCTCCCGCCAGTAGTCGGTGTCCTGCCGGGGCGAGGCGACGTAGTGCAGGACCAGGAACTCCTTGACCCCGTCGATCACCCGCGCGACCTTGTCGTTGTAGCCACGGATGAGCGTCTCGTCCCAGGTGTTGTCCGGGAAGTGCTTCACCAACTGCTCGATGGCGTGCTGGATGAAGAAGATGCCGGTGGACTCCAGCGGCTCGACGAAACCGCTGGAGAGGCCGACCGCGACGCAGTTGTTCACCCAGGACCGCTCGTTGCGACCGATCCGCATCCGGATGTGGTTGGCCTGCAGGTCGTCCTGACCGGGCGCGGCGAACTCGCGCAGCGTGCGCTCCGCCTCCTCCGGCTCGCAGAACTCGTCGGAGTAGACGTAGCCGGTGCCGATCCGGCCGTACAGCGGGATGGTCCAGATCCAGCCGGCGTCCTTGGCGGTGGCCCTGGTGTAGGGGGCGATCCCGTGCTCCGCCATGTCGCGGGGCACCCGCAGCGCCACCGCGCGGTTGTTCGGCAGCACGTCGGTGAAGGAGACGAACTTCTCCTTCAACGTCTGGTTGATCAGCAGGCCCCGGAAGCCGGTGCAGTCGACGAAGAGGTCACCGGTGACGTCGCCCTGGTCGCGGGTGGAGACGTGGGTGATCCAGCCGCGCTCGTCCTGCCCGACACCCACCACGTCGTCGACGACGTGCCGGACGCCCTGCGCGACACCGAGCTTGGTCAGGTAGCGGGCCATCAGCGCGGCGTCGAAGTGGTAGGCGTACGGGAACTGCGCCCGCTGCTCGTCCAGGGTGGAGCGGCCCAGCTCACCGTCGAGGCTCGCGGTGAACAGGCTGCCGTCGAGCATGCGCGGGGAGCGCTGCGCCTCGCAGAGGTACGGCGTGATGAACGAGCCCCGGTCGAAGCTCTCGGTCGGGTCGCCGAGGGCCAGGTTCCACTCCGCCGCGGTGAACCCGTCGGAGGTCCGCAGCCGCTCGAACGGGTGGAAGAAGTGGCTGCCGTCGCCGCGCCAGTTGTCGTACTTGATGGCCAGCTTGTAGGAGCCGCTGCACTGCGGCATCCACTCCCGCTCGTCCAGCCCCAGGTAGTCGAAGAAGTGCCGGATGGTGCTGAACGTCGCCTCGCCGACGCCGATCGTGCCGACCGCCGCCGACTCCACGAGGGTGACCGAGATCCGGTCCTGGAAGGCGGTCTTGAGGTAGGTGGCGGTCATCCAGCCGGCGGTCCCGCCACCGACGATGACAACGTCGCGGATCATCATGCCTGCGCTCCCTGGATCGCTTCCCGAACGGTCCGCACGCTGCGCGGCCGCATGTCCTTCCACACCCGGTCGATGTGGTCGAGGCACTCCTGACGGGTGCCGTCGGTGCCCTCGTCCTGCCAGCCCGGCGGGTTGGGCCGGTCCGACCACCACACCGAGTACTGCTCCTCGTGGTTGACCACGACCTTGAAACGGACGTCATCCGGCTGCGTCATCGGTGGTTCCTCTCATGCCGTGGGGATCTCGTGGTCACGGGCGTGCCGCAACCGGTCGGCCAACGCCGGGCCGATGGTGTCCAGTGCCGGAGCCTGCGTCATCCGGTCGTGCTCGTCGTCGACCGGCAGCACGTCGACGCGGCCGTCGACGTACGCCTGCCAGACCGTGGCCGGGTCGAGGCGGTCGTCCCAGGTCCGGGTGGCCACGAACAACTGCACGTCGCCGTGGAAGCGTTCGGGCGTGAACGCGTCCATCAGGCGGGCGTTGTTGAGCACCACCCCGGTCAGCGCCTCCACGGTCTTCGCGTCGAGCAGTTCGTCGCCCGGATCGGGCCGCTCCCCGTCCTCCGGGTCCCCGGTCGTCGCGTCCCGGTCGGTGGCCGCACCCGGCCGGCCGAGGGCGTCGAAGAGCAGCGCCCGGGCCTCGGCCGCGGTCTCCACCCGGACGTCCTCCACGTCCATCGCCGGGTAGCTGTCGATCAGCGTGAGCACCGCGACCTGCTCCCCGTCGGCCTGCAGGCGGGTGGCCATGGCGTGCGCGACCAGACCACCG
The DNA here is from genome assembly GCF_013364215.1 of Verrucosispora sp. NA02020. Taxonomy (NCBI): domain Bacteria; kingdom Bacillati; phylum Actinomycetota; class Actinomycetes; order Micromonosporales; family Micromonosporaceae; genus Micromonospora; species Verrucosispora sp. NA02020. The sequence goes on along the minus strand of NZ_CP054923.1, from coordinate 1,452,228 downwards.
AAGGACCAGCCGAGCAGGTGGTAGGGGCCGTGCGGCTGGATCCGCCGGATCTCGGCGAGGTAGTCGGCGGCCATCTCCTCGACGCTGCCGGCCAGCACCTCACCGCCGTCCGCGCCGCGCGCCTGCAACCCGTAGATCGGCCGGTCGATGCCCGACTGCCGGAGCAGCCCCGAGTAGCACCAGCTCAGACCACCGACCGGGTGTACGCAGAACAGCGGCGCGCCGTCGCCGTGCACGCGCATCGGCATCAGCACGTCGAACGGGTCGGCGGCCACCCCGGACTCGACGGCCGACGCGAGGCTGGCCACGGTCGGGTTCTCGAACAGCGCCCGGATGGTCAGCTCCACGCCCAGCGCGGCCCGCACCCGGGAGACCAGGCGGGTCGCCAGCAGCGAGTGACCGCCCAGGTCGAAGAAGCCGTCGTCGACACCGACCGTGTCCAGGCCCAGCACCTCGGCGAACAGGCCGCAGAGCACCGTCTCGCGGGGGCCCACCGGTCCCCGGCCACCGGAGCCGCCGGTCGACTCCGGGACGGGCAGCGCCGTGCGGTCCAGCTTGCCGTTGGGAGTCAGCGGCAGCGAGTCCATCGGCACCAGCGCCGAGGGCACCATGAAGCCGGGGAGTTGTTCGCCGGCCTGCGCCCGCAGGGCGGCCAGGTCGACCTGGCCACCGGCGACCGGGCAGACGTACCCGACCAGTCGCTGGTCGCCGGGGCGGTCCTCGCGTACCACCACGGCGACCTGTCCGACGGCGGGGTCGGCGGCCAGGACGGCCTCGATCTCGCCGAGCTCCACCCGGAACCCGCGGACCTTCACCTGGTCGTCGGCGCGGCCGACGAAGCTCAGGTTGCCGTCCAGCCCCCAGCGCACCACGTCGCCGGTGCGGTACATGCGCGATCCGGGCGGGCCGAACGGGTCGGCGACGAACCGGGTCGCGGTGAGTCCGGCGCGTCCCCAGTAGCCCCGGCCCAGGCCGGCACCGGCCACGTACAGCTCACCGGCGGCGCCGGGTGCCACCATCCGCAGCGCCTCGTCCAGCACGTACAGCCGGGAGTTGAGGATCGGCTTGCCGATCAGCGGCACGTCCCCGTCGGAGACCCGGTACGACGCGGTGTCGTTCGAGCACTCGGTCTGGCCGTAGAAGTTGTAGCTGGCGGTGTCCGGGGTGGCCCGCATCGCGTTCCACAGCGTCTCGGTGACGGCCTCGCCGCCGACCATCAGCACGGTCGGGTGGTGCCGGCCGTCGGCGAACATGCCGGCCGCGACGAGCTGCTGCATGAACGACGGCGTCAGGTCCACGAACCCGATGCGCTGCCGGTCGATGTAGTCGACGAAGGCCTCCGCGTCGCGGCGCACGAAGTCGTTGATGACGTGCAGCTCGTGCCCGTCGAGCATCCAGAGCAGCGAGTCCCACGAGGTGTCGAACGTCAGCGGCGCGGTGAAGCCGATCCGCAACCGGCCGCCGCCGGCCGCCGCCACCTCGGGCCGGAAGAACGTGGTGCGGTGGCTCCAGTACAGGTTGACCATGCCCCGGTGTTCGATCACGACGGCCTTCGGCCGACCCGTCGACCCGGAGGTGTAGATGACGTACGCGGGGTTCTCAGGCCGCAGCGGCGCAAGGCGTTCCGGGTCGGCCAGCTCCGCGTCGGAGAGCGCGGCCAGCTCGGTGCGGACCGCCTCGTCGTCGAGCCGGACCACGGGGGTGGTCAGCGGGGGCAGCGCCGCGAGCCCGGCGGCGGTGCCGAGCACCACCACCGGCGCGGCGTCGGCCAGCATGAACGCCAGCCGGTCCGCCGGATGCTCCAGGTCCAGCGGCAGGTACGCGCCACCGGCCTTGAGTACCGCGAACAGCGCCACGACCATCTCCGCCGACCTCGGTACGGCCAGCGCGACCACCCGCTCCGGGCCGACCCCCCGGTCGACCAGCAACCGGGCCAGCCGGTTGGCCCGCCCGTCCAGCTCGGCGAAGGTCATCCGGGTGTCGTCGTGGACCACCGCCACCTCGTCACCGGTGGCGGCCACCTGCTCGGCGAGCAGGTCGATCAGCCGCACCGGCGGCGCGGGCCGACTCGGGCCCATCCAGTCCACGGTGAGCGCCTGACGTTCCTGCGCCGACATCACCTCCAGCTCGCTGACCGGCAGGTGCGGGTCGGTCGCCGCGGCGGAGAGCAGCCGCACCAGGCGCTCGGCCAGGGCCGCCACCGACGGCTCGTCGAACAGGTCGGTCGAGTACTCCAGGTAGCCGCGCAGGCCCGCCGGAGAGCCGTCCGGACCGTAGTCCTCGAACACGTCGAGCGTCAGGTCGTACTCGGACACCCCGTGCCGGACCGCCTCGTGGCTGACCTGCAACCCGGCGAAGTCGAACGCGGCCGAGGCGTTGTTCTGGAAGGCCAGCAGCACCTGGAACAGCGGGAACCGGGCCAGCGAACGGGTCGGGCTGACCGCCTCCACGACACGCTCGAAGGGCACGTCCTGGTGGTCGTAGGCGGCCAGGTCGGTGTCACGTACCCGGTCGAGCAGCTCGGCGAAGCTCGGGTCGCCGCCGACGTCGGTGCGCAACACCAGCGTGTTGACGAAGTAGCCGACCATCGCCTCCAGCGCCGGGTCACCCCGGCCCGCCGACGGGGTGCCGATCGGGATGTCGGTGCCCGCGCCCATCCGGGACAGCAGCGCGGCGAGCCCGGCCTGCACCACCATGAACAGGCTCAGTCGCCGGTCGCGGGCCAGGCGCAGCAGCCCGTCGTGCTGGTCGGAGTCGAGCCGCAGGGCGACGGTGTCCCCCGCGTAGCTGGCCACCGGCGGGCGGGCCCGGTCGGTGGGCAGCGACAGTTCCTCCGGCGCACCGGCCAGGTTGGCCCGCCAGTAGTCGAGCTGCCGGTTGACCTCGCTGTCCCGGTCGCCGTCGTCGCCGAGGATCTCCCGCTGCCAGACCGCGTAGTCGGCGTACTGCACCGGCAGCGGCGACCACTGCGGGGCCCTGCCCTGCCGGCGCAGCGAGTAGGCGTCGGCCAGATCCCGGCTCAGCGGGGCGAGCGACGCCCCGTCGACCGCGATGTGGTGCATGACCAGCAGCAGCACGTGCAGTTCCGGGTCGATCCGGAACAGCTGCGCCCGCAGCGGGATCTGCGCGGCGAGGTCGAAACCCTGCGCGGTGGCCGAGGCCAGCGCGTCGGCGAGGTCCGCCTCGGTGATGTCCCGCACCGGCATCGGCGGCCGGGTCGGCGGCAGGACCGTCTGGAACGGCACCCCGCCCTCCTCGCCGAACACGGTGCGCAGCGGCTCGTGCCGCGCCACCAGGTCGGCGACGGCGGCGGCGAGCGCGTCGGCGTCGAGCGAACCGGCCAGCCGCAACGCGATCGGCGTGTTGCGGGCACCGGTGTCGGTGCCGTCCATCCGGTCCAGGAACCAGAGGCGCTGCTGGCCGAAGGAGAGCGGGATCCGCTCGCCGCGCGGCACCGGGCGGACCGCCGGTCGGGCCGTCACCGTGGGGTCGATCGCCTTGGCGAGCGCGGCCACGGTCGGGTTCTCGAACAACGCCCGGATGGTCAGCTCCACCCCCAGCACCGACCGCACCCGGGAGACCAGGCGGGTGGCCAGCAGCGAGTGCCCGCCCAGGTCGAAGAAGCCGTCGTCGACGCCGACCCGGTCGACGCCGAGCACCTCGGCGAAGAGCCCGCACAGCACCGACTCGCGGGGACCGACCGGCCGGCGGCCGCCACCGGCGCCACGGGTCGGTGCCGGCAACGCGGCCCGGTCCAGCTTGCCGTTCGGCGTCAGCGGCAGCGCCGACAGCTTCACGATCGCCGACGGCACCATGAAACCGGGCAGCCGCTCGGCCGCCGAGGCCCGCAGCTCCTCCACGTCGACCCGGGCACCGTCCGCCGCACAGACGTAACCCACCAGCCGCTGGTCGCCGGGGCGGTCCTCGCGGACCACCACCGCGACCTGGCCCACTCCGGGGCCCGCCGCCAGCACCGCCTCGATCTCACCCAGCTCGACCCGGAACCCGCGGACCTTGACCTGCTCGTCGGCGCGGCCGAGGAAGCTCAACCCGCCGTCGGGCCGCCACCGCACCAGGTCACCGGTGCGGTACATACGCGATCCGGCCGGTCCGTACGGATCGGCGACGAACCGCGAGGCGGTCAGGCCGGGCCGTCCCCGGTAGCCACGGGCCAGCCCGGGACCGGCCACGTACAGTTCGCCGGCCGCCCCGGGCGCCACCAGCCGCAGCCCCTCGTCCAGCACGTAGACCCGGGCACCCGAGATGGGGCGACCGATGTCGGAGCGGACCGACTGCGGGTCGGGCGGGCCGTCGGCCTCGTACACCCGGGAGCTGACGTCGATGGTCGCCTCGGTCGGCCCGTAGGCGATGACCATGCGACGGCCCGTCGACCAGTACGCGGCCACGTCGGGCGGGCAGCCCTCGCCGCCCGTGATGATCGCTCTCAGGTGCGGCAGTTCCCGTTGCGGGACGGTGGCCAGCACCGACGGCGGGATGTGCGCGTGGCTGATCCGGTGCTCGGCCAGGTAGGCGTGGAGTTCCTCGCCGGCCACGGTGGTCGGCGACACCACGAGGCAGCCGCCGGCCAGCAGCGCCATCGACACCTCCGCCACCATCACGTCGAAGCTCGGCGACACCAGCTGCGACACTCGCGCGCCGGGCCGGGCGTCGTGCCGGACGATCTGGTTGGCCAGCAGCCCGGCCAGACCGGCGTGGGTCACCTCGACGCCCTTGGGCACGCCGGTGGAGCCCGAGGTGTAGATGAGGTACGCCGGGTCGGCAACCCGCAGCGGGCCGAGCCGGTCGGTGTCGGAGAGGTTCGCCGGAGAGGCCGCCGCCAGGTCGATCTCCTCCAGCACCACCGCGGTGGACGCCGCCGCCACCGGTGGCACGGCCAGCCCCGCCCGGGTGGTGAGCACCACCGTGGGCGCGCTGTCGTCGAGCAGGAAGGCGAGCCGCTCGGCGGGATACGTGAGGTCCACCGCCAGGTAGGCCGCACCGGTCTTGGCGACCGCGACGATGGCGACGATCAGGTCGATCGAGCGGGGCAACGCGAGCGCGACCGTCCGCTCCGGGCCGACGCCCCGGGCGACGAGGGTACGGGCCAGGCGGTTGGCCCGCTCGTTGAGTTCGGTGTAGCGCAGCGTGCGCCCGTCCGCCTCGACGGCGGGGGCCGACGGGGTGGCCGCGACCTGCGCCTCGAACAGTTCCGGCAGGGTCAGGGCGGACACCGCACCGGCACTGCCCGCCCAGGTGGTGAGCAGTTCCCGCCGTTCCCGCTCGGCCAGGATCTCCACCGCACAGACCGGTGCCGTCGGCTCCGCCACCAGGTTGCCCACCAGCCGGACCAGCCGGTCGGCCAGCAGCTCCACGGTGGTGTGGTCGAACAGGTCGGTGGCGAAGTAGACCTCACCGGTGAGCCGGTCGTCGACCAGGTGCATCATCAGCGCCAGGTCGAACTGGAGCGACGAGAGCGCGAGATCCTGCGTCCGCACCTCGACGTCGGCCAGGCCGGTGGGCTCGTCCTCGGCCCCGGCCAGCGTGAACATCACCTGGAACAGCGGCGACATGCTCTGGTCCCGGACCGGGTTGAGCCGCTCCACCACCTGGTCGAAGGGCACCTCGGCGTGGCTGAGCGCGCCGAGCACCGTGCCGCGTACCCGCTCCAGCAGTTCGGCGAAGGTCGGGCCGTGCGGGCCGTCGCCGAGCTCGGTGCGGACCACCACGCTGTTGACCAGGAAGCCGACCACGTCGGCGAGTTCGGGGTGGTCACGGCCGGTGACCGGGGTGCCGACGGCGATGTCGCGCTGGCCGCTCACCCGCGCCAGGAGCACCTGGAAGGCGGCCAGCAGCACCATGAACGGCGTGACGCCGCGTGCCGCGGAGAGGTCGCGCAGCCGCCGGACGGTCTCGGCCGGCACCTCCAGCCGGACCCGGTCGGCGGCGAAGCTGGGCGTCGCCGGGCGCGGCCGGTCCAGCGGCAGTCGCAGCACCGGCAGGTCGGCGAGTTGCCCCTGCCAGTAGTCGAGCGCCTCCTCGTACCGGCCGCTGTCCCGCCGCTCCCGCTGCCACCAGGCGAAGTCGGCGTAGTGCAGGGTCACCGGGTCGAGGTCGGGCGCGCTGCCGGCCCGCCGGGCCCGGTAGCACTCGGTCACCTCGCGCCACACGACCTGGTGGGACCAGCCGTCGTAGGCGATGTGGTGCAGCACCACCAGCAGCACGTGGTCGTGCTCGCCGACCCGCAGCAGGAAACCGCGCAGCACCGGGCCGCTGCCCAGGTCGAACGGGCGGGCCCACTCGTCGTGCAGGACCCGGGTGATCAGGTCGTCGGCGAGGCCGGTGACCGTGACCACGGGCAGCTCGACCGGGTACGGCGCGTCGACCACCTGCACCGGGCCGTCGTCGGTGGCGACGTAGTGGGTCCGCAGGATCTCGTGCCGGGCGACCACGTCACCGAGCGCGCCGGCCAGGGCGTCCACGTCGAGCGCGCCGTGCAGCCGCACCGCGACCGGCATGTTGTACGCCGGTGACTCCGGCGCGTACTGCCAGAGGAAGTAGAGCCGCTCCTGCGCGTACGACAGCGGCATCCCGTCGGAGAGGCGGGGCACCGGTATCGGGGCCGGGCCGGCGATGTGCACGGTGGTGGCGAGCCGGGCGGCCATCGAGGCGACCGTGGGGGCGTCGAACACCGCCTGCACCGGCAGCTCGATCCCGAGCGCCTGACGCAGGCCGAAGACGACCCGGGTGGCCAGCAGCGAGTGCCCGCCGATCTCGAAGAAGTCGTCGTGCACGCCGATCGGGTCGGTCCGGCCCAGCACCTGCTGCCACACCTGCGCCACGGCCCGTTCGGTCTCGTCGCGCGGGGCGACCCGGTCCACCGTGCCGTCCTCGGGCGTGACCGCCGGCAGCCGGGACTTGTCCACCTTGCCGCTGAGCGTGCGGGGCAGCCGGTCGATCGGCACGAACGCCGAGACCCGCAACTGCGCCGGCAGGCGCTCGTCCAGGTACGCGCGGAGGTCGCCGCCGGTGGGCGCGGTGCCGGTCGCGGCCACCACGTACGCCACCAGCCGGTGGTGGGAGACCCCGTCCCGGACCGCCACCACGCACGCCTCGCTGACCGCGTGGTGCCCGCGCAGCACCGCCTCGATCTCGCCCGGCTCGACCCGGTGACCCCGGATCTGCACCTGGTCGTCGCTGCGGCCGATGAACTCGACGGCCCCGTCGGCGAGCCACCGGCCCCGGTCACCGGTGCGGTAGAGCCGACTGCCGCTGTCGCTGCCGTACGGGTCGGGCAGGAACCGGTCGGCGGTGAGGCCGGGCCGGTTGAGGTAGCCCCGGGTCACCCCGTGGCCGCCGACGTACAGGTCACCGACCACTCCGATCGGGACCGGACGCAGCCGCTCGTCGAGCACGTACACGGCGGTGTTGGCCACCGGGGAACCCACCGGCACGATGCCGGAGGCGGTGCTCACGCCGGGCCGGGCCGCGAACATGGTGCTGTCGATCGACGTCTCGGTGGCACCCCAGGCGTTGACGATCCGCACCCCGGGCGGCAGCACCTCCAGCGCGGCGGCGTAGTCGCTGATCGCGAAGCTGTCCGCGCCGACCATCAGCAGCTTGAGGTCGGGCAGCCGCCGGCCGCTCTCGGTCAGGTGCGCGGTGACGGCGGTCAGCACGGCGGGCACCGTGTCGAAGGCGTCGACGCGCTCCGCCGCCAACTCGCCCACCAGCGCCTGCGGGTCACGGGCCAGCGAGCGGGGGCCGAGCACCAGACAGCTACCGAAGGCCAGGCTACGGACGACGTCACCGACGAAGACGTCAAAGGCGGAGCTGGCGATCGTCATCCAGCGGCGCAGCGGTCCCGGGTCCCAGGTGGTCCAGGCCGCGCGCAGGTTCGCCGTGCCGCCCCGGGTGACCATCACGCCCTTCGGCGTACCGGTCGAACCGGAGGTGTAGATCACGTACGCGAGGGCGGACGGCGGGGCGGTACGCGGCGGACGGGCGGCCGACACGTCGGCGAGCGTGGCCGGGTCGTCGAGCCGGACCTGCCGCCACGGACCGGTGGGCAGGTCGGCTGCGGTGCTGGCGTCACAGAGCACCACCGTCGGCGCGGCGTCGTCGAGCAGCACGGCGATGCGGGCCGCCGGCTGCTCCGGGTCCACCGGCATGAACGCGGCGTCGGCCTTGAGCACGGCCAGCGGCGCGACCACGGTGTCGTGGCCGCGTCCGACACAGATCGCCACCCGGTCGTCGATGCCGACACCGAGCCCGCGCAGCAGGTTCGCGATCCGGTTCGCGCGGTCCTCGACGGTGCCGTAGTCGAGCGTCCGTCCGTCCCAGACCAGCGCGGGTGCGTCCGGGGTGGCGTCCGCGTACGCCTCGAAGTGCTGCTCCACGGAGATCGACGGCGAGTAGCTGAGCCGGGTGCTGTTCCAGTCCCGCACCAGACGGCGCTCGTGGCTGGTGGAGAGGCGGTAGTCGCCGATCGGGCGGTCCGGTGCCTCGGCGATGCCGGTGAGCAACTGTTCCAGGTGCTCCACGATCCGCTCGGCGGCGTCGGCGTCGAAGAGGTCCACGCTGTACTCGAGTTCACCGGTCAGCCCCTCGGGACCGTCCCGCAGGCCGAGCGTGAGGTCGACCTGCGCGCCCTGGGCCGCCCCCGAGTACGGCTCGACGTCGACGTCGCCCAGGTCCCAGGCGTCGTTGGCGCCGGCCGCGTCGCCGTCGGTGGTGAACATGACCTGGAACAGCGGGGTGGCGCTGGCGTCCCGGGCCGGGTTGATCCGCTCGACGACCTGGTCGAACGGCACGTCCTGGTGGGCCAGTCCGTCGAGCACGACGCTCCGGACGCGGCCGAGCAGCTCGGTGAAGGTGGGGTTGCCGGAGAGGTCACCGCGGAGCACGACGGTGTTGGCGAAGAAGCCGACCAGCCCGGCGACGGCGTCGGAGTCCCGGCCGGCGACCGGCGTGCCGACGGCGATGTCCGGCTGGCCGGAGAGCCGGGACAGCAGCACCTGGAAGGCGGCGAGCAGCACGACGAACGGGGTGCAGCCGGTGGACCGGCCGAGTTCCCGCAGCCCGTCGGCGACCGCAACGGGCAGCCGGACCGGCACCCGGTCACCGGCGAAGGTGGGGGTGGTCGGGCGGGGCCGGGCGACCGGCAGGTCCAGCACCGGAACGTCGGTCAGTTGCTCCTGCCAGTGCCGCAGGCCGGGCTCGTACCCGCCGTCGGCCTGGCGGCGTCGCTGCCACCAGGCGACGTCGGCGACCTGCACCGGTAGCGCGGGCAGCCGCTGGGCCGCCGCCGCGCCGTCCCGGTAGACCGTGGACAGCTCCCGCCACATGATCGGCAGGGACCACCCGTCGCAGGCGATGTGGTGCATCACCAGCAGCAGTACGTGTTCCTCGGGTGACCGCCGGAACAGCGTGGCCCGCAGCACCGGCCCCTCGGCCAGGTCGAACGGCCGCAGCGTCTCGGCGTCGATCAGCTCCCGCAGCGCCGCCTGCGCCCCGGCCCCGGCCGGTACGTCCACCACCGGCAGCGGCACCGGGGCCGCCGCCTCGACCACCTGCTCCGGGCCCTGCGCCCCGTCGACGTACCGGGTCCGCAGCACCTCGTGCCGAGCCACCACCGCCGACAGCGCGGTGCCCAGCGCCGCCACGTCCACCCGCCCCGTCAGCCGCACCGCCACCGGCGCGTGGTACGCCGCCGAGGCCGGCGCCAGCCGCCACAGGAAGTAGAGCCGTTCCTGGGCGAACGACAGCGGCAGGGCCTCGTCGCGCGGGGCACGCGGAATCCCGGTGGGACGGGCGTCGCCGCGGCCGAGCCGCTCCAGCAGCAGCCGGCGTCGCTCCGGGGAGAGCTGGGCGAGCCGCTCGGCGAGGGTGTCAGACATGGAGGTCCCTTCGGAACTGGGCCGTCGGTGGCCGGCTAGGAGTTCGCCAGGAGCGCCCGGACGTCCTCGTCGGACATCGACTCGACGCTCTCCAGCGCCTCGGCGAGGAGGTCGTCCTGTTCGCCGAGCGCCTCGTTGATGGCCTTGGCCAGGTCCTCGACGTACGGCGCTTCGAGGATCCGGCGCAGTTCCAGGTCCACCCCGAACGTGGTGCGGATGCGGAACGCCACCTGCACGGCCTGGAGCGAGTGCCCGCCGAGGGCGAAGAAGTTGTCGCCGATGCCGACCCGCTCGACGCCGAGGATGTCGGCCCAGACGGCGGCGACCTCCCGTTCCAGGGCGTCGCGCGGGGCAACGTGCGCACCTGCGGCCTCCGGCCGCTCGGGGTCGGGCTCCGGCAGCACCGCCCGGTCGATCTTCCCGTTCGGGGTGAGCGGCAGCGTGCCCATCACCACGAACGCGGACGGCACCTCGTACTCCGGCAGGCGCTCGGCCATGAACGCGCGCAGCCCGGCCACGTCCACGGACGTGCCGGCCGCCGGCTCGACGTAGCCGACCAGGCGCACCGGGCCGGTGCCGGACCGCAGCGCCAGCACCACCCCGGAGGCCACCGTCGGGTGCGCCACCAGCACCGCCTCGACCTCACCCAGCTCGACCCGGAAACCCCGGACCTTGACCTGGTGGTCGGCGCGGCCGACGAACTCCAACGTCCCGTCGGCACGCCAGGAGACCACGTCCCCGGTCCGGTAGAGCCGGGCACCGGGCACACCGGAGAAGGCGTCCGGCACGAACCGGTCGGCGGTCAGCCCCGGCCGGTTCCAGTAGCACCAGGCGACACCGGGGCCGCCCAGCCACAGCTCGCCGGGAACCCCCACGCCGACCGGACGGCCCCACTCGTCCACCACGTACGTGGTGGTGTTGGTGATCGCCGCACCGATCGCGCCGGAGCTGGCCGGGACCTCGGGCAGCGGGTTGCAGGTCGAGATGCTGGTGACCTCGGTCGGGCCGTAGATGTTGTTCATCCGGGCACCGCCCGCCCGCACCGCGGCGTCGATCGCGCCGAGGTTGATCCGCTCACCGCCGATGTAGACCTGCTGGAGCGTGGTGAAGGCGTCCGGGATCTCGTTGACCGTGGAGTTGAACAACGCGGTGACGATCGCGACGGCGCTGACGTTCTCCCGGCGCAGCAGTTCGACGAAGCGCGGCGGCGAGAGCGCCACGTCGGTGGGGACCACCACCACCCGGCCGCCGTTGAGCAGCGGCCCCCAGACCTCGAACAGCAGCGGGTCGAAGGAGGCGTTGGAGACCTGGCCGACGGCGCGCAGTTCCTCGGGCCGGATCAGGTCGGTGTCGCGGACCAGGCGGACGATGCCACGGTGCGGCACGACCGCGCCCTTGGGCCGACCGGTCGAACCGGAGGTGTAGATGAGCGACGCGGCGTCCTCGGTGACGGTGCCGGCCACGGTCGGCGTCCCCCGGCCGTCGGGCAGCGGCGGCACGTCGGTGATGTCGACGGTCTCGCGGCCGGTCAGCGGGAGCTGGTCGAGCAGGTCCCGGTGCCCCACCACCACCCGCACGTCGGTGTCGGTCAGCATGAACTCCAACCGCTGCGCCGGGTAGTCCGGGTCCAGCGGCACGTACGCGCCACCGGCCCGCAGCACGCCGAGCATCCCCACCACGAGGTCGGCGGAGCGCCGGCAGCACAGGCCGACCAACGAACCCCGGCCCACGCCGGACTCCGTCAAGCGCGCCGCCAGCGCGTCCGCGCGGGCCAGCAGCGACGCGTACGACACCGACACCTCGCCGTCGACCACCGCGACGGCATCCGGCGTCGCCTGCGCCCAGCCGGCCACCAGCGCGTCCACGGTCAGCTCCGGGGACTGCTCCCGCCCGGTCCGGTTCCACCCGTCGACCTGGGCGCGTTCGGCGGGCGAGGTGAGGTCCACCTCGACCAACGAGCGGTCCGGGTCGGCCGCGATGGAGCGCAGCGCGGCCAGGTAGTAGCCGCGTACGCGCCGGATCTGCTCCGGCGAGAACTCGGTGGTGTGGTAGTCGAGCCCCATCAGCAGCCCGCTGGCGCCCGGGTCACGTAGGAAGCCGCAGACGAACGGGTAGTTGGTCGGCTCGACCCGCATGGTGGTGAAGGAGTTGATCTTCGGATCGACGATCCGGACGTCCCGGTCGGCCAGGCCCCGCATGACGTGGAAGTGGTTGTAGACGAAGTGCGACTCGTAGAGCGACTCCCCGCCGGCCAGGCGCTGGATCTCCGCCATCGGGAAGCGGCGGTGCGGCAGCAGCTCGTTCTCCTCGTCGAGCATCGCCCGGATCAGGTCCGCCCAGGTGCCACCGGCCACGGTCGCGGTGACCGGCAACGAGTTGAGGAACAGGCCCCGCGACTCGGTGCCGTCGAGCACCTCCAGGCGGCCGTTGAAGGCCATCCCGGTGGACACCTCACGGCTGCCGGTCAGGTGGGCCAGCACCCGCATGTGCGCGGCGAGCAGCACGCTCTTCAGCGGTACGCCGACACCGGCGGCCACCCGCTCCAACCCGGCACAGAGGTCGTCCGGGATCTTCGTCTCCAGCCAGCGGTAGAAGTCGGAGTGTCCCGGCGGCAGTTCCCACTCCAGCAGCGGCTGCTCGTCCGCGGCGGGCTCCGGCTCCGGCAGCGGCTCCACCTCGGCGCCCTGCGGCCAGCGCGGCAGCCGGAGGCGGTTGGCCTGCCGGACCCGCGCCGACCAGAACTCCCGCTCCTCCGTCGAGGCGAGCGCCTCCCGCTCGGCCTCGACGAACTCGCGGTAGGTCGAGGCGGGCTTCGGATCGGCGCTGCTCGACGGGTCGCGCATCAGTTCCATATAGCGCTGCAGGATCTCGGTGATCGAGGAGTGCAGGCTCCAGCCGTCGAGGATGGCGTGGTGCTCGACCAGGGTCCACTCGAAGGACTCCGCGCTGCGCCAGTGGAAGACGAAGCGCCACAGCGGCGGCCGGGCCAGGTCGAACGGGACCTCGCGCAGCCCCTCGATCACCTCGACGATGCGGCGGTCCTGCTCCTGCTCGTCCAGCTCGCGGACGTCGTACACCTCGATCGGCAGGTCCGCCTCGCGGTGCACCACCTGGAGCATCTCGCTGTACTCGCTGAGGTGGAACGAGGTCCGCAGGATGTCGTGCCGGTCGACGATCTGCCCGACGGCCCGCCGGATCAACGCCTCGTCGAACGGCGCGCGGACGTGGAAGCTGTCGACGTTCTGGTACAGCCGACGTCCCTCGTCGGCCTCCATGTGGAAGATCATCCCGGCCTGGAGCACCGCCATCGGGTACGCGTCCACCGCGTCCTCGGGCAGCCGCTCCCGGTCCGCCTCGGAGATCAGCGCGAAGGGCCGCCGCTCGGCGGCGGGCGCCTGCGCGGTGGTGACCTCACCGGCCAGCGCGGCGATGGTGGTGCGCTGGAACAGTTGCTGCAACGAGAAGTCGAGCCCCTTGGCGCGGGCCAGGCCGATCACCTGGACGCTGCGGATCGAGTCGCCGCCGAGGTGGAAGAAGTTGTCCTCGACGCTGACCTGGTCGAGTTCCAGCACGGTCGCCCAGATCTCGGCGAGAGCCTGCTCGGTCTCGTTGCGGGGCGCCACGTACGCCCGGGCCAGCGCCGGGCGGTCGACGCCGGGCTCCGGCAGCCGTCGCCGGTCGATCTTGCCGTTGGCGGTCAGCGGGAAGGCGTCGAGCACCGTCACCACCGACGGGATCATGTGGCTGGGCAGCGTCGGTTCGAGGAACTCGTGCACCTCGGGAACGGTCAGGTCGCCGTCGGCGACCAGGTAGGCGACGAGCCGACGTTCGGTGCCCGCCTCGCCGTGCGCGATCACCAGGCAGGCGCTCACCGCGGGGTGGGCCAGCAGCGCGGCCTCGACCTCGGCCGGTTCGATCCGGAAGCCCCGGATCTTGACCTGGTGGTCGAGGCGGCCCAGGTACTCCAGCGTGCCGTCGGGACGCCAGGTCGCCAGGTCGCCGCTGCGGTAGCGCCGTCCGCCCGGGACCACCGGGTCGGCGACGAAACGCTGCGCGGTCAGCTCCGGCCGACGCCAGTAGCCGTGCGCCACGCCGTCACCGCCGACATAGAGCTCACCGGGTACGCCGATCGGGGCGGGACGGCCGTACTCGTCCAGCACGTGCAGGCTCAGGTCGGCCACCTGCCGCCCGATCGGGCTGTGCCGCTCGGCCAGCAGATCGGCGGTGAGCAGGCAGTACGTGGTGTGCACCGTGGTCTCGGTGATGCCGTACATGTTGACCATCTCGGGGCTGGTCTCCGGGTGCCGGGTCCACCAGCGACGCACCGCGTCGGGGTCCAGCGCCTCGCCCGCGAAGATGACCACCCGGACGGCCAGGTCCGCCCGACGCCGCTCGTCGACGGCCTCGAACTGCCGGAACGCCCCCGGCGTCTGGCTGAGCACGGTGACTCCGGCGCGCTCCACCAACTCGTAGAACGCCTCCGGGTCGCGGCTCTCCCAGTAGCGCACCACCGCCAGCGTGGCGCCGTGGGTCAGCGCGCCCCACGCCTCGAAGACGGAGACGTCGAACGAGGCGGAGTGGAAGAGGCTGAACACGTCCTGCGGGCCGAAGTGGAACTGCTCCTCGGTGGCCGCGAACAGCCGCAGCACGTTGCGGTGCGAGACCATGACCGCCTTCGGCAGCCCGGTCGATCCGGAGGTGTAGATGAGGTACGCGGGGTCGTCGACCGCCGGTGGGACGAGGTCCGGGGCGTCGGCGGTGTCGACGCGTACCGCCTGCTCGATCGCCACGGTGCGGACGTCCTCGGGCAGCGTCAGGTCGGCCGGGATCGCGTCGCTCTGGGCCACCACGACCCGCAGGCCGCTGTCGCGCACGATGAAGTCGAGCCGGTCGGCCGGGTAGTTGGGGTCCAGCGGCACGTAGGCCGCCCCCGCCCGCAGCGCACCGAGCATCCCGACGACCAGGTCGGTCGAGCGGCGGCAGCACACCCCCACCATGTCGCCCCGACCGACACCGGCCCGGCGCAGGGTGGCGGCCACCGCGTCGGCGGCGGCCAGCAGGTCCGCGTACGTGGTGCGGGTCTCGCCGTCGAGCACCGCGACGTGGTCGGGGCGCTGCTGCGCGTGCCGGGCGACCAGGTCGCCGATGGGCGCGTCGACGGGGAAGGTCCGGGTGATGCCCGACCAGCCCTCGATCGTGTCGCGCTCCTGCTCCGGCAGGCCGCAGACCTCGGCGACGGACCGGTCCGCGTCGGCGACCAACCGCTGCACCAGCGTGAACCACTGCGCGGCGAAGCGGTCCATGGTGGAGGCGTCGAAGAGGTCGGTGGCGTACTCCAGCTCCACCCGCATGCCGTCGGCGCCGGTGTCGTAGACCAGCAGGGTGACGTCGAACTTGGCGGTGCCGGTGTCGATGCCGACCGGGGCGGCGTTCACGCCGTCGCCGAGCCGCCATCCGGTGGGGTCCTGGCGTTGCAGCACGAACTGCACCTGCACCAGCGGCGACCAGGCCAGCTCCCGTTCCGGCGCGAGCGCCTCCACCAGGGCCGCGAACGGCACGTCCTGGTGGTCCTGGGCGTCGGCCGAGGCGGCCCGGACCCGACCGACCAGGTCGGCGAAGGTCGGTGCGCCGGAGGTGTCCACCCGCAGCGCGAGGGTGTTGACGAAGAACCCGACCAGGTCGTCCACCTCCGGCACCGGCCGACCGGCGACCGGCGTGGCCACCACCACGTCGGTGCGGCGCGACCAGCGCCCGAGCAGCAGGGCGAAGCTGGCGAAGAGGACGTCGAAGACGGTGCTGGAGCGCTGCCGGGCCAGTGCCCGGACGGCGTCGGCCACGTCGGGCGCCAGCTCGGCGTGCCGGGTGTGCCCGGCGTAGCTCTGCACCGGGCGGCGGACCCGGTCGGCGGGCAGTTCCAGCACCGGCGGCAGGTCGTCGAGCTGCTGCCGCCACCACTCGACGCCGTCGGACAGGCGGTCACCGGTGAGCTGGTCCCGCTGCCAGGCGGCGAAGTCGCCGTAGCCGAGGGACCGGTCCCGGGCCGGCGGGCGGGTGCCGGCGACCAGCGCCCGGTACGCCTCGGCGAGTTCGCCGAGCAGGATCTCCAGCGACTGCCCGTCGCAGGCGACGTGGTGGATCGACAGCCAGAGCAGCCACCCGTCGTCGGCGTGCCGGATCAGCCCGGCGCGCAGCAGTGGTGCCCGCGACAGGTCGAAGGGTTCGGCGACGGCGGCACGCGCCGCGTCCCGCGCCGCCGCCTCGGCTCCCGTCCCGGCGGCGCGCAGGTCGTCGACGCGCCACGACACCGGCGTACCCGCCTCGGCCCGGAGCAGCCGGGGCCGCCCCTGCTCGGTGTCGATGGCGGTCCGCAGCGACTCGTGCCGGTCGACCAGGAGCTGCACCGCGGCGCCCAGCGCGTCGGGGTCCACCGCGCCGGTCAGCGCGAAGGCGACCGGCACGTTGTAGAGCGGCAGTCCCGGCCGCCACCGGTCGAGGAACCAGAGGCGTTCCTGGCCCGGCGACAGCACCGTCGGCGCACCGGTCGCGGCGATGACCGGACGGGCGGCGGTGTCGGTGATCCCCGCCTGCGCGAGCAGGTGGTCGATGAGGTCGTCCTCGGTCGGCCCCAGCGACCCGGCGGAATCAGTGGTCGTCACCAGTGTTCTCCTTCGTTGCGGACGCGGTGCCGAGTCGTGCGGCGCGTTCGGTGGGGCTGAGTCGGCGGACCTGCATGACGACGGCGGCGATCCGGTCGAGCCGGCCGGCGTCGGGTCCCTCGGCGCGCAGGCGTCGGGCCAGGTCGACGACGGTGGGTTGTTCGACGAGGTGGCGCACGGAGACCGGGGTACGCAGCGTGCGTTCCAGTCGGCCACAGACCTGCACCGCGTGCAGGGAGTGCCCGCCGAGGCCGAAGAAGTTGTCGTCGAGACCGATCCCGGCGACGTCGAGCACCTCGCCCCAGACCTCGGCGATGATCTGTTCGAGCGGGTCGGCCGGCGCCCGGAAGGCGGCCTGGTCGGCCCGTTGGTCGGTGTCCGGGTCGGGCAGCGCCGCCCGGTCGATCTTGCCGTTCGGAGTCAGCGGAAGCGTGTCCATCACCACGAACGCCGACGGCACCGCGTGCTCCGGCAGCCGTTCGGCCAGGAACTCCCGCAGCTCCGCCACGCTGACCGGGGCACCCGCCACCGGCTCCACGTAGCCGACCAGGCGTACCGGCGCGCCCTCCGACCGCGCCGCGACCACCACCGCCGACGCCACCGCCGGATACCCCAGCAGCGCCGACTCGACCTCGCCCAGCTCGACCCGGAAACCCCGGACCTTCACCTGGTGGTCGGCGCGGCCGACGAACTCCAGCGACCCGTCCGGCCGGCGGAACACCACGTCGCCGGTCCGGTACAGCCGGGCACCCGGCACGCCGGAGAAGCCGTCCGGTACGAACCGGTCGGCGGTCAGCCCCGACCGGTCCCAGTACCCCCAGGCCACTCCCGGGCCGCCCAGCCACAGTTCGCCGGGGATGCCGACGCCGGCCAGGCGACCCGCGTCGTCCACCACGTACGCCCAGGTGTTCGCGATCGCCGTACCGATGCCTCCGGTGCTGGTGGGTCGCGCCGTCAAACGGGTGTAGGTGGCGAAGGTGGTCACCTCGGTCGGGCCGTAGATGTTGTGCAGCCGCGCCGGACCCTGTCCGCCCTCGACGACCCGGCCCACCGTCCCCGGGTCGAGGCTCTCGCCGCCGAAGTAGAGCTGGTCCACCCCGGCGAAGGCGTCGGGCACCGTGTTGACGGTGGCGTTGAACAACGCGGTGGTGATGAAGACCGTGGTCACCGCCCGGGTACGCAGCAGGGCGGCGAGGCCCGGCGGGGAGAGCACCGTCTCGGTGGGCACGATCACCACCTGCCCGCCGTTGGCGAGCGCGCCCCACACCTCGAAGGTGATGGCGTCGAAGCTGGCGTTGGCGAGCTGGGCGAGGACGGTCCGTGGGGTCAGCTCGACGTAGTCGGCTCCACCCACCAGGCGGGTGATGCCGCGATGCGGCACCACCACGCCCTTCGGGTCGCCGGTCGAGCCGGAGGTGTAGATGACGTAGGCGGCGTCGTCCCCGCCGCACGCCGACCGGTCCGGGGCGGCACCGGTCGGGGTCACCGCACCGGTCGCCTCGGGCAGGGTGACGGCGTGCCGGTCGCCGAGCGGGAGTTGGTCGAGCAGATCCCGATGCCCGACCACCACCCGCGCGGCCGTGTCGGCCAGCATGAAAGCCAACCGCTGCGGCGGATAGTCCGGGTCCAACGGCACGTACGCGCCACCGGCCCGCAACACCCCCAACATCCCCACCACGAGATCGGCCGACCGCCGACAACAGAGACCCACCAGGGAACCCCGACCCACCCCCAGTCCGGTCAACCGCGCCGCCACCGCGTCGGCCCGGGCCACCAGCGACCCGTACGACAGCGACATCTCGCCGTCCACCACCGCCACCGCGTCCGGTGACGTCCGGGCCCACCCGGCCACCAGCGCGTCCACGGTCGACTCGGCGGGGTAGTCGCGGGGCTGCCCGGCCCAGTCCAGGAGCCGCCGCTCCTCCTCGGCGGGCAGCGCGGACACCGACGTGACCGGGGCGTCGACGTCGGCGAGCAGCCGCTCCAGCAGCACCGTCCACTGGGTGGCGAAACGGTCGGCGGTCGACTCGTCGAAGAGGTCGGTCGCGTACTCGACCTCGACGCCGAGGTCCGGGCCGCCGGTGTCGACCACCGCCAGGGTGAGGTCGAACTTCGCGGTGCCGGTGTCCACCGAGTCCAGCTCGGCGACCAGGCCGTCGGACTCCCAGCGGCCCCGGGCGTGCTGGTTCATCCCGAAGGCCACCTGTGCGAGCGGGGCCCGGCTCTGGTCACGGTCCGGGTCGAGCGCGTCCACCAGCGACGCGAACGGGATCTGCTGGTGGGCCTGGGCGGCGGCCGAGACGGCGCGTACCCGCTCGACCAGTTCCACGAAGGTGGGTGTGCCACCCAGGTCGGCCCGGAGCACGACGGTGTTGACGAAGAACCCGACCAGGTCGTCGAGTTCGGGCAGCGGACGCCCGGCGGCCGGGGTCGCCACCACCACGTCGGTCCGGCCCGACCAGCGGCCGACCAGCAGCAGGTACGCGGTCATCAGCAGGTCGAAGACGGTGACCGAGTGGGTCCTCGCGGCGGCCCGCAGCGCCGACACCGTCGAGGGGTGCAGGCGCTGCCGCAGAGTCGCACCGGCGTGACTCGCGACCGGCGGGCGACGGCGGTCGGCCGGCAGTTCCAGCAGGCGCGGTGCCCCGGCCAGCCGCTGCCGCCACCAGGCGACCTCGTCGGCGATCACCTGCGGGGTGAGGACCTCGCGCTGCCAGGCGGCGAAGTCGGCGTACGTCGGCGCGAGCAAGGAGGGGTCCCCTGTACGACACGAGGCGTTAGCAGGGGGCCCTTCCTTACCCGAGGGCCGGCCGGTGAGGATCTCGGCGAGCAGGATGTCCAGCGACCAGCCGTCGCAGGCGGCGTGGTGGACGGAGAGCCAGAGCAGCCACTCGTCGTCGGCGACCCGGACCACTCCGCCCCGCAGCAGCGGTGCCTGTGACAGGTCGAAGGGGCGGGCGACACCGGCGGCGGCCAGTCGTCGCCCCTCCCGCTCACCTCCGGCGCGGGCGTCCGACACGGTCCAGTCGATCTCCGTACGGTCGGCGGTGCGGGCGACCGGACGACCGTCGACGGTCACCAGCGCCGTCCGGAGCGCCGGATGGGCGGCCACCACCGCCCGGACGGCGTCGTGGAGCCGTCCGGGGTCGACCGTGCCGGTCAGCCGCACCAGCACCGGGACGTTGTAGAGGGCCGAGCCGTCCCGCAGCCGGTCCAGATACCACAACCGTTCCTGCCCGAACGACACCACCGGCTCGCCGCCGTGCGAGGTGAGGGCGGGCAGCGCGGGCGCCGGCTCACCGGCGTCGACCAGCGCGGCGAAGTCGGTGAGGACCGGATGGGCGAAGAGCTGGTCCACGGTGAGGGCCACCCCGCGCTCGGCCGCCGTCCGGGCGACGACCTTGGCGGCCAGCAGGGAGTGCCCGCCGAGGGCGAAGAAGTTGTCGTCGGCGCCGACCCGGTCCAGGTGCAGGACGTCGGCCCAGACGGCGGCGAGCAGTCGCTCGGTCGGGGTGGCGGGCTCGATCGGCTCACCGGCGGGCAGGCTCTCCACGGCCGCCGCCACGGCGTCCGCCGCACCCGCGCCCGGCAGCTGTCCGGTGCCGGCCACCAATGCGGTCAGGATCCCGTCGAGACGGTCCAGGTGGGCGGCGACGCTCACCGGGCCGTACCGGTCCTCGTCGTGGTCGCAGCGCACCACCAGCCCGCCGTCGCGGGCGGTGACCTCCAGGACGGCGTCGCACCAGACGATCTCGTGTTCGAGGGCGGCCACATTACCGGGGTCGAGTCCGCCGCCGAGCGCGCCGAGCGGGACCACGGCGATCCGTACCTCGCCGTCGCCCGCCGGACGCGCCGCCGGCAGCGCCGTGGCGGCGCGCTCGGCCAGCCGCCGCAGCGGCAGCTCCGGTTCGACCGCGCAGTGCACCGCGCGCAGGGAGACGCCGTCGGTGGCGTCGGCGACGATCACGCCGACCACCGCCGTCGTCGCGGCCGTCCGGCCCCGGTCGCCGGCCACCAGGGCCTGCGTCGCGGCGGTCAGCACCGCCGCCGTCGTGGTGCCGAGGTCGTCGGCGAGGGCGGTCAGGTCCGCCTCGCCGACGGCGAGCGCTCGGGTGACCTCACCACGACGGAACGACAGGCCGGGCATCACCTCGTCGTCGGCGGCCAGCGTCGCGGCCACCAGCGGGTCCCGGCTGACCTCGACGGTCATGGCCGGTCCCCGCCGGCATCCGGCGGCGTGACCGTGTACGCCCCGATGACCAGGCGGGACAGGCCGCCGCGCAGCAGCGTGTCGACGGCGATCTCCGGGGTCCGCACGATGGGCTGTCCGCGCAGGTTGAAGGAGGTGTTCAGCAGGACCGGGATGCCGGTGCGGTCGGCGAACGCCGTGAGCAGCTCCCAGAGCAGCGGGTTGCCCTCGCGGGTGACGACCTGCACCCGGGCGGTGCCGTCGAAGTGGGTGACCGCGCCCAGCGAGTCCCGGTGTTCCGACCTGGTGCGGGTGGTGAACAGCATGTGCCGGAAGCGCTCCTCGTCCCCCGGCTCGATCTCGAAGTACGTGGACGCCGCCTCTTCGGTGACCACCGGCGCGAACGGACGGAAGTCCTCCCGGCGCTTGATCAACGCGTTGATGTGGTCGCGCATCCGCGCCTCGCGGGGATCGGCGAGGATGCTGCGGTTGCCCAGCGCCCGGGGGCCGAACTCCATCCCGCCCTGGAACCACGAGACGACCTCGCCGGCCTCCAGCGCCTCGGCGGTCTCGGCGAGCAGCCGCGCCCGCTCCGGTACGTGCCGCACCACCACGTCGGTCCGGCTCCCGACGGCCGCGCCGATCTCCTCGTCGGTGTAGGAGGTGCCCCAGTACGGCATGGACATCGCCGGGATCCGCGTCGACGGCTCCTGCTGGGCCTGCACGTAGAGGGCCGCGCCGACAGCCGAGCCGTCGTCGCCCGCGCCCGGCGGGATGAAGATGCGCTCGAAGAGTCGACTGCGGGCGATCACCCCGTTGGCGGAGCAGTTCAGGGCGACACCACCGGCGTAGCACAGGTCCCGCAGCCCGGTCTCGCGCCGGAAGTGCCGCAGCACGTGCACCAGGCAGAGTTCCACCACCGCCTGGAGGGCGGCGGCGACGTCCCGGTGCCGCTGCTCGATCGGCGTACCCGGCTGGCGGGGCGGGCCGAAGCGCTCGGCGAGCAGGGCCAGCACGCCCCGGTGCGTCTCCCGCTCCCGCAGGTTCCGGTCGGCGGCGAGCGCGGACACCGTGAACGTGCCGCCGTCGAGCAGCTTGACCAGCTTCGACATCTCGGCGTAGTGGACCCGCCGGTCCCCGAAGGCGGCCAGGCCCATCACCTTGTACTCGTCCATCATCATGTCGAAGCCGAGGTACATGGTGAAGACGCCGTAGAGCGTGCCGATCGAGTGCAGCGCGGGAATGCGGTGCAGGACCTCCAGCTTGCCGCCGGTGCCGGCCGCCACGGTCAGGCTCTCCGTCTCCCCCATCCCGTCCGCGACCAGGACCAGCGCCTCGTCGTACCCGCTGGGGTAGTAGGCGCTCGCGGCGTGGGCGAGGTGGTGCGGGACCGGCACCAGCTTGGCGGCCCAGTCCACGCTCGGGAACTCCCGCCGCAGCCAGGTCAGCTGCACGTCGGGGTCGTAGACCTCGGCGTAACGGGCCGCCAGGTAGGGGTCGGACAGGTCCAGGTCGGCGGACCGGTGGGCGAAACCGTGTGCGACGACGTCGATCTCGTCGGGGGTGACGCCGGTACGCCGGAGCGCGTCGCGGATCGCGTGCGCCGGGAAGCTGCCGGTCGCCTTCTCGGCGGTGTACCGCTCCTCGGCCGCCGCGGCCCGCACCACACCGTCCACCACGAGTGCCGCCGCCGAGTCCAGGCCCTGCACCACCCGGTACTCGCGGGCACTGAGGTCCGGCAGCTCGCGGCGTTTGAAGTCGACGCTGTTGTGCAGCCCGCTGATGCCCAGAACCTTCATGATGGCGTCTCCTCGGAGCCGGCCCGACGGTGGATGTGTGCCGTCGCCGCCTCCCGCAACGCCCGCCGGTCGACCTTCTGGCTGGGCGTGAGGGGCAGCTCCGGTAGCGCGACGATCCGTTGCGGCAGCAACGCGGTGGGCAGCGACGCCGCCAGGTGCTCGCGGAGCGCCGTGTCGGTGACGGCCGGACCGTCCCCGCCGGTCCGCACGTACAGCACGAGCCGCTGGTCGTCCTCGGCCGCGGTGACGACCACCGCCGCCGCCTGGATCACCGCCGGATGGCGCTCGGCGTACGTCTCGATCTCTTCGAGCTCGATCCGGTGTCCCCGGATCTTGACCTGGTTGTCGGCGCGCCCGTGGTACGACAACGTGCCGTCCGGACGCCAGGCGCACAGGTCACCGGTGCGGTACTCGTCGTCCCGGAACACCACGGCGGTGCGCGCGGGGTCGCCGAGGTACCCGACGGCGAGCTGCGGACCGCCGACGTGCAGCTCACCGACCTGGCCCACCGGGACCGGCCGCCCGTCCCGGCCCCGGACGACGGCGACGGTGCCCGGCAGCGGTGCGCCGATCGGCACCGGGTCGGGCACCGGAGGGCCGAGCCGGTGGGCGGTGCACCAGATGGTGGCCTCGGTCGGGCCGTAGACGTTCCACACGGTGGCACCGGTGTCCACCAGGCGGGCCGCCAGGTCGGCGGTGACCGCCTCGCCGCCGCAGAGGAGCGTCCGCCCGGCCAGGTCGCCCGAGAGGTGCGGCAGGATCAGCCGCCAGCCCGACGGCGTGGCCTGGATCAGGTCGGGCCGGGCGGCGGAGAGGTACCCGCCCAGTCGGGCCGGGTCCCGCCGCGTCGCGTCGTCGACCAGCAGCAGCCGGCCACCGGTCGCCAGCGGCAGGAAGAGTTCGAGCAGCGAGATGTCGAAGGTCAGCGCCGTCGTGCCGGCCACCGTCGGGGTGCCGGGGGCCAGCAGGTCGGCGAAGGTGACGACGCAGTGCGCCAGCGCCGCGTGCGACACCCCGACCACCTTGGGCCGACCGGTCGAGCCGGAGGTCGACATCGCGTACGCGAGGTCGTCGCCGGTCGGCGGGTCGCCGGCGGGAAGCGGGGCCGCAGCCGGGAGCGGGTCACCGACCGGTGGCGCCACGACCCGGCAGTCCGGGCGGGTCGGCTGCGGATCGGCCAGCACGGCGAACCGCGCGTCCGCGGTGTCGAGCAGGGTCTCCAGCCGAGCCTGCGGATGCTTCGGGTCGACCGGCAGGAACGCGGCCCTCAGCGACCAGACGGCCAGCAGGGTGACCACCAGCTCGGCCCGGCGGGGCAGCCCGACCGCGACCACGTCGCCGGGGGCCACGCCCGCCGTACGCAGGACGCCCGCGTACCGGTCGGCCGCCGCGACGAGGTCGGTGTAGGTGACGCTGCGGCCGGCGTCCTCGATCGCGATGGCCGTCGGGTGCGCGAGCGCCTGGGCGCGGACGAGGGCCGGCACGCTGTCGCCGGGGGCGCGGCCCGGACGGTGGGCGGCGGCGACGATCCGCAGGTCCTCCTCGCCGCAGAGGTCGATGGCCCCGACCGGTACGTCGTCCGCCGTGGCGAGGACCCGGTCGACGCGCCCGGCCAGCAGCGCCGCGTCGGCCGAGGGTGTGAGGTCCGCTCCGGTGACCAGGATGTGCGGCCCGTCGCCGTGGTCGACCCGGATCGCGGTGTCGCTGCCGATCTGCGCGATCTGCTTTCCAACGAGTGCTTCGAGGACGGACCGGCGGGCGCGCCACGGCGCCGACACGGTCACCGACCGCCCGGTCGCCGGGTCGGTCAGCTCACCGGTGACGGTCGGCGCGGCACCGGCGTGCGCGAGCACCAGCAGACTGGCCGCCACCGTCTCGACATTGACCGACGCATTCGCCCCAGCGGCGTTTCCCGAAGCCACCAGCGATCGCGTCATCGCGCACTCCCTAATACCGGCGGGGGCAGAGAAAAGCAATTCATCGCGCCGCCGTCCACCCCATTCGTGCTGGACGAGTGATCCTTGAATTACTGTCCGTGTCCGGCAATTGGATCAGGTCCCGCCGGGTTACGAGGCAGCACGCTAGGAGTGACCGGATCGGGGTGTCAACGGCCAGAGACCGGGGGAACCAATCGGACATGCCATGGAAGATTGGGTCAGATACCCCGAGGACCTCGTCATCTTAGGGCCGTTTTTGCCTAGTTCCGGAGCGCACCCGCCAACGAAGCAGCCGGCGGCACGCTGGCAGAACTGTGCCAAGTGGAAACGGATCCGCCCCTTCAGCAGGTCTTTTGTGTGACCCTTGGGGGGCAGCCTTTAGGCCGCACCCGCGTCGGCGCGCCCTTTATCAAGGAGAAGGACATGTCACGGATTCTTGCCACGCGACGGATGCGGCTTTTCGTATTGGCGGACACGGCGTCGAACCTCGGCGACTTCGCGCTGTTCCTCGCCATGACGATCTGGGTCAAGACGATAAGTGGCAGCACCTCGGCCGCCGCCCTGGTGATGTTCTCCTTCGCCGCCGGCAGCCTTCTGCTGCCCGCCGCCGGGCTGCTCTCCGACCGGGTACGCCGACGCCCCCTGCTCATCGGCGCGAACCTCGCCCTCGCCGCCGTCGTCCTGCTGCTGCTCCTGGTCGGCGGCGCCCACCATGTCTGGCTCGTCTACGTGGTGATGTTCACCTACGGCGCGCTGGGCAGCGTGACCGGTCCCGCCCAGCTCGCCCTGCTGCCCTCCCTCGTGTCGAAGGACCTGCTGGGCGACGCCAACGGACTCATCCAGTCGGTCCGTGGCCTGATCCGGGTCTTCGCACCGGTGGTCGGCGCGGGTCTGTTCGCCTGGTTCGGCCCGGAGGCGGTCATCCTCATCGACGCCGCACTGTTCGTCCTGGCCGCCGGAGCCCTGCTCGCGATCAAGGTGGACGAGGCGAAGCCGGTCCCGTCCGGCGAACCCTGGCGCACCGAGATCACCGCCGGGCTGCGCTTCATCGGCCGCACCGTGACGCTGCGCCAGCTCGTCGTCTCCTGTGGACTGGCCATGCTCGTGCTGGGCTTCTTCGAGGCGATCGGGCTGGCCGTGGTCACCGCCGGGCTGGACCGCGAGCCGACGTTCCTCGGTGTACTCGGCGCGGCGCAGGCGGTCGGGACCATCATCGGCGGGGTCTCGGCGGGTGCGGTCCTGCGCCGGACCAGTGAGAGCATGACCGTGATCATCGGCCTGGCGATGGTCGCCGTCTCCAGCATGCTGCTGATGATCCAGGTGACGCCGCTGGTGGTCGCCGCGATGGCCCTGCTCGGCCTCTGCATCCCGTGGCTCGTCGTCGGCGCCACCACCGCCCTGCAACGCCGTACGCCGGAGCACCTGCTCGGCCGCGCGTCGGCGGCCTTCGAGTTCGCGGTGACCGTGCCGCAGACCCTGTCGATCGCCGTCGGCGCGGCCCTCATCGCCCTGCTCGACTACCGGCTGCTGCTGGGCATCGTGGCCGCCGCCGTCACCGTCTCCGCCGTCTACCTGGTCACCCGGCCCGCGCAGCCCACCGATTCCGACGGGCAGCTCACCGACGCGCAGGCCGGCGACAGGCAGCCCGACGGCGCGCAGCTCACCGACGTGCCGGCCGGCGACGTACTGGCCGCCGCCGCCAAGCCGGTCGTGACGCCGACCTCGGACCGCTAGGCACCGCCCGCCGCTCCCGCCCGGACCGGCTCCTCCCGGCGCCTGACAACCCGCCGTTCTCACCAGGAGACAGACGCCCATGTCTTCGCATCAGGTCCCGACACTCCTCCTCGCGCTGGCCCTGATCTCGCTGCTCGCCTTCGGGGCGGGCGCGGTGGCCCGGCGGTTGCGGCAACCTCCCGTGATCGGTGAGGTGCTGGTGGGCATCCTGCTCGGCCCGACGCTGTTCAACGGCCTCATCTCCGACACGCTCTTCCCGACCGACATCCGGCCGATCCTGACCGCCCTGGCCACGATCGGCGTCGTGCTGTTCATGTTCACCGTCGGGACGGAGCTGAACGCCGGCCTGCTGCGGGGACGACGGATGGTGGCCGGCACGGTCGCCGCCGGCTCCATCGCCGTGCCGTTCGGGCTCGGCGCGCTGCTGGCCGTCTACCTGTTCCCCCGACACCCCACCGACAGCAAGCTGGGCTTCGTGCTGTTCATGGGGGCGGCCATGTCGGTGACCGCGTTCCCGGTGCTGGCCCGCATCCTCATCGACCGGGGCCTGAGCCGCACCTGGCTGGGCAGCGTGGCGCTGGCCTGTGCCGCCATCGACGACGTGCTCGCCTGGACGCTGCTCGCCGTCGTGGTCGCGGTCGCCGGGGCCGGTGCCGGATCCGTCTGGGTGCTGCTCTTCGTGCCGTACGTGCTGGCCATGTTCCTGGTCGTCCGACCGCTGGTGGCCCGGCTGCTGGCCGAACGCACCGAGGGCGGTCCGCCCCGGCCGGCGGCGTTGGTGATCACATTGGTCGGGCTGCTGCTGTCGGCGGCGTTCACCGACTGGATCGGGCTGCACTTCATCTTCGGCGCCTTCCTGTTCGGCGTGGTGATGCCCCGCTCCGTCCTGCCCGAACAGGGCGTCACGGCCCTGGTCAGCGAGCGCATCACGCACCTGAACAGCATGTTGCTGCTGCCGATCTTCTTCGTGGTCGCCGGCCTGAAGGTCGACCTGTCCGCCATGGACGTCGGCGACGCGATCGAGCTGGGGCTCATCCTGACGGTCGCGGTGGGCGGCAAGTTCGTCGGCGCCTTCGCCGCCGCCCGCCTCAGCGGGGTGGCCCCGCGACCGGCGGGCGCACTCGCGGTCCTGATGAACACGCGTGGCCTGACCGAGCTGATCATCCTCGCCGTCGGTCTGGAGCTCGGCATGCTCGACGGCCAGCTCTACTCCTCGATGGTGGTGATGGCCCTGGTGACGACCGCGATGGCCGGGCCGCTGCTGCACCTGCTCTATCCGATGCCCAGCGGCCGGGACACCGCGCCGCCGCACGCGCCGGACCTGGAACCGGCGGGCACCCCGGCCCGGTAGCGCCCGATCTCGACGACACACCGTGTCGGCGCGTCGCCCGACACGCCGACACGGTGTGCGATCTGTCCGAAACCGAACGTAGCGGTGTCGACGGACAGACAGAGACGAGTCTGGATCATCCGGGCCGATATAGCTTCCCCATCGACAGCGTCACCGTTCGATGAGGAGGGCCCACGTGACCCGCACACCGCCCATCACCGCCCGACTGCGGATCATGCTCGCCGTCGGTCTGAGCGCCGTGCTGGCGTCGGCGGTCGCCGCCGCGCCGGCCACCGCGGCACCTACCACCACCGCCCGGTCCGGCGCGCACGCCGCCGTCGCGGACTCCGGGTCCGTACCCAGTTCCACCCTCTCCGCCAGCGTGCAGCGCGGCGTCGACGGCTCCCGGGGCGGCGGCGTCACCGGTGCCGCCGGCAGCGGCGCGGTGCAGCCCGGCGGGCTCCGGTTCGACGCCGGCGGCCAGGCACTGAAGGCGGGCGGCGCCTCGGCCGGCGTCTTCAGCGTGATCGGCACCGACAACCGGGTCCGCGTCGACCCGACCACGGTTTTCCCGTCCCGGGCCATCGTGCAGATCGTCCGGACCACCGGCGGCTCCACCTGGGGTTGCACCGGCTGGCTGTACGGGCCCAGCATCGTGGCCACCGCCGGGCACTGCGTCCACCCGGGTGGTGGTGCCAACGGCGGCGGCGGCAACGGCTTCTACCCGCGCGGCGACTTCCAGATCATCCCCGGCCGGAACGGGGCGTCGACGCCGTACGGCACCTGCACCGCGACCCAACTGCTCTCGGTCACCGGCTGGACCCAGGACGGCAGCGAGACCAACGACTACGGCGCGATCCGGCTCAACTGCGCCGCCGGCAACACCACCGGCTGGTTCGGTTTCTGGTGGCAGAGCGCCACGTTGACCGGCACCGCCAGCACGGTCAGCGGCTACCCGTGCGACAAGACCTTCGGGCAGCAGTGGCGGCACGCCGGGCAGACCATCCAGGTCACCCACGACCGGCAGGTCTTCTACCAGAACGACACCTTCGGCTGCCAGAGCGGCAGCCCGGTCTACCAGACCCGCCCGGCCGGCAGCTCGTTCTGCGCCGGCGAGTGCGTGATGGCCATCCACGCGTACGGCGTGCACGGCTCCGCACCGCACTCGACCAACAACCACGGGACCCGGATCACCGAGTCCGTCGCCAACAACCTGGTCACCTGGCGAAACGGCTGACCGGAATCGGACGTGGGGTGGGGGTGAACCGCCCCCACCCCACGGAACCGCCGGCCACTGCGGCACGTCTCAACAACTGTCCGTCACGAGAAGCGAGGGAGCAGTCATGGGCGAGCGAAGCGGGGTTCCGGCATGACCAGGGGGCGGCTCGGGGCGCTCGCACTGCTGGTGGCCGCGCCGTTGCTGATCGGGGCCGGCCTGCTGGCGTGGCACGGCGACCGGTCGGTTTCGGACGACGGCCCGGCAGCACCTCCACCCCGCAGTGAGACCACCGGCATCGTGACCGGCGCCGCCGCCACCGCCACCGGTGATCCGGTGCAGGGTGCCGCCGTCCTGGTCGAGTCGCTCGACGACCCGGCACCGGCGGTCCCCGAGATCGGCGTCCTCACCGGCGACACCGGGCGGTACGAGTGGCGGCTCCCGCCCGGCCGGTACGAGATCGTCGTGGACACCGGCGAGCGGACGAGCGAGCCACAGACCGCCACCGTCACGGCCGGCGCGGTCACCACACTCGACTTCGTCCTGCGCTGACCGCCCGGTGACACCCGGCTCGGGCCGACCGGGTCAGCGGGCGGCCCGGAAGGCGCGCCCGACCTCGGTGGTCTGGCCGCCGGGACGGAACAGGCCGGTCTGGTCCTTGTCGCTGGCGGGCAGCCCGAACCAGGCGTACCGGTGCAGCCAGGGCAGTCCACGCAACATCCGGGTCGCCTCGGTGAGGAACGCCGCCTGCTGCGCCTGGGTCGGGAAGCGGACCCCGTTCGAGAAGTCGATCAGCGCGAACTCGGTGAGCCAGATCGGCAGCCCGTACCGGTCGTGCACCGCCTGGAGGTAGGAGCGGAGCTGGCCCACCGCGTTGGCGGTGCGGAAGTCGCCGCCGTACCAGTGCAGGGCGATGAAGTCGACCCGCAGCCCGCGTTCCTTCACGCCGGCCATGAAACGGTCGAGCCACTCCCCCGGCCGGTCCCCGCCCCAGGCCACCGCCGGGCTACCCAGCGGCAGGCCGGTCGCCTCCAACTGCGGCCACAGGTCCAGCGCCCGCTCCACGCTCATGTTCGCCTGACCGTTCAGGTCCGGCTCGTTGAACCCGAGCAGGTACTTCCCGTTCTGCCTGGCCTGCCGCAGGTTGGCGGCGGTGACGCTGTCCGCGCCCCAGATCATCGGCACGAACTCGCTGCCGCGCGGGGTGGTGACGCCGGGGTGCGCGACGTTCCAGGTGTAGTACCAACTCGCCCCGGAGTCGGCGAGCGCCCGGTCGACCCCGTCGAAGGTCCAGACGCCGACGCCCTTCTTCGTCGAGGTGGCGGCGGGCGGCGGCGCGGCCGGGCGTACCGCCGTGGGTGTCGGCCGCGACGACGGGCTCGCCGACGGTGACGTGCCGGCGCCCGGAGTGGTCGGTGTCGCGGAGGGCGTGACCGTCGCATCCGGGGAGGGTGGCGGCGAGGACGCCTCGAACGCCGGTGCCGCCACCGGCGGTGGTGGCGCCGCCGGTGCGGGCGTGGGGCCGGTCCGCTGCGCGACCACGATCGCCCCGACCGCGAGGACCGCCACCGCGACGGCGGCGGCGACCGGCCCGGCGACCTTTGCCGCTCCGGCCGGCAGGAGGCCGGCCAGCCCACGCGGGCGGGCCGCGTGCGCACCCCCGGGCGCACCGCCGTCGGTCTGCACGACGGCGGTGCGCCCGAACGCCTCGACCGTCGGGTCCGAGGTCGGGGCGTGGGGGCTCACCACGCCGGCCCGTGGGGTGACCGACGCGACGTTCGAGGTCAGGGTGGGTGACATCGACAGGTGGGCCAGCGCGTTCTCGGCGGTGCCGGGCGGGACGGGCAGCAGCGGGAGCCCGGCGAGCAGCCGGTCGACCGGGAACAGCTCGCCGCCGGACCCGCCGCACCGGCCGCACTCGCGGACGTGGCGGGCCAGGCGCTTGCGCCACAGCGGGTGGGGCCGGCCGTCCCAGCCCCGGGTCAGCTCCTGCATCCCGGCGCAGTCGGCGGTCCGCAGCGCATGGACCACGCTCCGGGCCACCTCCAACTGCTCCTTCATCCGCTGCACCCGCACCGCCGCGTGGGCGGGTGTGAGGCCGAGGGCGGCGGCCAGCTCGGTGCGGTCCAGGTCGCCGGTCGACTCCAGCCACCAGAGCGCCAGCAACGTCTGGTCGTCGGGATCCAGCCAGCGGGTCGCCTCGGCGACCTCCCGCCGCTGGTCGGTCAGGCCGAGCCGGAGGATCGTCAGGCCGGCGAAGTCCGCCGCCGGATCCGGCACCCCGTACGCGACGTCGAGGTCCGAGGTGTGCTCCTGCGCGGCACGGCGCCGCTGTTCGCGATCACGGACCTGCCGGACCGCGATGGCGATCAGCCACGACCGGTAGGCGGTCGGGTCCCGCAACTCGGTCAGGTACCGCACGACGCGCAGCAGCGTCTCCTGGACCACGTCGTCGACGTCGGCGTGCCCGCGCAACGCCCGGCCGACCACGTTGTAGACCAGCGGCAGGGAGGCCGCGAGCAGGGCGTCGAGCGCCTGTGGTTCACCGGCGCGGGCGGCGATCACCAGACTCGCGTCCGCGCCACCCCGGTCTCCGACCCGCATACCCGCCACTCCTCCACGTGTTCGCACCGCCACCGCACTCCGGGCGGACGGGACATCCGGCCGATGCCTCCCCACAGGAGACGGCAGGCCCGGGACGAGATAACAGTTTCCGCGAACATCGTCGTCGGGGCCATGGCCGGTCCGTCACGGACTCAGATCAGGCGGGCGACCTCGTCGCGCATGACCTCGGTGGCGCCACCGCCGATGGCGAGGAAGCGGGCGTCCCGACTGATCCGTTCCACCGGGCCCTCCCGGACGAACCCGGCCCCGCCGTGGAACTGCACCGCCGCGTAGGCGATCTCGTTGGCCAGCTCCGGCAACTGCGCCTTGAGCAGCGCCGCGAACACCCGGCCGTCGGCGCCCCGGTCGAGCTGCGCGGCGGCGTGGTACAGCAGCGTCTTGCCGGCGGCGAGCCGTCCCACCAGGTCCGCGATCCGGTGCCGGACCGCCTGCTTGTCCCAGAGCACCCCGCCGTACGCGGGCCGGGTACGCGCCCAGCCGACGGTGGCGTCCAGCGCCGCCTCGGCCAGCCCGACCGCCTGCGCCGCCAGGCAGAGCCGCTCGTGGTCGAGGCCGCGCATCAGCAACCCGAACCCCGCACCTTCCGGACCGATTCGGTGCGCCACCGGGATCCGGCAGTCGGTGAGGACGAGTTCCCCGGTGTCGGCGCAATGCCAGCCGGACTTGTCGAAGGTGCGGCCGTTGGCCAGGCCGGGCGCGCTCCGCTCGACGGCGAACAACGACAGCCCGTGCCGACCCGTGTCGCCGGTGCGGGCCACCACGAAGAAGAGGTCGGCGAGGTTGGCGTTGGTGATGAAGGTCTTGGTGCCGTTCAGGACGTACGCGTCACCGTCACGACGGGCCCGCAGGCCGAGCCGGGTGAGGTCGGAACTCGCCTCGGGTTCGGTCACCGCGAGCGCGGCGACGGTCCGCCCGGCGAGGATCGCCGGCAGCCACCGGTCGACCTGCGCGGCACTGCCGGCCCGGGCCAGGTGCAGCGCGGAGAAGTCGGTGTGGGTGCCGACCGAGCTGGCCACCCCGCCGAAGGTGGAGCGGGCCAGTTCCTCGTGGAACACGACCGCGCCCCGGACGCCCGCCTCACCGCCGCCGAGGCGGGTCGGGAACGACAGGCCGAGCAGCCCGAGGTCGCCGAGGTGGGTGAACGCGCCCGGTGGTACCCGCCGCTGCCGCTCCCACTCGGGCGCGGCGGGTACCACGTCTCGGGCGACCACCAGCCGGAGCAGGTCGCGCAGGGACCGGTGTTCCTCGGCGAGGAACGTCCGGTCCAGGTCGAGAGCGGCGAGGATGCCGTTGTCACCCGGCATCGACCGCTCACCCGGCCCCGGGTCCGGCGGTGGCGGGCGTACGGGTGTGGTCGTGCCACTGGATCGCCCGGCCCTGGCGCAGTTGCGCGATCGGGTTACCGGCCCGGTCGTGCAGCGTCGACTCGTCGACGCAGAAGTCCTCCGTCGACCAGACCGTCCGGTTGACCACGTGGTGCCAGCCACCCGCGACGTCGCCGACGTCGGGCGCAAAGTGGACGGTGAAGTCCACCGAGGGCACGAAGTGCGGTGGCGGGGCGAGGGTGAACAGGCCGGGCGGCAGCGCGTCGAGAAAGATCGAGGCGACGGCGTGCGGCCCGAGTGCCTCCCCCAGCTCGGCCTCGGGGGCGATCCGTACCCAGGCGGAGGTGCCGTCGGCCAGGCTCGCCGCGCTGCCGGTGCGTACGTCGAGCTGTGCGCTGTAGGCCAGCGGCCGGTGCCGGGGCACGTACGCGGGCAGCGTCTCCGGGTCGCCCCAGGCCGCCGGGTCCTCGCGGCGACGCCAACGGAACCGCTGACCGACCGGCACCAGCGAGGCCATCGCGTGCACCCGCGCCCGGTCCTGCTGGCTGAGCGTGATCCGCAGGCTGGCGGTGGCCCGTCCCCGGTGCAGCGTCTCGGTGGTCACCTGCACCGGCCCGGGGCGTACCCCCGCCACGAAGTGCATGGTCACGGCCTGCGGGGCGAAGCCGTCGACGCTGTCGGCGGCGTCCACGATCCGGCCGAGCACGAACCCGCCGAAGATGCCCTGCATCCCGAGCCATCGTTGGGCGAAGACCGGCGAGCCCATCGGCTACCTCTCCCACCGGACGAAGTCCTGCGGTCCCGGTGCCGCGCCCGTGCCGAGCCGTCGCCAGCCGGACAGGTCGGCGGCCAGCACGTCACCGGTGGCACCGGGCGGCACCGAGGTGCCCCGCCGCCAGCGTCCGCCGGGCAGGTCCGGCAAGGAGGCGTCCGGTCCGAGGTGGACGGTGTCGGCAAGCGGCAGCGCGGGGTCCGGCAGCCGGTCGGCGGGGTGGAACTCCGCCGGACCGCCGAACCAGGCGAGCACGGTGGCACCGCCGGGGGCGCTCATCCTGGTCCGGACCGCGCCGGCCGGAATGAAGGTCAGGTCACCCCGGCGGTAGGTGGCGTCGCCGAGCAGCAGCTCGCCGTCGAGCACCACGAACTCCTCGTCGACCAGGTATCCGCCGGGCACGTCGCGGGCGAACCCGGCCGGGAAGTGGCCGTGCACCACGAACGCGCCCGACCGGGAGGCGAGTCGGGTGAGGTGGAAGCCGAGGTTCGCGCCGGGCATCGGCACCTCCCGCCACGGATGGTGGGCGGCGGTCAGGTCGACCTGCTCGGGCCGGGGCGCCCGGCCACGACCGACGGCGGCCCCGGCGGGGCCGGTGCCGCTCATTCGACACCCGCCCGGTCGGCCAGGGCCAGCGTGCGGTGGGCCGAGCGCAGCACCGCCGCGTCGACGAGTCGACCCGACTCGTCGAGGACCACTCCGCTGCCGGCGGCGGTGGTCCGGTCGAGCAGGGCGATGACGGCACGGGCCGCCTGCGCCTCCGCCACCGTCGGGGTGTGGACCTCGTGCACCACCGGGATCTGGCGGGGGTGGATGCAGGCACGGCCGGCGAAGCCCTGCCGGCGCAGCCGACGCGTCGAGTCGGCCAACGCCACCGGGTCGGCGGTGATCGTGGACACCGGCCCGACCGGCGGATGCAGGCCGGCGGCGGCGCTGGCCACCACCACCTGGCTGCGGATCGGCGCCAGTTCGGCGTCGTCGGCACCGGGAGAGAGGCCGAGTTCGCCCGCGAGGTCGACCTCGCCGATCTGGAGCTGGTAGACCCGCGCCTGCCGGGCCACGGCGGGGACGTCGAGCAGGGCGGCGGCAGTCTCCACCAGCGGCATCAGCAGGGTGTCGTGGTCACCGGCGGCGGCGAGCAGCTCGGCTGCGGCGGCCACGTCGGCCGAGGTGTCCACCTTGGCCAGCACCACTCCGGTCAGGGCCGGCGCTCCGGCGAGTGCCCGCAGGTCCGCCTCGGCGAGGGGACCGGAGTTGACGCGTACCCAGATCGGCAGGTCGGTCGGGCGGCCGGCGAGCCAGGCCGTCACGGCGTCGCGGGCGGCGGCCTTGCCGGCCAGCGGCACCGCGTCCTCCAGGTCGACGATGAGCGCGTCGGCTCCCCGCTCCGGCGCCTTGGCCAGCTTGTCGGCGGCGTTGCCGGGCACGTACAGGTAGGAGCGGGGTGGAGGGGGCACACCCATCAGATCGTCACCTCGCCCCGCACCAGGGCCTTGGCGACGACGGTACGCAGCACGTCGTTGGTGCCCTCGCCGATGCTCATCAGGATCGCGTCCCGATAGAGCCGCTCGACCTCGAACTCGGTGGAGTAGCCGTACCCGCCGTGGATCTTCATCGCCTCGATCGCGGCCTCCAGGGCCACCTCCGAGCAGAAGATCTTCGCCATGCCGGTCTGCGCGTCGGCGCGTCCCCGGCGGACCGCATCGGCCGACCAGTACGCCATCAGCCGGGCTGCCTGGACCTGGGTGGCGATGGTGGCGAGCTGGAGCTGGACGGCCTGGAAGTCGGCGATGTGCCTACCGAACGCCTTGCGCTGGCCGGCGTAGCCGAGCGCCTCCTCGTGGGCGCGCTGGGCGATGCCGACCGACCGGGCGGCGATGTTGACCCGGCCCCACTCCAGGGCGGAGAGCGCCTGCTTGAGTCCGGTGCCCTCGACTCCGCCGAGCAGCCGGTCGGCGGGCACCCGTACGTCGTCGAGCAGCACCTCGCAGGACTCGGTGCCCTTGTAGCCGAGCTTCGGGATGTCCCGGGTGACGGTGAAGCCGGGCAGGTCGGCGTCGACCAGGAGGACGCTCATGCCCCGGTGCGCCGGCACGGCCGTCGGATCGGTCTTCACCAGCACCGGCAGCGGGTCGGCGTACCGGGCGTTGGTGATCCACATCTTGGTGCCGTTGACCACGTAGTGGTCGCCGTCGCGGCGGGCGGTGGTGCGGATGCCCTGGAGGTCGGTGCCGGCGTCCGGCTCGGTCAGCCCGATGCCGGTGCGGCGCTCACCGGTCGCCAACCCCGGCAGGTACGTCTGCTTCTGCTCCTCGGTGCCGTGCATGGCGATCATGCGGCAGGCCAGCGAGTGGCTGCCGAGGATGCCGGCCACACCCATCCAGCCGCGCGAGATCTCCTCGAAGACCAGGGCGAACGACACCGGGTCGAGATCGAGGCCGCCGTACGACTCGGGGACGGTGATGCCGAACAGCCCCATGTCAGCCATTCCCCGCACGATCTCCGTCGGGTAGCGGCCGGTCTGTTCCCACTCCCGCGCCACCGGGATGATCTCCCGGTTCACGAAGGAACGCAGCAACTGCTGGAACTCGCGTTGCTCCTCGGTGAGGGTGAAGTCCATCGGTGCCTCCTGGGGGTGACGTCAGCGGGGTGCGCGGCGGAAGATCGGCAGGGCGCGGCCGTCGGGCAGGTCGACCCAGTCGACCCGGACCCGGTCGCCGATCCGCCAGCCGTCGAGGTCGTCCGGGCCGTCGGCGACGAGCCGGGTGAGCAGCAGCGGGCCCTCGGCGAGCCGGACCCGGGCGACGGTGTACGGCGCGGCCAGGTCCCGCCGGGGCGGACGGTGCACATGCGTGTACGTGTCGACCTGCCCGTCGCCGCCGGTCTCGGTGAAGCCCAGACCGGTGGTAGCCCCGCAGCGGGTGCAGACCGCGCGGGGCGGAAGCTGGCGGTGCCCGCAGCCGGTGCATTCCTGCACCACCAGACGATGCTCGCGGGTCGCCTGCCACCAGCCCTCGGTGAGGTCGTCGGCGGGCGGCACCTCGGGTGGCGGGTTCATCAGCGCACCCCCAGCACGACGGTGGCGTGGGTGGACAGGATCGCGCCGGTGCCGTGCGCGACCGCGATCCGGGCGTCCGGCACCTGCCGGGCACCGGCCTCACCGCGCAGCTGGCGTACCGCCTCCACCAGCAGCAGCACCCCGAACTGGCCCGGGTGGCAGTAGGACAGGCCGCCGCCGGAGGTGTCCAGCGGCAGGGCACCGCCCGGCCGGATCCGGCCGTCGGCGATGAAGTCGAGCACTTCGCCCTCACCGCAGAAGCCGAGCGCCTCGACGCTCAGCGCGGCGGTGATCGTGAACGAGTCGTACACCTGCACCACGTCCACGTCGGCCGGGGTGATCCCGGCGCGCGCGTACGCCTCGGCGGCGGCCTGCCGGGCCCCGGTGTCGAGGATGTCGTCGGCGCCGGTCATCGAGGCGGTGGTGGAGCGTTCCCCGTAGCCGAGCACCGCGACCGGGGTCTGCCGCAGGTCGCGGGCCCGCTCGGCACTGGTCAGCACGATCGCACCGCCGCCGTCGGTGACGAGGCAGCAGTCCGCGACGGTCAACGGGGTGGAGACCATCGGCGCGGCGCGGACCTCGTCGACGGTCAGCGGGGGCGCGTCGTGGCGGTACGCGGCCGGGTTGAGCCGGGCCCACTCGCGCGCCGCGACGGCGATCTCGGCGAGCTGCTCCGGGGTGCCGCCGTACCGGTGCAGGTACGCCTGCGCCGCCATCGCGTAGTACGAGATCGGGTAGAGCGGCGCGTACGGTGTCTCGAACTGCGCCTCCGGGGTGTGCTGCTCGACCACCCCGGCGAGGCTGCGGGAACGCGCGGACCGCTGGTTGGACGCGAAGCTGACCACCACGACGTCGGCCTGACCGGCGCCGATCGCCTGCACCGCGCGGGCGACCATCATCTCCGCCGCGCTGCCGCCGACGAAGCTGGCGTCGACCCAGCGGGGACGTACTCCGAGGTGCTCGGCCAGCGAGGTGGTGGAGAAGCGGGAGATGCCGGTGGTGGCGAGCCCGTCGATGTCCGCGAGCGCCAGTCCGGCGTCGGCGAGGGCCCGGGTGATCGCCTGGGTCTGCAACGTCAGCGTGCTGGCGGTGGTGACGCCGAGGTCGGACTCGGCGACGCCGACGACGGCCACCGACGCACGGTCGCGCCCGGTCACGTCGTCCCCTCCGGCACGGGTACGGCAGCCGGCGCACCCGGCCCGTCGGCGGCACCGAGCAGCACGGTCGCCCGCGCCGGTCGGGCCGCCGGGCGCTCGGGGCCGTAGTCGCTGGCGAGGATGGTGGCGGCCAGCTCGACCTCGATCCGGTCGTCGGCGACTCCGACCACGGTGCCGGTGCACCGCACCGTCTCCCCGGCGAACATCAGGTTGCGGAAGGTGAAGGAGAGCTGCTGCACGAAGCATGCCGGGCCGAAGGTGTCCTGGATCAGCTCCACGAAGAGGGCGCCGAAGACCTGCCCGTCGACCACCGGGCCGGGCACCCGGGCGGCGGCCACGAACTCCGGGTCGTAGTGCAGGCGGTACCAGTCCCAGGTGGCACCGGCGTAGGCCACCATGTCGACCAGGTCGATGGTGCGGCGCAGTTCCGGCAGGGTGTCGCCGACCCGGGGGCTCATCCGGCCTCACCGTCCAACGCGACCAGGATGATCGTCTCCTCGTTGACGGCGAGCAGGTCGCCGTCCTGGTTGGTGTAGGTGGCCCGGGAGCCGACGATCAACATGTCCTTGCCGTCGCGGGTGCGCTTCTCGGTCAGGTCGTGGATCTCCCACGTCGCGGTGATCACGTCGGACGGCCGGACCCTCCGGTGGAAGGTGTACGCGTTGCCGCCGCGAACCTGCCGGGTGCCCGGCACGTTCAGGTGCCAGGAGTGCCCGGCGTAGCCGTCCCGGTCCATCGGCAGGCCGGTGTACTGCCCGGTCTCGCAGATCAGCGTCGGCGGCGCGGTCACCCCGGGAAGCCCCTGCGCGCGGGCGTACGCGCCGTCCCGGTAGATCGGGTTGTCGTCGCCGATCGCCTGGGCGAAGTAGCGGCAGGCGGCGGCACCGAGGGCTTCCGGCGCGGTGTACACCCGGCGGCTGCCCAGCAGCGCCCGCACCTCGTCGGTCAGCAGGCTCATCGGCTCCCCCCGGCGTTCTCGGCAGGCTCGGTGGGCTCGGGGTAGACGGCGGTCGGGAAGACCTCCAGCAGGAACTCCGGGCGCAGCAGCGCGGCGCAGACCGCCCCGGTCGACGCCGGCCAGGGCGGGCCGAGCAGCCGCTCGCGTACCCCGGCCACGGCCCGGTAGTCGCCGATCGCCGACGCCACGCAGTACTCGGTGGTCTCCACCAGGTCCTGCGGGCCCAGCCCGGCGTGCTCCAGCAGGTGCCGGATCGCGCCGTAGGTCACCTCGGCCTGCGCGCCGATGTCGTCGGGGTGCAACGCCTGCTGGGTCTGCATGTCCAGGGCGGCGAACCCGGACATGTACAACGTCCGGCCGGCGCGTACCCCGGGCGCGTAGGTCAGCGAGTCGTAGCGCGACCAGCCCGGGTTGACCAGTTCGAGTGGGTGCCGCGAGGCGGTGACGTCGATGGCCACCAGCACGTCGGGGTGGTGCAGCCGACTCATCAGGATGCCGCCGGCCCCCGGATAGACACCGGCGCCGCCGAGGCGTTCGCGGCGGACCCGGTGGGTCTTGCGGTACACGTCACGGGTCGCCGGAGTGGAGTAGTCGTAGGTGGTGACGGCGGCGTCCAGGGAGAGCCCGACGGCGGTCAGCAGGTCCTGTGCCCGGTCCAGGCAGTACGCGTACTGGCTGACGAAGTCGCCGGGGTGGACCACCTCACCGGAGGCGTCCAGCGGCAGCATGGTCGGCAGGTAGACCGCGCCGTCGTGGCCGTCGCGCACCGGCGAGGGCACCCAGGTCCCGGCCGCGCGGGGTTCGCTGGCCGCGAGCGTCTGCCCGCCACCGGCCACCGCGTGCAGCTCCACCTCGATCAGCGCGGCCCGGCGTACCAACCGCTCCACCACCACGGTGCGGACCACCGGCTGGTGGTCGCCGAAGACCTCGGCGCGGACGGCCGCCGCGACGGCGTACTCGTCGAGGCCGGCGACGGTGATGTTCTCGGTGACGCGGGTGACGTCGGCCGGACCGTGCCCGGCGGCCTCCAGGATGGCCAGCACCTTCCGGTACGCGGTGCGGGCCTGACTGGCCATGTCACCGCCGACCGTCATCCGCCCCAACGCGGGGTCGAGCGCGGCGGCGGTGTGGCCTGAGGTCCAGGCCGCGTCACCGTCGGCCAGGCCGAGGCAGAAGGTGAACCCGTCGTACGGGAACCAGGGGAAGTGGGCGGGGCGGATCGCGGACAGCGGCACGTGGGTCTCCCGGGTCAGTCACCGGCGGCGGCCAGAGCCGCCACGATCGGGTCGAGGCTGTCGAGGTCGTCGAGGCGGCGCATCAGGTCGACGACGGGCGTACCGACGTCACCGGCGTTGCCGAGGAACTTGGCGGTCAACTCGTCGTCGCCGAGTGGGGCGTCCGGCCCACCGCCGCTGCGGGGCACCGTGCCGCGTACGGTCGTGCCGTCGGCGAGGGTGAGCACGACGGCGCCGGGGGCGTCGGCGGCGTGCCCACCGGTGTCGACGATCCGCCAGCGCACCCGGTCGGCGAGGGCCGCCACGTCGGCGCGGGCGATCGAGTCGGGTCGGTAGCTGGCGGTCGTCAGGTCACCGTCGAGCAGCGTCGCGGCGACACTCCACGGCAGCGAGAACTTCGCCGCGTACGGGGTGGCCGGTCGGGCCAGGTCCCGGCCGGGTCCGCAGACGGTGGGTGCCGAGTCGGGATGCACGTCGACGTCGACGCGGGTGACGGCGGCCGGGTCGGCGGGGAATCCGGGTTGCCGACGGGCGTCCCGGGCGGCGTCGATCGCGGCGTGGGAGAGCTGGCAGGCCGGATAGGGCTTGATGCCGATCCGGGTGGTCTCCCAGCGGGTGCCGAGCCTGTCCACGATCGACGCGGGTTCCACCGGACCGGCGGCCAGGGCGTCGAAGACGCCGTGCGGGCCGTCGAGGACGTTCGCCGGCCCGGAGGCACCGGCGGCGGCGAGCCGGGCGGCGAGCACCCCGGCGTGTGAGGCGAAGCCGGGGTGCAGTTGCTTGGTCGACGCACCGGTGTGCAGGAAGGCGAGCAGGCCACCGGCCTGGCTGCCGGCGATGCCGAGGGCGTCGGTGGCCCGGGCCGCATCGAGACCTAGCAGCCGCGCGGTGACCAGCGCGGACGAGAAGACCCCGGCGACCATGGTGGCGTGCAGGCCACGGGAGTGGAAGCCGTGCGGGGCGGCGGCGGCCACCCGGCACACCGTCTCGTAGCCGACCACGGCGGCGGTGAGCACCTGCCGACCGGTGGCGCCCACCTGCTCGCCGACGGCGAACGCGGCGGGCAGCACCACGGCGGTGGCGTGCACCAGACCGGCGGCGTGCGTGTCGTCGAAGTCCAACGCGTGCACCAGGGCACCGCTGGCCAGCGCGGCGGCCGGGGCACCGATCCGGGCACGGCCGCCGAGCGGCGTGGCCTCCGCCGGGCCGCCGAGGTCACGGGCGACCACCAGCACCGGATCGACCACGCCCGCGCGCCGCCCGGCCAGTGCGGTGCCCAGGCCGTCGAGCAGGTGTCGCCGCGCGGCGTGCCGCACCGGCTCCGGCAGCTCGACGGTGCCGGTCGCCCACTCGGCCAGGTCGGACGCGATCATCGGCTGGCCGCCTCCGTGCCGGGATCGGCGGTACGCGGCGGCGGGCCGTCGCTGGTCGCGCCACCGTCGCCGTCCGGTCCGAACGCGCCCGCCTCGGCGAGGACGGCAACCGCCTGCGGGTCGAGGCCGAGCAGCTCACCGGTGACGGTGGCGAAGTCCTCATTGCGCAGCGGAGCCCGCCGGTACGCGGGCGGCTCGTCGCCGACCCGGACGGGGCTGGCGAGCTGCTGCACGGTGCCGAAGCGGGGATGGTCGGTGGTGACGATCAGGTCGCGGGCCGCGGTGTGCTCCTCGGTCAGCGCGGCGCCCACGTCGTTGATCGGGCCGCACGGGATCGCGGCGGCGTACAGCTCGGGCAGCCACTCGTCGACGGTCCGTTGCCGGAAGATGTCCGCCAGCGCGGCGAGCAACTCCTCGCGGTTCTCCCGCCGGGCACCGAAGTTCGCGTACGGCGACCCGTCTTCGGCCCACTCCGGGTGGCCGACGAGCGTGGCCAGCCGGGCCCAGAACTTCTCCTTGGCGCAGCCGACCACCATCCAGCCGTCCTTGGCCTCGAAGACCTGGAAGGGCACCAGGGACGGGTGGGCCGAGTGATGGGTGCGCACCGGCGCGAACCCGGCGTTGAGGTGCCAGGTGGCCGGGTAGGTGAGCAGCGAGATCGCGGTGTCGTAGAGGCTGACGTCGCAGTCCATGCCGACGCCGTCGCGGCGTGCGGCGTGCACCCCGGCAAGCAGCGAGATGGCCGCGACGAACCCGCCGGAGAAGTCGACCAGCGACAGCCCGGACTTGGTCGGCGGGCCGTCGGGCTCGCCGGTCAGCTCCATCCAGCCGGCCAGTCCCTGGAGGATGTAGTCGTAGCCGGGCTCGGCGTGGCGGGGCCCGGTCATCCCGAAGCCGGTCAGCGAGACGCAGACGATCCGGGGGTTGAGATGCTTGAGGTCGTCGTAGCGGATGCGCATCTTCGCCGGTACGTCGCCACGCAGGTTGGAGTAGACCACGTCGGAGACGGCGACCAGTTTCTCGAACACCTCCCGGCCGGCGTCGGTGCTCAGGTCCAACGAGAGACTGCGCTTGTTGCGGTTGAACGTCTCGAAGAAGAGCGAGTCCTCGTCCTGCGCGTACGGCGGGACGTACCGGCCCACGTCGCCACCGGCGCG
Organism: Verrucosispora sp. NA02020; assembly: GCF_013364215.1. Taxonomy (NCBI): domain Bacteria; kingdom Bacillati; phylum Actinomycetota; class Actinomycetes; order Micromonosporales; family Micromonosporaceae; genus Micromonospora; species Verrucosispora sp. NA02020. Next base: position 1,409,811 of record NZ_CP054923.1, on the reverse strand, counting down.
CGGGTCCTCGATCTTGATGACCTCGGCACCGAGGTCGGCAAGGTGCACGGTGCCGAACGGTCCGGCGCCGTACTGCTCGATCGCGATGATGCGGATGTCGGCCAGGGGTCTCATGTGGCGGCTCCGGTCATCTCGGCGATCAGGGCGATGATCTCGTCCTGGGCGGCTCGGGTGTCGGCGGCCGGCAGCCCGTGGGTGGGCGGGCTCAGCTTGACCGAGTCGGCGATCCCGTCGTACGCGGTGATCCGGTCGGCGACGTCGGCGCGGGTCCCGGTCAGGGTGAGCGCGTCGACCATCCGGTCACTGACGGCGTCGGCGAGGTAGTCGGCACCGGCTCCGGCCCGGAACGCGTCGACGACCTGCTGCTGGTCGTCGGCGAGGTCGTGGAAGGCGAAGAAGTCGGCGTAGGTGCGGACGGTGGCGTAGAAGCCGACCAGGCCGGCGGCGCGGCGACGGGCCACCTGGCGGTCGTCGGCGATCGAGCAGCACGCCGAGACGACGACGTCGAGGTCAGCGCGGGTCCGGCTGTCGGCGCGGTCGATGCCGACCGTCAGGTCGGGCAGGATCTGCTCGGCGAGGTAGCGGGGCGAGCAGAGTTCGTGGCTGATCCACCCGTCACCGATCTCACCGGCCAGGCGGGTCATCAGCGGCCCCATCGCGGCCAGGTAGACCGGGATCGCCTCGGCCGGCACCGCGAAGGGGCGCTCGTAGCCCCGGATCCGCATCGGCTCGTACTCGCCGTCGAGCAGCATCGGCTCGCCACTGGTGCAGTGCCGCCAGAAGTGCCGGATGTTGCGGACGCTCTCCCGCATGTGCGGCACGGGCTTGCCGAACACCACGTTGTGCCAGTCCTCGTTGAGACGCTTGACGCCCGAGCCGAGGCCCAGCACGAACCGTCCACCGGAGAGTTCGTCCAGGTCGAGCGCCTCCAGAGCGGTGATCATCGGGCTGCGGGTGAAGGCGAGCGCGATGCACGTGCCGATCCGGGCGGTCTCGGTGGCGACGGCCAGCGCCGCGGCCGTGCCGGTGGCACTACGGTGCAGCTCGGAGACCCAGAGCACCTCGGCGCCGGCCCGCTCGGCCCGCCGGCCGGCGTCGGCCACCTCGGCGAGCGTCTCGCCCCACGGCTGGTACGTCAGACGCAGTGTCATGCGCCCGCCCCGTCCGGAAGGGACAGTGGCGTGGCGGCGACCGGGAAGATCCCCTCGACCTGTTCGGCGCCTCGCTTGTAGACGTAGAAGGTGCGTTTGAAGGCGCACACCTGCTTGCCGTCCTGGTTGAGCGTGCGGGTGCGGACGGTGACGATGCCGGCGTGCGGCCGGGAGCCCGACTCGCGCTTCTCCAGCACCAGGGACTCGCTGTAGAGCGTGTCTCCGGCGAACACCGGGTGCGGCAGGCTGATGTCGTCCCAGCCCAGGTTGGCGAAGGCGTTCTGGGTGAGGTCGGTGACGCTCTGCCCGACCGCGATGGCCAGCGTCAGGGTCGAGACGACGAGCGGTCTGCCGAACTCGGACCGGGCGGCGTACTCGGCGTTGAAGTGCATCTGACTGGTGTTCATCGTCAGCAGGGTGAACCAGGTGTTGTCGGTCTCAGTGACGGTGCGCCCGAGCGGGTGCTGGTAGACGTCACCGACCTGGAAGTCCTCGAAGAAACGTCCGGTCCATCCTTGGCGCACCGTCATCGGTCGATCCTTTCGACAGCCCTGAACTGCCGCTAGTTTATTTGTCTGACTTTTTACGTGTCAAGGCTCCGTAAGCGATCTGGACTGCAAATACAGGCACACGAAAAGGCGTCCTGTCGCCGTTCGACAGGACGCCTTGATGAAACCTCAGAACTTTAGGGTGACTTTCCTTTCACCGCTGCTCGTACGCCCGCCGCACCGTGCCGAGATGGGCCCGCATCGCCTCGCGCGCACCGGCCTCGTCCCGGGCCTGCACGTACCCGCAGATCTCGGTGTGCTCGGCGTCGATCTGGCCCCAGTACTCCGCCGGCATGTCCCGATCCGCCGTCCGCGCCTGCAACACCCGGAACACCGGCTCGACCATCACCCCGAGCAGTTGGTTGCCGGTCGCCTCGACCAGCACCCCGTGGAACGTCACGTGCTCCCGGAACTTGCGGCCCCGGGCGCGGGTCAGCTTCTCCCGCTCCACCGCCTGGCGCATCAACGTCAGGTGCTCGTCGGCGTGGCGCAGCGCGGCCAGCCCCGCAGCCGGCACCTCCAGGCTCTCCCGCGCCTCCAGCAGATTGTCCAGCGTGATGTCGCGCGCCCCGGACATCAGCCCGAGACTCATCTCCAGATACTCGCTGACCTGGTCGAACTGGACCCGCGCCACGAACGTCCCGCCGGTGGTGCCCCGGGTGGTCCGGATCAGGTCCTTGGAGGCCAGCACCCGCAGCGCCTCCCGGATCGTGCTCCGGCTGACCCCGAAGATCTCGGACAGCTCGATCTCGGTAGGCAGCCGGTCACCCGCCGTCAACGAACCGTCCAGGATCCGCTCCCGGAGCTGGTCGGCCACCTGCTGGTAGGCCGGGCGCACCCGGGTGACCCCGAGCACCTCGGGACCCTTGCGGCCACCCGGGATCACCTGCTCCGGCCGGGCAGTCTGGGCCCCCGTCACGTCCTTGGCCATGGTCACTCCGGCTCCGCATCCCCTCGGCCCCGCACTCTGAGGGGCGGCTTCGTCGCGAACAACCACGGTAGGGCATCCGATGCTCGGCGCAGCGTCACCCATGGCCGACTCCGGTACCTCAAAAGTCCGCGCCCGTGGCGCCCGCCGACGCCGACGCCGTGGCCAGCTCGCCGACCAGGGCACGAGTCGCCGCCCGCTCCTGCGGCGTGCCGTAGAGCTGTGCCGCGAACGTCGTCGCCCCGGCCGCCTCGTACCGGCCGATCTCCGCCCGCACCTCGGCGGCGTCGCCGACGATCGCCATCTGGTTGGCCCGCGCGAAACCCTCCCGGTCGAGCATCGCACGGTACGACGGCTTGTCGTCGTACCAGCCGAGCACCGGGTCGATGGCGGCACGGGCGCGACCGGGATCGTCGGTCACGCAGACCGCCGCGGTCACCACCACCTCGGGCGTCGGTCGACCCGCCCCGTCCGCCGCCGCGGTGATCGTCGGCACGGTCAGCTCCGCGAGCGTACGCGGACCGACCATCCAGGTCACCGTGCCGGAAGCCAGTTCGCCGGTGAGTTCCAGCATCTTCGGACCGAGCGCGGAGACCATCACCGTCGGCACCGGCGGGTCCCCGGCGATGGTCAGGTCACCCCGGGCCGTGACCACCTCGCCGGAGAACCGGACCCGCTGCGTCAACGCCCCGTTGAGCGCCGTCAGGTACTCGCGCATGTACCGGGCCGGGCGGGCGTACGACATGCCCCAGCAGGGCTCTACCACCTGCGGATGCGACGGGCCGACGCCGAGCACCAGCCGCCCGCCGATCAGCATGTTGGTGGTGAGCGCCTGCTGGGCCAGCGCCATCGGGTGGCGCGGGTACACCGGCACCACGGCGGTCCCGATCCGCAGCCGCGACAGACCGCGCCCGACCGCCCCGATGACGGTCAACGCGTCGTGCCCGAACCCCTGGGTCAGCCAGACACTGGCGATCCCGTCGGCCTCCGCACCGTGCAGCAGCTCCTCGATCTCGTCGATCTCCTCGATGTGGCTGAAGATCCCGTACTCCATCAACGGCCTCCCCCGTCACCGTGCCGGAACTCCCGCATCGTCGCTCCCCGGTGCTGCGCCGAGGCGTCCGACCGGGCCAGCATCGCCAGCCCGAACGCCTCGGCGGCGCCCCGCTGCGCCTGCACCGCCGTCCAGACCGTCTCCACGGTGGTGGTCAACACGTCGAGCGGGTGCCGGGCGATGTCCGTGGCGATCGCCAGCGCCCGCCCGGTCAGCTCCTCCGCCGAGGTCACCTCGGTGACCAGACCGAGTTCGTGCGCCCGGCGGGCGTCGATCCGGTAGCTGCGCCCGGTGAGCACCATGCGCATCACCTCGCCGAGCGGCAACCGACTCAACGCGCCCACCGCCTCGACCGGGTTCGCCAGACCGACGTCGTGGTGGGTGTCGAAGAACGTGGCGTGCGCGGCGCAGAGCACCACGTCCGCGTCGTTGACGAAGTGCCAGCCGCCGGCACAGCAGTGCCCGTTCACCGCGGCCACCACCGGCTTGAACACCCCCATGTCGCGGGCGGTCAACGCGACCCGCCCGGCGTGGTCCAGCGACGGGCTGGTGACCCCGGCGTCGAGGGTGTCGTCGACGTCGAAGCCGGTGCAGAAGCCGCGCTCGCCGGCACCGGTGACCACGGCCGCGTGCAGCCCGTCGTCGGCCCCGAACGCCTGCCAGGTCCGACGCAGCTCGTCGACCATCGTCCGGTCGTACGCGTTGAGCCGGTGCGGCCGGTCCAGGGTGACCAGCAGCACCCGGTCGTGGCGGGCCAGACCGAGCGTGGTGGTCCGGGGCAGTCCGCTCATGCCGACTCTCCCGCGTCGGCCGCCGGCAACGGGCTCAGCAGGTACGACCGGGTCATCCGCAGCACCGTCTCGTCGCGCTGGTTGCGGACGTCGTCGTGGACCGCGCCGACGTACATACGGCCGCCCCGGGTCGGTTCGAAGCGGGACACCTCGATCCGTACCCGCAGCGTGTCCCCGACGTACACCGGAGCCAGGTAGCGGATCTCGTCGATGCCGAGCGCGGCGTGGCAGTCCACCCCGGCGGCGTTCCAGGCGGCGTACATGGTGGTGGAGGTGAGCCCGGCGGCGATCGCGATCAGGCACGGACCGCCGAGGATCGGGCGACCGAAGCCGGTCCGACGCATGTACTCGACATCGGTGTGCAGCGGCCCGTTCTCCCACGAGACATTGACGATCGCGGCGAAGTCGCCGTCGGTCAGGGTCCGGGCCGGGGTCAGCAGTACCGCGCCGGCCGCGAACGCGGTCGGCAGCCGGGGGGTCAGCGGCGGACCGGCCACGGGCGCGCTCATCGCGCCGCCTGCGGGCCGGCCAGCCGCGTGTGCTCCTCGCCGACCACCAGACCACCGTCGTCGGTGCTGACCATCGAGGAGATGATCTCGTGGGTCAGCTCACGGCTGACGTCGAAGAGGCGGGGGTCGTCGTAGCTGCGCGGCAGCGGCACCTCCACCTTGACCACCCGGCGGATCGTCGACGGTCGGTTGGACATCAGCACCACCCGGTCGGAGAGCACGGCGGCCTCGAACACGTTGTGCGTGACGAAGACGAACGCCTTGCTCTCCTCCTGGCTCCGCAGCTCCAGCAGGAGCTGGCGCAGACTACGGGCGGTGAACTCGTCCAACCCGCTGAACGGCTCGTCCATCAGCATCACCGGCGCGTCCAGCACGAACGCGCGGGCCAGTGCGGTGCGCTGCTGCATGCCGCCGGAGATCTGGTGCGGGTAGTGGTTCTCGAACCCGGCCAACCCCACCCGGCGCAGCACCGGCAGCACCCGGTCGGCCCACTGGGACCGGTCCACCCCGGTGGCCTTGAGGGCGAACTCGACGTTCTGCCGCACCGTCTTCCAGGGCAGCAGCCTCGGCTCCTGGAACACGTAGCTGAAGTGCACCCCGGGTGCCCGACTACGGATCTCGGCGGTGCCGGTGAAGTCCGTGTCCAGCCCACTGAGCATGTTCAGCACCGTGGACTTGCCGCACCCGGAGGGACCGACCAGTGCGACGAACTCCCCGTCGGCGATGGTGAGGTCCATCCCGTCGATGACCGTGGTGAAGCCGTGCCGGGTGTGGAAGCCCTTCACCAGGTCCTTGATGACGATCCGGTCGTCGGTGCTCATCGGGCTCCCTCCGGACGCCAGCGGAACAGCTTCGCCTCGATCGGCTTGAACACGGCCAGTTCGAGCACCACCATCAGGATCGAGAAGAACAGCGTGAGCGCGAAGACCTGCTCCATCCGGAACAGCTGGAACCAGTAGTTCAACCGGTAGCCGATGCCGTCGGTACGCCCGAGCAACTCGGCGATCACCACGACCTTCCAGACGATGCCGAACCCGAAGCGGGCCGACGCCATCACCGCCGGCAGCACCTGCGGCAGGGTCACCTCCCGGGTCCGCAGGCCGCGCGAGGCCTTGAGGGTCCGGGCCATCTGACCGAGCCGGGGATCGATCGCCTTCACCCCGGTCCACATGTTGATCGCGATGATCGGGAACGAGGTCAGCGTGATCGCCACGACGGTGGCGGTGTCGTTGAGCCCGAACATGATGAACGCGACGATCACCCAGCAGAGGCTCGGGATGGTCTGGCCGACGGCGATCCAGATGTCCAGGAGGCCCTCGGCGATCCGGGACAGACCCATCACCAGACCGACGAGCACACCGAGCACCATCGACGCGGCGAACCCGATGAGGATCCGGACCATGGTGACCTGGAGGTCGGTCCAGAAGGTCTGCTCCTGCATGCTGTCGGCCAGCGCGGAGGCGGTCGTGCCCGGGGTGGGCAGGATGCGCTCACCGACGACGAGTGAGCCCAGCCACCAGATGACGAGCAGGATGAACACGGAGGCCACCCGCAGCACGATGCCGTTGCGGAGGAAACGGCGGGGGCCGCCGGGCCCACCGCCGTGTCCCGGCGGCGCGCCACGGTCGGCCGTACCGGCCGTCACGGCCGCCGGCTGGGTGGTTTCGGACAGGGTCATCGGTGCCTCTCCTCATGCCGGGCTGGTGGTCAGGCGAAGAGCCCGTCGGGCACCTTGGGCAGGAACTCGGGCTCGCCGTTCTCGCTGAGGAAGGTGAGCAACTGCGCCGCCTGCTGCTTCTCGGCGTCACCCCACTGCTCCACCAACCGGCCGCGCTGGCTGTTCCAGATCACGTCCAGCACCGCCTGGTCGTCGATGTTGTAGAGCTCGCGCAGCGCGGCGTCCCACAACGACTGGTCGTTGTTGAACCTGGTCTGGTACCGCAGGTTGACGTCGACGAACGCCTGCACCGCCTCCCGGTTCTTCTCGATGAACTCGCTGGCGAAGTCCCAGCCGGCGGTGAACGCCTTGAGCCCGGTGGCCTCCTCCAGCAGAACGCCGAGGTCGCCGAGGGAGCGGTACTTCCCGCTGGCCAGTTCGGGTGCGCCGGCCGGGTCGATCACCAGGGCCATGTCCACGTCGCCCTGCCCGAGCAGTTCGGCCATCAGGTTCGGCGCGCCGTACTGCACCTGACAGTCGGTGGTCGGGTTGAACCCGTGCTTCTCGCGGCAGAGCGCGAAGAACTGGTTCGTCGACGAGCCGATCGCACTGCCGAAGAGGCCGAGCTTGCGGCCCTTGAGATCGGCGATGGACTGGATGCCGCTGTCCGCGCGGACCAGGATCCCGTTGGTGGTGCGCTGAAGGGCGAAGACCACCTTGCGGTCCACCCCGGTGGCGACCAGGTTGGCGGTGGAGGGGATGCCACCCAGGCCGCCGTCGACCTGACCGGCCCGGTAGGCGGTGTAGACGGCCGCCGACTCCGCGTACTCCTCGTACCTGATGTCGAGGCCGGCCTCCTCGAACGCACCCTCCTTGAGGGCGAGCTTGAAGGCCGCGAGAGCGGAGGCGGGGATGCCGGCGAGCCGGATGGTGGTCCGTCCGTCGTTCGAGCTGGAATCGGCGTCGTCGCTGCCGCAGGCGGTCAGCAGGGCGCTGCCGACGAGGGCACCCCCGAGACCGGTGAGCAGACGACGGCGGGAGAGGGCGGCACCGGGGCTATTGAGGTGGGACACGATGGCCTCCTGATGGCGAAGTCCGCACGGCCCGACGTGAAAGCCCGGGGCCGCATCTACACCTGATTACGGCGACCATAACGGTCCCCAAGCAGGCAGTCTATAAAAAGTCAGAGTTTTACAGTACTGACATCTTCATCGATCATTTCGACGCTTCTGGACAGCACTTGTCGACCCAGCGAGCCATCTGGGCAGGAGACGCGCGCCGGATTTCGTGGACCGGTACGCGGAACGTCAGACTTTTGGCCTAACGGGTCTGGCTCTACTCCGGCGGACCGGCGTACTCGTCCCGGATGGTGCGCTTGAGGATCTTGCCGCTCGGATTACGCGGCAACCGGTCCACCAGATGCCACTCCCGGGGGACCTTGTACCGGGCGACGTGCTCCCGCACGTACCCGTCCAGGGCGGTCACGTCCACCTGCCGGCCCGGCCGGCTGACCACGAAGGCGGCGACGCGCTCGCCGTACACCTCGTCCGGCACCCCGACCACCGCGACGTCGTCGACCGGTTCGTGCCGGGCGATGACCTCTTCGATCTCCCGCGGGAAGATGTTCACGCCACCCGCGATGATCATGTCCTTCTTCCGGTCCACGATGGAGATGAAGCCCTCCTCGTCGCGGACCGCCACGTCGCCCACCGAGAAGAACCCGTCGGCGTCGAACCCGGCCCGGGTGGCCTCCTCGTCGTCGAGGTACCCGGTGAGCAGCAACGGCGAGCGGGCGTACAGCTCACCGGGCTCGCCCGGCCCCACCTCGGCGCCGTCCTCGCCGACCAGGCGCACCTCGTTCCAGAACCACGGGTGGCCGACGCTGCCGGCCCGGGCCAGGGCGAACTCCGGCCGCAGGTTGGTCACGATGGAGCACTCGGTCGACCCGTACAACTCGTGCACGGCGACCCCCGGGAACGCCGCGATCACCCACTCCTTGAGCGCCACCGGCAACGCGGCGGCGTTGAAGTAGAGGGTCTTGAGCGCCGACAGGTCGTAGCGGGCCGCCGGGTCCTCGCAGAACCGGCGGATGTGCTGGGCGTGCGTGGGCACCAGAAAGACCGTCTCCGCACGGCTGCTCACCATCAGGTCGAGCAGTCGCTCCGGGTCCCAGGTCGGCAGCACGGTGCAGGAGCCACCGAGCATCGGCGCCGCGTACGCGAACTCGAAGCCGGCGCCGTGGTACATCGGTGCCACCGCGATCGTGCTCTTGTTGGGGCCCAGGCCGTAGTCGAGCCCGACCCCGAAGGCGGTCAGCACCCGCCCCCGGTGGGTCAGCAGCACGCCCTTGGGCCGCCCGGTGGTCCCCGAGGTGTAGGTGATGCAGAACGGGTCCATCTCGTCCACCGGCACCGCCGGGTCCACCGCGCGACCGGCGGCGACGAAGGAGTCGTAGTGCTCACCCACCGTGCCGCCGAAACTGAGCACCAGGTGCAGGTCGTCGACGAGCCCGTCGACCCGGTCGGCCAGCTCGTCCGCCACGATGATCCCCCGGACCGACGCGTGGTCCAGGACGTACGCGTTGTCGCCGACGTTGTTCCGGGGGTTCAGCGGCACCGTCGGAATGCCGGCCTTGGCCATCGCCGCCGAGATCTCGAAGTACTCGAAGCGGTTGTTCGCCAGGACCGCGATCCGCTCACCGGGGCGCAGCCCACGGTCCAGAGTGGCCGAGGCGAGGCGGTTGGACCGCTCGTCCAGCGTGCCGAAGGAGATCTGGCGGTCGCCGTCGACCACCGCCACCCGGTGCGGCGTGGCCCGGCCGAACTCCCGGATACCGGCCGCCATGTTGAGCTGCACACCCCTCACCTGGTGTCCTCCCTTCCTGTCCCGTTCATCAGCATCACGGCCTCGACCTCGGCGACCGGCTCGTCGTCCGCGTCGATCCCGGTCCAGCGGAAGTCCACGACCTGCGTGCCACGGGAGGTGACCCGGCTTGCGACGCGTTCGATCCGCACCCGTAGCGTCGCGCCGGCCTTCACCATCCGGTGGAATCGCACCCGACGCAGTTCCAGCAGTGCGATCGCGTCGTCGAGCAGGCCGGACTGTTCGACCAGGCCACCGAGGAGCAACACGACCGCCTGACCCGGCAGCGGCGGACCGTCGGCGTCACCGCCGGGCACCCGCTGGAACAGCGGGTGGGTGTACCCGCCCCGGCCGATCAGCGTGTCGACCAGGTCCGCGTCGACGACCACCTGCGGGGTCGCGGTCGACTCAGGCGAGGGTGCGGACATCGACGTCCCCCCAGACCGGTGGGCGCTTCTCCACGAACGCGCGATAGCCCTCGGCCACCTCGTCGACCTCCTCGTGCAGCCGGGAGAACATCTCGCGCTCGTAGCGCAGGCCCTCCTCCAGGGTCATCGTGTGCACCGAGTTGAGCAGCCGCTTGGTGATCGCCAGCCCGGGTCGGGACCGGCCGCGCAGCATCGCCAGCAGCTTGCCCACCTCGTCGTCCAGCTCGGTCAGGGGCGCGCTGGCCAGCGCGACCCCCCACTGCACCAGCTCGGGGCCGCGCAGCCAGGTCGGGGTGAGCATCAGCGCCTTGGCCCGCTGGTCGCCGAGCTTGCGCGGGGCCCGCTGGCTCGACCCGGCACCCGGCGGCATCCCGAACTCCAGGTGGATGTCGCCGACCCGGGCCTCGTCGGCGGCGATCACGAAGTCGCAGGCGAGGATCAGTTCGAACCCACCGGCTCGCGCCAGCCCGTTGACCCGCGCGATCACCGGTACGCCGAGATGCTCGATCCGGCGCAGCACCGCGTGGTACGACCGCAGGAAGGGCAGGAACGTCCGCTGTGGATCGGCGAAGCACGACTCCAGGAAGTCGATGTCCATCCCGACGCTGAAGGCCCGCTCCCCGGCACCGGTGACCACGACCGCCCGCAGAGCGTGGTCCTGCTCGGCCTCGTCGAGCGCGGCGTCCAGCCCGGCGATCACCGCTGGGGTGAGGCTGTTCATCGAGTCCGGACCGTCCAGCACGATCGTCATGACCTGGTCGTCGGTGGTGTGCCGCACCCGCGTCATGTCCGCTCCCCCACCTTGACGAACAGTTCGACGTCGGTCGCCGCGGTCAGCGCCGGCACCCGCGCGCCGGCGGGTACGTGCAGCAGCGAGCAGGGGGTGAGCGTCACGCCGTCCACCACGAGGTCGCCCCGGGTGGTGACCAGGAAACGGTCCCGGGGCACCGGGGTGGGCGCCCCGGTGTAGCCGGCCGGCAGGCGGACCAGGGCGCTACAGGCACCGGTGTCGACGTTCTGGCTCAGCGCCTTGGCGAGCGGCACCGCGTCGTCGGCGGTGGGCACCCCGTCGGACATGGCCGGCAGGCCGAGCACGATGGCGTCCACCCCGGACCACGGTGCGTCCAGCGGTGTCCAGGGCACGAACCGTGACTCGACCCGGCGCTGGTAGCCCCGGGGTCCGATCCCACCGTCCGCGTCGTCGCGCGCCTGTGCGCCGGCCCGGTCGTCCGGGCAGACCACCCGGGAGACCCGACCACTGTGTTCGCTGGCGACCTCCCCCTCCATGCAGAGGATGTTCTCGAAGCCCTCGTCGCTCCACGCCTTGTGCACCCAGCCGGGCGGACGCCAGAAGTAGTCGCCCTCGACCAGCCGCCCCTCGGCGCTCAGCTCGGCGACCCCGGCCAGGAAGTACGACTCCTCGACGCTGTCGTGGTATGCCTCGCTGAGGTCGCGGTAGCCGGGCGTGGCCCGTACGTGGTCGATGCGTCGGGTGCTCTCACGGTCCCGCCACAGCGACCGCATCCAGTACCGGGACAGCAGGTCACGCACCTGCTCCGGATCGCCTCCGAAGTTGTCCCGGAAGGCCGGTTCCATCGAGTCGTACACGTCCTGGCCGTTGACCCACGGCAGCGTCGTGGAGTCGACGATCGTCACTGTCACCTGCGTTCCTCCACCTCTCGCCGGTGTGGGGTGTTCTCCAGGTTCCGAAAGGCATATGTCAGGTGTTAACCGAGAAGATGACGATGGCGCGTCGCGAAGTGCCCCGTCGTTTCCGTCTTGCAACGTCCACCTGAGCAGCTCAGGTGCACACTGTGCAGGCCGAGGACCGGGTCTGGCAAGACCTTGACACTGCTGCTGTTCATTCCTCAGACTTTTGACGGAAGGTGGTGTCCTAGTGTCTACCTCTCTGCCCCGGAGCCCCTGAGGTGCGCGACGGCACCACCACCGGCCCGCCCGACGCACCGGCGTACCGACCCTCGGTGGTGATGGCTGCCGCCTCCGGCGCGCTGGTCCTGGTGGCGGTGCTCGGCAGCTTCGCCGCGTCCCCGCTGTTCGCGGTCTACGCACAGCGGTGGGACCTCGATCCCGCGCAGGTGAGCCTGGCGTTCGCCGGATACCCGGTCGGCGTGATCGTGGTGGTCACGCTGCTCGGCGGACTCTCCGACCTGATCGGCCGACGCGTCACGATGCTGCTCGGTGTCGCACTGGTGCTGCTCGCCTGCCTGGTGACCGCCGCCGCCACCACGCTGCCGGTGCTGGTCGCCGGACGATTCGTGCAGGGCATGGCGACCGGCATGGTCAGCGCCACCACCGCTGCCGCGCTGCTGGACTTCCACCCCCGGGGCACCCGGGCCGGCAGCCTGACGCACGCGGTCTGCACCACCCTCGGCATGGGCTTCGGGCCGCTGATCGCCGGACTCCTCGCCGACCACACCGCGTACCCGCTGGTGCTGCCGTACGTCGTGATCGGCGCGGTCGCGCTGGTGCCGTTGGTGCTGCTGCTCCGGGCACCGGCCGACCGCCGGACGGCGGGCCGGGTCCGGCTGGTCCGTACGGTCCGCGTCCCCCGGGCGATCCTGCTGCCGTTCAGCATCGCGACCTGCTCGCTGATGACGCTCAACAGCTGCATGGCCCTGTTCGGCACGTTCGGCGCGCGCATCCTCACCGAGGGGGCCGGCATCAGCACCGCAGGCGGAACCGGCGGGCTGCTCACCCTGCTGGTCACCATGACCCTGCTCGCCCAGCTCGCGGCGAACCGGGTTCCGGCGGCCCGCTCGGTCGGCCTCGGCGTCCTGGTCATCGCCGCCGGTGCCGGCACCACCACCGCCGCCCTGCACCTGGCCAGCGGCGCGGTGACGATCGCCGGCACGGTGCTGGTCGGCACCGGCGGCGGTCTGGTGCTGCTCGGCGCGACCCGGCTGATCGGCTACTGGGCGCCGACGCACCGCCGCGCCGAGGTCTTCGCCGCCTGGATGGTCGCCGCGTTCGCCACCCTGGGCGGCACCTCGCTGCTCGGTGGGCTCGCGCTGGGCGGTGTCGCGCTGACCACGGTGATGGCGGTGGCCACCGGCGGCATCACGACACTGGCGGCGTACACCCTGGTCGCGGTGGCCGTGCAGGCGCGCCGCGACCGACGGTCGGCACGGTGACCACGGCGTTCCCGACCGGGCCGCCCGACCTGCCGACCGGACGGCCTCGTCGGTCAGCCCGCGTCGTCGGCCAGCCTCGTCACCGCCTCGACCGCGTCGGCCATCTGCATCCGCAGGTCGTCCAGGACGGCGGCGACCGAGCGGGTCCCGGTCACCAGACCGACGGCCTGCCCGGCCGCCGAACCCATCACCGGGGTCACCTGGTGCTCGAACGCGCTGACCACGGTGTCCCGCGCCAACACCTGCTGTACCGGCGACGGCAAGGACGGCGGTGCCTCCGGCGTCCGCCACGCCAAGGTCCAGGCGGTGGTGAGTTGCCGGGTCGGCTTGCCGGTGTACGAGGTGGTCTTCTCGGTGTCGGTCGCCGCTGCGGCGACGATCTTCTCCTTGACCACCGGGTCGAGGTCGCTCTCGGCGGTGGCCAGCCAGACCGATCCGGTCCAGACCGCCTGCGCGCCCAACGCGAGGGCCGCGACCACCTGCCGGCCGGTGGCGATCCCACCGGCGGCGACCACCGGTACGTCACCGGCGGCGGCCACCACCTGCGGCACCAGCACCATCGTGGTGATGTCGCCGGTGTGCCCGGCCGCCTCGTAGCCCTGCGCCACCAGCACGTCCACCCCGGCGGCCAGTTGGTGGCGCACGTGCCGCGGATCGCCGACCAGACCGGCGAGGAGCATGCCGCGTCGGGTCGTCTCGGCACGCACCTCGGCCGGCGGCGGGCCGAGAGCGCTGGCCACCAGGCGGATCGGATGCGCCCGGGCGACCTCCCACAGGGCATGGGCGTTGGCGTGGGTCATCAGGTGGTCGATCTCGGTCGGCATACCGCCGAGCCGGTTGTGGCCGGGCTCGCTGCGCCGCACCGGCACACCCCACCGGGTCCGCAGCGCGTCCACGAACGCCCGGTGGTCGGCCGGGATCCGACCGGCCAGCTCCGCCGGGTCGTCCCCGGCCGACTTCGCCGGAAAGAGCAGATCCACGCCGTACGGCCGCCCGGCGCACTCCCGGTCCAGCCAGGTGAGGTCCCGGTCGAGGTCGTCCGGGGTCATCGAGGCGGCCCCGAGTACGCCCAACCCACCCGCGCGGCTGACCGCCGCGACCACGTCCCGACAGTGGCTGAACGCCAGCACCGGCAGGTCGACCCCGAGCCGGCGGCACAGCGGGGTCACGACGACGGCCCGGCGGTCACCGCGCACACCTCACAGCCGTCGGCGTCGACGCCGCAGCTCGCCCCGGCGGACCCGGCGGCGACGCCGAGGTAGGCGTCGACCAGTTCCGTCACCGCCCCGAGTCGCTGCGCGGCGACCGGCGGCTCCGGACGTGGGCCGAGTGCCGCCGCGTGACCCGCGCGCAACCCGATCACCGACGGGTCGACGATCTCGATGCCGGCACGCCGGGCCACCTCGGCCGACACCGGTGTCATACAGGTGCAGCCGAACAGGATCAGGTCGGTCCCGTCGCGCTGTGCGGCGTCCAGACAGGCCCGGGTGATGGCGGAGACGACGTCGTCCTCGCCCCGGCCCATCCGCGCCTTGACCCCGGCGTCGGTGCCGACCCGGTCCAGTTCCGACTCGTCGGAGAGGTAGTGCACCCCGACGGCGAGTTCCCCGCCCGGGCAGGCGGCGAGCCGATCGGCATAGATGTAGTCCATGGACGTCGGCCAGACGGTGACGATGCTGAACCGGCGACCGGACTCGGCCGCCCAGGCCAGTACGGCCTCACCGGCCCCGACGACCGGTACGGGTGCGGCGGCGCGCAGTTGCGCCATCCCGTAGTCGGCGAAGGTGTCGATGTAGACCGCGTCGCATCCGGCGGCGATGGCCGCCTCGGCGGCGTCCACTGTGCCCAGTTCGGTGAGCAGATGATCGTATTTGGTGCGGGCGAACCGGCGCAGTCGCGGGTCCACCAGGTCGGTGACGAGACCGGGTGGATCGGGCAGCACCGGGGCTCGTTTCGCGTCGGAGTTGATGACCGCCAGCCGTCGAGGCTCACTCATGTCGACCTCCCGCGAAAAGTCTGACTTATATATCGCGAGAGTGTCAACGATGCAGATGGACCATCAACCCAAGAGCTGAGAGATCTATCTGTCCACACTTCCGAAAGGTCTGCTTCTCGACCCACCTGGCGACTCGGACTGTCGTGCACCCTCAGGTGAGCGCGGCGGCCAGGAGCCGGTCGAGGGCCGAGTGCGCCTGTTCGCGCGCGGCCGAGGCGTCGTCGTGTCGCGCGACCCAGAGCGCGGCCTCGTTCATCGCCCCGGACAACTGCGCCGCCAACGCGTCGAGGAGGCCGTCCGGCACACCCACCGCACCGAGAGCCTCACTGAGGTGAGCGGCGGAGTGCTCCGCGTCGAGCAGGCGCCAGCGCTCCCATCCCAGCACGGCCGGACCGTCGACGAGCAGGATGCGGACGACGGACGGGGCGGTGATCGCGTCGAGGAACGCATGCGAACCCGCCCGCAGCTGCTCACCGGGATCGTCACCGGCCCGACCGGCCGCCTCCACCACGCTCGCGGCCACACGCGCCTGGAGCTGCGCCACGGCGGCACGGAACAGACCTGGCTTGTTCCGGTAGTGGTGATAGACCGCGCCCCGCGTCACTCCTGCGGATCGCGCCACGTCGTCGAGCGAGACGTCGGCGAATCCCCTGGCGGCGAAGAGGTCGATCGCCGAATCGAGGACCTGCTGGGCGGTCCGGGCGGCGGCAGCCGCAGTGGCGCGAGGCATGGAGCTTCCTTTACGTACGCAGTGTATGTATCGTGTGCAGCGATACATGCACAGTGTACGTAAAGGAGCATTCGATGACCGTCACCAGTTTCTACCCGGTCCTGACGTCCCAGGACGTGGCCGCCGCAGCCGGCTTCTATCGGCGCGTGCTCGGCTTCGAGCCGACCTACGAGTCCGACTGGTACGTCAGCCTGCGCCTGGGCACCTTCGAGCTGGCGATCCTCGCCCACGACCACACCACCATCCCCGACGGATACCGGAAGCTGCCGCGCGGAGTGATCGTCAACCTCGAGGTCGACGACGTCGACGCGGTCCATGCCCGGTTGACCGACGAGGCCGGATTGACGCCGGTGCTGGCACTCCGCGACGAGGACTTCGGGCAGCGGCACTTCATCGTCGCCGCACCCGACGGGGTGCTGCTGGACGTCATCCAACCGATCCCGCCCCAGGGCGGATACCAGGACGCCTACCGCCAGGCGTGACCCGGCCGGCTCGAATCCCCGCAGCCCGGTGGCGGCGTGCTCCCGGACCGGGGCGCGTATGCCACCGGTGACACAGTGATGCCCCCGTCCCACCCGGGCGGGGGCATCTACGAGGAACAAACCACCGGTTCGCACATGGTGCGTTCGGTGGAGCCGAGGGGACTCGAACCCCTGACCCCCACACTGCCAGGGGGGATCTCCCGGCCTGCGCCGACCAGCAGAAGTCCGTCAGCAGCCAAGAAGTGCGAATGGATCTCGCGTTCACCGCAACTCCCCGGTCCCGACCGATGCACCTGGCATGAATCTGGCACGAGCATGGATGGCTTGCCTGGACTTCCACTGCACCGCAACATGCTTCCGCAGCCCCGCCGGACAGACAGAAAGAGGATATGAAGTTAGTTCGCTTTCTTGCACTAATCGGCGCCAACCGATGGCAGAAGCGACCGTCCGCATCCGCCGATTGATCCATAGTTTTGACCGAAGCGGCAGGGGGGCAGGCCGTACAGCGCGACCTATGCTTGCTTGCGCTCAGCGCCCGTTGAAGGATCAGCGCTGCTCGAAAAGGAGAACTCCTGGTGGCAGACAGAAAGACCCAGCAACCGTCGGCCAGCGCAGGGCGTGAGCTCACACGCCGCCAGGAAAAGGGGGTAGTAGGAAAACACGCGCCAGATGGCTTGCATCTTGCCCGCTTCGGGACATTTATGCTGATAGCCCGCAAGTTTCCGCAACCTGAAACCGTCATGAGTAGGCTAAAAGATGCACTAGAGGCCGACTATCGCATAGCGGAGGTAGTATCGACCGAGTTCGAGTCGAAGCGCATGGGAACCCGCCGCATATATCGACACGACGCCTCCCAGCCAAGCTTCTTGAGCGGAAATGAAATCAAGGCTCTACAATTTTCCGAGCCCATCGTCTTCAAAGTGCAGGTACCCCGAAAAAACCAAAAACCTTTTAGGGGGCATCTAGACATCCCCTCGGATGATTACTGGGTTGCCTGGGATGGGATAACGATGATCGTGACGTGGCCCCACCAAAAAGGTGAATCGTTTCCTCGATCCGGGGGCCATATTGCAATCGACATACTGAGCGATGTTGCAAACACTGCGGGGTTCGAACTATACGCACAGCCATGCAGTCCAAACTGCACCAACGGCTTCGCGCACACCACAATGGTTGTTCACGTTTGCGATGAGGTGACCGACGCGAACGAGTATAAGAAAAATGGCTCATTCGTTGATGTGCATCTTCACGCACCAAACGAACCTAATGAAATCGCGAAATCAATAGCAAATGATCTCCGATACGAAGCCGAGATATTCGCGGAATACAAAAATCAAGCCCGGCGAATAAGGGAAATCGAAGAGTCTGCACGGAGCATGACCGAGGAGTTGCTGAGTCTCAACATACTCAGCATCCAACGCATTCATTTGCCTTGGTGGCGTCGCGTGGTGACATGGCGAGACAAAAGAACCCAAAGGCGTAGAGCCAGTCAACTGATAGCCCTTCTTTGGTTAAGCTTTGCCCAGATCGAGGCAAGCAAACGCGACTGGTCCGAACTGCACAGACGACTCGAAGACGCAGTCAATCGATACGAGACAGGCAGCCTCTTTGAGCGTGACCGGCTCGACGACGACGGCGCGATTCAATCGTTGGATCTTAGTTTCATCAAAGCCGCAGTGGAACAGAGCGCCGCCCGCCAAGACACCTATGACATGGCGTCAAAAACGGCTCTTGGTGCTGCTGCCGCTCTAATCGGTGCAATCGCAGGAGCGATAGCTACCACACTCGCCGGTTGACTGTGGCGCCGATAATCGACCATTGGGGACATGTCGGAGACTGGCCAACGTGCGCCGGAAGGTCATTCAGGCGTGAGCCGTCGAGGGGCCGCTAGGTTGCTGGCGACAGCCAGATCGGTCGTCAAACGACGCACTTGTCTCTGACATGTCACCAAGTTTCGAAGTGCTACCGCAGCTCAACGTGGATCGAGTGACAGGGTGACACTGGTGACACTACCCGACTCGCGGCCACCACCAAGCTACGGAAGCTCCGCCAAAAGGTACCGTCAAAACAGCCCGTGCAGAGGAAGTCAGGGCTGCCATGCTTTCCATGCGTCGGTGAGCATCTCGCCTAGGTCAGATCTAGCTGGGCGCCATTCCAAAACGGCGTGTGCACGGCTTATGTCCGCGACCAGCTTCGGTGGCTCTGACTTGGGCGGCATGCGCCTCACCGTCACCGGACGACCAGTGACCCGCTCAGCAGTCGCCACTACTGCCGCCATGCTCGTTCCAGTGCCGGATCCAAGGTTAATTATTTGGCTGGCGCCAGGAGTACACGCTGACAGAGCAAGCCGAATGCCGCTTGCCACATCTGCCAGGTGCACGAAGTCGCGCACCGCCGATCCGTCACCATTCAGCGTAACGTAATTGAGCTGACCCGTGATAGCTCGGAAGATGTTGGGGATGATCCGAGCCGTATCGGTGTCTGCTACACCGTCCACGGCGCCTGAAATGTTGAATGGCCGGACGGTGACAGCCCCCATTGCGCCGGTCGCCGCGTAAGCCGCCACCAGCTGCTCGGCCGCAACCTTGGATGCGGCGTATGGACTTTCGGGATGGGCTGCGAGATCTTCAGAGAGTGCCCCGCTGTACTGAGATCCGTAGACAATGTTGGTCGATGCAAAGACCATTGAGACAGGTGGCCTCGAATTCCGCAGCGAATCCAGTGCCATTAGTAGGTTGAGAGTACCTGCCGTGTTTACGTCAAAATAGCCAAGCGGGTCGGTAAGGGAGCCTCGACCGCTAGTCAGAGCCGCAAGGTGCACAATGCCCTCATACTCAGACTCTTGAATGATCCGTGAGAGCCGCTCGCGGTCTCGAAGATCGCCCGTCACCAAATCGGCGCCAACCGGTGGCTTGGTATCGACTCGCCCACGGGTCATCACGGTCACATGGTGCCCAGCTGCAAGCATTTCGAGCGTGACAGCGCGTCCCAGGAATCCAAGCCCACCGGTGACCAGTACGTGCACGTCAACCTCTCCCTAGGATCGTGCGGCGATGCTTCCATGCGAGTTGCATGCATCCGGCCGCTGCTGGGGCCAGCCTGCCGCTGGCAGCCAGTTCCTCGATAGTGTGGCGGGTGAACGGCAACGCAGGGACGGGCTTTACTCGGCCAGTCGTGACCACGGTTCCTTCGGCGTTGGCGCTGACCATGTTGGCAAACAACCGGTCGTAAGTTGGGCCGTCGAAGACCGCCACGGTCAGGATCTCTCCCCACAGCGTGAGGGCATCAAGGGCGACGCCGAGGCAGTAGACACGAACTCCGCCAGCAGCGTACGCCCGATCGAAGGAAGCCAGCGGATCGATGGAGTAGTCCGCCGGTTCTCCCTCACCGCCATGTTCGGCGTTACCCAGGAATTCCTCGCTGTACTCTCGCATCAGGTTGCGCCACAGATCGAAATCGGCAGCTTGTGCAGCGGGAAGAATGCTCGACGGTTGGAAGACCCCGGCAGGCATGATGTGCAGCATTCCACCGGCTACTGCCACGTTCCCAGCAGCGCGGTTATGCAGAACGAAAGAGACACCGTCTTCATCTACTCGAAGCGTCAACGTGTCGGTTGAGGACGCCGTTGCCCGGCGGCTCGGCGTAAACGGATCACTGACCAGCCGACGGAGCGCTAAGTTGCGCCAGGACGCCGGCAAGATCCCGCTTCCATCGCCAGCTATATGAAACATGGCCATCTCATGAGCCAGCGCCTCGGAGACATCGACGGCTCCGAAGTAGGTGCCAGTCGAGAATGTCAGCGCTCGCTCAGGGTGACTCCAATCAACATCGGTGAGGTGCCACGCAAGCCGGTTCTCAAAGAGCCGAGGCTGTTCGACATCCCGGAGAGCGAGGCTGTAGCGCTGGTGTCGCCGGCCATCGGCAGCTAGCGGACGAACGGCTGTCGCCGCATCCTCGGTGCCAGTAACCGCCGGCGAGGCCCCATCCGCCGCGTGCGCGATCCCGAACTGCCCCAGCTCGATCGGTGCCGCCGGCAGCCAAGCCGGCGCTGCGATCAGTCCGCTATCCCCTACTCGATGCTCTGGCTCGTACAACCGGGCCGCCTCGCGGGCGAGCTGGACGCGGTAGGCGTTCAGCGTCCGCCGGACGGTCCGCCACTCTTCCTGGCTGTCCTCGGCTTGCGGATGAGATACGGGTTCTGGATGGATGGCAAAGCCTCCCGCGTCGCTCTCAGCCTTCTCGCTTCGCTGCGGTGTGATGCGCTGCCTGGTCAAGCCGAGGTCTTGCACAGTGACGCCGAAATGCTCTGCGAGCAACTGCCGGTAGAGCGCGGATGGAAAGGTGATGCCGCGTTCCCACCGACTGACCTGGTTGGCCGTGACAGCCAGCCTCTTCCCACGTGCCGCGCCTAGGCGGTTCAGGGCATCGGCCACGTCCTGTTGGGACTCTCCCGCCGCATCACGCAGGTTGTAGAGCGCGAGATTGGGCGTGGCGTCTTTGGCGCGAGCAGCCAACTCTTCGTTCCCCTCCGGCGTTGTCAGCGACTGGTTCCGCCGAGCGTGCCTAGTCGGTGCCTAGTGGATGCGCCCTAGCTGCCCTCAGCACGGCGTTTGGGTGCGCGCCGTGAACTGGTGTCCTTGTTTCCATGACCGACATCGACAGCAATCCGCTCGACGGCATCGGCAAGCCGACGAACCTCGGCGTGGAGCTGATCGAGTCGGGCAAGCACGACCGACGAGCCGTCCGGCACTCCCGCCCCCGTGCGCGCCCCTGGTGGCGTGGCGCCCGTCAGAACCGCTTGCAGGTAACCGTCTGGCCAGTCCAGTGCCTGGGAGATCGCAGCGAGGGTGCGGGTCGAACGCTTCCGGTTCGCCTTGGCGTACTGCAACTCACGCAGGGTCGCAACGGACACCTTGGATCTCTCTGCGAGTTCCTGCTGAGTCAACGGCAACTCGGCCATCCGGCCGTTGATTGCGCTGGCCACGGCCTGCCAATCCTCCACCCGATGCCTCCACCTCTGACGTACTGATCCGCTGATCCTAGCTTCTTCCCTCGTTGACATCGTGCAACATCAGCGCTAATTTTAGCGCTGAAATCAGCTATCCCCGGCCCTGCCCTGGAGGTTCCCGTGCGGAAACGCCTCGCACTCGTCACCACTGAGCCGACCGCCGCCGACCTGGCCGCGATCGCCACCGAGTGGCCGCTGATCGCCGCCGAACTGGACGTCCTCGACGCCGAAATCACCCTGATCAACGCCGAGGATCACGGCGGCCCGACCGCCCTGGACTGGCGCAGGCTGCGCCGGGCCGAGGCCCGCGTGACCCGCGCCGCCGCCGAGGTGGCCACCCGCACCACCGGCCCGGACCGCGCGGCCTGATGTCCCGCATCCGCGCCGCCTTCCACGACCCGGACGGGACGAAGTACGGCATCCCCACCTTCTGGTGGAAGGGTGCCCCCGCCGGCTACGCCACCCGTCGTCAGCTGCGTGCCGCTGGGCTGCGGCCCGGTGGTCAGCCGGTGGCCGCGCAGATCCTCTGGCGCGGCGTCGGTGGCAACCGGGTGGCGTACCTGTACCGGGTGGAGCTGGCCCGGCCGAAGCGCACCGCGACCCCCGCCCAGATGCGCGCCATCACCGCCGCCCTGACCGCCCGCCGCACCTGCCGCGTGTGCGGTGTGGTCCGCCCGTACTGCATCCCGCGCTCACTCGGTGAGTGCGTCGACTGCGCCTACCCGATGAAGGGAGCAGCATGAGCGCTC
This sequence comes from Verrucosispora sp. NA02020, assembly GCF_013364215.1. NCBI lineage: Bacteria > Bacillati > Actinomycetota > Actinomycetes > Micromonosporales > Micromonosporaceae > Micromonospora > Verrucosispora sp. NA02020. The sequence goes on along the minus strand of NZ_CP054923.1, from coordinate 1,387,766 downwards.
GCACCTTTACCCATCCGTCCGTGCTGGCCGGTATCGCCGCCGGTGCGTCGTGGGCCGATCCGACCATGAACCCGGCCGACATCGACTGGACGACCCGCCGCGCCGCCGCCGCGATCCCGTTCCCGCTGGTGGATGGTCGGCCGGTCAACCCGTACGCGCCGACCGGTATCCGCTACGGCCGCAACGAACTCGGCCACTGGGGCGAGGCGCAGGCCGCCGACGCGATCGTGACCGCCTGGACCGACCACGGCCACCGCTGGGTGCTGAACCACCGGTGGTTGTTGCTGATCGAACGCGACGACGACCACGGGTGGGCGCTGCCGGGTGGCCACGTCGACCCCGGAGAGAACCCGACGCACGCCGCGTTCCGGGAACTTGCCGAGGAAACCGGCCTGGTCGCCAACCCCACCGATCCGTGGGTCAGGACGCTACCGGCCCGCTACGTGCCCGACCCCCGCGCCTCGGATGAGGCGTGGATGGTCACCACCCCGGTCCGCATCGACCTCGGCCACGGCTGGCGCGGCCTGCCCGACGTGACCGGCCGCGACGACGCCCGCCGCGCCTCGTGGGTGCGCGCCGACTCCTACCAAGGACTCATCGAGTACCTGCGGCACTACCTCGACGGTGACCTGTTCCCCGCGCACCGGGGCCTGCTCGCCGACATCCTCGACCACTGACCGGAGGTCACTCTGATGACTGCCCCCACCCTGTCCGCGTACCCGAAGCCGGTGGACGAACTGGTACCCGCCGCGCGGGACTTGGCCGACCGGCTCGGCACGGTTCCGTCCCGCAACCGCATCAAGAAGGAACTGCGGGTCGGCGGCCCGAAGGCCGACGCCATCCTGGCCGAACTGACCCGCACCCCCGACACGCCCCCGACGCCCAACACCGACCCGACGCCTGAGCCCACCCCGCCCCCGGCGGACCCGGATGAGTCCACCGCGACCGATCCGGCCCCCGCCGTCCCGGTGGTGGACCCGCCGCCGCCCGCCGACACCATCGCGCCGCCGGTGGAGGCGCAGCCCGCACCCGTCGCAGACCCGGGCACCAACATCACGCCACGGCCCGCCCGCCGCGCCGTGGTGTGGCCGGTGGTGCTGCTGGCGCTGCCCGCGTTCGTCGCCATCTGGTCCGGGTGGGTCGGACTCGGCGAACTCACCGGGTTCGGGGTGGTCCACCCCCTGCCGGGCATCTGGGACAGCTTCTCCATCAACTCCGCCATCACCCTTCCGATCGGTGTGGAGACGTACGGCGCGTACGCCCTGTACGTGTGGCTGTCCGGCCGCGTCCCACCCCGCGCGCTGCGGTTCGCCAAGTGGTCTGCGATCGCCTCACTCCTGGTCGGCGCGCTCGGGCAGGTGGCCTATCACCTGCTGGAAGCGGCCGGTGTCACCGCCGCCCCGTGGTGGATCACCACCGCCGTGGCGTGCCTGCCGGTCGCCGTACTCGGCATGGGCGCCGCTCTGGCCCACCTCGTTCGCGAGGACCACTGATGGGCAAGCGCAAGGCGACCGGACAAGACCTGGTGAACATCGTCGCCGAGTGGACCGTGACCCAGACCCACCGCGACGACACCACCCGCGCCGCCTGGCGGAATCTGCCGCCGCAGGCGCAAGGGCAGATCCACGGATGGGCCGCCGACGAGCGACAGCGACGCGCAGACGGCACCACGATCAGCGACTGATTCGCCCGGCGGCACGGCCCCTGGCCTGGTAACCGATGCCGTGCCGCCGGTCTCACCCCTCAGCCCTTTCAAGACCTCAGGAGAGGCCATCCATGTTCGCAGACCCGACCGGTTCCCGCGCTGCCGTGTTCGCGGCCGTGTTCGTCGCTCTCTACGTCGCTCATCAGGTGGGTGACCACTGGATTCAGACCCAGCATCAGGCCGACTGCAAGGGCCAGCCCGGCTGGCCCGGCCGCATCGCCTGCGCCGCGCACGTGGCCACCTACACCGGCACGGCGCTGCTGGCGTTGGTGTTCCTGATCGCCGGTACCGGCCTGCGCCTCGACCCGGCCGGGGTCACGGTCGGACTCGGTATCTCGGCCGTGACGCACTACATCGCCGACCGACGTGCCCCGTTGCGGTGGCTCGCCGACCAGACCGGCAGCGCCCGGTTCTACCTGCTCGGCGTACCTCGGCCGGGCCGCGACGACAACCCGTCACTCGGCACCGGGGCCTACGCGCTGGATCAGTCCTGGCACGTCGGGTGGCTGTTCATCGCCGCCCTGTTCTGCGCCATCTAGCCCCGCCCGGCGGCACGGCCCTCTCTGGCCTCGCAAACCACGGGCCGTGCCGCCGGCCCCCTACCGATCCGACAGACCCGTGGGAGGAACCCCCATCATGACTGCCCCCGATGACGACCGTTTCGACTGGCAAGCCGCCGAAGCTGACCTGACTGACGCCACCGGGCCGGATGCCGAGGTGGTCGACCTGGACGCCGCCCGGTCCCGCCGCGCCGGTGCCGACCCCGACGACACCGCCGAGGGCGGGCCGATGCTGGTCGACAGCATCGACGCGCAGCGCCGCCCACGGTTCACCCTGACCGGTTTCCGGGACGCGCAGCGTCGGCCGATCCTGCCCGGCTGGCTGCGTTCCCGCACGGAGTTCACCGGGAACCTGGCGTGGGCGGCCGGGCTGGCCGCGCATGGCGCCGGCTACCACGCGCTGCGGGTGCCGAAGTATGCCGGGAAGCTGGCGTGGCGTGCCCCGGTCGGCGTCTACCGCGTGACGCGCGGGTACACGCGGTGGCTGTTCGACCTGGAAGGCGAACCCGTCCGCCAGTCCGTGGTGCGGGCGAGCATCGACCGGCCGGAAGAGGCCCGCCTGTACCAAACCCTTGCCCGGCAACGGGATCGGCGAGTGCGGTGGCGTGGCCTGACCGCCGTTCCCACCTTCGGTGTCCTGCTGGTCGGCCTCGGCCTGCTCGCCACCGCCCCGGCCGCCGCCGTGGTGGCGACGGTCGCGGTTGTGGTGGTGGTGTTCGGGATGCTCGGCGCACCGGCCGACCGGCCGCTGCTCGACACCGCCGTGGTTCGCAACCCGGTCACCCCGCTCACCTCGGATGAGGTGGTGCGCGCTTTGGCCGCGCTCAACATCTCCGGCATCAACCAGGCACTACGGCGCGGCGACACCGGCAAGCGGTGGTTCCCCGCACCCATCGCACGGGAGAACGGCACCGGCTGGCGGGCCGATGTCGAGTTGCCGCGCGGGGTGACCGCCTCGGCGGTGGTCGAGAAGCGGGAAGAGTTGGCCGCCGCGCTCACCCGGCCGCTCGGCTGCGTGTGGCCCGAGGCCAACGCCGAGGTTCACCCCGGCCGCCTGGTGCTGTTCGTCGCGGACAAGGACCTGTCGCGGTCCAAGCAGAGCGCGTGGCCGCTGTTGAAGTCGGGGGCGGTGGACCTGTTCAAGCCGTTCCCGTTCGGCACCGACCCGCGCGGCCGGATGGTCACGCTGACGCTGATGTTCGCGTCCATGATCGTGGGGTCGATTCCGCGTATGGGTAAGACGTTCTCGCTGCGTCTGGCCCTGCTCGGCGCCACCCTCGACCCCCGCGCGTGGGTGCTGGCGTTCGACCTCAAGGGCACCGGGGATCTGTCGCCGTTGGAGCCGGTGTGCCACCGCTACCGGGCCGGTGACGAAGACGAAGACATCGCCTACGGCCTCGCCGCGATGCGCGAGGTACGCGCCGAGCTGCGGCGCCGCACGAAGGTGATCCGGGAGTTGCCGCGTGACCTGTGCCCAGAGAACAAGGTCACCCCGGACCTGGCCAGCACGAAACGCCTCGGCCTACAGCCCATCGTCATCGGTGTCGATGAGTGTCAGGTGTGGTTTGAGCACGCCAAGTACGGCGACGAGTTCGAGGAGATCTGCACCGACCTGATCAAGCGTGGCCCCGCCGCCGGCATCACCCTGATCCTGGCCACCCAACGCCCCGACGCGAAGAGTCTGCCGACCGGCATCAGCGCCAACGCAGTGCTGCGGTTCTGCCTCAAGGTCATGGGCCACACCGAGAACGACATGGTGTTGGGCACGTCGATGCACAAGGCCGGCATCAAAGCGACCATGTTCTCCCGCCGTGACCGGGGCATCGGCTACCTCGCCGGTGAAGGCGACGACCCGACCATCACCCGCACGTTCTACATCGACGGACCGACCGCAGAGCAGGTCATCCGCCGCGCCCGCACCCTCCGAGAGCAGGCCGGCACCCTGACGGGCCACGCCGCCGGGCAGACCGTCGACACCGTGGCCGTGCGCCGGGGCACGCTGCTGGACGACATCGCCGCCGTGATGTCCGACAGCGAAGCCAAGTTGTGGTCCGAGGTGGTCTGCGAACGCCTCACCGGACTGCGGCCGGAGGTGTACGCGGGTTTGACGCGGGAGCAGTTGACCGCCGCGCTCAAGCCGTACGGCGTCACCACCGGACAGGTATGGGGCACCGACCCCGACACCGGCAAGGGCGCCAACCGGCGCGGCATCGACCGCGCACACATCCTCACCGCGATCACCAAGCGTGACCGCGAGCAGGGTGGACGGGCCGCCAGCTAGCCGCACCGATCGCCGCTAGGTCTAGCGGCCAACCCCGCTAGACCTAGCGGCACCACTAGCGACCAATCCGAAACCTGGCCAGCGCCCTAGTCCCTAGCGGCGCCGGCCCTCCACACCCCGAAACGGCCCCTGGGAGGCGTTCCGTGGTCACCCTCGCCCTGCTAGCTAGCCTCACCCTCGCCGGTTACGCAGCGTGGCACCTGATCCTCTGCTACGCCGCGCCGATGCCCCGCTGCCGCGCCTGCCACGGCACCGGCGAACGACGCGGACTGATCATCCGCACACCGCATGAGTGCCACCGCTGCCACGGCACCGGCCACCGGCCCCGCCTCGGCCGACGACTCATCGAGTACATCCGCACCGAGTACCGGGCAGGCCACCAGTGACCGGCCGCGACCGGCACACCGGATGGTGCGCCGGTGGACACCACTGCGGCCTCGGCGAACACCGATCCAACGAAATCCTGATCGACGCCGGCCACGCTCGGGCCGTACTCGTACGGGTCCGCACCGCCGCCGGCCGCAACCACGCCGAGATACGCGTCAGGGTCGCCCTCGCACCGACCGAACCGGCCGCCCGCCGTCAGTTGGTCGGCCTGCTCGGCGACGTTCGCCAGGCCGTGACCCGCGCGGCCATCGCGGCGCGACCTCGACCGAGGCGGGCCGCCTGATGCGCGGGCCACGCCGTGACGGCGCCTCACCACGTGATCCCCGACTGTCCGGGTTGGAGATCTGGCTGACCGGCACCCCCGCAGAGCTGGACGCCGCCACAGCCGCGCTTACCGCCGCCGGGCACCGGCTCGCCCAACGCGGTACCCGGCGCCCGCTGACCGGCACCGACGCTGGCCGACACCGCCTCTACCTACGCGTATCCGTCGCCACCACCGCCCGACGAAGCGGCCAGGCACCGGACCTCTCCGGCGCGGCGCTGCTCGACCTCAATGCCGCCCGTACACAACGCCACATCGCCTGATCAGGAGACACGCCAATGTCCGATCTGCTCGCCGCCGCTCTCGCGCACGCCGCGCGTGGTTGGCACGTCTTCCCGCTGCGTTCCGACGACAAGCGACCCGCATTTCCCGACCACCCCGCCGACCAGTGCACCGGCCGTGACCCGCGTTGCCGGACCGCAGGCCGCCACCTCGGGTGGGAACCGCGCGCCACCTGCGACCCGGACCGCATCCGCCGAGCGTGGTCCGTCCACGCGTACGGCATCGGAATCGCGTGCGGTCCGTCCCGGCTCGTGGTGATCGACCTCGACATCCGCAAGCCCGGTCAGACCATGCCGCCCGGTTACGAGGGATACGGCTCCGGCCTGCGTGTGCTCACCGAACTGGCTGCCCGGCACGGCGGAACCATCGACCCGACCTACACCGCGACCACCGGACGGCGTGGCACCCACCTCTACTACCAGCACCCGGCTACCGGCCCCGAACTGCGCAACACCGCCGGGATGCTCGGCCCGATGGTCGACACCCGCGCCTACGGCGGTTACGTCGTCGCCGCCGGCAGCACCGTCGCCGGACGGCCCTACACCGTCGATCTGGACACCGACCCGGCGCCGCTGCCGGAATGGCTGGCGCCGCTGCTAGCCCCGGCACCGTTGCCGCCACAGCGGCCGGTGGTGGTCGACCTCGGCACCGGACGGCGCGCCGCCTACGTCGACGCCGCGATCCGCCGCCAGGTCACCGAGATCACCACCGCCGCGCCGGGACGCCGTAATCACACGCTCTACGTGTCGGCGGTGGCACTCGGGCAACTCGTGGCCGGTGGCGCGCTCACCGAGGACGACGCCACTTCGGTTCTCACCAACGCCGCGCAGGCAGCCGGACTGCGACCGGCAGAGACGGCACGCACCATCGCATCCGGGCTGAGGGCCGGTGCGCGTCGGCCCCGGAGCGTGGCCGCATGACCGCCCCTGCCGAGCGTCCCGACCTGCGTGTAATCCAGCCCGGTGACGACACCGCCGCCGAAGTAATCGCCCCGATTCGGCGAGAGCCGGGCCGTATCCGGACCGCGTGGACCGCCGCCGACCTCATGGCCATGGAGTTCCCGCCGCCGAAGTGGGCAGTGCCCGGTGTGCTGTCCGAGGGCGTGAACCTACTCGCCGGCCCGCCCAAGGTCGGCAAATCGTGGCTGTCCCTCGGCCTCGGCCTCACCGTTGCCGCCGGTGGCCAGGCATTCGGCAGCATCGACACCGAGCCTGGCCCGGTGCTCTACCTCGCATTGGAGGACACACCACGCCGGTTGCAGTCGCGGATGGGCAAAGTCCTCGCCGGGCGACCCGCGCCGGCCGGGCTGACCCTCGCCACCTCGTGCCCGCCGCTGCCGCAGGGTGGTGACGAAGCGATCGCCGGGTGGCTGGACCGCAACCGCGAGGCGCGCATGGTCATCATCGACGTGTTCGCCAAGCTGCGCGGCACGTCCGCACCGGGCATGTCGGCCTATGACGCGGACTACGCGGCCGTCGGTCGGGCGAAGAAGGTCGCCGACGCCTACGGCGTGGCTGTGGTGCTGGTGCATCACGTCCGCAAGGCCGGATCGGACGACTTCTTGGAAGCCGTGTCCGGCACTAACGGCCTCGCGGGTGCCGCTGACGCCACGCTCGTGCTACGTCGGCCGCGCGGGTCGGCCGATGGGGTGCTGCACGTGACCGGCCGCGACGTGGACGAGTCCGAATACGCCCTGGCGTTCGACCCGACCAATGGCGCGTGGACCATGCTCGACGGCCCGGCCGCAGAGCACGAAGTCAGCGACACCCGCGCCGCGATCCTGCGATGGCTACGCACCTTCCCCGGCAGCACACCCAAAGCCATCGCCGAAGGCACCGGCCTCACCGCCGACAACGTCAAGAAGACCTGCGGCCGAATGCTCGACGCCGGTCAAGTCGCCTGCGACCCCGGCGGTCGATACCGGGTACCCGCCTAGCTGTCCCCGCTGTCACCCGAGTCACCGCAGTCACCAGACCCGCACGCACCTGCGGAAACGATACCGATTCGCGGAGACAGGCCAGTGACAACTGACCGGTCGCAACCGGCCCGGCAGACCGGCTGAAACACACGCCATCCGCCATGTTTCAGCCCAGACCCTACCCATCACCCTCGCATCCCCAAGATCTTGGCTCTACGGCGCTCTCAGCGGGCCGTTCTAACGCTCGCTGAGAGCGCCGGCCATCGATCCACCCCGAACCCTGCAATCGACCAGAAAGGCAGCCAGCTTGCCGACGAACACCCTTCCCGCCACCCGCACGCCGCACCACAGGAGGCCCGCTATGCCGGAGAGGTACCTGACGATCCCGGAAGTTGCTGCTCGCCTCGGCACCACCGACCGATTCCCGCGCCGGCTGATCGAGGAACGGCGCATCGAGTTCAAGCGGTTCGGCCGACACGTACGGATCGCGGAAACCGTCCTGAACGCCTATATCGACTCCTGCACCGTCACGCCGGTGCGCCGAATCGGCCGGGCACGGAGGGCCGCCTAGATGGCCGGCAACTCCAAGGGGCGTAAGCGCCGCTTCGGCAGCGTCAGGAAGCTGCCGTCCGGCGCGTGGCAAGCCCGATACACCGCAGCAGACGGGTTGCCACGTAAGGCACCGAGCACCTTTGACACGAAGCGGGCCGCCGAACAGTGGTTGGTCGAAACCGAGGCCGAGATGCTACGCGGTGAATGGCTCGACCCCGACGCGGGAAAGATCACGCTGAGCGAGTACGCCGATCGGTGGATGCGCGAGCGCGATCTCAAGGCACGCACGCGAGAGGAGTACGAGCGGCATATCCGCCTTCACGTCCGGCCGCAGCTCGGCGACCACCCGCTCAACGAAATCAGCGCGCCGCACATCCGGAAATGGCGCGCGGACCGGCTGGCCGATGGTGTGGGAAAACCGACCGTGGCGAAGACGTACCGCATCCTTCACGCGATTCTCGCCACCGCCGTTGACGACGACCTGATACGCCGGAACCCTTGCCGCGTCAAGGGCGCCGGTCAGGACAAGGCCGAGGAACGGCCCACGGCCACGCTGCACCAGGTATTCGCGATTGCCGAAGCCATCCAACCGCGCTACCGACTGCTCGTGCTGCTCGCTGCGTTCGCGCAACTGCGGTTCGGTGAACTGGTGGCGCTGCGCCGACGGGACATCGACTTGCGGACGATGGAGCTACGGGTACGCCGCGCTACCGCCGAGATGGAGGACGGCACGCAGATTGACGACGACCCGAAATCCGAGGCGGGAAAACGACCGATCAGCCTGCCAGCCGGTCTACGTACCGACGTGGAATGGCACCTCGCGCAGTTCGCCGAGGGCGGTCCCAACGGCCGGTTGTTCCTCGGCGCGCAGCGCGGCATCCCACGCCGCCGCAACTTCAACCGGATCTGGCGAAAGGCCCTGGCCGCCGCTGGCGTCCCGACCGACCTCGGCCTGCACCTACACGACCTGCGACACACCGGCAGTACCTGGTCGGCACAGAGTGGCGCCACGCTCAAAGAACTGATGGCCCGGATCGGCCATTCGAGCACCCGCGCAGCGATGATCTACCAGCACGCGACCCGTGATCGCGATCACGCCATCGCCGCCGCTTTGGACGCCCTGATCGAAGAGGCGCGAGGCAAGATCAGCGCGTGATCTGGCACGGATCTGGCATATAGCGACCCAAGATATTGACGAATAGCAAAAGCCCTGGTGGGAGATTTAATCTCTCACCAGGGCTTTTCGCTAGGGTGGAGCCGAGGGGACTCGAACCCCTGACCCCCACACTGCCAGTGTGGTGCGCTACCAGCTGCGCCACGGCCCCTTGCTGTCGCGCCCGACTGCCCGGGCACTGGGAGAACTATACACACGGTCGGCGGCATGGTCATCTCGCGGGGGTCCCCCGCGAGACGGCGTCGGAGCCCTCAGTTCAGTGCCACGTCCGGGGGGAAGTGCGCCACCGCGGCCATCATGCCGCCCTGCCTGCGCAGCACCATCGGCCACAGGTCGTCCGGACGGTCGACGAACGCGTCACCGGGCAGCGCGTCCAGCACGAACCAGGAGCCGTCCTCGATCTCCTGCTCCAACTGTCCCGCGCCCCAGCCCGCGTACCCGGCGAAGACCCGGATGCTCTCCACGCTCTCCCGCAGCCGCTGCGGGTCGACCGAGAGGTCGAGCGTGCCGACCGCTCCGGAGACCTGGTGGAAGCCCTTGAGTCGACGGACCGGCTGCCGCATCCGGGCCAGACAGATCGCCGAGTCGGGCTGCACCGGGCCGCCCTCGAACAACACGGCCGGATGGCGGGCCAGATCGCCCCAGTCGCGCAGCACGTCGGCCACTGCCACCTCGGTCGCCCGGTTGAGCACCACGCCGAGCGCGCCGCCGGGTTCGTGCGCGACCAGCAACACGACTGTGCGGTCGAAGTTCGGGTCCTTCAGCGCTGGCGTCGCCACCATCAGCTTGCCCGCCATCGACTCCGTCGCCCGTCCGCCGATCGCCTGCCCCTCTCCCTGCATCACCGCACCCGTCAACCGTGTACCGGGCAGCGGAAGCGACCACACATCGGGACGGCGGACCCGATCGGCACCATCCACGCTGTCTTTGCCATGCCTGGCACCATAGCCTGCGTCCACGGCGGTCGCGAAGGTCTGATCGTCGGGTGATCGACACCGGTGTCGGCGGGGGGCGGCGAAACCGGGCCGACAACCGGGCCAGCGGGCCCTACCGGCCGCCGAACAGAGGCGAAAACCCCTGGTGGACCGAGCCGCCCGGATAGATTCGAAGACGATGACAACGGTCCGGGACACCACCTACGAGCTGCTCCGCGCCCTCGGCATGACCACCGTCTTCGGCAACCCCGGTTCCACCGAGGAGCCCTTCCTCCAGGACTTCCCCGACGACTTCCACTACGTGCTGGCCCTCCAGGAGGCGTCGGCGGTGGGCATGGCCGACGGGTACGCCCAGGCCACCGGCGGGCCCGCCCACGTCAACCTGCACACCGCGCCGGGCACCGGCAACGCCATGGGCAACATCGTCACCGCCTGGCACAACCGGACCCCGCTGATCGTCACCGCCGGCCAGCAGACCCGGGAGATGCTGCTGCTCGAACCCCGACTCACCGCCCGGCACCCCACCGAGCTGCCGCAGCCGTACGTCAAGTGGGCCCACGAACCGGTCCGCGCGCAGGACGTACCGGCGGCGCTGATGCGGGCCTTCGCCACCGCCGTCCAGCCGCCGACCGGGCCGGTCTTCCTCTCCCTGCCGCTGGACGACTGGGCCCAGCCCGCCGACCCGCCACCCCAGGCCCGCACGGTGGCCACCCGGTTCGCTCCCGACCCGTACCGGCTCGCCGAGTTCGCCACGGTGTTGGCGGGCAGCCGGTCACCGGCGATCGTGCTCGGTGCCGCCGTGGACCGCGCCGGAGCATGGGAGCACGCGGTCGCGCTGGCCGAGCGGCTGGCCGCCCCGGTCTGGACGGCGCCCGCACCCGAGCGGACCGCCTTCCCCGAGGACCACCCGCACTTCCAGGGCGTCCTGCCCTTCGCGATCGCCCCGCTGGCCGAGCGCCTCCGCGGACACGACACGGTGCTGGTGGTCGGCGCCCCGGTGTTCCGCTACTACCCGCACGTACCGGGCGAGACGCTGCCCGACGGCGTACGCCTGCTGCACGTCACCGACGACCCGGAGGAGGCGGCCCGGGCACCGGTCGGCGACAGCCTGCTCGGCGACGCCGGGCTCGCCCTCGCCGCGCTGGCCGACCGGGTGCCACCCGCTGACCGGCCCCCACCGCCGGTCCGCGCCGAGCCCTCGGCGGTGGCGGACACCGTCCCGCTCAGCGCCGACGCCCTCTTCGCCGCGCTGGCCGCGCACTGGCCCGAGGACGGGGTGCTGGTGCAGGAGTCGCCGTCGAACCTCTCCGCCCTGCGGCGGCGGCTGCGGTTCACCCGGCCCGGTTCGTACTTCACCATGGCCAGCGGCGGGCTCGGCTACGGGCTGCCCGCGGCGGTCGGCATCGCGCTGGCGCAACGCGACACCGGCCGCCACCGACCGGTGGTCGCGGTGATCGGCGACGGCTCGTTCCACTACTCCGTGCAGGCGCTGTGGACCGCCGCCCAGTTGCGGCTGCCGCTGGCCGTGGTGGTGCCGGTGAACCAGCAGTACGCCATCCTCAAGGCGTTCGCCGACCTCAAGCAGACGCCCGGCGTACCCGGGCTGGACCTGCCCGGATTGGACATCGCGGCGATCGCGCGGGGCTACGGCTGTGCCGCCACCGTGGTCGACACTCCGGACGGGCTCGGCGAGGCGCTCGGCACCGCGCTGCGCGCCGACGGTCCGACCGTGCTGCCCGTCCCCATCCGCACCGACATCCCCCCGATCTTGTGAAAGGAGGGGTCCCCTACTAACGCCTCGTGCATAGCAGGGGTCCCCTCCTTACATCTCAGCCGGCGACCACGCGGAGCGGGGAACCGCTGAGCACGTCCAGGACGGGGCGCGTACCCACCGGGGCTTTCAGCGTCACCTCGGCCGGGTGCAGGTTGAGCATCTCGTCGCAGCCGCCGGTCGGCGGCACGACCGTGCCGCCGACCACGATCACGTGGTCCTGTTCCCAGACCAACGGGGTGATCTCGGTGTCGCAGCTGCCCACCCCGAGCCGGTACCTCAGCGTCGTCCCCTCGACCGCCTCGATGTCCTGCGCGCCCACCAGGCCCGGTTCGGGCGTCTCGGACGGCGGCACCGGCGCGGGCGGGGTGGCGACCGCCTCGGGCGCGACCGCGACCCGGGCCACCACCGCGCCGATCTCCGGCACGGTGAACAGCCATGCCGGCACCTGCGCCGCCCCCCGGGCGGTGTGTACCGGCGCGGTACCCAGTTCGACCTTGGTGACGGTGAGCGCGACGCAGTCACCCTGCGGCCGGCTGCCGACCGCGCTGTCCGGTCCACCGCCCGGCGCGGGTGCCGGCGGGATGGCGGGGTCCGTCGGCCCCGGGCAGGCGCCGGGGTCGCCCTGGCGCAGTTCGCGGTACGCCTGCGCCGCGCTGACCAGCGGCACCCGTGCCGAACCGTCCGGGAAGCGTACGGTGCCGTCGGCCGGCTTCCGGTCGGGCAGGTCCACGGTGGCGCGGTACCACCCGGCCTGGAAGGCGGTCTTGGTCTGTGGGGTGAAGTCGGGGTCGCCGACGAGCACGGTGGGTTCCTGCAACGGTACGAATCCCGTGGTCCACGCGTCGTCGGGCTGCCATGCCTGCGCCACCGCCGCCGCCCGCCGGGTGAACGCCCCCTGCCGGTCCTCCGGGCCACCCGACTGGCCGGACGCGGCTCCGGACTCGTCCGGCTCGGTTCCCACCGGAGCGCATCCGGCCACGATCATCATCAGGGGCAGGCCCAACAGGGCGACTGATCGGCGCATACCGGTTCGACGGGTGAACGCCCGACGGGGTTCCGCAGCCGGGGCGGGAACGACTGCGCGCCCCGGTCGTGACGACCGGGGCGCGCAGTACGGGGGTGGAGGTGCCGGGAATCGAACCCGGGTCCTTCGCTGCCTTGTCAGGGCTTCTCCGAGCGCAGCTCGCTGTGCCTCTACTCGGCCCCTCCGATCACGCGAGCGAGTCGGTGTGACGGGCCCAGTCGCTGATTAATCTCGCCGCACGGACCCCGCGACCGGGTCCGGTTGGCCAGCCTTCTAGCTGATGCCGGCTATCTGGGTCGAAGGCGCTCCCAGGCCGACAGACTCACTACTCGCCTCAGGCGGCGAGAGCGAAGTCAGCGCGATTGTTCTTGGCGCTTATTGGTTTCCGACGAACGATTCTCGAGACGACGTCGGCTTCCTCGGCTCGCTTCCCCTGCCGCAACACACGAAGTCGAAACCAGTCACCCCCTCGACGTGCCGCCGGACTCCGGCGACTCCGACAAGCCTAACGCCTGCCGCAACCGGATTCATCCCGAGCCCGGGTCGACCGACCAGGACAAGGATGATCCGGACAAATCAACTATCCATCCCCTTGCCGCGCCGACCGACGGCCCGCGCGATCTCCCGGTCCGCGTCCCGCTTGGCGAGGTCCTGGCGCTTGTCGTACGCCTTCTTGCCCTTGGCGAGGCCGATCTCCACCTTGGCCCAGCCGTCCTGGAAGTAGACCTGCAACGGCACCAGCGTCAGACCGCTCTCCCGGATCTTGCCGATCAGCCGGTCGATCTCCAGCCGCTTGAGCAGCAGCTTGCGGGTCCGCCGGGGCTCGTGGTTGGTCCAGGTGCCCTGGGTGTACTCGGGGATGTGCATCCCGTGCAGGAACATCTCGCCGTCACGTTCCTGGGCGAACGCGTCGACGAGCGACGCCCGCCCGGCCCGCAGCGACTTCACCTCGGTGCCGGTCAACGCCATGCCCGCCTCGTACGTGTCGAGGATGGCGAAGTCGTGCCGGGCCTTCTTGTTGGAGGCGACGACCTTGCGTCCCTTTTCCCGTGGCATCGCCGGCCCCCTCTCTCGTGAACGCTCCCGGCCGGCGACGCGGCCCGCCGCAGAGCGGAGATCATGCTACCCGAACGACAAGGGCCCGCCCGCGCCGTTTATTCCGACGCCGGCGGGCCCTGCCGAGGCTGCCTTAGACCCGCAGGTAGAAGCGGAGGGTGACCCAGGCGGTGACCGCGCTGATCAAACCACCGACACCGGCCATGATCGGGAAGGTCAGCAGGATCTCGCCCCAGCTCACCGGCGCGAAGAGCCCCTGGAGAGCGCTGAGCGCGCCGTCGAAGAGGAACACCTTCAAGGCGACCAGCGCTCCGAGGCCGAGGACCGAGCCGATCAGACCGGCGACCACCGCCTCCAGCACGAACGGTGCCTGGATGAACCAGTTGGAGGCACCGACCAGTTTCATGACCGCGACCTCACGCCGCTTGCTGTACGCCGCCACCTGGATCGTGTTGGCCACCAGCAGCAGCGCCGCGACAGCCATCGCGACGGCCGCGACGAGTGCGATGTTCTGCCCGGCGGTGAAGAGGTTGAAGATCTTGTCGAGCACCTGACTCTGGTCGACGACCTGGTCGACGCCGGCCGTCCCGGTGTACTGGTCGGCGATGGTCCGGTACTGCTCCGGGTCCACCAGCCTGAGCCGGTACGACTCCGGCAACTGGTCGGCCTTGACCGCGCTCAGCAGGTCCGGCGAGTCGCGGAACATCTCCTGGAAGCGCTGGAACGCCTCGTCCTTGTTGACATAGGTGACCTGCGAGATCAGCGGGTCGGCCTCCAGTTGGCCGGCGATCGCGGTCCGCTGCTCCTCGGAGACATCGGCCTCAAGGAAGATCGAGACCTCGATGTTCTCGAAGTAGAGCTGCTTCATGTCGGCGACCTTGGTGTAGATCAGGCCGCTGGCGCCGAGCATGGTCAGCGAGACCCCCATCGTGATGATCATCGCGATGGTCATGGTCACGTTGCGCCACAGTCCGACCAGTACCTCGGACAGGACGTATTTCATCCGCATCGGGATTTCCTCCGGCTCTCCGGCGTGAGGTGTTCGTCGTCAGATCGGGGTGCGGTGGGTTGCGCTCGTCACCCGTAGACGCCGCGGGCCTGGTCGCGAACGATGCGCCCACTCTCGATCTCGATGACGCGGCGCCGCATCTGGTTCACGATGTTGGAGTCGTGCGTGACCATCACGACGGTCGTGCCGGTGCGGTTGATCCGGTCCAGCAGGCGCATGATCTCGATGGAGGTGTCCGGGTCCAGGTTTCCGGTCGGCTCGTCCGCCAGCAGGATCAGCGGGCGGTTCACGAACGCCCGGGCCACCGCCACACGCTGCTGCTCACCACCGGAGAGCTCGTGCGGGTAACGGTGCTCCTTGCCGCCGAGACCGACCAGCTCCAGGACCTCCGGCACGACCCGGCGGGCCACCGCCTTGGTCTTGCCGATCACCTCGAGCGCAAAGGCCACGTTCTCGTACGCCGTGCGGTTCGGCAGCAGCCGGAAGTCCTGGAAGACGCAGCCGATCGAGCGACGGAAGTGCGGGCGCTTCCAGGAGCGCATCGACGTCACGTCCTTGCCGTTCACCACGACGCGACCCTTGTTGGGGGCCACCTCGTGGAGCAGCATCTTGATGATCGTGGACTTGCCGGAGCCGGATGGGCCGATGAAGAAGACGAACTCGCCCTTGTCGATCGACACGGACACGTTGTCGAGCGAAGGCCGCGACGCCTTCGGGTACGTCTTCGTCACTTGCTCAAGCTGAATCACGGGTGGTGAGTCTACGCGGTGTAACTGTCGTGCCAAGTCCCACGCCCCGCCGTTGCGGGCCATGTCATCTAATCAGCACGTCAGGTGGAGATCGATGCTGCAATCCGCCCACGATCGATCACGCACTGTCGCCGGCCAGTTGCTGCTGCTTGCGCCAGCGGATGCCCGCCTCGATGAAGGAGTCCAGCTCACCGTCGAAGACGGAACTCGGGTTGCCGGTCTCCTGCTCGGTCCGCAGATCCTTCACCATCTGATAAGGGTGCAGAACGTACGACCGCATCTGGTCGCCCCAGGAGCCCGCCGCGTCGGTCTTCAGGCCCTGGAGCTTGGCCTGCTCCTCCTGGCGCTTGCGCTCCAACAGCCGGGCCTGGAGCACCCGCAACGCCGACGCCTTGTTCTGGAGCTGGGACTTCTCGTTCTGGCAGGTCACCACGATGCCGGTCGGAATGTGCGTGATCCGCACGGCGGAGTCGGTGGTGTTGACGCTCTGTCCACCCGGTCCGGACGACCGGTAGACGTCGATCCGCATCTCGTTCTCGGGGATGTCGATGTGGTCGGTCTGCTCCACCACCGGCAGCACCTCGACCCCGGCGAAGCTGGTCTGCCGCCGGCCCTGGTTGTCGAACGGACTGATCCGCACCAGCCGGTGGGTGCCCGACTCCACGCTGAGCGTGCCGTACGCGTACGGCACCTTCACCGTGAAGGTGGCCGACTTCAGGCCCGCCTCCTCGGCGTAGGAGGTCTCGTAGACCTCCGTCGGGTAGCCGTGCCGTTCCGCCCAGCGCAGGTACATCCGCAGCAGCATCTCGGCGAAGTCCGCCGCGTCCACGCCACCGGCGCCGGCCCGGATGGCCACCAGCGCCTCCCGGGAGTCGTACTCGCCGGAGAGCAGGGTGCGGACCTCCATCTCCTGGACGGCCTTGCCCAGTCCGGCGATCTCCGTCTCGACCTCGGTGAGCACACCGGAGTCGGCCTCGGCTTCGGCGAGCTCCAACAGCACGTTCGCGTCGTCGATCCGCGCGCGCAGGCTGCCGAGCTTGTCGATCTCCCCGTTGACGTAGGAGAGCTGGGAGGTCACCTGCTGCGCCCGGGCCTGGTCGTCCCACAGGTCCGGGGCGGACGCCTCCTGCTCCAGGCGGGCCTTGTCCGCGCGCAGGCGATCGAGGTCGAGCACCGCCTCGATGTTGCGCAGGGTGGCGTCGAGGTCCTTGAGCTGTTCGGCGTAGTCGGCAGCGGTCACGACAGACAAGACTACTGCTCGGGCGAGGAGTGAGCTTGCGAGCCCCGCAGTCCCGGGCCAAATCCCCCCTGCCCGGGCGGGTCGTCAGCCGACGGGGGCGCTCTTGAGCCAGGTCAGGGCGGCCTTGTGGTAGGCCACGGCGAACTCCAACGCGCTGGCGTCGAAGTTGTCGCCTTCCTTCTTGGCGCTCTTGACCTGCTCACGGACCCGGGCCAGGGCCTCGGTGTGGTACTCGTTGGCCGCCACCTGGAGGTTCTTGAGCTGGCTCGACGAGTGCAACTGGCCGAAGGCGATACGCAGGGCGATCGGGTTGCGGATGGTGTCCCGCCCGGGGTCCTCCGCGAGCCAGCGGGAGAATGTCCGCTTGCCGGCGGCCGTGATCGCGTACGGTTGACTCATCCGCGGCCCGGGTTTGCCCAGCCGGACGAAGCCCCGCTCGGCCAGCACCGGCAACTCCCGGTAGACCTGGCTGCGGGTCATCGACCAGTACGGCGCCAGTCGGCGCTCGGCGGCGGCCATCAACTGGCCACCTGTCATGGGTCCCTCGTGGAGCAGCCCGAGTAGGGCCGCCGCCGTGGGGTTGACTCCGGATTCCGCCATGCCGCTTACGCTGCCACTTTGCTGAGCCGGCGTCCAGGATTTCACCGTTTCGCCACCCATTGGGGTTTCCTATGTGCACTGTCGGCGCACGACGGTGCCCCGCAGCCGCCCCACCTGCACCGTTCCGGCCACCCACACCCCCGGCACCCACCCCGACGCCGAGGCCCGGATGTAAGGAGGGGTCCCTTCCTATACACGAGGCGTTAGCAGGGGACCCCTCCTTACATCCGGTTACGTCGCGCTACCTCTCAGCCCATGTGGGGGTAGGTGTGGTCGGTGGGCGGCACGAAGGTCTCCTTGATCGTCCGGGGCGACGTCCAGCGGACCAGGTTGTGCCAGGAGCCGGCCTTGTCGTTGGTGCCGCTGGCCCGGGCGCCGCCGAAGGGCTGCTGCCCGACCACCGCGCCGGTCGGCTTGTCGTTGACATAGAAGTTGCCGGCCGCGTACCGCATCCGCTCGGCCACCGCCTCGACCACCCGGCGGTCGGTGGCGAAGATCGACCCGGTCAGGGCGTACGGGGCGATCGACTCGGCCTGGGTGACCACGTCGTCGAAGCGGGTGTCGTCGAAGACGTGCACGCCGAGGATCGGGCCGAAGTACTCGGTGGTGAAGGTCTCGTGGGCGGGATCGCCGCACTCGAAGATCGTCGGGCGGACGAACCAGCCGACCGAGTCGTCGGCGGTGCCGCCCGCGATGACCCGACAACTGTCGTCGCCGGAGATCAGGTCCAGCGCGGCGGTGTGCCGGGCGAACGCCTTGTCGTCGATGACCGCGCCGCCGAAGTTGCGGAAGTCGGTGACGTCGCCGTAGGCGAGCCCGTCCGCGGTCGCGGCCAGCCGGTCGCGCAGGCCGCCGTCCCAGATCGACCGCGGCACGTACGCCCGGGAGGCGGCCGAGCACTTCTGGCCCTGGTACTCGAAGGCGCCCCGGATCAGCGCGGTGTGCAGGGCGTCGACGTCGGCGCTGGGGTGCGCCACGACGAAGTCCTTGCCGCCGGTCTCGCCGACCAGCCTCGGGTAGCCACGGTAGCCGGCGATGTTCTCCCCGACCGTGCGCCACAGGTGCTGGAACACCTTCGTGGAGCCGGTGAAGTGGATGCCGGCCAGGTCGGGGTCGGCCAGCACCACGTCGGAGACCTCCTCGCCCCGACCGGTGACCATGTTGATCACGCCGGGCGGTAGCCCGGCCGCCTCGAACAGCCGCATGGTGAAGTGCGCCGCGAACTGCTGCGTCGGGCCTGGCTTCCAGACCACGGTGTTGCCGAGCAGGGCCGGTGCCGAGGGCAGGTTGCCGGCGATCGCGGTGAAGTTGAACGGGGTGACCGCGTAGACGAAGCCCTCCAGCGGCCGGTGGTCGAACCGGTTCCACACCCCGGGCGAGGACATCGGCTGCTCGGCGAGGAGCTTGCGGGCGAAGTGCACGTTGAACCGCAGGAAGTCGATGAACTCGCAGGCGGCGTCGATCTCGGCCTGCACGGCGGTCTTCGACTGGCCGAGCATGGTGGCCGCGTTGAGGGTGTCGCGCCACGGACCGGCGAGCAGTTCGGCGGCGCGCAGGAAGATCGCCGCGCGCTCCTCGAAGGGCAGGGCCCGCCAGCCGGGGGCGGCCTCCTTGGCCGCCGCGACGGCGGCCCGCGCGTCGTCCCGGGTGGCGTGCCCGGTCACCCCGAGCACGTGCGCGTGCCGGTGCGGCTGGACCACGTCGATCGGGTCGCCGCCGGCCATCCGCTGGGTGCCGGCGATGGTCATCGGCAGGTCGATACGCTCGGCGGCGAGTTCGGTCAGCCGCCGTTGGAGCCGTTCCCGGTCGGTGCTGCCCGGCTCGTAGGCGCGTACCGGCTCGTTGTGTGGCTCGGGTACGGAGAACACGGCGTCCATCAGGGCTCCTGGCGATCTCGACGGCGATGGCGAACCCGTCCCGCGATGGCGGGACGCGGTGACGAAACCGTCCCACGGTGGCGGGACCTGGGCCAATACTCCCACGTCCAGCCTCTGTCGATCACACCCCGACCGCCCGACGACCGTCGATCAGGAGGCACTTCTCCTTCTCCGGCATGGATTCGTGCCCCAATGGGGCGTACGGCCGAAGAAAGACAGGCGGCGTGGGCGGCGCTCGGGCTTCGGGCCGGTCATCGGGCGGGACGCGTACGCTGGGTTGCCGGTGACGTACCCGGGCCAGGTCGTCGGGCCCGGCGGTGAAGGGAAGACGATGAGCGACCAGCCCGGCGGTTCGACCGCTGCGCAGCCCGATCGGGCCGAGACCGGCGACCCGGCGGCCACCGGCACTCCCGCCGGACGGCCGCTGCGCGCGCCGGGTGCCCCGGTGCTGGCGCTGCTGGCGATGGGCTGGCTGGCCGCGATGCTCTGGTCCACCCGGGAGGCGATCAGTTCGGCCACCGCCGGGGTCACCGCGGTCAGCCTGTCGGCGTTCGCGCTGCCCGGGGTGATCTCGGCCGCCCTGGTCGCCGGTGCCGCGGTCGGGCTGGCGGCCGGCGAGCCGGTGACCCGCCACCGGGACCGGGCGACCCTGCGGTTCGCGGTGGCGGTCGGCGCCGGCCTGCTGGTCGGGCTCGCCGCCGCTCTCGTGATCGACCTGACCTACGTCGGCAACAGCACCACCCGCACGATCGCGAGCACCACGGCCGCCGCAGCGGTCATCGGCGGCGCGCTGGCGGGTGCGCGCAACGGTGCCGTCGTCGGCGCGGTGGCCTCCGCCACGCTGGGCACGCTGCTGTTCGTGGTGGCCTTCAGCCCGGCCCGGGACCCGCTGTTCAACCTCTTCGGCGCGGGCGACAGCCAGCAGTCGCTGATCGACGCCGCCGCCTGGGTGTCCCGTACGGAATCGCTGCTGGCCGGGCTGATCGCCGGCGCCCTGGCCTTCGGCTATCTCGCCTGGGCCCGGCGGCGGGCCACTCGGCTCGACCGGGCGGTCACCGGGCCGCGCTGGCCGGCGTACCTCGTCGCCGGGGCCGGTCCGGGGCTTCTGCTACTGCTCGCCGAGGTGATCATCCGCATCGGCGGCCGCTCGCTGATCGACCTGGCCGCCGCGCTCAGCGAGGCGGACGCGGTGGCGCAGACCTCGCTGGGCACCTCCCGGGTGGACAACGGCATCTGGGTGCTGTTCGTCGGCGCGCTGACCGCGCTGGTCGCGTTCGGCCGCACGCTCGGCCCGGCCCCCGACGACGAGCCGGAGAGCGGCACCGAGGCCACCGCCGCCGATGGTGCGAGCACCGCCGGTCGCCGAGATCCCCGCTGACTCAGCTCTTCTCGGAGGCCGCGCGCAAGAGCACTTCCAACTCGCTCGGGTCGTACCACTCAAGTTCGTGGTCCTCGGCGCTGTCGACGGTGAACTGCGCGTCCGGGTCGCCGGCCAACGCCTCCGCCACCACCTGCGCGGCGGCGGCCACGTCCGTGGCGGCGTCCGCGCCGTCCACGTGGATGGCCGCCACCGCGGCGGCCGGCACCGCGCCACCCAGCTCGACCACGCTCGACCCGAGCTCGCCGTCGCCCCGCCCGACCGCCCGCGCGGGCAGATCCACCGAGACCACGACCCGGCGACGCGGAGCGGCGGGGTCGTGCCGGATCAGTTGCAGGGCGTCCTGGGCGGCCCGGGTGAAGGCGACGTACTCCAACTCCTCCTCGTCGCCCTCGGCGTACCACTCGCGCAACATCGGCGTCACCGCATGCGCCTGCGCCGCCCCGAGGCCGTCCTCGGAGAGCCTGGCCAGCATCGGTACGGTCGCCGGCACGTAGACCCGCACTAGCTCGTCGGTCACCGGTGGTCTCCCCGCTCTCGTGAACCGGCCTCCGCCGGTCTCGCCGTACGCCCAGACCGTCATACACCCGTACCCGCTCTGGTGGAAGTTCCGCGCCGGTCGGGCGTGTCCGGGTCGTCGGCCGACGCGCGGCGCAGTGGCTGGGCTGGACCAGGTAGACAATGGCAAACTGAGGCAAACGACGCCAACCCGGGGAGTCTCCGTGGAGCCGAGGTTCCTGCTCCTGTCCGACGTGGCCACCGAGCTGAACGTGTCGGACTCGCAGGTCTACCACATGGTACGCAGCGGCGAGCTACCCGCGATCAAGATCGGCGGTCGGGGCCAGTGGCGGGTGGAGCGTGCCCGGCTGGAGGAGTACATCCAGCACAAGTACGCGGAGACCGCCGAGTGGGTCCGAGGCAATCCGCTCGCCGATCGCGACCCGGAGTAGCCACCCGATCCCGCCGCGCCATTGACCGACCCTGATCCATGGCCGAAGATGGAAGCTGTCGAAGGCAAACGAAGGCAAACGCAACCAACGACCGCTGACATCCACCGCTGACATCCCGAGGCGAGGCGCAGTGCGATGACCGACCTCCGGCGACCCGGGCCGCCCCGCCCTCCCGTGCGGCTGCGACCCGCCCCCGCGTTCGACCCGCCGTTCCTGGACGAGGACGCCACCGGCTGGCCCGTCCCGGTGCACGGCCAGCTCGCCCTCGACCTCTTCGCCGGGGCCGGGCCGTGGCCCGTCCGGCGTGAGCCCGACCGGCCGCCCACCCGACGTCCGGTCCTCGGCGCGATTCCCCTGGTCGACGAAGCCGGGCCGCACACCCGCCCGGCACCGTCCGGGCCGGGGGCTGACCGGTCCCGACGACTGCCGCCCGACGCCCTGGTCACGGCCACTCCGGCGGCCACCCGGGTGGCGCACCGTTTCGTGGCGACCTGCCTGGAGGTGTTCAACGGCTTCCGGCCGCCGGTGCAGTTGCGGCGCCACCTCGACCCGGCCCGCACCGCCCACCTGCTGCCCGAGTTGGCCAGGGCCGCCGCCCGAGGCGCCCCGGCCACGCCCCGCCGCCGGTCCACCCGCCCCGGTCTCCGGCTGCGTCGACTGCGTGTCTGCGAGCCGCGTCCGGCCGCCATCGAGGTCGCCGTGGTGCTCACCGGGGCCGCCGGCCGCACCTGGGCGATGGCGCTCCGCCTGGAACACCGACGCGGCACCTGGCTCTGCACCGACCTCCGCGTCCTCTGAGCGCCCCCGGGGCCGCCCGAGGCCGTCCCCGGCGCGCAGGGTCCCCGGCGCGGACGCGACGGAGCCGTGGTCACCAGGACCACGGCTCCGTCGAGAACCCGTCGCGGCGGGGCCGGTAGGCCCGCCGGGTGCGGCGTCAGTCCGCCGAGCCGCCACCGGGGGCGCCGTGGCAGCGCTTGTACTTGCGACCCGAGCCGCAGGGGCACGGCGCGTTACGGGACGGCCCGTTGCTGGCACTCACCTGCCCGGTGGGCGCCGACTGGCGGGCCGTGCTGCCGGCCACGCCCGCGCCGCGACCGGTGGACACGCGCTGTGGTGCCGAGGGAGCCGTCCGACCCGGTGCCGCCGGTTCCGAGCCACCGATGCCGAGGGCGGGGGCACGCTGGTCGTCGCGTTGCACGGCGACCGCACCGGACCCGGCTTCCCCGTCGATGGTCGGCGCGGAATACTGCAGGCCCTGCTGCTGCGGTGCCCGACCCAGGCCCTTGGCCCGCACCTCCACCGGCTTGTCCAGCAGCTGGACCTCCTCGGCCTCCGGCTCCGGCTCGTTGACCTGGACGTCCAGGTTGTAGAGGAAGCCGACCGTCTCCTCCTTGATGCCTTCCATCATGGTGGTGAACATCGCGAAGCCCTCGCGCTGGTACTCCACCACCGGGTCGCGCTGGGCGTAGGCGCGCAGCGAGATGCCCTCCTGGAGGTAGTCCATCTCGTAGAGGTGCTCACGCCACTTGCGGTCGATGACCTGGAGCAGCACCATCCGTTCGAGCTGCCGGGTGCCCTCGGCGCCGAGCTGCTCCTCACGCCGGTCGTAGGCGGCGTTCGCGTCGTCCTTGAACTGCGCGACCAGGAAGTCGGCGTCGATGCTGGCGCGCGAGCCGCCGGCCTCCTCCTCGACGTCCTCGATGGTGATGCCGACCGGGTAGAGCTGCTTGAGGTTGGTCCAGAGCTGCTCCAGGTCCCAGTCCTCGGCGTACCCGTCGGAGGTGGCCCCCCGCACGTACTCCTCGACCACGTTGTTGATCATGTTGCGGACCTGGTCGGAGAGGTCCTCACCGTTGAGCACGCGCAGCCGCTCGGCGTAGATCACCTGGCGCTGCTTGTTCATGACCTCGTCGTACTTGAGGACGTTCTTACGGATCTCGGCGTTCTGGCCCTCGATCTGCGCCTGCGCGCCCTTGATCTGGCGGGTGACCATCTTCGACTCGATGGGCACGTCCTCCGGGATGTTGAAGCGCTCCATCACCGCCTCGACCGCACCGGAGCGGAACCGCTTCATCAGGTCGTCCTGGAGGGACAGGTAGAACCGCGACTCACCCGGGTCGCCCTGCCGGCCGGAGCGACCACGCAACTGGTTGTCGATCCGCCGGGACTCGTGTCGCTCGGTGCCGAGCACGTAGAGCCCGCCGGCCGTGGCGACCTCCTCGGCCTCGGCGTCACAGGCCTGCTTCCACTTCGGCATGACCTCTTCGAGCGCCTTGTCGTACTCCTCGGCGTTCTCCTGCGGGTCGAGGCCGCGCTGACGCAGCTCGCTCGCGGCGAGGAACTCGGGGTTGCCGCCGAGCAGGATGTCGGTGCCTCGACCGGCCATGTTGGTGGCGACCGTGACCGCGCCCTTGCGACCGGCCTGGGCGACGATCTCCGCCTCGCGGGCGTGGAACTTCGCGTTCAGCACCGAGTGCGGAATGCCCCGGCGGCGCAGCAGCTGGGACAGGATCTCGGAGTTCTCCACCGAGACGGTGCCGACCAGCACCGGCTGACCGGCCTGGTGCCGCTCCGCGATGTCCTCGATGACCGCGTTGAACTTGGCCTGCTCGGTCTTGTAGATGACGTCCGCGCGGTCGTCCCGGACCATCGGCCGGTGCGTCGGGATGGTCACCACGCCGACCTTGTAGACCTTGTTGAACTCGCCCGCCTCGGTCTGGGCCGTACCGGTCATGCCGGAGAGCTTGTCGTAGAGGCGGAAGTAGTTCTGGAGGGTGATGGTGGCCAGGGTCTGGTTCTCCTGCTTGATCTCCACCCCCTCCTTGGCCTCGATCGCCTGGTGCATGCCCTCGTTGTAACGACGACCGTGCAGGATGCGGCCGGTGAACTCGTCGACGATCAGGACCTCGCCGTCGCTGACGATGTAGTCCTTGTCGCGCTTGTAGAGCTCCTTTGCCTTGATGGCGTTGTTCAGGTAGCCGACCAGCGGGGTGTTCACCGACTCGTAGAGGTTGTCGATGCCGAGCCGGTCTTCGACCTTGGCCACACCGCGCTCGGTGACCGCGATGGTGCGCTTGGAGAAGTCGACCTCGTAGTCGCCCTCGCCGTCCTTGCCGGCCTGCAGGCGGGCCACCACGGCGGCGAACTCGCCGTACCAGCGGGCGGAGTGCTCGGCCGGGCCGGAGATGATCAGCGGGGTCCGGGCCTCGTCGATGAGGATCGAGTCGACCTCGTCGACCACGGCGAAGTTGTGGCCGCGCTGGACCAGCTCGTCCCTCGACCACGCCATGTTGTCGCGCAGGTAGTCGAAGCCGAACTCGTTGTTCGTGCCGTAGGTGATGTCGCACTCGTAGGCCGCACGGTGCTCGGCGGCCGGACGGTTCGGCAGCACCACGCCGACGCTGAGGCCGAGGAACTCGTGCACCCGGCCCATCCAGGCGGCGTCACGCTGGGCCAGGTAGTCGTTCACCGTGACCACGTGCACGCCCTCGCCGGACAGCGCGTTGAGATAGACCGGCATCACCGAGGTCAGGGTCTTGCCCTCACCGGTCTTCATCTCGGCGATGTTGCCGAAGTGCAGCGCGGCACCACCCATCACCTGCACGTCGTACGGCCGCTGGCCGAGCACGCGCGCCGCCGCCTCCCGGCAGACCGCGAAGGCCTCGGGCAGCAGGTCGTCCAGGGTCTGCCCCTCCGCGAGGCGCTCCCTGAACTGCTCGGTCATGCCGCTCAGCTCTTCGTCGGTGAGGTTGACGTAGTCGTCCTCGATCGAGTTGACGGCGGCGGCGATCGCCTTGAGGCGACGCACCATGCGCCCCTCGCCCGCGCGGAGGACCTTTTCCAGAATCGACACGGATCAACGCTCCCCTAGACAGTCTCGAACCATCGTAGGCGTTCCCACGGGCCGATGGTCACTGGTGGCGGTGGTCGGCCGCCGTGAAACCGACATAACGCACCGACGGACCGCCCGACCCTCGGTCATCCGGTTACGCCGTGGGCGAACGATCCGGCACGATGTCTCGGATGGAGCCCGTGGAGATCGCCGAGGACGGAGTACTGCTGCGCCCGTGGCAACCCGAGGACGCCGCCGACGTCCACCGCGCCTGCCAGGATCCGGACATTCAGCGCTGGACCACCGTACCCCGCCCGTACCGACCGGTGGACGCCCAGCGGTTCGTCGCCGAGATCGCCCCGGCGGCCTGGACGGCCGGCACCGGAGCACCCTTCGCGGTCTGCGACGCCATCACCGGCACACTGCTCGGCTCCTGCGGGCTCGTCTCGATCGACCGTGGTACGGGCGAGGTCGGCTACTGGACCGCCCCCTGGGCCCGCCGACGCGGCGTGGCGGTACGTGCCACCCGGGCGGTGGCCCGCTGGGCCTTCGACGCGGTGCCCCTGCGCCGCCTGATCTGGCAGGCGGAACTGGGCAACCACGCCTCCCGGTTGGTCGCGCTACGGGCCGGTTTCCGCATCGACGGTCGGCTGCGGCTGGCCGATCCGGCACCCGGGGGCCGACCGGAGGGCTGGATCGGCTCGCTCTCGCCCGACGAGATCCCGGCGCCGGGTGAGGTGGGTCCGGCCGGGCCGGGCACCCTGCCGGCCCGACGGGCGGCGGTCTTCGGCCGGCCACCGCCCGTCCTCTTCGCCACCAGCGGCGACCACGAGCTGCGGCTGCGGGCCATGGAGGAGGACGACCTCGACGCGATCGAGGCCACCTGCCGCGATCCGGAGACCCGGCGCTGGACCAGTCTCCCGACGGACTACCGGCGGCGGGACGCCGAGTCGTTCCTGGAGTACTGCCGTCAGGCGTGGGCCGGGGGCACCGCCGCCGGCTACGCGATCGCCGACCGGCAGGACCGCTACGTCGGCACGATCGACCTGCGGCTCTCCCCCACCGATCCGCTGCTGGCCGACGTCGGCTTCATGACCGCGCCGCACGCCCGTGGCCGGGGTCACCAGACCGCGGCGCTGGCCGCGCTCTGCGCCTGGGGCTTCGCCGTGCTCGGCCTGGCCCGCGTGGAGTGGCGGGCCACCGTCGGCAACGTCGCCTCGCGACGGGTCGCCGAGAAGGTCGGTTTCGCCGTCGAGGGCACCGCCCGGCGGGCCCTCGCCCATCGCGGCACCCGGGTCGACGCCTGGGTCGGCGGCCTGATCGCGGAGGACCTGGCATGACGCCGGCAAGCATCGAGACGGCGGACGTCCGGCTGCGCCCGTTCCGACCGGACGACGTCCCCGACATCGTCGCGGGGTGCGCCGACCCGCTGGTCCAGCGCTACCTCGACGGGCTGCCCCGTCCGTACACCGAGGCCGACGGCCGCTGGTGGGTGGCCGAGGGCGCCCCGGCCGCCTTCGCCGCCGGAGGCGCCGCGTACGCCGTCGCGGACCCCGGCGACGACCGGCTGCTCGGCACGGTCGGGCTGAGTCATGCGGTGCCGCAGCGCGCCCAGGCCGAGATCGGCTACTGGGTGGCGCCGTGGGCGCGCGGCCGGGGTGTCGCCACCGCCGCCACCCGGGCCCTGGCGCAACGGGCCTTCGCCACCGGAACCGCCCGGCTGGAGCTGGTCACCCACGTCGAGAACACGGCCAGCCAGCGGGTCGCGCTGGCCGCCGGCTTCCAACCCGAGGGGGTACGCCGCAGCGGCGGTCCGGTGCGCGGCGGTGGCCGCCGGGACCTGACCGTCTGGGTACGCCTCGCCGACGACCCGCCCGGACCGTCCCCGCGTCCGCTGCCGGACCTGCCCGACGGCCGGCTCACCGACGGGGTGGTCGTGCTGCGCCCGCTCGGTCCCGACGACGCGGACGACATGTTCCGTCTGCACTCCGCGCCGGAGGTGGTGGCCAGCATGGTGCCGCCCGAGCGGCCCACGCGGGACGACGTCGACCGCCGGTGCGCCGGGGCACAGAGTCAGTGGCTGGTCGGCCGGTCCGCCGCCGTGGTCCTGCGGGACGCCGCCAGCGACGCGTTCGTCGGCGGCTGCTCGCTGATCCACGAGGCACCCGCGAGCCAGGCCATGATCGGTTACAGCCTGCTGCCGGAGTGGTACGGGCGCGGGTACGCCACCCGGGCCGTCCGGCTGCTCACCCGGTGGGGGTTCGACCGCGTCGGGCTGGCCCGGCTCTGGGCGGGCACGCTTTCGGAGAACCTCGCCTCGCAGCGGGTCCTGCAGAAGGCCGGCTTCCGGCGCGAGGGGCTGCTGCGCGGGCGGCTGCCCGCCTCGGAGGGCACCCGGGCCGACTCCACGGTGTACGGGCTGCTCCGCACCGACCCGGCGGACTGACCGCTCGGGAGGGCCGGTCGCGCCGCCCCCGGATCGGGCGCTCCCGATCCGGGGGCGGCGGGCCGCTCAGATGTCCAGCGAGATGATGCCGTAGTCGTAGGCGTGCCGTCGGTAGACCACACTCGGCCGGCCGGACTCCTTGTCCTGGAACAGGTAGAAGTCGTGGCCGACCAGTTCCATCTGGAAGAGGGCGTCGTCGACGGTCATCGGCTCGGCGGGGTGGACCTTCTCCCGGGCGATGTGCCAGGGCTGTTCCGCCTCGTGTTCCTCCTCCGGCCGCTCGGCCACGGCGGTGGCGGTGCCGGACTCCGCAGGCGCGGCGAGCGCGGGCAGGTCGGTCACCGGCAGGCCGGCGGTGGCGGCGGCGACCGAGATCGGTGTGTGCCGCCCACGGTGTACGCGACGCCGGTCGGCCGCACGACGCAGCCGGGCGTCGAGCTTGGCGATGGCCGCGTCGAGCGCACTGTAGAAGTCGTCGGTGCAGGCCTCCGCCCGGATTACCGGGCCCCGGGAGTAGCAGGTGATCTCCACCCGCTGGCAGTGATCGGCCTGGCGCGGATTGCGCTCGTGGAACAGCTCCACATCGACACGAATAAGTTTGTGGTCGTAGCGTTCGATCTTCGCGAGTTTGTCTGCGACATGTACCCGGTAGTGATCCGGCACTTCGACGTTACGGCCCTTGACCACGATGTCCACGTGACCTCCCTCGATCGGATGGTCTTCGATCCGAGAAACCCGGTCGCGCGTGGCGGGGACGACCCCAGTCGGCGTCGACCGGTCAATACGGCTACGCCTCCTCTCACCGCCGGGGGTGGGTGGAATCGCCTTCCTACCCCCGACAGGCAAACGCTAACTCCTGTTCGCCCGGCCGTCACCCCCCGTCGCCAAGACCACCGGGTGATTTCCACAGCTCATACACGAAGGGGTGAAACGGAAACACAATCGGTTACGGTTGGCGCCTTCGCGCGGTCGCCGCGAGCACTGTCGCCACCGAGGGCGACCATCCGTGCGCGGTCAGCACCCGGCTGATCGCCGCCAGGGTGGCCCCGGTGGTGACGATGTCGTCGAGCAGCACCACCCGCGTCCCGTCCGGCACCGCCCCGAGGCCGGGGCGCATCCGGAACGCCGCCGCCGCGGCCTCGGCCCGACCGGCGCTGTCCAGCGTGACCGAGTCCGGACGCGGCATGGCGCGCAGCGCCCGACCGACCCGCACCGGCCAGCCCGCCGCGCGGAGCCGGTGGGCACAGTGGCGGGTCAACCGGCCGAGGTGGTCGCCGTACCGGGCCCGGGCCGCCGCCGGGGTGTCCGGCACCGGCACCAGCAGCACCGGGCCGACCGGGCCGACCGCCGCGGCCACGACCTCGGCGAGCAGGGCGCCGAGCGGGCGGGCCAGGCCGTGGCGGCCGTGGTCCTTGTACGCCAGCAGGATCTCCCGCAGCGGCCCGCCGTACGGGCCCAGGGCGTGACAGGGCGGCAGTCCGGGTGGGGCGGGGACCGGCCGCACCGGCCCGGGACGCAGCGCGCCGAGCGTGGCGACGCAGTCGGGACACACGCCGTGCCGCAGTCCCGACCGGCGTTCCCGACATCCGGCGCAGTCGGCGGGCAGCACCAGATCGGTCAGGTCCGCCCAGAGCCCGGCCAGCACGGGTGAGACCCTAGTAGAGGAAGAAGGGAGCGGTGGGGTTGCCCGGGCGCACCCCGGCGGGCGGCGGGGTGACGTCCTGGACCTGGTCCCGCACGATCCGCTCGAACGGGTTGCTGCGGTACGCGACGCCGTTGGCCTCGTACATGAACGAGCCCGCGTACGGGGAGAGCGGCATCGTCGGGTACGCGGCCACGTGACTCACCTCGGCTCCGGCGTCCTCCCGCAGCGGGGTCTCCAGGGCGCCGTCCACGCTGACCTCGTAGATCGCCGGTCGCCCCGCCGAACCGGCCACCAGCAGCCGGTTCTCCGCGCCCCAGTCGACCGCCGTCGGCCGGGTCAACGAGGTGACCAGACGCCGCGTCGGGCCGACCGTGGGCACGCCGCCCTCCCAGCTGATCGCCGCCACGTGCAGCGCACCGTCGACGATCAGGGCGACCCGGTGCCCGTCCAGCGCCGCCGCGACCCCGCCGACCTGACCCGGCAGGCCCAGTTGCACCGGCCGCAGCGCCGCCTGGTCGTCGAAGCGGTACAGCCGGTTGTCGGCGACCACCAGCCCGTACGGGCGGCCGTGGTCGCTGCGGAGCCACACCGGACGGCTGATCGCGGCGTGGCCACGGGCCGGTTCGGTCACGAAGTTCTCTACCACGTCCCGGCCCCGCCCGACGCTGAGTCGCTGTCGGCCGTCCGCGCCGGTCACCACCAGGGCGGCCAGCACGTCGGGGCCGGCCCGCCGCAGCCCGGCGGAGACGATGTCGCGGTTCGACTCGGCGGCCACCGGGACCGGCCGGTTCGACTCGCTGGTGACGGCCAGCCCGTGGATCGCTCCGTCGTAGACGCAGTACCGGGCGGTGCCGTCGAGCGTGTAGAGCGGGTTCGACGACCGCTGTCCACCCAGGTCGACGACCTTGCGGGACTGGTTCAGGATCTTGATCTCGACGGTGCCGTCCAGCTCCGGCAGGGACCAGGCCAGTTGGGTGGCGAGCTGCTCCAGACGCCCCTCGTCGGCACCGGGCATGTCCAGGTTGACCTCCCACCGGCCGTCCGCGCCGGTGGCATTGTTGATCATCTCGGTGCGGTCGGGCAGGCCGGAGGCGCCGGCCCGCAGCCACTCCGAAGGCCCTGCGGTCAACCAGCGGACCACCTCGCTGACCCGGCGTTCGGCGGGCACCACCGAGGAGAGGTACCGCTGGTCGGGCACGAGCCGGGTGCGGTCGGAGTTCCAGAAGTAGATGGACTGGGCCTGGTAGTAGCGGCGCAGGGCCTCGTCGCTGAGCAGCAGCACGTTGGGCGGGTCGCTGACATAGAAGCCGGCGTCGTCCTGGCCTGCCGGACCGGCGCTGATCAGCCGGAACTCGTAGGTCGACTCGGTGGCCAACGGTGGCACCAGCATGCCGTTGGCCCGCAGCAGGCCGACCTGCTGGACGGTGATGGTGACCTTCATGCTATCGACGTCCGGCTCGATCACCGGATCGTCGGTCAGGCGGACCACCGACAGCGCCACCTCGCTGCCCTGCCGCTCCTGCAGGCTGGGCTTGTCGGCCGCCGCGATGAACTGCTTGACCCGCTCGTACGCCCGGTCCGGCTCGCCCGCGGCGGCGGCCAGGAAGTTGCGGACGAACGCCTCGGCGTCGCTCCCGCTGGCCGTCCGGGTCGGCGGCTCGCTGCCCCGTCCCAGCGACCAGCTCGCCTCGGCCGCCGGCCCACGCTGCTCGACCTGCACCTCGGAGTGATCCGGGATGCCGCAACCCGCGGTGAGGGCCAGCGCCAGGACGACGCCGAACACGGCACCGGTGACCCGACGCCTCACGACCCCACCTCCGCGCGCTGCTCGGGCACGGTCGGGGTGGCGCCGCCACCGGCCGCCGGTGTGACGGTGAGCCCACCGGCCGGCCCCGGGCCGATGGCCAGCAGGCTTCCGGCGGGGGCACCGCCGAACGGCAGCGTCGCGTCGGCCGGCACCAGGCGCAGCGGCGAGGTGGTCAACCGGTCACCGGCCCGCGCCGGCAGGGTGAGCCGGAACTGGGCACCCTGCCCGGGTGCGCCCCACGCCTCCAGCCAGCCGCCGTGCAGCCGGGCGTCCTCCAGGCTGATCGACAGCCCCAGCCCGGTGCCACCGGTCTGCCGGGCCCGCGACGGGTCGGCCCGCCAGAACCGGTTGAACACCAGCTTCTCCTCGCCGGGCTTGAGCCCGACGCCGTGGTCCCGGACGGTGAGCGCCACGGCGGTCTCGTCCATCCCCAGCGTGATCCGCACCGGCCGGCCCTCACCGTGCTCCACGGCGTTGCCGACCAGGTTGCGCAGCACCCGCTCGACCCGGCGCGGGTCGATCTCGGCGATCACCGGGGCGGACGGCACGTCCAACTCGATCGTCACCCCGACCCGCTCGGCCAGCCCGGAGAGCCGGTCCACCACCCGGTGCACCACCGGCACCAGGTCGGTCGGCTCGGAGTCGAGCACCGCGAAACCGGCGTCGAACCGGCTGATCTCCAGCAGGTCGGTCAGCAGCTCCTCGAACCGGTCCAGCTCGGCCTGGAGCAGCTCGGCGCTGCGGGCCACCGCCGGATCGAACTCGTCGCGCTCGGCGAAGATCAGGTCGGCGGCCATCCGGACCGTGGTCAGCGGCGTCCGCAGCTCGTGCGAGACGTCCGAGGTGAACCGGCGTTGCAGCCGGGACATCTCCTCCAGCCGCAGGATCTGTCGTTGCAGGTTGGTGGCCATCTGGTTGAACGAGGCGGCGAGCAGGGCCAGGTCGTCCTCGCCGTTGACCGCCATCCGCTGGTCGAGCAGGCCGGCGGAGAGCCGCTGGGCGGTCCGGGCGGCGACCCGCACCGGCAGCACCACGAGCCGGGTCACCAGCGCGGCGAGCACGCCGAGCAGCAGCACCAGGGCGACCCCGGTGGCGACCACGGTGGCCCGGGCCTGACCGGACGTCACGTCCTGCACCGTCAGCGGCACGAAGTAGTAGAGCTCCACCTGGCCGAACTGGGTCGGCACCGGCGTGCCGTAGACCAGGTACTTCGTGTTGTCGTCGCTGGTGAGCCGCCCGGTGACGATCTGGTTGGCCACGTTGCCATCGGTGACCGCGGCCCGCAGCTCGGGGCTGATCAGCGGCCGGACGTTCACCGACGGCGACGTGCGGGGCTCGATCACCCCGGGGTAGCTGTCCGCGGTGAGGGCCACCACGACGCCGCTGTTCTGCTGGGGGTCACCGCCGGCCAGGTAGTTGACCGTGCCGTCGATGGTCTCCTGGAGCTGGGCCTCCTGCGGCTGACCGTAGAGACTGAACTGCTTGGCCGCGTACTCGGCGCCGTTCGTCAGCCGGAGCTGGACGTCGGTCTTGGCGTTGTCCAGCAGGATGTTGGTGATCTTGTCGGCGATGAGGAACGCGAACCCGCCCACCAGCAGGCTGGAGACCACCAGGGTGATGGTCACCACCCGGACCTGCAACGAGCGCCGCCAGGTCTGGTGCAGCCCGGCGACGAGCCGGGCCGCCCGGCCGCTGAGCCCACGCCACAACTCCCACGCGGCACCTCGCCGGTGGGACGTCGTGTCAAGATCCGGTAGCGGGGAGTTGGTCACAGTGCGACCAGGCTATCCGGTACCCGCCTTGTAACCCACGCCGCGCACGGTGAGGATGATTTCCGGGCGCTCCGGATCCGGTTCGATCTTGGCACGCAGCCGCTGCACGTGCACGTTCACCAACCTGGTGTCCGCCGCGTGCCGGTATCCCCACACCTGCTCCAGCAGCACCTCGCGGGTGAAGACCTGGCGCGGCTTGCGGGCGAGCGCGACCAGCAGGTCGAACTCCAGCGGCGTCAGCTTCACCTCCTCGTCGTTGCGGCTGACGGTGTGCGCCGGCACGTCGATGGAGATCTGGTTGCCGGGCGGACCGATGGTGAGCATCTCCGGCGCCGCGTCCTCGCCCCGCCGCAGCCGCGCCCGCATCCGGGCGACAAGCTCCTTGGGCTTGAACGGCTTCACCACGTAGTCGTCCGCCCCGGACTCCAGGCCGAGCACGACGTCGACCGTGTCGCTCTTGGCGGTGAGCATGACGATCGGTACGCCGGATTCGGCCCGGATGGCCCGCGCCACGTCGATTCCGCTCATTCCGGGCAACATGAGGTCGAGCAGGACGATATCGGGCCGGTTGTCGCGGAACGCGGCCAATGCCCGTTCCCCGTCCGCCACGAAGGACGGCATGAAGCCTTCACTGCGCAGCACGATGCCGAGCATCTCGGCGAGCGCAGGATCGTCGTCGACCACCAGTACCCGGGCTCTCATGGGGTTAATGTTTCCATCCCGTCAGTTCGGTGGACTCGGCGTCACCCGGCACGCTACTGCCGGAGTACACGCAGTGCCCAGCACCGGCCGGTTGCACCGCTCGCGCGAGCCACCCCGGGCCGGGCCTGCACCCGGGCGGACCGCGCGTGTCAACATGATCCCCGGGTGCGCCGCCGCGCGCCACCATCCACGCCTCCCAGGAGTACGCGTGCCCGAAGCAGGCCCCATCGCCGTGCTCCCCGGCCGCCCGCTCACCGTCGGTGAACTCCTCGACTCCGCCGTGCTCCTGCTACGCCACCACGCCCCGACGCTGCTCCCCCTCGCCGCCGTACTCGCCGTCGGCGAGCAGTTCCTCCTGCTGCCCCTGCGTACCGCCCTCGGTGTCGGCCCACCACTGTGGTGGCTGCCGAACCTCAACAATCTCGGCGGGTTCTGGCTGCTGCTCGCGCTCGGCGCGGCGACCGAGGCGATGATCGTCGTGCTGCTCGGCAACCCGGCCGCCCGGGCCGCCGGCGGCGCGCTGCTCGGTCACCGCCGCACCGCCCGGCACCTGGTACGCCCGACCGGTGGCCGGTGGGGCGCGACCCTGCTGCTCGCCCTGCTGGTGGGCGCCGCGATGCTGTTCCTGGCCCTGCTCGGCCCGGCGTGGTTCGTCGGATGGGCCCTGCTCGGCGCGGTGGCCCCCGCCCTCGTGCTCGACCGGGTCACGCCACCGCGTGCCCTCACCCGCTCCGCCTCGCTCGCCCTGCGGATCGAGGGTCGCGCCGCCGCCCTGCGGACCCTCGGCTACCTGGTCTGGTGGATCCTCCGGGTCGGTCTCGGCTGGGGCATGTTCCTCGGGCTCTCCTCCCTCGGCCTGATCGAGGGTGAGGGCGCCCTGGTCGTCGCCGCGACCCTGCTCTGGGCCGCGGTCAACACCGTCGCGTACGCCGCACTGGCGTGTCTGGACGCCGTCCTCCACCTGGAGACCCGGATCCGCACCGAGGGGCTGGACATCCACCTGTCCCGGGTACCGGCCGACGCGGCACCGGCAGCCCTGGCGGTGCGCGGATGAACCCGAGCCGATGGTGGACCGAGACCACGGCGGCACTCGGCGACCTTGTCCCGCTGCCGCTGGCCGCACTGGCGCTGGCGCTGGTCACGGCCCTGGTCGCGGCCGGCTGGTACACCTTCCCGCGCTGGGTGCCCCGGCGGATTCCCCGACTGCGTCGCCGTACCCGCAACCGGCCGGAGCGCGTCGAGACCGTGAGTGCGGCACCCGCGCCCGCCGTCGTCGACGTGCCGCCCTCGGCCGTGTCGCCGGTGGCCGCCTCCGACCTGGCCGACCGGCTCTCCGCCGACGGCCGCTACGCCGAGGCCGTCCGGGAACGACTGCGGGCCATGCTCCACGACCTCACCGACCGGCGCGTGGTCTGGATCCGGCCGGGCATGACCGTCGGCGAGGTCGTCACCGCCGCCGGCGCCAACCGCCCGCCCGTCGGCCCGCCGCTCGCCGCCGCGGCGGACATCTTCTCCGAACTCTGGTACGCCCAACGCGGCGCCACCGTCGACCACGACCACCGGATGCGCGAGCACGCCGACCGGCTGCGCCACGTACTCGCCACCGACGAGTCGGCGGAGGTCACGTGGTGACGCCCCGGGCCACCCGTCGCCGGCACCGGGTGGTGATCCCGGTCGTCCTCGCCGCGCTGCTGTTCACCGTCACCCTGGTCAGTCGCGAGTTCGACCAGCCCGACCAGACCGACCCGGGCTTCCTCTCGCCGGTGTCCACCGCGGACGACGGCGGCAGCCGGCTCGCGGCCAGCCTGGCCCGCAACGGCGTGGTGGTGCAGCGGGAGACCGAGACCGTGCAGGCACTACGGGCCACCCGGGGCACGCCGGCCACCCTGTTCGTCCCGGCACCCGAACTGCTGCACCCGCGTACCGTCGACGACCTCGGCCTGCTGCCCGCCGGCACCCGCCTGGTGCTGGTCGACCCGCCCCGGCGGGTGCTGGACGCCGCCGGGCTGCCGATCCGGCCCGCCGCCCGGCGGTGGGCGGCGCGGGCGGTCGCCCCGCACCACGACGGGCGGCCCTGCCCGCTGGCCGCGATGGCCGGCGTCGGCACCGCCGCCGTCACCCGGGCGCGGTACGCGCCCACCGGGGCCGTGGAACCCGTCGAGCTCTGCTTCTCCGCCGGCCTGGCCCGGTTGCCGGGCCCCAGCGAGAGCCTGGTGGTGGGTGCCAGCGACCCGTTCCGCAACAGCCGCATCGACGAGTGGGACAACCACGCCTTCGCCACCGGCCTGCTCGCCGGCACCGGCCGGGTGGTCTGGCTCGACCTGGACGGTCCCGCGCCACCACCGCCCGAGCCGCCGCCGGGCCCGGCCTCCCCGCCACCGGACCCGACCGACTCCGGGTACGGCGGGCCCGAGGGCGACGCGGACGTGGGCACCGCCGACGGCGAGGGGAACGCCTCCGGTGACCGGTCCGGGCGGGACTCCTCCGGACCGGGCCGCTCCGGCCAGGACGACTCGACCAACCCGCTCTGGTCCGCCTTCCCGCCCTGGTTCTGGGCGCTGCTGCTGCAACTGCTCCTGGCCGCCCTGCTCGTCGGTGTCTGGCGAGCCCGGCGACTCGGACCGCCGACGCCGGAGCCGTTGCCGGTGACCGTCCCCGCCGCCGAGACGGTGCGCGGACGAGCCCGCCTCTATCAGCGGGCGCAGGCTCACGAGAGCGCCGCCGAGACGCTGCGGGCCGCCGCCCGGACCCGGTTGGCCCGCCGGCTGCACCTGCCCGCCGACACCGGGCACGAGGGCGTGGCCGCCGCCGTGTCGGCCCGTACCGGCGCTCCCCGGGAGATCGTCGACCGCCTGCTGCACGGTCCGCCGCCCACCACCGACCAGGACCTGCTGGACCTGGCCACCGGCCTGGACCGGGCGGCCCGCACCGACGACGCCGATCCGGCCCGGCCTCGACCGTCACCCCCCGTACCGCAGCCCCGATCCGAAGGAGACCCCCGGTGACCCGACCCGCCACCACCGCCGACCCGCTCGCCGCCGACCCCGCCCGGGCCGCGCTGCACCGGTTGCGCGCCGAGGTGGCCAAGGCGGTCGTCGGGCAGGACGCCGTCGTCGCCGGCCTCGTCGTCGCGCTGCTCTGCCGGGGCCACGTCCTGCTGGAGGGCGTACCGGGGGTGGCCAAGACGCTGCTGGTGCGTACGCTGGCCGCCGCGTTGGACCTCACGGCCCGGCGGGTGCAGTTCACCCCGGACCTGATGCCCGGAGACGTCACCGGCTCGATGGTCTTCGACTCGCGGACCGCGGCGTTCACCTTCCGCGAAGGACCGGTCTTCACCAACCTGCTGCTCGCCGACGAGATCAACCGGACCCCGCCGAAGACCCAGTCCGCGCTGCTCGAAGTGATGGAGGAACGGCAGGTCACCGTCGAGGGCGAGCGCCGTGGCCTACCCGACCCGTTCATCGTCGTCGCCACCCAGAACCCGGTGGAGTACGAGGGCACCTATCCGCTGCCGGAAGCCCAGCTGGACCGTTTCCTGCTCAAGCTGACCGTGCCGCTGCCCAACCGGGACGAGGAGTTGGGGGTGCTCCGCGCCCACCACGCCGGCTTCGACCCGGGCGACCTGGCCGGCGTCGGTGTGGGCCCGGTGGCCGGTGCCGCCGACCTCGCCACGGCCCGCGCGGCGGTGAGCCGGGTGCACGTCGCCGAGCCGCTGCTCGGGTACATCGTCGACCTGTGCCGGGCCACCCGGGCCGTACCCGCGCTGGAACTGGGCGCCTCGCCCCGTGGCGCCACCGGTCTGCTCGGCGCCGCCAAGGCGTGGGCCTGGCTCAGCGGCCGCGACCACGTGGTGCCCGACGACGTCAAGGCGATGGCCCGGCCCACCCTGCGGCACCGGCTCCGGCTGCGCCCCGAGGCGGAACTGGAGGGTGTCGCGGTCGACGCCGTACTGGACACGGTGCTGGCCACCGTGCCGACCCCGCGATGACCTGGCGGGCGGCGGCGCTGCTCGCGGTGGGCGCGCTGACCCTGCCGCTGTGGCCGGCTCCCTTCGTCGGGGTGGCGGTGATGGTCGGTGCGGTCCTGCTGCTGCTCGTCGTGGATCTCGCGCTCGCCGCGCCGCTACGGTCGCTCACCGCCTCGCGGGAGGGCGAACGGTCCGTCCGACTCGGCGGGACCGCCACCGTCGTCCTGCACCTGGGCAATCCCTCCGGTCGGCCGCTGCGCGCCCAGGTCCGCGACGCCTGGGTGCCGTCGGCCGGGGCCCGGCCCGACGTGCCGTCGAACCGGGTGGTGCAGGTCGCCCCCGGCACGGTGGTGGCGCTGCCCAGCCGGCTGACCCCGACCCGCCGGGGTGACCGGCCCGCCGTGACGCTCACGGTCCGCTCGCTCGGGCCGCTCGGGCTGGCGTTCCGGCAGTGGAGCGGTCGACCGGTGACACCGCCGTGGACCCTGCGGGTGCTGCCCCGCTTCGACTCGCGGCGGCACCTGCCCGAGAAGCTGGCCCGGCTGCGGGTCATCGACGGCCGCCAGGTCGGCCGGGGACGCGGCGCGGGCACCGAGTTCGACACGCTGCGC
The DNA here is from genome assembly GCF_013364215.1 of Verrucosispora sp. NA02020. Lineage (NCBI taxonomy): Bacteria > Bacillati > Actinomycetota > Actinomycetes > Micromonosporales > Micromonosporaceae > Micromonospora > Verrucosispora sp. NA02020. The sequence goes on along the minus strand of NZ_CP054923.1, from coordinate 1,349,211 downwards.
GAGTACGTGCCCGGCGACGACGTGCGGTCCGTCGACTGGCGGGCCACCGCCCGCCGGGGCGAGGTGCTGGTCCGGACCTGGCGCCCCGAGCGGGACCGACGGGTGGTCTGCGTGCTGGACACCGGACGGACGTCGGCGGTGCGCCTCGGGGACGAGCCTCGGCTGGACACCTCGATCGAGGCGGCGCTGCTGCTCACCGCACTGGCCACCCGGGCCGGTGACCGGGTCGACGTGTTCGCCGCCGACGCCGTGCCCCGGGCGTCGGTCAGCGGCGCCGAACGACCGGCGCAGTGGAGCCGACTGGCGCACGCGCTGGCGCCGCTGCAACCCGCCCTGGTGGAGACCGACTTCCGTCTGATCGCGGGCGAGCTGCTGCGCCGGCACCGTCCACGCAGCCTGGTAGTCCTGCTCACCGCGCTGGAGCCCGGCGCCCTCGGCGAGGGTCTGCTGCCGGTGCTGCCCCGGCTGGCCGCCCGGCACCGGGTGGTGGTGGCAGCAGCCCAGGACCCGGTGCTCGCCACGCTCACCACCGGGCCGCCCCGGCAGGTCGAGGACGCCTACACGGCCGCCGCCGCCTGGCGCACGCTCGCCGAACGTGACCGACTCACGGCCGCCCTGACCGGCCACGACGTCACCGTCATCGACGCTCCCGCGCCACAGCTCGCCGCCGCGCTGACCGACGCCTACCTGCGGCTCAAGTTCACCGGCCAACTCTGATCCGCCCGGCACCCGCCTCAGTGCTGCACGGCAGGAGAATCGCCAGCGGCGCCCCTGGTCCGGGAGCCGAGCACGAAGACGTACGTGAGGAAGGCGAGCCAGGCGGTGGCGCCGACGGCGATACGCAGAGCCGTCGGCACCGGGGCGGGGGTGACGAAGGCTTCGATCAGCGCCGAGATCGCGAAGACCACCACCAGGCCGAGGGCGACCACGACGCCGTCGCGACCCGCCCGGGCCACCGCCTGTCCCCGGGTGAGCTGCTCCGGCGGCGCGATCCACGCCCACCCGAGACGCAACCCGACTCCGGCGGCCACGAACACCCCGGTCAGTTCCAGCAGCCCGTGCGGGGTGATCAGGCCGAAGAAGACGTCCCCCCGGCCGTACCCGACCATGACGCCGCCGACCACGCCGATGTTCACCACGTTCTGCCACAGCAGATACACCACCGGGACGACCAGCACACCCGCCGCCAGGCACTTGGCGGCCAGCCAGGCGTTGTGCGTCCAGAGGTGGAAGGCGAAGGTCGGCGCGGAGAACTCGGTGTAGTAGCCGGCGAAGCCGGACTCGACCAGGTGGGCGGCCTCCGCCTCGCCGACGAACGCCGCCGCCGTCTCCGGATTGTCCGCCACGAACCCGATCAGGGTGAAGGTGAGCAGCGTGAAGGCGGTCGCCACCGCGCACCACCAGGGTGCCGCGCGCCAGACCGCACCGGGGAAGTCCACCAGCACGAACCGCCGGACGATCGCCCACGAGGGACGCGGCCGGTCGGTGAGGCGCGCCCGCGCCCGGAGCACCACCTGGGAGAGCTGACCGACCAGCGCCGGATCGGGCGAGCGACTGCGCAGCATGGAGAGCTGGGTGGTGGCCCGCTGGTAGAGCGCGACCAGTTCGTCGACCTCGTCGACGGTCAGTCGTCGGCGGCCGGAGAGCTGGTCCAGCCGGCGCCACTCCCCGCCGTGCTCGGCGACGTACGCGTCGAGATCCACCGTCCACCCCCGTCCGCGCGATCATAGTGTTCACTGTGCGGGTGAGCACAGCAGCATCGCGACCGTGGAACGCCCCGGCCTGGGGCGACGCCGAGCTGGTCAGCGGTGAGGCGGTGGAGCTGGACGTACGGGCCGCCCGGATCGGCTCGCGGGTGCTCGCGCTGCTGCTCGACGTGCTGATCCAACTGCTGTTCGGCCTGCTGCTGGCCGCGCTCGTCGGGTTGGGTCTGGCCGCCCTGCCGCACGGCGCGATCGACGCGGCCACCGAACGGGCGCTGCTCACCATCGGGGTGGTGCTGCTGCTGGTGGGCTACCCGGTGCTGTTCGAGCAGCTCCACCACGGCCGGACCCCCGGCAAGGCGGCGGTGGGGTTGCGGGTGGTGAGCGTCGACGGCGCCCCGGTCGGGCTGCGCCAGTCGTTGGCCCGGGCGCTGGTCGGGGTGGCCGTCGAGTGGCCCGGTCTGGTGCTGCCGCTGCTGTCCTGGGTGGCCGGGGTCACGGTGATGCTCAGCGACACCCGGGGGCGGCGTCTCGGTGACCTGGTGGCGGGCACCCTGGTCGTGCACACCCGCACCGCGACGTCCTGGCGTCCGGTCCCGGCCACCGTGCCGGCGTTGCGGGAGTGGACGTACACCCTGGACCTGAGCCGGCTCGATCCGAAGCTGGCGCTGGCCACCCGGCAGTACCTGGCCCGGGCCCACCTGTTCACCGGTGCGGCCTCCGACGACCTGGCGTCGCGGCTGTGGCGGGAGGTCGCCACGGTGATCACCCCGCCGCCACCGGGCGGACTGCCGGCGGCGGTCTACCTGGCCGCCGTGCTCGGTGAACGGCACCGGCGGGCCCGGCACCGGCTGGCCGAGGAACGGGTGCTCACCGCCGCACTCTGGCCCCGGCTCGGCCTGCTGCCGCACGCCGACCGGCCGGACGGTCCGGCAAGCGCGCCGCTCGGCGTACCGTGGCCACGGCCCGCCGTCCCCGGGCATCCGGGCGCCGTCCCGCCGGAACCGCCGCGAGCGCCGGTGCCGACCCAGAACCGGCCGGCGGTACGACCGTCCACGCTCGTCGAGTCCGACCAGACGCCGGTGCCCGGTGTCCAGGGCACACCCGGGAGGACCTGATGAGGGGTCTGTTGCCGTGGCTGGCCGTGCTCGGGCTGGTGCTGCTGCTCAGCGCGCTGCGTCTGCGCAGCCTGGCAGCGGTGGTCTCGCTGACCTGGTTGGCCTGGTGCGTCTGGACCTGGGTCCGGCCCACCCGCCGCCAGAACCCGCCCCGCTGACCCACGTGCCGCGCTGACTCGGCTGGCCGTGGGGCCGCCGGCCCCGTTGACCCGGCCCAAAGACGAACGACCGGGCCGGGCCGACCTGAGGTCGACCCGGCCCGGTACGCGTCGGTCAGTAGCGGTAGTGGTCCGGCTTGAACGGGCCCTCCTGGCTGATGCCGAGGTACTCGGCCTGCACCTTGGTGAGCGTGGTCAGCTTGGCGCCGAGCGCGCCCAGGTGCAGCCGCGCGACCTTCTCGTCCAGGTGCTTGGGCAGCACGTACACGCCGATCGGGTACTCGTCGGTCTTGGTGAACAGCTCGATCTGGGCGATCGTCTGGTTGGCGAACGAGTTCGACATCACGAAGCTCGGGTGACCGGTGGCGTTGCCCAGGTTCAGCAGACGACCCTCGGAGAGCACGATGATCGAGTGCCCGTCGTCGAACGTCCAGAGGTCGACCTGCGGCTTGATGTTCTCCCGGGTGACGTCCGAGCGCTTGGCCAGACCGGCCATGTCGATCTCGTTGTCGAAGTGACCGATGTTGCCGACGATGGCCTGGTGCTTCATCCGGGCCATGTGCTCGTTGGTGATCACGTCGAAGCAACCGGTGGCGGTGATGAAGATGTCCGCCTGCTCGACGACGTCCTCCAGGGTGGCGACCTGGTAGCCGTCCATCGCCGCCTGGAGCGCGCAGATCGGGTCGACCTCGGTCACCACGACCCGGGCGCCCTGGCCGCGCAGCGACTCGGCGCAGCCCTTGCCCACGTCGCCGTAGCCGAGCACGACCGCCATCTTGCCGCCGATCAGCACGTCGGTGGCGCGGTTGATGCCGTCGATGAGCGAGTGGCGGCAGCCGTACTTGTTGTCGAACTTGCTCTTGGTCACCGAGTCGTTGACGTTGATGGCCGGGAAGAGCAGCGTGCCGTTGCGGTGCATCTCGTAGAGCCGGTGCACACCGGTGGTGGTCTCCTCGGTCACGCCCTTGATGTCGGCCGCGATCCGGGTCCAGCGTCCGCCGTCCTCGGCGATCGTCCGGTGCAGCAGGCCGAGGATGACCGCGTACTCCTCGGAGTCGGCGGACTCGACCGGCGGCACCGCGCCGGCCTTGGAGAACTCGGCACCCTTGTGCACCAGCAGGGTGGCGTCGCCGCCGTCGTCGAGGATCATGTTGGGCCCGTGCCCGTCCGGCCAGGCCAGCACCTGCTCGGTGCACCACCAGTACTCCTCCAGCGTCTCGCCCTTCCAGGCGTAGACCGGGACACCGGAGGGTGCGTCGGGGGTGCCGTCCGGGCCGACCACGATCGCGGCGGCGGCGTGGTCCTGGGTGGAGAAGATGTTGCAGGACGCCCAGCGGACCTGCGCGCCGAGCGCGACCAGGGTCTCGATGAGGACGGCGGTCTGGATCGTCATGTGCAGCGAGCCGGTGATCCGGGCGCCCGCGAGCGGCTGCGCCTCGGCGAACTCACGACGGATCGCCATCAGGCCGGGCATCTCGTGCTCCGCGAGACGGATCTCCTTGCGCCCGAACTCGGCGAGCGACAGGTCTGCCACCTTGTAGTCGCCCTCGGCGAGGGTACGCGGGCGGGCCTCGGACGACGTTCCGCTGCCGGACGCCGGGAGGGTGCTGGTCATGAATGCTCCTGTCGGACGATGTGCTGCGCAACCACCAACCTTACGCGCGCTGTCCGCTGCGGGACGGCCTGGTTGCGGACAGCACACGGGGCGGTCGGTCGTGGACGTGTGCCGCCCAGTCCCGCCCGCCCCGTGCATCCCCCCGGTTTGGTTCCCCGCGCGTTCTCGGACCTTCGTCGCGATAACGCTGCGCACCCATAGAGTCACACTGCGCTAGACGCGAGTCAAGCGATTTCGGGAAAGTCGGACTTGCCGGTTCAGCGGGATGCGCGGATCCTGGACTGCCGGGATCAGAGTGAGCCGGTCGAGGCGACGAAGACCTCGCCCGCGCCGCGCACCGTCAGCGCACCACCGTCGGCCGGCCCCACCGCGGCCCGCCCACGACCCAGCGTCACCGGCGCGACGGCGTCGGCCACGGTGACCTCCCCGATGGTGCAGAGCAGGACGCGCGGCCCCGGCACGGTGAGCGTCACCCCGGGCCGGTCGCCCCGCACGGTCACCCGGTGCAACGCGAAGTCCGGCACCGGCACCGGCCAGGTCACCACCCCGTCGGAGACCGGTCGTGACGGCACCACCGGCTCGTCCAGCACCTCGAACCGGAGCACCCGCAGCAGTTCGGCCACGTCGACGTGCTTGCGGGTGAGGCCACCACGCAGCACGTTGTCACTGGCCGCCATCACCTCCACGCCGGTGCCCCGCAGGTAGGCGTGCAGATTGCCGGCCGGCATCCAGATCGCCTCGCCCTCGGCCAGGCGTACCCGGTTCAGCAGCAGCGCGACCAGCACCCCCGGGTCGGCCGGATAGGTCTGCGCCAGCATCGCCACCAGGTCGGCGTCGGGGCCGGTCACCGCCGCCGTCCGGGCCGCCGTCACCAGCGCCTCCCGCTCCGCCTCCGGCCAGGTCAACAGCGTGCGGACCGCCTCGGCCAGGCCCGCCGGCCCGGCACTCAACGCGTCCAGCACCGGCCGCAGCTCCGGTACGCCCAACCCGGCCAGCACCTTCGCCGAGACCGCCGGGTCCCGGAACCCGCACAACGCCTCCATCGGCCCGAGCGCCACCAGCAACTCCGGCTTGTGGAACGGGTCGACGTAGTTGCGCACCCCATCGGCCTGGGCGTACTCGGCGGCATAACCGGCCCGGGCCTGCTCCGCGTCCGGGTGCGCCTGAAGGCTGAGCGGTGCCTCCGCCGCCAGCACCTTGAGCAGGAACGGCAGGCGTACGCCGAACCGGTCGATCGCCGGCTGGCCGAGCCACCGGCCCGGGTCGACGGTGAGCACGTCGATCAACGTCGCCGGACCGTCCGCCCGCGACACGGTGGCCGGCGCGCCCGGATGCGCGCCCAGCCACAGCTCTGCCTCCGGCCCGTCGCTGGGCACCGGCCGCCCCTGGAGTGCGGCGATCGCCGAGCGGGAGCCCCAGGCGTAGTCCTTGATCGGTCCGTGCAGCAGTTCCACCGGTCAGCTCTCCCGTCGACCGGACGCCTCCGCCGGCCCCGCATCCGCGTGATACACGTCCGGCTCCAGATAGATCACCCGGGCCACCGGCACGGCGGCCCGGATCCGGGCCTCCACCGCGTCGATGTTCCGAGCCACCTCCTCGGCGGTCTCGCAGCGCGCCACCGCGACCTTCGCGGCCACCAACAACTCCTCGGGACCGAGGTAGAGGGTCTTCATGTGGATGATCCGCTCCACCTCCGGACCGGCGGTGACCGCCTGCTCGATGGCGGCCACCTCGCTCGGTTCCGCTCCCTCGCCGAGCAGCAGGCTCTTGGTCTCGATCGCCAGCACCACCGCGATGGTCACCAGCAGCAACCCGATCATCGCGGTGCCGGCCGCGTCCCACCGGCCGTCCCCGGTCGCCAGCGTCATACCCACCCCGAACAGGGCGAAGACCAGACCGACCAGCGCGCCGAAGTCCTCCAGCAGCACCACCGGCAGCTCGGGCGCCTTGGAGCGGCGGATGAACCTGGTCCACGACTCCCGTCCCCGGACCAGGTTCGACTCGACGATGGCGGTGCGGAAGGAGAAGGACTCCAGCACGATGGCGACCAGCAGCACCGTCACCGGCACCCACTGCCAACTGGTGATGCCGTGTGGGTCGGACCACTTGTGCCAGGCCTCGTAGAGCGCGAAGAGACCACCGAGGCTGAACAGCACGATCGAGACCAGGAAGGCGTAGACGTAGCGCTCCCGGCCGTAGCCGAAGGGGTGCTGCGGCGTGGCCGCCCGGCGGGCCCGCTTGCCGCCGAGCAGGAGCAGCGCCTGGTTGCCGGTGTCGGCGACCGAGTGGATCGACTCGGCCAGCATCGACGACGAACTGGTCAGCAGGTACGCGACGAACTTCGTCACCGCGATGCCGAGGTTGGCCAGCAGCGCCGCGACGATCGCCCGTGTGCCACCCTGGCTGCTCACGCCCCGGATCTCCCGCGACGTGAGCAGCCGGTGCGAGGAGCCGGGTCACCGGGCCGGCCGGCTCGCTCGCTGCGCTCGCTCACTGGTTGGACAGCTCCTTCATCTCGGTGATCGCCGGCACCGCCATCGGGTCCAGGCCGTGCGCCAGCGCCAGATAGATCGACGCGAAGTCGGGCACCGCCACCAGGGAGGCCAGTCGTTCCAGCGCCGAGCCGCCCTCGGCGGTGACCACGTCGCACCGTACGCCACGTCGCTCGGCGAGGGTCTGCACCGCCTCCGCGCGTCGTTCCTCGACCGCGTGCGGCTCGTCGGTGTCGTCCTCGGCGTTCAGACCCCCGTCGCGCAGCAGGACCAACCGCAGCCGGGTGTCCCCGTCCTCGGCGTCGTCCGGGTCGGCGAAGATGTCCCGGTCCCCCTCCGCGAGGCCGCCGAACACGCCGTCGAGCAGACCGACGCGTCCCCGGCCCGCCTCGCCGAGCGCGCCGGTGACCACCGGGTACCGGGCGTTGGCGGAGAGCGTGTCGCCGAAACGGCGGGCGGCGACCGACGCCAGCGGCGACGATCCCCAGACGATCGGGATCGACCCGGCCAGGCCGAGCGCCAGCGACTTCGCCGGGTTGACGAAGGACTCGGCGGTCGGCCGGCATCGGTCGGCGTCGGCGTCCAGCCGGGCCGCCGTCTCGGCCAGGTCCGCCTCGTTCACCTTGACCAGGCCGAGGGCCCGCGCGGCCATCAGGACCGGCACGGTGAGCCCCCAGAGGCTGGCCCGGGCCGGGGCCCGCCTCGGCACCGGGATGAACGGGGAACGGGCCCGCTCGGCCACCGAGTGCAGCGGCGAGTCCGGTGGGGCCACCGCGACCAGTCGGGCCCCGCGACGGTGGGCGGCCTCGGCCGCGCCGAGCGCCTCGGGGCTGCGCCCGGAGGCGCTGATCGCGATCACCACGTCGGCCGCGCCGACCCAGCCGGGTACGCCCGCGCTGCGGTGCGCGATGACCGGCACCGGACACCGTGGCCCGGCCACGGTGGCCAGCACGTCACCGGTCCGCCCGGCCGTGCCGATGCCGGCGATGACGACCGCCCGGGGTCGTCCGTCGTCGCCGAGGACGCCGAGGTTGGCCTCGGCGGCCAGGGCCGCCGACTCGCGGACCTGTGCGCCGGCCGAGGCGGTGTGCCGCAGCATCCCGCCCGGATCCCGCTCGGCCAGCGCCTGCGGGTCGTCGAGGAGCCGGTCGTCGGCATGGCGGTGGCCGCTGACGCCGGCCGTTCCGTCGATCACGACCGCTCCGCAGGGCCGCGCGCCTCGTCCAGCAGCAGCACCGGCACGTCGTCACGGACCTCGAAGATCCGGCCGCACTCCGTGCAGGTCAGCGTCTGGGCCTGCGCGTCGTAGTCGAGCGGTGCATGGTGTGTGTCCGGGCAGGCGAGGATTTCCAGCAACTGCGGGTCGAGGGCCACTGCGCGGCTCCTTCCACGTATGCGGCTTCACCGATCGACGGTGCCGACCGGCGCGAGCGATCCTATCGGCGAACCACGGCCAGCACGTCGTCGCGCAGGGCGGTCATCCGCTCGGCGGTCGGTGCCTCCACGTTGAGCCGCAGCAACGGCTCGGTGTTGGAGGCACGCAGGTTGAGCCACGCCCCGTCGGGGAAGCGCAGCGTGAGGCCGTCCAACTCGTCGACCTCGGCGTCCGGGTACGCGGCCCGCACCTCGTCCACCTTCGCGGCCTGGTCCCGTACGGTGGAGTTGATCTCCCCCGAGGCAACGTACCGCTCGTACTCGGCGGCCAGCGTGGACAGCGGCAGCGGCTGCTCGCCGAGCGCCGCCAGGGTGTGCATCGCGGCCAGCATCCCGGTGTCGGCGAACCAGAAGTCCCGGAAGTAGTAGTGCGCCGAGTGCTCGCCACCGAAAACGGCGTTGGTGCGGGCCATCTCGGCCTTGATGAACGAGTGCCCGACCCGGGCCACCACCGGTTCGCCGCCGTGCTCCCGGATGATCTCCGGTACGGCGCGCGAGGTGATCAGATTGTGGATCACCGTGGAGCCGGGGTGCCGGGCCAGTTCCCGGGCCGCGACCAGCGCGGTGATCGCCGAGGGCGAGACCGGCTCGCCGCGCTCGTCGACGACGAAGCAGCGGTCCGCGTCACCGTCGAACGCCAGCCCGATGTCGGCGCCGTGCGCCACCACGGCGCGTTGCAGGTCGACCAGGTTGGCCGGGTCGAGCGGGTTGGCCTCGTGGTTCGGGAAGGTGCCGTCGAGTTCGAAATAGAGCGGCACGATCCGCAGCGGCAGCGCCGACAACGCGGCGTCACCGAGCACGCTCGGCACGGTGTGCCCGCCCATGCCGTTGCCCGCGTCGACCACCACGGTCAGCGGCCGGATGCCGGAGAGGTCCACCAGCGTGCGCAGGTGTGCGGCGTACGCGGCGAGCAGATCCCGGCGCTCGACCGGGGCGCTCGGCTCACCGAGCGGCTCGTCCTTGTCGAGCAGGGCCTGTGCCCGGTCCCGGACCTCGGCCAGCCCGCTGTCCTGTCCGACTGGACGGGCACCCGCGTGGCACATCTTGATGCCGTTGTACTGCGCCGGGTTGTGACTGGCGGTGAACATCGCGCCGGGCAGCCCGAGCGCGCCGGAGGCGTAGTAGACCATGTCCGTCGAGGCGAGTCCGATCTCGATGACCGGGCGCCCCTCGGCGCGTACGCCGGTGGCGAAGGCCTCGGCCAGCTTCGGCCCGGAGGCCCGCATGTCGTGCCCGATCAGGACGGCCTCGCCGGGCGGGCCGGCCTCGTCGAGCATCTGCGCGAAGGCGGTGCCCAGAGCACCTGCCACCCGCTCGTCCCACTGGTCCGGCACCGTCCCACGGACGTCGTAAGCCTTCACGATCTGGGACAGATCAGACACCGGTTCCACTCCTCGGCCGCAGGTCGGTCAACGCACCTGAGCGTAACGGAGCGCCGGGCCCCGTCCCGGCTCAGCCGGAGAGCCCGCGCCCCGGTTCGTCTTCGTCCCCGCCCTCCGGCCGTCCCGGCACCGCCGCAGACCCGGTCTGGCCCGAGGTCGACGCCACCGGGGGCGCCGAGACCGGCGGGGCCGTCGGCGGCGCCGACACCGGGGGGATCACCGGCGGGGCCGATACCGGCGAGACCACCGGGTAGCCCGACACCGGCGGGTATCCCGACACGGGCGGAGCCGACACGGGCGGAGCCGACACCGGCGGGTAGCCGGACACGGGCGGGGCCGAGACGGGCGGGACCACGGGCGGGGCCGACACCGGCGAGACCACCGGGTAGCCCGACACGGGCGGAGCCGAGACCGGCGGAATCGCGGAGCCGGTGGCGGCCGGTGGTGACGCGTGGGGCTGGTCACCAGGCTCCGGCCGGGCGCCGTACAGACCGCCGGACGGGCGCGGCGACGCCGGGGCGCCGTAGACCCGGGGCGCGGCGGGCCGTGCGGTGCCGTACACGTGCCCGGGAGACGCCTGCGGCACCGGGCCGGGCGGCACCGGCGGAACACCCCGGCCCGGCGGCACCGGCGGTGGCACGACCCCACCCGGCGGCATCGGCGGCGCGACGACCGTGCCCGGCGGCATCGGCGGCGCGGCACCCGGACCTGGCGGCACGGACGCGGCGCCGTGACTCGCGCCGGAGCGGTAGGTGGTGCCGCCCGGGTTGCGCGGCAGCGGGATCTCGACCCGGTCCTGACGCTGCCGCCGGTCCTTCCGGGACCGGACGATCAAGAGCGCGATGAGCAGGACGCCGAGGACGACCATGCCGACGCCGAAGTACATCACCGGCGATCCGCCGGAGGACTGCTCGACGGCCTGGACGGAGCGCACCCCGTCCGCGTCGGCGCGAGCCGGCGCGCCACCGAGCACCACCAGGCCACCCAGGGGCACGCAGAGCGTCGCGAGGCGACGTACCGACATGATCACCCACCGTTCTTCCCCCTGACGGGGGACCGCGGTCAGGCTACTACCGGGGCACGACCCCGGCCGGTCGGCGAGCACCCCGCAGGTGGGGCGCATCACGCCGACGCCGGTACGCCGAGCCGTCACCGAGGGCACGACGCGACTCACTCTGGGTCACAACAACCGTACGGAGTGCCACGAAAGTGTGCTTCTCCGGTAAATTCCCCGTGTGATCGACCGCGAGCAGGCCGAGCAGATCGCTGCGGTGTGGGCCCGTCGCGACTCGGTACGACTCGGGCACGAGTGTCGTCCATCGGTCACCGAGTTCGACCTCGGCTACGTGATCACCTCCACCGTCCCGACACCGGCCGGAGCGCTCCCCGGCGACCTGCCGGCGACCGTGGTCGACAAGCACACCGGCGAGGTGAGCACCTGGCCCCGGGTGGCGACCGAGGTGGTCCAGCGGCTCTACCGACGCAGCCGCCCGAGCGGGCCGCCGGTGCCACGCACGGTGGACCCGGCCGGTCAGCTCATGCGGGAGGTGCACCGGTCGCCCACGCCGACCGTCACCGCGCACCTCACCGTCGAGGGACGGATCTTCACCGCCCGGGGCGCGAAGGGCGACCTGCCGCTGCACCTCCATCCGCTGCTCGACGAGTACCTGGACGGGCTGCCGGCCGGGCACCTGGTCCGTGGTGCCGAACGGCACGCGGAGGTCGTGGTCGTCTCCGACGTGCTGCACCACCACGACCACCTCCGTGCCGCCGAGGGCATCGCCCCGATGTGCCTGGGCGACGCCAAGGGCCTGCTGGCGTCGGCCCGCGTCGAGGTGTTCCGGGTCCGTGAGCCGACGGATCCGCACGCCGGTCCGGCCGGGAGGCCCTGCGACTCGTGTCTGGCCCTGCTGGTGGACTTCGGCGTCCTGCCGGGCACCGCCCGGGACCAGCTCGCGCCCCGGCCGCCCGCCGAGGCACCGGATCCCGTCCCGGGCCGGTCTCCGCCGGAGGTCGTCGACACCGACCTCACCGACTCGCCTCACCTGTCCAGCACCCGACGCGGACCGGGTCAGCAGGTCTGGATCTCCCCGTTCGAGCTGCGGGCGCGTCAGGTCGCGCACTCCGCCGACTCGCTCGCCGACTTCGGGGCGGTGATCGGGGCACGGCTGCTTCCGATCGGCACCGAGGAGCAGCACAGCATCCTCGCGGTGGACGAGCGGGGCCGGGTCTTCGCGCTGGACCAGGCCGGCGAGTGGTTCCTCGGCGCGGACCTGGACGCCGCCCTGGTCACCCTGCTGTCCGGTCGCGCCCCGGCGCGGGTACGCGACGACGGCTCCTGGTGAGGCGCGCTACAGCCGGAGACCGGTGAGGACGGTGACCCGGGGGTCGGTGTAGTCGTCCATGGCGCTGCGCAGCCCCTCCCGTCCCACCCCGCTCCCCTTCACTCCGCCGTACGGCATCTGGTCGGCCCGGTACGACGGCACGTCACCGACGATCACCCCGCCCACCTCCAGCGTCCGCGCCGCCGCGAAGGCGACGTCCAGCCGTCGGGTGAAGACACCGGCCTGGAGCCCGTACGCCGAGTCGTTGACCGCCGCGAAGCCGGCCTCGTCGTCGGTGACCCGGTCCACCACGAGCACCGGCCCGAACACCTCCTCGGCGCGGACCCTCGCCGTGTGGGGCACCCCGCTCAGCACCGTCGGCGGGTACGTCGCCCCGGACCGGCGGCCCCCGGTCTCGACGGCGGCCCCGGCGGTCACCGCCTCGTCCACCCACGCCTCCACCCGGCGGGCCGCCTCCTCGGAGACCAGCGGGCCCACGTCGGTGGCCGGGTCGGCGGGGTCACCGGTCCGCAGTTCCCGCACGGCCGCGACCAGGCGGGGCAGGAAGCCGTCGTAGAGCCACTCGTGGACGAAGACCCGCTGCACCGCGATGCAGGACTGCCCGGCCTGGTAGTTGGAGAAGGTGGCGATCCGCTGCGCGGCGACGGTGAGGTCGGCGTCCTCGGCCCAGTCCGCGCAGATCAGCACCGCCGCGTTGCCGCCCAGTTCCAGCGTGACGTGCTTGTCGGGCACCGCCCGGCGGATCGCCGCGCCGACCGGACCCGAGCCGGTGAACGAGACGACCGGCAGCCGGGGGTCGGTGACCAGCTCGGCGGCCCGGTCGTTGGGCAGCGGCAGCACCGAGAACATCCCGGCCGGCAGGTCGGTCTCGGCCAGGATCTCGCCGAGCAGCAGGGCGGTCAGCGGCGTGGCCGGGGCCGGTTTGACGAGCACCGGCGCGCCGACCGCGACGGCCGGGGCGACCTTGTGCGCCACCAGGTTCAGCGGGAAGTTGAACGGGGTGATGCCCAGCACCGGGCCCTTCGGCACCCGTCGCACCAGGGCGATGCGGCCGGTGGCGGCCGGGTCGGTGTCGAGCCGTTGCAGCTCGCCGGAGAAGCGCCGGGCCTCCTCGGCCGCCCACCGGAAGGTGGAGACCGCCCGGCCCACCTCGGCCCGGGCCCACTTGACCGGCTTGCCGTTCTCGGCGGTGATCAGCGCGGCTACCTCCTCGGCCCGCTCGGCGAGCCGACGTGAGACGTGGTCCAGCGCCGTGGCGCGGGCGTGCGCGGGCAGTTCGGCGGCGGTCGCGGCCACCTCGGCCGCCGCCGCCACCGCAGCCTCGACCTGCTCGGCGGTGGCGAGGGTGGTACGCCCCACCGTCCGGCCGTCGTACGGGTGGTGCACGGTCAGTTCGCCGGCACCGTGGGCGGGACGGCCGGCGACGAAGAACGGGGTGGGTTCCACGTATCGCAGCGTAACTCCGGCAGCCGCCCACGGAAACGGTCGCGCTAGACCTTGTCTGCCGCGAATTCAGTAGCGAAGATGGCACGAAGATTGCGATAACCGCCGCAGCGCGACCCCGGACCCCTCGGAGTGATCCAGCCATGAGTGACAAGCAGAAGCTGCGCAACTTCGTCGACGGCGAGTACGTCGAGCCGGCCGACGGCGGCTACGCCGACCTGATCGACCCCTGCACCGGGGAGGCGTTCGCCCAGGCCCCGGTCTCCGGCGCCGCCGACGTCGACGCGGCCATGAAGGCCGCCGCGACCGCCTTCGAGAGCTGGCGGGACAGCACTCCGGCCGAGCGACAGAAGGCCCTGCTCAAGCTCGCCGACGCGGTCGAGGCGCGGGCCGCCGACCTGGTCGACGCCGAGGTCCGCAACACCGGCAAGCCCCGGCAGCTCACCGCCGACGAGGAACTGCCGCCGGCCGTGGACGAGTTCCGCTTCTTCGCCGGGGCGGCCCGGCTGTTGGAGGGACGGTCGGCCGGCGAGTACATGGCCGGGCACACCTCGTACGTGCGGCGCGAGCCGATCGGAGTCTGCGCCCAGGTCACGCCCTGGAACTACCCGCTGATGATGGCGGTCTGGAAGATCGCCCCGGCGCTCGCCGCCGGCAACACGGTGGTGCTCAAGCCGTCGGACACCACGCCGGTGTCGACGCTGCTGCTGGCGGAGATCGCCGCCGAGTACCTGCCGCCGGGTGTGTTCAACGTGGTCTGCGGCGACCGCGACACCGGGCGGGCCCTCGTCGCGCACCCCACCCCGCAACTGGTGTCGATCACCGGCTCCACCCGGGCCGGCATGGAGGTGGCCGCAGCCGCCGCCCCCGACCTCAAGCGCACCCACCTGGAACTGGGCGGCAAGGCACCGGTGGTGGTCTTCGACGACGCGGACGTCGCGGCGGCGGCCGAGGCCATCGCGACCGGCGGCTACTTCAACGCCGGCCAGGACTGCACCGCCGCGACCCGGGTGCTCACCGGCCCCGGCGTGCACGACGACTTCGTCGCCGCCCTGACCGAGCAGGCCCGCAACACCCGCACCGGCGCGCCGGACGACGAGGACGTGCTCTACGGCCCGCTGAACAACGCCAACCAGCTCGCCCGGGTACGCGGTTTCGTCGACCGCCTGCCCGACCACGCCGCCGTCCAGACCGGTGGTACGCAGGTGGGTGAGCGCGGCTACTTCTATGCGCCCACCGTCGTCTCCGGCCTGCGCCAGCAGGACGAGATCATCCAGGACGAGGTGTTCGGGCCGGTCATCACCGTGCAGCGCTTCTCCGACGAGGACGAGGCGGTGCGCTGGGCCAACGGCGTCGACTACGGCCTGTCCGCCTCGGTCTGGACCCGGGACCACGGCCGGGCCATGCGGATGACCCGACGGCTGGACTTCGGCTGCGTCTGGGTGAACACCCACATCCCGTTCGTCTCCGAGATGCCGCACGGCGGGTTCAAGCACTCCGGGCACGGCAAGGACCTCTCGGTCTACAGCCTGGAGGACTACACCCGGCTCAAGCACGTCATGCACAACATCGAGGGCTGAGCCGGTGAGCGTCGGAAGTGGGCCGGTGCCGCCGGCACCGGCCTCGCACGCACTGCACGTGCGGCGGGGCGCCGCCGTGGCCCGGGGTGTGGGCAGCGTGATCTCCTCCTACGTCGACAGTGCCTCGGGTGGCCTGCTCACCGACGTCGACGGTCGGGAGTGGATCGACTTCGCCGCCGGCATCGCCGTCACCAACGTCGGCAACTCCGCGCCCCGGGTGGTCGAGGCGGTACGCGCCCAGGTCGAACGCTTCACCCACACCTGTTTCATGGTCGCCCCGTACGAGTCGTACGTGGCGGTCTGCGAGCGCCTCAACGCAGTGACCCCGGGTGCCTTCGAGAAGCGGTCGGCACTGTTCAACTCCGGTGCCGAGGCGGTGGAGAACGCCGTGAAGATCGCCCGGCACGCCACCGGGCGGCCGGCGGTGGTGGTCTTCGACCACGCCTACCACGGCCGGACCAACCTGACCATGGCGTTGACCGCGAAGAACATGCCCTACAAGCACCGGTTCGGGCCGTTCGCCGGTGAGGTGTACCGGGTGCCGATGTCGTACCCGCTGCGCGACGGCGGGCTCGACGGCGCCACCGCCGCCGCCCGGGCGATCGAGATGGTGGAGAAACAGGTCGGCGGCGAGAACGTCGCCGCGCTGCTGATCGAGCCGATCCAGGGCGAGGGCGGATTCGTCGTACCCGCGGACGGGTTTCTGCCCGCGCTGCGCACCTGGGCGACGGCGGCCGGGGTGGTCTTCGTGGCCGACGAGATCCAGACCGGCTTCTGCCGCACCGGCGACTGGTTCGCCTGCCAGCACGAGGGCGTCGAACCGGACCTGATCACGCTCGCCAAGGGCATCGCCGGTGGGCTGCCGCTGGCCGCCGTGACCGGGCGGGCGGAGCTGATGGACGCGGTGCACGTGGGCGGCCTCGGCGGCACGTACGGCGGCAACCCGATCGCCTGCGCCGCCGCGCTGGCCACCATCGAGACCCTGCACGAGCTGGACCTGGCCGCCGCCGCCCGGCGGATCGGCGCGACCATGACGGACCGGCTGCGGAGCATCGCCGCACGCGATCCCCGGATCGCCGAGGTACGCGGTCGGGGCGCGATGCTCGCCGTCGAACTGGTGCAGCCGGGCACCCTGACCCCGGACCCGGCCGCCGCGTCGGCGATCTCGGCCGCCTGCCACGCCGCCGGTCTGCTCACCCTGACCTGCGGCACCTACGGCAACGTGCTGCGTTTCCTGCCCCCGCTGGTGATCTCCGACGCCGACCTCACCCGTGGGCTCGACATCCTCGACGCCGCCTTCGTGTAAGGAAGGGTCCCCTGCTAACGCCTCGTGTATAGCAGGGGACCCCTCCTTACATCTCAGCTCAGCGCAACACCTCGACGACGTTGTTGCGGACGAGGTTCTTGCCCGGCTCGCGGATCTGCTCCATCGCGGCGGAGTTGAGCAGCACGCAGCTCGCCGACGGGCCGGTCACCGTCACCGTGGTCGCCCGGTCGTTGTCCAGGTTGGTGACCCGCAACCGGGTGCCGACCGGGAACCGGTCGCTGGTGGCGCCCGGTCCGGCCGCCTCCTCGAAGAAGGTGATCGGGCCCGGGCAGGCCGACGCCGTACCGGGTCGGGCGGCCGGCGGGGAGAACGAGCCGGGCCGGTCGGCGGGCCCGCTCGGCGCTACGGTGTCCGGCCGTGCCGCCGGGCCGTCCAGCCGCTCGACGAGGTTGCGCCGGATGACGTTCCGACCCGGCTCGCGGACCAGTTCCATCGCGGCGGAGTTGAGCAGCACACAGCTGCCGGAGGGGCCGACCACGGTCACCTCCGCCGACCTGTCGTTGTCCAGGTTGGTCACCCGCAACCGGGTGCCGACCGGGAACCGGTCGCTGGTGGCGCCCGGTTCGCCGCCCTCCGCCGAGAATGTGATCGAGCCGGAGCAGGCGCTCTGCCCGGCCGGGCCGCTGTCGGCGAACCCGAGCCCGGTGCCCACCGCCACGGTCGCCGCGGCGACCACCGCCACCCCCGCCGCCAACACGTGCTTCCGTTGCAGCCTCACTGTCGCCTCCCGTTACTCCCCGCCTGCGTTCAGGGGTCGGTACGGGCTGGGAGCGCTACCCAGTTCACCGGCGTGACGCGTATCGAAAACAAAGTTTCGGGTGAACCCTGCGGCAGACCGGTCACACCGGTCCGTAGCAGGTGTGCGGCGCTCCGGTCAGCAGTGCCCAGTAGCGGTCGCCGTACGACCAGTGCCACCACTCGGTCGGGTAGTTGACCAGGCCCACGCCGGTCAACGCGTCGACCAGGATGCGACGGTTCCGGCGGGCCAGAGCACCGATCGTCGGCGCGGCGGTGAAGCAGGCGTTCCCGCTCGCCTCCGGGGTGGCGTCGACCGCCGTACCCATGTCGACCTCCACCCCGTCGGCGGTGCAGAGCGTCAGGTCCACCGCACCACCGGTGCTGTGCGGCGCCACCTCGACCGGTGAGACGAACTTCGTGGTCTCCTCGTACACCCGCTCCGGCGACCAGTCAGGATGCGCCCGCCGCAGCTCGTCGTGGTAGCCGGTGAAGATCTCCCACTGCGACCGGTACGGCCGGTACCCCTCGATCACCAGCAGGCGGAGCCCGTCTGGCAGGGCGTCCTGCGCGGCCAGCAACCGCTCCATTACCCCCTTGCGCAGTCGCGCGTACGCACCGTCGGGGTCGGCCGCCCGCCCGTCCAACCGCAGTTCCGGGATCCCGCGCAGGTCGACGAGAGGCTCGCCGTCGTCGGCACCGGGCACCGCCGCGACGCGCGGATCGCAGAGCAGGATCACGGCGCCTCCCCCGTGCCGCCGGGACGCTCCGCGTGCCGGCTGACCGCCAACGCGACCAGCCGGTCCACGATCTCCCGGTAGCCGACGCCGCTCTCCGCCCACACCTTCGGATACATCGAGTGCGCGGTGAAGCCGGGCATGGTGTTCAGCTCGTTCACGTACAGCTCGCCGGCTTCCTCGTCATAGAGGAAGTCGACCCGGGCCAACCCCCAGCCGCCGATCGCGGCGAACGCGCGCAGCGACAACTCCCGGATCCGCTCGGTCACCTCGTCCGGCAGCGAGGCGGGGACCACCATCGGGTCGCTGTCGCCGAAGTACTTCTGCCGGTAGTCGAACCAGCCGCCGCTGACCGTGACCTCACCGACCGCCGACGCCTCCGGGTGGCTCCCACCGAGTACGCCGCACTCCAGTTCCCGCGCGGTGACCCCCTGCTCCACGATGACCAGGTTGTCGTGCCGCAGCGCCTCCTCCACCGCCGCCGCCAGGTCGTCGCCGTCACCCACCCGGGAGATCCCGATCGAGGAACCCATCCGGGCCGGCTTGACGAACAGCGGCCGGCGCAGCTCGACCACCAGCTTCTCCGGGTCCTCGGCGGCCCGGTAGGTCGACGCGTCGAAGGAGACGTACGGCGTGACCGGCACCCCCTCGGCACGCAGCGCCCGCTTCATGGCCACCTTGTCCATGCCGACCGCCGAGGCGAGGATGCCGCAGCCCGCGTACGGCACACCGAGCGATTCGAGCAGCCCCTGCACCACACCGTCCTCGCCGAACGGGCCGTGCAGCACCGGGAAGACCACGTCCAGTTCGGCCTGCACCGCACCCGGCGGGTCCGCCGCGGTGACCAGTGCCGTGCCACGCCGCCACCCCGCCCGCAACTCCACGGCCGGGCCGGTCACCGTGAACCGGTCGTCGATGGCCCGTTCCCCGCCGGTGCCGTCCAGGAACTGACGCAGCACGTCGTCCGGCATCAGCCGGAACCGACCGCTGCGGGTCACCCCGATGGCGACGACCCGGTACCCGCCACCGGACAGCGCCCGCGCCACCCCGAGCGCCGAGGCGCAGGAGACGTCGTGCTCCGCCGACGGCCCACCGAACAGGACCCCGATCCGTACTTCCGCGCTCATACCGCCGCCCCGCTCGCTCATGCCGCCACTCCTTGTCTGGGCAGGACCGGGGTCGCCAGCCGGGCGACCAGGTCCGCTTCCACGTTTCCGCCGGTCAGCACCACGCCGACCGTGCGCGGTCGAGAGCCGCTGCCCGGTGCGGCGGTGCCGGCGACCACCCGCGTCGCGCCGTCGGCGGCGAGACAGAGGGCACCGGCCAGACCGGCCGCTCCGGAGGGCTCGGCCAGCACCTTCAGCTCCATCAGGAGCAGCCGGAACGCTGCCGCGATCTCCTCGTCGTCCACCCGGACCACCCCGCGCAGGCGGGTGCGCAGGATGTCGAAGGGCAGTTCGCCGACGCAGGACGGCCGCAGCCCGTCGGCGATCGTCGGCGCCGGCCGGACCGGCGTCGGTCGACCGGCGACCAGGCTGTGCGCCAGGGAGTCGCAGCCGACCGGCTCCACGCCGTACACGTCGATGGGCCGGTCGGACGCGGCCAGGCAGGCACCGGCGACGCCGCCGCCCCCACCGACCGGCACGATCAGGGTGTCCAGCGGTGTGCCCGCCCGCTCGGCGTCCTCGATCATTTCGAGACTTGCGCTGCCCTGCCCGGAGATCACGTCCGGGTGGTCGTACGCGTCGACGATCGGATGACCGGTCTCGTCGCTGATCCGGCGCGCGACCGCCAGCCGTTCCTCCACGGTGGAGCCGACCAGGACCACCCGGGCACCGGCCCCCCGGGCCCGCGCCACCTTCGACGGCGTCGCGTCGACCGGCAACACCACCGTGGCGGCCATGTCGTGCCGGCGCGCCGCCAGCGCGACCGCGACCGCGTGGTTGCCGGTGCTCTGCGCGACCACACCGGTGTGCCCGGCGGCGGCGAGCCGCCCCACCGCGTACAACCCGCCCCGCATCTTGTACGAGCCACCGGTCTGCAGGTTCTCCGCCTTGAGCAGCACCCGCGCCCCGACCAGGCGGTCGATCACCGGGGACCGCAGCAGCGGGGTACGCAGCACCTGGCCGTCGAGCCACCGCGCCGCCGCCGTCACGTCGACCGAGGGCCGACCGGGATCGGCGGGTTCGGGCGGATCGGTGTGGAACATGTCGTCTCCCTTGTCGATTCGATCGGCGATCGGCGAGCCGGCAGGTCGAACAGCCAGGTCGCACGTGCCGCCAGCAGCGCCCGGTGCAGGCCGAGGCTGAGCGCCAGCACCAGGACGGTGAGCGAGAACGGGTAGCCGAAGGCCAACGCGAGCCGGGCGGAGTCACCCAGGTCGGCGATGGGCTCGGCGATCATTCGGTGCAGGAGGGCCAGCACCGGCATGTGGATCACATAGATCGGCAGCGTCTGCCGGCCCAGCGCGGCCAGCGGCTCGCGGACCAGCGGCCACCGGGCCAGTTGCACCGCCAGGGCGATGCCGGCCAGCACCGCGACGACCGAGACCAGCGGCGTCACCCCCGGCAGCCGCCCGGCACCGGTCACCCGCACGGCGGCCAGCACGGCGAGGTATCCGCCGACCGCCAGCAGCAGACGTCGACCGGTCACCGCCGCCGACCACCGCCGCACATGGCGACGCAGGTGCAGGCCGGCGAGGAAGAACACCAGGTTCTGGTAGAGCCCGCCCCGGTTGCCGGGGGTGTCGAGCAGCCCCACCGCGGCGACCGCGCTCAGCGCGCCCGCCGCGGCCAGCAGCAGCGCCGGGTGGACCCGGCGCAACGCCTTGGCGAGTACGAAGTAGAGCGCCAGCGCGTACAGGTACCAGAGGTTGGACGGGCTGACCGTCAGCTGTGCCAGCAGTTCCCCCGGGCCGGTCGCCCGGTCGGTCGGGAAGTCCGGCGCGAGGGCCAGCAGGGCGGTGTGGATCAGCAGCCAGACCGCGTACAGGTAGAGGAACCTGGCGATGCGCGGACGGCCGACGGCCCGCCACGGCCGTTGCACCGCGGTGGCCGCGAACATCCCGGAGATGGTGAAGAACAGCGGCATCCGCATCGGCAGCAGCAGTTCGCCGAACGTCCCCCAGGCCCCCGCCACCGGCACGTCCAGCCGCCAGTCGATCTGGAGGTAGTCCTTCATGATCACGTGCCAGAGCAGGACCAGCAGGATGCAGCCGCCCTTGGCGACGTCCGCCCAGTCCCACCGTTCGCCGGCCGGGCGGGCGCCGGTGACGGGCGCGAGGTGGTCACGGGTACGCACCGGGGTGCTCCTCTCCCACGCGGTGGTGACGTTTTCGGGCATGCCGAGGGACGGGACGTCGCGGAATGTGCGACCCCGTGGATCGGGTCGTGGTGACCGGAAGGGCTCAGGGCACGTGCGGAAGCTGGACGTCGACCCGCAGTCCGCCGTACTCGGCGGGGCGGGCGGCGATCAGTCCGTCGTGCGCCTGGGTGATCGAGCGGGCGATGGCCAGACCGAGACCGGCACCACCGCTCTGGTTGGTGCGGTCCCGCGCCAGCCGGCGGAACGGCTCGAAGAGCCCGGCCACCGCCTCGGCCGGCACCACCTGACCGGTGTTGACCACGGTCAGCGCCGGGTTGCGGCCGACGGTGACGCTGATCGCGCCACCCTGGCGGTTGTACTTGATCGCGTTCTCCAGCAGGTTGGTCACCAGGCGCTCCAGCAGCACGCGCTCACCCATCACGGTCCGGGGCTCCAGGTGGGTGCTGACGGTCACCCCGGCCTCGGTGATCCGGTCCTGGTACGCGGCCAGCACCTCCGTGACGATCTCGTCGAGGCGCTGCGGCAGGCGGGAACGGAGCCCCTGGTCGCTCTCGCTGAGCGCGAGCAACCCCTCGATCAACCGTTCGTTGCGCTCGTTGGTCTCCAAGAGCTGGTCGGCCACCAGCTCCATCTGCTCGCCGCTGAGTGACCGGGACAGGCCGACCTCGATCAGCGTGCGCTGCACGGCCAACGGCGTCCGCAACTCGTGCGAGGCGTTCGCGGCGAACCGCCGTTGCCCCTCGTACCCGGCGGCGATGCGCTCCATCATCTCGTCGATCGACCGGGCCAGCCGGGCCACCTCGTCGTTGCCGCGCATCCGGATCCGGTGACCGAGGTTCTGCGGCCCGGCGTGCGAGATCGGGCCGGCGAGGTCCCGGACCGGTCGCAGACACCAGCCCGCAGCGACCCAGACCGCCGCCACCGCGAGCAGGAACACCACCAGCCCCAGCAGCGACAGCGCGACCCCGCCGAGGCCCCGCGCCGGCTCGCACACCAGCCCGCTGCCGGACAGCCCGCTGTCGCAGAGACCCCGGACCCGCCACCACAACTCGCTCGTGACGGACACGGTCAGTCCCGGCAGGGCGTACCCGGCGATCAGGGCGACCACGCCGACCAGCACGATCCTGCGACGCGGGGTCACGACGCCGGACCGATCCGGTAACCGGCCCGAGGCACGGTGTGGATCACCTGAGGCGTACCGAGCTTCTTCCGCAAGGTCATCACGGTCACCCGCACGGTGTTGGTGAACGGGTCGGCGAACTCGTCCCACGCCTGCTCCAGCAGCTCCTCCGAGCTGACCACCCGCCCGTCCGCACGCATCAACACGTGCAGTACGGCGAACTCCTTCGGGCTCAGGCCGACCGCCCGGCCGTCCCGGGTGACCGAGTGCCGGGCCACGTCCAGCGCCACCCCGTGCTGCTCCAGCACCGGCGGCACCGCCGCCGCCGACCGCCGACCGAGCGCGTGCACCCGGGCGACGAGTTCGGCGAAGGCGAACGGCTTGGTGAGATAGTCGTCGGCCCCGAGTCCGAGACCCTCCACCCGGTCGCGGATGCCGGCGGCGGCGGTGAGCAGCAGCACCCGCGTACCCGAACCGGACCCGGCGAGACTGCGGCACACCTCGTCACCGGTGTGCCCCGGCATGTCCCGGTCCAGCACCGCCACGTCGTAGCGGTTCACCCCGATCCGCTCCAACGCGCCGTCACCGTCGTAGCAGACGTCCACCGCCATCGAGAGCCGCCTGAGGCCCTCGGCGACCATGTCCGCCAGCAGCCGCTCGTCGTCCGCCACCAACACCCGCACGCTCTTCGCCCCCGTGATCCGTCGTTGCCGGGCATACGTTCGCAGGCGGAAGATAAGGGTTTCGTAAGCGCCCGCCGCAGCAATACTCCACGTCCACGACGTCACCACAAATCAGCACGGGCACAGCCGGTCACCACGCGCCTGAACAGCACGTACGTCCCACTCTCCCCCCACCCCCGTAACAGAGAGTGAGCCACACCACCCTCCCCCACCCGCCCCCGTCGTCGCGTCGCCGTCGTCGTCGCCGTCGGTCGCCGTCGTCGTCGCCGCGTCGATCATGGAGTTGGGGCTGCACTTATGGAAGCTTTTATCCTTATTTGCGATCGCCACGATTCCATGATCGACGCGGACAGCCGTGGGGCCGCGAGTTATCCACAGCGGCCCGGTACGTCGTCCACAGGGGCGGACGGCAGCCGGGGTGGGCCGGGACAGTGGCGAGATGACAGAGCGACTGATTCGTTACTCCGAGTTGTTGGCGACCGGGTGGAGTCGAGGTCAGGTGCGGGGGCAGATCGCACAGGGGGCACTGCTTCGGCTGACCCGAGGTGTCTACGGGCCTCCCGCCGCCGCCGACGACCACCTCAGGGCGATCTTCGAACGTCTGCCCGACGGCGCGGTGGCGGGGTTCCACACCGGTGCGATGCTGCACGGCTTCGGGGATGCCCGGTCGACCAGGTGCCACGTCATCGTGCCGGCGGGTTCGGTCGTGCCGCAGATCCGTGGGGTCGTGGCGCATGAGTCCGTCGTGCCGGTCCGCGATCCCGTCCGGATCCGCGGACTGCCCTGCGCTCCGGCCGCGCGATGTGCCGTCGATCTGGCGAGATCACTCCGGCGGACAGAAGCCCTTCCGGTGCTGGACCTCTGTCTGCGGGCGACAGCCTGCCGGCGCGACGATCTCCATGACGAGCTCGGGCGCCATCGGGGACTGCGTAACGCCCGCCAGGCACGGGACCTGATCGGCCTGGCGGATCCCCGGTCGGAATGCCGGCAGGAGAGTCAGTTGAGACTGATTCTCGTGGACGCTGGACTACCGGCCCCGGAGCCTCAGCTCTGGGTGCACGACCGGTACGGCATACCGCTGCACCGGATCGACCTGGCCTACCGCAAGCGTCGGATCGGCATCGAGTACGACGGACAGTCCCACCTGACCCCGGAGCTCCTGCACTACGACCGTTCCCGGTCGAACTGGCTGGCCGGTCAGGGTTGGCGGATGCGCTACTTCACCGCCGACGACCTCTACCGCCGCCCCACCCACATCGTCACCACCATCCACCACCTCCTCGCCCCCTGAACTCCCGAACCCCCTGCCCTGGGCACCCCAACGCCTTCCCCCACCCTCCCCACTCCGCAACGGCCCCGCACGCAGCCGCACCGGCAGCCGCGATCATGGAATTGCGGCACTCCGAAAAGGGGCGAATACCCCAGGATCGCAGCCTCAACTCCATGATCGACGGGCAGGAGAGGGCGGGATCGACGGGCAGGGAGACGGGTGGGAGGGTCAGCGGCTGTCCAGGAGGGGTTGGGTGGGGTTCCAGGGTGGGCCACCGGCGGCGTCGCGACGGCGGCGGGCGATGGCCGACAACGCTTCCAGCACGACCCGGTTGCCGAGGTAGGCGGTGATGTCGGCGTGGTCGTACGGCGGGGCGACCTCCACCACGTCCACCCCGACCACGGGGAGTTCGTAGCAGACCCGGCGGACCGCGTCGAGCAACTGCCGACTGGTGAAGCCGCCCGGTTCGGGGGTGCCGGTGCCGGGGGCCATGCCCGGGTCGACCACGTCCACGTCGACGGAGAGGAAGACGCCCTCGCACTCGTCGGTCGCGATGTCGAACGCCTCGGTGAGGCAGTCGTCCAGGCCACGGGCCACGATCTCGGTCATCTCGTAGGAGCGCATGCGCTGCTCGGCCATCCAGGACAGGGTCGACGGGCCCGGCCAGTAGCCGCGCAGGCCGATCTGGAGGAACCGGTCGCCGCGTACCGCGCCGGACTCGATGAGTCGACGCATCGGCTGGCCGTGACCGTGCAGCGAGCCGAACTCGATGTCGCCGGTGTCGGCGTGCGCGTCGAAGTGCACCAGCGACACCCGGCCGAGACCGTGGTGGCGGGCCACCCCGGTGGCGTCGGGCTGGGCGATGGAGTGGTCGCCGCCGAGGACCACCGGGATCGCACCGGCCGAGGCGACCGCGTACACGGCGGTTTCCAGCGCGGACAGCGACCGTTCGATGTCGCCGGAGAACATCTCGACGTCACCGGCGTCGTAGACGCACAGGTCGCGCAGCGCGTCGACGCGCAGCGCCAGGGAGGGGCGGGAGCCGTCGTGCGGCAGATAGCACGCCTGCCGGATGGCGGACGGGCCGAACCGGGTGCCGGGGCGGTGCGAGGTGCCGCCGTCGAAGGGCGCGCCGATGATCACGACGTCGGCGTCGGCGTACGTGACGGGCTCCTCGATCGTGCAGGGCGGTACGCCGAGGAACGTCACGTCGGGGCCGTACATCGGGCCGTACCGGGTCATCGTTCCGCCATTCCCCACGGCGAGCCGTAGGCGGTGAGTAGGTCGAGGAAGGGCTTGGGCGGCAACGCCTCCGGTCCGAGCACCCCGCTGCCCGACCACACGCCGTCGGCCAGCAGTTCCAGGGCGACCACCGGGTTCACCGCGGTCTGCCAGACCACCGCCTGGTGGCCGTACTCGCGCATCGACCACTCGTTGTCGACCACGTGGTAGAGGTAGACCCGGCGCGGCTCGCCGTCGGTGCCGATACCGGTGACGTACGTGCCGGCGCAGGTCTTGCCGCGCATCCGGTCGCCGAGGGTGGCCGGGTCGGGCAGGCAGGCGGCCACCACGTCGCGCGGCGACACGGAGACCGGGCCCACCCGCACCGGCGCGGTCGAGGAGAGACCGAGTTTGTGCAGCGTCCTGAGCACCTCGATGAACTCCGCGCCGAGGCCGTACTTGAAGGTGACCCGCCTGGCCGGCACCCAGCGCGGGATCAGCAGCACCTCCTCGTGCTCCACGTTGACGCACTCGACCGACCCGATCCCGTCGGGGAACTCGAAGACCTCCGGCTCACTGAACGGCTCGGTGGTGAACCAGCCCCGGTCGGCCTCCCAGATCACCGGCGGGTTCAGGCACTCCTCGATGGTGGTCCAGATGGAGAACGACGGGGCGAAGTCGTAGCCGTCGACGGTCAGGTTCGCGCCGTCGCGTACCCCGATCTCGTCGATCTCGCGGAACAACTCGTCGGCGGCGTACCGGGCGAAGACGTCGGAGAGGCCGGGCTCGACACCGATGCCGCAGAGCGCCAGCCGCCCGGCCTCCGTCCAGCGGTCGGCCGCCGCGAACTGCGCGTCGCCGAGCATCACGCCGGTCTCCTGGTAGGGCCGGGTCGGATGCGGGCGGGACAACGACATCGCCATGTCGAGGTAGTCGGCGCCGGCCGCGTACGCCCCGTCGAAGATCGGCATGACGAAGCGTGGGTCGACCGCGTTGAGCACGTGGGTGATCCGGTGTTCACGGCAGAGTGCCGCGACCGCCTCCGCCGAGGCGGCGTCGACCCCGGCGGCGACGAAGCGGTCGTCCCGGCCGGCGACGGCCCGCGCGGCGCGGGTCCCGTCGTGGTCGGCGACCACCATCGTGTCGAAGAAGGCACGTCGGGCCGCGATGGCGACGACGGCGGAACCGACGCCTCCGGCCCCGATCAGCAGCACACGCATCACGAGTCGAACCCCAGACCGAAGCGATCGAGCGTACGGAGCCACAGGTTGCGCCGCCCCTGTCGAGCGTCGGCCCGGGCCATGGACCAGCGGGTGAGCCCGATGCCGACCGCGCGGGCCGGTTCGGGCGGGAACGGCAGCGGCCGGCTGCGGACCAGGTCGAGCCGGGTCAGCGGGCTGTCCACGCCGTCGAGCAGGTCGAGCATCACCCGGGCACCGAACCGGGTAGCCCCGACGCCGAGCCCGGTGTACCCGGCCGCGTACGCGAGCCGACCGGAGTACGCCGTGCCGAAGAAGGCGCAGAACCGGGTGCTGGTGTCGATCACCCCGCCCCAGCGGTGGCTGAACCGGACGTCGGCGAGCTGCGGGAAGGTGGTGAAGAAGTGGCGGGCGAGGGCGGTGAAGGTGGCGTCGCGCTGGTCCAGTGCCGGCGTCATCCGGTTGCCGTAGTGGTAGATCGCGTCGTAGCCGCCGAACAGGATCCGCCCGTCGTCGGTGAGCCGGTAGTAGTGGAACTGGTTGCCGGTGTCGGCCAGTCCCTGCCGGTTACGCCAGCCGACGGCGTCCCGCTGCGCGGGCGTCAACGGCTCGGTCGTCAGCGCGTAGTCGTACACCGGCACGATCCAGGTGCGCAGGCGGCGCAGCAGCGGCGGGAACGCGTTGGTGGCCAGCACCACCTTGGCGGCGCGGACCGCCCCGGGGCTGCCGTCGGCGGCGACGGTGCGGGCCAGCAACGCGTTGGTGTCCCGGTGCAGGCCGGTGACGCGGGTGTGCTCGTGCACCCGTACGCCGAGGTCCACGCAGGCCCGGCGCAGTCCCCAGGCCAACCGCGCCGGGTCGAGCATCGCCACCCGGTCACGGTCCCACAGTCCGCCGAGGTACGTCGGCGAGTCGACCTCGGCGCGCACCTCGTCGGCGTCGAGCAGGCGCACGTCGTGCCCGTACCGTCCGGCCAGCGCGGCGTCGGCGGCCAACCCGTCGAGCTGGTACGGCTCGACCGCCACCGACAGTTCGCCGGTCCGCGCGAAGTCGCAGTCGATCCGGTGCTCCGCAACGGTGTCGGCGATGGCGTCGAGGTTCTCCCGGCCGAGCCGTTCCAGCGTCTGGATCTCGTCCGGGAACCGCTGCACCCCGTTGGCCAGCCCGTGCGTCAGCGAGGCGGCACAGAACCCGCCGTTGCGTCCGGAGGCCGCCCAGCCGCAGGTCCCCGCCTCCACCAGCAGCACGTCCCGCGCCGGGTCGGCCTGCTTGGCCAGCAGCGCCGCCCACAGCCCGCTGTAGCCGCCCCCGATCACCACCAGGTCGGCGGTGGTCGGGCCGGGCAGCGGCGGCAGCGGGTCGGGCCGCTCCGGCCGGTCGAGCCAGTACGGTGCGCGGACCGCGTCGGCGAGCGCCCGGCCGGCGGATGGCCCGGTCATGACCGGCTTGTCGCCCGGGGAGCCGGCACCGCGAACGCCGCCCGGCGGGCCCGTCGGCCCCGCAGCATGCTGGCCAGCACCAGCAGCAACGCGATCGCGAACATGGCCGTACCGATGACGTTGACCTGCGGCGGGATGCCCCGCTGGGCGGCACCCCAGACGTACATCGGGAACGTGACGGTGGTGCCGGAGTTGAAGTTGGTGATGATGAAGTCGTCGAAGCTGAGCGAGAACGCCAGCAGTGCGGCGGCCACGATGCCGGGCAGCACCAACGGCAACGTGATGCGGCGGAACGTCTGCCACTCGCTGGCGTAGAGGTCCATCGCGGCCTCCTCCAGCCGCCGGTCCATCCCGGCCAGCCGCGCCTTGACCGTCACCACCACGAACGACATGCAGAACATCACGTGCGCGATGACGATGGTCCAGAACCCCAGCGGCACCCCGCCGGCGACGAAGAGGGCCAGCAGCGAGGTGCCCATCACCAGTTCCGGCGTGGCCATCGGCAGGAAGATCAGCACGTTGAGCCCGGAGCGTCCCCGGAACCGGTGCCGGACCAGCGCGAACGCCATCAGCGTGCCGAGCGCGGTGGCGGCGACGGTGGCGATGAAGCCGATCTGCACGCTGCGGACCACCGCGTCGCACATGTCGGAGGTGGCGCACGGGTTACGCCAGTTGTCGAGCGTGAACGCGTGGAAGTCGTACGAGAGCCGGTTGGAGGGGCGGTTGAACGACAACGCGCCCACCACGGCGATCGGCAGGAACAGGTAGCCGAGCACCAGCAGGGCCACGCCCATCACCCAGTGCTGCGCCCACCACCGGGAGAACCTGGTCATAGGACCTCCTCCGTGCCGGCCCGACGCAGATAGACGAAGACCACCGCGAGGATCGCCGACATCAGCAGGAACGACAGCGCCGCGCCCTGCGGATAGTCCAGCCGGACCAGGAACGCCGAGTCGATGACGTTGCCGATCATGTACTGGTTGGGCGTACCGAGCAGTTCGGCGTTGATGTAGTCGCCGGTGGCCGGGATGAAGAAGAGCAGCGTCCCGGCGATCAGGCCCGGCATCGACAACGGCAGGGTGACCCGACGGAACGTCTTCAGCGGGCTCGCGTACAGGTCGCTGGACGCCTCCAGCAGCCGGTGGTCGAGCCGCTCCAGGCTCGCGTACAGCGGCAGCACCAGGAACGGCAGGAAGTTGTACGTCAGGCCGAGCACCACCGCGATCGGGGTGGCCAGCAGCCGTCCGTCCGGACCGAGCAGGTGGACGTCCCGCAGCAGCCCGACCAACCAGCCGTTGTCCGACAGGATGGTCTTCCAGGCCAGCGTGCGCACCAGGAAACTGGTGAACATCGGCGCGATCACGCAGACCAGCAGCAGGTTCTTCCACCGGCCGGCCTTCTGCGCGATCGCGTACGCCAACGGGTAGCCCATCAGCAGCGCCAGCACCAACGCGATGCCCGCGTACAGGAACGAGCGGCTGAACTGGGGCCAGTACGCCTGCAACGCCGCCGGGTAGTTCCCGAAGGCCCAGGTCATCGCGTACCCGGTGGAGAGCGTGCCGTTCGGGTCGTAGAGGCTGGCCGCCGCGAGTTGCAGCAACGGCAGGGCGAAGAAGAGGAACAGCCAGGCCGCACCCGGCAGCAGCAACAGGTACGGCAGGAGGCGGTACCGCCCTGATCGGGCAGCCGGCGGCGGCGACGCCGGCTGCCCGGAGCCGGTGGGTACGTGAGCCAGCGCGCTCACGCCGTGCCCTCGCGTCGCTGGCTCATGAGGACGCACCGACCGGCTCGTCCAGGACCGGAGTGGTCCGGTCCTCCTCGTCGGCGCGGCGCCCGAGCAGGAAGGCGTGCTGCGGATCCCAGTACGCCACGGCCCGCTCGCCGACGGCGAAGCGCTGCTGCGCCCCGCTGTTGGCGACGAAGACGCTCAGCTCGGTGCCCCATCCGGTGCGCAGCAGGTACTGCGTGCTCACCCCGACGTAGGAGGCGTCGGTGACGGTGCCTTCGAGGTGCTGGTTACCGGCCGGCACCTGCACGGCGGCGCCGACCAGGTGCAGCTTCTCGGGGCGTACGCCCAGGAAGACCGGACCCTGGTCGGTGCGGGCCCGCGCCGACGGCACGGAGAACCGCGCGCCGTGCGCGGTGACCAGGAGGTCGCCGCCGTCGGTGCCGGAGACCTCGCCCGCGATCAGGTTGGACTGGCCGAGGAAGTTGGCCACGAACGCGGTGGCCGGGAACTCGTAGATCTCGGCGGGTGGGCCGAGCTGCTCGATCCGCCCGGCGTTCATCACCGCGACCGTGTCGGCCATCGTCATGGCCTCCTCCTGGTCGTGGGTGACGTGTACGAAGGTGATGCCGACCTCGGTCTGGATGCGCTTGAGCTCGATCTGCATCTGCCGACGCAGCTTGAGGTCGAGCGCGCCGAGCGGCTCGTCCAGCAGCAGCACCTGCGGGTGGTTGATCAGCGCGCGGGCCAGCGCGACCCGCTGCTGCTGCCCGCCGGAGAGCTGGGCCGGGCGACGCCGTTCGTACCCGTCGAGCTGCACCAGCGACAGCATCTCGCGGACCTGCCCGTCGACCGAGCGGATGCCGCGCCGCCGCAGGCCGAAGGCCACGTTCTCGAAGATGTCCAGGTGCGGGAAGAGGGCGTAGCTCTGGAACACGGTGTTGACCGGCCGCTTGTACGGACGCAGCCGGGCGATGTCCCGGTCACCGAGCAGCACCTGCCCGCTGGTCGGCTCCTCCAGCCCGGCGATCATCCGCAGCGTGGTGGTCTTGCCGCAGCCGGACGCACCCAGCAGGGCGAAGAACGAGCCCTGCGGAATGGTCAGGCTCAGGTCGTCGACGGCGGTGAACGGGCCGAACGTCTTGGTGAGGTCGGCCAGCCTCAGGTCACCGGCCGGAGTGTCCCGCGCCATCGTCACGCTCCGATAACCTGCTGGAACTTGGTCTCGTACTCGCGTTCCTGCTGCTCGTCCAGGGCCATGAAGACGCGGGCCTTGGAGAGGATCGCCTCGTCCGGGAAGATCAGCGGGTTGGCGGCCAACTCCGGGTCGATCTTCTCCATCTCCTCCTGCGCGCCCTGCACCGGACAGATGTAGTTGACGTACGCGGCGAGCTGCGCGGCGATGGCCGGCTCGTAGTAGTGGTTGATCAGGGCCTCGGCGTTGCCCTTGTGGGTGGCCTTGTTCGGCACGAGCATGTTGTCCGACCAGAGCGTCACACCGGAGTCGGGCACCACGAACTTGATCTGCTCGTCGTCGAAGCCGAGCTGGATGATGTCGCCGGACCAGCCGATGCACGCCGCGATGTCGCCCTTGGCCAGGTCGGGGGCGTAGTCGTTGCCGGTGAAGCGGCGGATCTGCCCGGAGTCGACCGCCTTCTTGAGCTTGTTCAGGGCGTCGTCGAACTGGCTGGCGGTGAAGTCGGCCGGGTTGTGGCCGTTCGACATCAGCAGCAGGCCCATGGTGTCGCGCATCTCGGTCAGCGCGGTCACCTTGCCCTTGAGGTCGGCGCGGGTGAGCAGCTCGTCGACGGTCCGGATCTCCCGGGTGACCCGCCCGTTGTACGCCAATCCGGCCAGGCCGGACTGCCACGGGACGGCGAGGTGGTTGTCCACGTCGAAGGGACGGTTCCGCAGCGACGGCAGCAGGTTCGCCTCGACGTTGGGCAGATTCGACTTCTCGAGCCGCTGGATCCAGCCGAGCCGGATCATCCGGGCGGCCATCCAGTCGGTGAGCACCATGACGTCCCGCCCGGTGCCCTGACAGGCGGCGAGCTGGTTCTGCACCTTGCCGAAGAACTCGTTGTTGTCGTTGACGTCCTCGGAATAGGTCACCTGGATGCCGGTGTCGGTGACGAACTTGTCGAGGCTGGGACGCTTCGACGCGTCGTCGTCATCGACGTCCATGTATTGCGGCCAGTTGGAGAAGGCGACAGTCTTCTCCGTGCCGGACAGGTCCTCGCTGACACAACCGGCCTCGGTCTGCTGCGCGCCGGGGGTGCCGCAACCGGCGAGAGTGCCACCCGCCGCGAGCAGCGCGGCCGAGCCGAGGGTGCCGGTGAGCAGACCACGCCGAGTGAGGGGCCGGTAAGCGTTTCGCATGTGACGACTCCTACAGGTCATCGTCGGCGGCGGGACGGGGGTGGGCGCGCCGACGGGAGGGTCAATGGCGATGGACGACTGATCCTGACATGAGGAAACCTCGCTCACAAGGGATTCCGTAGCCGCAATAGCCGTGGACGACGAATTACGCCAGACTGCGCGGTGGCGTTAGGCTCAGCGCCGTGATGGACATGGGGAGCGCTCGATGACGAACCGGCAGCAGGACAACGGCACCGGCGGACGCCGGGTCAGCGTGCGGGAGGGCGCCAGCCACGTGCTGCTCGACGACGTGGCCAAGCAGATCATCGAACAGCTCCAGCAGGACGGCCGTCGCCCGTACGCGACCATCGGCAAGGCGGTCGGGCTCTCCGAGGCTGCGGTACGTCAACGCGTACAACGGCTGCTCGACGCCGGGGTGATGCAGATCGTCGCGGTGACCGATCCGCTCCAACTCGGCTTCCCCCGCCAGGCCATGATCGGCCTGCGTACCGACGGCGACCTGGAGAGCGTCGCGGACCGAATCGCCGAACTCGACGAGGTCGACTACGTGGTGATCACCGCCGGCTCCTTCGACCTGCTGGCCGAGGTGGTCTGCCGCAACGACGAGCACCTGCTGGAGATCCTGCAACGCCTGCGCGCGGTCTCCGGCGTGCTCTCCACCGAGGCGTTCGTCTACCTCAAACTCCGCAAGCAGACCTACAGCTGGGGCACCGCCTGATCATGCGCCGCGCGCGCCTCCGCCCCGTGCGCCCTCGCCCCACCCGCCCGCGCCCCACCCGCCCCGGCCCCGCGCGCCCCCGCCCCACCGCGCGCCCCCACCCACTCGCCCTCGCGCCCTCGCGCCCTCGCGCCCTCGCGCCCTCGCGCCCTCGCGCCCTCGCGGCGATCATGGAGTTGTGGTCGCGGAAACGCGCCGATCGCCCTGGTTTGTCGCTGCCACAACTCCATGATCACCGTGCGGGGAGGGCCGCGCGTGAGGCGCGGTGCCGTGCGGGGAGGGCCGCGCGTGAAGCGCGGTGCCGCGCGGCGAGGGCCGTGCGGGAGGTCAGCGCGGGGGTGTGGTGAGGAACGCGCGCCAGGCGTCGGGAGCGAAGGTCAGGGTGCCGCCGGCTCGATCCTTGCTGTCGCGCACCAGGACCCGGCCGGGCAGGTTGTCGGCCACCTCGACGCAGTCGCCGCCGTTGTTGCTGCTGCGGGTGGCGGTGCGCCAGCGGGCGTCGGTCATGTCCATGTCGTCGCCACTTCCCTGATCAGCTCGATGGACCGGCGGCGGGGCAGCGCCTCACCGGTGACGCTCTCCCATCTCGCGCCCAGGCTAGCAAGGTCGGCACGCTCGGTCACCACCTGACCGCGCAACTGATTGTCCAGATAGGCCGGCTCACCGCCGTCCGGCGTCCGGGCCAGCACGAACGGCCCGGCCAGGCCGGTGTGCCACGGATTCTCCGCCGGGATCACCCGGACCTGCACGTGCTCCCGCTCGCCCCACTCGGCCAGGTGGAGCAGTTGCCCGGCCATCACCGCCCGGTCGCCGCCCACCCGCCGACGCAGCACCACCTCGTCGATCACCGCCACCAGTTGCAGCGGCACCTCGCGCTCCAGCACCCGCTGCCGGGCCAGTCGCGCCGCCACGATCTCCTCCACCTGCGTCGGCGCCACCAGGCCGCCGGTCGCCAGCACCGCTCGGGCGTACGCCTCGGTCTGGAGCAGGCCCGGCACGAGCAGCGGCTGGTACGACCGCAGCGAGCTGGCGATCTGCTCCAGTTGGGCCCACTCCTGGAACCAGGGCATGTCCCGGCGACGGTGGGGCTCCGGCCAAAGTTCCTTCGACTGGCATCCGAGGACGGCGGCGACGGCGGCCCGGGTGCCGGGATGCGGGGTACGCCCGTCGGCCACCCAACGGCCCGCCGTCTTCGGGTCGACGCCGACCTTCCCGGCCAACGACTGAGCCGTCTCACCCTTGTCCGCCATCGCCAACCGCAGTGTCTCGTTCATCTGCCGACCTCCGTCCACGCGTCACGTTGCGCCGCACGCTAGACACTCTGGGTGGCGCTGTCCGCC
Organism: Verrucosispora sp. NA02020; assembly: GCF_013364215.1. Classification (NCBI taxonomy): domain Bacteria; kingdom Bacillati; phylum Actinomycetota; class Actinomycetes; order Micromonosporales; family Micromonosporaceae; genus Micromonospora; species Verrucosispora sp. NA02020. The sequence continues at coordinate 1,314,723 of NZ_CP054923.1, read as the reverse complement.
CGGTCTCGGCGTGTTGCGGGCGGGACTGTTTCGCGCATCTGAGGTGCGACCGAGATGCCCCTCGAATGCCCTGGACAGGACGCACTACCCGACGCCCGCCATTCACCTCCACCACCCACCTGCGGGCGAGGCGGGTCCGGTGGCGGGAGCGGGCGGGGCAGGCCCGCCGACGCGGAGGTCGCCGGCCGGCGCCGGTTCGGCCATCACATCGCGAACATGGACCTTGGAAAGTTTCCGTTAGTAGATAACGGAAACTGTCCAAGATCTCGACTGATCGACAGTGAGGCACCTGACCTCCCACCAGCCGCGCGAAGATCAGTGGGACCCGACGAGCTGACGCGCCGGACCCGCAGGAGGACGCCGCAGGGCAGTGGCGATGCGGAATCCGTTGCACTTAGTCGGATAAGCTCGCTAAATCCGTTGCATCGAGGCGTAAGTTCAACCGATTGCACTTGCCTCGCGGCGGCGGGCTGTGGGATAACCGTGAGCAGAGCGGCCGGTGAACCCCTGACCGGCCCGAGACCCGATGGGGCTGACATGGCGAACGCCACCGACCACCTCTGGATGCACTTCACCCGGATGGCGAGCTACTCCGCAGGCGAGGTACCGACGATCGTGCGCGGCGAGGGCGCGTACGTCTGGGACTCGCAGGGTCGCCGCTACCTGGACGGCCTCGCCGGGCTCTTCGTGGTCAACGCGGGCCACGGTCGCACCGAGCTGGCCGAGGCCGGCGCCAAGCAGGCCGGGGAGTTGGCGTACTTCCCGCTCTGGTCGTACGCCCACCCGACCGCCGTGGAGCTGGCCGAGCGGATCTCGGAGCTGGCCCCGGGCGACCTCAACCGGGTCTTCTTCACCACCGGCGGGTCGGAGGCGGTCGAGGCGGCCTGGAAACTGGCCCGGGCGTACTTCAAGCGGGTCGGCAAGCCCACCAAGCACAAGGTGGTCAGCCGGTACATCGCCTATCACGGCACCTCCATGGGCGCCCTGTCGATCACCGGGCTGCCGGGCATCAAGACGGACTTCGAGCCGCTGGTGCCGGGCGGGATCAAGGTGCCGAACACGAACTTCTACCGGGCTCCGGAGCACGGTGACGACCCGGTGGCGTTCGGTCGCTGGGCCGCCGAGGAGATCGGACGGGCCATCGAGCGGGAGGGGCCGGACACCGTCGCGGCGGTCTTCCTGGAGCCGGTGCAGAACTCGGGCGGCTGCTTCCCACCGCCGCCCGGCTACTTCGAGCGGGTCCGCGAGATCTGCGACGCGTACGACGTGCTGCTGGTCAGCGACGAGGTGATCTGCTCGTGGGGTCGGCTCGGCGAGTACTTCGGCGCGACCCGTTACGGATACCAGCCGGACATCATCACCACCGCCAAGGGCATCACCTCGGGGTACGCCCCGCTCGGCGCGATGATCGCCAGCGACCGCCTGATGGAGCCGTTCCTCACCGAGACCGGCATGTTCGCCCACGGGGTGACCTTCGGCGGGCACCCGGTCTCCTGCGCGGTGGCCCTGGCCAACCTGGAGGTCTTCGCCCGTGAGGACCTCGTCGGGCACGTACGCGCCAACGAGGCGGCCTTCCGGTCGACCCTGGAGAAGCTGCACGACCTACCGATCGTCGGCGACGTCCGAGGCGACGGCTACTTCTACGGCATCGAGCTGGTCAAGGACAAGACCACCCGGGAGACCTTCGACGAGGCCGAGTCGGAACGGCTGCTGCGCGGCTTCCTGTCCAGCGCGTTGTTCTCCGCCGGGCTGTACTGCCGGGCCGACGACCGGGGGGACCCGGTGGTGCAGCTCGCCCCACCGCTGATCGCCGGGCAGCAGCAGTTCGACGAGATCGAACAGATCCTGCGCGGCGTACTCACCGAGGCCTGGACCAGACTCTAGGAGGCGGTGGTGGCCTACCAGGACCTGTCGTACTGGCTGTCCACCGTGGACGAGCCGTTGACGCCACGCCCGCCGCTGGCCGGTGACACCGTCGCCGACGTGGTCATCGTGGGCGCGGGCTACACCGGACTGTGGACGGCGTACTACCTCGCCGAGGCCGAGCCCGCCCTGCGGATCGTGGTCCTGGAACGCCAGGTGGCCGGCTTCGGCGCGTCCGGGCGTAACGGCGGCTGGTGCTCCGCGCTGCTGCCCACCTCGCTGACCGCGTTGGCCCGGCGGCACGGCCGGGACGCCGCGATCGCCATGCAGCACGCCATGCACGACACGGTCCGCGAGGTCGGCCGGGTGGTCGCCGCCGAGGGCATCGACTGCCACTGGTCGTACGGCGGCACCGTGGTGTTGGCCCGGAGCGCGCCGCAGGTACAGCGCGCCCGGGCGGCGGTGGCCGAGGCGCGGCAGTTCGGTTTCGGCCGGGAGGACCTGGACCTGCTCGGTCCGGCGGAGGCCGTCGCCCGGTGCGGTGCCACCGGGGTACGCGCCGCCACCTACACGCCGCACTGCGCGGCCGTGCACCCGGCGCGGCTGGTCCGTGGCCTGGCACGTGCCGTCGAACGCCGGGGCGTCACGATCCACGAGCGCACCCCGGTCACCGAGATCCGGCCCCGCGCGGCGGTCACCCCGGCCGGCACCGTACGCGCCCCGGTGGTGATCCGGGCGACCGAGGGCTACACGCCGGCGCTGACCGGGCACCGGCGGGCCCTCGCCCCGGTCTACTCACTGATGATCGCCACCGAGCCGCTGCCCGACGAGACCTGGGCCGAGATCGGGCTGGCCGAGCGGGAGACGTTCTCCGACCACCGGCACGTCATCATCTACGGCCAACGCACGGTCGACGGCCGACTCGCCTTCGGCGGGCGGGGTGCCCCGTACCACTTCGGCTCGCGGGTCCGGTCCGACTACGACCGGGAGCCACGGGTCTTCGCCGCCCTCCGCCGTACGCTCGGCGACCTCTTCCCGACGCTCGGTCCCGACGTGCCGGTCACGCACACCTGGGGCGGTCCGCTCGGGGTGGCCCGGGACTGGGCGGCCTCGGTCGGCTACCACCGGGCCGACGGGCTGGGCTGGGCCGGCGGGTACGTCGGCGACGGGGTGGGCACCAGCAACCTCGCCGGTCGTACGCTGGCCGACCTGATCCGGAACGAACCGACCGAGCTGACGCGCCTGCCCTGGGTCAACCACCGCTCGCCCCGCTGGGAGCCGGAGCCCCTACGTTGGCTCGCGGTCAACGCCGGCCTCCGCCTGATGCTCTCCGCCGACGAACGCGAGTCCCGTACCGGCCGGGCATCCCGCCGCGCCGCCACCTTCTCCCGCCTCCTAGGCCACTGACCCCCTCCCCCGCCCCCTCCCTCCCCGCCTCCCGCCCCGCCTTGACGCGTTGATCAAGAAGTTTGGTCGGCCCAGGCGCCCAAAAATCAGCGCAAACTTCTTGATCAACGCCACCGGGCGCCGCCGGGCGCGGGCGGGCGCCACCAGGCGCGGGCGGGCGCCACCAGGCGCGGGCGGGCGCCACCAGGCGCGGGCGGGCGCCACCGGGCGCGGGCGGAGAGCGCAGCGTGGAGAGCGCGTGAGGGTGGGTGCGGGGGTCAGTGCGTGGGGGGGATTACGCGGAGGTGGCCGCGCCGCGAGGAGGTGGTGGGGGGTGCGGCCTGCTGGGTCTGGTCGTCCTGCGGAGGGCGGGGCGCCGGGCGGGCGGCTTCGCGGACCGCCTCGGCGAGCGCGACCAGGTCGTCGGTGGTGGGCGGCGGGGGCTCGAACTCGCCCTCGTGCCGGACCACCTCCCAGCCGCGCGGTGCGGTCAGGCTCCGGGCGTGCGGCTCGCACAGGTCGTACGTGTGCGGCTCGGCGAAGGCGGCGAGCGGACCCACCACGGCCGTCGACTCGTTGTAGACATAGGTCAGCGTGGCGACCGCTTGCCGGGGGCAGCCGTTACGGGAGCAGCGCCGTGGTGACCTCACGGGCGCAGGGTATCCCCATTACCGGGTCCGGCGCACCGGTTCGCGTTACGACACGCCCGTCTTGGTGATCACATTTCGGCCCGGGGCGCGGCGCGCCAGGTGGCGGCGCTGATGCGGGCGGGGGCGCGGTGGCGGCTACCCTTTGGCTCATGACGAGTCCGGAGAACCGCCGCCCCGGCCCCGGCCGGCGGGCGCACCGCGACCGGCACGGGCGCGGTCTGCGTGGGCGGCTGGTGCCGGCGACTGTGCCGTTGGCGCGCACCAAGGCGGAGATCTTCGACGACCTGGTGCTGGACACCGTCGAGACGCTGGAGCGTCGCTTCGCCAAGGAACTCGCCGGGGTGGAGTTCGCCGTCGAGGACGTCCCGCCGGATCTCAACGTCTATGACACCGACGTGCTGGAGGACGGCGAGGTGCCGTTGGCCCGACTGCTGCCGGGTCGGCCGGGACGTCAGGAGGTGCCACCTCGCATCGTGCTGTACCGCCGCCCGCTGGAGTTCCGGGCCATGGACCGCGAGGATCTCGCCGACCTGGTGCACGACGTGATCATCGAGCAGGTGGCGAACCTGCTCGGCGTCGACCCGGACGAGTTGGCCTGACCCGGCCGCCGTGACCCCCCACGGCACATCGTCACCCCCGGGGCGGGACGTCCCCCGACCGTCCCTTCCCGACGACTCAGGCTGCTCGCCGCTTGAGCTTGCGCCGCTCACGCTCGGAGAGCCCACCCCAGATCCCGAACCGCTCGTCGTGGCCGAGAGCGTATTCGAGGCATTCGGTCTTGACCTCGCACCGCGAGCAGATGCGCTTCGCTTCGCGGGTCGAGCCGCCCTTCTCGGGAAAGAACGCCTCCGGGTCGGTCTGCGAGCACAGCGCTCGCTCCTGCCACTCCGGCGCGTTTCCGAGCAGGTCGGCCGCCTCGAGCTGGCCGTCCATCAATTGCCTCCTTGTCGCGCACCGGCGCCATCGCCGCTGCAACCCCCCACGCGAAAGGCGTGCTTGTCCGTCCGGTCCCGTTATGATGCGGTTCGTGCGAACAACCCCATTCAAATTACACGCGTGTAATGCGTGCGGCGTCAAGCCAAACTTGATAATGGAGTCGCCCTCCCGACACGCACCCGGTCTCGCCCTGCCCTATCGATTCAGACCCCGGCCGAGTAACGCCCTCTCCGGCGAGTTGCCCGAGTTTTCTCCCGTGGCGCACGGCCCGGGACAGCGGTGATCACACCCCGCGCCGGCCTCCGGAAGGCCACCCGACAAGATCGGTTGATCTTGACCCGCAAGATTAGCCCGACTTCGTCGGGACCGCCCGTCCACCGGGCATACGACGATCGCGCCCCGTCCACATCGTGGACGGGGCGCGGTCGTGAGACAGTCGGCGCGGTCAGTCGGAAGTCGCGGAAAGGCTGGTGGGCCACGTGAATTCGGAGACCACACCACCGGCCACCCGGACCGTCCCGGCAGGCGTATCGTCGTCCCACCAGACGGTATAGGTACCTGCCGGTAGGTCCGGGTAGACCGCACTGTGGAAGGTACCGTCCAGGACCTGCCGCTCGCGTACGGCGGAGTGGGTCCGCGGCTCGTCGTCGTGGTCCGGGCGGCTGACCTCGATTTCCCGACCGAGCAGGTGACGTCCGGTGTGCACGATCAGGGCACCGGTCTCCCCGCCCAGGTCAAGCACAACAGTCGCGCTCCCCGTCGGACCGTATGTGTGCACATGCCCGCTCATGCCGACCCTCCGCTACGCTCCGCGCCGGCACGAGGGCCGACCGCACCGATGATTCGCTCGCTCATGCCGTCCTCCGCTGCGCTCCGCGCCGGCACACCCCTGAATCGATGACTCGCTCGCTCCGCTCGCTCATGCCGCCGCTCCCGGGTTGTTGAAGCCGTCGTAGGGCGTACCGAGGAAGGGGAAGTTGCGCAGGAACGGCGCGGTCACGTCGGCGGCGCTCAACCCCGGGGTGACCGCGGCGGCCGCCTCGTCCGGCTGGAACTTCCGGTCCACCAGCGGCACCGTCAGACCCGCGATGGCCCGCAGCGCGATCGTCACCACGTCGTCGGTGACCCGCCGACCGTTCGGGAAACCGGCCAGGTCACCGGCGAGTACGCCGATGGCGTTCGGGCGGCGGGCCGGCGGGATCGCGGTGTTCAGGCGCAGCATGTCGGCCTGCACGTCGCCGGTAGCGTTGGTGAAGCCGTCGATCAGTCCCTCCGGGACACCGGTGAGCAGGATCGCGACCAGGTCCGCCCGCGCCTTCTCGGACTTGTTCAGCTTCTCCAGGTTGGGGAAGACGCCCGGGTAGAGCACCGGCAGCAGGGCGGCCAACTCGGGTCGCTCGACGAACTTCGCGAACCGCTTGTCCTCCGACGGCGGCAGGGTGTTCCACAGGTCCTTCTGTGCCATCGGCACGATGACCTCGTTGAACAGTGGGTTGCCCAACCTGGACACCTGGGTGAACGGCCCGGTGCTCGTGTCGGCGGCCACCCTGTCGCCGAGCACCCGCACCTGGCGGCGGGACGCCGAGGTCCAGACGCCGATCACCGAGGCGGGTTCCTGCCAGTGATACCGGTTCGCCTTGCGGCGCGCCCGGTCCAGCGGCACCTGGAGGGCGATGCTGTGCACGTTGAGCCGGTCGGTGGTGTTCACCGGCGTGCCGGGCTCCCGGAAGATCTTCTTGCCGGCCACGTGCAACTGCTGGAACGGGCGCAGCGTACCGAGGTCGAAGATCGCCCCGAGGTCGACGAAGAAGCCGTCGGCGCGCTGCCCGGCGAAGACCTTCTCGCCGGTGGAGAGCGAGAAGGTGGCCTGGCGGACCAACTCGCCGTACTTCGGGGTGGAAAGCGGGCCGACGTTGCACGGCGGGCAGGGCAGCTTGCGCGCCAGCCGCTCTTCCCGTCCACCGGCGATCCGGGTCAGGCTGTAGAACTGCCGTCGGTTCCAGTTCTCGCTGTCCAGCGAATCGATCGGCCCGGTGTTGTAGAGAAAACTATTCGGGTTCGTGATTTCGGTGGTGAATTCGAAACGGTAGGTGACGTCCGGCTGCCCGTCACCGTTGTTGTCGATGTGGATCTCGTAGCGCACGTCGTCGCCGAACTCGAAGAAGTTCGGGCCGCCCGAGGGCAGTTGCAACGGTACGTAGTTGGCGATCAGCGTCACCGTGTCCGGACGGTCCGGCGTGACGAAGGCGTACAGGTCCGACGAATCGGCGACCGGATCCTTGGCGATCTCCGGCGCTTCGCGGTGTGACGACATGACGAACCCACCTCACGGGGCAAAAGTGTGCATTGGACGGACGGCCGGGCGCCGAGAGCCCGCGCCGGACCGGAGTACGCGGCCGCCCGTACGGCGGCGGCGGGTGACCGCTCAGCGCCGGTGACGGGCGCCGCGGTCGGCAACGCCCGGCGTGGCGGGCGGAGGTCGGGTGGGCACGGTCAGCGCCGGGCGGCAGCCTTGCGCAGCCGGTCCGCCAGACCACGGTCCCGCACCTCGATGCGGGACTGGCCCACGAAGACGTCCATCGTGCCGGAGCGGGCGTCGCGCAGGTGCACCACGATCGTCTCGTCCGCGCCGGCCGCGACCCCCTTGTCGTCGTCCCCGGCGGCCGAGAGGCCCGGCACCGCCAGGGCGGCGGCGCCGAGCGTGGCGCTGGCCGCAGCCGTCAACGTCTGCCGGCGGGTCAGTCGCGGCCACTGCCGCGTCCGCCTTCTCTCAGTGATCATGGCCAACCTTTCCGGCGGCGCGCAGGCGCCCGCAAGGACGGACGGGGGTCGCCGCACGGACCGCGAAGGCCCCCGAATCTCGGGTGCCGGCGGCGGTCCTCGCCGATCCCGCCGCCGGCATCGACAGGTACGGCCGGGGACGCGCGAAGGTTCGACGCTAGGCGCTGAGGTGACCGTACGAAGTCGTACGCCTACGCGCCGGACGACCGGCCGCCGTCGCGATCGCCCGTAGCTGCTCCTCGGTCCGCGCGGAACCGTTGCCCGAACCGGCCATCCGCGAGATGGTCTCCTCCATCAACGTGCCGCCCAGGTCGTTGCAGCCGCTGCGGAGCATCTCGACCGTGCCCTCGTCGCCCAGCTTCACCCAGGAGCACTGGATGTTGTCGATCCGACCGTGCAGGAGCACCCGGGCCATCGCGTGCACCACCCGGTTCTCCCGCCAGGTCGGCCCCGGCCGGGCGATGCCGGCCAGGTAGATCGGGGCGTTGGTGTGCACGAAGGGCAGCGCCACGAACTCGGTGAACCCGCCGGTGCGGTCCTGCACACCGGCCAGCACCCGGAAGTGCGCCAGCCACTGCCCGGGATGGTCCACGTGGCCGTACATCATCGTGGAGCTGGACCGGAGGCCCAGCTCGTGGGCGGTGCTGACCACCTCGACCCAGGCGGCGGTCGGCAGTTTGCCCTTGGTCAGCACCCAGCGCACCTCGTCGTCGAGGATCTCCGCCGCCGTCCCGGGGATGGTGTCCAGGCCCGCCTCGCGCAACCCGGTCAGCCACTCCTTCACCGACACCCCGGCCTTCGCGGCGGCGGTGGCGATCTCCATCGGGGAGAAGGCGTGCACGTGCATCCGGGGCACCCGCGCCTTGATCGCGCGGACCAGGTCGGCATAGACGGTGACCGGCAACTTCGGGTCGATACCGCCCTGGATGCAGACCTCGCCGGCACCGGCGTCCCAGGCCTCCTGCGCCCGGTCGGCGACCTGCTCCACCGACAGGCGGTACGCGTCGGCGTCCCGCTCCCGCTGCGCGAAGGCACAGAACCGGCAACCCACGTAGCAGACGTTGCTGAAGTTGATGTTGCGGTTGACGACGTACGTGACGTCGTCGCCGACCGTGTCCCGGCGCAGGTCGTCGGCGCGGCGGCAGAGTTCGTCCAGGGCCGGGCCGTCCGCGCCGAACAGCGCCATCGCGGCGTCGGCGTGCCGGGGTTCGAGGAGCGCCGCAGGGTTGTCGGCGGCCAGCCGCAGCCCCGCCCGCAGGTCGGCGTCACCGGCACCGGCGGCGACCGACCGACCGGCCGGACCGGCGGGCGGTACGGCGACCTTGGCCGCCACCTCCGACCAGTCCCCGTAGACGTGGTCGAAGTCGCCCCGCCGGTCCTCGGTCCGTCCCGTGCGGTCGATGTCGACGTGCAGGTCGGTCCGCCCGCCGAAGGTCTCGTCCGGCTCCTGCCAGGGACGGCCGACCGGCCGGGCCGACTCCACGGCGAGCCCGGTCGCCGGCTCGGCCAACGCGGTGACGTGCGGCAGCAGGCGCGGATCCAGCCACGGCTCACCGGCCCGGACGTACTCCGGGTAGACGGTCAGCCGCTCGCGCAGCGTGAACCCGGCGGCGGCGGTACGCGCCGCCAACTCGTCGAGCTGCGGCCACGGGCGTTCCGGGTTGACGTGGTCCGGGGTCACCGGCGAGACGCCGCCCCAGTCGTCGATGCCGGCCCGCAGCAACAGGTCGTACTCGCCGGCGATGAGGTTCGGCGGCGCCTGGATGCGGGCCTTCGGGCCGAGCAACAGCCGGGCCACCGCGACGGTGGCCGCCAGGTCGTGCAGTTCCGCGTCCGGCATGCCGCGCATCGCGGTGTCCGGCTTGGCGCGGAAGTTCTGCACGATCACCTCCTGGAGGTGGCCGTACTCCCGGTGCGCCCGCCGGATGGCGAAGATCGCGTCCACCCGTTCGGCGGGCGTCTCGCCGATGCCGATCAGGATGCCGGTGGTGAAGGGGACGCCGACCCGACCGGCGTCGTCGAGCACCCGCAACCGGACCGCCGGTTCCTTGTCGGGCGAGCCGTAGTGCGGGCCGCCCGGCTCCGACCAGAGCCGCGTCGCGGTGGTCTCCAGCATCATCCCCATGCTGGGCGCGACCGGCTTGAGCCGTTGCAACTCCGACCAGGAGAGCACGCCCGGATTCAGGTGCGGCAGCAGGCCGGTCTCCTCCAGCACCGCCACCGCGCAGGCCCGCACGTAGTCCAGCGTGGATTCGTAACCCCGCTCGTCCAGCCACTGCCGGGCCGCCGGCCAGCGCTCCTCCGGCCGGTCGCCGAGGGTGAACAGCGCCTCCTTGCAGCCCTGGGCCGCACCGGCGCGGGCGATGGCGAGCACCTCGTCGCGGTCGAGGAACGCCGCCGGCAGCCGGTGCGGCACCGTGGCGAAGGTGCAGTAGTGGCAGCGGTCCCGGCAGAGCCGGGTCAACGGCACGAAGACCTTCTTCGAGTACGTGACCACACCCGGCCGCCCGGCGTCCCGCAGGCCGGCGTCGCGGATCGCGCCGGCGACGTCGAGCAGTTCGGTGAGGGCGGTGCCGCGCGCACTCAGCAGTGCGGACGCCTCGTCGACGTCGAGCGCCCGGCCGGCGGCGGCCCGACGCAGGGCCCGGCGGACGGCCGCCTCCGCAGGCCCAGGCTCGCTGCGATCAACCATCCGCCCAGCCTAGGCGCTGGCACCGGCGGCACACCCCCCACGTGGGCAACCGCACCCGGCCGCCCGGCCGGGTGTCACGCCGGTCAGGCCGACTTGTCGCCCGGGTCGATCCGCTGGGTGCGGTCGCCCTCACCCGGAGGCGGCGTCGCCTGGCCCGGCTCGGTGCTCTGCCGGGGGATGGTCTGGGTCGGGTCGGCCGACGGGGGCTGCCCGAAGGGCGGTGCCGCCGGAGAGGTCGGCGCCGGCGGCTGCGGCGGCACGACCGGCTGGCCGTGCGGCGGCCAGGTGTGCGGGGCGGACGGCGGCCCGCCAGGCGCCTGGCCCGCCACCGGCCAACCCGGCTGCGGCTGGTCCCCGCCCGGCTGACCACCGGGGAATCCGCCCGGCTGAGAACCGGGGTAACCCCCCGGCTGGCCGGGGTAACCGCCGGGCTGACCCGCGCCCGGGTAGCCGACCTGGCCGGGGTATCCGCCGGACTGCTCGCCACCGGACCAACCGCCACCCGGACCGGGCTGCTGCTGCCACCCACCCGGGTAGCCACCGGGCTGCCCCGGGTTGCCCTGCGGGGCCCAGCCCTGCTGCGGGCTGCCGTACAGTCCGGGCTCCTGCTTGGGCTTGGGCACGTGGTAGAGCCGCCGCCAGACGGTCCAGACCACGTACGCCGCCGCACCGAACAACGCCACCCAGGCCGCCCGGACGAGGACGCCGGTCAGGGCGTCGAAGATCTGTGCCTCGGCCAGCCGGCCGACCGTCCAGATCAGCAGCGTCAGGCCGCCGAGCACGACGCTGACCGCGTACTCGACCAGGGCCACCTGCGTGATCAGCTTCGCCTTGCCGACCACCGGGGCGAGGTGGGTTGCGAGCAGCACCGCCAGCAGCGGCAGGACGATCGCCTCCAGCCCGACGAAGGCGAAGAACGCGCTGCCCGCCCGGCCGGTCACCGTGCTGTAGGCACCCTGCGGGGTGACCAACCGGATCAGCGCGACGAAGAGGAAGACGGCGTTCGCGCCCAGGAGCACGAGGGCGACGAGTTCCCGAAGCGGCCCGGTCACCTGACGGGCCGGGGTCGGTTCGGTGGGCGGTTGCTCCACGGGGCTGGTCACGGACTCTCCCTGGGGGCGAAAGCGGACAGGTGCCGACGTGAGCCTAGTCTCCCCGGACGACTGGCCGACGGAGGCGTCACGTAGGCGAGGATGGGCTGATGCGTGTCGTGGTTCTGACCGGCGGAATCGGGGGTGCCCGGTTCCTGCTCGGGGTGCGTGCGTACGCCCGTGAGGTGGGTGCCGAGGTGACCGCCGTGGTCAACGTCGGCGACGATCTTCGCCTGCACGGGCTCCGGGTCTGCCCGGACCTGGACAGCGTCATGTACACCCTCGGCGGCGGGGCGGACCCCGAGCGCGGCTGGGGTCGTACCGGCGAGAGCTGGACGGTCAAGACCGAGTTGGCCGCGTACGGTGCCGAGCCGAGCTGGTTCGGGCTCGGCGACAAGGACCTGGCCACCCATCTGGTACGCACCACCATGCTCGACGCCGGGTACCCGCTGCACCAGGTGACCGACGCGTTGGCGACCCGCTGGCAGCCCGGCGTACGCCTGCTGCCGGCGACCGACGACCGCCTGGAGACGCACGTCGTGGTGACCCCGCCCGACGAGGCCGGCGACGGCACCGACGGGCAGCGGGCGATCCACTTCCAGGAGTGGTGGATCCGGTACCGCGCCCAGGTGCCGACGCACCGGTTCGTCTTCGTCGGTGCGGAGGCCGCGAAGCCGGCGCCCGGCGTGACGGAGGCGATCGCCGACGCCGACGTGGTGCTGGTGGCACCGAGCAACCCGGTGGTCAGCATCGCGCCGATCCTCGCCGTACCGGGCGTGCGGGCGGCGCTGACCGGCGGTCCGGCCCCGGTGGTCGGGGTGTCGCCGATCATCGGTGGCGCGCCGGTACGCGGCATGGCGGACCGGTGCCTCTCGGTGGTCGGTGTGCCGTGCACCGCCGCCGGGGTCGGCGGGCTGTACGGGAGCCGGGCCTACGGCGGCCTGCTCGACGGATGGCTGGTCGCCGAGGAGGATGCGGACACGGTGGTGCCGGACGTGACGGTACGCGCGGTGCCGCTACGGATGACCGACGAGGCGGCGACGGCGGCGATGGTCCGCGCCGCGGTGGAGTTGACGTGAGACTGGAGATCCTGCCGGTGCCGGGCATCGGCCACGTGACCGAGGGCGACGACCTGGCGGCACTGATCGGAGGCGCGGCACCCTGGCTGCGCGACGGCGACGTGCTGGTGGTGACCAGCAAGATCGTCTCGAAGGCGGAGGGGCGGCTGGTGGACGTACCCGCCGACGGCCCGGACCGGCAGGCCGCCCGCGACGAGGTGCTGGCCTCGGAGACGGTCCGGGTGGTGGCGTCACGCGGCCCGACCCGGATCGTGCAGACCCGGCACGGCTTCGTGATGGCGGCGGCCGGCATCGACGCCTCGAACGTCGACAAGACCCGGCTGGTGCTGCTCCCGGAGGACCCGGACGCCTCGGCCCGCGCACTCCGCGCCGGCCTGCGGGCCCACAGCGGCGTGAACGTCGCCGTGATCATCAGCGACACCATGGGTCGGCCGTGGCGCAACGGGCTCACCGACGTGGCCCTCGGCGTGGCCGGGATGGACGCGATCCGGGACCACCGGGGCGAGGTCGACCCGTACGGCAACGAGCTGGTGCTGACCCAGATGGCCGTGGTCGACGAGTTGGCCGGCGCGGGCGAACTGATCAAGGGCAAGTGCGACCAGATGCCGGTCGCGGTGGTCCGGGGCTACCTCACCGCGGGGCAGGACGACGACGGCGACGGCGCCCGGGTGCTGGTGCGGGACGCCTCGATGGACCTCTTCTCGCTCGGCACCGCCGAGGCCCGGGCGGCCGGGCTGGCCGACGCCGCACACCTGCCGGACCGCCCCGGCGAGTCCCGCCCCGATCCGGCGGTGGTCGCCGCGGCGATCGCCTCGGTCATCGACGTCGTCGCCCCCGGCACCGTGTTCACCCAGGTCGTCGACGACGACGTACGCGCCGGACTGGTCAACACCGTGCCCGGCTGGCCGGGCCGCGCCACCGGACTGGTGCTGTGCTCCCCGCCCACCCCGGTCGGCCCGGTGCAGCTGGTCCGGTTCGGCACCGACGTGCAGAAGCTGCGGACCGCCCTCGCGGCCCACCACGTCCCCTCCCAACTCCTCCCCCCACCGCCGGCCACCACCGCCGCCGCCTCCCTGGCCCTCTGAGGACCCGCCATCGGGCCCGCCCGGTCGAGAGCCGACCGCCGGTGCCGGTCGATCAGGGGTTGAGCAGGGCGCGGCCCAGCGGGGTGGGGGTGTGCAGGACGGTGTTGCGGTCGCGGTGGCTCACCAGCAGGCCGGCGTTGCGCAGCACGGTGGTGTGCTGGCTGGCCGCCGCCGCCGAGATCCGCAACCGGCGGGCCAGCTCGCCCGTGCTGCACCCGCCGTCGGTGGCGGCCAGGACCGCCGCCCGGGTCCGGCCGAGCAGCGCCGCCAGCGCCGTACGGCCGGTGCCGGCGCCGTCGGCCCCGTCGACGACGAGTCCACCCAGCCGGTCCACCGGATAGACCAGCACCGGCGGCAGCTCCGGGTCGACCAGCGCCACCGGTGTCTTCGCGCAGAAGAACGACGGCACCAGCAGCAGCCCCCGCCCCAGCAGGTGCAGTTCACGGCTGTTCGGATAGTCGGGGATGTGCAGCACGCCGGACTCCCAGCGCACACCGGGCCGCAGGGAGGTCAGCAGACCCTCGATCCCGCCGTCGAGCATGGCCCGCGCCCGCCGGTTCCGGTCGGCGTCCACCGCCGCCTGCACCCGCTCCCAGTAGGGACCGAGCGCCAGGTCGCGGTACCGGCTCATGGCATCGGTCAGGTCTTCCAGCGCCCGCGGCTCGCCCCGGGCCACGGCGTCGGCCCCGGTGGGCAGGCTCCGACCGCTGGCCAGCCGGCTCAGGTCGCGGTGCAGCAGGGTGGCAGGGGTACGCCGCAGCGCCTCCATCCCGGCCTCGAACCCGCCCACGCTCTCGTGCGGGGTGAGGAAGTCCGGGAAGTAGCCACGCGGCGGGTTCAACGCCAGCAGCAGCCGCAGCCCGTCGGCGTCATCCTGCCGGCGCAGGCCGCGCATGACCTCACGTCGCCAACCGGCGAGCAGTGGGTCCCGGCTGCGTCCGGGCAGCAGGTGCAGGCTCAGCACCACTTCCCAGATCGGGTCCGCAGCCGGAGCGACTCTGGTCCGGAGGATGTCCTCGCCGGAGAAGTGGATCTTCAGCATGGAACGGCTCCCCGTCACCCGACCGAGGGACGCCCGGCGACGCTAGGCACTTTACCTGGGACACATCGCCTTGGTCTGTTAAGCGTGGGCTAAAAGACCTCGACTCGCGCCGCCCGGGTCCGCCATGCTCTGCGTGCCGCAGGGACAGCACGCATCGCGTGCCGCCACTGCGGAGTCCGGGGGCCGCAGGACGGCTCGACCGGGTGGCACCGCACGAGGGTCTGCGGCTCACGCTTCCGCAGGGGTGCCGCCCGGTCGTGCACCGTCCCGCCCCGCAACTCCCCTCCCACCCGCCCGTACGCTGTGCGGGACGGAAGGAGGGGCCGTGTCGACGCCTCACGCGACCGAGGAGCACCCGCAGGCCCCGGAGCACGGTTGGGCCGCACTGCACACCGACGCGTCGGCGGTCCTCACCGGATGGACGCCGACCAGCCCGGACGCCGCGACCGCCCGGGACCGCACCCTCGACCTGCTGACCGCCGGACCGGTCGCGATGAGCCGCGAGCACCGGGCCGGACACGTCACCGCCAGCGCCCTGCTGTTCGACTCGACCGGCACCCGCGTGCTGCTCTGCCTGCACCGCAAGTTCCACCGCTGGGTGCAGCTCGGCGGGCACTGCGAGTCGGGCGACCGGACACTGGCCGGGGCCGCGCTCCGCGAGGCGACCGAGGAGTCCGGCATCACCGGCCTGCGGGTGGACCCGGTGCCGATCGACGTGGACGTGCACGAGGTCGGCTGCCAGGGCGGTTCCCTGCACCACGACGTACGCTTCGCCGTCATCGCCCCGCCCGGCGCGGTCGAGACGGTCAGCGCGGAGTCCGAGGCGCTCGGCTGGTTCCCGCCGGACCAACTGCCGCAACCGCTGGCCGGCGGGACCGCACGGCTCATGCCACCCGGACTGGCCGCGTTCAGACGAGCCGGTCCTCACCTCGCGCCTTGAGTTCGTCCACGATCGCCTTGACGTCCTGGGCGCGATCGCGCGGGCAGACCAGCAACGCGTCCGGCGTGTCGACCACGATCAGGTCGCGCACGCCGACGCCGGCCACCATCCGCCCGGACTGCGGCACCACCACACACCCGCTGCTGTCGCGCAACAGCACCTCGGCCTTGACGTCGCCACCGATCACCACGTTGCCGGCGTCGTCGGTCGGCAACACCTCACCGAGGGTGTGGAAGTCGCCCACGTCGTTCCAGCGGAAGTCGCCCGGCACCGTGGCGACCCGACCGGCGCTCGCCGCGCCCTCCATCACCGCGTAGTCGACCGAGATCTTCGGCAGCGTCGGCCAGACCGCGCCGAGCACGTCGTCCTGCTCGGGGGTGCCCCACACCGCCGCGATCGCGGTCACGCCGGTGTGCAGGGCGGGCTGCTGGCGGGCCAGCTCGGCGAGGAACGCCGACACCCGCCAGACGAACATGCCGGCGTTCCACAGATACCGACCGGACCGGACGTACGCCTCGGCGACCTCGGCGTTCGGCTTCTCCTTGAACTCGACGACCGGACGCATCGGACCGTCACCCACCGGATCACCGGTCTGGAGGTACCCGTAGCCGGTCTCCGCCCGGGTCGGGGTGATCCCGACGGTCATCAGCAGACCCTGGTCCGCGCCCCGGACCGCTGCCTCGACCGTCTCCACCCACCGCTCGGGCTGACCGATGAGGTGGTCCGCCGCGAACGACCCCATCACCGCGTCCGGGTCCCGCACCGCGATCACCGCCGCGGCCAGCGCGATGGCCGCGCAGGAGTCCCGCGGCGACGGTTCGATGAGGATGTTCTCCTCGGGGAGCCCGGTCAACTGGCGGGCCACCGCCGCCGCGTGCGCGGCTCCGGTGACCACCATGGTCCGCTCCGGAGTGGTCAGCGGCGCCGCCCGCTCCACCGTCGCCTGGAGCAACGAGGCCGGGGTGCCGGTGAACGGGTGGAGGAACTTGGGATGGCCGGAGCGGGACAACGGCCACAACCTTGTGCCACTGCCACCCGCCGGAATGACGACATAGATCACCAGGACATCATGCCCGAACCGCCCGCTCCGGGTGCCGGGTTGCCACCGTCAGGCGCGTACTCGTGACCAGGCGGCGATGTGCACCTCGGCGCTCGACTCCCAGGTGAACTCCTTGGCCCGGTCGAGTCCGGCCTTGGCCAGCGACAACCGACGCGGCTCGTCGTCGAGCAGCGCGACCAGGTCGGTGGCGATCTGGTCCGGGTCCTCACTGGTATACGCCACCGCCTCACCGCCCACCTCGGGCAGGGAGAGCCGGGGCGTGGTGAGCACCGGTGCGGCGCACGCCATCGCCTCCAGCACCGGCAGACCGAAACCCTCCCCGTAGGACGGATACGCGGCCACCAGGGCACCGCCGAGGAAGCCGGGCAGGTCGGCGTACCGCAGATAACCGGGGCGCAGCAGCCGCAGGTGCGACGGCACCTCGGCGGCGGCCCGGTCGATGTCGTCGTCGTGCCCCTGACCACCGGCGATCACCAGGGCCGGCGGGTCCTCCCGGTCGGTGACCGCCCGGGCCCACCCACGGATCAGGTTCGGCACGTTCTTACGCGGCTCCTTCGCGCCGTGGAAGGCCACGTAGCTGCTGCCGCCCAGGCCCAGCCGGGCGCGTACCCGGGCCTTCTCCTCGTCGCCGGGGGCGTGGAAGGCGTCCTGGTCGACACCGTGGTAGGCCACGTCGATCCGGGTCGGATCGGCGTCCAGCAGCCGGATCAGCTCGTCCCGGGTGGCCTTGCTCGGCACGATCACCCGGTTGGCGCGGCGCAGCGAGGTCTTGATCGCGCTGCGGAAGAACGTCCGGCGGGACTTGTCGTAGTGCTCCGGCTCGGTGAAGAAGGTCGCGTCGTGCAGGGTCACCGTGACCGGGCAGCCGGCCCGCAACGGGCAGGTGTAGAAGGGCGAGTGCAGCACCTCGGCACCGACCTGCTGCGCGAGCAGGGGCAGGCCGGTCTGCTCCCAGGCGAGCCGGGCGGGACGGTGCGCGACGGCGGCGGGAGCGGGGACGATCTCGGCTCCGGGCAGCATCCGGCGATAGCGGTCCAGGTCGGTGCGGAGACTGACCACGACCAGTTCCACCGCCGACCCGCACACCTTGCCGAGGGCGCCGAGCAGACCGTCGACGTATCTACCGACGCCCCCGCGGTCGGCGGGGACACTCGTGGCGTCGATGAGCACGCGGGGCGGGCGACCGGCGGTCACGGGGCGACTCCTTGTGGTGGCGGGACTGTGGGGAACAACACTTCGGGCAAGCCTACGCCGGTGCCGAGTACGGACGCTGACTCCGACCCGACGGTTCGCCGACTTGTGACTGTCATCGAGTACGCGCGGCGGCGGCGTATCGTTCGCGCCGATGGCCGACAACATTGCCCGCGTCCTGCCCGACGCGATCGCGACCGACCCGACCCGACCGCTGCTCACCTGGTACGACGACGCGACCGGTGAACGCACCGAACTCTCCGGCGCCACGTTGACGAACTGGGTGGCCAAGACCGCCAACCTGCTCGTCGACGAACTGTCGCTCGGGCCCGGTGACACTGCGGCGGTGCTGCTGCCACCACACTGGCAGACCGCCGCCGTGCTGCTCGGCTGCTGGTCGGCCGGCCTGACCGTGGCCGATCGACCGGGTGCCGTGGACGTCCTGTTCGCCACCGCCGACCGGGCCGCCGAGGCGGACGCCTGGTCGGCCGCCGACCGGTACGCGCTCGCCCTGCACCCGTTCGCGCTGCCGCTGCGGGAGGTGCCGTCCGGCTTCGCCGACTACGTGACCGAGGTACGCGCCCACGGCGACCACTTCGGCGCGTACCCGCCCGGCGGACCGGGCCACGTCACGCTGCGTGAGCGGGCGACCGCCCGCGCGACCGAGTTGGGCATCTCCCCGGGCGAGCGGGTCCTGATCGACGTGGACGCCCTGCCCGACCCGGTCGACTGGCTGCTCGCCCCGCTCACCGCCCGCGCGTCGACCGTCCTCTGCGCCCACCCCGACCACACCCGACTACCCACCCGAGCCACCACCGAAAAAGCCACCCGAACCCTCCCCTGAGCCCCTTCCCCCCGCTCCCCGCCTTCCCCGCCCCGCACCCGCCCCCGCCGCCCTGCCCCCGCCCACCGTGCCGCGCCGTGCCGCGCCGCGCCGGAGACCGTCCCGGCACTCCGCACGTCTTCCCCTCCTCCGTCGATCATGGAGCTGTGGCTGACGTTCCGCCCACATTCACCCCTTTCGCCCTCACCCCAAGTCCATGATCGATGGGGCAGTCAGGGCGAGGCGGGGCGAGCGGCGCGCGGCAGGTGTGGGGGGCGCGTTGATCAAGAGGTTTGCATCGGGGACGGGCGGGATTTTGGACGCAAACCTCTTGATCAACGCGGCGGGGAGGGGCGGGCGGCGGGGCGGGGCGGGGCGGCGGGGAGGGCGGGGCGGCGGGGAGGGCGGGGAGGGCGGCGGCTGGGGTGGGGTGGGGTGGTTAGGGGGTGGGGCGGGATTGGGCGAGGGTGGCGAAGGCGGTCAGGGAGTCGGGGTTGGCCAGGGCGCCCTTGGCGGCGGCCTGGTCGACCGGGGTACCGGTGAGGATCTTCTTGACCGGTACCTCCAGCTTCTTCGCCGACAGGGTCCGGGGCACCGCGCGCACCTGGTGGATCTCGTCGGGGACGTGCCGGGGTGAGAGGGCGGTGCGCAGCTCGCGGCAGATCGTCGCGCGCAGATCGTCGTCGAGGGTGAGGCCGTCGGCGAGGACCACGAAGAGCAGCAGCTCACCGGCGCCGCCCTCGTCGTCCTCCAGGTGTACGACCACCGAGTCGACGACCTCGTCCAGCCCCTCCACCACGGAGTAGAACTCGGCGGTGCCCAGGCGTACGCCGCCCCGGTTCAGGGTGGCGTCGGATCGACCGGTGATCACGCAACCACCGCGCGCGTTGATGGTGATCCAGTCGCCGTGCCGCCAGACTCCGGGGTAGACGTCGAAGTACGCCTCCCGGTAGCGGGTCCCGTCGGGGTCGTTCCAGAAGCCCACCGGCATGCTCGGCATCGGCGCGGTGATGACCAGTTCGCCCAGTTCGCCGATGACCGGGGTGCCGTCGGCCGAGCGGGCCTCCACCCTGGCGCCGAGCGCCCGGCAGGTGATCTCACCGGCGTGCACCGGCAGCAGCGGCACGCCGCCGACGAAGCCGGTGCACACGTCGGTGCCACCGGACAGCGACTGGAGTTGCAGGTCGGTGCCGACCGTCTCGTACACCCAGGTGAAGCCCTCGGCGGGCAGCGGCGCACCGGTCGAACCCAGCCCGCGCAGCGCGGACAGGTCGGCGATCTCACGCGGGGCCAGGCCCGCCTTGCGACAGGCCAGCAGGTACGGCGCCGAGGTGCCGAAGTAGGTGGTGCCGGTCTCCTCGGCGAGCCGCCACAGCCCGCCCAGGTCCGGGTGGCCCGGGTTGCCGTCGAACAGCACGATCGTCGTGCCCACCGCCGGGCCGGAGACCAGGAAGTTCCACATCATCCAGCCGGTGGTGGTGAACCAGAAGAACCGGTCGGCGGGACCGAGGTCGTGGTGCAGGGCGAGCATCTTGAGGTGTTCCAGCAGGATGCCGCCGTGCCCGTGCACGATCGGCTTGGGCAACCCGGTGGTGCCCGAGGAGTAGAGCACGTACAGCGGATGGTCGAACGGGACCGGGGTGAACGTCGCCGGTTCGTCGGTCTCCGCCGCCAGCTCGGCCCAGGAGAGCGCGCCGGCCGGGGCCGGGGCCGCCGGGTCGAGGTAGGCGATGCTCACCGTGTGCCGCAGCGACGGCAGTGCGGCGCGGATCGCGGCCACCTCGGTACGCCGGTCCACCGGCTTGTCGCCGTAGCGGTAGCCGTCCACCGCGACCAGTACGGTCGGCTCGATCTGCTGCCAGCGGTCGGTGACACTGCGGGTGCCGAACTCCGGCGCGCACGAGGAGAAGATCGCCCCGAGGCTGGCCGTCGCCAGCAGCAGCACGTACGTCTCGGGGATGTTCGGTGCGTACGCGGCCACCCGGTCGCCGGTGCCCACGCCGAGCCGGCGCAGCCCGGCGGCCACCCGGCGGACCTGGTCGCGCAGTTCGGCGGCGGTCAGGGTGACCGGGGCACGGGTCTGCGAGTGCGCGATCACCACCGGGTCGTCGTCGGCGCGGCCGGGCATGCGCAGCACGTTCTCGGCGTAGTTGAGCGTGGCGTCGGGGAACCACCGGGCCCCCGGCATGTCGCGGGCGCCCAGGGTGGCGGTCGGCGGGGTGTGCGCGACGACCTCGAAGTGGTCCCAGATCGAGCGCCAGAAGGCGTCCAGGTCGGTGACCGACCACCGCCACAGCGCGTCGTAGTCGGCGAAATCGAGCCCCCGGTTCTCGGCGAGCCACCGCAGGTACGTCCCGATGCGTGAGCGCTGGAGCACGTCCGCCGGCGGCGTCCACAGCACGTCCGTCACTGGTCCACTCCTCCCCTGGCCCGGCACGACGCTGTGCGGTGGGCCGTGGCGTCATCCTGCCCTACCGTCGCGCATCCGTTGCCGTCACCGGTGCGCCCGGATGTAAGGAAGGGCACCTTGTTAACGCCTGCGGTAGTACCAGGGTCCCCTGCTAACGCAGCAGGCCACGACAACCGCTCAGCCGGACTCGCGCCGCGCGTGCTGGATGGCGCGGCGGCGGGCGAGCCGGTGCGCCCGGCGGATCTCCGCCTCACGCCAGCGACGGCTGTCCTCCGCCGTCTCCGGCAGCACCGGCCGCACCGCCCGTGGCGCGCCGCCCACCTCCACGCCGACGAAGACGAGGTACGCGGTGGCCACCCGCACCGGCTCCGCCTCGGCCGAGTCCCAGCGCTCGGCCATCACCCGTACGCCGACCTCCATCGACGTCGACCCGGTCCAGTTGATCTGGGCGTACGCGTGGATCAGGTCACCGACCCGGACCGGCTCGGAGAAGACGATCTCGTCGATCGCGGCGGTGACCGCCGTACCCCCGCTGTGCCGGGCCGCGGCGGCACCGGCGACGTCGTCCACGAACTTCATCAGCACCCCGCCGTGCACGGTGCCGTAGAGGTTCACGTCCACCGCCGTCATGATTCGGCTGAGGGTCACGCGGGAGTACGACGTCGGCTTGCCCGGTGGCGCGGCGGAGGGGTGCTCGGTCATGGCGGAAACGGTACGGTGCGCGGATGCGACATCTGTGGAGCTTCCTCGCCGGGCTGGTGGTGGCACCGGTCACCTGGGTGCTGGTCACCCTGGGGCAGGACGGGTCGGCCGGCACAGTCGACCGGTGGGTGGAGATCGGCACCTCGAACACGGCCAACCTGATCGAACCGGCCGTCTATCTCGCCGTCGGCGGCATCGTGTTGGGCCTGCTCGGCACACTGCGCATCTCACCGCTCGGCCCGCTGGTGGCCGGGCTGCTGCTGATCACCCCGTACGTCGGGCTGTTCGTCGCGCCCTTCCGGGTCCGCGAGCGCATCCCGGCCGACTGGGAGTTCCTCGGCGACCCGCTGCCGCTGCGGCTGCCGGTGCAGAACGGCACCCTGTTCCTGATCGGCCTGCTGCTGCTGATGGCGACGTTCAGCGGGCAGCGGTGGCGGCGCTGGCCGAGGCCCGCACCGGTGGTGCCGCCGCCGGCCGAGGCGACGACCCAGGACCTGCCGGTGACCGAGTGGCCGCCGCCGCAGTCGGCGGAACGGGACACCGAGCCGCTGAGCCTCGGCTACCCGGACCCGGACGACACGCCGACCGAGCCGCTGCCCCGGCGTACCAGTGGGACGTCGCCCTGGTCGGCACCGCCCGGCGGCCTGCCGCGACAGGACGACGCGCGCAACTGATCGAACGGAGAGGAGGGCTCCGCCCGGTGGTCGTGTGCCACCGGGCGGAGCCCTCCGTCGTCAGTCCTTGAGCAGCTGGCGGGCCATCACGATGCGCTGCACCTGGTTGGTGCCCTCGTAGATCTGCGTGATCTTGGCGTCCCGCATCATCCGCTCGACCGGGTAGTCCCGGGTGTAGCCGTAGCCGCCGAGCAACTGCACCGCGTCGGTGGTGATCTCCATCGCGGCGTCCGAGGCGAAGCACTTCGCCGCCGCACCGAAGTACGTCAGGTCGGCGTCACCCCGCTCCGACTTGCCGGCCGCCGCGTACGTGAGCTGCCGCGCCGCCTCCAGCTTCATGCCCATGTCGGCGAGCATGAACTGCACACCCTGGAACTCGGCGATCGCCTTGCCGAACTGCTTACGCTCGGCCACGTACCCCTTGGCGTAGTCCAGCGCACCCTGCGCGATGCCGAGCGCCTGCGCGGCGATGGTGACCCGGGTGTGGTCCAGGGTCTTCATCGCGGTGCCGAACCCGGTGCCCTCGGCGCCGATGATCCGGTCGGCCGGGATCCGGACGTTGTCCAGGTAGACCTCGCGGGTCGGCGAGCCCTTGATGCCCAACTTCTTCTCCGGAGCACCGAAACTGACCCCCGGATCGGACTTCTCGACCACGAAGGCGGAGATGCCCCGCGACCGCGCGGTCGGGTCGGTTTGAGCAGCTGGCGGGCCATCACGATGCGCTGCACCTGGTTGGTGCCCTCGTAGATCTGCGTGATCTTGGCGTCCCGCATCATCCGCTCGACCGGGTAGTCCCGGGTGTAGCCGTAGCCGCCGAGCAACTGCACCGCGTCGGTGGTGATCTCCATCGCGGCGTCCGAGGCGAAGCACTTCGCCGCCGCACCGAAGTACGTCAGGTCGGCGTCACCCCGCTCCGACTTGCCGGCCGCCGCGTACGTGAGCTGCCGCGCCGCCTCCAGCTTCATGCCCATGTCGGCGAGCATGAACTGCACACCCTGGAACTCGGCGATCGCCTTGCCGAACTGCTTACGCTCGGCCACGTACCCCTTGGCGTAGTCCAGCGCACCCTGCGCGATGCCGAGCGCCTGCGCGGCGATGGTGACCCGGGTGTGGTCCAGGGTCTTCATCGCGGTGCCGAACCCGGTGCCCTCGGCGCCGATGATCCGGTCGGCCGGGATCCGGACGTTGTCCAGGTAGACCTCGCGGGTCGGCGAGCCCTTGATGCCCAACTTCTTCTCCGGAGCACCGAAACTGACCCCCGGATCGGACTTCTCGACCACGAAGGCGGAGATGCCCCGCGACCGCGCGGTCGGGTCGGTCACCGCGAAAACCGTGTAGTACTCGCTCAGCCCGGCGTTGGTGATCCACCGCTTCACGCCGTTGAGCACCCAGGTGTCGCCGTCGCGCTCGGCGCGGGTCCGCATACCGGCAGCGTCGCTGCCGGCCTCCGGCTCGGAGAGGCAGTACGAGAACATCGCCTCGCCCCGGGCGACCGGTGGCAGGTACCGCTGCTTGAGCCGGTCGTCGGCGGCGAGCAGCAACGGCATGGTGCCGAGCTTGTTGCCGGCCGGGATCAGCGACGACGTGGCGCAGGCCCGGGCGACCTCTTCGATGACGATCGCGGTGGCCAGCGCGTCGGCACCGGCGCCGCCGTACTCCTCGGGGATGTGCGGGGCGTGGAAGTCGGCCGCGCGCAGGGCGTCGTAGGAGGCCTGCGGGAACTCGGCGTTCTCGTCGGCGGCGGCGGCGTGCGGGGCGACCCGGTGGTCGCAGACCGCCCGAACGGCCTCGCGAACGGCCTCATGCTCCTCGGGCAGTTGGTACGCGGAAAACGCCACGGAGAACCTCCTCGTCCTGAACCCTGGCGGGAGCATACCATCCGGTCGGTATGCTTCATCCTCCCTGATCCCACGAATGGAGTCGCCCGATGCGTACCGCCTCCCGCACCATCGCGCCCACCCCGGCCGACCTGCTCGACCTCGTCGGCCGGGAGCTGGGTGCCAGTGAGCCGCAGGTGGTCACCCAGGACGAGGTCGACCGCTTCGCCGACGTGACCAAGGACCACCAGTGGATCCACGTCGACGTGGAACGGGCCCGATCCGGCCCGTTCGGCACGACGATCGTGCACGGGTTCCTCACCCTGGCTCTGGTGCCGCGTCTGCTCGCGGACATCCTGGAGGTCACGACGTTCTCGATGGGCGTCAACTACGGGCTGGACCGGGTCCGGTTCGTCAAGCCGCTGCCGCCGGGCGTGCCGATCCAGGGCACCGCGACGCTGCTCGCCGCCGAGCCGATCGCCGGGGTGCCGGGCGGCGTGCAGGCCAAGGCGTCGGTGGTGGTGGAGTTCGCCGAGGACTCCACCACCTGCTGCGTGGCGGAGATCCTCTTCCGCTACCTGCCGTGACGGCGGTGGCCGCCGGGCATACCGGCGGTCACCTCCCCGCCGTCTCGGCGGGTCACTCTCCCGGCGTGCTCGACGGCGCGACGAACCGCCCCCGATAGAACGACAGGGCCGGGACGCTCGTCGGCTTCAGGTGCACGTGGTCCACGTCGATCAGGATGATCACGTGGTCGCCGCTGGTGATCGCCGTGTCGCGGCGCCCGGCCAGGACCGCGGGCGTGCCGGGCAGCAGCGGGACGCCGTCCGGCCCGGGCACCCAGGAGACGCCGTCGAGCTTGTCCGCCCCGGACAGCCCGGAGGTGGCGAACCGGCGCGCCACGTCCTCCTGGTCCTGGCTGAGGATGTGCACGGCGATCCGGGCCGAGTCCATCAGCACCGGGAAGCTCGACGAGGAGCTGGTGACGCAGAACAGCACCTTCGGGGGGCGCAGCGACACCGAGGTGAAGGAGTTCACCGTCAGCGCGGCGACGGTGCCGTCACCGGTCACCGCGGTCACCGCCGTGACACCGGTGGGGAAGTGTCCGCACACCTGACGGAACTCGGCGGAGTCGAACAGGGGCTCGGCCGTCATCGGGTCACCGCCGGGTCGGAGGAGGGATGGTGCGGGCGTAGTCCGTCTTCCAGCTGGATCAGGCAGAGGGTGTGCCCGCCGGGATCCTTCACCAGGTGAAGCCGCCCGTGCGGGCTGTCGACCGGACCGACGGTGGGCGTCCCGCCCAGCGCGACGACCCGGCGCAGCGCGTCGTCCAGCGAGGCGACCGCGAAGTAGGTGATCCATTTCGACGGGATCAGGTTCGGCCAGTCGTTGTCCAGGGCCAGCACGCCGGCGACCGGGACGTCGCCGAGCATCAGCAGGCTGTAGGGACGGGCGGTGGGGGAGTCCCCGTGTTGCCGGGTGGTGTATCCGAACAGCGACCGGTAGTAGGCCACCGCGCGGTCCGGCTCCCCGGTGTCCAGCTCGTTCCAGCAGAGCGCGCCGACCGAGTTGAGCATCTGGACACCGGCTCGTGACTCGCCCTGATAGAGGCCGAACGCGGCGCCGAACGGGTCGATGACGGCGGCACCGGTCCCGGCGGCGGGCAGGTAACGCGGCGGGGTCACCAACTCGCCGCCGAGTGCGACCGCCTGCGCGGCGGAGCGGTGGATGTCGTGGACCGCGAAGTAGGCGATCCAGCCCCGGGGCCGGCCGCCGTGCAGCGCGGTGGCGTCGGAGATGCCGGCCACGTCGCGGCCGTCCAGGCTGCACATCCGGTACGTGGTGGTGCCGAGCCGCTCGGTGCGTACGGTCCAGCCGAACAGCGTGCGATAGAACTCCTCGGCCTGCTCCGGCCGTGGGGTGCACAACTCCACCCAGACGGCCTCACCGGGCCGGAACGGTTGACTCATCCGGAGACCTCCCGGGTGCTCAGCCCCGCCACGATGGTGCCGGCGGAGATCTCGTAGGCCCGGTCGGCGGTGCCGGACTCCAGGCTCGACTCGACGACCTGGACCACCGCGCGCAGCGTCCGGGACGGCACGGCGAGCAGCGTGTCGACGAGGGCGTCCACCGCGCGGTCGACGTCGTCGTCGGGTACCACCTGGGCGACCAAGCCCCAGGCGAGCAGGTCCCGGGCGGTCGCCGTCGCGGCACCGGTCAGCAGGTGGTAGGCGTGTGGGCGGGGCACGGACCGGGCGATGGTGTGGCCGACCCCGGCGGGGGCGAAGCCGAACCGGGCCTCCGGGAGGGAGAGCCGGACGCCCTCGCCGGCGACCGGCAGGTGG
Organism: Verrucosispora sp. NA02020; assembly: GCF_013364215.1. Lineage (NCBI taxonomy): Bacteria > Bacillati > Actinomycetota > Actinomycetes > Micromonosporales > Micromonosporaceae > Micromonospora > Verrucosispora sp. NA02020. The sequence continues at coordinate 1,288,156 of NZ_CP054923.1, read as the reverse complement.
ATCGCGCCGAGCAGGCCGGCGCCGAAGCCGACGACCTGACCCCGGACGGCGGCGACCACGGGTACCGGGAGGTGCCGGACGCGGTGCAGGGCGGCGTCGCTGTCCCGTAGTCCGGCGGCGACCGTCGCGGCGGTCGCACCGCGCAGTCGGCCGAACGCCGAGGTGTCCCAGCCGCCGCAGAAGTGCCGGCCGGCCATGTCGAGGTGGATGACGGCGCACGCCTCGTCGGCCGCCGCGGTCTCCAGGGTGTCCACGAGTTCGCGAAGCGTCGTGTCGTCGAGACAGTTGCCACGGGCGCTGTTGTCGAATCGCACCCGGGCGACGTGGCCGTCGCGTTCGTGGGTGAGTGTGGGAGTCACCCTCGGCATAATACGTACCGGTCGGTATGAAGGCAATGTCCGGGCCTGACCTGCTCATGTGATCTGATTGTCATGGACGAGATACCGGCTCGACCCGTTGACTTGATACCGGCTGGTCGGTACTTTGTGGCGAACGTCACCGCCGCGTCACGCGGGGGTACGACGGGTCCATCCCCTGTGAAGGACAGCCATGATGATCATGAAATCCTCGCACTCACGGCGCACACTGGCGCTCGCTACGGCACTGACGCTCGCCGGCATCGGCCTCACCGCCTGCGGCGACTCCGACTCGTCGGATTCCGGCGCGTCGGACTCCACGCCCATCCGGGCGCTGCTCGCGGCCCAGCCCGCGACCCTCGACCCCATCGTCGGCGCACGGTCCGGCCAGATCGTCTGGGCCACCATGCTCGAAACGCTGATCGGCACCGACGACAACCTCGGCCCGGCCGACACCAGCCTGCTCACCAGCTGGACCCGCACCGACGCGACCACCTGGACCTTCACCGTCCGGCCCGACGTCAGCTTCAGCAACGGCGAGAAGGCCGACGCGGCGGCGGTCGCGAACACCATCACCCTCACCCGGGACAGCGAGGCGTCGCAGCTGAAGTCATACTTCGGCAACGTCACCTCGATCGAGGCCCCGGACGCCGGCACGGTCGTGCTCAAGACCAAGGCCCCGCAGTACAACATTCCGGACCTGCTCACCACGGTCTACCTCGTGCCCCCGAAGTACTACGAGGAGAAGGGCTCGGACGGCTTCGCCGCCGCCCCCGTCGGCACCGGCCCGTACGTGTGGGCGGGCGGCAACGCCGGGCGCGACATGTCGGTGAAGCCCAACCCCGAGTACTGGGGAACGGCGCCCAGCAACCAGGGCATCACCTTCACCTGGGCCAACGAGGCCGCCCAGCGGCTCGCCCTGATCCAGAGCAAGAGCGTCGACGTCGCCTTCGACCTCCCGCCGGCCCAGGCCTCCGCGGCCAAGGCGGCCAACGTCGAGGTGGTCAGCACCGAGACCGCCATGAAGATCATCGCCTTCCTGGACTCGACCAAGGCCCCGTTCGACAAGCCCGAACTGCGCGAGGCGGCGGCCCTGTCCATCGACCGCGACGCGATCGTGCGCGGCATCTTCGACGGCCAGGCGGTCGCCGACGCCGGACTGCTCAACGTCCGGCCCGGTGAGCAGCCGGCGCAGAGCGTGACCCCGAACCTGGACCGGGCCAAGCAACTGGTCGGTTCCGGTGGCCCGACGGTCCAGATCACCTATCCGGCCGCGCAGTACACCAACATCGAGGAGGTCGCGCAGGCCGTGGGCGGCAGCCTGGAGCAGGCCGGTTTCAAGGTCAACTACGAGCCGCTCGACTACGGCACGCTCGTCAAGCGCGTCATCGGCCGCCAGGTGCCCGGCATCGCGATCTTCGCCGGGGTGCCGAACGTCGCCGTGCCGGACTTCTTCGCCAGTGGCTTCATGAAGACCCAGTCCATCACCGGCAACTGCCCCGACCCGCGCTTCGACGAGATGGCCCAGGAGGCGCTGGAGCAGGACGACGCCGATCAGGCCGCTCCGATCTACGAGCAGCTCAACACGATGGGCGTGGTGGAGAAGCACTGCTACGTGCCGCTGTACCGGCAGGTGTTCAACTACGCGACCGCACCCGGTGTCACCGGCGTCGAGTTCGGTCCCCTGAACACCGTGGACTTCACGAAGACGACCCGCTGACGATGTCCGAGGCAGTGGAGACGGGGATGCCGGGCGACACCCGGCATCCCCGCACCCCGGAGGCGGACGTGCCCGTACTGGCGGTCGACGACCTCGTCGTCGAGCACCGCAACCGCAGCACGGGGGAGGTGTTCCGTGCGGTGGACCAGGTGTCGCTGCGCATCGCGGCCGGAGAGAGCGTCGCCGTCGTCGGCGAGTCCGGCTCCGGCAAGACGACGCTGGCGATGGCCGCGACCGGGCTCGGGCCACGCGGCACGGGCGACATCCGGCTGCTCGGCCACTCCCTCTCCTCGATCGGGCGCGGGCAACTGCGCCGACTGCGCCCCGAGGTGCAGGTGGTCTTCCAGGACCCGCACGGCTCCCTCGACCCCCGCCAGTCCGTCCGCTCCGGGCTGCGGGAACTGCGTACCCTGCAACCCCGGCGCACCTCCTGGATCACCGACGCCGACCTGCTCGGTCGGGTCCGGCTCGCGCCGGAGATCCTCGACCGGTTCCCGCACCAGCTCTCCGGCGGCCAGGCGCAGCGGGTCTGCGTCGCCCGCGCGCTGCTCATGCGTCCCCGACTCATCGTCGCCGACGAGCCGACCTCCGGTCTCGACGTCTCCGTCCAGGCCGACGTGCTGGACCTGCTCCGGGAGATCCGGACGACCACCGGTGCCGCGCTGTTGATGATCAGCCACGACCTGGCCGTGGTCCGCGCCGTCTGCGACACCGTGCACGTCATGTACCGCGGACAGGTGGTCGAGGCGGGCCCCTGCGAGACGGTCTTCGTGACGCCGCGCCACGACTACACGCGCGAACTGCTGGCCGCGATGCCCGGCGCGCGATGGAGGAACCGCCGATGAAGGCCAGCACCGTACGCCGGATCGGCGTTCGCCTCGCGTCGCTGTTCGCGTCGCTGCTCATCGCGCTCAGCCTGGCGTTCGCCCTCGGCCGACTCTCCGGCGACCCGACCACGATGATCCTGGGGCCCATGGCGCCGCCCGAACAACGCGAGGCGCTGCGCACCGAACTCGGGCTCGACCAGCCGCTCGTGGTGCAGTACCTGAACTACCTCAAGGGCGTCCTCACCGGCGACCTCGGGCAGTCGCTGCAGTTCTACCAGGCGAACACCAGCATGATCGCCGATCGGCTGCCGTACACCCTGCAACTGGTCGCTGCCGGCATGCTCCTCGCCCTGCTCGTCGGCGTCCCGCTGGGCGTGCTCGCGGCCACCCGGGAAGGCACCTGGTGGGACCGGGCCGCCTCCACGCTGGCCCTGCTCGGCCAGTCCGTGCCGGTCTTCTGGTTCGGGATGATGCTGGTGGTGCTCTTCGCGGTGAACCTCGGCTGGCTACCCGCCGGGCAGTCCGGCAGTCTCCGGCACCTGATCCTGCCCGCCCTCACCATGTCGGTCTATCCGATGGCGCACATCGCCCGGCTGACCCGGGCCTCGATGAGCGAGGCACTGGCCGAGCCGTACGTCGACGCGGCGCGGGCCCGGGGCATCGCCGGTCGCCGGGTGGTGTGGCGGCACGCGTTCAAGAACGCCATGATGCCGATCCTGACCATCGTCGTCCTACAGACCGGCATCCTGCTCTCCGGTGCCGTCGCCGTCGAGTACGTCTACTCCTGGCCCGGCCTCGGGCAGCTCGCGTTGCAGGCCATCCAGTTCCGTGACTTCCCGCTGGTGCAGGCGATCGTGGTGTTCGGCGCCCTGGTCTTCGTCCTGCTCAACCTGCTCGTGGACGTCATCCACTCGATCGTCGACCCGAGGGTGAGGTGAGTGCCGTGAGCCAACTCGAACTTGACCCGGTCACCGCGCCGGTGCCGCCGGCACGCACCGCCCGACGCGCGCGTACCTCGGTGTTCTGGCTGTCCCTGCCGCTGGCCGTGGTCGCCGTCCTGGTGTTCGTCCTGCCGTTCACCGGGCTGCTGCCCGAGCGCGGGCAGAACCTGGACGCGACCCGCCAGCCGCCCGGCTTCCTCGACGGCGGGAGCTGGGCACACCCGCTCGGCACCGACAAGCTCGGCCAGGACCTGCTGACCCAGTTCGTCTCCGCCGGCCAGCTCACCATCATGATCGGCCTGGTCGGCGCGCTGGTCGCCATCGGCCCCGGCACGCTGCTGGGCGTGCTGGCCGGCTATTTCCGGGGCTGGGTCGACCGGGTCATCTCGATCCTCATCGACGCCCAGCTCGCCCTGCCGTTCATCCTGGTCGCCCTCGCGATCATCTCGAACCGGGGCAGCTCGCTGCCGGTGCTGTTCCTGGTGCTGGCGCTCACCGGCTGGGCGGTCTGCGCCCGGGTCACCCGCGCGGCCACCCTGGCCGTACGCGAACGCCAGTTCGTGATCGGGCTGCGCGCCGCCGGCGCCTCCGAGGCCCGGATCGTCTTCCGGCACGTCCTGCCCAACCTCGCCGGGACCATCGTCGCGCTCGGCACGCTCCAGGTCGGCACCGCGATCCTGATCGAGAGCGCGTTGAGCTTCCTCGGCCTGGGGGTCGGACCCGCGCGGGCGAGCTGGGGCTCGATGCTCGCCTCCGGTCAGGACGAGTTGAGCCAGGCCTGGTGGCTCGCGTTCTTCCCCGGCCTCGCCATCACCCTGCTGGTGCTGCTGGTCAACCTGCTCGGCGACGCGCTGCTCACCCACCACGACCCACGGAAGAGGCGCCGATGACCGACCTGCTGACCATCAGCGGTCTCTCCGTCACCGCCCGGCTCGCCACCGACGACCTGCGGCTGCTCGACACCGTCGACCTCGAGGTGCGGGGCGGCCAGATCGTCGGGGTGGTCGGCGAGTCCGGCAGCGGCAAGACCACCCTGGCCCGCTGCGTCGTCGGGCTGCTGGAACGCAACGTCCGGGTGGAGCAGGGTTCGGTCACGCTCGCCGGTGACGTGGTGGTGGCCCCCGGGGTGGACCGCACCGGACGGGTCCGTGGCAGCGCCGTGGGCATGGTGTTCCAGGACGCGTCGCGCTCGCTGAACCCGCTGATGAAGGTCCGTGTCCACCTCGCCGAGGTGCTGCGACGACACGTTCCCGGCATCACCCGGGCCGAGATCGAACGTCGCTCGGTGCAGGTGCTGGAGCAGATGCGCATCACCGACCCGACCCGGGTGCTGGACAGCTACCCCCACCAGCTCTCCGGCGGGTTGAAGCAGCGGGTCGCCATCGGCCTCGCCGTCGTCACCCGCCCCTCGCTGGTGATCGCCGACGAGTGCACCACCGCCCTCGACGTGACCACCCAGACCAAGGTCGTCGAGCTGTTCCGCACCCTGGTCGACGAACTCGGCATCGGCCTGCTCTTCGTCACCCACGACCTGATGCTCGCCAGCGACCTGTGCGACCGCATCGCGGTGATGAGCGGGGGACGCGTCGTCGAGGAGGGGGACGCCGAACGCGTACTGGACCGGCCGGAGCAGGACTACACGCGGCGACTGCTCGCCGCCATTCCCTCGTGGAGCTGAAGGAGAACCCGGCACCCATGCACGAGCAGCACGGCATCGACGCGTACGCGGCGTACCTTCCGGCGTACGCGCTCGACGACAACAGGATCGACGCGACCGGACCGCCCCGCGCCGGTGGACCGGTACGCGGCGTCGCCGCCTTCGACGAGGACAGCATCACCATGGCCGTCGAGGCGCTGCGGCACATCGCCGCCGGCACCTTGACGGACCGGCACCTGCTGCTGGCCACCACGAGCGCCCCCTACCAGGGGAAGACCTCCGCCACGGTGGTGCACGAGGCCGTCGGCCTGGACCCCGGGATCAGCGCGGTCGACCTGCACGGCCACCGGTCCGGCGCGGTCGCGCTCGACACGGTCCTGCGGACCGGCGCGATGGCCGCCCTGGCCGACGTACGGACCACCCGACCGGGCGCGCCCGACGAACTGGCCCAGGGCGATGCCGCCGCCGCGTACGTGGGTGGCGGCACCCGCGCCGCCGTCCTGCTCGCCCGCACCGGCCGGACCGTGGAGCTGCTGGAACGCTGGCGGTTGCCGGGGGAGCGGCACGACCGGGTCTGGGACGAGCGGTTCACCGCGGAGGTCCTCGCCGAGGCGGGGCTCGACGTGGCCCGGCGGGCTCTGACCGAGGCCGGCCGGGACGGCGTCGACCACGTGGTCGTGTCGTCGTCCAACGCCCGGTGCGCGGCGGCCCTGCGGCGCGCGCTCGGCGGTACGGGTCAGGACGCGGCGGTCGAACGGCTCACCGGCTTCACCGGTGCCGCCCACCCGGGCCTGCTGCTCGCCGCCACGCTCGACGAGGCCGAACCCGGCCAGCACATCCTGCTGCTGTCGGTCACCGAGGGCGCCGACGCGTTCGTCCTGCGGGTGGGCGACCAGGTCCGCGCGGCGCGCGGCGGACCGTCCGTCCGGGCCCAGCTCGACCCGCGGCACCGCCTCGGCTACGGCCGCTACCTGCGCTGGCGGGGTCTGCTGGACGTGCAGGGCCCGGCCCGCCCGGCGGCACCGGCACCGGCCGCCCCGCCGATGCACCGACGCGCCGGTTGGAAGTACCGGCTGGAGGGCAGCCGCTGCACCGCCTGCGACACGGTCACCACCCCGCCCAGCCGGGTCTGCGCCCGCTGCGGCGTCGTCGCCGCCTCGGCGGAGCCCACCACCACCGTCTCGCTGCGCGACCGCACCGCCCAGGTCGTCTCGTCGACCCGTGACCACCTGACGACCATGCCCGAACCGGAGGTGGCGATCGTCGTCGCCGACGTGGACGGCGGTGGTCGGCTCAGCGCGTACGCGACCGACGTCGACCCCGCCGACGTGGTCGTCGGGATGTCGATGACACCCACCTTCCGACGGTTGTGGACCACCGACGCGATCCACAACTACTTCTGGAAACTCCGCCCGAGGAAGGACACCCTCGATGGCCAGTAGGCGATTGGCCCACGACGTCGCGATCGTCGCGATGGGCTGCACCCCGTTCCGGGACCACTGGCACTCCTCCGCCGACGACCTGCTGGTCGACGCGGTCCGCGAGTGCGTGGCGTCCCAACCCCGCCTGACCCTCGACGACGTCGACGCGTTCTGGGTCGGCACCCAGGGCTCCGGCATGTCCGGGCAGACGCTGGCCCGCCCGTTGCGGCTGGTCGGCAAGCCCGTCACGCGGGTGGAGAACTACTGCGCCACCGGCTCGGAGGCGTTGCGCAACGCCGCGTTCGCGGTGGCCTCCGGCGCGTACGACATGGTGATGGCGACCGGCGTGGAGAAGCTGAAGGACTCGTCGTACTCCGGCCTGTCGGCGGTCTTCCCACCGGCCGACGGCACCGACGTGGACTGGACCGCGCCGGCCGGGTTCTCCCTGCTCGCCCCCGCCTACCAGCGCGCGTACGGGGTCGACGCCCGGGACATGCGGAGCGCCCTGACGAAGGTCGCGACGAAGAACCACGCGAACGGCGCGTTGAACGAGCGCGCCCAGTTCCGTAAGGCGGTCTCCGCCGAGGCCGTGGAGCGCTCGCCCCGGATCGCCGGGGACCTCGGCGTGCTGGACTGTTCCGGTGTCTCCGACGGCGCGGCGGCGGCTGTGCTGGTCCGCGCCGAGGACGCCTACCGGTACACCGACAAGCCGATCTTCCTGCGCGGGATGGGCTTCGTCGCCGGGTCCGGTGCCGGGCTGGCCGCCGACGGCTACGACTTCACCACCTTCCCCGAGGTGGTGGAGGCGGCGCGGCAGGCGTACGAGCAGGCGGGGATCACCGACCCGGCCACCGAGATCTCGCTGGCCGAGGTGCACGACTGTTTCACGCCGACGGAGGTGGTGTTGATGGAGGACCTGGGATTCTCGGCGCGCGGAAAGGCATGGCGCGACATCCTCGACGGCCGGTACGACCTCGGTGGCGCGCTGCCGGTCAACACCGACGGCGGGCTGAAGTCGTTCGGCCACCCGATCGGGGCCACCGGGCTGCGGATGGTCTTCGAGTGCTTCACCCAACTGCGGGGTGAGGCCGGCGCCCGGCAGGTGCCCGACGCCCGGGTGGCGGTGGCCCAGAACCTGGGCGGCCAGCCGGGTTCCTGCGTCGCGTTCGTCGCGGTCCTGGGGAGCGAGCGATGAGCCGGGTCAGCCTGGACGGCCGGGTCGTCATCGTCACCGGCGCGGGCAACGGCATCGGCCGGGCGCACGCCCACACGCTCGCCGCGCGCGGCGCCAAGGTGGTCGTCAACGACCTCGGCGGCGCGGTCGACGGCTCGGGCTCCTCCGGTGCCGCGCAGACCGTGGTCGACGAGATCCGCGCGGCCGGCGGCACCGCCGTCGCGTCCACCGACTCGGTGGCCACCGCAGCCGGCGGCGCGGACCTGGTCGGCCGCGCCATCGACGCCTACGGGCGGGTGGACGGGATCATCCACAACGCCGGCATCCTGCGCGACCGGACGCTGGCGAAGATGGCCGAGGAGGACGTCACCGCCGTCCTCGACGTGCACCTGGCCGGCGCGTTCCACGTGCTGCGGCCCGCCTGGCCGCACCTCGTCGGGCAGGGCTACGGCCGGATCGTGCTGACCAGCTCGTCGTCCGGGCTGTTCGGCAACTTCGGGCAGGCCAACTACGGCGCGGCCAAGGCCGGCCTGGTCGGCCTGATGAACGTGCTCGCGCTGGAGGGCGCCCGCCGGGGCATCCTGGTCAACGCGATCGCCCCCACCGCCGCGACCCGGATGACCGAGAACCTCCTCGGCGACCTGACCGAGCGGTTCGACCCGCAGCACGTCGCGTCGGTGGCCACCTTCCTCGCCTCCGAACAGTGCCAGCTCAACCGGCACATCCTCACCGTCGGCGGCGGCCGGGTCGGGCGGATCTTCCTGGGCGTCACGCCCGGTTGGTACGGCGGCGTCGCACCGGCCTCGCCCGACGACATCCTCGACTCGATCGACGACATCTGCCGGCTGGACGACTTCATCGTGCCGGAGAGCGGTGCCGACGAGGTCGCCCTGATCCAGCAGGCCCTGTCCGGCCCGTCGGACCGTACGGAAGGCGAATGACATGCCGGTCAGCGAAGTGCACCACGTGGCGGTGACCGTCTCCGACGTCGACCGGGCCGCCGACTTCTACGAGCAGGCGCTGGGCTACCGCCGCACGCTGCGTACCGACGTCGGCGGGCCGGGCATCGAGGTGTCGCTGGGGCTGCCCGCCGGCACCACCGGCCGGGTGCAGTACCTCCAGGGGCCTAGCCAGATCGGCCAGCTCGAACTCATCGAGTGGAACGGCACCCCGACCCGGACCGCCACCGGTGGGCACCTGGAACTGGGCCCCTTCCTGCTCAGCTTCGCGGTGCCGGTGGACGAGATGGACGAGCTGCACGCCCGACTGGTGTCGCTCGGCGCCGAGTGCCTCACCCCGCCGAACCGGGTGCTGCTGGAGAACTACGGGTACATCACCGCGTTCGCGGCCCGCGACCTCGACGGCAACCTGTTGGAGTTCGTGTCGCTGCCGTCGCGGGAGGAGATCCTCGCCCGGCGGCGGGAGGCGGACGGCTGATGGCGGGCAGCAACTTCTCGCTGACGCTGCGCCGGCAGGCCCTGCGCCGCGCCGACCGGGAGGCCCTGGTCGACGGCGCGGCCCGGTGGACGTACGCCGAGCTGGACGCCGACGTCGACCGGCACGCGGCGGCGCTGCTCGCGGCCGGGCTGGGCCCTGGTGAACTGGTCGGCGTACTGGGGCGCAACACCGCCACGTACGTCCTCGAACTGCTCGCCCTGAGCCGGATCGGCGCGATCTCGGTGCCGTTGAACTGGCGGCTGCACCCGAACGAGCAGGCGTACGTCATCGACCAGGCCGGCATCACCGCGCTGCTCTACGACGACGACTTCGCCGGCGACGCGGGCCGGCTGCTGGCCGGTACCGGCCTGCGGACCGCCGTCGCCAACGGCGACCGGGTGGTCGGCGACGCCCGGCGGCTGGCAGCCCTGCTGGCCGGCCAACCGGCGGGCGTCCGGGTCCCGGACGCGGCCAAGGAGCCCGGCGACGTGCACCGCCTGCTCTACACCTCGGGCACCACGGCCCGCCCCAAGGGTGTGATCCACACCTACGGCAACCTGACCGCCAACCACCTCGCCCAACTGCTCGAACTGGAACTCACCCCGCAGGACCGGATCCTGGTCTCCGCGCCGCTGTTCCACGTCAGCGGTCTGGAGGCACCCGGCCTGGCCACCTTCGTCGCGGGCGCGACGATGGTGTTGACGCCGACGTTCAAGGCGGCCGACATCGCCCGCGTCGCCGCCGAGGAACACGTCACCGGCATGGTCCTCGCCGCCCAGATCCTCTTCGGACTGCTCGACCTCGCCGAGCCGCCGGACCTGCGGTCGCTGCGCTACCTGCTGTTCGCCGGGGTCGCGCCGCGCGTGCGGCAGGAGGTGAAACGGCGGCTGCCGCACGTCCGGCTGGTCGACACGTTCGGCATGACCGAGCTGTGCAACGGCGCCTGCTACCTCGACGCCGCCCACGAGCAGAGCAAGCTCGGCGCGCTCGGCGCACCGTTCCCGGGCGTCCGGATCGAGATCGTCGACGAGCGGTTCCAGCCGGTGCCACCGGGGGTGGAGGGGGAGATCGTGGTCCGTGGCGAGAAGGTGTCGCCCGGCTACTGGAACGACGACGAGGCCAACCGGCGGACCCGCCGCGACGGCTGGTTCCTCACCGGCGACGTGGGCCGGATCGACGCCGACGGCTACCTGTGGTTCGTCGACCGGCGCGCCGACCTGATCAAGTCGGGTGGGGAGAACATCGCCAGCGCCGAGATCGAAAGGGTTCTCGCGCAGCATCCGGACGTCGCCGAGGTCGCCGTCATCGGCGTACCGGACCCGACCTGGGACGAGGTGCCGAAGGCGTTCGTCATCCTGCGCGACGGCGCCACCGTCACCGGCGAGGACCTGCGCGAGCACTGCCGGGCCGAACTGGCCCGGTACAAGGTCCCGAAGTACGTGGAGGTGGTCACCACGCTGCCGCGCAACGACTCCGGCAAGGTGCTCAAGAAGGGGCTGCGCGAGATCGAGGCGGCCCGGTGAGCACCGCCAACCTGGCCGCCATGCTGGCCCGCAACGCGCGGCGCTTCGGCGACGACGACGCGCTGGTGTTCGAGGGCCGGCGGTGGACCCACCGACAGCTCGACCAGGACGTCAACGCGCTCGCGGCCGGTCTCGCCGCCGAGGGGCTGGGCCGGGACGACCGGATCGCGATCGTGGCGAACAACGTGCCCGAGTTCCTCATCCTGTCGCTGGCGGCGGCGAAGCTCGGCGCGGTCTTCGTGCCGCTGAACTACCGGCTGACGTCCGGCGAGATCGCGCGGCTGCTCGCACACGCCGACGTGTGCGCGGTCGCGACCGTCCCCGAGTTCGCCGACCTGACCGACCTGGCCACCGCCCGCCTGCCGCAGGTACGCCGGTACGCGCTGGAACCGATCGGCGACGGCTGGACCGACCTGCGGGCGCTGATCGAGGCCCACCGTGGCGCCCGGGTGCCCGACGCCGACCTCGATCCGGACGCGCTGCAACGGATCGTCTACACCTCCGGCACCACCAGCCTGCCCAAGGGCGTGCTGCTCACCCACGGCAACGTGAACATGAACATGCACGCCCAGATCGTCGAACTCGGGCTGCGGGCGGGCGACCGGATCCTCAACTTCGCGCCGCTCTACCACGTCGGCGGCACCGACCTGCCCGGGTACGGCATCTGGCACGTCGGCGGCTGCATGGTGCTCCAGCGACGCTTCGCCCCGGCGGCCGTGCTGGAGGCGATCGGCACCGAGCGGATCACCGGGATGGTGATGGCCGCGACGATGCTCGACATGCTCCGGCGCGAGAGCGAGAACACGGTGGACGCCGACCCCTCCTCGGTGCGCTGGGTGATCTACTCCCAGGTGAGCGCGGCCCTGTACGCGGTGGCGCGCACACTGTTCCCGAACGCGCGGCTGATCGAGGGCTACGGTCTCACCGAGACGTGCAGCGGGTTGACCTATCTGGACGCCGCCCACGCGCAGAGCAAGCAGGGCTCGGTCGGCATCCCCGCGCCGTGGGTCCAGGTGCGGGTGGTCGACGCGAACGGCGACGACGTGCCGGTGGGGGAGAACGGCGAGGTGATCGCGCGCGGGCCGAAGGTGAGCCCCGGCTATCTCGACGACCCGGAGGCGACCCGTGCCGCCTTCCGCGACGGCTGGTTCCACACCGGTGACGTGGGCTGTTTCGACGCCGACGGCTACCTCTACATCCGGGACCGCCTCAAGGACATGATCCGCAGCGGCGGGGAGAACATGTCCAGCGCCGAGATCGAGAACGTCCTGGCCGGCCATCCGCTGGTCCTGGCCGTCTCGGTGGTGGCGGCGCCGCACCCGGTGTGGGTGGAGGTGCCGGTGGCGTTCGTGGTGGGCCGCCCGGGGCTGGCCGCCGAGGAGCTGATCGCGTACGCCCGGGAGCGGCTCGGCGGTTTCAAGGTGCCCAAGGAGGTCTACCTGGTGGCCGAGCTGCCCACCAACCCGTCCGGCAAGGTGCTCAAGCGCAGCCTGCGGGACCTGCGGCCGACACTACGGCCGGACTGGACGTACGGCGACCAGCAGCCCGGCTGAGCGTCACCGGTCGGTGCCGGTCGCCGTCCGCAGCAGGGCGAGGGCGTGCACGAGGTGGAAGCGGCGGGTGCCCCGACCCAGCTCGTCCCACGGCTTCTGCCAGGTCATCCGCCGGGCCAGCGTCCACGCGTCGTCGTCGACCACGGTCAGGTCCCGCACCGCGTCGACCTCGTCGCGGTGGTACGCGGTCAGCTCGTCGACCCGGGCGGCGACGTCCCGGTACGGGAACTGGTGGGCCGGGCAGGCCACCGCGGCGTCGAGGGCGCGGATGCGGGCCAGGCTGCGGAACAGGTCGGCGGCCGGGTCGTCCTCGGGGCGGCTGACGATGGCGAGCTGGGTGGGGCCCTCGGCCATCATGGTGTCGCCGGTGAAGACCAGACCCCGGGTGTCGAGATAGACGGTGTGGCCGTACGTGTGCCCCGGGGTGGGGACGGCGCGGACGGTCACGTCGCCGAAGCGGAACTCGGTCTCGTCGGTGACGGTCACGTCCGGCCGCAGGCTCTCGTGGTGCACGGCGACGTCGACGGCGTCGGCGTACATCGACTCGACCACGTCGGCGGGGGCTCCGGTGAGGTCGAGGGCGGCGCGCAGTTGGGCGAGGAACGTGCCCCGGGTTTGGTGCATGGTGGCGAAGTCGTCGGGGCGGCCGATCACGATGCGGGCTCCGGTGGTCGTCTGGAGCCGGGCGGCGAAGCCGACGTGGTCGGGGTGGTTGTGGGTGAGCAGGACGGTGCCGATCGCCTCGACCCGGTGCCCGAGGGACTCCACGGACTGCGTGAACGCGCGCCAGCAGGCCGGGTGGTCGTAGCCGGCGTCGACGAGGACGAGCCCGTCGGCGGTGTCCAGGAGATAGACGGTGACGTAGCGCAGGGCGCTGCCGGGCAGGGGGACGGGCACGGCCCAGACACCGTCCACGACCTGGGCGGGTGCGGGCACCTCACGGGCGCGGTAGCTGGCGGCGTGGGCGTCGATCGCGGGTATGGACATCGTCGCTCGGCTCCCTTACGGTGGGACAACACAACATACCGGATGGTCGGAATCTAACTCAAGGAGTCCGATGAGCGAGGAGCGGACCGGCTTTCGGCTGTGGGCGACCGCAGCACCCGACCTGTGCGCGGTGGTCACCCCCGACGACCGCCGGATCTCCTACGGGGAACTGTTCGCCGAGGTGAACCGGATATCGCACGGTCTGCGTACCCGGGCCGGGCTCCAGGTCGGCGACACGGTGGCCGCGGTCATGACCAACAGCGCCGGCATGATCGCGTTGTACCTCGCGGCGATGCAGTCCGGCCTGTACCTGGTCACGCTCAACTACCACCTCACCGAGCCGGAGATCGCGTACGTCCTGGCCGACAGCGGCGCCAAGGTGGTGGTCGGTTCGGCGCGCGTCGAGCAGGTCGTCGTCTCCGCCGCCGAGGCCGCACCCGGCATCCAGGTCTTCGTCGACGGCACCCCGCAGACCGACCGGGCGCAGCCGCTGTCGGCGCTCACCGCCGACATGCCGGCGGTGAGTCCGGAACAGGTCCCGGCGGGTTCGCTGATGATGTACACCTCGGGCACCACCGGCCGCCCCAAGGGCGTCAAGCGCCCGCTGAGCGGCATCGACGCCGACGCCGGGGCGCTGACCTACCGGTGGCTGTTCGCCGAGTTCGGCATGGAACGCCCGGCCTTCGCGTCCTGGCTGGTCTCCGCGCCGATGTACCACTCCGCCAACATCACCCCGGCGATGGGCGCGCTGCACGCCGGCGGCACGATGGTGCTGATGGACGGCTGGACGCCGGAGGGCTTCCTGCGGCGCGTCCAGGAGCAGCGGGTCACCGGCACCAGCATGGTGCCGACGCACTTCTACCGGCTGCTGCAACTGCCCGAGTCGGTACGCGCCGACTACGACGTCTCCTCGCTGCGCTACGTGCTGCACGGCGCGGCACCCTGCCCGCTGGAGGTGAAGCAGCGGATCCTGGACTGGTTCGGCCCGGTGGTCTACGAGTACTACGGCTCCACCGAGGTCGGCACCACGATCGCCCGCCCGCACGAGTGGCTCGCGCACCCCGGCACGGTCGGCCGCCCGGCGTCCATCTCCACCCTGCGGATCCTCGACGAGCAGGGCGAGGAGGTGCCGGTGGGGCAGACCGGCATCGTGTACATGCGGCAGGGCAACGACCGGGTCGAGTACCACAACGATCCCGGCAAGACCGAGGGCTCCCGCCGCGACGGCCTGATGACCGTCTGGGACGTCGGCCACGTCGACGCCGACGGGTTCCTCTACATCACCGGCCGGGCGTCGGAGCTGATCCTGGTCGGCGGCGTGAACGTCTACCCGGCCGAGATCGAGGCGGCGCTGCTGGCCCACGAGTGGGTCGCCGACGCCGGGGTGATCGGCGTACCCGACCCGGAGTTCGGCGAGGTGCCGCAGGCGCACGTCGTCCTGCGCGACGACGCGCCCGAGGGCGACGCCGCCGTCGACGGGCTGCGCCGCTACCTCGCCGACCGGCTGGCCAAGCCGAAGCGCCCGGTGTCCTACCTGGTGCGCGACGCGCTGCCGCGCGATCCGAACGGCAAGCTCTACAAGGCCCGGCTGCGGCGTACCCGCGAGGTGACGGCGTGACCGGACGGTACGACACGAGGGGAGGGGCGGATGGACTTCGATGACAGCGCGTCCGACCTGGCGTTCCGGCGTGAGGTCGGCGCCTGGTTGGACGAGGCGCTGAGCGACGTCCCCGACCAGGAGGAGTTGTCGCAGGACGAGCGCGAGAACTGGTCGCGGGTCTGGCAGGACCGGCTCTGCGCCGGCAACTGGGCCGGGCTGTCGTGGCCGGTCGCGCACGGTGGCCGGGGTCTGGACTCGCTGGCACAGGCCATCTTCAACGAGGAGGCCGCGGTACGCGGGGCGCCGTACCCGCTCAACGGGGTCGGCATGATGCTCGCCGGACCGACCGTCATCGCGCACGGCACCGACGAGCAGCAGGCCCGGCACCTGCCCGGCATCCTGCGCGGCGAGGAGTACTGGTGTCAGGGCTTCAGCGAGCCCGGCGCCGGATCCGACCTGGCCGGTCTGCGGACCGCCGCCACGAAGGTGGACGGCGGCTGGCTGATCAACGGCGCCAAGATCTGGACGTCGAACGCGCACAACGCCTCCCGGTGCCTGCTGCTCGCCCGCACCGACGCCGACGCGCCCAAGCACCAGGGGATCACCTACTTCCTCGCCCCGATGGACGGGTTCACCGTCCGGCCGCTGACGATGATCAACGGGGACACCGAGTTCAACGAGATGTTCCTCGACGACGTCTTCGTCCCCGACGCCGACGTGCTCGGCGGGGTCGGCAACGGCTGGCGGGTGGCCCTGACCACGCTCGCCTTCGAGCGCGGCAGCATGGCGCTGAACCTCTGGGTGTGGGCCCGCCAGGCGGTGGACCGGGTCGTCGACCTCGGCATCGCGCGCGGGGTGGCCGACGACAGTGCCTTCGTCGACGCGGTCGGCGCGTTGCAGTGCGACGCCGAGGCGGTGCGGATCGGGTCGATGCGGATGCTCGGCGAGAGCCGCGCCGGGGGAGTGCCCGGACCGGAGACCTCGGCCCTCAAGAGCCTCTGGGCCGGGGTGGTGCAGCGCGCCAACCGGCTCGCCGTGCACCTCGACGACGGGGGCGGGGTGTTGCTCGACGGCGACGGCGCCGCCGCCCGGATGCGCCGCTACCTGCGTGCCCGCGCCCACACCATCGAGGGCGGCACGGAGGAGGTCCAGAAATCGATCCTGGCGGAGCGGGTGCTGAACCTGCCCCGCTCACGCTGAGCGGAGTCATCGCGTGCGGGCAACATTCACCCAGGAACAGCAGGACATCGCCAAGACCGTCGGCGCGCTGGCCGACGCGGAACGCGCCACGGGCGGGCTGCCGACGCACTGGCAGGCCCCCGCCGGTGACGCGACGCTGTTGCGCGACTTCGGGCTCCTCGGTGTGCCGGAGCAGGTCGGCGGCATCGGGTCGAGCCTGATCGACCTGCTCGTCGCCGTCGAGGCGCTCGGCGAACGGCTCGTCGCGAGCCGGTTCCCGGCGCACGCGGCGGCGGTGCAACTGCTCTGCGGCAGCGGGCACGGTACGCCGCTGCCGGACGAGGTGCTCGACGGCAGCCGGGTGCTGACCCCGGCGGTGGACGTGCCGGGGGCCACCGCGCGGGCGGACCAGGTGTCGCCCCGCTCGGCGGTCCGCACCCTGGTGCCGTACGCGGCACAGGCGGACGCGGTGGTCGCCCTGGGCGCCGCCGAGGGCGTGTGGACCAGCGTGCCGGTCGAGGTGACCGCGCGCGAGTCGGTCGACCCGTCGGTGCCGCTGTCGGACGTCACGCTGCCCGATCCGCAGGAGATCGTGCCGGCCGGCACCGGGGCGGCCCGCGCCACGTTGGTGGTCGCCGCCGAACTCTGCGGTGTCGCGCAGGGCGCGATCGAGCTGGCCGCCGAGCAGGCGCGTACCCGTCAGCAGTTCGGTCGGGTGATCGGCTCGTTCCAGGGCGTCGCCTTCCAGCTCGCCGAGGCCGCCACGGCCCGCAAGGCCGCCTGGGACCTGACCCTCTACGCCGCCTGGGCGGTCGACAACGGACGCCCGGACGCGGAGATCCAGGTGCACGCGGCCAAGGCGGCGGCCGGGGCGGCGGCGGTCTTCGCCGCCGAGCGGTGCATCCAGGTGCACGGCGGCATGGGCATCACGATGGAGGCGGTGCCGCACCTGTTCCTGCGCCGAGCCCTGGTGCTCGACGCCCGATTCGGTCGCGGCTCCTGGCACCGCCGCCGTGCCGGCGAGTTGCGCATCGCCTCTCGACGTTCGTCGTAACCCCGCTGACCTGCGAAACCCTTGCAGGTCGACGACCACAGCGGTAACATACCGGCTGGTCGGAATAAACGAGGAGAAGCCGTGAAGTTCGGAATCATGAACCTGTTCCCGGTGAGTGACGGCACATCCGATCACCAGGTGCTGCGAGAGACCCTCGACGAGATCCAGCTGGCCGACGAGCTCGGGTTCGACTCGATCTGGCTGGCCGAGCACCACTTCTCGAAGTACGGCATCCTCGGCAGCCCGGTGAACTTCGGCATGGCCGTCGCCGAGCGGACCCGACAGATCACCATCGGCACCGCAGTCCTCGTGCTGCCGCTGCACCACCCGCTGCGGCTGGCCGAGGACATCGCCGCCCTCGACGTACTCAGTGGAGGCCGGGTCTCCATCGGCGTCGGCCGTGGCTACCAGCCCGCCGAGTTCGCCGGCTTCGGCATCCCGCTGGAGGAGTCGAAGCAGCGCTACCAGGAGACGCTGGAGGTGCTGCGGCTCGCGTTGTCGCAGGAGAACTTCTCCTACCACGGCAAGATCTTCCAGTACGACAACGTCACGACCTACCCCCGGCCGTACACCCCCGGTGGTCCGCCCATCCTCCAGGGCACCGTCTCCCCGGACAGCTTCCGCGAACGCGGCGCCCTCGGCGAGTCGATCATCACCTCGCCGAACTTCACCCCGTTGGGCGTGATGCAACGCAACTTCGACCTCTACCGGCAGAGCATGCGGGAGAACGGATTCGACATCAGCACCTACGACCTGCCCTTCATGCAGCAGGTCTGGTGCGGTGACAGCAGCGAGGGACTGCGCGCGGCCGCACAGGCCGCCCTCAACTACTACAAGTCCGTCGGCAAGGTCATCCCCGGCTCGGAGGAGGCCATCGACAAGGAGCGCGCCTACTACGCGGCGGTCGCCAAGAACATCGAGCTGCTGACGCTGGAGCAGACCCTGACCCACGGCGGCAACTTCGGCTCCGCCGACCGCGTCATCGAGACCATCGAGATGCTGCGCGAACAGCTCGGCATCAACCACTACATCGGCTGGCTGCGGATCCCGTCGCTGGACCGCAGGGCCGCGCTCAAGTCGATGGAGGAGTTCGCCGCGAAGGTCATCCCGCACTTCCGCGCCACCGCCGCGAAGGACGACACGGTGAGCGCGCCGGCCGCCGCCGAGGCGGTCGTCGGGTGAGGATCAGCTGCTTCCTCAGCGCCCAGTTCGACCCGGCGGCGTCGCCCACCGAGGGCATCGACGGCGTCCTCGCCCAGGCCGCCGCCGCCGAAGCTGCCGGCTTCCACGGCGTCTACCTCGGACACCACTACCTGGCCCGGTCGGCGTTCGTGCAGCCGATCCCGCTCGCCGGTCACCTGGGACACGCCACCAACCGCATCCGTATCGGCTTCGGCGTCCTGCTGGCGCCCCTGCTGAACCCGATCGCCCTCGCCGAGGACCTGGCCTCCCTCGACGTGCTGACCCGTGGTCGGCTGACCGTCGGCATCGGCGCCGGCTACCGACGCCGGGAGACCACCGCCTTCGGCGTGGCGTGGGAGGACCGGCTGCGCCGCCTGCGCGAGTACGTCCCGCTCCTGCGCGCCCTGTGGCGCGGCGAGACGATCGACGCCGCCGGCAGTTGGGGCGAGGTGCCGCAGGCCAGCCTGCCGCTGCGCCCGGTGCAGCCCGGCGGCCCGCCGATCTGGATCGGCGCGTTCGCCGAACCCGCCATCCGACGCGCGGCCCGGCTCGACGCCCCCTGGCTCATCGGCCCCAAGGGCGACGACGCCGAACTCGCCCGACTCCTCGGCATCTACCGCGCCGAACTCGCCGAACGGGGCCTCGACCCGGTCCGCGAGTACCCGATGAGCCGCGAGGCGTTCATCGGCGACAGCTACCGCAGCGCCGTCGCGGCGGTCCGCCCGCACCTGCAACGCCAGTACGCGGGCTACAAGTCGTGGGACGAGGCCCAGTCGCTGGACCTGGACCGCTACCTGGCCCAGGACTGTCTGGTCGGGTCGGCCGACGAGATCGTCGACAAGCTCCGCCGCTGGGAGAACGACCTCGGCATCACCGAGGTGTCCCTGCGGCACCAGTTCGTCGGCGCCAGTCAGGAGGAGGCGATGGACCAGCTCGCCCGATTCGGCGCCGAGGTCGTCAGCCGGGTCGCCACCCCGAGCACCGAGGAGTCGACGCGATGAGCGGCGCGAATCTCGCCCTGATCCTGCACGGGCGCGGCACCGACCGGGGCGACGTGCCGGGCCTGCACGGCGAGGACGGCCGTTCGTGGACCTTCGACGAGATCGACCTGCTGGCCGGGGGCGTCGCCGCCGCACTGCGCGCCGAGGGCGTCGGCGCCGGTGACCGGGTCGCCTGCTATCTGACCAACGGCCCCGAGGTCGTGTTCTTCCTCTTCGGCGCCTGGAAGATCGGCGCGGTGCCGGTGACGGTCAGCAGCCTCTACAACGCCGCCGAACTCGCCGAGTCGGTCGCCAAGACCACCCCGCGCCTGCTGCTCGTCGACGACCGCCGGCCCGAGGTCGTCGCCGAGTTCCTGGCCGGCACCGACCTGCCGGTGCGCTCGGTCAGCGAACCGGTCGCCGGGGCGCCGGCGCTGCCGTGGCGACGCCCGACGCGGGTACCCGCCGTCGACGTCGCACCGGACGCGGAGGCGTGCATCCTGTTCACCGGCGGCACCACCGGCCGGCCCAAGGCGGTCAGCGTGACCCACGGCGGCTCACGGGAGTCGCTGATGCGGATGGCGCGGGTGGCCACCGGCACCGACGCCGAGGGCAGCGCCGCGACCGACGCGAAGCCCAACCTGATCGCCCTGCCGCTGTTCCACAGCGGAGGCCAGCACTCGCTGCTCTTCGCGTACTTCGTCGGCCGGGCCGCGGTGGTCTGGGAACGCTTCGGCGTCGACCGGCTCGACGGACTGATGCGACGATTCGCCTTCGACAACTTCTTCTTCCTGCCCACCATGGTCTTCGACATCGTGCACACCGAACGGGACCTGCCGTTCGAGGGCGTGAAGTCGGTCCTGGTCGCCGGACAGGCCATCTCCTGGCCGGTCCGGCGGGCCTTCGAGCAGCGCTACCACGTACCCATCCTGGTCAACTACGGGTCCACCGAGGCCGGGCACATCGCCGGGTGGAACGGCCGGGACATGAAGGCCGGTCGGTGGAAGCCCGGCTCGGCCGGCCGGGTCTATCCCGGGGTGGAGCTGGAGATCCGCGACGAGACCGGCACCGCGCTGCCGGTCGGCGCGGAGGGCGAGGTGGTGGTCCGCTCCGCGTTGACCAAGGGGTACGTCGACGACCCGGCCGCCTCCCTCGAACTGGTCCGCGACGGCTGGGTGCACACCGGCGACATCGGCTACGTCGACGACGACGGCGTGCTGTTCCTGGTCGGCCGGAAGCGAGACATGATCAAGTGCGGCGGCTTCCAGGTGTGGCCCGAGGAGATCGAGGACGAACTCCGCGAACACCCGCTGGTCGACGACGTCCGGGTGCTCGGCCGCCCCGACGACCGGCTGGGCGAGATCCCGGTGGCCCTCGTGGTCCGCCGGACCGACGACTCGATCCCCGACGCGGTCCTCGCCGACGGCATCGTCGCGTTCGCCCGCGACCGGCTGGCGCACTTCAAGGCACCCCGACGCGTCGAGTTCGTACCCGCCCTGGAACGCAGCACCACCGGGAAGACCAGTCGGGTCGCGGCACCCGCCGCCGAGGGAGGTCGGAGCTGATGAAGTTCGGCATCATGGCGTCGCACCAGTATCCGCACGGCGACGACCTCGGCCGGCACCTGAGCGACCTGTTCGGCACCGTGGAACTCGCCGCCGAACTCGGCTACGACTCGGTCTGGACGATCAACCACTTCCAGTCCAACCTGGCCACCCCGCAGCCCATCTCGATGCTGGCCAGCCTGATCCCGCGCTCCGGTGAGATGACCCTCGGCACCGGCATCCTGCTGCTGCCGATGTTCCATCCGGTGCACGTCGCCGAGGAGTTCGCGACCCTGGACCACCTCTCCGGTGGACGGGTGGTCCTCGGTGTCGGCGCCGGCTACCGGGAGAACGAGTTCGCCGCATTCGGCCTGGACCCGCAGGCCCGGTTCCGCCGCTTCGACGAGAGCCTGCGGCTGATCCGGGCCCTCTGGGGCGGCACGCCGGTCACCCACGACGGCGAGTTCTATCCGCAGGTCGACGCCACCATCGGCATCCGACCGCTGACCCCGGGCGGCCCGCCGATCTGGATCGGCGCGGGCGGTCGCAAGGCCGTCCGCCGCGCCGCCCGCCTCGGCGACGCCTGGTACGCGCCGGGCAACTCACCGAGCCGCCGGTTCCTGCCCGAGCACCTCGCCGTCTACAACGAGGCGCTGGCCGAGTACGGCCGCGACCCCGCCACCGTGCAGCGCCCGGTCGGCGTCGAACTGTACTGCGCGCCCACCACCGAACAGGCAGTCGAGGAGGCCCTGCCGCACGCCCGGCGGGAGTACTCCACCTACGCCGAGTACCCGGCGCTGCGCTGGCAGCGCGACCGCTTCGACGACCTGGTCCGCAACACCCTCCTGCTGGGCTCGCCGGAGTTCCTGATCGAACGCATCTCCGCCCTGCGGGACCTCGGCTTCGACCATCTCATCTTCCGTCCCGGATGGCTCGGCATGCCGACCGAGCGACTGCGCGCCTCGCTGCGACTGTTCGCCACCGAGGTGTTCCCCGCCTTCCGCACCAGCCGACCCTAAGGAACCGCCGTGAAGAAGACCGAAGCCGAGCTGCTGGCAGACCAGTGGGACGTCGAGAACATGGAGGTCGACCCCGAGGTCCTCGCGACGTACGTCCGGTACGACGTGGACGAGGAGCGGTCCGTCGCGACGATCACCTTCGACCGCCCCGACCGGCTCAACGCCATCCCCGTCGCCGCCTTCGAACGCGTCGGTGACCTGGTCCGCGAGGCGGAGACCGACGACCGTGTGAAGGTCATCGTGTTCAAGGGGGAGGGCGACCACTTCGGCACCGGCGCCGACGCCGCCGAACTCGGCCACTACATCGGCTACAAGACCGGCACCGACAAGGCGTCCCGCCGCCGCCCGGCGCAGCGGCAGCGCATCCTGCCCGACCGCAACGTGCTCAGCTCCGGCTTCACCCGGCCCATCATCGAGTCGTTGAAGGCCACCATCTGCCAGGTGCAGGGCTACTGCTACGGCGGGCACTTCCAGATCGCGCTCTCCGCCGACATCGTCATCGCCAGCCCCGACGCCCGCTTCACCCACCCGGCGTTCCGCTACCTCGGCCCGGCCCCGCAGGACATGTACCACTGGATCGAGAAGGTCGGCCTGACGACGATGAAGGACGTCATGCTGACCATGCGGGCCATCGGC
This sequence comes from Verrucosispora sp. NA02020, assembly GCF_013364215.1. Classification (NCBI taxonomy): domain Bacteria; kingdom Bacillati; phylum Actinomycetota; class Actinomycetes; order Micromonosporales; family Micromonosporaceae; genus Micromonospora; species Verrucosispora sp. NA02020. Next base: position 1,265,366 of record NZ_CP054923.1, on the reverse strand, counting down.
GCCGAGGAGGGCGAACGCAAGGGCCTGGTCACCAAGGTCGTCGAGCGCGAGGAACTGTCGCGGTGGGTGGACGACTACGCCGACGCGATCGCCGTCATGCCGCTGGACTCGCTGATGATGGGCAAGTCGATGATGCAGGTGGTGATGGAGGCCCGGGGCAAGGGCCTGGGCGCGATGACCGGGTGGGTCGGCCACGGCTGGGCCACCAACGTCAGCTTCGCCGACGGCGACTGGAACTTCCTCAAGGAACGGCGGGAGAAGGGCATCGCGCAGGCGTTGGCCGACCGGGACCGGCTCGTCGCGCCGTACTTCCGGCTCAGCGACTCCCGGGCCCGCGAGAAGTAGGCGCACGATGAAGTTCGGCGTCCTGCTCGACCACCAGTACGCGTACGACGACGACCTGGGTCGACGCCTCGGCGAGACCGTCGAGTACGTGCAGCACATCCGTGACCTCGGCTACGACTCGGTCTACGGCATCCACCACTACCTGTCGTCGCTGCGGACCCCCCAGCCGTTGCCGCTGCTGAGCCGGTTGATCGACCACTCCGGCACGATGGAGCTGGGCACCGGGATCCTCATCCTGCCGTTGGGGCACCCGGTGCACTGGGCCGAGGAGATCGCCACCATCGACCAGATGTCCGGCGGCCGCTTCGTCCTCGGCATCGGCGCCGGTTACCGCGAGGTGGAGTTCGACTCGTTCGGCATCGACCGGCGCACCCGGGTCTCCCGGATGAACGAGGCGCTCGCGGTGATGCAGCGGCTCTGGACCGGCGAGACCGTCCACCACGAGGGCCGGCACTTCACCCTCGACGGCGTACGGTGCAGCGTGCTGCCCGTCCAGCAGCCGCACCCGCCGGTCTGGGTCGGTGCCAACGGCCCCACCGGCATCGCCCGGATCGCCCGTCAGGGACTGCCCTGGCTGGCCCCGTCCAACGTCCGGCGCAACTGGGCCGTCGGCAACCTCGCCGACTACCGCGAACAGCGCCGGGCGGCCGGCTTCAGCGAGGAGGGCGCGGTCTTCCCGATCCACCGTGACCTCTGCGTCGCCGACTCCTTCGACGACGCGTACGCCCTCGCCGGTGACGCGGTCCGTCGCTCCTACGGCGAGTACGTGCAGTACGGCATGGACTTCTTCGAATCCCAGTGGGAGGCCATCAAGGAGCGGGCACTCTTCTTCGGGTCCCCCGACGACATCGCCGCGAAGGTGCAGGACTTCGCCGACGCCGGATTCAACCACTTCGTCTTCCGCGCGCAGTGGCTCGGCCAGCCCATCGAGGACTCGATGCGGATCGTCGAACGTTTCGCCCGCGAGGTCATGCCGAGGTTCCGCACATGAAGATCGGACACGTGATCGTCCCCGCCGACGAGCTGGACGCCCAGCTCGACTTCTACACCCGTCTCGGGCTGACCGTCCGCTTCCGGGACGGCGACCGGTACGCCGCGCTCACCGACGGCACGGTGACCGTCGGACTGGCCGACGCGTCACAGCAACCCGTCGCCGGCCGGACCCTGCTCAGTATCCAGGTCGACGACCTGGACGCCTGCCTCGCGCAGGTGACGGCCGCAGGCGGCACGGCGGGCGACGTCGTAGTGGGCCCGCACGAGCGACGGGCGGTCGTCGTCGACCCGGGCGGCAACCCGCTCGTCGTCTACCAGCGCCTCGCCTGACCGCCGTCCACCGGAGCCCGCGCGGCACAGACCGGCCGCAGACCACCCTTGCGGCGATGCGCAGGTCAGTGCACGTGCTGGCCGGTGCGTAGCCGTCCGGGCTCGACCACCTCGGCGTAGACACCGAAGCAGGCCGCCTGGCCCAACCCGGCCACGGGGACGCGGTAGTGCCGGGCCAGCGCGCTCAGGACGCCGCGATCGGCGGGTACGTCCGCCTGGGCGAGCCCGGGGACGACGCACCGGGGCGTGGGCACGACCACCCGGAGCAGGACGTCACCGAGGCGAAGTTCCTGACCCGGCTCGGGATCACCGGGCGCGTCGAGCACCAGGTTCGGTCGGAAACGTGCCGCGACCGCGCCGGCTCCGCCGGTGCGTGCGCCCAACGTGGACAACGCGCCGGTGGTCACCAGGTGTACGGCACCGAAGTCGACGAAGCGTCCACCCGGCTGTGCTCCGGCGAGCGCCGTGACGGTGTCCTGGCCGGGAGGTACGTCGTCCATCCACTGCGGCACCATGCCCGCGTCCTGCGGCAGGGTCCGGTGCAGTGTCGGGTCGGACGGCACCTCCCGGATCAGTCGCACCGGGCGGCCGAGATGATGACCGAGCGCCGCCTCCGCCTCGGCGGTGCCGGCCCGCACCTCGCGGCCGTCGACGTGCAGTGTCAGCGTCGGTTCGGGATCGCCGTCGCGCAGCGTCGCACCGACGTCGAGCAGGCGTCCCCACCGTCGCGGGTGTTTGGCGCTGCCGATGGTCGCGTCCTGTCCGTCGACGCACGCCCACACCCGGTCACCCCGCAGGCCGGCCGGTTCGACGTCGACCTCCGGCAGGATCTCGGCCCGTGCGCTCTTGAGCGGATAGCGCCGCAGCGCGACGACCTTCGGCATCGCTGCCTTCCTTGCGATCCCACCAACCTGGACCGTCCGAGCTTAACTGTCACCGGACGGAACGCCGGGAACTCGACCGGCCCGTCGGACGACGCGGTACGTGGAGGCGATCGACAGCGGTTGCGGTGCCGGACGGCGAAGGCGGGGGAGCGGGATGCCCGGGAGCGGGGCGGCGCGGTCCTTCAGCGGCGCTCAGTGGGCGGTGCTGGCGAGCGGCCTGCTGGTCAACGTCGGCTCGTTCTCGATCTATCCGTACCTCGCGGTGCTGCTGCGCGAGCGGATGGGTCTGGGCATGGGGCAGATCGGCGTACTGCTCGGGGTGGCGACCCTGGTGCAGTTCGCCAGCGCACCGGTCACCGCCGCACTGGCCGAGCGGATCGGCCTGCAACGGTGCCTGCGCGGCGCGACGGTGCTGTACACGCTGGGCGGATGCGGGTTCCTGGCGGGGGAGGGGCGGCCGGGGCTCACCGTCGCCGGTCTGGTGCTGATCTCGGCCGGCGGCGCGCTCTACTCACCGGCGTACCGGGGATATCTGGTGCACGGCGTCGTCCCGGAGGCCCGGCCCCGCCTGGTCTCCGCCGGCAACGCCGCCGGGAACCTCGGCATCGCCCTCGGACCGGTGGTCGGAGCACTGCTCATCCGGTACCCCGGGGCGATGTTCACCGTCGTCACGGCGCTCTACGCCGGTCTGGCGCTCGGGCACCTGTTCCTGCCCCGCGAGCCGTCGGGCGCGCCGGTCGTGCCGGTGGAGCCGTTCCGGCGGGTGCTGTCCGGTGTGGCGGTGTTGCCGTTCGCCGTGACCGCGCTCTCCATTTATCTCTACATGCAGTTCTATCAGTACCTCTCCAGCTATGCGCAGGGACGGGTGGCCACCCTGGTCTTCGGGGCCGCCATGATGGGGTACTCCCTCGGCCTGGCCCTCGCCCAGCCGCTGGTGGCCGAGCGGGTCGGGCGGATGGCGTACCGGCCGGCGATGGCCGTCGGCTTCGGCTGCCTGGCGGTCGGGATGGTCGCCTTCGCCGCCGGCCACTGGTCGAGCCTCCTGGTCGGGGTGACCGTGATCAGCCTCGGCAACGCCGTGCTGTTCCTCAAGAACGACCTGGAGGCGCTGGCCCGGTCGCGCCGGTCCGCCACGGTGGTCTTCGGCCAGCAGCGGTTGGCCGTCGGCGTCGGCTCCTTCCTCAGCGGGGTGGTCGGCGGCAACGCGTACGGGGCCTTCGAGGCGGCCGGGCTGCTGCCGGGGTTCTGGCTGGCCGTGGCGGCCCAGTGCGTACTGCTTCCGTCGCTCCTGCTGGGCGGACGCGCGCTGGTCCGGCGTCGCCGGGACGCGACGGCCGGGTCCCGAGCCGCCGGTCCACGGTGACGTCGCGGGAACCAGGTACGCCGCCTCGCCGACTAGACCTATCGAGCGGCCACCGCAATGCCGCCGGCTGACGCACCCCGGGAGAACTCGTGCCGCGACCCCGTCCGCTCGTTGCCGCCCTTGCCGTGTCGCTGGCGCTGACCAGCGCCTGCGGTGCCGGTGCCGACGACACCGCCTCGTCGACCACCCTGCGCATCGCACTGAGCGCCGAGTCCGGCGCGCTGGACCCGCACGCGTTCACCGGCAACTTCCTGCTGCTCGACGCCCTCTACGAGCCGCTGGTGACCTACGGCCGGGACGGAGCGTTGGAACCGGGGCTGGCGCAGTCCTGGACCGTCGCCGAGGACGGCCGGCAGGTCACGTTCGACCTGCGCGACGGCGTCCGCTTCACCGACGGAACGCCGGTCGACGCCGCCGCCGTCAAGTGGAACTTCGACCGCTGGGTGGGCAACGAACGGTTCTCCTTCTTCCGCGCGTCCCGGGTGATCACCACGGTCGAGGCCCCCGACCCGGACACCGTCCGTCTCACCCTCGCCGAACCGTACGAGCCACTGCTCCAGGAACTGTCGATCGTCCGTCCCGTCCGGCTGCTCAGCCCGGCGTCGCTGGCCGCCGACGGCACGTTCGGGCAGCCGGTCGGCACCGGCGCGTGGAAACTGGACTCGACCAGCGCCACCGGTGCGGTGCTGACCCGCAACGACGACTACTGGGGCAGCCGACCCGAGTTGGAGCGGCTGGAGTTCCGCGTCATCCCGGACTCCCAGGCGCGCGCCGACGCCCTCACCAACGGCGAGATCGACCTGATCGGCGGCGCCTACCTCGCGCCGATCACCCCGATCGAGGCCAGGGCCCTCGGTGAACGCGACGACGTCACGCTGCTCACCGGCGCGCCGGACGTCTCCATCATGCTCGGGTTCAACCCGGACGGTCCGGCCGGCGACCGGGCCGTCCGGGAGGCCGTGAGCCGGGCCGTCGACACCACCTCCCTGGCGAGGACACTGCTGCTGGACTACGCCGAGCCGGCCCGGCGGGTGTTCCCGCCCGACGTGCCGGACTCCGGCACCGACCTGCCGATCGGATTCGACCAGGCGGCGGCGAACCGGGTCCTGGACGCCGCCGGATACGCCCGCGACGGCGACACCCGCGCCAAGAACGGCACGCCGCTCGCCCTGCGGCTGCTCGTCCCCGCCACCCCCGCCGAGGGCCAACTCGACCCCCGCACCATGGCCTCGGCGATCGCCGCCGCCCTCACCGAGGTGGGCATCACCGTGGAGATCGCCCCGGTCGACGCCGCCACCTACTACGACGAGCGGGCCGAGGGCCGCTACGACCTGACGTTCTTCGAGACCCTCGGCGCACCGTACGACCCGTCCAGCTCGATCGTGTCGCTGTTCACCAGCGGTGCGAGGGCCCCGCTGTGGGTCACCCCGCAGACCGAGGACCTGGTGGACAAGGCGCTGTACGCCCGCGACCCCGCGTCCCGCGCGGCGGCCCACCAGAACCTGTACGACGCGGTCGCCGCCGACGTCGGGTTCGTGCCGCTGGCGTACCGGCCGCGCCTGTGGGCGGTCCGCGACCGGGTGCGGGGCTTCGCCGTGCCGCCCAGCGACGTGGACCTCGAACTGACCGGGGTCAGCCTCGGGTGACCGGGGCCGGGTGGCTGCGCCGCGTCGGCGGTCGGGTCGCACGGTGGACCGTCGACACCGTCGGCGTACTCCTCGCGCTCTCCGCCGGCACCTTCGCCCTCGTCCTGCTGGCCCGGGGCGACGCGGCGGCGATGCTCGCGGCGACCCGGGCCGGCCGCCCGGCCACCCCCGAACAGGTCGAGGCCGTCCGCGTCGAACTGGGCATGGACGCCCCGGCGCCGGTGCGGTACGCGCGGTGGCTGCGCGACGCCGTCACCGGGGACTTCGGTGTGTCGCTGCGCACCGACACACCGATCGGACCCGAGATCGCCGACCGGATCGGCGTGACCCTCGGCCTGGTGGCCGGCTCCACGGTGGTCGCCCTGACGGTGGGGGTGGTGGTCGGTGTCGCCGGGGCGGTGCTGCGTCGCGGCCCACTGCGCGGCACTCTGCGCGTCGGGGCGCTGCTGGCCACCTCCGTACCGGCGTTCTGGCTCAGCTACCTGCTCGTGCTGCTGCTGGCGCTCCGCCTGGGCCTGGTGCCCACCTCGGGCATGGCGGGTCCGGCGACCTGGGTGATGCCGATGGCGGTGCTCGGACTGCCGGCGGCCGGTGTCCTCAGCCGGGTGGTGGCCGTGACGCTGCGCGAGGCGCTCGACCGGCCGTACGTGCTGGCCGCACAGGCCCGGGGAAGCTCACCGCTGTCCATCGTGTTCCGGGACGGCCTGCCCAACGCCGCCGGGCCGATCCTGTCGGTCGCCGGCTTCACCATCGGCACCCTGCTGGTGGGCACGGTCGTGGTGGAACAGATCTTCGGCTGGCCCGGCCTCGGCGCCTACTTCGTCCGGGCCGCCGCCGCCCGCGACGTACCGGCACTCCAGGCCAGCGCGCTCCTGCTCGGCGGCGGGTTCATCCTGGCCAACCGGCTCGCCGACGTGGTGCAGGGGCTCGTCGACCCGCGATCGCGCCGCACCGTCGGCCCACCCGGGACCCGTCGCGTCCCGGCCGTCCGGGGAGAGCCGACATGAGCCGCCTCCCGAGGATCACCGGACACCTGCGGACCGCGATGGTGGCGCTGCCGCTGCTGGTGTTCGCGGTCGTCGGACTGCTGGCGCCGCTGCTCGCTCCGGCCGACCCGACCGCCAACGACCTGGCCGCGAGCCTGCTGCCCCCGTCGACCGAGCACCTGCTCGGCACCGACCAGCTCGGTCGCGACCAGCTCAGCCGGATCCTGCACGGCGCGCGGATCTCCCTCACCGTCACCGCGGCGGTCCTGGCGATCTCGGTGACCGTCGGAGTGGTGGTCGGCACGATCGCCGGGTACCTGGGCGGCCGGGTCGACCGGATCGTGGCCCGGATCGTCGACATGGCCGTCTCGCTGCCCGGCATGCTGGTGGCGCTGGCCGTCGTCGGCGTACGCGGTGCGGGCATGGAGAATCTCGTCATCGCGATGTCGTTGTGGGCCTGGTCCCCGTACGCCCGCATCGCCCGCGCCCGGGTCGCCGGTCTGCGCGACAGCCCGCACCTGGACGCCCTGCGGCTGCTCGGCGCCGGACCCGCCCGCATCCTCGGCCGGCACCTGCTGCCGCCCGCGCTCGGCCCGTGCCTGGTCTACGCCAGCACCGACGTCGGCGCCATCGTGCTCGGCGTGGCCACGTTGAGCTTCCTCGGCCTGGGCATCCCGCCACCGCACGCCGAGTGGGGCCAGATGCTCGTCGAGGGGCGACCGCATCTGGGCTCGGCCTGGTGGCTGGCGTACCCGCCGGGCATCGCGATCACCGCGATCGTGCTCGCCAGCAACCTGCTCGGCGAGCGCCTGGCGGCCGGCGACGAACGCCCCTCGATCCTGCGGTGGGTGCTCCCGACGCGCCCGCGAGCCCGACGTCCGGCGTCGGCCGACGCGTCCCCTGCTCCCGGCGGACCTCCCGTTCCCGCCGGGGCTCCCGCTCCCGGTGACGCCGTGGCTGCCGGCGGTTCTCCCGGTGCCGGCGGTCCTTCCGCTCCGGGCGGACCTCACGCTGCGGGCGGTCCTTCCGCTGCGGGCGGTCCTTCCGCTGCGGACGGACCTCACGCTGCGGGCGGACCTTCCGCTTCGGGCGACGACGCGGTTCGCGGCGTGCGGGACGGTGGCCTACTACGGGTTCGCGACCTCGTGGTCAGCTATCCGTCCGGCGGCGGGCGGCGTCGGGTCGTCGCGGGAGTCGACTACGAGGTGGCCCGGGGCGAGATCCTGGCGATCGTCGGCGAGAGCGGCAGCGGCAAGACCACCTCGGCGCTGGCCCCGTTCGGCCTGCTGGACCCGAGCGCGACCGTCTCCGGCTCGGCGATGCTGCGGATCGGACCCGACGTCCACGACCTCGTCGGCCTCGCCCCGTCCGCCCGCCGCCGACTCCACGGCCGCCGGGTGGGCGTGGTCTTCCAGGACAGCCTCGCCACTCTCAACCCGTTGCGGACCATCGGCGCGCACGTCGACGAGGCCGTCCGCAACGCCGGTCGCGGTGGCGGCCGGGCGGCGACCCGCCGCGTCACCGAGGACCTGCTGCGCCTGGCGGGCCTGACCGACCCGGCCACCGTCGCCCGGCGCCATCCGCACCAGCTCTCCGGTGGGATGCGGCAACGCGCGCAGATCGCTGTCGCCCTCGCCGGGCGACCCGCCCTGCTGGTCGCCGACGAACCCACCTCCGCCCTGGACGTCACCGTGCAGTACCACCTGCTCGACCTGCTGGCCCGCCTCCGCGAGGAGCTGGACGTGTCCATGATCATCGTCAGTCACGACCTGGCCGTGGTGACCCGGCTGGCCGACCGGGTCGCCGTCGTCTACGCCGGCCGGATCGTCGAGTCCGGACCGCTCGACGCCGTGACCGGTGACCCCGCCCACCCGTACACCCGTGGTCTGCTCGACGCCGTGCCCCGACCGGGAGCGGCACCCGGCACCCGTTTCCGCACCATGCCGGGGCGCTCCGGTGCCGGCCCGGACGACGCGCCGGGCTGTGCGTTCGCGCCCCGGTGCCCGATCGCGGTGCCCGCCTGCGCCCACGAGACACCCGTACCGGTGACGGTGGACCCACGGACCGGGCACCGGTCGGCGTGCCTGCGGGCGCCCGGCCGCGCCGAGCTGCCGGCCGCCGTCGGTGAGCGGGACGGTGGCTGACCGATGCTGCGGGTGGACCAGGTCAGCGCCGGCTACTCCGGCTCCCGCGCAGTCCCTCGGGTGGTCGAGGAGGTCACGCTCCGGGTCGACGCGGGGGAGATCGTCGGACTCGTCGGCGAGTCGGGATGCGGCAAGACGACACTCGCCCGCGTGATCACCGGCCTGCACCGGCCGCACACGGGTGTGGTCCGGTTCGGCGGGGTGGACGTGCACGGGCTGCGCGGTCGGGAGCTGCGCGCGCACCGGCGGCAGATCCAGATGGTCTTCCAGGACCCCTACCTGACCCTCAGCCCTCGCCAGACGGCGCGGCAGGCGGTGGCGGAGCCGCTGCACATCCACCGGATCGGCGACGCCCGGTCCCGGGCCGCGCGGGTCGCCGAGCTGCTGGACCTCGTCGGGCTGGACCCACCGGCGGGTGACCGCCGACCCCGCGACCTCTCCGGCGGGCAGCGGCAACGCGTGGCGATCGCCCGGGCGTTGGCGCTCGGTCCCCGCCTGCTGGTCTGCGACGAACCGGTCACCGCGCTCGACGTGTCGGTGCAGGCGAAGGTCCTCAACCTGATCTGCGACCTTCGTGACCACCTGGGGCTGGCCTGCCTGTTCATCTCCCACGATCTCGCCGTCGTCCGGCAGCTCGCCGACCGGATCGCGGTCATGCACCAGGGCCGCATCGTCGAGCAGGGCGCGACCGCGCAGGTCACCGCCGCGCCCCGCCACCCGTACACCCGCACGCTGCTCGCCGCCGCCCCCCGGATGTAAGGAGGGGTCCCCTGCTATCGCCTGGTGTATAGCAGGGGACCCCTCCTTACATCCGACCCCTCGGGAAAGCCTATCTTTTCAGTAGGTTTTAGGAGGTCAGTGAACTGGGGAGCGCCCGGCGGTAAGGGGATCGAAAGGGCTCCTCGGCATAGTCCTGGTCGCTGCGACATCGCGCGACAAGGGGGAGACATGCGGTTCAAGGTGTTGGGTCCGTTGACCATGATGCCGGGGCGACTGCCCAGCGCGCCGAAGCAACGGCAGTTACTCGCACTCCTGCTCCTGCACGCCAACACCGTCGTCACCATCGACGACTGTGTCGACGAGCTGTGGGGTGAGCAACCACCGCACAGCGCGCACTCCACACTCCAGACGTACGTGATGAACCTGCGCCGGGTGCTGCGCCTGGAGGCGGAGCCGCGCCACGGCGGTCGCATCGTCACCCGGGAACGCGGCTACGCCCTGCACCTGGAGCCGGGCGAGCTGGACCTGGAGGACTTCCAGCGGGTGGCCGGCGACGGCAGCGAGGCGCTCGCCGCCGGCCGGTACCCGGAGGCGGCCCGGCTGCTGCGCGCGGCGCTGGACATGTGGCGCGGCCCGGCCCTGGTCGACGTGCAGGCCGGTCCGATCCTGCGGGGTCGTCTCGACGGCCTGCGCGAGGTGCACCTCGCGGTGCAGGAGGAGCGGGTCGAGGCCGACCTGCGGATCGGTCGGCACCGCGAGCTGCTGGGCGAGCTGCGCACACTGGTACGCCGGCATCCCACCCACGAGAACCTCTGCGCCCAACTGGTGCTGGCGCTGTACCGCAGTGGCCGTACCACCGAGGCGCTGGCCGAGCTGCGGCACCTGCGCACCACGCTCGGTGAGCGGTTCGGGCTGGAGCCGTCACGGCGACTACAACGCCTGGAACGGGCCGTGCTGCGCGCCGAACCCGCCCTGGACCTGCCCGTCGGGTCGTCCGCCGACCGCAGTGTGCACCACCTGCTCGTCAACTGACCACCGTCACCGTCGCGAAGGAGGCAGCCATGCCGGTCACCGAGCCCGCCCGCACCCGCCCGCCCGTCATCGACGCCCGCACGTACGCCGAGATCCTGCAGTTCTACGCCCGGCACTTCCAGCTCCTCGACGAGGGTCGGGCGGAGGAGTGGGCGGACCAGTTCACCGAGGACGGCGAGTTCGCGCAGAACGTCAAGCCCGAACCGCGCCGGGGCCGGTCCGCGATCGCCGCCTCCATGCGCCGCGGAATGGACAGCATCGCCGAGCGTGGGCTCATCCGCCGGCACTGGTACGGCGCCGTGACGGCCGAACCGGCGGGCGAGGACACGGTGCGGACCCGCTACTACGCGACGGTGTTCGAGACCTCGCGCGGCGGTGGCGAGGCGCGGGTGTACCTCAGCACCACCGCCGAGGACGTCCTGGAACGGCGCGGCGACGGCTGGTTCGTCCGCCGTCGCCACGTCGCCCATGACGGGACCTGAGCCGGGGCGGCGGTCCGGTCCGGACCGCCGCCGCACGGCGTCCGGGCTAGTAGTCCAGACCGCCGTCGACGTGCAGCACGTGCCCGTTGACGTACGAGCTGTCCGGCGAGGCGAGGAAGAGCACCGCCCGGGCCACCTCGTCACCGGTCGCGGCCCGGCCCGACGCCAGCGATCCGCGCAGCCGACCCCAGAGCCGTTCGTTGGCCAGGATCTGGCGACCCATGCCCTCGTCGACGACGCCGGGTGCGACGGCGTTCACGGTGACGCCGTCGCCGCCCAACTCGGCGGCGAGAACCCGGGTCAGCGTCTCGATCGCCGCCTTCGACACGCTGTACGCGCCGGCCCCCACGATCGGCCGCCGGGCCAGCAACGAGCTGACCGTGACGACCCGTCCGGCACCGGAGGCCCGCAGCAGGGGCGCGGCGGCCTGTACGCAGTGCAGCACGCCGGTGAGATTGGTGGCGAGCACCTCGTCCCACTGCGACACCGGCAGGCCGACCAGCGGACCGGGTCGGCTGATCCCGGCGTTGGCGACCAGGATGTCCAACCCGCCGTACCGGTCCTGCACGCCGGCCACCAGCGCGTCGACGGAGGCCCGGTCGGTCACGTCGACCGGGAACCGGTCCCCGTCCTCCGGTGCGCCACGCGACGCGGACACCACCGTGGCGCCGGCGTCGGTGAGTGCCCGTGCGATGACCCTGCCCAGGCCGGCCGTGCCGCCGGTGACCACCGCGACCTTTCCCTTGAGGACCATGAGAACTCCCTTCCGCGTCTGCCGGACCACCGGTCCGGTCCTGTCGTGGCCGGTGCAGCGCACCGACCGTCGTCCACCGCTACACCGACGTGACGAGCGGGCCGCCGTGCAGGTGGACCATCTCCCGGACGACCGGCCGCGACGGCAGGTACGCCCCGGGCACCTCGCCGCGTTCCTCCGCGTACGCCCGGTGCAGGTTGGCGACGAGCCGCTCCGCCTCCGGCAGGTGGGCGAACGGATGCCCGGTGGCGCTCCGGGCCGCCGCCAACGCGGGCAGCCGGTCGGCGAGGCCCCGCCGGGCCAGCCCCCGCAGCCAGCGCAGGTACGCCTCGGTGTCGTCGAGGACCTCCGGCCCGGTGACCTCACCGTGCCCGGACACCACCACCCGGGGTCGCAGCGCCCGGAGCCGTGCCAGCGCGTCCAGCGACCCGGTCACCGATCCCATCAGCACGAAGGGCGTCCGTCCCGAGAAGACGACGTCCCCGGCGAACAGCACCCGCCGCTGCGGCAGCCACACCACCACGTCGTTGGTGGTGTGCGCGGGACCCACGTGCATCAGCTCGACGCGTACCCCGCCGGGGTCCAGGGTGAGCTGCTCGCGCAGCGTCACGTCGGGCAGGCGCAGCCGGATCCCGGACCAGTCCACGTCGGGCCAGAGTTCGCGCATGGCCAGCCCGGTCCGCGCCATCTCGGCGTGCGCCAGGTCGTGCGCCACGATCTCGGCGTCGGCCGGGAAGACGCAGTTGCCGAAGACGTGGTCACCGTGATGGTGGGTGTTCACCACCACCTGCGGACGGTCCGGCGCGACCCGGCGTACCTGCGCGAGCAGTGCCCGGGCCCGATCGCGGGTGGCGGCGGTGTCCACCACCACGACCCGGTCGGTGCCGACGACGATGCCGGCGTTACCGACACACCAGCCGCCCGGCCGCTGGACGTACGCGTACACGTCCGGTGCCACCGGCACCAGCGTGGCTCCTGGCTGGTCCGTCATCTCACCTCCGGTCGCACCGCGGGGTCACCGCCCCCAGTGAGCCCAACCGGGCTCGGTTCCGGCTGGAGAAGCCGTCTCGACCGGGAGGTCCGGCGATGACCATCGACGTCCTGGGTGGCCTGCGGGTCGGTGGCCCCGACGGTGACGCCGGCCCCACCGCGCCCAAGCAACGACAACTGCTCGGCCTGCTGGTGCTGCGCGCCGACCAGGTGGTGCCGGCCGCCACCTGCATGCGGGAGCTGTGGCACGACCATCCGCCGCGCAGCGCGGCGACCACCCTGCAGACGTACGTCATGCACCTGCGCCGGGTCCTGGCACACGCCGACGTGCCGGCGCGGGTGGTCACCTGCGGGCACGGCTACCGCCTGCGCGTCGACCCGCTCGACACCGACCTCGGCGTGGTCCACACGCGGGTACGGGAGGGGGAGGAGCGGGCCGCGGCCGGCGACCCGACCCGCGCCGCCCGATCGTGGCGCGAGGCGCTCGCGCTGTGGCGCGGCGCGGTGCTCGCCGACGTCCGCACCGGTCCCGTCGCCCAGCAGATCGCCGGTCACCTCGACCAGTGGCGGCTGCTGCTGGTCGAGCGGTACCTGGAGGCGGAGCTGCGCTGCGGCCGGCACCGGCAGGTGGTGCCCACGGCCACCGCCCTGGCCGGTCGGCATCCCCTCAGCGAGCCGATCCACGCCAGCCTGATCACCGCGTTGCACCGCAGCGGTCGGCAGGCCGACGCGGTACGGGTCTACGAACGACTCGCCGCCGCACTGCGCCGCGACCTCGGTGTCCCGCCGTCGGCACCGCTCCGGCGACTCCACCAGGCCGTCCGCACCGGCGCCGGATGGCTCGATCCGCCCCCGCCCGCCGCGCCGGTGCTCAGCCTGGACGCGCTCTGCGCGCTCGACGCCGGTCGGCGGCCCTTCCTCGTACCCACACCACCCGGTGGCACATCCTGATCGGAGACGTCCGTGCCGATACCCGTGCAGCGTGATTCCGAACTGACCCGTACCCGGCTCGCGCAGTGGCTGCGGGACGCCCTGCCCGTGCGCGACGTGGTGGTGGGGCCGGTGACCGTACCTCCCACCGCCGGCTTCTCCGCCGAGATCCTGCTCTGTGACGCCAGGTGGCGCGAGCACGGCCGGGAGCGCACCGTGCCCCTCGCGGTACGGGTCGCCCCGACCGGGCACCGCATCTTCCCCGACCTGCGCTGGCGGGAACAGATCGCGGTGCAGGTGGCGCTCGCCGACACCGCCGTACCGGTGGCACCGGTGCTCGGCCACGAACCCGACCCGCAACCGCTGGGCGCGCCGTTCGTGGTGATGGCCCGCGTCGCCGGGGAGGTGCCGGCGGACCTGCCGTCGTACCACCGGCAGGGATGGCTCGCCGACGCCTCGCCGGCCCGGCAGCGGGCGGTGTGGTGGCGGGCGCTCGCGGCGATGGGCCGGCTGCACCGTCTCGATCCGGCGACCCTGCCGGTCACCGCCGCGCCCTCCGGCGACCCGGAGTTCTATGCCGGACACCTGGATCACTTCGGTGCCGTCGACAACCCGGCCGTCACGGCGGCGGTGGCGTGGCTGCGCGCCCACCGGCCACCGGCACCGGCCGTGCCCACACCGCTGTGGGGCGACGCCCGGCTCGGCAACATCGTCTTCGCCGGGGACCGGCCCGCCGCCCTGCTCGACTGGGAACTGGTCGACGTCGGCCGCCCGGAGAGCGACCTCGCCTGGTTCCTGCACATGGACCGCTTCCTGAGCACCGGCATCGGCGCCGCGCGCCTGCCCGGCCTGCCGACCCGGGCCGAGACGGTGGCGTACTACGCCCGGCTGCTGGGCCGCCCGCTGGAACACCTGGAGTACCACGAGGTCGACGCGGCGTTCCGGTTCTGCGTCGTCACCGCCCGGGTGGTGCGGCTGCTGGAGGGCAGCGGAGTCCTGCCGCCGGGATCGGACTTCCCGCTGCACCGAAACGCGACCGCCCTGCTGCGCCGCCGCCTCACGGAGGCCGGTGTCGATCTCTCCAGCGCCGGTGTACCTGGCCTCTAGCGAGGACCGCCAGTGTCGGCGGAGCGCGGGCCGGCCGCGCACCGAGGCGCGGGTGGGAGGGGTACGCATGGCGGTCGACGCGTCCACGTTCCGGGCGCTGTTCGGCACGGTACCCGGCGTCGTGGCGGTGGTGACCACCCTGGACGGCGACGAACCGGCCGGGCTGACCACCAGCGCGGTGTGCGAGGTGTCGCTGGACCCGCCGCTGCTGCTGGTGTGCCTGGACGAACGGTCCCGCACCCTGCCGCGCATCCTGCGCAGCGGCGCCTTCACGGTCAACTACCTCGCCGGACACCGGCGCGACCTCGCCGCCCGGTTCGCCGGCAGCGGAGCGGACAAGTTCACCGACGTCCCCTGGACGGGGTCTCCGGGCGCCCGGGGCGCGCCACGGCTCGACGACGCGGCCGCCGCCCACGCCGAGTGCACGGTGCGGCACGCGGTGCCGCTCGGTGACCACACCGTGGTCGTCGGCCTGGTCGAGGCGGTCACGGTGACCGGGCACGCCCCACTGCTGTACCGGCGCGGGACGTACCGCGCCTGGTCCGACGCCGCCACGGTCGCACCGGTCGTGGCCCGTCCGAACCCGAGGGAGCTGGCATGAAGTTCGGCATCAACCTGTTCCCGACCGTCGGCCCGCAGGACAAACCGGCCGGGCAGTACTTCTCCGAGAGCCTGCGGCTGGCGGAGCTGGCCGACGAGTTGGGCTTCCACCACGTCAAGACCGTCGAGCACTATTTCTCCCCGTACGGCGGCTACAGCCCGGACCCGGTCACGTTCCTCGCCGCCGCGGCCGCCCGGACCCGGCGGATCCGCCTGGTCACCGGCGCGGTGCTGCCCGCCTTCACCCACCCGGTGAAGCTCGCCGGCAAACTCGCGATGCTCGACGGCATCTCCGACGGCCGGCTCGACGTCGGCTTCGGCCGGGCGTTCCTGCCCGACGAGTTCCACGCGTTCGGGATTCCGCTGGACGAGAGCCGGGCCCGCTTCGACGAGGGGGTGGCCGCCTGCACACTGCTCTGGACCACCGAGAACGCGGTGTGGGAGGGCCGGTTCCACCGCTTCGGCCCGGTCACCCTGCTGCCCCGACCGGTGCAACAGCCGCACCCCCGGATCCTGGTGGCCACCGCCAAGTCGCCGGAGTCGGCCGAGGCCGCCGGACGCAACGGCCACGGCGTGATGCTGGTGCCCTCGATCAACTCCCGTGAACAGGTGCAGGACGTGCTGGCGCTGTACCGCAAGGCCGCGGCGGCGAACGGTGTCACCCCGACCGACGAGGACGTCCACATGAGCTACAACGCGTTCCTGGCGGAGGATCCCGACGAGGCCCGCAGGCTCGGGCGCGGCTACTCCGAGCAGTCCCACCGGACGCTCGCCGACGCGGTCTCGGCCTGGGCGCACACCCGCAGCGCCGACTACCCCGGCTACGAGAAGATCGTGGAGCGGGTCGGAAAGGGCGACTTCGACCGGCAGGTCGCCGCCGGCAAGGCTCTCGTCGGCTCACCGGAGCAGGTGATCGCGGCGGTGGAGAACATCCGCGAGTGGTTCGGCGACGTGACGCTGAGCCTGCAGGTGGTCTCCGGCAACGTCCCGTACGAGCAGGCCGCCCGCTCCCTGCGGCTGTTCGCCACGCACGTGCTGCCCCGGTTCTGACGGCCACCGGTGACCACCCACACGGTCGTACCGACCGACACCTACCTCACCGCCCCGCCCGCCCCACCCGCGTACCGGCGCAGCCGCCGGGTCGCCGCGCTGGCCGGACTGGTGGTGCTGCTGTTCGCACTCCAGAACCTGGCCCGCAACCCCGCACTCCAGTGGGACGTGGTGGCCCAGTACCTCACCGCCGACGTCATCCTCGACGGGCTCCGGATCACCCTCCTGCTCACCGCGATCGCGCTGGTCGGCGGCTTCGCCCTGGGTACGCTGCTGGCGGTCATGCGGCTCTCCGGCAGCCTGCTGTTGCAGTCGGTGAGCTGGGGGTACACCTGGCTGTTCCGGTCCGTGCCGATCCTGGTGCAGCTCCTGTTCTGGTACAACATCTCGCTGCTCTACCCCCGCATCACCGTCGAGGTGCCGTTCGGCCCGACCCTGCTGGACGTGCAGACCCGAGGTCTGATCAACGGCTTCCTCGCCGCGGTCATCGGCCTGACCCTGCACGAGGCGGCGCACGCCAGCGAGATCGTGCGGGCCGGGCTGTTGTCGGTGGACAAGTCGCAGACCGAGGCGGCCCAGGCGCTGGGACTGTCGCGGACGCGGACGCTGTGGCGGATCGTGCTGCCACCGGCGATGCGCGCCATCGTGCCGCCCTCGGCGAACCAGGCCGCCGCGTTGCTCAAGGGCACCTCGGTGGTGAGCGTGATCGCCGGACAGGACCTGCTGTTCTCGGTCCAACTGATCTACAACCGCAACTACCTGGTGATTCCGCTGCTGCTCGTGGCGACGCTGTGGTACCTGGTCTTCACCACCATCCTCAGCGGACTGCAATATCTCCTCGAACGCTACTTCGGGCGGGGCAGCGGCCGGAACGGTCTCCCGCTGCGCGCCCGCCTGCGCGCCCTCGCCGAGGGGGTGGAACGGTGAGCGCCACGGTGCACGACGACGACCCGCTCCGGCCGATGGTGCAGCTCGTCGGCGTCCGCAAGGCGTTCGGCGCCACCACCGTGCTCGACGGCGTGGACCTCACCGTCGACCGGGGGACCGTCACCTGCGTCGTCGGCCCGTCCGGCTCGGGCAAGAGCACGCTGCTGCGCTGCGTCAACCGCCTCGAACGGGCCGACGCCGGCATGGTCCTGGTCGACGGCCGTCCGGTCGGCCACGTGCTGCGGCGCGGCCGACTGGTCGAGGCGTCACCACGGCTGCTGGCCCGGCACCGTACCGAGGTCGGGATGGTGTTCCAGGCGCTGAACCTGTTCCCGCACCTGACCGTCGTGCAGAACCTCGTCGAGGCGCCCATCGCGGTGCAGCGGCTGCCGCGTGACGCGGCGGTCGCCCGCGCCCGCGAGTTGCTGGACCGCGTCGGCCTGGCACACAAGGAGCGTTCCTACCCGCGCGAGCTCTCCGGCGGCGAACAGCAGCGCGTCGCCATCGCCCGCGCCCTGGCGCTGCGTCCCAAGGTGATGCTCTTCGACGAGCCGACCAGCGCGCTGGACCCGGAACTCATCGGCGAGGTGCTCGCGGTGGTCCGCGACCTCGCCGCGGGCGGCATGACGATGCTGATCGTCACCCACGAGCTGCGCTTCGCCGCCGAGGTCGCCGACGAGATCGTCTTCATGGACCGGGGTCGCATCGTCGAGCAGGGGCCACCAGCCGAGATGCTCGACCGCCCCCGCGAGGAGCGCACCGCCCGGTTCTTCGCCACCATCCTCCACCGTTAGGAGACAACGTGTACTTGTCGCGTCACACCCGCTGGCTGGTCGCCGGGACAGCGGCCGCCGTGCTCGGCCTGCTGACCGCGTGCGTCCACGCCGCGCCGGCCCCCACCGGCGGGGAGGCGCCCGCCGACCTCGGCGCCCAGGACGTGGTGTCGCAGGTGCAGGCCGCACCCGACATCGCGGCGCTGCTGCCGGCCGAGATCCGTGAGCGGGGCCGGTTGACCGTCGGCTCGGCGGTGGGTACCCCGCCGATCGCCTTCCACCCCCAGGACGGCGGCCCGCCGCGCGGCGTCGACATCGACATCGCCGACGCGGCGGCCCGGGTCCTCGGCCTGACCGTCAGCCGCGAGCAGGTCAGCGGCGCGTCGCTGCTGACCGGGCTGACCGCCGGCCGGTTCGACGTCGGCACCGCCAACTTCGCCGTCACCGAGGAACGCAAGAAGGTGCTGGACTTCACCGTCTACCTCACCGACGGCACCGGCTTCATGGTCCGCGACGACAGCTCGTTGCGGGAGGTCACCGACGTGTCGCAGCTGTGCGGGCTGACCATCGGCACCGGCGTGGGCAGCACCTTCGAGCAGGACCTGCGCCAGCGGGAGCGGGTCTGCGTCGACGCCGGCAAGCCCTACAAGATCAGCACCTACAGCGACGCCGCCGCGCACTTCCTCGCCCTGCGGGAGGGCCACGTCGACATCCTGGTCAGCACCTCCAGCGTGCTGCGCTACGCGGCGAGCCAGCAGCCCGGGCTGCGCTTCGTCGGCGAGCTGGGCCGCCGCGACGTGGGCCTGGCCACCAGTAAGGGCGCCGGTCTCGCCGAACCGCTGCGGGCCGCGGTGGACCGGCTGATCGCCGACGGCACGTACCGCCGGATCCTGACCAAGTGGCATCTGGAGGCCAGCGGGGTCGAACGGTCGACGGTGAACCCGGCGGCCTGAGGCACACCGGGACTCACCCCGCCCATCCCGGCACCTCGTCGATCTCCAGCACCGCACAGGTCCACGTGTATCCCGCTCCGACCCCGGCGAGCAGCACCCGCTCGCCGGGGCGCAGCGTCCCGGTCTCCACCAGATGCGCGAGGCCGCTGAACTGGTCGCCCGCCCCGAGGTGGCCGACCGTGCTGGCCCAGTCCCAGGTGGTGACGGCCCGGTCCACCTGCCACGGCCGCAGGTACGACGAGGTGAGCCGGCGCAACCCGAAGTGCGGCAACACGTACCGGTCCACGTCGGTGAAGGCCAGCCCGGCCTCGGCGAGCGCCCGGTCCACCGCCTCCGCCTGGCCCGCCACCACGCGGGTGATGCTGTACGACACGCCGGTGCGGGCGACGAACGCCTTCTTGACCGCCTCCAGGTCCACCGGTTGCCGCTGCGCCAACGGCGCGACACCGAACGGGTCGTCGCCACGGTGCAGCCCTTCCAGGTCCGGCTCGGAGACCGTCACCAGACTCAGCAGACGCGCGAACCCGGTGTCCCGGGAGAGCACCAGCGCCGTACCGGCGTCGCCGTAGACCGTGCCGGGGTCGCTGTTCCACCGGTCGAAGCCCGGCGCGCAGAACCTGTCCCCGGTGGTGAGCAGCGCCGCGGCACGTCGCGGCGCGGCGGTGAGGTACGCCGCCGCCAGATCGAGGGCGGCGAGTCCACCGTTGGAGAGCTGACGGATCTCCAACGCCGGGCAGCGGTTGCCGAGCACCATCCGCTGGATGTACGACGCCGGCGCCCACACGTCGTGTCCCTGGTGGTAGACGGTGGCGTGCAACAGCAGCGCCACCTCGTCCGGGGTGTGCCCGGAGCGTTTCACGGCCAGCTCGGCGGCGCGTACCGCCAGTTCCGGACCGGACTCCTCGGTCGACACGCTCACCGCGTGCAGGCCGGTCTGCGTCGCGAGCCGTTGACTGCACCGGCCGTCTGCCACCGCGTCGACCACCCGCGTCCGCCCCGGCACGTACGCGGCCACGCCGGCCACCCGGACCCCGTCGAATCGCATCTGTCTGCCGCTCCCTCGGATCACCGGATCGCGACGGGCTCCGGCCGTCCACCGCCGCCGGATCGTCGCTCGTGGCGTCGGTCCGGCGGCGGATCGCCGGCCGGTCGTGGGGCGGGCGATGGCGCGGAGCGCGCCGGGGGTTCGCCTCGGCACCGCCGTCGCGTACCGCCACGGTCGCGCGGCGTGCTCGGCCGGGACTCGAGAACCCGTCGAGCGGGTACGCCTTCAGCCGCCCTCAAGGGACGGGTGCGACGGTCGGGACATGTCTGCACCCACGACCCGACGCGTGGCCCTGCTCTTCCCCGGCCAGGGCGCCCAACGACCCGGCACGGCGACCGGCCTCTACCACGGACACCCGGGTTTCCGCCGCCACGTCGACGAGGTGTTCGCGCTCTGGGGCCCGGAGGGCGACGCGATCCGCGCCGACTGGCTCACCGACCGCCCGGCCGTGCCCCTGGACGACCTGCGTCGCGCGCAGCCGCTGCTCTTCGCGATCGGCTGGGGACTCGGGCGGACGCTGCTCGACGACGGCCCGGAGCCGGTGGCCCTGCTCGGCCACAGCGTCGGCGAGGTGGTGGCGGCGACGCTCGCCGACGTGCTGAGCCTGCCCGACGCGGTACGCGTGCTCCGCGACCGGCTCGGGCACCTCGCCGACGCCCCGCCCGGCGGCATGCTCGCCGTCGCGGCCACCCCCGAGCGGGTGCGGCCGTACCTCGGTGACGGGGTGGTCGTCGGCGCGGTCAACGGACCGGGCCAACTGCTGCTCGCCGGCCCGGAGACGCCCCTGGCCCACGTCGAGCAGCGACTGCGCGCCGACGCCGTGACCTGCCGCCGGGCCAGGTCGACCACCGCGTTCCACAGTCCGTCGCTCGCCGTCGCCGCCGCGCGCGCCGAACCGCTGCTGCGCACGCTGCCGCTGCGCCCGCCGCGCCTGCCGCTGTTCTCCTGCTACACCGGCCGCCTGATGACCGCCGAGGTGGCCACCGACCCGACCTACTGGGCCGCCCAACCGGCCGCACCGGTCCAGTTCGGCGCCGCGCTGGACACCCTGCTGGCCACGGCGCCGCAGGTGCTCGTCGAGGCCGGTGCGCCGCACGGGCTCACCGCGCTGGCCCGCCGCCACCCGGCGGTGCGGCAGGGCCGGTGCGTGGCACTGGCCGCGCTCCCGGCACACGCCGGCAGCCGCGACGCGGACCTGGTCGCCGTCGCCACGGCCCACACCGCCGTGGGCGGCCTCCGTTTCCAGGAGGGCTCGACCGTCGCTTGAGCACCGGCTGCGACCGTCGGAGCATGAGCCGTCGCGTGGTCGTCACCGGACTCGGGGCCGTCGCCCCGGGTGGTAGCACCGTCAAGCAGTTCTGGGACCTGCTCTCCTCAGGCCGCACCGCAACCCGGGGCATCACCGCCTTCGACCCGTCGCCCTACCGCTCGCGCATCGCCGCCGAGTGCGACTTCGACCCGGTCGAGGCCGGGCTCGGTCCACAGGAGGCCCGGCGGATGGACCGGGCCACGCAGTTCGCCGTGGTCGCCGCCCGGGAGGCGGTCGCGGACAGCGGGCTCGACCTGCCGGGCGAGGAGGGCCACCGGGTGGCGGTGTCGCTGGGCTGCGCGGTCGGCTGCACCACCAGCATGGAGCGGGAGTACGTCGTGCTCAGCGACGGCGGGCGCTCCTGGCTGGTCGACCCGACGTACGCGGTGCCGCAGCTCTACGACTGGTTCGTGCCCAGCGCGGTGGCGGCCGAGGTGGCACACGTCGTCGGCGCGCAGGGACCCGTCGCCCTGGTCTCCGACGGCTGCACCTCCGGCCTCGACGCGGTCGGGCACGGCGCCGAACTGATCCGTGAGGGCAGCGCCGACGTGGTGGTCACCGGCGGCACCGACGCGCCGATCTCACCGATCACCCTGGCCTGCTTCGACGCCATCAAGGCCACCAGCCCGCGCAACGACGACCCGGAACACGCGTCGCGTCCCTTCGACTCGACGCGCAACGGCCTGGTGCTCGGCGAGGGCGCCGGAGTGCTGGTCCTGGAGGAGCTGGAGCACGCCCGCCGCCGGGGCGCCCCGGTGTACGCCGAGGTCGCCGGCTTCGGCAGCCGCTGCAACGGCTACCACATGACCGGGCTGCGCGCCGACGGCGTGGAGATGGCCGAGGCGATCCGGGTGGCGCTGGCCGAGGCGCACCTGGCTCCCGAGCAGGTCGACTACGTCAACGCCCACGGGTCCAGCACCAAGCAGAACGACCGGCACGAGACGGCGGCCTTCAAACGCAGCCTCGGCGCACACGCCCACCGGGTGCCGGTCAGCTCGATCAAGTCCATGATCGGGCACTCGCTCGGCGCGATCGGGGCGTTGGAACTGGTGGCCTGCGCCCTGGCGATGGAGCACCACCTGGTGCCGCCCACGGCCAACCTGCACGTACCCGACCCCGAGTGCGACCTCGACTACGTGCCGAACGTCGCCCGCGAGCACCGCACCGACACGGTGCTCAGCGTCGGCAGCGGATTCGGTGGCTTCCAGAGCGCGGTGGTGCTGGCCCGGCCCGATCGGCGGGCGGCGTGAACGCCCCGGTCGTCACCGGCCTCGGCGTGGCCGCACCCACCGGTCTCGACGTCGAGGCGTACTGGCAGGCCACCGTGCGGGGGCACAGCGGCATCCGGTCGATCACCCGCTTCGACGCCACCGGCTACCCGCTGCGGCTCGCCGGTGAGGTGCCCGACTTCGTCGCCGAGGAGCACCTGCCGGGACGGCTGCTGCCCCAGACCGACCGGATGACCCGACTGAGCCTGTACGCGGCCGAGCAGGCCCTGACCGACGCCGGGGTGCCGGCGGTCGAGGGCGTCCGGTACGACGTCGGCGTGGCCACCGCCTCCTCGATGGGCGGCTTCGAGTTCGGGCAGCGGGAACTGGAGAACCTCTGGAGCAAGGGCGGCAGCCACGTCAGCGCCTACCAGTCCTTCGCCTGGTTCTATGCGGTCAACTCGGGCCAGATCTCGATCCGGCACAATCTGCGGGGGCCCGGGGCCGCCCTGGTGACCGACCACGCGGGCGGGCTCGACGCGGTCGGGCACGCGCGACGGCAGATCCGTAGGGGCACCCCGGTGGTGCTCACCGGCGGCGTCGACGGCGCACTCTGCCCGCTCGGCCTCGCCGGTTGGCTCAGCACCGGCGGGTTCAGCACCCGCGACGACCCAAGTCGGGCGTACCTGCCGTTCGACGTGGACGCCGACGGTGCCGTGCCCGGCGAGGGGGGCGCGCACCTGGTGCTGGAGGACGCGGAGTCCGCGCGGGCCCGGGGCGCCCGGGTCTACGGCGAACTGGCCGGCTACGCGGCGACGTTCGACCCGGCGGGTGTGCCCGCGACCGGGCTGCGCCGCGCGATCACCGGCGCGTTGCGCGACGCCGGCATCACGCCCGCAGACGTGGACCTGGTCTTCGCCGACGGCGCCGGGGACCGCGTGGCCGACCGGACCGAGGCGGCCGACCTGGCGGAGGTGTTCGGGCCACGACGGGTGCCGGTCACCGCGCCCAAGAGCACGGTCGGCCGGCTCCAGGCCGGTGCCGCCGCACTGGATCTCGCCACCGCGCTGCTCGCCATCCGCGACGGCGTCGCGCCGCACACCGTCGGGGTGGACGCACCCGCCCCCGACTGCCCGATCGACCTGGTCACCGGCGAGCCCCGGTCACTGCCGCTGCACCGCGTGCTGGTGGTGGCCCGGGGCCGGGGCGGCTTCAACGCCGCCGCCGTGCTCCGCCGCGTCGCCCCGTGACCCGCACCGACACCGACCCGAAAGGACGCCCATGACCGCCGACCAGCCGCTCCACCTCGACGACCTGCGCCGCATCCTGCGCGCGTCGGCCGGCGAGGACGACTCCGTCGACCTGGATCGCGAGATCCTGGACACCCCCTTCGTCGACCTGGGTTTCGACTCGCTCGCCCTGCTGGAGACCGTCTCCCGGATCTCCCGCGAGTACGCCGTGACGCTGCCGGACGAGGTGGTCGAGAGCTGCGACACACCACGGTCGCTGCTGGACTACGTCAACCGGACGGCGACCGGGGTCTGAGCAGCGTGACGGGCGCGGCGGGCCGGTCGGCCCGCCGCGCCCGTCACGCTGCGCCGCGCGGCAAAGCTCGCGATCAGTCGGCCACCGGTTGCAGGTGGCGACGTGCCTGCTCCAACGTGCGACGGCTGTTGGTGCCCAGCGAGCGGCGGACCAGGTCCCGGGCGTCGGCGAGGGTCGCCGAGTCGCCGAGCAGCGCGCCGACCCGGTCCGGGCGCAGCACGACCGTGTGGTGCGACGTGGCGACCACACCGTCGCGCTCGGGGCGCAGCGTCCAGGTGCCGGTGTGCGCCGCGAGCAGCGGCGGCAGCACCGTCTGCTTGTAGACGATCCGGTCGGACGGGAAGCAGACCCGCACCGACCGGGTGGTGTGCACACTGTCGTCCGGCGCGACGGTGTCCATCTCCAGGATCTGCACGCCGGGCTCGTCCTCGGTCAGCTCCACCCGGGCCACGTGTGGCAACCGCTCCCGCCAGCGGTCGGCGTGGTACAGGAAGTCGTACACCTCCGGTGCCGGGGCGGCCACGTACACCTCGTCGGCGAAGGAGAGCAGGGTGCCGTCATCGGCGGACTCCGCCGCCGCGCGCAGCGCCGCCAGCTCGGCGGTGCTGTTGTGCTCGACGGCCCGCGCCACCCAGGCGGCGGCGTCGGGATCGTCGTCCACGACGGAGTAGTCGTGCAGCAGGACGACCCGGGTGCCGCCGTCGAGTTGTTCGAGCAGCCACTCGCCGCCCATCGAAGCCACCGGCGCCGCCGACACCTCCTGCCGGAACGTGATCCGGCCCTCGGCCGGTGTCAGTGTCCGACGAGAGATCCAGGAGCGCACCACCCCGTTGGCGGTGGCCCAGAGCCGCAGCCGTTCACGTTGCTGCGGCCCGTCGTCGTCCCGGTCGAGCAGGTCGACGTGGACGGTGGGAGCGAACGTGTACGGCCAGCGGGTGACGTCGGCGATGATCGGGTACACCGCGTCGACGGGCGCGTTCACGTCGACGGTGTGCCGTGTGGTGTGGACGGTGGGATCGGACACGGGAGACCTCCTGCCGGCTCGGTCGGGGTACCCGTCGAGCCTCCCGTGCGCCCATCGGCGTCGGGTGGAGAGTCGTTGGAAGAGTCACCGCACCCGTTGCCCGGCACGGAGGACGGCGGCCACCCGCCGCAGCGCACCGGGCTCGACGGTCGGGTCACCGTGCACCGCGAGCAGGTCGGCGTCGTACCCCGGCGCGATCCGGCCGACCCGGTCGGCGAGGCCGCAGACCTGCGCGGCGCCGGAGGTGACCGCCCGGAGCGCGGCCGTGGGCGGGACACCGAGATCCACCATCGCCTCGACCCCGTACGCCAGCGACGACCCGTGGGGCTTGCCCGGCCCGCAGCCGGCGTCGCTGGCGCAGGCGACGGGAACGCCGGAGCCGGCCACCCGACGCAGGGCCGCGTGCACGGCCGCCCGGCGCGGGTCACCGCCGCCACCGCCGCCCCCGTTTCCGACGGTGCCGAGGGTGAGCGTGATCCGGGTCCCGGCCGCCGCCATCCGGGCCAGCAGTGCCGGGTCCGCGTGCACGCCGTCGGCGGTGACGAACGTGCAGTGTTCGATGCCGTCGAAGCCGGCGGAGACCGCGGCGGCGACACCGTCGGCGGCATGGCAGTGCCCGGTGACCGGCAGCCCGTACCGGTGTGACTCCCGCACGACCGCGGCCAACTCCACCGGCCCGAACTGCATCTCGTGCGGCAGTGAACCGGGGGTGAGCTGGCCGCCGGTCACCACGACCTTCACCACGTCGACACCGCGTTCGGCCCGGTGCCGCACCGCGGCGCGGATCGCGTCGACGCCGTCGACCTCCCCGCCGAGGAACCAGCAGTGTCCGCCGTACGACGTGATCGGTGGCCCGGCGACGAGCAGCCGGGGCCCGAGGTGCGGTGCGTCGGCGGTCTCGGCCCGGACCCGGAGCCCCAGGTAACCCCGGTCGCCGAGGTCACGGGCGGTGGTGACACCGGCGTCGAGTGTCGCCGTGGCGGCGGTCCGCATCCGGGCCAGCAGGGTGTCGTCGTCGGCGACTGCGAGACTGCCCATGGTGTCCGGCGTCGCGTCGAAGGCCAGGTGGACGTGGGCGTCGACGAGCCCGGGCAGCAGCGTCGTGTCGCCGAGGTCGACCAGTTCGGCGCCGCGCGGCGGTGGACCGTCCAGGACCGCCTCGATCACGCCGCCGGAGAGGAGCACGGTGGGTCGCGCCATCGGCACCGGGCGGACCCCGTCGAACAGTCGCCGTGTCCGTAGCGCGAGCATGTGCCTCCTCCGCGTGCCGCCGGTCGTTGCCGGGGCAGCGTGTCAGCTCGCGCTAGAGGTTCGCCGGAGCCCGGCGCTCACCTGCCGGACGTGTGCCTGCAGACGGGCCGAGGCGGCGGCCCGGGCCGCGCCGGCCGCCTGGCGGACGTGGCCGCGCGCCTCCCGGTGGTGGCCGCGCCGCTGGGCCAGCAGGGCCAGCCCGGTCAGCGCCTCGCACCGGGCCTGCGGGTGGCCGATGCGCTCGGCCTCGTGCAACGCACGCCGGTACTCCGGCTCCGCCAGATCCGCCCGGCCCCCGTCCTGGTGCAACGCGGCCAGCAGGTTGCGGCCGTTGACCAGCAGTGCCACGTACCCGCCCTCCTCGGCGAACGCCATCGCCCGGCCCACGTGCCGGTGCGCGCGGTCCCGGTGACCGGTGGCCCGACCGACCCGGGCCAGGCCGTAGGAGGCGAGCGCCACGGAGTGCGCCGACCGGGCGCACCGCCCGAGCCGCAACGCCTCACGCAGCCATCGGGCCGCCTCCCGGTGCGCGCCCAGGTCGCCGCAGACCGTGCCGAGTCGGGCCAGGATCTCCGGCTGGGCCGAGCAGGAACCGAGGCGGTCGCCGACACGTGCCGCCGTCAACAGGTACCGGCGGGCCAGCCGCAGGTCACCGCGCCCGTGATGGGCCATCCCGAGGTGCAGCAGGCAGCGCGCCTGCGCCTGCCGCAGACCGAGTCGCCGGCACAGCCGCAGACCACGGTGCAGCAGGCGGATGGCCTCGTCGAACCGTTTGCGGGGGCGCTGGAGACGGTGCGTGGCCAGCGCCGTGAGCGCGACGATCTCCAGCGGTGCCGGCCCGTGCCGGTGCAACCGGTCGCGGGCGTGTTGCAGGTGCGGCTCGGCGGCGTCCAGGTGGTGCAGGCCCTGCAACGCCAGGCCGAGGTTGAGCCGCGCGATCGCGGCGTGCACCGGCGCCCGGGCCGGATCGGTCGCGCCGACCGCCGCCTCGGCGGCCGACCGCCAGTCGGCGTGGTGCCGGTCGGCTCCGCACGGACCGCGCAACACGTCGGTCAGCCGGACCGCCAGCGGCACCAGCCCCGTGGACGCGGCGTGCACCGCCACCGCGACGAGGTTGCGGCGTTCCCGTGCCAGCCAGCCGCGAGCCGCCCGGCGCCCGGCGAAGGTCGAGGTCCGGGGGGTGACGGGCACCCGGACCACCTCCGGGTGGCACAGCCCGACCGCCTCGTCGGCGGTGCGCAGATACCACCCGCCCAACCGGCGCAGCGCCGCCCGGCGGTACGCGGGGGCGTCCTCGGCGGTGCCCCGCTCGGCGGCGTAGCGTGCCATCAGGCTGTGCAGGCGTACCGCCCCGTCCCGGCCCTGCTCGACGAGTTGGGCGCGGACCAACTCGTCCAGTGCGTGCGACGCGGTGGCGACGGGTAGGCCGGCCAGCTCCGCGACGGTCTCGGCGCGGTGCGACACCCCCGGCACGAGCGCCAGCAGCCGGAAGATCCTCCGGGTACGCGCCGGCAGCGCGGTGTAGGCGAGGTGGAACGCGGTGCGGACCGCCGCGCGACGGCTGCCGGGCAGGCTCAGCGCGTCGAGCGGGTTGGCGCCGAGCAGCTCGACGAATTCGCCGATGCCCTGGCTCGGATGGGTGGCGAGGTGGGCCCCGGCGATCCGCAGCGCCAGCGGCAGGCGGTCGCAGTGGTCGACGAGCGCCGCCAGCGCCGCGCGTTCCCGCGTGACCCGGTCCGGTCCGATCATGACGGTCAGCAGCGCCGCCGACTCGGCGGGGGAGAGCACGTCGAGAGCGACGACCCGGACGCCGGGGCAGGAGGTGAGGGCCTCCGGTCGCCCGCGGTGCGTGACGAGGACCGCGCAGTCGGCGGCGAGTGGGAAGAGGCCGCGCAGCGCCGAGGCGTCGTGCAGGTCGTCGATGACGATGAGTACCCGGCGACCGGCGAGGCGGCGCTGCAACGCGCGGGCCCCGGCGGCCGGGGTGGCCGGTGGACGGTCCTCTCCGGCGGCGGTCAGTAGTTCGGCGAGGATCTGCGGCCAGTCGCGGCCTGCGCCGTCGGCCTCACTGGCGTGCACGTACCACTGGCCGTCGGGGAACCGGTCCCGCAGGCGGTGTGCGGTGCGGACCGCCAGCGCCGACTTGCCGACGCCCGGTGCCCCGGTCAGGCAGACCACCGGTGGCCCGCCCGGCGTCGCGCGCAGCGCCGCGTGCAGCTCCTGGAGGGAGTCGCCTCGCCCGGCGAAGTCCGCGACGTCCGGGGGTAGTTGGCACTGCGCCCGCCAGCCGCTGCGGGCGGCCACCACGGGACGGTCGGTCCGACGCTGCGGCGTCCGGGGCCGCGCGGCGTCGCCGGTCTCGGCCAGCAGTCGTCGGTACCGCTGCCGCAGCTCCAGGCCGGGCGTCGCGTCGAACTCCTCGCGCAGTCGGTCGCGGGCCCGGTGGTACGCGGCGAGTGCGGCGGCCCGGTCACCGCTGCCGGCGAGCGCCTCCATGAGCTGCGCCCAGAGGCGTTCCCGCTGCGGGTGCGCGACGACGGCGGTACGCAGTTCCCCGACGACCTCGGCATGCCGACCCAGGGCCAGTTCGAGTTCGAAGCGTCGTTCCGTCAGGTGCAGCAGATCCGTCACCAGGCCGGTGACCACCTCCTGCCGGATGCGTACCGACGGCACCAGGGCGAGTGGTTCCCCGCGCCACTCCGCCAGCGCCTGCCGCACCCAGTACATTTCGACGTCCGGCCGTCCGGCGCGTCGTGCCTCCCGGGCCCGTGTCGCCGCCTCGCGGTAGCGGTGCAGGTCCAGTGACCCGGGCGGTACGACGATGCGGTACGCGCCCGGTCGGGTCTCGATCGGCGCGGGCACGTCGGGGCGGATGCCGGCGAAGAGGGCGCGCAGCCGGGAGAGGTGCACGTGGAGGGCGGCCCGGGGGTTCTCCGGGGGTCGGTCGTGCCACGCCGCGCCGACCAGTTCCGGCGCGCCGACCCAGGTGTTCGCCCGCAGCAGCAGCGCCGCGAGGAAGACGCGTTGCTTCGGGGCGGTGACCGGCACCGGGCAGCCGGAGAGCGTCGCGACCAGGGGTCCCAGGACGCGGTACTCGTCGTCGGCGGTCTGCCCGGTTCCGGCTGTCGCGGTCACGCGGCCTCCTGGACGGTGGGCCTTCTATCGTCGCGCCTCGATGTTTCCGGACGGGAAATGCGTGCCGGTCATATTCGTCATGTGGGTTGCAGGGTGGCGAGCGTCGACCGTCGGGGCACGTCGCGCGGGGGCAGGCCGCAGGCCTCGGCCAGAAGCGCGTACGAGCGCACCCGGGCCCGGTGGTCGTGGATCGTGGACAGGACGACGAACTCGTCCACGCCCACCGCCTCGCTCATCGCGGTGAGCTGCCGCGCGACCTCGTCGGGGGAGTCGACCAGGTAGCGCGGCCACTCGGTGCGCTCGGTCGACAGATCCTCGGCGAGACCGGGTAGCTGGGCGAGCGCCACCTCGGCGGGGGGCACGGGTCGCAGGTCGCCCCGCGACATCCGGTGCCGGAAGAGGCGCTGGCTGGCGAAGATCTGCTCCGCCTCCTCGCGGGTCGGCGCGCAGTAGACGCCGATGCCGACCATCACCCGGGGGGTGCCGCCGGTGCGCGGGTCGAAATGCCGCCGGTAGGTCTGCACCGCCTCGGTGACAAGCTCCGGGCGACCGAAGTGCGCGAAGGAATACGGCAGCCCGAGTCGACCGGCGAGGGCCGCGCTGGGCGGACTCGCGCCGAGCAGCCAGACCTGGGGGGTGCCCTCCACCGACGGCATGATGCCGCCCTGGTCGCCGACGGCGCCGAGGAACGCGCGCACCGCGTCGACCTGGTCGCCGAACGCGTCGTCGGAGGAGGTGTAGAGGTGCGGGTTGAGCAGCCGGGCGTCGCGGGAACTGGCTCCTGCGCCCCGCCCGATGCCGAGGTCGACCCGGCCCGGTGCGAGGGCGTGCAGCACCCGGAAGGTCTCGGCGACCTTGAACGGGCTGTAGTACGGCAGCAGCACGCCGCCGCTGCCGATGCGGATCCCGCTCGTCTCACCGCTGAGCCGGGCCACCATGACCTCGGGGGCCGGGCTCGCGAACGACGGCGTGGCGTGGTGCTCGGCGAGCCAGTAGCGGTGATAGCCCAGCGCGTCGGCCGCGCGGGCCAGGTCGAGAGTGTGGTGCAGGGCCTGGGCCGGAGTGGACCCCTCGGGGATCATCGACTGGTCGAGGATCGACAGCTGCACGGGTGCTCCCTGCGTGTCAGGCGTCGGCGGGCAGGCCGACGGGGCGGGTGAGCCGCGCGACGACGGAGGCCAGGCGCTCGTCGAAGGCGGCGGCGTCCAGTGCGGTGGCCAGCTCCGCCCGGCATGCCTGGGCGGCCAGGGCGTGCCGTTCCAGGCCGGGCTCGGTGATCTGGCAGTAGACCCCACGGCGGTCGTGCGCGCAGCTCACCCGGGCCGCGAGTTGCTTGGCGGTCAGGCGGGTGACCAGGCGGCTCATCGAGGACTGGTCGAGGGCGACCGCGTCGCTGAGGTCCTGGATACGCATGCCCCGAGGGTTGCCCCGGGTCAGCTCGTCGAGCACGAGCAGCTCGGTGAGGGTCAGGTCGAAGTCGCGGGTGAGCCGTCGGTCCAGCGTCTGCCCGAGTCGACCGGTGAGGACGGTCAGCTGCCGCCACAGGGCGAGCAGGTCGGGCTGTCCGTCGCGTCGCTCCGCCATCGGGCCCCCTTCGTCTGCTACCGCCCTACCCTACATGTCGCTGCTCATTCAATGTAACAGCATCTTCTTTTCGTGCCTGACTGCGAGTCGGGGCAGGGAAACACGCGTACGGCACGCTGAAGTGCGCCAGAATAATGTGTGCACATGCATGTAGTATCCCAGCGTCAATCCCCGATCACCCGGCTCGGAGGTCCACACCATGTCCAGTGACACGCCGTCTCTGGCCGCAACCGAGGGGGCCGCGTCGCGGCGGGCACCCGACGACGCGCCCGATCCCACCGGCCCGACCCCGGTCACCGACGACCGCCTCGACCCGGCCTTCCTCAAGATGGCCGGGGTCCTGCTGCTGGCCCTGCTCATGGCGCTTCTCGACGAGACGATCGTCAACGTCGCGGTGCCGCGCCTGACCGCGGTGTTCGACGCGCCGCTGTCCACCATCCAGTGGGTCACCGCGGTCTATCTGCTCGCCGTCGCGATGGCCACCCCGGTCGCCGGGTGGGGGGTGGACCGGTTCGGCGGCCGACGAGTGTGGATCTTCGCCGTCGTGCTGTTCACCCTCGGCTCGCTGCTGTCCGGTCTGGCCTGGTCCGCCGAGAGCCTGATCGCGTTCCGCGTGGTCCAGGGGATCGGCGGCGGCATGATCTTCCCGGTCGTGCAGGCACTGATCGCCCGCGCCGCCGGCCCCGCCCGCGTCACCAAGGCGATGGGCCTCATCTCGATCCCGCTCACCGTCGGCCCGGTGCTCGGCCCGATCCTCGGCGGCTTCTTCGTCGACGACATCAGCTGGCGGTGGATGTTCTTCATCAACCTGCCGGTCGGCGTGGTGGCGCTGGTGCTCGCGCTTCGTGTGCTGCCCGCCGACGGTCCCACCGGGGACACCACCGCGCCGAAACTGGACCTGCTCGGCCTGGCCCTGCTCTCGCCCGGATTCGCCGCGCTGATCTACGGCCTCGTCACCGCCGCGCACCGCGGCGACTTCGGTGACGGGCGGGCGGTCACCGCCTTCGTCGTCGGCGCGGCCCTGCTCGTGGCGTACGTGCTGCACTCCCTGCGTACCAGCGCACCGCTGATCGACGTACGGCTGTTCCAGAAGCGCGGGTTCACCACGTCGGTGGTCACCATGCTGCTCGTCGGCGCGGTCGCCAACGCGCTGCTGTTCCTCACCCCGCTCTACTACCAGCAGGCGCGCGGGTTCGGCGCACTGCACGCCGGCCTGCTGATGGTCCCCTCCGGCATCCTCGGCGCCGCCGGTGCCATCGCCGTCGGCAAGACCGGTTCCCGCCTCACCGCGCGGGCCACCGCACCGATCGGCATGCTGCTCGCCGCACTCGCCGCGCTGGTGCTCTCCGGCGTCGGACCGGACACGTCGCAGACGGTGACCGCCGTCGCGTTCGGCGTCGGCGGATTCGGGATCGGGTTCACGGTGCCGGGCGTGATGGCGTTCATGTACCTCGCCGTCGGTGACGCCGACGCGCCCCGGGCCACCAGCGCGCTGTTCATCCTCAACCAGATCGGCGGGGCGCTGGGCATCGCCGTGGTGGCGGTCGCCCTCCAGGACCGTCTCGCCGCCGCCGGGACCTTCGCCCCCGAGGCGTACGGCCGGACGTACTGGTTCGTGGTCGGGTTCGCGCTCGTGGCCGGTTTGGCCGCCGCGTTCGTGCCCGGACCGCTGCGCGCGCCACGACAACCCGCCTGACGCTGGGGGCGTCCTCGACCCGGCCGCGAGTGTCCACGGCTAGAACCGGCGGTGGCGGCACCGCGCCGCCGGTCGACGGAAGAGGAGCCCCCGCATGCGCGTCATCCGTTACTCCGAGCACGGCGGTCCCGAGGTGTTGACCGTCGACAAGGTGCCGGTGCCGGAGCCCGGCGAGGGCCAGTTGCGCGTCCGGGTCGAGGCCGTGGGCGTCAACTTCATCGAGACCCAGCTGCGCTCCGGCACCGCACCGTTCCCGTCACCGGTGCCCAGTGCGCCGCGCGGGGACGTGGTGGGCCGGGTGGAGGCGGCCGGACCGGGCGCGCACCGCTTCGCGGTCGGCGACCGGCTGGCCGCCTGGGGCGTGGCCGACGCGTACGCCGACCACGTCCTCGTCACCGACGGGCAGGCCGTCGCCGTACCCGACGACGTGTCGGCGCCGGTCGCCACCGCGCTCGCCTCGACCGCCCAGGTCGCCGCGAACGTGCTCAGCGTCGGCCGGCTCGCCCCCGGCGAGTCGGTGCTCGTGCACGCCGCCGCCGGGGCGATCGGGCACCTGGTGACCCAACTGGCGAAGCTGCGCGGCGCCGGGACCGTGATCGGCACGGTCGGCTCGCCGGAGAAGGCGGCGTTCGTCCGCGACCACGGTGCCGACGTCGTGGTCGACTACACCGCACCGGACTGGGCCGAGCAGGTGCGGGCGGCGACCGGTGGCGCCGGAGTGGACGTGGTCCTGGACAGCGTCGAAGGGCCGGTGTTCGCACCCAGCCTCGCGTTGCTGAAACCGCTCGGCCGTCTGGTCTACTACGGATTCGCGGGCGCCGACGGCGACGTGGCGCGGGTCGCCCTGACCGATTTGCTCGGTCTCAAGAGCATCGTGGGCACCGCGTTCGACGCCTGGCTCGCCGCCGCCCCCGAGGAGGCGGAACGCCATCAGCGGGAGCTGACCGAGCTGGTCCGGGACGGCCGGCTGCGGGTGGCGGTGCACGCGGTCCTGCCCCTGGAGGAGGCGGCGCAGGCACACCGGCTCATCGAGGACCGTCGCCAGCTCGGCCGCGTGGTGCTGGTCCCGTGACCGCCGTCGAGCACCGGCCGCTGGTGGTGGTCGGTGCCGGCCCGGCCGGTCTGAGCACCGCCATCTTCGCGAGCCTGCACGGGGTGCGTCCCCTGGTCGTGGAGCGCCGCGCCGGCACGTCGACCGGGGTCAAGGCGACCGGTCAGTACCCGCACACCATGGAGGCGCTGCGGGTGGCCGGCCTGGTGGACCGGATCCGCGACCTGAGCCGTCCGGACCGTACCGAGTTCTCCATGGTGCTCGCGCCCCGACTGGGCGGCCCGGTCACCAGGACGCTGGTCAGCGGCCGGGAGCTGACCATGCGGCACGTGTCGCCCGAGGAGTGGGGGACGGCCAGCCAGTCCGGTGCGGAGGCCGCTCTCGCCGAGCGGGCCCGTGACCTCGGCGCCGAGGTGCGCTTCGGCACCCGGCTGCTCGGCCTGGCGCAGGACGACGACGGTGTGACCGCGTTCCTGGAGGAGACCGAGACCGGTACGCGTCACCGGGTGCGGGCGCCGTACCTGGTCGCGGCCGACGGCTGGCGCAGCCCGGTGCGGGAGTCGCTCGGCGTACCCCTGCAGGGGCGTGGCGTGGTGGGGCAGGTCCTGCGGGTGCTGTTCAAGGCCGACCTCAGCGAGCCGCTGGCGCACACGCCCGGTGCCGCCGACGGCTCCCGGTTCGCGGCCTTCCACGTCAACCGGGCGGTGCTGTTCAACACCGAGATCCCCGGCCTGTACGGCTACTTCCGCAACCTCACCCCGGAGCTGCCGGAGGGCTGGCACCGGTCCCGGGAAGCGATCGCCCGGCAGATCACCGTCGACCTGGGACTCGACGCGGACCTGCCGATGGACATCACCGAGTACGGCGAGACCTCGATCGCCTGCGCGGTCGCCGAACGGTTCCAGGTGGAGCGGGTGCTGCTGGCCGGCGACGCCGCCCACGTGATGCCGCCGACCGGCGGGCTCGGCGGCAACACGGCGATCATGGACGGGTGGTACCTGGGCTGGCGGCTCGCCGCCGTGGTCCAGGGCTGGGCGGGGCCCGACCTGCTCTCGACGTACCAGGCCGAACGGGGGCCGTACGCCCGGCTGCTCGTCGAGCAGCAGTTCGCCAACCTGGTCGAGCGGGTGGCGCCGGAGCTGCGCGACGACAGCGTGCCCGCCCCGCTGCCACCGGCCGTGCTCGCCTTCGGCTACCGGTACCCGGCCGGTGCGGTCCTGCTCGAACCCGGCGACGACGGCACGCTCGTGGAGGACCCGACCACGGCGACCGGCCGGCCCGGATCGCGGGCGCCCTTCCTGCCGCTCACCGGCCCGGACGGCGCCGACACCTCGACGACGGCACTGTTCGGCACGGGGTTCGTGCTGCTGACCGGGTCGGCGGGGGCCGCCTGGGCGGAACCGGCGAGGCAGGCCGCCGAGCGGCTCGGCGTGCCCCTGGTCGTGCACACGATCGGCCCGACGGGGGAGTACGCCGACCGGGACGGCCAGTTCGACGCCCGCTACGGCATCGGGCCCGACGGCGCCACGCTGGTGCGGCCGGACCGTTTCGTGGCCTGGCGGGCGGTGGGCCCGTTGCCCGATCCCGAGGCGCGGCTGGAGCAGGTGCTACGGACCCTGTTGCGGCGATGAGACGTGCGCGGTGGCGGCCGGACGCTCCCCGGGCCCACCGTGCCGGGAGGCGGGCGGGCCGCCCCACGCCTGCGGCGCGAACGGGCGGGCGCCGTGCAGCGCCACCAGCTCCGGCACCACCGTGTCGCCGACGGTCAGCACCGCGCACCGGGAAGTGCCCGGCAGCAGGTCGTACACCTGCTCGGCGTCGCGGACGTCGTCCAGCACCAGCAGCACACGCCGGTCGGCGAGCCGGGCCCGGTACGCGGTGACCAGTTCCCGGCGGTGCCGTGGCACGGCGTCGGCGGCCAGACCGGAGCGTCGCAGCAGCCCGGCGAGCACCTCGGCCGGGTCACACGGCCGACCGGCGGGGTCGGTCAGGCGCACGTACCACTGCCCGTCCGGGAACGTCGCGCGCAGCCGGCGTGCCAGCGCCGCCACGTCGGCGGTGCGGTCCGGGCCGGGCGGACCGGCGAGGCACACCAGGGGCAGCGCGGTGCCGGCCTCCCGACCGGCCAGCGCGGCGGCGACGGCCGTCCAGCCGGGGCCGCGCGGCTCCCGGTCGGCGTCGACCGGCGGTAGGTCGGTGTGCGTGTGCCAGCCGTCCCCGGCGACCCGCCGGTACACCGCCTCCAGCTCCGGCCCGGGCGTCAGCCCCAGTCGGGTCCGCAGTGTCGCGCGGGCCCGCTCGTACGCGGCCAGGGCCGCCGCCCGGTCACCGGCACGTTGCAGCGCGGTGACCAGCAGGCACCACAGCCGTTCGCACACCGGGTACGCGACGACCAGGGCCCGCAGTTCCGCCACGAGTTCACCGGGCGGCCGGGTGGCCAGCTCCAGTTCGTAGCGTCGTTCGAGCAGCCGTAACCGCTCCTCGACCAGCACCGGGGTGACCTCCTCGGCGAGCGAGGGCACCACCGCGAGAGACTCCACGGTGGACGGTCGCGCCGGATCCTCCTGCCACTGCGCCAACGCCGCCCGGACGTGGGTGAGTTCGCCGGCCGGGTCGTCGCCGAGTCGGGCCTGTTCCGCCCTACGGGCGGAGGTGCGGAACCGGTGCAGGTCGACGGTCTCCGGCGGGGTACGCAGCGCGTAGCCACCACCGAGGGACCGCACCCGGGGGCGGGGCGAGTTCGCCGGCACTCCGGGCCGGTCGCCGAGCACCGCGCGCAGCCGGGCCACGTGCACGTGCAGTGCGGCGGCGGGTCGGGCCGGTGGGCGGTCACCCCACAACCGGGGGTAGAGCTCGTCCAGCGGCACCTCCTCGTTGACCCGCCACAGCAGCGTCACCAGGAGTGCCTGTTGTTTCGGGGCGCCGATCGGCACCGGTCGTCCGTCGATTGTGACCTGCAGCGGCCCGAGAATGCGAAAGTCGGTCACCGAGTCCCCCGTCGAGCGGCGGAACGCACGCACAGTGTCAGGTCGACTACCGTCGCCCGCCTCGGACATGGTGCTCGGGTCGGGCGGCACCGGCAACGCATATCCCAGTGACTCCCCTCTCACCGGTGACCCTCCACCAGGACTCCAGGACCCGCCGGTACGAAGGGCGGGAACCCGTCGTACCGGTGGAGGTCGATGTGAAAGCACTGGTCACGTCCGCGGACGAGCCCGACGGACTCCGACTGGAGTCCGTACCCGAGCCCCGGCCGGCGCCCGGTGAGGCGCTCGTCGAGGTGCACGCCGTCGCGGTGAACCGCGCGGACCTTCTGCTCGCCGCCCGGCAGCCACCCGGCGCCCGGCTCGGGTTGGACGTCGCCGGCACGGTGGTCCGCGCCGCCGACGACGGCACCGGACCACCGGTCGGCACACCCGTCGCGGGCGTGGCCGCCTCGACCGGGTGGGCACAGCTCGCGGCCGTGCGCACCGACCGGCTCGCGGCGGTGCCGGCCGAGGTGACCCCGACCGTCGCGGCGGCGGTGCCGGTGGCCGGACTGACCGCCCTGTACGCGCTGCGGCGCGCCGGATGGCTGCTGGGCCGCGCGGTGCTGGTGACCGGTGCCAGC
Source organism: Verrucosispora sp. NA02020 (assembly GCF_013364215.1). Taxonomy (NCBI): domain Bacteria; kingdom Bacillati; phylum Actinomycetota; class Actinomycetes; order Micromonosporales; family Micromonosporaceae; genus Micromonospora; species Verrucosispora sp. NA02020. Next base: position 1,227,899 of record NZ_CP054923.1, on the reverse strand, counting down.
GGCGGCGTCGGCGGCTTCGTGGCGGACCTGGCGGCGGCCGGCGGCGGCGCCGTCCTGGGCTGGGTGGGCACCCCGGAACGCGGCCGGCACCTGACCGAGCGGGGCCACCGGGTGCACGCCGGATACGCGGCACCGCCGCAGGGCGCGGTCGACGTCGTCGTGGACAGCGTCGGCGGGCCGGTGTTCCGGGAGGCGTTCGTGCGGTTGCGCCGAGGCGGGGTGGCGGTGGTCTTCGGCAACACCGTGCGCGCCGACCTGGTCCTGCCGCCGGACTGGGGTCACGCCCGCGCCGGGGTACGCCTGGAGCACCTGTTCCTCCTCGACGAGCTGGAACGGCACGGGGCCGACGAGGACCTGGCGACGCTGTTCGGGCTCGTGGTGGACGGGCGGCTTCGTCCGCACGTCGGGTTGCAGGCGGACTGGACCGATGCCGCCACGGCGGTGCGGGCCCTGCTGGAGCGCCGGGTCACCGGCCGCGTCGTACTCACCCTGTGATGGACCGATCGAGGAGGACAACGGAGATGACGACACCGAAGCGTCCCGGCGCGGCGCTGGTGACCGGCGGCACGAGCGGGATCGGGCTGGCCGTCGTGGAGACGCTGGCCGAGCAGGGCTTCGCCGTCTACTTCTGTGCCCGCGACGCGGCGCAGGTGGCCACCGTCGTCGACAAGCTGCGCGGTCGCGGCCTGGAGGTCGACGGGGTCGCGGCCGACGTACGGTCCCCGGACGACGTTGTCCGGCTGGTCGCCGGGGCGGTGCAGCGGTTCGGCCCGGTGACGGTGCTGGTGAACAATGCCGGCCGGTCCGGCGGGGGCGTCACCGCCGAGCTGGACGACACGCTCTGGGAGGACGTGCTCGCCACCAACCTCACCTCGGTGTTCCGGGTGACCCGCGAGGTGCTGCGGGCCGGCGGCATGCGCGAGGCCGGGTGGGGCCGCATCGTCAACATCGCCTCGACCGCCGGCAAGCAGGGCGTCGCGCTCGCGGCGCCGTACACCGCCTCCAAGCACGGGGTGGTCGGCTTCACCAAGGCGGTCGGGTTCGAGCTGGCCGGCACCGGCGTCACCGTCAACGCGGTGTGCCCCGGGTACGTGGAGACGCCGATGGCGGTCCGGGTGCGTCAGGGGTACGCGGCACACTGGCAGACCACCGAGGACGCGGTGCGGCAGCGGTTCGAGGCGAAGATCCCGCTGGGCCGGTACTCGACGCCGGAGGAGGTGGCCGGGCTGGTCGGCTACCTGGTCACCGACACGGCCGCCTCGCTCACCGGGCAGGCGCTGAACGTCTGCGGCGGTCTCGGGAACTACTGACACAGGCGACGGCCGCCGGAGCGTGCTCCGGCGGCCGTGGACTGGTGCATCAACCGGTGACGCGGTCGGCCTCGTACTGGAAGACCGGCTCGGTCAGGTGCGGTTCGCCCTTGATGATGCCGGTCAACCGGTCCAGCCGGGTCCGGAACTCCGGCTCGTGCAACGCCGTGCGGAAGGACTCCTCGTCGGTCCACTCGGCGATGTTGTAGTACGTCGACGGATCCTTCTGCGAGCGGCTCAGCACGTACCGGATCAGCCCCGGACGGGTCTGCATGTACTCGGCCACGCTGGCGTAGTGGCGTTCGAGGTCCTCGGCGGCGCCGATCAGCGTGAGCTTGTTGACGAATACGACCATGGCGCGGTGTTCCCTTCCGTGTCGTCGGTGCGGGGGTAGTCGAGATAGCCCCGGCGACCGCCCTGATAGAAGGTCGTCGGGTCCGGCGGGTTGAACGCGGTGCCGTCGGCCAGACGGCGGGGCAGGTCGGGGTTGGCGAGGAACTGCTTGCCGAAGGCGAGCGCGTCGAAGCCGGCGGCCAGGGCGTCGGCCACCGCCGCCCGGGTGGCCTCCGGCCCGAGGTGGCCGGTGCCCGGGTTGAGCACCACCGCCCCGTCCCACCGGGCCCGGACGACCCGGGTCAGGTCCCGGTCGGAGCCGTGCACCAGGTGCAGGTACGCCAGGTCGAGCGGTCGCAGCGCCTGGAGCAGGGCGGGGTACACCTCGGCGGCGTCCGGCTCGCTCATGTCGTTGAGCCCGAAGCCGGGCGACAGCCGCAGTCCGACCCGGTCCGCGCCGACCGCCGCGCCGACCGCCTCGACCAGTTCGACGGCGAAGCGCACCCGTCGGTGCGGTGCGCCGCCGTACTCGTCGGTGCGGCGGTTGGTGACCGACGACAGGAACTGGTGGACCAGGTAGCCGTTGGCGCCGTGCAGCTCCACGCCGTCGAATCCGGCGGCGACGGCCGTCTCGGCGCACCGCACGACGTCCTCGATCGCGTCGGTGATGTCGGCCGGTGTCATCTCCCGCGGCTCAGGGTGTTCCTTCGGCCCGTCGAACGTCCGGGCCAGCCCGGCCGCCGGCACCGGCGACGGCGCCAGCGGCCGGTGCCCGTACAGGGCCGGATGACCGATTCGTCCGGCGTGCATGATCTGGAGCACGATGCGGCCACCGGCGTCGTGGACGGCCCGGGCCACCGCCGTCCACGCCTGGGTCTGCGCGGGGGTGTGCCACTGCACGCTGTACGCGTGGCCCACCGCCCGGGGGGCCGGGTTGGTCGCCTCGCTGACGATGAGTCCGGCCTCGGCCCGCTGCGCGTAGTAGTCGGCCACGTAGGGCAGGGGAGTCCCGTCCCGGGTGGCACGTCCGCGGCCCATCGGGGCCATCACGATCCGGCTGGGCAGCCGTAGGCGACCCAGCCGGACCGGATCGAAGAGCGTCGGCATCGGGGCAACCTCCTCGCTGGGTGGTGCCTGATGCTCGCCCGGGGGGCTGGAGGGTCCGTGGAGCCTGGCTACAGGGTCGGGCGCGTCGACCGGCCCTGTTACCCGGTGGGCGGGGTGCGGTGAACAGCCGTACGTATCAGTTGTGTGAACTTGTGTGAACACTTGCGCCGCACTTCATCAGCCGTTCGGCCGGGTCTGGCTGACAATTTCGGGAGTTCGGTCGTGAACAGGGTTGGGGGTCTTGTTCACTTCCACTTAATCCGATAGAACACGAGTGGGTCCGCTGCGCGGCCCGTCCGCCTCGTAGTTCTAGGAGGACTACTTCATGGCACGTACACCTGGTGTGGGCTCCTCCTCGCCCGCCTTCTCCCGTCGCGGGGTGCTGCAACTGGGCGGCAGTTTCGCGCTCCTGCTCGCCACCGGCGCCTGCGCCGCGAACAGCGACTCGAACTCGGACGACTCGACGTCCGGCGGTCAGACCGCCAGCACGCTGCGGATCGCGGTGTCGAGCTACCTGTCCAGCTGGGATCAGGACTTCGTCGGCTTCGACCTGACCGCGCTGATGATGTTCAAGAACGTCTTCCCCTACATGATCGACTACGGCGTCACCACCGCCGGTGACAGCCAGATCCTCGACACCCAGAACGTCACCCCGACCTTCGCCGAGTCCTTCGAGCCGGACGCGGAGCAGAAGGTCTGGACCTTGAAGCTGCGCCGGGGCGTCACGTTCGCCAGCGGCAACGAGATGACGGCCGCCGACGTGAAGTGGTCCAAGGACCGCGCCTTCGCCGCCCAGGCGAACGTGGCCGGCATCTACCGCACCATCGGCCTGACCGAGGCCGACCAGGTCAAGGTCGTCGACGACTACACCGTCGAGTTCCACCAGGCGTTCCCCAGCGCGCTGACCCGGCAGATCCAGGCGATCTCGCTGTACGTCTTCGACTCGGAGGAGGCCAAGAAGCACGCCACCGCCGACGACCCGTGGGCCAAGGAGTGGTTCGCCAAGAACGCCCCCACCGGCGGCTACTACAACGTCGCCAAGGCCACCCAGGGGCAGGAGATCGAGCTGGCGGCGAACACCGGCTACCCGGGTCCGGACGCGCCCAAGACGCCGACCATCCGGATCTCCGTGGTGCCCGCCGCCTCGAACCAGCGGCTGCAACTCCAGGCCGGTGACATCGACATCGCCCTCGGCGTCAGCCAGCGCGACATCGAGGACCTGCGCAGCACCGACGGCGTCAAGGTGATCTCGGCGGCCAGCAACCGCCAGGTCGCGATCCAGATGTCGGTCACCTCGGCGCCGTTCGACAACGTCGACGTCCGCAAGGCCCTGGCCTGGGCGGTGCCGTACGAGCAGATCATCAACAACGTGTACGGCGGTGACGCCCGTGCCGCCAAGAGCCCGGTGCCGCTGGACATGCCCGGGTACGACGAGAGTGGCTACCCGTTCACCCACGACGTGGACCGGGCCCGCGCCGCGTTGAACGCCGCCGGTCGGGCCTCGGTCGAGTCGGAACTGGTCTTCGAGGCCGACAACGAGGAGCAGCAGCGCATCGCGGTGCAGGTGCAGAGCGAGGCGGCGAAGGCCGGCATCAACCTCAAGCTGACCCCGCTGGACCCGGCGACCCTCGGTGAGCGGCGGACTCGCAAGAACATCCCGCTCCAGCTCACCTCCGGGCAGCTCTGGGTCAACGACGTCGAGTACATGCTCGCGACGAGCTTCGTGAAGGGCGCGAACCTCAACTACTCGAACTACACGAACGCCGAGATCGAGCAGATCTACGAGCGGTCGCACACCACCGTCGAGGAGGCCGCCCGCAACGCGCTGTGGCAGCGGGTCCAGCAGATCCTCGCCGAGGACGTGCCGTGGGTGGTGATCTGCCAGCCCAACTTCAACCTCCCGGTCCGTGAGGCGGTGGCCGGCTGGGTGCAGCCGATGGACGGCCTCGCCCGGTTGCGCTACCTGACCAGGTCGGCCTAGGCGCGGCCGGCTCCCTTCATGCGAATCCTTCGTTTCGTCGTCAGGCGGCTGCTCCAGCTCATCCCGGTGTTGCTCGGGGTGGTCGTCCTGACCTTCCTCATCGTCCGGGTGCTGCCCGGCGACCCGGTCCGCAGCATCCTCGGCCAGAACGCCAGCGAGGCGGACGCCGAGGCGGCCCGCGCCCGGTTCGGGTTGGACCAGCCGCTGTGGCGGCAGTTCCTCGACTACCTCGGTGGGCTGGTCACCGGCGACTTCGGCACGTCCATCCAGAGCGGCGGTTCGGTCGGCGCGGAGATGGCGCTGCGGATCGGACCCACCCTGGAGCTGGTGGTCATCGCGGTCTCCATCGCGCTGGTGGTGGCGACCGTGCTGGGGGTCTGGTCGGCCCGGCGCGCCAACAGTCTCGGCGACCACGGCGTCCGGATCTTCGCCCTGGTCGGCAACTCCATCCCGGAGTTCTGGCTGGGCCTGGTGCTCGTGCTGGTCGGCTACAGCATGCTGGGCTGGTTCCCGGCGCCCAGCGGACGGGTCGACCCGGACACGAACCTGACCCCGCTGACCGGCGCCGGCCTCGTCGACGCCGCGCTCACCGGGAACGGACCGGCGCTGGCCAGCGCCGCCGCGTACCTGGCCTTGCCGGTGCTGACCCTGGTCGTCGGCGTGATGGCACCGCTGCTGCGCAGCGTCCGGGCGTCGGCGCTGGAGGTGCTCAACTCCGAGGCGTACACCGCGGCGGCGGCGCACGGGCTGCCGCAACGGACCCTGCTCTACGGCTACCTGCTGCGCTCCACGCTGCTGCGGCTGCCGGCCCTGGCCGCGTTGGTCTTCGGCACCGCCATCGGCTCGACCGTCCTGGTCGAGTACGTCTTCTCCTGGCAGGGCTTCGGCCAGTGGGCGCTGCGCGGCCTGCTGTACCGGGACTACCCGGTGGTGCAGGCGTCCGTTGTGGTGATCGCGCTCTGCTACGTGCTGGTGTTCCTCATCGCCGACGTGGTCCACGCGATCCTCGACCCGAGAGTGAGGATCTGATGGCAGACCTGCGCGGTGTCGGCCCCGGGGACGCCGGCGCCGACGCGGTGATCGTCACCGGCAGTCGGGACGACCGCTTCTCCCGCATCCTGATCATCACGGGCGCGACCATCCTGGCCGTGGTCGCGCTGGCCGCCCTGGCCGCGCCGCTGCTCTCCTCCTGGGGCGCGACCGAGGTCGACCCGAACGCCACCCTGGCCGCGCCCGGCGGCGCGCACCTGCTCGGCACCGACACCAACGGCATGGACATCTGGAGCCGGGTGCTGCACGCGGCCCGGCTGGACCTGGGCATCGCGGTCGCCGCGGTGGCCCTGGCGGTGGTGGTCGGCACGCTGCTCGGCCTGGTGGCCGGTTACCGGGGCGGCTGGATCGACGACGTGCTCATGCGGATCGTCGACATCTTCCAGGCGTTCCCCACCTTCATCCTGGCCCTGGCGGTGGCGGCCCTGCTCGGCAACGGGACGGTCAACCTCATCATCACCATCGCGGCGGTGAACGCCCCCGCGTACGCCCGATTGGTCCGCGCCGAGGTACGCACCCAGCGGGAACTGCCCTTCGTCGACGCCGCGGTGACCTCCGGGGCCTCGACGACCGGCATCCTCTGGCGGCACCTGCTGCCCAACAGCCTCACCCCGGTCCGGACGATCGCGCCGCTGAACTGCGGCTGGGCGATGCTCACCCTGGCCGGGCTCTCCTTCCTCGGGCTGGGCGTCAGCATCCCGGAGGCCGAGTGGGGCGCCATGATCAGCCTCGGTGCCCCGGACGTGGTCGGCGGCCGGTGGTGGACCAGTGTGCCGCCCGGCCTGGCCCTGTTCGTCTCCGTGCTGGGGTTCAGCCTGCTCGGCGAGGGCCTGCAGGAACGCGCGAACGCGAAGCGGCGGTAACCATGCTCTCCATCGAGAACCTCTCCGTGGTCATCCACCGTGCCGGCCGGCAGGTGGCCGCCCTCAGCGACGTCAGCCTCACCGTCCGGCCCGGCGAGGTGGTCGGCCTGGTCGGCGAGAGCGGCGGCGGCAAGAGCATGGTGGCCCGTGCGGTGGTCGGCCTGCTGCCCACCGGCGCGCACGCCAGCGGGCGGGTCCGCTTCGACGACGCGGACGTGCTGCGGATGGACGAGACGGCCCTCGCCGCGCACCGGGGACGCGGGGCGGCGATCTGCTTCCAGAACCCGCGCGGGGCGCTCAGCCCCACCCGCACCGTCGGACGCCAGCTCACCGACCGGCTCGTCACCCACCAGGACATGTCCGCCGAACGGGCCCGCGAGGCCGCGCGGGAGCTGTTCGAGGCGGTCGGCATCCGCAACCCGCAACGCCGCCTGGAGGCGTACCCGCACGAGCTGTCCGGAGGCATGGCCCAGCGGGTGATGATCTCGCTGGCCACCGGCTGCGCACCGGGTCTGCTGATCGCCGACGAGCCGACCACCGGCCTGGACGTGACGCTCACCCGGGAGATCCTGCGCCAGTTCCGGCACGCCGCCGAGGTGGACGGTCGCAGTGTCCTGCTGATCTCGCACGACCTCGCGTCGATCGCCGAGGTCTGCGACCGGGTGGTGGTGCTCTACGCGGGCACGGTGGTCGAGAGCGGACCGGCCGACCAGGTCTTCCGGGAACCGGCGCACCCCTACACCCGGGCGCTGCTGCGCTCGGTGCCCGACGTCGGCGGTCGACCGGTGGTGGCCACCCCCGGCGCCATGCCGCTGCTGCGCGAGGCACCGCACCAGTGCCCGTTCGCGGCCCGCTGCCCGCACGCCGACGACACCTGCACCAGCAGCCGTCCGCCCACCACCCCGATGGACGCGCCGGCCGGTGGGACGGACGCGCCCGCCGCCGACTGGTCGCTGGCCTGCTATCACCCGCAGACCGGCCCGATCGCCACCGACGAGGCGGCCCCCACGCCCACCGTCGCACCCGACGCGACGGAGTCCGGGTCCGCCGTGCTGGAGATCGAGGACGCGCATGTGGTCTACCGCAGCCGCTTCGGTTCCGGCGGACACCATGCGCTGCGCGGCGTGAGCCTGCGCCTGGCACCCGGCGAGACGCTCGGCGTGGTCGGCGAGAGCGGCTGCGGCAAGAGCACCCTCGCCAAACTCATCATGGGGCTGGTCGCACCCTCCTCCGGGTCCGTCGCCGTCGCCGGGCAGCACCTGGTCCGGCAACCGGGCCGCCCCGCACCCCGAGGCCGGAAACTGCGTCGACTGCGGACCCGCGCCCAGCTCGTCTTCCAGGACCCGATCGGGTCGCTGAGCCCGAGGCGTACCGTCGGCGACTCCATCGCCGAGCCGCTGCGGGCCGCCGGCCTGCCCGCCGCCCAGCGGGAGGCCCGGGTCGCCGCCGTGCTGGACCGGATGGAACTCGACCGGTCCATCCTGCGGCGCTACCCGCACGAACTCTCCGGCGGTCAGGCCCAGCGCATCGGTATCGCCCGCGCCCTGGTCGGCGAGCCCGACCTGATCGTCTTCGACGAGCCCACCTCGGCCCTCGACGTCACCGTGCAGGCCCAGATCCTCGACGTGATCGCCGACGTCACCGCCGACACCGACCGGGCCTCGGTCTTCATCTCGCACGACCTGGCCACCGTCCGGGGCTTCGCCGACCGGGTGGCGGTGCTCTACCTCGGTCGCGTGGTCGAGGAGGGGCCCGTCGACGTCGTGTTCGACGACCCCCGCCACCCCTACACCCGGGCACTGCTGGCCAGCGCGCCGCGACTCGGCGCGCCACCCGCGTCCGTCGCGGGGGTGGAGCTGGTCAAGGACCTGGAGGAGACCGACGCGGCCACCGGCTGCGCGCTCGCCGCCCGGTGCCCCTTCGTCACCGACACCTGTCGCTCCCAGCCGCAGGAACTTCAGTCGTACGGCGCGAGCCGGGCCGCCTGCTGGCGCGTCCCGGAACTTCCCGCCCTGATCGGAAAGCAGGCCGACACGCCATGACCCGTCGTCCCATCCGGCTGGCCGTCGACATCGGCGGCACGTTCGTCGACGCGATGGAACTGGACACCCGCACCAACCGGGTGCGCTTCCGCAAGGCGTCCACCACCCCGGCCCGTCCCGCCGACGGGGTGCTCGCCGCCATCGAGGCGCTCGGCACCGACCTGGCCGAGGTGGAGCTGTTCACGCACGGCACCACGCTGGGACTCAACGCGGTGCTGGAGCGGCGCGGCGGCCGGACCGGGATCATCACCAACGAGGGCTTCCGCGACATCTTCCTGATCGGCCGGGGCAACGTGCCCTCCGACCACATGTACGACTTCCAGTACCAGCGCCCGCCGAGCCTGGTGCAGCGCCGCTTCACCGCCGGGGTGCGCGGTCGCCTCGACCACCGGGGCCGGGTGGTGGAGGAGCTGGACCCGGAGAGCGTCCGCGCCGCCGCCCGCACGCTGGTGGTGGACCAGCAGGTGACCTCGATCGCCATCTGCTTCCTGCACTCGTTCCTGGACCCCACCCACGAACGCGAGGCGGCCCGGCTGATCCGCGAGGAGTTCCCCGAGGTCAGCCTCTCGCTCTCCACCGACATCGTGCGCGAGTACCGCGAGTACGAGCGGACCAGCACCACTGTGCTGGAGGCGTACATCCGGCCGATCTTCGAGCGGTACGTCGACGAGTTGGAGTCCGGTCTCGCCGAGCGGGGCTTCACCGGACAGTTCCTGATCATGCGCTCCGGCGGTGGTTCGATGACCAGCGCGGTGGCGAAGACGTCACCGACGCACACCGTGCTGTCCGGCCCGGCCGGTGGCATCGTCGGTGCCGCGTACCTCGCCTCGGAGCTGGGCCGGGAGCGGCTGCTGACGTTCGACATCGGCGGCACCTCGCTGGACGCCTGCGTCATCGAGAGCGGCACCGCCGTGGCCGCGTACGAGGCGCAGTTGGAGCACTTCCCGCTGCTGATCCCGACGTACGACATCCGGACCATCGGTGCCGGTGGCGGCTCGATCGCCTGGCTGGACCGGGGGCTGCTGAAGGTGGGGCCGCAGAGCGCCGGGGCCGACCCGGGACCGGTCTGCTACGGCCGGGGCGGCACCCGACCGACCGTCACCGACGCGGCGGTGGTGCTCGGCTACATGGACCCGGACCGGTTCCTCGCCGGCACCATGGGCCTGCACGACCAGGCTGCGCGGGCGGCGATCGACGAGCAACTGGCGCAGCCGCTCGGGCGGGACGCCACCTCCGCCGCCGCCGGAGTCTTCGACGTGCTGCTGGCCCGTACGGTGGGTGCGGTCCGCCAGATCACCGTGGAGCGGGGGCACGACCCCCGGCACTTCTCGCTGCTGGCCTTCGGCGGTGCCGGGCCGCTGCTGGCTCCGCTGCTGGCCCGCGAGATGGGCATCGGCGAGGTCGTCGTGCCGTTCGCGCCGTCCGGCTTCTCCGCCTGGGGCATGCTGTCGGCGGACATCGTGAACGACTTCAGCCGTACCGTGATGGCCGGCCTCGACGAGGTGGGGCTGGACGAGCTGGAGGAGCTGTTCAAGGCCGTCGAGGCGGAGGCGGTCGCCTCGCTGGTGGAGCAGGGCGTGCCGGCCGACCAGGCCGTGCTGGAGCGCCAGTTCGAGGTGCGCTACCTGGGCCAGGAGCACAGCCTGATGGTGACCGTCGGGTCGACGCTGGATCGTGACGCGGTGCGCGGCGCCTTCGACGAGGTGCACCGGGCCCGGTACGGCCACACCATGGACAATCCGCTGCAACTGCTCAACCTGCGGGTCCGTGGCATCGGCCGGACCACCCGCCCGGAGCTGGGCACCCACCCGCGCGGCGACGGTGACCCGTCCCGGGCGCTGCTCACCCACCGCGACGCGTACGACTTCGGCTCGCGCGCGGTGGTCCCGTTCGCGGTGTACGACCGGGCTGCGCTGGAGCCGGGCGACACGTTCAGCGGTCCGGCCCTGGTCGACGAGGGCACCTCCACCACGGTCGTGCCCAGTGGCCAGCGCGTCACCGTCGACGAGCACCGCTACCTGCTGGTCACCCTGGAGGAGTCGGCATGACCACACTGGACGGAGCGCAGGTCGAGGTCGTCCGCAGCTATCTGCTGTCGGCGGCCGAGGAGATGCGGGCCACCCTGATCCGGACCTCGTTCAACCCGGTCATCTACGAGGTGCACGACTTCGGCCTGTCGATCTACGACGCCGACCTGCGCCTGGTCGCCGAGGCCACCGGGCTGACCTTCTTCCTCGGCGCGAACGACTTCTCGCTGGCCAAGGGCGTGGAGTACGTGGGTCGGGAGAACCTGCACCGGGGTGACGTGGTGCTGCTGAACTACCCGTACTGGAACGCCGCGCACGCGTACGACGCGACGCTGTTCGCGCCGGTGTTCCGCCCCGACCCGGCGGACGCCGACGGCGACCTGGTCGGGTTCCTCTGTGTCCGGGCGCACTGGATGGACCTGGGGGCGAAGGACCCGGGGTACGTGTTGGACTCGACGGACATGCACCAGGAGGGGTTGATCTTCCCGGGGACGAAGGTGGTGTCCCGGGGTGTGCCGGTGCGGGAGATCCACGAGTTGATCCGGTTCAACTCGCGGATGCCGGACGCGGTGCTGGGTGATCTGCACGCGCAGATCGCCGCGCTGCGTACCGGCGAGCGTCGACTGCTGGAGATCATCGAGAAGTTCGGCCGCGACACCGTCTCCGCCGCCGTCGACCACATCATCGCCGACGGTGAGGCCCGCACCCGGGCCGCGCTGGCCACCCTCCCGCAGGGCACCTGGACGGCCGAGGACTGGGTCGACGACGACGGCATCACCGAGGACCCGGTCAAGATGCGGGTCACGGTCACCGTCAGCGACGAACGTTTCGTGGTGGACTTCGCCGGCTCGGCATCGGCCACCCGGGGGCCGATCAACATGCCGTTCGGTGCCACCGAGGCGATCTGCAAGGTCGTCCTCAAGTCGCTGACCTCGCCGGACGAGCCGTCGAACGCCGGCACCGTCGCCCCGCTGGAGGTACGCGCCGAGCCGGGCACCCTGTTCCACGCGGTCTACCCGCAGCCGACCTTCACGCTCTGGACCGGCATCGTCGCCGTCGAGTTGATCCTCAAGGCGTTGGCGCAGGGGATGCCGGAGCGGTTGCCGGCGTCCAGTGGTGGTGACGTGCCCGGGTTCATGATGGTCGGCGCGCACCCGGAGACGGGTCAGATCTTCGCGGTGAGCAACAACGACCTGGTCGGCTGGGGCGGCACCCCCGAGCACGACGGCATGGAGGCCGCCACCCACGTCTCCGGCAGCACCGGGCGGGGCACGCCGATCGAGGTGATGGAGGCCCGCACCGGGATGTTCTTCGAGCGGGTGGAGATTCGGACGGATTCGGGTGGTGCGGGGCGGTTCCGGGGTGGGTGTGGGTTGCGGCGGGATATTCGTTTCGTGTCGTCGGGGGAGTTTCTTTCGGTGATCAAGAAGACGCGGAGTGCGCCGTGGGCGTTGGCGGGTGGGTTGTCGCCGGAGCCGAATCAGGTGGTGGTGTTTCCGGGGACGGATCGTGAGGCGCGGGTGAGTACGCGTCGGACTGCGGTGGTGGCGGGTGATCGGGTGTCGTTGTTGACCGCTGGTGGTGGTGGTCATGGTGATCCGGGGTTGCGGGATCCGGAGGCGGTACGCCGTGACGTGGCGGAGGGATACGTCTCCGCCGACCCGCACCGGGATGTTCTTCGAGCGGGTGGAGATTCGGACGGATTCGGGTGGTGCGGGGCGGTTCCGGGGTGGGTGTGGGTTGCGGCGGGATATTCGTTTCGTGTCGTCGGGGGAGTTTCTTTCGGTGATCAAGAAGACGCGGAGTGCGCCGTGGGCGTTGGCGGGTGGGTTGTCGCCGGAGCCGAATCAGGTGGTGGTGTTTCCGGGGACGGATCGTGAGGCGCGGGTGAGTACGCGTCGGACTGCGGTGGTGGCGGGTGATCGGGTGTCGTTGTTGACCGCTGGTGGTGGTGGTCATGGTGATCCGGGGTTGCGGGATCCGGAGGCGGTACGCCGTGACGTGGCGGAGGGATACGTCTCCGCCGAGGCCGCCCGGGAGGTCTACGGGGTGGACGTCGATGGGTGAGCCCCCGGTCGACGGCGCGACCGTCGAGGTGATCGGCAGCTACCTCACCTCCGCCGCCGAGGAGATGCGGGTGACGCTGGTGCGTACCGCCTTCAACCCGGTCATCTACGAGGTGCACGACTTCGGCATCTCCGTCTACGACCGCCATCTGCGGCTGGTCGCGGAGTCGACCGGACTGTCCCGGTTCCTCGGCGCGAACGACTACTCGCTGGCCAGAGGCGTGGAGTACGTGGGGCGGGAGAACCTGCATCCCGGCGACGTGGTGCTGCTCAACTACCCGTACTGGAACGCCGCGCACAGCTACGACGCCACCCTGTTCGCCCCGGTCTTCCTGCCCGACCCGAAAGGCGCCGACGGGGAGGAGCTGATCGGCTTCCTCTGCATCCGCGCGCACTGGATGGACCTCGGGGCGAAGGACCCGGGGTACGTGCTGGACTCGACGGACATGCACCAGGAGGGGCTGATCTTCCCGGGGACGAAGGTGGTGTCCCGGGGAGAACCGGTGCGGGAGATCCACGAGCTGATCCGGTTCAACTCGCGGATGCCGGACGCGGTCCTCGGTGATCTGCACGCGCAGATCGCCGCGCTGCGTACCGGTGAGCGTCGACTCACCGAGGTGTACCGCCGGCACGGCACGGCCACCGTGGACGCCGTGGTCGAGCGGCTCATCGCCACGGCCGCCGAATCCGCCGCCGAGGCGGTCGCCGCCCTACCGCAGGGCACCTGGACGGCCGAGGACTGGCTCGACGACGACGGCGTCACCGACCAGCCGATCCTGATGCGGGCCACGGTGACCATCGCCGACGGCACGTTCACCGTGGACTTCGCCGGTTCCTCACCGGCGGTCCCCGGCCCGGTCAACCTGCCGCTCGGCGCCACCATCGCCACCTGCCGGGTCGCCTTCAAGGCGATCACCACCCCCGCCGAGCAGAGCAACGCCGGGCACTTCGCCCCGCTGCGGGTACGCGCCGAGCCGGGCACGCTGTTCCACGCGGTCTACCCGGCGGCGACCTTCACCCAGTGGACCGGGACGGTCGCCCTGGAGCTGATCTACAAGGCGTTGGCGCAGGGGATGCCGGAGCGGCTGCCCGCGTCCAGCGGTGGTGACGTGCCCGGGTTCATGATGGTCGGCGCGCACCCGGAGACCGGTCAGATCTTCGCGGTCAGCAACAACGACCCGGTGGGCTGGGGCGGCACCGTCGACCACGACGGCATCGGCCCGGCGAACCACCTGTGCCAGACCCAGGCCCGCAACACCCCCGTCGAAGTCCTGGAGGCCAAGACCGGGATGTTCTTCGAGCGGGTGGAGATTCGGACGGATTCGGGTGGTGCGGGGCGGTTCCGGGGTGGGTGTGGGTTGCGGCGGGATATTCGTTTCGTGTCGTCGGGGGAGTTTCTTTCGGTGATCAAGAAGACGCGGAGTGCGCCGTGGGCGTTGGCGGGTGGGTTGTCGCCGGAGCCGAATCAGGTGGTGGTGTTTCCGGGGACGGATCGTGAGGCGCGGGTGAGTACGCGTCGGACTGCGGTGGTGGCGGGTGATCGGGTGTCGTTGTTGACCGCTGGTGGTGGTGGTCATGGTGATCCGGGGTTGCGGGATCCGGAGGCGGTACGCCGTGACGTGGCGGAGGGATACGTCTCCGCCGAGGGACTGCCCCGGGTTTGGTTGACTCGCGGGGTTGAGTGGTTCAGGTCGGGTGTGTGGGCTGGTTGATTGTCTCAAACTCGATCGGGGTGAGGCGTCCGAGGCGTTGTTGCCGTCGTCGGCGGTGGTAGGTCCGTTCGATCCAGGTCACCATCGCCAGGCGCAGGTCGTGGCGGGTGCTCCAGCGTTGCCGGTCCAGGACGTTGCGTTGCAGTAGGGCGAAGAACGATTCCATCGCGGCGTTGTCGCCGCAGGCGCCGACGCGGCCCATCGAGCCGACCAATCCGTTGCGGTGCAATGCCTTCACAAATTTCCTAGACCGGAATTGGCTGCCCCTGTCCGAGTGGACCACGGTGCCGGCCGGATCGCGTAGTCGGACCGCGTTGGACAGCGCCGCGACGGCCAGAGAGGCTTTCATCCGGGTGTCGATGGAGTAGCCGACGATCCGGCCGGAGTACACGTCCTTGATCACGCACAGGTAGAGCTTGCCCTCGGCGGTGGGGTGTTCGGTGATGTCGGTCAGCCACAGCCGGTTCGGGGCGTCGGCGGTGAACCGGCGGTGCACCAGGTCGTCGTGCACCGGCGGCCCGGCCCGCCGCGTGAGCCCCTTGCGCTTGGCGAACACCGACCAGATGCGCTGCTGTGAGCACAGCCGGGCGACCCGGTTCGGGCCGGCGGTGATGCCGTGGGCGGGGAGTTCGTCGGCGATGAACCGGTACCCGAACGCCGGATCATCGTGGTGGATGTCCAGGGCGGCGTTGATCAGATGGGCGTCGTCGACGTCACGTCGCGACACCGGCTCGGCGCGCCATGCGTAGTAGGCCTGCTTACTGAACCCCAACACCCGGCAGGTCACCGCGACGGGGATCCCGTCCGCGGCCAGGTCACCGACCAGCGGGTACATCATTTTGGGGAGATATCCCGGGCGAAGAACGCCGCCGCCCGCCGCAGGATCTCGTTCTCCTGCTCCAGAAGCTTGTTACGCCGACGCAGCTCTCGCAGTTCCGCTGACTCGCTGCTGGTGGCCCCGGAACGGACACCGTCCTCGACATCGGCGAGCTTGAGCCAGCGGTGCAGACAGCCCTCGGAGATCCCGAAGTCCTTCGCGATCTGCCGCAACGGCGCCTCGCCCTTACGCGCGACCGCGACCACGTCACGACGGAACTCCGGCGGAAACGCTTTCGGCATGACAGACATCCTTCCAGCGAGGAACGCATCCTCACAGGTCAGGAGTCAACCAAACCGGGTGCAGTCCCATCGGTTGATCAGGTAGTAGGTGTCCTGGCGTGCGCCGGGAAGGTGGTAGAGCCGTTCGGTGGCTGGGACTGCACCGTCGTCAGCGTTCGCCCGCTTTCCGGTTGCTCTGACGGGTTGTGGCAGTTTGCCGTCTGATGCCGTGTTGACCCTGACCAGTGAGATGTCGGCTGGGTTGATCATTCCGAGGTGGGGCAGCGCGTCGAGCTGTTCGTTACCCAGGTTTTTGTTGGTGGTGCCGGACCACAGTGGGTACCGGTTGGAGCCGTCGATGTAGATGATCATCGGGATGTCGTCGTAGCGGGTGCGGAGCTGGTGCAGGGCCCGTTCTGTGTAGGCCCGGGCCAGTGCTGTTCGGGTGGCGGGGTTTGGGTCGTTGAACTGGCTCAGGTTGGTGGCGTGATGTGCGGCGATGGCGGTGGGGAGGTCGTTCCAGCCGTGGGCGTCGGGGTGGTAGCCGAGCATGTGCCAGGGTGTGTCGGTTCCGTCGCTGACGAGGGCGGAGAGGCTGATCATGCGGGTGGCGGGTTGGTTCTGTTCGCGGGTGTAGAGACCGACGATGACGCATGGTTGCGGCTGCAGGGGGCGCGAGAACACCCGGGTTGGTGTGGTGGCGGTGAGTCCCGCTGCCCGGAGGAGGTCTCGTACGGCGGCATTGGCGGGGTGGTCGGCGGCGTCGGGCTTGGGCGTCGACGCTGGATCGATGAACTGGCTGACGGTGCCGTGGGCGGCCAGGGCGCGGCGAAGCTGCGGCTTGGGGTCTTCGGCGGGCTTGGCTGCGGCGAGTTCCTTGTTGCTCTCGGCGAGTACGAGGTGCAGGGCGTCCGGGGTCCTGGTGGAGATGATCTGCTCGGCGAGGGTGTTCCGGAGGTGCGTGGGTCCGGGAGTGACCAGCATGTCGGTCTTGGCACTGTCGAAGGTGATGGTGAGCGCGCCGTCGAGGAAGGTGCTCTCCGCGGTGGTGAGGCTGTTCTCGGGGAGGTTGAGTACTTCGGTGAGCGCCTGGGCGGACCGGTGGCGCTGCAGGTCGTCCTGGTAGACGACGCTGATGTGGATCGGCTGTGGTGCCGCGTTGACGGCCGAGGCGAGTTTCGCGTGCCGGTCGGGGTCGCCGGGGGCGTCGATGTTGTGGATGGGTGTGGTTTCCAGGACGAGCGACTCCGTGTTGAGCCTGGCGGTGGCGTGCTCGAGCACGCAGTCGAGGAATCGGCGGCCCGGTCCGGAGCCGATGGGGTGCCTGTCCGGTGGCGTGGCGTGTCGGGCGCGGATGCGGGGGTGGGTCGCGAGGAGGTCATCTGCAGTGAAGTTGGCGGGCACGCCGTGGATGCTGAAGGAGTCGACGAGTTGGGGAAGGAGCCCGGTGATCACGTTTCGGTCGTTGGGGCGGTCGTAGCGGTGTCTGGCGGTGAGCAGCATGCCGGTGTCGTCGGTGGCGATCCAGAGGCTCTTGGCGTTGCCGGGGAAGCCGGTGGTGGCGCTGATGTGGGCGTCGATGTTGAGCAGGATGCCGGGGTAGCCGGGGACGGTGATGGGTTCGAGACTGATGTAGTGGATGCCTTGTTCGGCCCTGGGGTGCGTCTCGGGAAGCGGGCGGTTGAAGGCGACGAGGTTGCCGTCGATGTCGGGACGGAGAAGCAGGTCCGTACCGTCGGGGAGCTTGAGGACGCCTCGAAGGAGTTCGATGGTGCGCCAGGTGGCGACGTCGAAGACCCAGTTCGGGATGTCGGCGTGCGTCCCCGTGCCCGCCTGGAGGTACTTGGCGATGTGAATCGTGCGTGGCTTGGTAAGGCGTAGCAGTGGGCCGAGGAGGTCTTCGAATGGTGCGCCGTGCCGGGCCGCGAGGTCTCGTTCGAAGGCGGCGAAGAGCCGGCTGATGATGGCGGTGTCGATCTTCTTGCGCATCAGGAGCAGCGTGCCGGGGCCGTCGGGGTCCTTGCAGATGGTGGCGTAGTCGCTGGACACGTAGCGCAGGCCGAGGCTCAGATCCCTGTACGGCAGGTTCTTCGGGTGGCGGGTGTATCGACGGTTCAGGTCCTGCCAGGTGTCGTTGACCTCGCTGCCGAGGGTGTAGCCGTGGATCTTCTCCGCCATCGCTTCGGTGTAGGGAAAGGCCAGGGTACGCATCAGGGGTTCCTGTCGTTGATGCTGGCGAACGTGAAGACCGCGTCGATGGTGGTGCCGTAGATGGAGCGGACCTGGTCCAAGTGGTTGTCGTCGCGCCATCGCCGATGGAGGTTGCGGATGAGGGAGGCGAAGTCGCTGCCCGGTGCGGCGCCTCCTCGGTGGAAGGCGTTGTCGACCAGGTGAAGAGTGGTGTTGGTGCCGCCACGCCTTGCGCGCCCGGCAAGTTGGATCAGGTCGGCCAGGACGTCGGCGAAGATCGCGGTTCGCACGTCGGGGGGCAGGCGCCCGAAGGCGGGGTTGGACCTGTTGATGAGCTCCAGGTGTTTGGCGGCGATGCGGTGGCGTTTGTCGAGTTCCTTGCGCGGATCCTCGCCGGGGTGCCGGTTGCGGCGGGCGTGGGCACCGGTGTGGGCAACCAGTGCGGATGGTTCGTCGATGAGCTTGATGGGCCGGACGCATACCCAGATGGAGTCGAGCGCGGACCGGTGGCCGACGACGATGTTGAGCCCGCGGGCGACCCGTGCAAAGGGTGAGATCAGCACGTCCCTGCCCGTGCCCGGGAAGGTCCGCAGCCGGCTGGCGGGGATGGCGAGTACGTCGTCGGGGATTTGCAGGCCGCGGCGGTCACCGGCGGGAACGGCGACGGCGATGCGGGTGCGGTGGGCTCCCCCGGCGATCAGGCCGCGGCAGAGGGCGAGCATCTGGTCGTAGGAGTTCGTGACAAGCAGGACCCGGGCACGGGCACGGCGTTCGGCGTCCCGGTGGTCGTGCAGGTCCCGCAGTCTCTGTTCGAGGATCTGGTCCCAGAGGCCGGATCCGATGCCTTCGAGTAGTTGGGCCTTGCGGTTGCGGGCTGCCCCGGAGATGACGATCCCGCGGTTGGTCGTGTGGTCGTTGACGGACGCGTTGCTGACGGTCAGCCTGCCAGTGCCAGTGCCGGCGATGTCGGGGTAGTAGCAGGCGACGTCGGCATGGACGTGGTTGGTGGGGGAACCGGGTAGGTAGGCGGTCGCGGAGAGTCCGACGATGACTCTGGGCGCGCCCGTGAGCGCGGGAGCCGTGGTGATTCCGAGGTCTGCGGTGTAGGCGTGCGGGTCGCCGGAGAGGATCTCTGCGGTGAACTGCCGGTCGGAGCGGCTCTCCGGGTCGCCGGTGACGGCGAATCCGAAGACCGCTCGGCCGATCGGTCCTTCGGGTGTTGCCTGCCAGGAGGGAGCGCGGTCCAACGCGGCCTCGACGTCGTCAGCGAGCCGCATGCCGCTGTCGCGCATCAGCGGCAGTAGGGCTTCCAGCTCGGCGAGCCCCTGCTGGAGTTCGCCAAGGAACGCCCTGCGTAGGAGAAGGTGTGCGGTCTGGAGCTGCCACGCCGAAGCGGTGGGGTCTGCCGGATCGTCGTCCTTCCCGGTCTGACGGCCGCAGTCCGTTTCCTCCAGGTCGACGTTGGCGTCCAAGTCGACGTCGGCGTCCGGTTCGCCCTCGTCGGTGGTGGGCGCGGTGATCGTTTGGATCGCGCTGACGATGCCTTGGCTTCTTTTGTGGATCAGGTCGGATTCCGGTTCGTCGGCGACGACGAGGCGCAGTTCCTTGCGTAGGTCCGCCCAGCCGGCGGGTAGCGCGTCAGGATCGGGTTCGTTCTGGGTGAACAGGGATTTGAACCTGTCGAGTTGGTCGTCGCTGGGGCGGTCTTCGAGTTCGTTGAGGCCGAAGAGGCGGCAGGCGAGGAGGTTGTCCCATCGGCGTGGCAGGTGCAGCCTGGCCTGTTTGGGGCCGAGGGGGTCCTGCGGGTCGATGAACCCGTTGACGACGGCGGCCAGGTAGCGCTCGGAGAGGAACTCGACCCGGTGGATGGCCCGCTGGAAGGCGAGTTCGAGTTCGCCCGGCACGTTGTCGGATTCGACCTGTTCCTTGCGCTGGTCGTCGAGCTTCTCCAGAAGCAGTTTCTGCGTGTCACGACGGGCCAGGACGAGGGTGCGGCCGGACTGAGCGACCGCATGTCCCTGGAAGGCGTCGACCTCGTCGACAAGGACGATGTCGGCGCGCCGCAGCAGCAGCTCCTGCGCGCTCATCCGTCCGTGGAGTGTGCCGTTCGTGATGACGGGAAACGGCACCGAGCCCTGCTGGAAGTAGGCGTGGTTGGTGACGATGATCTTGGCTGGGCCGGCGGCTTGCCGCCATGGCGCCCACTTCTCGCAGGCTCCGATCAGAGGGCATCGGTGGCGGCCTTCGACGCCGGGCTCGTGCAGATCCGTGCAGGGTTCCTGGCCGGGCTGCCATGCGGCGCCTTCTTCGTCGCTCAGCATGCAGGAGTAGCCGAGCTCCTGCCAGGACCACCTGGCACCGGCTGGATCCTCCGGTGTGTCGTTGGTGCGCTGGACGGCCACCTCGATGAGCCGTCGGTGGGACATGAGTGCGACGACGGGGATGTCGAGGCTCAGCGCCGCGAGGTCACTGCGGATGGCCGCGACAAGATCCAGCGTGCTCTCGACATCAGGGGTGAGCAGGACAACGGTGCGGCGGCCTCCTCTGTGGCTGGCGAGGTGGGTGGCGGCGACGCGCATCCAGACGCTCTTGCCGGAACCAGTGGGAGCGATCATGAGCTGGAGGGGCCCTGCCGCGAGCTTCAGCCGGTCGACGGGTTGGCCCTGTGGCGTCCGCAGCTTCCGCGAGAATCCGTCCAGGACCTCCGCCAGGCGGAAGGCATCGTCACCCCGCTTCTTGTCGATCAGTTCGGCGGTGGCGTGCATGTCCGCGAGGTCGGCCACCACCTCGGCTGGCGCGGTGGCGTCCAGAACCGGGACAGGCGGGTAGGGCACCGGCGCCCGCGGGATGAGGTAGGTGTTGCGCCGGAACTCGTCACGGCTGGGGCCCGCGAGGAAGACCGACGAGCTGTAGCGCCTGCCGGCCAGCGCCTCTGGGGGAACCCGCAGCGGGGATGAGGCATCCTCCAGCTCCTGCAGCGCGGCTGTGATCAGATCACCGACCGGCACACCGTCGATCACCTGCAGGAAGTCGCCGGCCCCAAGGTAGCGGGGCGACCGGTTGTTACGCAGGTGCTCGGCGAGGCTGACGCGCAGGCCACCTTCTGTGGCCAGGCGGCGAGGGCGCAGATGGATGAGGCGGTCGATCGCATGTCGTTGCGTGGCGGTGAGGCCGTCGCGCCAGAGGCTCCACACCCCAAGCTGGCCGGAGAGTAGGAACCGCGCGTCGCGGGGGTCCACCGCGGGCGCGCCTTCCCAGGTCTCGGTGGGGAAGAGCTGTTCGGCCAGGCCGAGCGCCAGACGCAGCGACGGTCCGACGAGGAACCGGTTGGCGGTTCTGTGGAAACGCGAACGGTTGCTCATCCGGCTGCGGCCCTCTTCACCTCGGTAAGGAATCGGTGAGACGTCGTGGCGAACCGGCGCCGTGATCCGGTGGCAAGGCGCAGCCGTTCGTTGAGGACCGCCACATGGCCCGCCCGGTAGTCGGGGACGACGATCAGCAAGTCGGACTCGCCTATGTTGCCCCGACGCAGCAGCTCGTTGGCCAGCCGCGCGGGGTCGGTGTAGTCCTTGACATCGACCCGCCAGGGCCGTCGACGTCGTGGTGCTGTCACGTGCAGGTCGTACCGGTCGACGTACGGCCACAGTCTCGCGGTGACGCCCGGGATCATCTCGAGTTCGCGGTGCAGGCGGACCTCCTCACATCCGGGGATGGTCGAGTACCGCCAAGCTGGCCGGGTGAGGCACACCTGTCCGGCGACCGGAGCCGCAGTGGTGACCTGTGGTCCGCCCAACTGCGCGGCACGTTCGACGTTCCACGCGCCGGCCACCGGTGCACGGCCCTTGGCCAACTTCACCGTGATCGAACCGCCGAGAGCCTTCGTGTGCGGCGGGTAGGCACAAGCAAGCCGACCGAGTTGGTACCGCATCGGGTACCGGCACACAGGGCACCCAAACCAGTAGCGCTCCCCCTCGTGCGCCACCCACGCCCACGCGGGGATCTCCTCGACCAGGCCCTCGCGGGGCAGCCCTGCGGCCTTGATCGCGTCGATCACCTCCGACATCTCACCCGCCGCGTGTTCGATGACGGTCCGTCGCGCCCGCCGGTACCCCTCCTCCGTGCCCGTCGCCAGCATCTGTCCGTAGAGCCAGCCCTGCACCTTCTCCGCGCTCAGACGCGGCACCGACCAGCCGACGACATCGGAGGCCGTCATCGACGGCGCGAGGTTCTCCATCAGCAGGTCAGCGGCAGCGGCGCTCAACTGTCCGTCCTCCACCAACAAGACCTCGTCGCACGCCTCCCTCAGTGCGGGCGGCAGAAGCCTGGACAGGGGGCCGGTCAGCAGGTCGGTGAAGGCCACCAGTGGCAGCAGAGGTTCGCCGTGCGCCAGGTGCGCCAGCGCGACCCGCCCGTGCATTTCAGCCACCTGCTGCCAGCGCTCACCCGGCGCTCCCGGCGACGTCCAGATACTGGCGGCCTGCGTCACCGTGGTCACGACTGTGTCCCGGCCGAACCTGGTGAGATCCGCCGTCATGCGTCCCCTTCCTCCTCGGCCGCTCATCCTGGGCGACCCGCAACGCCGCAACCGGACACCGTGTGCGGCCTGATCGACGTCCGCCGCGGTCGCGGCGCACAACAGATCACGCCACACCGAAGGCGGCGTGATCTGCGGGAACACACTCTGCGTCACCGAAGTGGCGTCATCGCGCTCAAAACTAAAGCATAAATGCTAGCCTTCTGCACGCAGGTAAAGCATGAGGAGAGAATCGTGTCGAAGAAGATCCGGCCGGCAGCGTGGGCGGCGTCCCTGTTCGGCCGCGACGTGGCAGCCACGCTGACGGAGGCCATCCCGTCGGCCATCCAGGCCGCCGTCGGACGACAGATGGACGGCCACCACGCGGTCCGCCTGACGTCGCGCCACGCCTTCGGCGGAGGCTGGCCGGCGCGGTACGAGGAACTGGTCAACCACCTCGGTGAGGTCTCCGGCGCCCAGACGGTGCGCCCGCTGGGCAAGAGCTACCGCATCGTCGTCATCAACAACGTCGCCGTGCTACCGGTGGAGTACGCGAAGGACCTGGCGACTGCCTACGACAGCCCTCGCGCCCTGAAGAAGATCAACAAGACGACGCTGGAGCTGGCGCGGCTCTTCGGCCCCAAACCCGATCATGAACAGCCGGCCTTTGAGGGAATGGAGTCCGAGTCCGACGCCCACGCCACCGACCTGCTGCGCGGGCTGGAACCAGACGGTATCGTGATCATCTACTACGCCGCGCACGAGCGGCACGGGCTGCTCAACATCGGATGGGGCCAGATCAGCGTGAGCCAGACAGGCACAGCGAGCTGGGTATCCGCGCAACCCCTGCTCGTCCCGTCCGCGGACCCGATCCCCGGACTTCGCCTGGTAACCCAGCCGTCGGCCTCGACCGCGTCGCCGCGATTCGACCAGGCCGAGCTGGCCAGCCCGACGCTGCGCGCCCGTACCGCCGCCGAGCAGGCCACCGCCAGCCCCGTAGCCGAACATAGCGACCACCAACAGCGAAGCGATGCCCAGAACTGACGAGCCCGATGACCTGTTCTCTGCCGGCGGCCTCCCCGTGGAGTCGCCCTCGGGGTCAGCCAGTGCTGTCGCCAGGCAGTTCGACTCGGCACGCCTGACACAAGCGCGCCAGCTCGCCGGACTGACCAAGAAGGAACTCTCCGACCGGGTCGGGGTCAGCGCTGCAGCCATCGGCCAGTACGAATCAGGCGCGCGGCCACGACCCGAGATTCTGATCGCCCTCGCCGAACACCTCGGCTACCCGATCGGCTTCTTCCAGGTCGGGCGCCCCTACGCCCGCCTAGACTCATCCGCAGCGCACTTTCGCCATCTCCGTGAGACACGCTCATACCAGCGCGCCAAGGCCGTCTCCTTCACTGAGCAGATCTGGGAACTCATCTACGCCCTCGAACGGCGCGTCTTCCTGCCCCACGTAGACCTTCCCGGGTTCGCCGGCGGCGAGATTCATCCCGGCGCAAGCCTTCCCACCGAGCCAGTCCAAGCCGCCCGGGCTCTTCGTCAGCACTGGGATCTCGGCACCGCGCCCATTCCGCACCTCGTGCGCACCCTTGAAGTCCACGGCATCGTCGTCGTCCATGCGCCAGCCGACGGCGACTTCCGTACAGTGGACGCCTTCTCGACCTCCCGGCTACCGCGGCCGTTCATCGTCATCAGCCGCGACCGATCGCAGGACGTCTACCGGCAGCGCTTCACCGCCGCACACGAACTCGCCCACCTCGTGCTCCACGCCGACGCCCTTCCCGGTGACTCCAGACAAGAACGAGACGCCGACGCCTTCGCTGCAGAATTCCTTACCCCACGCGACAGCATTACCCCGCTTCTACCTGCGAGAGTGAACTTCGCGACGTTCGCTGAACTCCAGCGCACATGGGGCACCTCAATCCAAAGTCTCATCTATCGCTGCCGAGAAGTAGGCCTCTACACCGACACCACCGCCGCACGCGCCTACCAGCGCCTTAACCAATCCAAACCGGCTTTGGAGCCCATCGACGGCTTTCCCGGCGAACAGCCGACACTCCTCAGGAAAGCCTTCGAACTAGCCGCCGACCATGGCCTGACCATCATCGCGCTTGCACAGGAACTGCGCTGGCCGGTGGAACGCATACGGCAGCTACTCGGTGCCGTCGCCGACCGCCCAGCGCTCAACCTTATTGCTGGCGGCAAGACGGCGAAAAACACGGCACCGATGACCGATCGTATTCGTCACCTGAAGGCAATCAGTACGGACATAGTCTAACGACCTCAACTGGACGACTTCCCATGCGGGGCCAGCCCTCACCCGCAGGATGCATCTAGCTGGCCGCTGGACGTATTAGCAACACTGCGGTGGAGAACCTTCAATTCCTTACCGCACGCAAGGCCCGTCTCCTAACCTCGAACGACCGTCTCCTGAAGAGGAGAAAGGTTCAACAGCGGCAACCACGTCAAGCCCTCGGGCAAGGGCAGCGACGGACACGAGGATCGCGTCGATCTCGTGGTCTCGGTCACCGCGCTGCACCCGCTACGTCACCAATCTGCCGGCCCCCTACCCGCAGCAGGTCATCGGCGCCTCCAGGCGGCTCCTGCAGGTTGAGAAGTACCTCCGCATGCCAAGACAGACATCGGCGCACGACCCGTCTTCCACCACACCCGCGAATCGATCGAGGCGCACCTGACGATCATGTTCGCCGCACTGGCCGTGTCCCGCTGGATCGAGAACACCACCGGCGGGAGCATCAGATGCTTCGTCACCAAGCCCGCCGCTACCGAACGGTCACGATTCAGGCCGGCGACCACTCCGCAACGCTCCGCGAGTTCGAGAACGTGTGCCACAGGCCTGACTCACACGACGACAGGGAAGATAGCCGGAAGGCTATCTTCCCTGTCGAGATAAGCGCGCCCGAAGGGACTCGAACGTAGGGGTCTGGTACTGGTGAAGGTTCCCGCAGGCTCGGATGGCGGAGCAGCATTCAGCCATGACGACGATGAGCCTGTTTCGGCCGTGACGTCGGGCCTCTGCTGCTCCGCCCGCGAGAGGCGCTAGCTACCCGCTCCAGACTGGATCCTTAGAGTGTGACCGTCGAGATGGAGGTCGTAGGCGGGGCCGGCTTTCGCGACGGTCACTCCAGGCAGGCCGATAGCCTCATCGAGCAGCATGCCGACGATGTCGGTGGGGTACGGGTACCCGCCCCACTGCAAGTGCCATCGTCGGCCGCCGCCGACGAGGCGGCGGCCGCGGAAGTCGTTAACGTTGCCGGGTTTCGGCCGCTGGAGCGGGTCGCAAAACCAGTGACCGATGGCCCATCGACCGGCTACGTCGCGGGCGTCGAGGCGCATAGCCAGTGCACGCAGAATCGCGGCGGCCCCGCCGCCCGGAGTGGGGTTAAACCGCAGCATGTGCTGCTCCGTGGCGGCGAGGGGCACGTCCGGCGTCCACCAGCGGTAGCCGTCTTTTGTTTCGCGGGAGTACACCGCGAAGCGGGTCTCGTCGAAGACCCCACGGCGTTGATCAGTGAGAGTCATACGCGCGCCGGTGGGTAGGTGCACCAGCTGATAGGTCCCCGTGCCGATCGTGCGGCTAAGTCGTAGGCCCGGCAGGCCCGCCGATCCGGAGCCCTCTCCGTTGGGGACGAGGTAGCCGAGGACGTTGGTGGGGCAGTCGGATACCACGACGAGTTCGTCGATGCGGGGCGACATCGTAAGCGAGTAGTGGGTCAAGCGGCTGACAATCGAGGCGCCGGCAACGGCTCCGTCGAACAGGTACGTCGCGAGCAGCGCGCGCAACCGCTGTTGAGGGATCGTGCAGCGGTCCAGACCGAGGTCGCCTACATGTCCGACTCCCTGCCGCGCTGCAGTGATGTGCTCGCCGGTGTAGGCCGCCCGGAGTCGGGCGTGGGCAGTGTGGGCTGTGTGAGGCATGCGTGACCCTCCATGCTGCCCGGCCAGCGATGTCACACACGTCGAGTACAGGAGTGAGTTTGAGCTGACAGAGTGGGCGTAGCACACCCTTGGTCGTAACGCCCGCCACGTCCGGGGCAATGGCCTGCGCTACTTCCAGCCCTCTGTCGTGGCCGGATTACGCCTCGTAGGCTAACAGGCGCGCGAGCGCCCACGCGACATGCGGGCGTGGCGGTACCTGCCGGTGGACTTTCCGCCCTGGCAGACCGTGTACTTCCACTTCAAACGGTGGAACCGGCGGGGTGTGACCGATTGGATCCTCACCAAACTACGGGAACAGGTCCGGCGGGCTATCGCTCGGCAACCCGAACCGACGGTGGGGGTCATCGACTCCCAGAGCGTGCGAGCCGCCGACGCCGTGCACCGCGACAGCCGTGGTATGACTGCAGGAAGAAGATCAACGGCCGGAAACGGTTCATCGTCACCGACACCCCCGGGCTGCCGGTCACCGTCTGGGTCCTAGCTTGATCTTTAACCTGTGCGGCGTGGTCTCGGGTTATTCGAGGTCTTCGTTTCTTGGTGTTGCTGTTCGGCTTATTGCTGGTGGCCGCTGTGACGATGTGGACGTCGTGGCGGGCTGCTCGGTGGCGGTTGGGGTGTCCGGGCGGTCGTCCGGGGCCTGGTCGGCTCGGTTTCGGCGCGGCGGCGGGGCAGCCGGCTTTGGTGCGTAGGTGCCGAAATGCGCGGCGGACGCGGGCGGGTGAGAGCCGTTCGGGGGGCGCTGGGCGTTCCCAGGGCCGGCGGAGGTCGCCGACGGCGCCTCGGGCGAGGCGTAGCTGGGTGTAGGCGGTCAACACGAGCCAGGTCCAGCGGTCGGCGGCGTTCGGGTCGCGTAGTTTCGGGCTGGTCCAGCCGAGGGTCTGTTTGAGCATGCGGAAGGTGTGCTCGATGTCGAAGCGGCGCAGGAATGCCTGCCAGAGCAGGTCGACCTCGGCGGTGGTGGCGGCGGGTTGGGACCACCAGAGCCAGACCGGTTTCGCGGTGGCGCCGGAGGGCAGCCGGTCGACGGTCAGCAGGATCACGGTGCCCTCGATGATCGGCAGCGGGCCGTGCTGGGCGGTCCAGGCGGTGCGGTGGGTCAGCCGGGGGTGCAGCCGGCGCCAGGCCCGCGCGGTCGCGGTGCCGTAGAGACGGGTGTCGGTCGTCGTGGCGACGTCCGGGTCGCCCCAACTGGCCGGGTCGCCGAAGATGAACTCGCCGCCATGGCGTCGCGGGCGGCCGGTGGTGCCGGGCAGCCGGGGTGGCGCGGGTCGGCGAAGCACCCGGTCGGAACGCATCCGCACCAACACCTGCACTGGTAGATCAGCGAGGAGAAACGCCAGCCGGGGCCCGTCGTAACCGGCGTCCGCGACGATCCACACGTCCGGATCACCGGGCTGCCACTGCCCGGCAGCGATCAGCCGCTGCACCACGTCGCGCAGCTGGCCGGCGGTGACCGTGGCGGCGTCGTCGCCGGGCGCCAGCCTGCGGGCGTCCAACGGCGCGGTCCACGAGGTGCGCCCGGTCTCCAGGGCGGTGACGAACGAGTACGGCCAGCCCGGAACCCCGACGTGGGTGTCCTTGCCGCGCCCGTAGGTGTGGCACAGCACCCGCTGCGGGCAGGTGTGAGCTTCCGGCCGCAGCCAGCAGGTCACATCCACCGCCAGGACGATCCGCCCGTCCGCGGCCCGTGGCAGCGGCACCGCCGCGACCGCGGTCTGCAGCCGCTCGATGTCGATCCGGCCGCGGTTCAACGCCGCGTACAGCGAGCCGTGACCGCGGCGGTGCTCACCTACCAGCGATAACTCCACCAGCGACCGCACCGGCGCATCCCCGCACAACAGCGCGTCGGCCAGCTCGAACAACGCGTCCCGTCGAGCGGTCAGACAGGCGTGGAACTCGCGCCGGAACGCGGCCAGCCGCCCGACCTCGCCGGTCGTCCCGGCATCGTGCACACTGATCACCAGACAGCCCTTGGTTTGCGATCTTCTTCCCTAGACAAGAGGAATGATCGATCAAGGGCTGTCCCCACGATCAGCCGGGGTCGATGCCACCGCCCAACAGGTTAAAGATCAAGTTAGCCGCACGACCTCAGGATCGACCCGAAAGACGACGTCTACGTCGCATTCCGGTAAGACGGTCACTCGTCGGCGGCAGCCTGGGGAGCCGTGAAAGTGCTCGGTACGATGCGGCGGTACGAAGTGTTGTCGGACCGACTACGACGGGGTGACCAGGGTGCCGGATCTCGGGTTGACCGCGGACCAGACGGAGGCGCTGCTGCGTGCTGCGGCCAACGGCGATTACCACCTACTGCTCGGCGCCGGTGCCAGCCGTGACTCGGTGGCGCGTAACGGCAGCAAGCTGCCCGGCAGCCAGGATCTGTTAGAACAGCTGGCTACGGAGTTCGCCGTGAAGTACGACGCGGACGACCTGCTGTGGCGGGTCTACGACCGCGTCGTCCAGAAGGCCGGGGCGAAGCCGGTCTACGATTGGCTGCGGGAGCTATTCCATGAGGTCATCCCGCCGAACTGGATGGATCCGTTCGCCCGCTTCCCGTGGCAATGCGTGTGGACGCTGAACGTTGACGACTCGTTCGAGCGAGCGTAAGGCCGGGTGATGGGCGAGGGCTCGCGAGCCGTGCGCCGGGTCAATTGGGACGACCAGTTCAGCATAACCCGGGACCTCTCGGTGGTGCACCTGCACGGCAAGGTGGACGAGGAGGAGGTCCAGCGGTTGGTCTTCTCCCTAAGAGCTCCTAACGAAATGATGTGGGCGTGTCCTCGGGACGCGAGGATCGTTCTGTCTGGATGTGAGGAGGGGTGAGCAGCCGCCGTGGATCGTCTCGGACGATCTGTGGGCCGAGATCGCACCGCTGCTGCCACCTCGTCCGCCTCGGCGTCATCGGTTCCCGGGCCGTAAGCCTCTCGATGATCGCAAGGTGTTGTGCGGGATCTTGTTCGTGCTCTACACCGCGATCCCTTGGGAGTACCTGCCCCAGGAACTCGGCTTCGGCTCAGGCATGACCTGCTGGCGCCGGTTGCGGGACTGGAACGACGCCGACGTGTGGCAACGACTGCATGAGGTCCTGCTGGGCAAACTTCGCGCCGCCGGGCAGTTGGACATGTCCAGGGCGGTGATCGACGGCTCCCACATCCGGGCGCTCAAGGGCGGCCCAAAACCGGTCCGAGCCCGGTCGACCGCCGCAAGCCAGGCTCGAAACACCACGTCATCACCGACGCGGCCGGCATCCCCCTCGCCACCGCGCTCACCGGCGGCAACCGCCACGACGTCACCCAACTGCTGCCCCTGGTCGACAAGATCCCACCCATCAAGGGCATCCGAGGCCGGCCCCGGCACAGACCCGACAGGATCTACGCCGACCGCGGCTACGACTTCGACAAGTACCGACGCGAGCTACGCACCCGCGGCATCACCCCAGTCATCGCCCGACGCGGTATCCCACACGGCTCCGGACTGGGCACCCGACGCTGGGTCGTCGAGCAAACCATCGCCCTGCTGCACTGGTTCCGCCGCCTACGGATCCGCTGGGAGATCCGAGACGACATCCACGAAGCGTTCCTGACCCTCGCGTGCGCCATCATCTGCTGGCGCAGGCTCCAACACTCAAAGAGTTAGGACCTCTAAGTGAGTACGCGGACGCCGCGGTCGCTGGCGCCGCGTGGCCGGCGAACTTCCGCGACAACTACGGCATCGCGCCGTTCGTCATCGTCGGCGCCCGGATCCGCGACGAGCCGGACATCGAGGCGGTGGTGGCGCGCCGCAAGCCGGCGCACCCGGCGCCCACGTTTTATGTGAATCGCAGCATATCGGAGACAGCCGCCGACGATTTCCGCAGCTGGAACGTCATCCCGGTGAGGATGACCGGCGAGGAGTTCATCGCCGCGTGGGCCGAGCTGACAGGCATGGATTTAACTACGCCACCGGCCGCACGGGAGGAGGTCGGTCTGCGGGTCGGCCGACAGTTTGTCGAGCTGCGGACCGACCGGGTCGGGAAGGTTCCGCAGAAGCACGACTTCATTGGCGGGGACGAGCCGCTCTGGGCGGACATTGTCGCGCGCCGCTTCGCCGAGCTGGACTGGATCAGGGAGGCGTCGGACACTGTCAAGCGGCTGGGTTCAGCGGGGGTGCCGAGCAGTAGCGCCGTGGTCTATACGGGGGAACGGCTGAGCGGGCGCACTACCGGCCTGCTGGCAATCGGCCGGAAGCTGCGGGAGCTCTCATGGCGTACCTTCCTATTCACCGCAGACCAGCGCCTGGACGTCGAGGCCCTGCTGACGTACGCCGCTGACCAGCGGCCGATAGCGTTGCTGTTCGACGGCATTACCGACTTCGCCGACGACGTCAACGACCTGATTGGACGGGCAAGGAATGCAGACCTGAAGATCGCCTGCGTCGGGGTGGACCACGCTGGGCGCAGCGCCGGGCTGCTCGGCCGAATCGAAACCAACTACCTGGTGGACCGCACCGTCCGCACCATCAACCGGCGGCTCACCAGCACCGACGCGTCCCGGCTCGTCGACACATTGAACCGGCTGACCCGGCTCGGCACCCTAGAGGACCAGGACGACCGTGCCCGTCGCGGGCACTTCCGTAACAACGAGATCTTCGACGCGATGGCGCAGCTGGAGAACGCCCCTGGGTTCGGCCGGCGGGTGGAGGACGAAATCCGCGACTTCTCCGACGACGAACTGTGCTACCTACTATTCGCCTCTTACGCCGCCCGGGTCGGCACCCGTCTGCACGTCATCGACGCGGCCCGGCTGCTGAATACGCAGAGCGAGGCGATTATCCGGCGGGTCTCCGGCGCCAACCGGCTCGCGTCGGTGCTGTCCACCGACGGTGACTGGCTACGCACCCGCCAACGGTGGCTCGCCCTGCCGTACTGTGTGAAGCGCCTCGGCGAGGACCAGTCGCTGGAGACGCTCGCCCAGGGCATGGTGCGGATCGCCAAGGGCCTCGGCCGGCAGAGCCAGCTCGAACGCAATGCCCGCGGCCTGCTCGTCGGCTCGTTCATGAAGTACAAGAATCTCCGCGGCGTCTTCTCCAACGCCGACCTGGAACCTTGGTACGACAGGCTGTCCGGCAGCTTCGGTTCGTGGAGCGCCCGTTTTTGGGAGCAGCGGGCGATCATGAGTCGGCACGACGGCGAGCTGCGGCCGGAGTTGCTGTCTCGGGCTGAGTCGTACGCTCGCCGCGCGGTCACCCTGGTCAGGGACTCCTACAGTCTCACCACGCTCGGCGTCGTGCTGCTGGCGAAGGCTGCACGCAGCGACGAGGCCGCGCTGTCGACGTACTACGACGAGGCGATGGACCAGTTCGAGGCGGCGCACGAACTGGAGACCAGCAACCTGATCACGTGGATGGCCTATCTGCGACACTCGCTGTCGGTCCTGGAACGCTTGATGATCATTGAAACGACGGGCGACCTGCATGAGCGGATCGTCGACGACTGGCTGCGGATCTACGGCCAAGTTTCCGCAGTCGCCGCATCCAGCGACGCCACTCGGAGCGACCTGCGCACCCTGCGCCGCAAATTCGACGCCACCGAGACAGGCAGAATGTAGCGGCAGAACCGCCGATAATGGGTTATCTAAAGGACGTCCGGAACTCGGAAGCCGGCCGTGGCCGTCACGGCCACGGCCACGGCCACGGCCACCGATGACGCCATAAGCTACGCGCCAAGCTGTCGCGTCTGAATGCCGAACGCCGGCCCTGCACGGCGGACCGAAACGGCATTCGAGCGGTGGCAATCCTCTCCACTGATTTGCGAACCGCGAGGCTCCGTGTGACGTGCCGCCCCTTCCGTTGCTGGTCTATGGGGGAAGCCCCGGTACGGCGGTAACGCTAGCCGTTTGATCTCAGCCGGCCGCACGATCATCTGCGCGGTTTCCGGCGGGGCGAGACGGCGTCGATGAGAGTCCGACTCAGAGCGCGGCCTAACTCGGCAGCCCCCGGCCCAAGCGCCGCTAGGGTGATCAGCTCGTCAGGTGGCACCTGGATCGGCTCGTTCGACAGCATCAAGCTGGTGGCCTGCTGTGGCGGTTCACCATGCGGCTTGCCAGGCTTGATTCGGTGGCGGACGCGTGGTCGGTGGGCACCGAGCAAGTATCGCAGCCGGCGCGCCGTCGGCTCCTGCAGAAGATCGGGAGCCGCCCTGGCTGTCTGAGTGGCCCCTATCGGCCGGACACCTCGATGTCTGTCAGGAACTCTCGGTGGGTCTTGTCGTATGTGTCGGGTTGACGTTGGGCGCAAGCCGTCCGCCGTAGCCGCCTGGTCGACCGGCCCATCCGTGAAATCCCGCTCCGAAGTGTGGTGATCACGGCAGCAAAGCCGTCGCCTAGCGAATAGACCGTCGCCGACGATTCAGCAGCGTCTTCCGACCATGCTCAGTCCCGTTCATCGCCAACGGGCCAGTCGGCGTTGACCTTGCCGGGTCCGATCCCGTCTCCGACAGGAGTAACGACATGCACCTTCCACGTCGAGTACGCCAGAGCCAGAACTGCCCGACCGAGCGACCGGCGCGCTCCACCCGGGGCAGACTTCACATGGGACGCGTGTTCGCCGCGATCGCGGCAGCCCTGGGTGCCGCGATCATCGCGCCGATCACCACAGGCACACCGGCGCACGCCGGCTACACGTGGTGCGGTAGCGGAGTCAACAGCTGGGGCGACGGCAGGGTCGCCTGGGGGTCCTGCGAAGGCGTGACCTCGCCGACCAGGTGGCGGTTGGTCGTCACCTGCACGTGGGGCCAGTCCCGCACCTCGAGCTGGTTCTACGGCTCCGGCCGAACGGACGTGTCCTGCCCGGCCTGGACGGTGGTCACCGGCCACTGGACCGAAGCGATCGGCTGAACCATCTCCGCCGGGCGGGCTCGTGCCCGCCCGGCGCTGCCATACCAGTCCCTTAGCCACTATTGCCCTTGAAGGGCATGGTTCGGCCGGGTGACTGGCGACCCGGTCTATGGCGCCGATCCGAGTCGGGCGCGCTGACTTCGAGGACCGCGCGGGGTCGGCCATGTCCGATTCTTTGAGTGGCCCATCGGCTCAGAAGCACCGGACGGTGAGGAATGTTTAGGCCCGCCATCCCAGCCGTCGGGCGGTCGTAGTCTACCCATCGATTGTCGGCCCTTCGACTCATTCGATGCGTTGCCGCGTCGAGGTGAGCGGCTAGACTGGATCTGTGCCTCGGCCAGAACGTCCGCTGCAACCGGAAGGCGGGCTGATCGCCGAGTTCGCGCAGGAGTTGCGGCTGCTGCGGGAGAAGGCCGGTTCACCGAAGTATCTGCAGATGGCACGACGTACGGGCAGGTCACGTACCGCCCTCGCGGAGGCCGCCGGCGGCGATCATGTACCCAGCTGGGACACGGTAAAGGCGTTTGTTGAGGCCTGTGGCGACGCCCCCGAGACATGGTTGCCACGCTGGGAACGCGTCCGTGATCTCGCCCGCGAGTCGCGCGCCGCCGCACCCGCATCTTCGGAGCTACCGAAGGTTCCCACCTCATCCCAGCAGGTCAACGATTTTCCTGATGACGTGACGATTCTATTGCGGCTGTGGCAGGAGCAGCGCAACCAGGCGCGCCAGAGTGAGAACCAACGTGCAGTGCTCAGCGCGCTGATCGTGGCAGCGTGCGCCGCCGCGGGGGTCGCCAGTGTCGTCGTCCAGCCTGCAGCGATTCAGGGGTTCCTCGCCGCAGTGGTTGTTGTGTTTGGTGCTGCGGGAGCGCTGACCTGCCACAAGTACTACGAGCGACACCAGATGCACATGAGCGAGGCGCAGCACCTCCGTCAGCAGATCGACCAGCTTCGCCGCCACCTCGACATCGAACGCGGCTGGGCAGACACACGCCGCCAACACGCCGGACGGTACCTGCTGGTGTACCGGCTGCGTCTGCACCACCTGTGGGTGTTCGTCCATCTGGTGCTCGCGGTCGTAGGCGTGGTCCTGCTCGCCTGGGTCGCATCGAAACGATGACCGGCATGAACGCCCATGCCGACGACCGGCTGTTCAATCCGCTACTGACCGTCGACATCTCCCAATTCGAGCTTCCCGCGCTGCACCTTGGCATCTTCCTCGGGGCGTTCGGCATCAACACCAGAAGCAAGTTCGAGGCTATCTCCGCGACCTTCGAAGTGGCGCGCGAGCTGTTAGCGCCACTGATAATCAAAGCCGCCCTCGACATCCTGCCGCACCTACAACGACTGGTGCAGCAAGACCCGACGACACGGATCATTTTCGCCGGCCGAGACTCGTTCAGCCTCGGCTATGTCGTCAGCACGATCGACCGCCCGTTCAGCGAGAAGCACTGCCGGAGCCTGTACCTGACTCGAGCCATCGTTGACGCGGCCATCAGCGACCTTGAGGCTCAAGGGCACAGCTTCGTGGAGATCGAGACCTTCCGCAAGCGTGCCGCCGGACCGGCCCGCCCGGCTGCATGGCAGGAACTGCACGACTACCTTGACGCGTCGGACCTGCGCCTCGACGATGCCAGCGGGCCGGTAGTGATCGTGGACACCGGTTACAAGGGCAGCATCCAGGCCATGCTCGCCGCCCTGTACCCACAGGTGTCGTTCGTCGGGCACTACGTGTTCTTCTCGCAGTCTCCGGATGACCCGCACCCGGCTACAAAGCGCGGTCACCTCTTCGACGCGGGAACCGGGCTCGCGGCCGGAGGACGTGCATTCCGAGGCGCCCTGCCGAATGATCCCGAGTTGACCTTCGCTCACCACGAGGCGATCGTCGCAGTCGAGGAGCTGCTGCAGGGCAGCCAGCTCAGCCCGTCGGCAATGGACCCCACAGGCCGGCCAAGGCTGCGGCGGGCCAGACGTTCCGAGGACCCGTATGAGGGATTGAACCCGGTCCGCATCGCGGAAGAGTTCGCCGACCCCGTGATGCGCGAGGCTGTCCTGTCCTTCAACGTGCTGGCGGTGAGCCGGCTCGCCTCCAGGTTTGCCACCCACGTCAACCCGACCGCCGAGAGCTGGCACCCCGCCGCCGTCGAAAGCCCGTGGTATCAGGAGCTGAGCAGACGAATCGAGACGCTACGGGACCAGCTCAGAGCATGGATCGCCGGCAGCCCGACCGATGCCGTTCACCCGGTGCTGCTGCGGATGCTCGACAGCTTTGTGCACCGCTCCGACAGCAAAGTGGTCAAAGCGTTCAGCGAGCGGATCCGGGACCTGCCGATCGACCGACAGGCCCAGGCGTGGGCGGCATTCGATGCATGCGTCACCGACGACGCGAAGGCGCGCCTCACGCCGCCCGATGCCGCACGGACTCCGCCCGCCCCTGGACAGAAGTTCGCAGCGGTCCCGCCGGTGTTGAGGCGGCGCGCCGAAGCGATCAACGGATTGCTGACGGCCGCACCACGACTCACCCTCCACGAGACTCACCGGGTGGCGATGGCGCTCACCGACGACCCCGATGCTGTACGCCTAGCAAGTGCCACTCTCGCCGATGCGTCGGTCTCCGTGGACGTTTACCTCGACGACTATCGAACGCTGTTCGCTGCGGCCACGGAGGCGCAGCTCCGCGTGGTCGCGCGCCTTCCAATGCTCGTTGCGGCGCAGCTCGACGAACGCCACCGCGCCTAACTAATCCGGTCGGATCCGCGGCCCGCTCCGATTGGTCACCGCGTTCAACCGACCAGCCAGCCGGCACTCATACTCACACCAGCCGATCGTAATCTGCGGGCGCTCGCAGATATTTGCTAGCGTGATCCCGGCACGGATAAACAGCCGGGAATCATCGGGGCAGCCCATCGTGGCCCGACGAAACGCTCCGGCATTCGTCTTGACTGCACCCTTCGCCGTCGATCCTGGGATTGGAGCCTTGAAAATGTCGACTGGCTCATCCAATGATTCAGCAGCCGGACAGCGTCCCGTCCGGGACAAAGTCATGACTGGGTTGACTCTGGTCGAGCTGGTGACGACGCCCAGCGCGATTCCGCTACCCGTCGGTCCCGATGTCTCCCGTACCCATGATCAGGTCATCGCCGCGCCGGTGGACGCGTTCGCCCCGGTGCATCCGGCCGTCGCGCAGTTGGCCGGGCATCGCGAGAAACTGCAGGTTGAGCAGCAGGAGCGGGCGCTCGACCTCGCGCTCACCCTCCGCGAGCCGCTGCCCGCCGAGCGGTCCCCGGAGACTCGGACCGAACGCTGACCCATGTCCTACCTGCGATCCCTCTGGCGCGGCTCCGCGGCCTTGGCCAGCGCGGCCGTCTCCGCGGGCAACAGCCTGGCCCTGGGCCTTGAGCGGCGCTCCCGGCTGGCGAGCGTGCGTCCGAGTCGGGCCGCGCTGCGCCCCGGGATCCTCTGCCCCGGCGACGGCCCGGCCACCGGGTCGGTCGGCTCCTTTCTGGATTACCGGGAGGTGCTGCTACCGGCACAGACGACCGCTCTCGGGGCCGGCCCGTTTCCGATCGGTCGGGTGAAGCATCCCCGCAGCGGCGCCGGAGCTTATCCGGTCTTTCTCAGCTGGGAGGAGGTGCGCCGGCACGTCGCGGTCATCGGTCCCGCCGGCAGCGGGAAAACGGCGAATCTGATGGTGCCCTGGGTGGTCGGGGCGGCGGCCAACGGGCTCGGCGTGGTGGTGGTTGACACAAAGGGTGATTTCGTTCAAGAGATTGTCGCCTATAAGACAAGAGCCGGTATTACCCAGCGCTATCCGATCATTCGATGGGACATCGAGGCGCCGGCCGCCTCTCGTCCGTGGAATCCGCTGGCCGAGGTCCGCAGCAGCAACGACGCGGCCCAGGTCGCACTGGCCTTCTTGGGTGCGGTCGACCCACTCGATCAGCAGAAACATTTCGCCGAGCGGGACCACCGTTGGCTGCGTGGCCTGGCGCAGATGCTGGCGAGCGCCAGGGGCAGTCGGGCGCATGCCCGGGACCTTTACGCCCTCGTGGTCAACCAGCAGGCGTTGCTGACCCTGGCCCAGCAGGCACCGCACGCCGCGACCGACGTCATCGACCTGCTGCGGTTCCCGGCCGGCGAATATGCCAAGGCGACCTGGGCGCTGGCCAACCGGCTCTCCTGGCTTGCCGAGCCGCAGCTCGCGGGGATGCTGGACGGCACGTCGTCCCGGTCCTTCACGGTGCGTCAGGCGACCGAGAGCGGCGCCATCATCGTCGTCGGCGCCCGGGTCAGCGGTGGCGAACGGACGATGAGCGCCGCCGCGTTGATGCTGAACATGTTGAAGCTGCGGTGCATGGAGCACTTCGGCGGGCCCGGACCTCGGATGCTGTGGGTGCTGGACGAGGCGCCGAAGTACGCCCGCCGGATCGATCTGGAGCAGGTGCTGGACTTCATGCGCGGGGCTGGGGTGGCCGCCTGTCTGGGTGTCCAGGACGTGACCCAGTTCGGTGACGAGACTGCGCAGGTCCGAATGCTGGCCAACGCGGACGCCCTACTCGTCCTGCGGGGTGCCTCGCAGGCCACCGCGACGCTGCTCAGTCAGCGTCTCGGGGACGTCCAGGCGGCCACCACCAGCGTCGGTCTTGACCAGCACGGCCGCTGGACGCCGACGCTGGCCCATCAGACCAGACCGATGCTGGGCAACCGGGAGATCATGCAGCCGCCGGTCGGCCGGTTCGGCGGAATCGTCCACCTTAGAGGATCCACACCGCATCCGTTCCTGGTGACCTTCGACCAGCCAGCGCCGTCGCGGTAAGCGCACGGACAAATCTGTGGGGAGAGGAATGTCGGACTATTCAACTGCCGCGGACACCACGGTTGCCACGGTGTCGAACGTCGACGGACAGCTGATCATGCCGTTCTACATCGTCTGTGATGTCTCCGGCTCGATGTACGGGGATATCGCCGCGCTGAACGCGGCCTTGGCCCAGCTGCGAACTGACATCATGAGCAACCCGGTGGTCGACGACCTGACCATGCTCAGCGTCATCACCTTCCAGTCCACCGCCCAGACGGTGGTCCGGCTGGCCCCGCCCAGCCAGGTCGTCCTGCCCACGCTGACCGCCGGTGGCGGCACCAACTACGGGGCCGCCTTCCGGGAGTACCACCGGGTCTTCGAGGAGGACCGGGCGCAGCTCAAGGCCAGCGGCAAGCAGGTTTACCGGCCGTGTGTCTTCTTCCTGACCGACGGCCTCCCGGGCGACGGCGACTACCTGGAGACCTTCCGGTCGCTGCTGGCGTACGACCCGGAGACCAAGCAGGGCAACAAAGCCTTCCCGTACCTGGTCTCCTTCGGCTTTCGAGACGCGACGGAGCAGGTCATGCGCCAGCTCGCCTACCCGGACTTCGGCAACGCCCGGGGCCGCTGGTTCGTCGCCCGCTCCAGCAACATCGGCGAGCTGCTGAAGTCGATGACCTCGGCGATCGGCAACACCGTGATCAGTTCCGGGGTCAGCGCCGGGCAGGGGGCCCCGCAGATCGTGCCGCCGACCGTCCCGGCCAACCAGGGCATGCAGTTCGGTGAGGCGGGTGACCTTGTCTGACGTCGCCCCGCCGACTGGCGACCGGCCCGGTGCCCAATCTGATGGCCGGCCTTGTAATCGATTCGGCGTACCGGCCGTCGGCGTGCCCGGCCGAGCCGCGCTGGAACTTCCGGCCGGGCCGCCATCTCAGGTCGGCGATGGCGCCGACCACGAGCTGAGCGAGTGCTCGTTCCCCGGGGTGCAGGTACGGGCGGCGAGCGTCCGGGGCCTGCTGCACCGCTACCGCGCGGAGCCGAGACAGGACCGCTACTCGATCGCCCACGACGCGGTGACGGACACGCTGATCGTCTCGGTCTGCGACGGGGTGGGCTCGCTGCGGCTGTCCCACGAGGCAGCCGGTTTCGTGGCCCGGGAGATGCCCCGGTCGTACCGGTCACACGGCGAGTGGCCGGCTGCGATCAGCGAGGTCAACCAGCGGCTGACCGGTTACGCCGACGAGCTGGCCCGGATTGTGCTGGAGGCCGGGTCGGCGGACGCGGGCATGGCCACCACCTTCGTCGGGACGGCGATCTGTCTGACCGGGCCGCGCACCGCGTCGA
Source organism: Verrucosispora sp. NA02020 (assembly GCF_013364215.1). Classification (NCBI taxonomy): domain Bacteria; kingdom Bacillati; phylum Actinomycetota; class Actinomycetes; order Micromonosporales; family Micromonosporaceae; genus Micromonospora; species Verrucosispora sp. NA02020. Next base: position 1,188,633 of record NZ_CP054923.1, on the reverse strand, counting down.
TCGCCTGGACCGACGACAGCACCGTCTGGTCGCTGGTCGAGGGTGAATGGTCGAAGCTCACCGCCGACCCGGCGGCGGCTGACATCGGGGCGGCGGGCCCGCAGGCGGTGGGCAACGGCCTGCACACCGGCGGGGTCCGCGCGTTGCCTCACCCACGGCCCCGGTTCCGCACCATCGAGGTACCGGTCGGGGTCGGTGCGCTCTTCGTCATGTCCGATGGGGTGGGCGTGCCGCTGGAGAGCGCCCGGGAGGTTCGGGACACCCTCGCCGGCTGGTGGGCCACCGCGCCCGATGTGTTCACCTTCGCCAGCCAGGTGGGATTCGCCCGCAAGTCGCACCTGGACGACCGGACCGTGGTGGGGCTCTGGTTCGACGAGCCGGCCGCCGAGCCCACCGGTGCGGCCAACGAGCCCACCGGTGCCGCCGGCGACCGGGGCGCGCAGGGCTGAGCGAGGGCAGGGGCGCGATGCACGTCGACAGAGGCCGCCTGGGAGCGATGACGTTCATCGCCGAGGGCGCCGAGGGGCGGGTCCACCGGCTGGCCGCGCCGCCGGTCGGCACCGGGCTGGGCGGGCCGCTGGCCTTCAAGGAGATCCGTACCGACCTCGGCGCGGCAGACCGGGCCAGCGTGGTGCAGGCGATGGAGCACGCGATGGCCCTGCGCACGGCGATGGACCCCGCTGACCGGGCCGAACTTGACAGGGTCACCACCTGGCCGCTGGCCCTGGTACGGCACGGTGGGACGACGGTGGGCGCCCTCCTGCCGCTGATCCCGGACGACTTCTTCGTCCGGACCAACCCGCCCGGCGGCCAGCCGGGGCGGGTGGTCTTCGAGTTCGCCTTCCTGTGCAGCAGCGACACCTATCTGAAGGCGAACGGCATCGACCGCTCCGGCGCCGATGACCCGCTGATCCGACTAGCGTTGGCCGCGCAGCTCAGCTATGTGATCGCGCTGCTGCACCGGCGCGGGATCGTCTACGGCGACCTGAGCCTGCGTAACGTGGCGATCGCAGTGAACCCGCCCCGGCTGCTACTGCTCGACTGCGACCCGGCGGCCGCGCTCAGCAACACCGGGCGCCGTCAGCTGCACTCACCGTTCTTCAAACCACCCGAGTGCGTCGACTCGACCGTCCTGCAGGACCTGGCGACCGACGTGTACAAACTGGGGCTCTGCGTCCTGCGTGGCCTGGTCACCGGGTCCGGCGTCACCCAGTTGAAGGATCCCCGGGTGCTGGCCGGCACCCTCGACCAGGCCGGCGTCGACCTGGTCACCCGGGCACTGGCCACTCGGCCCGGCGACCGGCCACCGGCAAAGGCCCTCTACCAGTACCTGGAAAGCGCCATCCTCGCGAAGGCCCAGCCGCCGGTCCTGCACCTGGCCGCGGTCAACCGGGCCGCGTTGCTGCGCGGCGGGGACGTGGTTGTCACCTGGTCGGTCACGGGTGCAACGCGGATCCGGATCACCGGCACGAACGGCCTGGCCGTGGAGATCCAGGACCCGGACGGGCACCCGAACGGGTGCGCCGTGCAGCCGACCGCCTCCGGGAACATCGTGGTCGAGGCGGTCAACAACCACGGCAGTGTCTCGGCCGTCGCCGGTTTCGTGGATCTCTACGAGCTGCCGCCGCTCGATCTGTCCCAGCTTGTGCTGCCCCGCACGGACGTGCCGGCCCTGGCCCCGGTGCAGGTGCCGAGTGTGCTCTCCGCGCTGCCACCGGCCCCGGCGGTCAGCACGCAGGCGCACCCGGTGCCGCAGTTGGCCGTACCGGATTTCTGGTCGACGGCGCGGGCGCTGCAGCCGGCGACGCCGCCGAACCCGGCTCTGCCGGCGGCTGACCTGGCCGCCGACACCACCGAAGCGTTCCAGCGGGCCCAACGAGATGTCAACGAGCGGGTGCTCGGGGTCATCTTCACCGCGCTACAGACCGTCCTCACCTCAGCCCGGAAGCTCTCCCCGGGCACAGGAAAGGTAGCCAACCCATGAGGCTCAACAGCCCGTACACCCGTCAGCGGTCGTTCCGGGGGACGGTGCACGGCCGGCTGGCCGGGGCCCAGGTGCCGCCGCTGGGCACCCTACTCGCCCGGCTAGGTGGCGCTGACCCGCAGATCCTGCCGAAGGTGCCCGCAGCCAAGGGCAAGTTCATCCAGCTGGGTCTGGTGCTGCTCGCCACCGCCGCCCTGGCGGTGGTGGCGATGGCGTTCGCGTTGATGGACGGCCTTCAGGTGAATTGGTGGTTCGCCGTTCCGCTCGGCATCGGCTGGGGACTGATCATCCTGAACATCGACCGGCTGCTGATCCAGAACATCCGGCCCGGGTTAAGCGGGTGGCATCTGCTGGGGGTGGTGGCCCCCCGGCTGCTGGTGGCGGCGTTACTCGGTCTGGTCATCGCCACCCCACTGGTGCTGCGGGTCTTCGACAGCGAGATCGCGGCCGAGATGCGGTTGCGCAACGCGCAGGCAGCGATCGAGTTGGGCGAGACCCGGGGCAACAGCCCGGAGGCGAAGCGGCTGGTCGAGGTGAAGGCGAAGATCGCCGAGAACGAGGGCATCCTCGCCGGGCAGCTGCCGGGATTGACCTCACCCAACATCGAGCTGGCCACGGATCGGCTGACGAAGGCCGAGGCAGACCTGGAGAAGAGGCGTACCGTCGCCAATGAGGCGTACCTAAAAATGAGGTGCGAGCTGGACGGCTACAAGTGCAACGGGGCCAGCGGCAACCGGGGTGCCGGCCCGCGATACCAGGCACTCAAGCAGGCATACGACGTGGCCGCCGCCGACCTGCGCGGCGCCGAGGAGTCGGTGGCCGCGGCCCGCAAGGCGTTGGACGCGGCCAACGAGGAGGCCGCCCGGACCACCAGCACGAAGCTCGCGGAGGCGCAGACCCGGGCCAACGCCGAGCTGCCCGCACTGATCGCGGAGCGGGACCGGCTCCAGCAGTTGTTCAACACCACGGTACGGGGTGACGGGCAGGTCCAGGAAAAGAACGTCGGCCTGCTGGCCCGGCTGGAGGCGCTGGATTCGCTCGGCGACCGCAGCTCGATGGCGGAGCTGGCGCACTGGGCGGTGGCCCTGCTGTTCTTCATGATCGAGCTGCTTCCGGTGCTGGTGAAGCTCCTCAACAGCATCGGCCAGCCCTCGCTCTACGACCGGATTAGTGAGCTGGAGGAGAACTCGGCCTACGACAACGCGGTCCAGTGGCGCAACAACGACCGGCGGCGCATCGAGGGCGACTCGAAGAAGCGACGCGAGATCGAAGAGGACATGCGGAAACGGGAGACGGCGCTCGGCATCAGGGCGAACGAGCACGTGGCCAGCGAGATGGAGAAGATCCTGGACGTCGCGCTGCGGCAGTGGAGCGCCAACGTGACCAACACGCTGAGCAGCACGGGATCGGGCCAGCCGGCGCCGGGGGCTGCCCCGGGCCAGCCAGGGCAACCTGGCCAGCCGGGCCAGGCAAACGCCCGCACCAACGCGATCCGTAACCGCTTCGGCCTGCCGACGGGTGGCATGCCGTGACCATCGCACTCGATGAGGGGACGGGGCCGGAGGAGCCGGCCTGGACCGGGTTCGTGCTGCTGGTCGTACCGGTGGAGGGGTTGGAACTGGCGGCGGACGGCTTGGTCCAGGCGGTGCGCGACCGGGTCGCCGCCGATGTGGTCCTGGCCGACACTGTCCGGGTGGCCGGCGGTCCCGCGATCGGCACCGCCGGCTACGAGGAGACGAGTGCGGTGGCCAACGCCCTGGTCCGGGCGGCCCTGGTGAACCGCCGCGAGGCGTTCGCCCCGCGGGTCGTCTTCGGCTGCGTGCTCGTCGGGCAGGAGCCGGAGCGGGCGGAGCAGCTGGCCGCCGAGTTGTCGCAGTCCCAGGAGCTGAGCGCCCTGCCACTCCACTGCTATGGCGTTGGGGCCAGCTCCCCGGCCGGGACCGTGACCGAGGTGACCGCCCGGATCGTCGTCATGATGGACTCGGTGGAACGCTGGCCCGACGCGGTGATCGACGAACGACGGCTGCTTAGCCTGCTACGTCCCAGCCCAGCGGATCCGCCGATCGTCCCGCCGACCGTTGCGCCGCTGGCGACGGGCGGCGGGAAGGCCGGGGAGGATCCCGAGCCGCGCAGCCGGTGGCGCGGCCTGCTGGCCCGGGGGCGGCGAGCCAACCCGACTCCGGCCCAGGCGCTGGACCGGCTGGCCCGCACCACCAACGCCGCCGCCCTGGCCTATCTGGTGCTCGTCACCGATGGGCAGCTGCCCGAGCGCCGCGTCCGGGACCGGCAGGCTCGGCTCGCCGTCGAGCTGGACGGGGCGCTAGCGAGGCTGCGCGTCGACTGGGAGGGCGACGGTCTCGCCCCGGTGGAGACGGCGCTCTTCACCGCCGGCCGCACGCTGGTCAGGCACGGTCCGCTCCGTCCGGCCGGCCAGCTGTCCCGGGTCCGGCTGCCGAAGGTCAAACCCGAGTACGTCGACTTGGTGCGCTGCGTCAACGGGATCGGAAACGCCCACCAGCGGGACCTGAACTCGCTGACCAGCCGGGGCGTTGAGGTGCCGGCGACGGTGGTGGTGCTGATCTCCACCTGTGCGCCGCTGGCCGACAGCGAGTCGGTGGAGTGGCTGCGGGTCCTCGGCGACCGGTGCCGGGTGGTGTGGATCCTGGTCGGTGTGGACCCAGAGCTGATGTCCGACGAGTTCACCGAGGCCGGCGTGCTGGTTCTGGACGACCATTCGGACATCGCGCACGAGTTCACCGAGCGGATCTCCGGCCAGGTGGAATGAATGGCTCCACCGTGTACCGTGCCAAAACTCGTCGCGCATCCTGTGAGCTGGGAGTTCTCGGCTTGGGTTGATGATCGCCGGTATGGCCGTGCGGTTGCTCCGGCCCCCGGCCGCCACCTGGCAAGGCGTGCACACCCCGGCGTCGACGGTCGATCAAATAGGAAGTCATCGTCCGGCCTCACCTCGTGGGGTCCGCACGGACACCGCTCCAAGGGCTTCTCAGCCGATCTCATCGCGTATCGACTACCAAGGCGTACGGGTTCGTCTTGTCCACCGTCACCCAGTGCATCAGCTTGCTACCGGCCGGCTGCACGCCTGGGTCAAACACTCCGTTGACGAGTAGCGTGCGCGGGCTGCGCGCTGATCGGAACAGCTCATCGAATCCCGGTGTTGGGCACGGCCCACTGCAGAGCCGGTAGGCTCGACGCACATCCCAGGATGCCGGCAACTTCAACTCGGTCGGCGGCTACGGACGCAGCGCCCCCTCCGCCGCCTACTCACGCTGGGTTGCCTTGGACAGAGTTGGCGCCCGACTTGCGACTAAATGAGGATGCGCGGAAAGCTTGTCGATCAGGAGCACCGATGGGCTTGTCCGGCAAGCGTGGTAAGGGCCCACGAACTCCACTCTCGGCGACCAATATCGCCCCGGCTTCAGGTGTCCCGGGGAGACTGAGGAGCTCATACCTGAGCCGGGTCTGCGAACGGCGCAGCTTAGTCTGCATCGCTTCGCTACGATCGCGGGCGCGTGGGCTGGCCCGCAGCGGTGCGCCGGGGTGAGGCGGAGTTGGTGAGTTTGTCGCTGCACAGTCTCCTAAGCGATCCCGTCTGGCAGGGTGTCGGAGCCCTCCTCGCCGGGATAGGCGTGGTGGTCACAGCGGTGCAGGCGATGAGAGGCCGCCCCGTTGTCGACGTCCGGTTCTTCGCCGTTCTGGGCATGACGACCTTCGTTGCCCTCGCAGCGGTGGTCGCGGCGCGACGCGTGATCTGGGCTCACCCAGTCGTCGGGGCTGTCGCTGTCCTGTCGAGCGGCGCAGTGCTGGCCCTCGTCGTAGCGCGGTTCCGGCCGGCAGCCCGTTACCAGCGCGCGTACCGCGCATGGGCACTCGACTCGATGCGGTACGTGCGCAACCGGCGTCTCGGCATCGCCGGGTCGTTCAGTCCGCAGATCGATGACATCTACGTCGACGTCAGTCTGGTGCCGAGGCCTCTGCTCGGCACTGAGGGCGGCATGCTGTCGGACGTCGCGATGGACCCGTCGCGCCGCCATTCGATTTGGGAGTTTCTCGACGACAGCGGATCTCGAGTCCTCGCGATCCGCGGCCAACCCGGTGGCGGTAAGAGCACGTTGCTGCTGCACGTCGGCAGCCGCTTGGCACGTGAACAGCGACTGGGTCGCTATCGAGTCCCGATCCTGCTGGAGCTACGCGATCACGGTCGGCATATCGTCCACGATCCAAATATCACATTGCCTGGTCTCCTCCGGCGTACGCTGCGAGCTCCGGACGGCGAACCACGGGGCTGGTGGGAAAGTCAGTTGGGAGCGGGCAGGTGCGTCGTACTTCTAGACGGCCTGGACGAAATCTTCGACCCAGAAGACCGGGCCACGGTTTCCTCTTGGCTGAACGACCAGATCGCGTTGCACCGAAGGACCGCATTCGTCGTCACCTCCCGCCCACACGCCTACCGCGGCCCCATGCTCGACGCCGCGTTGATCCTGCAGGTGCGACCATTCACCAATCACCAGATGAGCACATTCGTGCACGCCTGGTACCGGGCCCTGGAGAATCAGGAAGGCAACGACGCTGCGTCCGCTCGAACTCGAGCAGAGCGAGCCGCCATGGATCTTATCGACCGCATCACCAACACCCCAGCACTACACGATCTTGCCGTCAACCCGCTCCTGCTCACAATGATCGTGAATGTGCATCGCAATCGCGGTGCGCTACCCAAAACTCGAGCCGCCCTGTACGCCGAGATGTGCCGGGTCGTGCTTGGGCCACGCGGTGATAGCCGGATGACGGGTACCCGCTTTAGCACTGACGACAAGATTCGTGTGCTCGCCGCGTTGGCGTATGACATGATGGACCACCCCTTGCGGACGATGCTGCGGGCCGATATACGGCAGGGAGTCTCGGCCTGCCTCGATCAGTTGCCCGAAGGCGCGACACCAGACGATTTCGTGGACGAGGCGGCAGCGAGCGGCATTCTGGTGGAGCGCGATCCGGAGGTATTCGCCTTCGTTCACCTCACCTTTCAGGAGTACCTCGCAGCGACCCATATACGGAACACCAATGCCTACCAGGATCTAAGGCATCGTGTGGACGATCCCTCGTGGCGGGAGGTGACACTGCTGGCGGTGACCGGCGTCAACGCCGACCAGGTGATCCGAGCTGCCGTCCAATCCGGCTCGTTGGCTGCGCTATCGCTCGCCTTCGAGTGCTGCGAGATCGCCCAGACCTCCGATCGGGCACTTCGTCGCAGGCTAGACGACGTCGTCGCGCTGGCATTCCAGCTGGATGCCGACAGCCAGCATCGCCGCTTGGTGGCCGGCGTGCTGGCGCTCCAGTATCTCAGCGCGCAGTCGGCCACTTCCGGCGGCTCGCAGGTCTGCTACCAGCCCATCCGCACGGACCTTTACCGCCTTTACCTCCTCGCCGATAGGCGCCGGCCCTCACCGGAGGGGCCTTGTCCAGCGGACCCGACCGCCGCCACGGCCGTGACCGGCGTCTGGGGTAGCGATGCCACGGCTTTTGTCGCCTGGCTCAATTCCGTGACTGCAAGAGCCGAAGTTGCGTACCGACTGCCTACACCAGCGGAGTTGACCGAACTCGCCGAGCGCGGCGGCATCGCTGGGCAATCGGTGCGGTCGGCGAGACACATCTGGGCCCAGCGGCCGGAAAACCCGCCTGAGCTATGGACAGCGCCGGGCATCCCTTCGCCACTCACAGTGTCTGGGGCCGAGATTCTGGAGTCAGTCATAATCGACGCGGCCGGATCGCCGGTTCCATGGCTGCTGCTATCGCACGCTATCCGAGCTCGGGCAGAGAACTTGCGTTGGCTGGTGGAGAAGGCGGCACGCCGCGCGCGCCAGGTCCTGGGCATGCGCCGCAGGATCTTGGAGCTGCGGGCCGAGGAAGCCCGCTCGACTATTAAGCACCTAGAGGACCAGCTACAGGCCAAGATCCGGAACTACGAAATCCGCCGGGCTGCCGAGATGACCGGCGCGAAATACGCCTTGGAAGATCCTCGCGACAGCCTGTCCACGGCCAAAGAAGATGCGGATCGCCTTGGGCAGATCCTCGCCTACGCTGACCCTGCCCACTCCGCGCAGGGCCAGGACAGGGCAGCGCCCACCGTGTCCGATCGCAGTATCTCCAGATCTGGTGACGTGTTCGAAGGGGAATGCGTGGAGGCGGCGAATACGTGTCGGTCACTGGCGCTAGCGCTGGCCCACGCCGAGCGATTTGTGACAGTTCTTGGCGGCCGAGGCGTGGGATCGGATGCCGCGCTAACCAACCGTCGACAAGCCCTGAACTTGGTCCTTCGGCTCGACCAGCTGCACCAGCTCGCCGAGACAGCGCGCATCCAGCTAGAACCAGGAAGGCACGGGGATGTAAAAAATCTTGTACAGGCCCGGGATCGAATGCGCGACCGCGCAACAGCCCTTGACGTGGCACGGAAGGCCGGCCGGCAGCTTGCCCGCGAAATCGTGGCGGTAACCGAGGAGATCATCGCTTCTCGGACAAGAAACCACCCAGGCCTCCTGCCGCCGCTGGCACCGATGCAGCAGCACGCCTGCAACGACCCGGCGCAAGCAACGGTGTCGGCGCTGCGTGAGTGCCTTGGTGCGGGGTTGGCCGACGTTGTCGACCGCACCGTCAGAAACGCCAGGGACAACAGCGTGGATCCGCCGACGGCATTCGCTCATGCACTGCTGGCCGCCTCCGGAGTCGCCGCAGCTGATGAGCTCAACATTCCGCTTGACTGGTTAGCCCCCGCGGCTTCCGTGGCTGCTAAGGCGATCGAAGGTAACACCGCGCTTCCTGCTTGGACATACCGGATCGCCAGACACTTGCTCCAGACGGCTCGTCCGACGTTCCTACGCACAAAGCAAATAGCGCCGGAAGCCGCCACAACGACACGAATCGTGGCACTGATTCTTGCGGCAGAGTCCCTGCAGCGCGGCGACCTCCACAACGGCAACCGCCTCCGCCATATCGCCGCTGGCATGACCCTCATGCAAAAACGCTCCCGCGGCCTCCGACGAACGCCGGAGGCACTGGTCGTGGCGCGGGCATGAATCGTTGATCCACCACGCGCGACGCGGTCAAACCCTGCTGCGAGCTGGTGCTGCTGGTCGCCGGCCGGCCGGTGTCGTCGGGGCAGGCGGTGACATCGATTCCGCCACGAGGGCCTCACACGGCTCTGACAACGCCATCCCCGGGGCGTCCGGCGGCGGCTGTCAGAGGTCGGAGCACTGTCACGGGCAGAGCGGACATCGACGGAGGTTGCTGACAGCGGATCCGGGCAGGGCGGCTGACCTGCCCTGTGACACCGTGACAGTCCCTGTGAGAGCGCCTCTGTCGCGGCGCTGTGTCACAAACGGGCTCCGGCACGCGAGGTCGTGGCGGCGGCTGTCATCGTGTCGGTCCCGGACGAACGGCGGTGACAGCCGGGTCCGATCACGGTGCCGCTGTCAGCACCCGGCGCTGTCAGCGCCCTGCCGCCGGCCGCGAACCTGTGACAATTCCGGGCGGCGGCCATCGCCCGCTAGGCCGGAGGTTGTGCCAGGGCCGGCGACATCAGCGCTGTGACACCAGAACAGGTTTCACCGCGCTGGTCGACTCTGTGGTCCACCCCTAGGGTCACGCACCCCTACCGGCTGCGGATCGCCTGGCGGCGCAGCAGACGTTCAGGCGGCCACGCTGTCGAGCGGATCTCTCACGTCTCCGTGCGTTTGCCGCGCGTCGCCCACCCTTCCCGGGCGGCAACTCTCATCCGGCTCTGAATGGCCGTCAAGATGCGGGGCACCTCCCGGCGGATGGGCGAGCGCCAGAAGACCGAGAAGAGGACGATCCAGACCGCCGCGAGGGTCGAGTCGACTGCGAAGTCCCGCCGGTCATACCCCCCGATCAGCCAGAAGGCCTCGACCAACGGCGACAGGACAAGACAGAAGATCACGGCCAACACCGCGGCCGCAGCGGCCGGAAAGCGGTCAGACGACCGCACACCAGGCGTCCCTCGCTCATAGAACGACAAGAACAGGATGAGCAGAACCACACCCATCACCGAATCGAACACCGTGTACGGGCCATCGGCCGCGCTGACGGAGATCACTCCCGCTACGCCGACTCCCGCTACCGCAGCCTGATCCACAGTGAACGCCACGCCGATCACGGTAAGCCACACCCTCCACCGGAAACGCTCACGACCGATCGACGCAACCCAGTATCAGTAACAACAAACAGGACTAGCTTGGTGCAGCAGCTCCCTGAGCTCGCCTGCCGAAAGCGGCAGCTCGGCCAGCATCCGTCACGACATGTGGAGGCGGGATCGAGAGAGATCCGTATCCGTCGCCTCACAGAAACGGACCGGATAGCGGGTGAGCGCACTTCAGCCGCACCTCGGGCGTGTCCCGCCGAGCATGGATCGGCACTCCTGGTCATGACATGCTTCGGCCATGTACTGGACCGAGGATCGCCGGCGTTTTCAGCGTCTGGTCGAGGCGCTGTCTGGACGGGCGGATGCACAGGCTGAGGCTGAGATTGGTGCACCCCTGGATCCGCGGCTCGCGGACTCGGTGGTGGATGTGATGGCGGGCGAGGAGCAGCTCGGGCTGGACACGCTCTGCGTCAACGTCCTCGACTACCGGGTGCGGCTGACAGGTGAGGAGTACGCGGCGATCACCGATCTCGCTGGGCGTTGGGATCTCGACGTTCGGGTGATCGATGGACTGAAAGAGCTGGTGATCTCGGATGACGCATCCGAGTGATCATGAAAGCCAGACGATGGCGGCGATGATGACGAGGCTGGCCCGGCAGGTCTCCCACGGTCCGAAGCGCTCCGGCAGTTCACGCCCCGGCGCGCCCGTGCGCAGCTTCCACAGGATCCCATTGACGACCTGGCGGTGATCCCGCCACCGCCCCCGCGCACCGCCCGGCTCGGGCAGCAGCAGCGCGATCACCGCCCGCGCCTTACCGGTCAGCTCACCGCGACGCACCGCTGGCACATGGTCAACGATCCACCACTAGAAGATCGGCAGGACACGCCAGTCTCGCGGCCGGGGGACCGCCCAGCCCTACGACTGTCAGTCGTTGTGAGTGGCTGCGAGCGGAACAAGTGTTCGTCACGGCTCACAAGGCGCGGTTCGGGGGTGTCAGCGCTTCACGGCGCGGCGCGGAGCCGACATCCACATGAGCCAGCACCCGCCGCACCCTCAGACCGGCCACCAGCCGCCGGCCGACCCCACCCTCATCGACCTGATCGCCGGCGACCCGCCGGTCCCGATCACGGTCTGGCGTACGGCCCGCACCGACGCCGACGCCCACACCAGCCTGCCCACCCGCCTCGCGTACCGCCTCGTCGCCGCCTACAGCCGGCCCGGCGAGTCGGTCGTCGACCTCACCACCGACCACGCCCTCACCACGATCTGCGCCACGGGCGGTCGCCGCCACCACCGGGCCTGGTTCACCGACAGCTCCAGCCTGATCATCAGCCCCACCACCGCCGAGCCGCCACCGGCGTCGGGGATCACCCCGGTCACCGACACGCCGATGCCGGACACCGACGGGGGTGAGGACCCGCCTGAGCTGGGCGCGTGGTTCGGCGACGACCTCACCGACTGCGACCACCCCGACACCGTCTTCCTCACGCCGCCGCACGACGGTCGGCGGGACGCAGCGACCAGCCTGGTGGTCGCGTGCTGGCCGCTGCACACGGCGGACACCACCGCGCGGGTCCGCCTCGCCTGGCTCCTCGCGGCCTGCGCGCGGCTGCTGCGCCCCGGGGGCTGCCTCGTCCTCGTCGTCGGTGTGCCCGCCGGGACGCAGCCCACGCCGGAGGACTTCGGCCCGCTGGTGGCCGCCGCGGCCGCCGCCGGCCTCGGCTACCTGCAGCACATCGTCGCGGTCGAGGCCGACACCGACGGCGACCAGTTCGTCTACCACGTCACCGACGAGGAACTACTCACCCTCGCCCACGACACCGCGCGGTGGCAGGTCGCGCACCTGCGGGTCCACGCCGACCTGCTCGTCTTCACCCCCCACCCCGACCGCGACGCCGAACCGCGACCCCGGCGGAGCCGCACCGGAGGTGACGGCCATGCCTGACCCCACCACCACACCCTCCGGACAGGACCCCGTCGTGGGCGGGAGCGACCACGGCCGGCACGGCGAGTACGAGGGACGCCACCGCGCCGACCCGGACGGCCTGTCGGTCTGGGTCACCGCCCAGGCCACCGGCCCCGTCCAACGACGCGGCCGGTACGTGCCGGAGTCGGTCAGGCACCCGGCCCGGATGCTGCCCGCGATCGCCGCCCACGCCGTCGACGCCTACACCCGCCCCGGCGACCTGGTCCTGGACCCCATGTGCGGCATCGGCACCACCCTCGTCGAGGCCGTCCACGCCGGCCGCGACGCCTTCGGCATCGAGTACGAGCCGCGCTGGTCGAACATCGCCGACGCCAACATTCGCCACGCCCACGACCGCGGCGCCACCGGGCGGGCTGCGGTCATCCGCGGCGACGCCACCCGCCTCACCGCCCTCGTCCCGGCCGCGCTGACCGGGCAGGTGGCGCTCGTGGTCACCTCCCCGCCCTACGGGCCGACCGTGCACGGGATGGTCCGGCCCGGTGAGCACGGGGTCGTCAAGTACGACGACCGGTACAACGACGGCCACGACCGCGGCAACCTCGCCTACCGCGACCTGACCGGCCTCGCCGACGGATTCACCCGCATCCTGACCGGCTGCCACACCCTGCTGCGCCCCGGCGGGGTCGTCGTGGTGACCGCCCGACCCTGGCGTAAACGCGGCGAGCTGGTCGACCTGCCCAGCGCCGTCATCGCCGCCGGCCTACGCGCCGGGCTCGTCCCGACCGAACGGTGCGTCGCCCTGCTCGCCGCCGTCCGCGACGGGCACCTCGTCGCCCGACCGTCGTTCTTCCAACTCCAACAGGTCCGCAGGGCCAGGGCTGGCGGAACACCGATGCACCTCATCGCCCACGAAGACGTCCTGATCTTCACCAAGCCCGGGGACCCCGCGAGTTCCGGAAGTTCGCGCGAATCCAAGTGTTCTTACGGGGAACCGGGCGACGCTGGAGCCCCATCCTCTCCTGTCGGCCCTTGTGTTCCTGGCGAAGCTGCGGAGCCGGCGTCATGAATCGCCGGAAGGGGACCCCGGCCTCGGCGGCTGCGAGTTCGGAGCGGATCACTTCCAGCAGCCGCCCAATCCAGTTGGTGGCTCGTTCGCTACCGACGGACCAGTAGGCGGAGTCTAAGTCGACGTAGACGATGTGGGCATCGCCGCTGGCGAGCAGGATCTGTGCTATCTGTGGGTGTTGGGTGTACTTGGCGCGCAGCAGGATGGTCATCACAGCCAGACGTGCCGCAGCCCAGTCCGCGCGGCGGGGTGCCTGCTCGGCGAGTTTGCCAGCGTCGTATCCGCGCGGCGCCGCGGCGACCTCGTCGCGCCAGTGCGGGTCGGGAGTCGACAGCGCCCAATAAGCGTGGGTGACGCTGGGGTAGCTGTTGGCGCCGACGGCGATGGTTGCCGGGTAGTCGTTCTGTAGGACTTCGACGCCGGGTGGATCCGGCCAGCCACCTGGGTAAACCGTCTTTGGGATCGTCAGCGTGGGTTCCATCGGGTGCTCGGGGCCATCGGCTGGGACTCGCGCGTTCCATGCCTCGGTCGCGAACTCACGCTCGCGGAAGTACGCCATTGCCTCGGCCCGCTTCTGCTCGGTGACGACCGGGCCGTTCGGCCAGCCGTGCAGTGGTTCGCCCAGATCCGTGGCCAGTATCCGAAGTGGAGCATCCTTGCGGTCCATATCGCCGAGGGCGTAGACGCGCAGGTGTTCGGGGATTGCCAGGTAGCGCTCGCAAACCGCGTGCCGGTTGTCTTCGGTAGGGTCGGTCAGGTAGGTCTGCACTGCGTGCAGGCATCGACCGGTGGAGTCGGGCCGGTCGTTGAGCCGGTCGATCTCGTCTGCGACCTCGCCGAGCAGCATCTCTGCACTGATGGCGGAGCGAGGCTCGGTGAACCGCCATCCCGCCAGGTGATGCGCGGATGCCCATGCGCCGTCTTCGAGAGTGGTAGCGACCCTGCCACGATGGAGTTCTTCGGCCAGACCGTCGAGGTCGGTGAGTCCGCCGATGCCGCAGTCGATCGCGCCGTCGGCGTAGATGACCAATTCGGTTAGGAAGTACGTGTCCATGTTGTGGGTGAAGACGTGCCGCCAGGTGCCTTCGATCCGTTGGCCGTCCACGTCGCGGTAGGTGCGGCGATACTTGGTCATCCGGCGCACCGTAGTCTAACGATGCTGAAAAGAATGTCCTGCTCTCGGAGGCTGGTCGGTGCGGCGGCCGGTGTGGGGTCTGCAGTAGTGCAGGGGGTAACCGCCGGTGGCGAGTACTCCTCAAATCCCAGGTGGGACCTTCCCTGTAGGGAACTGTCACCCCTCGTTCGGGCCGCTGCGGACAGCCTGGTCGAGCCCCCGACGCGGGTCCGTAGCCTCACCGGCCCGACCGAGACCGTCGAGGACAGCCGCCAAGGTGCGGTGCGCGGAGAGCAGGTGCCCGCCGAACACGTCTGGTAGTTGCATGGCGAGAGGCTCGTATAGCGCGATCGCATCCGTTACCGCTTCCAACGCCTTTGGGTAGTTGGCCTTCGCGCTCACGCACACGTCTCCGTATACCGCTAACGACGCAGCGAGGTCAGGCAAGTAGGCGTCTGGGTTGGCCTCGGCCAACTGGCGCCGAATAGTGACCACCTCCTCGGCCGGAACCAGGGCCTGCTGATGGCACCTCAGTCCGGACAGTTGAATGCCGAGGTTGTTCAACGACGCAGCGAGGTCAGGCAAGTAGGCGTCTGGGTTGGCCTCGGCCAACTGGCGCCGAATGGTGACCGCCTGGGACTGCCCCGGGTTTGGTTGACTCGCGGGGTTGAGTGGTTCAGGTCGGGTGTGTGGGCTGGTTGATTGTCTCAAACTCGATCGGGGTGAGGCGTCCGAGGCGTTGTTGCCGTCGTCGGCGGTGGTAGGTCCGTTCGATCCAGGTCACCATCGCCAGGCGCAGGTCGTGGCGGGTGCTCCAGCGTTGCCGGTCCAGGACGTTGCGTTGCAGTAGGGCGAAGAACGATTCCATCGCGGCGTTGTCGCCGCAGGCGCCGACGCGGCCCATCGAGCCGACCAATCCGTTGCGGTGCAATGCCTTCACAAATTTCCTAGACCGGAATTGGCTGCCCCTGTCCGAGTGGACCACGGTGCCGGCCGGATCGCGTAGTCGGACCGCGTTGGACAGCGCCGCGACGGCCAGAGAGGCTTTCATCCGGGTGTCGATGGAGTAGCCGACGATCCGGCCGGAGTACACGTCCTTGATCACGCACAGGTAGAGCTTGCCCTCGGCGGTGGGGTGTTCGGTGATGTCGGTCAGCCACAGCCGGTTCGGGGCGTCGGCGGTGAACCGGCGGTGCACCAGGTCGTCGTGCACCGGCGGCCCGGCCCGCCGCGTGAGCCCCTTGCGCTTGGCGAACACCGACCAGATGCGCTGCTGTGAGCACAGCCGGGCGACCCGGTTCGGGCCGGCGGTGATGCCGTGGGCGGGGAGTTCGTCGGCGATGAACCGGTACCCGAACGCCGGATCATCGTGGTGGATGTCCAGGGCGGCGTTGATCAGATGGGCGTCGTCGACGTCACGTCGCGACACCGGCTCGGCGCGCCATGCGTAGTAGGCCTGCTTACTGAACCCCAACACCCGGCAGGTCACCGCGACGGGGATCCCGTCCGCGGCCAGGTCACCGACCAGCGGGTACATCATTTTGGGGAGATATCCCGGGCGAAGAACGCCGCCGCCCGCCGCAGGATCTCGTTCTCCTGCTCCAGAAGCTTGTTACGCCGACGCAGCTCTCGCAGTTCCGCTGACTCGCTGCTGGTGGCCCCGGAACGGACACCGTCCTCGACATCGGCGAGCTTGAGCCAGCGGTGCAGACAGCCCTCGGAGATCCCGAAGTCCTTCGCGATCTGCCGCAACGGCGCCTCGCCCTTACGCGCGACCGCGACCACGTCACGACGGAACTCCGGCGGAAACGCTTTCGGCATGACAGACATCCTTCCAGCGAGGAACGCATCCTCACAGGTCAGGAGTCAACCAAACCGGGTGCAGTCCCGACACCACCGCCCACCCCAGTTTGCGTCACGAAGGATAGTCACCATTCGTGTGGAAAAAACGTGTCCGAATCGCTACCCACCATCGCCCTGCACAGACACTGGCATCGTGGTCGAATACCGCTCGTAGGTACCCGGCGCGACCGAGCTTGCAATGAGGCAACACCGGCTCTGGCCCGATAGTGAGCCATTTTCATCGTGCGTGGCGGTCGGCTTCGACGTGGTGCAGGACGAGGATGGCTTGCACGATCGCGGTCGCTCGGCGTGGGCAGCAGCGCAGCTTGATCAGGATTTTCCAGGTCTTGAGGGTGGCGATCGCGCGTTCGCCGCGAGCGCGGATCTTCGCGTGGGCCCGGTTGACGGCTCTCTGCCGGGATGACAGCTTCGGCCGGAAGCGGCGCCGCTTGAACGGGGTGCGCACGCTGCCGTGGGTGCCTTGATAGCCCTTGTCCGCGAAGGTCATCACGTCGGCGCTGGTCAAGACGTCGATGATGCCGTGGGCGCGGGCGGCGGTCAGGTCGTGCGTCGAGCCGGGCAGCGCGGCCGAGGCCCAGACGAGACGCCCGGCTGCATCGGCGATGACCTGCACGTTCACTCCGTGACGCTTGTGCTTCCCGGAGTAGTACGGCTTCTGGTTGGCGACCCGGTCGATCGGGATCAGGGTGCCGTCGAGGATCGCGTAGGCGAGCAGCCGGATCCTGGTCATGGCCGTGGCCAGGTCGCCGGCGGTCGCGGCGAGCAGGTCGATGGCCTCGCGGACATAGCGCCAGGCCGTCGTGACGCCGATCTCGAATCCGACGGCCAGGCGGGCCAGGGTGTCGCCGTTGCGCAAGTGGGCAAGGGCGAGCAGGGCTTGCCGGCCGGGGGCGAGGCGTCGCCACCGGGACCGTCGCTGCTGGCGGCGGGTTCGGATGAGGGCGGCGAGGTGGTTCAGGCTGCGGGTGGACAACGGAATCGCGGCAGGGTAAGACAGCACAGCGAGGCTCCCGGTTGGGGCATCTGATCTTGGTCGATTGCTGTCTTACCGGGAGCCTCGTCCTACCTGGACACCGGCTTCCCGCACCACCCGTGACCTGCACCGTCACGATGAAAATGGCTCACGAGCGGTTGGCTGCCGCTGAGCCGGAGAACACCAGCTACGCCCGCGACCTGTCGATCTCCTACGAGCGGCTGGGTGACCTGGCGCACCATGCCGAAGACACGGAGACCGCCAAGGCCCTACTGACCACGGCGGCCAGCATCCGCCGCGCGCTGCACCGCCAAGAGCCGAATCGCATCGACCTCGCCGAGGAACTGGGCGTCACCCTCGCCCAACTGAGTAGCGTCGTTAACAACGACGATCGGGCTGCGTTGATCGCGGAGACCGTGGACGTACTCGAACCCTTCGAGCGGGCCGGCACCTTGACACCGAAGGGCACCGCGGTGCTCCGTTGGGCACGGCAGTAGTAACAGCTGCCGTCCGCTGGACCGGGCCTCGCCCGCAGGTGGTACCCGTCTTCCCTCGAAGAACACTCAAGCACCCGGCGCATGGGTCATCGAAGATCTACAGCGGCGTTCTCGCCTGCAGCTGCCAGCCCGAGGCAGTTTGACCACACGCACGCTCATGCCGCTCCGGGTGGACTGGTGTTCATCACCGGTGGTGACGCACGGTGGTATATGGCTACCTCTCCTGCTCCCGTCTCCCGTGTCGTACCGACCGACCAACTCGTCGTACACGCCGCGGTATCGGCCTTCCTGGGCCGCTACCGTGGCCAGACCCGCGTTCACACCGAGTCCGACCTGCGTGTCTTCCTCCGGTGGTGCGCCAACCACGACCTGGACCCGCTCGCTACAACGCGGGTGGACATCGAGCGGTACGTGCGCTGGCTGCAAGACATCCGCCGGTACCAGCCCTCGACCGTCTCCCGTCGGCTGTCCGTCGTGGTCGGCTTCTACCGGGTCTGCGTCATCGACGCCATCCTGGAGCACTCACCGGCCGACTACGTCCGCCGACCCACCGTGCCAGCCGAATCACCGACCCTCGGACTGGGGCACCTACAGTTCGAAGCCCTGATCACCACCGCTCGCAACTCCTCGAACCCGAACGACTTCGCCCTGGTCGCGCTCCTGGGCCTGCTCGGGCTGCGGATCTTCGAAACCTGCGGGGCGAACATCACCGACCTCGGCGAGGAACACGGCCACCGGGTCCTACGCGTACGCGGTAAAGGCGGCAAGGTCGTCCTCGTCCCACTACCGCCAGCCGTGGCCCGAGCCATCGACCGGGCCGTCGACGACCGCAACGCCGGGCCGATCCTGCGCAACATCCATGGTGGGCGGATGGACCGGCACGCCGCCACCCGCCGACTCAAACACCTCGCCCACGCCGCAGGGATCCGGATGCCGAGGATGCACCCGCACATGCTGCGCCACACGTTCGTGACGACCATGGTCGACGCCGGCGTCAGCCTCCGCGACGTGCAGATCGCCGCTCGCCACGCCGACCCGCGCACCACCATGCGCTACGACCGCGCCCGCAAGAACCTCGACCGCCACCCCAACTACATCCTCGCCGCCTACATGGCCTCCGGAACATGATCAGCCGCTGCAAGACATCCGCCGGTACCAGCCCTCGACCGTCTCCCGTCGGCTGTCCGTCGTGGTCGGCTTCTACCGGGTCTGCGTCATCGACGCCATCCTGGAGCACTCACCGGCCGACTACGTCCGCCGACCCACCGTGCCAGCCGAATCACCGACCCTCGGACTGGGGCACCTACAGTTCGAAGCCCTGATCACCACCGCTCGCAACTCCTCGAACCCGAACGACTTCGCCCTGGTCGCGCTCCTGGGCCTGCTCGGGCTGCGGATCTTCGAAACCTGCGGGGCGAACATCACCGACCTCGGCGAGGAACACGGCCACCGGGTCCTACGCGTACGCGGTAAAGGCGGCAAGGTCGTCCTCGTCCCACTACCGCCAGCCGTGGCCCGAGCCATCGACCGGGCCGTCGACGACCGCAACGCCGGGCCGATCCTGCGCAACATCCATGGTGGGCGGATGGACCGGCACGCCGCCACCCGCCGACTCAAACACCTCGCCCACGCCGCAGGGATCCGGATGCCGAGGATGCACCCGCACATGCTGCGCCACACGTTCGTGACGACCATGGTCGACGCCGGCGTCAGCCTCCGCGACGTGCAGATCGCCGCTCGCCACGCCGACCCGCGCACCACCATGCGCTACGACCGCGCCCGCAAGAACCTCGACCGCCACCCCAACTACATCCTCGCCGCCTACATGGCCTCCGGAACATGATTAGCCACTCACGGCTTTGCCGATGTCAGCGCAGAGCGGAAAATCTTGGCATGACTCTCTAGTCGCGCGGGCGCGGGACTACGCCGGCATCTATGTCCAATCGAGGCACCCCACCGATCGCTATGCTTGGAGCGTCCAAGAGGATTCTGACTCGCTCAATCC
The DNA here is from genome assembly GCF_013364215.1 of Verrucosispora sp. NA02020. Taxonomy (NCBI): domain Bacteria; kingdom Bacillati; phylum Actinomycetota; class Actinomycetes; order Micromonosporales; family Micromonosporaceae; genus Micromonospora; species Verrucosispora sp. NA02020. Next base: position 1,169,036 of record NZ_CP054923.1, on the reverse strand, counting down.
CCTGGCGTCCCGCATGCAATTTCAGCTGAGCCAGTGCCTTTTTGAGCTCAGCCTTCTCCGTGGGGGCAATCTCGTCACCGTCTAGCAGACCGTTGATCTCTTCTTCAAGATCATGCAGAGCTCGCTGCCTGGTTCGCTGATCGACCCACACATTCCACCGAAATAGACCGTAGCCAAGAGCCCACGAGATCAGGGGTGACATGTAGATCATGGCTGTACCCCAGCCGCCGCCGAGCTGGTATCCGAGGTACACAAGCCCCGTGCCGCCGCTAACTCCAGCAAAGCCAGACATGTTCTCGCTAGCGGCTCGCTTAGCGCTCTTACTCATCGGCAGCCTCGCGCGCACCGGATGCTTTCGCCGATGTATCGCCTCTAACCGTGTCGAGCGCCCGCAGCATGGAATGCAAATTCTCAACGCTCAGGCGACTCGCCGAACTAATTTCGATGCGCCGGTCATCGACAGAAACGGTGATCGAAACCTTCTCCTGCCTGGACAGCCAAAATTTCCATGCAGTAAGCGCTGCTCTGACGATAACCGGCGCAAAGGCGGCTATCGCCACGGCGAGCGAGACATCGTCCACGTCGACAGCATAGCGAGACCCGCGCTACTAGCATCACCCGAACGGACGACTCGATCCAAGGGGGACGGTTGATGGAAGTGTCCACCCGCAAACGCTTCATCGCGATCATGATGGCTCATCGGCTACATGCGATACCGCCAATGGCTGGATACGGAGGCTGTTGTGTCGGATGTCCGACCGCACTGATGACACAGCGCCCAGTCTGAGACGTCAAACGCGATTGTCGCCGCGATGGATTTGGACGCCCCCGTGCGCGTACAGAGCCCATCGAATGCAATGCGCTATGTCCTGTTTCGCCTGATTGAGGAGACCGCTCTCCATGCTCGGCACGGCGACATCATGCGGGAGGTCCTTGACTGCTCGCGTGGAATCTGAGGCTGGCGCGCCGAGCCCTGCTCATCTGCCGCGTGACGTGCGCGCTTCCTCGTTGCCGTAGTCAATCGTGGCCAGGCGGCTGAGTGCTGCGGCGCAATGGGCGGGTGATGGCAATGATCATCCTTAGCCAGAGTGGGAGCCGGCCGGAAGTGTCGTCGCCGCTCCAGCCGGTGAGGTTGCTTCCGGACTCGTAGCTGACCGGTGACTCATGACGCCATGGCAAGCCGGTGCTGCGCTCGTACGCCTGGGACGCGATGAAGAGAAGGGGTTCTGCCTCGCGCCGTGCGAAACGCCGAAGCTTGTGCGGATCGGCGAGCACTTCTTCGTAGGCTGCTCGCCCGGTGGCGACTGCGGCGCAGCGGACGTAGAGGAACCAGTCGCCCCTGGCTCGGGCGGCACGGGCGTGAGCGTGTGTGTCCAGGCCGTGCAGCAGGGCGGCCAGGTGATCCTCGAACGCCTGGATGTCCGGCACCGGCAGCGTTGCCAACTCGGCGGTCAGCCTGTCGAAGCCATCGTCGTCCGGCTGCGGCCCCATGGATTCGACCAGACGCCAGAACTCTTCCCGCTCCATCGCGAGATCCTCTCAGAAGCGGGTCACATACTTCTTCCAGGCTCGGTAGAAGAAGCAGGTCAACTGAGGTCCCGTCGCGGCTACGGCTCGTCGCATTGGGCCACGGGTGACGCCATCGCCTCGACGCGGTCAGGTGCGCATATCTGCCGCAAAGCGGCATGTGGGTGATCTCTGCGGGCGTGCTGCAAGGCCCGTCGTTCCTCAACGCTCCGTGGCGAGTTGAAAGATCCCGGCTTCAACCTGCGCCGGCGCGCGTCCTGTCCGCTGGCCCCAGTCTTTCAGAAGCTTCAGGTACTGCTCGTAGTCGGGCGTCTTGTTCACGTGTAGCGATGCCAGCCGCTGGGTGCGGAGCCATTTGGCGACCTGGGCGTCGAAGATTGGCGCAGAGAGATGTGCGCTGCGGCGATCCGTGAAGAGCTTTCTACCCGTGGGCAAGGCGTCGGAGCGCGGTTACGTAACGGTCGGTCGCGTACTGCTGTACCAATCGGGTGAGTGGTCCGCCTGCCCGTGCCACGAGCGAGGCGGGACGGCTGAACGCTCGGACCCGGATCCGCACGTCGCCTGTTTCGGTCATAGCGATCACGAATGCTTCTTCGCCGCGTTCCGGATGGCCGGGCAGGGTTCCGTAGGCGAATCCACGGCGATCGTTTTCATCGACCGTGTACACGACTCGGCACGGGATGGTGAGCTCTAGAAGGGGCCAGCCGGCCCGCAAGACTGCGATGATCCCCGCTGTAGGCTTTCCGCCTGAGTGCACGACAGTGAGGCCGGCCTCTTCGTGCATCCGCCAGCCGAACAAGGCGGCAGTCGCTCGCTCAAAGGCCTCGCGTCCGCTGCCCAGGCTGACATCTCGGTGCACATGGCCGTAGCCCTGGGGCATCGACTCAGCCTGAGTAGCACCGACTTCTTGATACGTGAGAGACGCAGCGTTCAGTTCGGAGATGACTCTCGTCAGGTCGCGCCGCACCCGATCATGTTAACGAGTTCCGGGATCGCCGGCGCTGACGGGACGGTGCGGGTGAGGCCGCATAAGCCCGCCAGCGCGGTGGGCACGATCCATCAGCGGCCGAGGCTGTCGCCGATTAGCGCCTGCCACTGCGCAATATCTAGGCAACGTCACCTGGCGCTGTCGGGGCCCATAACCCGGCTCTCACCCTGACGCGCGATGGCCGATTCGGCTATGTCGAGGGCGCTGTTGAGAGTGACGAGGTGGGCTGAGGGCATACTTCCGAGTGCGAGGCCGCAGGCGGATACCAGGTCGGTCAGTTGCTGGATCTGTCGAGTGGTGGCGATGTCGGGGTGCTCGGGGTGGGCCAGGAAATCGCGGGCGGCGTAGCCGTCGACTGCAGCCTGGTGGACCAGGTTCGCGGCGACTTGCTTCCGCGCAGGGTGATCGTGGCGTAGTGCGTCGATGACGGAGAGACCGAGCCGGAGGTGGAACACGGTGAGCTCGGGTTTGGCGTGATCGAGCGCCTGGTAGGCGTTCAGCGCGGCGGTTATCACGTCGGCTGGGCCGACTGGCGGTAGGTGTAGGGACAGGCAGGTGGTGACGGCGTCTTCCCATGGCTCGCTGGGTTGGGTTGCGCTGAGCATCGCGCGTGCCTGCTGGTGGCGGCCGGCCATGGCGTGGGCGATCACGTTCACCTGTCGGCCGTCGAGCATGCGTGTGCCGATTCCCTTGTAGTGGCTGAGGCGTCGGCTTGCTTCGTCCCATCGGCCGGCGGTGGCCAGGGCGTGGGCGCCGGTGCCGAGCAGGACGGTCCACAGCCACCGTCGGGTAGCGGAGTGGGCGGTGGGCGTGTTGGTGAGCCGGGCTGCGGGGACGGTGATGCCGTCGATCGTGGTGTCGGTGCGGATGTCGATGGCCTGGAAGAGCTCTTCCAAGAGCGTCCAGGCGGCTGGGCCGTTGCCTGCCCGGATGTGGAGACGGGCGAGGTTGACGAGGGGCTCGAGAGCGTGCTGAGGCTCGTGGTCGTTGGCCAGCGCGACCGCCGCGAGCCGGTGACACCAGGTTCGTGCCAGGTCGGGTATGCCGCAGTCGGATGCCAGGAGGGCGGCCAGATTGAAGACTGCGGTCGCTGCTGCCGTATCGCGCTGTGCCCGGGCGGCATGCGCGCGTTGCTGAAGGTCGATCACACGCTGGTCGAGCGGCGTGCAGATGGGGCGCTGTCTGGCGACTAGCGGGAATCTGCGGGCCACGTCTGGTCTCATGCCGAACCGTTGGGTGCGGGAGCGTCGAGTGTCGGGTCGGGGCCGAAGACCACGGTGGCGGCGTGTGTGGAGAGAACGGCCTGAGTGGTGGCGGGTAGGCCGAGGCGGTTCATCGCGAAGATGATGTGGTGTGCCAGGACGTCGCGGAGTCCGCGTCGCAGGTGTCCGGACGAGGTGAGACGGGCCAGGTCGCGGCCTGAAGTGGCGAATGACGTGGTCCAGTTCGAGGCAGTGGTAGAGGGCTTGCCGGGCACCGTGAAGCTGTCTGCGTCAGTGCTCATGAGCTGGCGGAGTGACGCTTGGAGGGTTGCTGCGGTGTCGGCGTCGAGACCGTCGGGTGGTGTCCGATGGTGGGCCACCTGTGCCCAGACATCGCCTTGCTCGTACCAGTCCAGACCGGCGGCACGCAGCATCGCACTGGCCAGCAGGATCGCCATCTCTCGTCGGCGTCGAGTCGTGGGGTGCTCGGCGGTGGCGGCGAGGTAGGTGAGTACGTGGCGGCTGTCGGCGTGCCAGAGCCGGTGTGCGACCTCCATCGCCTCGTCTCCGCCGAAGGCACGGAGTTCGGGTTCGTAGATGCTCTGCGTCGCCCAGGCGAGGTGTCCGGTGCGTCTGAGTGCGTACAGGTGACCGAGTAGGTACGCCCGTGCGTCGGCGTTCTGGTCTGTGGGGAGGTAACGGAATCGCCACTGGATTGCTTTGCGGATGAAGAACCAGCCCGAGATGAGCCTGTCGGCCTCAGCGGCAGTGAATAGGGGTGCCACGCGGGTGACGGCGATGTCCTCGGCAGAGGGTTGATCCCGGAATTGAACGGTGACGTGCATCCAGCGTGTGGAGTTCATAGGCCCTCTCTGCAAGGGATGAGGTCGGCGACATCGCGGATCGGATGCATCGGGCGGGGTGGTGGTTAGCCCAGCAGGAGGACGGCGTCCCAGGGAGAGACGGGGGCGGCGCCGGTGCCGAAGGCGTGTAACGCGAGCGCGGCGCCCGCAGCACCGTCCATGAGCTCGGGGTCGGTGATGGGCTGCGCCAGTTGGGCGCTGAGGTGGGTTGCGACGTCGGGTAGTTCGGCGGCGATAGCGGTGTTGCGGGCGTCGACGGCTGTGCGGAGGGCGGATTGGAGTAGGCCCGCTTGTCCGTGGCACAACCCGATTCCGGGTAGCAGGGCGAGCTGTGCTGGGTTGCGTAGCGTGGCGAGGATCGCTGCCTCGGCTGCGTGTTGTCGAGCGGTGTCGCCGAGAGCGAGGCCGGCGAGGTGCTGGGCACGTGCGGTGCCGCTGATGCCGTAACACCAGGACGGTCGGGGGCGGTGCGGCGGTGCGAGGCTTCGGGCTTGTTCGACGGTGAGGTAGCCGGGCCACCAGGTGCCGGCAGGTTCATCCGTACGCCATTGGTCGGTCCATTCGCAGAGGCGAGCGACCGCATCCTGCAGGCCGGCCGCAGGAATGTTGTGAAGGATCGCGAGGGACAGCAGCGCCAGGACCGCGCTGATGCCGTGGGCAATTCCGAGGTTGCCGTGTCCGAGCGGGAAGTCGGCGTCAGGTTCGCCGGATAGGCCGACCGGCATCCACCACGGTGGCAGATCATCGGTCCCACCGGGGGATTGGGTGAGACGGGTCAGGTAGGCGATGACCTCGCCGGTGATGGGGTGTGTGGGGTGGCGGTGTAGGTGGTAGACGCCGAGTCCGGTCAGGCCGTGGATCAGGTCGAACTCCCGCATCTGTAGCCGGTCGCCTCGGCCGATGCGGCCATGGGCGGTGGCCAGGCGCGTGCGGGTGAGCGTGGTCGTCTTGTCATCGAGTGCCGCGAGTGCGCGCCGGTACCGGGGCATCGCGGCGGTGTGCAGGGCGAAGCCGAGTGCGGGCGCGCCGTGGAACAGGTTCGCATTGGGGCCTGCGCTGATCGGCTCGGACGCGGCGTGCGTCAGCCAGGCGTGGACGCGGGCCTCGTCGCCGTGTCCGGTGCGGGCACGCTCGATGTGTAGCAGCGCGATGCCGACCGCGCCACCGGCGAGAGACTGCGGTCGGGCTCGGCCGCTCAAGGGCTCGTGTCGCAAGATCTGTGGGTCGGCGAGCGCGTCAGCGATGGTGGTGGCTGCCGTGAGCGCAGTCCTGTTCACACCGAACATCGGTGCTCTCCGTGTGCTCGGGTGGTCCAGCTCAGCGCGGCGGCGCGAGCGAGATGGAGGCAGGCGCGCTCGCTGTCCGGGTCCGGGCCGATCATCCGCGTGTGATGCAGATGCAGCAGATCGGGCAGCACACTGTCGGCGGTGACCTGGGCGGTGTGCAGGACGTCGCGGTAGGTCCGCAGGACCTGGTCGCGCCGCAGCCAGGCAGCGAGGAGTTCTTGTCCATCGGGCAGTGACATCAGCCCGGACTGGTCCGGGTCAGCCAGCCGGACTGTGCCGTTGTAGATGTCGCGGGGTGGGGCCGGTCGGTGTGGTCGGGTGTGCGCGATCAGCCATCGCATGCCTTCGGCCACGTTGCCGATGAGTGTGGTGGTGATGTGCAGCATGCTGACCGCGGTCACCGCACGGACATCGGGTGTCTGCTTTCGTGCGGCGAAGGCGAGCTGCTGGAGTGCCGCGGCCGAGTCGGCGTCGAAGACCTCCTCCAGCGTGGTGCTGGCGGCAGGGCCGCCGAAGCGCGCTGGCTCCGGGTAATCGGTGTCGACCTGCATCCGGGCGATCAGGCCACCATGGCGCAGCTGTCGCGCCCACGTACCGATGGCCGTCGTCTCGTAGGCGCCGCCGGTTAAACGGAGCCGAAGGTGGGGGTCGGGGTCGTTGTAGCGAAGGAACCAGAAGCGCATGTCCGGGCTCAGTCGTTCGAGCAGGGACGGCAGGTGTCGGGTCAGGATCGTGGTGTGCCGGTCGGGATGGCCGTACAGCTTGACGTAGAGGCGGTCGCCCACTCCCGGCAGGTGACCGTGCGCGCGGACATCGACCACCGGCGCGGTGGTGAGGCGCTGCGGGGGAGGCACTGGATCGGTCGTCGCTGCCAGGGGAATGACGACTTCGTTTGCCCGCCCGTCGATCCACCCGGCGGCGTCCGCCACTGGTGCGGCGTGGAGCACCGCCATGTCGGCCCGGCCGAGGTGATCGCGCAGCACCGCGAGGTGTGCGGGCTCGTCAAGGTCCAGGACGATGCGCTGGTCGCCCTCACCGAGGTACACCCGCTGGGGACACGCGACCGCGTTCCGCCACGAGGCCAGGGCACAGATCCACGCCGTCCAGCTCGCAGCGAGGGAGGGCAGGTCGATGGCTGGTAGCAGCCAGCGTGCCGGGGACAGGACGGTCCGCCGGTAGCGCAGAGCAGGCAGGAACGGCAGCCCGCTCGCGGCACCCCAGTCGACCGCGCTACAGGGCGTGGTGAAAGCGGCCGAGGCTTCGGTGAGGAACCGTACGAGCGGCAGGGTGTAGTGCACCTGTTCGACGGCGTTGAACATGATCGGCTCCACCGGGCAACGGCGCGAGATGGAAACGAGGTACACGCGGTCGACGTCGGCGGTGACGGCGATGTCGTCGAGGTCGATTCGACCGGGCGTGTTGTCGTGGTACTCGCCGAGCGAGATGAGATGCGAGATCACCTGCGTGGCGCGTGCCACGTCTTCGGTGACCGTGTAGGGCGTCGCCGCCGACACCTGCGCGCGCAGCGCGCCGCTCGTGGTGGTGGGCAGAGCCGCGTACTGGTGGACGATGCGGTCACGGTCGACGGGATCGAGCAGGTCGAGGAATCGGCCGGTGGTGGTGCCGGCGTTACGGGACACGCCGACGACCTGAAGCCGGAAGTCCCCCCGATCGAGGTCGTGGCGGCTGCGGGCGTGAATGGTGACGGTCAACTCTGTAGTGGGCTGTGCCTGCGCGATTGACACCTCCCCAGCGAGGTCGCGAATCGTGGCGTCGTCGAGGACGACCTCGTGCTGGCGCCGCAGTGCCGCCTTCTGGGCTAAGGCCAGCAGCTTCCGGTCCCGCTGCGTGACGGGGGCGGGTGCGGTGGGCAGGGCACCGCGGTACCCGGTGGGGTAGCCGAGGCCGACATCGGCGTCTACCACCTCACGTAGCGGCACCAGCGCGTGCGGCCCGTACCGCTCCAGGAAGCGGTGGTGCCACGCCTGCCATCCGGCATGGCCAGCCGGGGCCAGCCGCACGAGTGCGGCGGCTGCCTGTGCGGCCTCGACGGTGACTGTCTCGGGAAGTCGCAGGTCGACGTCCAGTCGCAGGTCGACGGCTACGGGCGGTTCGTCATTGGGGTGTAGGGCAACCAATGCCGCAGTGAGTACGCTGCGCTGCTGTCCAGAGGTGCCGAGGGACGCCGCGTGGTGTCCGGTCAGAGTTCGTAGCGCGCCGAGCGTCGCGCGTGCCGGAGCGCGGGTGTTCTCGGTGGTGTGCCTGTCGTCGCTGGCCAGGGCCTGTTCGAGCCGCGAAACTACGACGGACAACGGGTCGGTGGACGTGGTCGCTGGTCGCAGGTTGGTCAGCAGGAGGCGCTGCGACACCATCTTGGCCAACAACACGAACACGGTGCCGACATCGGCACGGTGGTCGGCCGCGAGCTGACTCGCCAGATCGTCCAGCCGGACCGGATGTCTCGCTGCGGCGAGTGCGGCGCACACCGCAGCTGTGGCGCGCACGTGCACGTGGGTCGGTGCCGAACGTGGTGTCGGGTGAGCGCGATCCTCCAGCACGACTTCGTCGCTGCGGAAGATCAGTCGATCGTTGGCGCGGACCGTCAGGTTCGGCAGAAGTGCCGGATCTGCTTCCAGGCGGTCGACCATGCTGGCCAGCCACGGTGCCCGGACCCGCACCACGGCCCGGTGTCCCTCACCGACTCGGACCACAGTCTGTGCCCCGATGTGGGCCGGGGCGACGCCGGCGAACAGGCCGTAGGGGGTCGCCCGGTGACCTGCCCGGAGCAGGTACCGCAGGACCGACACCACAACTCTGCGGATCTCCCGATCATCTATCGGCTGCCGGTCGCAGATCACCCGGACGCGATCGGCGAGCACAGGGCTCGCCTGCTCCAAGGCGGCTGCGAACTCTCGCGCGGCCATCGCCTGCTGTAACCATGGCCGCCACGTTGCCGCGCCGGCCCCGGCCTCGGTCAGGTCTGGCCATCCCAGCGCCAGACGGTCCGGCGTGCATACCGCCGCCCGCACCACCAGTGCGTCCACGTGCCGATACACGGTTCCTCCGCTGAACGGGACGAGCCTGGCCGCGCGGCAACACGGCCAGGCTCGTCCGAACCTCGATCTACTTCGGGCAGGTGGTGCTGCAGGCCGACTGGCAGGTCTTCCCGCAGCCGTCGTTGGTCATGTAGATCAGCTTGTCCACGCTCTCGCCGGACTCGATGAACGTGACATCCAGCTCCCAGTCGTCCGGCCCGAACTCGCCCGACCTGCCGTCCACCGGCGGTGACGCCGTGGTGCTCCGCTCCTCGGTCGTGATCGTCATGGCAGCCTCCTTTTGAAGGGGTGATCCTCCGACGCCCCAGGGCAGGGGGCGCCGGTAGCTGTCAGCGCCAAGTGACCGCGACGACGCCGTGGCGCTTCGGCGTGTACCACCCGACCGGCGGCGCGTCGCCTGCGGTGGTGGGGATGTACTCGATACGCGCGGCTCCGCGATGGCGGTACTGCGTGGCCCAGCGGCGCAGCAGCGCGATGTATCGGTCGGCGATCTCCTCGGCGTTCGGGCCGTAGGCGTAGACGCCGCTCTCCCAGCCGTCGGTGCTCTCGTTCTCGCGTTTGGTTCGGTAGGCGAAGCTGCCCCCGTCGATCAGGATCGCTGTGCCGTACATGACGGCCGGGGTGAACACGCCCTGATCCACGAGCTGCTGGCTGGCGTGCAGGAACGGCACCTGGGGGGCGCTGGTCACCACGAACAGCTCCAACTCGTCGGGCAGATCGAAAGCCGCCCCGGACCACCGCTCGATCCTCCGCCCGTGCATCGCCTTGCGCAGCGCCGGCACGTCGAATCCCGGATCGGGTCCGTCGATCCGCAACGTGGCCTCACCGTTGATCGGCACCAGCGTTTCGGTGAAGGTGCCCTCACCCTGCATCGGCACGAAGCCACCGAGCCGGTAACTGTGGCTGACCAGACCAGCTCCGGCCCGTTCGAACGCGACGCAGCGGGACAGGCCCGCGAACCGCAGCGGCATGACGATCCGGCCCCGCTCGGTGAGCTGCTCGATCCAGGCCGGCGGGATGTCCCAGGCCCCCACCGTGACGATGATCCGGTCGTACGGCGCATGCTCCGCCACGCCGTATTCGGCGTCCGCCTGCACCACCCGCACCCGCTCGTACCCGGCCTCGTCGAGATACGCACGGGCCCGCGCCACGATGTCAGAGTCGATGTCCACCGACGTCACCGCACCATCGTCGCCGACAAGCTCCGCGAGCAGGGCCGCGTTGTAACCACCCGAGCCGATCTCCAGCACCCGCATTCCCGGCTCGATCCCGGCCTGCTCCAACATCACCGCCTGAATGTGAGCCGCCGACACCGAACTGAGTGCCTTCCCGTCCGGACCGGTCTTCGTCACCAGCGCCGTGTCCACGTCGTAGACCACAGCCAGCGGCTCGTCCGGCGCGAACACGTGACGAGGCACCGTCAGGAACGCGGCCGCTACCGCCTCCGAGGCGATGGTGTCCTCGCACAGTTCGGACACCATCGCCGCTCGGAGCGCCGCCGGATCCTGTACAGCCTGCTGACCTGCGCTCGTCACGGACTGACTCCCTAGCTGAAAAGTTCCCGGATATGAACCTGTAGAGCCCCGCATGCCGAGGCCCCAGCACGACGATTCGTGGCAGGGCCGATGCGTTCCTGAACCCGCCCCACACACTCATCGAAAGTAGGTGGCGCAGGGAATTCCACTTTGTGGTCCAAGTTGCGGTCTGATCACCGTCACGAGGTCTGGCCGCCGGGGTTCAGGTGGCCGGACGCGCGGGTGACTGGACAGGGAGGCACATCTGTCCGCCTCTCTGTCCCGGCCGTACTGTTGCTGAGCTAGGCCGGAAGGGAGACGTGCGTGATCAAGTCGGTGGTGTTCGACGTTGGCGAGACGTTGCTGGACGACACTCGCGAGTTCCACGCCTGGGCAGACTGGCTCAGCGTGCCGCGGCACACGCTGTCGGCTCTGGTAGGGATTGTCGTCGCTCAGGGACGGAACAACGCCGAGGCGTTCGAGTACGTGCGTCCGGGGATCGATCTCACGATCGAGCGGCAACGCCGCGAAGAGGCAGGTCAGGGCGAACGGATCGAAGACGAAGACCTGTATCCAGACGTCCGGCCCACCCTCAAGCAGTTGCGGGACAGCGGGCTATGGGTGGGGATTGCCGGCAACCAGACCGCACGAGCAGGCGAACTACTCCGTGCCTTGCAGTTGCCGGTGGACGGGATCGCCACCTCCGCTGAGTGGGGCGTCACGAAACCTGATGCGGCATTCTTCTCCCGGATAAAAGAGTTCGCGCCAGGGGCCCCAGAGGAGATTCTCTATGTTGGCGACCACCGTGACTATGACATCAAGGCGGCCTGCGCAGCCGGTCTCCGAGCAGCTTTGATCAAGCGAGGACCGTGGGGGCGCGTGTGGGCCAACGACCCTACGGTCCGCGAAAACGCGAGGTGGGTGCTCGATTCGCTGATGGAGTTGCCGCTGTTGCTTCGTACCTGATTGATCTAACCGGTGGCAGCCGTGCTGGTCATCCATCTGACGTAGTCATGTAGTGGGTGGGCTGCGGTGACTCGGGGTAGGAGATCGCTGACGACCTGGCGTACCTGTGGGTGGATTCGTGCGTGTTCAGGGGCGGCCAACTTGGCCTGAAACAGCGCATCACATGCCGGCTCGGTCGACCGGGTCTGAGAGTGGGCGCGCGCGAGGTCTATGTAGAAGTGAGAGCGACGTTCGCCGGGTAAGCCGTTGGGCGGTATCCAGCCGCGCGCTGCGCGCAGTGCCGCGTCCGGGTCGTCGGAGTCAACCGCAAGCGTCACTTCGTGTATCCGGACGGACGAAGGTCCGAAGGCGGTGCCATGGTATTCGCCGTCGGACACAAGTTGCGCGTACTCACCAGCCTCGCGAAGGTGGTCCTTAGCCTGTTCGGATTGTTGAGCGATGCCAGCTAGGACAGCGGCGCGCATGTGCAGCGCGCCGTACGCCGCCCAAGCGAACGTGCCGGTGCAGGTGCTGACTTCGTCCGCAGCTTTCTCCAGGACAGCGCGGCCGAGGTCCGGGCGACCGTTCTCGAAAAACAGCTCGCCGCGAACATAGTGCGCTGTGGCGAGGACGGTCGCATCTCCGGTACGTCGGGCGGCATCGGTCATCATCGCGATGATTCGGGCCGACAGATCGTGGTGGCCAAACTTGTCCGCCAGAGCATCGGCGGCACGATATGCCTGCGTGAGCAGGAGCGTCGCGATGCTTCCCCGCTGGCCGGTCCACGCGATCTGTGCACGGTGGAGCTCATCCAACAGCGAGGGAAGAACCATTGCGAGCCGTTGGTAGTTCGATCGTAGCCGTAAGCGGATTAGGCCAGCCACCGCCTCATTGAGTTCGGCGGGGGAGCGTATTACGCCGTCTGGTGGGAGGTCGAACGTGTCGAGGGATGCACGGATCACGGCTAGGTCGACGCTGGCGGGTGGGCGAAGCGGACTCGGCTCGTAGGTGCGTGGCTGGTCGAGGTTGGTGGTCGTTGTAGTGCGGGACTCGGTACGGCGGTTGGGGTAGAGGCCAAGTTCTGCGTCGGTGGTGACTCCGAAGAAGGCGCGCAGTGCTGCTCGGCGTTCGCAACTGGTCCAGTGCGTGTGGGACTGCCCCGGGTTTGGTTGACTCGCGGGGTTGAGTGGTTCAGGTCGGGTGTGTGGGCTGGTTGATTGTCTCAAACTCGATCGGGGTGAGGCGTCCGAGGCGTTGTTGCCGTCGTCGGCGGTGGTAGGTCCGTTCGATCCAGGTCACCATCGCCAGGCGCAGGTCGTGGCGGGTGCTCCAGCGTTGCCGGTCCAGGACGTTGCGTTGCAGTAGGGCGAAGAACGATTCCATCGCGGCGTTGTCGCCGCAGGCGCCGACGCGGCCCATCGAGCCGACCAATCCGTTGCGGTGCAATGCCTTCACAAATTTCCTAGACCGGAATTGGCTGCCCCTGTCCGAGTGGACCACGGTGCCGGCCGGATCGCGTAGTCGGACCGCGTTGGACAGCGCCGCGACGGCCAGAGAGGCTTTCATCCGGGTGTCGATGGAGTAGCCGACGATCCGGCCGGAGTACACGTCCTTGATCACGCACAGGTAGAGCTTGCCCTCGGCGGTGGGGTGTTCGGTGATGTCGGTCAGCCACAGCCGGTTCGGGGCGTCGGCGGTGAACCGGCGGTGCACCAGGTCGTCGTGCACCGGCGGCCCGGCCCGCCGCGTGAGCCCCTTGCGCTTGGCGAACACCGACCAGATGCGCTGCTGTGAGCACAGCCGGGCGACCCGGTTCGGGCCGGCGGTGATGCCGTGGGCGGGGAGTTCGTCGGCGATGAACCGGTACCCGAACGCCGGATCATCGTGGTGGATGTCCAGGGCGGCGTTGATCAGATGGGCGTCGTCGACGTCACGTCGCGACACCGGCTCGGCGCGCCATGCGTAGTAGGCCTGCTTACTGAACCCCAACACCCGGCAGGTCACCGCGACGGGGATCCCGTCCGCGGCCAGGTCACCGACCAGCGGGTACATCATTTTGGGGAGATATCCCGGGCGAAGAACGCCGCCGCCCGCCGCAGGATCTCGTTCTCCTGCTCCAGAAGCTTGTTACGCCGACGCAGCTCTCGCAGTTCCGCTGACTCGCTGCTGGTGGCCCCGGAACGGACACCGTCCTCGACATCGGCGAGCTTGAGCCAGCGGTGCAGACAGCCCTCGGAGATCCCGAAGTCCTTCGCGATCTGCCGCAACGGCGCCTCGCCCTTACGCGCGACCGCGACCACGTCACGACGGAACTCCGGCGGAAACGCTTTCGGCATGACAGACATCCTTCCAGCGAGGAACGCATCCTCACAGGTCAGGAGTCAACCAAACCGGGTGCAGTCCCCCCGATCGACCTCGGCCAACCGCCGGTAAATACTCACGGCCTCCTCAGCCGGAACCAGGGCCTGCTGGTGGCGGCCGGCGTTGGCCAACCGATAGGCGTGGGTGGCGTGCAGCAGAGCTTGTTCTGCGGGGTCGGTGGTGCCGGCCAGACGGTGGGTAGTGAGGGTGGTGGTGATGGCGGCAGCGGCGATGTCGAGGTCGATGTGCCGGTGGTCGGGCAGCAGCGGTTCGAGGGCTTGTAAGACGTCCAAGTCGATGCCGGGGATACTGGCCAGTCGAGTGATGGTGGCTCCACCGGCGGCAATCACCTGTTGCGGATGTGCGTGTACGAGTGGGTACAGCACGTCGGTGGCGACGTGCGGCCACCGGTGGGCGGTTTCGACGAGGACAGTGACCGCGGTAGCGGACCATGCCGATGAGGGTGCAGTGGTCAGTAGACCAGTGATCGCGTCGGCGGCCCAGTCGCGTCCCAGCCGGTTGTCGCGGCCGTGGCCGGGGGTCGTGAGGGCGATCAGGTCTTCGCCGAGCCGGTCGGGGTGCAGGGGTTCGAACACGGCGCGGACGTCGGTCGGCGGGTAGCAGACGGTGTGGTCGTCGATGACCTGGTCAGCAGTCTGCGCGGTGTCGGTAAATCGGGTCCAGGCGAGGGCCTGGCGGGCGGCGGCGCGGGGTTGGCTGCCGGTCAGGGTGGCGGTGAGGACCGTGCGGTGCATCATCCCCGGCGGGGTGTGTAGGGGCGCTTCGCTGCGGGTGTACAGGTGTTGCCAGTAGGCCTGTTCACGGCTCAGCAGATGGGCCGAGACCGCGCCGGGGTCAGCGGGCGGGGCCTGATCGTGAAGGTGCGCGTCGACTGCCGCGAGGGCGGTCATGTGTACGGCCAGGACTTGCCCGTAGCCGGCCAGTGTCAGCGGTGGCACCGTCCAGCCGCTGGTGGGGGGTGTCAGGTCCATGGCGGCGGCGAATCTGTCGGCGGCGGCGGTGAACAGGCCCGGCCGGTCGTGACCGCCATCGGAGGCCAGCGCGGGCAGCGGCAGCTGGTCGACGTCGATGCCGAGATCGCTGTCGGCTCGGTCGGCCAGCGCCGGCCACCAGTAGCCGTCGGAGCGGGCGAGCATCAGCACCCGCACCTGGATACCGGTACGCGCATGCAGGTCGTTGAGTTGGGTGAGCAGGGACAGCAGCGCCGATGCCGGCCACCGGTCGGCGTAGTCGACCACCGCCAGCACCGCAGCGGCGGGCACGTCGACCTGCGAAACGGTGGTAGCGGTCGCGGCGACCGGCGTGGGGATGTGGGTGATCTTCCAGACCACCCATCCCGCCGTGGCGCATTGAGCGCTGACGTGCGCGGCGAGGCGGGTCTTGCCCTGCCCGCCGGCGGCGTGTATCAGCAGGGTCGCGACCGGCGCGTCGGAGTTCATCCAGGCGGCCAGCCGGTCCAGGGTGTTCTCGCGGCCGGTGAACGGCACGATCTGATGGCGGGCCAGCAGTAGGCGGCTCGGCTGGGCCCGGGCCCGGGCCACGCTCAGCGACACCGGCCGGTCGTCTGCCGCGACGACCTGGTACGGCGGCGGGTTCCGGCTGACGAGCACATCCCCGTCGACACCCGAGATCTGTACGACATCGCCGAAAACGACACTTCCGGTCACCACCTGCCGCCCCGGGCGTGGTACCCGCCAGTGGGTCACCGGTCAATCTCGACGTCGCCGCCGACCTCGTCGACCTGCCGCACCGGGCCGGTCACCGACGACCCGCTCACCAACTGATCTCCACCACCACCGGAGGCCGCCGCTGGCGGCCCTCCCGTCGGCGCTGATGGTGGAGCGACCGGCGGTGCGGCCGTGGGCGGCGTCGCAGCCGAGCCGAGACGGACGCTGCCGCGGACCCCACGGACTTGGGTCACCCCGCCACCAACCACGGTGTTCACGACCGACTGGTTCCGCGCCTGCCGACGGGTACCGGCAGCACCGGCCGCCGCGAGGCCCAGCCCGGCCAGGCCGACGAACAACCCGAGCACACTGGCCCACTTGTCCGCGTCGTCCAAGCCCTGCACGGTCAGGAAAGCACCCAGCCCAGCGACCAGCAGCCCACCGGCGATCGCTGCCACCCACCTACCCACAAGATCACCTTCCGTTGCACTCCCGTCACGCTAGCGTGTTTCACAGTGTCAACTCCCACCCGGCCGCCCCCGCGCCCTGTCGCCTCTCTGCCAGTGCTCCCGCGAGCGGGTCGCCAACATCAACCGGCTGCCCACATCAAGGTGACCACCATTCGAGACGCCGTGGGTTCAACCAGCGAGGTCAGCCCACGCTGGTCGGCACGAAGGGCCAGCCGTCGACGGCAAGGACGTCCTAGACCATGAGGATGTTGACGTAGGGCAGGGGTTGAGGTCAGCCCACTGCGCTTGCGTCAGCCGACCTTCACGCTCTAGCCGGTGAGCGATCTCCGTCTTCGTGGCCGCGTCCAGCGTCTCGGGCCAGCCCTTGAGCGGAGTGCGCAAGACATCTAGCAGGGCAAGGCCTTGCTGGCCGCTCGCACCGTCAGCAACAGGATGAACCGCCAGTGCGGCGAGATCGCAGGCTGGTGCACCGCCCCGTGTACGAGGACCAGCCGCAGATAGTGCGTCGCTTCGGTATCGGCGAACTCCACCAGCCACCCGGAACCGTGATTGCGGTTCAGCCCGCACTCGATTGCCTCTGTGTCGAGCCGGATCAACTCCGGCGTACCCACCGCCCGACCGTGCGCGGAACGTCTGAACTCAGCGGGTGAGTCTCCCAGTCGGGACGAGCCAGCCCGACGCCCGCGGTCCGCTTGCTCTCAGGCCTCCATCGGATCGTCCGGCTATCAGGGCCCTCCGCCCAACGATGAACTCTGTCCTGTCATCGAGTCCGCCACCAGGCAGGCCTCAATCACCCGCGAAAACCCGGAAGGAGCACGCATGCCCGAACACGCCCGTCCTCACCCAGAACAGCACCAGCGAAGAGGTCACCTTGCTTTCCATAGATCGAGAGCTAACCCAGCCGCACCAGCGCCATGACCAACGCCCACGCCAGAACGCACGTCCGCTATTCCGAGTAGCCTGCCCGCTCAACACCGACGCTGAATCGGCACGGCTCAGATTCGAGAACCCCGCGCCAAGGGCGGCCGTCGTCGCGTTCGATCACGCGATCCGCAACGACTCCGCCCTCGCCAACGCCGTCAGGCAGCCGCTCCGCGGGCGGTTCTTCCTGCATCGGCAGCGCATCCCACTCGACCAGGTGCGGCTACGACCTCATCCAGTCGACGACGAAACGTCGGGTTGCGGGCTGTGGACCTGCCCCCACCCGGATACAGAAGTCCCACCCGCGCCGACCGGATCCGACCGACCGGAATCACCGACGCGGGAGGTGGCGTGAGTGACCTTCCCGCCCCCCACGCCGGACCGCGCATCGGCTCGCTCTGCAGCGGGTACGGCGGTCTCGACCTGGCCGTCGAGCTGGTGCTCGGCGGCCGACTCACCTGGTACGCCGAAACCGACCGGCACGCCGCCACCGTCCTGGCCCATCACTTGCCCGGGGTCGCCAACCTCGGCGACATCGGCACCGTCGACTGGACGCGGGTCCCGCCGGTCGACATCGTCACCGCCGGTTTCCCCTGCCAGGACATCAGCAACGCCGGCCGCCGCGCCGGCATCACCGGCGCACACTCCAGCGTCTGGAACCACGTCGCCGACGCCGTTCGCGTCCTTCGACCCCGGCTGCTGTTCGTGGAGAACGTCGCCGCCCTCCTGCGGCGAGGACTCGACGTCGTCCACCGTGACCTGGCCACGATCGGGTACGACACGAGCTGGCTATGCCTACGCGCATCCGACGTCGGTGCCGCTCACCGACGCGACCGGCTGTTCCTGCTGGCCACTCCCGCCCCGCCAGTGGGAGGGGGTGCCGACGTTGCCGACACCCTGCGCCCGTGACGGTAAGGGCCCCGGCCACCCCTATGGTCTGCCGGACCTGGTGGAGCCGACCGGCACCCGCCACGGCCTGCTACCGACACCGACCGCGGTGGCCTACGGGTCGAACATGTCCCTCTCGGCGGGGGCGGCCCGCCGGCCGTCTCTCTCCGGTGTCGCCTCGAAGCTGCTGCCGACGCCGAGAGCCAGCGACACCGGCACCCCCGGCCGGCGGGCCGGTACCGGGTGGCGGCCACCGTTGTCGCAGGTTCTGCTGCCCACCCCCAGAGCGACCGACGGCGTCAAGGGCTGCCCCGGGCAACGCGGGTCGCACGGCGACCTCACCCTGCCCTCGGCGGCCGTGCGGGTTCCGGTCCGGACGCTGCCCACTCCGCGTGCCTCCGACGCGCACGGGCCCGGCAGGCACGGTGACGGTGGAGCGGACCTACGCACCACCGTGGCCGGGCTGGGCCGGCCCGACGCCGACCGGTGGGGTCCGTACGCCGCGGCGGTGGCCCGGTGGGAGCTGCTGCTCGGCCGTCCGGCGCCGGCGCCGACCCAACCGGGACGGCACGGCAAACCGGTCCTGGCGCCGCCGTTCGTGGAATGGCTTATGGGCCTGGATGCGGGCCATGTGACCGACCCGACGCTCGCGGTGCCGCGCACCGCGGCGCTGCGGGTCCTCGGTAACGGCGTCGTCCCTCAACAGGCAGCCGTCGCGTTGCGGCTGCTGCTGTGCCCGCACCGGTGGGCGGTGCCGGCATGACCGATCCCAGGACCCTGGACGACTACCGGTATCGGCGCGTCGGCCCGGTCGAGCTGTATCTCGGAGACGCCCGCCAGGTGCTCGCCGCGATGCCCGACGCCAGCGTCGACTGCGTCGTCACCAGCCCGCCGTTCTGGGGGTTGCGCGACTACGGCACCGGCGCCTGGAGCGGCGGAGACCCGGCCTGCCCGCACCCGCTCGGCCGGACCCGCCGCACCGACGGCATCACCTGCCCGGCCTGCCGCGCCCGGTGGGTCGACCCGCAGTACGGACTCGAAGCCACCCTGGACGACTACCTCGACAACCTCGTCGCGGTCTTCGAGCAGGCCAAACGAGTCCTCGCGCCGACAGGGACCTGTTGGGTCAACCTCGGCGACTGCTACAGCAGCGCCGCAGGCGGCGCACCGAAGGGAGGCCGGCCGCAACCCGGCGGGTTGCGACCCGCCAGGCCGCGCGTCCAGGACATGCTCCCTCCGAAGAATCTGGTCGGGGTGCCCTGGCAGGTCGCTTTCGCCCTGCAATCGCGCGGGTGGTGGCTGCGCAACGCGGTCATCTGGGCCAAGAGCAACCCGATGCCCGAGTCCGTCCGCGACCGCCTGTCCGCCAGCTACGAACTGCTGTTCCTGCTCACCAGATCCCACTCCTACTACTTCGACCTCGACCCGATTCGGATCCCGCTGGCCAGACCGCAGGCCGCTGACGGGACCCGGATCATCGGCGGGTCCCGCAAGGGCCGCACCGGCGGGATCGGGGCGACCGCACGCCGCCGCGGTACCACCGCCTACGGCGCCGCCAAGTACGGCGCGGAGGAGAGTCGGGTCGAGTCTCGGGCCGGGCGGGGAAACCTCGTTCCACTCGGCCACGCCCACACCGCCGCCCATCCGAAAGGACGCAACCCGGGCGACGTGTGGCGGATCGCGACCCGCCCCTACCGGGGATCGCATGTGGCGCCGTTCCCGATCGACCTACTGCTGCGAGCGATCGCGGCCGGCTGCCCGCCCAGCGGTGTGGTCCTGGACCCGTTCTCCGGCGCCGGCACCACCGGTCTCGCCGCACTGCACCTCGGCCGCCGGTACCTGGGCGTCGACATCAGCCCCGCGTTCCACGACGAGGCGCTGTACCGACTCGCCCCGCATCTGCCCCACGACTCGTCGCGCGAGGACGGCGGGTGAGCCGCCTACGAACGGTGCCGGTGTCCTTCGCCCAAGCCTGCAGATTCGTCGAGGACTGGCATCGGCATCACCGGCCGCCGCGTGGCCACAAGTTCAGCATCGGGGCCGCCGACCAGGACGGCGTCCTGGTCGGCGTCGCCGTCGTCGGGCGTCCGGTGGCGCGGATGCTCGACGACGGCCAGACGCTTGAGGTGACCAGGGTCGCCACCGACGGCACCCGCAACGCGAACTCGCTGCTCTACGCCGCAGCGTGGCGGGCGGCCCGAGCACTCGGCTACCGCCGCCTGATCACCTACACGCAGGACGGCGAGTCCGGAGTCAGCCTGCGGGCCGCCGGATGGCGCGTCCTCGCCACCCGTGCACCGGCACCGGGCTGGTCCCGGCCGAGCCGACCTCGCACCGATCACGGCACCGCCCACATCGGTCGCCAGCGGTGGCACGCCCCCGACTAGCGACCCGCCTTCACTCGTCTGTGCGGGAGGCGTTGCACGGCCGGCGCCGACGACGTCGATTCCGCAGCATCCCCACAGATTCTCGGGGCCGCCCCGTGCTGGGGGCGGCCCCGAGTCATTCCGATTCTCAACCGCCGTTCAAGGAGTACGTCATGTCATCCGACCGAACCTCGACCGCCACGGCGGCGTCGGGCAGTGACACGTGGAGCCTCGACAAGGTCCGCGCGCTCGGCACGACCACCGACGTCGCCACCGCGGGCGCCATCTTCGGTCTGTCCCGGAGTAGTGCCTACGAGCTGGCCCGTTCCAACAGGCTGCCGATACCGGTCATGAGGATCGGCTCCCGCTACCGGGTGTCCGTACCGGCCATCATCGCCGTCCTCACCGCCACCGACCTCGACCGCCCACCGCAGGTGACTTGACCCGTCCCCGCGACCGAGCGTGGATCACCATCCAACGACACCCGACAATCCGATGCCCGCCCGGCATCGGCACGAAGGAGACCTTGTTCCGATGGCCGATGGATCCATCACCAAACGCTGCGGCTGCCGCCACAACGGCAAACGCCTCGGCGTGAAGTGCCCCAGGCTGCGCCGCGGCAACGGATGGAACCCCCACCACGGCATGTGGGCGTACCAACTCGAACTCCCACCCGACGCCACCGGGGCCAGACGGCAACTGCGGCGTGCCGGGTTCGACACCCGCGACGCCGCCGCCACCGAACGCGACCGCGCGCAGGCGCTGCTCGACCTCGGCGGCACCGACAGACTCCTGCGCCGTCACGTCGCCGACCTGCTGCACCGCCTCCGGCACGGTGAACCGCTACCCGACCGCGACACCCTCGCCCGCGACCTCCACACCACCCCAGCAAGCGGCGGCGCGGGCGCGCCCACCGTCGATGCCGGTGCGCCGTTGACCCTCGGCGTCTACCTCACCACCTGGATCACCGACGTCACCGGCCTCGCACCGGCCACCCTGCGCAGCTACCGCGATCACATCAACAAGTACTGGATCCCTAAGCTCGGCGACGTACCGCTGCACACCCTCACCGCCGGGCACATCCAGTCGGTGTTCGCCGGCATCGAGGCCCGCAACGCCGAGATCCTCACCGCCCGCCGAAGCGAACAGCAGTCCGTGCGTGACAGCGTCAAGGGAGTGCGGACGGTCGGACCGGCGAGCATGCACCGCATCCTGGCCACCCTCCGCAAGGCACTTAACGACGCCCGTCGCCTGTACCGGCACAGGCTCGTCGACCACAACCCGGCGGAGTCGGTGATCCTGCGCTCCGGGGCCCCACCCAAGCCGCGACTCTGGGCCGCCTCCGCGGTCAACCGGTGGCGTCACACCGGCCGACGTCCCAGCCCGGTGATGGTGTGGACCCCGCAGCAGGTCGGCGAGTTCCTCGACTACGTCGACGCCCACGACCTGGAACTGTCCGCCCTGTTCGACCTCGCCGTGCACTGCGGACCCCGCCGCGGGGAACTCGCCGGACTCCACGACTACGACGTCGACCTGACCGCCAACGAGTTGACCATCGTCGACCAACGCACCAGCGTCGGCTACAAGGTCATCGAGAAGGCGGTGAAATCCGCCGCGGGTGACCGGGTGGTGCCGCTGGCCAAGGAGACGGTGGCGGGGCTACGCGAGTACCTCGCCCGGCGCGCCGCCTGGAAACTCTCCGCCGGAGACCGGTGGCATCACAGCGACGTCTTCTTCGTCCGCCGCGACGGACGCCCATGGCACCCCGAACTGATCACGACCCGCTTCGACCGGCACGTCACCCGCGCCGGACTCCCACCCATCCGGTTCCACGACCTGCGACACACCGCCGCCACCCTGATGCTCGCCGCCGGAGCCGGCATCAAGGAGATCCAAGACACCCTCGGACACGCCAGCTACAAACTGACCGCCGACACCTACACCAGCGTGCTCCAGGAACTCAAACACTCCACCGCCGAAGCCACCACCAAACTCATCCCCCGCCGACGCCCACGCGGCGGGGACCTTGAGGCGGAGGGCGGACGCCGTTCCGCCGCGTGACGCGGTCATTGGCAGCGCCGTCCGCCGCTGAAACTCACTCACCGAGATCCCCGACGGATAGCGCGCTCGCCGCTTGTGGGCGGTGCACGTAACGGGTCAGACGGAGTCCGCGTAGCATCTGCCGACATCCTCATTCGCACGGTGGATGATCCACGCGGGCCACGTCTGTTGTACTGGCAGCGCCGAGATCAGCCCTCGCCTAAAGGGCGAGAATGGCGATCAACCCCTGACATCGGCTATTAACCAATTTATCCGGCTTGTCAGCGGCCTACGGCGGGCGAGAGCCGGTAGTTGGTGCTCGACTTCGTCAGCTGCGTGCACCGGCTGATGTCGTCCAACCGCACCCGCGCCCGGAACGCACAGATCATCCGGGAGTTGCTCCTGCCGGTGGCCACCAAGCTGGACCGGGACGTCAATGGCCGTGGTGTCGGGTCGGCAACGTGGAAGCGCTACGTAGGGCACGAGCGATCATCGCCGCGACACACAGCGATCAACGCGATCCGGACAACGACGAGGACGTCAGCCGGAGGGAACCGAGGCAACCCTCCGGGCTGGCCGTGCCCGAGATCAGCTGACCCGCAGCCGGAAGTCCGCCAACGCCCCCTCGGCCGTGGCCGCCTCGGCGTGAGCATTGGCGATCTGCTTTGCGAACCACAGGTCTGCCAGATCCTTCTGCCCGGCCTTGGTGTACACGAACACCTGCTTGCCCAGTGCCCGCGCGTATCCGATCTCGACCAGGCTGCCATGGCACGTCGGGTCGTCCAGCCAGGCGAACACGTGGGTGGATAGTCGGATCGCGGCGAGGCACCGCTGCGCGACCTCCGGCCGGGAAAGGCCCGGATAGGCGCCGCCGCAGGCGTGCTCGCCAGCGGCGACCCCGTGCATATTCTCCCCGTGGTAGCAGCCGTGATCATCACTCATGAAATGCGGGCCGACGTAGACCGCGCCCGGCAGAGCGGGAATGCGGACCTCTTCCGGCCACGGCTGCCGGTCGGGGTTGGTGGTGTCGGCGTCGTCGAAGATCGGGAACAGGCTGTGTCGCCAGCCGTTCTGGGTGATCTTTCCGGCGGCGTAGACACGGATGCCCTCGAAGGTGCTCATCGGGTTCGTCCTCTCGGTTAGGGCGGGGAGGCGGGCGACCGTAGGGACCGTATCCGGCGAAGCCGTCCTTCCGAGAGGGAGTCGGGCATGTCCAGCGTGTCGCCACCAACGAACCCTCATTCACGATAATCCTCACTGCTCGTGAATGAGAATCCGTCCCGGGTGAGCGACCTGGGCGCCCTCGTGCCCACCGCCTCCCAAGCCTTCAACTAGCCGTCCGCGTCCGCACTGAACCGGCTCCGCCGCGCCAAGGCCGACTCACCCTCCGCGCGTACTGCGGCGGCCTCCGCTGCTTCCTCGCTCGGGTCGGAGCACGGCGCATGATTCCCGCCAACCTCACTCCCACCGGCCAGTAGCCGATCAACGACGGACTCAACGCTGAGGCGATCGCCGCTCTGCTGCATCAGTACGGGCGACTGCACGTTGTGGACACCGAATACGTCAACCCCCTCGCCGACAAAGGCAAAGCACCCGCCACCATCAACCGTGCCCTGACCGCCGTCGCGGTCGCCCACCGCTCGACCGGCGCGGGCCAGGCTCGCTACCGAAGCGGCGCGGGACGTGCCGTACGGCACCAACACCTACATCCACAAGGTCCACACCGTGCGGGCCTGGCTCGCCGCCCTCGCGGAGCGCGGTGTCGCCAGCGGTGCCCTGTTCCGGCGGATCGACAAGCACGGCCAGCTCGGTCGTGCCCCGCACGGGCGCGCTACGACTGACGGCCGGATCAGCTCCCAGACTGTCGCCATCGTCGTGCAGCGGACCCCGCTTGCCGCCAGGGTCGACACCGCGTCTGCGTATGCGGGTCATCCGCTGCGGCGCGGGTTCGCCACCAAGGCATGCCGCGCCGGGCACGATCAGATCCGGATTGGCTGGCACGGCGGATGGAAAGACGACTCTCCCACGCTCGCTAGCTCCATCAAGGACATCGCCCGGGTGACATCCAGTGCGCTGACTGGTATCGGTCTCGGTTCCCGCACCCCGGGTGCGGGAACCGAGGCCTCACAGGCCATCCTACTAAGGGTGCCTGCACCATCGCAGATGGTGTTGGCAAACATCCCTATGACGGGAGTGATGCCATGAGTACGTCGTCTGGCGCTGGCAGGGCGCAAGCCGAGCTTCGTAGGGTGCGCGCTGCGGTAGAGAGGGAGTCGAGAAGAGTGAGCCCGCGTGCGCAGCGGATGCCTTCCACGACATCCGCTCCTGGCTCGGCGTCAGGCGGCCGGGCGAATGTTGATGTCGCCTTCTCCGGCACGGCCAGGGTTGGTGGTGCTAGCGTTGTGGATATTGAAAAGAGGGACCGAGCGTGCCTCGCCACCGGGCACGAAACCAGGGCTAGCTTCGGCACGGTTCGGCCCTCGGCTGGCCGCCTTTTGCGCGGCCAAACCAAGGACGCCGTCGCACAATTCGTCAGCCAGCGAATTGGACTGGCAATCACACTGTCACTCCCCGCGTACGTGGCAGTGGCCTTCATGTACTGGTACACGGGTGCTGCCAGCAAGGGATACTACTGGCGCGGGTTCATAACGGACCAGGTGACCGCGATTAGTTTTGCCCTGGGTATCTTCGGTGCGGTGATCGGACTAGCGGGGCTGCACGCCGTACTGATTAGTCGGAGCTAACCCGGTTGCCGAGGGCCGACCGCCTACCCCGCAACACCCGGGGCGTCTGAAGTCCTTGCACCGCTACGGCGAGGGCCTGCGCCGAATCGACTTGGCTGGCCGCCGCCCGACAAAGAGCATTCGCTGCGTCGCTGTGGCCAGCCGAGTCGGCGGCCGTGGTCAACTCGGCGGCGCTCTTCCCCAAAGCGAGGGCGACCGTGCGAAGCTGGGCGACCAGGGCGTCAGGGGCTCCGACGTTCACGTCGCCACTCGGGTGAGCCGAGAAGGCGTCAGCGCCCTTAAGCATCGGCATCAGGTGGGCAACCGTAGTCAGGCACCTCGGGCATGGATCTATCCTGCCCCGGCCAGGCCATGGTGTGCACGGCGTACGACACACCCACCGACAACGCAAGATCGGCAGCTGTCGATGGTGCGGCCGTAGCGTCCCCGGATCAGGTCCCGGACCACCACCATCAACCTCGATCTGACGAAGGCTTGCAGCCTCGGCTACGACGCCACCGCCCGCCGGTGGCTGATCGCTCACGAACTGGGGCACGTCATGGCGCTGCCCCACCAGGCCACCCGGGTCAGCTTCATGCGCCCGTACCCGTCGCCGCTGATGCAGACCACCGCAGCCGAACGCACCACCTCGCCAACCGGTAACGCCCGCCGGAGCGCCAAGGAGCCCGCCGACCGGTCCGGTCGACGGGCTATCTTCTGCCCGAGTAGCCGTCCCTCCGACATGGACCTTCGGCGATAGCCTGTCTCGATGCATCCCGACGACCCGACCTTGCGGCAACCGCCGACCTTTCCCGAGCAGCCCGGCACCTACCCGCCGCCCTCGGCTGGCCAGTACCCACCCCCCGGCCCGTACCCGCCGCCGCACGGCTACCCGCCACCGATGGGCTACCAGCAGACCACCGTCGCGTCGGGCGGCATCCCTGGCTGGATGCACCTCTTGTACGCCATCGGCGGGTTCTTCACCTGCGGAATCATGTGGCTGATCTGGCCGATCCACTGGTGGTTCGCCCAGAGCAAGAGCCGCTCCACCACTACGGTGGTGCCGCAGCCGCCTCCCGGCCCGTACCCGCCTCAGCAGTAAGCGCCGCACAGCCCAGGCGTGCGCCTGCGGGTCCTACTCAGCGGGCGCTCCGCTACTCCTGGGTTGGTCAACGGCCCTGCTTCGCCACTTCCTCCTCTGCGCAAACCTTGTGACAAGGGTGGCCGTTCTCGTCCCGCATGATTGCACCCTTTTGACAGATTCGACATGGCTGTAGTTCGCCAGTCGCATGGTGCGTCCAGACCAGGCTGACTGTCGGCTTGACGCCGGAATTCCCCAGGTCGATCACTACCGGCCCGGGGCGATCACGGGGCAGTGTCGGGGGGCGACGGTATCCGGTGTCGACGCCGTAGTTGCAGTCGAGTTCCAATTCTCGGGGCACCATCGTCCCGCTGGTGCCAGGATCCGGGTCCAGCTCGATGTTCGGGACCGGCCTTCGCCCTTCGCGGTCGTTCAGGTACCGCTCCATGTCGTCGGCCGTCACCCAGTAGTACATGGGCCGGCCGCGCGAGTCAGTCTCTTCGAGTGACCGCCAGGCGCCCGCAGCTGCCCCGACGACGAGGTCATCGAGGTTGAGACCACGGGTTGCTAGAAGGTAGACGTGCAGCTTGCCGCAAGGCCGCTTCCGAGTGACTGGGCAGTACGCTTCACGGCGGCCGCACCGGTCGATGTCAGCGTCGCGGGCACCACCGGACACGAGCAGCTCGTTGCCGGTTCGAACCCAGCCCGCGTTGGTCGGCGGGATCGTCGCCCAGGCAACACGGTGCTCGATCTGCACAGCAGGGTTGTCGGTCGTCCACATCGGCATCAAGCCGTCCCCACGGGCGATCCTGACGCGCTTCTTGATGGTCGGGATGGACAGCTTTGATACTTGGAGCTCGTGCCCGAGCAGCAGTCCACCCTCGCCACGCACGAGCACGTCGGTGACCCGCTTGCCGGAAGTCGAGCGGGCCTCTACCTCGACGGAGAAGCCTGCCCGCTCGGAGACGGTTGCGACGCGCTCCTTCAGGGCCTTGTGCTTGTCAGTCTCGATGGCGTCGGGGTGGTTCCTGGCGGCGGATCGGTTGAGGTGTACGGCCTGACGAAAGCCGGTGCCGTCCGGCTTTCCCTTGAGGTACATCCACTCTGGGCAGTCCGGGTCTTTCGTGTAGCAGGCTCCCATGCACCGCAGCTCACCGGCGTGGATTGTCCGCGACCGAAGCTCCTGCCACAGCCCCGGCCGGTCGGGGTGCCCCAGATCCGCCCTGCTGAGGTTTAGATCGATCTGTAGTCGGATGTGCCGCACAGCTTCTGCCACTGGGGCCTCCTTAGCGGCCGCGCCCACCCATGATGCTGGGCGCCACTGATGGGGATCCAACATTCGCGCTGACAGCAGTCGGACGTCGTAGTCGGCGGCAGCGCTGGCCAGAGCGGTGCGGCTTGGTGGTGTCGCTCGGTGCCGCTACTCGTAGCTCTCCGGCCACTCCACCGGCTGCGTGTGCAGCAGCAGGACTGAGTCTCGTTCGATGGGCCACAGCGGCCAGTCAGGCGGGATCGTCAACCGGATCGGAAGGGTGCCATGGCCGTACCAGCCGTCGAACGGATTCGAGCGGATACTGAGGCCGTGCATTTCGGCGTAGACCCGCAGCTTATCCGGGATGTCTTCGGCGTACGGGTGGGTCAGCAGGAACGCGGTGCGGCCGTCGTGCTGCACCCAGATCTGGGTGTGGTCCATCCCGACTGATGTGCAGGCCGAGAAGGTGCAGACGTCCATGCGGTACAACCCATGCACGCACGCCTGAGCCGGACCGCGATACAGCAGAAGCTGGTACTTGAACGCCCACTCCCGCGCTCGCTGAACCGTTGCTGCCCCTCCGTAGACCTCGAAGTCGTCGCTACCCGGAGGTACGAGCGACCAGTTGCCGGTTCCGAGCATGGCACCGTCTGCGGTGTGCTGCTTCACCGGGACCTCCCTCGTCGGCTTCGTTGATGGGAGCTTAATGCAATCAACCAAGCACGCGCCGTGATGGGGTTCTGACCTTGTTGTCGGCGGGCTGAGTGCAGCAAGGCCCCTACGCAGGGCCAAGGCGGTCACCAGGTAGGTGCCGCAGATGGCGATCAGCGAGATCGGCGTGTGTACGAACGCGATGACCGCGATCAGGTGCGCTAGGCGAATGGTGCGGACATCTCCGGTCACGGCGTGCCGCGGCGGATCAGCCGCCACAGTGCGGTGCTGATGGTGGGCAGGACGGCGACGGTGCGCCATTCGGGGTCGGCGATGTGGGTGAAGCCGCGGGCTTGGAGGCCGGTGTCGATGCCGCGGACGTGGACAGCGCCCCAGATCATGACGACGTCACGGTCGGTGGAGTCGATGCCTTGCAGTGCGGCGCGGTCGCGGGCGTCGATGAGGATCTCGTCGCCTGGCGTATAAGGGATCTTCTTGGTGCCTCGTGACGCGCCGATGCGGAGTCCGATCGCGGCCTGAAGGGCGAACAGTGCGGCTGCTCGCGGTGTGCGGATCTGCCAGTCGTCGGTGGCCCACGCAAAGCGGCGGTGGTGTTGGGCGACCTGGGCGCCGATCACGGTCGGTCCCGCGAGGCGGATGATCTGCAGCGGGTCGAGGTCGTGTTCCTGCCAGGACGGCGGGATGTCACCGAACGCCTCACGCTGATGCACCCACCCCAACGTGGCGATAGCGCGATCCTCACACTGCCCGCCACCCTTCATCGCCTCCAACACCCGTCTCTCCTCCTCGGCGACGTCCGGCGGGATGGGCTGCGACCGAATGAACTCGGAGTGCACCACCGCCCCGCCGTCTTCGACGTCGCTGATCGTGTCGAGCAGGCCGGAGAAGTAGGCGGGCGTACCGACGTGCATGGCGGCGACCAGCGTGACCCGACGGCCAGTGACGGGGTGCCGGTATCGGTAGACCGGGGTGTGGACCGCCGCGCCAGACAGGCGCAGATACTCGATCATGAGGGGGTGTGCGCTTCCTGATCGTGGAGAGACTCGAACGAGGGGCTAGCAGAGGGATAGCGGGGAACGGCTTTCGGTACGGCCGCGCTGATCCGGGCCGTGTCGCTGGCTTGCCGTAAGACGAGATCGCGGACGGTGGTGGTGACGCCCAATGGCCGGATCAGCAGGTTGACGAGCAGGACATAGCCGGTGGTGGTGCCGCCGAGGATGAGGGCTTGGGGCCAGGACCCGGTGGCGGCGTTGTCGGTGGGGCTCGTAGCCCCGTAGACCACAGCCGTGAGTGCGGCCAGGCTGTTGACAACGATGTGAAAGGCGATGGCGGCTGCCAGGCCGCCGGTGCGGACCGTGATCCAGCCGAGCGCGACCCCGACCACCAGCACGCCCACCATTCCTGACACCTCACCGGCGCCGTGCAGGGCGGTGAAGACAGCCGCTTGGACGAGGACGGCGGGCCACGGGGAGCGGGTGAAGCGGCCGACGGCCTGGAGGATCACGCCGCGGGTGACGACTTCCTCGGCTGCGGTCTGGACCACGATGAGGCACAGCAGGATCGGCAGCACGGTGAGGCGCTCACCGATGCCGTTCAGCGTCAGGGTGCCGGACTGTTCGGGTGGGCCGGCGGTGGTGACGGCCACGGCGAGCATGACGGTGGTGCCGATGACCGCCGTCATCGCCAGGCACATCGCCGCGAGTGCGCCGTACAGGGCCAGCAACCGCCGGGACAGGCGGCCGGTGACGCCGGCCAGTGTGCCGATACGTCGGCCTTCCCCACGCGGACGATCAGCAGGGTCGCCGGCAGGATGCAGGCGATCGCCACGATTGAGAGGACCAGTGGTGTGAGGTCGCCGAGGATCGGTAGCCCCTCGGGCGGCAGTCGTCGGCTGATCAGGGTGGCGGGGATCGGCGCGATCTGGGTGGCGATCAGCGCGGCAGACAGCGTCAGCAGCGTCCTCCACCAGGGGATCCGTATGGTCAACCGGTGGTAGGGCGTACCGACAGGCGGCATGGGCGTGGGCATCCTGCGGTGGTCCTCAACGGGTGTCGAACGGGCGGAGGGCATCACGGGCGTGCCGGAACCAGCGGTGCGAGGCCCCGCAGGATGCAGCGCACACAGACCAGGTCCACCGATCGGGCCGTCGCCACGAGGTCACCGACGCCGGCAGGGGTGTCGGGCGTGGTGGTGGGCTGGCCGACGAGATGCAGGTGCAGCGCGATCATCCCGACGACCGCGAAGTGCGGGAGCACGGAAGGTCGATCCCTTTCGAATGGGTCGTGCCGACGTCTGCCCGTCGATGCAGACGGGTGGTCGGAGAATGGGCAGGCGTCAATGTCAGCGAAGGGTCAACCAGCTGAGACGCGCCTGGTCTAGGACTGGGGAGATGGCCAGTCGAGCAGCCTGTGCACGGGTTCAGGGCGCGCGGGCAGCGACATAGTCGTCACGCGGTCTCCCGGAGATCGCGAGTGATGCCAGGCAGTCGCTGGGATGGCGGCTACCTCGTGGTCTTCGGTCGTGCCGCCCGTCGCTTCTGGGTCATTCGGGCTTCTGGGCGAGGGTGGAGGTGTACTGGTAGCCGCGTAGGGCCACTGTGGGGTCGGCCATCAGTTCGCTGAAGCGGCACAGGTCGGCGTCGTCGAGGTCGGCGTGCAGGAGTCGGTCGTGGAGTTGGCGGGCGTTGTCGGCCAGCAGTTGGCAGCCGGGGCCGCCGCCGGTCCATGTGTCGGCGCGGGTACGGCTGTGTACGTGTGTCATCTTCAGGTCGAGCAGGTGGCTGTGGGTGTTGTTGCCCCAGTCCAGGTCGGTGCCGCCGGTGGCGAGGGTGTCGAGGATGGCGTGGATGACCCGGTAGATCAGGTGGTTGTCGTCGCCGGTGGGGGCGTGGTGGATCAGGGCGCGGCTATAGACGATCTCGCCGAGCAGCAGCCACCCTCCGGGCCGCAGCAGTGTGGTCATCGGTGTCAGGAGGTCGGCGCGGTTGGCGAGGTGTTCCAGGACGCAGCGGCTGTGGACGAGGTCGATGCTGCCGGGCGCGATCGGGAGGTCGAGGCCGTTGCGCAGGTCCCGTTGGTATACCTCGATGACGGCGGTGGGGTCGAGGAGGTCGGTGTCGCGGTCGACGGCGAGGACCGTGCCGGTCGGGCCGACCGTGTCGGCGAGGTGTCGGGTGATGGAGCCTGCGCCAGCACCGATGTCCAGGGCCCGCCGCCCGGGCCGGATGGGGATTTTGGCGAGGTCGTGGCGGGTGATGGGGTCGAGGACCTGTTGCAGGGGGCCGAGTTGCTGCGGGTTGTTGCGGAACTGGTAGGTCGTCGTGGTCATCGGGAGTCTCCTTCGGGCATGGGTAAACAGGGTGTGGCGAACAGGGACAGGTCGATTCGCGCGCGCTGCGGGTGAAGTCGGGCCGGGGGCGGTGGGCCGGGTTGCTCCCACCAGCGGGCGTCGACGCGCGTGCGGCCCATGACGAGTAGGTAGCTGGTGGGTCGCCAGGCGCCGATCTCGTCGGGGCGGGCGGTTTCGTAGGCGAGGACGTCGCCGGTGACGGGGTCGACGACGAGCACCCGGCGCTGACTGTCGTCGCTGTCGGTGGCGGCGATGGCGACGCCGACACGTCCGGCGCGGTCGGACACCCGCGGGTAGAAGACGAGTTGGTCGTACTGGGCCAGAGTGGTGAGGACCGTCGCCCGCTCGTCGCGGCGCGCGTTGTGCCAGGACACGAGTTCTGCGATGGCTTGCACGGCGTCGGCGGCGGTGTAGTCACGGTCGTTGTCGTGGCGTAGCCGATCGATGATGACGAACGGTTGCCGTGGGTCGAGGATGGGATTGACCGGGATGTCGGAGGGGATCTGGCCTGGATCCCACCAGTGTTTCGTCATGGGTGCGGGGCCGGGTGGGTGTCGGGTGGCGAGTTGCGCGCCGGAGAGGTCACCGGTGTTCCATCGCACGACTTCTTGCAGCGTTTCCGGCTCCCCCGGGGAGGACTCACTCCGCCATTGCTGGTAGCGGATGAGGTCGTAGCGGCCCGATGCCGTGTCGCAGGGGCTGGTGGCGATGGTGGCGGCGAGGTTCCGCAGGGCGTGTCGGGCCGGCTGTGGGTAGACCAGTCGGGTGACGGCCAGCGAGCCGTGGCGGGCGGCGGCGGTGGCCAGGTCAGGCTGTGGTGACGCCGACATCGCGCACGGTTGCGGGGCGATGGCAGGCGCCGCTGGGACAGGCGATACCGCCAGAACGGTGGCGGTCAGAAGCACACCTGCTCCCAGCACCGCCGTACTTCGTACGCCGGGTGGCCGGGGTGTCGGGGCAGCGCCGCGCATGACGGTCTCAGAGGTCATTGGTCGGGCTCCCGGGCTCGTCGCCGAGATGGGTGAGGGTGAGGTGTCGGCGCATCACATCGGTGGCCACGGCGTGGGTGTCGGTGTGGCCGAGGAGCTGCCCGGAGGCGATGACGTGCATGGTGTCGGCGATCATCGCGGCCACGCCGGCGTGTGGGAGCGCGGCGAGGACGGTCACGCCCCGGTCGGGCAGGGTCCGCAGCAGGGTGGTGATCTGGTCGGCCACGATGGGGGCGAGGCCCTCGGTGGGTTCGTCGGCCAGCAGGAGACGCGGTGCGGTGCGGAGCGCGCGGGCGATGGTGAGCATCTGTTGCTCGCCGCCGGAGAGCTGGCTGGTGCGGTGCTGCATGCGGTCGGCGAGCTGGGGAAACGTGTCGAGGAGTTCCTCGACAGTCCACGCTTCGTCGCGGCCTGCGACGGGCCGCGCGAGGGCGAGGTGCTCGACGACGGTCAACGACGGCCACAGCCTGCGGCCCTGAGGGGCGAGTGCGACGCCGGCCCGGGCGGCTGCGGTGGGGTGCCAGCCGGTCACGTCGTGGCCGTCGAGGTGGATGGTGCCGCCGCTGGGGTGGAGGTGGCCGGCGAGGGTGTGCAGCAGGGTGGTTTTGCCGGCTCCGTTGGGGCCTACCACTGCGTGCACACCGGCGCTGTCGAGGTTGAGCGTGACGTGGTGCAGGACTGGGGCGCCGTGGGGGTAGGCGACGGTCAGGTCACGGATGCGCAGCATCGCTACCTCCGGTGCCGAGGTAGAGAGCGGCGACGCCTGGGTCGGCACGCACGGTGTCGGCGGGGCCGTCGGTGTGCCGGCGGCCCTGGTGCAGAACGGTGATCCAGTCAGCGAACGCGGCGACCACGCCCATGTGGTGCTCGACCAGCACCACCGCCATCCAGCTGGGCAGCCCCTGGAGGACGTCGAGAAGGCGGCTGGTGTCGGTGTCGGTGTCGGTGAGGCCGGCCGCGGGTTCGTCGAGTAGCAGGACCCGGGGTTGGCCGGCCAGGGTGACGGCCAGGTCGAGCATCCGCCGGTGCCCGTGTGACAGGGCGCTGGCGGGCTGGTGGGCGTAGTCGGCCAGACCCACCAGGCGCAGCACCTCCAGCGGCGTGCGGTCCGGGTTGCGGCGATGCTGCCAGCCGCCGACCCGGACGCAGTCGAGGCAGGTGAGATCGGGCCACACCAGGGGGTGTTGGAAGGTGCGACCGATACCGGCTCGCGCCCGCCATTCAGCGCCGTGGCGGGTCACCAACTGACCGTTGTAGGTGAGCTGACCTGCCTGGGCGCGGAGGGCGCCGGCCAGCACGCCCAGCAGGGTGGACTTACCGGACCCGTTGGGTCCGATGACTGCGTGTCGGTCACCCGGGGCGATAGCGAACGTGTCGAGGTGCAGGGCGGTGAGCGGACCGTAGGCGTGGCGTAGACCGGTGGCGACCAGGCCGTTGCCGTGGGCGTGGTCGGGATCGCGGCGGCTGCGCGGTGCGGGCGGCCGGTCCGGCTCGACGCGGTGGATGATCCTCACGGCGCGCTCCTGACGCTCGTCGCGGCGGCCGGGGGCGGCGCGTCATGCGGAGTGGCGAACAGACGGTGGCGGCTAAGGCGGGCAGTTAGGGCGGTCAAGCCGCCCGGCAGCGCGTACACGGCGATGACGAACAACGCGCCGAGCAGCAGCGGCGCGTGCCCGGGAACCTCCACGGCCACGACGTCACGGACGATGAGCACGATCACCACACCGACCGCCGCCCCGGTGAGGGATCGGGCGCCGCCGATGACGACGGCGAGCAGGGCCAGGGCTGCGGTTCCAAATCCGACATCGGCGGGGGTGATCCACCGATGGGTGTGGATCAGTAGCGCTCCGGCGATGCCGGCCAGGCTCCCGGCGGCGGTGTGGACCATCCACAGGTAGACGTAGACGGGATGGCCGCTGGCGCGGGCCCGGTTCTCGTTGGCACGGGCGGCGGTGAACAGCATCCGCCGATCGCCGCGCAGCGACCACCCGGCCGCAGCCGTCACGGCCAGCATGATCGTGGCGGTGTAGAGCAGCACCGTGCGGTCGCCGACGAGCGGCGGCATGCCGGCGAGGAGGCGCGGTGCGGGGATACCGGCGAGGCCGTCGGTGCCGCCGCTGACCGTCCGCCACTGCCCGGCGGTGATCGCGGTCAGCTCAGCGACCGCGAGGCTCAGCATCAGGAAGACGGTGCCCCGATAGCGGACCAGTACCGCCCCGGCCAGGCCCGCGACGGCCGCACCGATGACGGCTGCGCAGAGCAGGTGCACGACGGCGAGGTCGATACCGGCGAGAGCGAGGCGGGCGGTGAGGTAGGCGCCAGCGGCGTAGGGGGCGACGTGGCCCAGGGTGGGCAGGCCGGCGTGCCCGGCGACCACCGCGACGCTGACCGCCAGCAGCGCGAGGGGCAGCATCCGGGCGACCGTGGTGTGCAGGTACGGATTCGGTGACACCGCCACGACGATGATCGCCAGGGCAGCCGCACCTGGGGCGATAACGGGTAGCGATCGGAGTCGGGCAACGGTGGCCCGGGTGGGCATGCTCATGGCGTCGCCTGACCAGGAACGGTGCTGGGGCGGGCGAGCAGGATCACGGCCATGGCGGTGAGGAGGTAGGGCGCCAGGGCCGGGATGGTGACCACTCCGACGGTCTGCACCACGCCGACGCCGATCGCGGCGATGACGGCACCGGGTACGGAGCCGAGACCTCCGCAGACCACGATGATCAGTGACAGCAGTAGTGCCGTGTCGGCGGTGCCGGGCCCGACGCCGAGGATCGGGGTGGTCAGCGCTCCCGCTAGACCGGCGAGGGCCCCGGAGGCGACGAGTACGGCGGCGTCGACGGTGCGGGGGTTGACGCCGATCGCGGCGACCATCGCCCGGTCGTCGACGGTGGCCCGGATCAGCCGACCGGCGCGGGCGCGGTGCAGCAGCACATACCCGCACGCGGCGACCAGCACGGCGACGGCGAACGCGGCGAGCCGGTCGACCGGATATCGGTATCCTGCGACCACGATCGTGCTTTCCAGGGCGGCGGGCATCCGGGGCCGCAGCAGGTCCGACCCGTACGCCGTGGTCAGCAGGTCCGCGCCGATCAACGCGACGCCGAAGGTCAACAACGCCTGATCCAGGTGACCACGTCCGCGCAGTGCGGCGGTCGCGGCGGCGAGCACTCCCCCACCGGCAGCTCCCGCGAGTGCCGCCAGGGCCATCGCGGCGACGAGACTGCCCCAGGTGCCTGCGGTGGTGGTCGCGGCGATGTAGCCGCCGGTCGCGATGAGGGTGCCGTGGGCGAGGTTCAGCACTCCGCCGGCACCGAATGCGACGGTCAGCCCGGCGGCGGCGATCGCCAGGAGCAGCCCGTAGGCGATTCCGTCAACGGTGGTGATCACGAGTGCGTCCATGGGCACGGCACCCCCTTAGCTCTGGTCGTGTCGGTCAGGTGGCGGGCAGGGTGGTCAGGTCCTGCAGCAGCACGTTGGACAGGACCGGGCCGTCGGGCTTGACCTCGCGCAGGTACCAGCGCTGCACCGGCCGGTGCTCGGTGGGATGGAACTGCCAGTCCCCGCGCGGGCTGTCGACCCGTCCCACCGTGCTGATCGCGGTGTTGAGGGTGTCGCCGGTGACGGCGCCGTCGACGGCGGCCAGGGCCCGGTCGAGGACTGCGGCGGCGTCGTAGGAGGCCATCGCGAAGGTGGTCGGCTGTCCCGGGTAGCCGGCGGCGGACCAGGCGGCGACGAACTGCTGGTTCGCCGCGTGCGGCAGCGTCGGCGAGTAGTTGAGGACGTTGCGGATTCCGGTGGCCGCCGTCCCTTGGGCGTCCAACACCGGTCCTTCGGTGAGGAAGCCGGCGGCGTAGAGCGGCACGTCCCTGAGCGCGGAGTGCCGGTACTGCTTGACGAACGCGACGGCGGGACCACCGGCGTAGAAGGTGTACACGGCGGCCGGTTGGGTTTCGGCGGCCTTGTTCAGGTACGGCAGGAAGTTCTCGGTCGTCGGGAACGGCGTGAACACGGTCTTGCCGTCCGGGTTGGCGAGTGTCCCGCCGAGGGCGGTGTACGTGTCGGTGAAGCCGCGCAGTTCGTCCCAGCCGCCCTGGTAGTCCGGGCCGATCGCGTACACGGTTCCGTTGCCGACCTGCGCCTTGATGTACTCGGCGATCGCGATCCCGGGCTCGTCGGAGTTGTAGGAGGTGTGCCAGGTGTAGGACAGGGCCCGCGCCGGGGGCCACCCGGGGCGGGCGTTCGCTCCCAGCAGCGGTATCCGCCGCTCGTGAATGAGCGTCTGGACCTTGTCCACCGTGGCGCCGCCGACCAGCCCGGTCAGCGCCACTACCCGGTCGCGTTCCAGGAGTTTCTGGGCGGCGGCGACAGCGGTGGCGGGGCCGTCGCCCTCGTCGGCGACGACCAGGTCGATCTCGCGGCCACCGAGACGGCCGTCGTGGGTGTCGAGGTAGAGCTGGAAACCGCGGTGCATGTCCTCGCCGACGCTGGTGTAGATGCCCGACAGCGACACCAGCAGTCCGATCCGTACCCGGTCGGAGTCGCCGTCGCTGCTGCTGCACGCCGCGCCGGTGGCGAGCAGGCCGGTGGCGGTGGCGACAGCCAGTGCCTGCCGCAGTCGGGAACGGGCATGTCGCATAAGGGTGCTCCTTCTGTTCGAGGGTGGAGGGGCCGAGCGGTCAGGAGGCGACGCGGGCCGGGATCGGGGTGGTGGCGATGATGTGCTCGACCAGGGCGATGAGCAGGCGGCGTACGCTGTCGCGGTCCCGGGCGTCGACCTCGATGACGGGCACCTCACCGTCGAGCGTGAGGGCGTCGCGGATCTGCGCCGGCGGGTAGGAGCGGGCGTTGGGGAACCGGTTGACCGCCACCACGAACGGCAGCCTGCGACGTTCGATGTAGTCCAGGTGCCGGAACGAGTCCTGGAGCCGGCGGGTGTCGACGAGCACCACCGCGGCGATCGCCCCGTGGACGATCGCGTCCCACATGAACCAGAACCGCTGTTGTCCAGGGGTCCCGAAGACGTACACGGTGACGTCGTTGATGGCGAGGCGACCGAAGTCCATCGCCACCGTGGTGGTGACCTTGTTCGGACTGTGGGAGATGTCGTCGCCGGCGGCCGACATCCGGGCCTCGGTGGTCAGCGGCACGATGTCCGACACGGCCCCGACCAGCGTGGTCTTACCGATCCCGAGGGGCCCGGTCAGCACGATCTTCAACCCCGGTGGCCCGCCCGCCGGTCGGCGAACCGTCGTGCCCGGCGCGGTCATCGTGCCCCGGCGGCCGCTGCCGCGAACGACGGGTTGAGCTGCGTGTCGCCCACCTGCTCGGCGAAGCGGTCCAGTTCGGCGGTGACGTAGGCGAGGTCCGCGTCCCGCCGCGTCAACACCAGCAGCGACGCCCCCCGATTCAGGCTCGTCAGGATCAGGTAACCCCGGTCGGTGTCGGTGATGTTGCCCCGCACCCCACCGGCGTTCAGCTCCTGGGCGGCGCCGTTGATCAGGCTGTTCAAGCCTGAGGCGACCGCGGCGAGGCGTTCTGCAGCGTCTCGGTGGAGACCGTCGGTGAAGGCCAACAGCAGTCCGTCGACGGATACCGCGACGGCCTGGCTCACACCCGGCACCACGCGCACGTTGTTGTTCAACAGGAAGCTCAGATCGGTGCTCATCGTCGTCCTTCTCTCGGCTGGAGGGAGCGGCCACGGCCGCGCTGATACGCCCCTGCGGTCTTGGCGAAGCCCGTTACCGCCCGTCCACGGTGTGGCGGTTCGACAGGAACGGGCCGAGGTGAGGACGCGATCGCCCGGGAAGGCTGCCGCTTGGGCAGTCCGTTCGACGTGGTCGCGCCGTGATCCGACGGTGCCGCAGCGGTGGCGGCGGGCAGGTGCACCGTGCCGCCCACCTCGAACCATCCGGACGGGCCGTGCTCCTCGGCCGCCTGCTCGTAGATCGGGTCCGGTTCCTGCCAGGCGGCAGCGGTGCGCTGCGCGGGGATCTGCGGCAGGGTCTGCGTCGACGCGTCCGCCATCGTCGTGGGCGGGTCGTAACGCACCGCAGGAGCACGCGGCGAGCTGGTGGGCAAGGACAAGTCGGAAGCGGGGGTGCCGCCCGGGGCACGCCTGCCGGCCACCGGCCCCACCGGCAGCGCGACCCGCTCCGGGATCCGGATACGAAGCTGGTCGGCGGGAATCTCGACCTCGGCGATGGTGCCCTGCGGTGACGCGGGCAGCAGCCGCACCCGCAGCCCGTGCGCGGCGGCCAGCGCCGCGACGGTGGCGATGCCCTGACGGCGGATGTGCTCCACCCCGATCATCGGCGTCGGCGCCGCCAACTCCTCGTTGAGCTGGTCGAGAAGGTCTGGACCGATGCCGTTGCCCGTATCGGTGACCTGCAGGATCGCCCGGTTGCCCATCAGGTGACCGGTGACGACCACCTCGTCGGGGCTGTAGCGGGTGGCGTTGTCCAGTAGGGACGCCAACAGGTGCACCAGGTCGTCGATCAGCGCCGGTGGTACGAGGATCCGGTCGTCGACGAGTCCGACGATGACCCGCCGGTACTCCTGGATCCGGCTCTGCGCCGCCTGCACCACCGTCACCAGCTCGGCCGGCTCCTCGTACGGCATCCCGAGCGTCCGTCCCGACAACACCAGCATGCTCTGCGTACCGTGCAGCAGCTGCGCCGCCAGGTTGTCCACCGCGAACAACGTCGCCAGCGTCGCCGAGTCCTTCTCATCCCGCTCCGCACGGTCCAACACGCCCAGAAGACGATTCGTGATCCCCTGACACCGGCGCCCCACCGCCTCCACCGCACCCACCGCCACCAGGCGCTGCCGCGCCAGATCCGTCGAGATCCGGTACGTGGTGGCCGCGAGCGCGTCGAAAGCAACCGCGACCTCGTCCACCTCATCCCGAGGCATGTCCACGGCCAAGGCACGTGGCGCCGGAGGCACAGACCCCGGGTCGGCCGGATCAGCCGCCGCCACCTGCCGCACCAGCGACGGCAGCTCTTCCGTGGCCATCCCGGTGACGGCATCGCGGACCCGCCGCAACCGCCGCGCCAACGCCCGGCCCTGCCACGTCGCCAACACCGTCGCCGCGGCCACAAGCACCGCCGCCACCCCGCAGAGCACCCCCGTGGTCACCCACTGCCGGCTCCGCGCCCGCCCCACCGCCGCCTGAATCTCGCCGTCGATCCGCGACTGCACCTCGTGCAACCGGTCGCGGCGTTCACCACTGGCCACCAACCACCGACCGGAGTTCACCCGCAGCCGCTGACCCACCTGCGTCCGCGCGACCTCGTCATCGAACCGCTGCGCTGCCAGCACCTGCTCACCGGTCAACGCCTGATCCAGCCACCCTCGCCACACTGCAGGCGAGCGCTGCGACACCACCGACAACGCCTCATCGAACCCGGCCCGCGTCGCCGCCACGTCCCGCTGTACCGCCTGCGACACCACTCGGCCGCTACCCGTCGCCACCGCGACCTGCTGGATGCCGGCGTACTCCGACGCCTGCGACAACGCCGCCGCCACCCGCAACTGATCAGCCAGCGCACCATCGGCCCCGCCGACCTGACCCACGGCCTCCCGTACCGCCAGCCCTCGGCCGATCGCCGCCCGATACCGCACCAACACGGCGGTCAGCGACGCAGACCTGGCCTTCACCTGCTCGCGAAACGTTGGGAGCAGCCGCAACTGCTCGTCGAACGGACCCAACAACTGCGCCACCGACGGCGGTGACAAGTCCAGATCGCCCCGACGCTGCCGATACGCCTCGACCGCACCATCCGAGACAGCACCCTGCTCGAGGAAGGCGTTCAGCCCACGACCGCTGTCCGACACCACCGACGCCGCAACCTGACGCTCACGATCCAGCTGATAAAGCACCTCACCGACAGCGGACGACACCGCCACCAGCGACTCCAACCGATCGGCAGCAAGCGCCTGACGCGCTGTCGACGCCACACCCCACGCGGCGAAGAGCACAGTCGCAGACAGCGGAATCGCCAGCAACCAGGCCAGCCTCCGGGCAACACGCACAGGAAACCTTTCGGATCGCATACCCGTTGGCCTGCGCCAACGACAAGAAGGACCTCACGGCGTCAATCGCCGAACAAACGCCTGGGAACCTCTCCCTCAGGACGCATCGCGACTGACGCACGCCAACAATCACGCATGTCCGCCGATCGGGGAATTCCGCATTACGGTCCACATTGCGGTTCCGATCACGAAGCACCCGAACCCTGAGCTGCTAAGACGTCAAGATCAGAGGGCCCGGTCGCGAGACCGCCAGTGTGCGTTACGGTCAGCTGACATCCCGCAAGCACGGGTTTTGGCCAGACCGTTACGAACGACGTGTGGGCTGCCCACGCGCGTACCTCCGCCACCGTTGACTCGCGCAAGAGATCCGGAACTTGAGACGATCATGACTGGAGCAGCGAGCAACTGTCCCCGGCGCTGGGAGTTCACTGCCAGCACTTGAGCGCTCTTGAGAACGGTCGACGCGGCCCGAACATCAACCCCGCGGCCTGCGTCTGCGATCACCAGCCAGTGGACATCAAGCCCCGCGATACAGCTATCGCTGGTTACGCTGCCGTCCGCGGTCCGACGAACGTGATGGTGAAGTACTAGGTTCGGGAACAGCGTGCGGCCCGTTTCCACCGGCTGAGTCCAGCAGCGACCCCCTCGGCCCCAAGCCCCTGGAAGGAGAGCAAAGCACCAGAAGTGAATCCACTGGACCTTCAGCGGACCACCTGACCGAGCGCGTACGGCAACTATGGGCGTTCGACCGACGTTCGTCGTTGCGCGAGATCCGGGCACACGGAATAGTTGATTAACAATAGGACGATGCAGTTTCATTCTTTGCTACGGCGGCGGGGACGTGCGGAGTAGCGCCAGGAGGTAGATCTCGATGCCAGCATCGGAGGCCAGCGCAAAGAAGCCGAATCTACGGCTGATGGAAGCCCGCCGTCGCCTCCCGTCACCGCGCTGGCCGAACTTGCGCATGAGTCGCTCCGACGTCGCCGACGGTGTTAACGCCAAGCTTCACGAGCTATATCCCGACCGCAAAGATCTGAAATACCACACCGTCGACTTCCGGTGGGTCGGCAAACTTGAACGCGGCGACAGGGACTGCACCCGGTTTGGTTGACTCCTGACCTGTGAGGATGCGTTCCTCGCTGGAAGGATGTCTGTCATGCCGAAAGCGTTTCCGCCGGAGTTCCGTCGTGACGTGGTCGCGGTCGCGCGTAAGGGCGAGGCGCCGTTGCGGCAGATCGCGAAGGACTTCGGGATCTCCGAGGGCTGTCTGCACCGCTGGCTCAAGCTCGCCGATGTCGAGGACGGTGTCCGTTCCGGGGCCACCAGCAGCGAGTCAGCGGAACTGCGAGAGCTGCGTCGGCGTAACAAGCTTCTGGAGCAGGAGAACGAGATCCTGCGGCGGGCGGCGGCGTTCTTCGCCCGGGATATCTCCCCAAAATGATGTACCCGCTGGTCGGTGACCTGGCCGCGGACGGGATCCCCGTCGCGGTGACCTGCCGGGTGTTGGGGTTCAGTAAGCAGGCCTACTACGCATGGCGCGCCGAGCCGGTGTCGCGACGTGACGTCGACGACGCCCATCTGATCAACGCCGCCCTGGACATCCACCACGATGATCCGGCGTTCGGGTACCGGTTCATCGCCGACGAACTCCCCGCCCACGGCATCACCGCCGGCCCGAACCGGGTCGCCCGGCTGTGCTCACAGCAGCGCATCTGGTCGGTGTTCGCCAAGCGCAAGGGGCTCACGCGGCGGGCCGGGCCGCCGGTGCACGACGACCTGGTGCACCGCCGGTTCACCGCCGACGCCCCGAACCGGCTGTGGCTGACCGACATCACCGAACACCCCACCGCCGAGGGCAAGCTCTACCTGTGCGTGATCAAGGACGTGTACTCCGGCCGGATCGTCGGCTACTCCATCGACACCCGGATGAAAGCCTCTCTGGCCGTCGCGGCGCTGTCCAACGCGGTCCGACTACGCGATCCGGCCGGCACCGTGGTCCACTCGGACAGGGGCAGCCAATTCCGGTCTAGGAAATTTGTGAAGGCATTGCACCGCAACGGATTGGTCGGCTCGATGGGCCGCGTCGGCGCCTGCGGCGACAACGCCGCGATGGAATCGTTCTTCGCCCTACTGCAACGCAACGTCCTGGACCGGCAACGCTGGAGCACCCGCCACGACCTGCGCCTGGCGATGGTGACCTGGATCGAACGGACCTACCACCGCCGACGACGGCAACAACGCCTCGGACGCCTCACCCCGATCGAGTTTGAGACAATCAACCAGCCCACACACCCGACCTGAACCACTCAACCCCGCGAGTCAACCAAACCCGGGGCAGTCCCTTGAGCAGCTGGCGGGCCATCACGATGCGCTGCACCTGGTTGGTGCCCTCGTAGATCTGCGTGATCTTGGCGTCCCGCATCATCCGCTCGACCGGGTAGTCCCGGGTGTAGCCGTAGCCGCCGAGCAACTGCACCGCGTCGGTGGTGATCTCCATCGCGGCGTCCGAGGCGAAGCACTTCGCCGCCGCACCGAAGTACGTCAGGTCGGCGTCACCCCGCTCCGACTTGCCGGCCGCCGCGTACGTGAGCTGCCGCGCCGCCTCCAGCTTCATGCCCATGTCGGCGAGCATGAACTGCACACCCTGGAACTCGGCGATCGCCTTGCCGAACTGCTTACGCTCGGCCACGTACCCCTTGGCGTAGTCCAGCGCACCCTGCGCGATGCCGAGCGCCTGCGCGGCGATGGTGACCCGGGTGTGGTCCAGGGTCTTCATCGCGGTGCCGAACCCGGTGCCCTCGGCGCCGATGATCCGGTCGGCCGGGATCCGGACGTTGTCCAGGTAGACCTCGCGGGTCGGCGAGCCCTTGATGCCCAACTTCTTCTCCGGAGCACCGAAACTGACCCCCGGATCGGACTTCTCGACCACGAAGGCGGAGATGCCCCGCGACCGCGCGGTCGGGTCGGTAACGGCGAAAACCGTGTAGAACTCGGACACCCCGGCGTTGGTGATCCACCGCTTCACGCCGTTGAGCACCCAGTGGTCGCCGTCCCGCACCGCCCGGGTGGTCATCGACGCCGCGTCGCTGCCGGCCTCCGGCTCGGAGAGGCAGTACGAGAACATCGCCTCACCGGCGGCGACCGGGGTCAGGTAGCGGCGCTTGAGGTCGTCGGAGCCGGCCAGCAGCAGCGGCATGGTGCCGAGCTTGTTCACCGCCGGGATCAGCGACGACGAGGCGCAGGCCCGGGCGACCTCCTCGATCACGATCGCGGTGGCCAGCGCGTCGGCGCCCGCACCGCCGTACTCCTCGGGGATGTGCGGGGCGTGGAAGTCGGCAGCCCGTAACGCGTCGTACGAAGCCTTGGGGAACTCACCGGTCTCGTCGGCCTCGGCAGCCTGCGGCGCCACCTTCGCCGCACAGACCTCACGGACGGCTTCCCGGATCGCCTGGTGCTCCTCGGGCAACCGATACACATCGAACGAGTGCTCTGCGGGCATGCCGGCCCCTCCCCTTCACCGCTACTATGCGCAGTCTGTAGCGTCACCTGGACGGCCATCGCGCAGACTGAAGGATAGCCACCACCGTTCGAGCCATGTTACCGGCGCGTAGGCTGAGCCGGGACGGAGCATCGACGCCGGTCGGCGATGATGGAGTGCAGACAGCAGAATCACCCCCCTCCGGTGCCCCGCCGAGGCGCCGCAGCGGCCCGCGACGCGACCACGCGCCGCCAGTGCGAGCGGAGAGACAGGCGTGACCATCCCGTACCCGAACACCCAGCCGATGCCCGCCATCGCCTCGGTGACACCCCCCTCGGGTGCATCCCGACCTCGGGTGACCTTCCTGGGCACTGGCTACCTCGGCGCGACCTACGCCATCTGTTACGCCGAGCTCGGCTACGAGGTGCTGGGATTCGACGTCGACGCCGACAAGATCGCCAAGCTCAACGCGGGCGAGGTGCCGATCCACGAGCCCGGCCTGGACGAGCTGCTCCGGCGTAACCTGGCCGCCGGTCGGCTGCGGTTCAGCACCGACATCGCCGAGACCGCCGACTTCGGCGACGTGCACTTCATCTGCGTCGGCACCCCGCAGCGCGCC
Organism: Verrucosispora sp. NA02020; assembly: GCF_013364215.1. NCBI lineage: Bacteria > Bacillati > Actinomycetota > Actinomycetes > Micromonosporales > Micromonosporaceae > Micromonospora > Verrucosispora sp. NA02020. The sequence goes on along the minus strand of NZ_CP054923.1, from coordinate 1,124,722 downwards.
GACGGCATGGGCGCCGACCTGTCGTACGTCGAGGCGTCGGTCACCGGTCTGGCCCAGCACCTGACCCGCAAGGCCCTGATCGTCGGCAAGTCCACCGTCCCGGTCGGCACCGCCGAGTGGGTGGAACAGCTCGTGGGCAAGCACGCCTCCACGGACCTGGGTGTCGAGGTGGCCTGGAGCCCGGAGTTCCTCCAGGAGGGCTTCGCCGTCGACGACGTGCTCCGGCCGAACCGGATCGTGGTCGGCGTCAAGAGCGACTGGGCCAACGGCATGCTCTACGCCGCGCACAAGGGCGTCTTCGACCTGGCCGCCACGGAGGACCGCGAGGTACCCCTGGTGGTCACCGACTTCGCCACCGCCGAGCTGGTCAAGGTCGCCGCCAACGCCTTCCTGGCGACCAAGATCTCCTTCATCAACGCGATGGCCGAGGTGTGCGAGGCTGCCGGCGGCGACGTCACCCAGCTCGCCAAGGCCATCGGGTACGACCCCCGCATCGGCAACCGTTTCCTCCAGTCCGGGCTCGGCTTCGGCGGCGCCTGCCTGCCGAAGGACATCCGCGCCTTCCAGGCCCGGGCGCAGGAACTGGGCGCCGGTGAGGCGCTGCGCTTCCTGCACGAGGTCGACCTGATCAACCTGCGTCGCCGGACCCGCGTGCTCCACCTCGCCGCCGACCTGCTCGGTCGCCGGTCCGGCCCGGCCGGCCCGGACCTCTCCGGCACCCGCATCGCCGTCCTCGGGGCGACCTTCAAACCCAACACCGACGACGTACGCGACGCACCCGCTCTCGCCGTCGCCGCGCTGCTGCACAAGGCCGGCGCCGAGGTGCACGTCTTCGACCCGCAGGGCATGGAGAACGCCCGCCGGGCGGTGCCGGAACTGCGCTACGAGCCGGACGTCAACGCGGCGGTCACCGGCGCCGACCTGGTCTGCGTCCTCACCGAGTGGGCGGACTTCCGCAACGCCGACCCGAGCGCGCTCGGCGAACTGGTCACCGGGCGGCGCGTGGTCGACGCCCGCAACTGCCTCGACTCGGCACTGTGGACGCAGGCTGGCTGGGAGTATCGGGGGATGGGGCGGCCTTGATCTTGTTCTTCGGGGGTGGGTTTTCCGGGGGAACCCACCCGCTCCGGGCGGTCAGGCTTGATCCCTGCGCGGGTGGGCTCCCCCGGAAAACCTGACTTCCCGCAGCCTGCGTGAGATGGCCCATCCCCGGCGGGGGTGGGGTCTGGATTCGCGGGAACCTGACGTTCCGCAGCCTGCGTGAGGCGGCCCATCCGGCGGGGGTGGGAGCTGGGCCTTCGCTTTGGTCGGCGGGTCGTCGGGGGGTACGGCGAGCTGACTCGGAGGGCTCGACTGGGCGGGATCGCTTCGGGGTTGCTGATCTTGGACGGGTGTGACCCGCCGACAACGGTCGAATTCCTGGGCCGCATTGGGCATGCTGCGACAGTGGGAATCCACACTGCGGGTGGAGGGGTGTCGTGGCGACCTTTCAGTGCTCCTCGTGCGGCCAGGAGATCAAGCCGGCCGTCCGCTGCCCGCGCTGCGGCGCCCACCAGCCACAATGGGCCGAGCACCTGGCGGACATCGAGCGGTCCATCGCGGAGATGAAGGCCCGCGAGGCCGCCATCGCCAGTGAACAACGGCAACTCGCGTCCAAGATGCAGGCCGCGATCTTCCAGCGGGACATCCTCGCGCACGCCGGCAACTCGGGTGACGAACGTCTCAAGCAGTCCGGCCGGGGGCGCCGCGTACTCCGTCGCCGACCGCCGCGCACCCCTTCCGGCGACGGCACCGCCGCAACGGCCTCGACTCCCACGGCCGACCGCACCACCCCGCCGCCACGGCGACAACCCGCCGACGGCGACACCGGACCGACGCGGACGTCACCGGGCGACGGTGCCACCTCGACGGCCCGCATGCCCCCCGGCGACGGCACCACCGGCGCGACGCGCGTGCCCGTCGGCGACGACGCCACCGGGCCGACACGCTTCGGCGGCGGCGATGCCGACGGGCCGACACGCTTCGGTGGCGACGACGCCGACGGGCCGTCGCGGAGACCACCCGGCGGCGGAGCCACGTCGGCCCGCAAGCAACCCGTCGACGGCAGCGCACGGGCGGCGCACGGGCCGGGCGGCGGTGACGCGCCACCACGGGTACCCCGGCAGGGTGCCGGTTTCGGGGCGGGCGACCCGCCACCGGACGCGCCGGTCTGGCTGGACGCCGACGACCCGGAGCACCCGCCGGAAGCCTCCTCACGCGAGGTGCAGAACATCCCGCTCGGGCTCGGGGCGCTGCTGCTCGGGGTGGCCGCGGTGGTCTTCGCGGTGGTCGCGACCAGTTCGATGGACGCGCTGTCCCGGCTCGGCATCCTGCTGCTCGCCACCGTGCTCATGCTGCTCGCCCCGCCGGTGCTGGTCCGGCGTGGACTCACCTCCACCGCCGAGACCATCGCCGCGGTGGGCCTGCTCCTGGTGCCGCTGGCCGGGTACGCACTCTGGACCGTCGACGCCATCGGTGCCGGCGGTGCCTCCGGCGCGGTCTTCGCCGGAGTGATCTTCGCGGTCGCCGCCGCCGTCTCCGTCGGCTACGCCGGCTGGACCCGGCTGCGCGCTCCCCGCTTCGCGACCGTGCTGGCCGCGCAACCGGTGGTGCCGCTGCTGGCGTACGACCGGATCAGTGGACCGGTCGGCTGGGCGTTGGTGCTGACCGTGGTGGCCCTGCTCGACCTCTGGCTGGCCCGCTCCCCGGTCACCGTGGAGCAGTCGAACCCCGACGAGCCGACCCCGGTCCCGCTCGGCCGGACGAAGCCGCCCCGACAGCGACAGGCCGAGGGACGGCCCGAAGGAGCGCCGGAAGAGGCCGGTGAGCTGCTGGACCTCACCGGCACCGGGCGGGCCGCCCCGCCGACGCGACCGGTACCCGGGCTGCGGGAACTGACCTGGGCCCTGCACGGCGTCGCGGTCGCGGTCGCCGTCGCGTACGCGGTGACCGCCCTGGTGCGGGCCACCACCGTGCCGGGCGCCACCATGGCCGGCCTGGTGCTGCTGCTGGCCGCCGCCGTCTGTCTGGCCGGGACGCTGGTGCTGCGGCGTCCGCCGCTACCCGACCTCGGCGCGGGCGTCCTCACCCTGGCCGTCATCGGCGCGCTCGGCCGGATCGCCTCGGTGGCCCTGCCGGGGCGCGCCCTGCTGGTGATCGCGGCCGTCATCACGGTCACCGGCCTGGCCGTCCGGGCGGTGCCGGAATCCGCGCGTCGTGGCCCGCAGCTCGCCTCCGCGATCGCGTTGACGGTCACCGGGGTGCTCGTCGCCGGCAGCGCCCTCCGGGCCGGACTCGCCCCCCTCCAGGCCGCCCTGCCGGCCTGGGCGGCGGACCTGGACCGGTACCCGGCCGAACTGGCGGCTGCGGTGGGACCGGCTTCCTGGCAGCTCGCCACCAGTGCCTTCCTGTTGACCGTGGCCGCCGTGCTCGCCCTGCCACCGGAGATCCGTCGTGAGTTCGCGGTGACCGGTGCCGCGTTGACCGCGCTCGCCGTACCCGCCTCCTTCGGGCTGTCCTGGGCGTTGGCACCCTGGCCGATGGTGGTGACCGCGATCGGGATCGGGGCGGTCGGCCTCTCCGCGCGTACCCCTCGGGCCGCCCTGGCGCACGCGATCGCCGCCACCGGCGTCGGTCTGGCCGGTGCCGGCGCGGCCCTGGCCCGCCCGGCGTCGACCGCCGCCGTGCTGCTCGCCCTCGTGCTGGCCGGCATCCTCGTCGCCGCCGCTCCCCGGATCCGGCTCGCCCCGGCGGCGGCCGACACCGTCTCCGCCTGGGCCGCCGGAGGGGCGGCCTTCGCCCTGCCCGGAGCGGTCGCCGCCTTCGTCGCGGCGATCCTGCCCACCGACCCGATCCTCACCCCGGCAGCGCTGCGGGAGGTGACCGTGCCGGTGCTGGCGGCCAGCTTCCTCGCCGTCTGCGTCACCCTCGGCTACGCGGCCATCGTGCAGGTGTCCCAGCGCCATCTCCCGGCGCCGTTGTCGGTGGGTACCGGTCTCGGCGCGCTGGTGGTCGCCGCCGCCGGCTTCGGCGCGCCGGGCGCCACCGTGGCCGACGCCTGGGTGGGTGCGCTGCTGCTGGTCTCCGCCGTGTTGCTCTTCCTGGCCCCGTCGATCGACAGCGGCCGTCGCGCCGACGCCCGGCTGGACGGCTCCGACCTGGCCGCCGCAGCGGTCACCGCAGCGCTGGTCGCCACCCTGCTGCGGATCGGCACGGTGCTGGCACCGGGCGGACAGCTCGCGGTCGCCGCCGCACTGGTCCTGGTGGTCTCCGTGGCCGCGCGGGCCATGCCCGAGCAGTGGCGGCGCGGGCCGGTGCTCGGTCTCGCCGTCGGTGGGGTGCTGATCGGGCTGCTGGCCGGATGGATGGCGCTGCGCGGCGGCGTGGGCGTGCTGGCCACCCCCGGGCCGATCTGGAACGGCGACCTCAGCGGCTGGCCCGCCGCACCGACCGGCGGTACGACGTGGCAGGGGCCGATCGCGCTGCTGCTGCTCGCGCTTGCCGCCGGCATCCTGCTGCCGCCGCCCTGGCGCTACGACGTCGCCAACGCGGCGGTGGTGCTCGCCACCATCGGCGCAGCCGCCGCGTTCACCCTGAGCTGGTGGTCGCCGGTGGTGCTCGGTGCGATGGTCGCCGCCGTCCTCGGCATGGCGGCGGTCGCCTCCGTCGACCCCCGGGCCGGGCTGTCCCGGATCACCGCCGCCGGGGTGGTGGCACTGCACGCCACCGGCGCCGGTCTGGTCCGGCCGTGGACGACCGCGCTGGCGCTGGCCAGCGTGGTGCTGATCGGTGCGGCGGTGGCGACGCTCGCCCGGTCGATGGCGGAACCGCTGGTCGACGACATCCACGTCGAGGGGATGCCGCCGCACCTGGCGCAGATCGGCGGCGCGGGCACCGGTGCCGCGCTGCTGGCGTTGCCCGGCGCCACCGCCGCCCTGGCCGTCGAGTTCGGGCACCCGCCCGAGGTGGTGCTGACCGCCGGCCTGGCCGCGTCCAGTCTCGGACTGGCCGCGATCGCCGCCGTCCGCCGCCAGGTCCCGCAGTACCTGCCCTGGGCGAGCGCCGGAGTGGTCGGCGGGGCGAGCGTGACCGCGCTTGCCGCCGTTCCCGTGCACCTGCCGATCGGTGTGTACGCCGCCGCCGCAGCTTTGCTCGGGGTGCTCGCCGAACTGATCCGGGGCGCCACCGAGCCACCGGTCGGCGCGGCGCAGCCGGTCCGCCGGTGGACGGTCCTGCTGGACGGCGCCCTGCGCCGGCTGCCCGACGACGGCGGACAGCGTCGGTGGCGGGTCAGCCCCGCCGCCGGGGCGCTGGCCGCCGCCACCCTGCCGGTCGTCCTGGCGCTGGTCTCGATCGCCCCCGCGCTGCTGGCCGCACTCGTCGACCCGCACCGCACGCTCAACCGCATCTGGCAGGGGCCACCACCGGAGCTGCTGAACCCGCCACCGGCCGCGGTGAACCCCACCCATGTGCTCACCGCGTTGCTGCTCACCGTGACCGCAGCGCTGGCCGCCACCGGATTCAGCGGCGGCCGGCGGACCCGGGCGGTGCCGGTCGTGCTGCCCGGTGCCGCGGTGACCCTGCTGATCGCACCGATCGCGCTGGGCAGCGGTTGGCCGGCGAGCACCCTCTCGGCGTTGACCGTGTTCGCCATCTCGATGCTGGGGCTGGCGCTGACCCCACCGCCCCCGCTGGAGGAGCGGGCCCGCTCGATCCGGCTGGCCCGGGTCCTGGTCTTCGTGATCGGACTGGCCGCCGGTGGGGCGGGGCTCGCCGGCAGCCTCGCCACCCGGGAACTCACCCTCTTCACGCTCGCCGGTGGGGTCGCCGTCGGGGTGGTCGCCGCCCTGTACGGCACCACCTCCCGGGCGCGCATCCTCGGGTGGCTGTTCGCCTCGCTGAAGGCACAACTCCTGGTGCTCACCGCCGGACTGGTGGCCGGGCTCGCCCCGGTCTGGTCGGCGTTCGGCGTACTCGCGGTCGGCGCGGCCCTACAGGTCTTCGCCGCCACCCTGCCCCGGTTCCGTCGCCCGGAGGCGCGGCGCGAGGCGGCAACGGTGGAGTGGAGCGGGTACGCCGCCGCACTCATCGCGCTGGCGCTGGCCTTCGACTCGCCCCGGCACATCGCCGCCCTGCTGGCCGCCTGGGGTGCGGTCCTCGGGCTCGCCGCCACCCGACCGGGGCGCCGACCGGTGGAACGCCGCATCCTGTTCTGGGGCGTGGTGATCTGCGAGATCACCGCCTGGTGGATCCTGATGTGGGTCGCCGACGTGGCGCTGCCCGAGGCGTACACGCTGCCGTTCGCGGCCCTGGCGCTGCTGGTCGGTGTGCTGGAGTTGCGGCAGCGGGCCGACCTGAGCAGTTGGGTGGCGTACGGGCCGGCGCTGGTCGCCGCGTTCCTGCCCACCCTGGCGATCGTGCTGGCCACCGACTCCAGCACGCTGCGGCAGGTGCTGCTGCTGCTCGGCGCGGTGGCGGTGCTGGTCTTCGGCTCCATGACCCGTCAGCAGGCACCGGTGATCGTCGGCGCGGTGGTCACCGCCATCGCCGCCGTACACGCTCTGTTCAGCCTCGGGCCGTGGCTGGTGCTGATCCCGGTCGGTCTCCTGCTGCTCGTGCTCGGCGCCAGCAACGAACGGCGTCGCCGCGCCCAGGAGCGCCTCCAGACCGCGCTGCGCGGGATGCGCTGATCCGCTCCGGTGGGAGTTGTTAGGAGGGGTCCCCTGCTATGCACCAGGCGTTAGCAGGGGACCCCTCCTTACATGCGCCTACAGCGAAGCGCGCAGGGCCGCGTCCTTCTCGGCGACGAGCTGCTCCAGATCGGCCTGGTACGCCGACATCCGATCGAGCAACGCCGGCTCACCGGTGCCCAGGATGCGGACGGCGAGCAGCGCCGCGTTGCGCGCGTTGCCGATCGACACCGTGGCCACCGGCACGCCCGCCGGCATCTGCACGATGGACAGCAGCGAGTCCAGGCCGTCGAGATGCTTCAACGGCACCGGTACGCCGATCACCGGCAACGGCGTGACCGAGGCGATCATGCCGGGCAGGTGGGCGGCACCACCGGCGCCCGCGATGATCACCTTCATGCCCCGTCCGGCGGCGGCCCGACCGTAGTCGATCATCTTCACCGGGGTGCGGTGGGCCGAGACCACCTCGACCTCGTACGACACCTCGAACTCGGCGAGCACGTCGGCAGCCGCCTTCATGGTCGGCCAGTCCGAGTCGCTACCCATGATCACACCGACCGTGCTCACGCTGTTCTCCCTCTCGTTCCCACCTGCGGGTCCCGCACGGTCACTCCACGCCGTCGCGGAGCCAGCGGGCGGCGCGGGCGGCCCGGGCGCGTACCTCGTCCAGGTCGTCGCCGAGCACCGTGACGTGCCCGATCTTGCGACCGGGACGGACCTGCTTGCCGTACAGGTGCACCCGGGCGGTCGGTACGGCGGCGAAGAGGTGGTGCAGCCGCTCGTCGATGGACATGCCGCCCGGCTCGCCACCGAGTACGTTCGCCATCACGACCACCGGCGCGGTCAGCCCGGTGTCGCCCATCGGGTAGTCGAGCACGGCCCGCAGGTGCTGCTCGAACTGCGACGTCCGGGCGCCCTCAATGGTCCAGTGCCCGGAGTTGTGCGGGCGCATCGCCAGCTCGTTGACCACGACGCGGCTGCCGCCCGGGGCCGCCCGATCGGCCACCTCGAACAGCTCCACCGCGAGCAGGCCGACCACTCCGAGCGCGGTGGCCAGGTCGATGGCGAGCTGCTGGGCCGAGACCGCCAGCTCCTCGTCGAGGTCGGGCGCGGGTGCCAGCACCTCGACGCAGATGCCGTCCCGCTGCACCGTCTCCACCACCGGATAGACCGCGACCTGCCCGAACGGCGAGCGGGCCACCTGCACCGCCAACTCCCGGCGCAACGCCACCCGCTCCTCGACGATCAGCGTCGTCCCGCCGTCGAGCAGGGTCCGCACCAGGTCGTCGGCGACGGCGGCGTCGGCCACCGGCCACACGCCCCGGCCGTCGTACCCGCCCCGGGCCGCCTTGAGCATCACCGGCCAGCCCAACTCGTCGCCGAAGGCCACCACGTCGGCCGGGACGGTGACGGGTCGCCACGCCGGATTGGGCGCGCCGAGCCCGCCGAGCCGCTCCCGCATGACCTGCTTGTCCTGGGCGTGCACGAGTGCGTCGGCGGGCGGGAACAGCTTCACCCCCTCGGCGGTGAGGGTGCGGATGTGCTCGGTGGGCACGTGCTCGTGGTCGAAGGTGACCACGTCACAGCTCTTGGCGAACATGCGCAGGGCGGCCAGGTCGGTGTGGTCGCCGTACTGGACGTCGGCGGCGACCAGCGCCGCGCCGTCGTCCGGGGTGAGGGCGAGCACGCGCAGCGACTGGCCGAGGGCGATCGCGGCCTGGTGGGTCATCCGGGCCAACTGGCCGCCACCCACCATGCCGACAACAGGCAGACCGGTACGGAAATCCATAGCGGCGCCAGCCTATCCGGGCCGACCGGAGTGCCGGTCGGCGGACACCGGTGTCACCGCAGTTGCGCCACCAGGTCGTCGACGCCGCTCACCGGCCGTTGGCAGACGAAACCCCGGCAGACGTACGCGGCAGGCCCGCCGTCGAGCAGCGGCCGGCCGGCCAGCAGCGGCACCCCCGGCTGGTCGGGCTGCCCGGCGACGATCACCGCACCGGGTGGGGCGTGCCGGTACGCCGCCGCGACCAGCGGATCGTTCGTCGGGTCCCCGGTCACCACCGCGATCTCGGACGGGCCGGCGAGCAGCGCCTCGCCCACGGTGGCCGCGTACCCGGTGAACCGGGCGTGCCGCCCGACGATCGGCGCGACGGTGGCCAACGCCGCCTCGGCCGCCTCCCGGTACCGGTTCTCCCCGGTCAACGCCGCGTAGCTGACCAGGGCGGCGACGATGGCGGAACGGCCGGAGGGGGTGGCGTTGTCGGTCGGGTCGGCGGGCCGGGCCACCAGCCGCTCCGCGTCGTCGGCGGTGTCGTAGAACGCACCCCCGGGTGCGGCGAAGTGCGTCAGGGCGGCGTCGAGCAGTTCGCCGGCCAGCTCCAGCCACCGCCCCTCGCCGGTGACCTGGTGCATGGCGCAGAACGCCTCGGCCACACAGCCGTAGTCCTCCAGCACGCCGGCCGGCTCCCCCACGCGGCCGTCCCGGGAGGCGCGGCGCAGTCGCCCGTCCACCACGTGCACCCGGGCCAGGTGCTCGGCGGTCTGCCGCATCGCGCCGTCGGCGACGATGACGACGCCGTCGAGCAGGTTCGCCTCCCCCTCGGTGCCGATCCGGCCGGAGGTCTCGACGAGCCGGACGAACTCGGCGAGCGCGGTGACGGCCAGCCCGTTCCAGGCGGCCACCACCTTGTCGTCGCGGGCCGGCTGCGGGCGGGTGTCGCGCACGGCCAGCAGCCGGCGGATCACGTCCTGCCAGCGGGCGCGGACCTCCGGGTCGGCGTCGTCGACGTCCCGGGCCAGCCGGAGCACGCTCTTGCCGTGTTCGAAGGTGCCGGTCTCGGTGACCGCGAAGAGGTCGGCGGCCCAGCGGCCGTCCTCCTCGCCGAGCGCCTCGACCAGTTGGGCCGGGGTCCAGGCGTACGTGAGCCCTTCGACACCCTCGGTGTCCGCGTCCAGCGCCGAGGCGAAGCCCTGGCCGGGGCGGTGCAGCTCGTCGGCGAGGAACCGGACGACGTCCCGGGCCACCCGCAGCGCCAACGCGTCACCGGTGAGCCGCCAGAGCTGCGTGTAGACCCGCAGCAGCAGGGCGTTGTCGTAGAGCATCTTCTCGAAGTGCGGCACGGTCCAGTGCTCGTCCACCGCGTACCGGGCGAAGCCGCCGGCGAGCTGGTCGTGGAGACCGCCCCGGGCCATCGCCTCGCAGGTGTGCCGGACGATCTCCAGGCTCCGCGCCGAGCCGGTGCGCTGGTGGTGCCGCAGCAGGAAGAGCAGGTTCATGTGCGGCGGGAACTTGGGGGCGCCGCCGAAGCCCCCGTGTCGCTCGTCATACTCGTCGGCCAGTTGGTCGGCGGCGGCGTCGAGCAGGTCGGCGGTGAGCGGGGCGGTGGGCCCGCCGACGGCCTGGGCGCCGCCGATCGCCTCCACCACCGCGGCACCCTGACGCAGTACGGCGTCGCGCTGGTCCCGCCAGGCGGCGCCGATCGACTCCAGCAACCGGACGAAGTTCGCGCGGGGGAAGTACGTCCCGCAGAAGAACGGGGTGCCGTCCGGGGTGGCGAAGACCGTCATCGGCCAGCCACCCTGGCCGGTCATCGCCTGGGTGGCGGTCATGTAGACGGCGTCGACGTCGGGCCGCTCCTCGCGGTCCACCTTGATCGACACGAAACCCTCGTTCAGCAGCGTGCCGACGCCCGCGTCCTCGAACGACTCGTGCGCCATGACGTGACACCAGTGACAGGCGGAGTAACCGACCGAGATGAGCACCGGCACGTCACGTCGCTTCGCCTCGGCGAACGCCTCCTCGCACCAGGGCCACCAGTCGACCGGGTTGTCCGCGTGCTGGAGGAGGTACGGGCTGGTGGCATCCGCGAGTCGGTTCACCCGACGACCATATCCAGCCGGGCGGCCGGGTCGGGGTCAGGAGGCGCCGTCGGCGCGCAGCGGCAGGACGTTGGTGGGGCTCTGTCGGGACAGCGAGCCGAGGACCGCACCGATCTTGTCGGCGGGCATCGGCTTGAAGAAGTGGTAGCCCTGGGCGGCGGTGCAGCCCAACTCGGCCAGGGCCGACCGCTGGGCGGCGGTCTCCACGCCCTCGGCCACCACCCGTAGCCCCAGCTCGTGGGCGAGCCCGACGGTGCTGCGGACGATCGCTGCCGCCTCCGGCGAATCCGCCATCCGGAGCACGAACGAGCGGTCCACCTTCAACTCGTCGACCGGGATCCGGGTGAGGAAGGCCAGCGAGGAGAAGCCGGTGCCGAAATCGTCCACGGCCAGTTGCACGCCCATCGACCGCAGCGTGGTGAGCACCTGGTCGATGATCTCCAGCTCGCTCATCACCACGGTCTCGGTGATCTCCAGCACCAGCCGGTCGGCCGGGACCTGGTGCCGGCGTAGCGCGTCGGCGATCTCCGCCGGCAGGCGGTGGTCGAGCAGGCTGCGGGCGGAGAGGTTGACCGAGATCGGGATGTCCAGGCCCTCCCGGGCCCAGCCGGCCGCCACCCCGAGCGCCTTGTCCAGCACGTACCGGGTGAAGGTGCCCAACTGCTCGCTGTTCTCCACCGGCCGGATGAAGTCGGCCGGACCGAGCCAGCCCCGGCGCGGGTGCCGCCAGCGGATCAGTGCCTCCACCCCGGTCGGTGCGCCGGTGGCCAGGTCCACGGCCGGCTGCAACACCAGCACGAGCTGATCGTCGGTCAGCAACGCCTCACGCAGCTCGGCGAGCAGGGCGAGCTGGTCGGTGCTGGCCCCGTCCCGGGAGCTGTCGTACGCCGCCACGCTGCCGCCACCGGCCTTGGCCTGGTACATCGCGATGTCGGCCCGGCGCATCAGCTCGGTCAGGTCGGCGGCGCCGGCCGACGCCACCACCACGCCCACGGACACCTCGACCGACATCCGTACCCCGGCCACCTCGGTCGGCGCGGCCAGCCGCTCGGTGATCTCCCGGGCCTGGCGCAACGCGTACGCCATCGGGGCGGTGCGGTCGCCGAGCACCGGAACCGAGGTCAGCAGCAACGCGAACTCGTCGCCGCCGAGCCGGGCGAGCAGGTCGCCGCTGCGGGTCAGGGTGCCCAGCCGGTTGGCGGTCAACCGCAGGAGCTGGTCGCCGGCGGCGTGCCCGAGCGTGTCGTTGACCTCCTTGAACTGGTCGATGTCGAGCAACAGCAGTGCCACCGGGTGGTCGTGCCCGAGTTTCCGCAGCGCATGGTCGCCCTGGCCCAGCATGGCCGTGCGGTTGGCCAGCCCGGTCAGCGGATCGTGCACCGCCTCGTACGAGGAACGCGCGGTGACCACCCGCAGCTCACGGTGGGTGGCCGCGTCGTGCAGGGCGGCGGACAGCGCCTCGGCGAAGGTGACCAGCGCGTACCGTTCCCGGCCGGAGGCCGGAGCCGTCCGGGGCAGCCGGACCCGTAGTCGACCGACCCGGTGCTCGCCGACCGACAGCTCTCGGAGCAGTTCGTCCGGACCGGGCTCGTCGTCGCCGGGGGGCGCGATCTCCCGGTCGGTTACCTGACCGCTGGGATCGCCCCGGTAGCGGCGCCAGCGGCCGTCGCCCCGGACCACCTCCACGTCCACGAGTTCCGCCTCGAACACGGTGAGCGCACCGGTCACCCCGGCGGTCGCCACGCCGCGCTCGTCGAGCTGGTTGAGCGCCGCCGTCGCCTCCGCCAACGACCGCCACGTACGCCGTTCGCGCTCGTCGCGCAGCCGTTGCCGATAGGTCTGGTGGAGCAGCCACAGCGGCGCGGGCAGCAGCACCAGCCACCGTGGATCGAACTCGATCAGGGCCACCACGAGCAGAGCGGCCACCACGTTGCCGACGAACATCAGCAGCTTGCCCCGCAACGCGGCCAGCAGCGGGCGCCCGATCGACATGTCGTGCCGCAGCGCCAGCGTCACGCCGCCCAGCCCGGCACCGGCCAGCAGGTACGTGAGGGCGCCGGCGGCGAGGACGAGGGCGAGGGCCGGGGTCGGGGCGGCCAGCAGCGGCTCGGCCAGCGAGGTGGTGACCGACACGGCGAGGGCGACGGCGGCGGTCTGCGACGCGGCGATGCGCACGACGTCCCAGGTGGACCTGCCCTCGTCCACCACGGACAGGATCGTCCACGCCAGCAGCATGCCGATCAGGGCCGCGCCCGGCAGCCATCCGGGCGGCACCAGATAGAGGCAGACGATCAGTGCGGCCTCGGCCCAGGTGAGCGAGACCACTCCGGCGGCGGCCCGGAACCGTAGCCGGGCCAACTGCGACAGTGCGAAGAGTGCGACCGCGATACCGAAACGGGTCAGCCCGCCGTACGGCCCGAACGGGTCGTCGGCCGGCAGCCCGACCGGCACGCGCAGCCCCACCACGGCGGCCACCACGGCGGTGAGGACGACCGCGGCCGTCAGCAGGTGCACCCTGAGCGGGGTGCGACGGCCCTCGGGCCGATCGATCGGATGACCGGCCCTGCCGGAGGTCACCGACCCACTCCCGTCGGGCGGGAACAGGGCGCACGGAGGGTGTCAACGACTGCGATGGTCATCGGCGCCCCCTCCCGCGCACGGCATGAGGACGTCTGGTCCTCCCGGCGGAAGGCTAAGCCAAACCGGATGGTCGCAACAGGGGGCGACCATCCGGTTAAGCGTGAATCATGCCCCGATCAGGCGTCGCGACGCTGCTGGCGCCGGTTGGGAGCGTCACCGGATGAATCCAGCATCACGTTCTCATCTGTCGGATCACCGACCGTTCGCTGCGTGGTGCCCGACTCGGCGGCGGGCTCCTGACCGGGGAAATGGTCGGGCAACCGGCGCAGCCGGGCGTTCATGTTGCGGATCAGCAGCACGGTGGCGGTGCCCAGGACGAGGATGAGGAACAGGCCCATTGGACCGGCGAGGCCCCCCGTGCGGGTGTCCCCGAAATTGTTCTGGGCGAGCACCTGAGCAGCGGTCAACATGGGATTCCTCCGGAGTGCGATGTCCGACCAGCGTAGCCCGCCGCCGGATCAGCGGGCATGGGCCGTCTCCCGGATGCCCGCGAACAGGTCCGACTCGGGCAGCGGCGAGTCGACCAGCGAGCGTACGAGTTGGAAGTCCTCCGTCGGCCAGGCCCGCCGTTGCAGGTCCATCGGCACCTGGAACCAGAAGCCGTCCGGGTCGACCTGGGTGGCGTGGGCGCGCAGCGCGTCGTCGCGGACCGGGAAGTACTCGGCGCACTCCACCCGGGTGGTGATCCGGGGGCCCTTGTCCGGCCGGTCCTCCCAACGGTTGATCCACTCCGCGTACGGCGACTCGGCGACGCCGGTGGCCAGGATCGCCTCGTGCAGGGCGAGGATCTTGCCCTTGGAGAACCCGATGTCGTAGTAGAGCTTGAGCGGCTGCCACGGCTCGCCCAGCTCGGGGTAGCGCTCCGGGTCACCGGCCGCCTCGAAGGCCGCCACGCTGATCCGGTGGCACATGATGTGGTCCGGGTGCGGGTAGCCGCCCTCCTCGTCGTACGTGGTGACCACGTGCGGACGGAACTGCCGCATCAGGCGTACCAGCGGACCGGCGGCCACCTCGACGTCCTGGAGGGCGAAGCAGCCCTCGGGCAACGGCGGCAACGGGTCACCCTCGGGCAGGCCCGAGTCGACGAAGCCCAGCCAGGCCTGCTCGACGCCGAGGATGGCGCGGGCCGCGTCCATCTCCGCCCGACGGATGTCGGCGATGTTGGCCCACACCTCGGGCCGGTCCAACTTGGGGTTGAGCACGCTGCCCCGCTCGCCGCCGGTGCAGGTCACGACGAGCACGTCCACCCCCTCGGCGACGTACTTGGCCGTGGTCGCGGCGCCCTTGCTCGACTCGTCGTCTGGGTGCGCGTGCACGGCCATGAGCCGGAGTTGTTCTGCCACGGTCGGCGCTCCTCGTCTCTGCCCACCGGTGGGCCACCGGCCACACCGTTGACCTGCCGGAATCCTCCCCCGTCGCGGTCCCGGCCCGTGCCGGCCTGTCATATTTGACCCCGGAACCAGCAGTGCCCGGTCGAGAAGCAGTGCCTCGGTCGGAGGCAGTGCCCCATGGACAAGCAGTGCCAGTTGCAGCAATGCCCAGTCGGACAGGAACGACGGCGCTCTGCCATTCTTGCCGATGGGCCCGACAACGACGCCAGGAGATACCCGCCGGTGACCGAGACGCACGCCACATCTGCATCGACCGCGCCGGTGTTCCCGCCCGGCCGGTACGGCCGCCGTCGTACGCCCGGCCGACGTCGGCGGCTGCTGACCACGCTGCTGGTGGTCACCGTGCTGGTGGCGCTCACCGCCGTCTCGTTCCGGCTCTACCGGCAGTACGGCGACCCGGCCTACGGCGCCCAGGTGATCACCTACGGCGAGATCACCGACCAGCAGGTGGTGGTCAACTTCCGGGTGAACCTGCCGGCGGGCGGCTCGGCGGTCTGCGCCCTGCGGGCCCGGGACCACGCCGGGGCGGAGGTGGCCCGCGAGGAGGTCCCGGTGACCGCCGCCGACGGGCAGCGCAGCGTCACCGTCCGGCACTCCCTCGCCACCAGTGCCCGCCCCTTCATCGGCGAGGTCGTCCGCTGCCGCCCGGCGGCCTGAGCCCACCGGAAGCGGCACCGGACCCACCCGGAACGGCGGCCCGGACCCGCTCCTGACCACGGGCCGGACCCGGTCCGACGGCAGGCCGTACGCACCCGGCCTGCGGCGGGAAGGTCACCCGGCGACCCGCGGTCGCCGGCCGCACCAGCGTGATCACCGACACTCCTTGTCGTAGGGCACTGGTAACTTGGAGGTTCACCTGTCAGCCAGCCCGCACAACCGAGGAGGACCGCCTGTGTCCAATGGCAACGAGGCGCCCGCCACCTGGCTGTCCCAGGACGCCTACGACCGCCTGAAGGCCGAGCTCGACGAGTTGATCGCCAACCGGCCGGTCATCGCCGCCGAGATCAACGCGCGGCGCGAGGAAGGTGACCTACGCGAGAACGGCGGCTACCACGCCGCCCGTGAGGAGCAGGGCAAGGCCGAGGGGCGCATCCTCTACCTGAAGGAGCTGCTCCGCACGGCCCAGGTCGGTGAGGCACCGACCGTCGACGCCGTGGCTCCCGGGATGGTCGTGACGATCTACTTCGACGACGACGCCGACGACACAGAGACCTTCCTGCTCGGGTCCCGTGAGATCTCCTCGACCACCGATCTCACCGTCTACAGCCCCGAGTCGGCCCTCGGCCAGGCGATCCTGGGCGGCAAGGCGGGCCAGGCCTGCACCTACACCGCGCCCAGCGGCGCGGACATCAAGGTGACCGTGGTCAGCTTCGAGCCCTTCTCCGGCTGAGCCACCCGCCGACCGACAGAGGTCGGCCGTTCCACCAACCCAGAGGCGTGACACCTGGCGGTGTCACGCCTCTGGCGCGATCGAGACCTGGTAGCCGCTGGCCCGCAACGCACTGATCAGGGTGTCCGAGTGCTCCACACCCCGGGTCTCCACCGACAGCGCCACCTCGACCTCACCGAGGCGCAGGTGCGGGTGGGCCCGCTGGTGCTCCACGTCCACCACGTTGGCCCGGTGTTCGGCGATCTGCCGCAGCAGCGAGGCGAGCTGCCCTGGCCGGTCGGAGCAGCGCACCGTCACCCGCAGGTATCGTCCGGCCGCCGCCAGCCCGTGCTCGATCACCCGCAGCATCAGCAGCGGATCGATGTTGCCCCCGGAGAGGACCGCCACCACCGGCGGCTCCACCTCGACCGCACCGGCCAGCAACGCGGCCACCCCCACCGCGCCGGCCGGCTCCACCACCTGCTTGCCGCGCTCCAACAGCATCAGCAGCGCCCGGGAGATGTCCTCCTCGGTGACCGTGACGATCTCGTCGACGAGCTTGCGGACGTGGGTGAAGGTGACGTCACCGGGCCGACCGACCGCGATGCCGTCGGCGATGGTGGAGAAGTCGGGCAGGCGTACCGGCTCGCCGGCCACCAGTGACGGCGGGAAGGCCGCCGCGCCCGCCGCCTGCACCCCGATCACCCGCACGTCGGGCCGGAGCGCCTTGGCGGCCACCGCCATCCCGGAGACCAGCCCGCCGCCGCCCACCCCGGTGACGATCGTCCTGACCTCGGGACACTGCTCCAGGATCTCCAGTGCCACGGTGCCCTGACCGGCGATCACGTCCCGATGGTCGAACGGGTGGATCAGCACCGCGCCGGTGCGCTCCGCGTACGTCTGCGCGGCCACCAGGGATTCGTCCACCGTGGCACCGACCAGCTCCACCCGGGCGCCGTACCCCTTGGTGGCCACCACCTTCGGCAGCGGCGCGTTGACCGGCATGAAGACGGTGGAGTGCGCGCCGACCAGGCCGGCGGCGAGAGCCACCCCCTGCGCGTGGTTGCCGGCGCTGGCCGCCACCACCCCCCGCTCCCGCTCCGCCGCCGACAGCCGGGAGATCCGCACGTACGCGCCACGCACCTTGTACGACCCCGCGCGCTGGAAGTTCTCGCACTTGAGCCAGACCGGCCCGCCGAGCGCCGCGCTCAGCGGGCGGAAGGGTTCCAGCGGGGTGGTGCGGGTGACCTCGGCGAGCAGTTCCCGCGCCGCCCGCACGTCGTCCAGGCTGACCAGTTCCGTCATGCCCCGATCGTGCCACCCGCCCCACCGGGGTTCCCCACGGCCCGGACGGCGCAGACGCAGACCAGGGCACGTCCGGTACGGCGGCGGCCGGCGTCCACCGGCCGCGCCGGCCACATCGACCGAGCCACCCGCGTCGGTACGCACGATCACGCGCTGGCCGGTGACCCCGTTCCGACGCGCGGGTAACCGGGAGCGTGCCGAGTCCACGGTGCCGCCATCTCGAACTGTCCGGCGACGCCGAGCAGCAGCAGTTCCGACCCGGGTGGCCCGACCAGTTGCACGGCCAGCGGCAACCCGTCCGGGCGACGGCCCACCGGGACCACCAGGGCGGGCAGGCCGGCGATGTTCCACGGTGCCGCGTACGGGGCGTACCTGATGTTCACCAGCATGTTGGCCCGCCAGGACCGGGCCGACCAGCTCGTGGCCGGCGGCGGGGCGCTGGCCAGCGCCGGGGTGAGCAGCAGGTCGACCGAGTGGTCGGCGAAGAAGCCGATGGAGCGCTCACGCCAGGCCGTCCGGTCGGCCTCCCGGACGTACCCGCGCCGCCACGCCCAGTCCCCGAACGTGACGTGTCGACGGCTGCGCGGTTGCAGGTCGCGCCGGTCGATCCCGGCGGCCCGCACGTCAGCGGCGGCGGCGGCGAACCAGGTCGCGATGCCCTGTAGGCCGAGGGCGGTCGGATAGACCGGGTCGGCCGGGACGGCGTCGTGCCCGGCGGCGGCGAGCAGCCGACCGGCGGCGGTGACCGCGTCGCGGTTCGGCGCGTCCGGCGAGACCCCGCGCACCGGCGAGCGCAGCGACACCCCGACCCGCAGCCGCTGCGGCGGGACCAGCTTCTCCTGGGCCCGGCCGGCGAGCACCTGGAAGCCGACCGCCGCGTCGGCGACCGTGGTGGCGAGCATGCCGTGCTCGGTCAGCCCGAACCAGTCCTCCGCGCCGAGCTGGCAGGGCACCACGCCCCGGCCGGGCTTCAGGCCGACCAGGCCGCAGCAGGCCGCCGGGATGCGGATCGAGCCGAGACCGTCGTTGCCGTGCGCGATCGGCACCAGCCCGGCGGCGACCGCCGCCGCCGCGCCGCCCGACGAGCCACCCGGGGTACGCCCCAGGTCCCAGGGGTTGCGGGTGACCGCGGTGCCGTCGTCGGTCACCCCCCAGAGGCCCAGCTCGGGCATCCGGGTGACGCCGAGGATCACCGCGCCCGCGCCGCGCAGCCGGCGGACCACCTCGTGGTCGGCCTCGGCCACCGGGGTACGCGCCGCAGCCGACCCGTTCCAGGTGGGCACCCCGGCCACCGGGGTGTTCTCCTTGACCGCCACCGGCACCCCGGCCAGCGGCAGGTTGCCCAGGTCCTCCTGCTCGTCGACCTTCTCCGCCTCGGCGACCGCCTCCCCGCCGCGTACCGTGCGGAACGCGGCGAGGTCGACGTCGGCCTTCGCGACGTGGTCGAGATGGTCGGCCAGAACCTGGGTGGCGGAGACGTCGCCCCGCCGTACGCCCCGGGCGATCTGTTTGGCGGTCGCCCCGACCCAGGTCGGCATGATGTCCTGCACGGCCACCCTCCCCAGCCAGCGGTCAGCCCAGCGCCTGCTCCAGATCGGCGAGCAGGTCTTCGACCGTCTCGATGCCGACAGACAGTCGCACGAGATCGGAGGGAACTTCAAGCGGCGAGCCGGCAGCGCTGGCGTGTGTCATCCGGCCCGGGTGCTCGATCAGGGATTCCACCCCGCCGAGGGACTCCGCGAGCACGAAGAGTCGGGCCCGGTTGCAGATCTCGACGGCGTGCTCCTCACCCCCGGCCGCCCGGAACGAGATCATGCCGCCGAACCGGCGCATCTGCTTGGCGGCCACCTCGTGACCGGGGTGCGACGGCAGACCCGGGTAGAGGACCTCGCGCACCTTGGCGTGCCCGTCCAGGTAGCCGACGATCCGTTCGGCGTTGTCGCAGTGCCGGTCCATCCGTACCCCGAGGGTCTTGATGCCGCGCAGCGTCAACCAGGCGTCGAACGGGCCGTTGACCGCGCCCATGGCGTTCTGGTGGTAGCGCAGTTCCTCGCCGAGCCCGGCGTCGGCCGCCACCAGCGCCCCACCGACCACGTCGGAGTGACCGCCGACGTACTTGGTGGTGGAGTGCACGATCACGTCCGCGCCGAGGGCGATCGGCTGTTGCAGGTACGGCGAGGCGAACGTGTTGTCCACCACCAGCAGCGCCCCGGCGTCGTGGGCGACGGCAGCGAGGGTGGCGATGTCCGCGATGCCGAGCAGCGGGTTGGTCGGCGTCTCCAACCAGACCACCTTGGTGCTGCCGGGCCGGATCGCGGCCCGGACGGCGTCCGGGTCGGAGACCTTCGCCGGGGTGTACGACAGCCCCCACCGCTGGGCCACCTTGGCGAACAGCCGGTACGTGCCGCCGTACGCGTCGTCCGGGATCACCACGTGGTCGCCGGGGCCGCAGACGGTCCGCAGCAGCGTGTCCTCGGCGGCCAGACCGCTGGCGAAGGCGAGACCGACCGGCCCGCCCTCCAGCGCGGCCAGGCACTCCTGGAGCGCGTCCCGGGTGGGGTTGCCGGAACGGCTGTACTCGTATCCGAGCCGGGGCGCACCGACGGCGTCCTGGGCGTACGTGCTGGTCTGGTATATCGGTGGGATCACCGCGCCGGTGCGGGCCTCCGGGTCCTGGCCGGCGTGAATCGCGAGCGTCTCGAAGCCGTGGGTCATGACGCAGACGTTAGTCCTCCCCCGCGTCCCAGCGTGTGGGAGCCGACTCACCGAGTCGCCCGGCCCACCATGTCGTCCTGTGCGCGATAATGGGCGGGTGAACTCGACCAAGACCCTGCCATCCCGCCTGATCGGCGCGGCCGAGCGCGTCCCGCCCTCGCTGTCGCTGCTGACCGGTCCGGCTGACGGCCGCGTCGCCCTGCCGGTACGGCTGGCATGGTCCGGTCTGACCGAGTTCGATGTGAGCGACGCACGGCAGCGTCTGACGCTGTACCGCACGTTGTTGGACTGCGGCCAGCGCGAGGACGTTATTCGCTATGTCAACGCCACTCTGCTGCGCGCCGACTGGCCCCGGATCCGGCGGTTGACTTCCCGACGCCTGGTTGCCCTCTGGGAGCGACAGCTCCCAGAGTTGGCCACCTGATCAATGGACGAACTGCATCGGCAGTTGTTGCGCCTTGGCTTCGAAGCCGGCAATGATCTCGGCTTGGTTCTCGCAGGTGGTTACGCCCTGTCAGCGCACGAGCTGACCAACAGACCCTCACGAGACATCGATTTCGCCACCGCGACCGACATGTCGTTGTCGGCGGTGGCCGAGCGGCTCGCAGACGCCTACGTCACTGCCGGCTTCACCGCTCGCATAATCGAGGCCACCCCGCGAATGGCTCGACTTGTGGTGTCCGCAGAAGCGACAGCGTGCGAGGTAGATCTTCTGAAGGAGGCGATCGGGCCACCCGCGCAACTCACCATCGGCCCTGTCCTCGCCTTCGAGGACGCGGTCGGACTCAAGGTACGCGCACTGCACGACCGCGCAGCCCACCGGGACTACATCGACATCAGTGCCGCCAACGGCCGACTGAACTGGCACGAACTTGAGTCTCTGGGGGCGCGGCACACCGTCGCCTTCTCCTTGGAGGAGTTGGCCGACCGGCTTGGCGGCGTCCGCGAACTCGATGACGAGACGTTCATGGCCTACGGGCTCAGCGAGGACGACGTCAGGGCGCTGTGCGGGTGGGCGATCGCCTGGGAGACGGACATCCGGTCCCGGTTGGCGAACGGCGAGACCGGCCCGATCGGCGTTACTGAGGACGAGTGGGATACCTACCTCGATCCACCTGATGCTGTTGGTGGGCCAGCAGGCAGAGTTTCGCCGCCGGCCATAACCTGAGCCGATGGCGGGATGTGTGTTCTGCGGGATCGTGGCGGGCGAGGTGCCGGCGTTCCGGGTGGTCGACACCGCCGACGGCGTGGCGTTCCTGGACACCCGTCCGGTGTTCAAGGGGCACGTCCTGGTGGTGCCCCGTACGCATCTGGTCACCCTCGCCGACCTGCCGCCGGAGTCGCTGGCCGGCTATTTCGGGCTGGTCCGGCGACTCACCGTCGCGGTGGAGACCGGGCTGGGCGCGGGCGGCACGTTCGTGGCGATGAACAACAAGGTGTCCCAGTCGGTGCCGCACCTGCACACCCACGTGGTTCCCCGGACCAAGGGCGACGGTCTGCGGGGCTTCTTCTGGCCGCGTACCCGCTACGCCGACGACGCCGAGGCGACCGCGTACGCCGAGCGTGTGCGGGACGCCGTGCCGGGCGGCGCCTGACCGCGCGCGGGGCGGGTAAGGAAGTGGGGTCCGCCGGTGTTGCACGCGGGGAAGGACGAAAGGAGTTCCACCGTGTTCCTCCGCAGCATGAAGGCCGAGATGATCTCTCCTGACCGTGCCCTGCCCGGCCGCGCGATCGCGATGCCGGTCGCCGACCGGCACGAGGTGCTCGGGACCCCCCTCAAGGGGCCGTTTCCCGAGGGCTCGCAGGTCGCCGTCTTCGGCATGGGGTGTTTCTGGGGTGCCGAGCGGTTGTTCTGGACCCTCCCGGGCGTCTACACCACCTCCGTCGGATACGCGGGTGGGTACACCCCGAATCCGACCTACGAGGAGGTCTGTTCCGGCGGGACAGGGCACGCCGAGGTGGTCCAGGTCGTGTACGACCCCGCGACGATCAGTTTCGAGGACCTGCTGAAGGTCTTCTGGGAGAACCACGACCCGACCCAGGGCATGCGCCAGGGCAACGACGTCGGTACGCAGTACCGCTCGACGATCTACACCACCACCGACGAGCAGTTCGCCACCGCCGTGGCGTCCCGGGAGGCGTTCGCGCCGATCGTGGCCCGCGCCGGCAAGGGCGAGATCACCACGGAGATCAGCCGCCTCGGCGACTACTTCCTGGCCGAGGACTATCACCAGCAGTACTTGGCACCCACCAAGAACCCCAACGGCTACTGCAACCACGGCCCGAACGGGCTGAGCTGCCCGGTCGGCGTGGCGCGTACCGCCGGCTGACCGTCTCGCGTGCCGGCTCGCCCACCCGGGCGGGCCGGCAGGTGCCCGGAGATCGCCGATGATCCAAATTGCGGCGCTCGTCACAGTCGGGCAGGTAGGGCAAGTAGGACAAACCGCTACAGGCGGGCCCCGATCGCCCGCGCTCGCCGGGAGATGACACCCGGTTGATCGCGCGGGCGCGGATGATAGCAATGCTGTTACACGACCGTCATGGTCTCAACAGGCGAATCGCAACAACCTCTGGCAGCATTGGCTCGCATGTGCGGACTAGCTGGGGAGTTCCGACGGGACGCGTCGCGTGCCGACGTCGGGACGGTGGAGCGAATGGCCGCCACGATGTGCGACCGGGGGCCTGACGGTGGCGGTGTGTGGGCCCAGGGACCGGTCGCTCTCGGCCATCGTCGTCTGAAGATCATCGACCTGTCGGCCGCCAGCGGCCAACCCATCGTCGACTCGGCCGCCGGCCTGACCGGCGTCTTCAACGGCTGCATCTACAACTACCGCGAGTTGCGCGCCGAGTTGGCGGCCAAGGGCCACCACTTCTTCTCCAGCGGTGACAGCGAGGTCGTCATCAAGGCGTACGCCGAGTGGGGGCTCGACTTCGTCGACCACCTGGTCGGCATGTTCGCCGTGGCGATCACCGAACGCGACACCGGCCGTCTGGTGCTCGCCCGGGACCGGCTCGGCATCAAGCCGCTCTACCTCGCCGAGACGCCCGGCGTGGTGCGCTTCGCCAGCACCCTGCCCGCCCTGGTGGCAGGTGGCGGCGTGGACACCACCATCGACCCGGTCGCGCTGGCCCACTACCTCAGCTTCCACAGCATCGTGCCGCCGCCGCGCACCATCCTGCGCGGCGTCACCAAGCTGCCTCCGGCCACCGTCCGGGTCTACGAGCCCGACGGCGCCACCCACGAGCGCGTCTACTGGGACCCGTCCTTCCTGCGTCGGGACGAGTACTCCGGCTGGTCGGAGAAGGACTGGCAGGACGCGCTGCTGGAGTCGCTGACCACCGCCGTACGGCGGCGCATGGTCGCCGACGTGCCGGTGGGCGTGCTGCTCTCCGGCGGCCTGGACTCCAGCCTGGTGGTGGCCCTGCTCGCCGGTGAGGGGCAGCGCGGGCTCGCCACCTTCTCGATCGGCTTCGACGCGGTCGGCGGCCGGGAGGGCGACGAGTTCCGCTACTCCGACGTGGTCGCCAAGACCTTCGACACCGACCACCACCAGCTCCGGGTGGCCGCCCAGGACCTGGTGCCGCCGCTGGAGGCCGCCGTGGCGGCCATGAGTGAACCCATGGTCAGCCACGACTGCGTCGCGTTCTACCTGCTCAGCCAGGAAGTCTCCCGACACGTCAAGGTGGTCCAGTCCGGCCAGGGCGCCGACGAGATCCTGGGCGGCTACCACTGGTACCCGCCGCTGGCGGAGGTCGGCCGCGAGCAGGCGCTCGACACGTACGCCAAGGCCTTCTTCGACCGCGACGCCAGCGGCCTGGCCCAGGTGCTCAACCGGGACTGGCTGACCGGCACCGACCCGGCGCGGGAGTTCGTCGCCGCGCACCTGGCGCGGGCCGGCGCGCAGACCGCGGTCGACGCCGGGCTGCGCCTCGACACGCAGATCATGCTCACCGACGACCCGGTCAAGCGGGTCGACAACATGACCATGGCGCACGGGCTGGAGGCCCGGGTGCCCTTCCTGGATCACGAGTTCGTCGAACTGGCCGCCGCCTGCCCCCCGGAGCTGAAGCTGGCTCAGGGTGGCAAGGGGGTGCTCAAGGAGATCGGCCGCCGGGTCCTGCCGCACGAGGTCATCGACCGGCCGAAGGGCTACTTCCCGGTCCCCGGCCTCACCCACCTGGAGGGCAAGCTCCTCGACCGGGTACGCGACGCGCTCTCCGCGCCCGAGGCCCGACGCCGCGACCTGTTCCGCACCGATTACGTCAACGCCCTGCTCGACGCTCCCAACGCCGAACTGACCCCGTTGAACGGAAACAAGCTGTGGCAACTCGGACTCCTGGAAATGTGGCTCCAGAGCCACGGAATCGACTGACCGTGACCGACACCCTGGCGACCGGGGTGGCCCGGACCGACCGAGGTCGAGGCGCGGGACGTCGCTACGAGCGGGTCGGGCCGGGCGGTGATCCGATCGCCGCGAGCCCCGGCGGGGACGCCACCGACGACGACCGTGCCGGCGGCGACGAGGGCGTCATCCTCGACTGCGGGTGGGGGCGGCTGGTCTTCGGCCAGACCTTCACCGACCAGGCCGCCGTCGCCGACGTGCTGCGCTCCGAGGCGGCCGGCGCGCGGGACATCTGCATCTATCTGCGGGACCCGCACGTGCTGGTCTCCCGGCTGCCCGACGAGTTGTTCATCGACCCGTCGCTGACCTTCCGGCTGCCGCTGGGCGGGGCCCGCTCGGGTCCGCGTCGGGCCGACGGCACGACCGAGGAGGCCGGCAACGCCGACACCCCGGCCGCCGTGAACGGGCGCGGCGAACTGCCCGGGGTACGCATCCGCCGGCTGCGCGACGCCGCCGACGCGGACGCCGTCAACCGGATCTACGCGGCCAACGGCATGGTCACCGCCCCGGTGGACATCCTGGTCGACAACGCCGCCACGGACCGTTTCCTGCACCTCGTGGCCGAGGCGGTGACCGGCGAAATCGTCGGCACCATCACCGGTGTCGACCACGTGGCGGTCTTCGACGACCCGGACAACGGGGCCAGCCTCTGGTGCCTGACGGTCGACTTCAACCAGGCGCCCCCCGGCACCGGCCAGGCGCTGATCACCGAGCTGGCCACCCGGCTGGTGGCGCGGGGCCGCGCGTACGTCGACCTCTCCGTGCTCGCCGAGAACGCCGGGGCGATCCGGCTGTACGAGCGGCTCGGCTTCTATCGCACCGCCACGCTCTGCGTGAAGCGGAAGAACCCGATCAACGAGCGGCTGTTCCTGCCGGCCATGCCGGCCGGTTACGACGAGCTCAACCCGTACGCGAAGATCGTCGCCGACGAGGCGATGCGCCGGGGCATCCGGGTGGAGGTGACCGACGCGGCCTGGGGTGAGCTGCGGCTGACCAGCGGCGGTCGGACCATCCTCACCCGGGAGTCGCTCTCCGAGCTGACCTCGGCGGTGGCCATGAGCCGCTGCGACGACAAGCGGGTCACCCGCCGCATCCTGACCGAGGCCGGCCTCTCGGTGCCGCGCGGGCGGACCGCCACCGGTGACGCCGCCGACGCGGAGTTCCTGGCCGATCTAGGCCAACTGGTGGTCAAGCCGGCCCGGGGCGAACAGGGCAACGGCATCACCGTCGGCGTCCGCACCGACGAGGCGCTGGCCGCCGCCGTCGAACTGGCCGCCCGGTTCTGCCCCGAGGTGCTGCTGGAGGAGCTCTGCACCGGTGAGGACCTGCGGGTCGTCATGATCGACCACGAGGTGGTGGCCGCCGCCGTACGCCGCCCTGCCTCGATCACGGGTGACGGCGTGCACGACATCACCGAGCTGATCGCGCGGCAGAGTCGCCGTCGGGCCGCCGCCACCGGTGGCGAGTCCCGCATCCCGCTCGACGAGATGACCCGGGACGTGGTCACCGAGGCCGGGTACGCGCTCTCCGACATCCTGCCCGAGGGCCAGGTGCTGGCCGTACGGCGGACCGCGAACCTGCACACCGGCGGCACCATCCACGACGTCACCGGCGAGCTGCACCCGGTGATCGCGGAGGCGTGCGTGGCCGCCAGCCGGGCCCTCGACATCCCGGTCACCGGCCTCGACCTGTTGGTTCCCGCCCCGGACCGACCCGAGCACGTCTTCATCGAGGCCAACGAGCGGCCGGGGCTGGCCAACCACGAGCCCCAGCCCACCGCCGAACGCTTCGTGGATCTACTTTTCCCCGGGACTCGGGCACCGCAACGGTTGTGGACCCCGGCCGGTGCGGCACCATCTGGGGCATGACCGTACGCAAGACCACTCCGCTCCCCATCGACCTGGACTATCTGCGTCAGGTGATGGTGGAGTTGTTGGACATCCCGAGCCCGTCGGGGCGCACCGACCACGTGCAGCAGTACGTCGGTGAGCGCCTGTCGGCGCTCGGCATCCCGTCGACGCTGACCCGCCGGGGCGCGCTCAGCGCCTGCCTGCCCGGCCCTCGGGAAACCGGGGCAGACAGGGCGATCGTGGTACACACCGACACCATCGGCG
Source organism: Verrucosispora sp. NA02020 (assembly GCF_013364215.1). Lineage (NCBI taxonomy): Bacteria > Bacillati > Actinomycetota > Actinomycetes > Micromonosporales > Micromonosporaceae > Micromonospora > Verrucosispora sp. NA02020. The sequence goes on along the minus strand of NZ_CP054923.1, from coordinate 1,098,175 downwards.
GGATGGTCAAGCGCCTGAAGGAGAACGGTCGGCTGGAGTTGAACCCGATCGGCACGCACAGCGCGCGGTTCGCCGAGGGCGCCCACGTCCGGGTCTTCACCGACGACCTGGACCGGGTGGTCACCGGTCAGGTCCTGCCGCTCAAGGCCAGCGGGCACCGCTACAACGAGGCGGTGGACGAGCAGGGCATCGGCTGGGACCAGGTCGAGGTACGCATCGACGAGCCGGTAGAGGACATCGCCGGCCTGCGGGCGCTCGGCATCGACGCGGGCGACTTCGTGGCGTTCCTGCCCAACCCGACGGTCACGCCCAGCGGCTACGTCAAGTCCCGGCACCTGGACGACAAGGCCGGCGTGGCGGCGGTGCTGGCCGCGATGAAGGCGATGGTCGACGCGGGCGTGAAGCCCGCCGTCACCGCGCACCTGCTGGTCACCGTGACGGAGGAGATCGGCCACGGCGCGTCGCACGGGCTCGACCCGGACGTGGCCGAGATCGTCTCGGTGGACGCGGCGGTGGTCGCCCCCGGGCAGCAGTCCCGGGAGAACGCCGCCACGCTGGCGATGGGCGACGGGGTGGGACCGTTCGACTACCACCTGACCCGGAACCTCGCGGCGATCGCCCGCGAACACGACGTCGACCTGGTCCGCGACGTCTTCGACTACTACCGCTCGGACGTGGCGGCGGCGGTCGAGGCGGGCGCGCACGCCCGGGTGGCCCTGCTCGGCTTCGGGGTCGACGCCACGCACGGGCACGAACGCACCCACCTGGACGGGCTGCACCACCTGGCCCAGTTGCTCTGCCTCTATCTCCAGAGCGACCTGGTGTTCCCCGAGTGGGACGCCGAGCCGGAGGGCGACCTGGCCGACTTCCCGTCGCTGGCGGTGCAGCCGGCCAGCGCGGACGGCCCCCGCAAGGGCCCGATCGGCATCGCCCAGGACTGACCGGTACGCCCGGCACGGGCCGCCCCGACAGATGTGATCGAAATCCGTTGCCGGTGCGGCCGTCGCTGGATAACGTGGCGGTACACGTGAAAGGAGGTGGTCCAGACTTGTATAGCAATCGGACTCGTGAGGTGGCTGTCCGCTAGCCGCTGTCCTCGACAGTGACCGTCTGTTCCGCAGGCGGGCAGTGACAAGCGTCGAGACCGTGTGGCAGCGGTGCGGCGAATCCACGACAAGCCACCCGACCCCCGGGGTGCCGACTCAGTCCAGTCGGTCCGCGCCAGCGCGGAAACCCCGGGGGTCGCCCTTTGTCCGGGCCCCCCTGGAGGTCGTCGTGTCCATGCGCGAGCTGGTGGTGCTGGGAACGGCCAGCCAGACACCGACCCGGGCCCGCAACCACAACGGGTACGTGCTCCGCTGGGACGACGAGGTGATCCTCTTCGACCCGGGCGAGGGCAGCCAGCGGCAACTGCTGCACACCACGGTCACCGCCACCGACCTGACCCGGATCTGCGTCACCCACTTCCACGGCGACCACTGCCTCGGCCTGCCCGGCACCATCCAGCGCCTCTCGCTGGACCGGGTGCCGCGACCGGTGGCGGTGCACTTCCCGGCCGAGGGCGCCGAGTACTTCGCCCGGCTGCGGCACGCCAGCTCCTTCCACGAGACCGCCGAGCTGGCCGTCACACCGATCGAGGCGGACGGCCAGCGCATCGCGCTGCGTTGCGGCACGCTGGAGGCACGTCGACTACGGCACCCCGTCGACACGTACGGCTATCGGCTGGTGGAGCCGGACGGCTACCGGATGCTGCCGGAGAAGCTGGCCGCGTACGGCGTCGACGGGCCGGCGGTCGGCGAGCTGCAGCGCGTCGGCCACCTCGACCGGGACGGGCGGCGCGTCACCCGGGAGGAGGTGAGCGTGCCCCGCCCCGGGCAGCGGTTCGCCTTCGTGATGGACACCGGCCTCTGCGACGGGGTGTACGCGCTGGCCGAGCAGGCCGACCTGCTGGTCATCGAGTCGACGTTCCTGGAGTCGGAGGCGGCACTCGCCGCCGAGGTCGGGCACCTGACCGCCGGCCAGGCCGCGCGGGTGGCGGCCGAGTCGGGGGTGCGCCGACTCGTGCTGACCCACTTCTCCCAGCGCTACGCCGACCCGTTCCGCTTCGCCGAGGAGGCCCGCCGGCACTACGACGGGGACCTGGTGATCGCCGAGGATCTGACCACGATTCAGGTGCCGCCCCGCCGGGTACCCTCGGCGGAGTGAGTGTCACGCTGCGTGCCGCAACCGCCGAGGACCTGATGGCGGTGGGCCGGCTCCACCAGAGCTCGCGCGTCGCCGCCTACTCGTCGTTCCTGCCGCCGGAGGCGTTGGCCGACCCGAGCCCGGAGGCCATGGGTGAGTACTGGGCCGAGCGATGGATCTGGGAGCGTGACAGCCACCGGATGATCCTGGCCATGCGGGGTGACGCCCTCGCCGGCTTCAGCTACTCCGGCCCGGACGACGAGGACGACCCGGACACCGGGCTGCTGTGCGCGATCCACCTCGCTCCCGCCGAGCGCGGTAGGGGCGTCGGTCGGGCGCTGATGGTCGACGCCCTGGCGAGCATGCGGACGCGGGGCTGGCGCCGCGCGGCGCTCTGGGTGCTGCGCGAGAACGAGTCCGCCCGCCGCTTCTACGAGCGTGGCGGCTGGTCCCCCACCGGAGTCGAACGCGTCGAGCTGATCGGTACGACGCAGACCCCCCAACTGCGCTACACCCGTGCGGTGTAAGGAAGGGCACCTTCTTAACGCCTGCGGTAGAGCAGGGGTCCCCTGCTAACAGTCGATCTCACAGCTCCACGACATCGGATCACGCGCCGTCCTGGTCGGAGTCGACGGCAAAGTTGATCACTCCGAGGTAGCCGTCGCCGTCCTCGGTCACCCGCAACAACATGCTGTCGGCGTAGATGGAGTCGTCGTCGTTGAAAGTGTCCCGCCCGGTGTGCGCCGCGTACGGCTGGCTGGCATAAACCCTGCTGTTCAGCGCCTCGTCGAACATCACCTGGGTGGTCAGCACCCGCGAGTTGTCGACGTGCACCATCGCGTGGATGTGCACGGTGCGACCGCGGTACCAGCCGGGCCAGATCGTGACGAACTCGACGATGCCGTCGGCGTTGGTGACCTGCGCCCCGCGCAGGTAACGCTGGTCGTCGGTCGGGGTCAGATCGGCCGTGTCCCCGCCACCGGAGTCGCCCCCGGGAGGGCCGACACCAGGACCTCCACCCCCGGGTGCGCCATTCGGCGGGGTGCCGCCGTGGCCACCATCGGGCGGGGTGCCGCCGCCGGAGGCACCGTTCGCGCCCGAGGACTGGGCCTCCGCGCCCGAGTAGAGACCGGCCGCGTCGCAGTGCCAGATCTCCACCACCGCATTCGGCAGCGGCCCGCACTGCTCGCTGTCCTGCACCCGGATGGCCAGTCGGAGCCGTACGCCCTCGCGGTCCTCCCGGATGTCGCTGCGGATCTTGTCCGCGTCGAAGTAGTACGGCCCCTGGGTGGTGCTCGCCGTCAGCGTGCAGGTGTTCGCGCCGTCGAAGAGCGCGGTGAGATCGTTCGCGGTGGTCGCCAGTGGGGCGACGGTCTCACCGGTCGAGGTGGTGACGGTGCCACCGTCCCGGCCGCACGCCGCCAGCAGGCCGGCCAGCCCGACCGACCCGATGCCGGCGATGATGCGACGCCGACTGACCCGTTGCCCCTCATGGTGGTCGTAGCCCATCTGTTCCTCCCGATCGTTGCCCTGGCAGCGACGATAGAAACGGGAAGTAGGCATCTGCTTTGGCCCGCTTGTGCAACTGCTGTGCGTCGGCGGGCCGCCGGACAGAGGGAGTCAGACGCCGGGCTGTTAACCGACGTCCAGCGGGCCGTTCTGCGCGTTAGTAGGGGACCCCTGCTATGCACGAGGCGTTAATAAGGTGCCCTTCCTTACACCTCAGCGGGCGCCGAGGTGGGCGAGCAGGTCCTGGCGGGTGAGGACGCCCTTGGGCTTGCCGTCGATCAGCACCAGCGCGGCGTCGGACTTCTCCAGCAGGTTGACCGCCTCGCTGACTGGCTGGCCACCACCGATCATCGGCAGCGCCGGCCCCATGTGCCGCTCGATCGTGTCGTGCAGCTGGGCCTGTCCGGTGAAGAGCGCGTCCAGCAGGTCCCTCTCGGCGATCGAGCCGGCCACCTCGCCGGTCACCACCGGCGGCTCGGCCTTGAGCACCGGGAGCTGCGAGACGCCGTACTCGCGCATGTAGTCGACCGCGTCGCGGACCGTCTCGGTGGGGTGCACGTGGACCAGTTCGGGGAGCTGCCCCGGCTTGGCGGCCAGCGCCTGTGCCACGGTCGGCTCGGAGCCGGAGTTGTCCAGGAAGCCGTACCGGGCCATCCAGGCGTCGTTGAAGATCTTGGACAGGTAGCCCCGGCCGCCGTCCGGCAGCAGCACCACGATCACGTCGTCCGGCCCGGCGGCGCGGGCCACCTCCAGTGCCGCCACCGCCGCCATCCCGCAGGAGCCGCCGACCAGTAGCCCCTCCTCGCGGGCCAGCCGCCGGGTCATCTCGAAGGACTGCTTGTCCGACACCTCGATGATCTCGTCGGCCACGTCCCGGTCGTAGGTCTCCGGCCAGAAGTCCTCACCGACCCCCTCGACCAGGTACGGCCGGCCAGTGCCGCCGGAGTAGACCGAGCCCTCCGGGTCCGCGCCGATGACCTTGACCTTGCCGCCGGACGCCTCCTTCAGGTAGCGCCCGATCCCGGAGATGGTGCCGCCGGTGCCCACGCCCGCGACGAAGTGCGTGATCCGGCCCTCGGTCTGCTTCCACAACTCCGGACCGGTGGTCTCGTAGTGCGAGCGGGGGTTGGCCGGGTTGGCGTACTGGTTGGGCTTCCAGGCGCCGGGGATCTCCCGGGCCAGCCGGTCGGAGACGTTGTAGTAGGAGCGCGGGTCCTCGGGCGCGACGGCGGTCGGGCAGACGACCACCTCGGCGCCGTACGCCCGCAGCACGTCCTGCTTGTCCTGGCTGACCTTGTCGGGGCAGACGAACACGCACCGGTAGCCCTTGAGCTGCGCCACCAGGGCCAGCCCGACACCGGTGTTGCCGCTGGTCGGCTCGACGATGGTGCCACCGGGCCGGAGGATGCCGGCGGCCTCGGCATCCTCGACCATCCGCACCGCGATCCGGTCCTTGACCGAGCCGCCGGGGTTGAGGTACTCCACCTTCGCCAGCACGGTCGCCTGGATGCCCTCGGCGACGGTACGCAGTCGTACCAGCGGGGTGTTGCCGATCATCTCGACGACGTTGTCGTAGTACTGCACCTCGTTGTGCCCTTTCCTCCGGCGCCGGCGCCGGAGGCCGGGCGGGTGACTCGCGTGATTCCCGCGCCCAGGGTACGTCGGGTCAGGGCACCACGTGCCCCGGGATCACGGAGCCGCCCCGCGCCTCCCACTCCAGGAAACGCTCGGTCTCGGCCAGCACGGCACCGGCCAACCAGGTCACCATCACCGCGTCGTCGATCAGCCCGAACACCGTCAGGAACATCTCCGGCACGGCGTCGATCGGCGAGACGATGTAGGCCGTGGCCGCCGTCATCATCGCCAGCCGCAGGCCGCCGTCGTACTGTCCGCGGGCGGTGGCCCCGATCATCCTGGGCAGCGCCCCGACCCGTGCGCCGATCGACGGACCGCCCCGGGCACCGGCCGTCAGCGCCCGGGCCAGGGCGACGAACGCCGCACCCCGTTTCAACGTCTTAGCCATCGTCGTGCTCCTCTCCACCGTGCAGCGTGACGACCCGGCGCAACCTCCACGATCCGTCACACGACGCCACAGCGCCAAGTACCCGGATCGGTCGTTTTCCAGGCATCAGCGCAGAGTGCTCGACGACAGCGAGCCGTCGTACCCGCGCGCTAGTGTCGCTTCATGGGGGTGGTTGATTCCGTCGTCTCGGATCGTCCGCGCTGGCAGCACGCGCGGCGGGTGGCCCTTGCCGCCGCGATCGGCACGGGTGCCACGGTGGCCGCCGCGGCGGCCACCACCGGGGTGCTGTTCGGCCAGGCCCGGCAGGCCCGACGGACCATCCCGATGGCCGAGGCACCACCGCCGCGCTGCGACGGGGTCTACGGTGCGAAGTTCCCGGGTACGCCGATCACCGTGGTCGTGCTCGGCGACTCCTCGGCCGCCGGCTACGGCGTGCACCGCCGCCGCGAGACGCCTGGTGCCCTGTTGGCGACCGGTCTGTCCCGGCGGCTGCGACGGCCGGTCCGGCTGCACCGCTTCGCCGTGGTCGGCGCCATCTCGGCGGGCCTGCGCTTCCAGGTCGAGGCGGCCGTGGACTGCGATCCCGACGTCGCGGTCATCCTGATCGGCGCCAACGACGTGACCAACCGGACGCCACCCGCCCTGGCCATCCGCCATCTCGCCGAGGGGGTTCGCGCGTTGCGGGCGGCCGGGGCCGAGGTCGTCGTCGGCACCTGTCCCGACCTGGGGGCGATCCGGCCGATCCAGCCGCCGCTGCGCTGGCTGGCCCGTCGGTGGAGTCGGCAGCTCGCCGCCGCCCAGACCGTCGCCGTCGTGTCGGCGGGCGGTTGGACGGTCTCCCTCGGTGACCTGCTCGGTCCCCGGTTCGACGCCGAGCCGGGACGGATGTTCGCCTGGGACCGGTTCCATCCGTCCGCCGAGGGTTATGCGGCAGCCGCCGCCGCCCTGTTGCCCACGGTGGTCTCCGCGCTCGGGCAGGGAGCCGAACGCGGGCCTTCGCGCATGCGCCCGGAAGGCGTACGGTCATTGCCGAGGGCCGCTCAGGAAGCGGCCCAGCACCCGGGGACGGAGGTCAGCGGAACGCAGGTCCGTGGCAGCGAGAGCGGGCCGGCCGGCCGGTGGGCACAGCTTCGCCGCCGGGGTTTCTTCGGGGGCGGCACGACGCCACAGCCGACCTCCGCGATCGACTCACCCGCAGTGGAGGGACTCAGATGACTGAGCGGATCAGGCAGCAGCACGGGCCACGGTGTACCGGCACGCGCCTGGGAGCGACACGATGACCGGGCGGTCGCCCGGCGCTCGGGTCGCCCGCACGGCCGCCGTCTCCCTGCTCGCCAGCACGCTCGGCGGTGCCGCCGTCCTGGCCGGTCAGGCCGTGGCGGCACGCAACCGCCGGTACGCCCAGCCGGAGCTGGGGCTGGCGCTGCGGGCCACGGTCGGTCGCAGCGACGCGCCGGTGCTGCGTCTGGTGCTGCTCGGCGACTCCTCGGCGCTCGGCGTCGGGGTCGACCGTCTGGGCGACACCATCGGCGGTCAACTGGCCGAGCTGCTCGCCGAGGGACCCGCCGGGCGGCAGGTGCAGCTGTCCAGCGTCGGCGTCTCCGGTTCCCGCTCGACCGACCTGGCCACCCAGGTGGCGCGGGCACTGCTCGGCGAGCGGCCGGACGTCGCGGTCATCCTGGTCGGCGCGAACGACGTGACCAGCATGCGCCGCCCGGCCGACGCCGCTGCCTACCTCGGTGCCGCCGTGCACCGGCTGCGCCAGGCGGGCGTCGAGGTCGTCGTCGGCACCTGCCCGGACCTGGGGGCGGTCCGCGCGATCGCCCCGCCCCTGCGTCAGGTCGTCGGCCTGGTGGGGCGCTGGGTGGCGCGGGCGCAGACCGGCGCGGTCCTGGACGCCGGTGGCACGGTCGTCGACCTGGGCACCGAGACCGGTCCGGTGTTCCGGGCCGACGCGGGCACGTTCTGCCACGACGGCTACCACCCCTCCGCCGACGGCTACCGGGTCTGGGCGCACGCCCTGCTGCCGGCCGTGGTCGCCGCAGCGGCGGTCACGCCTCGTCGCTGACCTGGGTCGATCAGGCCGACGTGGCGGGGTGACATTTCCCGACGGCGGAAAACTTCCGCTGCAAGTTACCGCCGAGTTAGCGTGAGCGCATGCCGATTGAGTCGTCCCGCGACGCCGTGATCGTCGCCACCGCCCGCTCCCCCATCGGCCGGGCCCACAAGGGTTCGCTCCGCGATGTCCGGCCGGACGACCTCGCCGCCACCATCGTGCAGGCCGCCCTGGACAAGATCCCCCAACTCGACCCACGCGAGATCGACGACCTCTACCTGGGGTGCGGTCTGCCCGGTGGTGAGCAGGGCTTCAACATGGCCCGGGTGGTCGCCGTCCTGATGGGCCTGGACGGCCTGCCCGGTGCCACGACCACCCGCTACTGCGCCTCGTCCCTGCAGACCACCCGGATGGCGATGCACGCGATCCGCGCCGGTGAGGGGGACGTCTTCGTCTCCGCCGGGGTCGAGACCGTCTCCCGCTATGCCCGGGGCAACTCCGACGTCCTGCCCCCGGAGGCACAGGCCCTGCTGGGACGCTGGGAGAACCCCCGGTTCGCCGAGGCGCGGGACCGCTCCAGGAGCCGCACGGAAGCCGGTGCTCCGGTCTGGACCGACCCGCGCGAGCAGGGCGCGCTGCCCGACGTCTACCTGGCCATGGGGCAGACCGCCGAGAACCTGGCCCAGGTGCACGACGTCAGCCGTGCCGACATGGACGCCTTCGGCGTCCGCAGCCAGAACCTGGCGGAGAAGGCGATCGCCGACGGCTTCTGGGCCCGCGAGATCACCCCGGTCACCACTCCGGACGGCACCGTGGTCACCGCCGACGACGGCCCGCGTGCCGGGGTGACGCTGGAGGCGGTCTCCGCGCTCAAGCCGGTGTTCCGACCGGACGGGCGGATCACCGCCGGCAACTGCTGCCCGCTCAACGACGGCGCCGCCGCCGTGGTCGTGATGAGTGCCCAACGGGCCGAGGAGTTGGGTGTCACCCCGCTGGCCCGGATCGTCTCGACCGGCGTCACCGCGCTGTCGCCGGAGATCATGGGGCTCGGTCCGGTCGAGGCCAGCCGGCAGGCGCTGGCACGTGCCGGTATGGCCATCGACGACGTCGACCTGGTGGAGATCAACGAGGCGTTCGCGGCGCAGGTGATCCCGTCGTACCGGCAGCTCGGCATCCCCGAGGAGAAGCTGAACGTGGCCGGCGGCGCGATCGCGGTCGGTCACCCGTTCGGGATGACCGGCGCCCGGATCACCGGCACCCTGCTCAACGCGTTGCAGTGGCACGACGGGACCATCGGCCTGGAGACCATGTGCGTCGGCGGCGGGCAGGGCATGGCGATGGTCCTCGAACGCCTGAACTGAGGCGGTTCCTAGAGCGCGGTGCGGGTCGCGGCCACCTCGGCGGCGGCCCGCGCCAGCACTTGCTCGGTGGGGCCGGCGGCCAGCAGGTCGGCGGCGACCACCCGGAGCTGGTCGGGCAGGACGAGGTCGTTGCCGAGCCGGGGCACGGTACGCCGGGGTTGCCCCTCCGCGTCGGCGGCCAGGTCGGCGATCTCCTGCACCAACCGGTGCACCAGGTCCGCCCGGGACACGTCGCCCCGGGAGGCGGTGGCCGCCCAGCGGGGGTGCTGCCAGTGCCCGACCTGCCGCACCAGCAGTTCGACTCCTCGCCCCACCTCGTCCCGCCCCGGCGAATCACCCATCCCCGCACTGTACGCACCGCCCGGGAACCGGCGATCATGCCCGCCGCCGACGGGTCCGACTACGAACGACGGCGCCCGCCCCACGGTGGGGCGGGCGCCGGTCGGTCGCTGGGCGGCGATGATCAGTCGTCGCCTTGGAAGTAGCTCAGCAGGCGCAGCATCTCGATGTAGAGCCAGATCAGGCTGACCAGGATGCCGAAGGCGGCGACCCAGGAGTAGCGCTGCGGCAGGCCCATCCGGACGCCGTCCTCGACCTCCTTGAAGCTGAGGATGAAGCTCAGCGAGGCGACCACGATGCAGACGATGCTGAACCCGATGGCCAGCGGGCTGCCGTCACGCAGACCGGTGTTCACACCGAACATCGCCAGCACCAGGTTGATCAGCATGACGGCGAAGAGACCCGCCATCACGGCGACCATGCCCTTGACGAACTTCGGCGTCGCCCGGATGACCTTCGCCCGGTAGAGCATGGTCATCACGAAGAAGACACCGAAGGTGGCGGTCACCGCCTGGACCACGATGCCGTCGTACAGCGACTCGAAGAACTTGCTCACCGCGCCGACGAGCACGCCCTGGACCACCGCGTACGCGATGACCAGAGCCGGGTTCGCCATCTTGGAGAACGAGATGATCATGCCGAGCACAAGGCCCACGACGGCGGCACCGATCCAGGCGACGCCGAGCAGCGCGTCGGGCACCATCACCCAGGCCGCCGCGCCGGTCACACCGACGATGGCCAGGAGCATGACGGTCTTGACCACCACGTCGTCGATCGACATGGGGGTGACCGCCGGCGGCGCGGACGGGTAACCCGGCGCACCGGGGTAACCGGCCTGCGGCGGGTACTGCTGCTGGGGGTATCCGGGCTGTCCGTACGGCCCGGTCGGGGCGTACCCGGCGGCACGCTCCCGCTCGGCCGCCTGGCCGAGCCGGGCGAGCACCGGGTTCGAAGTCTTCACTCTCTGGCCTCCCTAAGGGGGTCGTGGCACGTCAACGCGCGCTACAAGAGTAGACGGCCGGAGCAGCGCGATGTCGATCGGAATGCTGAGGGAACCCTGAGAGTGCCCGGGGCGGGGGTCGAACCCGCACGCCTTGCGGCAGCCGCTTTTAAGGCGGCCGTGTCTGCCGTTCCACCACCCGGGCGGGTGACCCCGACGCGACGACACGCGTGGTGCAGTGCCACGGTAGCGGGTTCCCGCCCGCTGCGGCGTCCCGCGCGGAGCACCCGCACTAGGGTCGAGGCCGTGAGCAGCGCCGCACCCACCGCACGCGAAAACGGCGTGTCCGAGCGGGCGATCCGCACCACCGATCGGGTACGCCTGCCACGCCGGGCCCGACTGGTGGCGGCCGTCTCACGGCACCGGGCCGACCTGCTGGTGGGACTGGTGTTCGTGATGCTGGCGGGCTGGCTCACACACGGGCTCTGGCCCGACCCGACGGGGCGGGTGCTCGCCCTCAACCCCGAGGACCAGGTCCTCTACGAGTGGTTCCTGACCGTGGACGCGCGGGCCCTGCTGGGCGATTTCGGGCTGCACACCGACCGGATGAACGCCCCGGACGGGGTGAACCTGATGGCCAACACCTCGGTCGTCGCCCTCGGCCTGCTGTTCGCACCGGTCACCCTGGTGTTCGGCGCGCCGGTCAGCTTCGCCCTGCTCGCCGCCGGCAACCTGGCCGCCACCGCGACCGCCTGGTACCTGCTGTTCGCCCGGTTGCTGCGCGTGCACCGCCTGGCCGCCGTCCTGGGCGGCGCGCTGTGCGGCTTCGGCCCCGGGATGGTCTCGCAGACCAACAGCCACCTGCACATGACCGCCCAGTGGCTGCTGCCGGTCGTGGTCTGGCTGGTGGTGCGCCTGCTCCGGGCCGCCGACACCGGGCGGGCCGGACCGGACCGGCGGCGGCTGGTGACCTCCGCCGTGGGGCTCGCCGCCGTGGTCTGCGCCCAGGTGTTCGTCGGCGAGGAGGTGCTCTTCCTCGCCGCCGTCACCCTGCTGGTGATGGCCGCGACCATGGCGGTCGTGGACCGGGACCTGACCCGCCGCGCGCTGCCCGCCTTCGTCGGCGGGATGGCGCTCGCCACCGGGCTGGCCCTGCTGGTGCTCGCCCGGCCGCTGTGGCTCCAGTTCGCCGGGCCGCTCGGCGTCGCCGACGGCATGTTCAGCCCGCACTACTTCTCGGCCGACCTGCGCAGCTGGTGGGCCGTCTCGCCGCTGACCCTGCTCGGTGACGAACGCTCGGCCGCGCTGACCACCGGGCCGGCGGAGTACAACACCTTCCTGGGCTGGCCCCTGCTGGTGGTCACCGCGGGGTGTGCGCTCTGGCTGCGGCGGCGCCCGCTGGCGCTGGCCTGCCTCGCCGGCATCCTGGTGATGGGGACGCTCTCGCTCGGCCCCGAGGTGGTCCACCGGGGCGAGGGCACCGGCCTTCCCGGACCGTACGCGCTGCTGGCCGGGCTGCCGGTGGTGGACGGTGCGTTGCCGATGCGCTTCGCCCTGGCGGTGCCGCCGCTGGCGGCGACGATCCTAGTGCTCGCGCTGGACCGGGCGCTGCGCGCGGGCCGGCGCGCCCGACGACTGGCGCTGGTGACGGCCGGTGTGGTGCTCCTGCCACTGGTGCCGACGCCGCTGCCCACCGCCGCGCGCACGCCGGTGCCCGAGTTCGTCACCGCCGGGCACTGGCGGACCTGCGTCGAACCGGGCGGGGTGCTGATGCCGGTGCCGTTGGCGACGCCGAAGGACCCCTGGCCGATGCGGTGGTCGACGGCCGCCGACGCCGCCTTCGGCATGCCGGAGGGGTTCTTCATCGGCCCGCACGGCCGGGGCGGCAGCGCCGCGATGGGAGTGGCCCCACGGCCCACCTCCACGCTGCTCGCCGAGGTGGCCCGGAGCGGTCTACGGCCGGTGGTCGGTGCGAACCAGCGCCGCCGGGCCGCCGAGGACGTGCGGCACTGGGGTGTCTCCTGCGTGGTGCTGGCGGTCGCCACGGCGCACGCGGACAGCCTGCGGCTGACCCTGGAGGCGCTCTACGGGCCGTCCAGCCGGGTGGCCGACGCCTGGATCTGGCGGGTCTGAGCCCGCGCGGCCGGTGGGCCGCGCGGGCTCGGACCACTACGCCTTGGAGCCCGGGTAGGACGCCTCGGCGAACTCCTCGCGCGGGTCGTGCAACTGACCGAGGGCGACCACCTCACGCTTGAGGAAGAACGCCAACGTCCAGTCGACCACCACCCGGACCTTGCGGTTGAACGAGGGGATCCGGCTCATGTGGTACGTCCGGTGCATGAACCACGCCGGCCAGCCGGTCATCTTGATGCCGTAGACCTGGGCCACGCCCTTGTGCAGGCCGAGGCTCGCCACGCTGCCGGCGTGCTTGTGCTTGTAGTCGACCGGCTGCTCGCCACGGACCACGGCGACGATGTTGTCGGCCATCCGCTGGGCCTGGCGTACCGCGTGCTGGGCGCTGGGCGAGCAGAAGTTGCCCGGCGGCTTGGTCAGGTCCGGTACGGCGGCGCAGTCACCGGCGCTCCAGGCGCCATCGAGGACCCGGTCCCCGTCGACCACCTGGAGGGTGGGTCGGCAGGTGACCCGACGCCGCTCGTCGCGGGGGAAGTCGGTGGCGTCCAGCATCGGTGCCGGCTTCACGCCCGCCGTCCACACGATGGTGTCCGAGGGGAAGCTGTCCCCGTCGGAGAGCGTGACCACCCCGTCGACGCAGGACTCCAGGCGGGTGTCCAGCCGGATGTCCATGTCCCGCTTCAGCAACTGCTGCACGGTGTAGGCACCCATGTCCCGGTCGACCTCGGGAAGCACCCGTTGGGTGGCCTCGACCAGCACCCACCGCATGTCCGACGCCGTCAGCTCCGGGTAGTACTTCAGCGCGTGCCGGGCCATGTCCTCCATCTCGGCGAGCGCCTCGATGCCGGCGTACCCGCCACCGACGAAGACGAAGGTGAGGGCGCGGCGCCGTACCTCCGGGTCGGTCGTCGCGGCCGCCACGTCCAACTGCTCCAACACGTGGTTGCGCAGATAGATGGCCTCACCGATGGTCTTGAACCCGATGCCGTGCTCGTGCAGGCCCGGGATGGGCAGGGTCCGGGAGACCGAACCCGGTGCGACCACGACGTGGTCGTACGCGATCTCGCGCGGCGGGCCGATGATCGGCTGCACGGTGGCGGTCTTGCGGTCGTGCTCGATACGGGTCACCGCACCGGCCACCACCGTGCACTTGCGCAGCTCGCGACGCAGCGGCACCACGGAGTGCCGCGGAGAGATGTTCCCTCCCGACGCCTCGGGGAGGAACGGCTGGTAGGTCATGTGCGGCTGCGGGTCGACGACGATGACCTCGGCCTCACGAGAGCTGAGCTTCTTCGACAGGCGCAGGGCCGCGTAGAGCCCGACGTGCCCGGCACCCACCACAAGGATCCGCTTCGGATTCACACTTACATCTTTCCCGCGCCAGCCCCGGTAACCCCGCTCGCGGCACCCTTCTGTGACCGAGCACAACCTGAGTGTGACCCGCGCTACCGCAGGGACGAAACCGGACGTATCACTGCGGCCCCACAGGCCCCGGCGGCCCCGGCAGAACCGCCGTTCACCTGCGTCGCAGCAGCCAGGCCAGCATCGCGGTCAACCCGGTTACCACCAGCAGACCGGCGATGGTGACGGGAATCCGGCCGGTGCCGTCGCCGCCGACCCGGGCCAATTCGACGAGCAGCACCCCGAGGACCGACGTGGCGAGCACCACTACGCCCGCCCGTGTGAGCCAACGCACGATCAGGTCCGGGTCCACTGCGGCGTCGTACGGCAGCAGCGCCGCCAGGGCGGTCACCGTGTGCGCGAGGTAGAGCAGCGCCGCCACGGTCAGCAGCCGCCACAACGCGATCGGTCGCCCGTGCAGGTCGGTGGCGAGCACCCAGCCGGCGACCGTGACCAGCGCGGCGAAACTCGGCCAGAACCGGTGCGGCGAGAGCGCGGGCGCCACCGCGACCACGGCCAACGCACCGAGCGTCGGCCCCTGGAGCATCTGGACGGGGTACGACAGCAGCAGTCCGGCGAAGGTGACGAGGAAGACGCCGAGACGCACCAGGACGGGGGCCAGGGTGATCCGGACGGCCGCCGTTCGTACCGCCTTGAGCCGTGCGATCACCGGCCACCCACCCGGGGTGCGGTGGCCAGCCGGGCCACGTCCCGCAGCACCTGGTCGAGGCTGCCCGCACCGGCCCAGGGCACCACCGGCACCCCGTGCTCGCGAAGCTGGGCGATCATCGTGTCCCGGTCCAGCCGCCACAGCCGGTACGCCACCTCGGCCCAGCCCCGGTCGGTCGGCGGGGTGAGGTCGGACGGCAGGGTGTCCACCGCGACCACGAACCGGCCCGAGCGGGCCAGCCGGGCCAGCATCTGCGCCGACCGCTCCTCCAGCAGCGGCGTGAGCACCACCACCAGTGCGTCGGCGGAGAGCACCTGCGGCCCGAACACCTGGTCGTAGGGCTCGTGCGGAGAGGACTGCGCCTTCACGTCCAGCAGCCACTCCAGGACCGTCAGGTACTGGCGGCGTCCGGTGGCCGGACGCAGGCGCCGGGCGCTCGGGCCGTACTCCAGCAACGCCACCCGGTCGCCCCGGTGCAGGTAGTGCTCGGCGATGGCGGCGGCGGCCCGCACCGTCGTGTCCAGCACCGAGGCGGTGCCGGCGACCCCGCCGGAACGTCCCGCCTCGGCGAGCACGTCGAGCAGCACGACCACCTCGGCGTCCCGGTCGGAGAGGGTGGACGCCACGTGCAGTTGCCGGGCCCGCAGCGACACCCGCCAGTCGATGCGACGCAGCCGGTCACCGGGGGCGAACACACGGACACCGGCCAGCTCGCCGCCCTCGCCGGGCCGGCGCGAATGGTGCGCGCCGACCAGGCCTGCGGCCCGGGGCATCGCCTCGACGGCGTCGAACGGCTCGGTCTTCGGGTACACCCTGGACCTGATCGGCTCGGCGTACACCGCGCGGGACGTCAGCAGACCCTGCCCGGCGGCGACCCGGGCACCGGCCGGCCCGATCCGGTGCCGCCCCCACCGCAGCGCGGTGCCGGAGAGTTCCAGGTCGACTGCGGTGTCCGGGCTGACCGAGGTGACGAAGGGCCGGTCGGTCGGCGAGGCGCGGCGGCCGGTGGGCGCGTCGCCACCGGCGAGGGCCGCGCGGGTCACCCGCAACCACGGCGAGACCCGGGTACGCAGCACCGCCACGTCGTACGGCACGGTGCCCGGGTTGCCGACGCTGACCGTGCCGCTCACCTCACCGCCCTCCACCAGGTGCGCCTCGTCGGCACTGATCCACACCTGCGGCAGCTCGGTCGGTCGGCGGCGCAACGCGTACGCGGTGCCGAGCGCGAACGGCACCGCCAGCACGACCAGGTCGACCCGGCCCAACAACACTGCGGCGGCCAGCAGCAGGCCGGTGAGCAGCACCGCTCGGCCGAGCGCCGCGGTGGGCGTCCAGCTGGGCGGGGCCGGTCGGTCCGGAGCGGTCACGACGGGTCAGTGTCCCGGTCCACCGGCGGCGTAACTGGGCAGCGCACCACTGGCCGGGGCGGGGGTGGCGTCCAGGACCTCGCCGACCACGAAGGACGGGTCGACCCGCCGCAGCCACATCTCCGGCCGCAACGTGATCCGGTGCGAGAGCGCCGGTGCCGCGACGTCCTTGACGTCCTCCGGCACCACGTAGTCCCGGCCGGAGAGCACGGCCCGTACCCGGGCCAGCAGCAGCAGGGCCAACGAACCACGCGGCGAGGCACCGACCAGCACCGACGGGTGCTCCCGGGTGGCCGCCGTCAGCGACACGATGTACCGGCCGACCGAGTCCTCCACCACCACGTCCTCCAACGCCGCCTGCATGGAGCGCAGGGTGGCGGCGTCCACGACCGGTTTGATCTCGGCCTCCTCGCGGCGGCGGGCCATCCGCCGACGCAGCACCTCCCACTCCTCCTCGTGATCGGGATACCCGAACGACACGCGCAGCAGGAAACGGTCCAGCTGCGCCTCCGGCAGCGGGTAGGTGCCCTCGTACTCGATCGGGTTGGCGGTGGCGAGCACGTGGAAGGGCTCGTCCAGACGGTAGGTGACCCCCTCCACCGAGACCTGCTTCTCCTGCATCGCCTCCAGCAGGGCGGACTGGGTCTTCGGCGGGGTCCGGTTGATCTCGTCGGCCAGCAGCAGGTTGGTGAAGACCGGGCCGGCCCGGAAGGTGAAGTCGCCGCTGCGCTGGTCGTAGAGGAACGAGCCGGTGACGTCGGCGGGCAACAGGTCCGGGGTGAACTGGAGACGACGGAAGTCCAGCCCGAGCGCCTGGGCGAAGGACCGCGCGGTGAGCGTCTTGCCCAGGCCGGGCAGATCCTCCAGCAGCACGTGTCCACCGGCGAGGATGCCGGCGAGGACGAGTTCCAGCGAATCCCGCTTGCCGACGACGACCTGGCCCACCGCGTCCAGCACCGCCCGGGCGAGGCGGCCGACCTCGGCAGGGGGCATCGTCTGGCCGGCGTCGTTCATCAGATCTTCTCCAGTTCGGCGACGATCGCCGCGAGATCGCGCGGCGAAGGGGTACGGCGGGGCGGGGTGTCCAGGAACGTCGACAGTCGCTCACCCAGCAGGGCCCGGGCCCGGCCCGGATCCGACTCGCGGGTCATGCCGTGCTTGAGCCGGAGCCGCTCGTCGGCCAGCTCGGCGAGGCGGGGCAGGATCATGTGGGAGAAGCGTTCCGGCTGGCCCTTGGACCACTCCAGCGGAATCTCCCAACCGTTGATCGCGGTCCGCAACGCGTCCCGGGCGTCCCAGTTGTACATCCCGTCCTCCTCCCCGTGCTGCTGCGGTCGCGCCCCCGTCTGTCCGGAGCGCGACGGCGGGGCGAGCGTGGCGACGATACGGCGTACCGCGAACACGGTGACGACTCCGGCGACCAGCACCACCAGGGACACCCGCAACCCGACCGCCCGTAGCCCGGCGATCAGGACCACGGTCGCGGCGGCGGTGACGGCGAGGAACCCGACGACGCTCCGCAGCCGCCCACCCCGGGGCGCCTCCTGCTGGACCGGCCGTTCCTCCTCGAAACTGAGCAGGTCGTCGATACTGGTCTTGCTCATGCCATCACGTCCCGCTCGACGGTGGCCGCGAGTTCGCCGCGCAACCGGCGCAGGGCGGCGCGGGCCTGGTCGCGGGTGCGCTCGTCGACCGGGCGGGTCGCGTACCGCGCCTCGCGGTAGACGTGTGCCAACTCGGCCAGCACGTCGGCGCTGACGATAGCCGGCACCCCGTTCGCGGAGTCGCCGCGCAGCAGCCGGGTGACCAGGTCGGTCGGGGTGTCGCCGGCCAGCCGGGGCACCCCGACACCGGCGGCGGCCTCTTCGAGGCGGACCCAACAGGCGATCACCGCGGTCCTCGGGTCGGTGGCGCGGTCGTCCAGGTCGACCAGGCCGGCGTCGACTGCGGCGACCACCTCGCGGGCGGTGCCTGCGGCGCTGCGGCGAGCCGGACGGGCGGGCAGTCGCCGGGTGACCCGGCGCGCCATGCCACGGATCACCGTCCAGGCGAGATAGCCGATGACCACGAGCAGGACGACGCCGAGCAGCGCCAACGCCACCGTGCCGAGCCAGGGCGGGATCTCGGTCCGGGTCTGCTCGGCGGCCTCGCGCGGCTCGGCCGGGATCGAGGGACGCGGATCGTCGGTCGGGTACTCCAGGACGAACGGGGCGTCCTGCACGGCCGGCGGGACCCGGCTCGCGCCGATCGACGAGTGCGCGGCGGCCAGCGTGACGAGGGCGAGCAGGCCGATCACCGCGGTGACGGGCCACCACTTGCGCAGCAGGTCCACTCCGACCTACCTTCGCTCCACCAGGGCGTACGGCGGGCTCGTCTGCGTCACGTCCGCCATCTCCACCACCCCG
This sequence comes from Verrucosispora sp. NA02020, assembly GCF_013364215.1. NCBI lineage: Bacteria > Bacillati > Actinomycetota > Actinomycetes > Micromonosporales > Micromonosporaceae > Micromonospora > Verrucosispora sp. NA02020. The sequence continues at coordinate 1,079,787 of NZ_CP054923.1, read as the reverse complement.
CAGCGTCAGTCCAGCCCGGCCAGTTGTCTCGCCCGGGCGAACACATCGTCAAGCATTCCTGGTGTCAGCCGTCCGGTGAAGGTGTTCTGCTGGCTGACGTGGTAGCAACCGAGCAGTTCCGGTACGGCCGTGCCGGACCAGTGTGCCCCATGGCCGAACGACGGTCGCGGGCTGGGCGGACGGACGCCGTACACGTGGCGCAACATCGGCCACCACGCGGCCCAGGCGAAGGCACCCAACGCGACCACCACCCGCAGCGTCGGCCGGATCAGGTCGACCTCCCGGTACGACCAGGGCGCGCAGGTGTCCCGCTCGGCCGGGCTCGGCTTGTTCTCCGGCGGGGCGCACCGCACCGCCGCGAAGATCCGGGTGTCCCGCAGGGTCAGTCCGTCGTCGGCGGACACGCTGGTCGGCTGGTTGGCCAGGCCGGCGCGGTGCAGCGCGGCGAAGAGCACGTCGCCGGAGCGGTCGCCGGTGAAGACCCGGCCGGTGCGGTTGCCGCCGTGCGCCGCCGGCGCGAGCCCGAGCACGGCGATCCGGGCCTCGGGGGCGCCGAAACCGGGCACCGGTCGACCCCAGTACTCCTGGTCGCGGAAGGCGGCACGTCTGGTCCGCGCCACCTCCTCCCGCCAGTCGACCAGCCGGGGGCAGGCGAAGCAGTCGGCGACGGCCGCGTCGAGGTCGGCGAGATCGGTCGCCCGCGCGGCGCGGGCGACCACGTCGGCCGGGGTACGCGACTCAGCCAAGCTTGGCCCGGAACAGTTCGAGGGTGCGGGCCCAGGCGCTGGTGGCGGCACGCAGGTCGAACTTCTCCGGCCGGTCCTCGTTGAAGAAGGCGTGCGCGGTGCCCGGGTAGTCGTGCAACTGGCAGGTGCCACCGGCGTTCTCGATCGCCCGGCGTACCGTCTGGACCCCCGGGTCGGTGGAGGTGCCGTCCGCCTCGGAGCAGTGCACGAGGGCGTCCTTGCCGGCGTAGTCGGTCCACTCCGGACGCATGCCCTCCCAGGGCAGCCGGGGATAGAACGCGGCGGCGGCGACGATCCGCTCGGAGTGGCTGGCCGCCCAGAGCGCCAGGCTCGCCCCGGCGCAGAAACCCGCGCAGCCGACCTTCCCGGTCACCTCGGAACGCCCGGCGAGGTACTCGGCGGCCACCGCGATCTCGCGTGCCGCCTCGTCCATCTGCGGGCCGTTCAACAGCCGTCGGGGCTCGCTCGGCTTGCCCGCCGGCTCGCCGTGCCGGAAGTCCGGCGCCAGCGCGACGAAACCCGCCTCGGCGAAGCGGTCCACCACCGACCGGATCTGCGGCACCAGGCCCCACCAGTCCTGGATGACGATGACCGCAGGGCTGGCCGTGCCACTGGCGGGCACCGCGAGGTACCCCTCGCCGGTACCTCCGTCGCCACGATAAGTAACCATCTCGCCCATCGGCCCATCCTCCTAGCGGTCAGTCAACGCTGGCTGGTCGCCCAGTGGTCGTACGTGTCGGTAGCCTGCCACGCGGTGACCGTCGCTAGGAAGATGCGGGAGCAGTGGTGTTCACCTCCCGTTCGCGTGCCTCAGGTCGTGGGCTGCGCCAGGCTCCACGCGATGCCGTCGAGGATGTCGTGCTCGGAGGCGACGACCGAGTCCATGCCGGCCCGTTCCATGATCACTCGGAGGACGAGCGCGCCCGCATCGATCACGTCGGCCCGGCCCGGATGCATCACCGGGATCGCCAACCGCTGCTCCCGATCCGCCGCCAGCAGCTCGGCGGTCACCTGCGCCACCCGGTCGTAGGACACCCGGGCGTGGTGGATGCGGGTCGGGTCGTACCCGGTGAGGCCCTGGGCGATCGCGACCACGGTGGTGACCGACCCGGCGAGCCCGACCAGCGTGGCCGCCCCACGTCCCGGCACCACCGTCAGCGCGCGGTCGACCGCCACCGCGATGTCGGCCTGCGCGGCGGCGATCTCGTCCAGCCCGGGCGGGTCACCGTGCAGGTGCCGCTCGGTCATCCGGACGCAGCCGATGTCCATCGAGATCGCCGCGTCGACGCCGCCCTCCCGGCTGCCCACCACGAACTCGGTGGAGCCGCCGCCGATGTCCACCACGAGGAACGGCGACCGGGCGTCGGAGGGCAGGCCGCGTACGGCGCCGGTGAAGGAGAGCCGGGCTTCCTCGTCGCCGCTGACCACCTCCGGCGCCACGCCCAGCGTCTGCTGCACCATGTCCCGGAACTCGGCGGCGTTCTCCGCGTCCCGACTGGCCGAGGTGGCGCACATCCGCACCCGCTCCACACCGAGCTTCTCGATCTCGGCGGCGTAGTCGGCGAGCGCGACCCGGGTCCGCTCGATCGCCTCGGGGGCGAGCCGGCCGGTGGCGTCGACACCCTGACCCAGCCGGACGATCTCCATCCGCCGGGACACGTCGCGCAGCGGCGCGGACGACCCGTCCGACGGGTCGGGCAGTTCGGCGACCAGCAACCGGATCGAGTTGGTGCCACAGTCGATGGCGGCCACACGCGTCGTCACGACGGTCACCCTACAGTGGCGTGCCGACCGGGCACCCGGCCTCAGAGGCGCAGCAGCATCCGGGTGTTGCCCAGCGTGTTCGGCTTGACCCGTTCCAGGTCGAGGAACTCGGCGACCCCCTCGTCGTACGAGCGCAGCAACTGCTCGTAGACCGGGTTCGGCACCGGGGCGCCGTCGATCTCGGTGAAGCCGAACGAGCCGAAGAACCGGGTCTCGAAGGTGAGGACGAAGATCCGGGCGATGCCCAGGTCCCGCGCCGCCTCGATCAGCTCGGCCACGATCCGGTGCCCGATCCGGCGGCCCCGACAGGTCGGGTCGACCGCCACCGTCCGGATCTCGGCCAGGTCCTCCCACATCACGTGCAGCGCGCCGCAGCCCACCACCGCGCCGTCGGCGACCCGGCTGGCGACCCGGAACTCCTGCACGTGTTCGTAGAGCGTGACGGTGGCCTTGCTGAGCAGCCGCCGGTCGTCGGTGTAGGTGTCCACCAGCCGGCGGATGGCGCGTACGTCGGCGGTGCGGGCGGGCCGGACCAGGATGTCGTCGGACCCGTCCGGAGCGGGCGCGCCGCTCACTCGGCGTCCGGCACGTCGACGCACCGGCCGGCCGCCCACCAGGGCTCGACCAGGTCCAGCGTCTCGTCACCGAACGGGTTCACGCCGGACCCGGCGCCGAGCGCGTGACCGAGATGGACGTGCAGGCACTTCACCCGGCCGGGCATCCCGCCGGCCGAGATGCCGGCGATCTCGGGGACCTGGCCGATCGACTCCCGCCGGGCGAGGTAGTCCTCGTGCGCGGCCCGGTAGCGGTCGGCCAGCTCCGGGTCGTCGGCCAGCCGGTCGGCCATCTCCCGCATCAACCCGGCCGACTCCAGCCGGCTGCACGCTGCGGTCGCGCGGGGGCAGGTGAGGTAGTACAGCGTCGGGAAGGGAGTGCCGTCGGCCAGTCGGGGCGTCGTCTCCACCACGTCGGGCAGGCCGCACGGGCAGCGGTGCGCCACCGCCCGGGTGCCGCGCGGCGGGCGTCCGAGCTGCGCGGCCACCGCGGCGAGGTCGGCCTCCGTGGCCGGTTCCCGCTTCGGTGGGGGTACGGAGGCCGCCGCCGGCTCCTGCGGTGGTACGACAGTCACGGGTGCCATCTCTCGTTCGTGCGGGGTGGGTCGGTGCTCAGTCGGCGGTCGGGGTCGCGTCGGCGGCGCGCACGCTCGACCAGAGCGTGTCGTACCAGCGGTCCGGCACGGACGGGGTGCCGGGCTCGGCGGTGCCGGCGTCCCGGGCGGCGCCGGCCGGGTCGTCGAGCAGCACCACCAACTTCTCACCGGGCCGGGTCATGAAGAACCGCTCCCGCGCCTTGGCCTCGATGAACGCGTCGTCCTGCCACTTCTCGGCCTCCTCGGTCAGCTCGGCGATCAGCTTGCGCTGGGCATCCTGCGAGGACTCCATCCGCTCGATGTCGGCCTGCTGGTCGAGATAGACCCGGACCGGATACGTGTAGGCGAGGGCGAGCGCGATCAGCACCGCGACGAGCACGGTGGCCCGGCCGGTGAGACCTCGGGATCGGGGTGCGGAGAGCCGGGTGACGCCGCCTGCGGCGGTACGCCGGGCGGCGGCGGGCCGCTTCGCGGAGCGTACGCCCTCGGCACCGCGGGCAGCCGACGGCGACCGGCCGGCGGTGGTACGCGACTCGGCGCGGACACCTCCGCCCTCCCGGCCGACGCCGGGCCGACCGGTGCGTCCCGGCCGGCGGGCCGGACGTTGACCACCCGGCGTGCGGCGCTGCTGCATCACACCCCTCCCCCGAGGTTCACCACCCGTCAGGCGGAACGGTAACGCGGGAAGGCGCCCGCACCGGCGTACCGCGCCGCGTCGCCCAGCTCCTCCTCGATGCGCAGGAGCTGGTTGTACTTGGCCACCCGGTCGGAGCGGGCCGGGGCACCGGTCTTGATCTGGCCGCAGCCGGTGGCCACCGCGAGGTCGGCGATGGTGGTGTCCTCGGTCTCGCCGGACCGGTGGCTCATCATGCACATGAAGCCGGCCCGGTGGGCCAGGTCGACCGCGTCCAGGGTCTCGGTCAGCGAGCCGATCTGGTTGACCTTCACCAGCACCGCGTTCGCCGCCCGCTCGGCGATGCCCCGGGCGATGCGCTGCGGGTTGGTGACGAACAGGTCGTCGCCGACGATCTGGACCCGGTCACCGATCGCGGTGGTCAGCGTCTGCCAGCCGGTCCAGTCGTCCTCGGCCAGCGGGTCCTCGATCGACACGATCGGGTACGCGTCGGCGAGCTTGGTGTAGTACTCGCTCATCTCCTCGGCGCTCTTGGCGACACCCTCGAACGTGTACCGCCCGTCGGAGAAGAACTCGGTGGCGGCCACGTCCAGGGCGAAGACGATGTCGGTGCCGAGCGTGTAGCCGGCCTTCTCCACCGCCTCGGCGATCAGGTCGAGCGCGGCGGCGTTGGTGGGCAGGTTCGGGGCGAAGCCGCCCTCGTCACCGAGCCCGGTCGACAGGTCCTTCTTCTTCAGCACGGTCTTGAGCGCGTGGTAGACCTCGGCACCCGAGCGCAGCGCCTCCCGGAAGCTCGGCGCGCCGATCGGCGCGATCATGAACTCCTGGATGTCGACGTTGCTGTCGGCGTGCGCCCCGCCGTTGAGGATGTTCATCATCGGCACCGGGAGCAGGTGCGCGTTCGGCCCGCCCAGGTAACGGAAGAGGCTCAGCCCGGCACTGCCGGCCGCCGCCTTGGCCACCGCCAGCGAGACGCCGAGGATGGCGTTCGCGCCCAGCTCGCCCTTGTTGTCGGAGCCGTCGATGTCCAGCATCTTCTGGTCGATCACCCGCTGCTCGCTGGCGTCGTACCCGATGAGCTGGTCGACGATGCGGTCCTCGATGTTGGCGACCGCCTTCTCCACTCCCTTGCCCAGGTAGCGGCCCTTGTCACCGTCGCGCAGCTCGACCGCCTCGAAGGCGCCGGTGGAGGCGCCGGAGGGCACCGCCGCTCGGGAGATCGTGCCGTCGTCCAGCCCGACCTCGACCTCGACCGTCGGGTTACCCCGCGAGTCCAGGATCTCCCGAGCCTCGATTACCTCGATGGTTGCCACTGAGTCGCTCCTCGTTCGTGTCGTCTCGTGCGGTATGGGCCGCGACGGTGCGGCTGAGGCAGGTGTTGAACGCAGCGTATCGGTCCCCGTTCCGCCGCACCGCGACCGGGCGGGCCGCGACCCGCTCCGTGAGCGCCGACGGGTCGGACATTCCCGAATTCTCGTGCGTCAACCGGCAACGGGTTTGCACGAGCGGGACCTGATCGATCAGGCTTGGCGCCATGCCCGCCGCTTCGACCACCCTCCGTACGCTCGCCGTGTCGGTCATTGCGTTGCTCACCGTCACCGGCTGTCAGGCTCTGGACGACGCCGGACGGGCCATGGGACGGGCCGACGTGGTCAACGACCTCGCCGCCCGGATCGACCGGGCGCTGGAGTTGACCTACTCGGCGCAGTACCAACTCGCGGGCGGACGCACCGCGTCGATCAACCAGTCCCAGGACCCGGCCCGGTCCGCGTACGAGTGGCCGGACGGCAAGCTGACCGCCACCGCCGAGGCGACCACCCGCTGCGAGGCCGACGACGGGCGCACGGTCTGCACGCTCGAAGCGCCGCCCGCCCCGAACAGCAAGCCGCCGGTGGTCGTCTTCGCCGCCGCCGAACGCGAGGGCCTGGTCACGCCGCCGCTGGTGATGGGCCTGCTGACCAGTGCCGCGCTGGACCCCGGAGCGGTCATCACCCAGAGCGAGACCACCGTCGCCGGACACCACGCCACCTGCGTCGACGTCCGCCAGACGGCCGGGAGCTTCAACGCCTGCGTGACCGGAGAGGGCGTGCTCGGCAGCTTCACCGGCCAGATCGACGGCGTACCGGTGGAGCTGGCGTTGAGCCGCTACCAGGAGCAGGTCGACGGCGCGGCGTTCGAGCTGCCGCCGGGCGCCGGCGTGGTGGACCGCCGACCGAGCGATTCCTAAGCATTTCGCACTTCTCACCCCAGAAGCGCGCCTGAGTAGTGCTACTCACGCGCCGACCGGCCCGCGGTGGCCACAGTGACACCATGACCGAAACTCAGCGTCCGGCCCCCGGCCAGCTCCGCAGCCGCCGCGACCGGGTCGTCGCGATCGTCACCGTGCCAGCGTGGTACGCGGTGCTCTACATCGCCTTCGTCGGCTGGGTCGCCTGGCAGTCCCGAACCGGCGTGGACGGTTGGGAAGACCTGATCCTCTTCGCCGCCATCGCTTTCGGGGCGCTCGTGTTCGTCCTGAGCAGCGCGATCGGCATGGGGACCATGGCGATCCGGGTACGCAGCGCCGCGTGGACCGCCGGCCCGATCCTCTCCGGTACCGTCGCCGCGGTGATCGGGCTGGCCGGCTGCGCCCTGGTCGCCCTGGCCATCCGGCTCCTGGATCGATGATCCGCCGGGTGGGCTGCTGCGGACGGGCTGAGCGGTGACAGCTCGGCTGGTCCCACCAACGGCGGCCTCACACCCCCAGGAGGGTACGCAGGTGGCGCGGCGGCGGGCAGTTGTGCGCCAGCATCTCGTCGTGCCAGTCCCGCAGGGGCACCTCGGACGGGCGGGCCCCGGCGATGTCGGCGACCTCCGCGTACCCGACGAAGTAGGTGGAGAGCTGGGCCGAGGTGAGCAGCGAGCGGCGCCACTTGCCGGCCGCCTCACCCTCCTCCTGGAAGCCCCGCCCGGTCAGCAGCGCCATCGCCTCCGCCTCGGGCACCTCCTCGGCGTGCACCAACTGGTCCAGCAACGCGTTGAGGGTCATCCGCAACTGCATCTTGAGCTGCTGCAACCGCACCGGTAGCCCGCCGAACCCGTGCCCGGCCATCAGCTCCTCGGCGTAGACCGCCCAACCCTCGACGAACGGACCCGACCGGGTCAGCGCCCGGACCCGGGTCGTGCCCCGGTGCCGACGGGCGTGGGCGAGCTGGAGGAAGTGACCCGGCATCGCCTCGTGCACGGTCAGGTTCCTGATCATGTGATCGTTGTACTCGCGGTAGAACGACTCCACCCGGTGCGCCGACCAGTCCGTCGGAGCCGGCGCGATGCAGTAGAACGTGGGCAGGTCGGCGATCTCCAGCGCGCCCGGCGCGTCGCAGTAGGCCACCGCCACGCCGCGCGCGAACTGCGGCATCACCTGGATCACGCAGGGGTCCTCCGGCACGCTCACCAGGTCGTACGCGCGGACGAAGTCACTCGCCTCGTCCATCGTGATCGAGGCCAGGTCGACGATGGTGTGGTCGTCCGGGTGCTCGGCGGCGAGCAGGTCCAACGCGCGGCGTACCGTCTCGTCGTCGGCCGGACCACCGACTAGCTCGACCGCCGCCGCGCGGATCTCCTCGCCGACCCGGTCCAGGTTTGCCCAGGCCCGCCGCTGGATCTCGGCCGCGCCCAACTCGGTGTCGAGCGTGTGCCACAGGCGCGCCTCCCAGCGCCGCCGCCCCAACCGGGGATCCCGCCCCGACCCGTCGTCGGCGGCCAACCCGAGACGCAGCCAGGCGACGAACTCCTCCAGCGCGGCGATCGCCGCAGTCGCCGCCGGCTCGATCCGGTCGGCCAGTGCCGGAGCCTGCGCGAGCAGTTCCGGCACCTCGTCCCGGACCAGCGCGGCGGCACCGGTGAACTGCCCGACCGCCGTCTCGGCGTGGATCCGGGGCATGTCGCGCAGCGTCGCCCGCGCGGTCGCCAACGCGTCCGGTACGGCGCCGAGCCGGCCGGCGAGCGCGGTCAGCCGCTCCTCGATCGGCGCGTACGGCCGGGCGACGAGGGCGTGCAGCAACGGACCGGGATTGTGCGCGAGCGGGTCCCACTCGTGTGCCCGGATCTCGGTCAGCTCGAAGAGTTCCCGGTCGACAGCCGCCGCGAGCAGTGCGTGATCCACCTGCTCCTCGACGTCACCCGGGTCCGGGTCGATCTCGCACAGCACGCTGGCCGCGTCCACGAGCATGGCCCGGTCGGCCGCCACCGCGTCGGCGGAGAGATCCGGCAACCGGTCGTCGTACCGGTGGTCCCCGACCGAGGTGGCCACCCCCGGCCGACTGACCAGCAACGCCTCGACGATCCGCTCCGCCACCACCTCGAACTTCTCCACCCCCCGACCCTAACCACCCGACCCACCCCCAGCCTCCGCCCGCCCTCGTCCGCGCCATGCCTTCCCTCAAGAGGAGCGTGGCAGCGTAGCTGTTCGACACGCCGGGGCAGCGCCAGCCACACTGCCACGATCCGGGGAGTGCCGGTGCCTCAGCGGGAGGGGGACTCGGCCTTGCGGATGGACTCGGCGTGGGCGAGGGTGACGCGACGCAGGGCGGTCTCCGGGTCCAGCCCGGCGTCACGGGCCTCGGCGACGGCGGTCAGCAGGGCGGCACCCAGGGCGGCCTCGGCATCCGGCTGGGCGTCCGGCGACGGCAGCGCGACACCGAGCCCGGCTCGGGCGGCGCGTTCCAGGATCTGGGCGGCCAGCGCCAGCGCGGGCTGACTCACCGCGATGCCGTCGAGCACCGAGTCGCGGGACTTCTCGGCCTGCTTGATCCGCTCCCAGCTCGCGGTGATCTCCTCCAGGCTGCCCGCCTGGGCGTCCGCGAAGACGTGCGGGTTACGCCGGACCATCTTGTCGACCAGGCCACCGGCCACGTCGTCGACGGTCCACCGCTCACCCTCGGGCAGTTCCTCGGCCAACCGGGCGTGCAGCACCACCTGGAGCAGCACGTCACCCAGTTCCTCGCGCAGCGCGTCGGTGTCCCCGGCGCCGATCGCGTCGTACGCCTCGTAGCACTCCTCCAGCAGGAAACCGGCCAGACTCTGATGGGTCTGCGCCCGCTTCCACGGATCGCCGCCCGGCGAGAGCAGCCGGTCCAGCACCGCAACCGCGTCGAGCAGCCGGGCACCCGGCGGATCCCACGAGCCGTACATCAGCTCCAGCTCCGCCAGCCCCGGCTCGCGGGCCAGCCGCAACCCCAGCTCCCGGGCCAGCGACTCGTCGCCGGCGGGACCGGCCAACCACACCACGGTCTCGTGCGTCGCCGACGCCTCCAGCAACGCGGGCACCGCCGGCCCGTCGAGGACCCGCAGATCGGCGCCCGCCACCCGCAGGGCCGTGGTCAGCTCGCTCTCCGCTCCGGCGAGCACCGGTGCGGCGCGTACGACGTCCCAGGCGGTCGCCGTCAGCAGACCGGCCGGCAACCGGGGTGAGGTAACCAGCAGGACGATCCGAGGCACGGTCAGCTGTCTGCCGGGCCGGTCTGCACCGGCCTCGGGGTGGAGACGTCGGTGACCGCGTCGGAACCGGGCTCACCCAGCGGCACACCCACCGCCACCGCCTGGCCGGCGAAGCTGAGCACCGGGAACTGCAGCGGACGGTAGCGCGGGTTGACCGTCACGTCGTACGTGTCGACCGCCTCGGAGAGGGCGTTGCGGGTCGCCAGCGCCTGCCGGAGCTGTTCACCGTCGAGCTGCGGGGCGGCCTGCTCGACGGTCACGTCGGCGGGTACCGCACCGGCCCGCTTGCCCGCCGCGACCAATTCGGTCAGATCCTGCTCGGTCGGCGCCACCGGCGAGCCGACCGGGATGCCGGAGAGACAGGTGTACAGCTCGGCGACCTGCCGCGCGTACGTGGCCTCGGGGCTGATGCCGAGCTGCTGGGCCACCTGCGCCGCCTCGGCCTGCCCCTGGGGGCGGTAACCCTCGGCGGCGGAGATCCGCTCGCAGACCTGGCCGAGCACCAGGGTGCTCACCACCTCGCTGCGCCCGGGCAGGCGTACCTGCTGCTGGCCGGGCACCTGCTCGGCCGCCTCGGTCGGCTCCGGGTTCTTGGCCCGGGCGTCGTCGATGACCTCGGTGACGGCGTCCTCGGTGATCCGGTGGTCACCGACGTACGCGGCGACACCGGGCTCGGAACGGCAACCGGAGAGGGCGACGAGGCCGACCGCCACGCTGGCGACGGCGACAAGACGGCGAGCACGCATGCCCGTCACTCTCTCATGCCCCCTACCCACCGGTGGCACCCGCACCCGCAGGCACCGCCGGGGCGCCGAGGACGTCGGAGAGCAGCTGCGCGCACCACTCCAGCAGAGCCTGGTCGCGCAACGGCTCGCCACCGATCCGGCGGGTCGTCGGCCGGGGCACACTGACCTGGTCGAGCGCGGACTTGTAGACCGAGTCCGGGTGGTAGCGCTTGAGCCGCATCTGCTTCGAGTCGGGCAGCGGCAGCGGGCCGAAGCGCAGGTGCTTGCCCTGCACGCTGACGTCGGTGAGGCCGTACCGGCGGGCCAGCAGCCGGAACCGCGCCACCGCGATCAGGTTCTGCACCGGTGCGGGCGGCTCGCCGTAGCGGTCGGTCATCTCGGCCGCCACCTCGCGCAGCCGTTCCTCGTCGCGCGCCTCGGCGAGCTTGCGGTACATCTCCAGGCGCAGCCGTTCCACGCCGACGTAGTCGTGCGGCAGGTGCGCGTCCACCGGAAGGTCGATCTTGACGTCCGTCTCCTCCTCGGGACGCTCGCCCTTGAACGCCTGCACCGCCTCGCCGACCATCCGGACGTAGAGGTCGAACCCGACGCCCTCGATGTGCCCGGACTGCTCGCCGCCGAGCAGGTTGCCGGCACCCCGGATCTCCAGGTCCTTCATCGCCACGTACATGCCGGCACCCAACTCGGTGTGCTGGGCGATGGTGGCCAGCCGCTCGTGCGCGTGCTCGGTGAGCGGCTTCTCCGGCGGATAGAGGAAGTACGCGTACGCCCGCTCCCGGCCCCGGCCCACCCGGCCCCGGATCTGGTGCAACTGGGCCAGGCCGAGCAGATCGGCCCGCTCCACGATCAGGGTGTTGGCGTTCGGGATGTCGATGCCGGACTCCACGATCGTGGTGCAGACCAGGACGTCGAACTCCTTCTCCCAGAAGCCGACCATGACCTTCTCCAGGGCGTCCTCGCCCATCTGGCCGTGCGCCACCGCGACCCGGGACTCGGGCACCAGCTCGCGCAGCCGGCGGGCCGCCCGCTCGATCGACTCGACCCGGTTGTGCAGGTAGAAGACCTGTCCGTCACGGAGCAACTCGCGGTGGATGGCGGCGGCCACCTGCCGGTCGTCCTGCGCCCCGACGGCGGTGAGCACCGGATGCCGCTCCTCCGGCGGGGTGGCGATGGTGGACATCTCCCGGATGCCGGTGATCGCCATCTCCAGGGTGCGCGGGATCGGGGTCGCCGACATGCTCAGCACGTCGACGGCGGCCCGCATCGACTTCAGGTGCTCCTTGTGCTCGACACCGAACCGCTGCTCCTCGTCGACGATGACCAGCCCGAGCGACTTGAAGCGGGTGGCAGCCGCCAGTAGTCGGTGGGTGCCGATGACGATGTCGGAGGTGCCGTCGGCGACCATCGCGAGCGTCTGCTCGGCCTCCTTCGGCGTCTGGAACCGGGAGAGCTGCCGGATCGTCACCGGGAACTGGCTCATCCGCTCGGCGAACGTGTTGTAGTGCTGCTGCACCAGCAGGGTGGTGGGCACCAGCACGGCCACCTGCTTGCCGTCCTGCACCGCCTTGAACGCCGCGCGTACCGCGATCTCGGTCTTGCCGTAGCCGACGTCGCCGCAGATCAGCCGGTCCATCGGGACGCTCTGCTCCATGTCCCGCTTGACCTCCTCGATGGCGGCGAGCTGGTCGGGCGTCTCCTGCCAGGGGAAGGCGTCCTCCAGTTCCCGCTGCCACGGGGTGTCCGGGCCGAAGGTGTGCCCCTTGGACGCCTTGCGGGCGGCGTAGAGCTGGATGAGCTGGGCGGCGATCTCCTTGACCGCCTTGCGGGCCCGCGCCTTGGACTTCTGCCAGTCCGAGCCGCCCATCTTGTGCAGCGTCGGCTGCTCACCACCGACGTACCGGCTGAGCTGGTCGAGCTGGTCGGTGGGGACGAAGAGACGGTCGCCGGGCTGGCCGCGCTTGCTCGCGGCGTACTCGATGACCAGGTACTCCCGCGACGCGCCGTTGACCGTACGCTGCACCAGCTCCACGTACCGGCCGATGCCGTGCTGCTCGTGCACCACGTGGTCGCCGGCCCGCAGCTCCAACGGGTCGATCGTGTTGCGCCGCCGGCTCGGCATCTTGCGCATGTCCCGGGTGGAGACGCCCCGGCCACCGGTGACGTCGCTGCCGGTGAGCAGCACGAACCGGGCCGCCTCGTCGACGAAGCCGCCGGTGAGGCTGCCGCAGGTGACCAGGACCTCGCCCGACACGGGCGCGTCCGGGACCTGCTCGGTCATCCGGGCGCCCAGGCCACCGTCGCGGAGCACCTCGACGGCCCGGTGGGCGGGGCCGTGCCCCTCGAAGACCAGCGCGACCGACCAGCCCTCACCGGTCCAGCGCGTCAGGTCGGCCACCACCCGGTCGGTCTCGCCGTGATAGAGCGGCGCGGGCTGGGCGCTCAGGCTCACCGCGATGGCGTCGTCGGGGGTGACGTCGACCGCCTCCGGCGCGTCCTCCCACGGCTGCCGCTCCGGGGCGGCGTCCGGCTCGGCCATAATTCGGCCTCCGCGCCGGTGGCCGGCACTCCGGACCGAATGAAGGTCGTCGGCCATCCCGAACGGGGACAGTGTCCACCAGGGCCGGCGCCGCGTGGCGGCGGCCGCGCGGACGTCGGCCAGGGTGCGGAAGGCGGCGGCGCCGAGGTCGATCGGGGCCTGGCCGCCGACGGCCGCGGCGGCCCAGCTGGCCTGGAGGAACTCCTCAGAGGTACGCACCAGGTCGTGCGCCCGGGTGCGGATCCGCTCCGGGTCGCAGAGCAGGACATGCGTGCCCTCGGGCATGCAGTCCAGCAGCAACTCCATCGAGTCGTCGCCGATCAGCGCCGGGGCGAGGGACTCCATGCCCTCCACCGGTATGCCGCCGGCCAGCTTGTCCAGGATCTCGGCCAGCTCGGGGTGCTGCCCGGCCAGCTCGGCGGCCCGCTCCCGGACGGCCGGGGTGAGCAGCAGCTCCCGGCAGGGCGGTGCCCAGAGTTGCGGCACCTGTTCGATGGTGCGCTGGTCGGCCACGGCGAAGGTGCGGATCTCCTCCACCTCGTCGCCCCAGAACTCGACCCGCGACGGGTGCTCGTCGGTGGGCGGGAAGACGTCCAGGATGCCGCCACGGACGGCGAACTCGCCCCGTTTGGTGACCAGGTCGACCCGCGCGTACGCCATGTCGGTCAACCGGCGCGCCACCTGCTCCAGGTCGGCCTCGTCCCCGGCGGACAGCCGCACCGGCTCCAGGTCGCCGAGTCCCTTGAGCTGCGGTTGCAGCATCGACCGGACCGGCGCCACGACCACCCGCAGCGGCCCGGTGCGCCCGTGCGCGTCCGCCGAGTCCGGGTGGGCCAGCCGGCGCAGCACCGCCAGCCGTCGACCGACCGTGTCGGAGCGCGGCGAGAGCCGCTCGTGCGGCAGCGTCTCCCAGCTCGGGAAGATCGCCACCTGCTCGGCGGGGAGCAGCCCACCCAGCGCCGCCACCAGGTCCTCCGCCTCACGGCTGGTGGCGGTGACCGCCAGCACCGGCCGCCCGGCACCGCCGACCGTCGCGTCCCGCCCCTGTTCGGCGGGGTCCGCGGCGACGGCGGCGACCGCGAACGGGCGCAACGCCGGTGGCGCGGTCAGGTCGAGGCCGTCGACCTGGGCCGCACCCGAGCGCGCCAGGTCACGCACACGGGCCAGCCCCGGGTCGGCCAGGGCGGCGGCGAACAGTCCGGTGAGCGCAGTCATGATCACTTCCGCGGGTGAGGACACGACGATCGCCCCGCGTCCGTCCGGACGGGGGGTTCCACCGGTCGACACTATCTCTCCGGTCGGACGATCCACCGCCGTCCACGACGTCCGGGCTCCGGCACGCCCGCGGCCTGCCGGTCCGCGCGTACGGTCGGGGCCACCAGCAGGATCTTGACGACTGCCGGGCGCTGTGGTCGGCTGCCCGGCATGAACGGGGAGTTTCGCGCACAGTTCGACGCGGACGTCACCTTCGCCAACGGCGGCGGTCTGCGCACCGAGGGCTTCCGGCTGGACATCCCCGGCCGGAGCATCACCGACGAGGACCTGGCGGCGCTCTTCGTCCGGCACCTCGGGCTGCTGATGGTGGCCGAGGTCCGCATCACCGGCACGACGATCGTCGAGGAGCCGCACAAGGGCGGTCGCGGCGTCGCGGCCACCGCCCCGGGCACCGGCCACCGGTTCGTCGAGCTGAGTCATGTCGTCACCGACGGGATGACCACCCTGCCCGGCTGGCCGACGCCCCGGATCACCGAGTGGCTGACCCGGGAGGACTCCCGGAGCGCCTACGCCCCGGGCACCGAGTTCCAGGTCGGGCGGATCGACATGATCGCCAACACCGGGACGTACCTGGACACCCCCGCGCACCGCTACGCCGACGGCAGCGACCTGGCCGGCGTCGGACTGGACCGCCTGGCCGAGCTGCCCGCGCTCGTGGTGCGCCTGCCCGTCGGCACCCGTGCGGTGGACCGCCTGCTGCTGGCGCCGTACGACGTCGCCGGGAAGGCAGTGCTGCTGCACACCGGCTGGGACGCGCACTTCGGCACCGCCCGGTACGGCGCACCGGAGGCACCCCACCTGACCGGCGACGGCGCCCGGGCGCTTGTCGACGCCGGTGTCGCCCTGGTCGGCATCGACTCGATCAACATCGACGACATGAGCCCGGCGGCGGGCGGTACGCGTCCCGCGCACAGCATCCTGCTGGCCGCCGGTGTCCCGATCGTGGAGCATCTGACCGGACTGGACCAGCTTCCGCCCGACGGCTTCCGATTCACCGCCGCCCCGCCGAAGGTCGCCGGTATGGGTACCTTCCCCGTCCGCGCCTACGCCCGTATCGACTGAGACCGGAGAACCGTGACCTACCCGCCGCCCGGACACCCGCCCCAGCCGCCGTACGGCGGTCAACCCGCCCAGCCGCCGTACGGCGGTCAACCCGCCCAGTCTTCGCACGGCGGTTGGCCGTCGGGTCCGCACCCGACCCCCGTGGTCAAGCGCATCCCCGAGGACCAGCCCTTCGTCGTACGCCCCAACCTCGCCAAGCGCGGTCTGGTCATCGGTGGCGTCCTGCTGGCCGCCCTCGGCCCGCTCGCCTGCTGTGCCGGCTTCCTCGTTCTCGGCTCCATGAACTCGGCGGAACGCGGCAGCGCCGGACTCGGCCTGGCGATCGCGCTGGGCTGTCTGCTCCTCCTGGTCGCCCTGCCAGTCGGCCTCCAGCTCTGGCTGATCGGCTCCGGCGGGCCGGTGCTCGCACTGAGCCACGAGGGCCTCTGGATCCGCAGCCGGCCCACCCGTGGTCAGGCGATCTGGCTGCCGTGGGAGGCCGTCGCGCAGATCTCCCGCCGCCGGTGGAGCCTGGAGAAGATGCTGGTGGTCAAGCCGCACAATCCGGCGACGATGCCGAACCTGGGCGGCTACACGGCGTTCGACAGCGCGCCGCTGAACGTCCTGTACGGCTCCGGCCTGGTCGCCACCCTCAACTTCGCGGACAAGCCCGAGGCGGAGATCCTGGCGGCCGTCGCCCACTACAGCGCCGGCCGCTGCCAGCTCACCTGAGCGCCCCCGGGGTGGTGGTCCGGCCGCCGCCCCGGGACACGGGCCGTCAGTAGCGGACCGAGATGCGGCGGTCGACCGCGTCGACCCGCACCTCCCCGCCGTACGGGACGATCAACTGCGGATCGGTGTGACCGAGGTCGACGTCGAAGACCAGCACCGCGTCGGGGGCGTACTCGGCGAACGCCCGGGTCACGGCGGCGCGCTGCTCCCGGGCGTAGCCGGCCTTCTCGTCGGGGGTGAGCCGGCGGTCGAAGTTCCACGCCTTGGCGCGGCCGACCAGTGCGGCGGGAAAGCCGGCGAGCAGGCCGCGCTCGCCGAGGTTGCGCAACATGCGGTAGACCTCGACGGCGGGCGGCAACTCCTCCGAGGTCTCGATCAGGAAGACCGACCCCCGCAACGACTCCGCCGGGGCGACCCGGTCGGCGGCGAGCAGCCAGTGCAGCACCTCCAGGTTGCCGCCCCAGGTGCGGCCGGTCACCGTCGTGGCCGGTCCCTGCCAGCGCCAGCCCGCACCGGCGAACATCACCGGCTCCGCCGCCAGGCAGCCCGGGTCGTTCCAGTCGGCCGGTTCGTCGCCCCACTCCGGCGCCGCCGACAGGTCGTACCAGTCGGAGCCGAACAGCGCCGCGCGCAGCGAGTCGGCGGTCATCGGGTGCAGCGCGCCGGGGCGGCCGAGGTGCACCAGCACCGACCCGCCGTGGTAGCCGACGATCCCCAAGCGGTGCAGGTGATGGAGCAGGTTGGTGTTGTCGGAGTAGCCGAAGTAGGGCTTCGGGTTGGCGCGAAGCACGTCGTCGTCGAGGTGCGGGGTGACGGTGATCTGGTCGTCGCCGCCGATGGTGGCCAGCACGGCGGTGATCGTCGGGTCGGCGAACGCCTCGGTCAGGTCGCGGGCCCGGTCCCGCGGGTCGGCACCCATGACGCGGGTGGTCGGGTACTCCACCGGCTCCAGCCCGAACTCCTCGCGCAGTCGGCGCAGGCCCAACTCGTACACGTGCGGGAAGAGGCCCGGCAGTCCGGCGGAGGGCGAGACGACCGCGACCCGGTCCCCCGGGCGGGGCTTCGGTGGGTAGCGCAACGACGGCATGGGCCGACGGTACCGCCCATCGGCGGCGTGGCCTTGATCACCGCGGGTGGGCGGGCTCGACCCCGGATCTGCCCGCTGCATGGGGCGCCACCAGCGCGGACGTCCCTCACTCCTCCTTCCGGGTGAAAGGAGGGGACCCCTCCTATACAAAAGGCGATAACAAGGGGCCCCTCCTTACAACCGGGTGCGCGCGGATACGATCGGGGAAGTCGGACAGCGCTGTCCTTCGTACTCACGTAAGGAGCGCACGGTGACCGACCAGCACGATCACGACGGGCCCGACGCCGCCCTACGCGCCGACATCCGCCGGCTGGGCACCCTGCTCGGGCAGACCCTGGCCCGCCAGGAGGGCCGCCCCCTGCTCGACCTCGTCGAGGAGATCCGCGCCCAGGTACGCACCGACGCCCCCGCCGCCGCCCGGCGGTTGGGTGGGCTCGACGTGACCACCGGCACCAAACTGGCCCGCGCCTTCTCCACCTACTTCCACCTGGCCAACATCACCGAGCAGGTGCACCGGGCCCGGGACCTGCGGCGTCGGCGCGCTGTGCAGGGTGGCTGGCTGGACCAGGCGGCCAAGATGATCGCCGAGCGCGGGGTACCGGCCGAGGAGATCGCGTCGGTGGCCCGCCGGCTGGCGGTACGCCCGGTCTTCACCGCCCACCCGACCGAGGCGGCCCGCCGCTCGATCCTGTCCAAGCTCCGCGCCATCGCCGACGAGCTGGACACCGAGACGGCCAACGCGATCCTCTACGGGGCCAGTGACGAGGGCCCGGCCAACCGCCGGCTGGCCGAGCTGCTCGACCTGATGTGGCAGACCGACGAGCTGCGGCTGGACCGGCCGGACCCGACCGACGAGGCGCGCAACGCCATCTACTACCTGCGCGACCTGTACGCCGAGGCGGCCCCGCAGGTGCTCGACGACCTCGCCGAGACGCTGCGCAC
Source organism: Verrucosispora sp. NA02020 (assembly GCF_013364215.1). NCBI lineage: Bacteria > Bacillati > Actinomycetota > Actinomycetes > Micromonosporales > Micromonosporaceae > Micromonospora > Verrucosispora sp. NA02020. The sequence continues at coordinate 1,061,656 of NZ_CP054923.1, read as the reverse complement.
CCTCGGTGTGGAGACCTCGCCGACCGCCCGTCCGCTGACCTTCGGCACCTGGATCGGCGGCGACCGCGACGGCAACCCCTTCGTCACCCCGACGGTGACCCGTGAGGTGCTGGCCATCCAGCACGAGCACGGGCTGACCGCCACCGAGGCGGCGATGGATGAGCTGATCAACGAGGTCTCCGTCTCCCGCCGGCTGCGCAACGTGTCGCTGGACCTCTCCGCCAGCCTCGCCGCCGACCTGGACGCGCTGCCCGAGGTGGCGCCCCGGTTCCGCCGGGTCAACGCCGAGGAGCCGTACCGTCTCAAGGCCCGCTGCGTCCGCGCCAAGCTGGCCAACACGCGGGCCCGGTTGCGTCAGGGCACTCCGCACGTGCCGGGGCGCGACTACCGGGGTTCCGCCGAGCTGATCGCCGACCTGGATCTGCTGCGCGCCTCGCTGGCCCGCAACTCCGGGCAGCTCACCGCCGTCGGCCGGCTCGCCTCGACCATCCGGACCGTCTCCGCGTTCGGCCTGCACCTGGCGACCATGGACGTCCGGGAGCACGCCGAGAAGCACCACGAGGTGCTGATCCAGCTCTACCGGGCGGTCGGCGAGGTCGAGGACTACCCGGCGTTGACCAGGCTGGAGCGCACCAAGCTGCTCGCCGACGAGTTGACCGGTCGTCGGCCGCTCTCCACCGCCGACACCCCGTTGACCGAGGCGGCGCGCAAGACGTTCGACGTGTTCAGCGCCATCCGCGAGGCGCAGGACCGGTTCGGCGGCGAGGTGATCGAGTCGTACATCATCTCGATGACCCTCGGCGTGGACGACGTGCTCGCCGCGGTGGTGCTCGCCCGCGAGGCCGGCCTGGTCGACGTGCACAGCGGTCGGGCGCGGGTCGGGTTCGTACCGCTGCTGGAGACCCCGGCCGAGCTGAACTCCGGGGGCGAACTCCTCGACGAGCTGCTGTCGCTGCCCGCGTACCGGACGCTGGTGGCCGCCCGGGGCGACGTGCAGGAGGTGATGCTGGGCTACTCCGACTCCAACAAGGAGGCCGGCATCACCACCAGCCAGTGGTCCATCCACCGGGCACAGCGGGCGCTGCGGGACGTAGCCGCCCGACACGGGGTGCACCTGCGGCTGTTCCACGGCCGGGGCGGCACGGTGGGGCGCGGCGGCGGACCGACGCACGACGCGATCCTGGCCCAGCCGTACGGCACGCTCGACGGCGCGATCAAGGTGACCGAGCAGGGCGAGGTCATCTCCGACAAGTACACGCTGCCCGCGCTGGCCCGGGAGAACCTGGAGCTGACCGTGGCCGCCGCGCTCCAGGCGACGCTGCTGCACACCGCGCCCCGGCAGCCCGCCGAGATGCTGGAGCGATGGGACGCGGCGATGGACGTGGTGTCCGAGTCGGCGTTCCGGTCGTACCGGTCGCTGGTGGAGGACCCGGACCTGCCGGCGTACTTCTGGGCGTCCACCCCGACGGAGCTGCTCGGCGCGTTGAACATCGGCTCCCGGCCGGCGAAGCGACCGAACACCGGCGCCGGCCTGGGCGGGCTACGAGCCATCCCGTGGGTGTTCGGCTGGACCCAGACGCGGCAGATCGTGCCCGGCTGGTTCGGGGTGGGGTCCGGTCTGGCCGCCGCCCGCGAGGCCGGGTTGGCCGACGTGCTCTCCGAGATGAACCGCAACTGGCACTTCTTCCGCACGTTCCTGTCGAACGTGGAGATGATGCTGACCAAGACCGACCTCGACATCGCCCGCCGGTACGTGGAGACCCTCGTACCGAAGAAGCTGCACCCGATCTTCACCAAGATCGAGGAGGAGTACGAGTTGACCCGGCGGGAGGTGCTGGCGGTCACCGACTCGCCGGACCTGCTGGAGAACTCCCCCGTGCTGCAACGCACCCTGGCGGTACGCGACACCTACCTGGAGCCGCTGCACCACCTCCAGGTGGCGTTGCTGCGGCAGTACCGCGACTCCGGTGCCGCCGGTCGGGCGGTGGCCACCGCACCGGGCGGCCGACGGGCCCCGAGCGACGGTACGGCTCTGGAGCGCGCGCTACTCACCACCGTGAACGGCATCGCTGCCGGGATGCGCAACACCGGCTGACCGCGGCGAGGTTCGGAAGCACTGCAAGGAAGGGTCCCCTCCTAACGCCTGGCGTATAGGAGGGGACCCTTCCTAACATCTGCGGGCGCTGCCGCGACACATCTGCGGGCGCTGCCGCCGACGTCAGAACGCGACGTCAGAAGTCGCCACCGCCGAAATCACCGCCGCCGAAGTCGCCACCGCCGAAATCACCGCCGCCGAAGTCGCCACCGCCGTAGTCGCCGCCCCCGTAGTCACCACCGCCCAGGTCGCCCGCGTCGCCGCCGAAGTCGCCGCCCTGGTCGTCCAGGCCCGCCGCCGCACCGGCGTCGTAGCCGGGGTCGCCGAACGAGGGCGAGAAGAGGGCGTCGGCGATCAGCATGCCGCCGAGTACGCCGACTCCGGCCCCCAGCGCCGTCTTCCACCAGGGAGTGGAGTACCAGCCGGACGGCACCGGTCGGCCCTGCATCCGCCCGCCCGGGTAGTAGTACGGCGTGTCCCGGCCCGGCTGCGGACCGGCCTTGAACGTCTGGCCCTGCACCTGGACCTCGCGCGGCACGGTCAGTTCGCCGGCACCACTCGCGGCGGCCAGCGGTGGCAGGGGTGGCCCGGGGTCGATGCCGAGTGCCGTCCGGGCCGCCCGGATGTAGGTCAGCCCCTCCACCGCGGTCTCCCGGGCCAACGTGAACTGCGTGATGCTCCTGGCCTGCTCCATCTGCGACCCGGCCGCGTGGTACCGCTCGGCGGCGTCGGCCAGCGCCTGACGCACCGCCGGATCGTCACCGCTGAGCGTCATCACCTGCCCACCGAGGCGTTCGTACCAGCGTCGGGCGTCGGCTTGGACATCGGCGAGTTTCCGGGCCTCACGCGCGGCGCGCTCCCGCTGCCACCAGACGAACGCACCGACGAGACCTGCGACAAGGAGTACGACCAGCAGAAGTTCCACCACTCCAACGTACCCACCATCTGCCAGCGGCCCACCTCCTGACGAGGTCGGACGCGGCACGCGGTGCCGATCGAGGCGCGAAGCGCTCATCTTTGGCAAGCTCGTCGGAATGGAGCTCTCGACTCTGGCGGTCGTCGTCGTCTGTCTCGGTGCCGGCGGTGCGGTGGGCTGGTTCGCCGCGCGGGCCCGCGCGGCGACCGAGATCGCCCGGCTGGACGCCACCCTGCGCGCCACCCGTGAGGGCGAGGGGCGGCTGGAGCAGTCGATGCGGGCGTTGAGTTACGAGGCGACGGCCCAGTCCCAGGAGGCGGTGGCCCGGGCGGTGGCGCCGCTGCACGACACGTTGCGCCGCTACGAGCAGCGGGTGGCCGAGTTGGAGCGGGACCGCGTCGACGCGTACGCGGAGCTGCGCGAACAGGTGCGGTCGATGAGCACGGTCTCGGGTGAGCTGCGTACCGAGACCAAGCAGTTGGTGGCGGCGCTGCGCGCTCCCCAGGTACGCGGCCGGTGGGGCGAGCACCAGTTGCGGCGAATCGTGGAAGCCGCCGGGATGCTGGAGCACTGTGACTTCTCCGAGCAGGTCACCGCCGCCACCGACCAGCAGACGGTCCGCCCCGACCTGGTGGTCCGGCTGCACGGGGGGCGCAGTGTGGTGGTGGACGCGAAGGCGCCGTTCGACGCGTACCTGACCGCGATGGAGGCGCGCGACGAGCGGGGGCGGGACACGCACCTCGACCTGCACGCCAAGCACCTGCGGGGGCACGTGGACGCGCTGGCCGCCAAGTCGTACTGGACGGCCTTCGAGTCCACCCCGGAGTTCGTGGTCCTCTTCGTGCCGGCCGACCCGTTCCTGGACGTGGCGCTGCAGCGCGATCCGACGCTGCTGGAGCACGCGTTCACCCGCAACGTCGTGTTGGCCACGCCGGCCACCCTGGTCGCGTTGCTGCGTACGGTGGCGTGGTCGTGGCGGCAGGAGCAGCTCGCCCGGAACGCCCTGGCGGTCCACACGCTGGCCCGGGAGCTGTACGGACGGTTGTCGACGCTCGGCGACCACGTCGGCAAGCTCGGCGCGTCGCTGGGCGGTGCGGTGACCGCGTACAACCGGGCGGTGGGTTCGTTGGAGGCGCGGGTGCTGGTCAGCGCGCGTAAGCTCGCCGAACTGGGCGTTTCCGACCAGGAGTTGGCGGTGCCGAACCAGGTCGAGATCGCCCCTCGCCAGCCGCAGGCACCGGAACTGGTCGATGGTCTTTCCACAACGGATGGTCGAATTCGGCCGGACTAATCAGACCCTTACCACCTTCGATGTGACATTGCGCGTCTCGCGTATCACGAGATGGTCACAACGTACCTGCCGGTAGTGACATCGATGGTCGGCACCACGAAGGATTCGCCTCACGCGTGCCCTGCATCTGAGGGCGCCCTGTTCTCTGGAGGAAAGAGAACGTGAGTAAACCCCGAATCCTGAGCCGGCGTACCTCCGCCGCGCTCTTCGCCTCGGTCATGGCGGCGGGCGCCGTGACCGTGGTCAGCGGTACCGCCACCGCGAGCGCCGCTCCTGCCGGACCCGACGCCGCGCAGGCCACCCCCGCCGAGGCGCTCGGCGAGCACGACGCCAAGCTGCTCTCCGAGGCGGAGGCGAAGAAGGCCCCCACCGTCACGATGATCGTCGCCACCGAGAAGGGCAAGGCGAAGGACGTCGCGGACGACCTCAAGGACCTCGGTGCCGCCGTCACCGAGCGCTACGACACCATCGGCTACGTGCTGGCGAAGGTGCCGACCGGCAAGGCGGTCACGGCCGCCACCCTGCCCGGCGTCGCCGCCGTGGACCTGGACGAGAAGATCCAGCTCCCCGACCCGAAGCCGGAGGTCGTCCCGGGCGCGAAGAAGGCCGAGAAGCAGGGCTCCACGCTCAGCGGCCCCGGTGCCAAGACGCCCGCCGACAACCCCTACATGCCGACCGGCGAGATCGGTGCGGCCAAGTTCGTCAAGCAGAACCCCAAGTGGGACGGGCGCGGCGTCACCATCGGCGTGATGGACTCCGGTGTGGACCTGGACCACCCGGCGCTGCAGAAGACCACCACCGGCGAGCGCAAGATCGTCGACTGGGTCACCGCCACCGACCCGTTCGAGGACCCCACCTGGCGGCCGATGATCACGCAGGTCACCGGGCCCACGTTCACCGTCGCGGGCCGCACCTGGACCGCGCCGGCCGGCACCTACCGGTTCAACCTGTTCAGCGAGAACATCACCGCCAACAGCGAGCCGGGCGGTGACGTCAACCGCGACGGGGACACCACCGACCAGTTCGGCGTGCTCTTCGACCCGGTGACCAACAACATCTGGGTGGACACCGACCAGGACGGCGACTTCACCGACGAGGCCCTGATGCGGCCCTACAAGGAGAAGTTCGACGTCAACCACTTCGGCACCGACAACCCGGCGACTCCGATCACCGAACGGATGTCGTTCGTGGTCGAGTACCGCAAGAACGTCGACACCACCCCGCTCGGCGGCCCCGGCCTGGTCGACTACGTCAACATCGGCATCGTCGAGGGCTCGCACGGCACGCACGTCGCCGGCATCACCGCCGCGTACGGCATGCTGGGCAACAAGGCGTTCAACGGCGCCGCCCCCGGCGCCAAGGTCGTCTCCTCGCGCGCCTGCTCCTGGGGCGGCGGCTGCACGTACGCGGCGCTCACCACCGGCATGGCCGACCTGGTGATCAACCGGGGCGTCGACGTCATCAACATGTCGATCGGCGGCCTGCCGGCGCTCAACGACGGCAACAACGCCCGCGCCGTCCTCTACAACAACCTGATCACCACCTACGGTGTGCAGATGTTCATCTCGGCCGGCAACTCCGGCCCGGGTGTGAACACCATCGGCGACCCGTCCGCGTCCACCAACGTGGTCAGCGTCGCGGCCAGCATCAGCAAGGACACCTGGCTGGCCAACTACGGCTCGGTGGTCAAGCAGAAGAACGCCCTGTTCAACTTCTCCTCGCGCGGCCCGCGTGAGGACGGTGGCGCCAAGCCGAACATCGCCGCTCCGGGCTCTGCCATCTCCACCACCCCGGTCTGGCAGGCCGGCAACCCGGTCGCCGAGGCCGGCTACCCGCTCCCGTCGGGTTACGGCATGTCCAACGGTACGTCGATGGCCTCCCCGCAGGCCGCCGGTGGTGCCGCGCTGCTGCTCTCGGCCGCCAAGGCCACTGACCAGGGCGTGACCCCGGCCGCGCTGCGCCGGGCGATCTACAGCTCGGCCAAGCCGATCGCGAACACCGCCACCTTCGGTCAGGGCTACGGCATGTTCGACGTGCCGGGTGCCTGGAAGCTGCTGCGCAAGAGCAGCGAGCCGAACGACTACACCGCCGAGGCTCCGGTCTGCACCGTCCTCTCCGGCCAGCTCGCCACGCCGAACAGCGGCACCGGCGTCTACAACCGGTGTGACGCCGCCAACGGCGGACACAAGGTCAACCAGTCGAAGTCGTACCAGGTCAAGCTGACCCGGACCAGCGGCCCGACCGGCAACGTGAAGCACAACATCGGCCTGCGCGGCAACAACGGCACCTTCTCGGCGCCGAAGAACGTCACGCTGCCGCTGAACAAGACCGTGACCATCACGGTCACCGCGAAGCCGAAGACCGCCGGTGCCCACGGCACGATCGTCACGGTCGACGACCCGCGCACCAACACGATCGACTTCGAGTTCTCCGCCGTCGTGGTGGCCTCGAACGACGTCAGCAAGCCCGCCTTCGCCTACTCGGCGCGGGGCACCGTGGAGCGCAACAGCACCACGTCGTACTTCGTGACGGTGCCGCCGGGTGCCGGGGCGTTGCAGGTGAACCTCTCCGGCATCGCCACCGGGTCGCAGACCCGCTTCATCGCCTTCAACCCGTACGGCGTCCCGGTGGAGAGCACCTCCAGCCTGGCCTGCTACACCAACTTCGCCAGCACGGTCGTCTGCAACGCGTTCGAGCGTGACTACCAGAACCCACTGCCGGGTGTCTGGGAGATCGAGGTGGAGTCGCGGCGGACCTCGCCGGCCCTGAACAACCCGTACCAGCTCCAGGCACGGGTACAGGGCGTCGCGGTCGAGCCGGCCGTGGTCGAGCTGCCGGCGGTCACCGCCGGTGTCCCGACCCCGGTGACCTGGTCGCTGAAGAACACCTTCGGCCCGGTCTCGGTGACCGGCCAGGGTGGCCCGCTGTCCAGCGTGCACACCGAGCGGCCGACCATCGTCGAGCTGGCCAAGCAGGAGTTCACCGTCGAGGTGCCGGCGGGCGCCACCAGCTTCACCGCCCGCATCGGCAACCCGTCCAACGCAAGCGCCGACCTCGACCTGTTCATCTACCGGGGCACCACCCTGGTCGGGCAGCAGGCCGACGGTGACTCGGAGGAGGCGGTGACCCTGACCAACCCGGTCGCGGGCACCTACCGGGTCGTCGTGGACGCGTACGCGGTGGACGGTGCGGGTGGCAGCACCCAGTACGACTACCGGGACTCGTTCTCGTCCCCGTCGCTCGGCACCCTGACGGCCTCGGGTGGCACGCTCACCCTGGCCAACGGCGCCACCGGCAACCTCTCGGGTTCGGTGACCGCCCAGTCCACCCCGTCGGCGGGTCGGGCGCTCTACGGTGAGCTGACCGTGGTGACCACCGAAGGCGCAGTCGTCGGCCGCGGCGCGGTCTCCGTCGGCGCAGTGAACTGACACCACCACCGCACCACCAGGAAGCCCGTCTCCGGTCCACCCGGAGGCGGGCTTCCGCCTTTTCGCTGTCCTCTCCACCACCGCCGGACACGCCCGCCGATCATGGACTTTTGGCGAGCAGTTGGGGGTGATACGCGCCTTCTGCCGCTGCCGCAACTCCATGATCGACAGGGCGCTGCGGTGCGCGCCCGGGGGCGCGTACCGCAGCGCGGGTGGGGTGGGTCAGCCGCGCTTGGCGGTGGCGACCTGGAAGGGGGTGCCCTGCTGGCACGTCGTCATCAGGCTCGGGTTGGGCCGACCGGTCACCGTCACCGAGGCACCGGAGGTGAGTACGTCACGTGGCCCGCCCAACAGCAGGTAGCCGTCGAGCAGCAGGCAGCCGGGCTCCACGCCGGCCTCGACCCGACCGGTGAGCGTCATCTCACCGGTGACCGGCGGCGAGGTCGGCACGCCCCGGGTCGTGCCGGCCGGCGGCGGGCTGACCGGGGCGGTCGGGTCCACCGGGTCGGAGGGCGGGGGCACGGGGCCGGTCGGATCCGGGGTCGGCAGCTCGGTCACGGGTGACGCTCCCGTCGGGGTCGGGGCGGTGGTGGGGCCGGTCCCGGCGTCCTGACCGCCGCAGGCGACGAGCGCCGTGCAGACGATCAGCGCGGTGGCGGCGATCCGAAGGGTCCTCATGCCGGTCTGACGTGTCCGGAAGGTCAACCGTTCCATCGGCGCGTGCCGACGGATCAGCTCTGGGCCGCCGCAGCGGCCTTCATGTCGCGCTTGAGTTCCTGCGGCAGCGAGAAGGTGAGGCGCTCGTTGGCGGTCACCACCTCCTCGACGTCGGCGAAGCCGCGCTCGGCGAGGTGCGCGAGCACCTGCTGCACCAGTTCCTCCGGCACGCTCGCGCCGGAGGTGAGGCCCACCGTCCGGGCGTCGGTCAGCCAGGCGTCGTCGATCTCGTGGGCGAAGTCGACCAGGTGTCCGGCGCGGGCACCGGCGTCCAGGGCCACCTCGACCAGCCGTACGGAGTTGGAGGAGTTGCGCGACCCCACCACGAGCACCACGTCGCACTCGGCCGCGATCTCCTTGACCACGTGCTGCCGGTTGCTGGTGGCGTAGCAGATGTCGTCGCTGGGCGGGGACTGGAGCAGTGGCAGCCGCTTCTTGAGCCGGGCCACGGTCTCCAGGGTCTCGTCGACCGAGAGCGTGGTCTGCGACAGCCAGACGACCTTGCTCGGGTCGCGCACGGTGACGCGGTCGGCGTCCTCGGGGCCGTCCACCAACTGGATGTGGTCGGGGGCCTCGCCGGAGGTGCCGATCACCTCCTCGTGACCCTCGTGGCCGATGAGCAGGATGTCGTAGTCCTCGGCGGCGAACCGCTTGGCCTCGTGGTGCACCTTGGTCACCAGCGGGCAGGTCGCGTCGATCGCCTTGAGCGACCGCTCCTTCGCCTGCTCGTAGACCTCGGGCGCCACGCCGTGCGCGGAGAAGATGACGGTGGACCCCTCGGGGACCTCCTCGTTCTCCTCGACGAAGATCGCGCCCTGGGCCTCCAGGGTCCGCACCACGTGCTTGTTGTGCACGATCTCCTTGCGGACGTAGATCGGGGCACCGTAGAGCTTGAGCGCCTCCTCGACGGTCTGCACCGCCCGGTCGACGCCCGCGCAGTATCCACGGGGCTTCGCGAGCAGCACGCGCTTACCGGTCCCGGAAGTCCTCTCGCCCTCAGTCACGCCCCCATCGTACGTGCCGCCCGCGCCCCCGGCACCGCGCGCGCCCCGCCGCCGACCCCGTCGGCCGCCGCCCCGGTCGTGATCAGCGAGGCGGTCGGTGGGTGGGCTTAGGGTGGGCGGGTGAGTACGGGTGGGACGGCGACCGGGAGCGGGACGGCTGCCGGCACAGGCGCCAGCACGGCGGAGGAGCCGTGGCCGGTGCGCGTGGTCAGTCAGAAGATCGGCGCCTGGGTGGCGCGCCTGGGCTGGGTCTGGGTCGACGGGCAGGTGGCGCAGATCAGCCGGCGGCCCGGCGCCAGCACCGTGTTCCTCACGTTGCGTGACCCGTCGGCGGATCTGAGCCTGACCGTCACCACCAACCGCGACGTGCTCGACACCGGCGCGCCGGAGCTGCGCGAGGGCGCCCGCGTCGTGCTGCACGCCAAGCCGGAGTTCTATGCCGCCCGGGGCACGCTCAGCCTGCGGGCCGACGAGATCCGGCAGGTGGGTCTCGGTGAGCTGCTGGCACGGCTGGAGAAGCTCAAGAAGCTGCTCGCCGCCGAGGGGCTGTTCGACCGGGCCCGCAAGCGCCGGCCGCCGTTCCTGCCGCAGCGGATCGGGCTGATCACCGGCCGGGCCAGCGCCGCCGAGCGGGACGTGCTCACCAACGCCCGTCGCCGCTGGCCGGCGGTGGAGTTCCGGACGGTGAACGTGGCCGTGCAGGGCCCCGGTGCCGTGCCGCAGATCGTGGACGCGCTCAAGGTGCTGGACGGCGACCCGAGCATCGATGTGATCATCCTGGCCCGGGGCGGTGGCGGCATCGAGGACCTGCTGCCCTTCTCCGACGAGGCCCTCTGCCGGGCGGTGTTCGCCTGCCGTACGCCGGTGGTCAGCGCGATCGGCCACGAGACGGACGCGCCGCTGGTCGACTACGTGGCCGACGTCCGCGCGTCGACCCCGACCGACGCGGCCAAGCGGGTGGTGCCCGACCTGGCCGAGGAGGTACGCCTGATCGGGCAGGCCCGCCACCGGCTGCGGCGCGCGGTGCACCACCTGGTCGACCGCGAGTCGCACCGGATCGAGGCGCTGCGCTCCCGTCCGGCGCTGGCCCGCCCGCAGGTGATGGTGGAGCAGCGGGCCGGTGACCTGGCCGCCCTGCGCCAGCGGGCCGTGCGCTGCCTGGACCACCGCATCGCCGCCGCCGACGACGACCTGCGGCACACCCTGGCCCGGCTGCGCGCGCTCTCACCGGCCGCCACCCTGGACCGGGGGTACGCCATCGTGCAGCGCGCCGACGGCCACGTGGTCCGCGCCGCCGGCGACGTGGCACCCGGCGACCCGCTGCGGGTACGCGTCGCCGACGGCGAACTGTCGGCCACCGTGAACCCCTGACCTGTCGGCCCTGTTGTGGGAGAGGCAAGCGATGACTGACGAGAAGACCGACGGGTCGGACGAGCGGCTCAGCTACGAACAGGCTCGTGCCGAACTGGCGTCGGTGGTGGAGCGGCTGGAGGCCGGCGGGACGTCGCTGGAGGAGTCGCTGGCCCTGTGGGAGCGCGGTGAGGCGTTGGCGGTGATCTGCCAGAGTCGCCTCGACGGCGCCCGTGCCCGGATCGACGCCGCCCGCCAGGAGTCGACGACCTGACGCCTGGACGTACCCCGGACACGACGCGGCGGGAGCCGGAAGGCTCCCGCCGCGTCTCGTCGCCGCCCCGCGAGGGACCGCTTACTTGAACAGGTTGTACAACTCCGGCGGCGCCTCGACGACCTGGTCGGCCGGGGGCTTCTGCGCGGCGGTCGCGTTGCCGTAGTCGCTGTACGTCATCTTGATCTCCTGGCCGGCGGCGGCCCCCGTCGGCGGCATCCGCAGCACCAGTTCGGTGAGGCGGCCCTGCGCGTCGGTGGTGGCGGTGAAGGGCACCGCGTTGGCCTCCGGGCCGAGCGCGGTGACCACGCCCTGGTCCAGCGAGCCTGCCTCGGCGGCCTTGGAGACGTCGATGGTGCCGGAGAAGGTGCCGTCACCGGTACGCTGCACCTCGGTGACCGCCTGGGTGAGCGCGGCGCTCCCGGCCGGGTCGACCTTGTCGAAGTCGAAGCCGAGGTTGCGGTCACCCTGGATCCGGCTCTGGTCGAGGTGCTGGAACTTGCCGAGGTTCAGCCGGTCGAGGCCGGGCACGCTGGTCGCGGCGCCGCCCTTGAGGTCCACCTTGACCCAGCTGTCCGGCTTGGCGTGGATCAGGTCGAGGCTGATCGCCAGGTCGTCGGTCGGCTCGCCCAGGCGTACCCGGATCTCGGCGCTCTGGCTCGGCTGGTGCACCTGGCCCTCGGCGACCGAGCCGACGCCGGACATGGTGAACCGGAAGTTGCCGTTGCTGATCTCCTTGGTCGAGTCCAGCAGCGCCTGCTTGGCCTCGGAGTCCGCGGCGGGTGCGCCGGAGCCGGTGGCGGACGGTGTGGCGGTGGTGGTGGGCGCGGTGTCACCGGAGGTTGTGCAGGCGGCGACTCCAGGCGTGAGCAAGGCGGCGGCCATGAGACCGGCGCTCAGTCTGCGAATGGTCATCGGTGTCTCCCAGCGGTCACCCGACGCTTCCCGCGCCGGTGGCTCGCCTCTCCTGTTCCCTGCCGACGCCGCCCGCAATCACCACGAAGCAGGCTCAGTCGACGGCGGTGGCCATCTCGCGCAGTTCGTTGTCCCGGGCGTCCCCGACGACGATCACGGTCCGCTCCGGTTCGAGCAACACCAATGCCTGCTCGTTGCCCCGCCCGGTGTACCGCTGCCAGGCGCCCGACCCGAGGTCGGCCTGCCCCTGCGGTCGCCCCTGCTCGGTCAGCTCGGTGGGCAGCAGCCGCTCCGGCGGAACGTTGCTCTGCACGAGTTGCAGACCACGCCCCTCGGGAGTGAGATAGCCCACCCGCAGGGTCGCGCCCTCCTCCGTGGTCCGGTACGCCGCACGTACGGTCTTCCACCCGTCGGGCAGCCCGGACGGCTCGGAGACCGGGAAGGCGGCGGCCGAGCGCGCCTGATCGAAGGCGGGGGTCGGGTTCACCGTGCTCGGCGCGTCCCCACCGAGGAAACCCCGGGAGAAGGCGATCAGCAGGGCGATCGGGACCAGCAGCACCAGCAGCGAGATGGCCATGTCGCGGGGTCTGCGCTCGGAGCGTCCCGGGGCGGTCTCGGCCGCCGGTTCCCCGGCGGTCCGCGTCGGCTCCGGCCGGTCCTCGGGTACGTCCGGTCCGGCGGCCCGGTCGACGGTCGGCTGCTCGGCCGTCGACGGCTGGTCTGCGGTTGCGCGGTCGGCAGGCTGTGCGGGTTCCACCGGGCCATTCTCGCAGCCGCCCGACCGGCGGTATCCGGCCCATCACCGCCCCGCCCCGGTCGCGGGTCCGCCATCGTGTGAGGATCAGGAACGAAGCCGGCAGGACCCGGCCCGGTCAACCCCGCACCGCCGCGAGGAGGAGCCGTTCATGACAACCGCCAGGACGCGTACCCCACAGAACCTCGACCGCAACATCGCCCTCGACCTGGTCCGGGTGACCGAGGCCGCGGCGATGGCCGCCGGTCGCTGGGTCGGCCGGGGTAACAAGGAGGGCGGCGACGGCGCCGCCGTCGACGCCATGCGCAAGCTGATCAACTCGATCCCGATGAAGGGTGTCGTGGTGATCGGCGAGGGCGAGAAGGACAACGCCCCGATGCTCTTCAACGGCGAGGAGGTCGGCGACGGCACCGGCCCGGAGGTGGACGTCGCGGTCGACCCGATCGACGGCACCACGCTGATGAGCAAGGGCATGCCGAACGCGCTCGCGGTGCTGGCGGTCGCCGAACGGGGTGCGATGTTCGACCCGAGCGCCGTGTTCTACATGGAGAAGCTCGCGGTCGGCCCGGCGTACGCGGACGTGGTCGACATCAACGCCGGGGTGGCCGACAACCTGCGCCGCATCGCCAAGGTCAAGGGCACCGGCCTCGACGAGGTGACGGTCTGCGTACTCGACCGGTCCCGGCACGACGGGCTGGTGGAGGAGATCCGGCGTACCGGGGCGGGCATCCGGTTCATCTCCGACGGCGACATCGCCGGTGTCATCGCCGCCGCCCGGGGCGAGTCCGACGTCGACGTGCTGATGGGCATCGGCGGGACCCCGGAGGGGATCACCGCCGCCTGCGCGCTCAAGTGCATGGGCGGGATGATGCAGGCCAAGCTCTGGCCACGCGACGACGCCGAGCGGGAGAAGGCGCTCGCCGCCGGGCACGACCTGGACCGGGTGCTCACCACCGACGACCTGGTCACCGGGGACAACTGCTTCTTCGTGGCGACCGGTGTCACCTCCGGTGACCTGCTGAAGGGTGTGCGCTACCGCTCGGGTGGGGCGTACACGCAGTCGATCGTGATGCGGTCCAAGAGCGGCACGATCCGGGTGATCGACTCGTTCCACAAGTTGGAGAAGCTGGCGCTCTATTCGGCGGTGGACTTCGACGGCCGCCCCCTGGACCAACAGGCTTGAGTCAGGGCGCGACGGCGACCGGGCCGACGGTGTCGGCCGGTCGGCGGGCCGGTGCCGTGGCGCTGGGAGCCGTCGCCGGGGTCGCCGTCGCCACCCAGTCGCGGATCAACGGCGAGTTGGGCGTACGGCTCGACGACGGGGTCGCCGCCGCGTTGGTCTCGTTCGGCCTGGGGCTGCTGGTGCTGGTGGTGCTCGGCGTCGCCACCGGGAACGGGCGTCGGGGCCTGACCGCGCTGCGCGCCGCGCTCGGCACCGGCAGGTTGCGGCTCTGGCAGTGCCTCGGCGGGGTCTGCGGAGCGTTCCTCGTCTTCACCCAGAGCGCCACCGTCGGTACGCTCGGCGTCGCCGTGTTCACCGTGGCGGTGGTCGCCGGACAGTCCGGCAGCAGTCTCGTCGTGGACCGGGCCGGGGTCGGCCCGAGCGGGCCGCAGCCGGTGACCCTCGCCCGGCTCGCCGGTGCGGTCCTCACCGTGGCCGCGGTGCTGTTGGCCGTCGGAGATCGGCTGGCCGAACCGGCCACCATCGGTCTGGCCCTGCTGCCGCTGCTGGCCGGCGTCGGGGTGGCCTGGCAGCAGGCGGTGAACGGGCGGGTCCGCGAGGCCACCCGGAGCACGGTGACCGCCACGCTGGTCAACTTCGCCGTCGGTACGGCCGCCCTGCTGGCCGTCTTCGTGGTCAGCCTCGCCGTACGCGGTGTGCCCGCCGGTGACCTGCCCGCCGAGCCGTGGCTCTATCTGGGCGGGCCGATCGGGGTGACCTTCATCGCGGTGGCGGCGGCGGTGGTCCGCCTCACCGGCGTGCTGCTGCTCGGCCTGGCCACCGTCGCCGGTCAGGTCGTCGGCGCGGTGCTGCTGGACGTGCTGCTTCCCTCCGCGCAGACCCGCCCGGCGACGAGTACGGTGCTCGGCGCGGCGCTGACGCTGGTGGCGGTGGCTGTCGCCGCGCTCGGTGGCCGGATCGGCGCGGCCGCTCGGGCCCGGCGGCGTGACGGCGACGGGGTCAGGGCATCGTCATCGGGGACTCGGAGCGGTACGGCCCGTCGAGGTCGGTCCGGCGACGCCGGAAGATGATCGCGGCCACGATGCCGCCGAGCAGCCCGAACAGGTGTCCCTGCCAGGAGATCCGCTCGTCGGTGGGCAGGACGCCGACCAACTGGCCGCCGTAGAGGAGGCCGACCAGCAGGAAGACGGCGAAGTTCCACCAGCTCCGCTCGAAGATGCCCCGGGTCAGCAGGATGCCGAGGTAGCCGAAGATGACACCGCTGGCGCCCACCACGATCGTGTTGGGCGAGCCGGTGAACCACACACCCAGCCCGCTGACCAGCACGATCACCAGGGTCGACCAGAGGAACCGGCGGGCGCCCGCGGCCAGCACGAAGGTGCCGAGCAGGATCAGCGGGATGCTGTTGCTGTAGAGGTGGTCGAAGCCGTGGTGCAGGAACGGTGAGAAGAAGACGCCGTCCAGCCCGTCGATGCGCTGCGGGATGATGCCGGCGGCGGCGTCGAAGCCGGCGCCGAGCCACTGGTCGAGACCCTCGATCAGGAAGAGGACCGGCACCACCGCGCACATGGCGACGAAGGCCCGGCCGATGGAGGCGTAGAACGCATCGGTGCCGAACCGGTGGGGGTCGCCGCTTCCGGGCTGCAGGGTCACCCGTCAAGAGCTATCAGCAATCGCGGGCAGCCGCCACTTTTCGCCCACCACCGGGGACGAAGACGGCGGTACGCGAGTGCCGCGTACCGCCGTCGTCAAGGTGCTCAGGTGGGACTCAGTAGTAGCCCGAACTCTGCGACTTCGCCCACGCGCCGCAGGGATTGCTGTACCGGCCCTTGATGTAACCGAGCCCCCAGGTGATCTGGGTGGCCGGGTTGGTCTGCCAGTCGGCGCCGACCGAGGCCATCTTGTTGCCCGGGTACGCCTGTGGGATGCCGTAGGCGCCGGAGGAGGGGTTGCGGGCCTTGTGGTTCCAGCCGCTCTCCTTGTTCCACAGCTTGTCGAGGCAGGGGAACTGGTCGATATTGAATCCTGCGTCGATCATCATGGCGCAACCGATCTTGCGGTTGCCGCCGTACTCCGCGCAGGAGGCGGGGATCGGGCCGTCGTACGGCCGGGAGGCGGCACGCGCCGCGGCCTCTTCTCGGGCCTTCCGCTCCTGCTCGGCCTTCTTCTTGCGCGCTGCCTCTTCGGCCTTGCGGGCCTTCTCGGCGGCGGCACGGGCCCGCTTCCTGGTCTCGGTGGCCTGTTCCCGAGCGGCGCGAACCTGACGGGAGACCCGCTGCGACTCCTGTCGGTACTCGACGTCGATCTCGGTGACACTTCCGGCCACCTGCGCGCCTGGGCCCTGGCGCTGAGACTGGCGGTCCTCGCTGAGGTAGAAACCGCCGGCCACGCCCATGCTCAGCAGCGCTACGGCTGTGGCGCGGGCGGTGAACCGGCTCCATGGCCGACTCACGTGGTGATCCCTTCGTCGGGGTCAGGGACGCGGCGTGACCACGGCCATACCGGGCCGAGGCGTGCCGCGAGCGCCCGCCACCGGTGAGGCCGGTGGCCGAAGACGCACCCCGTCCGCTTCCCGGCGAATCGGCCGACCCCCTCGTGGAGTGACGAACGATCACCAACGATGCGTCAGGTGCGTGGGCGCCCGCTGGACACCATCGCGCACGGTGAGGCTGATGGGAAACCGCCAGCCTCGATTGTGACATGGGTCACGGCAAATAACAGCTCTAAAACGCCCTAAACGGGCATCATTGGGGAACATCCTCCAACAGGTCGGTCACCATGGCGGCGATCGGAGATCGCTCCGATCGGCTGAGCGTGACGTGCGCGAACAGGTGATGACCCTTGAGTGCCTCGATCACGGCGGTGACGCCGTCGTGCCGACCCACCCGCAGGTTGTCCCGCTGCGCGACGTCGTGCGTCAGCACCACCCGGGAGCCCTGGCCGATCCGGGACAGCACGGTCAACAGGACGCCCCGCTCCAACGACTGCGCCTCGTCCACGATGACGAACGCGTCGTGCAGGCTCCGACCCCGGATGTGGGTCAGCGGCAGCACCTCGAGCAGCCCCCGGGAGGTGACCTCCTCCAGGACGTTCTCGTGCACCACCGCGCCGAGCGTGTCGAAGACCGCCTGCGCCCAGGGCGACATCTTCTCCGACTCCGACCCCGGCAGGTAGCCCAGTTCCTGGCCGCCGACGGCGTACAGGGGGCGGAAGACGATCACCTTCTTGTGCCGGCGACGCTCCATCACCGCCTCCAACCCGGCGCAGAGCGCCAGCGCGGACTTGCCGGTGCCGGCCCGGCCGCCGAGCGAGACGATGCCGATCGACTCGTCGAGCAACAGGTCCAGGGCGATCCGCTGCTCCGCCGAGCGCCCGTGCACCCCGAACGCCTCCCGGTCGCCGCGCACCAGCCGTACGGTCTTGTCCGGCAACACCCGGGCGAGCGCCGAGCCCCGGGCGGAGTGCAGCACCAGACCGGTGTGGCAGGGCAGGCCGGCGGCGGCGTCCACGTCGATGGTCTCGCCGCCGTAGAGCCGGGAGATGTCCTCCTCGCCCAACTCCAGATCCGCCATCCCGGTCCAGGTCGGGTCGCTCGCCTGGCCGTGCCGGTACTCGTCGGCCCGCAGCCCGACCGAGGCGGCCTTGACCCGCAACGGCATGTCCTTGCTGACCAGTGTCACCTCCCGCCCCTCGGCGGCGAGGTTCAACGCGACGGAGAGGATCCGGGCGTCGTTGGACTCGTTGCGGAAACCGGGCGGCAGCACCCCGTCGTCGGTGTGGTTCAGCTCCACCCGCAGCGTGCCGCCGACGTCGTTGGCGGGTATCGGCCGGTCCAGCCGGCCGTGGCGTACCCGCAACTCGTCCAGCGTGCGCAGCGACTGTCGGGCGAACCAGCCCAGCTCGGGATGGTGTCGTTTGCCCTCCAGCTCGGAGATCACCACCAGCGGCAGCACCACCTCGTGCTCGGCGAAGCGGTGGAACGCCGCCGGGTCGCTGAGTAGCACGGAGGTGTCCAGGACGAAGGATTGGCCCGCTGGTCGGGGCTCCCTGGTGTCCGCCGACCCGGCCGCGGCGGTCCGGCGGCTACGGGTGGTGCGGCGAGTCGTGGCAGTCGAGGCCGGGCTCTGGTCGGCACCGGGGGTAGTACGGCGAGTCGTCACAGGCCTGCTCCGGCGGATGGGCACCCGGCCACCCGCGGTCCGCCTCCTCCGGTGCCCGGCTGACACGGGGTCGGATGCGGGCCCCGTGTGCGAGGTCGCAGGCCGGGCGGGCCGGCTGGCTCGGGACAATCCCGCGCCATGCCTAGACGCTAGCCGCCCGCACCCGTCCCGGCTAGTGGCCTTTCGTTAACTGCTGGTGCCACCGGCGGATCAGGCGGCGGACCGGCCGGGATGCATGCCCCCTGCGCGCATCCCGGCCGGTGGACCCACCGTCACCGGACTCAGCCGGTCCGCCGGACCAGGGTGCTGGTCGGGTGCCGCCCCACAACCGAGGCGGCCGGCTCCGTGAACGACGATCCGGTGTACGTGGTGCCGGGTCGGACCACCCCGGCGGAGACCCGCTTGGCGGGCGCGGTCACCGCGAGTGCGGTGGCGATGGCCGCCTGCGCGTCCCGACGACGCCGGTTCCACGCTCCCCGGTCACCGTCGAAGTACCCCTGGCGGTAGCCGAAGCGGTAGCCGATCCGGTAGCTGAGCTGCCCGTGCAGCCGACCGGCGGCATAGCTCGTGGCGGCCAGCACCAGGACGAGGAAGATCGCGAGGAACGGGCTCATCCGGCGGCCCCGGTTCCTCGCCCGCTCGTCACTTCTCCTCCGGTTCGACCGTGGTGGGGTCGGCGATCAGCAACCGGTCGAGATCGTCGGTGCCGATCTCCTCGACCAGCTCGACGCTGATCCGGCAGCCGTCCACCACCACCTCGGCCACCGAGGAGCGGCGGATCTCCCCGCCGGCGTCGTAGACCCGGACGCTGAGTTCCGGGCAGCCGAGGTGGGTACGCCAGGCGTTCCACTCGGCCCGGTCACCGACGGACAGCGACAGGTAGCGACAGCCCCGGGCGAGATAGAGCCGCCACGGCGCGATCAGGCCGGCGGCGACGCCCTCCGCGATCAGACCGAATGCCTGGGCACGGGTCGCGAGTTCGGTCACCACTCCCCCCTTGCACCGAGCGCGTGACGCAGCTGAGCACCTATCGTCTCATTCACGTGACACACCGTAGGTTGTCCCATGGGCGTGACAGTATCAGCTTTTCGTTTGTTTGCCCCGACCCCCACGGACATCTATCCTGCCCAGGTGACACCCCTCAAGAACAGCGCTTCATCCCGAATTGCCAGGCCAGGATCAGCGTCACGCAAGCGTGACAAAGGCGTGCCCGGGACTTCTCATGAGGCGCATTCGCCGTACGGTCACCACGTGACCGAGACGGCCAACGCGCGGAAGATCGCCTTCGCCACCTTCGTCCGACGCGCCATCGATGAGGCCCGGGCCACCCGGGCGTGGAGCGGCACCGAGGTCTCCCGACGCACCGGCGTCTCACGCCAGACCATCAACCGCTGGGTCCGCGGCGACTGGGCCAGCGACCCGGAGGCGGAACGGGTGGTCGCGTTCTGCGAGGGGCTCGGGCTCGACCCGGCTGCGGCCTTCGCGGCGCTCGGCTGGGACCGTACGGCGTCGCGCCGGTCCGCCCCGCCGCCACCGCCGATGGACCCCGACGTCGAGGCGCTCCTGCGCCGACTGGTCGACCCGGAGGTCTCCGACGCGGAGAAGTTCCACATTAGAGAAACCATTCGTTATCTCGCATATCGCCCGACCCTGCCGGCCGGTGTCCGAAAACGAGGCGACGCCGCCAGTTAGTTCCTCAGATGGCGAAAGAACGGCAGGTCAGCCTCATTCGTTTCGCTACGGGGTCGGAACGGGCGCGCTAGCGTCCGTATTCGTACTGCTTGGGCTCGTCGTCGGCGGGGGGACGGGACAAGGCCGAACCCAGCCCTGCGGGACAGAAGGGGGTCTGTCATGACCCTGAAATGGATGGCGGTCGTGGTCGCGACGGTCTCGTTGACGCTCTGCGTCACCGGGAACGCGGTCACCCTGGCTCTGAACGGCGGGCAGCTTCCCCTGCTCGTGAACCTTCTCGCGCTCACCACCGCGGCCACCGCGATCGTCCTGGCCGTCCTCGCCGAGCTGCACGACCGGCTCGACGACCGGCTTACCGCGCTCACCGAGTTCCTGGTCGAGCGGCTCCGGGACATCGAGGCCCACACCGGCGACCGGAACACCGGTTTCGTGGAGGGCTACCTGCTCAGCCACGGCCAGGAAGCGGCCGTGGTGCCCTTCGTACGTCGGGGCCGGGGAGCCGCCGAACGCTGACCCCGCGCGCCGAACGCTGACCCCGCCCGACGACCGCGCCGGCTCCACGCCAGGAATGACCGGCCGAAGCCGGGGTACGCTGACGCGCGTGCCGCCGTTGAATCTGGGCAACCAGCCGCCGAAGACCCCGTTGAACGCCGACCAGGCCTGGCAGACAACCGCCGACCGGGCAGCCGAGACCATCCTCTTCTTCGACTTCGACGGCACACTCGCGCCAGTGGCCGACGATCCCACGCAGGTGCAACCCGCGCCGAAGGTGCTGGCCGCGATCGAGACACTCGCCCCGGTCGTCCGGCGGATCGCGATCGTCTCCGCGCGTCCGGTGGAATTCCTGCGCGAGCACTTCGGCGGGCTCACCGGCGTCGACCTCTACGGGCTCTACGGCCTGGAGCACAGCCACTCGGGCGGCGAGACCGTCACCGAGCCGGCCGCGCTGCCCTGGGTGCCGACCATGGCCGAACTCGCCGACCTGGCCCGTGCCGAGCTGCCGCCGGGTGCCCTCGTCGAGTACAAGCGGCTCTCCGTGGCGCTGCACTGGCGTACCGCCCCGCAGTTGGCCGCCACCATCGAGGAGTGGGGTCGCGCGCAGGCCGAGCGCCTCGGCCTGCGGTTGCAGGTCGGGCGGATGGTGCTGGAGGTCAAGCCGCCGGTCGACCGGGACAAGGGCATGGTGATCGGCGAGCTGGTGCAGGGCGTCGGCGGTGCCTGGTATTTCGGCGACGACGTCTCCGACATCAAGGCCTTCGCCGCGTTGCGGGCCCGCGCCGCCACCGACCCCGACTTCCTGGGCGTCTGCGTCGCGGTGGCCAACCCGGAGACCGGTGACGAGGTCGCCGAGGCCGCCGACCTCACCATCGACTCCCCCGCCGCGCTGGGCGACTTCCTCACCGAGGCCACGCACCACCTCACCTGAGGCGGTACGGCGGTGTCGCCTCAGGCCGATGCGACGGTCAGACGCCGTAGCGGCGCTGGCGGGTGGCGTACGAGCGCAGGGCGCGGAGGAAGTCGACGCGACGGAAGTCCGGCCAGTTGAGTTCGCAGAAATAGAACTCCGAGTGCGCCGACTGCCAGAGCATGAAGCCCGACATGCGCTGCTCGCCGCTGGTCCGGATGATCAGATCCGGGTCCGGCAGCCCCCGGGTGTAGAGGTGCTCGGAGATGTCGTCGACGTCCAGCGAGCCGGCCAGGTCCTCCAGCGTGCCGCCGTTGGCCGCCTGCTCCAGCAGCAGTGAGCGCACCGCGTCGATGATCTCCCGCCGGCCGCCGTACCCGACCGCGATGTTGACCTGGGCGCCGCCGCTGCGCTCCCGGGTGCGCTCCTCGGCTGCCTTGAGCGCGGCGGCATGCTGCGCGGGGAGCACGTCCAGTGCCCCGACCATCCGCAGCCGCCACGGGTTGCCCTGCTCGGCCAGCTCGGTCGTCAGGTCCTCGATGATCTGGAGCAGCGGGTCGAGCTGCTCCGCCGGCCGCGACAGGTTGTCGGTGGAGAGCAGCCAGAGCGTCACGTGCCCGACGCCGGCGGCGTCGCACCACCGCAGCAGCTCCTTGATGCGCTCGGCGCCCATCCGGTGCCCGTCGTTGGGGTCGACGAGCCCCATCTCCCGGGCCCACCTGCGGTTGCCGTCGCACATCACACCCACGTGCTGGGGCACGGGGCGGCCCGCGAGCTTGGCGGTCAACCGCCGCTCGTAGACGGAGTAGAGAATTTTCCGCAGAGTCATCACCTTGCAGGGTAGCGAGCCCCCACCCGGATCCGGGTGCCGGTGGCCGACACCACGCCGTGGCCCTTCCGCACCGCCCCCGCACCCCGCCCACCACCTGCGCCGACGCCGCTACCACGCCGTCGCCGCGCCTCTCCCACGGGCTGTCACGTGGGTTGCCGGTCACCCCCGGAGCGCCCTTTGCTCTGCTTCACCCCACGCACCGAAGACGCATGAATTCTGTTGCGTCGGGTGAAGCAGAGCAAAGGGCCCGAGCAACACCTCCCATCCGGCCCGCCGACACGCCGGGCGCGGTGGTCGGGTGCGGACGCGCGGCGGGATCAGGCCGGGGACGCCGGGGTGGGGACTCGGGCGGCCCGGCGCACGCCGTAGACGGCGAGGACGGCGGCGGCGACCAGTGGGGCGCCGTCCCGGACCAGACCGTCGACGCCGAGCAGCCACCAGCACAGCGGCAGGTCGACCGCGAGTACGGCGACGCTGACCACCACGAGCAGGGTGCCCGCCCAGCGTTTGCCCCGCAGCAGGAAGGCCGTGCAGAACAGCACCAGGTAGCTGGTCGCGATGCCGGCGCCCAGCCAGAACAGCACCGCCGGCACGGCGATCAGTCGACCGTCGACGATCCCGGCGGTGGCGACCAGGGCGGGCACCAGCATCAGCGGGCTGTAGGTGAACGCGGCGACCCGGCTGGTCAGCAGCCAGGCGTTCGTCTCCGGCCGGCGCGGCGGTGTCTCCCGCCAGGAGATGCCGGACCGGTCGATCACCAGCCGGGACCGGTGTCGCACCAGGTGCCCGGCGATCGCCGGGGACCGGTACAGCAGCCAGACCACGGTCGCGCAGAGCGCGGTGAGCAGGGCGAAGCCGAGCAGGCCCGGCAGGGACGGCACGCCCTGCCGGGGCACGATCAGCCGGCCCACCGCGAAGACCGTGGTGATCGCCAGGATCAGGCCGAGCGGGCGGGCCACCGTCCGGCCCCGGCGCACGTGGCCGATCAGCAGCAGGAAGCCGAACGAGCGCAGCATCGCCCAACCGGTACGCACCGCCAGGCCGAAGCCCTGCTCCGGCGCGTACCACCAGTTGAGCACCTCGACCACGACGGTGGCCGCAGCGGTCACGGCGAGCAGTGCGGTCAGCGCCCGGACGGCGGACGGCCGCCGGACCTCGGTCTCGGCGGCCGTCCTCATGAGATCCGATGATGCCCGGATCCGGCGTCGATCACACCCCGCGCTGCGGTTGCTCCGCGTCGAGTCGGGCGCGCAGAGCGTCCAGCTCCGCCCAGAGGACACCGGGCAGCTTGTCGCCGAACTTCTCGAACCACTCGGTGACCAGCGGCAACTCGTCGCGCCACTCCGCCGGGTCGACCTTCAGCGCGATCCGGACGTCCTCCGGCGTCATGTCCAGGCCGTCGACGTCGAGCGCGTCCGGCGTCGGGACCATGCCGATCGGCGTCTCCACGGCCTCGGCGCGACCCTCGATCCGCTCGATGACCCACTTGAGCACGCGGGAGTTCTCGCCGAAGCCGGGCCAGAGGAAGTTGCCCTCCGGGTCCTTGCGGAACCAGTTGACGTAGTAGACGCGGGGCAGCTTCGACTCGTCGCCGTCGGTGCCCTTGCCCATCTCGATCCAGTGCCGGAAGTAGTCACCGGCGTGGTAGCCGATGAACGGCAGCATGGCCATCGGGTCACGCCGCACCACGCCGACCGCACCGGAGGCGGCGGCGGTGGTCTCCGAGGAGAGCGTGGCCCCCATGTAGACGCCGTGCACCCAGTCCCGCGCCTCGGTCACCAGCGGGACGGTGTCCCGCCGCCGGCCACCGAACAGGATGGCGTCGATCGGGACGCCGTTCGGGTCGAAGTAGTCGTCGGCGAGGATCGGGCACTGGGTGATCGGCGTGCAGAACCGGCTGTTCGCGTGTGAGGAGAGGTTCTCGCTCTCCGGCGTCCAGTCGTTGCCCTTCCAGTCGATCAGGTGCGCCGGCGGCTCGCCGAGGCCCTCCCACCAGATGTCGCCGTCGTCGGTCAGGGCGACGTTGGTGAAGACGGAGTTGCCCTGCTCCAGCGTCCGCATCGCGTTGGCGTTGGTCTTCCAGTCCGTGCCGGGCGCGACGCCGAACAACCCGTACTCGGGGTTGACCGCGTAGAGCCGGCCGTCCGGACCGAAGCGCATCCAGGCGATGTCGTCGCCGATCGTCTCGACCTTCCAGCCCGGGATGGTCGGCTCCAGCATGGCCAGGTTGGTCTTGCCACAGGCGGACGGGAACGCACCCGCGATGTGGTAGACCCGACCCTCCGGCGAGGTGATCTTGAGGATCAGCATGTGCTCGGCGAGCCAGCCCTCGTCCCGCCCCATCACGCTGGCGATCCGCAGCGAGTAGCACTTCTTGCCGAGCAGCGAGTTGCCGCCGTAACCGGAGCCGTACGACCAGATCTCCCGGCTCTCCGGGAAGTGCGAGATGTACTTGGTCTCGTTGCACGGCCAGGCGACGTCCTGCTGACCCGGCGCGAGCGGCGCGCCGATCGAGTGCAGCGCGCGGACGAAGTCCGCGTCGTCGCCCATCGCCTCCAGGATCCTGGCGCCCATCCGGGTCATGATCCGCATGGACGCGACCACGTACGGGCTGTCGGTGATCTCGACACCGAACATGGGCTTCTCGGCCTCGACCGGGCCCATGACGAACGGGATGACGTACATCGTCCGTCCGCGCATCGAACCGCGGTAGAGCGGGGTCATGGTCCGCTTCATCTCAGCGGGGGCCATCCAGTTGTTGGTGGGCCCGGCATCCGCTTCGTCCGCGGAGCAGATGAAGGTGCGCTCCTCGACCCGCGCGACATCCGTCGGGTCCGTACGGGCGTAGAACGAGTTTGGTTTCTTCTCGGGGTTCAACCGGATGAGCGTGCCGGCATCGACGAGTTCGTCGGTGAGGCGACGCCATTCCTGATCGGAGCCGTCCACCCAGACGATTTGCTCAGGGGTGGTCAGTTCAGCGACCTCACGGACCCAGGCGAGAAGTTTGGGGTGGGACGTCGGGGCCTGATCGATTCCCCTGACGGTGGCCGGAGCAACCATGACACATCTCCTTGTGGTCGACGCTGACCGGTCTATGGAGTGCACGAGTCTCGGCGCCGCGATGCGTCGCCTTCGTGGAAACATGGGATTGGGCTCAGCGTAAACCGATGTACAGCCCCAGTCAGTGGTACTGGTTGTGAAGAACTGCACAAGGTGCGGCCACGCTGCGGCATCACGAGCCTTTACCCGCTTTCACGCGCAGTTTCACGCAAATCCTGCGGCGGACCTCAGGTCAACGGCGCTACGCCAAAGAGTCACAGGTCACTTTTCGACCTCGTGAGCGGAAGTGCGAAACAACACCGAATCGCAGCCGCCCGGTTACGCTCCGTTCGTGCCTGTCCGTACCACCGCCCCGGCGGGCCCCGGTGGCCGTTGCTACCCGATCGCGACCCCGGCAACCGGTACGCTCGCTTCGTGGCCGCCACAATGACCGGGGAGCCAGGCTCCCCGCAGACCCGCACGGGTCTGGTCCACTCCCTGGTCGACCGGTTCGGTCACCTCGTGCGGGAGATGAGCAAGTTCGCGACCGTGGGCGGCATCGCCTTCGTCATCGACTTCGCCCTGTTCAACTACCTGATCGGGCCGCAGAACGTCGAGCAGGTCACCGCCAAGACCATCGCTACGGTGATCGCGGCGACCTTCGCCTTCCTGGGCAACCGGTTCTGGACCTGGCGGCACCGCAAGCGCTCCAACCCGGCCCGCGAGTACGCGCTGTTCTTCTTCTTCAACGCGGTGGGCCTGGGCATCGCGGTGGGGTGCCTGGCCATCAGCAGGTACGGGCTGGGCAGCATCTGGCCGGAGATCTTCCAGACCCGCCTGGCCGACAACATCGCCAGCTTCGTCGTCGGCACCGGGCTCGGGACGCTGTTCCGTTTCTGGTCGTACCGACGGTTCGTCTTCGTCGAAGCGGGAACCCCGACCGGTGCGGAAGCGGACCCGGACCGGGACGCGTGACCTGCCGCCTCCGGTCCCGTCAGAGCCACCTGGTCCCGTCACAGTCAGCCGGTCCCGTCCGAAGCCAGCCGTACCCCGCCCACTGCCCTAAGGTGTTGCCCATGCCTCTCGTCCGTCTGCTGCCTGAGCGCTGGCAGAAGTTCATCCACGAGGCTCTCAAGTTCGGCCTGGTCGGCGGCGTCAACACGGTCATCAACTACGCCGTGTTCAACGCGCTCGCACTCACCGTCTTCGTCGATGGGCAGTTGAAGGCGACGGTCGTGGCCACCGTGGTGGCGACGATCACGTCATATCTGATGAATCGACACTGGACGTATCGCGATCGGCCCAAGTCGGCCATGCAGCGCGAATACGCCCTGTTCTTCCTCTTCAACGGCGTGGGTCTGCTGATCGAGCTGGGCGTGCTGGCAGCCGCCAAATACGGGCTGGGCGTCACCGGCCTGCTGGCCCTGAACGTCGCCAAGACGGTTGGTGTGCTGCTGGCGACACTCTTCCGCTTCTGGTCGTACCGCACGTTCGTCTTCCAGCCCGCACCGGCGGTCGAGCCCACCCAGACCACCTGGGCCGGGCTGCCCCGCGACGAGTGGGACACAATGGCCGGGATGGACCCGGTCGCCGAACTCGCCGAGGCCATGACGGAGCTGGAGGAGGAGGAGCCACCAGCCACTCCGCCACCAGTGCCGCCGCCGCTGGCGGTGCAGCCCCGGCCGACGCCGACGGCCCCGCAGGCCGAGTTGGCGGGGCTGGACAAGGAACTGGAGGAGGAGTTGGCCGCCCAACTCCAGCCGGCTCCCGCGCCGCGCCGGTTCCGGCGCCGCTGACCCGGACGACGAAAACGCCCGCCGGCACTCGCCGACGGGCGTTTCCCATGCCGTCCGGTCGTGGACCGGGTGGGGCAGCCTCAGAGGCCGCCACCCTTGGTGTCCCGTTCGGCGAGGATCTCGCGCAGTTCGCCGTCGCCGAGCGAGTGCTTGTCGTGGAAGGCCTCGACCAGCTCGTAGAGCTTCGTCTGCACCCGGTCCACCTTCGGCACGTCGGGAAGCACGGACTGGCCGCGTTCGCCGGCCGACTCGATGGTGAGCGTGCCGTAGCCGAGCAGCCGGCCGACGAACTGCTGGTTCATGGAGTGGTCGTTGACCCGGCTGAGCGGGATGTCCCGCCGCTCGCGGGAGAAGACGCCGTGCTGGAGCACCACCCGCTCGTTGGTGAACAGGAAGTGCGTGGTGCGCCAACCGATCCACGGCCAGACGGTCAGCACCAGTACGGCCAGCAACGCCAGGCCGCCGATCACGGCGAGCGTGATCGAGCCGCCCCCACCGGCGGGCAGGAACAGCACACCGACCGCCACCGCGGCGATGGCGAACACCAGCACCACGACCGGACGGACCATGGTCTTCCAGTGCGGATGCAGGTGCAGCACGACATGCTCGTCTTCGGTGAGCACGTCCTCGGGGAACGCCACGGAAACCTCCTCGCAGGAACGGACGCGCAGACCGTAACCCCCCAGTGCCACCCCCTCACATCCGCCACGCGGCCGACCTCGGCGGCGTACCCCGCCGACGATTCGGCCCGGCCGGGGTCAGCGCAGGTGGAGGACGTCGGCGGCGGCCAGGGAGCGTTCCCCGGCGGCGGTGGTGACCAGAAGCCGACCGTCGAGGTCGACCCCGGTGGCGGTGCCGGTGAGCTCCGTGCCGTCGGGCAGGAAGGCCCGCACCTCGCGGCCCACGGTCCCGCACACCGCCAGGTACGCGTCCCGCAGGCCGCAGGCGGCCGCGTCCCCTCCGGCGGCACGCCAGCGGGCGTACCAGTCGGCGACCGCCCGGAGCAGTGCCCGCAGCAGGGGGTCCCGGTCGGTGGCCACCGCACCGGCCAGTTGCAGGGAGGTGGCCGGCAGTCCGGTCGGATGTTCCGGTAGCTCGTCGGCGCGCAGCGTGACGTTCAACCCGACACCGAGCACGATCGCGGGCGGATCCTCCGGACCCGGTCCGGGCACCGCCTCGGCGAGGATCCCGGCGCACTTGGCGTCCCCGAGCAGCAGGTCGTTGGGCCACTTGAGGGTGGCGTCCAGTTCCGCCAACAGAGTCACCGCCTCGACCAGCGCGACACCGGCCAACAGCGGCAGCCAGCCGTACCCGGACGGTGGTGCCGGCGACCAGGCACGGTCCGGCACGGCCTGGCCGGGCCGCAGCAGCACGCTGGTCGCGATGCCCGCGCGCGGCGGTGACTGCCAGGCCCGCCCCCGCCGCCCCCGCCCGGCGCTCTGCCGCTCGGCGACCACGACGAGGCCCTCCGGCTCCCCCGTCCGGGCCGCCTCGACGACGTCGGCGTTCGTGGAACCGGTCTCGGCCCTCAGATCCAGACGCGTCCACGGGCCGTACGGCGCCACCAGCGCCCGGCGCAACCGGGTCGCCGACAGCGGCGGACGATCGAGGTCGGTGTACGGCGAATCCGGCATCCGGCCAGCCTACGGGCCACGGGTGAGGCGAACTGCACAGCGGCGGCGACCTGAACCATCGTTATATTCCCAGGGTGACTACCGAGACCGGGACCAACATCCACAGCACCGCGGGCAAGCTGGCGGACCTGGCACGACGGGTCGACGAGGCAGTGAACGCCGGGTCGGCCCGCGCGGTCGAGAAACAGCACGCGCGAGGCAAGAAGACCGCCCGGGAGCGGATCGAGATGCTGCTCGACGAGGGCTCCTTCGTCGAGCTGGACGAGTTCGCCCGGCACCGGTCCACCAACTTCGGCCTGGACCGCTCCCGCCCGTACGGCGACGGCGTGATCACCGGCTACGGCACCGTCGACGGCCGGCAGATCTGTGTCTTCGCCCAGGACTTCACGGTCTTCGGCGGCTCCCTCGGCGAGGTCTTCGGGCAGAAGATCGTCAAGGTGATGGACCTGGCCATGAAGATCGGCTGCCCGGTCGTCGGCATCAACGACTCCGGCGGCGCCCGCATCCAGGAGGGGGTGGTGTCGCTCGGCCTCTACGGCGAGATCTTCTTCCGCAACGTACGCGCCAGCGGCGTCATCCCGCAGATCTCGCTCATCATGGGCCCGTGCGCCGGTGGGGCGGTCTACTCCCCGGCGGTCACCGACTTCACCGTCATGGTCGACCAGACCTCGCACATGTTCATCACCGGCCCGGACGTGATCAAGACGGTCACCGGCGAGGACGTGGGCATGGAGGACCTCGGCGGGGCGCGCACCCACAACACCCGCAGCGGCAACGCCCACTACCTCGCCTCCGACGAGTCCGACGCGGTCGACTACGTCAAGGCGCTGCTGTCCCACCTGCCCGCCAACAACCTGGACGAGCCGCCGGTCTTCGACGCCCCGGCGGAGCTGACCGTCACCGACGCCGACCGGGAGCTGGACACCCTCGTCCCCGACTCGGCCAACCAGCCGTACGACATGCACCGGGTGCTCGAACACGTCCTCGACGACGGGGAGTTCCTGGAGGTCCAGCCGCTCTACGCGCAGAACATCGTGGTCGGCTTCGGGCGGGTCGAGGGGCGTCCGGTGGGCGTGGTCGCCAACCAGCCGATGCACTTCGCCGGCACGCTGGACATCGCGGCCAGCGAGAAGGCGGCCCGGTTCGTGCGTACCTGCGACGCCTTCAACATCCCGGTGCTGACCTTCGTGGACGTACCCGGGTTCCTGCCCGGCACCGGTCAGGAATGGGACGGCATCATCCGCCGGGGCGCCAAGCTCATCTACGCGTACGCCGAGGCCACCGTGCCGAAGGTCACCGTGATCACCCGCAAGGCGTACGGCGGCGCGTACGACGTGATGGGTTCCAAGCACCTGGGCGCGGACCTCAACTTCGCCTGGCCGACCGCGCAGATCGCGGTGATGGGCGCCCAGGGCGCGGTGAACATCCTCTACCGCCAGGAACTGGCCGCCGCCGAGGACCCGGCCGCGGTCCGGGCCGAGAAGATCGCCGAGTACGAGGACACCCTGGCCAACCCGTACGTCGCGGCCGAACGCGGGTACGTGGACGCGGTCATCCCGCCGCACGAGACGCGGCTCCAGATCGTCCGTGCCCTGCGGGTGCTGCGCACCAAGCGCGAGACGCTCCCGCCCAAGAAGCACGGCAACATCCCGCTGTAGGGGGTCGCGTGCAAGGAGGGGTCCCCTGCTAACGCCTGGCGTATAGCAGGGGACCCCTCCTAACAACTGCGCCGCACACCGGCGTAGCTCACCAGAAGGCGATGCCGGCGTCGGTCAGCAGCGGCCCGGCCAGCATCCGGCCGCCCACCACCAGCACGACGACGTTGACGATGCCGAAGAGCAGCACCCAGAAGAACGGCGGCAGCGGCGTGATGCCCGCCAACTGGTCGGCGTCGGAGGCCGGCATCCCGCGCCGGGTGCGCAGCCGCTGCAACTCCACCACCGGGCGTACGCCGCCGAGCAGCAGGAACCACACGCCGGTCCAGGCGAAGGCGGCCTGCACCTGCGGGCTGGCGTACCAGGAGATCGCAAGCACGGCGCCACCCGTGACGACCAGTGTCAGTGCCCCGTACACGTTGCGGATCATGATCAGCATCGCCAGCAGCAGGACCACCGCGAGCCAGAGCAGCAGCGTGATCCGGTTTCCGGCGAGCAACCACGCCCCGCCCAGACCGACCAGCGGCGGGGCCAGATAGCCGGCGAGCAGGGTGAGCACCATGCCCGGTCCGGTGGGACGCCCGGCCGAGAGCGTGAGGCCCGAGGTGTCCGAGTGCAGCCGGATGCCGTGCAGCTTGCGTCCGGTGAGTACGGCCGCCAACGCGTGCCCGCCCTCGTGCGCGATGGTGATCGCGTTGCGGGCGATCCGCCACGGCATCCGGGTGGAGACCACCACCAGCGCGACCAGGCCGGTCAGCAGCACCAGCAGCGGGAGCGGGTCGGGCTGCGCGCCGAGCAGACGGTCCCAGAACGCGGTCATGCCCTCGATCGACACCATGGGGCGGCAGCCTACGCCCGCAGGGCACGAAGGTCCCAGGGCGGGCCGTCTCCTTCGGCGTCGGTGCCGGGGCACCCGCCCGTATCGTGTGAGACTGACCGGGTGGCGATCGGACCAGGAGGTGAACGGCGGTGAGCGCGGCCCCTCTGGAACCCCATGTCGGCCTCTGGACAGAGGTCGAGTACTTCGCCATGGGCGACACCCACGACCGGATCGAGCTGCTCGACGGGAGCCTGATCGTGAGCCCTGCCCCGAGCAAGCGACACCAACTCGTGTCGCGCCGGTTGGCGAACAGCATCGACACGGCGGTCGAGCCGACGGGACTGACGGTCTTCGAGGCGGTCAACCTTCGTCTCGGACCGGACCGGATCGCGATCCCGGACATCGTCGTGGCGGACACCGACGACGAGGGCACGGTGATCGAGGCGGCCGAGGTGACGCTCGTGTGCGAGCTCGTCTCGCCCGGCAACGCCGCTGCGGACCGCGTGCTCAAGATGCAGCTCTACGCGATCGCGCGCATCCCGTGGTATCTGTTGGTCGAGCAGGACGGCGAGACGCATTCGCTGCGGTTGCACCGGCTCGACGGCGGCCATTACGTCGAGGAGCGGGTGGCCAAGGCGGGCGAAACGCTCGCTCTCACCGAACCCTTCCAGTGGCAGGTCGACCCGGCCACCCTGCGTTGACTCGTTCCGCATTGAAAGTTTTCTTAGTATCTCTTGCCTTGGCAGGCATTCACCTTCAAAGATGTCTGTCTATCGACAGTCGTCTCAGGAGGACGCCATGGGTCGGACCAGACCAACGCTGCGCCGGCTGACCGCCGCCGCGCTCACCGTACTCGCGACCGCTGCTGCCGGGCTCGTCGCCACCGCGACCCCCGCTGCGGCAGCCACCGTGCCCGGCATCGACGTCTCGCGCTACCAGGGCACCATCAACTGGACGAGCGTGCGCAACGCGGGCATCCAGTTCGCCTTCATCAAGGCCACCGAGGGTACGAGCTACAAGGACCCGAACTTCAACACGAACTACGTCAACGCGTACAACGCCGGGGTGATCCGGGGCGCGTACCACTTCGCCCGGCCGAACATCTCCTCCGGCGCCGTTCAGGCGAACTACCTGGCCTCGAACGGCGGCGCGTGGTCGGCCGACAGCCGTACGCTCCCCGCCGCGCTGGACCTGGAGGCGAACCCGTACAGCGGCGGCTACTGCTACGGCCTGAGCACCACCGGCATGCGCAACTGGGTGCAGGACTTCCTGAACACCTACCGCTCGCGTACCGGCCGGTACGCGGTCATCTACACCACCACCAGCTTCTGGAACCAGTGCACCGGCAGTTGGACCGGCCCATGGACCAACCACCCGGTCTGGGTCGCCCGCTGGTCCTCCTCGGTCGGCGCGCTGCCGGCCGGCGCACCGGTCTGGAGCTTCTGGCAGTACACCGACTCGGGCAGCGTCGCCGGCATCAGTGGCGCGGTCGACCGCAACTACTGGAACGGCGACCGCAACCGGCTGATCGCTCTGGCCAACAACACCGCCTGAGACACGTCACGACGGCGGGTCGACGTCCACCGAGTGGATTCGGGACGTCGGCCCGCCGCCGTGGCGTGACCACCGCCGGTTCAGGCCCGCCGTCGCGCGGCGAGTGCCACGGGTACGCCGACACCGCCGTGCCGGGCCACCGTGCCCCGACGGGTGACGGCCCACCCCACGTACGCGGCCCCGGCGAGCGTCACGACGCTCAGCAACGTGGCCAGCAGTGCGACTCCGAAGGTGACGAACAGTAGTACGCCGACACCCACCACTGCGCTCGTCCACAGTGTCAGTCGGGTTCGGGCATCCCTTGGTCGGTAACCCATCTCGGGCCTCCCTTCCGTCCTTCGAGATCAGGTACCCCGAACGACGGACGGTCATGCCTCGTCTCGACCGCCCTGCTGTCGGCGGACCTCAGTCCTGACGGTCCGGCACGAACTCGCGGAACGCCGTCTCGAAGTTCGGCAACTGCGCGTCCCACTCGCTGTTCGGCACCTCCCAGCGCAGGGCGAAGCCCCGGTTGCTGGCGGTGACGAAGCCCCGGTTGCGTACCCGCAGCTCGACCCCGTTGCGGGTCTGGTTCCAGTCCCAGTCGGCGCAGGTCCGCCACTTGCAGTCGATCGTCGAGATGTCGATGAACCGGTAGTTCTGCACGCCACGGACGTTCTTCCGACCCGGTTCGAGCTGCCGCCAGGTGGCCGCCGCGTCCCGCTGCGGCGACGAGGTGCGGTCGATGGTCAGCTCGCTGACGCCGTTCGGGTCGCGGTACTTGACCCAGGTGGAGCCGGAACTGCGCCGCCAGCCCTCCGGCACCGGCACCTTGAAGCCCACCGGGTCGTTCCGCAACGTCCAGCCCTCGGGCAGGCCACCGGCGGCGCTCTCGGACGGGGTGGGTGACGGGGACGCCGACGGGGAGGCGCTGGGCGGTGCGGCGGAGGTCGGTGGTGGCGCGGCCGGCTCCGAGGTCGGCGGTGCGGACGACTCGGACGTGCCGGCCGTGTCCTGCGGGGTGTCGCCGCCGTCGCCGTCACCGCTGGTGAGCAGCGGAACCGCCACCACCAGGCCGACGAGCAGCAGCGCGACCAGTGCGCCGACCAGCACGGCACGGCGGGTGCGCTCGGAACGGAGTTGGCCGGTCTTGAAGACGGAACCCCGAGCCGGTGCCGCCGGGCTCACCGGTGCCGACGGCATCAACGAGGTCGAGGCGGGCGCGACGGGGGTGGCGGCCGCCGTGGGAGCCGGTGGGCCGACCCGACGGGTCGGCTCGCCCGAGCCGGGCCGGTCGGTCGTCGCGCTCGCGTCGGCCTGTGCCTTCGCCTCCACAGCGGGACCGTCGACCTTGGTGACGTCGGCCGAGGCAGCGGCTGCTCCGCTGGTCGCGGCAGCCCGCACGGTCGCGTCGGATCCGTCCGGCGTCGTCGGCGTACCGGCCGGGGCGGTGTCCCCGCCGTCCTGGGCCGCCGGGGCGTCGTCGCGGCCGGTCGCGGTCTCCGTGGTCGACCCGCCGGAGTCGGCCCCGGAATCCGTCGCGGACGATGCCGCGTCCGCACCTGACGTCAGCCCCGCACCGGCGGCACCGGCAGCGGTCGACGCCGCGTCCACCTTCGTCGTCGGGTCCGCGTCCTGACCGGCGTCGACCTTCGCGGTCAGGTCGGCGTCCATCTTCGTGGTCGGATCGGCGTCCGCGCCGGTGGGAGCCGCGACCTTCGCCGTCGGCGCGGCGTCGGAGACCGGCGGCTTTCCGGCCGTCGCACCGGAGCCAGACGGACCGGAGGTGGTCGCGCCGGCTGCGGCGGCACCCGCCGCGAGCGGACCCACGGCCGAGGGCGTACGGGGCACGGGCGGAGTCACCGGCGCGGTGGGCTGCTCCCCCGACGGGCGGGGCGCGGGCACCATCGGCTGACGCGGTTCACGCGGCCCGTTCGGCCCCGGCCGGCGCACACCGTCGAGCAGCGAGATGCCCCGACTCCGCTTACCGCTGGCCCGGCGCAGCATCCGCTCGGCCGACTCGGCGGTGATCCGCTCCTCGGGGTCCTTGCGCAGCAGCCCGGCGAGCACCTGCTTGAGCGGTCCGGCGTTACGGGCCGGCGGCACCGGTTCGGTGGCGAGCGCGGCCAGGGTGCTGATCGCCGACGGTCGGGCGAACGGTGACTTGCCCTCCACGGCGGCGTAGAGCGTGGCACCCAGCGACCAGAGGTCCGCCTCCGGACCGGTGGTGCCGTCCCGGGCACGCTCGGGCGAGATGTACGCCGGGGAGCCGAGCACCATGCCGGTGCGCGTGACGTTCGGGTCGCCGGGGATCGTGGCCAGGCCGAAGTCGGTCAGCACCACCCGACCGTCGGTGCCGAGCAGCACGTTGCCGGGCTTGACGTCGCGGTGCATGATGCCGGCCTTGTGCGCCGCCTTCAGGGCGTTGAGCACGCCCAGCCCGATCTGCACCGCCTGGGCCGCCGGCACCGGCCCGTCCTCGGCGAGGGTGTCCTGCAACGAACGGGACGCGACGTACTCCATCACGATCCACGGGTCACCGTCGGTGCGGAGCACGTCGAAGATGCGTACCACGTTGATGTTGTTGAGGCGGGCGATGGCGCGCGCCTCCCGCAGCGAGCGTTCGCGCATCTCGCGGCGCTCCTCGTTGGTCAGGCCCGGCGGCGGGACCAACTCCTTGATGGCGACGTCACGGTGCAGCACCTCGTCGCGCGCCTTCCATACCCGGCCCATGCCGCCCTGACCGAGCGGCGAGAGGAGCCGGTACCGGTCGGCGACGAGTTGGGGGGAAGGCTCAGACATCGCTGAGACGGTACCCGCCACCCCCGACGCTCACACCGTCGGCACGCCACTGTGTGCCGGAGGTCGAGCTCACAGCGCGTACGCTGGGGTGCATGTCTGTCGAGGAGCCGCTGTTCCGGGTCGTCCGCGGCGTGCCGACCGCCGAGGAACTGGCCGCGCTGGTGGGCGCGATCGTCGTCCGCTCCCGCCCGGCCCCCGTCGCCGCCACCACCCCGGTCTCGGTCTGGGCCCGCAGCGGCCGACCGGCCGGTGCCACACTGCTCCCGGGAAGCGGCGCCTGGCGCGCCTCCGGTCTGCCCCGCTGACGCGGATCGGCGAGGCTGTCGACGGCGACCGGGGCTGCCGGGGAGGCGTCCAAGGATTAGCCTCACAGAGGGGAACCGGGCCGTTACAGTTTGGAGGGCCGATGATCCCTGAGGATGATCGACAGGCGTCCTGGTCAGGCGGCCACCGTGGCGTCGAGGCGGACCTCCGCCAGATGCGGGAATTCGCCGACATGCTCCGCGCCGAGGTGGACGGCAACTACGCGCCCCACCTGCCGCGCATCGCGGACGACATGCTGACCCGGGTGCCGAATCCGGCGGACGCCTTCATCGAGCTGGTGCAGTTCATGCGGGCCCACTGGGAGACACAGCAGGCCACGACGAACGCCGTCTGGGGCCTCGGCCACACCACCGGCCACCTGGCGCGCGCCGCCAGACAGGTGGCCGACCGGTACGCCGACACCGACGCCTTCTCCGCAGCCCGCATCGCCGACGTCCAGCAGGCGCTCAGGCAGCCGGGAGACGTACCCACCCAGCCCACACCCTCACCGTCGCTGACCAATCCGACCGGCCCCGACAACGACGGGTCGGTGATGCTGCCGTGAGGGACCCGGGAGTCGGCCGCAGCGGCGGCCTCACCGACTGGTACCTGATGAGCGTCGCCGACATGTGGGCCTGCCTCCAGGACCACGATCCCGACAACCACTGGCGGCACGTCGCCGGCTGGCGCAAGATCTCCGAGCTGGCCGACCAACACCTGCACCGCCTCCGGACGTACCGCCAGCGTCTCGCCCGGGCCTGGCCGCCCGACACCAACGAGGCCGCCCGCGCCTACCTCGCCGAGCTGGACGACCTGATCGCGCAGGTGCAGCGCACGCACGACGCCGCCAGCGCCAACCAGAGCGCGCTCACCGCTGCCACCCAGGCCATCACCAGCACCCG
This sequence comes from Verrucosispora sp. NA02020, assembly GCF_013364215.1. Taxonomy (NCBI): domain Bacteria; kingdom Bacillati; phylum Actinomycetota; class Actinomycetes; order Micromonosporales; family Micromonosporaceae; genus Micromonospora; species Verrucosispora sp. NA02020. Next base: position 1,025,156 of record NZ_CP054923.1, on the reverse strand, counting down.
CACCGAACTCAAGAAGATCCACGACGAGTACGCGGACAAGCTCCGACAGAAGCGCGGATGGGAACAGACAGCCGCCGACCCGAAAGCCGTCGCCGGCAGCCGGAACAGCCAACCACCGGTGACCGACGCCGATCTGGAGCAGTTGAACGTCAGGGCGCGCGGCATCATGTACGGCCTGAGCAGCGACCTCCAACAGGCCCAAGTAACCCTCCGCCACCCCCCGCCACTTCGGCACTCAGATCGCGCCCCTGACTATTCGGAGGCTTACAGCCCCACCGGAGCACCGGCGATCCCACCGATCGTGCCAGCACCGCTACCGGCGCCTTCTGCACGCTTCAAGCAACCCAGACCAGCGCCACAACCCAACTCGACAGCTCAGCCGTCTGGACCGTTGCTAAGTGGAAACGCCTCCGTCGCGACTCCACCACCAACCAATCCAGTCATACAGAGCCCACTTACGCCTAACCAACCCCCCTCGCCAGGAATGACACCTCCCGCTTCGCCCGCTTCAGGGCCGAATGATCGACCTAAACCTAACCATTCCTCGCACTCTTGGCGGCCTAGCGCGAATAGCTCCTCCCCTCTGCCACCGCCAGCCGGATCACGCTTTATGCACCCGAATGGCTTGATAGGCGGCTTGCCTAGCGCGAGCCCCAGCCAGTCGACACCCGGTGGAACCCAGCCGCGCCGAGTCAATCCGATAGGCGGCGTAATCGGCGGAGGCGCAGCAGGGACCGCCCCTGCCGGCGGAGCCGGATCTCGACCAGGAACCGGGAGAGGTTTCCCACGAGCCCATTACATGCCACCCACTGGAGGCTTTCCTGGAGGCATGGTCCCCGGCAACACGTCAGGCCGCCCAATAAGAGACACCCAGAGGGATGAGGACGGCCGCAAGTGGGATCCTGACCATCCATGGCAGACGGAGGAGGGTGTGGACCCTATCGTCTTGCCACCCAGGGACGATGGACCGATTGACCCTGGTCCAGCAATCGGCTTTCCGAGGTGAGCAAGCGACACTCGCGAGTGCTCGCTGCCGGATCGGCCTTGGCCATCCTCTTGCCGGGCACAGCCATCCAGGCAGCCACTGAGGTGACACCTCCCGACAATGCAAGCCGCATCCGCAACGACCAGTGGCACCTGCGCTATCTAAGCGCGCAGGAGGCACACCGCATTAGCCAAGGCGAAGGCGTCACCGTAGCAATTCTTGATACCGGAGTTAGCCAACACCCGGATATCCGACTGAACCTTAAGAAGGGAAAGAATCTGCTTCCCGGAGACTCCAGCAGCGCCCACGATGATCCAAATGGTCACGGCACCGCAATGGCTGGCCTCATTGCTGCACACGGACAGAACGCAACCAAAGGCGCGCTAGGAATTGCCCCCAAGGCGCAAGTGATTCCCATAAAGACCTCGGATGCCAGCAACGAAGGAAACGCTGACCGACTTGCAGAAGGCATCGAGTTTGCAATCACCGCGGGGGCAGCCGTAGTCAGCATCTCTGGTGGAGGCGGCCCCAGCCCTCGCTTGCTGCAGGCACTGGAGGCGGCACATTCGGCCAACGTGATAGTCGTGGCAGCCGGAGGCAACAACCCGACCGACCCGGGAGTAATTTACCCTGCGGCCGCCGATACGGTGATCGCCGTTGGCGGCATAGACCAAAATGGGAAGCATGCAAGGATTTCAGTCACTGGACCACAATTGGATTTGGCGGCTCCCGCCCTAGACATCTTCAGCCTCGACCCGCAAAGCGACTATCGGCGAAGTAGCGGAACTTCTAACGCTGCTGCCATTGTTGCCGGGGCGGCGGCGTTGATTCGGGCCAAGTATCCGTATCTGCCGGCGGACGAGGTGGCGCACCGGTTGACGGCGACCGCGATCGACAAGGGGCCTCCTGGGCGCGACGACCAGTACGGCTACGGCGTGATCGATCTGGTGGCGGCGCTCACGGCAGACGTACCGCCGAGGGGTTTTGGGTCGAGCGGGTCGGCCACTCCTGGGCCGGGCACGACGCGCGCCGTGGGTCCTGAGGCCGATCAGGACGGTGCGGCCGTGCGAGGTCTGGTGACTCTGGCGGTGCTGCTGGCGGCCGGTGCCGGTGGGGTGTGGTGGGTCCGGCGGCGGCGACGGTCGGACGACCCGCCGCCACGCATCAGCCGCTGAGGGGTCTGGGCGGACGGTTGGCGGTACCGTCGTGCGCGTGTCTGATGTGCTTCCGCTCCGCCTCGTGCTCGCTTCGGCGAGCCCTGCCCGCCGTAAGACTCTGCAGGCCGCCGGCATCGAGCCGGACGTGCTGGTCAGTGGTGTCGACGAGAGTGTGGTGGTGACCGATCGGGCGGAGGATCTCTGCCTGGAGTTGGCCCGACTCAAGACGGAGGCGGTGCTGACCCGGCTGGCGCCCGGCGACGGTCAACGGACGCTGGTGCTCGGCTGCGACTCGGTGCTCGCGTTCGACGGTGAGATCTTCGGCAAGCCCGACGACGCGGCAGACGCTACCCGACGGTGGGAGCGGATGCGGGGGCGCAGCGGAGTGCTGCACAGCGGCCACTGTCTCATCGACATCGTCAGTGGGCGTCGGGCCGAGGCCGTGGCCTCCACGGTGGTGCACTTCGCCGACATCAGTGACCGGGAGATCGCCACCTACGTGGCCACCGGCGAGCCGCTGGCGGTGGCCGGCGCGTTCACGATCGACGGGTTGGGCGGGGCGTTCGTGGAGCGGATCGAGGGTGATCCGGGCACGGTCGTCGGGTTGTCGATGCCGTTGCTGCGGCGGCTGCTCGGCGAGCTGGACCTGCGAATCACCGATTTGTGGACGAAAGTGGCGCCCGGTAACCAGATCGTCGAGCCGCTCGGTTAGCGTCCGAACATGACGCTGAAGTCGATTCCGCTCACCGACGAGTTGCACGCGTACCTCGTCGCGCACGGCGCGCCACCGGACGAGATCGTCCGCGACCTGGCCGAGGAGACCCTCGCCCTCCTGCCGGAGCACGCCTCCATGCAGGTGGCGCCGGAGCAGGCCGCCTTCCTGACGTTCCTGACCCGCTTGCTCGGTGTCCGCAACGCGGTGGAGGTGGGCACGTTCACCGGTCTCTCCTCGTTGGCGATCGCCCGGGGCCTGACGGACGGCGGGCGCCTGACCTGCTTCGACATCTCCGAGGAGTACACCGGTATCGCGCGCCGGTACTGGGCGCGGGCCGGTGTCGACGACCGGGTCGAGCTGCGTATCGGCCCGGCCGGGGAGACGTTGCGGGAGTTGCCGCAGGAGCGGTATCTGGACTTCGCCTTCATCGACGCCGACAAGACCAGCTATCCGCTCTACTGGGATGAGTTGGTGCCCCGGATGCGGCCGGGTGGCGTGATCGCCGTGGACAACGTGCTGCGGCACGGACGGGTGGTGGCGCCGGAGAGCGAGGCGGACCGGGCCATCGCGGCGTTCAACGACGACGTCCTCGCCGACGTACGGGTCGACGCGGTGATGCTGCCGATCGCCGACGGCCTGACTCTCGCCCGCGTGCACTGACCGTTCACGCCGGCACCGGTCGCCTCCCCGGTTGGGGTACGCGGACCGGTGCCGGCGTCCGGATCGGCGATCGTCGGCCGTGCCGCTGAGTGTCGGTCGTGCCGCCGCTGGGTGAGCGGGGCGTTAACAGGGTGCCCGTGCTCTACCGCAGGCGTTAATAAGGTGCCCTTCCTTTCACGTCACCGGACGCTGCGGGCGAACTGGCGGGCCGCCCAATAGACGCCGGCGGCGGCGAGGATCGCGATGATGGTCAGCCCCTGCCAGACCCGGTCGTTGCCGATGTCGCCGTTGAACAGCGCGCGGGTGCCGTCCACCGCCCAGGAGAACGGATTCCACTTGGCGACGCCCTGCAACCAGCCGGGCGCGAAGGCGAGCGGGAGCAGAATGCCGGAGAGCAGCAGCACCGGCTGGGCGACCGTGTTCATCAGCGGAGCCAGCGCGTCCTCGCTCTTGACCTTGAGCGCGACGCCGTAGCTGACCGCCGACGTCATCAGCGCGATCAGGGCGAGCATCAGGTATGCCAGCAGCAGGTCGCCGATGAAGACCCGCAGGTCGAACAGGAGCGCCAGCAGGGTGATGATGACCGCCTGGACCATCAGCGACACCACGTCGCGCAGCGAGCGGCCGAGCAGCAGGGCGAGCCGGCTGACGGGGGTGACCCGGGAGCGTTCGATCACTCCGGCGCGCAGCTCGGCGATCAGGCCGAAGCCCTGGAACAGGCCGCCGAAGATGGCCAGCAGCACCAGCAGGCCGGGAACGAAGATCTTGTACGCCTCGGCCTGGGTCGGCGCGTTCAGCGCGGGCTTGAGCAGCGGGGCGAACAGGAGGAGATACATCACCGGCTGGAAGACGCCGACGAAGACCCACACGGGGTTGCGCAGCAGCAGGTGGAACTGCCGCTGGAAGATCAGCCAGGTGTCGCGGGCGAGCTTCATGGGACTTTCTCCTGGTCGGGTCAGGACTCGCGCAGCGAGCGGCCGGTCTTGGTGAGGAAGACGTCGTCGAGGCTCGGGCGGTGCAGCTCGATCGACTTGAGGTCGAGACCGGCACCGTCGACACGGCGCAGGATCCGCGGGATGGCGGTCGCGCCGTCGTCGACGAAGAGACGCAGGCCGCCGTCCTCCAGACTCTCCAGCCGGTTCACGTACTCCTCGCCGTCGAGCAGTTTCTCCGCCTCGCCGGTGGCCACGATGTCGAGGCCGACCAGCACGACGTCGCCGGAGATCTCCCGTTTGAGGGCGGTCGGCGTACCCTCGGCGACCACCTCGCCGTGGTCCATGATCGCGATGCGGTCGCAGAGCGCGTCGGCCTCGTCCAGGTAGTGCGTGGTGATGAAGACGGTCATCCCGTCGGTCCGCAGCCGCCGGATCTCGTCCCACATGTGCGCCCGGCTCTGCGGGTCCAGGCCGGTGGTGGGCTCGTCCAGGAAGACGATCTTCGGCTCGTGGATGATGCCGAGCGCGATCTCGACCCGCCGTCGCTGACCGCCCGAGTACGTCTTGCACTTGCGGTCGGCGAACTCGCTGAGCTGGAACGCCTCCAGCGCGCGTACCGCCCGACGTTGGGCCTCGGCCTTGCCGATGCCGTACATCCGGGCCTGGAGCACGAGTTCCTCACGCGCGGTCGACTCGTCCCAGGTGCTGCCGCCCTGGGCCACGTAGCCGATCCGACGGCGTACCTCACCCGGGTTCTTGAGCAGGTCGGCACCGGCGATGGTGGCCTGCCCGCCGTCCGGCTCGATCAGCGTCGCCAGCATCCGCAACGTGGTGGTCTTGCCGGCGCCGTTCGGGCCGAGGAACCCGAAGATCTCACCGGCCGGGACGTCCAGGTCGACGCCGCGTACCGCCTCGACGGTCTTCGTCTCCCGACCGGCCCGGCTGCGGAACGACTTCCGCAGCCCTCTGGTCTCGATCATTTCCACTCCCCGCTCATGGCCACTCTCCGGCCATATCGTCACGGCACTCCACCACATCGGTACGACACCACGCCGCCGACGACCTGGCCAGACAGTGCGTCATCCCACACTGAGCGATCGTTCGGGGCACCACCGTGAGCTATAAACTCCCGGTCAGAAACCCGCCGGGAGGAGCCACCAAGGTGCGCAAGGTACTCATCGCCAACCGGGGCGAGATCGCCGTCCGGGTCATCCGCGCGTGCCAGGACGCCGGCCTGGGCAGCGTCGCGGTGTACGCGGACTCCGACCGGGATGCCCTGCACGCCACGCTCGCCGACGAAGCGTACGCCCTGGAGGGCGACACCGCTGCGAATACCTACCTCCGCATCGACAAACTGATCGACGTCGCTGCCCGGGCCGGCGTCGACGCGGTGCACCCCGGCTACGGCTTCCTCTCCGAGAACGCCGACTTCGCCCAGGCGGTCATCGACGCGGGCCTGACCTGGATCGGTCCCACCCCGCAGGCGATCCGCGACCTCGGTGACAAGGTCACCGCCCGGCACATCGCCCAGCGGGCCGGTGCTCCCCTGGTGCCCGGCACCCCGGACCCGGTGGACAGCCCGGACGAGGTGATGGCCTTCGCCGTCGACCACGGTCTGCCGGTGGCGATCAAGGCCGCCTTCGGGGGCGGCGGGCGTGGCCTGAAGGTGGCCCGCACCATGGAGGAGATCCCGCAGCTCTTCGAGTCGGCCACCCGCGAGGCGGTCGCGGCCTTCGGTCGGGGCGAGTGCTTCGTCGAGCGGTACCTCGACCAGCCGCGCCACGTCGAGGCGCAGGTCCTGGCCGACCAGCACGGCAACGTGATCGTCGCCGGCACCCGGGACTGCTCGTTGCAGCGCCGGCACCAGAAGTTGGTCGAGGAGGCACCGGCGCCGTTCCTCACCGCCGCGCAGCGCACGCAGATCCACGAGAGCGCGAAGGCCATCTGCCGGGAGGCCGGCTACCACGGTGCCGGGACGGTGGAGTACCTGGTCGGCAACGACGGCACCATCTCCTTCCTGGAGGTCAACACCCGGCTCCAGGTGGAGCACCCGGTGACCGAGGAGACCGCCGGCATCGACCTGGTACGCGAGCAGTTCCGCATCGCCGACGGGGAGAAGCTGCGGCTCACCGAGGACCCGACGCCGCGCGGGCACTCCATCGAGTTCCGGATCAACGGCGAGGACCCGGGTCGCGGCTTCCTGCCCGCTCCCGGCACGGTGACCGCCCTGCGGCTGCCGAGCGGGCCCGGCGTGCGGGTGGACACCGGCATCTCGGCCGGCGACGTGATCGGCGGCAACTTCGACAGCCTGCTCGCCAAGGTCGTCATCACCGGGGAGACCCGCGCCGAGGCGCTGGAGCGGGCCCGGCGGGCGCTGGACGAGATGGTGATCGAGGGGATGGCCACCGCGCTGCCGTTCCACCGCCTGGTGGTCCGTGACCCGGCGTTCACCGCCGAGCCGTTCACGGTGCACACCCGCTGGATCGAGACCGAGTTCGACAACACGGTTGCGCCGTTCACCGCAGTGGCCGACGGCCCGGCCGCCCCGGCGGAGCGCGAGACGGTCGTGGTCGAGGTGGGCGGCAAGCGGCTGGAGGTCAGCCTCCCCGCCGGGCTGGGCGCGGGTACGGCGGGTGCCGCACCGAGCGCGAAGAAGCCCACCCGTCGGGGTGGCGGTGCCACGGCCGGCGCGGCGGCGGGCGGTGACGCGCTCACCTCGCCGATGCAGGGCACGATCGTCAAGATCGCGGTCGCCGACGGCGACACCGTGGCCGAGGGCGACCTGGTCGTGGTGCTGGAGGCGATGAAGATGGAGCAGCCGTTGCACGCGCACAAGGCGGGTACGGTCGGCGGCCTGGCCGCCGAGGTCGGCGCGGTGATCACCGCCGGCGCCGCCATCTGCACCATCGCCTGAGGCGTTCCCGGAGGTAAGGAGGGGTCCCCTGCTAACGCCTGGTGTATAGCAGGGGACCCCTCCTTACATCTCAGCGCAGGTCCTGACATCTCAGCGCAGGGATTCGGCGGCCACCGTGCAGACGGCGGTGGTCAGCGCGGTCAGCACCGGCGAGTCGAGTCGCCAGTGCTGCCAGTAGAGCGGGGTGTCCAGCACCCGGCCGGGGGCGATGTCCACGCAGCGTCCGGCGGCCACGTCGGCGTCGGCGATCTGCTCGGCCATCATCCCCCAGCCGAGGCCGAGCCGGATCGACTCGTTGAACGCCGGGACCGACGGCACGTAGTGCACCGGTGGGTCGACCGCGTGCCCGGTCACCGTACGCAGGAAGCGGTGTTGGATCCGGTCCTTGCGGTCGAAGACCACCACCGGTGCGGCGGCTGCCGCAGCCCGGGTGAGGCCGTCGGCGAACCATCGTCGGGCCATCGACGGCGCGGCCAGCGCCCGGTAGCGCATCGCGCCGAGACGGCGTACCCGGCAGCCCTGCACCGCCTCGCGTTGGGCGGTCACCGCAGCGGTCACCACCCCGTCGCGGAGCAGGGCGGCGGTGTGGTCCTGGTCGTCCTGCCGGATGTCGAAGGAGAGTTCCGGCTGGTCGGGCAGCCGGGCCAGGGCAGCGGGGAACCAGGTGGCGAGCGAGTCGGCGTTGACCACGATCGCGACCCGGGTACGGTCCCGGTCGCCGCCGAGCGGCCCCCGGGCATCGGCCAGCGCCTCCCGTTCGAGCAGGGCGAGTTGCCCGGCCAGACGCAGCAGCGGTCGCCCGGCCTCGGTGGCGTCGCAGGGACGGTGCCGCCGGACGAGCACCTGCCCGACGGTCTCCTCCAGTGTCTTGATGCGCTGGCTGACCGCCGAGGGCGTGACGTGCAACAGGCGTGCCGCCGCCTCGAAACTGCCCTCCGCGACCACGGCGGCGAGCGTCCGGAGCTGGGTGGAGTCCAGACCGCCCATGCAGCTCAGCTTAACCGGATGAAGAATCTTTAGCTGGACTGATCCGTACCCGCGCTCCTACCGTCGGCGTCGTGCTCACCTCTGTCGTCGCCGGTTTCTCCCTCTCCATCGCCCTCATCGTCGCCATCGGCGCGCAGAACGCCTTCGTACTCCGTCAGGGTCTGCGCCGGGAACACGTGGTGCCGGTCGTCCTGACCTGCGCGATCTCCGACGCCCTGCTGATCGGCGTCGGCATCGCCGGGGTGGGGTCGGTGGTGGCGGCCCGACCCGACCTGCTCACCGCGATCCGCTGGGGCGGGGCCGCCTTCCTGCTCGGGTACGCGGCCCTGGCCGCCCGCCGCGCGTGGCGTCCGAGCGCGCTCACGCCGGCCGAGCGGCCCCCGGCGCGGCTCGGCGCGACGCTGCTGGCCTGCCTCGCCTTCACCTACCTCAACCCGCACGTCTACCTGGACACCGTGCTGCTGCTCGGCGGCATCGCGCAGCAGCAGCCGCACCGGTGGCTGTTCGGCCTGGGCGCGGCGGTGGCCAGCGTCGTCTGGTTCAGCGCACTCGGCGCGGGGGCGTACCGGCTCGCGCCGATGCTCGCCCGGGCCCGGGTCTGGCAGGTGCTCGACGGCGTGATCGCGCTGGTGATGGTGGTGGTAGCGGTCGCGCTGTTGGTGAGCTGAGGGAATGATGGCCGGGTGCGGTTCCTCAGTGGCGCGACTCCCGGATACGACCTGACCTACAACGACGTCTTCATGGCCCCAGCCCGGTCGGAGGTGGGTTCACGGCTGGACGTGGACCTCTCCACCGGCGACGGTACGGGCACCACGATCCCGCTGGTGGTGGCGAACATGACGGCGGTCGCCGGCCGGCGGATGGCCGAGACGGTGGCCCGGCGCGGCGGCATCGCGGTGATCCCCCAGGACATCCCGATCGAGGTGGTGGCCGAGGTCGTCGCCTGGGTCAAGCAGCGGCACCTGGTGCACGACACGGCCATCGCGCTGGGCCCGAACGACACCGTCGGTGACGCGATCCACCTGTTGCCCAAGCGGGCGTACGGCGCGGTGATCGTGGTCGACGAGGAGAGCCGCCCGATGGGGGTGGTGACCGAGGCGGACACGGTCGGGGTGGACCGCTTCGCCCAGTTGCGCGATGTGATGTCGGCCGATCTGCACACCGTGCCGGTGGACGCGGATCCGCGTACCGGCTTCGACCGGCTCAGCGTGGCGCGGCGGCGGTTGGCGCCGGTGGTGGACGGCGAGGGCCGGTTGGTCGGGGTGCTCACGCGGCCGGGCGCGTTGCGGGCGACGCTCTACCGACCTGCGGTGGACGCCCAGGACCGGCTGCGGATCGCGGCGGCGGTGGGCATCAACGGCGACGTGGCGGGCAAGGCGTCGGCGCTGCTGGAAGCCGGGGTGGACACCCTGGTCGTGGATACCGCGCACGGCCACCAGGAGCGGATGATCAGCGCATTGCGAACCGTCCGGGGTCTCGACCCGGGCGTACCGGTGGCGGCCGGCAACGTGGTCACCGCCGACGGCGTACGCGACCTGGTCGCGGCCGGTGCGGACATCGTCAAGGTCGGCGTCGGACCCGGCGCGATGTGCACCACCCGGATGATGACCGGGGTGGGTCGCCCGCAGTTCTCGGCGGTGCTGGACTGCGCGGCTGCCGCCCGCGAGCTGGGCCGGCACGTCTGGGCCGACGGCGGGGTACGGCATCCGCGTGACGTGGCGCTGGCGCTGGCCGCCGGCGCGTCGAACGTGATGGTGGGCTCCTGGTTCGCCGGCACCTACGAGTCGCCCGGTGACCTCTACACCGACGAGGACGGCCGGCGGTACAAGGAGAGCTTCGGGATGGCCTCGGCGCGCGCGGTCAGCGCCCGGACCGGCGACGACAGCCCCTACGACCGGGCCCGGAAGGCGATCTTCGAGGAGGGCATCTCGTCGGCCCGGATGTACCTGGATCCGACGCGGCCCGGGGTGGAGGACCTGATCGACGAGATCATCTCCGGCGTACGCAGTGCCTTCACCTACGCCGGCGCACGGAACCTGGACGAGTTCCACGATCGGGTGCTGGTCGGGGTGCAGAGCACCGCCGGCTATACCGAGGGGATGCCGCTGCCGACGAGCTGGTGACGGTCGGCTGGTGACGGTCGGGGTTCGGTCAGCCGGGGTCCGCCGCCGGAGCGAAGAGGCGCTCGATCACCGTTCGGGCAACCTCTCGCGGGTCGTCACCCACCCCGGGTGGTAGCGCGTCGGCCAGCCAGAGCGTGGCGAAGCCGTGCACGATCGACCATGCGGCCAGGGCGTCACCAAGCGGCCCGTGCACGCCGCCCCGCCCGTCGCCCCGCCCGTCGCCGGCGTCCGTCGAAGCGGCGGGCAGTGCCGTCACCCCGGCATGCAGGGCGGCACCGGCACGGTTCCGGGCGGCCCGGACCTCGGCGGCATCGGATCGGTAGAGATCGGGGTGGAACATCACCTCGAAATGGGCGCGGTGCCGCACGGCGAAGTCGACGTACGCCACGCCGAGGTCCAGCAGTTCGCCGCCGGTCGATTCCAGCGCCTCGGCGAGCAGGTCGAAGCCCTGCACCGCGAGCGCGGTGAAGAGGCCGGCCCGGTCGCCGAAGTGGTGGGCCGGAGCGGCGTGCGAGACGCCGGCACGTCGGGCCAGGTCACGCAGGCTCAGCGCCGCCGGGCCCGACTCCCTGATCGCCTCCTCCGCCGCGGCGAGCAGGGCACGAGGCAGGTCGCCGTGGTGGTAGCCGCGGGTGCCGGTCATCACCCGAGCCTATCTTGCCATTGACAAGATACGCCATCACGAGCCAATCTTGTCGGCGACAAGATTGGTCTTCGAGGAGGTACCGATGGCTCCGCTGATCGCCCTGGTGGCGGGCACCGCGCTCGCCCGACTGGCCGGCCTGGTCGGGATTTCCGTGCTCGACGGCTGGCACCCGGCCCTGCGGGTCGGGCTGGCCGTGATGTTCGTGCTGACCGGGATCGCACACTTCACCGGCCGGCGACGCGACCTGATCGAGATGGTCCCGCCCCGACTGCCCCGACCGGACCTGCTGGTCACGGTGACCGGCGTGCTGGAACTCGTGGGCGCGCTCGGCCTGCTGGTGCCGGCCACCGCCCGCTGGACCGCCGCCGGACTGGCCGTACTGATGCTGGCGATGTTCCCGGCGAACGTCTCGGCCGCGCGCCGAGGACTCAGCCTGGGCGGGCGCCCGGTCACCCCACTCGGCGTCCGTACCGCACTCCAGGTCGTCTTTCTCGCCGCCGCCGTCGCGGTCGCCGTCGGGCCATGACCGATCAACGCCGCCGGGTTCTCACCCGTCATCAACGGTGGCGGGCGGCGGAGGGTGGCCGGGCCGCTGGCACGGGACCTGCCAGCGGCCCGGCGGCGACCCGGGCACCAGGAACGGGGGACCCGGCGCCCACTGGGCCGCGCGCCGACAACGGTACGCGTCCCGACGCCGATCCCGCGACCATCGATTGGCGACGACCCTGCCCGATCTCCCTGGTAGTAGTGCCGAAAGGTGCCCGTCGACCCCGGGGCGGGAGACGGTGCGGCTGGTCATCAGCGCCCGCGACCGACGCGGTGATGTCGGACACTCCGTCACTCTCGGTATGTTCCGGTCAACTCACCCGGTGACCGGACAGAGGTGACACGCTCCCCTCCGGTACCCCGACGCCCGTCACCGGGGAAAGCCGGATCGCCACTCGGGGGTGTCCCCGAGGACGGATTTCGGTGCTCGTCCCGGATCCGTCTGAGGTGCCCGCCGCGACAGGCTGAGCCATGCCTGCAACCCGGAACAGCGCGACGCTGGCGCTCGGCGGCATCGTCCTCGCGGCGCTGCTCGCCGTGGTCGGCCACGCGGGTGTCGAGGACCTGGACCCGTTGAGCCTGACCGTCAGCGACTACGCCGTCTCCGAGTCCGGTGGGGCCATCCACCTCGCCATGCTCACCCTCGGCGGGGCGTCCGCCGTGCTCGTCCTGGGACTACGCCGCCTCGACCGACCCGGCGGTACCGGCCGTGGTCGCGTCGGCGCGGCCCAGGTGCTGCTCGCCGCCTGGGCCGGGGGGCTGCTGCTGGCCGGACTGGTACCCACCAACCCGCCCGGCACCGAGATGGACACCGCCGCCTACCTGCACCGGTATGCCTCAGTGGTCGCCTTCCTGGCACTGCCGCTCGCCGGTTGGCTGATCGCCGCCCAGTTGCCCACCACCGCTCGCACCGCCAGCACCGCTCGCACCGCCCGGTGGCTGCGCGCGCTGGCCGTCGCCAGCCTGCTCCTCGCCGCCGCGATGATCTGGTCCGCCTACCCCGGCGACCGCGCCTACTACGGCCTGATCGAGCGCGCCCTCATCCTCGCCGAGGTAGCCCTGCTCACCGTCCTGGCCGCCACCCTCCTCCCCACACCCCGCCCCGGGCCTCTCCCCGGCGAACCCGGCGAACCCGGCGATCATGGTGTTATGGCTTCGACAAAAGCCGCCGAAGTGCACCTATCGACAGGCACAACTCCATGATCGCGGGGGCTCAGCGGGCGGGGACGGGCACGGCGGGGGCAGGGCGGGGGTGCGGCGGGCGGGTGGTTATTCGAGTTCGTGGAGCATGAGTTGGCGGGCGGCTTCGGTGAGGGAGCCGGAGAGGCTGGGATAGATGGTGATGGTCTGGGCCAGCTCGTTGACGGTGAGGTTGTTCTCCACCGCCATCGTGATCGGCAGGATCAGCTCGCTCGCCTTCGGCGCCACCACCACGCCACCGATCACCTGACCGCTGGCCGGACGGCAGAACAGCTTGACGAAACCGTCGGCCACCTCGTCCATCTTCGCCCGGGCGTTACCGGCCAACGGCAGCATCACCTGCCGGGCCGGCACCTTGCCGGCGTCCATCTCGTCCTGCGACACACCCACGGTGGCCAGCTCGGGGTCGGTGAAGACGTTCGCCGAGACGGTACGCAGCCGCAGCGGCCGGACCGCCTCGCCGAGCGCGTGCCACATGGCGATCCGGCCCTGCATCGCGGCGACACTGGCCAGCGGCAGGACACCCGTGCAGTCACCGGCCGCGTAGATGCCGGGGACGTTGGTGCGGGAGACCCGGTCCACGGTCACGTAACCGCCCCGGGCCAGCGTGACGCCGTACTCGGCCAGGCCCAGCTCCTCGGTGTTCGGGATCGAGCCGACCGCGATCAGCGCGTGCGAGCCGTACACCTTGCGGCCGTCGGAGAGGACGACCTCGACGCCGTCGTCGGTCCGGCGGACCCCCTCGGCGCGGGAGTTGTTCAGGATGCTCATGCCCCGGGCCCGGAAGACCCGCTCGATCGCCTGCGCCGCGTCGGCGTCCTCGTGCGGCATCACCCGGTCCCGGCTGGAGACCAGGGTGACCTCGACCCCCATCGCCAGGTAGGCGCTGGCGAACTCGGCGCCGGTCACGCCGGAGCCGACCACGATCAGGTGCTCGGGCAGCTCGGGCAGGTCGTACACCTGCCGCCAGGTGAGGATGCGCTCGCCGTCGGGCACGGCGGTGGGCAGTTGGCGGGGGGTCGCGCCGGTGGCGACCAGCACGGTCGAGGCACTGATCGAGTACGGTGCCGCGCCGCCGTCGGGCGTGACGATCACCCGGTGGGTGTGGCCGAGGGTGTCCTCACCCAGCCGGGCCTGCCCGGAGACGAAGGTGACCCCGGCCTTGAGCAGCTTCGCGTGGATGTCGGACGACTGCGCCAGGGCGAGCCGCTTGACCCGCTCGTGGACCGCCCGGGCGTCGACGGTGACCGCCTCCAGGCCGTCGGAGTGCACCCCGAACACCTCGGTGTCCCGATATCCGGTCACCACCTCGGAGCTGGCGATGAACGTCTTCGACGGTACGCAGTCGGACAGCACGCAGGCTCCGCCCGCGCCGTCGGCCTCCACCACGGTGACGGCGGCGTCCAGTTGAGCGGCGACCAGCGCGGCCTCGTAACCGGCCGGCCCCCCGCCGATGATCACGATCTGGCTCACCACGACCGCCCTTCGTCCATGCTCACAGTGACTTTCTTCTCCCCGACGCGTCCGACACGCACCGTCGTATTCTCCCCCACCCGCCCGGCGGGCTATCGTCATCGCCGTGCGTCTGTACGCCGCCTACGGCTCGAACCTGGACCCTGCCCGAATGCGGGCCTACTGCCCGCATTCCCCCATGGTGGGCATCGGCTGGCTGGAAGGCTGGCGACTCACCTTCGCCGGCGAGGACGTGATCGGCTGGGAGGGTGCCGTCAGCACCGTGGTCGAGTCCCCCGGCGACCGCGTCTTCGTGGCGCTCTACGACATCCACGCGTACGACGCGGCCCAGCTCGACGAGATCGAGGGTGTCACCGCCGGTACGTACCGGAAGCTGACCGTCCGGGTCTCGACGCTGGACGGCGACGTGACGGCGTGGGTGTACGTCTTCGACGGCTACGAGGGTGGCCTGCCCACCTCGTGGTACGTCTCGGAGATCGCGAACGCCGCCGAGAAGGCGGGCGCGCCGGACGACTACGTCGTCGAGCTGCGGTCCCGCCCCACCGGCACGGCGTCGGCCTAGCGCGTCTCCCACACCCCCAGTCTGCTACCGACCGGCGGCGCCCTGCCCGGCACCCCCGCCGAGCCGGACGCCGGTCACCGCCCGACACCGCCGGTCAGCCCTGCGTGTGCGCCCGCGCCTCGGTCAACAACTCGACCAGTTCGGCGCCGTCGGCCGGGCCGAGCACGGCGAAGGCGGGCGCGACCAGACGGTCGGTCACCGCCTCGGCCCAGAGCCGGCGACGCACCAGCGGCCCGACCGGCGGGTACGGTGGCGGCCACCCGCAGGCCATCGCCCCGCTCTCGCCCTCCGGCCCGGCCAGCACCGCCTCCAGCGGCGTCATCCCGCCGGCCCGTACGGCCACCAGGTGCGCGCCGGTGAAGTGCTCGCGGAGCAGGCGCAGCCCGGCGGCGGCCCGCGCACCCGGGCTCCCCGGCTCGGAGGGCACGGCCCGCCAGGCGGCGAAGAGCGGCATGGCGCTGGCGTCGGCCGCCGCGACGGTCCGTTCCAGGAGGGTGGCGAGCCGGTCGACGCGGGGCAGCGCGGAAAGCTGGTCCTCGCCCCAGCGACAGCACTCGGCCAGACTGGCGGCGGCCACCTCGGTAGGGCGCACGGTGCGGGCGGCGGCGTCCCAGCCGTCGGCGACGGCGTCGGGGGCGATGAACCCGAGCGCGGCGGCGACCGTCTCGGCCCGTACGTCACCCAGCGCCCCGGCGCGCCCGGTGATGTAGAAGGCCCAGCCGGAGATGCCGAGCAGCCGGGCCCGACGCAGCGTGGTGGGGCACCGGCCGTACGCCTCGCCGAGCGCGAGCACCACCGGCTTGCTGGCCGCCGCCACCTGTTCCGGGGTCATGCGGTGCCGCCCGGCGCGCAGGCGTCCGAGCGTCCGTCCACGAAGGATCCGACCGAAGGTCCGTCCATGACGGATCAGTCTGCCGCGCCGGTGCCCGAGTCGGCATCCCCCTCCTCGGCGGTCAACGCCTCCATCGCGGCCTCCACCTCACCGGTGCGTCGCCGGGCGACGGCGGCGGCCCGTTCGGCGGCCCGGCGGGCCAGTCGGGACCGGCTCAGTTCCTGCTCGGTGACGGCCCGGCGGCGTTCCAGCTCGGCCAGTTCCGTCTCGACCGCGTCCAGCGCGGCCGTGCCGGCGCGCTCGGCGGACTGCGCGGCGTCGAGGTCCGTCTCGGCCCGTTCCTGGTCGGTACGCGCCCGGGTCAGCTCCTTCTCCAGCGCCCTGCGGCGGCGGGTCAGCTCGGCACGGGCGGCCCGTCGGGCCTGTTCGGCCCGCATCGCGCCGCGGTCCTGCCGACGGTCGGGTGGCGCCGGTGCGGGCGGCTCCTCCTCGCCGGTGACCAGCCGCAGTTGGGGCCGGGGCACCTCGCCGAACCCGGCGTAGTGGGCGGGGCGGAGCAGTCGACCGGATCGCACCTGCTCGGCCACGCCGGGGTCGGCGAGGGCCGCGTTGAGGGTCGCCTCGACCTCGGCCAGCGGCAGCTTCCCGGCCGACGGCGCCCCCGGCACGTCGGCGGCGAGCCGGCGTACCTCGGCGACCAGGGCGGCGACCACGGACCGCCGCTGCGCGGAGAGTTCCCGCAGGCGCGGACCGCGTAGCTCGCGCTGGGCGTCCCGCAACGCGTCGGCCAACTGCGCCAGGTCGCCCACCAGCTCGGGTCGCTCGATGGCGAGCAGGTTGACCAGCCAGGCGGCGACCGTGGGGCGACGCAGTCGGGCGATCTCGCGGGCTCCCCGCACGTCCCCGGAGTGCCGGGCCTGCGCCACCGCTTCGTCGCGGGCGGCGACGAAACGGTCCGGTGGCGTGCGGTAGAGCCGCGGCACCGGGTCGGACGGCGGTGCGGGCATCGACTCAGCCGTCGAGCCGGCTGCCCGGCTCCAGCCGTCGGTACTCGCTGCCGGACAGGGCGGTGTACTGCCGGTCGAGCACCGCGAGGCCGTTGGTGTTGAGCAGGGCGTCGTGCAGCGCGTAGACCCGGCGCGGTGCCACCGCCCGGATGAAGTCGACCACCTCGGAGAACTTCGACCAGGGCGCGTGAATCGGGGCGAAGAGCGTGTCGACCTGGATGTCGTCCGGCACGAACAGCGCGTCGCCGGGGTGGTAGACCACCTCGTCCAGCAGGTAGCCGAGGTTGTCGACGAGCGGGATGTCCGGGTGGATGACCGCGTGCCGACCGCCGTAGGCGCGGACCGGGACACCGGCGGCGGTGAACGTGTCTCCGGGGGCGACCGGGCGCAGCGCCTCGGCCGCGTCGCCGAGCGGTCCGGCCACCGAGGCCGGTCCGTGGATGGTGAACGGCCGCCGGGCCAGTTGCCGGTTGATCGCCTCGGCGTCCACGTGGTCCTGGTGCTCGTGGGTGATCAGGACCGCGTCGGCCCCGTCCAGTGCCACGGCGGCCTCGCTGAACACACCCGGATCGACGACCAGCACTCCCCCGTCGTGCTCGACCCGCAGGCACGAGTGGGCGTACTTGGTGATCCGCATCGTGATGCCTCCCATATCGAATCGTGACGTCCTGAGCGCAGTCTGCCGGAACCGGGGAGGCAGCGCTCGACGTCCGAGCTATCACCCGCTCAGGGTCGAAGAAGGGAACATCGATGACTCCGACAAGAGCCCGCCGGCACGCGGCGACGGGACTGACTGCGCTGGTCATGCTGCTGGTGGTGACCGGCTGCGGCAGTGGCGACAGCGGCGGCGACAGCGCGGCGACCTCCGACGAGGCGGGCCGGGCCGCCGCGCCGCAGGCGGCGGACGGCGCCGGTCCGGCGGGCGAGCGGCCCGGTCCGGCGGATCAGCGGGGCGGTGCCGGCGCGGCGGCGGACACCCGGGTCGACCAGCGGTCCATCGTCTACACCGGATCCATCCGGGTGCAGGTGGACGACGTGGAGGCCGCGGCACGGGCGGCGACCGGTGCGGCCACCCGGGTGGGTGGCTTCGTCGGCGGCGACCAGCGCCGCAGCTCGGACGCGGACGCGGTCGCGGAACTGACCCTGCGCGTGCCGGCGGACCGGTTCTATCCGGTGGTCGAGGAGTTGGCCGGTCTCGGTCGGCAGGAACGCCGGCAGATCGACACCGAGGACGTCACCGAGGAGACCGTCGACCTCGATGCGCGCATCGCCACCCAGCGGGCCCGGGTGGAGAGCGGTCGCCGGCTGCTCGACCGGGCCGACTCGATCGCCGACCTGGTCAGCCTGGAGAACGAGCTGGCCCGACGGGAGGCCGACCTCGCCTCGCTGGAGGCGAAGAAGCGGCGGCTCGCCGATCTGACCGCGCTCTCCACGATCACCGTGACGCTGGTGGGGCCGGACGCCAGCACCGCCGACGAGGAGCGGGAGATCGGCTTCCTGGCCGGGCTGAGCGGGGGCTGGACGGTCTTTCTCGCCTCGATGACCGTCCTGCTCACCGTGCTCGGCGCGGTGCTGCCCTGGCTGCTGGTCCTCGGCGTACCGCTGGGCGCGCTCTGGTGGTGGAGCCACCGCCGACGCCGCCGGGTCCGCCCCGAGCCGGTGCTGGTCGCGCCGATCGGCACGCCGCCACCGCCCGGGGTGAACCTCGGGTCGTCGTCGGTCAGCGAACCGCCGCCAGTGCCTGGAGCGCGGTCTGCACCATGAGTCGTACGCCCGCCGGGATGCACCGTTCGTCCACGTCGAACGACGCCCGGTGCAGGTCCACGTTCGGCCCGGAGCGGCCGACCCCGAGCCGGGCCAGCGCGCCGGGGACGTACTCCAGATACCAGGAGAAGTCCTCGCCGCCCATGCTCTGCGGGGTCTCGGCGACGCCCTCCGGGCCGAGCGCGGCGACGGTGGCCGAGGTCAGCACGTTGATCGCCGCCGCGTCGTTGCAGACCGGCGGGCGGCCCCGCAGGTACTCCAGGTCGACCGTGGCCCCGGTGGGGGCGATCACGTCCCGGACCACCTGGGTGACGATCTTCGGGGCCTGTTCCCAGGCGTCCCGGTCCATCACCCGCAGCGTGCCGGAGGCGGACGCCTCGGAGGGGATGACGTTGTAACGGGTGCCGGCGGAGGCGTGACCGAAGACCAGCAGCAGCCCGCTGTTGGCCGGCACCCGGCGGCTGATCAGCGCGGGCACCTCGGTGATCAGCCGGCCGAGCGCGTCGACCAGGTCGACGGTCAGGTGCGGGCGGGCGGTGTGCCCGCCCGGCCCGGTGAGCCGGACGGTCACGTTGTCGGCGGCGGCGGTGATCGGCCCGACCCGCAGGCCGACCTTGCCGACCGGCTGGTTCGGGTCGCAGTGCAGCGCGAAGATCTGCACCACGTCGTCCAGTCCGCCCGCCTCGATCACTTCGAGCGATCCGCAGGGCAGGATCTCCTCGGCCGGCTGGAAGATCAACCGGACCCGGCCGGGCAGCTCGCCCAGGTCGGCGAGTTGGGCGAGCAGCATGCCGACACCGAGCAGGATCGTGGTGTGCACGTCGTGCCCGCAGGCGTGGCAGACCCCGTCCACGGTGGAGCGGTACGGCACGTCCTTGACGTCGGTCAGCGGCAGCGCGTCGATGTCGGCGCGCAGCGCGATCACCGGCCCGTCGGGGCGGCCGTTCACGTCGCAGATGACCCCGTTGCCCTTCGGCAGCATGCGGGGGCTGAGCCCGGCCAGGGTGAGTTCCCGGGCGATCAGGGCGGCGGTGTCGAACTCCGAACCGGACAGCTCCGGATGCGCGTGAATGTGACGGCGCGTGGCGATAAGGCCCGGTACCCGGAGGGCGAGCAGGTGGTCCAGCTCGGACGGCAGGGGCTGGCCACCGGTCGGTGGCGCCTCGGGCCAGGACGACGCCAATTGCTCGCCGGTCGGCATGGTCAACGCACTCGTCACGTCGAATTCTCGATCACTAGAAATGGATGGATCATCGGGGACAGCAGACAGCGTAGACCCCTGAAGGTAACTCTGCGCAACCTCGTTCCGGTGATGGTCGGACCGCACAGCGTCACGTATGCCCTGCTTGGAGTGCCCGTGGACGGGTGGGACAGCAGGTAGATCGCGTTCGTACGCTGCCATCCGCCCCCCACCTCCTACAACGCGTAATCGGGGATGCGGGCGGAGAATCTTGTCGAAACTCGTCGCCCGTCGTTCCGAATTGTCGCATTAGTCGGCGCGATGAACTGACGGTACGACAATTACCCGACCACCCACGGCGATCGGCACCGGTGGACGTTCACACGTCCGGACAGTCCTCGACCGCACAGGGTGTGCGTCAACGAGATCATTCGGACGGGATACCCGGAGACGGCCGCGTCGACACGTACAGCGACCGGAAGAGTGGCGAGAAGCGACCGGAAGAGTGCCGAGAACGGCTCAGAAGCGGTCGGTCGGGCGGTAGACGCCCCACACCTCGCGCAGCGCCCCACACACCTCGCCGACGGTGGCCCGCTCGCGCAGGGCGGCCTTCATCGGGTAGAGCACGTTGCCGGTGCCCGAGGCGGCCTCCCGCAACTCGGCCAGTGCCCGCTCGACGACCGCGCCGTCCCGCCCGGCCCGCAGCTTGGCGAGCCGCTCGCCCTGCGCCGCCTCGATGGCCGGGTCGACCCGCAGCGGCTCGTACGGCTCCTCGGCGTCGATGGTGAAGCGGTTGAGCCCGACCACCACCCGCTCACCCGAGTCGATCTCCTGTGCGATCTGGTACGCGGACTGCTCGATCTCGCGCTTCTGGAAGCCCGCCTCGATGGCCTCCACCGACGACCCGAACTCGAAGACGCGGCCCATCAGCGCGTCCGCCGCCGCCTCGATCTCGGCGGTCATCGCCTCCACCACGTACGACCCGGCGAACGGGTCCACCGTGGCGGTCAGGTCCGTCTCGTACGCGAGCACCTGCTGGGTCCGCAGCGCCAACCGGGCCGCCTTCTCGGTGGGCAGCGCGATCGCCTCGTCGAAGCTGTTGGTGTGCAGCGACTGCGTGCCGCCGAGCACCGCGCCCAGCCCCTGCACCGCGACCCGGACCAGGTTCACCTCGGGCTGCTGGGCGGTCAACTGCACGCCCGCGGTCTGGGTGTGGAAGCGGAGCATCAGCGACTTCGGGTTCTTCGCCCCGAACTCGTCGCGCATGAGGCGGGCCCAGATCCGCCGGGCCGCCCGGAACTTCGCCACCTCCTCCAGCAGCGTGGTGCGGGCGACGAAGAAGAACGACAGCCGGGGCGCGAAGTCGTCCACGGCCAGCCCGGCGGCGATCGCGGCGCGGACGTACTCGACGCCGTTGGCCAGCGTGAAGGCGATCTCCTGCACCGGGGAGGCACCGGCCTCGGCCATGTGGTAGCCCGAGATCGAGATAGTGTTCCACTTCGGCACCTCGGTCCGGCAGTAGCCGAACGTGTCGGCGACCAGCCGCAACGACGGCTTCGGCGGGAAGATGTAGGTGCCCCGCGCGATGTACTCCTTGAGGATGTCGTTCTGGATGGTGCCGTTGAGCGCGGCGCCCGGCACCCCGTTCTCCTCGGCGACGAGCTGGTAGAGCAGCAGCAGCACCGAGCCCGGCGCGTTGATCGTCATCGAGGTGGAGACCTTGTCCAGCGGGATGCCGTCGAAGAGCAGCCGCATGTCCTCGATGGAGTCGATGGCGACCCCGACCTTGCCGACCTCGCCGGAGGCGATCGGGTCGTCGGAGTCGTACCCCATCTGGGTGGGCAGGTCGAAGGCGACGGAGAGGCCCATGGTGCCGGCCCGCAACAACTGGTGGTACCGCGCGTTGGACTCCGTGGCGGTGCCGAAGCCGGCGTACTGACGCATGGTCCACGGGCGGGAGGTGTACATGGTGGGATAGACCCCACGGGTGTACGGGTACTCGCCGGGAGCGCCCAGCCGGGAGTCCAGGTCACCCGGCAGGTGCTCCGCCGTGTAGACGCCCTCGATCGGGAAGCCGGACTCGCTTGACCGCCGCCGTTCGCTCATCACCGGATGGTAGGACGAATGTGCTGGTCACAGGGTGAGGGATAGCGCACACTGAGCCGCCCGACGCCGACACTCGACGTGAGGACATGCACACGTACCGTTCCGGTCGGTAAACGTCCGCCGCGCCGGGTTTCGCATCGGGCGTCTGAACCAGCAAGATAGAGAGGTTGTGTCCCAGCCCCCTCGACTTCCCCCGGTGGCTTTTCTGTGACTCAGATCCCGACGTGGAGCGGCGGACCAGTCAGCATCCCTACCAACGGCCGCGCGACACCCGGCACCGTCATCGGTGACCGGTACTCGTTGCGTTCCACGGTGGGCAACGGTGGCATGGGCACGGTCTGGCGGGCCACAGACACACTTCTGCGGCGCGACGTGGCGGTCAAGGAGGTCGTCCTACCGCCCGGCCTGGCGCCCAGCGACCGCGACGCGATGTACGAACGCACCCTGCGCGAGGCCCGCGCGGCAGCCGCCATCGCCCACCCGGCGGTGGTCCAGGTGTACGACGTGGTCACCGAGGCCGGACGCCCGTGGATCGTGATGGAGCTGCTGGACGCCCGCAGCCTCGCCGACATGGTGATCGAGGACGGGCCGATCGCCCAGCGGGTGGTCGCCAAGATCGGCATCGCGCTGCTCGGCGCGCTGGAGGTGGCTCACGCCATCGGGGTGCTGCACCGCGACGTCAAGCCGGCCAACGTGCTGATCTGCTCCGACGGTCGCTGCGTGCTGACCGACTTCGGTGTCGCCCGGATGCCCACCGACGTGCAGCTCACCACGCCGGGGATGGTGCTGGGCTCGCCGCACTTCATCTCGCCCGAGCGGGCCATGGGCCAGGAGTTCGGCCCGCCCAGCGACCTCTTCTCCCTCGGCGTGACCCTCTACACCGCCGTGGAGGGCCGACCGCCCTTCGACCGGGGCGACCCGATCGAGACCATGCACGCGGTGGTCGAGGACCCGCCGGCCCCGCCGCAGCGCAGCGGCCCGCTGACCCGGGTGCTGATGGGCCTGTTGGAGAAGGACCCGGCCCGTCGACTCGACGTGCACACCGCCCGCGCCATGCTCCGCGAACTGCTCGCCGGCCCGCTGAGCAGCACCGCGTCCGCGGTCAACTCGATGACCGACCCCTACTCCGTGGTGCGGATGCCGCAGCAGTCCGCGCCGATCACCGCGCCGGCCGCCCCGGCGAAGAAGTCCACGCCGTCCGCCGAGATCGGCGGCCCGGCGATGCTCGCCCCCGGTGAGTCGCTGACCGACCGGCTGGCCGCCCTCAGCCGGGGTGAGCGGCCCGGCAAGGCCACCGCCGCCAGTGCCGCCGCGATGGAGGACACCAGCGCCGACGCGCTGGCCCGCCCGGGTCAGCAGAACGCCGCCTCGTCCGCCGGCCGCACCTACGGCGGCGGGGCCGAGGCGACCCAGCGCATCGGCGGCGCGGAAGCCACCCAGCGGATCGGTGGTGCGGACGCCACCCAACGCATCGGGGCCGACGCCACCCAGCACATCGGCGCGAACGCCACCCAGCGCATCGGCGCGGACGCGACCCAGCACATCGGTGCCGGGGCGTACGGGTTCGGTGCCCGGCCGGAGGCCACCCAACAACTCGGCGGCGACTACGGCGGTCGCTGGCCCGCCGCGCCCCGCCAGCCGTACGGCGCACCAGCACCGCCCGCCGGTGGTGGCGGCAGCCCACTCGACAAGGCCAAGGCCACGGGGACCCGCGCGGTCGAGACCGTGAAGGGCTGGCCGCGCAAGGTCCAGCTCGCGGCGGCCGGTGGCCTGGTGCTGGTCCTGCTGATCAGCGTGGTGGCGCTCTCCGGCGGCGGCGACCCGCCCGTCACCGACCCGGTCGCCGGGCCCGGCAACTCCTCGGGCGAGGGGGACCCGGTCGAGATGCAGGAGCACTCGGCGCGCGGCGTGCAGATGCTGGTGCCGAAGGGCTGGAAGCGGACCGCCCCGGCCGGGGCCGTCTACATCGACTACACCGACCCGGACGACAGCGGTCGCCGGGTCCGCATCCTCAACGAGAAGTGGGCCGGCAGCTCGACCCGCTGGGCGCAGAGCGCGGAGAACAACCTCAGGACGCGGTCCAACTCCTGCGCCAAGCCGTACACGCAGATCTCGATGGCGGACAAGGAACTGGCCGGCAAGCCGTCGGCCGAGTTCGAGTACACCTGCGGTGACGGCGAGGCCATGCGGCACGGCGTCTGGCACGGGGTGGCCCACGAGGGCCGGATCTACTCCTTCTATCTGACCGTCAGCGACGCCCGGTTCGACGAGAGCAAGCCGATCTACGACGAGATGCTCAAGTCGTTCCAGCTCACCTCCGCCGGCTGACCGGGGAGACGTCCACGGTGATCCGCCGCCGTGCTATCAAGAGGCAATGGCGGCGGAGACCACTGACATCGACACCATCCGCGAGCAAGCCCAGCGCTGGCTCGCCGACGACCCCGACCCGGCCGACCAGGCGGAACTGCGGGCGGTGCTCGACCGCCTGCCGGACAGCGCCGCCGAACTGGCGGACCGCTTCGCCGGGCCGCTGACCTTCGGCACCGCCGGGCTGCGCGGCCCGCTGCGCGCCGGTCCCAACGGCATGAACCTCGCCGTGGTCACCCAGGCCGCCGCCGGGCTGGTCGCCTGGCTCGCCGCCGAGGGCGGCACCGGCCCGCTGGTCATCGGGTACGACGCCCGGCGCGGCTCCCGCGCGTTCGCCGAGCAGACCGCCCGGGTGGCCACCGGTGCGGGTCGCCCGGCCCTGCTGCTCCCCCGCCCGCTGCCCACTCCGGTGCTCGCGTACGCGGTGCGGCAACTGGGTGCGGTCGCCGGGGTGATGGTGACGGCGAGCCACAACCCGCCGCAGGACAACGGTTACAAGGTCTATCTCGGTGCCGAGCTGGGCGGGGAGTCCGGCGCCGGGGCGCAGATCGTGCCGCCGGCCGACACCGGCATCGAGGCCGCCATCCGGGCGGTCGGCCCGCTGAGCCGGGTGCCACTCGGTCCCGGGGGCGAGGTGCTCGGTGACGACCTGGTGGCCGCGTACGTGGCACGGGCGGTGCAGGTGGTGTCGCCCGGCGGATCCCGCGACCTGACGGTGGCGTACACGCCGCTGCACGGCGTCGGCGCGGCGGTCCTCACCGCCGCCTTCGCCGCCGCCGGTTTCCCGGTGCCCGGCGTGGTCCCGGAGCAGGCCGAACCGGACGCCGACTTCCCGACGGTCAGCTTCCCCAACCCGGAGGAACCGGGCGCGGTGGACCTGCTGGTCGCGCTCGCCGACACCACCGGCGCGGATCTCGCCATCGCCAACGACCCCGACGCCGACCGCTGCGCCGTAGCGGTCCGGACTCCGGGCGGCGCGCCCTCTGCCCCCGTCACGGGTGGGCCGAGCGGCCCAGCGGGCGGTGCGGGCGGTGCGGGCGGTGCGGGCGGTGCGGGCTGGCGGATGCTGCGGGGTGACGAGGTCGGGGTGCTCCTCGCCGACCACCTGATGCGGCGCGGCGTGACCGGCCTGTACGCCACCACCATCGTCTCGTCGTCGCTGCTGCGGGCGATGTGCACCGCCCGGAACCTGCCGTACGGCGAGACGCTGACCGGGTTCAAGTGGATCGTGCGGGCCGGGGACGGGTCCGCGCCGCTGGTGTTCGGCTACGAGGAGGCACTCGGCTACTGCGTCGCCCCCGACCACGTACGCGACAAGGACGGCATCACCGCCGCGCTGACCGTGGCCGAGTTGGCCGCCGACCTCAAGACCCAGGGCCGTAGGCTCACCGACCGGCTGGACGAGTTGGCCGCCGAGTTCGGCGTCCACCACACTGATCAACTCTCGGTCCGCGTCGACGACCTGCGGCTGATCACCGACGCGATGGCCCGGATCCGGGCGGCCACCCCGGACACGCTGCTCGGCCAACCGGTCATCGAAGCACAGGACCTGCTGCCCGAGGCGGACGTGATCATCCTGCGTACCGGGGCGGCCCGGGTGGTGATCCGGCCCTCCGGCACCGAGCCGAAGCTCAAGGCGTACCTGGAGGTGGTCGAGCAGGTCGCCGACGGTGACGTCGCAGCGGCCCGTACTCGCGCGGAGAGCGCCGTCGGAGAGTTGCGGCTGGAGGTTGCGCGGGCTTTAGGGATGTAAGGAAGGGCACCTTATTAACGCCTCGTGCATAGTAGGGGTCCCCTCCTAACACCCGAGCACAATCACCGAGCGCTACCGCTTGCCCGCGTTGCGCGTCGACAAATAGCATCACTCCATCAACCATCGCCATTTCCGCATCCGGCGGAAACGAGTTCGCAATACGTTTCCTCGACGGTGGAATTTGGTTGCATTCTGGAACTGAGGAGTGTTGCACGGTGCATGCAACGAACGGTTCGACCGTCCCGCGACGACAGCTCGGCAGGCTGCTCACCCAACTGCGGGTCGATGCCAGGGTCAGCATCGAGGCGGCAGCCGAGCAGTTGGACTGCTCGCGACAGAAGATCTGGCGGATCGAGCGCGGCCTCTCCCCGGCCAGGGGCCCGGACGTGCGCGTGCTCTGCGAGCTTTACCAGGCCACACCCGACCAGGCGAGCGTGCTGGTCGGGCTCGCCGAGGTCAGCAAGGCCGAGGGATGGTGGCACGCGTACGGCCAGTCCATCCCCGCCTGGTTCTCGCTCTACATCGGGCTGGAGAACGTGGCGAGTAGCGTGCGCCACTACAACGCCGAACTGGTGCCGGGACTACTACAGACTCCCGAGTACGCCACCGCGCTCTTTCTTCTCAACCGGCCCGAATTGGGCGAGGAGGAACGAAAGAAGGCGGTCAACTTCCGGATCCAGCGGCAGGGACTACTGACCCGGCGCCTTCCACCCGCTCCGGAACTGACCGTGATGTTGAGCGAGGCGGTGCTGCGCCGCCCGGTGCCCGACCGGCCGGTGATGGCCGGTCAACTCCGCCACCTGCTTGCCGTCGGCCAACGGCACAACATCTCGATCCGCGTCCTGCCGCTCGCCGCCGGCCCGCCACTCGCCGCCGAGGCGGGCACTTTCGTGCTGCTCGACTTCCCGGATTCCCTGCTCGGAAGCCCGTCCGAACCGCCCACCGTCTATGTCGAAGGGCTCACCGGCGCGCTCTATCTCGACCAGCCGCACGAGATCGCCGCCTACGTACGGGTCTGGCGTGGGCTGGAATCCATCGCGCTCGGGGAGAGAGAATCGATGGAGCTCATCGATGCCATCCGGGGAGAGTGCTATGAGTGACCTGACCGGCGCGACGTGGCGCACCAGCACCCGCAGCGGCACCAACGGCGGCGACTGCGTCGAGGTCGCCGACAACCTGTCCGACGTCGTCGGCATCCGCGACAGCAAGGACCCGACCGGCCCGACCCTCACCGTCACGCCCACCGCCTGGTCCGCCTTCGTCACCGCCGTCCGCACCGAGCATCTGTCCCACTGACCCCTCACCCCACGTCGAGCGCCGCACGTCGGGCGTCGGGCGGCCGACGTCCGTCCGTCCGGCGTCGATCATGGAGTCGTGGCAGCCGCAGATGTGGACGTATCAACACAAACTCGCGACCACAACTCCATGATCGGCGCCCAGGACGTCGGCGGGGCAAGGCGACGACGCGGCAGGGCAGGAGGACGGCGCCGGGAGGGCGACGGCGAGGGCAGGAGGACGGCGGGGCGGGCGGGTCAGCGACGGGGGCCGAGAGCCGCCTGGACGGCGCGGCCCAGGGCGGCGACCACCAGGCCGACCGAGGGGCGGACCACGGAGCTTTCCAGGCCCACCTCGCCGGAGAAGCCGGCACCACTGGCGATCTCCTCCAACCGGCGGAGGGCCTCGGTGGCGTCCTCGCCGGTCGCCCCCAGCGCCGACTCCATCCGGAGTACGGCGACCAGCGTCGCCAGGGCGGCGGTCCGCTCGTCGGGTGCCTCACCGGTCAGCGCGGCGGCGAGCCGTTGGCGGGTCTCCGCCTCCACCGAGGGGTCCAGCACCGGGTAGCGGTGCACGTGGATGAAGCCCATCTCCGTCTCGTCGACGTCCCGGACCACTCCGTGTGCGCACAGGTCACCGAGGACCTTGTCGCGCAGACCGTGCCGCAGCCGCTGCACCCAGGAGGACGGGCTGTGCGGGGTGTCCGCCGCGATCCGGGACAGCACGTCGTCGGTGATCGGCTCGCCCGTCGGTGTCGCGTCGACCACCGTCAGAGCGCCTTCGGCGTACGCGATCCGGCCCGCCAGGGCCAGCTCGATCAACACGGCGGCTGCCATGCCCAGGTCGAGGCTGATCCGGGGCATGGTCGCCTTGCCGGTTTCGTCGTCGTACGCCAGCAGGAGCAGTTCCTCGGCGAGCGGAACACCAGTCATGGCCCGAGACGGTAGCCGCTCGATGCCACCGCCCGCACGACAAACCCGCCACCACGAGCGTGGGACGACGAAGGACGGATCAGAACCGGGGCATGCCGCCGAACTGGCGGTCCCCGGCGTCACCGAGACCGGGCACGATGAACATGCTGTCGTTGAGGCCGTCGTCGATCGACGCGGTGACCAGACGCAGCGGCAGGCCGGACCGCTCCAGCCGGGCGATGCCGGCCGGTGCGGCGAGTACGCAGAGCACCGTGATGTCGGTGCAGCCACGGTCGGCCAGCAGCCGGCAGCAGTGCTCCAACGAGCCACCGGTGGCCAGCATCGGGTCCAGGACCAGCACCGGCAGGCCGCTCAGGTCGCGGGGCAGCGACTCCATGTAGGCGCGCGGCTCGAAGGTCTCCTCGTCCCGAGCCAGCCCGACGAAGCCCATCGACGACTCCGGCAGCAGACCCAGCGCGGCGTCGGCCATGCCGAGACCGGCCCGCAGCACCGGCACCAGCAGCGGCGGGTTGGCCAGCCGGGTGCCCTCGGTGCCGGTCACCGGGGTCTGCACCGGGTACCGCTCGATCGGGAAGGAGCGCGCGGCCTCGTACACCAGCATGGTGGTGAGTTCGTGCAGCGCCGCCCGGAACGAGGCGGAATCGGTCCGTTCGTCCCGCATGGCGGTCAGCCGGGACTGGGCGAGCGGATGGTCAATGACGTGTACGTCCACGATCGCTCAACCTACCCGCCCCGGACCCCGGCGCACGGGCCCCGGCCCCGAGCAGCGACGTCGCTCACCCGGGACACCCGCCCGCCGTCATGATCAAGATCGGGTGGCTCCCGCCTGCGTAGACTTCGGCGCATGACGGCGACAGCGACGTCGGCCCGGTCGGACCTCTCCGAGCTGGGACGATCCGAGACCGCTCTGCGGACCTTCCTGCACGGCCTACCGGGCGTGGACCAGGTCGGCGCGGAGCAGCGGGCAGCCCAACTCGGCACCCGCTCCATCAAGACCACCGCCAAGGCACAGGCGATCGACCTCGCGATCCGAATGGTCGACCTCACCACGCTCGAAGGCGCGGACACCCCCGGCAAGGTACGCGCGCTCGCCGCCAAGGCGCTGCGCCCCGACCCGGCCGACCCCTCCTGCCCGCATGTCGGCGCGGTCTGCGTCTATCCCGCGATGGTCCCCCACGTGGCCGAGGTGCTGCGCGGCTCGAACGTGCACCTGGCCAGCGTGGCGACCTCGTTCCCGTCCGGTCAGGCGCCCTTGGAGATCAAGCTCGCCGACACCCGGGCCGCCGTCGAGGCGGGCGCCGACGAGATCGACATGGTCATCAACCGGGGCGCGTTCCTGGCCGGTCGCTACGCCGAGGTGTACGACGAGATCGTGGCGACCAAGGATGCCTGCGGGGACGCCCACCTCAAGGTGATCCTGGAAACCGGCGAACTGGCCACCTACGACAACGTACGCCGCGCCTCCTGGCTGGCGATGCTGGCCGGCGGCGACTTCATCAAGACCTCCACCGGCAAGGTCCCGGTCGCGGCCACCCTGCCGGTGACGCTGGTCATGCTGGAGGCGGTCCGCGACTTCCGCGCCGCCACCGGTCGACAGGTCGGCGTGAAGCCGGCCGGCGGCATCAAGACCACCAAGGACGCCGTCAAGTACCTGGTCATGGTCAACGAGACCGTCGGGCCGGACTGGCTGGACCCGGACTGGTTCCGCTTCGGCGCGTCCAGCCTGCTCAACGACCTGCTCATGCAGCGCACCAAGCTGACGACCGGTGTCTACGCCGGTCCCGACTACTTCACCCTGGACTGAACGCGATGTTCGAATACGCACCCGCCCCCGAGTCGCGCTCGGTGGTGGAGATCAAGCCCTCCTACGGCCTGTTCATCGACGGCACCTTCGTCGACCCGGCCGACGGCGGCAGCTTCAAGTCGATCAGCCCCTCCTCGGAGGAGGTACTCGCCGAGGTCGCCGAGGGCGGCAGCCAGGACGTGGACCGCGCGGTCCGGGCCGCGCGGACGGCGTACGACAAGGTCTGGGGTCCGATGCCGGGCCGGGACCGGGCCAAGTACCTGTTCCGGATCGCCCGCCTCATCCAGGAACGCTCGCGTGAGCTGGCCGTGCTGGAGTCGCTGGACAACGGCAAGCCGATCAGGGAGTCCCGCGACGTCGACCTGCCGCTGGTCGCCGCGCACTTCTTCTACTACGCGGGCTGGGCGGACAAGCTGGAGCACGCCGGGTTCGGCGCGAACCCGCGACCGCTCGGCGTCGCCGCGCAGGTCATCCCGTGGAACTTCCCGCTGCTGATGCTGGCCTGGAAGATCGCCCCGGCGCTCGCCGCCGGCAACACGGTGGTGCTCAAGCCCGCCGAGACCACCCCGCTGACCGCGCTGCTCTTCGCCGAGATCTGCCAGCAGGCCGACCTGCCGGCCGGTGTGGTCAACATCGTCACCGGCGCCGGGGAGACCGGCCGGGCCCTGGTCGAACACGACGGCGTGGACAAGGTGGCGTTCACCGGCTCCACCGACGTCGGCCGGGCCATCGCCCGCGCCGTCGCCGGCACCGACAAGAAGCTCACCCTGGAACTCGGCGGCAAGGCCGCCAACATCGTCTTCGACGACGCCCCCGTCGACCAGGCGGTCGAGGGCATCGTCAACGGCATCTTCTTCAACCAGGGGCACGTCTGCTGCGCCGGATCCCGGCTGCTGGTCCAGGAGTCCGTCGCCGAGCAGGTGTTGGAATCGCTCAAGCGTCGGATGGCGCTGCTGCGCGTCGGCGACCCGCTGGACAAGAACACCGACGTCGGTGCCATCAACTCCGCCGCCCAGCTCGCCCGGATCCACGAGCTGACCGAAGCCGGCGCCGCCGAGGGCGCGCAGCGCTGGTCACCGCCGTGTGAGCTGCCGGACCGTGGCTTCTGGTTCGCGCCGACCATCTTCACCGGCGTCACCCAGGCCCACCGGATCGCCCGCGAGGAGATCTTCGGCCCGGTGCTGTCCGTGCTGACCTTCCGCACCCCTGCCGAGGCCGTGGAGAAGGCCAACAACACGCCGTACGGGCTCAGCGCCGGAATCTGGACCGAGAAGGGTTCCCGCATCCTGTGGATGGCCGACCGGCTGCGCGCCGGAGTCGTCTGGGCCAACACCTTCAACAAGTTCGACCCCACCTCGCCGTTCGGCGGCTACAAGGAGTCGGGCTACGGTCGCGAGGGCGGCCGGCACGGGCTGGAGGCGTACCTCAATGTCTGAGCGGGTCGCGGTACGCAAGACGTACAAGCTCTTCATCGGCGGGAAGTTCCCGCGTAGCGAGTCGGGACGGTCGTATCTCGTGCAGGACTCCAACGTGTCGCTGGCCTCCCGCAAGGACGCCCGGGACGCCGTGGTCGCCGCCCGCGCCGCCGTGAAGGGCTGGGCCGGAGCGACCGCGTACAACCGGGGTCAGATCCTCTACCGCGTCGCCGAGATGCTGGAGGGCCGCCGCGACCAGTTCATCGGTCTCGGCGTACCCGCCGACGAAGTCGACGCCGCCACCGACCGCTGGGTCTGGTACGCGGGCTGGTCCGACAAGCTGCCGCAGGTGTACGGCGGCGCGAACCCGGTCGCCGGCCCCTACTTCAACCTCTCCGCACCCGAGCCGACCGGCGTGGTCGCCGTGGTGGCCCCGGAGAGCCCGGCCCTGCTCGGCCTGGTCAGCGTGATCGCTCCGGCGATCGTCACCGGCAACACCGTCGTGGTCGCCGCCTCCCCGGACGCGCCACTGGCCGCGATCACCCTCGCCGAGGTGCTCGCCACCTCCGACCTGCCCGGCGGTGTCGTCAACATCCTCACCGGGCGGCTGCCGGAGACCGTACCCACGCTGGCCGCCCACATGGACGTCAACGCGATCGACCTGACCGGGGTCACCGACGCGGACCTGGCGGTCGACCTGGAGATCAAGGCCGCGGAGAACCTCAAGCGGGTACTCCGTCCGGTGGGCTCCGGGCACGACTGGTCGGCTGATCCGGGGCTCGGGCGGATGACGGCGTTGCTGGAGACGAAGACGGTGTGGCATCCCAAGGGGGTGTGATTCCTTTTCTTGCTCTTGTGGTTTCTCGCTGTGGGGGTTTCCGGGGGGAGCCCACCCGCTCCGGGCGGTCAGGCTTGATCCCTGCGCGGGTGGGCTCCCCCCGGAAACCTGACCTGGGCGCGGTCGGAGGTCTGGTGGCGGCTTCGGGGTGCCGCCTTTCGCTGAGTCACCGGTTGCGGGGGTGTTCGCGGGGCGTGCGGGGAGCGGGTGTGGGAGGCGGGTGTGGGAGGCGGGTGCGGGGCGGGGGGTCTACTACGGGGGGTAGGATTCAGGGGTGACTCGGCTGGGGGATCTTGAGCGTGCGGTGATGGACGTGCTGTGGGACACGGTTCCCGCCGCGTCCGACGGGGTGACGGTGCGCGAGGTCGCCGACGTGCTGGCCGGGCGCGAGTTGGCGTACACGACGGTGATGACGGTGCTGGACCGGCTCGCCGGCAAGGGCATGGTGCAGCGCGAGCGGGAAGGGCGGGCCTGGCGCTATCGGGCCACCGCCAGCCGCGAGGCGTACATCGCCCAGATCATGCTCGACGCCCTGGACCTGGGTGGCAGCCGCGACGCGGCACTGGTCCGCTTCGCCCGCTCGGTGACGGGCACCGAGGCCGATGTCCTGCGGGCCGCGCTCTCCGCCGAGGCCGGGATGACCCCGGGTACGCCGGACGGGCCGGGCGACGGTGCGGCGTTGACCGATCAGGTCGAGGCACCCGCACCGGAACAGGCGATCCGACGGGACCGGACGACCCGGCCGGGTCGGGCCGACGAGACCGCGGAGCGGTAGGGGCGACGACGTGGCGCAGACCGTGCACTTCGCCGCCGCGATGCTGGCCTGCTGGCTGATCGCGCAGGTACTCACCCGTTCCACCTGGACCTGGCGCACCCCTCGGGTCGCGATCCTCTGCTGGCAGGCGGTCGGCCTGGCCGCCGGCCTCTCCGCGGTGGGCCTGCCGATCGCGATCGGACTGGCCGCGTACGACCGGGGCACCGGCAGCGCGCTGCTGGCGCTCGCGAACGACCTGTGGCACAGCACGCTTCCGGTGGGCGTCGGCCCGGTGCACCTGGGGCTGGTCGGCGTCGGGTTCGGCATCGGCGCGGTGCTGCTGACCTCGACGGTACGCAGCATCCACGGCACGGTTCGCGCGCAGCGGCGGCACCGGGACCTGCTGGCTTTGGTGGCCCGGCAGGACCCCACCGTGCCCGGGGCGCTGGTGCTCGACCATCCGAGTGCGGCGGCGTACTGCCTGCCGGGAGTGAAGCCCCGGGTGGTGGTCAGCGCCGGCACGCTGAGTCTGCTCGACCGGGCCGAGCTGGAGGCGGTGCTGACGCACGAGCGGGCGCACGCCGAGGAGCGGCACGATCTGGTGCTGATGCCGTTCACCGCGCTGTGCCGGGCGTTGCCGTGGCTGCGCTGGGTGCACGAGGCGCACGAGCGGGTGTCGCTGCTGGTCGAGATGCGTGCCGACGACAAGGCTCGGGAGCTGCACGCGGAGGCTCCGCTGGCCGGTGCGCTGCGCCGGTTCGCCGCCGCCGAGAACCGGATCACGCCGGTCGGCACGCTCGGTCTGGGCGACCGGGACCTGGACGTACGGGTGCAGCGGCTGATGGTCGCGGAACGCCCCGCCCGGCTGATCGGTGCTACCGCGCTGACCGTGGCCACCACCGTGGCCGCCCTGCCCATCTCGCTGTTCCTGAGCTGACGACCGACGTGGTGTCCCGCGTACCCGCTCCGCGCTCGCGGGCGCTCGGCGCGTCCCGACTAGGCTGCCAGGCGATGTGCTGGCGGATTCTCCGGGGACGGACCGACGGTCGGGCACCGGTGCCCTGGTGAGCCGCCGCCCCTTCGACCCACGGCTGCTGCGCCGGGTCCCTGCGGCCCGACGCGACCTCGTGCTGCTCGCGCTGCTCGGGGTGCTCGCCGCCGGACTGGTCGTGGCGCAGGCGACCGCCCTGGCGATGCTCCTGGCGACCGCGTTCACCGGGCGGCTGGACCGCGTCGCGCTGGCCGGTCTGGTGGCCGCCGTCGCGGCCCGCGCGCTGGTGGTGTGGGCGCAGGGCGCGGTCTCGGCGCGGGCGGCGGCCACGGTGAAGGCCGCGCTGCGGGCCGATCTGCTGGGCGCGGTCGCCCGGCACGGTCCGGGCTGGGTCGCCGGCCAGCGGGCCGGACAGTTGGCCACGCTGGCGGGGCGTGGACTGGACGCGCTCGACGCCTACTTCACCGGTTACCTGCCGCAGCTCGTGCTGAGCGTCACGGTGCCGGTGGCGGTGCTCGGTCGGGTC
This sequence comes from Verrucosispora sp. NA02020, assembly GCF_013364215.1. NCBI lineage: Bacteria > Bacillati > Actinomycetota > Actinomycetes > Micromonosporales > Micromonosporaceae > Micromonospora > Verrucosispora sp. NA02020. Next base: position 990,709 of record NZ_CP054923.1, on the reverse strand, counting down.
GTCTTCGCCGACTGGAGTTCGGCGGTGATCATCGCGCTGACCCTGCCGCTCATCCCGATCTTCGGAGCGCTGCTCGGCTGGCAGGCCCAGGCCGCCACCGAACGGCAGTGGCGGCGGCTGTCCCGCCTCGGCGGGCACTTCCTGGACATGGTGGCCGGGCTGCCCACACTGCGGGCGTTCGGGCGGGCCCGCGCGCAGACCGACGCGGTGCGGCGGATGGCCGACGGGCACCGGGTCGCCACCATGCAGACCCTGCGGATCGCCTTCCTCTCCGCCCTGGTGCTGGAGCTGGTGGCCACCCTGTCGGTGGCGCTGGTCGCGGTCCCGGTCGGTCTCCGCCTGCTCGACGGCGGGCTGGCACTCCAGACCGCGCTGCTGGTGCTGCTGCTCACCCCGGAGGCGTACCTGCCGTTGCGGGCCGCCGGCAGCCGGTTCCACGCCAGCATGGAGGGCCTCACGGCGCTGGACGAGGCGCTCACGCTCTCCGGTTCCGCGCCGACGCCCGTACCCCGTTCCGGTGCGTCGCCCGACGGGCGCGGCGAGATCCGGTTCGAGGCGGTGACGGTCGCGTACGAACGCACCACCGCGCTGCGGGACGTGTCGCTGACCATCCGGCCCGGCGAGCGGGTGGCGATCATCGGCCCGAGCGGCGCCGGTAAGAGCACCCTGCTCGGGCTGCTGCTCGGCTTCGTCACACCGACCACCGGGCGGGTCACCGTCGGCGGTGTCGACCTGGCCGGCGCGGACGCCGACGAGTGGCGTCGACAGGTGGCCTGGGTGCCGCAGCGGGCCCACCTGTTCGCCGCGTCGCTGGCCGACAACATCCGCCTCGGCCACGCAGACGCCGCGCCGGAGGCGATCACCGCAGCGGTGCGCGACGCGGCGCTGGACGAGGTGGTCGCCGCGCTGCCCGACGGCTTGGACACCGGGCTCGGCGAACGCGGGCACGGCCTGTCCAGCGGCCAGCGGCAGCGGGTGGCGCTGGCCCGGGCGTTCCTGCGGGACGCACCGGTGGTGCTGCTCGACGAACCGACCGCCCGCCTGGACGCCGCCGCCGAGGCGGCGGTGCTGTCGGCCACCCGTCGACTGGTGACCGGACGGACCGCGCTGCTGGTCGCACACCGCCCCGCGCTGCTGGAGGACGCCGACCGGATCCTGCGGGTGGAGGACGGTCGGGTCACCGAGCTGACCCCGCAACCGGCCGGGGAGGCCCGATGAGCACCGCTCCGGCCACCACGACCCGCCGTGTCGACTCGTCGCCCGAGGCGGCCGTACTCCGGTTGGCCCGGCCGTACCTGCGACGGCTGGTCGGAGCGGGACTGCTCGCGGCGGCCACCGAGTTCGCCGCCCTCGCCCTGATGGCCACCGCCACCTGGCTGTTGATGACCGCCGCCGGTCGGCCGGAACTGGACCGGCTCACCGTGGCGATCGTCGCGGTGCGGGCGCTCGCGGTGAGCCGGGGCGTGCTGCGCTACGCGGAACGGCTGGCCGGGCACGACGCGGTGCTCCGGCTCGTCACCGACGTCCGGGCCCGGGTGTTCGCCACGCTCGCCGCCCGACGGGGTGCCCCGCCGCGCACCGGAGACGCGCTCAGCCGTCTGGTCTCCGATGTGGAGGCGGTGCAGGACCTGCTGCTGCGGGTGCTCGTCCCGGCCGCCGCCGCGGCGACGGTGAGCCTGGTGGCCGTCGGCCTGACCGCACTGATCTCGCCGCCGGCCGCGCTCACCCTCGCCGTCGGCCTGCTGGTCGCAGGCGTGGGCCTGCCGCTGCTGGCCACCGCGTTGACCCGGCGGGCCGCCGCCGAGATGGCACCACTGCGCGGTGCCCTCGCCACCGACGCGGTCGACCTGACCCACGGCGCCGCCGACCTGGCCGCCTTCGGTGCCACCGCCGGCGCGCTCGACGCCGCCGGTGGGCGGGCCCGCCGTCTCGCCCGGCTGGAGCGGCGGCTCGCCGCGCGCGGCTTCGCCGTCGACGCCCTCGGGGTGCTGGTCGCCGGGCTCACCGCCGGTGCCGTGGTGGTCGTGGCGCTGCGGACCGACGTGTCCGGCGCGTGGATCGGGGTGTTGGCGGTCGGCACGCTGGCCGCCGTGGAGATCGCCCTCGCGCTGGTCGGTGCCGCCCGGCAGTGGACCGGTCTGCGCTCCGGACTGGCCCGGGTCGCCCCGCTGCTGACGCCGGCCGCCGAGAGCCGCGACACACCGGCCGCTGCCGGGGAGCCGACCGGTGGGCGGGACAACCCGTCGACGGAGCGGCGCGACGTCCCCCGGGTACGGTTCGAGGAGGTCACGGTCCGTTACCGGGCCGGGGTGCCCGCCGCGCTCGACCGGTTCGACCTCGACCTGCCGCCCGGCCGCCGGATCGCGGTGGTGGGCCCGAGCGGGGCCGGCAAGAGCACCCTCGCCGCCGTGCTGACCGGTGCGGTACGCCCGGACAGCGGTCGGGTGGGTCTGGACGGCCACGACGTGTCGACGTACCCGCCGGAAGACCTGCCGAGGGCGGTCGGCGGGCTGCTCGCCGAGGCGTACGTCTTCCACGCCACCGTCCGGGACAACCTGCTCCTCGGCCGCCCCGACGCCGACGAGGCAGCACTGGCCGCCGCCACCGAGGCCGCCGGCCTGGCGGACTGGGTACGGGCGCAACCGGAGGGCTGGGACACCGTGGTCGGCGAGGAGGGCGGGCAGCTCTCCGGTGGTCAACGGCAGCGGTTGGCGCTGGCCCGCGCGTTGCTCGCCGCGCCCGGCGTACTGGTGCTGGACGAACCGACGGAGGGTCTCGACCCGGTCTCCGCCGACGAGGTGCTCGCCTCCACCCTGGCCGCCACGCCGGCCGGGCATTCGGTGCTTCTGATCACGCATCGACTCACCGGTCTCGACGGGCTCGACGAGGTGCTGGTGCTCGACGCCGGGCGGGTGGTCCAGCGGGGACCGCACGCGGACCTGGTCGACGCCGAGGGCTGGTACCGCGACCAGTGGGTGGTGCAGCAGGCCGCCGAGCACGGTTACCTCGCGCTCTCCGGCCCGCACCGGCCCTGACCTGTGCGGCGCGTCACCGATGCCGGGCCGGCCGGCACCGGCCGGCGACGGCGCGGCGTACGGGTTGTCGGGACCGCCATCGGGGTGCGGGCACCGATTACCCAGAGCAGCCCATTAGGGTATGTGCCCAGAGTCACTCATCGACATCGAGTCGGTGAGTGGGCAGCCCGACGCACACGGAGGTCACCGTGGCCCGCCAGTCGCCCCAACGGCCGGACGCCGACGAGCCCGAGCTCGATGACACCACCGGCCCCGCCAAGCCGGACGCCACCGAGCCGGAGGCCGTCGCCGAGCCGGACCCCGCCGAGCGGGAGGCCGACGACGAGTCGTCGGACGTCGAGGAGGCGGACAGCGCGGCGGCCCAGGCGTCCCGCGCCCTCTGGGACGAGCTGCGGATCGACCCGATCGAGGTCGCTCTGCCCGCCGGCACCGGCTTCACCCTGCGGGCCTACCGGCCGGCCCGTGAGTTGACCCCGACCGACGTCGCGGAACGCGACGCCGACGACCCGTTCCTGGCCCGTCGGCAGGTCGTCGAGACCGACGACGAGGACGACGACGTCGTGATCCTCGACGAGGACGTCGCCCGGGAGTTCGCCGAGAGCGACGAGGACGAGAAGCAGGACAAGGACGAGGAGTCGGGCAAGTCCGCCTCGGGCAAGTCCACCTCGAAGAAGGACTCCGACGCCGACGAGGACGCCGACGAGAAGGCGGACGACGACGGCGACGAGGAAGTGCCCGTCTTCCTGAGTCACCGGGGACGGCTGCTGCTGTTCAAGACCCCGGAATCCCTGGTCAGCTTCGTCCGTTCCGGTGCGCCCAACGATATGTCCCAGCTGGACAGCTGGAATGAATTGTCCGAACGGGTGGAACCGGCGGACATCGCCCCGCTCGAGGAGGACGTCTACGAGCTCGATCTGGTAGTGGAGAACCTGCGGGGTGGCCACGACAGCTGGGCTCCGACGCTGCTCATCGAGGCGGGCGAGGTCGCTCGCGACCTGTCGTACGCGCTGCGCCTGCCCGCCGTGCTCGACATGCTGTCCAGCGGCTCCAGCCTCGACGATCTGGACGACGCGCTACGCGCGTCTGTCAAGGGCGGCATCGGCGGATTCCTCGGTCGACGTAAGCTGAAGAAAATTGGGGCACAAACCGCAAGTCTGGGTTGGCGGACCATTGTCGGAAAGATCTCTGCGGTCGTGGACTGGCGCGACTGACGCGCACCAGGGAGCATCAGTCTCTGGCAGAGAAGACCCTGTGTTCCGGGAGGAGGACGACGCCGTGGCGCTCGTGCGCGTGTACTGCGGTCTGGCCTCGGCGGATCCGGCTGGCCGACCGGTCTCGGCCGGTTCGACGCTGACGTCCGCTGTGGTCGACGACGCAGGCCGTCTGCTGCATGTCTGCGAGGTGAGCGACGACCCGGCGGGTTACGCCCGGCTGGTCACGCTGCTCGTGGAGCGCTCAGGCGGGCCGAGCGGTGCGGCGATTGCCGCCGACAGTGACGACCACACCGTCACCTCGCTGCTCAGCGCCGCCGGTCGTCCGCTGGCGATCGCCGACGACGACTCGGTCGACGACTTCGCCGAGCGGTTCGCCGACGACGACTCCTTGGAGGAGATGCAGGCCCCGCCGGCCGTCCGACGGGCTGTCGGACTGGCTCGCGCCCTCCAGGCCGGCGCCCTCTCCGCGGTGACCCTGCCGGCACCCCGGGACCTCGCCGGTTACAAGCAGGTGCTCGCGGCGCACGCCGCCCTGGCCGCCGGCCGGCACTCCGCCGCAGCCGCGCTGCGCGAGGTGCTGCGCGAGCTCTACCCGGCCGCGTTGCGGGCCTACCCGGATCCGGCCGAGTCGATCCCGCTGGCGGTGCTGGACGCGCTGCCCGAGCCGGGCATGCTCACCGACGCCGCAGGACGCGGTCGTGACGCGGCGGTCACCGCCGACGCCGTCACCGCCCAGCTCGCGGCCGAGGGCGCGGGCGAGGCGGACGCGATCGACGAGGCGGTCACCGCGCTTCGGGTGGCGATCTCCGAGACGCCGCGCCGGTCCACGGTCAACCGGGCCCTCACCTCCGCCGCCGCCGAGACGATCCGACAGGCGGTCGCCTCGGTCCGGGCCTGCGACGCCGGTTGCGAGGCGCTGGTCGGCGCCCTGCACGCCCGCACCGCTCACCCCGCTCACCCCGCACCGGCCGTCGGACGCCGGGCCGCCGCCCGACGGGGCGAGCCGGTGGGCGAGCTGCCCTCCACCGCCGCCGCGCCCGCTCCGGCTCCCGCCCCCGGTCTGCGCCCGGTCCGGCCCACCGGGCCCGAACCGGCCGGTGGTGGCCGCCGCAGTCGGCCCGAGCCGCAGCCCGGCAGCGGTCCCGCGTCGCCGCGTCCGCTCGGTCCGCCGCCGGTCGCCCCGGCACCGGTCGCACCGCCGCCCGTCGCACCCATGCCGCTGACGCCGGCTGCGATGTCCGGCCCGCCCGTCTCCGCGCCGTCGACGCACGCCGAGCCCGGCCCGTCGCGCATCGACGGCCCGACGAACCGTCCGATCTCGACGCCGCCCCCGCCGCCGCCCGGCATCACGCCGATCGCGCCCTCGCAGCGCGGGACGGTGCCGCCCGCCGAGGCCGGCGAACCGTTCCGGCCGACACTCACCACCGCAGCGATCAACAGCGCGCGGGCCGAACGGCAGCGCACGATCATCCCGCCGCGTCCGAAGACCAACGGCGAACCGCCGACCGGGTTCAGCGCCACCGACCTCAGCGTTCCGGTGCCGGCGCCCCGACCCGATCAGGAGCCGACGGCACCCCCGGGATCGCGGGCCAACTGGCCGCTGGTGAACAACCCGGAGAACCCGGCGGACGTCACCTCGCCGCTCAATCCGGTGGTCACCTCCGCATACGACGACCGGAAGCGGCACGAAGCACCGCAGCCCCCCGCCGACCTCGGCGCGGAGCGTCGGGTGACCCCGCCGTGGCTCGCCGACGACCTGCCGCCCGAGCCGCCGGTGCTGCGACTGGTCGAGCCGCCGCCGCTGGCCGACCGTGCCCTGCGCAGCTCCGCCGAGTCGGCCCAGGAGACCCCGCCGCTGCGGCTGGTCGACCGGGGTGACCCGGCACGTGGCGGGCGTCCGGTGGAGCGGTTGGACCTCACCCCGCCGGCGCGCCGCGCGGAGCCGCCGGTGGAGCACCGGCCGCCGCCCGTCCCCGACGAGGGCGACGGCGACCTGTTGATCTTTGCTCAGGCCAGGTCCGCCTGGTTCGTCGGGCACGGCGAGAGCGCCGACCTGGAGTGGTCCAGCCTGGCCGACACCGGTTGGGAGGCCGCCGAGCAGGCCGCCCGTCCGGCGGTGGGTGCCGAGACCGGGGCCGGGTTGCCCAAGCGGGTGCCGCAGGCCAACCTCGTGCCCGGCTCGCCGCTGCGCGAGGAGCGTCCGCTGCGCATCGTCCGGGACGCGGCCAGCCTGGCCGAGAACACCACCGGCTACTTCCGCGGCTGGCGTCGCGGGCAGGAGATCGGCGGTTTCGCGGTCGGCGGGCGACCGGGCCGGGAGTCCGCCGGTGGCTGGGACTTCACCCGGGACTCCGGCGAGCGCGACGACGACCGGGAGTACGAGTACCGTTCCGCCGGCTACCGGTCCTGACGCCCGCCACACCCCCGCTCACCTGCGTTTTTTCACCCACGCCCGGTTGATTCGACATCGAGTCGACCGGGCGTGTGCATGACCGACGCACCAACCCCGCAGGTCATGATCGTGCACCGCGTGCCGCCGGGGTGGAGGTGGTCCGCACAGTGCGGCTTTCCGTGTCATTCGCCGGCGTCATCCACGCCGCCCAGCGCGCCGTGACGGCCCGATCGGACGCCGTGGTGGTCCCGGGGACATCAGCCCGCTCCGGAGCCGCCACACGCACGCTGCGCAGTCTCGCGGTCCACCCGGCGTGGCCTGGAGCCGCCCGAGCTGAGCGGTCGGCCGGGCTGCCCGACCGAGCCGCCGAACCTCCGGCCGGGCTGCGGACAGCATTGCGCGCCCGGTGCCCTCCTGGTCGGCACCGGGCGCGGCAGCCGATCGTCAGGCGGGAGCGACGGCCCGGGTACGGCGCATCGTGAGCACGTACTCGACCAACGAGATCAGCACGTGCTTCGTCGACTCGCGGTTCCGGGCGTCGCAGGCCACCACCGGCACGTCGCTGGAGATAGCGAGCGCCTCCCGGACGTCCTGCGGATCGTGGTACTGCATGCCGTCGAAGCAGTTGATGGCCACCAGGTACGGCAGCCGCCGGTGCTCGAAGAAGTCGATCGCCGCGAAGCAGTCCGCCAACCGGCGGGTGTCCACCAGCACGACCGCGCCGATCGCGCCCCGGACCAGTTCATCCCACATGAACCAGAAACGGGTCTGACCCGGCGTACCGAAGAGGTACAGGATCAGGTCACGATCGATCGAGATACGACCGAAGTCCATGGCCACCGTGGTCGTCGTCTTACCCGGCACCTGCCGGGTGTCGTCGACGCCGACACCGGCGGACGTCATGATGGCCTCGGTGGTCAGCGGCGTGATCTCCGAGACCGAGCCGACCAGCGTCGTCTTGCCGACGCCAAATCCACCGGCGATAACGATCTTCGCCGACGTCACGCGCCCGCTCGGGGTCGGCGGACGGTGCGACATGTCAGAGCCTGCGAAGTCCACTCAGCACCCTCTCCAGCAATTCAGTGCCCACCGCGTCGTCCGAGTCGTCCAGGATGGTCGGCTCGTGGATAGCGACCAGGCCGTCCGTCGCCATGTCGGCGATGAGCACCCGGGCCACGCCGAGCGGAAGTTGCATACGCGCCGCGATCTCAGCGAGCGACTGCACACGTCCGTCACACAGCGCAGCGATGTACTGGTGCTCTCGGCCTTGCCCGCCGTTGCCTGTGGCAACGGCCCGACCGCGCACCGTGGTCTCGACCAGCGCCTCCAGGGCGATGTCGAGGCGAGGACGGGTACGACCGCGGGTCACGGCGTATGGACGGACCAAAGCGCCGGTCGGCTCGTCACGATCGGCCATGTCGCCGCTCACCTCCTTCGTCCCCGGCACCGGCTCGCACCGGCGCTACTCCTCGTATGTCGTGTTCGCGCCTCACCCGCCCCACCGGCTGGCGCGACGCTCAGCCCATCATCCCGACGGCGGTACGTGGCGCCGGAGTCAGCGCATCGCCCACCCGGTCCACGAGCAGAGCCATCTCGTACCCGACCTGTCCCACGTCGCTGGCACGCGCGGCGAGGACCGCGAACGACGAGCCGTCGGAGATCGACATCAGGAACAGGAAGCCGTTGTCCATCTCGACCACGGTCTGCAGCACCGCCCCTCCCTCGAAACAGCGGGCGGCACCCTGGGTCAGGCTGACCAGGCCGGAGGCAATGGCCGCCAGCTGGTCCGCCCGGTCCCGCGGAAGGTCTCGTGACGACGCCAGGAGCAGGCCGTCCGCGGAGACGGCGACCGCGTGCGCGACACCGGGTACCCGATCGGCGAAGTTGGCCAACAGCCAACCGAGATCCTGCGTACTAGTCATCCTTCTTGCTCCTTCTGCCCGCTCCCGGCCACCGGGCCTGAGCCAGACTGCGAGGATTGCTGCCCGCCCGAAGTTCCCTCCGGGCCGGTCGGGTTGCTGTCCGACGGGTGGTTACGTCCCCGTTGGACACCCCGGTGGTAGGCGGAGAGCAGACCGCGCACCGACTCGGGGTTGCGTTTCTGCACCGTGGCCGCCGGCTTCTCGACCGCACCCGGCACAAGCTGGGCCATCGGCGTCCGCTTCGGCAGCCCGGTCTGCGTGGTGGCGGCGGCCGCCGCCGGCGCCTGGCTGGCCGCGCTGGCGGCCCGCCAACCGTCGTCGGCCGCGGTCTGCCACACATTATCCTGCGGCGCGGACCGGTACGAGGGCCTGTTCTCGCCGCCACCGCTGGGACGGAACCCGCCGTTCCCGCCGGACGCGGCTGCGGCCGTCGGTGCCTCTGCCATCGGCGGCTTGGCTGCCGGCGCGGCCGGAGGCTGCGGCGCGGGCCGACCCGGGTCGATCGCGGTGATCTGCTGGGTCGTGGCGCCGTTGGCCGCCGGCTGGCGGGCACCGGCCGACTCCTCCGGCCCCGGACGACGGGTGCGGAACCACGCGGACTCCAGCTCCCGGAAGATCGGCAGCTCCATCGTCTCGTCCGCGTACCGCTGCCGGTTCTGGGCCTGCGGCGGCGTGGGCGTGGTCGGCTGGGGCTGCGGCGCCGAGGTCGGCCAGGCGGACGGCGTCTGCTGCGGCGTCTGACGCGACACCCGAGGCAGTTCGGTGGTCATGTCCAGCGCGGCGGCCAGTCGCTCGGGCACCGCCGGGGCGGCCGTCTCCCCGGCGACCGGCGGCCAGGCCGGCGGCGCCGAGGGCTGCTGGTATCCGGTGCCCGGCGAGACGGGCCGCTGCGGCAACCCGCCCGGCGCACCCGAGACCGGCGAACCGGAGACCGGGTGCCCGGAGACCGGGTGCCCGGAGACCGGGGCGCCGGAGACCGGCGGCGCGGAGTACGGCGTACCCGAGACCGGCGGCGACGAGACCGGCGGCACCGGCGGCGCGGACACCGCGGGCGGCGCGTAGGGAGCCGCCTCCGGGCTGCTCGGCAGCTGACGCGGGATGGTCGGCTGCTGCCCCGAGTGCGGCTCGTCGGTATGGCGACGCTGCGGCAGCGGGTCGTGCGACGACCCGTTCGGGTTCCGCGGAGCGAAGTTGTTGCCGCCCGGGACACCGCTGGCACCGGTCAGGTCCGACCAGGCGGGCAGGTTGCCCGCGCCGGCCATGAAGCCGGGTGCACCGGCACCGTTGCGGCTGGCCGGGTCGAAGGGTCGGCCACCCAGGGTCACCTGGTTGCCGGAGCCACCGGGACGCTGCGTGGGAACCTGCGGCATGCCCGGACCGTGGCCGTTGTGACCCGCCGGCGGCATGCCACCGAACGCGGGGGCCGGGCCGGGCTGGGGGGCGGCGGGAGGCAGCGCGGGGTGCTGCTGCCCACGGCCGGAGAGCGCACGCGGCACCAGCACGGTCGGCGGCAACGTGACGTCGGCGACGGTGCCCCGGTCGTTGCCGGGACGCAGCTCCACCCGGACGGCGTGCCGGGACGCCAGCCGGGCGACCACGACCAGGCCCATCATCCGGGAGACCGCGACGTCCACCTGCGGCGGCGTGGCGAGGCGCTCGTTGAGGTCGGTCAACTGCTCCGCGCTGATGCCGATGCCGCGGTCCTCGACGTACAGCGTGGCGCGGTCACCGACCCGGCGGGCCTCCACCAGCACCTGGGAGTCCGGCGGAGAGAACGCGGTCGCGTTGTCGAACAGCTCGGCGACCAGGTGGACCAGGTCGTTGACGGCGTGCGCGGCGACCTCGATGTCCCGGTCGATGACGCCGAACTCGATCCGGGTGTAGTGCTCGACCTCGGACTGGGCCGCCCGGAGCACGTCGATCAGCGCGGCGGGCTCCCGCTGGACACGGGTCGAGTCGGCACCGGCGAGGACCAGGAGGTTCTCGTCGTTACGGCGCATCCGGGTGGCCAGGTGGTCGAGCTGGAACAGCTCGGCCAGCCGGTCCGGGTCCTCCTCGCCGCGCTCCAGCCGGTCGAGGTGGCCGATCAGCCGGTCGACCAGGATCTGGGAACGGCGGGCGAGGTTGACGAACATGGTCGCGACGGATGCCCGCAGGGCGGCCTGCTCGGCGGCGGTCCGGACCGCCTCCAGGTGGACGGCGTTGAACGCCTCGGTCACCTGCCCGAACTCGTCCTTGCTGCGCACCGGCAGCGGCTCGGCGATCTGGTTGGCGAGCTGCATCGGCGAGAGCTGGCCGGTGACCTGCGGGTCGCGCAGCCGGGCCACTGCCTGGGGAAGGCCGTACTGGGCGATGGAGAGCGCGCCCTGTCGGAGGTCACGCAGCGAACGGGCCATCGAGCGGGCCACCAGGAACGCCAGGAAGATGGCGAAGAGCAGCGTGGTCAGCAGCAGGCCGGTCTCCAGGAACACCTGCCGCTGCACGTCGGAGCGGAGGGTGGCGGCCTCGGCGGCGACGTCCGAGTCGAACTTGGACTCCACCGACCGGATCAGCCGACCGTTGGCGACCAGCGCCGTGTCCCACTGCTCCGGCGTGAAGTCGAGTCCGCCGAGGGTGTCCGAGGTGTCGGCGTTGACCTGGCTGATGTAGATCGTCGCCTCACGCCGGTCACCACCACCGACGGTCTGGGCGTGGAACTCCGCCTCGGCCTCGGTGGCGACCGCGTTGAAGCTCTGCTGCGCCTGCTGCTGGCCGGTCTCGCTGGAGATGTAGTCGGTGCGCAGGGTCGAACTCATGCCGCCCTGGATCATGGCGCGGTGCACGACCACCCGGCGGACGGAGAGCCACTCCTTCTCCCGCGCGACGGCGGCGGAGGCACGCATCCGGTCGCTCAGGTCGTTGTCACCGGCGAGCTGGCTGGCCGAGTCCCGCACGGAGAGCAGCTGGTTGATCAGCTCGTCGTACGACTGGAGCGTGTCGGTGATCTTGAACTTGCCGTTGATCACCTGGCTCCGGGTGCCCGGCAGGTCACCGAGGCGCTCGTCGATCGCCGTCAACAGATCCTGAAGGCTGGGCGGCAGGTCGGTGAGGTCGGAGCGCTGCGACGAGTAGGGATCCGTGGCCCGGTCGACGGCGCCCGCGACATCGGTGTAGCGCGCGGAGGCGTTCTTCTTCGCCTCCGACTCGGCCTGCCCGGCCGACTGCGGCGGCACGCCGAGGAGCAGGACGGCAGCCGTCCGCTCGTCCTGCAGACCGTCCACCAGGGCACCGGAGTGCCCGATGAGTTCCGCGAGGTCGCCGGCCCGGTTGGCGTCACTGAGCGAGTCCAGGTGGTCGACCAGACCGCTCGTGCCCACGACGACCGTGGCGATGGTCGGCACGATCATGATGAGACCGAGCTTGGACCAGATCGGCATGTCGCGGAGCCGACCGACCGGTCGACCCATACGCGACAGGAAGGAGCCTGCCGTCTTCGGTCGTTTGCTCACGTCACCGCCCTCGTGATTGCAGCGTCCGCGTTGTCTTGCGGACAACGCCCAGCAGCCGACCCGGCGGGTCGGACCATCCGAGATTCCATCACGCCTCTCCGGAAAGAGAAAGCCCAGGTTGGCCCCAGCCAAAGGTGTGATGAGATGTTGACGCAATTTGATCGCGGTCCGTCTGTTCGGAGTCACTGAAGGTAATGAAGCCCCCGCACCGAGTCGTCCTGCTCGCCGGCCCCTCCGGCTCCGGGAAGTCGTACGTAGCGCGACAAACCGGCCTGCCAGTGCTCTGTTTGGACGATTTCTACAAGAATGGCGATGACCCATCGTTACCACGCCGAGACGGCCAGATCGACTGGGAGTCGCCCGCCTCGTGGGACGCCGAAACAGCCGTTGAGGTGATAACCCGACTGGCGATGGACGGTCGGGCAGACGTCCCGGTATACGCCATCAATGAGGACCGCCGGGTGGCCAATCGGCCGTTCGAGCTGGCCGACTCGCCACTTTTCGTGGCCGAAGGGATCTTCGCCGCGGAGATCGTCGAGGAGTGCCGACTCCGGGGCGTGCTCGCCGGGGCGTACGCGCTGCGCCGACCGCGCGGGGCGACCTTCCTCCGTCGACTGGCCCGCGACCTGGCCGAGCAGCGCAAGGGCCCCCGGGTGCTGCTGCGCCGGGGCGTGACGCTGCTGCGGGCCGAGCCGGCCGTGCTGCGCCGCCAGACCGGACTGGGCGCGGAGGCCGCCCGCGCCCGGGAGATCCTGCGTCAGGTCGCCGGTCTGCACCGCCCCGGCCACCCACCGGCCCGGTGAGCCGGCGCCGCAGACTCAGGCCAGCAGCTTGGCGTACGCGGGCTTGATGACCTCGTCGATGATCCGGAGCCGCTCGTCGAACGGGATGAAGGAGCTCTTCATCGCGTTGATGGTGAACCACTGCACCTCACGCCAGCCGTAGCCGAACGCCTCGCAGAGCAACGCCATCTCCCGGGACACCGAGGTGCCGCTCATCAGCCGGTTGTCGGTGTTCACGGTGACCCGGAACCGCAGGTCACGCAGCAGCCCGATGGGGTGCTCGGCGATCGACGCCACGGCACCGGTCTGCACGTTGGACGACGGGCAGAGCTCCAACGGGATCCGCTTGTCCCGCACGTACGCGGCCAGCCGGCCGAGCACCGGCTCCGCGCCGACGGTGATGTCGTCCACGATGCGTACGCCGTGGCCCAGCCGGTCGGCTCCGCACCACTGGATCGCCTGCCAGATGGAGGGCAGCCCGAACGCCTCACCGGCGTGGATCGTGAAGTGGAAGTTCTCCCGCTGGAGGTACTCGAAGGCGTCCAGGTGCCGGGTGGGCGGGAAACCGGCCTCGGCACCGGCGATGTCGAACCCCACCACCCCGTGGTCGCGATGGCGAACCGCCAGCTCCGCGATCTCCTGCGAGCGCGCCGCGTGCCGCATCGCGGTGAGTAGCGTGCCGACCCGGATCGGCGTACCGGCCTCGGCGGCGAGCGCACTGCCCTCGACGAACCCGGCCAGCACCGCCTCGACCACCTCGTCCAGGCTCAGACTGCGTTCCAGGTGCTGCTCCGGGGCGAAGCGCACCTCCGCGTAGACCACCCCGTCCGCGGCGAGGTCCAGTGCGCACTCCCGGGCCACCCGGCGCAGCGCCGGAGCGGTCTGCATCACGGCCACGGTGTGCGCGAACGTCTCCAGGTAGCGCTCCAGCGAACCCGAGTCGGCCGCCGCCACGAACCAGCGCCCCAGCTCCGCCGGGTCGGTGGTGGGCAGCTCGTGACCGACCTCGGCGGCCAGCTCGACGATCGTCGCGGGCCGCAGACCGCCGTCCAGGTGGTCGTGCAGCAACGCCTTCGGCGCCTTGACGATGTCCTCATACCCGATGTTCGCGGCCATGACCAGACCCTAGTCCGCAGCGGACCGCTGGGTACGCTCGGGAGCGTGGATCTGGCCTGCGACCTGCTGTGGTGATGGAAACTCGCGTCGTCGAGCGGCTGCGTTGCCCGGTCTGCGCAGACCCGCTGGGCGAGGTCTCCGCCGGTGCCGCCGGCACGTTGACGTGTCCGCGTCGGCACAGCTTCGACATCGCCCGGCAGGGCTACGTCAACCTGCTCGCCGGCCGCGCCCCGCACGGCGGGGACAGCGCGGAGATGGTCGCCGCACGGGCGGACTTCCTCGCCGCCGGCCACTACGACCTGATCTCCGCCGCCCTCGCCGAGGCCGCCACCCGCGTCACCGGGCAGGCCGCCACCCCGCACCCAGGTGTCCCGCGCTGCCTTTGCTCTGCTTCAACGGACGCACCGGTTTCCGGGCGTGTCTGTTGCGCCGAGGTAAGCAGAGCAAAGGGGCCGCACCAGGATGTCCCGACCGACGACGTCGGGGCGTACCCGCTGGTGGTGGAGGCGGGCGCCGGCACCGGTCGGCACCTCGCCGCGGTGCTGGCGGCGCTGCCGGCGGCCGTCGGTCTCGCCCTGGACGTCTCCAAGCCCGCGCTGCGCCGGGCAGCCCGGGCGCACCCCCGGATCACCGCGGCGGTCGCCGACACCTGGCAGCGTCTGCCGCTGGCGGACGCGTCGACGGCGCTGCTGCTGAACGTCTTCGCGCCCCGCAACGGCGCCGAGTTCCACCGGGTCCTCGCACCGACCGGGCGGCTGCTGGTGGTGACGCCGGCCGTCGACCACCTCACCGAGCTGGTCGACGCGCTCGACCTGCTCCGGGTCGACCCGGCCAAGGCGGACCGGGTCGCCGCCGGCCTCGGCGGGCACTTCGTCGAGGAGTCGCACACCGCGCACCGACAGGAGCTGCGCCTGACCGGTGCGGACGTGCGGACACTCGTCGGCATGGGACCGAGCGCCTGGCACACCGACCCGGCCGGGCTGGCCGACCGGATCACCGCCCTCGGCGAGCCGGTCCGGGTGACCGTCTCGGTCCGGCTCGGCGTGTACCGCCCGCGTCCCTAGGTGGAGAGGTCGACCTCTTCCCAGCCCGGGGGCTCGTCGTGGTACGGCCCGCGCAGCATCACCGCCCACTCCAGGGCCCAGCGGCGCTGGCCGATGGCGTTGGCGTCCACCAGCCCCGGCAACAACCGCCCGGCCCGGCTCACCTCCAGGTACGCCCAGTCCAGGCAGTAGTGCAGGTCGAGCAGGGCGGCGGCGTCGGCCGGATGCTGCGGCGCGGTCAGGATGCGGGCCTGCCAGCGTCGGAAGGTCTCCCCCTCGACGATGTTCGGCAGGCGCTCCACCAGCCGCTCGTCCACCGGCAGCGTGGGGTCGAGCTGCTTGGTCAGGCCGAGCACCCAGGTCAGGGCGAAGAGCGCGTCGTGGTGCAGCACGAACGAACGGTGGTCGCCCTTGGCGCCGGTGACGAACTGGAACTCCGGCGGGGTGACCATCTCCAACAGGTGCGACGCCAGCAACCAGCTCATCGCCGCCTGCGGCGGCATGCCGAAGCAGCGTGCCTGGATCAGGTGCAGGACGGCGATCCGCGCCTCGACCTCCGGGGTCGGCCGCAACTCGATCTCGTCGCCGGGCTCCCACACCAGCGGGAACTGCGGTGGCGGCAGTGGCAGCCGCAGCCGGGACAGCTCCTCCAGGCTCGCTTCACGCACCTCGCGAGGGTCGGGGGCAGGCACGATCACGGCAACATCCCTGTCTGGTCATGATGTCTCGGGCGCCGATTGTCCCCCCTGGCCTGCGAGGATAGCGGCCAGACCGGCCCGGCACCATGGGGCGCGACCAGGGCGGACTCACTCCACCCGTTCGAGGACCAGTGGATTCGGGACCGACGGTGTCGCCGCGAGCGTCACCGCCCGGGCCGCCTCCGCCAGCGCCCCCGGAATCCTCTCCGGACTCTCGGAACGCAGCTCGTAGAGAGGGTCACCGGCCCGCACCGGGTCACCGGGCCGCTTGTGCAACAGCACCCCGGCGGGGACGCTGACCGGGTCCTCCTTGCGCGCCCGGCCGGCGCCGAGCCGCCACGCGGCCACCCCCATGGCGTACGCGTCGACGGTCGCGACGTAGCCGTCCGTCTCGGCACGCACCACCTCGACCTCGGGCGCGGTGGGCATGGGCGCGTCGGGGTCACCGCCCTGTGCGCGGATCATCGACCGCCACACGTCCATCGCCCGCCCGTCGCGCAGGGCGGCGGCGGGATCGGCGTCGGGCAGCCCGGCGGCGTCGAGCATCTCCCGGGCCAGTGCCAGCGTCAGTTCCACGACGTCGGCCGGGCCACCGCCGGCCAGCACCTCGACCGACTCGGTGACCTCGACCCCGTTGCCGATGGCCAGGCCGAGCGGCGTCGACATGTCGGTGAGCAGGGCGACCGTGCGGACGCCGTGCGCGCCGCCCAGCTCCACCATGGTCCGGGCCAGCTCACGGGCATCGTCGACCGACTTCATGAACGCGCCGGAGCCGACCTTCACGTCGAGGACCAGCGCGCCGGTGCCCTCGGCGATCTTCTTGCTCATGATCGAGCTGGCGATCAGCGGGATCGCCTCGACCGTGCCGGTGACGTCCCGCAACGCGTACAGCTTGCGGTCGGCCGGGGCCAGCCCCGACCCGGCGGCGCAGATCACCGCCCCGAGATCGCGCAGTTGGGCGGTGAACTCCTCGTTACTCAGCGCGGCCCGCCAGCCCGGGATCGACTCCAGCTTGTCCAGCGTGCCGCCGGTGTGCCCGAGGCCGCGCCCGGAGAGCTGCGGCACCGCCGCGCCACACGCGGCCACCAGTGGGGTGAGCGGCAGGGTGATCTTGTCACCGACACCACCGGTCGAGTGCTTGTCCACGGTCGGCCGGGACACCGACGACAGGTCGAGCCGCTCGCCGCTGGCGATCATCGCGGCCGTCCACCGGGCGATCTCCGGTCCCGTCATGCCGTTCAACAGGATCGCCATGGCCAGCGCCGACATCTGCTCGTCGGCCACCGCCCCCCGGGTGTACGCGTCCACCACCCAGTCGATCTGCGCGTCGGAGAGCACTCCCCCGTCCCGCTTCGCCCGAATCACGTCAACCGCAGTAAACACACTCACCCTTGAGTCCCATCCCACCGCACCGGAATCTCCACCGGCGGCTCACCCTCACCGGCCCAGAAGATCGTCCCCGACGCGTCCACCACCACGACCCGGGGCGTACGCGCCAACCCCCAGGTGATCGCCTCCGCCGGGTCGTCCCAGGTCGGCGCCTCCTCCAGCACCCCGGTCTCGGCGCCCGCGTCGTCGCCGGCCGACCGTTCCCAGTAGGCCGTCCAGATCTGCTGGCCGGCGGAGAGGTCGGGGTGCACGAAGACGGTGCCGCGTCCGCGCCAGGCGGCCAGTCGGTCGGGGACCACCGGCACCGGCCGTTCCCGGGTGACCGCGTCGAGGTCGGCCACGTCGAAGGCGTGCGGCAGCAGCTCCGCCATCCGCAGCGGACCGCCCCTGGCCTCGATCAGACACTCCGGCCCGCCCTGTTCCCAGAGCAGTTGCCGGCAGCGCCCGCACGGCATCAGCGGCTCACCGGTGGCGTCGACGCAGGACAGCGCGACGATCCGGCCTCCGCCGGTGGCGTGCAGCGAGGAGACCACGCCGCACTCGGCGCAGAGCACCACACCGTACGCGGCGTTCTCGACGTTGCAGCCCACCACGACCCGGCCGTCGTCGACGAGTGCCGCCGCGCCCACCGGGAACTTCGAGTACGGCACGTACGCGTGCCGCATCACCTCGGTGGCGGCGGCGCGCAACCGCGCCCAGTCGATCTCCATGCTGCGCTCCCCTGGATCAGCCCTTGATGTACGGCTTGCCGTCGGCGGCGGGTGCCCGGACCCGGCCGACCAGCCCGGCCACGGCCAGGATCGTCGCCAGGTACGGCAGCATGGCCAGGAACTGGCCGGGGATGATGCTGTTGATCGCGCCCAGGTAGGTGGCCAACTGGTCGGCGAAGCCGAAGAAGAGCGCGGCGAGCAGCGCCCCCGTCGGGCTCCACCGACCGAAGATCAGTGCGGCCAGGGCGATGAAGCCCTTACCGCCGATCATGTTCTTGGTGAACGAGTAGAGCGCCAGCGTGTACGACGCGCCGCCGATGCCGGCCACCACCCCGGCCAGCAGTACGTTGCGGTAGCGCACCCGCAGCACCTTCACGCCCAGGGTGTCCGCCGCCGTCGGGTGCTCGCCGACCGAGCGGGTCCGCAGACCCCACCGGGTGCGGAACAGCGCGATGTGGATCACGAGCACCAGCAGCAGGGCGAGATAGAGGAAGATGTTCGCCTGGAACAGCGCCGGCCCGAGGACCGGGATGTCGGAGAGCAGCGGGATCTCCCAGTTGCTGAACCGGGGGGCGCTGTTGTAGCGCGCCGCGTCGGTCTGCATCAGCCGCTCGTAGAGGAAGCCGGTGATGCCGACCGCGAGCAGGTTCAGCACGATGCCCATGACCACCTGGTCGACCAGGTAGCGGATGCAGAAGACGGCGAGCAGCAGCGAGATGAACGCGCCGCCGATCGCGGCGGCGACCAGGCCCACCCAGATGCTGCCGCTGATGCTGCCGAACAGCGCGCCGCTGAACGCGCCCATCAGCAACTGCCCCTCGATGGCCACGTTGACCACGCCGGAGCGCTCGCAGAGCACACCGGCCAGCGCACCGAAGATCAACGGCAGGGCGAGCAGGAACGTGCCGCGCACGATGTTGACCAGCGGCATGAAGTTCTGCCCGGTCGGTGCGGCGGAGACCTGCCAGCAGAGGAAGGAGAGCACGAAGGCGACCAGACCGACGGCGAGCACCGGGACGAACCAGCGCTTCGGCAGGCGGGTGGCGAGCATCGCCGCCCCGGCGGCCAGCGCGATCAGTCCGAAGAGGACCGCGCCGACCGTCCCGTGGATCTCCAACGCGGCCCCGGCGGAGTCCTCGCTGAGCGTGAAGCGGGCCTGCTCACCGGTGGCGAGCGCGCCGAACAGCACGGTGGCCAGCAGGCCGAGGGCCGACAGCACCAGGCCCACCTTGCGGGTCCGGGTCCAGAAGCCCTCGTCGACCTGCGCGACCGCGACGTCGGGGACGGCCATGGTGGACATGCCTCACCAGCCCTTCGCGAGGCTCGTCTGCAACCGGGCGGCGCGGGCCGCCCGGAGCTGGAAGATCGCCTTCACCAGGGCCGGCGCGGCGATGAAGATGACGATCAGCGCCTGGAGCACGGTGACCAGCTCCAGCGAGATCCCCGAGTACGACTGCATCCGGTTGCCGCCGGCCTGCAACGCGCCGAAGAGCAGCGCGGCCAGCGCAACTCCCCACGGTTTCACGCGACCGAGCAGGGCTACCAGGATGCCGTCGAAGCCGATCTGCGCGACCACCAGCGGGGTCAGGGCGGCGGCCGTGGTGCCGAGCACCATCTGCGAGCCGCCCAGTCCGGCCAGCGCCCCGGCGAAGACCATGATCAGCACGTACGTCCGGGTGACGCTGATGCCGGCGGTGCGGGCGGCGTCCGGGTTGGCGCCGACCGCGCGCAGCTCGAAGCCGAGCGTGGAGCGGTTGAGCAGCCAGGCGACCGCCAGGGTGGCCAGCACGGCGAGGATGATCCCGGCGTGCGCCCGCAGCCCGTCCCCGAACAGGCGCGGCAGTTGGGCCGAGGCGTCCACCGGCCGGCTGATCGCGTCGGTGCGGTTCGGGTCCTGCACGCCGTTCTGCACGATCAGCCAGGTCAGGAAGTAGACCGCGATGTAGTTGAGCATGATCGTGTTGATCACCTCGTGGGCGCCGGTCCGCGCCTTGAGGATGCCGGGGATGAAACCCCAGATCGCGCCGCCGACCGCACCGGCCAGGACCGCGACCAGCAGGTGCAGGCCGGGCGGCAGCGGCAGCAGGAACCCGGCCAGCGCGGCCAGGATCACGCCCATGGTGGCCTGACCCTGGGCACCGATGTTGAACAGGCCGCCCCGGAAGGCCAGCGCTACCGACAGGCCGGTGAAGACCAGCGGCGCGGTGTAGGTGAGCGTCTCCGAGATGGGGCTCAGCGCCGCGTTGACGGTGGTGGCGGCCGGGTCGAAGACGCTGCCCTTGAACAGGTTCGCGTACGCCTCGCTGACCAGCGTCCAGCTCGCGTTGAGCGCGTCGGTGGGGCGGGCGGTGAAGTAGGCGTAGGTGCCCAGCACGTCCGGATCAGAAATGATCATGAGGATGGCGCCGACCACCATCGCCAGCACCAGCGACAGCAGCGTCACGGTGAACGTGTTGGCCGCCCACAGGTTCTCCAGGAACAGCCGGCCCAGGGTTGGCCGTCCCTGCGGGGACTGCCCGGTGGTGGCCGTCTCGGCGCGCTCGGTGTTGCCGATCGCCGTCCGGTTGGCCTGCTCCTCGCTCGCCGGTTCCTTGTCCGGCGAGCCAGGCTGGGAAGAAGTGGTCATGCCGGCACTCCGCTTCGCTCCGTACCGTCATGAGGCACCACCGCACTGAGCCTGATGATTCGCTCGCAGAGCTCGCTCATGCCGGCACTCCGCTTCGCTCCGTACCGTCATGAGGCACCACCGCACTGAGCCTGATGATTCGCTCGCAGAGCTCGCTCATGCCTTCTCGTCCTCGTTGCCGGGACCCTCGGGGGCCGGGGCCACGCCGTCGGTGGTGGCCGTGACGTCGCGGTCGGTGGTCGCGGTCGTGCCGTCGGCGCTCGCCGCGTCCGCGTCGGTCACCGCTGCGTCGTCCCGGTCGATGGTCGCCACGGCGGTGCCGCCGGCGGCTGGGGTGCTCTCCGGGGAACCGCCGGTCGCGTCGGGGGTGATGCCCGCCATCAGCAGACCGATCTCCTCGCGCGGGGTGTCCGGGCCGACGATGCCGATGACCCGGCCGCGATACATCACCGCGATCCGGTCGGCCAGCCCGATCACCTCGTCGAGTTCGCTGGAGACCACCAGCACGGCGGTGCCCACGTCGCGCTCGCGGATGACCTGGCTGTGGATGAACTCGATCGAACCGACGTCCACGCCCCGGGTGGGCTGGGCGGCGATGAAGAGCTTGAGCGGCCGGGACAGCTCCCGTGCCACGATCACCTTCTGCTGGTTGCCGCCGGAGAGCGTGCCCACCGGCGCCTGCGCCGACGAGGTCCGGACGTCGAACTGGTCGATCCGCTCCTGCGCCGACTTCGCGATCGCGTCCGGCTTGAGCGACAGCCCGCTGCCGAACGGCGGCCGGTCGTAGATGTCCAGCACCAGGTTCTCGGCGACGCTGAACTCCTTGACCAGGCCGTCGACACTGCGGTCCTCGGGGACGTAGCCGACCCCGGCGCGCAGCACCTTCTTGGTGCTCCAGCCGTCGACCCGCTGACCGTCGAGGCTGATCGTCCCGGCGAGCACCGGGCGCAGCCCCATGACCGCCTCGATCAGTTCGGTCTGCCCGTTGCCCTGCACGCCCGCGACGCCGAGCACCTCGCCCGCGCGTACGGTCAGGTCGACGCCGTCCACCGCGCGGACCTGCCGGTCGTCGTCGACGACCAGGCCGGAGATCTCCAGCACCGGCTCGCCCGGCGTGGCCGGCGCCTTCTCCACGGTGAGCCGCACGCTGCGGCCGACCATCAGTGCGGCCAGCTCGTCCCGGCTGGCGTCGGGCGACGCGGTGCCCACCGTCTTACCGCGCCGGATCACCGTGATCCGGTCGGCGATCGCCTTGACCTCGCCGAGCTTGTGGGTGATGAACACGATGGACTTGCCGGCGGCCTTGAGCGACCGCATCACGGTGAGTAGTTCCTCGGTCTCCTGCGGGGTGAGCACCGCGGTGGGCTCGTCCAGGATGAGCAGGTCGACGTCGCGGGTCAGCGCCTTGACGATCTCGACCCGCTGCTGGACGCCGACCGGCAGGTCCTCGATCACCGCGTCCGGGTCGACCCGCAGGTTGTAGCGCTCCGAGACCTCGGCGACCTCGCGGCGCGCGCGGCGCCGGTCCAGGAATCCGGCGATGCCGCCGCGCACCTGTTCGGCGCCGAGCATGATGTTCTCGGTGACGGTGAAGACCGGTACGAGCATGAAGTGCTGGTGCACCATGCCGATGCCGGCGGCGATCGCGTCGGAGGGGCCGCGCAGCTTGAGCGGCGTGCCGTCGACCAGGATCTCGCCCTCGTCGGGCTGGTAGAGCCCGTAGAGGACGTTCATCAGGGTCGACTTGCCCGCGCCGTTCTCGCCGAGCAGGGCGTGGATCTCTCCAGGCTCCACCGTCAGGTCGATGTGGTCGTTGGCGACCAGATCACCGAACCGCTTGGTGATGCCGCGCAGTTCGAGTCTCAGCGCAACCTCCTGGAGTGCGAAGCGATGGTGCAGCGTAGCTGCTGGCGGACGGTGTGCGGCCGGGACCCGACCGGGGGCGCGGACCGGCCGCCCCGAGCGCGGGTCTCCCCGCGCCGGAGCGGCCGGATCATGGGCTCCGCGTACCGGTCGCCCCGGTGATCGTCTCACCGGGGCGACCGGTGACGGGTCACTTCGGCTGGGCGGCCGACTCGACCTTGACGGTGCCGGCGGCGATGTCCGCCTTGAGCTTGTCGACCTCGGCCTTGAGCTCGGCCGGGACCTTGTCTTCGAACTCGTGGTACGGGGCGATCGAGACGCCGTCGTTGGCCAGCGTGCCGACGAAGCCCTCCTCGGCGTTGAGCTTCTCGCCACCGGCGGCCTTGAGCACGGCCTCCTTGACGGCGCCCGGGATGTTCTTCACCACGGTGGTGATGATCGCCGCGCAGTCCGGCGTGCTCTCGCAGCCGTCGACGTCCACCCAGATGGTGTTGTACTTGCCGCCGGAGGCCTTGGCCGCACCGGTGGTGCCGAGGCCGGCGCCGCCGGCGACCGGCATGATGATGTCCGCGCCCTGGGCGACCAGCGCGTCGCTGACCTTCTTGCCCTCGTCCTGCTTGATGAAGTCGTTGGTGAAGGAGCCGTTCTGGGTCTCCTTGTTCCAACCCAGGGCCTGCACGTCGGCGCTCTTGGCCTGGTTGTAGTGCGCGACGCCGTCGACGAAGCCGTCCATGAAGATGGTCACCGGCGGGATCTTCATGCCGCCGTAGGTGGCCACCTTGCCGCTCTCGCTCATGCCGGCGGCGACGTATCCGGCGAGGAAGCCGGCCTGGGCGGTGTCGAACTCCATCGGGTAGACGTTGCCCACCCCGGGGTTGGCGTCGACGATCGCGAACTGCTGGTCCGTGTTCGCCTCGGCGATCTTCTTGGTGGCGTCACCCATCAGGCCACCGACGGCCAGGATGAAGTTGCAGTCCTGGTTCACGTACTGGGTGAGGTTCGGCTCGTAGTCCGCCTCGGCCTTGGACGCGACGTACTTGATGTCGACGTTGCTGTTCTCGGCCTTGGCTTCCTCGAGACCCTTCCAGGCCGAGGCGTTGAACGACTTGTCGTCGATGCCGCCGACGTCGGTGACCATACAGGCGACGTACTTCTCGCCGCCCGTACCGGCGTTGTTGTCCTCATCCGGGGCCTCGCCACAGGCGGCGGCGCTCAGTACGAGCCCACCCGCCGCGATGACCGAGGCGATCCGCATCCCACGCACCGAGCGCAAGACGTCTCCTTCCCACTGCACACCGCGTGGTTGCGGTGGCTCCCTTGAACCGGCTTGCGCTGTGCCGCCGGCATCCCACGTTACGGACGCAGAGCGTACGCCCGCGCCCACCTGCCGAACGACAATCGTGCAGGACTGTTGGAGGCCTGTTACCCGTACGTAATGCTCCGGTGGGGCAGATCACTCAGGGTGGCGACAGGCGGGCGAAGGTGCGTCCGTTAAGTCCCTTTCCGACGATGATCGACGGGCTCGCCGCTCACCGCCAGAAGACCGCGACAGCGGCGTTGACCAGGGTCAATCCCACGATGGCGAGGAAGTGCCCACGGTTCACCTCGTCCCGCTTGCGGGAGAAGAAGACCATTACGAAGATCAGCAGCGCGAACACCAGCTTCGTCACAAGCTTCGCCGGTGCCGGCTCGTCGCCGTCGCGCAGCGGGGCGGAGAGCCCGATGCCGGTGGCGAGTTGGATCACCGCGCCCCAGAGCATCGCGGCGTTGATCCGGATCTTGCCGGTGAGGTATTGGGCGATCGCGCCGCCGAGCAGCAGCGCGAAGCCGATCAGGTGGCCGTAGAGGAGGATGAGTCGAAGTGCTTCCACCCGACCCATCCTGCCCTATCAACGACGGTTTGTAGTAGAGGGCCTTCCGGTCAGCCCTTCGTGCCGCCCGCCGTCAGGCCGGAGACGAGGTGCTTCTGGGCGACGAAGAAGACCAGCCCGGCCGGGACCGTGACCAGGACGGCGGCGGCCGTCAGGTACTCCCACTGCGGGTTGAACTGCGGCACGAACTGCTGGAGGCCGTAGGCCAGGGTGAACTTGTTGTCGGTCTGGATGAAGGCCGACGCGTACGCCACCTCGCCCCACGCGGTGAGGAAGGTGTAGAACGCGGTGACCGCCACCGCCGGGCGGGCCAACGGCAGCACCACCCGCCAGAAGGTGGCGAACGGACCGCACCCGTCCAGCGCCGCCGCCTCGTCCAGCGAGGTCGGGATGGAGTCGAAGTAGCCCTTCAACATCCAGGCGCAGAACGGCACCGCGATGGTCAGGTACGCGATGATCAACGCGGGCATGGTGTTGATCAGCCCGAGCCGCGCCATGATCGTGTAGATCGGCACGATCAGGATGGCCACCGGGAACATCTGGGTGACCAGGAAGACCATCATCAGCGGCCGGCGACCCGGGAAGTTGAACCGGGACACCGCGTAGCCGGTGGTGGCCGACAGGAAGATGCCGATCCCCATGGTGAACGCCGCGACGATCACCGAGTTGAGGAACCACCGGGGGAAGTTGGTGCTGGTCAGCACGTAGCTGTAGTTGGCCAGCGTGGTGTCCCGGAACAGCGTCAGCTCGCTGCTCTGGATCGCGTACCCGGGCTTCAGCGACGACAACAGCACCCAGGCGATCGGGCCGACCGCGATCAGCGAGGCCAGGATCAACGTGCCGTGCAGCAGGACCGACTTCAGCGGAGAACGGCGACTGCGGCCGGGTCCGCGCGCCTGCGCGGGTCTGCGTGCCTGCGCCATCACCACACCTCGCCTTGCTTGCGCAGGGCCCGCCGGTAGAACATCGAGAACACCAGCAGGATCGACAGGATCAGTACGCCGTACGTGGAGGCGAGCGAGTAGTTGCGGATGCCCTCGAACGCCGCCCGGTAGGCACCGGTCACCAGGATCTCGCTCTGCCCTGCCGGCTGCCCCTCGGTCACCAGGAAGATGATCGGGAACATGTTGAAGGTCCAGATGGTGCCGAGCAGCACCACGGTCATGCTGACCGGACGCAGGCCGGGCAGGGTGATGTTGACGAACCGCTGCCACGGCGAGGCGCCGTCGATCTCGGCCGCCTCGTACAACTCGGACGGGATGGTCTGCATCCCGCCGAGCAGGGCCACCATCATGAACGGCACGCCGAGCCAGATGTTGGTGACGATGGCGGTCAGCAGCGCCGTCCACCGGTCGGCGAACCAGGAGACCGGGTCGATGCCGACCGCCGAGAGCAGGGCGTTGGCCAGGCCGAAGCGCTCGTTGAAGATGAACTTCCAGGCGAAGGCGCTGACGAAGGCGGGCACCGCCCAGGGCAGCACCAGCAGCACCCGGTACACGCTGCGGCCCCACATCGGCCGGTTGATCATGGTGGCCAGCCCGAGGCCGAGACCGAAGTGGCAGGCCACGCAGACGAACGTCCAGATCAGCGTGACGCCGGTCCACTGCCAGAAGTCGCCGACCTGGCCGGTGAGGACCCGGACGTAGTTGTCGAGGCCGACGAACTCCCACTTGTTGGGGTTGTCGCGACACACCTCGCTGCCGGTGATCGACTTGGTGCAGATCTCGGCGACCTGGTTGGCCTCGGTGAGGTCGGTGAAGGAGAGCCAGATCCCGCGGAAGAGCGGGTAGAAGATCAGTACCGCCAGGACGATCACGACGGGCAGCACCATCGCCCAGGCGTACCAGTGCTTGTCCCAACTGCGGCGCAGCCGGGACGTTCGAGCGGACCGGCCGGGCGGCGTCGTGGACGACGGCGCCGGGTCGGCTGTCACGGTGGTCATCAGCGCTCCCGAGGAGAAGTCCGGCAGGGGCGCGCGACCGCGACGGCCGCGCGACCCTGCCGGGTGCCGAAAGGTCACCGGCCGGAGCCGGCGCGGACGGTCAGAGCCCGTAGCCGGGCACGACCTCGGCCTTGTACTTCCGGGCCACGGTGTCCAGCGCGGCCTTCGGGTCCTTGTTCTGGATCAGGACCTCGGTGGCCATCTGGTCGAGCGGGCCGAAGAACTGACCGGCCTCGGGGATCCACGGACGGCCCACACCGGCCTCCACGACCGGCTGGAACGCGGCCACGACCGGGTTGTTCTTCACCGCGTCGAGGGCGTACGCGGAGGTGCGGGTCGGCAGCAGGCCGAGCTTCTCGGAGAGGAACGCCTGAGACTCGGCGGAGCTCATGAACTTCACGAACGCGACGGCGGCGTCCACCTTCTCCTGCGGCATGCCGGACCAGATCACGTAGTTGTGGCCGCCGACCGGGCCACCGGCCCGCGCCGAGCCGCCCGGCACCGGGGCGACGCCGAGGTTCTCCAGGCCGCCGAAGCCGGGGGCCGTCGTGACGTTGTTGACCTCCCACGGGCCGTTGATGATCATGGCGACCTTCTTCTCCTTGAAAAGGGTCATCATGGTGCCGTAGGCGTCGTTGGCGGACGGCTTGGCAGCCGCACCGCTGGTGATCAGGTCCTTGGCGATCGCCAGTCCGGCCGCGTTCTGCTCCGAGTTGATGACGATCTTCTGGCTCGCGGTGTCGACCAGGTCGCCACCCTCGCCGTACATGAACGGCAGCATGAAGTAGCCGGCCGGGTTGACGTACACGCCCTCGGCGTCGGTCTTCTCCTTGACCGCCTGCGCGGCGGTCTTCAGCTCCGCCCAGGTCTTCGGCGGCGCGTCGACGCCGGCCTGGCTCAGCAGCTCCTTGTTGTACATCAGCGCCAGGCTGTCGGTGACCTGCGGGACGCCGTACGTCTTGCCGTCGAACCTGTTGGAGGCCAGCGGCGTCTCCAGGAAGTCCGAGGAGTCAGCGAGCAGTTCGGAGCCGTCCAGCGCGTAGAGGTAGCCCAGCGAGGCGAACTCCGGCACCCAGGCCACCTCGGCGCGGAGGATGTCCGGAGCGCCGCTCTTGGCCTGCGCGGCGGTCTTGAACTTGTTCTGCGCCTCACCGAACGGGACCGACTGATAGTTGATCTTCACGTTCGGGTGCGTCTGGTTGAACTTGGCGATCAGCTCCTGGAACGCGGGGCCCTCGTTCTGCGGGTCCGAGGTGTCCCACCAGGTCAGTTCTGCGGTGAGGGAAGCGGGGTCGACGGTGGACTGCCCATCAGCCGGGTTGTCCTCTCCGCCGCCGCAGGCGGCGACGGAGAGGGCGAGGGTGGCGGAGGCGAGTACGGCGATCCCCCTGGCTGTGCGACGCATGTTCGCTCCTAGATTCCTGCCGGGTGTCGGCGGGACAGTAGCAAGAACTTGCGTAACTCGAAACCCCTTGCGAACATCACCGCAACAACCGCGCTGGATCCGCAACCCGACCACTCCACAACTGCGGCTTTACCGGCATTTCCCAACGGTCCAGCCGCCCGCAGACGGCGACTGGATCACGCTCTGCACACCGGAAACACACCCACCGTCCCGATGGAGGCCGTTGCGACAGCGCCGATGTGAGAGCGAACCGCCGCCTGCTGCCCACTTCTGCAAGTTCTTGCCGACCACTGCGCAAGAAGTTGAGGGTGAGCTACAGTGCGGCCATGCGCGCTCGCCTG
Organism: Verrucosispora sp. NA02020; assembly: GCF_013364215.1. NCBI lineage: Bacteria > Bacillati > Actinomycetota > Actinomycetes > Micromonosporales > Micromonosporaceae > Micromonospora > Verrucosispora sp. NA02020. The sequence goes on along the minus strand of NZ_CP054923.1, from coordinate 962,872 downwards.
TCCGACATAGCCCAGCAGGCCGACGTCAGCGAGGCCACGGTGTCGCGGGTGCTCAACGACCGGCCCGGCGTGGCACCCGAGACCCGGCAGGCCGTCCTGACCGCCCTCGACGTGCTCGGCTACGAGCGCCCCGCCCGGCTCCGCAAGCGCAGCGCCGGGCTGGTCGGCCTGGTGGTGCCGGAGTTGGACAACCCGATCTTCCCCGCCTTCGCCCAGATCATCGAGTCGGCGCTGGCCCCGACCGGGTTCACCCCGGTGCTCTGCACCCAGACCCCCGGCGGTGTCCGCGAGGACGAGTACGTGGAGATGCTGCTCGACCGGCAGGTCTCCGGGATCGTCTTCGTCTCCGGGCTGCACGCCGACACCGCCGCCGACCACGACCGGTACCGCACCCTGATCGCCCGGCCGCTGCCGATCGTCATGATCAACGGATACGCCCCCGGCATCCCGGCGCCCTTCGTCTCCTGCGACGACCGCGAGGCGGCGGAGTTGGCCGTCTCGCACCTGGGCGCCCTGGGCCACCGTCGGATCGGCCTGATCACCGGGCCGGACCGGTTCGTGCCGGTGCAGCGCAAGGTCAGCGGATACAAGACCGCGATGGCGCGCCTCGTCCAGCTCGACGACGACGAACTGCGCGAGCTCACCGAACTCTCCCTGTTCGGCGTGGAGGGCGGCGAGGCCGCCGCCGGCCGCCTGATCGAGCGGGGCGTCACCGGGATCGTCTGCGGTTCGGACCTGATGGCACTCGGCGCGATCCGGGCCGCCCGGCAGCGCGGACTCTCCGTCCCGGAGGACCTGTCGGTGGTCGGTTACGACGACTCGCCGCTGATGGCCTTCACCGACCCGCCGCTGACCACCATGCGCCAGCCGGTGACCGCGATGGCGGTCGCCGCGGTCCGGGCCCTGGTGGACGAGATCAACGGCCACGCCGCCCCGCGTTCGGAGTACCTCTTCCGTCCCGAGCTGGTGGTGCGCGGCTCGACCGCGGTGGCCCGTCGGGACGACAGCGCCCCGCAGGGCGGCCAGGGTCGGCGACCGGCGTCGCCGGTGCTGTCGATCCCGGCGTGACGCCGGACACCTGCCACCTCCGCCTGGCGTGAAGGTCGGGCTGATTCCGGCCGCCTGCCGCCTTCGGAGCGGCACATCCACCGCCCCCCTTGCGCAAGAAATGCTTGACTCTTGCAGAGGCGGGGCGGCATCCTTCTCAGACACCCGCGCCACCTCGCCCACGCCCGGGTGCCGCCGTCCCGCACCACAGAACGGGGAACACCCGATGACCGCCAGCACTCCGTCGCCGCTGACCTCCGACGCCGACTGGTGGCGATCCGCCGTCGTCTACCAGGTCTACGTCCGCAGCTTCGCCGACTCCGACGGCGACGGCATCGGCGATCTCCAGGGCATCCGCGAACGTCTGCCCTACCTGCGTGACCTCGGGGTGGACGCGCTCTGGCTGACCCCCTTCTACACCTCGCCGATGGTCGACGGCGGCTACGACGTGGCCGACTACCGCGACGTCGACCCGATGTTCGGCACCCTCGGCGACTTCGAAGCGATGATCACCGACGCGCACGCGCTCGGGCTGCGGATCATCGTGGACCTGGTCCCGAACCACACCTCCGACCAGCACCCGTGGTTCCAGGCCGCGCTGGCCGCCGCCCCCGGCGCGGCCGAGCGGGCGCGGTACCTCTTCGCCGACGGCAGGGGTGAAGACGGTGCGCAGCCCCCGAACGACTGGGAGAGCATCTTCGGCGGCCCCGCCTGGACGCGGGTCGACGACGGCCAGTGGTATCTGCACCTGTTCGACCCGACCCAACCCGACCTGAACTGGCGCCACCGGGAGGTACGCGCCGAGTTCGAGGACGTCCTGCGGTTCTGGCTGGACCGGGGCGTCGACGGGTTCCGCATCGACGTGGCCCACGGCATGATCAAGGCGGAGGGCCTGCCGGACGTCGGCTTCAGCTCGATGACCACCGGCCGTCGCCAGTCCGAGTTGCTCGGCAAGGGCCGCCTGCCCTACTTCGACCAGGACGAGGTGCACGACATCTACCGCACCTGGCGTCCCATCCTGGACAGCTACCCGGGCGGCCGGATGGCCGTGGCCGAGGCGTGGGCGGAGACCCCGCAGCGACTGGCCCGCTACATCGGCCCGGACGAGCTGCACCAGGCGTTCAGCTTCGACTTCCTCGACGCCACCTGGTCGGCCGACTCGTTCCGCAAGGTGATCGACACCGCGCTGGGCGAGTCCACCATCGTCGGCGCCCCCACCACCTGGGTGCTCTCCAACCACGACCGGCAACGGCACGTCACCCGGTACGGCGACGGGGAGGTCGGGCTGCGCCGGGCCCGCGCCGCCGCGCTGCTGATGCTCGCCCTGCCCGGGTGCGCCTACCTCTATCAGGGCGAGGAACTGGGGCTGCCCGAGGTGCTCGACCTGCCCGACGAGCTGCGTCAGGACCCGGCCTTCCTGCGTACAGGCGAGAGCCGCGACGGCTGCCGGGTGCCGATCCCGTGGAGCGGTGACCTGGCACCGTACGGCTTCGGACCGGCCGGCAGCGCGCTGAGCTGGCTACCGGCCCCGGCGACCTGGCAGTCCCTCTCGGTCGCCGCCCAGGCCGGCGTGCCCGGCTCGACCCTGGAGCTGTACCGGGCGGCGCTGCGGATCCGGCACACCCATCCGGCACTGGCCGGCGTCGGCGGCATCACCTGGCGCCAGACCGGCCCGGACGTGCTCGCGTTCCACCGGGAGGTCGACTCCGTGGTGCTGACCTGCGTGGTGAACACCGGCGACTCGCCGGTGCTGATCGACGGGTACGGCACGCCGCTCGTGGCCAGCGCGCCGCTCACCGAACACGACGGCGGCCACCTGCTCCCGGGTGACACGGCCGCCTGGTTCGAACGGCGCTGACCGGGGTATCACCCCCGACGACCTGGTCCCCGCCGGGATGACCGGGACGACGACCCCTTGTGGTGGGGGGTGCGGTGCGGGCACCGGTGCCCGGACGACGACGTCCGGGCACCGGTGCCGGGTGGTTCGTCAGCCTCCGGGGAGCCGCGTCGCGATGCGGGCGAAGCCGGCCCGCAGTTCGTCCTCGTCCGGCACCGGCAGCGGCCCGCCCGTGTCCCCCCGCTCGGCCGCCGCCATCTCCTCCTCGTCGACGGTGTCCTCGTAGTCGCCGTACAGGTCGGCCTGGTCCACCCGGACCGTCTCGTCGGTGGCGGCGAGCTGCGCGGCGGCGATCTCACCACGGATCTGCGCCACGTTCACCGCTGGCACCAGCGGCTCGACCACCGCCATCAACGACTCCTCGGCCACCACCGTCTCGGCCAGCGCCAGCGCGTGCGGCCGCTCGTACGGCCCGCAGACCACCGGCTCCCACTCGTCGGCGTCTCCGAGCGGCCCGAACGTGATGATCCACGGCAGGTCGAGCATCGGTGAGTCGCTCGGCAGGTCCAACGTCACAAGTGCCCCCACGGGCCCATCATCGTCGGTGCCCGACGAGGTGGGGGCGGGTTCCCCACACATCACGGTCAACCGGCCCCGCCGGGGGTACCGGGATCGCTCTCCACGTCGAGGTCGACGGGCCGGGGACGGCTCGCCAGGTCGACCACCTGGCCGCGTCGGCTGGTCGCGGCCAGCGCGGCACCGAAGAGCACCAACTGGTTGAGCAGGTAGAGATAGACCAGCAGGCCCACGGCGGTGGCCACCACGGTGTACGCCGGGTTGTGCTCCACCCGCCCCACCCAGAACCGCCCGACGGTGTTGAGCAGCGTGATGCCGACCGCGACGAGCAGCACCACCGGCCGCAACCGGGCCCGGCTCATCCGCAGCCGGGGCACCGCCACCAGCAGCAGCGTCGCCAGCACCGCGTTCACCACCACGCTGAGCACCGCGCTGACCGTGGTCAGCCCGACGGAGCCGGTGCTGCGCAGCAGGAACCGCAGCAGCGTCTCCAACGCGTCGACCGCCGCCACCGAGACGCCGAGCAGCACGAAGACCACGAGGAGTACGCCGAGGTCGACCAACCGGCGGACGACCAGGTTGCCGGGGTGCTGGTCCAGGCCGTGGATCAGCCGCTGCGAGGACCGGATCGCCTCCACCCAGCCGATCCCGGTCAGGATCAGGATCAGCAGGCCCACCACGCCGACGGTGCCACTGCTCTCGGCCACCTGCGCCGGATCGAGGAACGGCAGGTTCTCCCGGAGGAACTCCTCCGCCCCCGCGCGCAGCTCGTCGTTCTCGTCCAGGATCGCGCCGAAGGCCGCGTACGACACCAGGGCGAGGGCGAAGACCGCGAAGAAGCCGTAGTAGGCGATCGCGGCGGCCAACCGCCCGCCGTGCAGGTCGGTGTAGCGCACCCCGGCCCGCCACAGGTGCCCGAAGGCCGGGGAGCGGTGCCGGGCGCTCCGCAGGCCACGGTCGACGCCCGCCTCGACCCGTCCCAGCAGGTTCACCGGTCAGCCGCCCAGCCGGAAGTACCGGCGGGGCTGCCACCGCGTCTGCCCGCTGTGCGAGAACAGGGTGAAGCCCTCCACCTCGAACATCGCGGAGAAGTCGGCGAGGTCCTCGTACGCCCGGTCGAGGGCCTCCGGCGCGACGTCCTGCGCCACCGTCACGTGTGGATGGTAGGGAAAGCGCAGCTCACGGCGAAGTTGAGGGGCCGCGTTGATGGCGGCGGCGAGCAGTTCGCACTCGCTGATGCCGGCCGCCACCGTCACGAAGACCACCTGCGTCACCGGCCGGAAGGTGCCGGTGCCGCGCAGGTGCAGGGTGTACGGCAGGTGCTCGGCGGCGACCCGGTCGAGGTGCCCCTCCACCGCGGCCAGCGCGGACACCGGGATCTCGGTCGGCCCGAGCAGGGTGACGTGGGCCGGGACCGTGTTCGGGTCGCCGGAGGCCAGTCGGCGCCGGGTCAGCTCGCCGCCCCACGGCTCGGGGATGTCGACGGCGATGCCGATCTGGACGATGTCGTCGGTCGACGGGACACCGCTGCCCTGATCCACGCTCCGCGTCACCTCTCCGGCCACCGACTGCTCGCCCTCGCGCGGGCGACTACTCGCCGCGTACCGGCGGGAAGAAACCCACCCGCTCGTACGCGGTGCGCAGCGTGGGCGCCGCCACCGCCCGGGCCTTCTCCGCACCGCCCGCGAGGAGCTTGTCGAGCTGGGCCGGGTCGTCGAGGTACGCGCGGGTGCGCTGCTGGATCGGCGTGACGAACTCCCGCACCACCTCGCCGAGGTCCTTCTTGAGGTCGCCGTAGCCCTTGCCGGCGTACGCGGCGACCAGGTCGTCGATGCCGCGCCCGCTCAACGCGGAGAAGATGGTGAGCAGGTTGGAGACGCCCGGCTTGGTCTCGGCGTCGAAGATGATGTCCCGACCGGTGTCGGTGACCGCCGAGCGGATCTTCTTGGCCGAGCGGGCCGGGTCCTCCAGCAGGTCCACGATGCCGCCCGGGGAGGACGACGACTTCGACATCTTGGCCGTCGGGTCCTGCAGGTCGGTGATCTTGGCGGTCTCCTTCACGATGTGCGGCGCGGGCACCGTGAAGGTCTTGCCGAACAGCGAGTTGAACCGCTGCGCCAGGTCCCGGGAGAGCTCCAGGTGCTGCCGCTGGTCCTCGCCGACCGGCACGGCGTGGGCCTGGTAGAGCAGGATGTCCGCGGCCTGCAGGATCGGGTACGTGAACAGCCCGACGCTGGCGCGCTCGTTGCCCTGCTTCTGCGACTTGTCCTTGAACTGGGTCATCCGGCTCGCCTCGCCGAAACCGGTGATGCAGCCCAGCACCCAGGCAAGCTGCGCGTGCTCGGGCACCTGCGACTGCACGAACAGGGTGCAGCGTTCCGGGTCCAGCCCGACGGCGAGCAGCTGCGCGGCGGCCGTCCGCGACCGCTGGAGCAACACCTTCGGTTCGTGTCCCGCCGTGATCGCGTGCTGGTCGACCACGCAGTAGAAGGCGTCGTGCGACTCCTGCAACGCCACCCAGTGCCGGACCGCGCCCAGGTAGTTGCCGAGGTGGAACGAGTCGGCCGTCGGCTGGATGCCGGAGAAGACGCGCGGGCGGGCGGGAACGTCGGACATGCCGCCGATTCTGTCAGCAACACCCTGCGTCCGTCATGACGGGCCGGCAGGTCGCGCCCGCTCGGCGACGCCGCCCGGATCGCGACGCTGTTCGGGCAGGCGGGCGACGGTGACCGCGAGCCGGGCCACCCGGCGTCCCTCCAGGGTGAGCACCCGCAGCAGCCAGCCGCCGGACGCGGCGGGATCGTCGCCCGCCCCGGGCACCGGGATTTCGTCGCCCGCTGCGGGCAACCGACCCAGCGCCGCCATCACGAAGCCGCCCACCGTCTCGTAGGGCCCGTGCGGCAGGTGCACGCCGGTGCGCTCGGCGAAGTCGGTCAGGTTGAGCCGTCCGTCGACCACCGTGGGCAGCCCGGCGAGAGCCGGTTCGGGCGAGTCGGCGTACTCGTCGTGGATCTCGCCGACCAGTTCCTCGACCAGGTCCTCACAGGTGACGATGCCGGCGGTGCCGCCGTACTCGTCGATCACCACGGCCAGGTGGTGCCCCTCCCGCCGCATCTCGGTCAACGCGGCGAGCACCCGCTTGCTGGCCGGCAGCCGCTTGATCTCCCGGGCCAGCTCGCCGACGGTGGTGCCCGGGTCGCGGTCCGGACGCAGCAGCACGTCGCGCAGGTGCACCACACCGACCACGTCGTCGTGGGTGCCGTCGACCACCGGATAGCGGGTGTGCGTACCGGCGCGGACCAGGGGTGCGGCCTCGGCGACGGTCAGCGCCGCGGAGAGGAACACCACCTCGGTGCGGGGCATCATCACCTCGCGGACCAGGCTGGCACCGGCCACCAGCACCTCGTCGATGATGCGACGACCGACCGGGTCGAGCACGGTGTTCGCGGCGACCAGGTCGCGCAGCTCGGCCTCGCTGATGCGTTCCCGACCGGCGGCCGACCCGGCGCCGAGCAGGTCGGTGACGAGTCGCAGGGTGCCGTCGGCGGCCCGCACCACCACCCGGGCGACGGCTCTGGCCACCGGCCCGGGCTGGCGGCGGGACCGCTGTGCGCCCCGTCGCCTGGGTCCGCGCCGACGCGCTGCCCGCATGACAGTGATGGTAGTCAGCGGAAGGCGGCACGGTGGTGTTCGACTCTGTTCAGAAATGGTCGGTCGTGGTGGAGTTGTAGGGTGACCACCACAGGTCCAGGTAGGAGGAGAACGACGTGAAACTGCTCGTCACCGGCGGCGCCGGCTTCATCGGGAGCGTGGTGACCCGGATGCTGCTCGACGCCGGGCACGACGTGGTGGTCCTGGACGACCTGTGCACCGGCCACCGGGAGGCGCTCGCGCCCGACGCCACCCACGTCGAGGCCGGCATCCACGACGCGGCCCGGGTGCTCACCCCGCAGGCGGGATTCGACGGCGTGCTGCACTTCGCCGCCCTGATCGCCGCCGGCGAGTCGATGACCGCCCCGGAGAAGTACTGGCACACCAACACCGTCGGGTCACTGGCGCTGATCGACGCCGTCCGCGCCGCGGGCGTACCCCGGATGGTCTTCTCCTCCACCGCCGCCGTCTACGGCAACCCGACCGAGCTGCCCATCCCGGAGACCGCCGTCAAGGCCCCGACCAACACGTACGGCGCGACCAAGCTCGCCGTCGACATGGCGCTCACCTCCGAGGCGACCGGGCACGGCCTGGCCGCCGTCTCGCTGCGCTATTTCAACGTCGCCGGGGCGTACCTCGACGGCGACACCGCCCTCGGCGAGCGGCACGACCCGGAGACCCACCTCATTCCCATCGCGCTGGAGGTGGCCGCCGACCGGCGGGAGAAGCTGCAACTCTTCGGCGACGACTACCCCACCGCCGACGGCACCTGCGTCCGCGACTACATCCACGTCGCCGACCTGGCCCGCGCCCACCTGCTCGCCCTCGACGCGGCGACCCCGGGACGACACCGCATCTACAACCTCGGCAACGGCAACGGGTTCACCAACCGGCAGGTCGTCGAGGTGGTCCGCGAGGTCACCGGCCACCCCGTGCCGGTGGAGGTGGCACCGCGCCGCGAGGGCGACCCGGCCGAACTGGTCGCCTCCTCCGCGCTGGCCCGCGCCGAGCTGGGCTGGGAGCCGCGCAAGCCGACCCTGCACGACATGGTCTCCGACGCCTGGACCTTCTACCGCGCGCACGTGTCGGGTCGGCCGTGACCGACGTCGCCGCCCGCGCCGAGGCCGGCTTCCGGCAGGCGTACGCCGCACCACCCGCCGGCCGCTGGGCGGCTCCCGGCCGGGTCAACCTGATCGGCGAGCACACCGACTACAACGACGGCTTCGTGCTGCCGTTCGCGCTGCCGCTGCGCACCGTCGTCGCCGCAGCGCCCCGGCCCACCGAGGACTGGACGGTCTGGTCCGAACTGACCGGCGAGACGGTCGACTTCGGCGCCGACGAGGTGGCCGCCCCCGGCCGGGTCACCGGCTGGGCCGCGTACGTGGCCGGGGTGGTGTGGGCGCTGCGCGAAGCCGGCCACCCGGTTCCCGGCGCCCGGTTGGCCGTCGCCTCCGACGTGCCGCTCGGCGCCGGCCTGTCCTCCTCGGCCGCACTGGAGGCCGCCGTGCTCACCGCGCTGGTCGATCTCGGCGGGCTGGACCTGCCCGCCACGCTCCAGCCGAGGTTGGCGCAGCGCGCCGAGAACCACTACGTCGGCGCGCCCACCGGCATCATGGACCAGTCGGCCGCGATCCGCTGCCGGGCCGGGCACGCCCTCTTCCTCGACTGCCGCACCGAGCAGGTGGACCATGTCCCGTTCGACCTGGACCACGACGGCCTGGCGATCCTGGTGATCGACAGCCGTGCCCCGCACCGGCACGCCGACGGCGAGTACGCGTCCCGCCGCGCCACCTGCGAGAAGGCCGCGCACCTGCTCGGTGTGCCGGCCCTGCGGGACGTACCCGCCGACGCCCTCGACGACGCGCTGGCCCGACTGCCCGACGACGAGACCCGCCGCCGGACCCGGCACGTCGTCACCGAGAACCAGCGGGTACGCGACAGCGTCGCCCTGCTACGCGCCGGGGAGATCCGGCGCATCGGTCCGCTGCTCACCGCCTCGCACGCCTCCATGCGCGACGACTTCGCCATCACCGTCGCGGAGGTCGACACCGCCGTCGACACGGCGCTCGCCGCCGGTGCACTCGGCGCGCGGATGACCGGCGGCGGTTTCGGCGGCTGCGTCCTGGCCCTGGTCGAGGCGGACCGGGCCGATGCGGTGGGCGACGCCGTCGCGGCGGCCTACGCCGCCCGTGGCTACGTCACCCCCAACCGGTTCACCGCGCTCCCGGCCGCAGGCGCGACCCGCCTCGCCTGACCCACACCGACGAGATGTCCTCGGTTCTCGCACGCCCGGGGTGTCCTCACCCACCGCCTGTCGAGCTGATGGCGTGGACGGATCAGCTCGCCCGCCACCGCACACACCGCCTACTCGCGTCCCACTCTCGCCGCACATACCGCCCATGATCACGCTCGATCCCGGATGGAGTGGCCTCGTGGCGGCACCGAGACCACTCGATCCAGGATCGAGCAGGATCTGGCAACTCGTCGCCGCGCCCGGGGTCATCGGGTGAGGCGACGAGGGTAACCAGGGTGGCGAGAGCGGGCAGGGGGGCGCCGTGGGGAACGGGTATCTGCCCGGCCGCCCCGTGTGCTCAGGCGGTCTCGACGATCATGGCGGCGCCGACGGTGCGGTTGGTGGTCTCGTCGATGATGACGAAACCACCGGTCGTGCGGTTGCGGCGGTACTCGTCGGCCAGCAACGGGACGGTGGTCCGCAACCGCACCCGGCCGATCTCGTTGAGCCGCAACTCGGTCGCCGTCTCGTCGCGGTGCAGCGAGTTGATGTCGAGGCGGTAGTGCAGGCCGCGCACGATCGCCCGGGCCGACCGGGTGGTGTGCTTGATGGCGTACTTGCCGCCGACCTGCAACGGCCGGCTCTCGTCCATCCAGCAGACCATCGCCTCGATGTCCTGCGCCACCGCCGGGGCGTTGTTCGGGCGGCAGATCATGTCGCCCCGCGAGATGTCGATCTCGTCGGTCAGCCGTACCGTCACCGACATCGGCGGGAACGCCTCCCCGACCGGCCCGTCGGCGGTCTCCACCGACGCGATCCGGCTGGTGAAGCCGGACGGCAGCACCATCACCTCGTCACCCGGCTTGAGCACCCCCGAGGCGACCTGACCGGCGTAGCCGCGATAGTCGGTGACCACCGTCGACTGCGGCCGGATCACGTACTGCACCGGGAACCGGACGTCGACCAGGTTCCGGTCGCTGGCGATGTGCACCCGCTCCAGGTGGTGCAGCAGCGCCGGGCCTTCGTACCAGGGCATGCTCTCCGAACGGGTGACGATGTTGTCGCCCTTGAGCGCGGAGATCGGCACCACGGTCAGGTCCGGCACGTCCAGCTTCGCCGCGAACGCGGTGAACTCGTCGGCGATCCGGTCGAAGACGTCCTGCGAGTAGTCCACCAGGTCCATCTTGTTGACGCAGAGCACCAGGTGCGGCACCCGCAGCAGCGAGCAGAGGAAGGCGTGCCGGCGGGACTGCTCGACCAGGCCCTTACGGGCGTCGACCAGGATCAGCGCCAGATCGGCCGTGGACGCCCCGGTGACCATGTTCCGGGTGTACTGGATGTGCCCGGGGGTGTCGGCGATGATGAACTTGCGACGGGGCGTGGCGAAGTACCGGTACGCCACGTCGATGGTGATGCCCTGCTCCCGCTCGGCGCGCAGGCCGTCGGTGAGCAGCGCCAGGTTCGTGTACTCGTCGCCCCGGGCCGCGCTGACCGCCTCCACCGCGGCCAACTGGTCGGTGAACAGCGACTTCGTGTCGTACAGCAGCCGGCCGATCAGGGTCGACTTGCCGTCGTCGACACTGCCGGCGGTGGCGAAGCGCAGCAGGTCCATCGGTCGGGCCTCCGACCCGACGGCCCGGCCCTCGGCGTCGCCCGGCGCGAGCGTCTCGGTCGTCATCAGAAGTAGCCCTCCCGCTTGCGGTCCTCCATCGCGGCCTCGCTGACCCGGTCGTCACCACGGGTCGCCCCGCGCTCGGTGATCCGGGTCGCCGCGACCTCCTCGATGACCTTGTCGACCGTGTCCGCGTCCGAGCTCACCGCCGCCGTGCAGGAGGCGTCGCCGACGGTGCGGTAGCGCACCTGGGCCTTGAACCGCTCCTCCCCCGCCCGCGCGGGCAGGAACTCGTTGACCGCGTAGAGCATCCCGTCGCGCTCGACCACCTCGCGCTCGTGCGCGTAGTAGATCGACGGCAGCTCGATCCGCTCCCGGGCGATGTAGTGCCACACGTCCAACTCGGTCCAGTTGGAGAGCGGGAACACCCGGATCGACTCACCCGGGTGGTGCCGGCCGTTGTAGAGCGACCACAGCTCCGGACGCTGGTTCTTCGGGTCCCACTGGCCGAACTCGTCACGGAAGCTGAACACCCGCTCCTTGGCGCGGGCCTTCTCCTCGTCCCGCCGGGCCCCGCCGAAGAGCGCGTCGAACCGGTGCTTCTCCACCGCCTCGAGCAGCACCGGCGTCTGGATGCGGTTGCGCATCCCGTCCGCCGACTCCCGGACCAACCCGCTGGCCAGTGCCTCCGGCACGCTGGCCACGACGAGCTGCAGGTTCAGCTCGGCGACCCGCCGGTCCCGGTAGTCCAGCACCTCGGGGAAGTTGTGGCCGGTGTCGACGTGCATCACCGGAAAGGGGATCTGGGCCGGAGCGAACGCCTTCTGCGCCAGGCGCAGCATCACGATCGAGTCCTTGCCACCGGAGAACAGCAGGACCGGCCGCTCCATCTCGGCGACCACCTCGCGCATCACGAAGATGCTCTCCGCCTCCAACGCGTCGAGATGCGTCACCTGGTAGGCAGCGGTGGCGGTCATGACACCGGCTCGATTCGCTCGGTCATCCGATTTCCAGACCTTTCCGGTCGGGGATGTCAGAAAGTAGCGCCAGGCTACCCGCTATGCCGGTGCAACGCTGCAAGTAACCGGCTGGCGAGATCCGCACGGCACACCAGCAGGTCAGGCAGACGCGGGTCGGCCTCGTTGTATTTCAGCGCAGAACCGTCGATCCGGGAAGCGTGCAGTCCGGTGGCCGTCGCCACAGCCACCGGCGCCGCCGAGTCCCACTCGTACTGACCCCCGGCGTGAATGTAGGCGTCCACCTCGCCGGTCACCACTGCGGCGATCTTCGCACCGGCCGATCCCATCGGCACCAACTCCGCCCCGACCTCCTCGGCGAGGTCGGTCAGGAACACCGGCGGCCGACTTCGGCTGGCCGCCAGACGCAGCCGCCGGCCCTCGCCCCCGGCCGCCTCCGCCGGGTACGCCGGAGGGACGTCCGTGGCCAACACCTGCTGCTGTGCCGGCAATCCGACAGCACCCGCCACCAGACCGTGGGATGTCGACGCGTCCCGCGCCCAGAGCGCCACGTGCACCGCCCAGTCCGCGCGCCCCTCCTCGCTGAACTCACGGGTACCGTCCAGCGGGTCGATGATCCACACCCGCTCGGCGACCAGCCGGGAGATCGACGCCTCGTTCACCTCGGCCGTCCACGCCAGCCGGGAACCCTCGTCCTCCTCGGAGAGCACCGCGTCGTCCGGACGCCACTTCGCCAGCTCGGTCCGGATCAGGTCGTGCGAGACCTTGTCCCCCGCCGCCTTCAACGCACCGGCGTCGGCGAACCCCGTCTCCGCCCGCAGGCGCAGCAACGCCTGACCGGCACGGGCCGCCAACCACCGCGCGAACGCCCCGTCGGCCGTGGGTGGACTGCTCATACTCGCGCTCCCGTCGTCACAGCCGTACCTCAGGCACCGTGGTAGAGGTTCTGCGTCGGTTCGACGCCTCGGATGACCACGGATTCCACCACGTCCGCCGCCCTATCCACCAGGAACTCCAACTCCTTGCGCTCCACCGCGCCGAAATCCGACAGCACGTAGTCCGCCGGATCCTGCCGCCCCGGCGGACGCCCGATCCCGAACCGCACCCGTACGTAGTCCTTCGTGCCCAGCGACTTCGACATCGAGCGCAGACCGTTGTGCCCGCCCTCGCCGCCACCGCACTTCACCCGCACCTGGCCGTACGCGATGTCCAGCTCGTCGTGCACCGCGATCACCTGCCCCGGCGGCACCTTGTGGAACTGCGCCAGACCGGCCACCGGCCCACCCGAAAGGTTCATGTACGTCAACGGCTTGACCAGCACCAACTTCGGGCCGCCCAGACCGAGGCGCCCCTCGGCGACCTCCGCCACCGCCCGCTTGTGCCGACCGAACCTGCTGCCCAGCCGACCCGCCAACAGGTCCGCGACCAGGAAACCGACGTTGTGCCGGTTGCCCGCGTACTCCCGACCCGGGTTGCCCAGACCGACCACCAGCCAGGGCCCGGTCTCGTCCGTCACCGCCCGCCCCTTTCCTCGTCCCGGCGGACCGCCACCCGGCGGCCGTCCCCGATACGTCGACAGGCGCCCCCGGAGCACGGGGACGCCTGTCGCACAGCCTGCGGACCGATCAGGCCTCGGTCTTGGCCTCGGCGGTCTCCTCGCCGGCCGACTCGCCAGCCTCGGCGGTCTCCTCGCCGGCCTCAGCCTCGGCCTCGGCGTCCGCCGCCTCGGCCTCGGGCAGCGTCGCCTCCAACTGCTCCGCGGTCGGTGCCGCGGTGACGGTGGCGACCGCCATCTCCGGGTCGGCGGCCAGCTCGACGCCCGACGGAAGCTGCACGTCGGCGGCGGTGACCTGGGAGCCGGCCTGCGCACCCTCGATCGACGCCTCCAGGTGATCCGGCACCTTGGTGGCGTCGGCGGTCACCGAGAGGGTGTCGTGGTCGTGCACGATCAGCGTGTCCCGCGCCGCCTCACCGGTCAGCTGCACCGGCACGTCCACGGTGACCTTCTCGCCCCGACGCACCAGCAGCAGGTCGACGTGCTCGAAGGTGTCCTTGATCGGGTCCCGCTGGATCGCCTTCGGCAGCGCCAGAGCCTGCGTGCCGTCGCTGATGTCGAGCGCCAGGAGCTGGTTGGCGCCACCGTTACGGATGGCCGCCGCGAACTCGCGGGCCGGGAGCGCGATGTGCTTGGGCTTCTCGCCATGGCCGTACAGCACGGCGGGCACCTTGCCGGCCCGGCGGGTACGGCGGGCACCACCCTTGCCGAACTCGGTGCGGGGCTCGGCGCTGATCTTTACCTCGGACACGGGGAAACTCCTGATGCTTCGCTACGGCAGCTTGTCGTCTGGCGGTGCTGGGCGGGGGGCTCGCAAGGGCTCATGCGTCACAACGACTGCCCGGAGCACCGCGTCGATCACGGTGCCTCCGTGCGGCGCTTCTCAGCGGCCCGCAGGGCACCCTCGCCGTGGCAACCGCACCAGTCTACCCGAGCGGATTCCCGAAGTTCCGGCAGTCCCCGCCGGAGCCGACCGGGCAGCTCACCGCCGCCGACCAGCCGATCATCGACGCCCCCGGACGGGCCGGTCCGATCGACCGACCCGCCCGGACCGGCGTCAGCTCAACCCGCCGAACAGGGTGGTCACCGAGCCGTCGTCGAACACCTCACGGATCGCCCGGGCCAACAGCGGCGCGATGGAGAGCACGGTGAGCTTGTCGAGCTGCTTCTCCGGCGGCAACGGCAGCGTGTTGGTCACCACGACCTCGCTGATCGGGCTGTTCTTCAGCCGCTCGGTCGCCGGGTCGGAGAGCAGCGCGTGGGTGGACGCCACGATCACGTCCGCCGCGCCGGACTCCTTGAGAATGTCCGCCGCCTTGCAGATCGTGCCGCCCGTGTCGATCATGTCGTCGACGATCAGGCAGACCCGACCCTCGACCTCACCGACCACCCGGTTCGCCACCACCTGGTTCGGCTTCATCGGGTCCCGCGTCTTGTGGATGAAGGCCAGCGGGCAGCCGCCCAACCGGTCGGTCCACCGCTCGGCCACCCGCACCCGACCCGAGTCCGGCGCGACCACGGTCATCGGCCGGCCCGCGTACTTGCGCTCCACGTACTCGGCCAGGATGTCCATCGCGAACAGGTGGTCCACCGGCCCGTCGAAGAAGCCCTGGATCTGCGCCGTGTGCAGGTCCACGGTGAGGATCCGGTTCGCCCCCGCCGTCTTCAACAGGTCGGCGATCAGCCGGGCCGAGATCGGCTCCCGCCCCCGGTGCTTCTTGTCCTGCCGCGCGTACGGATAGAACGGCAACACGACCGTGATCCGCTTCGCCGACCCGCGCTTCAACGCGTCGACCATGATCAGGGTCTCCATGACCCACGTGTTCACCCCGTGCGTGACGGACTGCACCACGAAGGCGTCCGACCCCCGCACCGAGTCCTTGAACCGTACGAAGATCTCGCCGTTGGCGAACTCGTACGCGTCGGCCGGCGTCGGCGCGACGCCGAGCACCTCACCGATCTCCCTGGCCAGCTCCGGAAACCCACGTCCGGAAAAGAGCATCAGGCTCTTGCGGTTTTCGGCGACGATGCTGCCCATGGGCCCGTCTGCTCCCGTATTGGTCGGTGGTACCCGGCCACGGTGGTGGTCGACCGGGGACTATTCGGTTGCAGTATCTCCCGCCCCCGGCGCACCGCCCACCGACTCGGCGGCGCCGTGGATTGCCTCACCTTCACTTGCGGCCGAGGTCACACCCGGAGCACCCTGCAAGGCCCGCTCGGCAGCCGCCGCCGACGTCGTACCCGACCGCCTGCGGGTCACCCAGTCCTCGACGTTGCGTTGTGGCGCCCGCGTCACACCCAACGCACCCGGCGGCACGTCCTTGCTGATCGCACTGCCCGCCGCCACGTACGCGCCGGCGCCCACCTCGACCGGGGCGATCAGGCTGGTGTCGCAGCCGACGAAGGCGGCCTCGCCCACCACCGTGCGGTGCTTGTTCACCCCGTCGTAGTTCACGAAGATCGTCGCCGCGCCGATGTTGGCCCGCGCCCCGATCGTCGCGTCACCCACGTACGACAGGTGCGGCACCTTGGCGCCCGGCCCCACCTCGGAGTTCTTCACCTCGACGAACGTGCCCACCTTCGACTTCTCGGCCAGCCGCGCCGCCGGTCGCAGGTACGCGTACGGCCCCACGCTCGCGCCCGCGCCCACCTCGGCACCGACCGCGTGGCTGCGCAGCACCGTCGCGCCCGGCCCGACCACCGTGTCGATCAGCGTCACGTCCGGTCCGACCACCGCGCCCGCGCCGACCACCGAACCGCCGCGCAACTGGGTGTTCTGGTCCACGACCGCGTCCCGGTCCAGGGCCACCGTCACGTCGATCCACGTCGTCTCCGGGTCCAGCAGACTCACCCCGGTACGCATCCAGCGCTCGTTGACCCGGTCCCGCAGCAGCCGCCGTAGCGCCGCCAACTCCACCCGGTCGTTGCAGCCGAGCGTCTCGGCGTGGTCGCCGGCCAGGTGCACGCCGACCGGCTCACCGGCCGACACGAGCAGCCGGAAGACGTCGGTGAGGTACTCCTCACCCTGGTCGTTGTCGGTGGAGAGCTTGCCGAGCACGTCCCGCAGCCGGCCCGCGTCGAAGGCGTAGATGCCGGCGTTGATCTCCCGGACGGCGAGCTGTGCCGCAGTGGCGTCGCGCTGCTCGACGATCTGCTCCAACCGGCCGTCGGCGTCGCGCACGATCCGGCCCAGGCCGGTGGGATCCGGCACCTCGGCAGCCAGCACCGTCGCCGCCGCCCGCTCGCTCTCGTGCGCCGCGACCAGCCCGGCCACCGTCTCCGGCCGCAGCAGCGGCACGTCGCCGTTGAGCACCACCACCGTGCCGGACGCCTCCGGTGCGGCCTCCAGCGCGATCCTGACCGCGTGCCCGGTGCCGAGCTGCTCGGCCTGCAACACCGGTACAGCGTCCGGCGCGGCCTCGGCCAGATGCGCCCGGACCTGGTCCGCGCCGTGCCCGACCACCACCATCGTCCGCTCCGCCGACAGCGGCTGCGCCGCGTTCAGCACGTGCCCGAGCAGCGTCCGGCCGAGCAGCGGGTGCAACACCTTGGGCAACGCGGACTTCATCCGCTTGCCCTCCCCGGCGGCAAGGACGACGACGGTACGGGGGTAGGGCTCGGACACGAGGTGGCTCCCGTCGGGACGCGGACAGTCTCGCGGCCATGCTAACCAGGCTTCAGCCACAGATCAGGTGAAGCTCCCGGGAGAGGACTCGAACCCCTACAATCAGGACCAAAACCTGACGTCCTGCCATTAGACGACCCGGGACGGTCTAAAACGGACAAACTCTCGGCTTGCCGGACTCCTACACTTTAGCGCCCCGCGTCGCCGACGCCATCGCTCACACCCTTCATGATCCCTTCGATCTTCCAATACAACCGACGGGACCGCGGCACTTCGACACTCAGGCAGCCCCGATAGGTCTCCCCGGTGTTGAGCCGGACAGTCGCGGGACGGTGCCGCTTGAGCGTGGTGGGCTGGAACGACTCGGGCGACACTCCCACCCGCTCCGCCCACCACCTGACCGCCTGCGCGGCGTCGGCGGTCTCGTGGATCGAGACGCGGTACCGCAACGCTTCCCGCCGCTCGCCCAGCGCCTCAACGAAGCGCACGAACAGGGCGACCAACGCCGGGTCGCTGTTGACGAAACGCACCCGACAGTCGTTCGGCCGCCAGGGCTTGACCTTGGTGCCCTCGGCCCAGTACAGCGCCGCGCCGACCAACACCAACTCGCGATATCGCACGCTCTTGACCCACCCGGCGGCCGCCTCGATGGTGGCCGCACGCGCCGCATCACGCTCCTGTCGATACTCCCCCCACTGAGCGTCGGTCATGACCTTGGAGTGGGCGCGCCGACGCTCCCGCACATCGTCCGGATCGCGCTTCAAGGGAAGGTGCCGAACCCACAGATAGGCCGGCGAGCGACTCACCCCCAACCGCCGCGCGATCTCCGGCACCGAGTGGCCGGCGGACCGCAACACCAGCGCCTCGGCACGCAACTCGTCCTTGGCACGGGAACGTCGGACGCCAGAATCGGTCATGGGGTGCAGGCTAGGGCGGGGGTGTGACACTCCGGGCATCGGTAGGCATCGCTGCCAGATGTGATCTTCCGACGGCTTAAGTTACGGTGACGTAGGCGTAGTTTGCTGTCTCATCGTTCCCTGCGAGGTGCCATGTCCAGCGCTGTTCTCGACTCCCACCCGACCGGGCCGAAGCCCCTCACCGAGGGCACCCAGTCGCGCGGCATCCTGGTCGCGCTCTGGGCGTTCGTGGTGATTCCGTTCGCCGCACTGGTCGCCGCCGTACCGGTCGCCTGGGGCGGCTGGCTGAGCTGGGTCGACGTGGGTGTCGCGGCATTCTGGTACGTGCTTGCCGGCCTGGGCATCACGGTCGGCTACCACCGCTACTTCACCCACGGGTCGTTCAAGGCGAAGCGGTGGCTGCGGATCGCGCTGGCCGTCTCCGGTTCGCTCGCCGTGCAGGGCGACATCATCCAGTGGGTCGCCGACCACCGGCGTCACCACGCCTTCTCCGACCTGGAGGGGGACCCGCACTCGCCGTGGCGGTTCGGGACGACGCTGCGTGGACTGACCAAGGGCCTGTTCCACGCGCACGTCGGCTGGCTGTTCGGCCGTGAGCTGTCCAACCGGGAGCGCTTCGCTCCGGACCTGTTGGCCGACCGGGACATCCGCCGGACGAGCGCGCTCTTTCCCCTGTTGGCGGCCGCCTCGGTGCTGGGTCCGGCGCTGATGGGCGGGCTGCTGACGTGGAGCTGGCAGGGGGCGCTGACCGCGCTGTTCTGGGCGGGCCTGGTCCGCATCTCCCTGCTGCACCACGTCACCTGGTCGATCAACTCGGTGTGCCACGTCTATGGTGAGCGACCGTTCATGATGCGGCAGGGTGACCGGGCGGCCAACTTCTGGCCGCTGGCGTTGGTGTCGTTCGGGGAGAGCTGGCACAACCTGCACCACGCCGATCCGACGAGTGCCCGGCATGGGGTGCTGCGCGGCCAGATCGACATCTCGGCCCGGGTGATCTGGCTGTTCGAGAAGGCGGGAGCCGCCTGGGACGTCCGCTGGCCGAAGCCGGAGCGGCTCGCGTCGAAGCTCGTGAAACCGGCGGAACCCGGGCCGGCCTGACGGTGACCGGGCGACCGACCGACAAGTTACCTGGCAGTATGTTCGGGTGACCGGGCAGAGCGCGAGCAGGATCCCACGACAGGCGTCACGGAGCGCCCGCGAGGTGACGAGGTGGCCGAGGTGACGAGCGACGAGAGCGGCAAGCGTCGTCGGCGCGCGGTGCCCGCCACGTCGACGAAGGCGCCGTCCCGGGTACGCATGTCGGCGGCGCAGCGCCGTGAGCAGTTGATCTCGATCGGTCGGCAGATCTTCGCCGAGCGCGGTTTCGACGCCACCTCCATCGAGGAGGTGGCGTCCCGCGCCAAGGTCTCCAAGCCGGTGGTCTACGAGCACTTCGGCGGCAAGGAGGGGCTCTACGCGGTGGTGGTGGACCGGGAGGTCCGCGCACTTCTGGACCGGATCACCACCGCGTTGACCGCCGGTCATCCTCGGGAGTTGCTGGAGCAGGCGGCGTTGGCCCTGCTCGGGTACATCGAGGAGGAGACCAGCGGTTTCCGGGTCCTGGTGCGGGAGTCGCCGGTGCTCTCCGCGACGGGCAACTTCAGCAGTGTGATGAACGACGTCGCGCACCAGGTGGAGCACATCCTGGGCGCGGAGTTCTCCAGCCGGGGGTACGACGCGAAGCTGGCCGAGCTGTACGCACAGGCGCTGGTCGGGATGGTGGCGTTGACCGGCCGGTGGTGGCTGGAGGTGCGCAAGCCGCGCAAGGAGACGGTGGCGGCGCACCTGGTGAACCTGTCCTGGAACGGGTTGTCGCACCTGGAGGCGAAGCCGGGGCTGACCACGACGCGCATGCGCTGAGGGCTCCCGCCCGGGGCGACGCCCTGGTGGCGACGGGAATCAGCGGCGGCGGTGGGCCTCGGCGACCGGGTGGTAGCGGCGATTGCGTTCGTCCTCGGCGTGCTCGGGCGGACCGACCTTGTCGTACAGGCCGGTGCCGAGCAGGATCAGGCCGAAGAGCATCGAGACGACCACGGTCGACATCGAGAAGTTCAGGAAGTTGGCCTCGGTCTGGAGCACCGACATCATCAGGATGCTGGTGACCAGGAAGACGATCCCCGCGGTCAGGTTCATGTAGTGGCCGAGGTTGCCGCGCCGGGATGCGCCGACGATGAGCACGATCCCGAAGACGATGGAGACCAGCGAGAAGGCCAGGTTGGTGCGGAGCCCGAGAGCCCAGTTGCTGCCTCGGGCGAACAGCGGCTCGCCCCAGGTGAGTGCGGTGCCCCAGACGCCGAAGACCAGGATGTAGAGCCCGATCAGGCCGGAGAGCACCCGGTAGATCGGCCGCGCCGGGTGGTTGATCGGAAAGTGCGGCATCGGTCCTCCACCAACAGGGGAACAATCAGGACAATTGTCCCCCACTGAGAAGCTGACCAAGGGCAGAACCTGCGGAGAATCAGTCTCGGGCGGACCGGGCCCCGACAGGTTTTCGCCGGAGCCCGACCCGCGCAGGGATCAAGCCTGACCGCCCGGAGCGGGTCGGGCTCCGGCGAAAACCCACCACCGCAACCCCGGCGAGAACCACCACCGCAACCGAAAAGATCAGAGCACCAGCCGAGCCTTCTGCCACGCCTCGTGCTCGTCCTCGCTACCGACCTTGCCGTACATGCCGGCCATCAGCAGCGCCAGGCCGAGAACCATCAGCACGACGACACTGGCCACGCTCATGTTGAAGATGTTGGCCTCGGTGCGGATGAAGGCGAGCCCGCCGAGGCTGACCACCATGATCACGTAGGCGGTCCACTGATTGATCAGCACGTCCAGGTTGCGACCGATCACGGTGCCGAACAGGACCAGACCGCCGACCACCAGGCAGAAGATCGAAAATCCGAGGTTGGTGCCCTGCCCCAGGACCCGGGTGTCGCTCAGGCCGAAGGCGGGCTCACCGGTGCTGCTGACGAGTCCGAGCACACCGAAGACCACCAGGTACAGACCGGTCAGCCCGCCGATCGCCCGGTAGATCGGCCGCGCGGGGTGGTTGACGGGAGTGTGCGCCATGTCTGTGTCTCCAACGCCGTTGGGTGAGGGTCGACGGCGATTCTCCCGTACCCGGCCGTGTGACGCCGCACACGGGGTACCCGGAGGTCGCAGGTCGGGCGGACGGGCCGGCGGTCAGCCGGCGGGGATCTCGTCGGCCAGGGCGAGCCAGGCTTCCTCGACCTGCTCCCGCTCCGCGCGGACCTGACCCAGTTGGGCGTCCAGCTCGGCCACCTTGGAGTAGTCGGTGGCGTTGGCGGCGAGCTGGTCGAGCAGTGCCGCCTCCTTCTGCTCCAGCTTGCCGACCTGCCGTTCGAGGCGGGTCAGCTCCTTGCGCGCCTGCCGGGCCTCGGCGGCGCTCATTCCCCCGCCGCCGCCGGTGGGCGCGGCAGCCGGGGGCGTGACGCTGCGCCCCGCGCCCGGCCGGCCGGCGGTACGCGCCAGGTACTCCTCGACGCCGCCGGGCAGGTGCACCAGTCGGCCGTCGCCGAACATGCCGTACGCGGTGTCGGCGACCCGCTCGATGAGGTAGCGGTCGTGGCTGGCCACCACGATGGTGCCGGGCCAGGAGTCGAGCAGGTCCTCCAGCGCGGCCAGGGTGTCGGTGTCGAGGTCGTTGGTGGGTTCGTCGAACAGCAGCACGTTCGGTTCCCCGGCGAGCAGGCGCAGCATCTGGAGGCGCCGCCGCTCCCCGCCGGAGAGGTCACCGACCGGGGTCCAGAGCCGCCGGTCGTCGAAGCCGAACACCTCGGCGAGCTGCGCGGCGGAGATCTCCCGGTCGCCGAGGCGTACCCGTCGGGCGACCTCCTCGACGGCTTCCAGGACCCGGAGTTCGCTGGGGAGTTCGGCCAACTCCTGGGAGAGAAAGGCGGGTCGTACCGTGGAGCCGGTGACCAGTCGCCCGCCGTCGGGGCGGGTGATGCCGGCGAGCATCCGCAGCAGGGTGGTCTTGCCCGCACCGTTGGCACCGAGGATCGCGACGCGGTCGCCGGGGCCGACCTGCCAGGTGGCGTCCTCCAGGATGGTCTTGGGACCAGCGTGCAGGCGGACGCCCTCCAGGTCGTACACCTGCTTGCCGAGCCGGGCGGTGGCCAGCCGTTGCAACGACATGGTGTCGCGCGCCGGCGGCACGTCGGCGATGAGGGCGTTGGCGGCGTCGATGCGGAACTTCGGCTTGGAGGTCCGGGCCGGCGGGCCCCGGCGCAGCCAGGCGATCTCCTTGCGGAGCAGGTTCTGCCGCCGGGCCTCGGTGGCGGCGGCGATGCGTTCGCGTTCGGCCCGGGCGAGGATCCAGGCGGCGTAACCGCCCTCGTAGGCCCGGACCGCCTGGTCGGCGACCTCCCAGGTCTGGGTGCAGACCGCGTCGAGGAACCAGCGGTCGTGGGTGACCACGACCAGGGCGCCCTTGCGGCCGAGCAGGTGGTGGGCCAGCCAGTCGACGCCGCCGACGTCGAGGTGGTTGGTGGGCTCGTCGAGGATCAGCAGGTCGGCGTCGCGGACCAGCAGCGCGGCCAGCGCCACGCGGCGGCGCTCACCGCCGGACATCGGCCCGACCGTGGCGTCGAGGCCCAGGTGCGGCATGCCGAGCCCGTCGAGGATGGCGCGGACGCCCGCGTCGCCGGCCCACTCGTGTTCGGCGCCCATGCTCTCGGCGAGCCACTCGGTGCCCAGGACGACGTCCCGGACAGTGGCCTCGGGACTGAGGGTGAGGTTCTGCGGCAGCCAGGAGACGCGCAGGTCACGGCGGTGGGTGACCCGTCCGTCGTCGGGTTCCTCGGTCCGGGTGAGCAGCCGTAGCAGCGTCGACTTACCGGCGCCGTTGAGCCCGACCACACCGATCCGGTCAGCGTCGTCCAGACCGAGCGAGACGTCGGTGAGCAGCGGCCCGGCGGCGCCGTAGCCCTTGGACACCCGGTCCAGGTTGACGATGTTGGCCACGAACCCACCTTCCATGATCAAGGCGTCCCGGTGCCGGCGGGCACCTGGGGACGCCTGGCCTCCCAGGGTACGCGGAACACCGCCACCCCTCGGCGCCCGCCCGACCGGGCCCGCCACCCCTCCGGCCCACCCTGCCCCGGTAGCACCGACCCACCGACGCTCACCTTGCTCCCCACGCGCCCATGACCAGGGTGACGTCCCCCGGGGCGGAGCCGACACCTGCTGGAGCTGGCTCTTCCACGGCAACGCCCGGCCCGTCCGCCCCGCCGCGTTCCCGCCGTGCTCCCTCGCCGTGTTCCCGCCGTGTTTCCCCGTTCGACGGTCCGGCAGGACCTCTGCTGGGCTGCCTTTCGAGCTGATCCGCCGATGCTCTCGCCACCTCGGCGCCACCCGAACCACCCGAACCCGAGACCGTACGCCCGGTTCAGCGCGAACATGCCAGCAAGGAACTGCACGCAGCGTGACAAGCGCAGAGCAGCAGTCTCCCGAGCATGATCCGTTCCCGCCATCAGCTCGGAGGGCGGTGCTCCGGCCACGGCCCCGCCGCCTGACACCACGCGTGAACCGTCCCCGCCATCAGCTCGACAGGGAACGTACACCAGGCCGCCTCGCTCGGCGCCCCTGCTGGGCGCCACAGCCGGCCACCTGACACCACGCGCGATCCGTCCCCGCCATCAGCCCGCTGTGGCCGCGCCCCGGCCACGACCTCCGCCGACTGACAACCCGCGCGATCCGTCCTCGCCGTCAGCTCGACAGGGACCGCGCACGACCACGACCTCACGCCTGACGCGAACCGTCCCCGCCGTCAGCGCGACAGGACCGCACCGTGAACACGGCCCCGCGCCTGACGCGGCTCGAGGTCAGGGGCCAGCCCGGTGCGGTGGTGTCAGTTGACGCGGGCGCCGTGGACCGGGCCGTGGGCGACGCGGGCCTCGCGGCACACGCCGGCGGCCTCCAGTTCGGCGGCGATACGTTCGGCGTCGGCGGCGCCGGCGGTGAGGAAGACGCACGTCGGGCCGGAACCGGAGACGATGCCGGCGAGCGCGCCGGCCGCCTCGCCGGCCTTGAGGGTGTCGGCGAGGGCGGGACGCATGGCCAGTGCGGCGTCCTGCAGGTCGTTGCCGAGGGTGGGGGCGAGCACCCGGGGGTCGCGTTGGCGCAGCGCGCCGAGCAGTCTGTCGGTGCTGCCGAGCGGTTCACCGGCGGTGCCGGCGTCGCGGAGCCGGTCGAGTTTCCGGTACGCCTGTGGGGTGGAGAGGCCACTGTCGGCGATGGCGACGACCCAGTGCCAGGAGGTGGGCCGGGCCAGCACGGGGCTGACCGCTTCGCCCCGGCCGGTGCCGAGCGCGGTGCCGCCGTGGATGAGGAAGGGGACGTCCGAGCCGAGGTCGGCGGCGATGCCGGCCAGTTCGTCGCGGGACAGGCCGGTGCCCCAGAGGGCGTCGCAGGCGACCAGTGCGGCGGCGGCGTCGGCACTGCCACCGGCGAGACCACCGGCGAGCGGGATCTGCTTGCGCAGGTGCAGCCGGGCGTGCGGCATCACACCGCTGTAGCCGGCGAGGGCGTGGGCGGCCCGGATGACCAGGTTGGAGTCGTCGAGGGCGAGTTCTCCGGTGCCCTCGCCCTCCATGGTGAGGGTGAGGGTGTCGCCCCGCCTCGCGGTCAGCTCGTCATAGATCGAGATCGCGTGGTAGATGGTGTTCAACTCGTGGTAGCCGTCGCGTCGCAGCGGGCCGACGCCCAGGTGCAGGTTGATCTTGGCGGGCACCCGTACGCGGACCGGTCCGCCGGCACCACGCCGTTCCTCACCCTCCGGTCGCCATGCCTCGGTCACCGGACGGTGTCCCGTGGACGCATCCGGGTGTCGAACGGCTTCTCCACGATCAGCTCCTCGGCGGTGTCGGCGACCGGTACCGGCGTCCGCGTCAGCCTACTGCGCG
This sequence comes from Verrucosispora sp. NA02020, assembly GCF_013364215.1. NCBI lineage: Bacteria > Bacillati > Actinomycetota > Actinomycetes > Micromonosporales > Micromonosporaceae > Micromonospora > Verrucosispora sp. NA02020. Next base: position 937,886 of record NZ_CP054923.1, on the reverse strand, counting down.
GCCGACGGGTGGTTCGGGGCCGACGCGGCAATGGCGGCGAACTGCTCGACGGTGAGTGACTCGCCACGTGCACCGGGGTCGACTCCGGCGGCGGTGAGCGCCGCGGCGGCCCGGTCGGCACCGCCCGCCCAGCCGGCGAGGGCGGCGCGCAGGGTCTTGCGGCGCTGGGCGAAGGCGGCGTCCACCACGGCGAAGACCGCAGCCCGGGGTACGTCGGCGCGGGGTGGTTCGCGGCGGGTGAAGGCGACCAGGCCGGAGTCGACGTTGGGCACCGGCCAGAACACGTTCGGGGGCACCTTGCCGGCGGCCCGGGAACGGGAGTACCAGGCGAGCTTGACCGAGGGCACGCCGTACACCTTGGAGCCGGGACCGGCGACGAGCCGGTCGGCGACCTCCTTCTGCACCATCACCAGGCCGTGCCGGAGGCTGGGCAGTTCGGCGAGCAGGTGCAGCACCACCGGAACGGCGACGTTGTAGGGCAGGTTCGCGACCAGCGCGGTGGGCGCCGGGTCGGCCAGGGCGGCGGCGCCGATCCGGAGCGCGTCGGCGTGGTGCACGGTGAGCCGGGTGGCCTCCGGGCCGGCGTGCCGGGCGGCGGTGTCCGGCAGCGCGCCGGCCAGCGTCGAGTCGATCTCGACGGCGTGCACGTGGGCGGCGGCGCGGAGCAGGCCGATGGTGAGCGAACCGAGGCCGGGGCCGACCTCCAGGGCCACGTCGTCCGGGGCCAGCCCGGCGGTGGTGACGATCCGGCGGACGGTGTTCGGGTCGTGGACGAAGTTCTGACCGAACTTCTTGGTGGGGGCGACGCCGAGCCGGGTGGCGAGTTCCCGGATCTCCGCCGGGCCGAGCAGGTCTGCGGCCACGGTCAGGACCACGGCCCGAAGGCGCGTTCGCCGGTGGCGGAGATGGCGGCGCAGAGGTCGTCCAGGTCGGCGCCGGTGTGGGTGGCCAGCGCCCGGACGGTCAGCGGGATCAGGTACGACGCGTTGGGGCGGCCCCGGTGCGGCATCGGGGTCAGGTACGGCGCGTCGGTCTCCACCAGGATCTGGTCGAGCGGGGTGAGCGCGGCGGCCTCCCGTAGTGCCCCGGCGCTGCCGAAGGTGACGGTGCCGGCGAAGCTGAGCAGGTAGCCCCGGCGGACGCACTCGGCCGCGAACTCGGCGTCGCCGGAGAAGCAGTGCAGCACCACGGTCTCCGGTGCGCCCTCGTCGTCGAGGATGCGCAGCACGTCGGCGTGCGCGTCACGGTCGTGGATGACCAGCGTCTTGGCGTACCGCTTGGCGATGGCGATGTGGGCCCGGAAGCTCTCCTCCTGCGCGGCCCGGCCCTCGTCGCCGGTGCGGTAGAAGTCCATGCCCGTCTCGCCGATGCCGCGTACCCGGTCCTCGGCGGCCAGCGTCTCGATCTCGCGCAGCGAGGCGTCGAGGTCGTGGCACCGGGGCGCCTCGTTGGGGTGCAGCGCCACGGTCGCGACCACCGCCGGGTACCTGCCGGCCACCTCGGCGCCCCAGCGGGAGGACTCGACGTCGACGCCGACCTGCACCAGCCGGTCCACGCCGACGGCGGCGGCGACCTCGATCGCGGCGGCGACCGGGTCGGCGGCGCTGCTGCCCTGCGGGACGCCGACCTCGTTCACCGTGATGTCCAGGTGGGTGTGGCTGTCCAGCACCGGCCGGGGCAGCGGCTCCGGCGCGGGTGGGAACTCGCCGGCGCGGCGGGACGCGCGCTGGCGGCGGGACTCGGTGGGCTCGCTCATCAGTCGACAGCATCACACACCGCCCGATTCCACCCGCCCGCCACCCGTGGTTCACCTCGGCTACGCCGGAGACCCCTACCGTCGCTCCGGTGAGTATCGGGCCGCGAACGGACGACGACACGGCGCGGCAGCGGACCGGACTGCGGGTGACGTACGGCGGCGCGGTGTACGCGGCCGACGAGATCGCCCGAGGTGCGGCGTACGAGGTGTTCAGCGCCGACGAGGTGACCGGTTTCGAGTGGGCGCCCCGGCCGGGTTCGGCGCTGCCGTGGCGGCGGTTCGTGCACGTCAGCGAGGTGACGGCGGTGCACGGGGCGGGTGCGCCGAGCGAGGAGCCGGAGGCGCCGCTGCTGGTGCCGCTGCACCGCGAGCACGGCTGGTCGCAGGTGCACCGGCTCAGCCAGCAGCCCGACGCGGCGGACGATCCGCTGGTCACGGCGGTACGCGCCTCGGCGGTGGTGCGTCGGGGCACCCGGATGGTGAAGGTCCTCTCGGCCCGGCAGCTCGCCGGGTTCGTGCGGGGCTGGTTGCCGCACGGCTTCTGCTTCCGGGAACACGACGTGGCGCATCTGCGGACGCCTGCGGCGACGTCGGTGCTGCGGGCCGACGGCGGGGGCAGCCAGGACGGCGTGGACGTGACGTACGCGGTGCGGTGGCGGGCCGCCGACCCGACCGACTACGACGTGCCGGCCGGCGCGGCGTACCGGGGGCTGGCGGCGTTGGGGTCGCGCGACCGGGTGGGGCCGGCGGTGCTGGGCACCGGGTTCACGCCGAGCAGTCATCACCTGATCCCGGAGTTCGTCACCCGCGACTTCGCCGACCTGCCGATGCCGGCCAACGCCACCCTGCTGGCGTACCCGGCGCAGGGGCCGGAGGTGGTGCTCTACGCGTACCAGGCGGAGCAGCGCGGCTGGTTGCGGATGGCCGGGCCGCAGTGGCGGCACCTGCTGGCCGCCGTGCCGGGGTTGTCCCCGGACCAGGAGTACGTGCCGACCGGCGAGGCTCCCCGGTCGACGCGGCTGGTCGGCGCGTACGGCGGCGGGGAGTACGAGGCGGTGGCGGATCTGCCCGGCGGGTTCCGGGTGCTGGCGTTGACGCGGGCCGCCCGCTACCCGGTCGACGGGGTGAGCCGTCGGGTGCGGGTCGCCACCTGGCGCGGGGTGCCGTGTCTGGTGTTGCGGGAGGAGTCGGGGTGGCTGCGGTTGCGGCTGCGACGCCCGAATCCGGACGCGGTGCTGGCGACCGGGGCGCAGTGTCACGAACGGGGTGTCTACGAGACCTGGGCGCCGGGTGTCGAGGTGACCGACGACCGGGTGGTGGACCACCCGTACGTCCTCTGACGCTGGGGCGGCTCGGGCATATCGGCAGGTCACGCGGGAATGCGTGAGCGACCGCGTTGTCTGAATCGTAGGAGTGGACATGCCCTTCATCACTGTCGGGACGGAGAACTCCGCGCCCATCGACCTGTACTACGAGGACCACGGCTCGGGTCAGCCGATCGTGCTGATCCACGGGTTCCCGTTCAACGGGGCGACCTGGGAGAAGCAGATCGATCCCCTGCTCTCGGCCGGGTACCGGGTGATCACGTACGACCGACGGGGTTTCGGCAACTCGGCGCAGCCGGCCTTCGGGTACGACTACGACACCCTGGCCGCCGACCTCGACGTGCTGATGACCGAGCTGGACCTGCGCAACACGATCCTGGTCGGGCACTCGATGGGCACCGGTGAGGTGACCCGTTACCTGGGTGCGTACGGCTCGGACCGGGTGGACCGGGCGGTGCTGCTGGCGCCGCTGGCGCCGTACCTGCGGCAGGCTCCGGACAACCCGGAGGGGGTCGAGGCGAGCCTCTTCGAGGGGTTCAAGAAGGCCATCACCGAGGACCGGTTCGCGTACCTCACCGATTTCTGCAACACGTTCTTCAACTACGACGAGAACCGGGGCAAGCTGGTCAGCGAGGATGCGTACCGGGCGCACTGGGAGATCGGCGCGCGGGCCTCGGCCAAGGCCACGCACGACTGCGTGGACGCCTGGGGCACGGACTTCCGGGCCGACGTGTCGCGGATCGACGTGCCGATGCTGCTCGTGCAGGGCGACAAGGACATGGTCCTGCCGTACCCGAAGACCGGTCAGCGGTTGCAGCCGTTGCTCTCGGACAGCCGGCTGGTGACCCTCAAGGGCGCCCCGCACGGCATTCCGTGGACCAACGCCGACCAGGTCAACGACGCGATCATGGAGTTCATCGGGTCGCCGTCGATGGTCCGGGCCTGACCCGGTCACCGGTGCGGGCGTAGGCCCAGGCCGGTCGACGCGCGGCGGGCGCGATCCCGGTGTCGGGGTCGCGCCCGCCGCACGTGTCGTCACCGGTCGTCGACGTCGCGACGACCTCCGTGTCTGGCCCGGGTCAGCTCTCCAGCCGGGCCAGTTCCTCGTCGACGATCGACGGGTCGAGCTTGCGGAACACCGGCTTGGGCGCGGCGAGCGGCCGGCCGACCGCGAGCGGCACCGACTCCCAGCGCGCGCCCTGCGTGTAGTCCCCGGTCAGCACCGGGTACCCGGGCCCGCCGTCGAGGTCGTCGACCTCCTCGATGACCGGCATCGGCGCGTGCACGCCGGTGCCGCCGAGCAGCTCGTGCACCTTCTGTGCGGAGTGCGGCAGGAACGGGGTGAGCAGGGTGTTGGCGTCGCTGACCACCTGGAGGGCGACGTGCAGGACGGTGCCCATCCGGGGCTTGTCCGCCTCGTCCTTGAGCTTCCACGGCGCCTGGTCGGAGAGGTACCTGTTGGCCTCCGCGACCACCTTCATCGCCTCGCCGATGGCCTGCTTCTGCCGGTGCCGGCCGATCAGGTCGCCGACCGTGGCGAAGCCGGTCCGGGCCACCGCGAGCAGCGCCTCGTCGGCCTCGGTGAGGCCGTCCGGGCCGATCGGTGGGATGGCGCCGAAGTTCTTCGCCGCCATCGACACGCACCGGTTGACCAGGTTGCCCCAGCCGGCGACCAGCTCGTCGTTGTTGCGGCGCAGGAACTCGGCCCAGGTGAAGTCGGTGTCGTTGTTCTCCGGGCCGGCCACGGCGATGAAGTAGCGCAGCGCGTCGGCGTCGTAGCGCTCCAGGAAGTCCCGGACGTAGATGACCACCCGCCGGGAGGAGGAGAACTTGCGTCCCTCCATGGTGAGGAACTCGCTGGATACCACCTCGGTGGGCAGGTTGAGCCGTCCGAGCTGGCCCGGCTTGCCGCCCTTGTCGCCCTCGCCGGAGTAGCCGGCCAGCAGCGCGGGCCAGATCACCGAGTGGAAGACGATGTTGTCCTTGCCCATGAAGTAGTACGACCGGGTGTCGTCGTCCGTCTCGCCGTCGGCGTCCGGCTGGTGCCAGTACCGGCGCCACGCCTCCGGGTCGCCGGAGCGGCGGGCCCACTCGACGGAGGCGGAGAGGTAACCGATCACCGCGTCGAACCAGACGTAGATGCGCTTGTCGGTGCGGTCGCGCCAGCCGTCGAGCGGGATCGGTACGCCCCACTCCAGGTCCCGGGTGATGGCCCGGGGCTGGAGGTCGTCCAGCAGGTTGCGGGAGAACCGCAGCACGTTGGGCCGCCAGCCGTCCCGGCTGTCCAGCCACTGCCGCAGCACGTCGGCGAGGGCGGGCAGGTCGAGGAAGAAGTGCTCGGTCTCGACGAACTTCGGCGTCTCACCGTTGATCTTCGACTTGGGGTCGATCAGGTCGATCGGGTCGAGCTGGTTGCCGCAGTTGTCGCACTGGTCGCCGCGCGCGCTGTCGTAGCCGCAGATCGGGCAGGTGCCCTCGATGTAGCGGTCGGGCAGGGTCCGGCCGGTCGACGGTGAGATGGCGCCCATGGTGGTCTTCGGCACGATGTAGCCGTTGCGGTACATCCCCTCGAACAACTCCTGCACCACGGCGTAGTGGTTCCGCGTGGTGGTGCGGGTGAACAGGTCGTAGGAGAGACCCAGGCCGTGCAGGTCCTCCACGATCACCCGGTTGTACCGGTCGGCCAGCTCACGGGGCTTGAGGCCCTCGGCGTCGGCCTGCACCTGGATGGGGGTGCCGTGCTCGTCGGTGCCCGAGACCATGAGCACGTCGTGGCCGGCCATCCGCATGTACCGGGCGAAGACGTCGGAGGGAACGCCGAAACCGGAGACGTGGCCGATGTGGCGCGGGCCGTTGGCGTACGGCCAGGCGACCGCCGCGAGAACGTGACTCATGCCCAGCAAGCGTAGTGACCCACCTGGGGCGGCTGCGAACCAATAGGCCCGCCCGCTCGACAATCCGGCGATTCCGGACCCTCGGCTGGTCCGATTTGTCGCCGACACGCTGCCTGAGCTGCGTGTCCGAGCATCCCCACCGGTGTCCAATGAAGCGCGTGACTGGCAGCCGCGCCGCCCGCGACCACGAGGACGGCCTTCCCACCGAGACCTGGCCGGATCCGGCCGCGTCGGCGCGTACCCATGCCGTGGCGCCACACCCCCGGACGGTGACGCCCGACGGGGCGAACCCGGCCGGTGGCGCCCTCGGTGAACCGACGGCGCCGGAGCAGGGTGTCGAGGTGGAGCCGACCACCGGCGCCCCGGTCGGCACACTGCCGCACCGGGTGCCGGTGCGTTCGGCGCGGCATCTCGGCGCGGATCCGTTCGTCGACCCCGCCGACGTCGACGAGGAGGACACGTTCTGGGCGCCGATCGAACAGGTGCACTGGGACGGCACGCCGGTGCGGCAGGATCCGCCCGGCGAGCGCGGGCTGTTTCGTCGGCTCCGGCAGGTACGCCACCGGGAGCGGAGCAGTCATCCGCCCGACCCGCTGCCGGGACTGGCCGCGTTGGTCGGCCTGAGCCTCGTGGCGGCGTTCTTCGCCTGGGTCAGCGCGGGCCCGATCCTGCTCGCTGCCGGGCAGGGCACCTCGGGCACCGCAGTGGTGACCGGGTGCACCGGTGACGGGTTGACCCAGCGCTGCCGGGGGATCTTCACCGCCGCCGACGGCGGGTTCCGCACCCACGGCGTACGGGTCAGCGGGGTCCCGGAGCAGCGGACGATCGCCGGGACGGCGCTACCCGCCCGGGTGACCGGTCCGGACGCCGCCGTCGCGTACGCCGATCACGGTGTCGGTGCGCACCTGCGCTGGCTGCTCGGCCTGCTGGGGGTGCTCGGCTGCGGTGCCGGGATCGCCCGCTGGACCGGCGCGACGCGACTGCCCGATCCACGGGGCCGTCGTTGGGCGGTCACCGTCGCCTTCGCCGGCCCGCTGGCGATCACGCTCGGCTTCCTCGCCGCCGCCTGGTGAGATGTAAGGAAGGGACCCTTCCTATACACGAGGCGTTAGTAGGGGGCCCTTCCTTACACCACCTGGTGCACGACGGCGTACACGTCACGGCGACGCAGCCCGAAGGCCGTCGCCACCTCGGTGACGGCGTCCCGGCGACTCTGGCCGGCGGCCTCCCGCTCGGCGACCGCGGTGCGCAGGGCGTCGTCGTCGGGTCGGGTGGGTGGCGTGGCCGGCGCCCCGGCCACCACGAGGGTGATCTCACCGCGCGGATCGCCGTCGGCGGCCCACCGGGCCAGGTCACCCAGTGGGCGGCGGAGCACCTCCTCGTACGTCTTGGTCAGCTCCCGGCAGAGCGCGGCGGGCCGGTCGGCGCCGAACGCGTCGGCGAGGTCGGTCAGCGCGGCGGTGATCCGGTGCGGGGATTCGAACAAAACCAGGGTGCGCTCCTCCGCCGCCAGCGCCCGCAGTCGGGCCCGGCGGGCACCGGGGGTACGCGGCAGGAAGCCCTCGAAGCAGAACCGGTCGCAGGGCAGCCCGGACAGCGCCAGGGCGGTGGTGACGGCGCTCGGTCCGGGGGCGCAGGTGACCGGGGCCCCGGCGTCCAGGGCGGCGCGGACCAGCCGGTAGCCGGGGTCGGACACGCTGGGCATGCCGCCGTCGGTGACCAGTGCGACGAGGTGTCCGGCGGTGAGCACGTCGACCAGTTCGGGGGTACGCCGCTCCTCGTTGCCCTCGAAGTAGGAGACGATCCGGCCAGGGATCGTCACGTCCAGGTCGCGGGCGAGTCGGATCAGTCGCCGGGTGTCCTCGGCGGCGACCACGTCGGCGGTGCCGAGCACGTCTCGCAGTCGGGTGGAGGCGTCGGCGGGGTTGCCGAGCGGCGCGCCGAGGAGGACCAGGCGACCAGTTTCGGACATTTCACCCACGAGTAGGCACTCCTTCATCGACGGTCGTACCGGATTCGGAGACGATGTACGCCAGCGACCCCCTCCGCAGCCTACGATCGCCGGGTGACGAGTGCGTCGACAGCACAGAGCGCGAACGCGGACCAGCCGGGACCGGAGCAGGCGGCCACCTCGACCGGTGACACGGGCGGTGGCACGACCGGCGACGCGGGCGGGGGTGGCGTACCGGCGACGATCCGCCGTCGGCTGGCCACCGTCGAGGCCCGCGTGGACCGGAGATCGTGGTGGGCCACCGCCGTGGTGGTGGCGATCGCGGCGGTGCTGCGCTTCGCCAACCTCAGCCACCCGACCGGCAAGATCTTCGACGAGGTCTACTACGCCCGGGACGCCTGGGGGCTGATCGACAAAGGCGTCGAGTGGAACTACAAGGACGGTGGACCGTCGTACGTGGTCCATCCGCCGCTGGGCAAGTGGTTGATCGGTCTCGGCGAGTGGGCCTTCGGCTACGCCGACGCCGAACACGGCATCTCGGTGCCCGGCGCGCTGATGACCACCTCGCCGGAGTTCGGCTGGCGCTTCTCGGCGGCGCTGTTCGGCACCCTGTCGGTGCTGATGCTGATCCGCAGCGGCCGCCGGATGTTCCACTCCACCGTGCTCGGTTGCGCCGCCGGCCTGCTGCTCGCGTTCGACGGCTTCCACCTGGTGCTGTCCCGCACCGCCCTGCTCGACCTCTTCCTGCTCTTCTTCGTGCTGGCCGCCTTCGGCGCACTGGTGCTGGACCGGGACGCGCAGCGTCGGCGCTGGGCCCGGGCGCTGGAGGCGGGGCTGGATCCGACGGCCCGGGGCCGGGCGGGCCGCCCGCCCGGCGGCTGGCGGAACTGGCCCTGGTGGCGGCTCGCCGCCGGGGTCCTGCTCGGCTGCGCCTTCGCGGTCAAGTGGAGCGCGTTGTTCTTCGTGCCCGCGTTCGCACTGCTGATGCTCCTCTGGGACGTCGGTGTCCGCCGCGCGGCGGGGGTGCCCCGGCCGTGGCGGGCCACCATGCTCGACGGGGTGCCGTGGATGGCGCTCGCCGGCCTGCTGATGGCGGTCACCTACGTGGCGTCCTGGTCGGGTTGGCTGCGCAGCCAGGAGGGCTACTACCGGCTCGCCGAGCGCTACCCGGACGCCGGGCTCAGCGACCTGCCCGTGGTCGGGGCGCTGTGGAACCTGATCCAGTACCACCAGGCCGCGCTCGGCTTCCACGGCCAACTAGACGACCCGCACAAATACCAGTCGTGGCCCTGGCAGTGGCTGCTGCTGGGCCGACCGGTCGCCTTCCACTGGACCAACGACAGCCCCTGTGGCGCGGCGAGCTGTGCCGAGGAGATCCTCCTGCTCGGCACCCCGCTGCTCTGGTGGTCGTTCCTGCCCGCGCTGGTGGCGCTGGTCTGGCTCGGCCTGGCCCGCCGGGACTGGCGCGCCGGCACGATCCTGCTCAGCGCGGCCGCCGGCCTGTTGCCGTGGTTCTGGTTCGCTCTGGACGGGCGGACGATGTTCTCGTTCTACGCCGCGCCCGCGCTGCCGTTCCTCGTGCTGGCGGTGGTCTACGTACTCGGGGCGATAGCGTCGCCGGCCGGGCCGAGCGGCACCCGACCGGTCCTCGACGACGAGGCCACCCGGGACCGCCGCCTGGTGGGTGGGGTGATCGTGGGGGCGTACATGGTGCTCGTCGTCCTCTGTTTCGCGTACTTCTATCCGATCTTCGTCGGTCAGTCGCTGCCGTACGCGGAGTGGTCCGCACGGATGTGGCTGGACGGTCGCTGGATCTGACACCGACGGCGAAGGGCCCGCACGCTGTGGCGTGCGGGCCCTGTCACGTCGGTCCGGGCACTCAGTCCGGACAATAGGACGCGCCCCGATCGCCTGCCACGGGGGAAGCGGGCGATTGGGGCGCGCCTCTGCAGCTTAACCACCCATGACCAGCGGCACAACGGGGCAGCTCGGGTCAGATTTCCGACCGAGGCCTGTCCCGACAAGGATCTCCACCGAACCGCGCCCTCGGCTGGAGGCGGAGAACCGCCACGCCCAACCGGAAACCAGCTCACATTTTGCCTGGCCAGCGGCGTACCCGTCCCGTCGACAGGGTGGCCACGATCACGTCGGCGGCGGGCTCGCCGGGTCTCTCGGGCGGCGGGGCAGCCAGCCGAGGAACCGGTCCTGCAACGAGGTCGGTCCGGGCGCGTGCAGGTCCTCGACCGCGGCGGCCAGGCACGCGCCCAGATAGACACTGAGCATCGGCCGATCCGTCCCGTACTCGGTCAGCAACCGGGCACGTTTCGGCGCACAGGGCCAGTCCGCGCCGCAGGTGCCGCAGGTCCAGTCGGGAGTCGCCGGAGCATGTTCGGCCAGCCGCTCCACACCACCGGTCCCGGCCACCGCACTCCCCGAGCGATCCGCCACACCTGTCATCGCGCTCCTTCCGCCTCCACACAGGACCACGGGTGGGCACCCGCCGCCGCGCCACGAGCGCCGTGCGCTTCGTACAGCGCCCGGGATCGACACGGTGTTACGTCATTGAGGTACGTTGACCAACCATGACCACCGCGACCCACCGTACGCGTCGCAATGACGCAGAGCACTCGCCGCCGGTCGACGGTACCGGGACGGGCCGCCGAACGCACCGCCCGGTGATCGCGCGTGCGTGACCTGTTGCCTCCCGAGGTGGCGGTGGCGGTGGCCCGGGAGCAGGACTGGTCCGGGCAACTCCACGCCGAGGAGGCGGCCGGTCTCGGGGAACGCGTGGTGGACAGCCGGCGCCGTGACTTCACCGCGGGCCGGGTCTGCGCCCGCCGGGCCATGGCGGAGCTGGGCCTGCCGCAGGTCGCGGTGCTCGCCGCCGAGAACCGCGCGCCGGTCTGGCCGACGGGCACGGTCGGCAGCATCACCCACACCCGGGGCTACTGCGCGGCGGCGGTCGCGCGCCGCAGCGAGGTGCGCGGGGTCGGCATGGACGCCGAGCAGCACAAGGAACTGAGCCCGGGCGTACGCCGGTTGATCTGCCTGCCCGAGGAGGAGGACCGGTACGCTCGGCTGCCCTCCGGCGTCTCCTGGCCGACGGTGGCGTTCAGCGCCAAGGAGACGGTCTACAAGGTGTGGCACCCGATCGTCGGCACCTGGCTGGACTTCCACGACGCGGTGGTGGAGCTCGACCCCGACGCGGGGACCTTCACCGCACGGATCGCACCGGCCCGGATCGACGCCGCCCCGGTCGACCGTCCGCCCACCCTGGTGACCGGCCGGTACGCGGTCGACGCGAACCTGGTCCGCACCGCCGCCGTACTCCTGCCGGAGTGAGGCGTCCACGCCCGCCGTCGCCCGTACGCGCCTGAGCGTCACCGCCCCTGACCGGGCCGTACGGCCCCTGGCCCTCCTCCGCTCGGACCCCTACCGGTGGCCGCTCGGTGTTGCCCGCCCGAGGTAGCGTCAGGCGGTTCGCGTTAGACGTCAGGTGCCCGAGGAGTACGGTGAGCGACCCCCAGCCCCCATCCGGGCCGCAGGACCCCTACCAGCCGCCGCAGCCGCCCAGTGATCCGTGGGCACCCCTGCCGCCGGTCGGGCAGCCGGCCGACGCGCAGCCCGACGGCACGTGGGCCGCCCCACCCGACGAGCCCGACAGTGCCTGGGCCACCCCGCAGCCGCCGCCCGCACCGCCGGTCTCCGGCGCACCCCAGCCTCCGGTCTCCGGTTCTCCCCAGTACCCGTCCGCCGGCTCGCCCCAGCAGCCGGTCTCCGGGTCGCCGCACTACCCGGCCTCGGGTGCCCCCCAGCCGCCCAGCTCGGGATCGCCGTACGCGCCGCACCAGGCAGCCGCTGGCGGGTACCCGCAGCACGACCCGTACCAGGCCGGTGCCGGGTATCCGCAGGCCGGTGCCGCGTACCCGTCGCACGACCCCTACCAGGCGCCCGGCGCCTACCAGCAGCCCGGACCGTACGCGTCGGGTGGCTACCAGCAGGGCGGCTATCCGCCTGGCGGCACCGGCTATCCGCCGGCTGCGCCCGGGTACCCGCTGGGCGCGCCACAGCCCAGCGGTGGTTCCGGCAGCAAGACCGCGCTGATCGTGGTGGCCGTGGTCGCCGCGTTGGCGCTGCTCTGCTGTGGCGGCGGCGTCATCGCGCTGCTGAACGGCACGGATGACGACCGGGAGACCGGCGCGCGGCCCATACCGTCGGCCGCCTCGCCGGCACCGGAACCGTCGCCGAGCGCCGCGCCGACCGAGGCCGCGCCCCCGCCGCCGCCTCCGCCCACCAACTCGCCGCCCAGCGGCGAGACGTACAACCTGAGCATCGGCACCACCCTGGTGGTGAACGACAACGACGGCACCGTCGAGATCACCGTGACCCGGGTGCGGACCGTGAACGAGGGCTGCCGGTCGTTCGCCCCCGAGCCACGGAAGGGCCGCTACCTGATCGCCGACGTGACGGCGACGGTGACCAAGGGCACGGCCTCCATCAACCCGATCTACTTCGAGTGGGTGGCGGCCGACGGGACCACGGTCAACGGCCTGGCCGGGATCCTGGCCGGCTGCGGTGAGACCATCGGCTCCGGCAACAACCTGCCGGCCGGCACCAAGCGGGTCGGCACGGTCGTCTTCGACGTCGCCGACACCAACGGCGTGGTGGAGTACAAGCCGTTGTTCCGCTCCGCCGGTTCCTGGCGGCCGTAGCGCACGCGAGGTCGTCTGCCGGCGGTACGTCGGGCGGGCCGTGCGGGACAGCCGGCTCGCCCGACGACCGGAGTGATCGTCCTGAGTGGACCTCGCTACACTCCGCCCGGTGATCAACAAGAGATGGTCGTCAGCCGCCCTGTTGGGGCTGCTGGCGGCGACCACGCTGGCCGGCCCCGCGCCGGCCCGAGCCGACGACGACCAGGCAGAACCCGTCGCCGAGCCGCCTCGCGTCCAGTTGGTGCTGGACGTGAGCGGCTCGATGCGGGCCACCGACATCGACGGACGCAGCCGCATCTCGGTGGCGCAACAGGCGTTCGGCGAGGTGGTGGACGCCCTGCCCGACGAGACCCAGCTCGGCATCCGGGTGCTCGGGGCCACCTACAAGGGCCAGGACAAGCAGCAGGGCTGCCGGGACACCCAGCAGATCGTGCCGGTCGGTCCGGTGGACCGGACGAAGGCCAAGGCCGCCGTGGCGACACTGCGTCCGACCGGATTCACCCCGGTCGGGCTCGCCCTGCGGGAGGCCGCGAAGGACCTCGGCACCGGCACCACCGCCCGGCGGATCGTGCTGATCACCGACGGCGAGGACACCTGCGCACCGCCGGACCCCTGCCAGGTGGCCCGGGAACTCGCCGCCCAGGGCACCACGCTGGTGGTGGACACCCTCGGCCTGGCACCCGACGAGAAGGTCCGCAAGCAACTGCTCTGCATCGCCGCCGCCACGGGTGGCACGTACACGGCCGCGACAAGCGCCGACGACCTCACGGACCGGCTCAAGCAACTCGTCGACCGGGCCCGAGACACGTACGCCACCACGCCGGCCAAGGTCGACGGAACCGACGTCTGCGAGGGTGCGCCGCTGCTCTCCCCCGGCGTCTACACCGACCGGGAGACCTTCTCCGAGCACCGCTGGTACCGGGTGCCGGTCCGGACGGGACAGGAACTGCGCGCCTCGGTCAGCATCGCGCTCGACCGGCCGATCAATCCCGACCACGGCGTACTGCTGCGGGCCACCGCGGCGGACGGCCGGGAACTGGTCCGGGGCGTGGACGCCGGCAGCGGACGTACCGACGTCGTCTCGGCCGGTCTGCGCTGGTCGGCCACGGAGGACGGCGACGACGCCAAGCGCGACGAGGACGCCACCCCCGCGCCGACGGCCAGCGCCACCCCGGCGGTGACCACCGTCTGTCTGGTGGTCAGCAACATGTTCTCGCCCCGGTCGGGCACCGCGAAGGACCCCGGCATTCCGGTCGAACTGACCGTCGACGTGGTCGCCGCCTCCCCCGCTCCGGACGGGCCGGACCTGGGACGCGGCTGGGTGCTGCTGCTCCTGCTGACCCTGGCCGGTCTGCTCACCGGGCTCGTCACCGGCCTGCTCACCCGCTGGTGGGTCGCCACCTGGAGGGAGAACTGATGCGTACCCGATCGGCAACCGTGGCCGCGCTGCTGGCCGCCGGCATCGTCCTGGCCCCGGGCGCGGCGCTGGCCGCACCCACCCCCACTCCCTCACCCGGTGCCGCCACCGTGACCAAGGCCGGCACCACGTTCCTCAGCGCCACCCCGATCGCGGCGGGTCAACCGGTGCGGGTGGGCGCCTCCACCGGCGAGTACCTCTACTGGTCGTTCCCGGCGGCGGCGGGCGAGACCCACGGGATCACCGCGACGGTCTCCCTCGCCGAGCAGCGCACCGGCACGTCGACGTGGACCGTGGAGGTCTTCGACGGCCTGCGCCGCCGCCAGGCGTGTACGGCCGGCGCGCAGACCCCGACCGCCGACTCCTCGGTGGGTACCGTGGCCCTCGGTTGCACCCTGCGGCGTGTCCGGCCCTGGGCGGAGCCGTGGTCCGCCGATCCGCTGCCCGGCACGTACTACGTGCGCCTGTCCGTGGTCGACGTGCCCGAGCCCGACCTGGGTCGTCCGATCGACGTGGACCTGCTGATCTCCGCCAGCGGGGACGCCGGCAGCGCCCCGGAGGACGGTCGGCTGGAAGCCCCGCTGGTGGCGCCGACCAACGCCGGTGCCGTGCTGAGCACGGAGCCGACGGTCGCACCGGTCGACGAGGACGACGACGGCTGGAACATCGACCTCACCGGGTGGCTCCCCGAGGCCGGTTCCCGCTGGATCTGGACCACCGCCGGTGGCGTCCTCGCCGCGGTGGCCGGCGTGGTCGGTTTCGCCCTGACCCGCCGCCCGTCCGCCCGGCGGGTCCGCGCGTGACCCCACCCGTCCGGTGACCCCGCCGGCAGGTCGCGCCCGGGCGTGACCTGCCGGCGGTTCCGATCAGCAGGCCTGGGGCGCACCGGAGTAGTGGACACCGGCGCGGCCGATCACCGTCAGGTCGGTCAACGCGGTGTTCGCCGACCGCCGAATGTAGCAGGAGTACCGGTGCTGATTGATCACTTCGAGGTGGATGTGTGCGCCGGAGTCGCCGTTGACCTGGTAGCAGCTGGAGTAGCGGAACCGGCCGGTCTCGCCCAGCTTGGTCCACGGCCCGACAGTCGCGCCGACCACGATGCCGGCCGGCTTGTTGGCGACGTGCATGACGTCGGCGCGGGCGATGACCGCACCGAGCCGGTCGTCCCGGGCCTCCAGCCCGATGCGGTACCCGCCGTCGGCCAGGTTCCCGGTAGCGCAACCGGCCCGCACGGTGACCACGCGGACCGAGATCGGATGACCGGCGGCGCTCTTCGTGCCGAACGGCGAGACCACGGTCGCGCCGGGGTTGCGGTAGATGTCGACCGACCAGTCGTTGAGATATCCCCAGTTCGAGAAGACCCGGTGGTGGCTCGCCGGCCCGGAGAGCCCGAAGCGGTCCCAGGTGGACGCACCCTGGATAGGCGGATAGACGCTGACCGCGTCGGCCACGGCGTGCGCCTGGCCGGCACCGGCCGGGACGAGTGCCGCGCCGACGACGAGCAGACCGACGACGGCCTGACGGACCACGCTGCTGATCTTCACTGGGCCTCCTGATCCGGGCAGCCGGGTTCGCCCGACTGCCGCCGCACCGACGCACTCGTGGCGCGTCGACGTCCACAACGGAAGCGATCAATATAGATCAGTGTCGTCGGGTGGGCCACGGTCGCCGTCGAAGGCCCGTGCCAGGAAGAGGCCCTAGTCCAGGGCGAAGGTGGCCGACGCACGCCCGGGGGCGTCCGACACGGCTTCCAGGTGCAGCAGCCCGTCGCGGTGCCGGACGTACTGGCCGGGGAAGTTCACCGCCTCCAGCGACACCTTCGCCGCGTCGGCGAGCCCGGCCCGGCGGGTGAACGTGGCGTCCTGCCGGAACAGGGTGGAGCCGTCGCTGCGCTCCGCCCAGAGCTGGTGGTTACGGTGCCGCAGGTAGTAGCCGGGATAGTTGGTCGACTCCAACGAGATCGCCGACGGGTCGGACAGACCGGCGACGATCCGGAACTGCGAGTCGGCCAGGACGGCGACGTTCGGCTCCAACCGCACCCGGAACTCCCAGTGCCGGATGTAGCGGTCCGGCAGGTCGTGCGCGCGCAACCGCACCGGGCTGAGGCCGTCCGGCACCGGTACGCCGAAGTTCGGCGTACCGTCGGCGTTCCAGTAGACCCGCTGGAGCCGGGTACGCCGGTTCGGGTCGGTCAGCGGATCGTAGCCGTTGCCGAGGTACCGCTCGTAGTTGCGGGAGTGGTAGACGATCACGTCGCTGCCGTCCTCGGCCACGGTGAACGAATTGTGCCCCGGACCCCACTGACCCGTCCGGGCGTCGCTGGCCAGCACCGGCGTGGACCGCTTGCTCCACGACGCCGGATTGAGCAGGTCGCTGGTGGCCGAGGCGGTGAGCAACCCGACCGCGTAACTGGCGTCGGTGGCGCTGGCCGAGTACGTCATGAACACCCGCCCGTTGCGGATCAGCACCGCCGGCCCCTCGTTGACCCGGTACCCCCGGGTCTCCCAGGCGTGCGTGGGGGTGGCGATCAGGGCCGGGGTGCCCGCGTACGTCCACGGGTTGGTGGCACGGGCCAGGTAGATGTTCGAGTTGCTACCGGCGTACTCGGCCCAGGCCAGATAGCGGACTCCGTTGTGGACGAACGTGGTGGCGTCGAGCGAGAAGCCGCTGCGGGCCGGTTGGAGCTGTCCACGTTCCACCCACGGCCCGTCCAACGGGTTCGCCGCACTGCTCTCCAGCACGTACGGCCGGATGGCCCAGATGTCGTCGGTGCGGCCGGCGGCGAAGTAGACGTACCACTTGCCGCCGATGAAGTGGATCTCGGGAGCCCAGATGTGCGCGCCCATCTCGCCGCTGGCGTGCTTGCGCCAGATCACCCGCTCGGCGGCGGTGGCCAGTCCCTGGAGCGTGGTGGCACGGCGCAGCACGATCCGGTCGTACTCCGGGACGGTGGCGGTGAAGTAGTAGTACCCGTCGGTGTGCCGGTAGACGTGCGGGTCGGCACGCTGCTCGGCCAGTGGATTGGTGAAGGTGACCGGGGCGGCCTGCGCCGGCACCGCCCCCACCGCCACCACGGCGCCTCCCGCCAACACCAGGACCGCCGCCATCGCCACGACCCTGCGGACACTGCGCCGCACCATAGCCCCGCCCTTCCACCACGACAGGAACACCGCCACCGCATTGATAGCGCTAACAATCACCACCGTCAAGAGAACGTCATCTATACGAAACCCCACCGCAGCACACCGCCCCCCACACGCCCCACCTCACGCCCCCCCACGCGTTGATCAAGAAGTTTGCGCCGACGACGGCACCCCGGAGCGACCAAAACCTCTTGATCAACGCGGCGGCGGGAACTTGAGGTCAACGCGGAAGCGCTGGTCTTCGCTCGCCGCGCGCACCCGGAGTACCTGAAACGGCCTGAACCGGTCAGTCGAGGCAGAACTCGTTGCCCTCGACGTCCTGCATCACGAGGCAGGACTCGTTGAAGCCGTCGGATTCCAGCAGCCGGACCCGGGCGCCGCCGAGCGCGACCAGCCGCGCGCCCTCGGCTTCGAGCGCGGCCACGCGTTCCGCGCCGACGAGCCCGGTGGCGGCCCGCACGTCGAGGTGCAGCCGGTTCTTGACCACCTTGCCCTCGGGTACGCGCTGGAAGAACAGCCTCGGACCCGCGCCGGTCGGGTCGACGCAGGCGAATGCCGCGCCCTGCCGCTCGGGCGGCAACGCGCGAGTGAACTCCGCCCAGTCGGCGAAGCCCTCCGGTGGCGGCGGCACCACGTATCCCAGCACCTCGCACCAGAAACGGGCGACACGCTCGGGTTCTGCACAGTCGAAGGTCACCTGGACCTGCTTCACGGATGCCATCGACCCACCATAGGGGTAGTTCCTCAGGCCGGGGGCCCGCCCTGCAGCAGGCGCGCGATCCGCTCGTACTCGGCGGCCATCTCAGGGGTGGCCAGGAAGTCGTCGAGGTCGGCGGAGACCTGGTGGTCGACCTCCTCGACGGAGCGGAGCGCCAGCTCGTAGAGCTCGTCGCGCTGCCCGGTCTCCAGGTACGTCGTCCAGTGTTCGAGCGCGATCAGGGCGATGAGCAGGTCCGGGTCCATGTCGCCGTCGGTGAGGGCGCCCTCCTCGATCCGCGTGATCAGCGCACGTGACGTGGCGGCGTCGGCCGTCCCGACGGTCTTCCGGGCGAGCGCGAACGCCGCCGCGGCGTCCTCGTCCAGTTCCCCGTCGGCGGCGACGTCGACCAGTCCCTCGTCGCGTACGAGGCGGGCCACCGTCTCGACGCCGAACACCCGGAGTTCGTCCTCCCCGGCCGTGTCCACGAGCCGACGGATCGCTGTTTCGAGCTGGTCGTATCGCACCACGGCAGTCTAGGGAACAGGTGAGACTTGACCCTGTCACGGTGTCAAGGTCTTCACTGGTGGTCGGAGGTGGTTCCCATCGACTCGACCGACCAGCCCACGCCCGACGCACGAGTGGTCGGCGCGTTGTCCGCCGACGACCCGTCGAGGCGGCTCAACGCGGCCCTGGCCCTCGGTACGCACCCGCATCCCGGTGCCGTGGACGTACTCGTGGCGCGCGGCGGGGTCGAACCGGACTTCTTCGTGCGCGACATGCTCACCTGGGCGCTGACCCGGCTGCCGTCGGAGGTCACGGTGCCGAGGCTGCTGGCGGAGCTCGACTCCACCCATGCCCAGGCCCGCAGTCAGGCGCTGCACAGCCTGTCCAAGATCAGGGACCGGAGCGTCTGGCCGGCGATCACGACCGCGTTGCTGCGCGACGCCGACGACACGGTGGCGCGGACCGCCTGGCGAACGGCCGTCGTGCTCGTACCCGACGCGGAGCGGTCGGCACTGGCCACGGAGCTGGCCACGCAGTTCGGTCGCGGGGACCGGGAGGTCCAGCTCAGTCTGAGCCAGGCCCTCGTCGAGCTGGCCGACGTGGTCGAGCCGGTCCTGGCGGCGGGGGCCACCCACCGGGACCCGGCGGTACGGGCGCACGCGCGCGCAACCGAACGCCTGCTGCTCGCCCCGGAGGCCGGATTCGACCTCGCCGTGCACGAGGCGAGAAGGGTCGCGGTGCTCGGCCCGGACCGGGAGGAGACACCCGGTGCTGATCGGTGAGGTGGCACGACGGTCGGGGGTGAGCGCCCGGATGCTCCGGCACTATGACGCGCTCGGGCTGGTCCGTCCCACCGGTCGCACCGTGGGCGGCTTCCGGGAGTACACCCCGGAGAACGTCCGGCGGATCTTCCACGTGGAGGGGCTGCGCTCGCTGGGGCTGTCGCTGCGGGAGATCGGTCGCACCCTCGACGACCCCGCCTTCACCCCGGCGGCGCTGGTCGGCGACCTCATCCGGCGGACCGAGGAGCGGCTGCACCGGGAGCGTGAGCTGCTCGACCGGCTCCGCACGGTCGATGCCGCCGGGCCCGCCGACTGGCCGGAGGTGGCGCGTCTGATCGAACTGCTGCACGGTCTCGGATCGGGCAGTGCCGCGCGCCGCCAGCAGGCGGTCCTGGTCGAACACGAGTCGGCCCCCACCGAGTTGCTGGCCGAGGCGGTGCTCGGCGAGTCCGATCCGCACGTCGCCGGGGCGCTGCGGTGGGCTCTCGCGCGGGCGGCCGGTGCCGGTGTGGCCCGGGTGGCGTCCGGCCTGACCTCGGGTGACGCCGAGGTGCGGCGGCGCGCGGTCCGGGCGCTCGCCGAGTTGCCGGGCGACGAGGCGAGTGCCGCCCTCGTCGACGCGCTCGCCGACGCCGAGCCGGCGGTGCGCGGACCGGCCGCGCTCGCGCTCGGCGCCCGGGGCGACACCCGGGCGGTGCCGACGCTTGTCGGTCTCGTGGTCGAGGGTCCCAACGACGTCGAGGCGGCCGAACTGCTGGGCGCCCTCGCCGAGGACGCGACGTGGGCGGAACGGATCATGACTGCGCTGGCCGACGAACTCGCCGATCCGGGCGCGGACTCGGCGGCGCGGATGCGGCTGACCCAGGCCCTCGCGGAGATGCCGGGGACCCTCGCGGCGGACACGCTGCGCTGTTTGACCCGCGACGACGACCGGCCGGTGGCGCTCGTCGCCTCGGCCCTGCTCGCCGTCCTCGACGGGCGCGACGGCGACGCCCGGAGCGCCGCGACCTGACGCCGGGTCAGGCCGGGACGTGCCCGTTCAGGTACGCGTTGATCTGGTCGATCTCCAACTGGTTGAAGATCTCGGGTTGGTCGGCGGCCTGGTTCGAGTTGATGATCCGCTTGAACAGGTTGTAGTGGGCCATCGACCGCAGCCCGATCACGCGGTTGGGGGTGACCAGGTAGCCGGTGCCGCCGGTGCTCCAGATGAGGTACATGAGTCCGTCCTTGGTGAGAATCGCGGGTGGCTGGCCGGGTGCCCCGGCGTAGGGAGCGCCGGTGAGGATCGACTCGGGGTCCACGCGGTGCCCGTTCGGATGGAAGATCTCCAGGTGCAGGTGCGGCCCGGTGGAGCGGCCCGTCGACCCGACGTTGCCGAGGTGCTGCCCGGCCGCGAGCTGGGCGCCGACCCGCACCACGGGTACGTCCCGCAGGTGACCGTAGACGCTGCGCCACCCGTCGGCGTGGGTGACCGTGGCGTGGTGACCGAGCCCGGCGGCGCTGTAGGTGACGCCGGTGACGGTGCCGGCCGCGATCGACCGGACCGGATAGCCGAGGATGCCGCCGTAGCTGTAGTCGGTGCCGTTGTGCTGCCGCCGCTCGCCGGTGATCGGGTCGACCCGTACGCCGAACGACGAGGTGATCGGGACCCACTTGTCGAACGGTCGGTTCCAGCGGGGCGTCGCCCCGTACGCCGCCTCGGCGAGCCACGCCTCCGGGATCACGCCGACGGCGAGGGTGGCGGTGATCAGGCCCAGCAGGCGCCGGCGATCGATCAGGTGACCTTCGTCCACAACTGCTCCAGCCGGTAGCCGGGACACGTCGGCCGACACCGTCGAAGCCATAACGACGATCTTCGATCGAACGGGGTTTGGAGTCTAGGTCACCACGGTGCCGGGACGCCACCCCTCAGGCGGTCGCACCGCCGTCGATCGCGATCGACGCACCGGTGATGTGCCGGCCGCCGTCACCCACCAGGTGACTGACGGTCGCGGCCACGTCGGCCGGCGACGCGTACCGCCCGAGGGCGATCTGCGTCCGCTGCGCGTCCGCACCGTCGCTGTCGGCCGGATTCATGTCGGTGTCGGTCGAGCCGGGCAGGATCAGGTTGACGGTGATGCCACGCGGGCCGAGTTCGCGGGCCAGGGCCCGGGTCAGCCCGTTCACCGCGCTCTTGGTCATCGCGTACGCGCTGACTCCGGGCGCGGGGACACGACTGGCGAAGCTGCTGCCGATGTTGACGATCCGCCCACCATCGCCCATGTGCCGCACCGCCGCCTGGGTGGCCAGGTACACCCCGCGCACGTTCACCGCGACCGCCCGGTCCAGCGCGTCGAAGCTGACCGACTCGATCGGCCCACCCGCGAACACCCCCGCGTTGTTGACCAGGATGTCCAGCCGCCCCAACTCGGCCACCGTCCGGTCCACCGCGTCGATCACCGCCGTCGGATCGGCGCTGTCCGCGCTGAGCGACAAGCCGGTCCGCCCGTACGCCTCGATGTCGGCCAGGACGGACTTCGCGTTGTCCCCCGCCGTGCGGTAGGTGAACGCGACGTCGATCCCGTCCTCGGCGAGGCGGCGCGCGACGGCGGCGCCGATGCCCCGGCTCCCGCCCGTGACCAGGGCGACCCTGCCGGCAGTTCTGACCGTCATCCCGCAATCCTGACAGTTCACTCAGGATTGCGATCATCCGGGTCGCCTGTGACGACTGGCCTTCCCGGGCTCCTCGTCCGGCGAGCCGCCGGGCACCCCGCACCGTAAGAAATCCGAAATAGACTGACAGCGCCGGTGGAGTTTCCGCCGACATAGGCTCCGGCGATGACGCGCAAACCCCTGACCTGGCTCCTCGCCGTCCTGCTGGGCGCAGGCGCGGCATTCGGTCTCTACTGGTTCCAACCGTGGAAGCTGTTCACCAACCAGGTGGTCGCCGAGACACTGCCGGAGGTCGGCGCACCCGCGCCCGAGGGTTCGCCGGCAGCGGCCGGGTCCCCCTCCGCCCAGGCGTCACCTTCCGCCGCCGACGTCTCCGTCGCGCCGAGTCCGAGGAACAGGCTGCTGGCCAGCGGAGAGTTCGTCACCCACGAACACGAGACCACCGGCACCGCCCGACTGATCCGGCTCGCGGACGGCAGTCACCGGCTGGCACTCCAGGACCTGTCCACCTCCAACGGCCCCGACCTGCGAGTCTGGCTCACCGACCAGCCGGTGATCGCCGGCCGGGACGGCTGGCACGTCTTCGACGACGGGCGATGGCTCGAACTCGACCGGCTCAAGGGAAACCGGGGCGACCAGGTGTACGACATCCCCGCCGACGCGAATCTCGACGACTTCCGCAGCGTCTCGATCTGGTGCAAGCGGTTCTCGGTGTCCTTCGGCGCGGCCGAACTCCGCAAACCGTCCTGACCTGCTCCGCGCCCGCTGCTTCGACGCCGGCCGCAGGTCGTTCGAGCGAACGGGTCGACACCTGTCGGTGTGTAGGCAGACGGCATGTCGGGTACCTCGCGCCTGATACCCCTTACCCCTGCGCAGGAGGACTCCATGACCGTCGTACTCGCCGTTGTCTGCAGCGACGGGGTGGTGATCGGCGCGGACTCCCAGATCACCGAGAGCGACCGTGGTCTGAGCTTCCCCGCCCAGAAGCTTCATCCGCTGGGCTCCTCCGCCGCCTGGGGCGGCAGTGGCGCGCGGGGCGTACTCAACGACCTGCGTCCCCTCCTGGAGGAATCGGCCACCGCCATCCTCGAAGCCCCCGACATCGGCGACGAGTTGCAGGAGCGCGTCCTGCCCATCTTCAAGAAGCACTACAAGAACTACATCCCGGACGTGCCCGGCGAGCCCAACGGCGGCGGGGTGTCGGCGTACCTGCTCGCGGTCGGCTTCAGCCAGGGCGGGCCGTGGATCGTGGAAATCAACCCAAACGGGCTCATCGGCCGCTACGAGGACGTGGGCTTCCACGCCATCGGCTCCGGCGCCCCCATGGCCCAGCAGGCCGGCGCGCTACTGTCCCACTTCCGGATGACCACGCGCACCGTCGAGTACGGCGTGGTGGGCGTGATACGGGTGCTGGAGGCGCTGGAGCGGACCTCGCCGTCGGTCGGCGGGCCGTTCAGCGTCGCGTGCATCCGTGAGGAGGGCGCGCACCACCTCGACGAGAAGGAGATCGCCAAGGCGCTGAAGGACGCCCAGCGCTGGCGCGAACTCGAACAGAAGGCGCTCGACGGGCTGTTCGACTGACACCGGGACCTCGTTCGTGATGACTCAGCGCAGCGCGGCGGCCACGGTGGCGATGCCCTCCTCGATGGCCGAGGCGGAGTTGGCCGCGTAGCCGAGGACCAGGCCGGGCGGGTACGGCCGGCGGCAGTGCCAGGACAACGGCTGCACCTTCACCCCACGGGCGAGAGTCGCCGCCGCCAACTCGGTGTCCACCACGTTGCCGTCCAGGGTGACGGTCAGGTGCAGCCCGGCCGCTGCTCCGTGCACGGTCGCCCTGGGCAGGTGACGTGCCAGGGCGGCGATCATCGCGTCCCGGCGGCGTACGTGCCGGCGGCGCAGCAGCCGCAGTTGCCGTTCCAGCGCCCCTGAGGTGATCAGCTCGGCGAGGACCAGTTGCGGCAGAATCGCGTTGCCCAGGTCGGCGTTGCGTTTGGCGGCCACCACGGGGTCCCGGTACCGGTGGGGCACCAGCAGCCAACCGATCCGCAGCGCCGGGGCGAGCAGCTTCGACACGCTGCCGGCGTAGCAGACCCGCTCCGGCAGGGTGGCCCGCAGCGCGGGCACCGGCGGGCGGTCGTAGCGGTGCTCGGCGTCGTAGTCGTCCTCGATGACCAGACCGCCGCTGCGGGCCCAGTCGGCGAGCCGGCGGCGCCGCTCGCCGTCGAGCACCACGCCGGTCGGGAACTGGTGCGCGGGGGTGAGCATCACCGCAGGTGCCCCGCTGGCGGCCAGTTCGTCCACCCGCAGTCCGGCGGCGTCGACCGGGATCGGCACCGTGTCGAGCCGCCAGTTGTCGAGATGTTGCCGGACGCCGAGGGAACCGGGGTCTTCCACGCCGACGGTGGTGATGCCGTCGTCCGGCAGCACCTGGGCGAGCAGGCCGAGCGCCTGCGACACCCCGGTGGTGACGATCACCTCGGCCGGGTCGACGCTGATCCCCCGGTTGAGGGCCAGCCACCCGGCGACGGCGCGGCGCAGCGTCGGCGTCCCGCACGGGTCGCCGTAGCCGAGGTCCGATGCGGCCAGCCGCCCCAGCACCACCTTCTCGGCCCGCAGCCAGGCCGCGCGGGGAAACGCCGCCAGATCGGGTACGCCGGGTGTCAGGTCGATCCGCGCCGGGGCGGCGCGTACCGCGTCGAAGGCGTCCGGGCCGGGCACCTGCGGGAACAGGACGGTGTCGTCCGACGATCGGACACCGGGTGTCCCCGAGGTCCGCGCCCCGCACCCCGTCCCGGCGCCCGGCGGCGCCGCGACTCCGGTGGCGACCACCACGGTCCCGGCACGGCCCCGGCCGGCGAGGTGCCCGTCCTCCACCAGGCGCTGGTACGCCTCGACCACCACCCCCCGCGACACCCCGAGATCGGCGGCGAGTACCCGGGTGGCGGGCAGCCTGGCGCCGACCGGTACCACCCCGTCGCCGATCGCCCGGCGTAGCCGGTGGGCAAGCCAGGCCGCCCGCCCACCCGCCGGAGCCTGCCCGATGTCGAGATGCAGGAAGTCCGACCCGGCGTTGACCGGGGGCCCCGCCACCACCGGAGGCGTGACCGTCCTTTCGGTTATGGACCGGTCAGGCGGGGCGGTTTTGGCACTGTCCATCGGACCATTCTGGCGACAGGGTTGCCGGTGTGCCATCACCGGACCAGGGAGCAACCTCGTGACCATCGCGTTCCTGTTGACCACGCTCGTCGTGGTCGTCACCCCGGGCGCCGGGGTGCTGTTCACACTCTCCGCCGGGTTGACCGGTGGGCGCCGGGCCGCCCTGGTCGCCGCGCTGGGCGGCACCCTGGGCACCGTCCCGCACCTGGTGGCGGCCGTGACCGGGCTCGCCGCGCTGCTGCACTCCAGCGCGCTCGCCTTCGACCTGGTCAAGTACCTGGGCGTGGGCTACCTGCTCTGGCTCGCCTTCGCCACGCTGCGGGACCGGGGTGCGATCACCGTGGACGACACCTCCCCCACCCGTCCGGCGGGCAAGGTCATCGTCTCGGCGGTGCTGATGAACCTGCTCAATCCGAAGTTGACGATCTTCTTTGTGGCGTTCCTGCCGCAGTTCGTCCACCCGGAGACGCCGGGAGCCCTCGGCCGGATGCTCGGGCTCGGCGCGGTGTTCACCGCCACCACGCTGGTGGTCTTCGTCGGCTATGGCCTGGGAGCCGCCGCCGTACGCCGACGCGTGCTCGACCGCCCCCGGGTGGCCGACTGGTTGCGCCGGTGCTTCGCCGGGTCGTTCCTGGCGCTGGGCCTGCTGCTGGCCCGCGCCGAGGCGTGAGGAGTCGAGGCGTGTACTTTCAGCACTCTCCCGAGGTCCGGGCCGAGCATCCGCCACTGGTCGCCGGCGTGCTGTACGCCGAGGGCGTCGCCGGTGAGCCGCGAGCCGAACTGCCGCTGGCCGACCTGCTGGCGCAGGCCCGGCAGCGGCTCGCCGCCGGCAGCGAAGCGGGTCTTGCGGAGATCCAGGCGTGGCGTCGGGCATTCGCCCGGATGGGGCTGGCGCCGACCAGGTACCGCTGCGCGTCGGAGTCCCTGCTGCGGCGGCTGCGTACCACCGGTGACCTGCCCCGGGTGCACCCGCTCGTCGACCTCGGCAACGCCGTCTCGGCCGCGTACGCGATCCCGGTCGGAATCCTCGACGTCGATCGCGTCGGCGGTGGCATCGAGGTTCGGCACGCCCGGGGCGACGAGCGCTACCTGACCTTGAGCGGGGCCGAGGAGCGGCCCGACCCCGGTGAGGTGATCTTCGCCGACCCGCACGGACGGGCCCACGCCCGACGCTGGACCAACAGACAGAGCGGCTGGTCGGCGGTGCGCGAGGAGACCTCCACCGTGCTGGTCGTCGTCGAGGCGATGCACGACTCGGCCGCCACGGACGTACCGCGTCTGCTGGGCACACTCGCCGCCGAACTGGACCGGGCGTGGAAAGTGCCCGCGAGGACGGCCCTGCTGACCTCGACCGCCCCGGATTTCCGGTGCGTGACGTGACGCAGCGGGCGGGCGTGGTCGGCCTGATCAGGCGGTCTCGCCCACAGTGGCCGACCAGGTGTGGCAGCAGCGCTCCGGCGGAGACCATCTGCCGGAGGATCACAAGACCATCCGATATCACCCACCGCTGCCACCCCGCCGACCGCCGACCATCCGGTCACCGTGTTTGCCACCGTCCCGCCCGCCGCCCGGCTCGTACTGTCTCGCGAGAGTCCGGGCGTTGCGGGCGGGACGTCTGCCGCTGTGGTCGGGTGCGGTCAGCAGCAGGTGCCGGTGGTGGCGGGCTGCTTGTCGGTGGCGGGGGTGTCGCAGGCGCTCGCGGTGGTCTTCTCCAGGTGGTCGGAGTCGGCCTTGACGGTGTAGACCTCCCAGGGTTCGTCGCCGGGGCCACGCACCCAGACCTTGTCCTGGAGGGCGTAGCAGCATTCGGTGCTGTTCTCCTCCAGGGTGATCAGGCCGGATTCGGTGAGGCGCCGGGTGGCGGCGTTGACCTCTTCGGTGGTGGAGACCTCGACGCCCAGGTGGTCCAGCACGGTCGGCTGGCCGGGCTCGCCCGCCAGGAGCACGAGCTTCAACGGCGGGTTCTGGACGGCGAAGTTGGCGTAGCCGGGGCGGCGCTTGGCCGGTTCGACACCGAACAGCTTCGCGTAGAAGGCCACGGAGCCTTCGAGGTCGGACACGCGCAGGGCAAGTTGAACGCGGGACATGGGCTGTCTCCTCTCGGCAGGGCCACGATCACCGCGACCCGTCCTGCCTAGATGATTTTCGAATCAGCCCCCACGTTGCCTCTTGTTTTGAAATCTGTCAACCTAGACGCATGTCGAAACAAGCCGTGCCGGTGGTCGACCTGAACGCGGTGGCCTGCTGCGCCCCGATCGCGGCCCGTCCGATGGACGACGACCAGGCGGCGGTGGTCGCCCCGATGTTCAAGGCCCTGGGCGACCCGGTCCGACTCCGGCTGATGTCGATGATCGCCTCGGTGCCGGAGATCTGCGTCTGTGACCTGACCCCGGCGTTCGACCTGTCCGGACCCACCATCTCCCACCATCTGCGGGTGCTGCGGGACGCTGGCCTGGTGGACTCCGAGCGGCGGGGCACCTGGGTCTGGTACCGGGTCCGCCCGGAAGCCTTCCGCCAGCTCGGCGCACTGCTGGACATCCCCACGGCCCCCCGGGTCACCGGGTGAGCCTCGCGCTGACCCGGCGGGCAAGCGCAGAGTTCACCGGCACGGCCCTGCTGGTCACCGCCGTCGTCGGCTCCGGGATCGCCGCCACCCGGCTCTCCCCGACGGATGTGGGCCTCCAGCTCCTGGAGAACGCGGTCGCCACCGCCCTCGCTCTGGGCGCGTTGATCCTGATGTTCGGCCCCGTGTCGGGCGCGCACTTCAATCCGGTCGTCTCGGCCGTCGACTGGTGGCTCGGCCGCCGGTCCGGGACCGGTCTGACTCTCCGGGGCCTGGCCGCCTACGTCTGCGCGCAGGTCACCGGGGCCGTCGCCGGGGCGGTTCTGGCCGCCCTCATGTTCGGGCTCCCGCCGGTCACCTGGTCCCACACCGACCGCACCGGCGGAAATCTGTGGCTGGCCGAGGTGGTCGCCACCGCCGGGTTGGTCCTCCTGGTCTTCGCCCTCGCCCGTTCCGGCCGCACCACCGTGGCCCCGGCCGCCGTCGGCGCCTACATCGGATCGGCCTACTGGTTCACCTCCTCGACCTCCTTCGCCAACCCTGCGGTCACCATCGGCCGGGCCTTCACCGACACCTTCGCGGGCATCGCCCCCGCCTCCGTGCCCGGCTTCGTCGCCGCCCAGCTCGTCGGCGGCCTGGTGGCCGTCGCCGCCCTCGCCGCCTGGTACCCCCACGCCGGGCACGCCGCCGACGCGGTGGTCGTGCCCCACCCCACCCGAGAAAGCGCAGCTCGATGACCGACAAGCCCAGCGTCCTGTTCGTCTGCGTCCACAACGCCGGCCGCTCCCAGATGGCCGCCGCCTGGCTCCGCCACCTCGCCGGGGACACCGTCGAGGTCCGCTCCGCCGGCAGCGCGCCCACCGACCAGATCAATCCCACCGCCGTCGAAGCAATGCGGGAAGTCGGCATCGACATCACCGACCAGACCCCGACCCGACTCACCTGGGACACCGCCGAAACCAGCGACGTCATCGTCACCATGGGCTGCGGCGACGCCTGCCCCGTCTTCCCCGGCAAACGCTACGAAGACTGGAAACTCACCGACCCCGCCGGCCAACCCCTCGACGTCGTCCGCCACGTCCGCGACGACATCAAGACCCACGTCACCGAACTGCTCGCCAGCATCCAGCCGGAGAACTGACACCCCACCCGCACCTCCCGGTCTCCCTGAGGGTGCCCGGGATCGGACTCGGCTTCCGGGTCACGGACCGGCACCCCGCGGACACCGCCACAGCGGCTCGTGGGTGACCCGTCCGTGGCCCCTGAGGACTCGTCCGGGGCCATGAGCCTGCGGCTGACGCCCCGGCTGTCTCCGTTCCTGCTCCATGGCTGCGCCGTGCGTGCCGGGGCGTGACCGGCCGCCCGGCCGCACGCGCGTCCCGGCGTGGTACGGCGGCGGGCCGCAGGGCGCCGCAACATGGTCAGCACGGCGCTTCGGAAGGGTGCGGGGAACCGCTCGGGGTCGGCGCTTCCGGGCTGAGTTGTGCCGGATCTGTGCCAAATGATCAATGGCCAGCGTTTCCGCTGGCCATTGATGTTGCTGGTGGAGCTGAGGGGATTTGAACCCCTGACCCCCTCGATGCGAACGAGGTGCGCTACCAGTCTGCGCCACAGCCCCTCCGCCGTTTTACCGGCTTCGGTCCCACCCGGCTTTCACCAGGCGGGCCGGCGACAAGGCTAACAGGTCGACCGCCTTCGCCGCGAACCGCCCCGCCCGCTCGACGCCCCAAGATCCCCACACCCCGGACACCTGGCTCCTCGGCCCCCACGAGGCAGCAGAATCCCCGATATTGCCGCCTTCACCCACCGCCGAGGCAGCAACAACCGTGAAACTGCTGCCTGGCGACCGGCCTCCACCCTGCACGGGGTGGCGAGCCCTCGGACAGGAGGTCAGGCGCTGTGCGAGCCGCGGCCGGCCTCGTAGGGGCGACCACGCAGGCCACCGGCGCGGCGGTAGGAGACCGAGCCGCCGCTGGCGACCTGCGGCAGGTCGGCGGGGCGATCCAGGCCCATGGCGGAACGCCGGACGGACTCCCGCTGGGCGGCCAGGCGACGCTGGGCCTCCCGGCGAGCGGCGGCGCGGCGTGCCTGTTCGCGGCGCACCTCGGCCTGCCGGGCGGCCAGCCAGGCGGCCTCGCGGGCCCGGGCACGCCGTCGACGGCGGTCGGCGAGGGCGCGGGCGCGCAGGTGGACGACGTACACGATGAGCAGGGTGCCGGTGACCGCGAAGCTGATCCAGAAGCCGGGGCCGACCACCAGGACGCCGACCAGTTCGACGGCGTTGAGCAGCACCAGGGCGGCGAGGACCCGACGGCGGCGGTAGACGGCGGGGGTGTGCGGGCGTCGGCGGTCGGCGCGGCGGCGTGGACGGCTCCCGGCCGGCGTGACGGAGCGCAGCCGACTCGGACGGCCGGACCGACGCGACGCGGGAGCGCTGTCGGCGGCGCCGGAACCGGTCGACGCCGGATCGCCCGCAGCCGCACTGCCGGAACGGGCCGATGCGGAGCCGCGCGGGGAGTCACCGGTGCGAGGTGCGGGTGGGCCGGAGACCGGGGCGGCGAGCTGGCCCGAGCTGGGGTTCTCGCTGAGGGTGACGACGAGGGCGCGCGACGGGTTGACCGGTCGGCGGCCGGGGACAGTGCGGCGTCGTCGGCGGCGCTGGAGCACCCGCGCCGTCGACTGCGCCCGCTCCGCCACCAACCGCTCGGCGGCGTCGTACCGGCGAACCAGCGCCGGAGCGAGAGCGAGCAGACCGGCGGCGGCGAGGACGGCGAGGAGCACCGAGGTCGGCACCCTCACCCCTCCCGTCACCAAGATTCGGAGCAACCGCCGACCGGCCGCAGGATCTTTCACCGATCGGCGTCGGCGACGTGAATCATGCGGAGCGGGCAGCGCCTGCCGCAGCTTGCAGTTACCTGAGGTTACGGGTCAGGCTGGCCGGAACCACCGCGCCGCGCCGATTCCGCACGTGGGACGGCTCACGGCGTACGGGCGCGCAGCCGGTGCCAACGGGCCAGCAGCCCGCCCTCGGCGGCGATCTCCTCGCTCGTCATCGCGTACCCGATGTGGTCCCGCCACGCACCGTCGATGTGCATGTAGCGCGCGTGGTACGCCTCCTCGCGGAAGCCGAGCTTCTCCACCACGCGACGCGACGGCCCGTTCTCCGGCCGGATGTTGACCTCCACCCGGTGCAGTCCACCCGGGCCGAAGGCGTGGTCGACGGCGAGCGCCATCGCGGTCGGGATCACGCCCTGACCGGCGACCCGACGGTCCACCCAGTACCCGACGTAGCCGGAGCAGAACGCCCGACGCACGATGCTGCCGATGTTGATGTGCCCGACCAGACGTTCCAGGCCGTCGGCATAGAGGCAGACCGCGAACGGCATGCCCTCGCCGGTACGCGCCGACCGCCGCTGGTCGCGGTACACCCAGCGGAAGGTGGCCGGCGAGTTCAGTTCGGTCCAGCCACCGGCCGGCGTGGACTCCCACGGGGCCAGCCACTCCCGGTTGGCGCAGCGCACCTCGGACCAGGCCGCCGCGTCGGAGCGTCGGTACGGTCGCAGCAGCACCGGACCGTCGGAGAGCACCACCGGCCAGCCGGGAGCCCGTCGGAACCGCACCACTCCTCCACTCCCGAGCGTCACCCGGATTCACCGTCGACGGTCGAGCAGCAGCACGTCCACGGTGGAGCCGGCAGCGGCGGCGGTGACCCGCTCACCGAGAACGAGAAGTCCGTTCGCCTCCGCCAGACCGGAGAGGGTGAACGGACCGCCGTTGAGCGGTTGGACAGTGTAACCCCCACCCCGTCGCTCGGCGACGTGCGCGGGCCGGAACTCGCGCAGACCCACCGGCGAGGAGACCGTCTCCAGCAGGTGCGCCCGCACGCTGGGGCGGAACACCGGTTCGGCGCCGGCCAGCAGGTTGATCGCGGGACGGGCCAGCACCTCGAAACCGATCATCGCCGCACCGGGGTCGCCGGGCAGACACACCACCGGCACCTCCTCGGCGCCGACGGTGCCGAAGCCGAGCGCGGTGCCCGGATAGAGCGCCACGTCGGTGAAGGTGACCGGTCCGGCGCGGCTGCCCTCCCGCCGGGACAGGATGCGGCGGACCATGTCGCCGGGGCCGGTGCCGGTGCCGCCGGTGGTGATGATCAGGTCGGCCCGCAGGGTCTGGTCCTCCAGCAGGCCGCGCAGCCCCTCCGGGTCGTCGTCGCAGATGCCCACCCGGTACGCCAGGGCACCCGCCTCCGCCGCCGCCGCGGTCAACGCGTGCGAGTTGGCGTCCACCACCTGGCCGGGCTGGCTGCCCCGGCCGACGTCCACCAGTTCGTCGCCGGTGGCCACGATCACCACCCGGGGGCTGGGGCGGACCACCACGTGCCCGATGCCGGTGGCGGCGAGGACCGCGACCAGCGCCGGTGAGACGTACGTGCCGGCGCGGGCGAGCATCGTGCCGGCGGCCACCTCCTCACCGGCCCGGCGTACGCCGTAGCCCCGCTTCGGGGCGCGGAAGATCTCCACCGCGGCCATGCCCTGGTCGGTCCACTCGACCGGGACGACCACGTCGGCGGCGACCGGGAGTGGCGCTCCGGCGGCCACCGAGAAGCACGAGCCGGGGGTGAGCCGGACCGGCCGCCAACTGGCCGCGCCGAGGTCACCGACCACGTTGAGGCGTATCGTGCGACCACCCGGACGGCCGGACTGGGCCGGGACGTATCCCACGCCCCGGGTCCCGCCGGCGATGTCCTCCCAGCGCGCGGCGTACCCGTCCACGGCCGCCTGGTCGAAGGCCGGGAACGAGTGCGGAGCGACGACGTCCTCGGCGAGGACGTTGCCGTGCGCCTGGGTGAGGTCGAGGTCGAGCGGAGGCAGCGCACGTAACCTGCGCAGCACACTGCCCAGGTAGTCGGCGAGCGGCGTCAACCCGTTTTCGGCCGCCTCGGCGTCGGCCGTCGCGGTCATGTATTCGGACCGCCCGACGCGTCGGAGTTGACGAACTCGGTCAGCCACTTGCGGAACTCGCTGCCCAGGTCCTCGCGTTCGGCGGCGATCTGGACGACGGTCTGCAGGTAGCCCAGCGGCATACCGGTGTCGTAGCGGGTGCCGCGGTAGACGATCGCGTGCACCGGAGTGCCCTCGGTCCGCAGCAGCTCCATGGCGTCGGTGAGTTGGATCTCGCCGCCGCTGCCGGGCTCGGTACGCCGGATCGCGTCGAAGATCCTGCCCGGCAGGACGTACCTGCCGAGCACGGCCAGGTTGCTCGGGGCGTCCTCCGGCTTGGGCTTCTCCACCATGCCGGTGACCCGGACGACCTCGCCGATGTCGGTCAGCTCGGACTCGGCGGGCTCGACCGAGGCGATGCCGTAGCGCGTGGTCTCCGCCGGGTCGACCTCGAAGAAGGCGAGCACCACGCCACCGGTACGGGACTGCAGCTCCAACATGGCCGGCAGCAGCGGCTCGGAGAGGTTGACGAACTCGTCGCCGAGCATCACCGCGAAGGGCTCGTCGCCGACGTGCGACTCGGCGTACCCGACGGCGTGGCCGAGGCCGAGCTGCTCGGGCTGCCGGCAGGTGTAGATGGCGGCCAGTTCCTCGGTGCGCTTGACGGCGGCCAGCAGCTCGGGCTTCTCCGCGAGCCGCTCCTCCAGGTCGGGGCGGCGATCGAAGTGATCGACCATCGATGTCTTGCCGCGCCCGGTGATCAGGAGCACGTCGCCGATACCGGCCTGGGCGGCCTCCTCGACGATGTACTGCAACACGGGGCGGTCGACGACCGGTAGCAGCTCCTTGGGTACCGCCTTGGTCGCCGGCAGGAACCGGGTGGCCAGGCCGGCGGCCGGGATGACGGCCTTGACGGCACGGGGACGACCGGTGGCGGCGGTCGCTGAGGGGTTCGCTGAGTGCTCCGACATGTCGCGAGACTATCGGCCGGGGCCGTGACGCGGCGGGTGAGGACCGGAAGACGCGCCGCCCGCCGGGGCAGTTCTGCCGGTCCCGGCGGAACCGGCCCCGGCCGGTTCGTCGCCGGTGGTCGGTTCGCCCGGATCGCCCTCGGGTCCGGCCCGGGGCAGACCGTCCCGCGGGCTACGGGTCGCCACCAGCACCGGTAGCTCCCGGGTGGCGGACGCCTCGCGGGCGGGAGCCAGCCGCCAGGTGTCCCGGCCACCCGACTTGGCGGCGTACAGCGCCTCGTCGGCCGCCTGGAGCACCTGCGGTCCGGTGTCGGCGTGGTCCGGAAAGACGGCGATCCCGATCGATACCGTCACCGGGACGTGGTCCGGCACCCCGGCGTGCCCCGCCACGGAGACCGGGCTGTCCCGGACGGCCGTGGCGAGCCGCTCGGCGACGATGGTCGCGCCCCGGGCGTCGGTCTCCGGCAGCAGCACCACGAACTCCTCCCCGCCCTGCCGGAAGGCGAGGTCCACCTCGCGGATCTCGCCCCGTACGCGTCGGGCGAACTCGGCCAGCACGGTGTCCCCGGCCGGGTGCCCGTACGTGTCGTTGATCCGCTTGAACCGGTCCAGGTCCAGCACGAGGACGCTGACCGTCCGACCGAACCGGCTGGCCCGTTCCACCTCGCGACGCACCGACTCGCGCAGGTAGCGGTAGTTCCACAGCCCGGTCAGCGGGTCGGTGAGCGAGAGCCGCTGCGCCTCCTCGTGGACGCGGACGTTCTCCACCGCCACCGCCGCGTGCCCGGCGAAGGTGCGCAGCGTCGCCAGGTCGTCGTCGTCGAACTCGGCTCCGCCCGGTCGGTCGTAGAGGGCGAGCACGCCGAGCACTGTCTCCGGCGCGTCCGGCCGGGTCCCGGCGGTCGCGGCGTCGCACCCCGGGCCGGGTTCGGCGCGCACGGTCGCCTCGGGCGTGGTGAACGGCACCGCGACGTACGTCCGGCAGGGCGGTTCGCCGTCGGTGTCGGCCGGGTCCACCCGTCCCCGGCAGGGTCGGCCGGTCGCCGCGACCTCGCCCAGCAGACCGCTGCCCACCGGCACCGACCCGGTGCCGGGCCAGTACCCGTCGAGCCCCTCGGAGCACTGGGCGACCAGCACGCCGCCGGGCTCGGTGAGCAGCACCGCACCGGCCCGGGCGCCGGTCGCGGCGAGCGCGCTGCGCAGGATCACCCGCAGGATCCGTTGCAGGTCGTGCGTACTGGCCAGGGTGTCGCCCAGCACCGCGAGGTGCCCGCGTAGCTGGTCGCGGCTGCTGGCCAACGCCGCCAGGTAGCCACCGGTCTCCTGGGCCATCCGGTTGAACGCGGCGGCGAGGCGGCCGACCTCGTCGTCACTGCGTACCGGCACCCGGGCGGTCAGGTCACCGGCTGCCACCCGGTCCACCGCGCCGGCCAGTTCCACCAGCGGGCGGGTGGTCACCCGCGCCAGTCGCCAGGCGGCGGCCACCCCCAGCAGGGCGGCGAGCAGCACCACGCCGACCAGCACGGCGTGCAGCCCGGGAGGCTGGTCGCTGGGCACCGAGAGCACCAGGTGCAGCGGCTGGCCGGTGGTCGGGCCGGCCCGGCGCAGGTACCGGCCGTCCGGCGTGCCGGTCACCCGCTCACCGCGCAGCGACGCGGCTGCGGCGACCACCTCGTCCCGGCCGTTCGCCGACTCCGTGGTGTGCGCGACGTGCGGCACGCCGCCGCCGTCGAGCAGGGTTACCGCGACGCCGGTCACCGCCGCGAGACGCGCCACGAACCGGGGGTCGACCGGCTGGGCGGCGGAGACGGTGCCGAGCGCCGTTCCGGTCGGGTCGCGCAGTTCCACCCGGACGGCGAGCGCACCGACCGGCCCGGCGGAGACCGCGCCGAGACCGATCACGGGCGGCTCCGCTGGGCCGCAGTCCCGCCAGGGCGCCGGTGGGGCGTCCGGGGTGGCGAAGCTGACCCGGCCGGTCACGTCGGTGACCAGCACCGCCGAGGCCAGGCCCCGGCTGACCACCTGGCTGGCGGCACCCGGCCGGTCGGCGGTGAGGGCGACCGCGTCCGCGGCGGCACGGAGTTGCTGGCAGAGCGCGTCGATCGAGGTGCGCACGGCGGTGGCGGCCACCGCGAGCCGCTCGGTGGCGCGGCTGCGGTCCATGGTCGCCACGGTGGAGGCGACGAAGACGGCACCGAGCAGGACCGGGCCGAACGCCACGGCCAGGAACGACGCGGTCAACCGCCCCCGTAGCGTCAACGCCTCACCTTCCCCCCGGAAGTTGCGCGACCGTCGCCTGCGATGCTGACACAGAGCAACGGCGGGAAAGGCGTTGCGTGAGGGGTGTTGCGTGCCTGAATTTGCGGAAGGAGCGGAAGTGACGCATGACGCGAAGCGGGCGGCACGGGTGACGCTGCTGGCCCGCCGTCGGGCGTACACCGCCGCCGAGCGGGAGAGCGCCGCCGGAGCCGTCCAGGCCGCACTCGTCGACCTGGTACGCCGACTACGGCCGACCCGGGTGGCCGCGTACGCGCCGGTGGGCGGTGAGCCGGGCGGCCCGGACCTGCCGGCGGTGCTCGCCGACGCGTTGCCGCCCGGCGCCGACCTGCTGCTGCCGGTGCTCCGCGACGACCTGGACCTGGACTGGGCCCGCTGGGCGGGAGCCGACGCGATGGTCGCCGCCGGTCGGGGCATCCGCGAGCCGGACACCCCTCGGCTGGGTCTCGACGCGATCGCCACGGCCGAAGTGGTCGTGGTGCCCGCCCTGGCCGCCGACCGCCGGGGCGTACGCCTGGGTCGGGGTGGCGGCTCGTACGACCGGGCGCTGGCCCGGGTGCCGGCGACCGCCCTCACGGTGACGCCGCTGTACGACGGCGAGCTGCTCGACGAGGTCCCGGCCGAGCCCCACGACCGTCCGGTACGCGCGGCGCTCACCCCGAGCGGCGGCCTGCTCCCGCTCTCGGGTGTCGCGCCACACACTTCCGCTGGACGAACCGGCCCCCGATGACGCACCATTGGCACTCGAATACGTCGAGTGCCAACCGGCCGTGTCAGACCCGGAGGAGAACGTGCCCACGTACCAGTACGCCTGCACCACGTGCGGTCACCAGCTCGAGGCGGTGCAGTCCTTCTCCGACGAGCCGCTGACCGACTGCCCGGCGTGCGAGGGGCGGCTGCGGAAGGTCTTCAACTCCGTCGGCATCGTCTTCAAGGGCTCCGGTTTCTACCGCACCGACTCCCGCTCGAACGGCTCGGCGAGCACCGACACCACGTCGAGCCCGAGCAAGTCGGGTACGTCCGAGTCGTCGTCCTCCTCGACCGGCTCGACCTCCTCGTCGAGCAGCACGTCGGGTGGCAGCACCGGCTCGTCGGGCAACTCCTCCGGCGGCGGCACGAGCAAGGCTCCGGCGGCGGCCAGCACCCCCTGACCGGGCCCCGACCGGGTACGCGTCGCCCCGCCTCGTCGATCGCGACGGTCGCCGGGCGACGGCCCGGCGCGGTCCCGGCTCGGCAGGGCGTTTCAGTGCCAGTGCGGCGGGCGTTCGGCGAGCAGCCGGTCGTCGTTGCCGCCGGTCCGCTCGCCCCACCCGCGATCGGTGTCGTCGGCGCTCTGTTCCGGCAGCACCACGAAGTCGTCGTCGCTCAGGTCGACCGCGCGATCGTCGTCGCGCCGCCCACCGGGATTCCCACTCGTCACGAGCGCCAAGGCTAACGCAACCACCGGACCGCTCCCGAACCGCCGACCACGGACTGTGCGGGCTGACCGAGCACGGCGTACGGGGTCACGGCGCGGCCGACGGCGTGGCACACCGGTCGTTGGTAGCGTCGGACGGCGTGACGACGCCCCACCCCGGCCCGGCCTCCGACGATCCCTGGCGCCGGCCCGTCACCGGGGACGGGCCCACGCCCGACACCGGTGCGGAGTCCGCCACCCGTGCCCGGCCGGAGTCCCCGCCCGACCCCCGGCCGGAGTCCCCACCCGGTGCCGGCGGGTTGCCCGCACCGGGCGCCCCCGTGCCACGCCGACCCGCGTCCGACGATCCCTGGCGTCCGCCGACGGCCCCCGCCGACGACGTCGCGACCGGTCCGGGCGCCGGCTCCTCGGGTGGTCACCGACCGGCCGGGTACGGCGGGCCACCGCCCACCACCGCGCCGCCGCCCGGATGGCGTCCGCCGGTGCATCTCCAGGCGGCACCGCCACGGCGGCTACCGGCACAGGACATGACGGCGCTGGACACGCAGGAGCAGCGGGCGCAGCGGGTGACCTGGGTGATCGGCGGGATCGCGGGCGCCGTCCTCGTGGTGGTGGTCTGCCTGCTCTGCTCGCGGGCGTTCCTCTGAACGAGGCGGGCCGTCAGTCGAAGGTGTTGCCCCAGACCATCTCGGAACCCGAGTGACCGGTGAGCCAGACGTAGACGAGCGCGGCCACACCCGCCCCGATCACCAGCACCGACAGCACCGGCGTCGACCAGGTCGGCAGCTTCGGCGCCCGGGGGTGGCTGCTGGTCGCGACCAGCAGCAGGATCGTCACCACGGCGAGACCCAGCGTGATCAGGAACAGCACGTCACCGTAGGCGGCGTGCGCGTTCATCTGGTCGATGATCTCGCCGGAGAAGCCTCTGGCGATCTGCCGTTCCTGCAGGGCCTCGCCGGACTGCTTGCCGACGAACGCCGTGATCGGCGCGGCGATCGCGAGGACCGCCACCGCCCAGTCCAGGCGGGAACGGAATCTCGGCAGCGCGATGTACGCGGCGGCGAGCAACACCAGCAGTGGTACGAAGACCACGACCGCATGCACGACGAGCACGTGCATGGGCAGGCCCAGCGCCTTCTCGAACATCCGCACCTCCGGCGGTAGGTGATCGTGACCTGTCAGCGTACGGGCCGGGGTGGGCCCCGCCCAGTGCGCTTCTGCTTGACACGGCCCATCGGCGCCCAGGGTTCACCGACACGTCACCCGGAAGGGCTGGCTGTGGCCCGAGCCACCGAACCCGCCGGTCTGTTGTCCGGTCGGTGCGAGCGTGCTGTCATTGACACATGTCCAGGGGTGAGGATCTGCTGCGGTCGCACGGCCTGCGGGTCACCCGGCCACGCCTCGCCG
Source organism: Verrucosispora sp. NA02020 (assembly GCF_013364215.1). Taxonomy (NCBI): domain Bacteria; kingdom Bacillati; phylum Actinomycetota; class Actinomycetes; order Micromonosporales; family Micromonosporaceae; genus Micromonospora; species Verrucosispora sp. NA02020. The sequence continues at coordinate 899,316 of NZ_CP054923.1, read as the reverse complement.
TACTCGACGTCTTGGCGGACGGCGGTCACCTTGACGTCGACGAGATCACCCGACGGGTACGCGAGCGGATCGACTCGGTCTCCACACAGGCGGTCTACGACGTGCTGGGGGCGCTCTCCCGCGCCGGGCTGTCCCGCCGGATCGCACCGGCCGGCAGTCCCGCCCGTTACGAGGCCCGGGTCGGTGACAACCACCACCACATGGTGTGCCGTGGCTGCGGCGAGATCGCCGACGTGGACTGCGCCGTCGGCGAGGCCCCCTGCCTGGATCCGCGGGTCGCGGTCGGCTTCCACGTCGACGAGGCCGAAGTCACCTTCTGGGGGCTCTGTCCCGGTTGCCAGGCCCGCCGCTCCGCCGACTCCTGAACGTTTCGGCAGGCCGTGGCACCCTTGGTGGGTGGATTCCACTGACACCGGCCTGTTCGGTCCCGACTCGGTCACCTGGAAACTGCACGCGGAGCCGATCCTGCTCCTCGCCGGGCTGCGCTCGCTCTACCTCCAGGCACTGCACCCCCGGGCGATGGCCGGGGTCGCCCAGAACAGCAACTACCGCCGGGACGCCTGGGGCCGGCTGATCCGCACCGCCAACTACGTCGGCACCACCGTCTACGGCACCACGGCCGAGGCGGAGGAGGCCGGGCTACGGCTGCGTCGGCTGCACGCCCGGATGACGGCCGTCGACCCGGCCACCGGGGAGCGGTTCCGGGTCGACGAGCCGGACCTGCTGCGCTGGGTGCACGTCACCGAGGTGGAGTCGTTCCTCGACACCGCGCGCCGGGCCGGCGTACCACTGGACGACGCCGAGGTGGACGGCTACTACACCGAGCAGCGCCGGTCCGCCGCACTGGTCGGGCTGGATCCGGAGACGGTGCCGGGCACCGCCGCCGAGGTGGCCGAGTACTACCGCCGGGTTCGCCCGGAGTTGCGCATGACCAAGGAGGCCGCCGAGACGGCCCTGTTCCTGACCGCGCCGCCGCTGCCGTGGAAACTCAGCCTGCCCGCCCGTTTCGGGCTCAACCTCGGGCCGCTGAGGTGGGCGTACTTCGGCGTGGCCGGCACCGCGCTGGCGCTGCTGCCCGGCTGGGCCCGGCGACTGTACGGCGGGCTGGGCCTGCCGACCACCGCCCTGTCGGCGGACGTGACGGTACGCGCGCTCCGGCTCGCCCTCACCGCCCTGCCACGCGACTGGCGGGAAGGACCGATGCGGCGCGCCGCCGAGGAACGGGCGGCCCGGGTGGCAGCCCTGTCCGGCTGACCGGACGGCTGCTCCCCTGGCTCGCTCGGCGAGATCCTGGCGGGACGGCTCGGCGCGGCTCAGCCCGGCGCGGCTCCGGCTCAGCCCGGCTCAGTCAGGCTCAGCCCGGCTCGGCCGGCGGCGCGGTGGGACGGTCGACGGCCGCCCAGGGCTCCTTGCCCGGCTGCTCGGCACCGGCCGGGCAGGTACGCCGGAAGTCGCACCAGGAGCAGCGCGGGCCGGGCGTGGTCGGGAAGGCGGTGTCCCGGTCGCCGCCGTCGGTGACCGACCGCTCGGCGGCCATGATGTCCTGGGCGGTCTGCTCGGCCCGGGTCACCTGCCGGGCCAGCGAGTCGACGGTGTGCTCGTGCGCGGCGACCGTGCCACTGGGCAGGTGGTGCAGTTCGACCCGACGGCACGGGCGACGGAACACCCGCTCGGCCGCGTACGCGTAGAGCGCCAACGCCTGCGAGCCCCGGGCATCGTCGGCGTCCAGCCCGGTGCGGCCGGTCTTGTAGTCGACGATGACCAGCTCGGGGCCGTCCGGGCCGGGTCGGGAGTCGATCCGGTCGGTGCGCCCGTTGAACGCCAGCACCCCGGTCTTGGTGGCCACCACCCGCTCCACGCCGAGCGGCTCGTCAGCCGGGTCGAGCCCGCCGACGTACGTCTCCAGCCAACCCAGTGCCCGCCGGTAGACGTCCCGTTCCTGCGCGTCGTCGCGGTAGCCGTCCCGCACCCAGGTGCCCTTGAGCAGGGTGGGCAGCACCTCCGGGCGGCGCCGGTCGACGGGCAGCGCATACCAGTTCTTCAGGGCGGTGTGCACGCTGGCGCCGAGGGAGTTGTGCGCCCACGGCGGCCCCTTGGGCGGGGCGGGACGGTCGACGTAGGAGTAGCGGTAGCGCCGGGGACAGTCCGCGTACGCACCGAGTTTGCTCGGGGTGCAGACGAACAGCCGCTCCGGCATGCCCTCGAATCCGAGCTGCTCGGGCTGCGCGTCGCGGGGCCGGGGGGCACGGCCACCGGCGGCGGGTCGTCCTGCGGGGGAGGCTCGTCGCACGTTCCCGATCCTGCCATCCACCTCCGACAGTCGCAGCGGCGGCGCTCAGCGCGACCGGCGACAGGGCCGGCCGATCTCAACCGGCGCCGCTGTACTGGGCCACGAACGCGGCGATCGCGTCCGCGATGAGCTGCACGGCGATCGCGGCCAGCAGCAGGCCGGCGATCCGGGTGAGCACCTCGATGCCGCCCGGGCGTAGCACCTTGACGATCCCGCCGGAGAAGCGCAGCACCACCCAGACCGCGAGCATCACCGCGACGATCGCGGCGGCGATGGCGGTGTAGTCGGCCGTCCGGTCCGCCCGCTGGACGAAGAGCATGGTCGCCACGATCGCGCCGGGACCGGCCAGCAGCGGCGTACCCAGGGGCACCAGGGCGATGTTGGAGGTGGCCTGCTTGGTCGGGTCGTCGGTCTTGCCGGTGAGCAGCTCCAACGCCACCAGGATCAGCAGCAGCCCACCGGCCGCCTGCAACGCCGGCAGGTCGACGTGCAGGTAGGCGAGCAGGGTCTGGCCGGCGACCGCGAAGACCACGATCACGCCGAGCGCCAGCGCGACCGCCTGCCAGGCAGCCCGGTTGCGCTCGCGGGCCGACAGCGGACCGGTCAACGCCAGGAAGATCGGCATCATGCCGGGCGGGTCGACGATCACCAGCAGGGTCACGAAGACCTCGCCGAAGAGCTTGAGATCCACCCGGTCACCGTAGCGGCGGTCGGCGGGGCGGAACGCGAGGTCAGCCCGAAGCGACCTCGGTCACCCCGGACGCGGCGGCGACGAGACGCTCGTACGCCTCGGGCGCGGTGGTGAAGGCGCCGAGCCGGACGGTCTTGTGCGTGCCGTGGAAGTCCGACGACCCGGTCACCAGCAGGCCCAGGTCGGCGGCGAGTCCACGGACGTGGGCCCGCTCGGCGGGCGAGTGGTCCTCGTGGTCGGCCTCCAGACCGGCCAGGCCGATCGCCGCCAGTTCGGCGATCAGCGTGTCCGGCACGACCGGGCCACGTCGACTGGCGCGGGGGTGGGCGAAGACCGGCACCCCGCCGGCCGCCCGGACCAGCCGGACCGCGTGGAAGACGTCGATGTCCTCCTTCGGCAGGCGGTACCGCTCGCCCAGCCACTCCGGTCCGAACGCCGCACTGGTGGTGGCGACCAGCCCGGCCCGGATCAGCGCCTGGGCGATGTGTGGTCGCCCGACGGTCCCACCGCCCGCCGTGGCGAGGATCTCCGGCCATCGCACGTCGACACCGTCGGCACGCAGCAGTTCCACGGTCCGTTCGCCACGGGCCAGCCGGGCGGCCCGCATCCGGGTCAGCTCGGCGACCAGCTCCGGATGGTCCGGGTCGAACAGGTACGCCAGCAGATGCAGCGACATCGGTGGCTGCTCGCCGTACCACCGGCAGGACAGCTCCGCACCGCGGATCAGGCGCAGTCCGGGCGGCAGCGCCCGCAGGGCCGGCGCCCAGCCGGCGGTGGTGTCGTGGTCGGTGATCGCCACCACGTCCAGCCCGGCCTCGGCAGCGGCCCGGACCAGCTCGGCGGGAGCGAGCGTGCCGTCGCTGGCCGTGGAGTGCGTGTGCAGGTCGATCCGGTGGGTCATCGCCCGACGCTACCGGGCCGGCGGTCAGCCACCGGTCACCACCACCAGCGGCTCGTCGTCGCGCAGACCGGGGACGGTGACCCGGACGGCGGACCGACCGGCGCGGACCCGCTCGGCGTCCACCCGGACCAGGGCACCGGTCGCGTCGGCGTAGTGCGCCACGTCCGGCAGGTTCCAGGACACCGCGCCGGTCATCGCCGGTCCGGCCGGCCGGACCGGGACGGTCGGATCGAGTCGGGTCGAATCGAGTCGGGTCAGGTCGACCAGCAGCGCCCGGTCCTGCTCGCCGACGCGCCCGTTGACCAGCAGCCACCGCCCGTCCGGGGAGACCGCACCGAGGCCGGCTCCCTCGATCGTGGGGCCGCAGGCCGGCGGCTCGGGTGGGCGAAGGGCCACCGGATCGAGCAGGGTCAGGCAGGCGTCCTCGGGCGTCTCGGCGGACACCTCGCCGACCAGGCGTCCGTCCGGCAGTGCGCCGAAGATCCGCTGGCTGGTCCGGTCCGTGCCCTCGTCGAGTGGGCCCGGCCGCAGCGGCCAGAGCACGTGCCCGGGAAGGTCGGGGTCGAGTCGCACCAGCACCGCGCCGTCGACGAACCGCAGCGGTACGGCCGTGGTCGGCGCGTCGGCGCGTACGGTGCCGGCCAGTTCGCCGTCCACGATGCGGGCGGCGGCCAGCACCCGGTCCTGCTTCCAGGCGACCTGCCGGCCGTCCCGGTCGAGGACGATCTCGTCGGCGCCCGCCAGCAGCACCCGGGCGGTCCCGTCGGCCGCCACCGCCCAGAGCGATCGCCCGGCCAGCGACGGTTCGCCGACCGCCAGCCAGCCCCGCCCGTCGGTGAGACGGTGTGCGCGCTCCACCGCACCGATCCCGATCAGGGTCACCCGGCGGCCCTGCGCGGTGGCGATCGTCCGGTTCACCAGCAGATCGACCTCGGCCAGCGGAGTCTCGGTGCGCGGGCCGGGCGACGGGAGGACGGTGCGGTACGTGTCCGGTGCCGGGTACGGATCCGCGATCACGACCGTGCCGCCGGGCGGCGGGTGGTCGTCGCGTAGGTGCATCGCACTGACGCTGACCAGCACGATCGCGGACGCGGCCAGGCTCATTCCGGCCACCGTGCGGCGACGTTGGATGCGGTGGGCCCGGCGGAGCACGGCACCCGCCGGGTCGTGCGGGGCGCGCGGGGTCGCCACCTGCCGGGAGAACGTCTCCCGGACGGCGCGCTCCAACTCGTCCTGCGACATGTTGACGAGACGTTCCGGCGCCCCGCTCTGGTTGTCACGACCTCCGGAAACGGTGTTCACCGGTGCTCTCCGACCAGGGCGTCGTCCGGCTGCCGCGGCGCCGCCGCCTCGGGCGGTGACCCGGGTCGTAGGGCCGGAACCTGTGGGTCTCCTCGGCCGGTAGAAGGCGGCGCGTCGGCCGGAGGTGGTACGTCGGACCCGGCGGCCGGGCGGAGCCTGGCGGTGGGCGTGGACCGGGTGGTGGGCGTGGACCGGGTGGTCGGGCGACCGGCCCGGCGGGCCGCCGGCGTGGGTGTGGCCGCTGATGAGGCCGGGGTCGTCGGTGCGCCGGGGAGGGTGATCGCCTCCTCCGCGCCGAGTCGCCGTCGCAGGGTGGCCAGGGCGCGGGAGGACTGGCTCTTGACGGTGCCCGGCGAGATCTCCAGCAGGGCGGCGGTCTGCGCCTCGGACATGTCCTCGTAGTAGCGCAGCACCAGCACCGCGCGCTGCCGGGCGGGCAGTGCGCGCAGGTGCCGCCAGAGCACGTCACGGTCGAGTTGCTGCTCGATCGCGTCGGCGGCGGCGCGCTCCGGCAGCACCTCGGTCGGTCGCTCGCCGTGCCAGCGACGCCGCCACCAACTCGTCGACGTGTTGACCATGACGCGCCGGGCGTACGGCTCGATGGCCTCGATACCACCGAGGCGCTTCCAGGCCAGGTACGTCTTGGTCAGCGCGGTCTGGAGCAGGTCCTCGGCGGTGCCCCAGTCACCGGTGAGCAGGTACGCGGTGCGCAGCAGCGCGGCGGAACGGGCCGTGACGAAGTCGCGGAACTCGTCCTCCAACGGATTGCTACCGCCCACACGCCACCCCCGAACTGATCCTGCTCGGCAGCCTGCCACGGCCCGGGGTAGCGGGTCGAGGGCGAAAGGTGCGCAGTGGCTCCGATGTTCGGTCGGAAAGTTTCAGGCGCCGTCGTCGGCCTTGGCCTCGTCCTGCTCCTTGCCCAACCGCGCCTCGACTGCCTGCGGCTCGTACATCTCCTCGACCACACGCAGGTAGAGCTCGTTGGGGTTGGGCAGGTTCTTGACCTCGCGCAGCGCCTGCTCCTGACCGGCCGACTCCAGCACGAAGGTGCCGTAGTTGAGCGCCCGCCCGGCCGGCGTCTGCTCGTACTTCATGTCGGTGACCCGGACCAGCGGCATCATTGCGACCCGCCGGGTGATGATGCCGTTGACGACCATCACCCGTTTGTTGGTCAGGATGAACCTGTCGTACCACCAGTCGGCGACCTTCCAGGCCACCCAGCCCATCACACCGAACCAGAGGAGTACGGCGATCGTGGTGAGCGCGCCGACGTTCTGCCCGGCCAGGAAGCCGGAGAGGTAGCCGAGCACGAAGGTGGCGGCGATCCCGATCAGGATCGGGGTGACGAGATGGATCCAGTGCCGCTTCCACTCGCCCCGGTAACGCTCGGTCGGGAAGAGATAGCGGGCGACCAGCGAGCTGGGTTCGTCCTCCAGCGGCAGCACCCGTCGGGGTGTCATGCCGCTGGCGTCGGAGCGCAGCCCCGCCAGTTCCTCCTCGGAGATCTGCGGGGGCTGGTAGCCGCCCTCGGGATCGCGTACCCAGGCCCGCTCGGAGCGCGTCTCCCCGGAGTAGGCCGGGCCGTCGCCGTAGCCGGCGTCGTCGGAGAAGGCGGGCCCGTCGGAGAGCCGCGCACCGGACCCGAAGCCCGGACCGTCGTCAGGATCGATCCGGGGTATCGGCTCGGTGTCGCGTTCCCGGCGCGCCCGGTCCGGGTCGTCGGGGTCGAAGGGTGGGCCGGAGGGGCTTCCCATCGGAGGCTAGGCGACCAGGCTGGTGAAGAAGTCGCCGAAGCCCTGGGCGATGTCCATGATCCCGCCGCCCAGAGACTTGAACACGTCTGCGGCAGAATTTGGCCGGTAGGCTACGAAGAAGATCAAGAAAGCGATACCGGCCCAGGTGAGGACCTTCTTGACCATGGGGGCCATCCTCTCGCACGGCGCCGGGTTCCGATTACCTCAGCGGCACCCAGAGTATCAGCGTGGTGTCGTACCGTGAATATCTGCGTCCGTTCTCCGACATTCCGGGGGGCCGTCAGGCCTTCCCGTGCAGGTACGGAGATGGTGCGCCGTACACGAGTTCGGGCGGCGTCCACTCGACCAGATCGTGCAGGAGCACGTCCTCGGCGAGCAGATGCCCCGCACTCGCCGGCCAGGCTATCGCATACAGCCACATTCCCCGAGCTTCGCCGGCGTACGCGCTTCGATCTGTCAGGGAACTCACGAGCCACAGTGGAGTGGGATGACCGGCCACCCGGATCCCCGCGCGCCCGACATGACCGGGATGCCCGGGACCGGGCTCGGTCAACGCCTCGGCCAACTCCGGACCGGCGTCCGGGCCGGGGACTCCCGCGTACCGCGTGCCCAGGCCGACGCCCGGCTCCTCGGCCACGAAGACCAGATCGGCCGGTCCACCGCCGAGCGGCGCCGGGCCGGCACAGGCGACGGCGGTGGCACGTACCCCGATCCGGTCGTCACCGGCCCACGCCACGCCGGTGGTGGTCCAGCCGGGAGGCAGCGGCCACGGGCACCACAGCGGGACCGGCGGTTGCGCCGGTCGTGCCGCCGACTGGATCCGCTCCACCACGCTGGCCACAATCTCCGCACCGATGTTCTCGGGTACGTGCAGCGGCGCCACCGGCCCGCAGTCCGGGCAGCGCGACTCGGCGTGCATCAGGTCCGGTGCCCGCACGGACCCCCCACATCTGGGACAACTCACCGCAACAGTCACCACTCCACCGTCGCCCCGTCCGGGCGAGCCGTCAAGCGGAGCGGCGCCTTTACCCCGGCGTGGCGGCAGTTCAGCCCGGCGGCGGACCGGCGTGCGCGCGGATCCAGGCGTGCATGGCGATCCCGCTGGCCACGCCCGCGTTGATCGACCGGGTCGAGCCGTACTGGGCGATGGAGAAGAGCTGGTCGCAGGCGGCCCGCGCGGCGTCGGAGAGGCCGGGGCCCTCCTGACCGAACAGCAGCACGCAACGCCGGGGCAGCGTGGTGGTCTCCATCGGACGCGAGCCCGGCAGGTTGTCGATCCCGACCAGCGACAGGTCCTGCCCGGCCGCCCAGTCGGCGAACTGCTCGATCGTCTCGTGGTGCCGTACGTGCTGGTAGCGGTCGGTCACCATCGCCCCGCGCCGGTTCCACCGGCGGCGGCCGACGATGTGCACCTCGGCGGCGAGGAAGGCGTTCGCGTTGCGGACCACCGTGCCGATGTTGAAGTCGTGCTGCCAGTTCTCGATCGCCACGTGGAAGTCGTGTCGCCGCTCGTCCAGATCGGCGACCACCGCCTCGCGACGCCAGTACCGGTACCGGTCGACCACGTTGCGCCGGTCGCCCTCGGCAAGCAGTTCCGGGTCGTAGCGGGGGTCGTCCGGCGGGTCGCCGGGCCACGGGCCCACGCCGACGTCGAGCTGCTCACCGGTCACGACCACGCAGGGTACGCGCGCCGCCGCGCCAGTTTCGGCGCGCCCCTGGCGCCCGGCCGAGGAGCGGGGTTCAGCGCAGGGCGAGTGCGCCACCGAGCCGGTCGAGGAAACGACGGTCGGCCGGAGCCAGCTCCGCGCCCGGCACCACCGCCGACGCGGTACGGCACACCCGGGCACCCACCGACTGGACCCACTGCCGGTACGCCGCCGAGTCGGCCGGGTCGGCCCGCCGCTCCAGCACCCGCACCGCCGTCCGGCACGCCGCGAGCAGGTCCGCCGGATCGTCAGGCTCCGCGCCGGACTCCGACGCACCGTCGTGGCGCGCGTAGACGGTGGCCACCACCGCCCGGATGAGATCGCTGTCGAAGACCCGGCCGGCCGCGACCGCGTCCAGTCCGGCGAGACCGGCGGCCACCGACGAGTACGCGCGTCCCGGGCCGGGCCGGGCGGCGACCACGATCACGCGGCCGGGCAGCCCGGTGAGCAGTTCCCACTCGGTGGCGGAATAGCCCGCGACGATCGTGACCTGCGCACTGCGCTCGCTCATGGCGGGACCTCCGGCTCGAGCATATGTGCCGGGTCGGGCCGGAGGCGGAAAGAAGGGCCGTTCTGCGGTGGCCACACCGGTCGGACTCAGCGGTCACAACCGGGGCCGGACGCAATGAGCGGCGGGGCCCTCCCCGGCACCCGCCGCCCACGCTCTGATGCTTCAAGATTCTGCCGTACGACCCTTCGACTGCACAGAGACCGAGGTCACATTTATCTTTTCGTTACATTACCCAACGTGACCAAACATCCGCCCAGAAGCGATCTCCGCAGGTCGAATCGGTCCTCGTCAACGCCAAAGTTACCGTGTCGTAGCAGTTACTGGGCCTGATCTCCTTGGAACCGCTCCCATCACAACCGGTCACGCAATTGCGACGTGCATTTGCGATCTGCGGACGCACCACAAGACCGATGACGATCGATGTGGACAAAGGCTCCCAAGGCGACCTGGACCGGGTTTTGGTGGCACCCCGGCGGGAATGCGTCGGGGTACGGTCGGGTTCCACCAGGGGTAGACGTTCCGCGTGATCGGAGAGATAGACATGGCAACCGTCGAGCTGACCACGGCTAACTTCGACCAGGTGACCGAGAGCGACGGCATCGTGCTGGTCGACTTCTGGGCCGAATGGTGCGGTCCGTGTAAGCGGTTCGCCCCGGTCTACGAGCGCTCCTCGGACAAGCACACCGAGATCACCTTCGGCAAGGTGGACACCGAGGCGCAGCAGGGCCTCGCCGCCAAGTTCGACATCCGTTCGATCCCGACCATCATGGCCATCCGCGACGGCGTGATCGTCTTCTCACAGCCCGGCGCACTGCCCGAGTCGGCCCTGGAGAACCTCATCGAGCAGGTCCAGGCGCTCGACATGGACGACGTCCGCAAGAAGCTCGCCGAGCACAACCACTGACCTCCCCCACCGACGGCCGGGCCCGACAACCGGGGGCCCGGCCGTCGGTGCGTGTGCCCGCCACCACCGGCCCGGCCCGTCACACTTGCGACACAGGCCGGTCGACGGGAGCCGTACCAGGGCTTCCGTGCCGTATCTTCGGCATCCGATGGATGTGTTGACGAACCACGGCCGCGCGATCCGGGTGGCGGCCACCGCACTCGGCCTGACCCTCCTGCTCGCCGGGACGGCCTGGGGCGACGACGACCACTTCCCGTTCGGGCCCTTCCGGATGTACTCCACCTCGGACCCGGCCGACGCCGACGCCCCGGACACCCGGGTGGAGGGCGTGGACCAGACCGGCAGCGTGGTCGACCTCGGCGAACGGGCGACCGGCATCCGCCGCGCCGAGATCGAGGGCCAGCAGGCCCAGTTCGTCGCCGACCCGAGCCGACTGCGCGAGATCGCCGAGGCGTACGCGCGGCGTCAGCCCGACGCGCCCCGGCTGACCGAGGTCCGGATCGTGATCCGCTGGCACGACATCACCGACCGCCGGCCCACCGGACTGTGGTCCGACGAGACGGTCGTGCGCTGGCAGGTGAACCCGTGATCCGCTGGCTGACCGAGGCGGTGCCCCGCGGCCGGGTCGCCGCCTTCCGCACCCTGATCTACCTCTTCGTCGCCGCCGACCTGGTCGTCTTCACTCCGTGGGTACGCGCCAAGGTGGACGTGCCCGGCGACATGTACCAACCACTGTTCGTCGGCCGCCTGCTGCCGCTGCCCACACCCGAGCCCGCGCTGGTCGGCGTCGTCTTCTGGGCCCTGCTGCTGCTCGCCCTGGCCGCCGCCAGCGGACGGGCGCCCCGGCTACTCGGGTGGACGGTCTTCGCCCTCTACTTCCAGTGGATGATCGTCGCGATGAGCTACGGGAAGGTGGACCACGACCGGTTCGCCCTGCTCGTCGCGCTCGCGGTGCTACCGACCGCAGGCCGCGCCCGACACGGGGACGCCACGCCCACCGAGGCCGGCGGCTGGGCCCTGCGGGTCACCCAGATCGCCGTGATCTGCACCTACTTCCTCGCCGCCCTGGCCAAGTTCCGCTTCGGCGGCCTGGACTGGGCGACCGGCTCGGTGCTGGCCAAGGCGATCATCCGCCGGGGCACCGACCTCGCCGACCTGCTCGCCCAGGTGCCCCACCTGCTGCTCGTCGCCCAGTTCGGCATCCTCGCCTTCGAGCTGCTCAGCCCGGCGATCTTCGTGATCCCGGCCCGGTGGCGGCACGCCACAGTCGGCTTCTTCTACTCGTTCCACCTGGTCACCATCGCGACCATCACCATCTCGTTCGCACCGCACCTGGTCGCCATGACCAGCTTCCTGCCGCTGGAGAAGGTCCGTCCGGTGGTCCTGGCCCGACGACTGCTGACCCGTCGGACCTCGGGCGACCGCGCCACACCGGACGTGGGGATCGGCGCTCAGCCCGCCGACGGACCGTAGAGGCGGTCGCGCGTCTCCTGCGGCAGCGAACAGGCGGCCGTACCGCCCGGCATCCGGTGCCGGTTGCGGGCCACCCAGCGGTACGCCGGCCAGGCGACGGCACGTACCGGCGGGAACCGCAGCCCTGCCCCGGCGATCCGCCAGAGTCGGCCGCTGCCGGCCAGCAGCGCGGCGATGGCGTCCGGACCGGCGGCCCGGTGCCCGTCGACGCCGACCCACTGCACCGCCTCCTCGCACTCGGCCTCGGTCAGCCCGAGCCGGTCGAGGTCGGCGAACTGCCAGGGCAGCACCGTGGCGCCGGTCGGAATCCGGCGCTCGATGAACTCGGCGCAGCGGGTGCAGAACGCGCAGTCCCCGTCGTAGACGAAGGTCGACCTCTCCATACCTGCCATCCTCCCCCGCCACCGGCCCGTGCACACCACGGTGTCCGGCGTGCCACTTGCAGCGGTGTCGTACGTGTGTTCGAATAGCGGTCATGCGCTGGGAGAACCTCGCCGCTCCCCCGGACGAGGGAGATCCTGGAAGGGCAGCGCCAGCGACGCCACCCCTGCCGCTGGCGCTGCCCGACGCGATCGTGCGCACCTTCGACACCCCCGACTTCGCCGGCATGACCTTCTACGAGGTACGCGCCAAGTCCATCCTGAACAAGGTCCCGGGCACCTCCCGCGTCCCGTTCGAGTGGACGATCAATCCATACCGGGGATGCAGCCATGCCTGCGTCTATTGCCTCTCGGGCGACACCCCGATCCTGATGGCTGACGGACGCACCAGAGAGCTACGCGAGCTGGAGGTCGGCGATCACATCTACGGAACAGAACGAAGGGGCGCTTACCGCCGCTACGTGGTGACCACCGTGCTGGCCAAGTGGTCGACGACCAAGCCCGCGTACAGAGTCACTCTCGAGGACGGAACAACACTGATCGCGAGCGGTGACCACCGCTTTCTGACCGAACGGGGTTGGAAACACGTCATCGGCGCCATGAACGGTCACCGCCGACGTTCCTACCTGACGACGAACAACCGCCTGATCGGCACAGGCCACTTCGCGACCGGCCCGAAGGGAAACGATGGATATCGGCGTGGCTACCTCTGCGGGATGATCCGCGGCGACGGCAACCTGGGCACCTACCGATACCCGTACGGGGCAGTGCACCGGTTTCGGCTTGCTTTGGTCGATGAGGAAGCGCTGCGCCGGACGCACCGATACCTGTCTGCCTTCGGAGTGGAGACCACCTGGTTCTCCTTCGCGCCGGCACGGACGAACCGCAGAGCGATGAAGGCGATCCGCACTTCCAGAGCGGCCGATGTCGACGCCGTCAGAGCGCTAATCGTCTGGCCGGACCAGCCCGACGACGACTGGTACCGCGGTTTTCTCGCAGGCATCTTCGACGCCGAAGGTAGTTGCAGCCAGGGTGTGTTGCGGATCTCCAACAAGGATGACGACATCCTCAGCTGGACGGCGGCGGCGCTACGTCATCTGGGTCTCCACTTCGTTCTCGAAGATCACGGACTACCCAACCGGGTTCGCAACCTGCGGTTGACAGGAGGTCTGGCCAAACGGCTACGCTTCTTCCACCTGACCGATCCCGCAATCACCCGCAAGCGGTCGATGGATGGCACTGCGGTGAAATGCAGCGCGCGGCTCAAGGTCGCAACGATCGAAGCTCTTGGGCTCGACCTGCCGCTTTGGGACATCACCACGGGAACCGGCGATTTCATCGCCAACGGAGTGGTGAGCCACAACTGTTTCGCGCGGAAGACCCACACCTATCTCGACTTCGACGCCGGGGCGGACTTCGACCGGCAGGTGGTCGTCAAGGTCAACGCCGGGGAGCTGGTCCGGCGGGAGGTGGCGGCGCCGCGCTGGCGGGGCGCGCACCTGGCGATGGGCACCAACGTCGACTGCTACCAGCGGGCCGAGGGCCGCTACCGCCTCATGCCGCCGATCATCGAGGCGCTGCGCGACTTCGCGAACCCGTTCTCGATCCTCACCAAGGGCACGCTGATCCTGCGGGACCTGCCCTTGTTGCGGCAGGCGGCCGAGGTCACCCGGGTCGGCGTGTCGTTCTCGGTGGGTTTCGTCGACGAGCGGCTGTGGCGGTCGGCCGAGCCCGGCACGCCGAGCCCTCGGCGGCGGCTCGACGCCGTACGCCAGCTCGCCGACGCAGGCTTCGCGGTGGGCGTGCTGATGGCGCCGATCCTGCCCGGCCTCAGCGACTCCGACGAGTCGATCGACGCCACCGTGGCCGCGATCGCCGCCGCCGGTGCGGCCAGCGTGACGCCGCTCCCGCTGCACCTGCGTCCCGGCGCCCGCGAGTGGTACGCGCACTGGCTCGCCCGGGAGTATCCCGCCCTGGTGCCCCGCTACCGGGAGCTGTACCGGGCCGGGGCGTACGCCCCGCAGTCGTACCAACGGGAGCTAACCGCACGGGTGCGCATCGCCGCCCGGCGGCACGGGCTGTACCGGCCGGATCCGGGTGAGCACCGTCAGGTGACCACGCCCGCCCCGGCCGCCCCCGAACAGCTCAGCCTGCTCTGAGGGCCCTCCGGGCGCGGATAGAGTCGGCTGGTGCGTACCGCTCAGCAGATCCTCGCCGACTCCGCCGTGATCGCCGTCGTGGGCGCGTCCCGCGACCCGAGCAAGGCCGCGCACGCCATACCGGCCGAGATGCAGCGGTACGGGTGGCGGATCGTCCCGGTCAATCCGACCGCCGACGAGTTGTTCGGTGAACCGGTCTACCGCTCCCTGGCCGACATCCCGCACCCGGTCGACCTGGTCGACGTGTTCCGCCCGGCGGAGGACGCCGTCGAGGTGGTCCGCCAGGCGGTGGCGATCGGTGCCCCGGCGGTCTGGTTGCAGCTCGGCATCGTCTCCGCGCAGGCACGGGAGATCGCGGAGCAGGCCGGCATCGACTACGTCGAGGACCGCTGCCTGATCGTCGAGCGCGCCGCCGCCGGCCTGACCCGGCGCGACTGAACCGGCGCGACTGAACCGGCGCGGTCTTGCTGCCGCCGGTGCAGCTCAGCCGATGCGGCCGGTCAGATGCGCCCGAGGGGTCCGATGCGGGCAGGGCGCCCCTCGGCGGAGCCGGGTGGCGATCCGGCGACCGGCGTGTCATACCTGCACGGGCCCTATCGAGCTGAGAGCGAAGACAGATCACGCTGCCCGCATCGTGTCGGCCGAGAGCAACGACGGCACAGACGGTTCAGCTCGACAGTCGCCCCGAAGGACACCAGCGAGACGGCCAGCCAGAAACCATACCGGCACGAACGGTTCAGCTCGACAGCCGCCGCCGAGGAGGGTCGGGCAGCTGGGCGGGGCCTTCCTGACAACCGTGGGGACAGGGTCCATCACTGCGGGTAACGTCGACGAACGTGAGCCAGCCACCGGAGCCGGATCAGCCGCCGTCGCCCTACGAGCCGCCGCCGGGCGGTCACCAGCCACCGCACGCACAGCCGTACGGCGACCGGTACGGCCCGACCGGTGATCAGTACGGCCTGCCCGAGGGTGACCCGTACGGTCGGCCCTCGGGAGAGCAGTACGGGCAGCCTGCGTACGGACAGCCGTCGTACGAGCATCCGGGGCAGCCGCCGCACGGGCAGCAGTGGGGGCAGCAGCCGCCGTACGCGCCGCAGGGCCCGTACGGGCCGCCGTCACCCCAGCCTGGCAGCGGAGGCGGCGGCACGAACGTACTCGCCATCCTGTCGCTGGTCTTCGCGTTCGTCTTCGCCCCGGCCGGCATCGCCCTCGGTCACCTGGCCAAGCGCCAGCTCCGCACCAGCGGCGAGGACGGCGCTCAGCTCGCCACCTGGGGGCTGGCGCTCAGCTACATCTTCACCGGCCTCTACCTGGTGGCCTGCTGCGGCTGGTTGGCGCTGGTCATCTGGGCCGGATCGAGCGGCACGAACACCTGACCACGGTCAGCGGAACTGCGACTCCCGCACGCTGTTGCCACCGTCGACCACCAGCATCTGCCCGGTGATGTACGACGCCGCCGGTGAGCAGAGGAAGGTGATCGCCGCGGCCACCTCGTCGGGGGTGCCGGGGCGGCCCACCGGAGTCCCCAGGCCCTGCTTGATCTCGGCCATCGTGGAGGCGGCGGTGTAGATGGTGCCGGGCGCGACCGCGTTGACGGTCACCCCGTCGGCGATCATCTCCATGGCCAGAGCCCGGGTCAGGCCCACCACCCCGGCCTTCGCCGCCGCGTACGCCGCCTCGGTGGGCAGGGCGTTGACCGGCCCGGCGGTGGCTGCCAGGTTGACGATGCGACCCCAGCCGCGTTCGGCCATCCCGCCGATGAAGGCCCGACTGCACAGGAACGCGGTGGTCAGGTTCCGGTCGATCTCGGCACGCCACTCCTCGTAGCTGAGCTGGGCGACCGGCCGGAGCACCTCCGGGCTCGCCCGGCTGGCCAGCCCGGCGTTGTTGACCAGGACCTCCACGTCGCCGAGCTGCTCGGCGACGGCGTCGGCCAGCGCGCCGACCTCCGACTCGTCGGTGAGGTCGGCGACGAACCCGGTGACCCCGAGTTCACCGGCCCGCTCGTGGATGCGGCGGGTGGTCGAGACGATCGCCACCCGGGCGCCGAGGTCGGTCAGTCGGCGGGCGGTGGCGTACCCGATCCCGTCCGCGCTACCTGCCCCCGTCACCAGGGCGACCTTGCCGTCCAGTCGCATGGTCACCGGCTCGGGCAACGATGCCGGGGCGTCGTCCTCCGCCGCGCTCGGTGTGGTCACCGGGCGGGGGCGGCGGGCCACTCCCGGGCGGCTGACGTCCCGCCTCGGTCTGCTGCCGGAACGGTCCGCCGCGCGCGCGTCAATCCCCATGCCGCGATCCTGCCTGCTGCCGCCGTGCCGGGCAACGCGCACCCGCTGCCGGGCGCGTCGCGCCCTACCCCGCGATGGCTACCCTGGCTGCCACCACATCGCGACGGAAGTGAGCCCGATGACACAGCCCCCACCGGCCGGTGGCTGGCCCGACCCCGCGTCGGCCGGTCAGCCTTCCAGTCCGCCGGCCGATCCGCTCCTGTCGGTCCCCTCCCAGCCCGCCGGGTACGACCCGTACCAGCCGACCGATCCCTACCCGCCGATCGACTCGTACGCGGCGAAGTCTGATTTTCCGCCGGCTCCCGCGCCGTACCCGCCGCCCGGTTACCCGCCGCCGGTCCAACCCGGATACGGCTACGGCTACCCGCAGCGGAGCACCAACTCGCTGGCCCTGGTGGGCCTGATCCTCTCGTTGATCGGGATCGGCTCGTGCATCACCGCTCCGATCGGCGCGATCATGGGGCATGTCGCCATCCGCCAGATCCGGGAGACCGGCGAGGAGGGCGAGGGGATGGCGAAGGCGGCCATCATCGTCGGTTGGATCATCACCGCCTTCTTCGCGCTGGTGGTACTCGTCTACGTGGCGATCTTCGTCATCTGGGCCACCGCCGTGACCACCGTCTGAACAGGTGGGCCCGCCCCGGCCGGGATTCGGGGCGGGCGGCCGGTCCGGCGGTCGTCACGGCGACGGGAAAGTCGAGGTTCGGCGGGACCGGCGATCACGGTAATCTCGTGCCGTGACCGGGGTGGATGGACCTGCGGATGACGTCACCGGCCGTCGACTCGTGCTGGTGACCGGAGCGAGTTCCGGCATCGGGCTGGCGGCGGCGATCGACCTGGCGCGCCGGGGTGACCGGCTCGTGCTCGTCGGGCGGGACCCGGCCCGGCTGCGGGCGGCCGCCGACGAGGTACGCGAGGCGTCCGGCGAGCGTCCCGAGACGTTCCGCGCCGACTTCGCGGCCCTGGACGACGTACGCCGGTTGGCCGAGCAGGTGCGGGCCGCGTACGACCGGATCGACGTGTTGGCCAACAACGCGGGTGCGATCGTGCTCCAGCCGATCACCACGGTCGACGGTTTCGAGCTGTCCATCCAGGCCAACCATCTGGCGCCGTTCCTGCTCAGCAACCTGTTGGCCGACCGGGTCGGGCGGATGGTGGTGACCGCCTCGGGCGCGCACCGTAGTGGTTCGTTGGATCCGGACGACCTGAACCGGCCACTGCGGCGGTACCGCCCGATGGGCGCGTACGGGACCAGCAAGCAGGCCAACATCCTGTTCACGGCCGAGGCGGCCCGGCGGTGGCCGGCCGTCGACTCGTACTGCTTCCATCCCGGCGTGGTGCGGACCCGGTTCGGCAGCGACAGCCGGTTGGTGGCCCTGGGGATGCGGTTGTTGCCGCTGCGCGGCCCGGTGAAGGGGGCGCAGACGCTGGTGTGGCTGGCCAACCAGGATCGGGCCCGCCTGACCGGCGGCGGTTACTACTTCGACTGCCGACCGCGTCGTCCGCTGCGCAAGGCGTCCGATCCGCAGCTCGCGGCCCGGCTCTGGGCGGCCAGCGCGGCGGCGGTCGGCCTCCCTTCCTAGCGGGTGACCCGGCGGGCGGACCGGGCGCTGGCCAGCACCACCACGGCGACACCGACCAACAGCAGCAGCAGGCCGGGCACGCTCGACGCGGCGGGCAACTGCCCCAGCCAGGCCCAGCCGATGAGGGCGGCGCCTGGTGCCTCCAGCAGGATCAGCACGCTGACCGTGGTGGCCGGGATCCGCCGCAGCGCGTAGCTGAACATCGAGTGGCCGAGCAGTTGGGCCCCGGCGACAAGCGCGATCACGGCCAGCCAGGTGCCGGTGTCGAAGCCGCCCAACGGCACGCGGCCGACCAGGCAGATCACCAACAGGACGAGTCCGCACACCGCGTAGCAGATGGTGGTGTAGGTGGCGGTGCTGACGGTGACCCGGGCACGCTCGCCGAGCGCGGTGTAGACCGCTCCGAACAGGCCACCGGCGAGGGCGAGCAGGTCGCCGGCGAAGGCGGTGCCGGAGACGGTGAAGTCGGCGCCGGTGGCGAGGACCGCGCCGAGCACCGCCACTCCGATGCCGGCCCAGACGCCCAGCGGCAGTCGGCGGCCCTGGAGGCGGGCGATCAGCCCCTGCCAGACCGGTTGGGTGGCGACCAGTGCGGTCGCGGCGGCGACCGTGGTGAGCTTCGCGCTCGGCATCCAGGTGGCGAAGTGCGCGGCCAGAGCGACCCCGGAGAGTACGCAGAAGACGCCCTGACGCCGGTTCGCGCCGGTCAGCAGGGAGCGGAACTCGGCCCGCCGGCGGGTGAGCGCGTACGGGCTCAGCACGGCGACCGAGAGCACGTTGCGCCAGAAGGCGATGGCGAGTGCGGGCGCGGCGGCGAACGCGATCAGCGGCGCGGACGAGGAGACCGCCACCACGGCGACGGCGAGTGCGCCGGTGGTCAGCAGGTCGACCGGGGGACGGTGTGGTTCGGGTGGCACGAGACGCAATCCTCACACGACCGCGATGACCACTTTCCGTCAGCGGTCCGTTACGATCATGCGCAGCCCGTCGGGACCCCCCTCACCCCGTCCGGAGGCGCTCCCCCATGCCCAGGTTCCAGGCGGTGCTGTTCGACTTCTTCGGCACGCTGACCCGTCCGGTCCAGCGCGGTCCCGGTCACCGCGTCACCGCCCAGTTGCTCGGTTGTCCGCCGGACATCTTCGTCGAGCTGCTCGACCGCACGTTCTACGAGCGCGCCGCCGGGCGCTTCGGCAGTGCCGAGGCGACCCTGCGCTGGCTGTGCGAGCAGGCCGGCGTACGGCCGACCGAGGAGGCGCTGCGGGCGGCGGCCACGGCCCGGTTGGACGCCGTACGGGGCGACACCCGGTTGCGGGACGAGGCCGTCCCGACGTTGCGGGCGCTGCGGGACCGGGGCATCCGGACCGGTGTGATCAGCGACTGTACGCACGAACTGCCGGTGCTCCTGCCGGAGTTGGCCGTCGCGCCGCTGCTGGACGTGCGGATCTACTCGGTGCAGGTGGGGCGCTGCAAGCCGGACGCGGCGTTGTACCTGGCGGCGTGCGCGCGGCTGGGCCTGCGTCCGGAGGAGTGCCTGTACGTGGGCGACGGCGGCAGCCAGGAGCTGACGGGCGCGCGGCGGGCCGGGCTGAGCGCGGCCCGGCTGGCCGCCCCGGACCTGGTCGATCATCTGGTCTTCAACGTCGACACCGAGTGGACCGGTCGGGCGTTGGGCGCCCTCGGTGAGGTCGTCGAGTTGGTCGAGTCGACGGAGGTCGACCGACGGCAGCGGCTACCAGCCGGGCGGGCCGCAGCGGTGACGGTGTCGTAGCAGGGGCGGCGCTGCGGTCAGCGTCGCCGGACGCGGTGCAGCCGGAACGGCTTGCGGACGGCGCGGACGGCCGGCGTGGGTCTGGGCGGCTCGGCGAGCGAGTCGGCGGGCAGGTCGGCACCGTGGACGGGCGTACCGCCGGGGGAGAGCCGGACCAGGGCGCAGTCGTCGGCGGCCCAGCGGGCGACCAGGTCGGCGGTGGTGCCCGTGGCGTTCAGCCGCTTCGCTCCGACCAGCGGAGCCAGGGTGTCCCACTCGTCGGTGCCGGGCCGCACCCGGGTCACCCGGGCCGGCCAGGTGACGATCGCGCCGCCGTGGTCGCCCCGGAGCGTCACCCGGGCCTCGTCGACCTCGGCCAACCCGGGGGCGGACTGCTCCCCCGGCCCGCTGACCACGAACAGGGCGCTCTCCAGGGGTACGCACCACAGGGCGAGCGACGGTCCACCCGCCACCGCGACCCAGGCCACCGAGGCCTTCTTCATCGCCTCGTCGACCAGGGGGGTGCTCTCACGCTCGTCGGTCACCACCACATCCTCCCGTACGCGTGCCCGGTCGGTCAGCCGACGAACGGCGGCACCAGGATCTCGCCCCGGGCCACCGGCATGACGTGACCGGCCACGCTGGCGCCCAGCGCCGTGCCACCGGCGGCGGTCACCGTGCAGCTCAGCGTCGACGGGCGGCCCATCTCGACGCCCTGTCGGACGGTGTACGTGGAACGGCCCTCGCCGGGCAGCAGGCCACTGGCGACCAGCCACACGCCCAGGCCGAGAGCGGCCGACCCGGTCGCCGGGTCCTCGGGTACGCCGAGGCCGGGGACGAAGACGCGGGCCTGTGCGGTTTGCGCGTCGGCGTTCCAGGAGAAGACGCTCACGTGTTCGATTCCGTACCGCCGGGCTGCCACCGGATTGACCTCGGCCCTCGCCAGCGCGTCGGGGCGTACCGGCAGGAACGGGAACTCCAGCCCGCAGCCGGCCACCCGGGGTGCCGGGCCGAAGTGGTCGCCGGCCGCCAGTCCGGCCACCTCCAGCAGCGGCTCCGGGTCGAACTCGGGCCCGAGGGTGGGGGTGCCGCCGGTCAGCGTGGCGCCGCCGTCGGTCACCTCGATCGGGAGCACCCCGGCACCGCACTCCTGGCTGACCTGACCCGTTCCGAACAGGCCCCGCCGGCTGGCGGTCACCGCCGCTCCCACGCTGGGGTGGCCGGCGAACGGCAACTCCTCGTTCGGGGTGAAGATCCGGGCCCGGTAGGTGGCCCCGACCTGGGTCGCGGGCAGCACGAAGACCGTCTCGGAGAGGTTGAACTCCCGGGCCAGCGACTGCATCTGTTCGGTGGCCAACCCGTCGGCCCCGAAGACCACCGCGAGCGGGTTCCCCGCGTACGGACGGTCGGTGAAGACGTCCACGATCTCGTAAGCCAAGGTCGACATGTTGGTAAAGACTAGGCCCTCCGGGCTGTCCGGAAGTGACAGCCGGGCGCTGACTTCCGCGTACGCCCTAGGCTGGTGCCCGTGAGCACGCCGACTCGGGTCTACCTCGCCCGTCTCGCCGGAGTCGCCGTCTTCGATCCGAACGGTGACCAGGTGGGCCGGGTACGCGACGCGGTGGGCCGCCTCCGCGCCGGTCAGCGACCGCCCGAGGTGGTGGGCCTGGTCGCCGAGATCCCGATGCGGCGGCGCATCTTCCTCTCCATCAACCGGATCATCTCGATCGACGCGGACGCGGTGGTGCTGGGCAGTGGCACGTTGAACCTGCGCCGCTTCGAGAAGCGCCCGAACGAGTTGCTGGTGCTCCAGGAGCTGCTCGACCGTCGGGTGCAGCTCGGCCCGGAGAACCGGGCGGCGACGGTGGTGGACGTGGCGATGGAGTGCAGCCGGGCCGGGGAATGGTCGCTGACCCGGGTGGCGGCCCGGGAGCAGACCGGCCGGCTGGCCCGCCGGGGCAACCTCCAGCAGGTCGAGTGGGAGAAGGTTCGCGGGCTCAGCGGCCTCGCCGAGCCCGGGGGGACCGCCAACCTGCTGGCGGTGCTGGAGGACATGCGCCCGGCGGACCTGGCCAACGCGTTGCAGGACCTGCCGGACGCCCGCCGCAACGAGGTCGCGGCGGCGCTGGACGACCCCCGGCTGGCCGACGTGCTGAGCGAGCTGCCCGAGCGCGACCAGGTGGAGATCCTCACCGCGCTGGGCCGGGAGCGCGCCGCCGACGTGCTGGAGGAGATGGATCCGGACGACGCCGCCGACCTGCTGGGTGAGCTGCCGCCGCCGGAGCAGGACGTGCTGCTCGACCTGATGGAGCCGGACGAGGCCGATCCGGTGCGGCAACTGCTCAAGTACACCCCGGGCACGGCCGGCAGCGTGATGACCTCGGAGCCGGTCATCCTGCCGCCGGATGCGACGGTGGCGGAGGCTTTGGCCCGGATCCGGGAGCCGCAGCTCTCCCCGGCGGTCGCCGCGCAGGTGTTCGTGTCCCGCGCGCCGATGGCCACACCGACCGGCCGCTACCTGGGCATGGTGCACTTCCAGCGGTTGCTCCGCGAGCCGCCGGCCGACCTGCTCGGCGGGGTGGTGGTCAACGACATCGACCCGTTGCGCCCGGCCACGCCGCTGCCGGAGATCACCCGCCGGATGGCCACCTACGACCTGGTCGCGATGCCGGTGATCGACCTGAACAACCGGCTGGTGGGTGCCGTCACGGTCGACGACGTGCTGGACCACCTGCTGCCTGCGGACTGGCGGGACCGGGACGCCGTGCCGAGCCCTGCACCGGATGCCGCGAACGGTGCGGCGTCCACCGACGTGAGCACGGAGCGAGTCGATGACTGAGCAGCGGCGGACCGAGCGGCTGGACCTGCCCCGGGAACCGCGCGGCCTGAGGTTGCCCCGGGTCGACCAGGAGACCTTCGGTCGCTGGTCGGAGGCGATCGCCCGGGGCATGGGTACGGCGAACTTCATCGTCTACATGACGCTCTTCATCACCCTGTGGTTCGTCTGGAACACGCTCGCCCCGACGACCCTGCGCTTCGACCCGTACACCTTCACGTTCCTCACCCTGGTCCTCTCCATCCAGGCGTCGTACGCGGCGCCGCTGATCCTGCTGGCCCAGAACCGCCAGGCCGACCGGGACCGGGTGGCGTTGGACGAGGATCGGCGCCGGGCGGGCATGCAGAAGGCCGACACGGAGTACCTGGCCCGGGAGATCGCGGCGTTGCGGATCGCGATGGGTGAGGTGGCGACCCGGGACTTCCTCCGTTCCGAGCTGGCCCGGATGGCCGAGGAACTGGACGAGGCGGCGCAGCGGCGCCTGCGGTTGGAGCGGCGGCTCCGGGAGGGTGCGGCGGCGCGGGGGGACGACGCCGACCCGCTGGACGAGCCCCGTGACGAGATGGACGGGGACCTCCCCGGGGACGGCCGGCGCGGCAGCGGCAGCCCCCGACACTCCTGACCCTGGTCATCGACTGGCTCACACCGTCGCCGCTGGCGCCGGTGGCGGATCACGACCGACGTAGCATTGCGGGCATGTCAGCTCCCGTCAGCACCGTCCACGACGCCGTCCAGGCCGCCCTGGCCACCGTCAACGACCCGGAGATCCGCCGGCCGATCACCGAACTCGGCATGGTCAAGTCCGCCGACATCGGCGACGACGGTGTGGTCCGGGTCGCGCTGCTGCTCACGGTGGCCGGGTGCCCGTTGAAGGACAAGCTGCGGGCGGACATCACCGCCGCGGTCAGCGCGGTGAGCGGAGTCACCGGCGTCGAGATCGACTTCGGTGTGATGAGCGCCGAGCAGCGCAAGGAGCTCCAGGCCACGCTGCGCGGCGGCGGCGCCTCCGAGGAGCCGGTCATCCCGTTCGCGCAGCCCGGCTCCCGCACCCGGGTGTACGCGGTGGCCAGCGGCAAGGGCGGCGTGGGCAAGTCCAGCGTGACGGTGAACCTGGCGGCGGCACTGGCCGCCCGGGGTCTCTCCGTCGGCGTGGTGGACGCGGACATCTACGGACACTCGGTGCCCCGGATGCTCGGCGCGGACGGCCGTCCCACCCGGGTCGAGGACATGATCATGCCGCCGGAGTCGCACGGCGTGAAGGTGATCTCGATCGGCATGTTCACCGCCGGCAACGCCGCGGTCGTGTGGCGCGGGCCGATGCTGCACCGCGCGTTGCAGCAGTTCCTCGCCGACGTGTACTGGGGCGACCTGGACGTGCTCCTGCTCGACCTGCCCCCGGGCACCGGCGATGTCGCCATCTCGCTGGCCCAGTTGCTGCCCAACGCCGAGATCCTGGTGGTCACCACGCCGCAGGCCGCTGCCGCCGAGGTGGCCGAGCGGGCCGGTGCGATCGCGTTGCAGACCCACCAGCGGGTGGTCGGTGTGATCGAGAACATGTCGTGGCTGGAGCTGCCGGACGGTTCCCGGATGGAGGTCTTCGGCGCCGGTGGCGGCCAGACCGTCGCCGACTCGCTGACCCAGACCATCGGCGCGCAGGTGCCGCTGCTGGGTCAGGTGCCGCTCGACACCCGGGTCCGCGAGGCCGGCGACGAGGGGAACCCGATCGTGCTGTCCGCGCCGGACTCTCCGGCGGCGAAGGCGATGGGCCAGGTCGCCGACCGGCTCGCGCTGCGCCGGGAGTCGCTGCTGGGCAAGCCGCTCGGTCTCACTCCGGCCGGTCGCTGACCGGAAGGCGCGCCGTCAGGTGATCTCGTCGTAGCTGGCGGCGCGCGGGGCCGGCGGGGACGCCGCCGGGGCGGTGGCGCGGGCGGCCGACGACGTGGCGGCGGGGGTTCGCGGGTCGGCGGAGGTGGCGACGTCCTTGAGGTCGTTGTGCACGCCGGTGACGTCCGCCCGGAGGTTGTCGTAGACGCCCTGCAACGGTTTGCGGATCGCCTGCTCGTCCTCTTCGCTGAGCAGATGCTTGCGGATGAACGCCTTGGGGTGCAGATCCTCGAGCTGGATGTCGGTGCCCAGTTCCTTGCTGAGGTCGGTGGTGGCGTTACGCGCCATGTTCCGCAGGTTGCGCACCATCCGCAGGCCGTCGCTGATCACCTGCGGCAGCCGATCGCCGAAGATCAGCAGCGCCAGCAGCAGCAGCGCGCCGACCTCCCACACGTTCAGGTTCTCGAACACCCCGTCCTCCTCCCCCGGCTACCGCAGCCAGAGTACGCACGTCGGGGGCCCGGCCAGAAGGGGTTCTGCGAGGTCACTTCGCATCCGCCGCCAGCGTGACGGAGGCGTTCTGCCGGTCGCTGCCCCGCCGGTACTCGACGGTCACCACCGAGCCGGGGGCGTACTTGCGGACCAGGGCGATCAGGTCGGTCGGCTCGGTCATCGGTCGGCCGTCGAGCCGCAGGATCACGTCACCGGCCCGGAGCCCGGCGCCGGCCGCCGGCCCCGCCGGTTCCACCGCGGCGAGGCGGACACCCGATCCGCCGGCGTTGGCACCCGGTCCGCCCACCTGGGCGCCGATCACCGTACGCCGGGCCTTGCCGGTGCCGATGATCTCCTGGGTGATCCGCTTGGCCTGGTTGATCGGGATGGCGAAGGCGAGACCGATGTTGCCGGCCTCCTGGCCATCCGCGACCAGGGACTTGATGGTCGAGTTGACGCCGATCACCCGCCCCGCCGCGTCGACCAGCGGGCCACCCGAGTTGCCGTGGTTGACCGCGGCGTCGGTCTGGATCGCGGCGTAGTAGCGCGTCGGGCCGCCCGGCTCGCCGGCCTGCATGGTCCGGTCCAGCGCGCTGACGATGCCCGAGGTGACCGTGTTCGCCAGCGACAGGGGCGACCCGAAGGCCAGCACCGGGTCGCCGACCGCCAGGGCGTCGGAGTCGCCGAACTCGACCGGGCGCAGTCCGGTACGTGAGACCTTGATCACGGCGATGTCGGACTCCGGGTCCTGACCCACCACGGTCGCCGAGTCGGTGCTGCCGTCGTTGAAGACCACCGACGCCTTGCCGCTGCCGCCGGCCACGACGTGATCGTTGGTGATCACGTGGCCGTCGGTGCTGACGATGAACCCGGAGCCCTCGCTGGTGCCGCCCACCCCGGCCACCCGGACGGTGACCACGCTGGGCAGGACCCGCTCGGCCACCCCGGCCAGCGACTCCGGCGGGCGTTGGGCGAGCGTGGGGGCGGTCCCGGGGGCGGCGCCGAGCACCGGCCCGGCCGCGCCGCCACGGACCGCGAAGGCGTACCCGAGGGCACCGCCGAGCGTGCCGGCGAGCAACGCGGCGAGCAGGGGAACCAGCAGCATCTGGTGCAGTTTCGAGCGTCCGGGCGCGTCCGGGTCGGTGACCCGTTCCGGCTCGGCGCCGACGACCGGTGCCGCCGGCACCACCACCGCCGTCGGAGCGTACGGGTCCCGCCACGGGTCGCTCAGCGCGTCGGACCACCACGGCGAGGCACCCGGTGGGCCTCCCTCGCGCGCCGACGAGCCTGCCGGCGGAGTTCCGGGCACCGGCTGTCCCGCCGGTACGCCGCTCGCGCCGGGCTGGCGCCAGTCCCAGCCGTCGGTCACTCGGTGCCTCCCAGTCCGTCCCCCGGTGTCCCGCGATCCGGCGATCGGACGCCGCTCCGATGCCGTCGACGGGATACCGCTTCCAGGATTGCACGGATGTGCCGCGTGGGGTCAGCGGTTGTCACTGCGGGTGGACGCCCGGCTGCGCCGGTGGCGGGCCGCCTCTAGAGTCACAGTGCCCACCCGCCCTGCGCATCATGCTCGCCGCCCGGAGGTGTCCCATCGCCACCGTCGCCGGTTCCGGTAGTCCGACGAACCCGGCTCTCCAGTTCGCCGAGTCGTACGTCACCGAGGACCTCGTGCTGCGTACCGCCCGCAGCCTCGCCCGGGAGGTCGGACTCGACGCGGTCACCCCCGGAGCGGGCGCCGCGTTGCGCCTGCTCGCCGCCGCCGGGAATGCGCGGGCGGTGGTCGAGATCGGCACCGGCACCGGGGTCAGCGGGGTCTGGCTGCTGCGGGGCATGCGGGTCGACGGGGTGCTCACCACGATCGACGTCGAGGTGGAGCACCAGCGCATCGCCCGCCGGATCTTCACCGAGGCGGGCTTCGTCGCCGGCCGGACCCGCATCATCACCGGACGCGCGCTGGACGTGCTGCCGAGGCTCGCCGACGGGGCGTACGACCTGGTCTTCGTCGACGCCGAGGCGACCGGCTTCACCGCCTGCGTGGAGGCCGCGCTGCGGCTGCTCCGGCCCGGTGGCGTGCTGGTCCTCAACGGCACGCTGGCCGGGGGCCGGATCGGTGACCCGGCGGCCCGGGACGCGGAGACGGTGACCGTGCGCGAGACGATCAAGGCCATCCGCGAGTCGGAGAACTGGATCCCGGCGATGCTGCCGGTGGGCCACGGGCTACTGGCCGCGGTGCGCTGCTGAACTGGGCGCACCACGGCCGGGCCGCCGGTCAGGAGAGGGTCGCCAGCCAGCGCAGCAGGCCGCGTACGCCCCAGCCGGTGGCGCCCCGGGTCAGCTCCGCGTCGTCCCGGTCGCACCAGGACGGCGCCGACATGTCGATGTGCAGCCACTGCTGGCGCAGTTCGCCAGTGAACTCGCGCAGGTAGAGCGCGGCCAGCACGGATCCGGGCCCCTGCGTCGGTGCGCTGTGCAGGTCGGCCACGTCGCTGCCGAGGTGCTCGACGTAGTCGGTGCCCAGCGGCATCCGCCAGGCGGACTCGCCGGCCGCGTCGATGGCCGCCAGCAGGTCCCCGGCCAACCGGTCGTTGTCGCTGTAGAGCGCGCCGATGCGGGTGCCGAGCGCGACCGCGTTCGCCCCGGTCAGCGTGGCCAGGTCGATCAGCAGGTCGGGCTTGAGCTCCTGCACGGCGTACGCCAGCGCGTCGGCGAGGACCAGCCGCCCCTCGGCGTCGGAGTTGGTGGTCTCGCTGGTCAGGCCGCCGTAGTGCCGGATGACGTCGCCGGGACGGAACGCCGAGCCGCTGACCATGTTCTCGGCCAGCGGGGCGAGCGTGGTGATCCGGACCGGCAGCTTCAGGGCTGCCGCGCCCAGGGTCGCCGCGACGACGGCCGCCGCCCCGGCCATGTCCTTGCGCATCAGCTTCATCGCCGGCACGGGCTTGATCGAGATGCCGCCGGTGTCGAAGGTGATGCCCTTGCCGACCAGCACCACGTGGGTCCGGGCGTCGGCCGGGTGCCAGTCCATCTCGACCAGGCGGGGACCGCTGGCCGAGCCGCCGCCCACCGCGACGATCCCGCCGAATCCCTCGGCGGCCAACTGCTCCGGCTCGCGTACCCGCACCCGGAGTCCGGGCAGGTCGGCGGCGGCGTCGGTGACCTGGGCGGCGAACCACTCCGGGTTCTTGACCGAGGAGGGGGTGTTGGTGAGGTCGCGGGCCAGCCGGGTCATCTCGGCGGTCGTCCGGGCCGTGGCGACGGCCTGTGCGTACGCGTCGGGTTCGGCGACCGCCAGGTCGACCCCGGTCAGCGTCGGGGCGTCCGGGTCGTCGCCGAGGCGGAACCGGTACGAACCGAGCAGCAGGCCCTCGACCAGCCCACGCACCGACTCGGGTGCCAACTCCGCCGGCAACGCCACTGTGACATGAGTCTCATCTCGCGTTGCCCGGACCAGTCCGGCACCCGCCGCCCGCCACGCCGCCTCGTCCGCCTCGCCCACACCGAGCAGCAGCAGCCGGGCGGGGGTGCCACCCGGTCGCACCTGGGCGTGCACCTGACCGGCGCGGCCGGTGACCCGGGCCGGCCCGACCAGCGCGGCGGCCTCGTCGGCGATCCCCGTGGGCAGCGTCGCCCCGGCGGGCACCGGCTCGGCCGACGTGGCGTCGCCGGGAGCGGGTCGGACGGGCAGGACCAGGACGTCGAGCCGGTCCGGCTCGGCGGTCAGACGGATGGCGAGCACGCGGAGCCGTACCTCCTGAGGACGATCGCGGGGCGGCTGCCCGGCGAGATGGTGTGAAGGCCCTGAGCCACCGGCTCAGCCGGTGGCTCAGGGTGTGACGAACCGTCCGCGGCGGCGAGCGTCGCCGACGCACCGGCCTCTTTCAGCCGGCGGCCGCCTTCAACGCGTCACCGAGCGCCGTCGCCTCGTCGGGAGTCATCTCGACGACGAGCCGGCCACCGCCCTCCAGCGGGACCCGCATGACGATGCCCCGGCCCTCCTTGGTGACTTCCAGCGGACCGTCGCCCGTCCGCGGCTTCATCGCCGCCATGTTGTCTCCCCTCAGACCTACACCAGGGTCGGTGGGTTGCCCCACAGCCACTTCGCCATGACCACCCGCGATGTGCACGGGAGGTGTCGACCAACGATTTTCCCTGATGAACACCGCCGGACCCAAACCGAAGCAGCATTGATGTAACAGCATCTAGCTTATCGCGAGATGGCCTGTCACAATGTGCGGTCATGCAGGCACGGTCGGCACTCTTCGACCTGTACGGCGACCACCTCCGGCCTCGGGGCGGCCGCGCACCCGTTGCCGCCCTGGTAAAGCTGCTGGCGCCGCTCGGGATCGCCCCACCCGCCGTACGGACGGCGGTCTCCCGCATGGTCCGTCAAGGCTGGCTCGAACCGGTCAAACTGACCTCCGGTCCGGGCTATTCGATCACACCCAAGGCGGCCCGACGACTGGACGAGGCGGCCTCCCGGATCTACCGCACCGGTCGGGTCACCTGGGACGGGCGGTTCGACCTGCTCGTGCTCGACGCGCCGACGGCCCGACGCGACCGCCAACGCCTCGCCGCCAACCTGCGGTACCTCGGCTACGGCACGCTCGACGAGCAGACCTGGGTGGCCACCCGTCCGGCCGAGGACGTCGACCTGCTGCTCAGCGAGGCGGGCGTCCGGTTCGAGCGGTTCAGCGCGGCGCACGCCGCCGGGACGCCGGGCGCGATGGGCCTGGTCCGTCGGGCCTGGGACCTCGCCGAGATCGGCCGGGCGTACGAGCAGTTCGTCACCGAGCAGCGCGCCCTGCTGAGCGGAGTCTCCGCACGTAGCGGCGACGAGGAGGCGTACGCGGCCCGGTTCCGGCTGGTGCACGCGTGGCGTACCTTCCTGTTCCGGGACCCGCAGCTGCCACCGGCGCTGCTCCCCGAACGCTGGCCCGGCACCGCCGCGGCCGGCTTCTTCGACCGGCACGCGGCCCGGCTCCGGCCGGCCGCCGACCGGTACGTCGAACAGTGCCTCGACGGAGGACACCGGATCGCCCGACAGAAGGGTCGCCACACGTGACAGAGCCGCTACTCGTCGACCGCACCGACGCCGTCGCCACGCTCACCCTGAACCGCCCGACGGCGATGAACGCGCTCGACGTGGCGCTCAAGGAGGCGCTCCGGGACACGCTCGCCGAGTTGGAGGCCGACCGCAGCATCCGGGCGGTGGTGCTCGCCGGGGCCGGCGGGAACTTCTGTGCCGGCCAGGACCTGCGCGAGCACGTGACCACCCTCGAAGAGGGCGCGGGGCGGCCGTTGGACACCGTGGCGGTGCACTACAACCCGATCGCCGCCCGGCTCGCCAACCTGACCAAGCCGGTCGTGGCGGCGGTACGCGGCATG
The DNA here is from genome assembly GCF_013364215.1 of Verrucosispora sp. NA02020. Lineage (NCBI taxonomy): Bacteria > Bacillati > Actinomycetota > Actinomycetes > Micromonosporales > Micromonosporaceae > Micromonospora > Verrucosispora sp. NA02020. The sequence goes on along the minus strand of NZ_CP054923.1, from coordinate 869,087 downwards.
GCTGCCGGCGCGGGCGCCTCGCTGACGTTCCTCGCCGACTTCCGTGTCGGCGGGCCGTCGACCAGCTTCCTGATGGCGTTCGCCAAGGTCGGGCTCGCCGCCGACACCGGCGCGTCCTGGACGCTGCCCCGGCTGGTCGGCCACGCCAAGGCCGTCGAGCTGCTGATGCTGGCCGAGCCGGTACGCGCCGACGAGGCAGCCCGGCTGGGCCTGCTCACCCGGCTGCTGGACGACGACGAGCAGGTGCTCCCCACCGCCCAGGAACTCGCCACCCGGCTCGCCGCCGGCCCGACCGTGGCCTACGCGGCGATCAAGCGCCAACTCTCCGTCGCCGACGCCGGCACCCTGACCGACGCGCTGGCCGCCGAGGCGAAGGCGCAGGCGATCTGCGGCGGCACCGCCGACCACCGGGCGGCCACCGTGGCCTTCGTCAACAAGCAGAAGCCGATCTTCGAGGGACGCTGACCCGAGCGGGTCAGTCGTCCTCCTCCGGGTCCTGGTTCGCCTCGGCACCGAGCACGAAGGCCTGCATGGCCAACTCGTCACCGGAGGGCGAGACGAAGGCGGGCAGCTCCCGGGGGCCCAGCTCCTGCACGTACGCCCAGAACAGCCGGACCGCCTCGGCCGGCGAGTCCGCCTCGATCGGCAGGTCCAGGCTGACCAGCCAGGTCTGCCGCTGCGGCGCCGGGCCGAGCCGGTCGGCCAACTCGCGGAACGTGACCGGGTCGAGCGCGGTGACCGGCCCGTCGAGGGCCAGCGTCTCCGCCGGCACCGGCTCGTCGAAGGCCCGCCGGGTGTACGTGACCACCAGCGCGTCGGGCCCCCGGTCGGACTGCGGGTCCTCCGGGTCGTCGGGAACGGGACCGGTCGGCACCGCGACCCGACCCAGCGCCACCAGTCGGGGCGGCTCGTCGGCCAGCACCGCGACCTGGTCGCCCGGGCCGGGCAGGAGGCGGTCGTCCAGGCCGGTCAGCTCCAGCGTGTCGTGGTGCACGAGGCGCTCGGCGTCGTACCTGCCGGGCGGCAGCAGCACCGCCCAGGCTCCGGGGCCCTCCGCGTGGCTCGCGCCGCTGCGCCGGTGCGCGGTGTCGGTCGTCATGTCCTCATCTCATCACGTTCGCCCGGGTCGCCACGACGTGGCAGCCCGCCAGGTGATCGTCGACCATTCCGGTGGCCTGCATCAGCGCGTACGCCGTGGTCGGGCCGACGAACCGGAAGCCCCGCCGCTTGAGCGCCTTGGCCATGGCGGCGGAGGCGTCGGTCGACGCCGGCACCCCGGTCGACGCGGTGGGACGGTCCCGACCGGCGGCCGGCGCGAACGACCAGAGCAGCGCGGACAGCCCCTCCGGCAGTTCCAGCGCGGCTCGCGCGTTCGCGATCGCCGCCTCGATCTTGGCGCGGTTGCGGACGATGCCCGCGTCGGCCAACAGCCGCGCCACGTCGGCCTCGCCGTACCCGGCGACCGCCTCGATCCGGAAGTCGTCGAAGGCCGTCCGGAACGCCGGACGCTTCCGCAGGATCGTCAACCAGGACAGCCCGGACTGGAACGCCTCCAGCGTCATCCGTTCGAAGAGCGCATCGTCGCCACGCAGCGGGCGACCCCACTCGGTGTCGTGGTAGACCGCGTAGTCGGGCGTACTCGCCCCCCAGGCGCAGCGGGCCAGCCCGTCGGCACCGATCACCAGTTCAGTCACGGCCCCGAGGCTACGTCGCGGGTGTGACCGTCGCGGGTGTGACCGTCGCGGGTGTGACCGTCGCGGCCCGGAGGATCGGCCGCAGCGAGGTACTGATTGACCCTCGGGAGCAGGTAGCACATGTGCTACAGTGCCCGTATGCATGAGGTCGGGCTGCGGGAGATGCGGCAGAACGCCAGCGACCTGGTGCGTCGGGCGCAGGCGGGCGAACGTGTGACGATCACCGTCGCTGGCCGACCGGCAGCCGTGCTCGGCCCGGTCAGTCCTCGCACCTGGCGCGAGTGGGACGACCTCGCCGGCGTGTTCGACCAGCCCACGGACCCAGGGTGGGCGGGCGATCGGGACCTGCTCGACGACGCCATCACCGATCCATGGGTCGAGCGGTGAGTCGCGGCATCCTCGACACCAGCATCCTCATCGCCACCGACGTGACCCCGATTCCCGGCGAGCTGGCCATCAGCATCGCCAGCCTCGCCGAACTCCAGTTCGGTGTCCTGGTCGCGAAGACCGCCGAGGCGAGGGCGCTCCGGTTGGCACGGTTGAGTGCCATCCAACGTCGATTTGATCCACTTCCCATCGACGAAGTGATCGCCGATAGCTACGCGCGGCTGGCCGCACGTGTCGTCGAGACCGGCCGCCAGCCGCGAGCGAGGGTGATGGACCTGCTCATCGCGGCAACTGCACACGCCCATGACGCCGCCGTGTACACCCGCAACGCCGAGGATCTCGCAGGGCTCGAAGACCTCATCACGATCCACACGATCTGATCCACGCGCCGCCCACTGACGAGGAAGCTCGTGGTGCTCGCGGGTCTGCCCAAAACGGAACAGATCGAGCGCCCACCCCGCCGCCGGACACCGTGAGGCGGCTCAGCGTTCGGCGGGATGCACCGGGTCAGGGTATGCGGCCCTGCTCGACCTGACGGGCGAACCTGCGCAGCGCCTGGGTGAGGCTGAACTTCGAGCCGGGCCAGAGCACCGGCCAGGCCGCCCGACCGGCGGTGCCGCCGGGCAGGTGGAACCACTCGTGCCAGACCACCTGGGTCCGCCCGCCCGCCAACGGGGTGCAGCGCAGCACGCCGGGACCGCGCAGCAGGGTGCCGCAGTGCACCACGCCGATCTCGTACGGCGCGTCCACCCGGACGACCCGCATCTTGTCCCGCAGCACCGCCGGGCCGAGCGCGGTGACCGCCTCGACCAGGCTGCCCTCGCCGCCGTCGCCCTCGACCACCCGTACGCGGGTGAACGGGATCCAGTCGGACTGCCGTTCCCAGGCGAGCAGGGCCGCGAAGACCTTCTCGGCCGGGGCGTCGACGATCACGGTCGCGGTGACCTCACCTGCGCCCGGCTGGGCCGCCTGGCGCAGATCGTCCTGCCCCTCCGGATCGCTCACGCCGACTCCGAGCGGACCACGGGTCCGCGTGGCTCGGATTCCGGCGCGTCGTCGTCCGACGTGCGGCCCTCTGCCTCGACCGACGACGCGCCCTGACGGTCGCCGGTCGGCGTAGCGCCCTGGCCGTCGGTCGCGGCGTCGTCCCGGCCGCCGGTCGGCGCGGTCGCCGCTGCGGTGGTCGGCGGCGGCGCGGTCGTCGCGGGGGCGGTCGGCGGCGCATCCTCGGCGGTCGGTCCCGCGAAGGTGGCGGTGCGGGGCGCGGCGGTGCCGGACGTGGCGGCGGTGCCACCGGGTGAGGGGGCGCTCGCCGGAGTGACGGAGATGTCGGACGGTGCCGCAGAGACGGTGACGTCGGAGACGGGCGGGGTGGAGGTGTCGGAGACCGCCGAGCTGGTGTCGGCGGCCGGGCCGGTGGCCAGGCCGGCGGACTGCTCGCGGGCGCGCCGCAGGGCGTCGGCCTCGGCCGTCCGCCCGTCGCGCAACGCGGTCACCTCTGCCTCCAGCACCCCGATCAGCTCGGTCTTGTAACCGATGTCGTACGCCGCCCGGCGCAGCGCCTGGTCGACCTGGGCCATTCGATATCCGCGCAACGCGGTGTCGAAACGCACCTCGCTCACATCCGACTCGCGCAGCGGACGGTCACCGGGCAGCGGCACCGCCCGCCCGTCCGCCTCGACCGGCACCAGGCCGGGATCCCGGCCGGTGACCAGCACCGTCACCCCGAACACCACCGCCGCGACGGCGACCGCCACGACCAGCAGGAGCAGAAGCTGACCCATACCACTGATCGTGGCATGTCGACGGCCCCGGAGCGACCCCACCCGGCGCGCCGTACCGGACGATGCCCGTGACCTGGCACCGGATAGCGTCGTGGAGGTCGGCCGGGTGACCCTCCGGCGGCGTGCGGCGATCAAGGAGGCGGCGTGGCCGGGGAGCTTCGGCTCGGTGGACGGACGTTCGGCCCCGACGAGCTGGTGGTGATGGCGATCGTCAACCGCACCCCGGACTCCTTCTTCGACCGGGGCGCGACGTTCGAGGCGGACAGTGCGCTGCGGGCGGTGGCCCGCGCCGTGGACGAGGGCGCGCAGATCGTCGACATCGGCGGGGTGAAGGCGGGGCCGGGTGCCGAGGTGGACGTGGCCGAGGAGATCCGGCGGACGGTGGACACCATCGCCGCCGTCCGGGCCGCCTTCCCGGACGTGGTGATCTCCATCGACACCTGGCGGGCCGAGGTGGCGGTGGAGGCGGTGGCCGCCGGGGCGGACCTGCTCAACGACACCTGGTCGGGTGCGGACCCGGCGCTGGCCCGGGTCGCCGCGGCGACCGGGGCCGGGCTGGTCTGCTCGCACGCCGGTGGGTTGAGTCCGCGGACCAGGCCGCACCGGGCGGCCTTCGACGACGTGGTGGTCGACGTCGTGTCGACGGTGACCGGGCTCGCCGAGCGGGCGGTGTCCCTCGGGGTACGCCCCGACGGCATCCTGATCGACCCGGCCCACGACTTCGGCAAGAACACCCGGCACTCGTTGGAGATCACCCGACGGCTCGGTGAGCTGGCCGAGACCGGGTGGCCGCTGCTGGTGGCCCTGTCGAACAAGGACTTCGTCGGCGAGACGCTGGACCTGCCGGTCGCCGAGCGGCTGGAGGGGACGCTCGCCGCCACGGCGGTCTCCGCCTGGCTGGGTGCCCGGGTATTCCGGGCCCACCAGGTCCTTCAGACCCGCCGCGTACTCGACATGGTGGCGTCCATCCGGGGTACCCGCCCGCCCACGCTCACCCGGCGTGGGCTGGCCTGACCGCGATCAGGTCCAGTCGAGGATCCGGCGACGCCAGGCGTAGAGCAGGCCGAGCGCGAGGACGGCCACGAAGATCGCCATCTCCACGACCGTGACCAGGCCGAAGCCGGGCCGGTCGAAGACCACCGCCCAGGGGAAGAGGAACACCGCCTCGACCGCGAAGAGCACGTACAGGTAGGCGTAGACGTAGTACCGGATCTGCATCTGCGCCCAGTCGCCGCCGACCGGGTCGACACCGCACTCGTAGTTGGCCCGTTTGCCGGGCGGGTCCGCCGGGCGGGCCGGGCGCAGCACCCGGTTGGCCGAGAAGGCGACGACGAGGAAGAGGACGCCGGCGAGCAGCAACAGCCCGAGCGTCGCGTACGAGCCCAGGTAACCGGTCACGATCGGTCAGCCTACCGGCGGGAGGCGTCGGCGGGCCGGGTCAATCCCTGGTGGTCCGCCCGGATTGGGCGGTGATCTGGATTACGGCGTGCCGGGCGAAACCCCCCAAGGGGTCGCATAAACCCCCACATTCCAGTCCCAGTCGGCGGACCTCCGGGGCAGGCGGGGGCTCGATCCGACGTAGGCTCTGGGTGAGGAATGACAGGCGGGCCGGACCTTCGCGGACGGCCGGTGCAGCGGCGCGTCAAGGAGGTCTCGTGGCCGGGCAAGGCGAGGTCACCATCCCACTCAGCCGAGCGGGCCACGCACGACGGAGCGGGGTACGGCCGTGAGCAAGCAGATCCGCCAACTGGAGCGGGTGGTCATCCGGTTCGCCGGCGACTCCGGCGACGGCATGCAGCTGACCGGTGACCGGTTCACCTCGGAGACCGCGCAGTTGGGCAACGACATCTCCACGCTGCCCAACTTCCCGGCCGAGATCCGGGCACCCGCCGGCACCCTGCCGGGCGTGTCGAGCTTCCAGGTGCACTTCGCCGAGTACGACATCCTCACGCCCGGCGACGCGCCGAACGTGCTGGTGGCGATGAACCCGGCGGCGCTCAAGGCCAACCTCGCCGACCTGCCGCGCGGGGCCGACATCATCGTCAACACCGACGAGTTCACCAAGCGCAACCTGGCCAAGGTCGGGTATGCGAGCAGCCCGCTCGACGACGACAGCCTCGACGCGTACGCGGTGCACCCGGTGGCGTTGACCTCGATGACGATCGGCGCGCTGGCCGATCAGGACGTGTCCAAGAAGGACGCCGAGCGGGCCAAGAACATGTTCGCTCTCGGGCTGCTGAGCTGGATGTACTCCCGCCCGTACTCCTCGACGCTGCGGTTCCTGGAGCGCAAGTTCGCCAAGCGCCCCGAACTGGTCGCCGCCAACATCGCCGCCTTCAAGGCGGGCTGGAACTTCGGCGAGACCACCGAGGACTTCGCCGTCCGGTACGAGGTCAAGCCGGCCAAGATGCCGTCCGGGACGTACCGCAACATCACCGGCAACGCCGCGCTCTCGCTCGGTCTCGTCGCCGCCGGGGTCCGCTCCGGCCTGCCGGTGTTCCTCGGGGCGTATCCGATCACCCCGGCCTCGGACATCCTGCACGAGCTGAGCAAGCACAAGCGGTTCGGCGTCACCACCATGCAGGCCGAGGACGAGATCGCGGCGATCGGCGCGGCGCTGGGCGCCTCGTACGGCGGCGCGCTCGGGGTGACCACCACCAGCGGTCCCGGTGTCGCGCTGAAGGGCGAGACGATCTCGCTCGCGGTGGCACTGGAGCTGCCGCTGGTCATCGTCGACGTGCAGCGGGCCGGGCCGTCCACCGGTATGCCGACCAAGACCGAGCAGGCCGACCTGAACATGGCGTTGTTCGGACGCCACGGCGAGGCGCCGGTCGCGGTGATCGCGCCGAAGTCCCCGTCGGACTGCTTCCACGCGGCCCTGGAGGCGGCGCGGATCGCGTTGACCTACCGCACGCCGGTGATCCTGTTGTCGGACAACTACGTCGCCAACGGCTCCGAGCCGTGGCTGCTGCCCGAGGTGGATTCCCTGCCCGACCTGCGGGTCGAGTTCGCCACCGCGCCGAACGGTGAGGACGGCACCACCTTCCTGCCCTACCTCCGCGATCCGCAGACGCTGGCCCGCCCGTGGGCGGTGCCCGGCACCCCGGGCCTGGAGCACCGGATCGGCGGGCTGGAGAAGGCCGACAAGACCGGCGACATCTCGTACGACCCGACGAACCACGACTTCATGGTGCGGACCCGGGCGGCCCGGATCGAGACCATCCCGGTTCCGGACGTCGAGGTCGAGGACCCGGACGGCGACGCCCGGGTGCTGGTGCTCGGTTGGGGCTCCACGTACGGCCCGATCGGTGCCGCCTGCCGCGCGCTGCGTCAGCGCGGGCTGCCGGTGGCCCAGGCGCACCTGCGCCACCTCGCGCCGATGCCGGCGAACCTGGGCACGGTGCTCGGCGCGTACGACCGGGTGGTCATCCCCGAGATGAATCTCGGCCAGCTCGCCCACGTGATCCGGGCCCGCTACCTGGTCGACGCGATCGGCTACAACCAGGTCCGCGGCCTGCCGTTCACCGCCGCCGAGCTGGAGTCGATGCTGGAAGAGGTCCTGAAGAATGTCTGAGCCCGTCGCGCTGAAGCTCACCGCCAAGGACTTCAAGTCCGACCAGGAGGTGCGCTGGTGCCCCGGCTGCGGTGACTACGCGATCCTCGCGGCCGTCCAGCAGTTCATGCCGGAGCTGAACATCCCCCGGGAGAACATCGTCTTCGTCTCGGGCATCGGCTGCTCGTCGCGCTTCCCGTACTACATGAACACCTACGGGATGCACTCGATCCACGGGCGCGCCCCGGCGATCGCGAGTGGCCTGTCGGTCTCCCGTCCGGACCTGTCGGTCTGGGTGGTCACCGGTGACGGTGACGCGCTCTCCATCGGCGGCAACCACCTGATCCACGCGCTGCGCCGCAACGTCAACCTCAAGATCCTGCTGTTCAACAATCGGATCTACGGTCTGACCAAGGGGCAGTACTCGCCGACCTCCGAGGTCGGCAAGATCACGAAGTCGACGCCGGTCGGGTCGGCGGACGCGCCGTTCAACCCGCTGTCGCTGGCGCTCGGCGCGGAGGCGACCTTCGTCGGCCGCACCATCGACTCGGACCGCAAGCACCTCCAGTCGGTGCTGCGGGCTGCGGCCGAGCACGAGGGTTCGGCCTTCGTGGAGATCTACCAGAACTGCAACATCTTCAACGACGGCGCGTTCGAGCAGCTCAAGGACCCGGGCGTCCGGGACGACCACCTGATCCGGCTGGAGCACGGTCAGCCGATCACGTTCGGCAAGGACGGGCAGTTCTGCGTGGTGCACCCGCCGCGCGGCTTCGGCCTGGAGGTCCGCGAGACGGCGTCCACCCCGGCGGAGGACATCGTGGTGCACGACGCCACGGTCGACGACCCGGCGTACGCCTTCGCGCTGTCCCGGCTTCCCGGCTTCGACCTGCGCAACACCCCGATCGGGGTGTTCCGGTCGGTGCGCCGGCCGTCGTACGACAGCGTGGTCCAGGCGCAACTGGACGAGGCCCGTGCCTCGGTCACCGAGACTCCGGAGCAGCAGCTCGCCGGCCTGCTGGGCAGCGGCGACACCTGGACGATCCTCTGACCCACCGCTTCAGTCGAAACTGCCGGGCCGCTCCCTGAGGGGGCGGCCCGGCAGTTTTCCGTACCAGGTCAGACCGTGGCCGGTACCCAGAGCTCGTCGATGCTCCGCTGCGCCACCGCGAGGCTCTCCTCGTGCAGCGGGATCAGCTCGGACATGGCCGGGACGCTGGACGCCAGGGTCAGCTCGCAGCCGATGAACCTCGGCTCCAGGCCGGTCATCGACAGGCCGTGCGGCAGCCAGGGCGCGGCGTGGTCCCAGCCCTCGCGCGGGGTGCCGGAGCCGTAGCCGCCGCCCCGGGAGGCCAGCACGATGAACTCCCGGCCGCCGAGCAGCCCGGCGCCGGTGGCCGGATCGTACGACAGGCCGGGCGCGATCAGCAGGTCCACCCAGCTCTTCACGCTGCTCGGCGCGCCGTAGTTGTAGAGCGGCAGGCCGAGCAGCACGGTGTCGGCGGCCTGCACCTCGGCGACCACCTGCTCGGTCAGCTCCCAGATCCGGTGCTGCTCCGGGGTGCGCTGGTCGGGCGGCGTGTGCCGGGCCGTCTCGGCGGCCTCGTCGAGGTGCGGCAGCGGCTCCTTGCCGAGGTTGCGATAGGTGATCGTGCCGCCGGGATGCGCGGCCTGCCACGCGGCGGCGGCGCGGGCGGTGAGCCGGCGGCTGACCGACTGCTCTCCCCGGATGCTCGAGTCGATGTGCAACAGGTGCGGCATTGGCTAACCCCTCACAGATGGTTTGTGTAGCACCAACTATTTATAGCAGGCCAATGTTTCGCCGTGGGGGGTAAACTCGGTCACATGACTGCCGGGCCGGCCGAGCACAGGGAGCGCCGTTCCGGCGCCCTGCTCGAATTCCTGGCCCGCCGGATGCGGCTGCGCTCGGAGTCGGTGCTGGCACCGCTCGGTCTGCGCCCCCGGCACCTGGTCGCGCTCACCGTGCTGCGGGAGGCCGGCGAGATGAGTCAGCAGGCGTTGGCGGGCAGCCTGCAACTCGACGGCACGAACGTGGTGGGGCTGCTCAACGACCTGGAAACGGCGGAGCTCGTCGAGCGTCGCCGCTCCCCCGAGGACCGCCGTCGACACGTGGTCAGCCTCACCGAGCACGGGACCAGGCGGCTCAACGAGGCCGAGTGCGCCCTGGCCGGAGCCGAGGACGACGTGCTCGCCGCACTCGACCCCGCCGAGCGGGACACGCTCTACGACCTGCTGCGGCGGGCCAGCAGCGGCGGGCCGGCGACCTGCACGGAGGCCATCCGGGACAACCCCGACGTCCTCTGCTGACCCGGGTCGGCGATCAGGGCAGGGTGTTGGCGGTGGGACGGTCGTCGCGGACGTGGACCAGCATGTCGCCGGTCTCCACCACCGCACCCGCCTGGTCGGCCAGGGTGACCACCTTGCCGCGCCGCACCAGGGCGATCACCAGGGACTCCAGTTCGCGCGGGTTCCGGCCCACCTCGTTGCGCTCCGCCGACCGCATGGCCAGCGCCATCCCCTGACCGGGCGTCAGCAGGTCCTCGACCACGTCGATCAGCGGTGGCGCGGAGGTCGACAGGCCCAGCAGACGCCCGGCGGTCGCCGACGAGACGATGACGTGGTGCGCCCCGCTCTGCTTGAGCAGCGGCGCGTTCTCCGCCTCCCGCGCGGCGGCGATGATCCGGACCTGACCGGCGGTGAGCTGCCGTACGGTCAGGGCCACCAGCACCGAGGCGTCGTCGCTGTCGGTCGCGATGATCACCGCCTTGGCGGTTCGCACATGCGCCTGGTTGAGCACCGAGGATCGGGTGGCGGAGCCCTCGATGGCGACCAGCCCGTTCGTGGTGGCCTGCCGCAGCGCCGCGCCGTTGCGTTCCACCACGACGATCCGGGACTTCTCGAACCCGTTCTCCAGCAGCGCCGAGACCGCACTACGGCCCTTGGTGCCGTAGCCGCAGATGATGACGTGATCCTTCACTTTTCTCTCCCACCGGTGCAGGCGGCGGCCGGTCCGGTACTGCTCGGTCAGGACTTCGAGGGTGGTGCCGACCAGGATGATCAGGAACAGCACCCGAGCCGGCGTGATGAACAGGACGTTGATCAGCCGCGCCGAGTCGCTGACCGGGGTGATGTCGCCGTACCCGGTGGTGGAGAGCGAGACGACCACGTAGTAGAAGCAGTCGAGGAGCGTGATGCCGTCCTCGTTGACGTCCCGGTACCCGTCGCGGTCGAGGTAGACCACCGTCACCACGGCGAGCACCAGTCCGACGGCGGCGGCCAGCCGCATACTCAACGCGCTGAGCGGGCCCCGCCGCTGCGCGGGAAAGTGGATCACCGCGGGGCCTGGCCAGACTCGGTCGACTGCACGCCCACAAGATAGCCCCTGCCCGCCGATTCGCACGGCGGGGTGGCGCAGCGAGGGGCGGCGCGGCGGGCGGCGGCCCGGCATGATGGGAACGGTCAGCGCAGACCGGCGAGAGTGAGGTCCCGGCATGACGTTGCTGCGACGGGTGATCGGTGCGGTCCTGCGCCGCCAGCGCCAACGACAGCGCCGCACGCTGCGCGAGGTGGCCGAGGCCGCCGGCGTGTCGGTGCCCTATCTCTCCGAGGTCGAGCGGGGGCGCAAGGAAGCCTCCTCCGAGGTGCTCGGCGCCGTCTCCCGGGCGCTCGGCCTTCCGCTCTCCGACCTGCTCGGAGAGGTACGCGACGAGCTGCGCCGGGTCGAGCGGCCCGCCCCGACCACCCCCCAGGGCAGTTACGTCCCGGCCGTCCGGGGTGGCGGCCCCACCGCCTCCGTCCCGCGCGGCACGGACGGCTTCGCCCACCCGGTCGCGCAGTTCGGCGGCATCGGGTTCGGCAGCACCCTGATCGACACCGCGTCCCTCGGCACCGGCCTGGCCGGCGGGCTCCAGGGCAGCGGCGGGTCGGCGACGGTCGGCGGGTACACGCGGCTGGGCGGCGACTTCGCCCCCGGTGGCGCCGCCGGTGGCGGTGTCGTTGCTGGCGGTGTCGTCGCCGGTGGTGTCGCTGCCGGACCGGCCGGCGGATTCGGCTTCAATGGCGGTCTTCGCATCATCGTCTTCGGCGACACCGCCGAGGCCGACGCGGGAGCCCACGGCCCTGACCAGGCCACGGCCGAACCGGCAGGACGTCACCTGCAACCACTGTCGAGCTGATCCGCCCACGCCCTCAGGCTCGTCGGCGCGGCACCGACGAGGTCGCCGTCTGTCCCGCCCCGGCTGCTCGCCGGGGACCTGGTGGCGGCCGGGGCGTGGTCACGGCCGGGCCGACCAGCAGGACGGTGACCGCCGGAGCCGTTCTGCCGTGGGCGGATCTGCCCCGGGCAGAAGTGCTGGGGAACGGCCACCCGACCGGCGCACGCTGGACGGGCCGGTTCCCGGGCGGCGGAGGTCGCCACCGGCGGGTGGAGGTGGACGAGATGGTCACGATGCTGGACGACGGTCAGCGGTCCTTCGGCGACCAGGTGTACGAGCGGCTGCTGCGGGAGCGGATCGTCTTTCTCGGCAGCGAGGTGACCGACGAGGTCGCCAACCGGATCAACGCCCAGATGCTGCTGCTCGCGGCGGAGGACCCGGACCGGGACATCCATCTGTACATCAACTCGCCGGGCGGCTCGGTGAGCGCGGGACTGGCGATCTACGACACGATGCGCTTCGTCCGCAACGACGTGGCGACGCTGGCGCTGGGCCTGGCCGCCTCGATGGGCCAGTTCCTGCTCTGCGCGGGTGCCGCCGGCAAGCGGTACGCGCTGCCGCACACCCGGGTGGTGATGCATCAGCCGCACGGCGGCTTCGGCGGCACGGTCAGCGACATCACCATCCAGGCGGAGAACATGCTGCACGTCAAGCGGACCATGCTGGAGTTGATCGCCCAGCACAGCGGGCGTCCGCTGGACGAGATCCAACGTGACTGGGACCGGGACCGCTGGTTCACCGCCGACGAGGCCCGCGAGTACGGCCTGATCGACCAGGTGGTCCGCGCCGCCACCGACCTCCCGACGCCCCTGACCGCCGGCTAGCGGCCACGCCGACTGGCGGAAAGGGTGACTACGCCTGCTGGCGGGCGTCGTAGCGGGCGCGGGCGGCCTCCACCTCGGCGAGGTGGTCCGTCGCCCAGGATTCCAGGCCGGCGACCAGTGACCGCAGGTCGTGCCCCAGGTCGGTGAGCTCGTAGTCGACCCGGGGCGGGACGGTGGCGTGCACGGTGCGGGTGACCAGGCCGTCGCGTTCCAGGCCGCGCAGGGTCTGGGTGAGCATCTTCTGGCTCACCCCGTCGATCCGCTGGGCCAGCTCGCCATACCTTTTGGGGCCGTTCGCGAGGGTCAGCACCACCAGGACGCTCCACCGGTCCCCGATCCGGTCGAGGACCTGTCGGCTGCCGCACTTCCGGTCGTACAGGTCGGGTTCCACGCTATTACTCTCCATCAGGATGTGGCGCACTTCAAGGTGCCTACTCTCCAACGGGAAGTGGTCGGGCGATCTTCCGGTTGCCTCCGACGTCAGGCAGTTTCCGTGGAGGGAGCAGGATCCATGTCCATCGTCGTCACCGGTGCCACCGGGCACCTCGGCCGGCTCATCGTCACCTCGCTGCTGGATCGGGGCGTACCGGCCGGGCAGATCGTGGCGCTCGGCCGGGAGACCGCCCGCCTCGCCGACCTGGCCGGGCGTGGCGTCACCGTCCGGCAGGCGGACTACGACGATCCCGAGTCGCTGCGGACCGCGTTCGCCGGTGCCGAGAAGCTGATGTTCGTCTCCGGCAGCGAGGTGGGCCGACGGGTGGCGCAGCACCGCAACGTGGTCACCGCTGCCAGGGAGGCCGAGGTCGGGCTGGTCGTCTACACCAGCATCCCGAAGGCCGACACGTCCAGCCTGATCCTCGCCACCGAGCACCGCGCCACCGAGCAGGAGATCGTCGCCTCCGGGCTGCCGTACGTCCTGCTGCGCAACGGCTGGTACCTGGAGAACTATCTCCCGCAGGTGCCGACGTACCTGGAGCACGGGGTGGCGGGTGCGGCGGGTGAGGGCCGGATCAGCGCCGCCGCCCGCGCGGACTTCGCGGAGGCCGCCGCCGTGGTGCTGACCGGCGAGGGGCACACCAACCGGGTGTACGAGCTGGGTGGTCCGGCGTTCACCCTGGGCGAGCTGGCCGCCGAGGTGTCCCGGCAGAGCGGCCGGGAGGTGGGTTACCTCGACCTGCCGGTGGAGAAGTACGTGGAGGTGCTGGTCGGCGCCGGACTGCCGCAGGGGTTCGCGGAGGTGCTGGCCGACGGCGACCGGGGTGCCGCCGAGGGTGAGCTGTACGTCGAGGGCGACGACCTGGCCAGGCTGATCGGACGACCGCCGGTGACCCTCGCCGAGGCGATCCGCACCGCGCTCTGACCCACGGACGGCCCGTCGCCCTTGGTGGCGGCGGGCCGTTGTCCTTGTCGGTGGCGGGCCGTTGTCCTTGGTGGCGGGCTTCCGTCCGCGGTGACGTGGGCTCGTCGCCGGTGGCGGACGGAGCGTTGTCACAGGGGCGGGTTAGCGTCGCGGAATGGCACAAACAACGGGGGAACGAGTGACGTCGGGGCGGACGGTGGCGCAGAAGATGGGCGTCAAGCCGGGCAGCCGGGCCTATCTGGACGCGGCGCCCGCCTCGGCGGTCGAGGCGCTGCGGCTGCCCGAGCTGGCGGTCGCCGACATCCTGGCCGGGGAGTTCGACTACCTGCACCTCTTCGTCACCACGCAGGAGGAGATGCGGCACCGTTTCCCGGTGCTGCGGGAGCACCTGCGCCGGGGCGGAATGCTGTGGCTCTCCTGGCCGAAGGGCGGCCGACTCGGCTCCGACCTGGAGCTCAAGAGCGTGATCCGGATCGGCTACGACTTCGGGCTGGTCGAGAGCACCTGCCTGCGGGTGGACGAGGTGTGGGCCGGCCTGAAGTTCACCCACCCCAAGCCGGGCAAGGTCTACCGCAACAGTTACGGCACCCCGCCCGGCTCCTGACGGCGCTCAACAGTTGGCCAAGGTGTAGGTCAGCACCACCAGTAGTGCCGCGTGGTGTGGCGCCGGGCCGTCCACGTGGCCCGGAATGCCGTTCGCGCCGACCTCCCCGAGGAGTTCGTCGAGTCTGTCCACCCAGTACATGCGGTGCGTGGGGTTGGCCTCGCAGCAGGCCACGTCCTCCAGGGCATTTCTCCAAGCGTCGACGAAGCCAGGCTCCCGGGCTTCCTGTGGGGTCATCCCCAGCACGATGGAAACGGCACCGAACACGGTGGCGTTCCAGCGTCCGTCGTCGACCTGGTCCGGTTGTTCGCCGACGATGCCGGCGGCCAGTGCAGCGGCCAGTTCGCGGGCCCTACCGTCGGTGTACATCAGGCGAAGCAGGCGGTCGTCCCAGGGTTTGCGGTGCAACGGCTTCGGCTTCGGTTCGAGGTAGTCGAGGGCGAAGGAGACCGTCATCGGGCCCCGCACGGTGGTGCGGGGCTCCATCTCGAACGTCTGGATCGGTTCGGTCGGCTGATAGCGGGACTCGGTCGGGTCGATCGCCCCGTTCGCCGCCTCGACCAGTTCGAGCACCGCCTTGTGGGCGGAAAGCAGTCGGTTGTCCGGGTCCCGCGCCTGGAGGTGAGCGAGCTCGTCGGCGACGTACGGGTGCCGCAGGTCTGCGACGTTCTCGCGGAGGTACTCCTCGGCGGTGGGCCAGTCGGGCTGCCCCAGCCACTTGGAGAGGATCACCGATCCGGACCGCGCGACCGGGCCTGTGGTGATCTGACCGGCGGTGGTGAGAAGCGTCGGGACGAACGCCGACGTCGACCAGGGTTGCGCACCGTCCGGCCCGGTGACCTGCCAACCGGCGTCCGCGGCGGTGCTCTCTGGACTGATCAGCGCAAGGTCGTAGCGGTTCACCAGTGCGGTCAGGGCCGCGGCGGGCGCGGTGGCGACCACGATCGGCTGGAGTTGCCGTTCACCGAGCTTGATCAGCGTCATGCCGAGCACGGTCAGCACGGCGCTTCGTTCGTCGACTCGGGCACCGACCTCGACCACCACCACCGGACGCCGCACCGCGCGGGCCGCCCGCGCCACCGCCTCGGCGACCGGTCGCTGCCGCCACCTGTCGACGTCGCCCACGACCAGCAACCCACCGTCATACGCGGCACCCCGGGGTGCGTCGATCCGTGGCGGTCCGAACGGCACCGGGTGCCGCTGTGGCGCATCGTGCACGCCCGACGGGTAGCCGATCGCCAGCAGCGCCATCATCGACGCGTCGGCCGACGCGTCGAGCAACTCCGGCGGAGGCTTGGGTTCCGACTCCCTCCCCGGCTCCGGCTGCCGGAACCGGACGAACGCACCCGCAGGCTCGACCATGGGAGCACCGACGACGTCGGCGGTGAGCGTGCCCAACCGCACGTCCCCGTCTCCGGGCAGGATGTGGGCGGTCCCGACCGACACCGTCACGTCGGTGCGGCGCGCCTCCTGCACTCGCTCCCCGAAGCGGGACAGGGCCTTGAGCTCTGCTTCGGTGCCCTCCGCATCGCCGGGCAGGAAGAGCACCAACAGCAACGCGCCCTCGTACCTGGCGTTGCTGCGCGCCAACTCGCGGGTGAAGTTCCGGGGGCCGTACCGTCCGTTGCGGGTGACCACCTCGCCCGTCTGTGGATCCAGCGTGGCGTAGACCGACCACACCCCTGGCCGGAAGTCGGGCATCCGCCGCACCGCGTGGTACGTGTCCAGGGTGTCCGCAGGGTGCGGGTAGTAGATCTTCGAGTCGAACTCGTACCGTGACTCGATCCGTCCCCGGCTGCTGTACACGCTCGACCTGACCGGTTCGCGCACCTGGTCGGCGATGAGCCGGGCCACATCGCGCAACCACCGGTCCAGATGATCAAGCGGGCCGAGACGGCCTGACGAGTACCGGCCGGAGAGACCGTCCAACGCCCAGGTGCCGGTCTGCGGATCCCGACGCAGGTTCCCGGCCACCCCGGCCCGGGTCAGTCTCGCGGTGCCGTCGCCCTCGAACCGCGCGGCCAGCGAGGGATGTCCGGGACCGTCGAGCATGTCCCGGACATCGGCCAGGGTGACGGTCGGGTCGACCTTCCGCATCGACGTGAGCAGGTCGTCGAGCTGCGCCGGCGACATCGCGTCGGTCGCGGTCTCCGAGCCGACGAACACCAGGAGGTCGCGGGCGTCCTCACCCTCCTGGGCCTCGGCGTACGAACCGCGTTCCAGGACGAGGAAGAGCCAGTCGTGGTCCGGACGCCCGGCCCAGACCTCGGGTGTGAAGTCGGCCAGCGGCATCCACAACGGGTTGAGCCGGACGTCGAGCCCGTCCGTTTTCTCGCCCCGCACCACACCGCTCTGCGGCGCCTGCTCGATCTCCGGCACCACGCCGGCTCCGACGTTCTCCGGCCGGTCGTACCACCGTGAGGCGGTCGGATCGACGGGTCCGTCGGTGGGAAGCACCACCGGCGCCGGGTCCGCCGCGCGGTGCTGCACGAGGAACCAGCCGTCGCCCGCCTCCTCGACGAATCGGGCCCAGGACAGTCGCTCGGTGGACGTGTCGCCGCGAGCAGGCCGATAGACGAGCAGGTCACCGTTGCGTAGTCGGGTGGCTGCCTGCGCCTGCCCGGAGACACCGACGAAGATGACGCCGTCGCCTCGTTGCAACGCGCGAAGTCTGTCGTCCACCGTGGTCGCCCGTGGCGAATCGGCGGCGAGCAGCGAGCGCAGCCGGTAGGGCACGTCCATCATCACCATCTGATGCTCGTGCAGCTGGGTGGCGTGTTCGGCAGCGACCTGGAGGTCCGGCTGCCCCAGGGCCGACGGATCGATCCCGTCGACCGGTCCGCCGGCCATCAGCCAGCGCAGGGCGAGCAGCGGCGACGCGTCGCCGAGCGGCCACCAGCCCTCCGGAGGCGAGGCGAAACGACCGAGCCGGACCGCGCCGTCGCCGTCCACGAACAGGCTCGGGGGCGGCAGGTCGTCGCGAGGAGGAGGTACGGGCCGCAGCGCCAGCGCGGTGCGTCCCCCGCCCGAGGGCGGCAGGTCCGCCACGAGCCGCAGGCCGACCGTGGCCGCACCTGGCACCAAATCGGCGCCGAGCGGTACCGCGGTGCCGCCGTTGGCGGGGAAGTGCCAGAACTCCGAGGGCTGCGCCTCGTGGAGATCGACCGTGCCGTCGGTGCGTCGATCCGCCCGCACCGCCGACACCCGTCCCTGGGGGTCGAGTGCGATGTCGTCGAGGGGCGCGATCACCGGCTTCAGCAACCGGTCGCGGAAGCGAGCGGCCAGCAGGCCGTGTGTGCCGTCGCCTCGGGCGGCGCCCCCCACCAGCAGGACCAGCGGTGCCGAGGTGTCGGCGGCCTGCGACACCCATCGGTCGATCAGGTCGTCTCCGGTGAACCGGGCGGTCACGTCCCGGTGGCGCCGACCGTCGAGCACCACCGGGACACGCGCCACGTCCGTGGTCGGGTCGTGCTCGGCGAGCAGGGCCGGCGACGAGCCGAAGGCCGCCGGCTGACCCCACGAGCCGGTCGGCCGGTACGACTGGAAGACGTCTCCGCCCACCCGGCGTACGAACAGTGTCGGGCCGCCGCCCGGGTACGTGCGGGCGTCCTCGTCGCCCAGCACGACCAGGTCGACTCCCAGTGCGACGGCGAATACCGCGACGACCTCGTCGAGGATGGCGGAGTTCCACATCCGGGGCGCACCGATCGCCGCGACCAGCAGCGCGGCGGCATCCCGGGCCGGGTTCGCCCCGGGCGAGCCCGCGCGCACCAGCGCCCCCGCCGCGTCGGAGTCCGGGGTGAGCAGGGTGAGGAACCGGTACAGGCGGGCCGTGTCCTCGTCGGCCATCGCGACCAACCGGGTGCGCAGCGACGGCTCGCCGAGGGACGGCTCGTTCAGGCCCAGTGCCCCGGCGAGCAGCGCGACCGCCTCGTCCGCCAGGCTGCCGATGATCAGCTCGCCGATGGACCGGATCGTGAACCGGTGCGGATCGGCGCGGACGACCTGTCCGGCGTGCTGGAGCAGGGTGGCTTCGTCCCGTACGTGCGCCGGCAGCTCCAGGCCCTGGGCGCGGGCGCTGTCGAGCACCGCCCGGGTCAGACTGCCGGGCTCGGTGCCCAGGTCCCGGGCACCCAGGTGGTATTCCCACTCGTCGACGACGGTGGGTTCGCCGTCGGCCAGCAGCCTGGTCGTGAGCGGCTCCACGCGACTCGCGGGCACGAGAGACGCGGACTGCCGTTCCCGCCAGATGACCGCCATCATGATCACGGCGCGTAGCGACGGATCCGCCACCCGCGCGAAGGAAGCGAGGGGCAGCGGTGGCACCGCGCTGACCCGGCGGTCCAGCCGGCTGCGGTCGTAGGGGGCGAACTCGTATCCGAGGTGGGCCAGCAGATCGGGATGACGAGCCAGCCCGCCCGGCAGCCCGTGGATCGCGGCCAACGCGCCGAAGACCGGTCCTGCGGTGTCCACCTCCGCCACCCGGACGACGTCGCCGGCCGGGTTCTGGAAGGCCACGGAGACCATCGTGGTCCCGGCGCCGTGCAGTCGGCTCAGTTCGGCGTTGACGGACCGCCGGTCGGGCTCGCGTTCCAGATCCCAGCCGCGGGACTCCGGCTCCGCACCGGTGGCCCCGGGCAGGTCGACGTCGATCCGGACCCCGGTCAGTGCGACGTCCGTCCACATGAGGTTCCGCTGGTCGAACCGGCTGTCGGCGGCGTACTCGACGAGTTCTTTCAGCCGACTGAACATCGCCCCGACGTCGCGGCCGTACCCGACGGTGATGCTCCGGAACTCGACGTCCAGTTTGAGGGCCATCGACAGGGCCGTGAGCACCCGCTCCGCGTCGTCGACCGACAGCGCCGAGAGGTCTTCGAGGGTCCAGCCGGCGTCCCGCGCGCCCCAGAGGACCTCAGCGACGTCGCCGTCGAAGTCCTGGATGCCGTCCAACCGGGCGACCCACTCCCGGAGCCGGGTCGCCGTCACCTCGGGCGTTTCAGGGGCCGACGGTAGCTCGGCGGTACCGCGTGCCGCCGCACCGTCCGCGCCGGACTGGAGGTGGCCCGCCGCCATGGTGATGAACTCCAGCGCCACGTCCAGCGTGACCTCGGCCAGTTCCGCGACCGTGAGGGCGTCCTCGATGGGCGTACCCACGAGCTGGTACTGCTCCCTGAGGTGGAGCAACTTGAGTTCCTCCGCGTCGCTGACGCCCAGCAGACGACGGGTGAGCGAGTCGCGCGGCGGCACCCCGCCCACGTGCTCACGCAGCAGGGCGGCCAGTTCGTTCAGCACCACGTGCCGAGGACCACCACGGTCGACGTGGACCGCGATCTCGCCACGGATCGGTGCCAGGTCGCGCGCGTCCACCCGACCCCGGTTCGCGAGCAGGAACACCCAGGACCCGTACGGGTCGTCCGACAGCTCCACCGGCACCCGGCCGACCCGTACGCTGTGTCCCAGCACCAGCAGGTAGCTCAGGTCGAGCGCGTCCGCCAGGGATTCGATCTCGTGTCGGCCCCAGGAACCGCCGGGCGTCCTCCCGTCGTGGTATTCACGGATCTTCTCGACGACCCGCGCGAGGTCGTCGAACCTCGCCGTGCCGATCCCGTCCAGGTCCGACGGGTCCATACCCAGCACGTCGGCGGTCCACTGCCGGTCCGCAGAGTCCAGTTCGCGCCCGGTCACCGGCTGGTTGGCGTCGAAACCGAGGTCGGTCATGAAGGCCAGGTGCCGGCTCGGCTCCTCGATGACCGTTCCTGCCCGTTGCGCCATGTCACTGAGAACGCCCCGGATCCAGGCCGCATCGGAATGCGCCGCCACCCCACCTGCCCGCAGGAAGGGTTGCAACAGCCGCACCGGCACCTGCAGATCCAGGGCCGACTGGTAGACCGCCTCGTACGGCGGCTGCACACCCCATGCCCGGAGCCGGTCCGGGGTCCGCTCGGACAGATGTTCCTGCGCCCTGGCCTGCCGGTAGACCAGCCCCGACGGCACCTGCTCCTCGACTGCCAGCGAGTACACCATCTCGGGGTCCAGCCACGAACGCTCGCGTCGGTCACCCTCGATGTCGTGCTGATGGACAGCGAACAGCGTGGCCCAGGACGCGGCCAGCAGGTTGTCCACGAACTGCGCGGGCGGGAGATCGTCGGCACCGGGCGGAGCTTCCGCCGTCGCCGACACCTCCGCTGCCGACATACCGCCGGTCAATCGGTCCCACGTCCGCATCGCCGTGGCGAGTTGTCGAGCCGCCTCGACCACCTGGTCTGCCACCGCGGCCGTGATCAGCGACGCCGACGGCGACGCGGCGGCACCGGCCGCCACCAGCAGTCGGGTGACGTGCACCGCCGCCGTACGGATCACCAGGTCGGCGTTGCGGTGGATGTGCCAGGTGGAGCTGGGTCGGCTCAGCGGTTCGAGTCGGGTGTGCATCTCGGCCAGCATCTGCCCGGCCGCGTCCCGTCGCCCGCCCGGCTTCGGCCCGGGTAGCGCAGCCGCCAGCTCGGCGAGACCAGCCGGCGTGGTCGTCTCGTCCACGCCGGGTATCGATCGGTCGGCGTGGTGCTCCGTCCACCACCGGACGGCGGCGGTCAGGGCACCGGCCGCACGGGTGGCTGCCTGGATCACGTCGCCCGGGTCGGCGACGGGGTGGTGGAGCGTCAGCGTCACGGAGCGGGCCGTACCGACGATGATCGCCGCCTGCCGGGTCAACGCTCCGACGAACGGATCGTCCGCGACCGCGTCGACCTCCTGCCACACCGCGCTCGGGTCAGCCACGGCGACATCCCGCGACCGGCGCAACTGCTCGACATCGCGGGTCAGTTCCGCGACGTGTACGGCCCGGAGGCGATCGGCGAGGTGCAGTCCCCCGCCCTGCGGACCGGTGCCGACCTCGGCGAACCGCAGGAGTTCCCGGACGTACCGTGGCCGCTGATCATCGGAGGCGGACTCGCTGATGATGGACGCGTTGCTCCGGACCGGCCACTCCTGCGCGTCACCTTCGCCGTCGCCACGCGGTGCCGGCCGGCCGAGCGCGGCCCACCGGGTGACGAGTTCCTCGATCTGTCCCGGAGCGGGCCGCACCTCGGGGGGCATCTCCCGGATCCGGTCGAACAGCGGGCGCAACGACAGCAGCGTGCGCGGGTCCGTCTCCCAGGTGGCCGCCAGCCAGACCAGCACGTACGGGAGCCGCATCAGGCCGAGCCGGTAGGCGATCCAGGGCAGCTCGACCGGTACCCGACCGGTCACCTCCACCAGTCGTACCAACGCCGGTGCCTGCGTGGCCGACAGCCCGAGACGGTCGGCCAACTCCGACAGGCGCGCGCCGTCGACTCCCGGCAGTGCCGTCACCCGACGGAGATAGGCGACCCGCACACCGAGTTGTTCCGCCCACTGCGCCAGGTCGGTCGGGTCGGGCGTGGGAACGTCCAGTTTCCGGGCGAGCGCCCGGGTCAGCTCGGCCGTGGTCGCCGGCTCGGGTGCCACCGGCACGAGGGCATCGGCCACCCGCTCGCTCGGCACATCGCCCAGGGCGGCCCAGACCGACTCCGCGATCGCCGGGGAGTCCACCAGCGGACGGAGGTGCTCGACGGGGAACCCGAGGCGCGCGGTCCACCGCACCCATCTGACGACGTCGGCGTCCGCCGGCAGCAGCGCCGACACCGCTTCGGCGACCCGCTGCCCCTGACGGCGCAGCTCCTCCGGGTCGTCCGGACTGGCGACGGGCACCGATGCGGCGGCCGCCCGGAGCTGGTCCCCCAGGGCCAGCGCCAGGTCGACGGGGGGTACGCCGAACTGCTCGGCCGCCGCTTCCAGAGCCACCGGGCCGGCGAGGCCCGACTCCGTGGCCAACGTCGCCAGGCTCCCGGCCGCCCGGCTTCGGCCGGTCAGCGCCGCGCGCACGTGGGCCGTCGGCAGCTCGTACAGCAGTTCCAGCGGTACGCCGAGTTCGCGCAGCTCCCCCAGCGCGGACCGGTCGGCGGGCGACAGCTTCGACCGGCGGACCAGTCGCATCAACCACACCAGGTCGCTGTCGGTGCGGACGCCCTCCCCGGCCAGCTCCGTGCGCAGCAGGTCGACCCAGGAGCCCTCGTCCGGCTCGATCTCGCGGGAGCCCGCCACGACGCGCGCCAGCACATCCCCCACCGTCACGACGAGTTCCGGCGGCACCCCCAGGTCGCGGACCACACCGAACAGCGGCCCGGGTCCGGCGAGCCCGATTCCTCGCGCGTGGGTGCCCACGTCGAGCGGCACCGTGCCGAGCACCTCGACCAGGTTCACCAGTTCGGCGACCTCGTCGCCCGCCATGGCCAGTCGCTGGGCCAGCCGGTCGACCTCGGTCCGGTCGAACGGCAGTTCCCCGTCATCCAGCAGGCGAGCCGCCTGCGGGCCGGTGATCCCGACACCCTGCAACCATCGCGCGTCGTCGGTGTCCGTCGTGCGGCCGTCGGGGCCGGCGTCCGCTCCGGGGGCGACCAGTACGACCGGGAAGTCCGTCTCGGGCACGACGGGCAGCGACGCGACGGCGTCGTCACCCCCCGACGGGTCGGTCGTCGGCGGCGCCAGGTAGGGCAGGTCCAGTGCCACCAACCGCTCGTGCATGCGCTGGTAGCTGGTGGTGCGATCCGCCTCGGAGACCTGCGGGGCCGGGCCGTGGGCAGCTCCGAACAACACGCGCCGGTGTGCGTCCACGGCTGCCGAGGCCGCACCGGCTCCGGGATGGCCCTCGGCAGCCAGCCGCCGCAGGGCCGCCAGCCGATCCGGCACCGCCCAGGCGACGAATCGCACCTGGGCCTCGGTCGTGGCGAGTGCGCCTGGCAGATCGGACGGCGACGGCGAGGCGGCACCAGCCGCCCCACGGGGTGGCACCACGCCGGCCGCCGCCGGGGATGCGCTCGTCCCGGCCGGTGCCGTGTCGGTCCGGCTCGCGGTCGGCGCCTCGACGGACGCATCACGGATCGCACCGGGTGCGCCACCGCGCAGGCGGGGCAGCCACTGCCGCCTCGTGGTCAGGAAGTAGTCGGCGGTCCGTTCACCGGTCTCCGGGTGCCGGCCGTGCACGCCGGTGTCGTCGATCAGCACCGGCACGAGCAGCCACCGATCGGCGCCCGGCACCGACTGCTCGACCCGGATGTGGCTGGTCAAGCCCTCCGGCGTCGCCTCGACCGGCTGGTGCCGGGCGATCTCGGTCAGCTCGGCCTTACGTTCCCGTAGGCGGTGGATCTCCGTCTGCACGGACAGGATCTCGTCCGACAGATCGGCGATCCGCGCAGCGGCTGCCGTCGGTTCGAGCTCGTCGCGGTTGCGGCCCTCCTCGACGGCTGTCCGGTCGGCAGTCAGATCCGTGAGAGCCTTCGCCCTGTCGATCAGGGCACGCGTCATCTCACTGAGGCGGACGCGGTCGACGCTCGCCGCTT
Source organism: Verrucosispora sp. NA02020 (assembly GCF_013364215.1). Taxonomy (NCBI): domain Bacteria; kingdom Bacillati; phylum Actinomycetota; class Actinomycetes; order Micromonosporales; family Micromonosporaceae; genus Micromonospora; species Verrucosispora sp. NA02020. The sequence continues at coordinate 845,236 of NZ_CP054923.1, read as the reverse complement.
CTGCCGGGGTGACCTCGCGCGCGGCCACGAACAGGGCGGGCGTGAAACCGGTGGTGGACCAGTGCACCCGACCGTCCGGACCGATCACCCGCCACGGTGCGGCGGGACCCGCCTCGTCCGCGCCGATCACGGGCAGGCCGTGCCGGCGTACCAGGGCCGTCAGTTCGGCACTGTGCGTGGCCGCGAGCACCAGCGGTAGCTGACGTCGAGCGCCGAACAGCGTCAGCGTCGCGCCGAGTGCGGTCAACGCCGCGTGTTTCGGCTCGGGCTCCGGGCCGACCACCACCACCGGACGCGCCCAGGAGGCTGCCGCCTCGGCCACCCTCTCCGCGAACGGCCATGCCCGCCACCGGGTCAGGTCCCCCACGACCAGCACGCCGCCGTCGTAAGCCGTGCCCGGAGGCGCCTCGACGCGGGGTGCGCCGAACGGAACCGGATACCGCTGAGGTGCTACCTCCGCATCGGACGCCTCCCGATGCTGGTGCAGGTGCCACGTCATCGCCGCATCGGCCGAGGATCCGAGTCGCCTCTGCTCGCCGAACAAGGTCAGTTTGACGAACTGGCCTTCCTCCTGGATCAGCGGACCGCCGTGAACGTCGACGGTCAGCGTCCCCAGCCGCACGTCGGTGTCCCCGGGCAGGATGCGGGCCGGACCGTCGTTGACGACGACATCCTCGAAATTCCCGTGGCGGTGAACGGCCTGCGCGAACCGCATCAGGGCCTGCCGATCCGTTGCGGATCCCTCGGCGCCGCCGGGCAGGAAGAACACCAGCAGCAGGGAGACCTCCTCGTCGAGGCCCGCACGGTGGAGCTGGTGGACGAAGGTCTGTGGGCCGTATCGACCTTCTCGGGTCACCACCTCGCCGGTCGCCGGCTCCAGGGTGGCGAAGACCGAGGTGTAGGTCGAGTACCTGGGCATTCGCCGGACGGCGGCGAATGTGTCCTCGTTGTCGGCGGGATGGACGAAGTGGACCCCGGCAGGGATGTCGTGTCGGGCGCCAGGCCTTCCCGTGCCGGACCCGATCCGGACGCTCAGCGGGAGCACCGGTGCCCGCACCTGGTCGGCCACGAGCCGCGCCGCGACGATCAACCAGTCATGCATCGATCGGGGGCTGTGCTGGTGACGTTCCTCCGTGTCGTTGAACCTGCCCGAATTGTCGTTCATATACCAGATGTCGGTGCCGGGGTTCCAGCGCAGTTCGCCCGCGACACCGGCAGGTGCCACGAGGGCCGCGTCACGTGTCGCCGGGTCGGTGGAGAACCTCACTGCCAGGGAGGGATGGCCCGGGCCGTCGACGAGGTCTCTGACGTGACCCGGCGTGGCCTCCGGGTCGGTCCGCCGCAGCGTCGCCAACAGCTCGTCGAACTGCCAGCTCGACATCGCGGCGGACGCGGCCTCCGAGCCGACGAAGACCAACAGGTCGTCGGGATGCGTCCCGGCCTCGGGATCCTCCTGCTCCGACCCGGTGTGCGCCCGACGCTCCAGCACCACGAACATCCAGGTGTGGCCGGGCCGCCTACCCCACACCTGCGGCGTGAACTCGGCCAGCGGCATCCAGAGCGGATTGAGTCGCACCTCCAGTCCGTCCACGTCGGTCATCTCGTCCACGACGGTCATCTCGTCGACGGCAGGGATCTGCTCGATCGACTGGACGAGGTGCGGCAGCACTCCGGCCGGCCGGTCGTACCGCCGGGACTCGCGGGGATCCACGCTCTCCGGGGACGGCAGCACCGGCTGCTGAACGCCCCGAAGTCCTTCGCGCACCACGTACCAGCCCGGTCCGGTCTCCTCGACGAACTGCCTCTGGGACAGCCGGGTGACACCGACGCCGCCGTGGACCGGCCGGTAGGCGATCAGTTCCCCGTTGGGCTGTACGACGGCCGCGCGGGCCGTCCCGGTCGGGCTGAGGAAGAGGATGGAGTCACTGGGCCATAGGTCGGTCGGCCAGTCCTGCACCCGAGCCGCCCCCTCGGGCGCTTCGGCGAACGCGGCCAGCACCAGTTCCGTAAGGTCCACCGGCACCATCCGCCCCCCGCGCAACTTGACGGCCTGCGCGGCGGCGAACTCCAACTCCTCCTGTCCCAGTGCGCCCAGGTCGAGCCCCTCATCCGGGCCGCCGTCGAGCAGCCATCGCAGGGCGAGGTACGGCGTGGCGTCGCCGAGCGACAGCCAGCCCGGCGGTGGTGCGGCGGCACTACCGATTCGCGCCGTACCGTCGCCGTCCACGAAGAGGCGCGGCACCGGCGCTTCCTCGACCGCCGGCCGGGCCGGTCGGGCCGCCAGGACGGTCGCCCCGGTGTCGGGGATCGGGAGGTTCACCACGATCGGCAGCCCGAGGGGTTCCGCACCCGCCGCGAGGTCGTTCCCGACCGACTCCGACCCGCCTCCGGCCGGTGGGAAGTAGCGGAACTCGCCAGGCTCCGTCCGGGTATGGTCGACGGTTCCGTCCGGGGCACGGACCACGGAGGCGGCCGAGACCTTCCCGTCGGCGCCCAGCACGATGTCGACGGTGCTGGCGATGACCGGGGTGGCGAAACGGTCCCGGAAACGGCGGGCGAGCGCACCGTACGGACCGGACTCGTCGGCGGCCCCGCCCATCACCAGGACCAACGTCTGCGGTCCCCGGCCGGGGTGGACCGCCCACTGGTCGATCAGCTCCTGGCCGGTGAGGTCGGCGGTCAGGTCCCGCAGGCGCCGACCGTCCATACCGGTCACCACGAGAGGCAGCCGTGTCACGTCGGTGGCCGGGTCGTACTCGCCGAAGATCACCTGTGCGGGTTCGATCGCGGTGAGTTGGGCCGGCACCGGTGCGGGGCGGTAGGACTGGAATCGGCCCCGCTCGCCCCTGAGCAGGTGGAGGGTCGAGCCTCCCCCGCCCGAGAACCGGCGGGCAGCCTCGGTCTCCACCACGACCAGGTCCACTTCCAGCACGACGGCGAGCACACCGAGGATCTCGTCGACCAGCGCGGAGTCCCACAGCGTCGGATCCCCGATCGCGTCCGGCAACAGGTGTGCGACATGGCTGGCAGCGGTGGCACCGCCAGCGCCGACGCGACTCAGTGTCCATGCCGCGCCCCGGCTCGGCGAAGCGACGGCGGTGCCGAGAAGTCTGCGCAGGCGCGGATTGCCCTCGCTGATCATTGTCATGATCGTCCACCGCAGGGTCGCCAGGTCATCTAGTGACTCGACCCTGATCGGCAGCGCCTGCGCCAGGCCGAGGAGTGCCTGATCGTCGAGATCTCCGGCGACCAGGTCACCGATGGTCCGCAACGGGAACCTGGTCGGGTCGTCCTGGACCGCCTGCCGCGCGTGCCGGATCAGGCCGTCCTCGTCGCGCACCTGCGACGGCAGCCGCAGCCCCTGGGCGCGGGCGCCGTCGAGGACGGCCCGGACCAGGCTGCCGGGTGCGTCACCCACGTCGTGCGGCACCAGGTGGTGCTCGTCGGCCCCGACGCGGGCGGGATCCCCGTCGTCCAGGAACCAGGTGGTGGTCGTACTCGGGCGGTCGGCCACGACCAGGGGTGCGGGCTTCCGCTGGCGTACGATCGCCGCCGCCATGACGGCCGCCCGGGCCGGCGGATGTTCGATGGGCAGGAACGGGTCGACGCGCAGCCGCTCGGGTCGGCTGACCCGACGATCCAGTCGCGTCGAGTCATACGGGTCGACCTCGTACCCCAGGTATCCCAGCAGTTCGGGGTGCATCGTGAGGCCGCCCGGGAGGGCGATCACCGCGATCAACGCGCTGACGGTCAGCGGCGTCAGGTCCAGTTCCGCGATCCGTGTGGCCGGATCGGGGGAGGCAGCGAGGGCGACGGTCGCGGCAGCGACACGTGTTCCGTCCTGTCGGAGCTCACGCAGGCCCCGCTCCATCTCCTCCCAGGTGGCCGGGTCGTTCGTGAGGATCCATTCCCGCCGGGTCTCGACCGCTGCGAACGTCGCGAAGTCAGCGTCGACCGAGTGCGGCACGTGAACGTTGACGCGAAACCGTGAATCGGGCTCGGCCCACCGGGGCATCGGGAGTTCGAGGCGGGCACCGGCGACATCGGCGACGAATGTGGTCAGCACAGGGAGGAGCTTCTCGACGTTGCGGCCGTACCAGAAGACGGTGTTGTGGTAGACGCGGTTGAGCCCCGCCTCCGAGGCGGACGCCGCGAGGGCCGCAAGGACCTTCTTCCGCTCGTCTCCGGGCAGCGCCGACAGCTCGTCGAACGTCCAGCCGACCCGCCGCGCCTGCGCGGTCAACGGAGGGTGGAGGCGTGTGGACGTCCAGGCGATCCCGCCGAGCCAGTCGACCCACTCGTTGACCATGCGTGGCAGCGCCGCGGGGTCCACGGTGTGGACGGGCGCCTCGGCCTCCGGGCCGCCCTGGGGTACGGGACGGGAGCCGACCGCCAGTCCGATGGCGTCGGCGGTCAGCCAGAGGTCGACCTCACCTGCCTGGTAGGCCGTCTCGACCAGTTCCGTCGCGGAGACGCCGGCCTGTTGTGCGAGGAGTCCCAGGTGTCGCGGTACGCGGTCGTTCGAGGCCACACCGATCCGGAGCAGTTTGCCGGTGAGGCTCTCCCTCGGCGCCGGGGCCTTCCCCTTCGCCCGGATTCGCGCGAGCGCCCGTTCCACCACGACCTGCCGGGGCAGTGCCCGATCCATCACCTCGGTGAGTACCGTCCCGAACTGTTTCGTCACCTCCCGAGAGTCCATCCGGAGCGCGGTGGCGAGCAGGAACAGGTACGCGCCGTACATTTTGTCCGCCAGTTCCATCGGCACTCGGCCCATCCGGACGCTGTGGCCGGTGACCAGGTAGCTGCTGAGGCCCAGCGCGTCGGCCAGCGATTCGAGGTCGTGCCGTGCCCAGTTTCCGTCGGGTTCGCGGACGGCGTACTCGCGACGCACCAGATCGACGAGTTCGAGAAGCGACCGGAGGGAGACCCCGTCGGCGCCGTCCAGATCCTCCGGGTCCAGGCCGAGGATGTCGGCCACCCACCGGTGCGGCCAATCCTCGAGTTCGCCGGGGCGCGTGGCCTGGGTGGTCCGCAGGCCGACGTCGGCCAGGAAAGCGAGCCGGCGCCGGGGCCACTTCGCGATCCGGTCCGGCAGTTGTACCCGCAGCAGGGAATCCCTCACCTGCTCCAGGTCGGGTGCGGTGCCCGCCCTCGCACTCAGCAGGGCCCGCAGCGGCGACAGCAACCGCACCGGCACCGACAGATCGTTCGCCAGGCGGTAGAGGTCCTCGTGCGGCGGTCCCAGGCTCCAGGTCGCCCGCAGACCAGATGCGCGCTCGGAGTGGTACCCGTTGCGTCGGGCGTACTCGTAGACCACGCCGGGCGGGACCTTGAGTCTGCCGGCCGCCGCCACGATCGCCAGGTGATCCAACCAGGGGCGGAGGTAGCGGTCCTCCTCGATCTCGGACTCGGGTACGTCGATGAGCTTCGCCCACGACGGGGCCAGGATGACGTCCGCGCTCTGGTCGTCGGTCTCCGTTCTGTTCCGGGCCTCTGCCTGACCGTCGGTCACGGCCGCGGCGAGTTCGGCTGCGGACAGGCCACCGGCCAGCCGGTCCCAGGCCGCCACGGTCGCGGTGAGCCGCTGAGCAGCCTCGATCGCCTGGGCGGCGACCGCGTTCGCGATCAACGCCGTCCCGGGCCGAGCGGGTGTGCCCGCCCCCACCACCAGACGGGCGATGTGCGTGGCGGCCGCCTCGATCACCATGGCAGCCGTCCGATAGACGCTGCCCGCCTCGGTCGTCCGGGTCAACGTGTGGAGCAGCGTGCGTACCCCGGTCAACATCGCGGCCAGGTCGTCACGACCGGCCTGCGCCGAGGCCAGCCTCTCGCCCGCTGGCAGCGACCGCAGCAGGTCGGGAACGCGCACCGGCCGGGCCGGATCGTCTCCGGCCGACGGTATCGGCCGGTCGGCGTGCCGATCGGTCCAGGCGCGTACGGCGTCGACCACGGCGTCGGCAGCCTGGACGGCTCCCCGAACCACCTCCGTCACGTCGGGTGAGGTGATGTCGCGGGTCAGCGCGGGTACCGCTGCGGTCGCCGCCGAGGCGACGATCGCCGCCTGCCGGGTCAGCGTTCCCAGGTCGGGGTCGGCGGCGACCTTCTCGGTGTCCTGCCACAGTTCCTCGGCCTCGACGGAACTGATCTCCGCCCACCGACGCAGCCTGTCGCGCCGATCGCGGACCGCCGTCGGCACGAACGTCCGGAGGCCGTCCAGGACCTCCAGTCCGGCTCCCTCCGGGCCTGATCCGAGACCGGCTGCCCAGAACAGTGCCGAGGCGTTCCGGCGGCTCCGGCCGGCACCGTCCGCCCTGGTCCAGGTCGAGCGACCGCTGTAGACGAGCGCGGCCAGGCTCGTGTGCTGTGCCTGTTGCTCGTCATCGTCCGGGATGGACAAGAGGCTGTGTGAGCGGTGCGACTCCGACGCCGAGCTTCGGTCCGAGTCGTCGTCGCGACCACTGTCCCTCTGGGGGGCAGGCTGAGGGGCGCGGACGCTCGCCGCCGTTTCCTCGGCAGTGGGCCACATCCGGAACTGGTCGTCGTCGAAGGTGTCGTGCCGGTCGAGCAGCAGTCCGTCCGTGAGGTCGGCGGCGGGCTCTGCGTGATACCCCGCGCCCGCGCGGCCCGGGTCCGCCCAGCGACCGACCAGCTCCTCGATCTCCTGCATCGACGGTCGACTCCGAGTGGGCAGCTCCGCGATCCGTGCGAACAGCGGACGCAGCGGCATCAGCCTGCGCGGATGGATCTCCCAGTAGCTGGCGAGCCAGACCAGCAGATAGGGACCCGCTGGCGTGCCCAGCCGGTAGGCGAACATGAGCAGGTCGTCGGCCGACACCCGACCGGTGACCTCGACCAGCCGGACCAGTGCGGCGGCTTGCTCTGGGGGCAACGCGAGGCGGTCGGCCATCGCCGGCAGCGCTCGCCCGTCGACGCCGGGCATGACCAGCACCCGCCGCAGGTAGTAGTCGGGCACACCGAGTCTTTGCGACCACGCGGCCAACTCCTCCGGGGTGGGCACGGCGATGTGCCGAGCAGCGATCGGCGCCGGGGCCGCCGCCTCCGGCACCAACGGCACGAGCACCTCGGCGACCCGGCCCCCGTGCACGTCACCCAGGGCCTCCCAGATGAGACCTTCGAGCATCGGAATCTCGGCCAGCGGGCGGAGCCGGTCCACCGGGAATCCGAGCCGCGCACTCCAGCGCACCCAGCGGTCGAGTCCGGGTCCGGTCGACGCGACCTGGGCCAGGAGGCGATCGGCGACCCGCTGCCCCTGCTCCCGGAGGCCGTCCGGCCCCGCGTCGGACAGCGGTGGAGCATCGGACACGGCCGTCCGCAGCCGGTCGCCGAGGGCCAGGGCCAGGTCGACCGGGGGTACGCCGAGTCGCTCGGCCGCCGCCTCCAACGCGGCCGGGCCGGCGAAGCCGGCATCGGCGGCCAGCGCCGCCAGACCGGTGTCGGCCCGACGCCGGCCGTCCAGCGCCGCCCGGACGTACTCGTCGGGCAGTTCGTGCAGCAGTTCCAGCGGTACCCCGAGGTCGCGCAGCTCGCCCAACCACCTGCGGTCGGCGGGGGCCAGGTCCATCCGGCGGGTCAGCCGCATCAGCCACACCAGGTCGCTGTCGGTGCGGACACCGGCGTCGGCCAGTGCCGTCCGGAGCCGGTCGACCCAGCTGCCCTTGTCCGGTTCGAACTTTGACGAGCCGTCCGCGACCCGGGCCAGCACATCGCCGAGCGCTGCCACGTCTGCGGGGGACACCGCGAGTTCACGGACCACACCGAACAGCGGACCGGGCCCGGCGAGCCCCGCAGCCTCGGACCGTTCCCGCAGGTCCAGCGGCACCGCGCCGAGGACCTCGGTCAGCGCGACCAGTTCCCGGGCGTCTCCCTCCCCGCCCAACATCCGCACCACCTGGTCGACCTGTCCCGGGTCGAAACGCAGACGTCCACCGGTCACCAGTCGCGCGACCTGGTGGGGTGGGATGGTGTTCGAGGTCAGCCACGCCCGCGTCGCCGGGTCGGCCACCAGGTCGGCGATCGCGGGTGGCTTTGGGGACCCGGGTGCCGTCTTGGAGCCGGATGCCTCCTTTGCCGCCTTGGACCCGGGTGGCACCAGCTGCACCGGGAAGGCCGGCACCGGCACCGCGTGCACCGGCACGACGCTGTCGTCGACGGAGACCGCCGGTGGGCCGGGCGGTGCCAGATGCGGCAGGTCCAGCGCCGACGCCAACGCCGTCAGCCGGTCGTGCACGACGCGATAGGCGGTCGCCACCGCAGCGACGTTCCGCCGCGCGTTGCCGGGCTGTTGCCGGTTCGGTGCGGTGGTCTGCGCCAGAACCTCCCGGTACTTCTCCAGGTCGGCCAACGCCTCGACGGCACCCGGACGGCCCTCGTCGGCCAACCGCCGCAGCTCGACGAGCCGGTCCGGCACCGCCCAACTGGCCAGCCGCGCCTGCGCCCGGGTCACGACCAGCTCGTCCTCGACCCCGTTCCTGCTGGCGGGAACCGGTGGCGGGATGGGCGGCGTCCGCCGGACGTCCTGCACCACCGTCGAATCGGGCGAGCCACCCAGAAGGCGGGGCATCCACTGGCCGTTCGACAACCAGAAGGAAGCGGTCACCTCGCCCGTCTCCGGGTGGATGCTCCGCACCCCCGAGTAGTCGTCGATCAGCACCCGATATTCGTCGAACCCCCGATCACCACCCGGCTGCCGACGAACCCTGATGTAGCTCATCAGACCTCGTTCGGTCTCTTCAACCGGGTAGTGGGCGGTGATCGCGCTCAACTCGGTGATACGCGCCGTCAACCGGCCGATCTCCGACTCAGCCTGGAGCCGATCCGCCGACCCGCCCGCGCGACCGCTCCGATCGTCCGCCTGCAACCACCCCAGATGCCCCTCCCATCTGGCCAGATGCTCCCGCATCTCCGCCAGGCGCACCTGACCGACATCGGCAGGCCGCGACGCGACCGCCGGCCCGGACGTGGATTCACCGGCCGCCACGAAGAGTGCCGGCGTGAACACTGACGTGGACCACCGGACCACGCCGTCCGAGTCGACCGCGTGCCACCGCGTGCCATCGCCGGAGGTCTCTGCGAACACCACCGGTACGTGGTGAAGCGTCGCCTCCACCCTCAGCTCGGCGACAATCGCGGTCGTGACCACCAGGGGCCGAAGGCGCCACTGCACGAACCGCTGCATCGTCTCGGCGAAAGTGGCCATCTCGGCAGCCCGTGCAGCGGGGACAGCGCCGACCTCGGCGACGACGATCGGTCGGGCCGACACTCGCGCAGCCTCCACCACCGCGCCGGCCTCTGGCCGCTCCCGCCACCTGGCCAGGTCGCCCACCACCAGCACACCGCGGTCGTAGTCGGCGCCCGGCGGCAGCTCGATGCCAGGTGCGCTGAACGGAACCGGGTACTGCTGACCCGTTTCCCCACCACCGTAGGCATCCGGGTAGGAACCGAGCGCTTCCATGGACATGGACGCCGACGGTCCCAACTCACTGGTGTGCATACCCGAGCTGAGCAATACGAAAAAGCCATCCGGCGCCACCACCGGTGCACCGCGATCATCCGTCGCCAGGATCCCCAACTGCACATCGTCGAAGTCAGGCAGAATTCGGGCAACCCCGTAGTTGGTCACGATGTCGCTGGAGCGGACATCGTGGAGCTGCCCTGCGAACCGCACCACCGCCTCGCGCTCCGACGCCGACCCGTCCGCATCGGCGGGTAGGAACAGCACCAGCAACAGCTTCGTGTGGGTCTCCACCTCGACGTGGTCGATCTGGCTGTTGAAATTCCTCGGACCGAACCGTCCCGCCCTCGTCACCACTTCGAGCGTTCGCGGATCCAGGGTGGCGTACACGGACTTGAAGCCGGCGTACGCAGGCATCCGCCGCACCGCTGCGACGGTGTCCTGGGTGTCGTCGGGATGCGCGAAATACAGTCCGGAGTGGATCTGCTGACGGCTCATGCTCGCCGTCATCCCGCCGTCCAGCCGCACCGTCCGCGGTAGGACCGGCTCGCCCACCTGATCTGCGACGAGTTGCGCGGCGACCCGCATCCATCGTTGTGTCGCGTCGGTCGAGCGCTGTTCTCCTCGCATGTACCTACCGGAGGAGTCGTTCATCTCCCAGGTCCCGTTTGCCGGGACTCTGCGGAGTTCGCCCGCGACACCTGCCGACGTCACCACTGCGGTGCCCTGCCCCGGCGACGCCGCAGTGAACCGCACCCCCAGCGAAGGATGCCCGGGACCGTCGACCATGTCTCTGACCAGTCCCGGCGTGATGTCCGGATCCACCTGCCGGATCGACGCCAGCAGGTCGTTGAACTGACTATCGGAGAGCGCCTCGGAGGCCGCTTCCGAGCCGACGAAGACCAACAGGTCGTCGGGGCGTCCGGCAGAGGACTCGGGCTCCGAGCCGCCGGTGTACGCCCGACGCTCCAGCACCAGGTACAGCCACTTGTGCCCCGGCCGTCCCGCCCACACCTCCGGGGTGAACTCGGCCAGGGGCATCCACAGCGGATTCAGCCGCACCTCGGCGCCACGGGTGTCGGCCCCGCGCACCTCCTCATTCCAGGGCTCCTGCTCGATCTCCAGCACCCGGGTGGGTAGCACATCCGGCGGCCGCTCAGACCACCCCGAGTCGGTCGGAACCGCCGGGCGGTCGGCGGGATACACCGGAGTCCAGTCACTGCGGAGCCGACTGCGGACCAGGTACCACCCGGGGCCGGACTCGTCAACGAACCGGGCATGGGACATCCGCTCGACCGAGACGTCGTCATGCGTGGGCCGGTAGACCAGCAACTCGCCGTTGGGTCGCACGGTGGCGGCATGTGCCCAACCCGCACGGCTGACGAAGACGACCTCGTCCCCAGAGAACACTGCGGGGAGCCGCCGGTGCATCCGCACTCCGCCCCTGGGCCGCTCCGTGAGCGCCGAAGCCATCTGGTGCGGCAGATCACGTACCGACCGTTGACCCAGTCGGAGTCCGACGGCGTCCGACGCGACGGTCTGGAGGTCCCGTTGCTCGACGGCTGCGTCGGGCACGCGCGCCGACCCGTCGTTCCGCAGCCAGCGGAGGGCAAGGTACGGGCTGGCGTCACCAAGCGGCAGCCACCCGTCCGGCGGTGTGGCGTGCCGACCGATGTGGAAGACGCCTTCACCGTCCGTGAACAGGCGGGGCCCCAGTGCCTCGACCTCGGCTGCCGGGGCGGGCCGGACGGCCAGGACGGTCGGTGTGTCCTCGGCCGGCGGAAGGTCCACCACGAGCCGTAGGCCGACCGACGCCGCCCCTGAGACCAGGTCGTCGCCGAGCGGAACGGGAGCGCCGCCGTCGGGAGGGAAGTACCGGAACTCGCTTCGCTCCGGACTGTCCAGGTCGACTGTGCCGTCGGGCAGGTGGCGGAGCGCGACCGCGGACACCCGCCCGTCGGTGTCGAGCACGATGTCGTCCGCACTGGCGATGACGCCCTGGCCGAGTCGGTCCCGGAATCGGGCGGCGAGCGTATCGCCTGCACCGACCTGCTGAGCTGCTCCGCCCATGACCAACACCACGGGGCCCACGGGGCCGGTTTGTCGCCTCGCCCAGAGACCGATCAGCTCCTCGCTGCGGAGGCGCGCGGTCAGGCCACCTTGTTGCTGGCCACCGGCACCGGCCAGGACGACGGGAAGGCGTACCACGTCCGAGGCCGGGTCGTAGTGGCCGAATATTCCCTGCGCGGCCCCCAGGTCGACCGCTCCGCCGGCAACGCTGGCCGGAAGATAGGGCTGGAAACGATCCCGCTCGACCCGGTGCAGATAGAGGGTCGAGCCTCCACCCGGATAGGTACGAGCAGTGTCGTCCTCCACGACCACCAGGTCGACGCCGAGTGCGACAGCGAGGACCGCAGTGACTTCTTCGCGCAGCGTCGAGTCCCAGAGCCGCGGATCACGGATCACATCCTGCAGGAGACGGGACACCTCGCGGGTCCGGGTGCTCTCTCTCGTCGTCGCGCGGCGCACGATCCATTCCGGGCCGGTGCCGGACGGCGGTGGCGAGAGGGCGAGGAGGCGGTTGAGGCGCGGGTCGTCGTGGTCGGCGGCAAGCGCGATCCGGGAGCGCAGCAGCTCCCGTCGCGGGCCGATCTGCTCGGTGGGCCAGAGCACTTCGGCGAGTCGGACCATCGTCCGTTCGTCGAGGTCGGCGCTGAGGACCGTGCCGATGCTGCGGAGCACGAACCGATGCGGATCGCCGTGCACGGTCTGCACCGCGCGCGCGATCAGCGTCGCCTCGTCGCGTACGCCGGCGGGAAGGTCGACGCCCTGTGCACGAGCGCCGTCGAGGATCGACCGGAGCAGGCTGCCCGCCCCGATTCCCACATCCTGCGGGCCGAGCCGGTAGGCCGCTGCCGGGCCGGGGCCGGGCTCGGAATCGCCGAGCAGCCAGGTCGTCGATGGTTCCAGTCGGGCCACCGGATCAGGCTGTGGTGACTGTCGTCGGTGCCAGACGGCCGCCGTCATCACCATGGTCCGAGCCGCTCCGGCCGTCAACGGCTCGAACGCCTCTGGGTGCAACGGTCGGACCCAGCTGACTCGGCGGTCCAAGCGCTTCACGTCGTACGGAGAGACCTCGTAGCCCAGGTACGCCAGGAGATCGGGATACCCCGCCAGCCCGCCGGGCAGACTGTTCACGGCGATCAGGGCGCCAACCAACAGCGGGTGTGGGTCCAGTTCGCTGATCCAGACCTCTCCCCGGGAGCCGCCCTCGGGGCTGGCGGACAGGAGGGCAGGCACGGATCGGTGACCCGCCTGCCACAGTCGACGTAGTTCGTCCGCCGCCGTCTCCAGGTCCTCAACGCGCGAGTACTCCCACAGACGCAGCGCCCGATAGCCTGTCGACGACCCAGGGGAGGCCGCTGGCGACTGCGCCGGCTCGGTCGCCGGCAGCATCAGCTCCAGGTGCATGGGAGGGGTTTCGCCCGCCTCCAGCCACAGCGGCAGTAGCTCGTCGATGCGGGCGTCGACCGCTCCGTTCACCATCGGAACGAGTCGGTCGAGCATCTGCGCGACGTCGGCCTCGTCGTAGGAGATGTCGAGGAGTTCGCCGACCACTTTCTCGACGGAGAAGCTCGACAGGGCCCTGAGAACCCGGTCGGCCGAGTCGGCCGGCAGCGTCGTCAGTGTCGCCGAGGTCCACCGCCCTTGGTTGGCGGTCCGCAACACCGTCGGCATGTCGTGCCGCTCGACCTGGAACTCGTCGTGGAGTCGGCCGATCCAGTCGCGCAGCTGACCGGCCACGACCTGAGGCGACAGATCAGCACGGGAGGTGGCCGTACCGCCGGTGCCCGGCGAACGGCTCGGACCGGCCTTCCCGGGGTCGCCGCCGAACGCGAATCTGACGAACTCCGACACCGTCCGAAGGTCGACGTTGCCGGCCAGTTCAGCCGTCTCGACCAGTTCGTCGACGGACATACCGGCGTCTCGTGTCACCTCGCCGAGGGAGGGCGGGAGGCGCTTGGCCTCGACACCGAGACGCAACAGCCGACTGGCGAGGGACGGCCGGGGAGCGGGTGCCCGGCCGGCGCGGCGAAGCTCGGCCACCAGAGCATCCACCATGAGGTGCCGCGGCCCATCGGAATCCACGGACGCCACCAGATCGTGGATCGATGCCAGGTCGCGCGGGTCGGACTGGAGCCGGCTGGCCACCAACAGGGCGATCCTGCCGCCTGCCTGGCCTACCAACTCTCGAGGCACCCGGCCGATCCGTACGCTGAGGCCCGTCACCAACAGGCTACTGAGACCCAGGTCGTCAGCGAGCAGTTCGATGTCGTGCACGCTCCAGCCGCCGCTGGGCTCGCGCTCCTCGTAGTGCTCACGCAGCAGTTCCACCACCGAGTACAGCCGGTCGAACCAGTAGCGGTCGAGGAACTCCAGATCGACCGGGTCGATTGCCAGGACCTCGGTGAGCCACTGCTCGCCCAGAACACGGAGTTGATCCGGATCGATGGTCTGGGGCAGGCCGGCCCCGAGGTCGGTCAGGAAGGCGAGCCGCCGAGCCGAGTGCTCGCTGAACGCCTGCGGGACGCCGGACAGTTGGTCCAATGAGCGGCGGAGTTCACGCGTCCTGGCCGGCGGTTGCCCGCCCATCAACGGCTCCAGCAGCCGCACCGGCACCTGCAGTTCGTCCGCCAACTTGTACGCTGTCCGGCTCGCGTGGTGCGGATTCCACTGCCTGATCAGTTCCGGAGTCCGACGGGAGAGGTGTTGATGCCGGATGGCGTGCTCGTAGACGAGATCCGGCTCAAGCCGCAACTCTTCGGCCGTCTCAAGAACCGCCGAGTGATCCAACCAGGGTCGGTCGTGATAATTCCATTCGACCTGCTCCCTGGACACACCGATCCGCTCCGACCACCAGGACGTGAGCAGAACGTCCCCGTCCTGGTCCCAGGTGTCCCGGATGGCCTCGGCCCTGGTGACGACGTCGGCGGCGGCCCCGCTCACCTGCACCGCCGTCAGGCCACCGGCCAGCCGGTCCCAGTCCGCCAGCGCGAAGGCGACGTTGCGAACGCTTCCGATCGTCTGGGCCACCAGGCCGTACGCGGCCAGCGTCGTCGATGCCGGCTTGTCGGCGGCGGCTGCCACGACCAAGCGGGCGAACTGCGCCACCACGGTGTGAAGAAGTCCGGTCAGCACCTGATAGGTGTCCCGGGGCGAGTCCGCACCGTGCAACGTGTCGAGTAGTCCACGAAGCTTCGCCACCATCGGGCCGAAGTCGTCACCTCGTGACGCCGGGCTCCGCCCTGCTTCGTGGCGCAGGTCAGCCATAAGCGCGGGGATGTCTCCGGACGCCACCGTCTCGGCATCGACCGGAGGTATCGACCGGCCAGCTCGGTGCTGTGTCCACCACCGCACACCATCGATCAACGCATCGACGGCACGGCTGGCGGCGCGGACGGCCTCGCCTCGGTTCGAGGCGGTGGTCTCGAGTGTCACGGCGGAAACGGCCGCTCTGGCCGCCGCAGCGACCACCGCCACCCGGCCGATCAGGTACCCCAGGTCAGGATCTTTGGCGACAAAGTCGGCGTCTCGCCACAACTCAGTCATTGCCTGACCGGGGACGCCCTGCCACCGCTGCAGCGCCTCGTACCGCTCGGTGATGGCCGCCATCCGTTTCTGGCGAAGCGGACTCACCACCCGCAGCCCGACTCCATCCGGGCCCACGCCATTGCTCGCGAACCAGAGCAGCGCAGCGACATCCCGGCGGTCCGGGGCGGTGTCATCGGAGTCGATCAGAATCGATCCGTTGCCGTGGTCCAGCGCGGCGAGCAATCCGCGCTGCTCTGCCGTTGCCCTCCGCTCTCCCCAAGGGCTCCGCACCGACGAGTTGCCGGGCAGAGAGCCCCGGTAGATGCTCGGGAGGCTCTCTGATCCCGATGTCGAGTCACTATCGGAGTCGGCCACGGGCGCACCGGCCGGTCGGTCACCCTGCACGCTTCTCGCGCTGCTGGCGTCCGCGCTCGGAACCTGCCGCGGAGGGAGGTCCCCAAATTCCGGAAAGGCCGGCGTAAAGTGTGAGATGTCCGGAAAGTCGGCGAAGTCGGCGCTGGTGACGAGGATGTTCGACAGGTCGAAGTCCAGGTCGTCCGGGGCCGAACGGGGCAGAGCCTCGTCCTGAGCATGCGATGCCGCCCACGTGCGAACCAGTTCCTCCACCTGCCGTGGATCGGGTCGCTTGTCCGGAGGCAGCTCCTTGATCCTCGCGAACAGCGGACGCAGTGGCATCAACCGGCGCGGGTCGGTCTCCCAGTACGCGGCCAGCCAGATCAGCAGATAGGGGAAGTGCGGCAGACCCAGTCTGTAGGCGAGAGCCAGCGCGTCGCCCGGCACCCGGCCGGTCACCTCGGTCAGCCGGACCAGGGCCGCCGCCTGGTCAGGGGAGAGTCCGAGATGGTCGGCCAACGCGACCACGTCACTTCCGTCGACGTCTGACCGCACCAGGACCCGACGCAGGTACGGGCCGGGAACGCCGAGCCGGGCCGCCCAGGCGGCCAGCTCACCCGGACGAGGTACCGCCGCACTCCGCTGCCGGGCCAGCGCTGCGGCAAGTCGTTCCGACGCGGCCGTCGCGGGGAACACCGGCACCAGCGCGTCGGCTACCCGCCCCCTCGGCACGTCCCCGAGCGCCTCCCAGATCAGCCCGGACATGACCGGGGCGGAGGCCAGCGGGCGGAGCTGGTCCACCGGGAAGCCCAGTCGGGCGCTCCACCGCACCCAGTCGCTCAGCGTGGGCCCGCCCGGTTCGAACCGGTCCAACAGCCGGTCCGCCACCTGCTGCCCCTGGAGCCGCAGTTGGTCCCTCGCGCCGGTGGGCGGCACCCCGCCCGCAGCCTCCCGGAGCTGGCCGCCGAGCGCCACCGCCAGGTCGATCGGAGATACGTCCAGCCGCTCGGCCGCCGCCTCCAACGCGACGGGACCGCCCAGGCCGGCGGCAGCGGCCAAGGTGGCCACACCCGTCGCGGCCAGGCGCCGGCCCTCCAGCGCCGCCCGCACGTGTTCGTCGGGCAACTCGTGCAGCAGTTCCAGGGACACCCCGAGCTCTCGCAGTTCCCCCAACCTCGTCCGGTCGGCGGGCGCCAACTCCAGCCGCCGGGACAACCGCATGAACCACACGAGATCGCTGTTGGTGCGTACCCCGGCGTCGGCAAGTTCCGACCGCAACCGGTCGGCCCAGGTCCCCTCGTCGGGCTCGACGTCCCGGGAGCCCGCCGCAGCCCGCACCAGCACGTCGCCGATCGCAGCGACGTCGTCGGGTGACACCGCCAACTCCTGGATCACACCGAAGAGTGGCCCCAGCCCGGCGAGCCCCATGGCCCGAGACCTGGCGGGCAGGTCGAGCGGCACCATGCCGAGCACCTCGACCAGATCGACCAGGTCACGGACCTCGTCCTCGTCGAATCGCAGAGCGGTGGACAGTCGGTCGACCTCGGTCGGGTCGAACCACAGGCGTCCGTCGGTCAGCAGTCGGGCGGCCTGGGCAGCCGGAACCCCCACGCGCTCGGCCCACCGCACCTCCTGCGGATCCGCCATCAGATCGGCGAGTCGGGGCCGGGCCGGTGCGGCAGGGGGAGTCAGCTCCACCGGGAAGGTGGCCGCCGGCACCGGTACGCCAGGCGCGACGTCCGTCTCGGTCGGCGAGGTCGGCGGAGCGAGATGCGCCAGGTTCAACGCCGCCAACCGGTCGTGCATGCTCCGGTAGGCGGTAGCCACCTCTCCGGCCTCGTTCAGCGATCCCTTCTCGGCCCGCGCCAACGCGCTCCGGTACGCCTCGACGGCGGCCAGCGCGTCGCCAGCGCCCGGACGGCCCTCGTCGGCCAACCGCCGCAGCTCGACGAGCCGGTCCGGCACCGCCCAACTGGCCAGCCGTGCCTGCGCCCGGGTCACGACCAGCTCGTCCTCGACCCCGTTCGTACCGATGGGAACGGGCGGCGGGGATGACTGGGACTCCTGCGTGGCTCCGCCGATCGACACCGGCTCCTCAACGGGATCCACCGGACTGCCGGTCCACCAGAGCGGGCTCTCGGGGTCGATCGATTCGTCAGAGGCCGGCCAACCGGAAGGCTGCCCCATCGTGGCCGCCACCTCGTCCAGGCTCATCTGCGCGAGTGCCGCGTCGACGTCGTCGCTCGACATCAGGACGACCGGCTCGGCCATCGTCACCCCGAGAGCCAGCCGGTTCTCGAAGTCCGTCAGGTCCGACCGCAGCCAGTGGTTCTCGACTGGCCCGCTCGTCACCGGCACCAGCAGCACCGGCACCGGCTTGCCCCGCTCGCCCTTGGGTAGGTCCCGCCGCAACCGTTGGCCCACCCGCGCCAGCAGCGCCGCGCCACCGGGGATCGGCAAGCCCACCGGAAGAAGATCGGCATCCGCCTGGTACGCGAGCACGTGCGCGCCCTCGACCGGCGCGACGAGGTGCCGCTGCGCCACCGGCCCCAGCCACCAGACACCTCTGCCGTCCCTGGTGCGCCGCGCCAACGACCCGTCGATCCAGCTCCGGTCCTGTCCGAGGACCTGCTGCACGTACTCGGAGGTCAGTCCGTCGGACGGCCAGGTCGTGTCCGGCTGGGCAAGCCACTCCAGGAGTCGGGCGAGTTCCTGCTTGGCGTGACGCTCGTCGTCCTGCGGGACCAGCCGGCGGAAATCGGTGAGGAGCCAGCTTCTGATCGGCTCACCGGTGTCCCTGGGCGCGTTCGACTCGTATCCGTCGCCGAAATCGAGGTCGGGCCGATAGTCGGTCAGGGCCAGCAGAGCCCGCGTCACCAGGGCCAGGCGTGGCACGGTGACGTGACCGATGCCGAAGGCGTACGCCGTGGCGAAGCCCACCGGGAGCAGTTCCTCACGAGTGATGCCGAGCGTGGCGGCCAGGCCGTTGAGTACCTCAACGAGTTGGAACTCCGAGAGCGCTTCCGGTGCCGGTTCCACCGCTCCCACCAGAGCGGCGGTCAGCATGAAGGGGTCGATGTCGAAGTCGCCCACGCCCGATGTGTGCTCAAGCTGCGAATCGTGGACGGCGTCCTCACCGAAGGCGCTGGTCAGGAGCTGCCTGGTCCAGGGTGCCGCAGTCTCACCAGGGGGCAGATCGTCCAACTCGGGGGGGTCGAGGACGGGCCGATGGACCTGTACCAGGCCCAGGTCACCCCGACTGTCCGCGATGCCGGTGAGCCGCTCGGCCAGCAACAGTCCGAGCTGGACGATCGTCCATGGGGTGTCCCGGTCGGGCGCACCGACCACGATCCTCGGCATGCCGAGACCGGACTCCACCGGCACCGGCAGCGCGGTCGAGGGCACATCGGTGGTGTGCACCCAGAGCGTCTGCCCCACCGGCCCGATCTGCCAGTCCACCTGGTTTGTCCGCGTGAAGAGGCCGCCCCCGAGATTGATCAGCGACGCAAGGGTGTTGGTGAGGTGGAAATCGGGCCATTGCGGTTCCGGGTGCACGGTGAAGTAGTCGGCGAAGAGACTCATCGACTGGGCATGCCACCGCGAGTACGGGACGAAGTGGTCGAACAGCTCATCGGCCGGGTCGATCCGGAGGCCGGCCGAGGCGGAGACGGCCAGCACCTGTCCCGCGCCGACCGCCGATGCCAGCTCCACCGCCTGAGTCGGCGTCGGTGGATCGGTGGTCACCACCTCCACCAGGGCGTTCGCCGGCAGTCTGGGCACGATGCCGGCAAGACGTGACAGTGCGTTCTCGGCCCGCCCCAGCTCCACCACCACCGTCGGGCGAGAGCGGTGCACCAGCCGCGGGGAGAAGTCCTGCCGCTCGGCCGACGCCCGCCACAGGTGGGTCCCGGCCTCGCTCGTCTCGGCCCGGTACCTGGAGAGCGACGGCACCTTCGCGGCAGAGACCTTCTGCCAGTCCCGCACCGAACCGCCGGTCGAGAACTCCAGGCCTGCGCGGTACGCCGCACCTTCCAGACCGAGCCGGAACATCATGGCGCCGGTGTCGAAGTCACGGGCCGCCCGGCCGATCATCCGCGCTTCCAGCAGTTGACGTACGGGCGGACTGAACTGCTCGATCCCTCTGACCTTGAGCACCTGCGCCGCATTGCGGAAAGACAGCTCCTCTGCCCTGATGTGCAGGTTGCTGTGGTCTAGATCGATTCTCGTGTAGTGGTTCCACCACAGGTTCAGTGCCAATGGATAGCGCTCGTCGTCGAGACGCAGTGGCTGTGCCCACAGGGCGTCCTGCACGTGCCCGGCGCGGGTCACCCGGTCCATGGCCTCACGGTCGTTGGTGGCACCCGCGACGAGCCGGCCCATCAACGTGTACTGCTCGGCATGGACCCCCTCGTGCGCGAGACCCTCCAGCATGTAGTCGACCGAATCCGACTGCCCGACCTCCAACTCCCAGGTCGTGCCGTCGAACCTGGCCGCATGGTGCTCATCCGACACGTCGGTGATGATGGATCTGGCCGGAGTGAGGTCGACGTCGGCCCCCCGCCGGACGTGCCGGAAGATCAGGTCGGTCTTCTCCTGCCAGGCGCGGCGCTGCCGGTCCCCGCCGCCCAGGGTGCGGTACTCCTTCCGTGCCCGAACTCGGAGTTCCGCCCACAGGGCCGGGTCCCTCGCCCACAGCGAACCGTACTCATCGGCGGCCTTGCGCGGTTGCCAGACCTCGACGCCGCGAACGAGCGTCGTGCCACGATTTCCGGCCGGGTCGGCGAGCATCGCAGCGAGCATGGCGACGAGCGCATCATCCAGGTCAACCGGGTCCGGTGGGGTGACCCGCTGGAAGTGGTCGTCCTTGCGGCGTACCGAGAAGTTGGGGTTCTCCGCCACCTTGTGCAAGGTGACCTCACCGGTGTCCGGGTCCACCGAGACCAGCCACCCGGCGACGACGGTGCTCCCGGGGAACTGCCCCAGGACGTCGGGGGCCGTCGGTGGCGCCGCTTTCGTGGCTGGGCTCCCCCACACGTCGATACCACCGCGCGCCACGACCGCGTACACCATCTCGCCGTCGGCGGGCATCCGGTGCAACCGGTCGACCCCGAAGCCCACCAGCCCGTTGGCCATGCCCGCAAGACCGTCGAACACCGGCATGACGCCGTCCGGGCCGTCGTGCACGCGCTGCTGCAGACCGGTGGTGAAGGCAAGCTCCGGCGGGATCGGCACGGAGGCCCAGAGCGTCTCCGTCTCCCAGCCCGGCCGCCGGCTCTTGGCAAACCAGTCGGGCCAGTTCCGCCGTAGTTGTTTCTCGGTGTACCCCGGAGGCACCACGATGGCGGGAACGCTCGGTGCCGAGGCGGCCGCAGCCGTCCCCGCCGAGGACGACCCGGAGCCCCCCCGCCGCGCTGAGGACGACCCGGAGCCGCCCCGCCGTGACGACGACGAGCCGGGCGCGCCGCCCAGCACCCGGGGCATCCACTCGCCGTTGACCAGGCGAAGGTCGACCGTCAGCTCGCTGGTCTCCGGGTGCAGACCGTGCACCCCGGCATCGTCGATGAACACCGGGATCTCGACCCGCTGGAAGCGGCCCTCCATCCACTGCCGCACGGAGACGCGACCGACAAGGCCCCGCCCCGTCGCCGTGACCGGACCGTACGCCACGACCTCGGTCAGCTCGGTGATGCGCTCCCGCAACCGGTCGATCTCCGACTGGGCCCGCGCCACCTCCGTCGACGTGTCAGCGCCGGCACCGTCCGCACGCAGGCGCACCAGATGCTCCGCCCACCTGGTGAGATGCTCCCGCATCGTGGCCAGGCGCACCCGACCGGCGTCCTCGGGCTGCTGCCCCATCGCCGACCCGACCACGCTCTCGTCGAGGTCCATCGGGTCGGCGACCGCATCGTCCTCCACGGCGACAACGACCGGATCGGCCATCGTCACCCCGAGGCTGAGCCGGTTCTCCGTCTCTGTCAACTCGGCCCGCAGCCGATCGCTGTCGGCCGGGGCAGAGATCACCGGGACCAGCAGCACCGGAGTGCCCCACTCCTCCTCCGGTAGCTGTCGCCGCACCAGTTGGCCCACCCGCATCAGCAGGGCGGCACCCCCGGGGACCGGCATCCCCACCGGCAGAAGATCAGCACCAGCCGCGTACGCGAGCACGAGGGTGTCCTCGACGGGAGCGACGAGGTGCCGCTGCACCACCGGCCCCAACCACCAGACCCCACTGCCGTCCGGCGTCCGCTGCGACAGCACCTGGTCGGTCCAGCTCCTGTCCCTGCCGACCACCTGCTGTAGGTACTCGGAGGACAGTCCCTCGGCGGGCCAGGTCGTGCCCGGATGTCCGAGCCACTCCAGCAGCCGCAAGAGTTCGTGCTTGGCACTACGCTCGTTGTCGTCCGGCACCAGGCTGCGGAAACTGTTCAGGATCCGGCTCTCGTCCGGCTGTTCCCTCCCCCGGTCGGGCAGGGCCTGCAACGCCCGCGTCACCACGGTCAGACGTGGCACGGTGACATGACCGATGCCGTGAGCGAACGCCGTGACAAAACCCACCGGAAGAAGTTCCTCGCGGGTCACGCCGAGCCTGGCGGCCAGGCCGGTCAACACCTCGACCAGGTGGGACTCCGACATCGCCTGCGGTGCCGGGTCCACCGCACCCACCAGAGCAGCCGTCAACACGTACGGGTCGATGTCGAAGTCCTCGATCTTCGACGTGTGGGTGAGCCTCGGATCGTCGACGCCGTGCTCACCGAAGGCACTGACCAGGAGCTGCCGGGTGAATGGAGCGGCGGTCTCGACAGGGGTCAGGTCGTGCAGCTCGGGTGGCTCTAGGACAGGCCGGTGAATCTGCACCAGGTCCGGCATACCGCGACTGTCCGGAACACCGGTGAGCTGCTCGGCCAGCAGCAGCCCGAGCTGGACGATCGCCCACGGGGTGTCCCGACCGGGAGCGCCGACGACGATCCTCGGCATTCCGTTGTCGGGCTCCGCCGGCACCGGCAACGCCCCGGCCGGCTCGTCGGAGGCACGCACCCAGAGCGTCTGTCCCACCGGCCTGATCTGCCAGTCGGTCAGGTCCTGCCGGATGAAGACCCCGCCTCCGACGTTGTACAGCGGCTTCAGCGCGTAGTTGAGTCGAAGCAAGGGCCGTTGCGGTTCGGTGTGGACGGTGAAGTAGTCGGCGAAGAGGCTCATCGACTGTGCGTGCCACCGCGAGTACGGCACGAAGTGGTCGAACAGTGGATCGGCCGGATCGATCCGAGGACCGGACGAGACGGAGACAGCCACCGTCTGTCCCTCACCGACTGTCGAGGCCAGCTCCACCGCCTGGGTCGGCGTCAGTGGATCGGAGGTCACCACCGCCACCAGAGCGTCCGCCGGCAGATGCGGCACGACGTCGGCAAGACGCGACAGCGCGTTCCCGGCTCGACCCAACTCCACCACGACGGTGGGGCGAGAGTGGTGCACCAGTCGCGAGGACGAATCCTGCCGCCCGACCGACGCCGGCCACAGGTGGCTCCCGGCCTCGTTTCTCTCGACCTGATAGCCGGCGAGCGACGGCACCTCGGCAGCAGCGACCTTCTGCCAGTCCCGCACCGAGCCGCCGGTCGAGAAGTCCAGAGCCGCACGGTACGCCGGACCTTCCAGCCCGAGTCGGACCAGCAGAATGCCCAGTTCGAAGTGGTGTGCCGTCCGGCCGACCAGCCGCGCTGTCAGCAGATGGCGTACGGGTGCGCTGAACTGCCCGATTTCCAGGGCCTTGACCAGTTGGGCCTCGGTCCGTCTGCGCAGCAGCGCCGCGTCCCGACGTACGTCATGGATGCGCCCATCCAGTTCTGAGTGGTGGTGCCACCAGAGGCGCAGCGCCAACGAATAGCGTGGATCGCCGCGGTCGAGTGGCCGTGCCCACAGCGCCTCACGCGCAATGGGGACCCCAGTGACCAGGTCCAGCGTCTCGGGGTCGTTGCTGGCACCGGCGACGAGCCGCCCCATCAGCGCATACTGCTCAGCGTGGAGTCCCTCGTGCGCAAAGAACGCGAGCCGGTCGTCGATGGAGTCCGACTCCCCGACCTCCACCGTCCAGCCCGTTCCGTCGAACATGGCTGAGGAGCCCGTCCCCGCCAGATCGGTGACGACGGTTCTGGCCGCGGGAATGCCGTTGGAACCGGCGTTGAGGTACCGGAAGAGCAGGTCGCTGGCCTTCTGCCAGGCACGGTGCTGCTCGCGTCCGCTGCCCAGAGCACCCTGGTCACGCCGGGCCAGACGCCGCAGCTCCGCCCAGTAGGCCGGGTTCGTCGCCTCCAGCAACCCGTAGTCCTCGATCACCCTGCTCGGCGTCCACACCGCGTCCCCGCGAGTGAGCTTCGTGTCATGCTTTCCCGCGAGGCGGGTAAGCATGGCGGCGAGCTCACCGTCCAGAGCCGTCAACGTGGCTGCGGGTGAGCCTTCCCGGTGCACCGCCAGGTTGGGGTTCGCCGCCGCCTGGCCCAGGATGATCTGACCGGTGTGCGGGTCCACCGACACCGGCCATCCGGCGACGACGCTGGTCCCGGTGAACTGGCCCAGGACGTCGGGTGCGGTGCGCGGTGCCGCCGCCGTGGCCGGGCTTCCCCACACGTCGATCCCGCCGGACGCCACGACGGCATAGACCATCTCGCCGTCGGCGGGCATCCGGTGCAACCGGCCGACTCCGAAGCCCACCAGCCCGTTCGCCATGCCTGCGGTGCCGCCGAACACCGGCTGGACACCGCCCGGATCATCGTGGCGGGTCACGCGCTGCTGCAGGCCGGTGGTGAAGGCAAGCTCCGGCGGAATCGGTACGGAGGCCCAGAGCGGTCTCGTCTCCCAGTCCGGCCGCCGGCTCTCGACATACCGGTCGGGCAAGGTCCGCCGCAGGTTCTGCTCGGTGTAACCGGCAGGCACCACGATGGCGGGAGCACTCGGTGTCGCACCGGGCACGGCCGTCCTAGCCGCCGACGATGATCCGGGCCCGCTCCGCCGAGCTGACGACGAACCCACCCGTCGCTGCGACGAGCCGGGCGCGCCGCCTAGGAGGCGGGGCGTCCACTCACCGTCGACCAGGCGAAGGTCACCGGTGATCTCGCCTGTCTCCGGGTGGGTGCTGTGCACCCCCGCCTCATCGACGAGCACCGGGACTCGCAGCCAATCGAGCCGGCCGTCCGATGCCGAGATCCGCACCCTGGCGTGGCTGGTCAGGCCCGATGCCGTCGCCGTCACCTGACCGTCGCCCACGAGCCTGGTCAACTCGGTGATCCGACTGTGCCGATGGTGGATGTCGGCCTGGATGTTCCACTCACGGGTGGACAGATCGGCTATACGCCGGATCGCGTCGGCCATCCGGACCTGGTCCTGGCCCGCCCGGTCACGCTCCCGCTTCGCTTCTTCCAGGCGCGACCGCAGTCTCCGCAACTCCTCCGCCCGCGCCATCAGCTCGCGCCGCATTCCGGCGAGATGGGCCGACCCCACGGCCACCGGTGGCGTCGTCTCGGGACGAATCACCGGCTCCGCGAGCATCAGGTTCAAACGCTCCATGCGGAACTGACCGAACCGCACCCGATCATCGAGCCGAGCCAGATCGGTCCGCAGCCCGTCGGCGTCCACCAACTCGGACGTCACCGGCACCAGCAGCAGGGGAAGGGGATCTGGTCCCCACTGCCTCGGCAGGCGTTCCCGGACCGCCACGGCGGTCATCGCCAGGGCCGCGACGCCGGCAGGTACCGGCATCTGCGCCGGCATGAGATCCGTGTTCGCCGCGTATCCCACGACGATATGGCCGGGAACTGCGGACACCTCGTGCTGCTCGGTCGGTGGCCCCAGCCACCAGGTCTCCTCGCCGGAGTCGAGTCGCCGGGGCGACAGCGCCGGGCTCTCCCGCCACCGACGGTCGTCGTCGAAGGCGGCGGCCAGCTCGGCCATGGTCAGGCTCACGGCGTTCCCCTCCGAGTGCCGCGCTTCGACCAGTTCGAAGAGCCGTAGGAGACCGGTGACGTCACCGTGATCGTCCGAGTTGTGGCCGACCGCCTGTAGCAGATACCGGACCGCGAGATCGCCGGCCGGCATGGGAACGCCGGGGGCCGTGTCGAGCAGTGCCCTGAGCAGTCGCTGCGCCTGGCGTAGACGTGGCTCGGTCACCCCACCGACGCCGTACGCCATGGCGGTGACGTAGCCGACCGTCAGCAACTCCGACCGGGTCACGCTGAGCCGGTCGGTCAACTCGTCGATCGCGACGACAAGCTGCTCGGGCATCACCTCCGCCGGCCGGGCGTCCACTGCACCGAGCAGGGCGTACATCAGCAGATGCCGGTCGAGACCGAGGTCTCCTGCCGACGCGTCGATCCGCGGCTCGTTTCGGTCGATGTCCGCGCCGAAGATCAGCGAGGGCAACCGGTCAGTCCAGCCCGGTGCGTTCGGCTCCGGCTCGATCGAGAGCCCGGGCAACGGAGGTGCCTTGACGACAGGTCGGTGAACCTGGAGAAGGCGTGGATCCGACGCGGCGTTCGGCACTCCGGTGAGGTAGTCGACCAGTGCGTTCGCAACCTGGACCACACCCCACGGGGTGTCGCGGCCCGGGACCCCGACGACCAGGCGGGGTACCCCGGCCGCAGCATCGGCTGGGACCGGTTGCGCCTGCGGCGATTCGTCCGCCGGGCGAACAAACAGGTTGTCACCGACCGGGACCGCCTGCCACCCCAAGACGTCGAACGTCCCACCACCGAGGCTGGACATCTGTGGTAGCCCGGAGCCCACGATCTCGGGAGCCTGTGGAACACGATGCACGGTGAAATAGGCCGCGAAGGGGATCATCGACACGTCGTGCCAAGGTGAGTGACCGACGAAGTGTTCGATCAGCCGATCATCGCCGGTGGGGGGAGTGGCCGTAGCAGCGCCGACGGCCAGCACCTGGTCGTCGGCGAGGAGTCCGGCCAGCTCGACGGCCTCCTCCGGGCTCAGCCGATGCGGTGTCACCAGGACCACCATCGCCGACGCGGGAAGCACCTCCGCCGCTTGCGACAGGACCGACGCGGCGTTTCCGGTATCGCCCACCTCGACGACGATCTGCGGGCGCGCCGGATGAACGAGTCGGGCCTGGTCCTCCAGCCGCTCGGCGTGTTCCGGCCACAGGTGGGCACCGGCCGCGTTCGTCTCGGCCCGGTATCCGGGCAGGCGCGGCGCCTCAGGGTGGACCCGTTGCCAGTCACGGACGGACCCTCCCGTGGTGAAGGCCCGCTCCACCACGTACGCCGGGATCTCCATCGGACGCGCCAGAGCGCGCACGGTCCGCTCCAGCCACAGGCGATACGAACGAGTCAGGTCGGCGGCGAGGCGGTCCCGCACCACCGGATTAAACCCGGCATCGGCCGTTGCCAACCTCTGCTTGGCCCTGCTGAGAGCAGCGGAGGCGGAGTTCCGCGCCATGAAGATGGTGCCGCCCTCGCGGTCCACCACCTTTCTGTCCCACAGAGTGCGGATGGCCGCGTCGTAACGCGGGTCCTCCACCGGAAGGGGATGCCTCCACAGCGACCCGGCGATGCTGGGCTGCGACACCATGGCCCGAAGAACGGCGAAGTCGTTCGTGGACCGCGCAACCGCTCCGAACATGACCAGATGCTGCTCGACGTGAAAGGACTCGTGAATGAACGTGGTCAGCCGTTGGTCGAGCGGACCTCTCCGACCGACATGCATGATCCAGCTATTCGGATCGAAGGAGCCCTGGCCGTCGATGTCGAGGAGCAGCACTTCGATTCTCGGAGCACGAAGCCGTTCGGCGAAGCGATCGGCGAGTTCCTGCCATGCCCCCTGTTGTCGAATGACGTCGACTTCGTCGGAGAAGGCTGCGACGTTGTCCCGGACCTGGCTACGCACCTCCGCCCAGTAGTCCGGATCCATCGACCAGAAAGACCGATAGTTCGCCGGCCGGACCGGATCGTCCTGTCCTCGGCCCGGCGCTACGCCCTGCTGGGCCACCATTACGTGGAGGAGTTCGACGATCTCGGCGTCCAGCCGGTCGACGTCGGGGAGTCCGACCGTCGCACCGGTCTCGTCACGGACATCGACCAACGGGTTGGGCCGTACCGGCCCCAAGCGGACCGCACCGGACGCGTCGACGGACACCCGCCACGCGGCGAGCACGTTGTTACCCGTTACCTGACCCAGCACCTCGGGTACCGATGGGGAAACCGCCGCCAAGGCCGGGCTCGCCGATACGTCAATACCGCCCTGAGCAAGGGCGACATAGATGACGTCGCCGTCCAGCGGGATCCGGGGAAGTCGCCCCACTCCGAATCCCACCAGCCCGTTGGCCATTCCGGCGGACCCGTCGAGCACGGGCCGCAGCACGTGCACATCAGCGTGGTCCTCGGTCGTCCTCGCCTCCAGACCGATCGTGAAGGCCACCTCGGGCGGTAGTGCGACGACGGCGAACAGCGGGGTGGCTGTCCAGTCCGACCGTTGGCTTGGCCGGTACTGCTGCGGCATGCCATCCAACAACCTGCGCGGCGTCGTCCCCGAGGCGCTGGCGGCGGGACTGGCATCGACCGGTCCGGCTGTCGCGGAAGGGCCGACCGGGGATCCCCACGCCGGGGCCAGGCCAGGACCACCGCCACGCAACGGGCGCAACCACTCCCCCCGGTCCAGGTGGAACTCACCGGTCAGGGCACCCGTGTCCGGGTGTCTGCTACGCACGCCCGCCTCGTCGACGCGCACTGGGATTCGGACGTATCCGGCGCGCCCCTCCACCGCCTGCCGCACCCAGACGTGGCTGTGCAGGATGCCGTCCGGCGTCTCCTCGATCGGCTCGTGCTCAGTGATCTTGGTCAGCTCGGCGATTCGCGTCCGCTGACGATCGACCTCGGCAGCGATCTCCCACTCCCGTGCGGCCAGGTCGGCAGTCCCGGAGGAGGCAGCCGGTTCCTCGGCGTCCCGGCCATGGTCTATGGCAGTCGATGCGGAGCGCAACTCCCAGAGCTCGGTGCCTGTCTCGATGAACGTGCGCCGCATCTCGGCCAGGCGCGCCTCCACCTCTGCGGAGCGCTGCTCGATGACCGGCGGGTGATCCGCCCACTCTTCGGCAGTCTCGCCGGACGGGGCGGGTACGGGCGGGGTCTCGACGTCCACGCTGACCGGCCGATGGTCCGCGTCGAGCAGCACCACCGTGGTGGCCGCGTCGCGCAGCGCCACCATCCGCCAGTCGTCGGTGAGCCGGACGGCGATCGGCATGGTGTCCGAATCCGACGCCCCGACCCACCGCACGTCCTCGCCGTCCGGCAGCAGCCAGGCCACCGCCGGCCCGCCGTTCGGTGCCCGGTAGGACACTAGCGCTGCCGATTCCGGGGCGGCGCGCAGCGTGGCACGCAGCACGTCGGCGGCGATCGGCTGGGCTGACCCGCCGACCATCGTCGGCACGTCGGCAACGGCGATGGGCAGCACCTTTCGGAGCAGGGCCGCCGCCTCCGGCTCGGCACCGGACCGGACCAGGTGGATCGCGGCGGCCAGGCTCCCGGGCGGGATGCTCACCCGCAGCGCCCGCCGGATCTCCTCCAGGTCGGCCAGCAGGGCCTCGACGCGTCGGCGGCCAGGCTCCTCGTCGGCGACGATCCGGTCGTACGCGGCCCGCAGCGCCGCTCGTCCGGCCACGTGTGACCACGGCAGCACCCGTACCGACGTGGCGTCGTCCCACGACGCCTCCCGGCCGCGCGCGTCGACCGGCACCAGTTGCGGTGCACGCGCCTCGCCCACCGGCACCTGCACCTGGAGGCGGTAGAGGTCGGCGAGGCCACCGAGGCCCTCCGGGTCGTCCGGGAGCGGCTGCCCTCCGGTGGCCCAGCGGTCGAGGTCCCACGGCACCAGCACCAGGGCGTCGGGGAACGGCTGTCCGCGCAGGTAGTCCAGGCCGGCGGCGGAGCGCGGCGTCTCCTCGATCAGATAGACCAGCGTGCCGTCGTCCGGCGCCGGAGTGGCGACCGCGACCGCCCGGGCGACGGGGTGCGTCGTCTGGGTCATCGCGCCGGTGAGCACGAAGCGGCCCGGAACGGCCATGATCTCCTTGCAACCGTCGCCGCCGGGCACCTGATACCTCGCCTTGTCGCCACTTCATGCGGGTCGCCGCCACCGCGGCACGCCGCACCCGTCGTACACCATGGCACCCCTAAGCGGGATGCCCGAAAGTCCCCATTCGGGCCGTGGTCCCGTCCCCCCCCGGGGGTCAGAAGATGCTGCGACCCACCTCGACCATGTGTCGGAACGCGCCGAGCACGCCCAGCGCCAACGGCACCATGAGCAGACTGGTGATCACCCCGAACACCTCGGCCCGGCTGCGGCGCCGGGCCGAGGGGTGCACCATCGGCCCGTCGCGTGGCGGCTCGGGTGACGAGGGGCGCAGCAGGCTCAGCGCCACCCCGGCTCCGGCGACGCCGAGCCCGGCCAGCACGAGCACGACCAGGGTCGCGCCGGGGCCCGCGCCGAGCATCCCGACGACCGCGAGGATCAGGCTGAAACAGCCGACCAGTGCGGCGATGCCGAGCAGGAGCAGTTCGGCGGAGAACGCCACCAGCCGGCAGCGGGCCATCAGGGCGATGCTGGCCACCGCGGTCAACGCGACCGCCCAGCCGCCGTTGGAGGCCAGCACCGGAAGCGCGGCGGTCAGCGCCAGCGCCGGACCGACGAGCACCACCGAGAGCAGGCGGTGGGAGCGGTCGACCAGCCCGATCGTGACCGGCAGGGCAGCCGACTGGTCAGGCGGTCGGCGTTGTCCCCAGGACGCCACGGTGGCGGCGATCCGTCGGGCCACCGCGATGATCCCCATCGCCGTCACGGTGACCACCGCGGCGGCACCGGCGCGGTCGGTGTCCAGCGCCCGGATCAGGGACACCAACGCCAGGCCGACGGTCAGGTGCAACTGCACCACGACCAACGCGGCGGTCGGGATGACCACCAGCGCCATCAGCGCGGCCAGGCAGGCGCCGAACACCGCACCGTCCCAGCGGTACGCCGTCACGCCCAACACCCGGGTCACCAGCATGCCGGCCGCCGCCAGACACGGCACCGAGGTCAACGCGACCGCCATCCGCAACCAGTCCGGCACCACCTCGCGGTGCTGGGTGAGGCTCCACGCTCCGGCGAGCAGACCCAGCCCGGCCAGGACGAGCCCCGCGGCGGTGCCGGCACCGCCCTCGAACCGGAGTCCGGCCGTGATCGCGGCCACCGTCGTCCAGAGCAGACCCAGGCTCAGGACGATCGTCCCGCCCCGGAGCCGCTGCTGGCGATGCCGGTGGGTCTCGTCGGCGACGAGTTCCTCGATCT
Source organism: Verrucosispora sp. NA02020 (assembly GCF_013364215.1). NCBI lineage: Bacteria > Bacillati > Actinomycetota > Actinomycetes > Micromonosporales > Micromonosporaceae > Micromonospora > Verrucosispora sp. NA02020. The sequence continues at coordinate 814,497 of NZ_CP054923.1, read as the reverse complement.
CCTCCACCAGTGGCGCGTCGTTCGGCTCCTGAGCGGCGTCGCGGAGGTACAACACCTGGCCGTCGACCACGCCGACGTCGAGCAGGGTGGCGTCCAGCGGCAGCGGCGGGTGGCCGGCGGGGGCCAGGGACCAGGCCGGTGGAAGCACGTCGGCCCGGTCCTGGCCGCACATCTCGGCCAGGCGGGCCGAGTACTCGCCGACCGGTGCCCCGGAGGGCACCGACACGTCCAACCGGCGGCGGGTGCCGACCACCGTGATCCGGCTCCGTTCGCCGCTCATCGGTCCTCCCTGCACCCGAGCCGTGTCATCCGGCCACCTCCAGGTCGTCCACGTGCAGGTCGTCGGCCTCCAGAGTGCTCAGCTCGGCGGTGCTGGGCGCGTCCATCTCGGCGATCCGTGCGGCGTGCCGCTCGGTCATCATCTGGAAGACCTTGCGGGCGAACCGGCCGTTGCCGAAGCCCTCGCCCCGCAGGACGCCGTCGAAGTAGCTGAGCAGCGCGGCACGGCCGTTCTCCGCGACGTGGTACTGGTGCCGGCTCGCCTGCTTCTCCACGATCTGGACCAGTTCGACCGACGAGTAGTCCTCGAAGGTCAGCGTGCGGGAGAAGCGGGAGGAGAGGCCCGGGTTGGCCGCGACGAACTGCCGCATCTCGTCCGGGTAGCCGGCGACGATCACCACCACCTCGTCCCGGTGGTCCTCCATCAGCTTGACCAGCGTCGAGATCGCCTCCTGGCCGAAGTCGGTGCCGCCACCGGTGGGCACCAGGGCGTACGCCTCGTCGATGAAGAGCACACCGCCGAGGGCCTTGCGGAAGGCCGCCTGGGTCTTCGGGGCGGTGTGTCCCACGTACTCACCGACCAGCGTGCCCCGGTCGACCTCGATCAGATGTCCGCGTTCGAGCATGCCGAGCGCGGCGAGCAACTGCCCGTAGAGCCGGGCCACGGTGGTCTTGCCGGTGCCGGGATTACCGGCGAAGACCAGGTGCCGGGACATCGGCGGCGGCGCGAGACCGGCCTCCCGACGGCGCTTGACGGTCTGCACCAGCTTGACCATGGTGCCCACGTCCCGCTTGACCCGGGCCATCCCGACCAGGTCGTCGAGCTGGCCGAGCAGGTCGGCCAACTCCGGCACCTTGCTGGTGGCACCGGCTCGGGGCACGGCGGCGGCGCGGCGCGGACCGGCACCGGCCGGCACCGCGCGGGCGGCGACGGGTTCGGTCGGCAGGGTCGCCTCGGCGACGTCGGTGCTCCAGCACTCCTCGAAGGTCGCCCGGCCCTGGTCGGTCTGGTCGACGTCGGCCCCGGCGTCGTGCACGTGGCAGCGCAGCAACGCCGGATCGGCGTCCACGCCGACGTGCACGGCCGGGTAGTCGGTCCGGGAGATGTCGCAGTCGGTCAGGGTGCCGTGCGCACCGTCACCGACGTACACGCCGTTCTTGCGGCACTCCCGCACGGTCAGGCTGCGGATCATCGGTGCGGCGCCCTCCCAGAGCACCAGTCCGCTGCCGCCGATGTCGGTGATCTCGCACTCTTCGAGCGTCGGCGTGGCGTACGCGTCGACGAGCACCCCGGCCGCGCCACAGGAGGCGATCCGGCAGTTCCGGGCCAGCAGCGCGGCGTGCGGGGCGACCTCGATCCCGGTCTGCTCGACGTCGCGGACCTCGCAGTCGGTCAGCAGCGGCCGGTGCGGGGTGTCCACGCGTACGCCGGCCCGGGAGTCGCTGACGGTCAGTCCACGCAACTCGGCGTCGGCGCCACCGTCGATCTGCACCCCGCCGAGTCCCGCGCCGGTGATCGTGCCGCCCTCCACCCGCAGCAGGGCGCGGTCGGAGGCGCGTACCCCGAACTCGGGGGTGTCGGCGATCGTGCACTCGACCAGCGCGGCGCTGGCCGTGCCGGTGAGGTGCACCGCGCTGTACTCGGAGCGCCGCATCTCGCAGCCGTGCATCAGGATCCGCCCGTCGTCGGCGGCGTAGAGCCCGTTGGCGGCCGAGTCGGCGAAGGCACCGTCGGTGAGGCGGACCTCGGCGCGTTCCCGGACCGCGAGCGCGGTCTGACCGGCCTGGTTGATCCGGCTGCCGGCCATCGAGAGCCGGCTGTCGCCACCGGCCAGCACGCCGGGACCCCGCGCGGCGTCCACCGTGGACTCGTCCAGGTGCAGGTGGCCGTACCCGGCGAGGAGCACCCCGGCGGAGGCCGCGCGGCTGATCGTGCACCGCCGAACGAGCACCCCACCGGTCTCGCCGGTCTCCCCGGCGCCCGGCGTCCCGGCGTGTTCCGGCCGCAGCGGCGGCCACCAGTCCGGGCCGAACGTCGCACTGCCGCTGATCCGGATGCCCTCGGCCGCCAGGTCGTGCAGTTGGCAGTCGGTCAGCCGGGCCTGCCCACCGCCGCTGACCTCGACGCCCACGCCGCCGCTGGGCCCGATCTCGCAGCGGGTGAGCGTCAGCGTGGCGTTCTCCGCCACCAGCGCGCCACCGCCGACGCTGCCCATCCGGCTGTCGACCAGGGTGACCTGGGCGCTTCCGGCGGCCTCGACGGCGGCGCCGCCGGTCTCCGTCACCTCGACCGAGGTGCCCTCCAGCGTCGCCTGGTCGGCGACGATGAGCCCGGGTGCCGCCCCGGTACGCAGGATGGCGCAGTCCCGCAGCGTCGCCGACGCGTCCCCGCTGACCTGGACCGCGCCCCCGGTGACCGTGGTCGACTCCAACGCGATCCGGCCGGTGGCGGCGACCACCACGGCACCGGAGCCGCTCAACACGAACCCGCGGATCGTGGCCGACCCGGACCGTACGGCGAGCGCCGGCCCGTGCGGCGCGACCAGTTCGACCGCGCCACCGTCGTTCTCGGCCACCAGCGTGACGGACTTGTCGACGGTCAACGACTCGCGGTACACCCCGGCCACCACCGACACCACCCCGCCGTCGCGGGCTGCCCGGATCGCCGAGGAGATGGTGCGGTGCCGACTCCACGGGCGGGTGGAGACCCGTTCGATCCGGCCGGACGGTGCGCTGGTCGGGGTGGAGACCGCGGGCTGCCCCGTCACTGGGCGATCACCTCAACCGCTGTGGATCGGAGTGGTCGGTCGGACGGTTCGCGGGCGGGTCGAACTCCGGTTCGGGATCCTTGCGGTCGTCGGAGCGCAGCACGGTACGCAGCCGGAACACCGACAGCACCGTCACGGCCACCAGCACCAGGCCGATGAGCACGAAGATCGCCACCTGGCCACCGCTGGTCGACGATCCGCCGTCATCGGCGGACGGGCCGTTCGGGGCAGCCGCCCCTCCGTCGTTCTCCATCGCGGCGCTCACCGAGGTGAACGGGTCGATGACGCCGTCGCCGTAGGAGGCGGGGTCCTCCGGGGTGTCGGCGGTCCGGCTGGCCGTGCTCCGGATCCGTTCGGTCACCTGAGCGGCCGAGAGGTTCGGGTACGCGGAGCGCACCAGGGCGGCCTGGCCGGCCGTGTAGGCGACCGCGTACTGGGTGCCGCTGCCGACGAAGTCACCCGCTCCGCCGATGCCGAGGCTGGCCACGTCCACGCCGGGGGCGACGACGTCCACCCCGCCGGCGCGGTAACTGTCCGCCATCTTGCCGTCCCCGCCGATGCCACCGACCCGCAACATGCCCTGCTCCGGCAGCCCCGACTCCGGGTCGCTCGACTCCAGGTCGGCGGCGGACACCACCACGATGTCGTGCTTGACGGCGGTGGCGATCGCCTCGGCGACGGCCGGGACGTTGGGGTCCACGTACGACCCGAGCGCGATCACGGTGGCACCGGCGGCCACCGCCACCTCGATGCCGGCCGCCTGGTCCGCCGGCTGCGCCTCGGCCTTGGTGGTGACCACCCGGATCGGCATCACGGTCGCCTCCGGAGCCACCCCCGTCACCGTGCGCTTCGAGCCGGACTGGGCGATGGCGATACCGGCCATCGCGGTGCCGGTGCCGAGGCAGTCGACGTCGCCCCGGCCGCTGCCGGCCACCACGTCCATGCCCTGGGTGACCCGGCCCCGCAACTCGGCGAGGCTGCCGTCCACCCCGGAGTCCACGATCGCGATCATCTGGCCCTCGCCACGGCTGCGGGACCACGCCCGCTCCGGCGACATGCGCCGCTCCGCCCAGTCCGCGCGGTCCTTGTCACCGCGCTTCGCGGCCGATCCGCACTTGGCGCCCCCGGCACCGGAGTTCTTGGTGCCGCTCGGGCTCGGGCTCGGGCTGGGGCTGGGGCTGGAGCCGATGGTGGGGCGGATCAACGGAGTACCGGCAGGTGGCGCGGCGGACGCTCCCGGTGACGGTGAACGGGTGCTCGGGGGTGCCGGAGACGGCAGCGAGCCGTACTCGACCCCGCTGCCGACCGCGTCCCACGGCAGCACGAGCTGCCAACCGGCGCGCAGCTGACTCGGGTCGGTGAGGGCGCCGCCGCCGGACTGCGCCCGGCCGACGTTCAGGTTGAAGATCTCCTCCGCGCGGTCCCGGCTGCCGAGGAAGCGCTCGGCGATGTCACGCAGGCCCTCCGGCTTGCCCACGTAGGTGGACTCCACCGTGTAGTACTTCACGTACGGTGCGGCCTGGGCGCGGGCCGGGAGGACGGGCAGCGCGGCCAGCAGTACGCCGAGCACCACCACCACATACCGTCCCACCCGTGACGGGTACCGGCTGACCAACATCTCCCTCGCCCCCTCGTCGTGCCCGTCCCGGTGCGGACTCACGACTCCACGACGGTCCCGGCGGCCGTGTCGTTCAGCCGCCGCGTCGGGAGTTTGGCGGTCACGCCGCCAGTTCGGCGGGCTCCCCGATGATGCCCCGGGCGGCGCGCAGAGCGTAGAACGACCGCGACCGCACGGTCCCCTCCGGGATGCCGATCCGGGCCGCCGCCTCGGCCACCGTCACGTCGCCGTAGTAGAGCTCGACCAGCACCGCCCGGTGTTCCGGGGTGAGCTTGCGCAGCACGTCTGCCAGGGCGAACCGGTCGAGCAGGCCGTCGAACTCGTCGTCCGGCGAGTGGGCCCAGGTCACGTCCATCCCGTAGACCTCGGTCGGTCGGGCGGCCCGGGCGCGGGCCACGTCGATCGAGAGGTTCCGCGCCACGATGAACAGCCACCGGCGGATCGTGGCGTCGTCGGCGGGCAGTTCGCTCAGCCGGGACCAGGCCCGCAGCATGGTCTCCTGCAACAGGTCCTCGGCGAGTTGGCCCTGTCCCCGGGTCAGCCGGAGAAGGTAGTAGTACAACGGCTGGGCGTTCGCCGCGAAGACGCGACGCATCCGGTGATCGAGGTCGGCATCCGCCTCGACGCGCTCCTGCACACCCACGTTGGCACCCATCGTTGCAGCCCTCCCCAGGACCGGACCTTTCCCCAGCACCGCTCAAACGGGACGCTAGTGATCCGGGCCGCGGGCGGCGTGAGCCGAAGGACTCAGTGGGGCCCAGGTCTGGTCCCGGCGGCGCAGTCCGGCCGGGTCGGGACGGCGCTACCCCTACCGGGTCGGGGCGGTGCTGCCCGGCCGGGTCGTGGCATCGGCCCGGCTGGCGAGGAAGTCGGCCAGCGACATCTCCGGCTCACCCACCGTCCGCCAGCCGAGCCGGCCCGCCGAGAGCAGCCGTACGACCTCGACCTGCTCGTTCGCCTCGCGTGGCAGCAACAGACTCACGCCGGCCTCCAGCATCGATCCGGCCGTCGAGTGGATCTGCGGCAGGTCGCCGATCTGCGCCACGGTCGCGCGCACGTCGACGGCGCACCGCCACGGCACCCGCACCTGCACCAGCAGCCGCCCCCGACGGGCACGCGGCCGGTTGCGCAACAGCACCAGGCCCTGACTACGGGTCGTGGCCTCGGGGTCGCGCACCAGCGCATAGGCGAACGCCTCGGCCTCGTACGGCCAGCGGGGCAGGTCGGCCGGCAACCCCTCGATGCCGTGCCCGGCGCCGGTGCAGCGCATCGCCAGCGGTGGAGTCGCCGGGGCGACCGGCTGCTCCACGTACCGCCCGGAGGCGTCGACGCCGTAACCGGCGACGAGCTCGGTACGGCCCAGCAGACCCCCCGGGAGCAGGTACGACTCGTCCCGGTCGACGAGCAGCTCGTGCAGGGCCGGTGGCTCGTGCACGGTGATCGAGGACATGTCCACCGCGCCACCGGCGAGGACGCGTACCCGCAGCAGGTGTTCGTCCGCCCGCAGCGCGGCGGGCACCGGCGGGCGGAGCGTGCCGACCAGGAACAGGTTCGGGGTGGGTGCGCCGGTGCCGGTGGCGTCGGTGGGCGAACAGCCGGCGACGACGTACAGCTCGACCGGCTCGGCGTTGACCGTCGGGCGCTCGGCGATCCAGTAGATCGCGTGCGCGACGGGCCGCCGGACGGTGCCGAGCCGGGGCGCGGCACTGACCGGAAGCTCGGGCCCACCCGGCGGGGCGGGGCGGTCGGGACGCCCCCCGGCGTCGGAGCGGGGACCGGCGTCGGAGCGGGGATCCCGGGCCGGACCGGCGGTGGAGGGCAGTCCCTGCTCGTAGCCGACCCCAGGGTCGGAAGTCGGAGCGGGAGCGGTGCTCTCCTCCGGCCGGGTCGTCGGCGCCGGCCCGGCGATCGGACGCGGGCCCGCCGCCGGCCCGACCACCGGTCGCGGTGGCCCGACCTGCCGCTCGACGCGCCTCGGCTCGGTCCGATTGGGCTGGGCCCAGCCCCCCGCCCGTGCCTGCGGTGGAAGCGGCGGCACGGGCGAGGACCGCTCCGGATAGGAGTCCGCCCCGGTGGGCGCGGCGGTCGACGAAGGGGCACCCGCCTGGGCGGCCGGGGACGGAGGAACCACCGGCGAGGCGGCCGGAGACAGCGGGACCACCGGCGACGGGGGAGGCGACGCGGGGGCCGTAGAGGGCACGATCGGCGACGAGGGGGCCACGGCCGTCGAATCCGGCGCAGCCGGAGCCGGTCGCGGCGGTGCCGGTCGGAACGGTGACGCCGCCGGGGCCGGAGGCGGGGCCGGGGACGTCGGCGCGGGCAGCGGCAGGACCGCGTGCACCGGGACCGGGGACACCGGGCCGGACGTCGCCGCCGCAGGGCGTCCCGTCCACGGCGACCCCGGGTACGCCCGGACGTCGGACGCCGAGGGCGAGGTGGACAGAGCGGGCTCCCCCGCCTGCTGCCGGTCGATCGAGGGCGTCGCCTCGGACGCGGTGCTCCGCTCAGCGCTGTCCGGGACAGCGGCGATGCTCTCCGGCGCGCGGGAAGGGGCGTCGGCCGAACGGCCGGTGACGGCAATGCGATCGGTGCCGGCGACACGATCGGTGCCGGCCGGACGGCTGCTGCTCTCGGCCGTCACCAGCACGCCGTCGTCGCTCTGCCAGCGTCGCTGCGAGTCGTCCAGGTCGAGGCGCTGCCAGTCCACTGGACGGCCCCGCTCGTCGACGGCGCGGGCCGTACCGTCGACGCTGTCGAACGCGGCCTCCGGCGGCAGCACCCACACCTCGGCGCGGAGTCCTTCCACCAGCCGGCTGCCGTAGCGGCGGACCCCCGCCTCGGCGGAGGCCGGATAGCTCGCCAGCAGCAGCAGGTCCTCGCCCTGCCAGCCGGCCGTGCGCAGCATCCGTTGCAGCACCCGTGGCCCGAGCGCGTGCGGCCCGGAGTCGGCGTACTGCACCGCCCACCGACCGTCGTTGAGGATGGTCAGATCGATCCGGAACAGCCCGTGCTGGGCCCGCAGGCTGCTGTACCGCGAGTTCATCGCCCGCTGGCGCGCGGGCGCGACGCTGACCAGGGGCGCACCCGGATAGGGGGTGACGACCATCCGCCCGGCCGGGGACAACCGACCGTCCTGGTCCGGTTCGAAGCGCGGTGAGGCGGCCATCGGCGGCAGGTAGGTACGCCACTCGGCCGGACCGCCGGCGCGGTCCACCGCGCTCAGGTCCTGGCAACTCTCCAGGATCTCCAGGGCGGCGGTACGCTCCGGGGCCCACACGATCGCCCCGGTGTTGTCCGCGAACGCGGCCAGGTTGGCGTGCAGCCGCTGCCGCTCGTCCGGGTCGGAGGGCCAGTGCAGCCACATCCGGATCTCACTGCCGTAGAGCGGCACGTCCGACAGGGCGGCGGCGAGCTGACGCCCACCGGTCACCTGGTAGGAGCCGGTGTAGTCGCCGACCACGAAGCCGCCGCCCCGGACGGACACCCCGATCGTGGTCAGTTCCGGGTGACCCGGGGCCAGGTCCACCGCAGCGGCCCGGCGGGCCACGAAGTCGGCCCGGGTGGCGAGCGTCAGCCCGCCGGGCAGCGGCGCGGCGACGACACCGGACCGGGGCCGCAGCACGCCGCCGGTCGTCTCGTACCAACCGGGCAGCCCGGTGGCCATCGCCGGGGGCTGGACGACGAGCCACTCCGCCGGCCGCCCGGTCCGGGCGTCCACCAGGCTGGGCTCCGGCTCGCGGTCCCCGTCGTACCGCAACATGCTGCCGGCCGGGCTGATCAGCACGTCCCGCCCGAGGATCCCGGCCAGCTCGGCGAAGACCTCCGCGTGTTCCTCGCCACCGTCCATCATGATCCGGACGTCGTCGCCCGCCCCACCGCCCCGGCGGACCAGGTCGGCGAGTTGTCCGGCGTCGAGCGGCGTCCCGCTGCCCCGCAGCGCGACCGGCAGCCCGTCCGGGCCGGTACGCAGCCAGATGTCGTAGAGCCCGTCGATGCGCCGGTGCTCCGGGCGCGCCCGGGCAGCCGGTGTCGGCGGCGGCCTGCCGGTCATGACGCTCGTCCGTTCCTCGATGTCCCCCCTTGCACGTCCTCTCAACGGACGGCGGTACCTGGTTTTCTCAATCCGAGGTCGGCGAGTCCCCGCCATCACCGCACTGAACACGGCGAGTCCCGCGTCCGTCGTGTGATGCACCGGGCAGAGAAGGGGTACGGCGATGGAACAGGATCTGGGTACGGTCGCGATCGTCTGCGACCAGCCGTTGTCGCGGGTCGGGATGGAGCGGCTGGTGCAGGACGAGCCGGGCCTCGCGCTCGGCCCCTCGGTCGGCTCGGTCGGCGAGTTGGAGCAGGCCGGACCGGCCGACTACCGGGTGATCTTCATCGACCTGCCGGCGCTGCCCGGCGCGAGCGTGCTGGAGCTGATCGGGAAACTCGCCACCCGTGGCGCCCCGCTGGTCTGCGCCACCTGGGAACAGCCGCCGGGCCTGCTCTCCGCCGTCCGGGCCGGGGCCCGAGGCGTGATCACCCGGTACGCCGAGCAACCCGACGTACGCCTGGCGTTGCGCGTGGTCGCCACCGGTGGGCTGCACATCGGCGCGGAACTGGCCGACCGGTTCGCGGCCGATCTGTCGCGCCCGGCGGACGCCGACGAGAACGGACTGGCCCCGCGCGAGGTGGAGACGCTGCGCTGGATCGCGCTCGGGCTCACCCATGCGCAGATCGCCACCCGGATGGGGCTGTCCCAGGCGACCGTGAACACGTACGCCAAGCGGATCCGGGCCAAGCTCAACGTGACGAACAAGGCGGAGCTGACCCGGATGGCGATCGAGTTGGGTCACGTGACCCAGGGACGCGTGACGCACGGTCGGCTGACCCACGGGCACCTGTCGCACGGCTGGCGCGCCGCATCGTAGTCCACTCCACTCACGACAGCTCGACACCGGGCTCCTCCGTCGGCCGCACCGAGATCGACCAGCGCGACGGCGTCACCTCACCGAGCACCACCGGCACCTGCACTCCGGCCGTACGCAGCTCGCGGGCCACCCGTCCGTCGCCGTTGGCGAGCCGGGCGCAGATCACGATGCCCGGAGTCGGCGACGGCTCCACGTCGGACAGTTGTGCCACCCGGCTGCATCCGTTCGGCAGCGACTCGCCGAGGACGTCCCCGACCACGGTCACCTCGTTGCCGTCGGCCAGGGCCTGCCGGATCAGCCGGCGCGCGTAGCGCTGCCCGTCGGGCAGGTTGCCGGCGACGGTCAGCACGTCCGGGCAGCGGACCAGGTCGACATAGAGCCGCCAGCCGTCGCGGTCGCCGAGCAGCAGCGGCATGGTGGCGGCCGGCGGTGCCTCACCCGGGCCGTACCAGCCGAACGGCGCTGCCGCCCCGTCCCGGGCCCCGTTCAGGGAGACACTCAGCTTGAGCCCTTCGGCCCGCAGGTCGGCGCTGAGCTCGGTGGCGTCGTCAGCGACCTCCGGTCGACGCGGCCCGGCGGACGGCTCCGGCAGGGGTGGTACCGGGGACGGCGACGGCGTCCGGCGCGGTAGTTCCGGAGAGGGCGGCCCCACCGGCCGTAGACGGCCGGCGAGCGACGGTCGCGCCGGTCGTTCGGGTGCGGTCGGCCGTTCCGGTGCCACCGGTCGCTCGGGCGCCGTCGGCGGGAGGTACGCGGCCCGTGACGTGGCGGTCGCCGGATACGGGTCCACGACCGGCGGTGCGGAGGAGTGCGCCCCGGCCAGCACCAGCTCGCGCTCGGCGTCGGTCGGCGGCGGGCCGGGCCGGGCCGGGTGACCGGGTACGGGTGGCGCGTCCGACGGCGCGGGCGGGTCGGAGAGCGGCGGCGGGTCCGACAGGGGTGGCGGGGCGGCGGACACCGCCGGTGCCGTGGCGCCGCGCGCACCACGCCCACCGCGGAGCACCGCCACCGCCACCGCGAACAACATGACGGCCGCGAACACCCCGATGGCCTCGAAGACGGGGGCGCCCTGCCGTCCCGGAGTCGACAGGTCCCGGGGCGCGGGCGGGGCCGCCTGCGTCGCCACCGGGTACTCGTCGTAGACGCCGGGACCGCTGGCGTCGGCGGGCAGCGTCAGCACCCAGCCGGGTTTCAGGACCATCGGGTCGGTGAGCTGCCCACCGTCCGGCTGCGGACGGCCTTTGGTCAACTCGAAGATCTCCAGGTGCCGCCGGCCGGTGCCGAGGGTCCGGGCCGAGATCTCGTACAGCGACTCGCGCTGGCCGGCGATCGGTTCACCGACGACGTAGTACTTGGAGCCGGCCGGCGTGTCGGCCGGGGCGGCGTGGACCGGCCCGACCGGCCCGAGCACGGCCAGGGCGGTCAGGCACACCACGACGATCCGGCGCAGCCCTCGCACTGTTCCCCTCCCTCTTCCGGCTCACTACCTGCCGGCGGCCGTCACCGGCCGCAGGTGGCACGTACGGCGGAGACCGCGAGTCGCGCGTCGGCCTCGCCCGCCGCCCGCGCCGTCACGCGTACCGCCAACTCGTTGGTGCGCAGCGGGAACGCGCCGACGTCCACCCACCGCCCGGTGTTCTGCGCCTGGTTCATCTCGAACTCGGCGTACGCGGCGCCGCCGCGACCGGCCAGCACCTCGTAGCGGACGCTGGTCACCCAGGTGCCGGCGCCGGACGTGCCACGCGGCACGTACACCTCGACTCGGCACTGCCCGCCGGTGGACGGGACGAACCACCACTGGACCGACTGGTCGGCGTCGTTGCTGATCGGCAGTGTCTGGAAGGTACCCCGACAGCCGCCCTCGGACCATCCGCCGTCGGCCACCGTACGCCACTGGTCGGTCCGTCCCTGCACGTCGAACCCGTGGTCGTTGGTGGTGTCGCAGCCCCAGCCCGCCGTCGCGACGTAGCCCGGGTCCGCCGCACCGGCCTTGGATCGTGGGCTGATGAGCTGCCAGAAGATCCCCACCACCAGGGAGATCAGCATGCACACCGCGGTTACCGTGATCAGCGTCGGTAGCCTGACCGACAACCGGTCGCTGGCCGGCTTCGACCCGGCGTGCTCGACGAACGCGGTGACGAAGTCCGACCGCCACCGCACCGCCCGCCGGGCCGGCGTCTGCGTCGCCTCGGTGGGGTCCACGATCGGTTGTTACCCGGCCAGCCTGCTGATCGACTCGGTCAGTAGCGTCATCCGCTCGGCAGCCTGCACGCGCAACTGCTCGGTCCCGTCCCGCAGCGCCGCCAGCACCAGGTCGGCCAGTTCGTCCGCGTCGCAGGTCTCCATCACGCGCGGGTCGATGTACACCGCCTGGAACTCGCTGTCGGCCAACGTGACCGTCACGCCCCCGCCGGCCGCCGACCCGACCACCTCGGAGTTGCTCATCGACTGCGCCAGCTCGGCGACCTCGTGCTCAAGCGCCTGGGTCCGAGCCAACATCTCGCTGAAATCCGCCTGCCCGCTGACCACAGCAACCCCTCCCTCGCCGATCCGCCTCCGGACGACCGCGCACGGCCGTCGGCGACGATGGCCCCAGCCTCGCAGGACACACGGAGCAGCCGGTAGTCCCTCATCCGGCACCCACCCCGGCAGGGCGTGGCACCGCACGCTCATACGGGGGCTATGCCGACGTCCCGTAATGGGGACGCCACCCCTCCCCTTCCCCGGCTCTCGTCCGTACCCACCGGTGTGCCGCCTCTGCTCTGCTTCACTCCACGCAACACATCCGGCGAATTGCCCGCCGTTGAAGCAGATATTCGGCCACCGCCGCGCCACGTCTACTTCGCGCGCCACGTCTACTTCGGGTGTCGCCCTGTCGAGCTGAACCGTTCACGCCGTCGGGCAGGGTGATTCGTTGCCGCTATCAGCTCGACAGGCCCCGAGACGGACCGTGAGCCCGTGCTCGTCGTCGCCGGCCGACGGTCGTGGCTGCCGATACCCGGCAAATCCACGCGTCCACGTCACGCCGGCCCTCCCACGCCGTCCACGTCACACCGGGGCGGTCACGCCGGGGCGGTCACGCCGGGGCGGTGTCGGGACCGTCCTGCTCGGGTGTCTCCGGGACGGGCGGCGGGAGCGCGACCTGGATCAGTCGGCCCGGTTGGGACCGCTCGACGAGGCTTCCTCGGCCGGGTGGGCGGGCGGCGGCACGCTCGTTGCCCAGCACGACGCCCTCTCGGCTGTCGCCGGAGAGGATCAGGCCACTACAGCCCATCTCCTTGACCCGGTTGAGCAGCGGGTCGGCCATGGCGCGGGCCATGCCGCTGACCCGGCGGGCGAGCACCAGGTGCAGGCCGATGTCGCGGGCCTGCGGCAGGAAGCGGGACAGCGGGGCGAGCGGGGCCGCGGAGCCGGTGGGCAGCAGGTCGTAGTCGTCGGCCACCACGTAGATGTCCGGCCCCTCCCACCAGTCCCGCTGGCGTAGCCGCTGCGGGCTGATGCCGGCCGGTGGCAGCCGCTCGGTGAGCTTCGCGACCACCTGCTGGACGTAGGCGCTGGCGGTGTCCGGGTCGCCGGCGTAGGCGGCCAGGTGGTCCTGCGGCACGGCGTCGAGCAGGGAGAGCCGGGCATCGAGCAGCACCACCCGCGCGTCCCAGGCGGACTGGCGCGCGCAGAGCGCCGCCAGCCAGGTACGCAGGGCCGTCGACTTGCCGGAGCCGGCATCACCGAAGACGAGGAAGTGCGGGTCGTCGCGGATCAGGTCGACGGTCACCGGCTTCAGGTCGGACTCGCCGATACCGATGGGTACGGCGGTCGGGGCGGCGTCCGGCGGCGCGGGTACCTCGGCGGCGTCGATCCGTGCCGGAAGCAGGCGTACCGGTGGGGCCGGGGGGCCGGACCACCCGGCGGCGATCTTTCCGAGTACGTCCTGCTGGGCCGCGCGTAGACCGTCGATGCTGTCCTGGCCGTCCATCCGGGGCAGGACGAGCTGGAAGTAGACGCCCGGCAGGCTCAGCCCCCGGCCGGGCACCTTCGCCGGCACCCGGGCGGCGAGCCGACGGTTCACCTCGGACTCGGCGGGGTCGTTGAGGCGCAACTCGATCCGGGTGCCGATGCTGTCCCGCAGGGCGGGGCGGATGTCGTTCCACCGGCCGGTGGTGATGATCAGGTGTACGCCCACGCCGAGTCCACGGGCCGCGATCTCGTTGATGACCGGGTCGGCCCAGTCGAACTCGGTCCGTAGCGCGCCCCAGTTGTCGACGAAGAGGAAGACGTCGGCGGCGCGTACGCCCTCGGGCAGTTTGCCGGCGCGGCGAAGGTCCCGCAGGTCGGCGATGGAGTCCAGACCGAGGGAGCGGAGCAGTTGCTCCCGTTCGCTGATCAGCGACCGGACCTCGACGATCATCCGGCTGACCAGGTCACGATCGCTACGACCGGCCACCGAGCCGACGTGCGGCGCCTCGGCCATCGTGTGCAGCGTGCCGCCGCCGAAGTCCACGCAGTAGAACTGCATCTCGTCGGGGCTGTGGGTGAGCATCCCGGCGAGCATCAGGGTCCGCAGCAGCGTGCTGCGCCCGGTCTGCGGTGCGCCGACGATCGCGATGTTGCCGTGTGCCCCGCCGAAGTCCATCATCAGCGTTTCCTGCTCCTGCTTCAACGGCAGGTCGAGCAGGCCGATGGGCACGGACAGCGAGCCGGTCATCGGCCAGTGCTTCGCGCTGTAGCCCCGGCCGGGGTGGTGGGCGACCGGGCCGAGCAGGTGGTCCAGGGCGAGCGCCTTCGGCAACGGCGGCAGCCAGACCTGGTGCACCGGGCTGATGATCGAGGTGAGCCGGTCCACCACGATGCCCAGCTCGGTCTGGCCGCCCCGCTCCGCTGCCGGTGGCGGCTCGTCCAGCTCTTCCTCGGTCATCCGGGTCAATCCCCGCAGCGGGAACTGCGCGACGGTGTTGCGGGGCTTCGCACCGCTGGCCCGTTCGCGTTCCTCGGCCGAGACGTACCCGGCCGACACGTGCGCTACCCGGAACCGCTGGTAGATCGACTCGTCCACCTTGAGGTACGCGGATCCGGGGATCGGCGGCAGGTTGTACGCGTCGGTGGTGCCGATCACCGTACGGCTCTCGCTGGCGCTGAACGTACGCAGGCAGATGCGGTAGGACAGGTGGGAGTCCAGGCCCCGCAGTCGCCCCTCCTCCAGCCGCTGGGTGGCCATCAGCAGGTGCATGCCGAGGCTTCGACCGACCCGGCCGATCTGCACGAACAACTCGGCGAAGTCCGGCCGGCCGGAGAGCAGTTCGCCGAACTCGTCCACCACGATCAGCAGGTACGGCAGCGGGTCGAGCGGACGACCGTCGGTGCCGACGGCACCCTCCGCGCGGCGGCTCTGGTACTCGCGTACCGAGTCGATGTTGCCGGCGTCGCGCAGCATGCGTTGCCGGCGCTGCTGCTCGCCCATCAACGCGGCGAGCACCCGGTCGATCATCGCGGCGTCGTCGGCCAGGTTGGTGATCAGACCGGCGACGTGCGGCAGCCCGGTCAACGGGGCGAAGGCGGCGCCGCCCTTGAAGTCGATCAGCACGAAGCTGAGCAGCTCCGGCGGGTGGGTCAGGGCCAGGCCGGTGACGAGCGTCCGCAGCAACTCGCTCTTGCCTGAGCCGGTGGCGCCGACGATCAGGCCGTGCGGGCCGGAGCCGCCCTGCGCCGACTCCTTGATGTCCAGCACCAGCGGATGGCCGTCCCCGTCGGTGCCGATCGGGGCGCGCAGCAGCCGTGGGTCACCGGCACCGATCCAGCGGCTGGTGATCTCGGAGTTCATCGGGTCACCGCCGAGCACCATCTCGGTGAGCGAGACGGTGCGGGCGAGGACCTGCTCCCGTTCGTCGCTGAGCCGCAGCGGTGCCAGGGTCCGGGCGACCAGCTCGGCCATGCCCAGACTCACCCGGTCGACGTGGCAGTCGGTGGCGGGTGTGACGACCAGGTCCGCCCTGCCCTCCGTGGTGAGCTGGCCGTCCGCTCCACACCGCAGCCGCAGGTTGACCCGGCTCGGTTCGTCGGACTCGCGCTGGACCAGGAAGACGAGCGTGATGCCGAGATGCGGACCGGCCCCGGCCAGCAGGGCGGCCATCAGCTCGCCACGCCCCCACTCGGAGAACGGGTCGAAGCTGGTGAACACCAGGATCAGCCGGGGCAGGGTCGGTCCGCCGGTGGTCGGGCGCCGGTTGCCCTGCTGGTCGAGGCGGCGTCGGAGTTCGGCCTCCAGGTAGTCGGTGAGCGCGGCGGGGCTCTCCCCGACCAGCGACAGCTCCCCCGCCTCGCCGCGCAGTTCCGGGTCGATGGTGTGCGGCAGCCACTTCGCCCACTGCCACTGGTCGTCCCCGCCGGCCTCCACCGCGACGAGCACGTCGTCCGGCGCGTGGAAGACGCTGACCTGGCAGAGCAGAGCGCGGGCGACCTCGGCGGTGGCCGGCGGTGGGCCGAGCAGGCTGATCACCCCGGCCCGGCCGATGTCGACCACCATCGGCTGCTCGGGTACCACGCCGAGTCGTTCCACCAGTCGTTCGGCGGCCTCCTGCGACTCCCAGTCGTAGTCGGTCAGCGGGTCGATCTTCGCGTCGAGTTCGATCGGGGTGGTCAGTCGGACCGTACCCCGGCCGAGCCGGACCTGGAGGAAGTCGGCGTCGTCGCGACGGCGTTCCCAGACGCGGTGGCCGCCGACGCCGATCGACCAGAGCCGGGCCGGTTCGGGGTTGGCGAGCGCGGAGGCGGCGCGTTGCGCGTTGGCGCTCTGCCGCGCCTGGTCCCGCACGAGCCGCAGGTGGCTGCGGTACCGGCGGCGCTGTTTGCGGGCCGTGACCCCTCGGGTACGCCGCTGTCCGAGGAAGAGGAAGACGACGGCGGCGATCGAGGAGAAGAAGAAGACCGAGCCGAGGATGATGGTCGCCGGCTGCCCGAAGCTGACCATGTACGCGGCCATGCCGACGCTGCTGATCAGCGGCAGGACCAGGTTCCAGGCGTGCGAACCGGTCGAGGCGTCCGGCACCTCGGGGGGTACGGGCAGCACGATCCGGTCCGTCGGCAGCGCCGGAAGGATGTGACGGGCCGGACGGTGGAAGGCGACCCGGCTCATCCGGCCACGCTCCGCTCGTTCATGTCCTCCACGACGGGCCGGGGTGACCTCCCGTTCAGTCGCCGGGACGGGCTTGTCTGTCCGGGTCGGGACAGGTCATGATCGCCTCCTGGATCTGTGTGAGGGGTTCCCGGTGGCCCTCGGCCACCAACGGCACCAGCGCATTGATCTTGCGGATCCAGTTCGCCCGGACCGCACCGCCGCGCGGCAGGTCGTCCTTGAACGCCCAGATGGCGGTCGTCACCTCGTCGGCCGACCGGTTGCCCTCGATCAGATCGCCGATCGCGGCCAGGATCGCGTGGCTGGCCCGGTCGTCGAACGACACCCCGGCCAGGTCGGCGAGCATCGGCGCCATCGCGCCGAGTTGCGCTGCGGAGCCGGCCGCGCCACCGGCACCAACCGCACCACGGGTGCCCGCCGCGCCGCCGGGCCGGGCCGGGCCGTCGAGGAGCAGGGGCTTGGCCAGGCTGAGCACCGCGTGGTAGCCGGCGAGGGACGGAACCCGGTGCACCGCATCGCGCAACTGGGAGTGCTGGTCGGGCAGGGCCGGGCCGGCGCGGTCCAGCCCGGACACGATGGCCTGCGGATCGGTCAGCGAGGCGGACAGGAACGACACCACCGGGACGGTCGGCGGTGTGAACGCGGGAGCCCGGCGCAGACCGGTGGCCGCCTCGATCAGGTCCACGCTGAGCGCGTCCACGACGGGCGGTGCCGTCTGGCCACCCCCGCCCGGGGAGCCACCCGGTCGCCGCGCCGTCCACGCGCTGCCCAGGTTGAGCAGCGGCATTCCGCCCGCACCCGGCGCGGAGAGCCCGGGTGCCTCGTACACCAGTGGCGCGCCGTACTCGTCGAGCACCCTGGTGAGTTCCGGCGACGCGGACGCGCGGGTGTAGACGACCGGCACCGGGTCATGACCGCCGGCCAGGACCGACTCACCCAGGTGCACGAAGAGACGCCGGTTCAGCAGCGACACCTGCTCCGGGGCGGGACGCCGACCGGGCCGTTCGGTGGCCAGCACGATGATCGGCTGGTCGAGGTACTCGGCCGCCTCCGCCAGTACGCCCAGGTCGTGTGTGGACACCGCCGTCGCCGGGCCGATGATCTCCATGACCCGGCCCGTGCCGTCGGCCGCCTGCCAGCTGTGGAGCGCGACCTCGTTGCGGGTGGTCTCCGCCCAGGAAGGTCCGGTGGACACCGCGGCCGAGCTACCAGTCGAAGCCGCAGCGATCTGGATCAGTCGCTCCTCGACGCTCACCGGCTCCCCGGGGTACAGGGCGAGTCGGATCCGGCCGGATTCGGTGGCGGGCAGCAGCACCGACCCGTCCGGGCCGAGCAGCGAGAGGTTGCGGGCCCCGTCGTTCACCGCCAGATGGATCGACTCGCCGTCCGGGCCGTCCACGACGACCACGGCGTGTGCGCCGGCACCGGCCTGGTCCATCCGGTACGCCAGGTCGACGTACCCGGTCGGCTCGTCCACCCGCTCGGCTCCGGTCGCCGCGAGGGCGTCGTCGCCGGAGGTGAAGCGCAGGCCGTGGGTACGCAGTGCCGCGCGGTGCCGGTGGTTGGTCAGCGCCGCCGGCAGGCCGACCTCGACACCGTCGGCGGAGAAGACGATCCGCCCGGAGAGGTACGGCTTCCCGGACAGCATCTCCAACGCCCCGGCGGGTACGTCCGCCCAGGGCGACGGCTCGCGGTGTGCCATCGGCGCCAGCCGCACCGTGACGCCGGTGCCGGGGGCGGTGATCCGGCCCTCGGCGTCCAGGTCGACGACGCGATGCGGCCCGTACGGCACCGGCTCGTCCGTCGTGCCGTCGCCGTCGAGCTGGGCACGCAGCACCTGCGCGGGAAGTCGCAGGTCGTCGGCCCACTCCGCCAGAGCCGGCAGGGTCACCGGCCCGGCCGACTCCGGCCAGTGC
The DNA here is from genome assembly GCF_013364215.1 of Verrucosispora sp. NA02020. Classification (NCBI taxonomy): domain Bacteria; kingdom Bacillati; phylum Actinomycetota; class Actinomycetes; order Micromonosporales; family Micromonosporaceae; genus Micromonospora; species Verrucosispora sp. NA02020. Next base: position 795,877 of record NZ_CP054923.1, on the reverse strand, counting down.
ACCGGAGTCAGGTCGAGGTCTTCGGCCGACTGCCGGGCCAGCATGCGACGCAGCAGCTCCGAGTCCTCCTGCGGGAACAACGGAGTGGCCAGTGGGCCGGAGACCCGGGCAGCGGCAGCGGCCCACTGGAGGAACGGGTCGTCCGCCGTGGGGATCTCGTCGGTTACGACCGCCATCGCCCCGCCGGGCAGGAACACCGTACGTCCGTCGGCGCAGAGCTCCGCCATCGGACGGGTGATCAAGGGAAGGTGGGTGACCACGCCACGGCTCCTCATCGTCTCCCCGTGACCGTGGCATCCCGGACGGGACGCGCGACAGTCCCCGTTATGGCCGCCGGGACGTCCCCGGCGGGCAGACGAAGAGCGATCGAGCGAGCGCGGCTAGCTGTTCGTGGTGCTCCGGCCTGCTCAACGCCAGCGTGCGGATGTACCGGCCCGCGTCCAGCTTGTGCGCTTCGAGAGCGACGACGAGTTCGACCGGCATGGCGTGCTCGCCAGGCACGCCGTCGAGAATGGCACGGACCCGGTCCACCAGGGCTACCGCCGCACGTTCGGCGTCGGAGAGGGTCGTGCCGTAGACCAGATCGGAAAGCGTTCGCATCACCTTCGAGCTTCCCCCGCCGACGGAGCGGAGCAGCATGTTGGTGCGAGCTGCGGCCACGCCCATCCCGGCAGGCGGACCCGATCCGCCCACCACGAGCGCAGGATCAGCGGCGGGTCTCGTCAGAACCCGGACTCGCCCCGCCTCCCGCACGGACGGTGAAGATGCCTGTCGAAGGTCGGCGAGCCGAGCGACATCGCCGGCCCGCGCCAACCCGCCGAACGCTGACCGGGCCAGGGCGACGAGATCGACGACCTCGGCAGCCGGATCGACGCCGCGCCGGTCGGCGCTCAGCACTACGTTAACCAGTGCGCGCATGTCGACTCGAGCCACCGGCAGGGCCGTACCGGCAGTCGGGCCCAACCTTGCGACTTCGGCCGCCAGCCTGGGTCCGGCCAGCCAGCGGTCTCCGGTGATCGTGACGAGAACCTGACTGAGACGAGTCACGGAGTGCAGGGCGGCCGCTGAAGCGCCGATGCCGAACACCTCCACCGTGTCCCGGGCCAGGTACCTGATCCTTTCCAGGATCTCGCCTGGGAAAACGACGAGGAGGCGGATCATCGAACGGAGGTGTACCTGCTCGATCCTGCCGAGCGACGGGAGGTCACCCCTCAGCAGAAACTCGACAGCTCGCTGCACATCAGACATGCGTGTTAATGACAGATCTGCTGGCAGAACCGTCAGCAACCGGGACATCCCAACCACGTCTGACTCTCGAAAGTGCGTGCCGAAGATGCGCTGCGCCAGCGAGCGCACCCGCTCGAATCGGGCCCGGGCCGCCCACCGGTCGACCCCTCGACCGAACGCGGCGACGGCATCGACAACGATACGGGCCCGACCCTGATCGGCATCCAGCTCACCACTCAGGCCCTGAGAGCGCAGGGTCGGCACCGCTTGGTCCAGCCGGGCGAGGTCGCCCGCTTTCAGGGCGTGTCGGAAGACCCTGTCGGCCCACATCACGAAGTAGCGCAGCGCCGCCCTGTTCCGTGTCCGGGTGTCAGCTCGCCTGACCAGTGAGTGCAGCACCATCAGATCTGCTTCGGACAGAGGGATCGACGGTGCCTCGGGGCCGAGCAACCGGCCGACCTGGTCCTCGATGAGTGGCCAGGAGGCTGGCCGCCGGTCGTGCCCCAACACCTGGAGCAGCACACCCGTCGTTTCGAGGTCGTCCTTGGTGAACTCCGGGCCGAACAAGGCCGCGGTGGTGTACGCGACGTCGTGCAGCACCTGCTCCGCGTCACCGCCCGGTTCGTTGTTCAACCTCGTCTCGGCGGCCAACGCCGGGAGGCGGTACTCACCTCTGGCCAGTTCCTTCAACCGGTCGGCGACTCGACGTACGGGCACCCGCACCGGGGCGCTGTTGACACCGAAGAAGCGGTCACTGATCTGCGCAAAGCCCAACGGTGACCGCACCTGGTCGTCGGCGATCCGCAGCCACGCCTTCGGGAACCACCGCTGGACCTTGAGCAAGGCCGGTTCGTCGAGGCCGACGCCGCTGACGTCGACCAGATGAATCCGACGGCGTAGTCCCGGGTCGAGTCGCAGGTTCACGCTCTCCAGCACGCCCAAGGCCAGGACCGGCCGGTAACCGTGCGGAATCTCCTCCAGCACGTCGGCGATCGCAGACACATCGAGCCTGCCGGGGTGATCCTGCAGACCACCCACCATGCGCCGCACACCGGTCCACAGTCTGTGCAGGTCAGTCGCCCTCGGGGCGAGCAGGTCGAGCCGTCCCATCTGCAGGCTGACGTCGGCCTCCACCGCGTCGAGATCGACTCTGTTGATCAGGTTCAGGGTGGTGCGTTCGAGGACGACCTTCCGGTACCCGCGCCGCGCCCGTCGCCGGATCCACTCGGTGTCCTCGGCCAACTGCGAGCGGAACCAGACCTTCTGTGGGCTGATGGAGCGTGCTTCCCCAACGCGCAGCGCGACATGCACGAGATGTCCTTCGCCGGTGTCGACCTCGGAGAACTCAGTGCGAATGCCGAGCGTCTCGTCGAGCCCGATCAGGCGCTCCGGATCCGGCCGAAGGATGTTGTCCAGCACCTGCCGCAGCGTCACCTTGATCCTGAGAAGGTGCCAGTCCAGCAGTTCCCCCACTCGACCGGGCACCCGATTCAGCTGCAGCAGAAGGCCGTGGTGCGCGGTGAAGTGATCGGCGAACATCTGCTCGATCGACGCCGCATTCGATTCCAGGAACAGTCGCAGCTCGTACGGCAGCGCCATGAACGCGCTGTGCCACGTCTCCCGGGTTGCCCACAGCAGCATGTCCTTCATCCGCTTGTGCGGCTGGAAGATCGTCGTGGCGAGCGCACTCGCTCTCATGTACTCCTGAGCCAGGTAGCCGGCCAATGTCGTCACCAGGGACGGCGTGCCGAGAGCAGGGAGTTGCCCCCCGTTGAACTCCGTTGCCACCAGCCGGCCGAAGGAGATCCCCTCCTCGGCCAGAGCGATCGCCAAGGGAAAGCGCAGTCGGGCGTTCGCACGGTGGTAGTCGATCAGGTCTGCCAGGAAGGCGTACATGTCTTCAACCGGCACACCGTACGTGTGCTGGGCCTCGATGGCGTCCTGATAGGTCGGGACGAGGGCTGTGCGTCGGAAGACGGGATCCACCCAGTAGTCGGGGAATGCCTCGCCGAGCGTGGACGGTTGCCAGGTACGTCGGATCGCCTCGGTCACCGCCGCATCCACGACCTGCGGGTCTGCGCCCACCTCCTCGTCGTCGAGGACGAGTCCGGCCGGCTCGACGACCTCCAGATGCTCGCCATGTGGTCCGTCGGTGTCGAGTCGCAGCCCGGCCGCGGACGTGGCGATCTCCCGGGAATACCGAGGAGAGGTGTAGCCCGGGATTCTCAGCCTCGTCGGGAGCTCCCACTCCATTCCACCTCGCCCACCGCGCAGACGATTGACGACGCTCCAGCGGCCGTTGCCCGACCACCGGTAGTCCCGGTCCGGCAGGCCGGTCTCCGGTTCGAGGCCGTGCAGGACGCTACCGTCGACCTCCACCGGCACCGGCCGGAAGGTCGTGCCGATCGGCCTCTGCTCGGCGACGAAGATGACGGCGGAGGTCTCGAGCTGTGCCGCCGTCCGGCGCCCCAGCCGGACCGTCTCCCGTCGGGCCGTGTCGGCCAGCGCGTTCGTGCCCGACGCCAGCCGCGTCAGCTCGACCAGGGCACGGTGCCGGACGAGCGCGGACGCCGATCCCGTACCGGTCGCCGGCCCGAATTCCACCTCGTCATCAGCCGCCGTCAGCGATCGCGGCGGCTGCACCTGGAAGCGCAGCCCGAGCCGATGATCCAACTCGCCGGCCTGGGACCACAGCTTCGGGAACCACCGGGCACCAAGGCCGACCGGCCGGAACACCACCGGCCCGTCGAACGCGTCCGGGTCGGCGGCCCGCAGCCGGTCGAGCAGCACCGTCAGCCAGGCCGCGCCACCGGGTACCCCCACCGCCGGGTCCTGCTGCCGGGGTGCGCCGTCCTCCCGCGCCGGGTAGCCGACCACCACACCGTCCGGCGATGGCTCCTCGGCACGGACACCGCCGAGCGTCCACACTCGACTCTCGGACCAGGACCGCGCCGAGCCGATCCAGTCGTCGATTGTCGCGTACGTCTGCCGTACCCGCTGCGCCACCTCGTCGGCGTCGACCGCACCGGAGACCAGTTCCAGCGCCGTCACCAGCCAGTCGAACGCCAGCGGCTCGTCCGGCGCCGGTGCGGGCAGGCCCCACAGCCGGTGTACGAGGGCGGTGAGACGGGCCGGATCCACGCCGCCGGTCGGTCCGTCCAGGGCGAGGAGGCGTCCGGCTGCGGTCAGCCGGGGCCAGCTCAACCCACCGATGCCGTACGCGAGCGCGGCGACGAAACCGGCGTCGAGCAGGGCCGAGGGGCGGCGCGGGTCGACACCGACCGCCTCGGCCAGGTGTGACCAGGACAGGCGGACCGCAGGTGGATCAGTCGACGTGGTGGCCGCCTGGTCACCGATGGCGCGTACCAGGTCCGGCAGGCCGAAGGCGATGCCACCGTCGTCGCCGGGCCACTGGTAACGGCCCGGGTCGACCTGCCCGAACAGGGCATCGATCAGGTCGGAGGTGCCCGCTGTCGGTGCGAGCCGGTCGGGGAAGGCCGGTCGACCGGCCACCACGTCCGGAACCCGCAGCGGGTGCGGGTGGACGCTGTCGCCCCCGGTCAGGGCCCGGCTGACCCGGCGAGCCAGCACCACCGCAGCCCAGGGTGCGGGCTCGTGCGTCGGTCCCGCGCGCAGGGTCAGCTCGTCGTCGAGGCTCAGCCACCAGTCGTCGTGGTCGACGAGCGCGTAGCCGTCACCCCGGGTGGACGGCAGCGTCAGGCCCGGACCGGGCCGCAGCACCGAGTACGCCGCCGCGCGGAACGGCCGGAACTCGAACTCGGTGGCCGTCGCACCGAGGCTGTCCCACCCGCCGGCACGCAGCGGACGGATCCACCCCGATCGCACCGGCACCTCGGCCAGCGCATCGCGCCCCAGCAGCAGCGTCCGATTCCCGCCGAGTTGGTCGGCCAGTTCCACGGCCTGATCGGTCGTCAGCGGTGCCGCCGGCAGCACCTCCACCATCGCGTGTGCCCTGAGGCGATCGGGCAGCACGTCCAGCGCCGCCTGCACCGCCGATGCGGCGGCAGCCGCCCGGGCGTCCACCACCACCCGCAGGCGGCTCGGGTGCGCCGGGCGTTCCGGCAGGTCACCGAGGGCCTGGCGGTCGGGGCCGACGTAGAGGCCGTCGGGGCGGGCCAGCAGGTGTCGTCCGGGCGGTGCGGTGAGGTCCACGTCGGCCAGATCCACCCGCCAGTCCCGGACCGAGCCGAAGGCCGACGAGGTCAGCTCCAGCTCGTCCACCTGCGTCTGGGCCAGCGACGCGAGGTGCAGGGCGGAGGCGGTCGTCGCACGCTCCCAGGTCTGCTCGCGGGCGACACCGAGCCAGGCCAGCGTCCGGGGGCTGAAGCCGGGCGTCTCCGTCGCGTCGGCCAGTCGCCGGTCGGCGTCACGGGCGTCCTGGTGCAACCGCTCCCGGGCCGGTCGACGGACCGAGTCGCCGTGCTCGGGGTCGTACAGGTCCTGCCGCAGCGCCGTGGCCAGGCCGTGCCGGTCGTCGTCGACGGGCAGCGGGTTCGTGCGGGCCGCGTCCAGCGCGGTCTCGTCGGTCACCCCCTGCGTGACCTGCTGCCAGGAGCGGTCGTCTCCGGTGCCTGCGACCAGGCGGTACACGAGGAAGTGCTGCGCGGCGACCAGCACCTCCCGCCGCAGTCCGACGAGCATCCGGTCCGGCTCGTCCAGCACCACCCGCACGGTCCAGGCGGAACGGTCGAAGGCCACGCCGAGGATGCCGTCGGTGTCCGGCGGCAGCAGGTCGACCGAGGGCGACGGCATCTGCTCGACGGTGGCCAGGTGAACGACCAGTTCCCGCAGCGCGTCCTCGGCGGCGGTGACAGCGGCATCGCCCGCCCCCGTGACGGCCGTGCTCTGCCAGGCTCGCAGCAGCGTGTCGAAGTGGGTCCGGGCCAGGTCGTGGGAGGCCCGCTGCACCTCGGGAGCGGCCATGGCGAACCCGCTGGCCGGGTGCGGGGCGACCGACGGGGGCGGTGCCGACGGCTGCCCGACGGCCGGCACTCCGGTCAGCTCGGGTCCGATCCGCGCCGGATCGCCGCCGTCGGCCGGGTACCGCCAGAACGCCGCCAGATCATGCCGCAGCGCGTACTCGCCGGTCGGGTCGAACCCGACGTGCAGCGCCCGCAGCCGCCCCGGCTCACTCTGGACCCAGCCGTCGCTGGCGTACACGTCCACGCCCAGGATGCGGCGGAGCGTGTCGGCGAGGCGGGTGGACCAGGAGTCCGTCGCGCAGTCGCAGATCGCCAGCGCCAGCGGCTGTCCCCGCCGCCCCGGCGTCATCCGGATGATCTCGGCGAACCGGGCCACCGAGACGTGCCGGCCGTTGATGCGTACGCCTCGGGCGTCGCCGTGCAGGGCGGCCACGAAGGCGCCGGGGATGGCCGACAGCGACTGCGGCACGGCGGTTCCCGGGCCGCTCGCCTCGGGTGACCAGTACCGCCCACCGGGGAAGCCGACTCCCGCGTCAGCGAACTCTCCGCCGACGCCGCCGTACAGTGCGGGCGTGGACGGGGCCGGCAGGTCGCCGTCGTCCGAGGCGCGCGACGCGTCGTCGACCGCCCACACGTCGCCGGACACCTGGCCACCGACCCGGTCCTTGCGGCTGCCGCGCGATGTCGCAGTGGAATCCCCGGCCGTCTCCGGCGCGCTGCCCACCGCCGCCCAGGCCGCCGGCAGGTCCGCCACCCGGACCGGCAGGTCGCCTCGGGTGTTCTTGGCGTGCTCCACGGCCGCCAGCAGCCGCCTCAGCTCGCTGTCGGTGACCGTTGCGGAGTCGCCACCGCGCAGCGCCCACACCGCCAGGTCGAAGCGGTTGCCCCACTGGACCGGGCGCCTGTCCTCCGCCGCCAGCGCGGCCGAGAGTCGGCGCACCGAGGCGACCTGCGTGACGGTGGTCCGCGTGCCGAACAGCGCCCGCGCCCACACGCCCAGGGTGAGCAACGACTCCTGCTCGTCGCCGTCCGCCGGCAGGCCGTCGTTGAGCAGCCGGCCGAACCGTTTACGCAGGCTGGTCCCGTGTCGCAGACCGGTCTGTTCCGCCAACCAGCCCGGTGCGGCGTCCAACGGAGCGAGACCCGTCAGCCAGTCACGCAGTGTCCGCCGCCAGTTCTGCACCAGTTCCTGGGTGGCCGGGTTGCCGGGCGGCTCGAACGCCCACACCTGACGCCGGAGCCGCCGCGCGTCCGCGCCGGTCCCGCCGTGCGCGAGGATGGCCCGCGCCACCGCCCTGACCTCGGCGACGCTGCCCGTCCAGAGTGGGTCGTCGGCGAAGATCTCCCGACGTACGGCGGTGACAAGTTCATCCCGGTCCACCGACGGTCGGCCGATCTCCAGTGCCCGGACCAGGTGCACCAGGCCCGCCAGGTCCCCCGCCGTCGGCTGCGTATCGTCCGACGGGCCGAAGACGGACCAGACGGCTCGGAGGGTGTCGCGTACGGCGGCCACGGCGCCGTCGTCGGCAGCCTGCCGGATCACCTGGGTCAGCGCCTGAACGTCGACGTAGGCCAGTTGGAGCGGCCTGCGGCCGGCCGGCGCCTCCAGGCGACTCACCAGATCGAAGACGTCGTCCAGCCTGAGGTTCCATCGGCGAGGGCCGGACAGGAGGCCGATCAGGCGTCCCAGCCCGACCATGTCGTCGGCGGTGGCCGTCGGGCCGAACAGGACGCTGGTGTCCCGAGCCAGCATGTGGAGCATCTCCACCGCCTCGTCACGGAAGTGATAGAGGGTCCGGGCCAGCCAGCGCAGGTGTCGCGGCTCCACCTCGGAGATCCGCAGATGCTCGAAGATCAGTCGTCGGAACGGTGGGATCAACGCGGCCGGATCGTCGAGTCTCGGCCGGTCCGGCAGCACGGAAACCAGCCGTGCCGTACCGACGAGCTCCGCCGCTTTGGCCTCGTCGTCGAAGAGCCGCGCGGCAAGTGCCCGCACCTCGCGCAGCAGGTCGACCGTCACCGGTTCGCGCTTGTCCAGATCGGTGATGAGCGTGGCCGTCAGGGCGACATTGGTTCCGCGAAGCTGTGCCGGGTCGCCGCCGGTGACGGCGCTGACGGCCTGCCGCAGGTCGGTCTCCCCGACGAAGGTCCGCCCGGTGAAGACCTCGATGGTTCGACCCAACCGGGCCAGGCTGCCCTCGCGCGGCTCGGGGCCGTACACCCAGCGAGCCAGCGCCGCCGCCGCACGCAGAAGTGCGTCCGCCGCCCGCCGGTCGCCGTCGGCCAGCACCTTCAGCAGCCAGCGAACGTCCGGCACGGACAACGTCACGGTCCACGGCTGGTCGGCGGAGAGCCCGCCGACCGCCGCTTCGAGGTCACCCCAGGTCACCACGCGGTGCTCCGGGCGCAGCGCCGTCAGCAGCCCGGCGAGGCGCTCCAGGTCGGCCCGGTCGAACGTGGGCCCGGAGACCGCCGCGGTCAGGTACGCCAGATCGTGCAGCGCCTCCCGGGCGTCGGCGCCGGTGGCCGGGTCGTCGGTCAGCCCCAGACCGCGCGCGAACCCGGTCAGCCGGTGTCGGTCCCCGGCCAGCTCGTCCAGGCGCCGGGTCACCTCGCGCACCGGCACCCGGACCGGCGCGCTGTTGGCCCCCGCGAACCGGTCGCTGAGCTGCGCCCAGCCCGGTGGGAACTGGACCGGCTCGTCGACGACACGCAGTTCCGCCTTCGGGAACCACTGGTGGATCTTGGGCCACGACCGCTCGGGCAGGTCGACCGCGCGCAGGTCGACGATCTGGATCCGGCGGCGCAACGCGGGGTCGAGCCGCAGGTGCACGCTCTCCAGCACTGCCGTCGCCAGGTCGATGCGCCGCTGTGGCGGCACCCGGTCCAACACGTCGCCGGCCGCCGAGAGGTCGAGCCGGTCCGGGTGCTCCAGCAGCCCGGTCAGCAGCCGGAGTGCGCCCTGCCAGACCGGTCCGGGCCCGGCCGGGCCGCCCGGGGCCGGTTCACCGGACGCCACCTGGCGTCGCAGGTCCGCCACCAGGTCGGCCAGCTCGACGGTGGGCGGGGCGGCCGACGCCGTACGCGCGAAGGCGACCTTCTGGTATCCCCGGCGAACCCGCCGCCACAGCCATTGGCCGTCACGTTCGAGGACCGAGGAGAACATCGAGTGCGCCAGCCCGAAATTGCGTCCCTCGCCGATGCGCAGCCCGACATGGCGCAGGTGACCCTCGTTGGTGTCGATCTCGTCGGTGTAGGTCCGGATGTTCAGCGCCTCGGCCGGCGTGATCGCTCGGTCGGGGTTGGTGCGGACCACGTTGTCGAGCACCTGGCGCAGGGTGAACGACTTACCCGGCACCTCGACGTCCAGCAGGTCCGCGCCGCGTCCGGCCTGCGAGAGCTGTTCGGCGTGGTGGGTCCGGTATCGCGTGAGGAACTGCTCCTGCACCCACTCGGCGTGGGTGTGCAGGTAGCGCCGCAGCTCGGCCGGAAGCGCGGCGAGCGCGGCCCGCCAGGTCTCCCGGGTGGCCCAGAGCAGCAGGTTCTTCGGCCGGTGTTCCCTGGTGTGGTAGGCCGACGCGACCGCGCCCACCCGGGTGTACTCCTGCGCCAGGTAACCGGCCAGGGTGGTGGCGGGCGACGGCCGGCTCAGGTCCGGCTTCACGCCGCCGTTGAACGCGGTGGCGACGTACTCACCGAAGACGAGGCCCTGCGTGGTCAGCGCGGCGGCCTTCCCGAACGCCTGGTTCCTGGTCTGGTCGTGGTAGTCGACCAGGTCCCCGAGGAACTCGTGCATGTCCTCGACCGGGAAGCCGTAGTTGTGTTGCACGTACGGCTGCCCGGTAAGCGGGGTGAGCGGCATGTCCCGCATCTCGGGTGCCACCGTGTAGTCGGGGAAGAGGGAGCCGAGCGTGCCTGACCGGGCGGCGCGTCGGACCGCCTCGGCCGTGGCGGCGTGTACGGCCGCCGGGTCGGCCCCGACCACCTCGTCGTCGAGCACGAGCAGCGGCGGCTCCACCACCTCCAGGATGCCGCCGGCGTCACCGTCGGCGTCCAGCCGGAGCCCCTGCGACGAGCGGGCGATGTCCCGGCGGCCTCGCCCTCGGCCCGGGTCGGTGCGTTTGAGGAGGACCGGCAGCTCCAGCTCCCGGGCTCCCCGCCCGCCGCGCAACCGCAGGATCGGCTCGGCATGGGCGCGGGGAGGCTGCACCTGGAAGCTCTGCGACAGCCGGTGGTCGAGTGCGGCGGCCTGCCGACGCAGTTCCGGAAGCCACCGGGCGTCGATGCCGACCGGTCGGACCACCACCGGGCCGCCGAACAGGTCGGGATCGGCGGCGCGGGCCCGGTCGAGCAGGACCGTCAGCCAGCCCGCCCCACCGGGCACACCGATCGACGGATCCAGGGGTCGCGGCCGGCCGTCGTCGTGGGCCGGGTAGGCGATCACCACCGCATCCGGCCACGGGTCCTCGGGACCGGCATCGCCGACCGACCACACCCGGCCGCCGAACAGCGGACGGGCCGAGTCGATCCAGGCGTCGACCGTCGCGTAGAGCTGCCGCCTGCGGTGAGCCAACTCGGCGAGGTCGGCGGCGCCGGGCGCCAGCTCGACGGCGACCATCAACCAGTCCCGGGCCAGCGGTGTGTCCGGGTCCGGGTCGGAGAGCCCCCACAGCTCGTGCAACAGGGCGTTGAGCTGGGCCGGGCTGCGATACCAGGCGTCCGCCGGACCGGCGGAGAGCGTGCGGTCGAGGGCGACGAGCTGCCGGACAGCGGTCACCCGGGCCGCGGTCAGGCCGCCGATGCCGTACGCGAGCGCGGCCACGAACCCGACGTCGAGCAGCGCCAGCGGGTCGCCGGAGTCGACGCCGACGGATTCGGCCAGCCACCCCCATGCCTCGCGGGCCGTGTCCGGCGGCGCATCCGACGCGACACTGGCCAGGTCACCGAGCGCGTACACCAGGTCCGGCAGCGCGAACCCGAGATCGCCGGCACCGCCGGACCAGACGTAGCGTGCCGGGTCGACCGGGCCGAGCAGGTCCGAACCGGCGGACGACGTGGGCATCGGCGGCGGTGCGGACACGTCGTCCGGCGTCCGGAGCGGCGCCGGGTGGAGGTCGTCGCCCCCGGCCAGTGCCCGCGCCACGCGGCGTGCCTGCGCCCGCGCAGCCCACGGGGCCGGGCCGGGCACGGTGCCGTCCAGCGACAGTTCCTTGTCCAGGATCAGCCAGTGGTCGCGCTCACCGGCGAGCCGGTAGGTCCCGTCCGACCGACGCGGCAGGTGCAGGGACGGGCTGAGGCGCAGCGTCGACGGCGGTGCGGCGTCCCTCGGGCGGAACTCGAACTCGGTGGCAGTCGCCACGAGGCTGTCCCAACCTCCGGCGCGAAGTGGCCGGACCCGCTCCGACCGGGCCGGTACACCGGTCACCGCGTCCCGGCCGAGCAGCAGGGACCGGCCGGAGCCGCCGAGCCGGTCCGCCAGCTTGATCGCGGTGGCGGTGTCCAGCGGTGCGGGCGGTAGCAGTTCCACCATCACCCGGTCCGCGAGGTGACCGGGCAGCGCCTGCACCGCCGCCCGCACCTGCCGCCGTGCCCGGCGGAGCGACCCGGCGTCCCGGGCGTCCACCACCAGGCGCAGCCGCGACGGATGTGCCGGGCGGTTCGGTAGCTCACCCAGCCGCTGCATGTCGGGGCCGACGTACAGGCCGCCGGGCCGGGGCAGCAGCCACTGGCCGGTCGGTGCGTCGATGTCGGCACCGAGCAGGTCGGTGTGCCAGTCCCGGGCCGAGCCGAGCTGCGACGCGGCCAGTTCGAGCGCGTCCGCCTGGGTCTGCGCCAACGAGCTGCGGTACGACTCCACGGCGTGCGCGAGCCGCCGCCACGCCTCGTCCCGTGCCTCCGCCAGCCGTCGGCGTACTCGCGGGCTGAACCCGGGGACGCTCCCCGCGTCGGCCAGCCGACCGTCGGCATCGCGGGCCGCCTGGTGCAGCCGCTCCCGCACCGGGCGGTGGACCACGTCACCCTGCTCGGGGTGGTGCAGATCGTGCCAGAGTGCCGCGGCCAGTCCCGACTGGGCGTCCCCGACGAACAGCGGGAACCGGCGGGCGTGCAGTGCGACCCGGTCGGCGGCCTCCCGACCGGCCTGCCAGTCACCGGTTCCCGCCATCAGGCGGGACACCAGGAAGTGCTGCGCCGCCGCCAGCACCGCGCGCCGTAGGTCAACCAGCATGCGGTCCGGCTCGTCCACCACCACCCGCACCGTCCAGGCAGCCGGGTCGAAGCCGGCGGTCGGGCCGGTCGGTGGCAGAAGTTCGACCGAGGGTGACGGCATCTGCTCGGCGACGGCCAGGTGGTCGGCCAGTTCCTGCAACGCCGCCTCGGCGGAGGACACGACCGCATCAGTGTCGGACGTCGACGCCGGCTCGGCAGGTGCGACGGCCGCCCCCGCGACGGCCGTGCTCTGCCAGGCGCGGGTCAGCGCCTCGAAATGGGTCCGGGCCAGGGCGTGTGAGGCCCGCTGCACCTCAGGGTCGGACAGGGGGAACCCGCTCGTCGGGTCCGGGTCGAACGGCTGCGGCGGTGCCGGAAGAGCTCCGGTGGCCGGTACGGCGGTCAGGTCCGCCCCGACCTCGACCGGGTCACCACCGTCGGCCGGGTAGTGCCAGAACGCCGCTGGCCGCAGCGAGATCCTTGCGGAACCGTTCGGGGCCGGCTGGTCGAGCCCTCGCTCGTGGTCCGGTTCGAAGCCCACGTGCAGGGCCCGCAACCGCCCATGCCCGGTCTCCGCCCAACCGTCGCTGGCGTACACGTCCACCTGCAGGATCCGCCGCAGCCTGTCGGCGAATCGGCTCGACCAGCTGTTCGTGGCGCAGTTGCAGACCGCCAGCGCCAGCGGCTGCCCCCGCCACCCCGGCGTCTGACGGATGACCTCGGCGAAATGGGCCACCGAGACGTGCCGGCCCCGGATCCGTACGCCACGGGCGTCGCCGTGCGTCGCGACCACGAAGGCACCTGGGATGACCGGCAGTGGCGGCACCCCGGCGATGTCCGGGCCGTCCACCTCGGGCGGCCAGTACTGTCCACCGGGGAACCCGATCCCCGCGTTCGCGAACTCCCCTGCGGCCGGTCCGTCCAGATCACCGACGGTCTGCGAGGCAGGCAGGCCACCGTCGTCCACCGACCGGCTGCCCGACTCGGCAGCCCACACGTTGCCCGGAACCAGGCGGGCGACCTGCTGCTTGAGCGACTGACGCAGATTCCGCAGCGAGGTGGCGGCCTCCTCGGTCTTCGTCCGCGACTGGGGGAAGTCGGCCAGGTGCTTTCTCGCCTCACCCGCTGCCGCACGCGCTCGGCCCGCCGTCTCGCGCCAGACAGCACCGAGCCGCGTCAGCTCCGGATGATCGTGCGTCAGATCCGCGGCGAGCGCCGGTATGGTGGCCGGCCCGGCCATCTGTGCCAGGGCCTTCTGGAGTTGCTCCCGCTGGAACGTCTCCCGGTCGTCCGCCCGCTCCACCGCCTCCTGTCCGGCCGACAGGTCGGCTGCAGCGCTCGGGTAGAAGATGTTGCCGCGTTGACTGTGTGCCTGCTCCTCGCGCAGATCCTGGTTGGCCCGGAGGGCTTGCCGGTGGGCGTCGAGATAACTCTCGCGGGCCCCTTGGACCGCTCGGACCGCCGGCAGATACCCGCGGTCGCGGTCGTCGGTCCGTTCCTGGAGCCACTGCTCGACACCGTCGGGCAGCGGGGAGTCACCGCTCTGACCGGTTGTCGCGAACGACTGGGCGAGATGTCGCCATGCCTGCTGCTCGGCCTCGATCCGTTGCGCGAGTTCCTGCCCGGCCACGACGACGCGGTGCCAGGCGTCCTCCGACTCCTGAGCGGCCTTGCGATACGCGGCGGCGGCGTGGTCGACCACGTCGACATACGGCGACAGTGCCTGGGCCAGTGGCACCGTCATCAGGCCGGTGGGGAACGCCTCCCGTTCCCGCAGCCGGAACCAGAAGCCGTCAGGAATGACGACCTCGATGCCCTCGGACCGACCGTCGAGCGTCGCGACGATCCGGTACACGACGTCGGCCCGGTACTCGTACGTACGCCCGATGTCGCGGACGCTGCGGTAGCTGCCCGGTTCACCCTCCCCGCCGGCAGCGTCGTCCTCGGTGTTGGACGTCTCGGTCACACCGGTGAGGGCGAACAGGTCGGTCTCGTTGATCTCACCGTCGCGCTGGTTCCGGTGGTCGAACGAGGTCTGGAAGAGGACGTCCTGGATCCCGCTGTCCGCGCTCTGGTGATCGGTGCCCGCCGGGGTCAGCAGCACCTTGCGACGCTCGATCCGGACGGCCTCGCCCTGTGCCCCGGACACCGAATGCAGGCGGACGTTACGCAGGTTGGCGAGGAGGCGCGCGTCCACGTCCAGCCAGGTGCCCTCCACCGCGCTCAGGGTCGAGAGCACCGAGACCGTCGGCAGGGCGAGCCCGGCCTGTTCTCCGTCCACATCCGGCAGGCGACCGGCGGAGTCACGGTCGCTCGCGTCGTTGATCTGGAAGAAGGTGCTGCTCAGGACGGTTCGGGTGAAGAGGGATCCCAGGGTGGCGCTCGCATCGGATCCAGCCACCTGATAGGACGAACCGATTCGGTCCATGCCCGCCAGGTCGCTGCCCGGCAGGCCGGTCCGGCCACTGACCATCATGGTGAGCAGACGCTGCGCCGCGAGCCGCAGCACCTTCGATCCCCATGCCTGGCCGGGTCCGAAGAAGGTGGGCAGGCGAACCGCGAACGGGTCGTTCTTCCACCGGACCAGTCGAGCCGGCTCCACCTCCCACGATGCCAGCAACCGGATCGTCACGATCCCCGGTGACGGGTCCACCCGTTCGATGGCATCCCGGACCGCCGGACGGCTCATCGTCTCCGGAACTCGGACCAGCGGCTGGACCGGGTGACCGGAGACGACCTCGGTGGTCCCGTCGGCGTGCTCGATGACGACCTCCGGGACGAGGTTCATCGCGAATCGCACCGTCGGTCCCGTGGAGGTCACCGTGGTGTGCACGCGCAGCAGGCGCGCCTCGTGGCGGTGTGTGGAACGGCCCCGAGCGGTGCCCGCTGCCGCACCCGGCATCAGGGCGAAGACCGGACCGTGCGACGTGCCGTCGCCGGCCAGTAGTTGCAGCGTCCCCAGGTGTCGCCGGGAGGTCGTGTCGTTCTCCTCCTGCCGGATGTGCGCGATGTGATGGTGTTCGATGCTGACGTCGTGTCGCAGGTCCCGGAAGACGGGTTCGCCCTCCTGCCGCACCCGCACCGAGACCTGCACGACTCGCCGTCCGAGGTACGCCCGCCGGCGCAGCACCAGCGGGATCCCGTCTTCGAGCAGGTCGTCGAGGAAGGCGTTGACGCCGTCGGCGCGGAGCCCGGCCAGCAGGTGCCGCAGACCACCGAGCACGTCGTCGGCGAGATCGGCGGGCAGCACTCCCCGGATCTGCCCGGTGAGACGGTCGTGGAGCAACGCCTTCAGCTCATCGAGGTCGATCTTGTCTTCCAGGACGTTGACCGTCAGGCCCTGCCCGAGCCGCATCGGCTCGGGCGCCCGCCAGGCCCGCTCCCGTCCCAGCGGCGGCGGCAGCAGTCCCGCCAGGAATCCCGCCGTCGTCGGATCCGCGGGGCCGATCAACAGAGCCAGGTCCTGAAGGTCTGACTCGGCGACGTACACGTACAGCCCGTCGGGGACCGTCGCCTGCCAGGCCGACGACCGCAGCAGCGGACCTCGTCCGTCGGGGAGCATCGTCAGCAGGTCCTCGACGAGGGGTAGTTCGGTGAGCAGGTTGCCCCATCTGGCGGTGGCGAGGGCGATGTACTCCAGGTCCGCCTTCAGCACCAGGTATCGGCCGGTGTGCGACCGGTTGCGCTCCTGCGCGCCGGTGACCTCCCGACGCTCGGCCCGGATCCGCTCCCGGTCGTAGTAGTAGTTGCCGAAGAGACGGCCGGCGAACCGCCCACCGGGGTGGTCGGGGGTCCAGCCGGGCCCGACCACCACGCCACCCGTCCACTTGATGCCACCGCCTCGGGACACGTGCGCGCCGCTGGTGCCCCGGTAGTAGTCCTCGACGACCAGCGACTCGATGTAGTGCTCCAGTCGCCAGTTCACCGGCGTGATCCGCGCCGCCACTCCGGCGTGCCAGTCGGCGTAGCTGCCGTCTCCGAACAGACCGCCCAGTTGCAACCCGCCAGGCGCGGTGAGTGTGCTGGAGTGTCCCTTCTGTGCCGACTCCTCGAACGACTCCGTCAGCGCCACGTTCACCGGAGTTCCCGAGATGGTCATGATCGGCGAACCATGGCTGACGTCACCCAACGCCCGTTGGGCGAGTTCGCTCAACAGCCCCGGTGGCACGTCCATCGCGTCGACGTGGAAGGCGCGGGTCAGCAGTTCCGGCCGCGCCCCGCCCACGGCCAGTCGGGCGTCGGCGGCGGCGATCTCGAGCGGTTCGGTGTGTGTCGCGGTCGGGACGGTGGCCGGCGTGACGCCGGACTCGACGCGCCAGGACATGTCCGACGGCGTCCACAGACTCACCGTCCCCCGCGCCGGCTCATCCTCGGCCAACAGCCGCTCCGGCGGACTGGCCTGTATCCGCCAGCCACCGTTGGCCCACGCCACGAGCGCCGATCGCCGCCACCGCGCGGGGCGCTGGTGATGCAACCAGAGCGCGTCGAAGTCGAGGTCGAAGTCGAACACCTCCACTCCGGTCGCCCGGTTCGACCACCGGTACGCCAACACCGGCGCGCCGAACCCGCCGGATCGGACCCGCGGCCAACTCACCTTTCCGACCACACCGAACCGACCACCGATATCGGTGAGCAACGACTTCACCGCCACCGCGATCTCGGGGCCGGTCGAGTACGCCTGCTCACGGGAGTGGGTGAAATTCACGAGATCGGTCAGGAACGCGACGTCCACCGGCTTGATCAGGCTCGTGCTTCCGGCGTGCCGCCGGTTGCTCAGCGTCCCCTTGACCACGAGCTCGTAGTAGTCGGAGTGCACCACGCCGAACTGCCGGAAGCTCATCCGCGTGCCGTTGCCGATCAGCGGTGACAGGCCACCGCCGATCGACGAGGTCCGCGCCAGGCCGGCGGCCAGGGTGACGTAGTTCTGCACGATCACATCGATGTCCCGCAGGGATCGGCCGGACGGCTTCACCGTCCGCCAGCCGGGGAACAGATCCGGCTTGCTCGACTCGAGTTCGCCGAGCAGCCGGTCGTGCAGTTCGCGCATACCGGTCAGGTCGGCCACCACCGAGCTGCCGATCGTGGTCGGGTGCTCCCTCATCAGGTACTTCGGCGGTTGGACCACGTCGCCGTTGCTGGGCAGGCGTCCCACGCCCTGCGGTGCGGTCGACTCGCCCTGGTAGCGGTACGTCAGGTCGGTCACTCGCTGCGGGCTGACCACCCGGCCCGGGTCAGCCAGCCGCTGGGCCTCTTCGACCTGCATGCGGATGAGGAGGATCACGTCCGCTTGACCGGCCGGCTCGTCACCCATCGGTTCGACGTCGAACGTGACCTCGACCGCGTACAGGGCCGTCGGGCCGACGGTCTCGGCGAACTTCTGGCCAACGGCACCGCTGCCGGTGGCACCGCCGCGGGTCTGTCGGAACGACTTGGCGAACAACCAGCGCAGACCGCCGGACACGGTCAGGCCGGGCCCCCGGTAACGCGATCCGGGGCCGGCACCCACCGTGCCGCTCAGTCCGTCGATGACCCCGGTCTCGGCAGCCACCTCGATCACTCTGGCGAAGATGTGACGCATCGCCACGTCGTCTGCCTTCTCGGTGACCGAGAGCAGTCGGGCGCGGCCGAAGTGCGCTCGTACCCGCTCGGCCCCGATGGCGTTGCGGGTCTCGTCGTCGGCCAGGACCGGGGTGTACTGGTAGGTGTCCACCATCTCGTGGATCCTGTTGCCGACGTCGCTCCGCTGGGAGAACTCGAACAACGAGGCACGGGCGGAGCCGCCCACCACAAGGGGCTGCGCCACCGTCGAGGTCATCGCCTCGGTCAACGCCGTCGTGTCGCCGACGTCGTCGACGACGAACGCCCGTGGGAGTTCGCCCTGGAAGTCGAGCGTCGGCGGGACATCACCGACGGTCACCGGTTTCCCGACGGGCTGCTTGTCGCTCGATGGCGGGAGCAGCCGCCCGGAGGGGGTACGCCGGAGCTGTTTCAGGTCGACGGCCTGCGGCTCACGTTTGCTCGTCTGGAACGTCACCCGCTGGAAGAGGCGCCATCCCGGCCGGTCGCTCCGGCTCAAGCCGCTGAACGGCCGAACGATCGACGACGAGGACAGGTCGGTCGAGCTGCGGCGGGAAAGAGCTGTCGGCGACTGCTCGCCTGCTGCCTCCGTACCCCACGACCCCTGACGCAACCGTGGGGACGGCTGCTGGTGGCTCGACTCGGAGATCACCGATTCGGCGATGTCGGAGGCGGACCTCCTCGAGTCGGACACGGACACCGACGGTTCGACCGCTCGTGCCTTGCCCTTCGCGTACGCCGTCGGACGCGTCAGGTAGACCGGCACGTCGAGCAGGACCGACTGCGGCATCAGTCGGCTGTGCGGTTCACCGCGTACCGCCTGGCCGGGTTCCGCACCGGGGGCGCTGCTGGTAACCGTCCATCTGCTGTCCGCGCGGAAGGCGGTGGCGGTGGTGCCGCTGCGCAGCATCCGGGTGTGCAGAATCCCCTTCGACCTGCTCATGGTGCTCGCCGGCTCGTTACGGGTGATCGCGACGTGCACGGCGACGAAACCAGCCGTCAGGGCACCGAACAGCGCCGAGAACGGAAGGTGGACGGTACGCGGACGAAGGAACTTCTTGAGGTACTTCTGTTTGCGGGCGGACATGGTGGCGCTGTCCAGCCGCCGGGAGCTTGGCCCCGTCGTCGTATCCTCGACCAGGGTGTTGACCAGCTTCGCACCGACGTGCAGCTCGATCGGGATGCCATCGCGACGCATGAAGTAGCGGTTGCCGTTGACGAGGAAGTCGCGGTACCGGTGTTCGAGGTCGTAGCGCAGCCGCACCATGCCGGGGTCGTGGTCGGGTACGCCGCCCCCGACCGCCGTCCGGATCAGCTCCAACACCTGAGCGGCCTCGGCCGGAAGCAGGGTCGCGTCGGCCGGACCGAGGAGCTGACCCTCGACCATGTGGTGCGGCAACTCCCACCGGTCGGCGATCCGGTGGACGGGCAGGGCGAGTGCCTCGTCGGCGGTGGGGGGCACGTGCTGCGCCGTGGCCGCCCGGTGCCGTTGCTGCCAGGCGTTGAGGACCTGGTGCAGCCGAACCGACCGCCCCGGCTGCTTGAGTTCGTCGACCACGTCCACGAGCGCACGGAGGTCGTCGTTCGTGATCGGCCGTTCGGCGGAGGACCTCTGCCAGCCGCGCAGCAGGGCGATCAGGAACTCCGGACGCACCCGATCCTGCACACCCGGCGTCCGCCGCCACAGCGGGTCCCGGCGGAGCGCGTCCACCAGCCGCCGCACCCGCTGCAACAGGGCGGCACGCTGCGTCGGGCTGCCCTCGGCGAGCCGTCCCGGGTACAGCTCCTCGGTGAGACCGACGATGTGGAACAGGCGCCGCCGGGCCCAGATCGGAACGTCCGGCCGCCGACCCCACGGACGTAGCCGGGACATCTCCTGTCCCCACTGCGCGGTGCTCGGCTGGTGGTAGAGGCCGATCGCCCGCGCGGTCTCCGACAGCCAGCCCCCGAAGCCGCCGTCGACACCGGCCAACCTGCTCAACAGCTCCCACACCTGCCGGTGCCAGTCGGACAGGTCTGCCCCGAACCCGAACCAGGAGGTCAGCTCCGCGTCGGCCACCGCCCGTTCCAGCTCGCCATCGAACCGACTCAGGTCCGCCCGGAGCAGTGCCAGTGCCTGCCCGACGGTACGGGCCCATTCGTTCTCACCGCCGAAGGCCAGTTCCTGGCGTGCGCTCAGGCTGCGCCGTGCCCGCTCGATCCGGTCGCTGAGCTGCGACCAGCGACGAGTGAACCGGCCACGGTCTGCGCGGCCCAGGCGGGTCAGTCGGTCCCGTACCTCGGCCGCCGCCACCGGACGCCCCTGGCGTACGAGGGCGTCGAGCGAGACGACGAGTTGCTCCGGACGGTCGCCCCACAGCGCGTGGTACCGATCGCCGTGGGTGCGAAGCAGGTACAGCATCGGGCCGGACTCGCCCCACGCCGGGTACGACCTGATCCGGCCCGGCTGAATCTCGTCGAAGGCCTGCAACCGGAACGCCTCGCTGCCGCCGAGGCCACGGACGGTGAGCTGGAGCCACTCGAAGATCTCCTGGTCCCAGTCCAGTCCGGCGGGTACCGCTCCGGCGAACTGCAACAGGCGTGCCGAGGTCGGCACCCGCTGGACACCGGTGGCCACCACCAACTCCCGCATCGCCTGCAGCACGGCCCGCGACGACGACCCGCCCATGCCCGGCGACAGCGCCTGCGGCAGTCGGGGAGCAGTCCCCTCCCGCTGGTACTCACCGTCGTCGGTCACCGGCCAGAGGTCGTCGTGCGGCGGCGCCGTCGGTGCCGGCAGCAGATGGGTCGACGGCCCGGACCAGAGCGGGGCGTACGTGCCGTCGTGGGAGTCACGCACCAGGTGGAAGAGCGGACCGAGTTCGCCCTGGACCGGTTCGGTGGTGACGGTCTCGCCGTCGGTCACGAAGACCTGCGTCCGGAAGCCGAACTCCTGCCCCATCACCCCGAGCAGGGCGGCGTCGGCGTGTGGGGCCGGCCCCGTGCCTGCGGGTACGGCATCCCCGTCGATGAGGTGCCGCCACAGCCCCTCGCCGGTCGCCGGGTGTCCGTGCACGGTCATCAGTCGGGCCACCGCGTCAGCCAGCCCGGAAGCGTCAGCGCCGGTGCTGGCACCGGCGTTCAGGCCGTCCGGCAGACGGACAGCCCGAACGCCGGGGACCGGTTCGTAGCCACCGTTGCCGGACCTCGCCCATTCCCGCATGCGCAGCGGGAGGATCTCGCCGAACGCCGACCGGTAGACGAACATGAGCGGCCCGGAGTCACCCTCGATCGGGTACGCCCGGTACACACCTCGCTCGGCGTCCTCGAACGCCTGCAACCGGAACGGCGTCTCACCCGCGAACTGTTTGACCGCCCAGCGCAGCAGCCGGAAGACCTGCCTGGGCCAGATCTGGTCCGCGTAGGACGCCAACTTCACCAGCATCTCGCCGGGCTCCGGTGAGCGGCTCGCACCCATCGCCTGCGTCAACAGGATCTGCACCGTGTACAGGATCTGGCTGCCCCATTCGGACGCTCCGACGTTGACGACCGACAGTCCGGGCGGGAGTTCCGAAGCGGTGTTCTCCTGATATCCGCCCGTCGAGGTGACTGCCCACCCGCGCAGCCGATACAGCCTCTCCCCCTGCAGGTATGCGAACACCACGTCGCCGGTCTCGCCCTGCACCGGGTACGCCAGGATGCGACCCGAAGCATCCCGCTCGAATGCCTGCAACCGGAACGGCACGCCACCCCCGCTGGCCGCCGCCGCCCCGAGCCACGCGTAGAGCTGCTCGTCCCACCGCTCCGGTTCGGGGGCCGTCGACCCGGCCGGTGGCCCGGCATCCCGGAGCTCCCGCAACGTGGGCATCCGTGCCGGCCGGGCCCCGGCGGCCAGCAACTCGCGCCCCACCCGGAGCAGGTCGTCCTCGCTCTGCTCGGAGCGTGCGTCCGAGTCGTCGAACCACAGACCCGTGGGCAGTCCGGCGGCCTCCCCCGCCTGGTAGCCGCCGTCCGGGCGCAGGTCCCAACCGCCGGTGTCCCGCATCGGCGCCACCAGGACCGATGACACGTCAGCCGACAACGGCTCCGACCCCACCGCGCTGAACGCGGACCCCCGACGGCCCCCCGATTGGCTCTCCGGGCTCTCCTGCGTGGCCGCGTCGACCGCCTCGGCCAGCTCACCCCGGAAGGTGGCCAGGTCCGCGTGGAGCCCACCGGCCAGCCGGCCCGCGTGCTCTCGCGGGCCGTTGCCGGGGGTCTGCATCTCGACACCGGGTCGCGTCGCCCACTGCCATGCCTGGCCGATCCGCCGCCGGAGCACGGACCAGCCGGCCTCCATCACGGTCCGCGATTCGCCGTGCAGCAGGTCGATCTGCTCGATCACCTCCTGCTCGACCAGTGGTGTCCCGTCCACGGCGAGCGACCGCAGCCAGAGGACGGTGCGACGCCACTGCCGGGCCGTCGCGGTCGCCGCAGTCGGGTCGTAGCCGCTGGCGGAGTCGGACGCGTACCGTCCGCCCGGCGTCACCGTGGCGGGGATGCCGAGTCGTGCCTGCCGGATCCGACGCGCGAGGCCGGGCACCGGCTCGGGTCGTGCGATGTCCTCGATCAGGCGGGCGGCCTCACCGAGGAAGTAGATGTCGAAAGAGTCTCCGTCTACGTCGTGGTAGAGGTAGAAGACGTCACCGCTGTCGCCCTGCACCGGTTGCGCCCTGACGGGGGCGTCGTTCGCCTCCCGCACGAAGAACTGCAGCCGGAAATCCGGCTCGCGGGACATCAGACGCTGCGATACCTCGGTCAGGCTGGGGGTGAACCGACCATCGGCCAGTTCCATGTCCCGGGTGGCTCGACGCAGCAGGTGGTCGACCCACTCGTTCTCCGTCGGCACCTGCTCCGGCGCAGTCCGGGCGATCACCAGGCGACGCAGCGCCGCCAGGAAGCCCACCTCGTTGAGCGGCGACGACCGGTTCTCGCGCAGTGCTTCGGGAAGGTCGTCGGCTTCGTTGTCGGGATGCTTGTACGTGCCGTCGGCGTCAAGCTGCCACCCGATGTCGTCCCCGGGGGCCTCCCCGGGGGCGGCGACCGACACCGGTTCCTCGGCCGGCGCGGGCGCGCTGGCGTCCATCGAGCCGTCGTCCGAGTCGTCCGGGTCCGTCTCGGTGTTACTGAGCCGCTCCTCGTCCACCACGGCCCTGAGACGGTCCTCCGTGAGCCCCGCCATGCCGTGCGCCTCGTGCACGCCGAGTGCGATGCCCAGCAGAGAGATCCGGGCAACCCGGTCGGGTTCGTCGCCCTCACCGCCGTCGTGCAGGCCGAGCCGACGCGTCAGCTCGGTCAGCAGTTCGACGGCCCGGTCCGGGTCGGTGTCGCCGTCGCCGCCCGCGACGCCGATCAGTTGGTCGAGCAGCAGGAACGGCAGGAAGCCGTCCTCGCCGCCGAGGCGATGATCGATCCCGTCGAGGTCGACGACAGTGAAGGCGGAAGTCCACACCATCGCGTCCACCGGGTCGGCGGCGATCACGTCACGGAGCCTGCGGATCGCCGGTGGCGAGGCGACGTTCCCGTACACCTTCCACAGACCATCACCGATGTTCATGCCGTTCTGCGCGGCCCACCACGTGGTGAACCAGATTCCGAGCCGGACGACCGTCCACGGCACGGAGGCTCCGGGACTGCCGATGGCGACCGACTCGTGGCCGAAGGTGGGCACGGTGTCGCCGACGTCGTCGGGCCGGATCCAGATCCGATGCGGTTCGGCAACCACCGTCCAGCCCGGCACGAGGGCGAACCGACCGCCGCCCAGGTGGGGCAGCTGCCTCAGGTACGACACCGACAGCGGTTCGGCCTGCGGCTCGGTGTGCACGGTGTAGTAGGAGACGAACGGCTCGACCGCCCGAGTGTGTGCCCGCGAGTACCCGACGAGGTGGTCTTCCCGTGCCCCACGGGTGATCAGGTCCGGCCGCAGTGCCAGCTCCTGGTCGGCGTGCAGCAGACCGGCCAGGGTGATCGCCCGGGTCACGTCCACCGGACGGGGCATGACCAGCTCGATGAGGGCGTTCGCCGGTAGTCCGGCGGCCACCCGCCCGAGGATCTGTGCGGCCTCGGCTATCGAGGTCGCGTGCACCAGCACGATCGGCCGCTCGGGATGCACCAGACGGTGCTGTGGCGCGACGGCACCGCCCGCCGGTCGGAGCTGGACGCCCGCCGCACCGAACCACGTCACCTCGACGCCCGAGTCCGGGTCGACCTGGATGTCGGGCCCCACCCGCCAGTCCCGGACGGACCCGCCGGCACTCAGCCGGGCCTGCAGGGCCCGGACATGCGTCTCGATCGGCTGGTTGTGCAGCATGGCGAGGGCGTCGGCGTGGAACCGTTCGACCCGGCTGCGGTCACGCACCAGGCGTCCCCGCAGTCGTGCCGAGACCTGACCGCCCCCGGCGGTGAGCGCATTCTCGGCGATCAACCAGCGATCGGCGGCCGACAATGCGGCGTGCAGCTCAGCTCGCTGCCCTTCGTCCTCCGGGGACCACATCTGCACCGCCGGACCGAAGCGGCGATCGCCGGGAATGAGCGTCTGTCGCATGAGACGCCGGACACGATCTTCGGTGAAGGGGCTGACGAACGACTCGCTGTTCGCGCTCCCCGCGTACGACGCCTGCTCCACGAGCATCCGCTGCTCGGCGCGCAGAATCTCGGCGAACAGCGCGCCGAGGTCGTGGTCGACCGAACTGGGACCGAGTTGCACCGCCCACTGTGAGTAGTTCACACCTGAGCCGAACCCCGGCACCACCTCGACGGCGAGTTCAGGAAGGCCGACCCAGTCGGTCAGCAGGTCCGTCAGCGCCGTCCACGCCTGCGACCGCGCGGGGTCGCCACCGGCGAGCGCCGCGTACTGGTCACGGGCCCGGGCACGCACCTCGGTGGTCAGCTCGGGGTCGGCGGCGTCGAGCCGCGGCAGGTTCGGCGTCCCGGAGGGAGTCGATGCTTCGGTCCCGACCGGCGACAACGGCCGGTACGCCGTGCCGGCCGACCGGTCCAGGTGCAGAACCGGACGCGCGCCCGGATTGGTGCTCTCGGCGATCGCACCGCTGCGGATCACGATGTCGATGTCGAGTGCACGAGCCAGGAGGACGACCAGGTGCCGGCTCGCCGTCGGACTGCGGGATTCCCAGGAACCCAGGTAACCCGCCAGATCGCCCGCCCGGCCGTCGATGGCACGCCGCAACGCGGCGGCCAGCGTCGGACGCGGTCCGACGCTGGCCATCACGGCCTGGCGCATCTGAGCTGCCGTCTCCTGCGTCTGGAGCAACCGGCCGCGCAGGTGTTGCCGCCGGTTCTCGGGTAGCCATCCGTCCAGCGCGGCCTGGACCCGGTGCGCGAACTCCTGATCGCTGATCCCCGGATGCTCGCGCCGGACGTTCTCCTCGACGATGCTCCGTCGATGCGCGGTCGGTTCGGGCGCCGGGGCCGCCGCCGGGAGGCTCGACACCAGATCGACGAACGCTCCGGGCGGCACCTCCTCGGCGAGCTGTGTCGGTCCCGCGCCGAGCAGGTCGCGGACGAGGTCGTCGTGCTGCGCGATCTGCGCCAGCACGTGGCGGCGGAGGCGCCCCGGTGCGCGGACACCGGACGGCAGGCGGACACCCTGCCACCGGGCGGCGTCGATGACGGCACCGAGGAGACCGTGCTGCGCCCACCGGCCCGGCCGCACCTGCATCTCGGGCATCGACACGGAGAACCGATCCGGGTCCTGTCGTGCCAGCCATGTGCCGATGTGGTGCTGCAGGCGCGCGGCGGAATCGGACGGCACGGTGTCCAACCAGCCGGCTGCGGTCCGGAGCGCCGCGACGTCCTCCGCGGTGGCGGCCTCCGGACGGGCCGGAGTGGCCAGCCAGACCGAGCGGGCCGACTCGTACGCGTCGGGGACGGCCGGGACTGAGGTGGGTGAGGTCCACGCCGATAGCCGGTTCTGCGCCTGGAACCGTTCGTGCCACACGCTCACCGGCTCGTTGCTGCGGTCCAGCTCGTTCCACACTCTCGCGGCTGCCCTGCGCCGCACGGCGCGTGCGGATCCGAGGTCCGCGTCGGGTGGGAGCGCGGCGGCGAACGCGTGGAACCGAGCGTAGAGCCCGTGCCGGAACCGCAGCGGCAGTCGGTGCGAAGCCCGCTCCCGCACGATGTCCCGGACGGGGGTCTCCGGGTTGCTCTCCACGACCGCAGCGAGGAACGCGGCCGGGTGTTCCTCGTCGAGCGTGAGCAGCGGCACATCCGGCATCCACCGGATCCCACGCGGTAGTCCTACTCGTTCCTCGCCGGGCGGATACCACGACGTCAGCTGGAACAGCGTCGCGACCTGCACGGCTCCCGGCGGGTCCAGGTCCAGCGTGTCCAGCAGGGCGTGCAGATCCGTCCAGCCGGACAGGTCGAGCAGCCAGTCGTCGAGCCAGACCAGGTCGGGATCGAACCGCCCGGTCCCGTCACCGAGCGACGGGACGCCCCCGTCGGTCCCCGCACCGCCGCGTTCCGCCGCCCGGACCAGTGCGAGCACGACCCGCAGCCGGGCCTGTAGTCCGGCCAGCCCGAACGCGAGGTGCAGCGGCATCGATGTGGTGCGCACACCGTCGCCGGTGCTCTCGAACATGCGCTCCGAGTCGGTCCGCGTGCTGACGGCGGCGCGGTCCGGGCCGGACGACATCCGCTGCAGGAGTTCCGAGTACGTCTCGGCGGCCCGGTGGAGGGCCTCGGGCGAGAAGAGTCCGCTTCGCGTGGCGGCGGTCTCGACGTCGATGGTGAGCGGCAGCTCTGCCCGGGCGGTCAGATTCCGCACCGTGTCGATCAACAGACCGAGGGCCCGCCACACCGCAGGGCTGTCCACCAGTCCCTGTGCCGTGAGTCGGTACCCCCCTGGGTGCACCACCTCGCTGATCAGCCCCACACCGGGTACGGCCTCCCGGAGGCCCTGCCACACCGGGGTCATGTAATAGCTGATCTCACCGTACGCACCGTGCGACGCGGCGTCTGCGGAATCCTCCTGTTCGATGACGAGCTGCAGGCCGAACGTGGTGCCCGTGTCGGGTCCCGCCAGACCATCCAACGCGTTCTCGACGAGGTACGGCAACGGGTCCTCGCCGACCGAGACACGGCCCCGCAACCATGGCACCAGACTCTGCGCGGGCGGTCGCGCTCCGGGCACACCAAGGTCGGGCCAGTCGCCCCGCCCGTCCGCGGCCTCCTCGTCCACCCGGTTCGGCGCCGTGAGGTTCCACAGTGGCCGCGGCATCCGCTCGGAGAGCAGGCTCGTCCAGTCCGCGTCCGAGGTCTGGGCGACGAAGCGGTACGCCGTCCGGACGACCTCGTCGGGTAGCGCCATCCGGCCGGTGATCAGCTGGCGGGCCAGAACCGGCCAGAGCTGCCCGGTCAGCAGGCCGGCGAGATCCACCCTCCCGTGGATCGCCGCGCGGAGCACCGCCTCCTGCCAGCTGACCCGCTCGTCCCGCTCGTCGGTGGCGTTGCTCAGCCGGGCGGTCAGAGCTTCGACGTCGAGGCCGGACGTCGACGGGTCGGAGGCGAGGATCTCGCGTACGCGATCCGGGCTCGGCATCGGTGGCGCCGCGAACGGCGTGTGGGCGAGGGTGGGATCGGCGAGTACCCGCCCCAGCCCCGATGCCTGTGGTTCGGCGTGGTGGCGGACCTGTGGGCCGCCGAGAACGAGCCCGGCCGCTCGGACCCGCAGCGCTGGATCGGGGAGCAGCTCGATCAGTCGGTGTGCCCGGTCCCCGAGTCGGCGTGGGCCGCCCGCCCGCGACGGGTCCTGGAAGCCGGGGCCGGTGAAACGCTGGCTCCACCACTGCGGCGACAACGGCTGCCGGGCGATCCGGACGAGTTCCACCGCGATCCGCACGCGGGCCTGCAGGACACCGGGCCAGACCTGACCGGGAGCCAGGACGAACGCGACATGGTCGCCGGAGCGCCAGTTCGCGCGAATGAGGAGTGAGCCATCGCGGTGGTGCCCGAGGAACTCCTCGAAGGAGTCGAACTCTCTGGCCGCGTAGGCGCTCTCGTCGGTGAAGGGGGTCAGTCCGGCAATCGTCAACACGTCGGCCTGCGTGTGATAGAGGTGAGCCAGCCGGAGGTAGGCGGCCGCGTCCATGCCGTACCCGGACCGCACGGAGATCATCACGGACTCCCCGGCGACCTGCCGAGGGACGATCTCCACCAGGCGGGCCAGTCCAGCCCAGTCGCCGCGACCGGCGCCGAACTCGTAGAGCAGATCGTTCCCCAGCAGAATGGCGCCGGGATACTCTGCCACCTGTTCTTGCAGCTCACGGGACTGTCCGCCGGTGGACAACCGCAGCGACAGCCAGATCGTCACCCCGGCCGGCTCGGGTGCCTCCGGCTGGAACGGCACCAGCCAGGCGCCGGGTACGCGCGCCCGCGCCAGCTCCTCTACCGCCCGGAGCGGGTTGGCACCGGCGGTGAACCGGTCGAACAGTTCGGTGGCCTCGGTGGGCTCTGCGGACGCCAGCGCGGCGGCCTGGATCGCGCGGACGTGGTAACGGTGGAGAGACGCCGTGCCCTCCCGGTTCCAGACCCGCCAGAGCTGCTTCGGACCGAGGGCGTACTTCTGGTATACGGACTCCGCCCACGCCTGGTAGTCCGTGACCACCTGCTCGGTCGTGGGCTGCCCATCGCCCGACACGGCCGGTGGCCGCTGGGTGTTCGCGTACAGAGCCACCGACTCCGGTGCAGTGTGCAGCCGCTCTGCGACCTCCAGCAACCGGTCGACACCGAGCCAACTGCCGTCGTCGTTGAGCAGGGTCGGAAGGTTCGACGGGATGGTCCACGACCGCTTCACCAACCGGAACAGCCGATCGGTGATCGTGTCGCCCGACGACCGCCCCGGCCAGTCGGAGCGGGCCCGGATCGACGTGGCGACGTCGTACGCGACATCGAAGCGAGCGTCGCCGGAGTCCTCGTTCAGCCGGTCGAGACCGTCTTCGGGTCCGAGCACCCTCGGGTCGACGCCGAGCATGGCGGCGAGGGCGAACAGCCGGGCCGGATCGGTCACCCCCAGGCGGCGGGCCTGGTCGACGACCCCGTCGGGCACCGTCCCGATCCGGAGGCTGAAGGCGTCCACCCAGCCCGTGCTGATCCCCAGCCGGTCGGCCAACGCCGTTCGTGCCAGCTTAGACAGGTTCATCCGATTCGCGAGTTCTCGCAGCAGTTCCAGGTAACTGCCATTACTCTCCGAGGACAACTCGTCGAAGAGTCTCAAGCTCTCCGTCTCCGCAGTGGAGTCCAGTCCCCACTGCCAGGTGAGCCACAGCCCCCGCAGAGAATGGGCGCTGGACACCCAATCGCGATCCGCCCTGATCCCCTGGTCGGTCAGGAACGTCAGCAGCAGGTTCGTCGCCTCATAGCTGTCCGCCGGGATCGACTCCGCACCGCCCCAGATCCGGGTCAGCACGCTCGTCATGACCGGCTCGACACCCTGCGCCCAGAAATCGGCTTCCCGAGGCAGCACGGGGACGATCGGTGTGAGTTGGTGCAGGTGCACGCCCCACTGAGTGGCCAACTCGATCAGCCCGGCCTGGGGCTCGCCGGCGGGCAACCCGAACGCACGCGTCGCTGCCAGGTCCCCGCCGCCTGACCACCAGGCGTACTCGAGGGGCCTGGACGGCTCCACCTCCATCCTGGCGGCCTCGTCGAGTACCGCGAGGTGGTCCAGACCTGGCCGCCTCATCAGGTCGTGGTGGATGACCATCTCACCAACGCCGAACTGCTCACCGAACCACGTGGCGAACCACTGGTCGGCGGCCCGCTCGGCGGGCAACGGGCTGATCTCCGCGTAGTCCCGAAGGGGCCGGTACGGATCCCTGATGCGGTCGAGGAGGTTCACCGCGCTCAGCGTCCCCGGATACACGAAGACGTGTTGCGTCTCCTCACCCAGCAGGTCGTACAGCTCTCCCGGCGTCAGTCCGTCGGGACCCAGGGTCGACGGGGTGTGCGTGGCGATCCACAACGCCCACCACGGCGCGTCGGTCACGGTGTCGAGGCTGTCCCGAAGGTTCGACACCAGTTCCGCGACGGAGAGCCGGTTCTCCGCCGGTACCGGCGGCGGAGTGGTCGGCAGCAGACGCACCGCCGACCGGAACGGCATCAGGTCCCGCGAGTCGGCCGCCATCCGCCAACTCCATTCGAGCACGACCTGCGGCCGCACGCCCATCCGATACGCCAGTCTCGGCAAGTCGGTGGCCACCCGGCCGATCGTGCGGGTCAGGTCGAACAGCCAGTGCGCCTCGCCGTCGTCCAGTGCCATCCGCTCGGCCAGACCGACCATGCGGGGCAGGTCGGCCCAGGCGTTCGCGGCCAGGACCCGCACCTCGTCGGCGGTCACCCCGAACCGGGCCGCCCACCGGGCCGCCTGTTCCTCGCTGACCGGGGGCACGCTGCGGTACGACGGAGGCGGCGTCAGCGAGTCGAGGAACCTGCTGACGTCGTCCATCGGTCGGTCGCTGAGCATCCGGTAGAGCAGCAGCTTCAGGTGCCGGGACGACGAGTCCGCCAGCAGCGACGTGATCGGGAAGCCGAGGCGACCGCTCAGCAGAGCGGGCCAACCGTCCGGCTCACCGGATTCGCGATGGCCGAGTTCCGGCACCGAAGCCGGATCACCACGATGATGCTGCTCCCACGCCCAGTTGAAGGCCGTGACCAACAGGTCGGCCGGCAACGCCTCCAACAACTCCAACGACACGCCCCGGTCGTTGAGCCACCGCAGGACGGGTAGGTCAGCCGGATCCAGGATCAGCCGCCTGCCGACATCCGCCAACATGATCAGGTCGTTGTCGGTGTACACCCCGTACTGACGTAGCCGCCGTCGCAGCTCGGCCGACAGTTCCCCGGCCGCGATCTCACTCCGCCCGACCATCGTCGCGGCCAGCGCGCCACCGAACACCTCGAGCGCGTACGGGTCCACGCCGAGTTCCACGGCGAGCGCGAACCATGCCTGCCGGACCACGGGCACCTGCACCGCACTCGACGGGTTCGCGCGCAGCGACGCCAGTTCCCGGCGGAGTCCGGCGACCTCGATGCGAAGTGCGGCTACTTCCCGCGCCGCACGACGTCTCTCATCGGCAGCGCCGGCCAACGCGGCGCGCACCTTGTCGACGTCCGCCGACACCGTCGCCAGTGCCGCCTGCACGTCGGCGAGTCGCGTGACCGGTGCCGCAGCGTCGGGAAGCGACTCCTGGTGTCGGTGCACCCGACGTCGCAGTTCCTCCGCGTGACCCCGGAGACCTTCCGCCTTCTGGTCGAGGCCGGTCGCCTTGGACTGCCAGTAGCGGTGCTGGTACTCCGCCGACCAGTGCGTCTTCTCGGCCTGGACCAGTTCGGCCTCCGCGTGCGCCAACGCGGCGCGCGCCTGGGTCAGCACCGCCGCCAACGCCAGCGGCTCGATCTGGGACGGCTCCGGCACCCGCTCGATGAGCTGCACCCAGCGCACCATCCGGTTCAGCCGGTCAGCGTCGGCGACCTGACCGTTCTCGTCGATCACCGCCAGCGCCCCGGCCAACCGCAGGAACGCGGCGCCGTCGAACCCGTTCGGTTGACTCCTCAGCAGGTGGTCCCAGGCGTCGGAGCCGCCGAGCGCGTCGGTGAGCATGGCCTGCTGCTCGGCGTTCAGCCCCGACACCGACGGTGACTTCCGCTCGTAGGTGGGCGACTCCTCGTGCAGGGGACGGGCGTCACGCTGGATCCGGTCGGCGGTGTCGGACGACACCGACAGCTCCACCGCGTCGTCCAGGCGGATCGCCAGTGGTGACGCGTCCGGCGAACCCGCCGGAGTCACCTGCGCCAGCAAGCCGACCCGGATCCGCTCGCGCGCGGTCTCGCCTCGGCCGGACCGGCCCAGCCGCACCCCGCCGAACATCGCCAGCTCGACCCGGAGCGGACCGGCCGCCGCGCCCGGTCCGCCGAGCGCACCGGGCAGCAGCGCGGTCAGTCCCGGCGCGGAGAGCGCGTGATGGATCCCGTCCACCCCGGCCGGGTCGGCCAGCACCGGGTGGTCCCGCACGCCACCCGAGGCACCCGCCGGCCGGTGCACCGCCCAACGACCCGAGCGCAGTTCCGCGACCACCGCGTCGTGCAGCGTCCGCGCCGCCGTCGGGGCGATCGCGCTGACCCGGACCTGTCCGTTCCGTACGTCGTGCCCGGTCACCGACTGCGGCCGTAGGCCGAGCGCGCGGAGCGTCTCCCGCGGGCCATCGGGCAGCGCCGGCACCCGCTCGACGCCGGTGGGAGCCGTCCGGGGCATCGGCTGCGCCAGCACCTCGTCCGCCACCGTGACCCGCTGGTCGAGCAGCACCGCGCGGGTCTGCGGCAGATCCGTGACCGGTTCGGAGCCCGTGCTCCCCGCCGGCACCGGCCCGGTGTGCTCCAGTCGCACCGTCACCAGCAGCGAGGACGCGTATCGGTGCGCACCGTCGGCCGACTCGACATGCCGGTAGGCACCGGCCGGCTCGGTCTGCACGACCAACCGGAACCGCTCGTCCCCGCCTTCTCCGGAAGGACTCGGCCGCATGGTCACACCGGCTCGAAGCTGCGCGGGAGACAGGTCCTTGAGGCGCTCGGTGGAGAGCAACTCGGTCAACCGCTCGGCCGATCGGCCCGGCGTACCGACCACCTCCCAGCGGCTCCGCGAGAGTCTCCGCACGTACGTGCGAACCAGGCGGGTCGCCGCCTCCGCCGCCGGATTCGGCACCGCCGGATCCGGTGCGGTCAGGCTCTCCTGGTCGTACGCCAGGGGAAACGCTGCGGACGGTACGAGCGCGGGCGGCGAGGATCCGACCGCCACCGGCGCCTCGGTCGGGTCGGGCGGACTGCCGTCCATCTCCACGTCGCCGTCGTCGTCCACCGGGGCCGGGCTCGACGCCACCGACGTCGCGGCGGACGCGGACGTGACGACGGGATCGGACCACACCGGACCCAGCCCCGGCACGGCCGGCCGGGAAGACCCGTACTGGTACGGCTCGTCCCTACCGGCCAGGATCAGCAGGGCAGCCTGGGCCCGTAGTGCCGGATCGGCGTGCAGCGAGGCCAGCCAGCGCCCATCGGCTCCCAACTCCCGCGCGGCGCCGCCATCGCGAGCACGACGGCGGGCCCCGGGAAGCTCGAACTGCCGGGCCCAGAGGGCGGCGTCCTCGATCGGGCGTCGGGCCGACCGGACGAGTTCCGCGATCATCAACACGCGCGCCTGGACGGTGCCGGGATCGGTTGGCGCGTCCATCCCGGTCCTGAACCGGATGACGTCGCCGGATCGCGGTGCGGCGCCGATCCACAACGCTCCGCGCTCAGCGCCGTGGTAGGCGAGGAAGTGCTCGTACGTCGGGAACTGCGGAAGGCTCAACTGCGCGCGATAGACGTCGAGGTCGTCGAAGGGTGCCACTCCGGCGGTGGTCAGGACGTCGCTGTGCGAGTAGTAGAGGTGCGCGAGTCGGAGGTAGGCGGCGCGGTCCGTTCCGTACCCGTGACGCACGTCCACGTGCACCTGGCGCGGCCGATTGCCGGGATTCGGTCCGAAGGCTCTCAGCACCTTCGTCAGGTCTGCCCAGCCACCGCCGTCTGAGGCGAACGTGAAGCTGACGTGGTCCCAACTCAATCCGCCTTGCTGGAAGGCGGCACCGGGAACACCGTCGAGAATCCTCGCGAGCCGCGCGCGCGGTCCATCCGCCAGTTGGCGCACCCTGAACCTGATGTGCACCCCGTCGGGCACCGCGACGTCCGGCAGGAACGGCACCCGGGCACCACGGATTGATCCGCGTGTCACCGTCTCGATGGCATCCAACACGTCCTGACCGGTGTTCGCGGCCAGGCGGCTCGTCATTCCCGCCAGATCGTCGCCCGCGTGCTGGATCGCCGCGAGGCGGATCTCGGCGACATCGCCCCGCGCGAGAATCGCGGAACCGTCGCCGTTCCACACCCGCCACACGTCGATCGGGTCGAGCCCGTACCTGTCGCGCAGGCGCTCCGTCCACTCCTGGTAGGCGGCGATCACCTGCTCGTCGGTGGGTTGTGGGCGGCCGGGAACGAACGGTGGCCGGTTCGTGTTGGCGTACAGCGCCACCGGCTCAGGCCGCCCGCCCAGCCGCACCGCGATCCTCAGTAGCCGAGGCAGACCGAGCCACGAACCGTCGTCGTTCAGGAGTTGGGGCAGCCTGCGCAGCAGCGTCACCACCTGGGCCGGTGCGACCTCGGACGACTGCACGACCCGGAACAGATCGTCGGTCAGGGTGCCGTGCATCCGTCGGGCCGGCCAGTCGGGCCGGGCCCGGATCGTGGCGGCGACCTCGCCCGCCGCACCGAGGCGGTCCGATCCGGGTGTGCCGTTGAGTCGTCCGAGATCGTCGTCGGGGCCGAGGATGCGGGGGTCGACGCCGAGCAGGGAGGCGAGCGCGAACAGGCGCGCGGGGTCCGCCACGCCCAGTCGGGCGGCCTGCTCGACGATGCGCGTCGGCACCGAGCCGATCCGGAGGCTGAGCGCCGTCACCCACTCCTGGCTGATCCGCAGCCGGCTCGCGAGCGCCGCCCGTTCGTGCTGCGGCAGGCCCACCCTGCGAGCCAGGTTGCCCAGTGCGGTCAGATATCCGGCCTCGATCAGGTGGCGCAGAGTGGTCGCCCGCGAAGGGTCGGTGTCCGTCGTCCAGTCCAGGCCCGTCACACCGGTCATCCACCGGAGCAGCCGAGGATCGTCACCGGCGGTCATCGGAGGCCAGGTGTCGGCGGACAGGGCCATGTCCGCCAGGGCCCGAATCGGCAGGACGGCTGCGGACTGGCTGGCCGGGACTCGCTCCACCGATCCCCAGACCTGGGCCAGCAGACGTCCCGGCAACTCGTCGGCAGGAATGGCCGCTGTGCCGTGGTCCAGCAGGTGCATCACCGGTTCGAGTTGGTAGAGGCGCAGGTCCCACCGGCGGGTCAGGTCCGTCAGGGCAGGGGTGGAGAAAGCGTCCGGTAGCTCGTCCGACCGCATCACGGTCAGATCACCGCCACCGGTCCGCCGTGCGTGATCGAGGGCCTCGCTCGGTTCCGTCCCGAGCCTGCGTGCGTCGTCGAGCACCGCGAGATGGTCCAGCCACGGCCGGCTCGCCATGTCGCGGGTGATGGAGCCTTCGGGTACGGCGAAACGCTCCTCGAACCAGTCGCCGAACCAGTGGTCCGCGTTCCGCCCGGTCGGCAGGGACGAGAGCGGCTCGATACCGGCGGTGTAGTCCTCGGGAAGGTCCGCGACCATCTGGGTGAGGTCGGACGCGTTCTCTGTCCCCGGGCTCTCGAAGATCCCCGTCGGGTACGCCCGGATCCGGTCCAGCAGTTCGCCGGGAGTGAGCCCGTCAGGCCCCTCGCTGGACGGCGTGTGCGCGCCGACCCACAGGACCCACCACCACGCCTCGATCCCGTGAGCGACGGTGCTCTGTAGGTGCGCCACCAGTTCCTGGACGGTGAGCCGGTCGGCGTACGTCACCGACGCGTCCGGGGCCGCCACCAGGCGTAGCGCCGACCGGAACGGCATCAGGTCCCGTGGGTCGGCGTCCATCCGCCAACTCCATTCGAGCAGGACCTGCGGCAGCGTACCCGCCCGGTACGCGAGCCTCGGCAGGTCGGCCGCCAACCGGCCAATCTGCGACGTCACCGTCCACAGCCACTGCGCCTGCTCGCCCGCCAACCCCATCTGGTCGGCCAACCCGACCAGGCGAGGCAGGTCCACCAGGGGACTCGCTGCCGCCGTCCGGATGGCGTCGGCCGACACACCGAACCGGGAGGCCCACGCGGCTGCCTCCCGCTCTCCCACCGGGCGCGGTACCGAGACGTTCCCGCCCTGCTGGAGGTCCACCGGCCGATGCCGTACCAGATCGGTCAGGAACTCCTCGATCTCGGCCATCGGCAGGTTGCCGAGCAACCGGTACACCTGCAGGCGCATGTGCCGCGACGGCAGGTACGCGGAGAGCGTCGTGACCGGGAAGCCGAGCCGCGCACTCAACACGGCATACCGCAGGAGGTGCCGAGGCGTCCGGAAGCCCAGTTCCTGGGCAAGCCGGAGCACCCCGGCTGCGACCGCCGCACCCTGCTCAGCGTTCATGATCGGCACCGGCGAACGCCGTACCACGACGTCCACCAGGTCACGGATCATCAGCAGGGCGGACCACCAGTCCTGCATCGACTCCGACCACTGGCCACGATCGTCGTCCCCGGACGGCTGCGTGGCGCGACCCACCGGCCGGGCCGCCACGGCGGCGTCCCGGAGCACGTCGACGAGCCCGTTCAGCGCCGGTGCGCCCGCCAGACCGAGTTCCCGGGCCACCGATGCCGGGTCGTCGCCCCGGAGGTGCTGTTTCGAGGCCCAGGTGACCGTCGTGTTCGCCAACTCGTCCGGAAGGCCGTCCACCAACTCGAGCGGCACACCCCGATCGTTGAGCCACGCGAGGGCGGGTACGTCGGATGGACCCAGCGCCATCCGCCGACCGAGGCCGGCCAGCAGCGCCAGGTCGTTGTCGGTGAACACCCCGAGCGGCCGTAGCCGCCGCCGCAGGTCGGCCAGGAACTCCGTCGGCGAGGCGTCACCGCGCCCGACCGCCACCGCAGCGACCTCACCGCTCATCACTTCGAGGGCACCCGGCTCGACACCGAGCTCGATGGCGATCGCGAACCAGGCCCGCCGGACGGTCGCCAGCCGTGCCGACCCCGACGGATCGGCGACAAGACGTTCAAGACCGTCCCGTAGCCGGGCGTCGACGTCGCGTCGCAGGCTCAACTCGTCCAACGCATGGGCTTCATGCGCGACGGCAGCCGGCAACGCGTTCGTGACCCTGTCGCGCTCCCGGCGGAGGGCGGCGAGCTCGGATGCCGCCGCGCCGTCGGTCACCGTCGCGGACAACCCTGCGATCCGACGGTCGAGGCCGCGCAGTTCGGTCTCCAGGGACCGATGCTGGTACGCCGACGAGCGGAGCACCTCTCCGGCCCGTTGGAGGGCGTTCTCCGCCGCCGACAACTCCGCACGCGTCTGCGTCAGCACCGCCCCCACGGCCAACGCCTCGACCTCGGACGGGTCCGGCACCCGTTCGATGACCTGCACCCATCGCGCCAGCCCGGCCAACCGCGACCGATCCCGGACCCGACCGCTCTCGTCGATCACCTCCAGCAGCCCCGCCAGACGCCAGAACGCCGGGCCGTCGAACCCGAACGGCTGACTCTCCAGGAGCCGGTCCCAGGCTCCCGGCCCGCCCAACACGTCGGTCAGCAGCCGCTGTTGTTCGTCGCTCACACCCCACGCCGACGCCGCGGCCCGCTGATACGCCGGGGGCGCCTCGGCCTCGTACGGCGGCGTACGCACATCGAGGATCTGATCCGCCAACTCCGGCGGCATCGACAGCTCCACCGCCCCGTCCAGGCGGAACGCCAAAGGCGGTGGCGACCCGGCCGGACCCGCCGGAGGTCGAACCGTCTCCCGCAGCGCCACCTGCACCAGCAGGCCCGCCCGGACGCGTACCTCCGGAGCACCCGCTCGGGTCACCTGACCCAGCCGGACCCCGTCGAACGCCGCCAGCCCGACCGACAGGGGGCCCACCGCCACCGGCTGCCCGCGCAGCGCGTCGACCAACCCCGGCTCGGACAGGGCGTGGGACAGCCCGTCCAACGTGACCGGATCGGCGAGCACCGAACGGGACCGCACACCGGCGCGGGTCCGCGCCGACCAGCTCTCCGCCCACCGGCCCGAGGTCAGCTCGGCCACCACCGCGTCCTGCAACACCCGCACCGATGCCGCGATCCCGGCCACCACGACCTGCCCGGGCAGCGCGGCTCCTTCGGGCACCCGCAGCGCTGCGAGCCTGAGCGCTTCCAGTGTCTCGTCCGGACCGCCGGGCAGCGCCGCCACCTGTTCCACGCCGCCGCGCCGGATCCGCACTCCCGGCTGCCGCAGCACCTCGTCCGTCACCGCGACCCGTTGATCGAGCAGCACCGCCCGCGACTGCGGCAACTCGGACGCGGACTCGAGCAGCGGCCCGACCGGCACCGGGCCGGTGTGTTCCAGCCGCACCGTCACCAGCAGTGGCACTCCGTACCGGTGAACGTCCCCATCCGATTCCAGGTGCCGGTAGGAACCCGCCGTCTCGGCCCGGACCACCAACCGGAACCGCCGGTCCCCGGTGCTGCCGACCGGACGCAGGACGACCCCGGCGCGCAGCACACCAGCCGGCCAACCGGACAGCGCCTCGACGGTGAAGAGGTCGGCCAGCGGGCCACGTGGCACCGGTCCGCCGGGTTGTGGCGCGGTCACCTCCCAGTCGTGCTCCGCACGCCCCGGCGCATACGCGTCGACCAGGGCCACCATCGCCCGCGCGACCGGCTCATCCGGTGCCTCCGTCGCGCTCACGGACGCGGGGACGGTCCGCGAACCGGACGGCGACACGGCCCGCGAGCCGGACGGCGACACCGCCCGAGACACCGCCCGCGAGGTCACGCGCGAGCCGGACGGTGACGACTCGGGCGACACGATGGCCACCTGCTCGTGCAGCAGGGGGAACGCCTGGGACGACAGGAGGACGGGCGGCCACGACCCGACCCGCACCGGCTCCTCCGCCGGATCGGGCGGGCTCGCGGTGATCTCCATGTCGTCCGGATCGCCGCCGGCCGAATCCGTCTCGTCCATCCCGGTCGACACCGACGCCGCCAGCCGCACTCCCCAGCCCAGCCGCTTGTCCAGCGCGGCGAGGTCGGTCCGCAGCCCGTCGAGCGAGTCCTCGACCGCCGGATCGTCGACGAGCGGAGTCAGGAAGACCCGCTGCCGGCTCGGGTCACCGCCGTTCAGCTCGGTACGCAGCGTGTCACCGAGCTGGGCCAGCAGGGCGGCACCACCGAGGACCTGGTGGTCGGCGGCGGGTCGGCCGTCGAGCAGCGGCAGCCCGTCCGGGCCTGCCTGGTAACCCACCACCAGGACGTCGTCGATCTCGGCAAGCATGGGCAGTGCCGCCCAGACCTTGAGGGGTACGTGGCTCAGGTCCGCACCGGGCCACCAGAGGGTCGCCGCCCCGTCATCGGTCGCCCTCGTACCTTGGAGTATCCGGATCAGCCACTCGCCCGACCGATCGTAGGACGGGCCGAGCGCCGACCGGGAGCCGCCCGACATCGCCACCGGCTCCAGCACCCGCATCACGAGCAGCGGAAGCTCCCGGTCCAGGTCCTGGACGTGGCGTGCGGGAACGACCCGCTCGACCAGCGTCCTCGCCCGGGTGACGGCAGGAAGCGCCGGATCTCCCGCCGTCGTGTGCACGTGCCACGCCGCACGCAGTCTCGACATGGTCAGGCCACCCGGACCGTACGCGACGGCCGCCAGTCGTCCCGCCGCCAGCAGGGCACGCCGGGCGGCGAGCGCGCCGGAATCGGGTTCGGCCGGATCGCTCAGGCCCAGCCGGTCCGCCAACCCGGTCAGCGCGTCGACCGCGCGCGACGGTGCCACGAGCGGAGCGACCGGTCCGACGCCGGCCAGGTGGAGCAGGGCGTCCACCACGTAGTACAGCTCGTAGTCGGCGGACTCCACCAGCCTGAACGGGTTCCTGTCGAGGTGCGGGACCCCGACGGCACTCCCGGATGCCGGGACGTACTCCGCGCCGAAGGCGAGGCGTACCAGCTCACGGTCGCGGTCCTCGACCGCGTGGAGCACGTCGTCGGTGACGGCCGCCGGAGTGTCGGCGGGTGCGATCGCCGGTCGGAACACGTGGACGAAGCCCTCGTCGACGGTGGCCCCGACCTGACCGGCCAGGATCCGGGCCAGCCAGAGTCCGGCGCTGACCACCGCCCACGGCGTCTCCTGGCCGGGGCTGCCGATCACCAGGCGCGCGTGTGGCACACCGGTCAGGTCGGGCTGCCCGTCGGCCGGGCCGATCCATGCCCGGTCGCCCACCGCGACCACATGCCAACCCGGATACAGCTCGAAGGTCCCGACGCCCACATTCCGCATGAGGTACGGGAAGGGCATCGGCAGGAACGGTGGCCGCGAACTCGGGTGGAGCAGGTAGTAGGCGGCGAACGGGGCCAGGGTCGGCGCGTGCGTCCGGGAGAACGGCAGCAGGTGACGGGCGAACTCACCGGCGGGTGCCACCAGGTCCGGGGCGACGATCAGCCGCTGGCCGTCGTCGAGCGCCGAGGAGAGCACCGCCAACTCCTCGACGGTGAACAGCCGGCCTCCCGGCGCGCCGTGCAGTTCCACCAACGCGTGGGCGGGCAGCGACGACGCCAGCTCGGGCAGCACCTGCTCGGCGTCGCCGAGGTCGGTCAGGTGGATCAGCACCTGTGGACGACCGGGATGGGCGAGCCGAGGTGGCGGTGTCACCACGACGCCCTGCGGACGGACGACGCTGCCCGCCACGATCGCCTCGACGACGTACCCCGGGAGTGGAAGCACCTGTGCCTGCGGTTCCCGTCGCCAGTCCCGCGCCACACCGTCGGAGTCGAAGTCGAATTGCACGAGGTGTGCCTGAGCCTCCAGCGGCAGGTTCAGGTATCGGGTCATCGCCTCGGCGAAGTGTCGGAGCACGCCGTCGTGGCCCCGCGCCAATCGGCCACGGACTCCGGCGTTGAACCCGCCGAGGCGGTCGACTTCGTGCAGGAGTGTCGGCGTCACGTCGATGCGGGACTGCGCGGCACCCACCGCGGCGATGATCTCTGTCGCCCGAGCTTCGCCCTGCGGTTCCAGTTCCGGCCGCATCCACCCGGCGATGCTGTGCCCAGGGCTACCGACATCCACCGCTGTCGAGGAGAGTTCGTCACGGACCCGGGCGTCGTGGACGAGCGAATCCAGCGCGACGCCGTCGGGGCGGCCCGCCGGCAGCCGGCCGACGAGCGTGACCTGCTCGACATGGACCAGCTCGTGCATCAGCGTACGGAGCAGGTGTTCGACGGAGCCGTCGGCGAGCCCGATCGTCCACGACCGCCGGTCGAATCCGCCCAGGTGTCCCTCGGCCGGTTGACCGATGTGGAGGCCGTCGGGTCCCAGCTCGGGCAACCCGGCGTGCCGCAGGACGAGGTTCGCCAGGTTCCGCCAGCCGTCCTGCTGCGCGGCTTCTCCCGACCTGCCGGAGAGCCGCCCGTAGTCGGCACGGACCAGCTCGCGTACCGCCTCGTGCAGCTCGCGGTCGGCGGTCACGAGAAGCCGGTGGTCCAGCAGCGGATTCGTCGGCGCGAGCGCCACGGCGGCTTCGGCCGGCACGGGTGGGCTGGCGGTGACCTCGGCGGACTCGTCCGGTGCCGGTCCGACCCCAGCCGCTCCGGCACGATCTGCCGCACGGCCGGGCCGAGGTCCGGTGGCGACGCCGACCGGCACCGCGTCCGGCATGGTGTCCCAGGCGAACAGCCGGTCCAGTTGCCGTTCCCGCTCGATCGCCGGGCCCTCCAGAGGCAGCGCGGCGTACTCGACGAGTGAGGCGGCGTACGCGGCGTTGGCACGGATCGTCTGGAGCGCCAGTTCGGCCCCACCGCGCAGGGTCCGGGCCGGGTCTGCGTCGTTGGCCCGCTTGCGCTGCACGGTGTCCTTGTACACCCGGTACAGCTCGCGCCGACGCGCCTCCACCGCCTCGGTCGCCCCCCGATCGGCACCGAGCCTCCCCCGGTACAACTGCTCGCCGTACTCGTGGTCGTCGGTGCCCGGCACGGCCGGGTCGTCCAGCGCGGCCTGGAGCACCCGGTCGTCCTCGACGGCGAGGTGCCGCCGCAGGTCCGCCACCGTGCGGTGGGTGGCCGCCAGGTAGCGGGCCATCAGGAAGTACTGCTCGACGTGCTCCCACTCGTGGCGCATCGTGGTGACCACGGCCTGCCAGGTGTCCAGCTTGTCGGAGAGCAGCAGACGCCAACGACGATGTTCGAAGCCACCGTGCAGATCATGGCCTTTGTCAGTGCCAGGACGGCCGGGGGCGTTGAGTGTCGGATCGAACTCCGGCACCGGCACGTGTCCCGGCCCGGTCGGGTTGAGCGTGTCCGACAGGTACGCCCAGAGCTCCTCCTTGGCCTCCAAGGTGGGCTTACCGGTGAAATTGTGCCCGATCCGGCGCGCCGCCTCGTGGTACTCGACCAACCGGCGGTCCTCCGGCAGGTGGCGGTCGGGTCGCTCGGCGACCAGATCCTTCATCTCCAGCCGGCTCAACCGCTGCTCCGGCAGGCCGCGCAGATACGTGCTCAGCTCGTCCCACACCTCGCCGGGTGGGTTCTCCCCGGGCGCACCGACCAGCACCAGCGTCTTCGCGTTGTCCGGGCGGGCCAGGAACCCGGTGATCACCGACTCCGGGGCGCCGGGCGGGCGAATCCAGATCAGGTTCGGGTACTCCACCAGGGTGTGCCCGGCGGCCATCGGCCGGGTCCGGACCCTGTCGCTCAGGGTGGTGTCCTCGTCGACCAGATACCAGCCGTCGTCCGCCGACGCGCCGCCGGGCAGCCGGGGGAACGGCACCGGCGTTCCGGCGGTCACCTGACCGACCGGTACGGCCATGACCGCCCCCGCCGGCAGGTGCCGGTCCACGAGCGACCGCAGTTTCTCCGGCGTCACCCGCCGCCCGGTGCGCGGCATCTCCACCTGCTGCCGACGGGTGACCGCCGGGTCCAGGGCACGGAGGTACCGGCCCACCACCCTCATGTCGGTCACCGACCGGTCGACCCGCAACGCCTCCCGACCCGCCACCAGCGGTGCGCCCGCGTCCTCCGCCGACGTCGGGGCCGCGCCCCGATAGAGCCGGTAGGTGTCGGCCTGCTCGTGCCGGATCTGGTATCCCTCGGGGACGGCAGCCGCACGCACTGCGGTCTGTTCCTCGCGGGCTTTCCGCTCCTGCTCGGCCTGCCACGTCCGCAACGCCTGGTCGAGTTCGCGCCGCTGCCGGACCTCCTCGGCCTGCCGGACCTCCTCGGCCTGCCGCGCCGCCGCCCGCTCGTGGATGACGAGCGTGACGCGCTGCTCGTACGTCAGCCCACGGCCCTCGCCCCGGCCGCGCAGCACCGTCCACTCGGCCTCGGTCAGCGGGCCGGGCAGCTCACGCGGGGGCAGCAGCACCGGTTGCCGGTCCCGGTCCAGCACGATCCGGACCCCACGGTCGCCGTACGGGCTGCGCCCCTGCTCGGCTGCCTCCACCTGCTGCCGGAGCCGTCCGGCCCGGGCCTCGTCCGCGCCTGCGGCGACCAGGTCGTCCAGCTCCGCCCGACCGCGCTGCGCGAACGACCGCAGTGCCTCCACCACGTCCCGCCGCCGCAGCGGCGACAGACCCGCGCCGAGCCCTTCGCCGTCGAGGATCCGCTGCTCTCCTGCGGACGGGGCGACCACCGGCGGCACCGACGGGGGCCCGTCCGACACCGGCACCGGTGGCGCGGGCTGCTCGTCGTGGGAGTGCGTGACCTCGCCGGTCACCACGGCTTCGAGATGGGCGATCCGGTCCGCGCGCCACATCCGTTGCGAGACCGAGCCGCCCGGCAGGGCGTCCCAGGCGCGCAGCTCCGCCAACTCCGCCTGCACCTGCGCGGTCTGCCAGGCCCAGTTGCGCTCGCCGACGACCAGGTCGATGCGCTGGTCGAACGGCAGCCCCCGGCCCTCGCCCCGACCGGCCAGCACCTCCTGTTCGGCCTCGGTCAACACCCCGGCCTGCGGTGGCTGCCGGACCGGGGCGACCGTCCGCACCGGCGGGGCCGTCCGGTCACCGGCTGCGGCGCCCACCATGGCTTCCAGGTCGGCGATGTGCT
Organism: Verrucosispora sp. NA02020; assembly: GCF_013364215.1. NCBI lineage: Bacteria > Bacillati > Actinomycetota > Actinomycetes > Micromonosporales > Micromonosporaceae > Micromonospora > Verrucosispora sp. NA02020. The sequence goes on along the minus strand of NZ_CP054923.1, from coordinate 752,183 downwards.
GCGTCCGCCACGCCTGATCCGACGTCGGCTCGTCCGGCAGCGGCTGCCGGTCCCGCAGTTGCGCCAACTCGACCCGCAACTGCTCGGTCTGCCAGGCCGCGTTGCGCTCGGCGACCACCAGGTCGATCCGCTGGTCGTAGGAGAGTCCCTCGCCCGCACCCTGTCCGGCCAGCACCCTCCATTCCGCCCCGGTCAGCGGCAGGCCGCGTACCTCACGCGGTGGCAGCAGTTCCGGTCGGCCGTCCCGGCCGGGCACCACCCGCACGCCCCGACCCCCGTACGGGCTGAGGCCCTGCTCGGCCGCCTCCACCTGCTGCCGTAGCCGGGTGGCCTGCCGCAGGTCTGCTGGACCGCCTGCCGCCGTGAGGTCGTCGATGCGGGTCCGCGTCTGCTGCACGAACGATCGCAGCGCCTCGACGGTCTGCACCCGCCGCGCCGGTGACAGCCCCTCGCCGAGACGCTGACCCGCCAGGATCCGCCGCTCCGGCACCGACGGGCGCTCCACGGTCGGAAGCGGCGGACGCTCCATCGTCTGCACCGGGGGTGCCGAGTCGCCGCTGCCGGGGCGCTCGCGGATCACCGACGGACTCTCGACCGGCCGCACCGGTTCCTCGGTCACCGGCGGCAACACGTCGTGCTCGCCGACCACCACGTTCTCCGGGCGCTGGGGCGCCGGCTCACGGACCTGCCCCGGCACGGTCCACTCCACCTGCCCGGTGGGAGTGCCGGAGGTCTCGCGCGACCGCAGGCTCGGGCGGCCCTGCTGGTCCAGGACGACCCGGAACCCGTCGTCGCCGTACGGGCTGAGGCCCTGCCTCGCCAGCTCGACCTGCCGCCGTAGCTCGGCGATGCGGGCCGCACCGGCCGCAGCAGCCGTCGGGCCCTCCATCCATGTCTCGGCGCCCCGCGCGAACGACCGCAGCGCCTCGACCGTGAGCACCCGATGTCCCGGCGACAACCCCGCGCCCAGACCCGCACCGTCGAGGATCCGCTGTTCCCCTTCGGACGGATCGGTGATCCGCCGCGTACGCGCCTGTAGGTGGGCCAGCTCCGGCGGCAGCGTCGTCGGCGTCTCGACCCCGGTCGCCTTGCTCTGCCGCGCCCAGGCCCGCTCGTTGAGCACCAGGTCGACCCGCTGGTCGGGACGCAGCCCGAAGCCGGCACCCCCGCCCTGCAGGACCTCCCGCTCCGCAGGCGTCGCGTTCTCCCACGCCCGCGCACTCCGGTCGGCGGTCGACGTTCCCGCCGGCGGCCTCGGCACCGGTACGACGATCGGCTCCGGCGTACGCCCGGCCAGCGTCGACTGGATCTCGGCGATCCGCTGCGACCGCCACACCCACTCCGAGATCGGCTCACCGGGCGTGCGCACCTGCCGCCGCAGGTCCGCCAACTCCGCCCGCAACCGCTGCTCGGACTGCCGCGCCCAGGCCCGCTCGTTGAGCACCAGGTTCACCCGCTGGTCCGGCCGCAACCCGAAGCCAGCACCCCGACCGGCCAACACCTCCTGCTCGGCGGGCGTCGGGTTCTCCACTCGACGGGGGCCGGCACCGGATACCGGTGCCGGCTCCGGCGCACGCTCACCCAGCGCGACCTGGATGTCGTACATCCGCTGGGAGCGCCAGACCCACTCCGAGATCGGCTCGCCCGGCGTGCGCACCTGCCGCCGCAGGTCCGCCAACTCCGCCCGCAACCGCTGCTCGGACTGCCGCGCCCAGGCCCGCTCGTTGAGCACCAGGTTCACCCGCTGGTCCGGCCGCAACCCGAACCCCGCACCACCACCCTGCAAGATCTCGGTCTCGGCGGGAGTCGCGTTCTCCCACGCCCGGGCGGTCCGCTCCGCAGCCGACTCACCCGCAGGCGACCTGGGCACCGACACCTCGACCGGTTGCTCGCCGAGCGCCGACCTGATCTCCGCGATCCGCTGGGACCGCCACACCCACTCCGAGATCGGCTCGCCCGGCGTCCGCACCCGACCGCGCAGATCCGCCAACTCCGCCCGCAGACCCGCCTCGATCTCAGCCGCCCGCCGCGCCCAGTTCCGCTCGTTGAGCACCAGGTTGACGCGCTGATCCGGCCGCAACCCGAACCCCGCACCACCACCCTGCAAGATCTCCAACTCGGCGGGCGACGCCTCCTTCCAGGCCCGCGTACTGCGCTGCGCAGCGGACTCACCCGCAGGCGGCCTCGGCAACGACACCTCGGAACGCACACCCAACGCCGACGTGAGCTCGGCGATCCGCTGATCCCGCCACAACCACTCCAGCCCGTCCGGCTTCACCCGCGTGGTGGCGGGGGCACCGGGCGTGTCGACCTCCAGCGCCCGCAGTTCCGGTCTGCCACGCCGGTGCAGCACGACCTGGACCCCACCGTCCCCGTACGGGTTGAGGCCCTGCCGCGCCAACTCCACCTGCCGCCGCAACTCGGCGGTCCGCGCCGCCCCCGCCGCAGCCGCCCTCGGCCCCTCCAGCCAGGTCTCGGCGCCCTGCGCGAACGACCGCAGCGCCTCCACCACCAGCACCCGCTGATCCGGCCGCACGCCTGCGCCCAGCCCCGCACCGTCGAGGATCCGCTGCTCCGCCTCGGACGGGTTCTGCCCCCACTGCTCCCGTGCCCGCAGGTCCGCCAACTCCGCCCGCAGACCCGCCTCGACCTCGGCCGCCTGCCGCGCCCAGTTCCGCTCGTTGAGCACCTGGTTGATCCGCTGGTCGGGGCGCAGCCCGGCACCGGCGCCCCCGCCCTGCAACACCGTCAACTCCGCAGGGGACGCGTTCGCCCACGCCCGCGTCCGCCGGTCAGCAGGCGACTCACCCGCAGGCGCTGTCGGCACCGGCACGTCCACCGGCTCCGGAGCACGTCCGCCCAGCCTCGACTCGATCTCCGCGATCCGCTGTTCCCGCCACACCCAATCCGCGATCGGCTCACCCGGAGTCCGCACCCGGCCCCGCAGATCCGCCAGCTCGGCCCGCAACGCGTCCTGCGCCGCTTTTGCGTACTCGGCCGAGATCCGATCATTGAGCACCACGTTCACCCGCTGGTCGGGGCGCAGCCCGGCGCCCGCGCCCCCGCCCCGCAGCACCTCGATCTCCGCAGGCGACGCGTTCGCCCACGCCTGCGCCCGCCGGTCAGCTGCCGATCCGGGCGCGGGCGCCTTGCCACTGGCCGCTGCGGGTTCCTGGCTGGTCGTCGACTCAGGTCTGGTGCCCGGCTCGGGCCTGGGACTCGACTCCGGCTTCACCGTCGCGGCAGGCGTGCCCTCGGTCGGCGCGACCTGGGATGGTGTCGGCCCGGCCGGTCGTCCGGTCGTCGGCGCAGACTGCCCATCACGGATCGGCGTTAACGGCTCGTGCGTTCCGGTACGCGGCGTCGACGACCCTGCCGACGCGTCCGTCCGTCCCGTTCCGGGCCCCGGAGCGGACTCCAGACGCTTCGTGCCCGACTCCGGGCGCTGCCCGAACGGCTCACCAGGTCGCGGTGCCGGGTCACCGGGCGGCGGGTCCTTGCGCAACGTGCCGGGCTTGACCGGAGCGGACTCCGACGGAGACTCCAACCGCCGGTTCGCCGACTCTGGACGCTGCCCGAACGCCTCGCCCGGCCGCCCCGCATCGCCCGTCGGCCGGTCCTTGCGCAACTTCCCGAGCCCGGCCGATCCCGACTCCGGCGACGACTCCAACCGCCGGGTGCCCGACTCGGGACGCTGCCCGAAGGTCTCGCCCGGCCGTCCCGTGTCACCGACGGGCCGGTTTTTCTGCAACTTGCCGGGCGTGACCTGCTCCGACTCCGGCGACGACTCCAACCGTCGGGTCCCCGACTCCGGACGCTGCCCGAACGCCTCACCCGGTCGCGACTGCCCCGGCGGCGTGGTGACGTCGCCCGGCGTACGGGAACTCTCGCCCGCCCGCGTCCCCGTGCCCAGGTTGACGTCATCACCCGGCTTGGGTCCGCCACCGGGCTTGACCTCTGCGCGCTTGGCCGCACCCTCCAGGAGGTCCGCCATCTGCCCGTGCAGACTGTCGCGGGCCGCAACGGGCTGTCCGGCCGGCCTCGGGCCCGGCGCGGCGGTCGGGCCGGACCGCGCCCCGAAGACCTCGCCCGGCTGCGACCCGGCCGGCGTCCGGGTGTCGGTGGTCGTGATGCGGTCCGGGACACGCTTGGCACCGCTCGGCGGCGCGCCCTCGGTACCGGAGGGCGAACGTTGACCACCCTGGCCGGCTGGTGCCCGGGTCTCGCCCCCGACGCCCCGGGGCGTGTCACCGACATCCCGGGCGCCACGGGTGGCCCAGGCCGGGTTGTCCACCGTCGGCTCGATGTACCGGTCCGGGGTCACCGTCTCGGTACGGCTGCCGGAGCGCGGATCCCGCATCCCCATCGTGCCCTGCGACCCACCGGTACGCGACGAGCCGCCGCCCTCCGCCCCGGCCGAGCGACCCGGTTGCGGGCTGCCGGTGTCGGTCCTCGGCGTCGGCGTGTCGGTCGACCGGGGCGGCGTGGTGACGTCTCCGGTTCGGCCCGGTCCCGTCCCGCCGCCGTCCGGGCCCCGTTGTCCCGGCCGGACCGGGCTGCCGTCGACGTCCGGCCGGGCCGGCCGACCGCCGAGCTGCTGGCCCTCGCCGTACCCCTTCCAGCTTCCGCCGGAGGCGGGCGCGTCCGGGGTGGTGCCCCTGCCCCCCGGTGCGACCCCGCCGCCGGTGTTGCCGCCCGGTCCCGCCGACTTGATGACGACGGAGGGCGGTTGTGGGGCCGGCGCGTCACCGCCCCGGCGGAACATGCCCCCGAAGTCCTTCAGCGAGTTGATCAGACGGTCGGTCGTCCCGCCGCCGAGCCGGTTTCCGGGGCCGGGCATGTCCGCCCCCGGAGTCGGCCGGGAGGTGACACCGAGTGGTGCGGGCTCCGGGGGATTGAGCTGCCAGCCGGGGCGGCTCTTGATGTCGACCATCTGCCCCCGGCCCCGGTCCAGTCCGGAGACGGCGGACTTGCCGGGGGTGTGCTCCTGCCAGGAGTAGAAGCTGCCCTCCGGGGCGCGCCCGCCGGAGTCCGGCAGGACGCGGTTGTCCCGGTCGGGCATCCGCATCCAGCGGTCCGACGACTGCTGGTTGCCGGCACCGGGCCGGCCCTGCACCGCCTCGTCCGGCAGACGGACCCACTTCTCACCGTTGATCTCCCGGACCTGTGCGGGATACTCGCTGACCCGGCCGTCTCCCGTCGGTCTGGACGAGACACCGAACTGGTCGTCCCGGACCGCCTTGCCGTCGCCCAGGCGACGCCCGGCGCCGGGATCGGGTGGATCCACCGGATCGGTCCGGGACGGTCGGCCGAGCCCTCCCGGGCCGTGCGGCTCGCCGCTGGATCCACCGAGACGCACACCCGGCGGTTGCTCCGGTCCACGTTGCAACAACAGGAATTCGGTGCCGAACTTGTCCCGACGGATGTGCCAGTCCCACTCGCCGGTGTACTGGTCGCGGCCCGAGGTTCTGGGGGGTGGCGCCTCGGCAGGTGGCGGGACCGGACCTTTCACCTCCGGGTCGGGTCGCGGACCGCCGGGACCCTTCGGCCCCACCGTGGGTACGGACGTCGGGTCCGGATAGGGCGCCCGCGCGTCGATGCCGTCGGGCCCGGTGTGGCGCGGGCCGCCGGGCATGGGCTTCGTCGGCACCGGGACCTGCTTGAGCGGAGTCTCGACCCCCGGCTGACCACTGAACTGCCGGCCCGCGCCACCCTGCGCGTCGCCGCCGACGGGCCGCCGTGGGGTCAGGTCGGCGATGTGATCGTTCAGGCGCTGCACGACGAGGGCGTTGCCACCGGTGGGCTGCCCGCCGGGGCTGTCGGCGAGGATCCGTTCGCGCAGCGCGCGCATCTCGGTCAGCGTGCCCGGCCGGCTGGACTGCGACACCCCGGGTTGCCCCTTGCCGCCGCCTCCCTCGGTGATGAGGTCGCGGATCCGCGCGTCGAGGTTGGCCTGCACCGGGTTGGTCTTGCCCGGCTCCGGCGCGCCCTTCGAGGACGCGCCCACCGGGGCGGTGTCCGTGGTCGGCTTGCCCTGTCCGACGACCGGCGGCTGGTCGCCGTTGGTGCCGCCCGGGCGCGAGCCGGGCAGGACGTCGGCCGGGACCTGTTCGGGTGTGTCCGGCCGGGTCGTCGCGGTCGAGGTGGGTCGGGGTGACGTGACCGGAGTGTCCGGCCGGACCGCCGGCGGCTCGCCGGAGACGGGTGCCCGGTCCAGCGGTGGTCGCGTGGTGACCGGGGTCCTGACGTCGGCCGGCAGGTCGGTGGCGGCGAGGTTGCCCCGTGGGCCGGGCTGCCCGGCGGGTGGCACCGGTGTGGACGGCTCGGGGGTGGCCGGTCTCGGGGTGGGCGTGGGGACGTCGACCACCTGGTTGGCCGGGATTCCCTCGACGGGACGCCCTGGACGCGGGGCCCCGCCGATGGTGCCGCCGCCGGGCGTGTTCACCGGGTTCCCCTCGACACCCGGCTGGACCGGGCGGCCGGGCGGTGGCACCGACACCGTGGCATCGGGAGTGGTACCGGCAGGTCTGCCAGTCGGCGGGGGAACGTCCGTCACCGCGCCGACGCCACCGGGCCGTGCCACGGGCGGATCGACCGTCAGGCCCTGGCCCGGCGGCGGAGTGCCGTGCCGGACCGGTTCGGGGGCGATCGGTGACACGTCCCGGGCAGGGCCGTTGACGGGTACGTCCCGACCCGCGCCCGGGGTCGCGGGCAGGTCGGGGCTGGCGGCGGGCGGCCGTCCACCAGCCGGGGTGGCGGGCAGGTCCGGGCTCGCGGCGGGCGGCCGCCCACCAGCGGGGGTGGCGGGCAGGTCCGGGCTCGCCGCAGGCGGCCGTCCTCCGCCGGGCGCCGGCTCGGGCGTCAGCACCGACGGCGGCCGAGGATCGGCGGCGACGGCGCGCGGAGGCGGCGCGGGCGCGTCCACTCCGGCCATCGCCGGTCCACCCGGCGTCCGCGAACCGACGGGTGGAGCACCCGCGTCGGCCTTCGGCGGCGGAGTGGTGCGGGCGGGCGGTGGCAGGCTGCTGGCCGCGTTGCCGTTGCCGACCGCCGGTGGCCGACCGTCGGGCTGCGGCACCCCGGCGCGGGGTTGCGGTTGGGCTGGTGGTGGCGTGTTCACCGGGCCGTCGAGGCGGGCCGGTGGCGGTGTGGTCCGCGCCGGCGCGCCGCCGAGCGCCGAGGGTGGGGGTTGGTCGACCGTGGTGGGTCGGGTGGTCCGCGTCGGCGCGGCACCACCGGCGTTTCCCCGCCCACCGACAGGGCGGACCGGTGGCGGCGTCGAACTGGCACTGACCGGGCCCGGCGTCGGGGGCCGGCCACCGACAGCACCGTACGGGGGTGGTGCGCCGAGCGGAGGGCCGTCCGGCGAGCCGACACCCGGCACGTCTCCGCGACCGGTCCGTGGGTCCGGGGTGGGGGTGTCGCTGGGTCGGCCACCGGTGTTCGTGCCGTCCAGGCCCTTGACCGTCGGCACGTCGGTCGACTTCGGCCCACCGCCGCCGACCTTGCCGAGTCCCCGGGTGGAGAGTCCGAACAGACCGCCCAGACCGGCGGCGGCACCGACGCTGATCCAACTCTCGTTGGTGATCTCGAACTTGCCGTCGACGTGCGACGCGATCGCCTGGGCGAAGACCTCGGCGGCAAGTTGGGTGGAACCGAACACGGCCGCGCCGACACCGAACTGGAACGACAGGTTGATGATGGCCCGCAGCGCCGTGGCGAGACCGGCGACCGCCCGCGCCATCGCCGCGACGAGCGCGGCAAGCGCCGGGCCGATCGCGAAACCGACGATGAAACCGAAGAGCAGTCCGAAGATGACGCTCAGGATCGTGACGAGCGACTGTTTGCGGAGCTCTTCGAGCTTCTTGCGGATCTCGTCCGCCATCTTGCGCAACCGTCGGGCCCAGCGGCGACACAACTCGGCGGTGTTGCGGAGGTTCTTCTCAAGATTGGGCAGCGTGCGGGTAGCCGCTGCCCGACCGCTACCCTGCCAGTTGCCGACCTGGTTCAGGGCCTTCGCCGGTACGAGGCGCAACCGATCGAGGTCCTCGGCCTTGGCCTCCCACTGCGCGGCGAGCGCATCGAGTTTGTCAGGATCCGGATGGGTGTCGCTCGCCATCCGTCACTCGTTATCCGGCGGCGGCGGCTTGTTCGCGTCGGGATTGTTGGGGTAGAGGGTGTGCACCGGCGACTCGGTCGTGTTGTACGCATCCCCGAGATCGATGGGTGGAGGCGTGCCGCCGTCGCCCTCGCCGTCCTCCTCGGGCGGCAGGTCATCAGCGGGGATGGCGGCGGTGAACTCGTCGAACATCTTGATGACCGTCTTCTCGGCCTCGCCGTAGTTCGACGCGGCGCTCGCCGCGATCCCGCACACCTGCGAAATCAGTCCGTAGGTTTCCTGTTCCTGCGATCCGAACAGATCCCACTGCAATTTCTGCAACCGATAGTTGAACTGCTGGACCTCCTCGGCGGTCTCGCCGGCCCAACTGAGTTCGAGGTTCTTCCAGGTGTTACCGATTCGCTCCCACGAGTCGACGACATCGCCCATGAGTTTGACGACTCGCTCCGACCCGATCGTCCACATGCCCTGCGGGTCGACGTTGATGCTCTGGCCGTCGTCGTAGTGTGCGGGCGCACCGCTCCCCATCTTCAGCCCCCCGCCCGCACACCAATCGGTCTCGTGCCGGAGACGCTAGCATCGGCCCAGCTCAACCGGACCATCTCAATGTTGGTGACGGTGGGCGTCCCCCGAAGAGGGACATCCGTCCGCGAGGACCCGCGTGGTACATGTCTAAGATGGCCGACCCTGAGCTGGACACCTACGTACAGGCGTCGATTAAACACATACCCGAACTGCACATGGAAGAACGCTATGCGCGATCGGTCACCGGCGACAATCTGTTCAACCCGCCCAAGGACGCGGGCGACGAGACGAAGGAACTCGTCGAGCCGACCGTCCGCGCGTTCGGGGTCACGCCCGCCGACCTTCGCGGGGCGCAGAACTACATGCTGAACGAACTCAACACCCAGGTCGACGAGTTCGAGTCGTTCAAGGCGGACGTGCTCAGCAAGGGCGGCTGGATCTTCTACGCCGAGAACGAGGGCGGCGTACAGAACGACCGCGAGATCAGAAGCCACGACGGCGGCAGTCACATCTCGCGGCACACGGTCAAGGGCGAGGACCTCCCGCCGGTCGAGGATCCCAATCCGGATCAGACGCAGATGCTCGTGGACACCCAGCTCTCGCTGCTCAAGGCGGTCGGCGGTTCGATCCAGGCGGTCGCGCAGTACGTCGTCCGGGTCAACAACGCCGCCCAGTTCTACGCCGAGGCCGACAAGCAGTCCTTCGGCGAGACGGTGCCGACGGCACCCGAGTCGCTTCCCCGGGTCGGCGGCCCCGAGGAATCCGCCTGATGACCGGGCCGGAGCTGACGCCGACCAAGGGGCACACGTTCGAGCGGCAGAGCGACGGCTCCGTGGTGACGTACGACGCCAACGGTCAGCCGGTCCAGCAGGTGATGCCGGACGGGCGGGTCTACAGCTCCTTCGACGACGCGGGACGCGCCCGGTACGTGGAGATCCCGCCGTCGGACGGTCAGGCGGCGACGTACGCGCACATCGGCTACCAGGACAACCTGACGATTTTCCGGTACTCCGACAAGTCGGTGCTGACCTTCGACAGTCACAGCCAGGACCTGGTCAGCCAGCGGCTGCCCGACGGCACCCTGTACACCGACTTCAACGCGAACGACCAGCCGCAGTACGTCGAGATCCCGGCCCGCAGCGGCCAGCCGGCGACCAGTGCCGAGATCAGCTACGTCAACGGCAACACCGTCTACACGTACGCCGACGACAGCGTCGTCACGTACAACGCCGACGGCAAGATCCTCAAAGAGCAACGCGCCGACGGCACGACGTACAGCGACTTCGACGCCGACAACCGGCCGGGCCACATCGACGTCCCCGCCACCGAGGGCCGCCCCGCCACCAGCGCCGAGATCGACTATCAGGGCGGCAACACCGTCTACACGTACGCCGACGACAGCGTCGTCACGTACAACGCCGACGGCAAGATCCTCAGCGAGCAACGCCCGGACGGCACGACGTACAGCGACTTCGACGCCAGCAACCGGCCCGGCCACATCGACGTGCCCGCCACCGAAGGCCGCCCCGCCACCAGCGCCGACATCAGCTACGAAGGCGGCAACACCCTCTACACGTACGCCGACGACACCGTCATCACCTACAACGCCGACGGCAAGATGCTCAAGGAGCAACGCCCCGACGGCACCACCTACAGCGACTTCGACGCCGACAACCGGCCCGGCCACATCGACGTCCCCGCCACCGAAGGCCGCCCCGCCACCAGCGCCGACATCACCTACCAGGACGGCAACACCCTCTACACGTACGCCGACGACACCGTCATCACCTACAACTCCGGCGGCAAGATCCTGACCGAGGAGCGTGCCGACGGCACCACCTACAGCCAGTTCGACGCCGACAACCGCCCGCACTACGTCGACATCCCCGCCACCGAGGAACGCCCCGGCGTCACCGCCACCATCAGCTACCGGGACGGCAACACCGTCTACACGTACGACGACGAGAGCGTCGTGACGTACGACTCGGAGGGCCAGATCCTCACCGAGGACCGTGGCGACGGGTGGGTCATCACGTACAAGGACGGGGCGCCGACGTCCGGCGTCAACTCGGAGACCCGGGAGACGGTGACCATCACGCCGACGGCCGGCGGTGGTTTCCAGTGGACCTACTCCGGTGGCACGACCATCTTCCGCAACTCGGACGGTGCGGTCACCAGCATGGAGCAGAACGGCTGGACGTTCACCACCTTCGACTCCGAAGGTCGGCCGACGTACGGCACCCAGGGCACCAAGACGGTCACCATCGAGTACGGCAGCAGCGGCAGCGACATCAAGTGGGCGTACACCGACAACGGCAAGCCCTCGATCACCGTGATCACCAACGCGGACGGTACGCCGATCACTCAGATCAACCCGGACGGCTCCCAGTTCACCTTCGCCGTGGAGCTCGACAAGCTGGCCGACGCCGCCAAGAAGATCGCCACCGAACGGGACGCGCTGGAAGGCAAGCTGAACGAGATCAACAAGGAGTTCCGCACGCTGCGTGACTACTGGATGAGCCCCGCCGGCAAGAACTTCGCGCTGATACTCGATCAGGTCGACGGTCTGAGCGGGCAGGTGCGCGACGTCCTCAACGAGGCGATCCGGCGGATGAAGCACACCCACACGATGTACACCGACGTCGAAGAGCAGAACACCAAGAACCTCACCAGCAACAACCGGTGAGCCGCCGTTCTCAGCGCACCTCGAACTCGTGGATCGAGTACCCGTACCCGGGCATCGCCTTGGCCGTGCCGACCATGCGGACGTAGCGGACCGGAGTGCGGGTGACGGCGATGTCGACGGTCCCGCCCGCGCCGCTACCGGTCTGGTAGACCGTCCGCCACGTCCCGCCGTCGGCGGACACCTCGACCCGGTACGCGGTCGCGTAGGCCCGCTGCCACCGCAGCCGCACCTCGGTGACCTGCCAGAGTTCGCCCAGGTCGACGGCGAGCCACTGGGTGTCCGGGGTGAACGCGCTACCCCACCGGGACTCCCGGTCCCCGTCGATCGCGCTCGACGGCCGGTAGATCGTCTCGAAGCTCGACGCGCTGGCGGTCCCGGAGAGGGCCAGGTTCCGTCCCGAACTGTTCACCTGACCCGGCATCGCCGAGGACGCCGCGGGCCGGGGGGTGGCACTCGGTGCGGACGACGGCGACCCGCTGGGTCGGGGCGGGGCCACCGGCGCGGGCACCCGGTCGGTGCCGCCCGTCGACGCCTGGCTCTGCCCGGGAAAGCTCGGGCCGGGGGCCGCACCGGTCTGGCCGCTGCTGCCGGAGGCGGGACTGACCGAGGTGGACGGATCGTCGGCCGGGGTACCGGACGGGTCGGCGGCGACCGGCGTCCCGGCGGAGAACTCCGGAAGACCCTGCGGCGGCGGTACGGCGTACCCCGGCGGTGTGTCGGCGCCGGACGGCTGCCCGTTCGGATTCAGCACGTACCCGCTGGCGACCGCCACTGTCAGGACCGCGACGGCGGTCAGGATCTGGGCCGACAGCCGGGGCTTGCGCCGCCGCCGGGTCTCCGGTCCGGCCGGACCGGACCCGGACGGGTGTCGCCGCTCGTCGTCCGGACCGGCCGGGGGCGAGACCGGCGGACGGGACGCCTCGGTACGCGGTGGGCGCACCGCCTCCGTACCCAGCTTCGGCTCGTCGCGGCGGACCGGACGGACGGCCTCGTGCCGCGCCACCGGACGGATCGGATACTGCGTCGTCGGCGCGGCCACCAGCGCGGGCCCGACCGGGGCGTTCCCGCCGGACGCAGGCGACGCGGTCGTCTCCGGCGACGCCGCGCCCGCCCCGATCGTCCGTCCACCTTCGGGACTCCGCCTCGCGGCCGTCGGGTCCTCCGGCCGCTCCGCCGGTGCCGGGACGACCGGGATCGCGCCACCGGACTGCGGGGCGCGCAGCACGACGGTGCGCTGCACCACCGGCGCGGCCGGCTCACCCTGCTCCGGGTCCGGCGTCGGGACCGCGTCGTCCCCGGCCGCCACCGCGAACCGGGCCGGCGACAACTCGACCCGCTGACGGGTCTCGGCGGGCATCCGGCCCAGCATCGCGCCGAGCACCGGCAACACGTGGTACCGGGGCGGCTTGCCGGGTACGCCCACGAAGATCCGCACCTTGCCGGAGGTCCACGGGTGCGACCGCACGAGGCGTGCGGCGTGCTCCTGCTCGGGTGGCCGCACCCAGAGGCCGGACTGTGTCACCTCGGCCACCCACCGCTCGCCGAGCCGGAAGACGTTCTCCGTCAGCTCCTGGTAGCCGTCGAGTCCGCGTACCGGTCCGACCGGACGGGCCGGACCCTCGGGCGGAAAGCTGAGGACGGTCGCGATCGGTTCCCAGGTGGCCGCCGCGTGGTCGACGGCGAGACTCGTCGGTCGGCCCTCGGGCGTGAGCGCCGGCAGGCCGGTGTGCACCTGCACCGGGACACCCGTTTCACGGGCCAGGCTCGTCGCCGCCGCCGCAGTCGTGGTCACCGATCCGTAGGAGGCCAGCACGAGTTGCTGGCGTAGCCGGGACGGGAGCCGGTCGAGGAATTCCACGATGGCGTCCGCCTCCGGCTCCGGCTGCCCGGGCCGCCCGATCAGCAGCACCGGCCGGTCAGCGTCCATCGGCACCCCGTACGCGGGGTCGTCGTAGTCCGGCATCGGGGTGCCCGGCAGCCGACCGAACAGCCACATCCCGGCCGGTACGGGAAGCAGCACCAGCTCACCGGGGCGCGTCGCGGCGCACAGCTCGTCGACGTCGTTCTCCCAGGGCGGCTGCGGGCTGCGATGGCCGGCCGGGGAGGCCACCCCGTCGGGGGTGTGCCGCAGCCAGCCGTCCACCGCGAACAGCGAGCCCCCGGGCACCAGCAGCACCTCGGCCCGGGGGACGTCGAGGGTGGCGGTCAGCTCCCGGGCCAGCCGACCGGCCAGGCCGCGACCGGCCGCCCCGGCCACCGCGACCCGGGCACGACTGCCCGGCGGCACCGCGATGGGGAGCACCGTCTCGACGAACGCCCAGTCCTCGGCGGTGTCGAGCGGCCCGACGACGGTCACCACGTCGCGCTCCGCCGCCAGCCCGGTCGCTGCGGCGGCGACCGCTCCCGTCGGGTCGGCGCCGACCACGGCCACCCGGTCACCGACCCAGTTCAGGGCCGAACCGAGCTTGCGGAACCGGCTGCTGTCCGCGAGCGACTCCGGGTTCGACTCGGCACCCGGTCCGACCGGTTCCGGCGACGGCTGCGCGTCGGAGGTACGGCCTCGTTGATCACGGATCATGCCGAATACTACGAGCCGGAGGTCTCGGATGTTCAAGACCCCCGGCCTGCGGTGATCGTCAGCCCCGCCAGGTACGCAGGTTCGAGAACTCCGCCTCGGAGTAGTTGTTCCAGGCGAGGTTGGCGGCGTTGGCGATGTCGCCCAGTGCGCCGTCCACACCGAACAGACCGTTCGCCCCGGCGTTCCACTGCCCCTGGAGTCCGACGTACTCCTCGCGTGCCTCACCGACCCAGCTCTCCTCCAACGGAACGAGCTTGGCCTTCAGGGTGGCGAGCATGTCGACCAGCTCGTCGGCGGTGCTCTTGAGCCTGGCGCCGGCGAACTCCAGCTCCGGGGGGACCCGGATGCGACTACCCATACTGTCGGTCACGCGAACTCCTCTACTCGGGCGGGCTGACGGTTCCGGTCAGGCGCCGGGCTCAGGCCCGAGACGGGCCGCCGGAATACCATTGATCTCGGGCATGGTGCGCACCGTCGCCTCGTCGGCCGTGGCGTAGTTGCCGGCGTTGCGCTGCAGGCCCCGCGAGATTCCGTTCAGGGCGTCGTTGAGCATCCGGCCGCAGGTGTCGTACTCCTCCATGGTCTGCTTGTAGGCCTTGGAACCCGGCCCCAACCAGTACGACGCCAGGTCGTCCACGTCCCGTCGCAGCGTCGCGAGCCGCGCCTGTAGCTGTGCAGCCGTGTCGGTGCAGGACTGTGACCCGTCCAGCAGCATCTGCGGAGTGATGTCGACTAGCTTCATAGGCCCTCCCGGTCGATGCCGCTCGGCCTCCTGGCCGTCCGGACGGCGGTCCCGTGCCAGCCTGCCCGCTCGGCACGGGACCGGCACAGTCACCAGTTCCAGGGACACCCGCCGCACCGGACGGTGAGGACGCCCGGTGCGGACATAAAGGGACTACCGGGGATCCGGCGAGTCGTGCCACCGTGCGGCGGGGATGGCTTGGGCAGGGAGGCCGGCTCAGGGCACCGAACGGCGGAAACCCATCCGAAGCTGTCGGTGCCGGAGAAGCGACCGGGGGGTGATGGTGTGCCGGTCGCGCATGGTTGCCGGGAGATTCTCGTGGTGGCGGGCCGGCTGGTCCTCACCGGTGAGCTGACCCAGACCGGGCATTCGGCGGCGTTGGCGGCCTCGCTCGCCGCGGTGCGGCCGGTCGACGCGGCCCTGGTCTTCCTGGCGGAGGAGAAGCCCCGTTCGGCGGTCGGCGCGGACTTCGTCCACGGGCAGCCCTTCTCCGACCAGTTGGTGCTGGTGCCGTGGGAGGTCGAGCGCTGGGGGGTCGACGGGCGCCGCCTGGTGGACGACGCGGAAGCGGTGGAGAAGCTCGCGGATCTGTACCGGGTGCAGGTGCAGGTACCGGTCGGGTCGGCGCGCTCGGCGCGGCTGGTGCCGGTGGACCCGCAGGGTCGGGAGACCTCGTGGGACGACGCCGTGGCGGTGCGGAGCCTGCCGTGGTCGCACGTCGCCGCCCGAGAGGCGGTCCGCACGGCGGTCGAGATCGCGTCCGACCGCACCTCGCCGTCCTGGACCCGCATCGAGGCGTTGGCCGGGTGGTTGGCGGAGTCGCACCAGCGGTTGCGGGTCCCGGTGCCGACGGCGGCCGTCGCGATGGCGTTCCGCCTGGTGCGTCACGGCCTCCCGCCAGGGCCGGACGCGGCCGAGCTGATGCGGAAGGTGATGCCGGTCTCGATGGCCGACGTGCTGTCGGTGGCGGGTGGCGAACCGACGCCGACGGCGGACGTCGACGCGCTGCTCGACGGCCTCCTGCGGGCCCCCGACTCGTCGGCGCTGGTGCGCTTGCGGCCCGGTCTGGGCGCGGGTGAGCTGGGCTGGCTGGTCACGCACGACGATGTGGTGTGGTGGTTCGGGGCATCACCCGCCCCGGGTGGTGGTCCGGGGCCGGTCATCGTGCCGGTGGGCGAGGGCTGGGTGTCGGCGGCGCTGCGGGATCCCGCGACCGCCGTGGTGGTGTTCGGCCCGGTGCAGCAGGCGCACCGGACGCTGCTCGGCATCACCGACGTGGAGGACTTCCGCCTGTTCCGTTCGGCGGATCCCGGGGTGCGCGAGGCGGTACGTGCTCGGCGGTGGGTGGGAGCCGCCCATCCCGCCGTGGTGGATCTGGTGGATCGGACACACATGCGGCTCGACTCAGCCCGCAGACTCGGCCGGTTCGGCCCACGGGTGCTGCGGCGGCTGGCGGCCGGCCACGATCGGGCTCTGCTGGCCAGGGCCGACGTACGCGCCGTGTACCAGGCCGACCCGACCGAGGCCCAGGCTTTTCGCCTGGAGTTGTCCCTCGCCGCCGACGGTTCGGTGCGGGACTGGCACGTCGAGATCGACGGGTTGGTGGCCGTACTCGCGGATCTGGGGGCTCTGAGCCTGGGCCCGGCGGGCGTCTTCCTGCCGACGACACCGACGGCGTCACCGCCGCAGCGGCTGCCTCATCCGGACCGGCCGCTGGTGGTCGTCGAGGTCGGGGACGTGTCGGACGCGCGTCGACGACTCACGGACATCGGGGCCGCCCTTCCCTCCGACGCGCTCGTGGAGTTGGTGCCCGCCGCGCGTCTGTCGGCGGCCCACGTGGTGGCGTTGGCCGAGGTGCTGGGCGACGGGCACGTCCTGGCGGTCGGCCGGGACCTGGTGGATCCCAGCGGTGCCGACGCCGGCCGTCTCGTCGCGCACAGCGGGGCACACCAGCCGACGATGACACCGTTCGCCACCTACTACACCGTGCATCCCGGCTCGCAGCGGGATGTTCCTGTCGGTGGCATGTTCACGCTGAGCGCCCGCGACGACGGCAGGTACGAGATGTTGCCGGGCTGGCATGTCGTCACGGTCGGCGACCGGGTGTGGATCGGTCCGGCAGACGTGTCACCACAGGTCGGCGACGGCGACCCGCGCGTGGTGATCGGCACCCCTGACCGCCCCGTCCCGTGGACGGTGTGGCAGTACGGCATGTGGGTGGCCCGGGTGCTGGCCAGCCACACCGGGGCCGTCGCCGACGCGGACTTCGTCCGGGTGCACCGGCCCGCGCCTCCGGTGTCGCCGCGACCGTGGCCGTCGACCGCGTCGCTGCACGCGGAGACCGCTCACGACCGGCGGCTACTCGACCTGGCCTTCGGTCCACGGTGGCAGGAGGCCCTGTTCGCGTCCGGGAGCGTCCCGGCGCGGGTCGGTCACTACCTGCTGGACGCGCTGCTGGACGAGGCCGGTGCCGATCCGGCCGAGCAGGACCCGGCAGCGCTGGTGGCCCATCTCGACCGGTACGCCGAGCGGTTGCGCCTGCCACATGCGACGGCGAGCCCGGTGGCGACCCGGCGTGAGTTGCTCCGGCGACTGTGGCGCGACGCGGGCACGTACTACCGGATCCTCACCGAGTTCGACCCGCAGACGCCGCCAGGCAGCACCGCTGCGCATCCCGACGAACATCTGGAACTCGACGCCAGTCCGCCCTCGCCCGCCGAAGAGCCGGTCGCGGTCGGTTCGTGGCCGCCGGCCGTGCTGACACCGGACGAGTTCCCCCTGGTCGTCGAAGATCTGGTGATCTCCTCCGAACCCGAACCCGAACCCGAACCCGAACCCGATGCCGAGGACGCCGCCGAGGATGCCGCCGACGAAGCGCCGTCGGACCCGATGGACATCGACACGTCGCCCGAAGCCGACGAGACCGCGTCGGACTCCATGGCCGTCGACGCGCTGTCCGAACCAGACGAGGCGCCGACGGAGCGGGTCGAGGGGCTGGCGGCGAATCTGGTGAAGGATCACGCGAAGCATCTGCAGGACGCTGACTGGCGGGCGGTCACGTATGACACCGCAGTCACCAGCCAGCGCGTCGTGCTGCGTGACCTGTTGAGTGCCGAGCAACTGACGGCCTGGCGGAAGTCCGGTCTGTTCGACAGCGGTGTGGTGCTGCGCCCGGCGCGCGGGAGCGGGCCGGAGGACAGGGGGATCCGGCTGGTGGTGCGCGCGGAGCCGGTCGGCGCGTACCAGCATGTGGGCGCGGCGGAGTCCGCGCAGTGGTATGCCGCCCCGTTGCTGGTGACGGTGCGGTGGGAGCACTCCGGGCATCCGCCGACGGCTGACCTGCCGGTGGTCCGCGCGGCGCTGGTGCAGTTGCGGGCGTTGGTGTCGGACGAGGTGTTGTCCGGGCCACGGTCGCGGGTGGCGCGGCGCGGGGCCGAACTGGTCGGTGTGGATGAGAAGTTGGCCGCGACGGTGGACCGGCTCAACCCCGTAGTGCTGGATCTTCCACCGGAGACGCTGCGGCGGGGCCTGGCGCGAGTGGCCGCCATCGATCCGGTGTCGGTACGGACACTGCACGACGCAGTCGTCGCGGAGGTCGAGGTGGGTCGCTGGCGATCGGCTGGACGGCAGTTGATGCGGGCCGACACGCTGCACCAGGTGGTTTCCGGACCAGGGCTGTCCGGAATGCTCGGCGCTGCCCTGCGCCCCCAGGGCGCAACGGCGGGTCCGCTGAGGTTCCGGATGGCGTTGGTCGACGCGCTGCCCCTGGGCACGCTCAGCAGCGACGACGTGGTCTACCAACGGGTCCGGGGCGGGCTGCTGGTGCAGGTGGAGCCGGCAGAAGTGCGTGGCCTGCCGCAGCTCGTCTTCCGGCTCGACGGCGCACTGGAACTGGCGCTGGACACGCCCACCGCAGACCGGTTCAGGCAGGAGACGCCACCACCGGCGTACCAGCGGGTGTGGGAGCCGGACGAGCCGGTGTCGGAGGCGTCCCCGACGGCGCCGGCGGTCACCCCGTCGGCGGGTCGGCAGCCGCAGACCGACGACCTCTTCCACGGCGACGAATGGACCCGACTGGTCGGCGACCTGGGTGTGACGGGCCCGGACGAGGCCAGGACGCGGCAGTGGGTACGTCTGATCGAGAGCGTGCCGGACCCGGACGAGGTCACCGATCTGACGGTCGAGGCGATCTCGGCGGTGCACGGGCCGCTCCCGACCGACGCGCAGGAGCGCGCCTCGGCGGATCTCGTGGAGCCGCTCCGGCGGGCGTGGTACGCGGTCGCCCAGGATCTCGGTCTACCGCCGGGCGCCCTGCGGATCGTCGGTAGGGAACTGGTCACCGTGGTGCGGACGCGTGCCACCAACACCAGGGTGGCCACGGCTGACGAGCTGCTGACCGGGCTACGCGAGCGGTTGGGGCCGTTCGGGGTGTCGACCGATGTCGAGGTGGTGTATCTGGCCGAGCTGAGCGCCCGGCTCGGACTGGGTCCGGATGATCTTCCGTCGTTCCGCTGGCTGAGCGAGCGGGGGGTGCTGCTGGAACTGGTGCACACCCTTCCGGACAGGTTGGCCGGACGGTC
Source organism: Verrucosispora sp. NA02020 (assembly GCF_013364215.1). Lineage (NCBI taxonomy): Bacteria > Bacillati > Actinomycetota > Actinomycetes > Micromonosporales > Micromonosporaceae > Micromonospora > Verrucosispora sp. NA02020. The sequence goes on along the minus strand of NZ_CP054923.1, from coordinate 732,953 downwards.
CGTGGCCTGGGCCGCCGATCAGGTCCGCCGGGGCGACGACATCGCCGGTGTGGCGAAGGAACTGGGAATGTTCCTCGTCTCGGTCGGGCCGGACGAGTCGGTCCGAAAGGTGCGGCGCAAGCTGCGATTGCTGGCGCTCGAAGCGCTCGCCGGGCAGCTGAGCCTCGGGCCGGTCGCCCCATCCGGCACCGAGAGCGAGCACCCGGCGCCTCCGGATGCCCCTCCCGTCGACGCGGCGGGGGATCCGCCGTCCGCACGACTGGAGACGGCAGGCAGGATCGATCTTGCCGGCCTGTTGTCCATCCGAGAAATGATCCGGACCGCGGCGGGGATTGTCGACATGAGAGCGGACCGCGTCCGGCCCGCCGAGGTCGGGACGCTGGTCGAGCGGCTGGTGGATCAGGTCCGACTCATCGCTGAAGAACTCGGGTTCAAGTCGCTGCAGCACGTCACGCGGTATGCGGAGTTGAGCGGCAAGCTCGGATTCCCGGTCACCGAGTTGAGCAACCTCCTGCCGTCCGGCCACTTGCCCTCGCTCGTATACCAGCTGGTCGGCAACGTTCCGACGTCCCAGATCACGCGGTTCCTGACGGAAGTGGCTCCCGCCCGGTTGATTCGGCAGTCGGCCGATCTGGAACCTGATCTGATGCCGGCGTCGACATCGACGAGGTTGAGCGTGCGGGAGGCCGCCGGCTGGGCCGACCGGTGGGAGGTGCCCGAGGAGCAGGTCCGGGCGGTGGCCGAGCTCCCCTTGGTCGACCTGCCGCGCGTTGCCCGGTTGGTCGACAAACTGCACCTGCCGAAGGAGCAGATCGCGCGACTGCTCGACGTGATCGCGGACACCGGCCACGTGCCGGACCGCCTGGACTGGTTCGCCTATCGGGCCGGGATCGAGCCGGAGGTCGCGCTGGAGCTGTCCTGGCGGTTGAACGCGAACATCCTGGATCTCCTGCCGATACGGTCAGTCCTGAACCGGCTGGCGGTACACACGCCCGAGCGGTCGGACGACCGACTGACCGTCGAACACCTGGTTCGCCTGCTCACGCAGGGGCCGGACGGTGAGCCGGTGCCATTTCCGTCGTGGACCTTCTGGGTAGGGGCGCGCCTACCCGACGGGTCCGGGGCCGACGGGCTGACCCCGAACGAGCTACACGACCTTTTGTTCAGCACGTTCCGGGTGGGCCACGCCAGCGTCGCGGAGTATCACCGGCGGCTCGCGGGCCTGGACTGGATCGGGCTGTTGGAGCAGGCGATGGACGACTCGGCACGCCGGTTCGACGAGGACGAGCCTCCGCCGATCCGCCCGCAGTTGCCGGCAGCACGCGACGCCGACCTGTGGCTGGCCGAGTGGCTCGCTCAGAAGATGGGCATGTCGCGTCACGAGGTCGAGCGCGACCTGATCGACCGTCCGTGGCTGGACCATGTCGCGGTACTCGACGCCGCCCGTGATCTGGCGGTGCCGGTGCCGACGGCCCTGGCCTACGCCCGTCGGTGGGGTGGACTGCGCGCCTCCGACATCCCGCCGCTGCCACCGGACGCACATCCCGACACCGTGACACAGCTGTTCGGCATGGCCGCACGGTGGGATGTGCCGCTGGTCCAACTCGGGCCGGTCGTGGCCACGTTGCCGCGTCGACAGGGCCCGCCGAAGGAGATCCCGGCGATCGCCGACGACGTGCTGCGACAGTTGTGGCCCAGAAACGCCGGATTCGATGTGACGGACACGTTCTGGCTCGCGCAGGTGCCGCTGGCGTTCCTCACCGACTGGGGCCTGACTCTGGCCGACTGGTCAGGTGACGAAATCGATCTCGGCTGGTGGCTGACCAGTGTGCTGGGTCTGCCGGACGCCACCTACACCGACGGCCCAGGTTCCGCGATGGACACCGACTCCGATGTCGAGATGACCAGCGGGTCGGACACCGACACGAGCAGCGAGTCGGCCGCCGGCCCGAACAGGGTCTTCGCCGACCAGATGTGGGCGGACCTGAACGACCACCAGCGCGAGCGGTACCTGACGACCCTGTCGGAGGTGGCCGAACAGCTCGGCCTCGACCTCCACCGGCGCCACGAGTTGGCGACACGACTGCGCATCAGCACCTTCTGGGTCACCGGGTTGAGCCTCCGGATCGGGCAGGTGCCCGACATCGAGGAGCATGCGTCGCGGCTGGGTGTCCCGCCCGACAGACTGTTCGCGCTCGCCTCCGTTCTCGGTGTCGACCCCGCAGTACTCGACCCGGCGGACGACCTCGCGCGCCTCAACGACGCTGACGAGGCCGGCGCGCCGAGGTTCGCCATGGTGGGCCCGGTCGCCGACTCGATCCGAAGCCGTCCGGACTGGCCGACGCGGCAGTTGACCGGCACGCCCACCGACCACCTGTACGACATCGTGTTCGAGCAGGGCGACGTACCACCCAGGCTGGCCCAGCAGCTCAACCACGACGGTGGCTGGCTTGGTCTCCGCGGACTGTTGGAAGTCGCCGCAAGGTCGGATCTCCCGACACAGTCGCTGGCGGTCTACGCCAACCTGAGTCGGCCGCCGAAGGTACCTGATGCCGGTCCGGCCGGGCCGCGCCGGGTGATCGGGGCGTTTCAGACTTGGCGGCGGTCCGATGAGGAGAAGTACGGACTCGACACGTCGGACTTGTGGCCGGTGTGGAACCACGACGGGTCGGCGACCCTCACCCGAGGCGACGTCGCCGAGGTCAGCGCCGCAGCCCTGCGGTACGCCGCGTCGGATCGGCGCGCTGAGCTGTTTCGCCGGATCATCGCCCGTGCCGCCCGGCAGGACGTTCCGCAGTCTGTCGCCGGTCTGATCCGGGCGATGGGCGCGGCGGCGGGACCCGGCTCCGCGCCGCACGAATGGCTGAGCCCGTTGCTCCCGGACGCACCCGTGCCGGACGGCATGTCGATCAACCTCCTGTCGTTCCTTGACCAACAGTCACCGGAGGCCGAGAGAGCGTTCGCTCGCCTGTCACAGGTAGCCGGTGTGCGCGTCGAGCCACCCACGGGCGGCCAGTACTCGTTGACGGTCACGTTCGGCCACGAGCAGGCTGGATGGACCGACCTTGCGCAGGTGCTCGACACACTGAGGGATCTGAGATTCACCCTCAGCAAGGCGACGGTCGAGGTCAGGACAGGGTACGGCGCCGACGCCGCCGCATACCTGCGGCTGGCCCACCTCTACTACTCGCATCTCAACGCGATGAGCCAGATCGGCCTGGCGAGCAGAAGCAGCCCGCCGCCACCGTACGGCTTCGCGAGCTTCGCCGGGTTTCTCCGCGCCCACCGCAAGGACAGTGGCCTGTCTTTCGACGTGGCTTGGAGTTCCGCCGATGTCGTCAGGCTCCGCATGAGCTCCAGGAAGGAACTCCTATGGCCCGGCGTACGACAGGCCGGGTTGCGGATATTCGCGGAGTTGGTGGAGTTGGCCCGTCAACCGTTCCCCGAGCCGCGGTGGTGGGACTGGCCGTTCCGGCCGCCCGGCGATCACGCGGACGACGCCTTCGATCTGGGCCTCGACGGGTGGCGGCTGGTGAAGTTACTCGTGGACGGGTCGACCCGCGCGCAGGCCGCAGCGTTGTTGACCATCTTCCCGGCGCGGCGAGTGGCCTCGAAGTTCCCGATGGCACGGGGACTGGGCCCGGTCCGGGCCGCTCCGACGATCCCGGAAGCCCTGCCACGGACGCACGAGGTACCGCAGGGTCGCCTCCTGACCGAGACCCTACCGGCGAGTGTCGAGGCGTACGCCTCGGACTGGTCCGAGAGGTGGCCGGAACCGTCGGAGACCGTGGACTGGCTCCGGCACCGGATCAACGCCGGCACACCACCCGTGCCGTACATCCTGACTCAGGCGTTGGGGGGCCTGGGCGATCCCGCGTCCGGGCGGACGTTCGCTCTCACCATCGACGGCGCGTGGAGTGACGACCTGCCACACGAGCCGTGGACGTGGGTGGCCCCCGAGGATCGTCGGGAGATACTCGTCGATGCGCTGGCCGCCGCAGAGTCTGCGCTGTCGGTGTATGGCGGTAGGTCACGGCTGCGGACCGAGTTCGACCTGGACGAAGCCGGCAGGTTCGTCATCCGCGCCACGGATCTCGTGGACAGCCCACCGGTGTGGCGAGCGCTCGGATCCGTGGTCGAGGCCATGCGGCGGTACGGCGTGTCCGTCTCCAAGATGGTGATCGAAGTCGATCACGCCCCGTTGTCGGCAGCGGGGATCGGGGAGCCGGTCGATGTTGCGGCGGCGCTGGGCCGCCTCGTCCGCGCCCACGAGGACGCGCTGACCCGGCTGTTCGGTTCACCGGAACTGCCCTGGCTCAACCATGCGAATCCGCCGAAGGTGACCGCAGCCGAATCGCGACCTCACGCCGTCGAGGTCGGCTTCACCTATCCCGGCATCCCGACGTCCGGGCTGGGCGGGCTACAGGGCGGGGTCCGCGTGGTCTGGGCGCTCCTGGCTGCCACGACGCGCGACCCGTTGGCGGCCTCGGCCCTGCCCGACTCCGCTGCGGACGTGGTCGGCACGAACTTCGCCACCACCAGGTCAGAGCCGCAGCAGGTACACGGTTGGTTCCTCGACCCGTCGGGGGGACCGCAGCTCAGGTCATTGCTGGCAGCCCTGGATCTGGACCCGGCCGGACGCGCACAGGTAGCCGCGCTGTTTCACCTGAACTCGTGGTATCCGCCGCCGGACCACGGTCACGGAGCGGTGCGGGGCATGGCCGACCACCCCGTATGGCCGGTCTCCACCAGATCGGAGCATCCCGCCGCGTTCGTCACCGCAGTCGCCGGCTTGGACCCGGAGATGGCAGCTCGGGACGCCGTCACCGACAGCGAGGCACTCCGCGTTCCGCTGGACCACCTGATGGGCATCCAGCGGCGGGCCGACCTCTACCTGCGTACGGCACCACCGGTCACCGATGCCGCCACTGAGTTGGAGCTGCGGCAGGCCAGCGTGGCGGGGCTCTGGGACGAGTTGGAGCGTAGCGGCGCGACGGTCGGCGCCTGGCGCGAGCGATTCCGGAACGAGCAGGTCAGGCTGGGTGACCTGGGCGTAGACGTGTCGCAGCATGGTCCGATACCGGCCCTGGTGGACGAGGCACAGGGCGTCCTGGACACCGTTCCCGCCGTCGGCGGTGCCACCGTCGAGGACGTGATCGCGCTGAGGGCCGTGGACTCCTGGCTGACGTCGAAGACAAGGCCCTGGTTGGACGCTGCCGGCGAGAGCCGGATCGATCTGCTGCGTCGTGAGGTCGCGGACCGGCTGGACGCGGCGGCTCCCGGACCACTCCGCCCGGCCCCGACGTCGATGGAGGCCCGGAACGGGCAGTGGGCGCACCGGGGGTTGCTGGGGGCGGTCCTCGATGCCGCCGTGTGGCAGGGTGTTCCGCTACCACCCGAGATTCGCACGCCGAGTCATCTGCGTGACGTCGTCACGGGGGTGGTGGCGACCGAGCCGGCGCGGTTCGCCGACGTGGCGGGGGGTCGGGGCGCTCTGCTGGCCGAGGAGCTGCCGTTCAGCACGTCGACCGCGCTCCTGGCCGATTTCCGGCCGACGGAGCCGACGCCCGAGCAGCTCGGTCGGTGGCGGGCCGAAGCGTCGGCCGTGGTGCGGCGTCGACTGCCCGACGCGGACGACCACACGATCCGGGAGGCGGTGCTGGCGGCGAGCAGCGCGCGGACGCGCGAGCACCGGCGCAGCCAGTGGCGGGCGGAGTTCGCCCGGCGTGTGGAGCAGCCGACTCCCACTTTCCACGCCCGGCTCCTACGGGCCGTCATGGATTTCGACCATGCCCGCGTACAACTGACGCACCTGGCGTCAGGGGGTGCGACATCCGGTGCCCGTCACCTGCAGGCGGGGATCGAACGGGTCGACCTCCAGCTGACGGCCCTGGGGCGACACCTTCCCGCAGTCGTCGCCAGGGCACTCGACATCAACATCATCGTGCACGGCGACCAGCGTCCGGTCGAGCAGACGCATCCCGGGCCCCGCCCGGCACTGCACCTGTTCCGCACCGACACGGACCGGTTCCGCCCCGACACGTACCAGGCGTACGGGCCGCTCATCAGCGCGGACCCGTCCTCCTCAGTGCCGGCACGGCACGCTGACACACTGGATACGCACCTCTGGGACTTCGCCCGGAGCTGGGTACGCGAGCGCTACTCGATTCTCGACGGCGGTCGGGGCTGGAACGAGCGGCGGATGGCGTGGGCCAAGCTGGTGGATCTGCTCGTCAAATGGGTCGACGTGCCGCCGATGCCCACTTTCGTCGATTTTATCGATTTCGGCGACATAGCAATATTCGACCCAAGACGCTGGAGATTGGACCTCGCAGTCACCTCTGTCGACGGCGCACTCATCGCGCTGATGAAACAACTGCTCGTCGCAGAAGTGATCACGATGCAGGCCCGGGCAGTGTCCTCACCACCGGACATGAGCAAACACACGACGGCCCACGATGTCGCGCGCCACCTGTGGGACACGCGTGTCGGGGAAGACACCCGACTGGAAGCCTGGCCGTCCGACTACGCCCACGTACGGGCGCGTGCTGCCACCGCCCGCGACAGCGCGCAACGCGAAATCCTGATGACAGCCCATCGACTCTCGACCATCGGGCCTCTGGAGAGGTCACCCCGGCTGCGTCACCGACTGACGCAGGGCGTGCTCGCCACACAACGACAGTACGCCGATGTGATGGCCTCCACCATCGATTCGGTGGCCGAGGCGCAGCTACTTCTCGAGCAGCAGTTCACGGAGGCTGGTTCGCTGCGGGACTGGCGGACGGCGTCGACCATCCGAGTGTCGGAGGTCCCGGGGTTCGAGATGGTCGACCTGGGCCCGGCGGGGAGCTTCGTACGCCCGGCGGGGTCCCGGACGGATCCGCCGACACGGATGACGCATCCGACCCGACGCCTCGACATCGTGGAGGTGGGCGATCCGGCCACGGCTCCCCACGTGTTGACGCAGGTACGCGACGGTCTCCCGGAATCCTCGACCGTGGAGCTGGTGATGTCCGCTCCAGTGAGCGCGTCCCGGGCCGTGGAGCTTGCCGGACTGGTGGGTGGTGACCGGACACTGGCACTGGCCGCGAACCTGGTCGATCCCGCCGACCTGACCGATCATTTCGTGGCCCACACCCGTGTGCACACGCCGACTCTCCACCCGTTCGCGGCGTACTACACCGTCCATCCCGAACCTCAACGTCACGGACTGCTGATCGCCGACCTTGCTCTGGTACACGTCGGTGACGGCAGACACGGGTTGCTGCCGGGCTGGCACATCGTGCCGATGGGCGACCGTCTCTGGATCCGCCCGGCCGACCACCCGGAGCAGGATCTGCCCTACTCCGGGTCCGCCCGGATCGTCATCGGCGTACCGGAGGAGGAAACACCATGGACAGTGTGGGTCCTGGGCCAGCGGCTCGGCACGGCGGTCACTGTCGGCACCGACCTCACGTCCGAGGAGATCGTCCACCGGCTCGGACGCCTCGGCCCGAAGCCGTCGGTGCCACCCCTGGACCCGGCGGTTGCCCACCAGGTCGGTGATCGGGACGTGCGGCTGTTCCAGCGCGCCTTCGAGAACGAGAGCCCGCTTGTCGAGGCTAATGTGTTGGTGTCGAACGAGGGTGTCGCCGTCGTGGAGAGGCTGACTCTCAGCCACGTGGCCGACGTACTGCTGGACCTCGCCGGCGCCGATCCGACGGAGAGCGACGTCGAGGTCCTGGTCGGCCGGTTGGACCGGCTGGCTGAGCGGCAGGGCTTCCACACCGGCGACCCGACGCAGGAGCGCGCAGCGAACGCCCGAGACAGATTGCTGAGCTGGGCAGGGACCAGACTCACCGACGCGGGCCTCGCCGGGCTGCTGACCGATGTCACCGCCACAGACGAGGCTGAACCGATGACCGGCAAACCGGCAGAACCTGCCGAGGCACCGGTGGCGGTGCAACGGCAGCCGGTGCTGGTGCCGGTCCGGGCCGGGGTGTACCTGCCGCATGGAGACGACCCTGCTTCCCCGCCGGTAATCGAATGGATGCCGCGATACCAGAGCTACGTCTCGGCCTTCGCGACCCTGGACCCCGGCACGGCAGAACTGGTCGCCGGCGCCCGCCGCTACGGACCGGTGAGGTTCAACGACCAACTCACCGCCGCAGGTGTACCGGCGGACGCGAGACTGTCGTTGACCCTCTCCCCGCTCACCGGGGAAAACGTTTCCGAGCTGAGCCGACGTACGGCACAGCGGTTCGCGGACGAGTTGTGGTCCCTTCGCGGCGCACCGGGCATCTTCAGCACACCCGAGACGTCGGGTCCGGCCGCCCCACCGCGCATCTTGCCGGAGGTCCTGACCGGATGGCTCGAGCAGGCGGACTGGCCGGCCGCCCAGCAGTACCTCCGGCAGCACGTCGCCGAGCTGAAGCAGCGGGAGAGCATCGAGGCGATGCGCGCCCTCAGTCACCACGATCCGGAGAATCGCGTGGCGGCCCCCTACCGCGCGATTCTCGAACTGGTGGATCTCGCCGGCGGCGTGGCGGAGCCGACCGACGCGCGACACCGCCCCGAAACAGCGATAGACCCCGACGGTACGCAGCCGTGGCTGGTGCCGACCGGCCCCGTGCCGACGGCGTTCGCCTTCGACTACTTGCGGGTGAGACCCGATCGACAGGCCCGCCGACCGTGGAACGACCAACTTCTCCGCATGATGTACGAACGAGAGGCGTTCCGAGAGCTGGCAGTGATGCTGGCATGGGGTGTCGTCGAGCGCGGCGAGCACCCGACGCAGGGCCGGCATGCCGGTTTCGACTACGGACAGGGCAACGCGATGGTCTTCGCCGCCGTGCACCGCGTGCTGAGAATGTCGGTGACGAGAGCAGGGACCCCCGGGCCGACCGGAGGCTGGCCGGAAATCGACGCGGTGGACGCCTGCGAACTCGATCCGCTCGACAAAGCGTTCTGGGTGGACCGGATGGACGAGCTACGCGGTCGGGTGCTCATATTCGGCATCCCCGGCCACCCCGACCGCAACGGTGTGCCGGCACCCGAGCACGAGAAGCTGCTGAACCTGCTGATCGAGAGGTTGGCGAGCTGTTAGCCCCGCAGCGGACACTTCGACGGATCGACGGTGAAGCGTGTCTGCAGGCCAGAAGGCGTTTGGGCTGATCTTCGAGGTGCCCCCGGCAGGATTCGAACCTGCGACACACGGTTTAGGAAACCGATGCTCTATCCCCTGAGCTACGAGGGCCGGACGATCAACGCCGCTCGGCGGCGGCTGTCAGCGTACCGCAGGAAGCTCCCGGGGTGATCAGCGCTGGCACCGCCACCAGCGGATCACCCACGCCCGCACGTCGCCGGGCCGACCGGGCCGTCCGTCATCGGCGGCCACGGTCGCGCGACGCCGTTTACCTACGGTCACCGGCTGCGGAGCACACACCGCGCACATCACCAAAGATCATCTACCGGTTGGTAGTCTGCCGCTCGCGGCTGATCTTCGCGGGCAGTCGTGCAATCGGGCTCGCCGCTGGAGGCCTGCCCCACATCTCGGTTGCGAGCTGATCGTGGCCGGCTGGGAGTCGCCGAACATCCGTTCGTCAGCCATCCGCATGTCGGCCTCATCGCGGGCGCACCGCTCGTGCCACCGCCTCTGAAGCGCAGCCCCAGCACAGCGTGAGTCCTGCCCCGCCGTGGCCGTAGTTGTGGATCACACGGATGCCGTCGAGTCGTTCCTGCTCGACACGGACGCACGGCCGTGTGGGGCGCAGACCGACCCGGTGGGCGATGACCCGGGCGTCCCGAAGACGTGGCTCGATCTCGGCGCAGCGGGTGATGATCGCCGCAGCGGTGTCCGGATCGGGTTCTCTGCTCCAGTCGCCGGGCAGCGCGGTCCCGCCGACGACGACTGTCTCGCCGTGGGGGTAGAGGTGCGTCAGGTCCGGTGAGAGGCCCGTGTCCTCGGAGAAGAACTCGGTGATGCCGGGGTTCTTAACCACGACGAGCTGTCCGCGTATCGGAACCAGCTCAGGATCGGGTACGAGGTGCCGAGCGCCCAGGCCGGCGCAGTTGACGACAACAGGAGTGACACCAGCGGCCTGGTCGAACGCGTCGATCCGCCGAATCTCGACCACGCCGCCGGCCCCTTCATATCGCCGCCGCAGGTAGCCGAGATAGACCGGCATGTCGACCAGCGGCGCGATGTATCGCCACCCGGAGACGAAGCCGTCCGGAAGCTCGCCCGCCCCACAAATCCGGAACCGTGGTGCCGATGCCGGGCAGGCTGGTGACGATCTCTCCCAGTTCGTGCTCGGCGACCACTGCGGTGATGGTTTTCTCGATGGCGATGATGCGGTCGTTGACCGCTTCCAGATCGGTCGCCATCTGCGCCACGATCCCGGCCGCAGTGGCCTTCCCCGCGATGGCGACGGTCTACGTCCGCGCGGCAGTGAGGACTTTGACGGTCAGCGCCTTGGCGGCCCGCACGCCGTGCTGGCGCAGGTAGGCAAGGATGCAAGCTTCGCCGGCACGGCGCAGCCCGCCGGGGGTCTGCCACTGGACGAGGAGCCGAAGCGCGCCCTTGCTGCGCAGGTTCAGCGTCTTCTCCAGGGCGGGGCTGATCATGGTCAGTAGGTCCTGGATGCGGGCGGTGATGCGGACCCGGTCGGCGACCAGGTCCAGGCGGGCGATGACGTACGCGTCGTGAGCGTCGGTCTTGCGTTCGCCGTGGAACGCCTCCGCCATCCGCGAGGTGACGGTGCCGCTGACGTAGCGCACGTCCGCGCCCCGGTCGAACAGGACCGCCAACAGCAGCGAGGCAGGTCCACCCCGCAGGTCGACGGCCCAGCGGATCGGCTTACGACGCTTACCGAGCCGTCCAGCGATGCCGGAAATGGCCTGCTGGTCGTTGGGGATCTTCTCGGACAGAACGACGGTATCGTCGTCGACGACGCACACGTGGTGGTGGGTCTTGCCGCCATCGGACGCCGGCCCACAGGCTGCCCACCGGGCATCACCCTCTTCGGTTGTCTGATCAAGGGGCGTGGACCCGCCGCGGTTCAGTAGTCACAACTTCGGAAGGGGCGATCGGTCGCAAGTCTCCATTCAGTGCTGATACAGCGGTCATCAGCGAGGGCCGGGGCGTCCTACTCCGAGCTGGCCATGACGTCGGCGGCACACACCCAGACAGTCACCCGACCCTCCGGGTCCACCCCGCCAAACGGCGCGGTTCGATGTCCGGTTGCGGGTCCCGACGGACGCCTGGAGCGCACCGCCGCCGGCGTCGACTGTCTGGGGCGTCAGACTGGCACGCCGCACCGGCCCTCCACGATCCTCGTCGCACCTTGGCGATGGTCAGCGGGGCACCATGCGTCAGGTTTCGAGACCTGTGCGGTTGAGGCGTTCGAGCAGGCTGGGCTTGCGGGCGTGCACCGTCCGTAGCTCGGTCAGGCGATTTCGGAACGATGTGCTGTCTCCGTCTCGTTTAGCGAGGTCGCGCAGGTCGACGAGGAGTTGAACGGCGGTGTCGTACTCGCGGGGTTTCTTCGTGGCGATGAGTTCGGTGACCCGCTGCCAGGCGGCGGGTTGGTCGACTGCGAGGGTGTCAAGGTGTCGTTGCCGTGCTGCCGCAGCGGACCGTTCGCGGCGAATCCGGTCGCGTTCGCGTTGCTCGGCGTCCCGTCGTTCCCGTTCGGCGCGCAACTTCGCGGCGGTGGCGAGCAGTTGCCGGGCGGTGCGGGTGGCTGCCGGGGCGGGGGCATCGGTGCGGTGTTCGTCGTGGTAGCGGCGTAGTAGTCGGCTGCGTAGGTGGCTGTCGCCGCTGGTGATCAGGTCGGTCAGGATGGTGTCCTTGTCCTGGGCGGGCAGCCCGGCGACCCAGGTGCGTAGTTGCCCGGCGGTCAGTTCACCGGAGGCGGCCGGCGACGACCCGGCCGCCGCAGCCGCGATCAGATCGGGGTCGATGCGCAGGAACTCGGCGACGGCGGTGAGGGCCGCGTCGAGGGTGCCCAGTCCGGCGGGGACGGGCGGTTCGGGCTCGTCGTCGGCGATCTCGGTGGACTGTACGCAGCGGAGCCAGGCCAGGTGGAGCAGGCGCAGGTCGCCGGCGGCGAGGCCGGCCCGGACCGGGATGATGGAGGCGAGCAGGCCGTGGCCGTCGAGGTCCCACTCGTCGGCGCCGTCCTCGTCCTCGTCGTGCAGGTCGATGATGACGTGCTTGCCGGCGGTCCAGACAGATGCGCTGTCACCCTGGCAGTACTGGGCGACGGTGGCGGGGTCGAGCAGGTGTTTCGGTAGTCGCAGCATGAGCTGGCGGGTGCCCCAGTTGGCCAGGTACAGGTGCGCGTCGAAGTACCGTTCCATCAGCGTGCGCGGGTCGCCCTTGAAGTCGCCCCACTCGTAGGTGTTGACGAAGCTGGAGGCGGTGATGTCGGCCCGGGTCGACAGCGACCGCAGCGCGGCCCGCTCCCGGTCGCTGAGAGGCCGGTCGACGGTGGTGAACTCGTAGTACTGGTACTCGCTCATCGCCGGCCTACCTCCCGGCCCAGTGCCGGTAGGCGTCGATCCACCCGGTACCGTCCGGCGCGGGAGTGGGTAGCGGCAGGGTCGAGGAGATCGATTCTCTGCTGGTGGCGGCCTCGGGCGCAGACCGCGACGATACTGTCCGCGGTCAGGTCGACCTTGCGCACGGTGACCTCGACGCCGAGGACGGTGGTGGTGAACGGCACCGCCAGATGCTCCTCGATCATGGTGAACAGGCCGGTGAGCTGTTGGTCGTCGCCGTACGCATCGACGGTGGCTTCCTCGATCATCGCCTCCAGCGCGGCGGTTCCCTTCGATGCCATCCGCGGAGGCTAGCGGACCGGTGTCGGGGAGTTCGGAGCCTGGTGCGCGAGGATGGTCGGCATGGGTTCGGTGGCCGAGTTCGTCGATCTTCGGCGGGAGGTGGAGCGGTTACGGGCGGAGAACGCCCGGATGGCGCGTCTGCTGGAGCTGCGCGGCCAGGACACGACTGCGGCACCGGAGCAGTTGTCCGCGCCGGTGGAGCCGCCAGGGCTGGTCACCATGGCGTCGCCCACGCAGGACAAGCTGACCTTGTTCGCCGACCGGTTCCGAGCCCGGGCCGACGTGTACGCCGTGCGGTGGGACAACGCCCGTACCGGCGCTGCCGGGTGGATGCCCGCAGTCGCCGGTGGCTGGCGGAAGGGTATGGACCGGCGCGGTGCCGCCTACCTGCCCCGCACGACGGAGGTCGTCGCGGCGCATCTGGTCGGCGACGTGTTCATGGGCCTGTACCCGCTGATGCCCGGCAACACCTGCCACTTCGTCGTGGCCGACTTCGACGGTTCGACGGCGATGCTCGACGCCCTCGCGTACGTGAAGGCGGCGCGAGCCAGCGCGGTGCCTGCTGCGTTGGAGATCTCCCAGTCAGGCCGCGGCGCCCACGTGTGGGTCTTCTTCACCGGCGCGGTCCCGGCCGCCACGGGGCGGGCCGTCGGCACGGTCCTGCTGCGGGAGGCGATGGTGCTGCGCGGGTCGATGGACCTGCGCTCGTACGATCGGCTCTTCCCCAACCAGGACGTCCTGCCCGAGGGTGGCTTCGGCAACCTCATCGCCGCACCCCTGCAGGGCCGCCGCCGCAAGGACGGACTGACCACGTTTCTCAACCTCGGCACGCTCGAGCCGTACGCCGACCAGTGGGCGTTCCTGTCGACGCTGGACCGGCTCAGCCCCGGCGACGCCGAACACATCGCCCGGCAAGCGAAGCAAGCCGTCACCGGTGCTGACCTCGCCACGATGAGCCGGTCCGCCGCGACCCAGGTCCATCCACCGCTACCTCCGGTGGTCCACGCGGAGGCAGGTGCCGGGCTGAGTATCGACGCCAGGCAGCTCACCCCCGCCGCGCTGGCGACGTTCAAGCACGCCGCTGCCATGGCGAACCCGAAGTTCTACGAGCTGCAACGACTCCGCAAGTCCACCTGGGACACACCCCGCTTCATCCAGGGCTACGACCTCACCCTCGATGACCGCCTGGTACTCCCGCGGGGACTGCGGCACACCACCGCCACCATCGTCGAACGCGCCGCATCGCGGCTGGCAGTCACGGACGCACGAAACTCCGGCACCGAGATCGACATCGCGTTCACCGCCGAACTCACCAGCAGACAGGCCACCGCGGTCGGCGCACTTCTCGCCCACGACGACGGAATCCTGGTCGCCCCACCCGGCTCCGGCAAGACCGTCATGGCCTGCGCCGTGATCGCCGAACGCAACACCTCCACCCTCGTCCTCGTCGACCGCAAGGCCCTCGCCGACCAGTGGCGCACCCGCATCCAACAGTTTCTCGGCATCAAGCCCGGTCAACTCGGCGGCGGCCGACGCAAGCTCACCGACACGGTGGACATCGCACTGCTGCCCTCCCTCGCGCGGCGCGACGACGTCGCCACCCTGACCAACGGGTACGGGCACGTCATCGTCGACGAATGCCACCACCTCGGCGACGCCGCATACGAGCACTCGGTCAAACGGATCGCCGCGCAGTTCTGGCTCGGCCTCACCGCCACCCCCACCCGACGCGACGGCCTCGGCCAACTCGTCACCTGGCAACTCGGACCCGTCCGCCACACCCTGACCGACGAAGAACAAGGCACCCTCGCGGCAGCGATGCACGCCGACTCCGGACCACATCGAGCGCTATTCATCCACGAGACCACATTCCAACCCGGCGACATCGACCTGGACGCACCCGGCGCGCTCGCCGAAGTGCACCGGCGACTGGCCCTCGACGAGCCACGCAACACCCAGATCGCCGATGATGTCGCCGCAGCCCTGACGCGCGGGCGCAACTGTCTCGTCCTGACCCGACGGGTCGCCCAGGTCGAGGCCCTCACCGCTCTGCTCGCCGCACGCGGACACCAGCCACTCGTGCTCCAAGGCGCGATGAGCACCCGCGAACGGCGGACCATCGTCGACCGGCTCGACGGCGCCAAGATCGGCGACGGCCTGCTCGTCATCGGCACCACACCGTTCATCGGTGAAGGCTTCGACGCCCCCGCCCTCGACACCCTCTTCCTCGCCGGCCCGATCTCCTACGACGGCCTGCTCGTCCAATGCGCCGGCCGCGTCATCCGCGCCGCACCCGGCAAGGAACTCGCCGAGGTCCACGACTACCACGACCCGGCCGCCCCCATCCTCGCCGCCTCACTCCCACGCCGCATGCCCGGATACCGGGCCCTCGGGTTCACCAGAACATGAGTGCATCCGATCTGGCTCGTCCCGCCGGCTACGGGGATACCACAAGAGGCCAAGCGCGCTTGGCCTAGCGTAGTAGGCTACGGGCATGGGCCGGTTCTCCGAGGATGAGCTGCACGCGGTGGTCTCCCGGTACGAAGCGACGCGCGTGGCCGCGTTGACCGAGCGGGACGAGCGACTACGGGCGTTTCACGCGGCCGGCTGGCGGCCGGTGGATCTGCAGCGGGTCACCGGGTACAGCCGGGAGACGATACGCCAGGCGCTACGACCGGAAGTCCGACGGGCGACCAACATCAGCCGACGCAGGACATCGCCCCAGCCGCCAGCGGACTACCAGCCCTACGGCGACCGGAAGCCCTACGTGGTGGCCGAGGCTCTCGACGCGATGCACGGCCCCACCGAAGGCACGGTCACGCTTCCGCGTCATCTCGACTGGTCCGGGCACCCCGAGTACGACCTGAATCGGGCCGCACGCCTGGCCAGCATGTACAAGGTGGTGCTCACCGAAGCCGCCACGGTCGAGGATCTCAACACCTGGCTCGACGCCGACCTCCTCCGGCGGCTCTGGCCCACCCTCTGGCTGCCACCCCAGCTCCGCCAGCGCTGGGAGGACGCCTTCCCCGAACTCGCCGCCACCCGCAGCAACGCGGCATAGCGGTGGACCCCTTCCACGAACGCCTCGCCCGTACCGGACTCGCGGCAGCCGATCGATACGGCTTCGCGCTGGCCGGCGGCTACGCGGTCCAGGCCGCCGGTCTCGTCGAGCGACCAAGCGAGGACGTCGACCTGTTCACCGCCTGGGACCGCCGCGACGAGTTCACCGCCGCGGTCGTTGCCGTCGTGCACGCCTACCGAGACGACGGCCTCACCGTCGAGACCGAGCGGCAGTACGACACCTTCGCCCGGCTGGCCGTCACCGACGGTACGCGGGTTTCCAAGGTCGAACTCGGCGTGGACTGGCGCGCCAACGAACCGATCCTCATGGCGATCGGACCGGTCCTCCACCCCGACGACGCGGTCGCGAACAAGATGAGCGCCCTCTACGGACGAGCGTTCGCCCGGGACTTCATCGACATCGACGCCACGCTCCGGTCCGGCCGCTACACCCGCGACGCCCTTCTCGCTCTCGCGCAGCGCGCCGACCGTGGCTTCGATCCGCGCATCTTCGCCGACGCTCTCGGACAAGCCACCCAGCTCGATCCCGACGACTTCGCCCAATACGGCGTCACCGGCCACGCGCTGGACAATCTCCATAACCGATTCGCCGAATGGCGTCGCGAACTGCTCGGCGAGTAGAAATCCGCTCGACTTACCACTGATCGGTCCGCTGATCCTGCGGCACTCCGTTGACGTTGGAAGGCACCCTGCACTCTTGATCCAATCAAGAATGACCAGGACAAACGCCGCTTCAGCAATAGATCACAGCAGCGCCGCTAAGCGACAGGCCAACGTGGGGAAAATGCGGAAAACAACAGGTCATCGGCCTGCATAAACGGGCAGCGACCGGTGTTAGGAAACCGATGCTCTATCCCCTGAGCTACGAGGGCCGGACGATCAACGCCGCGCGGCGGCGGCTGTCAGCGTACCGCAGGAAGCTCCCGGGGTGATCAGCGCTGGCACCGCCACCAGCGGATCACCCACGCCCGCACGTCGCCGGGCGGGTTGGTGTCCGGGGCGAGACGGGCCGGAGGGGACCACGACCGCAGGGATGCCTCCTCAGTCGGTGCTGCCTCGATGGTGATAGTCCGCCGGGGGCGGCTGCTGCCGGCTGCGGCGCAGGTCCTGGACGAGCCGTGGTGATCGTCCTCGGGCGACCTGCGACAACCAGGTGCGCAGCGGGTAGCTCAGCCTCACCACGAAGTAGTTCACATACTCGAGCACACCGAACAGCCAGATTCCGACCACCAGGGCGCTCATGGCGAGGGAGTCCGGGAACCATACGAGCACCCCGACCAGACCGCCGGCGAGGATGGCCACATCGACCACGCGAAATACGCGATACACCGCCGCGAGCCCGCGCGGCATGTGGCCCGTCCCGATCCAGCGACGCGCGAGCAGCCAGTACGCCCCGCCCTGAATCAGGATCAGCAGGAGCGGAACGAGCGCGGACCACAGAGCGCGTACATCCGTCGGGTCTGCGAATCGTGGTGTGACCCGCCATGCCACCACGGCGAACACCACGACGGAAACGAGCTCCCCGCTGCCGATACTCACATACCGCTGCCGCATCTTCTTGTGCTGCTGGGAGGACACCGGTCGAGTATGCGCTGCGCCGCGGATCTCCCAGCGAACAGCCCATCGACCGGCGACCCGCCGGACCACGGGCGCCGAGCGACGGACCACGGGCGGAACGGGGTCAGCTGACCGGGCTGATCAGGCGGGGACCACGGATCACGTAGGCGCTCACACCGATCACCGCGAGGACCCCTGCGGTCACCATGGCCGCGACACTGTCCGACGGCTGGCCCGCCCAGGTGAGCAGGTACAGCGCGAACGGCTCCGGGACGGCCGGGATGGCGGCCGACACGCAACCCACGACGACCGGCAGCGTCCAGGCCAGTCGCCGACCGAACACCACCACCGCCAGTGCGGCCAGCCCGGTGAAGCCCGCCGCGTCCCGCAGGACGATGCCGACCGGCGCCGTCGTCACGGCCGTCACCACGGCGGACGCGACCACGAAGATGGCGGCCAGGTGTGCCGCTCGGCGCGGGGCCCAGCGGATCGCGGCGGTCGCGTCCAGGGTGCCGTCCGGCCCGCCGAGGCCGTACCCGAGGACGGCCACACCCAGCGCCAGGGCGAGGGCGGCGGTGGTCACGGCGTGGCTGGGGTGGGTCTGGATGGCGCCGAACCAGGCGAGAAGGGCCATGGCCGGCACCGCGAACAGCAGCCCGCCCGGCACCTCACGGGAGCGCAGGAACAGCAGCGCGGGCGTCATCGGTCGGCGCCGATGCCGAGGGCGGCTGCCTGGTCACCGCAGGTCAGGCCGGCAGCGCGGACGGCGGCGACCCGGCGTAGCTGCTCGTCGGCGGGGAGCGCGGTGAAGGTCTGCCACATCTGCTCCCGCACGGCCTGTTCGTCCCCGAAGAGGCTCTGACCGGGCACCGGGTGAGTGCCGTGCAGCCAGGCCGCCGCCACGGAGCGGGCGCGCAGCACGTCGAGGTACGCGTCGTCGTCGGCGCGGACGCAGAGCGGCGTACCGGCACCGGCCAGGATGCGGGCGGTCAGCTCGGCGGGATCGTCGGTGGCACCGAGGTTGTCGGTGTCCACCCACGCCTCGGAAGCTGGCTGTGGGCGGTCGCGGCCGGGTGCCGCCTCGTGGACCGAGGTCGGCGCGTCCGGCAGCGTGGCCATCATGCGCAGTGCTTCCCGGGCCGGTGCGACGAGAGCGGGCAGCTCCCGGCTGTGGGCGGCGGTGACGCAGACCCGTGGCCCGTCGTCGGTGGTGCAGACCTCGGCGACTGCGGCCGGGTCGACCGGGAACGCCTCCTCCAGCGGGACGGTCAGCATCGGCGCGGCGAGCGCCAGGCCGAGTGCCGGCGGGACGACGGCGAGCAGCCGTACCAGCGGGTTCCTCACGAGGAACAGCACCAGTCCCCCGGCGGCCAACCCACCGAACCACCAGGCCTGGCCCGCGCTCACCGCGCTGGCGACCATCTCGAACTCGGAGATCGTGCTGGTGAAGAAGGGCAGCAGGAGGGCCGCGCCGGGGTCCGTGGCCTCGCTGGGCCGGGTCAGCTCGATCGCCGCGAGAAGTCCGGCGAGACCACCCACACCCAGGACCGCAGGGGTGTACGCGAACGGCAGCAACCGGCCCACGCCGAGGCCGAGCCACCCGGCGGCGACCAGGGCCAGTACGCCGACCAGCGTCACCGCCGGCCAACCGGTGCCCGGGTACCCGGCGGTGGCGGCGACCTTCGGTGCCCCGCCGAGCAGCACGAGCAGGAAACCGGCAGCGAGGCAGGCCGCCGTGACCACGGCGAACGGGCCGGTGCGCCGCCAGCGGGGAGCCGGTGTGGTGCCGAGCAGTTCCTCGATCCGGTGGCGTCGGTCCCGGCCGGCCTGCCAGGCGCCGGCCGCCAGCGCCAGCGGCCAGAGAATCACCAGCATGATGCGCTGGAAGACGGCGAGGAGGTTCCACTGCTGGTCCCAGAGGGCGGTCTGCCCGGTGAACGCGAGCACATAGAGTCCCGCCACGCCGAGCGCGGCGGTCACGGCACCCGCGAGAAGCGCGTCGGAACGGCGTAGCTCGATCCGGAGGATGCGGTTCACGGCGCCACCACCAGTCCGGCGCGGTGCCGCCCGATCAGCGCCGAGTAGCCGCGTTCGATCGGGCTGTCCCCGGCGTCGCCGGGACCGCCGGCCGCCGCGATGTCGTCCGGCGTGCCGTGGAACACGATCCGGCCGGCGTCGGCGAGTACGACGCTGGTGCAGGCGGCGGCCACATCCTCGACGAGGTGGGTCGAGACGACGACGCAGGAGCGTTCGCCGAGGTCACGCAGCAGGGCCCGGAAGTCGAGCCGCTGCTGCGGGTCGAGGCCCACGGTCGGCTCGTCGAGCAGCAGCAGGTCCGGCTCGTTCACGATCGCCTGGGCGATGCCGGCGCGTCGCAGCATGCCACCGGAGAGCGCCTTCATCCGGGAGTCGGCCCGGTCGGTCAGACCGACCCGCTCGATCGCGTGGCGTACGGCACGGCGACGTCGGCCGCCGGGTACGTCCTTGGTCCACGCCATGTACTCGACGAACTCGGACACGGTGAAGCGCGGGTAGTAGCCGAACTCCTGGGGCAGGTAGCCCAGGCCACGCCGCACCGCCCGCAGGTCGGGCCGCGAATCCATCGACTGTCCCCGCAACCGGAGCCGACCCGCGTACGGGGGCAGCACGGTGGCCAGCGCCCGGATCAGGGTGGTCTTGCCGGCGCCGTTCGGGCCGAGCAGCCCGTGGACGCCGGGACCCAGGTCCAGGTCGACGCCGTCGACGGCCACGTACCGGCCGGTTCTCACTCGCAGGCCCTCGGCCTGCACTGTCGTTGCCACGATCTTCTCCGCTCGTCTGTTCGGTGCGGTGTCGATCGTGCGTTGCCGGGGCGGGCGCACACCTCGGCCGTGTTGCCGAGCGATCCGGCGGGGAGTCGGCCGAAAGAACTACGCCGCCTGCACGCCGGTGTCGTACCGTGGCCTTCCGTGTTCGTTATCTTTCCGGGCCCTCGCAGGTCACAGCGGGTGACGGCGGGTCTGCTCGCCGCCGTGGCGGCGGTCCTCGTCGTCCTCGAAGGGCTGGACGGCCCCACCCTGCCCGCCACGCTCGGCCTGATCGTCAGCGGGCTGCTCGCGGTCGCCGTGGTGCTGCTCGCCGAGGCCCGCCCGATCGCCCTCGCCGTGGCGGCGGCGGTCTCTCTCGCGGTCTCGGCCGCCTTCGGGCTCGTGCCGACGCTCCGCCCGGAGCACACCTTCGGCATCGTGGAACTCGCCGTGCTCTCGGTGGCGGTGATCCGCCTGGTCATGCAGCATCCGCTCCGGCGCGCGGCGGGTCCGGCCGCCCTGGCGATCCTCGCGATCGCCGTGCTGCCGACCCGGGTCCTGCTCCATCCGGTCAACGCGGGAACGATGTCGCAGTACGGCGACGTGCTCGTCGTCGCGCTGACCGCCTGGGTGCTGTTCCTGGCGCTGCTCGGCCTCTATCTGCGCCTGCTGGAGCGCCGCCGGGCCGACCTCGACCGGCTGGCCCGGCAGGCGGAGCGCATGGACCACGCCCGCGACCTGCACGACTACGTCGCCCATCACGTGACCGCGATCGTCGCGCAGACGCGTGCCATCCGATTCGTCACGAGTTCCGGTGCCGCGCCGTCGGCCGAGGATCTGGACGAGTTGCTGGCCGGCGTCGAACAAGCCGGCGGGCAGGCCCTCACCTCGATGCGCAAGCTCGTCGGCATCCTGCGCGACGAGACACCCGCCACCGCGACCGCGCATGCCGGTCTGGACGAGATGCTCACCGAGGTCGTCGGCACCCTGACGCCTGGACATCCCCCGCCGACGGTCTCGGTCGACGAGGCGCTGTCCGACCGGCCGTGGCCCCCGGCCAGCCTCGACGCGGCGCACCATACCGTCCTGGAGGCCCTGACGAACGTGTTGCGCCACACCAGCGGAACGACCCGGATCGACATCCGGGTCCGGGTCCACCCCGATCGACCCGATCACGCCGAGGTGATGGTCGAGAACGACGGCCGTCCGACCGTGTCGCCGCTACCGGCTGGCGGCTTCGGCCTGACCGGCCTCGGCGAGCGGGTACGCGCCGCAGGCGGTGACCTCTCGGCCGGGTCGGTCGAGTCAGGTTGGCGGGTCACCGCCGTCCTGCCGATCACCGACCGCCCTGCGACGGGTCGATGGCGATCGGAGCTGCGCCGGGCAGCATCCGGAACAGCCGTGAAGGAGCTCAGATGACGATCCGACTTCTGCTCGCCGACGACCAGGACATGATCCGTACGGCGTTCCGCATGATCCTCACCACCCAGCCGGACATCGAGGTGGTGGCCGAGGCGGCGGACGGCGAGGCCGCCGTGGACCAGGCCCGCCGGCTCCGCCCCGACGTGTGCCTGCTCGACATCCGAATGCCGAAGCTCGACGGCCTCGAAGCGACCCGGCTGCTGGCCGGTCCGGGTGTCCGGAACCCGCTGAACGTCCTCATCGTGACCACCTTCGACCTAGACGAGTACGTGTACCGGGCGCTCCGCAACGGCGCCTGCGGGTTCCTGCTCAAGGACACGTCACCCAACCTGCTGGTGGAGGCGGTACGCGCCGCCGCCGCCGGGACCTCGCTGATCTCCCCGGCGGTGACCGTACGTCTGCTGTCGCACCTGGCACCGCGCCGAGGGGACGAACCCGAGACGCCGGAGGCGCCCCCCACCGAGCCGCTCACCGAACGCGAACTCGCCGTGGTCCGGCTCGTGGCGCACGGGAACACCAACGACGAGATCGCCGGACGGCTCTTCGTGACGCTGTCGACGGTCAAGACGCACCTGGCCAACGTGCAGCGCAAGCTCGCCGTTCGCAACCGCGTCGAGATCGCCGCCTGGGCATGGCGCAACGACGTCTGCTCCCCGCTCTGACGAAGGCCCTTTCCCCGTGGTCTCAGCGCTGCACGTCACCGGACCGTAGGCCGTTGACCAGGAGCGCGACCATGCGACGCGCGTAGTCGGGCTCCTCGTCCGGCATCGGCGCGCACAGCTTCGCGACCGCATAGATCAGGTCCTGCGGGCTGACCTCGGCCCGGATCTCGCCGGCCGCCGTCGCGCTGTCGAGCAGGGATTCGAGGGGCGGGCCCAGCTTCTCCATCAGATAGCCGGAGAGGCCGTCGTACGCCGGATTGCCGGAGTGCAACGCCGCGGCGAAGCCTCGTTTGGTCGCGACGAGCGCGGCGAGGCGGTCGAGCCACCCGGCGAGGGCGGCCAGCGGCTCGTGTGCGGCGGCCAGCGCCGGGCCCGCGTCGGCGCAGGCGTCGATCTCCCGCTCGATCACCGCTTTGATCAGGTCGGAGCGCTGGGGAAAGTGCCGGTAGAGCGTGCCGACCCCGACGCCGGCCAGATCGGTGATCTCCTTCGCGGGCGCGTCCACGCCGGCGGTGCCGAAGACCGTCTTCGCCGCGTCGAGCAGCGCGTCGACGTTGCGCTGCGCGTCGGTGCGCTTCCGGCGCGGCACCCGCCCGACCGCCTGTGGACCAGCCTCCGACACATCAACCCCCTTGCTGTTCCGGAAAGCTGTTCCGTATAGTTCCGGAAAACCATTCCGCTTTACCTGACAATACCGCGAGGAGACGATCATGCACTACCGCTCCCTGGGCCGGACCGGCATCAAGGTCAGTCCGTACGCGCTCGGCGCGCTGATGTTCGCCACCCAGGTCGGCAACCCCGACCCGCAGGACTCGGTCCGGGTGATCCACAAGGCACTCGACGCCGGCGTCAACCTCATCGACACCTCCGACGCGTACGGCGACTCGGAGGAGGTCGTCGGCCGGGCGCTCGTGGGGCGGCGGGACACCGTCGTCCTGGCCACCAAGTTCAGTCGGCCGACGGGCACCGACCCCAACCAGCAGGGCACGTCCCGACGCTGGATCATGACCGCGATCGAGGACTCCCTGCGCCGCCTGCGCACCGACCACATCGACCTGTACCAGGTGCACCGGCTGGACCCGGACACCGACATCGAGGAGACGCTCTCCGCGCTCACCGACCTGATCCGCGCCGGAAAGGTGCGGGCGATCGGATCGTCCAACACCCCGGCCGGTGACATCGTCGAGGCGCAGACGATCGCCGAACGACGCGGACTGGCACGGTTCCGCACCGAGCAGTCGCCGTACTCGATCCTCAACCGTGGCATCGAGAACGAGGTGCTGCCGACCGCCCAGCGCTACGGGATGGGCACGTTGGTCTGGGGCCCGCTCGGCCAGGGGATGCTCACCGGCCGGGTACGCAAGGGCGAGCAGAACGACCTGCGGCGGGCCCACCTCTTCCGCCACCTCACCGACGTACGCCGGATCGACGTCGTCGAACGGCTCGTCCCGCTCGCCGAGGAGGTCGGCGTGCCGCTGACCCACCTCGCCATGGCCTTCGCCATCGCGCACCCGGGCGTGACCAGCGCGCTGCTGGGTGCCCGCACCCTGGACCAGCTCGACGGCCTGCTCGACGGCGTCGACGTCGCGCTCTCCGACGACGTCCTCGACCGGATCGACGAGATCGTCCCGCCCGGCACCGACGTCACCCGACTCGACCAGGCATACGTGCCGCCGGCCCTGATCGAACCCGCCCTACGCCGCCGCCCGGTCGACGAGCGCCGCGCCGCGTGAGCCGGGCAGGGCGCGCGTCGCGTGAGCCGGGCAGGGCGCGCGTCGCGTGAGCCGGGCAGGGCGGACGGAGATCAACGCGCGCCGTAGGCGCGGATGAAGGCGCGTACGCCGTCGATCATGGTCTTTCTGACCCGGTCGGGATCGACGCGGGCCGGGTCGGGCTGCTGGTTGTAGGCCAACAGGACGGTCAGCGCGAAGAGGTGCTCGGTGGCCAGACGCGGGTCGTCGGTCTCCAGCAGGCCGGCCTCGGCGAAGCCGGCGACGTACTCCGCCATCAACTCCTCGGCCATGTCGGTCGACACGTCGTCGCTGGCGGTGGGGGTACGCAGGCGCTCCTGAGCGGCGAGGGCGAAGGCGGCGGCGTAGTCGGCGGACCCGACCATCGTCGTGCCGAAGTCGACGAGCAGTGCGGTCAGGGCCTCTTCGAGTCGGGCGACCGTGGTGATCGGCACCTCGGCGGAGAGGTGCTCGTCGAAGGCGTGATGGGCGGAGGCCAGCAGCGAGTCGGAGGCGTCCGCGAGGATGGCCAGGAAGAGACGCCGCTTGTCGCCGAAGTAGTCGTAGACGGTGGCCTTGGAGACCTTTGCCTCGGCCGCGACGGCGTCCATGCTCACCCGGTCGACGCCCTGCCGGACGAACAGCTCGCGCGCCGCCGCGAGGACCGCCTTCCGTTTGGCCGCCGCCCTCTCCCGCACCGGCTTCTCGGCCTGACCTGCTTCCACTGACCTCGCTCCTCGTCATCGTTGTGTCCGCCCAAGTGAACTATACCGTTCAGTCTTGCCCTACTGAACTGAACCGTTTAGTTTTTATCGAGCGTCGGCCCGACGCCACCACTCGACAGAGAGCACGAGAGAGCCATGCCCACAGCACCAGCCGTCCTGGGAGCCATCGCCGAAGCGCTGCTCGGGCGTACCGGCCGCGTCGAAGGCGTCACCGAGCCCTTTCCCGGCTTTCTCGACGTGCGCCTGCGTGCCGACCCACCACCTGGTGGCTGGCACCCCACCCACGAACTCCAGTTCCGCGTCACCCCCACGCGCAGCCGCCGGTACAACATCCGCACCGTCGACCCGGACCATGCCGACCGCATCGGTCTCCTCGTCGCCACCCGCGCCAACGGACCGGGCACCACCTGGGCGAAGAATCTCCGCGCAGGCGCCGAGACCACGATCCTGGCGGGCCGGCACATACCCTTGCGGCTGCCCGGCACCCGGCGGCTCCACCTCGGTGACAGCTCCGCCCTCGGCACGATCGACGCCCACACCCACGACCGCACCGGCCACCTCGTGGCCGTCGAGGTCCCGCCGGCCGCCGTCGCGGCACTCGCACAGCGATGGCCCCACCACCACTTCGTCCCCGCCGGCCCGCTGCCGGGCGACGCGATGGAGCACTGGCTGGAGAGGGCGATCGACGCCGGCACTCTCGACGGCATCGACGGCGCCCTGCTGCTCGGCCATGCGCAGTCCCTGCAACGGCACCGCACACACCTGCTTCGGCGCCAGGTACTGACGCGGAGGGCCATCGTCACGAAGCCGTACTGGGCGACCGGCAAAGAAGGTCTGTGACCCGATCACCCTGGCCGACGATCGCGCGGCCCGCGCCGAAAGCGGCCAGGGCCGCCGCGAGACGGACCCCGGCCGCACCGAATCCTGCGGCCGGTCGCGGCCCCGCCGGGCCCGCATACCGCGTGTGGTGTCCGCAGGTACGGGTAGACGGGTCGCACGGCACGCGGCACCGCGTGCGGTCACCCGCTGGGGACGGGAGGGGCGATGAAGGTCAGGAGTTCGTTGCGGTCGTTGACGCGGAAGATGAACTCGATCGTGGTCCGCCGTCGGGGCAAGGTCGTCGTGGTCAACAAGAAGGATCCGCGCCAGAAGGCCCGACAGGGCTGACATTCCCCGCCACCGGAAAAGCGACGTCGCGGTGCAGTCACCGCACGACAGGAGGCGACCGTGAGCTTCAGAGCGCGGGACGGCGAGCAGCCGGTCGATCCGGACCACGCCGAGGACGAGGCCGGTCAGGTGCCACTGGTCCAGGTCGAGGCGGATACCGAGGTGCCCGCGCCGGCCGACACCGACGTACGGCCGGACCTGGTCACCGAGGACAACGGGTCGGGGATGACGGGCGGTTCCTCGGGCAGCAGTGGCGGCGGTTCCAGCATGCCGGGGCACCCCGACGCCTCCCGCTGACGCGAGCCGTCGGATGCCTCAGCACGGCCGTCACCACGACGGCGGGCACGACAAACACGCCGGGCACGACACGCACGCCGGGCACGATCCGGAGGCGTTCCGCCGGAAGTTCTGGCTGAGCCTCGCGCTGACCGTGCCCGTCGTGTTCACCAGCCCCATGGTGATGGACTGGTTCGGCTACCGGCTGGACTTCCCCGGCGTCGACCTGGTGGGACCGGTCCTCGGCACGGTGGTCTTCGGCTACGGCGGCTGGCCCTTCCTCCAGGGCGCGGTCCGCGAGGTCCGTGACCGCGCCCCCGGAATGATGCTGCTGATCGCCATGGCGATCACGGTCGCGTACGTGGCGTCGCTGGCCACCGCGTTCGGCGCGTTCGACCTGGACTTCTGGTGGGAACTGGCCGCGCTGGTCACCATCATGCTGCTCGGGCACTGGCAGGAGATGAAGGCGATCGGCCAGGCCCGTGGCGCCCTGTCGGCCCTTGCCGCGTTGCTGCCCGACGACGCGGAACGCCTCGACCCGCACGGCCGACCGCAGGCGGTCTCCGTGGCCGACCTGCGCGTCGGTGATCTGGTCCTGGTCCGGCCGGGCGGTCGGGTGCCGGCGGACGGGCAGGTCGTCGACGGCGCGGCCGAGATGGACGAGTCCATGATCACCGGGGAGTCCCGGCCGGTGTCCCGCTCGTCCGGCGACCGGGTGGTGGCGGGCACGGTTGCCACCGACGCGGCCCTGCGGGTACGGGTCGACGCGGTCGGCGACGACACCGCACTGGCCGGCATCCAACGACTGGTGGCGCAGGCCCAGCAGTCCGGCGGACGGGCGCAGGTGCTGGCGGACCGCTTCGCCGCCTGGCTGTTCTTCGTCGCCACCGCCACCGCCCTGGTCACCCTGCTGGTGTGGACGGTGCTCGGCAACCTGGACCAGGCGGTCGTGCGTACGGTGACGGTGCTGGTCATCGCCTGCCCGCACGCGCTCGGCCTGGCCATCCCGCTGGTGGTCGCCCTCTCCACGGCGGTCGCCGCGAAGGGCGGCATCCTGGTCAAGGACCGGTTGGCGCTGGAGCGGATGCGCACGGTGGACACCGTGCTGTTCGACAAGACCGGCACGCTGACCCGGGGCGAACACGTGGTCACCGACGTCGCCGCCACGAGCGGGTACCCCGCAGCGGACGGGGCCGGTGACGGCGCGCGGGACGTACTCGCCATCGCGGCGGCGGTGGAGGCGGACAGTGAGCATCCCCTGGCCCGGGCCATCGTGGCCGCCGCCGACCGGCAGGCGGACCGGCGGACGGCGACCGGATTCCGGTCGCTGCCCGGCTGGGGCGTCCGCGCCGAGGTGGACGGCGTCGCCTACGCGGTCGGCGGACCGGCGCTGCTGCGGGAGTTCGGCGTGAACGTGCCCGAGAACCTCGCCCGACGGCAGCGGGAGTGGTCCGAGCGCGGCGCGGCGGTGCTGCACCTCCTGCGGGTGCAGGACGACGGGGCACGGGTGGTGGGTGCGCTCGCCCTGGAGGACGAGGTACGCCCGGAGGCTCGGCAGGCTGTCGCCGACCTGCGCGCTGAGGGCATCCGCAAGATCGTGATGATCACCGGTGATGCCCGTCCGGTGGCCGAGGCGGTCGCCGCCGATCTCGGGTTCCGCCCCGGAGAGGACGAGGTCTTCGCCGAGGTGCTGCCGGCGGAGAAGGACGACACGGTGGCGGACCTGCACCGGCGCGGGCTGCGGGTGGCGATGGTCGGTGACGGGGTGAACGACGCTCCGGCGCTGGCCCGCGCCACCGTGGGCATCGCGATCGGCGCGGGTACCGACGTGGCGATCGAGTCCGCCGGGGTGGTGCTCGCCTCCTCCGACCCGCGCGGCGTGACCGGGGTGATCCGGCTGTCCCGTGCCGCGTACCGGAAGATGGTCCAGAACCTGGTCTGGGCCGCCGGTTACAACGTGGTCGCGCTGCCGCTGGCCGCCGGGGTGCTGGCCGGGGTCGGAGTGGCGCTGAGCCCGGCGGTCGCGGCGGTGCTGATGTCCGCCTCGACCATCGTGGTCGCCCTCAACGCCCAACTGCTGCGCCGGGTCCGGCTCCGGCCGCAGGATCAGACCGGTGCGCGGCTCCGGCCGCAGGATCAGACCGGCCCGGCCGGGTAGGCGCGGGTCTCGGCGGCCTTGACCGCAGCCCAGACCGGTTGGCCCGGGGTGAGCGCGAGTTGCGCGGCGGCGGCCGGCGTGACGTCGGCCGCGACCTCGATCGGGCCGCTGAGCTGGATACGCAGGTTGTCGCCGTGCCGCTGGACGCCGGTGATGGTGGCCGGCCAGGTGTTGCGCGGGCTGCCGTCGGGCTGCCGGGGGTGCAGCGCCACCGCGGACGGCGGGAACGCCACGAACACGTCGCCGTCCTGCGGGTCCCCGGCGGTCAGCCGGAACCCGTCGGCGAGCCGGACCTGATGCCCGTTGGCCTGCCCCCGATACAGGTTGAGGCCGACCAGGCGGGCCACGTAGTCGGTGCGCGGCTGCGCGGTGATGGTGGCCGCGCTGCCCTCCTGTACGACCTCGCCCTGCTCGACGATGACCAGCCGGTCGGCGAGCACCAGCGCGTCGAGCGGGTCGTGCGTCACCAGCAGGGTGGCACCGGTGTGCGCGGCGAGGTGCCGCTGCAACTGGGCCCGGGTGTCGAGCCGGGTCCCGGCGTCGAGCGCGGCCAGCGGCTCGTCGAGCAGCAGCAGCGCCGGTGCCACCGCCAGCGCCCGGGCGAGGGCGACCCGCTGGGCCTGCCCGCCGGAGAGCTGCCGGGGCTTGTGCCCGGCGTGTGCGGTCAACCCCATCCGGGCCAGCCAGTCGGCGGCCCGGCTGCGGGCCTCCCGACGGTTGAGGCCTTGCCGACGCGGGCCGAACGCGACGTTGTCGACGGCGCTGAGGTGCGGAAAGAGCAGGTAGTCCTGGAAGACCACGCCGATGGAGCGGCGCTCGGGCGGGGTCCAGATCCGCCGCTCGGGATGGTCGAGGTCGCGGCCGTCCAGGGTGAGATGCCCGGCCGAGAGCGGAAGCAGCCCGGCGAGCGTACGCAGGGCCGTGGTCTTGCCGGCCCCGTTGGGCCCGAGCAGCGCGACCACCTCGCCGGGGCCGATGGTCAGCGGCAGGTCCAGCCGGAAGTCGCCGCGCGCCACCGTCAGGTGGGCGTCGAGCAGCGGCGAGGCGGTCATGGCGAGCTGATCCACCGGTCGCGGAGACAGGCCAGGATCACCACGGAGACGGTGAGCAGGATGAGACTGAGCACGATCGCGGCCTCCAGGTCGGTCTCCAGCGCCAGATAGACGGCCAACGGCATGGTCTGCGTCCGGCCGGGATAGTTGCCGGCGAACGTGATGGTGGCCCCGAACTCGCCGAGCGCGCGGGCCCAGCAGAGCACCGCCCCCGCCGCGATACCGGGTGCCACCAGCGGCAGTGTGACGTGGGTGAAGGTGGTCCACCGGCCCGCGCCGAGGGTCGCGGCGGCCTCCTCGTACCGGGTGTCCGCGCCCCGCAACGCCCCCTCCACCGCGATGATCAGGAAGGGCATGGCCACGAACGCCTCGGCGAGCACCACCGCCGTGGTGGTGAACGGCACCGTGACGCCGAACGTGCTGTCCAACCAGGAACCGACCAGCCCGCGCCGGCCGAACACGAGCAGCAGCGCCACGCCGCCGACCACCGGAGGCAGCACCAGCGGCACCGTGATGAGGGCGCGCACCACCCGGCGGCCGGGGAACGACACCCGGGCCAGCAACCAGGCCAGCGGGATGCCGAGGACCAGGCAGAGCAGGGTGGCCAGCGAGGCGGTCTGCACCGACAGCCGCAACGCGGTCAGCACGCCCGGTTCGGTGAGCCGCTGCGGCAGCGTGCTCCACGGTGTCCGGACCAGCAGCCCGACCAACGGCAGCACCAGGAAGACCATCCCGAGCGTCGCGGGCACCAGCAGGGCGATCGGTATCCGCCCGGTGCGGCGGGTACGGGTGGGCACGGCGCGGGTCACGGGCTACGGCGCCTGGAATCCGGCCTCGGTGAGCACGGCCTGCCCGGTGTCGGAGCGGACGTACTCCACGAAGGCCCGCGCGGTCGTCGTGTTCCGCGCCTCCTTGAGCACCAGGATCGGATAGCCGTTGATCGCCTCCGCCGACTCGGGGAACTCCACGCCGTCCACGTCTGCGGCAGCGGCCCGCGCGTCGGTCCGATAGACCAGCGCGGCGTCCACCTCGCCCAGGCGCACCTTGGAGAGCGCGGCCTTCACGTCCTGCTCCAGGGTGACCGGGGTGAGCGCCACCCCGGCCGCGTCCAGCACCATCCGTGCCGCCGCCCCGCACGGCACCTGCTCGGCGCAGAGGGCCACCTTCGCGCCGGGCCTGGTCAGGTCACTCAGCCCGGTCACCCGGTCGGGGTTGCCCTCGGGTACGGCGATGACGAGCTGATTGCGTACGAAGGTGACCGGCTCGCCGTCGCCGTTGCCCGCCTCGGTGACGGTGGCCATCGGGGCGGGGGCGGCGGAGGCGAACACGTCGGCGGGTGCGCCCTGGTTGATCTGGGTGGCCAGCGCGGAGCTGCCGGCGAAACTGAACGTCACCTTCACGCCCTGGTGGGCCGCTTCGAAGTCCCGCCCGATCCGGGTGAACGACTCGGTCAGTGACGCGGCTGCGAAGACGGTCAGCTCACCGCCGATCCCGGTGCCGCCGGTCGTCGGGTCGGCGGGGTCCTCGGCGCATCCGCCGAGCAGTGCGAGTGCGGTGACGGCGGCCAGCAGACGTACTGCTCTCACGCGTGGGCCCTTCCTCTGCTGCCGGTCACGGCAGGCTTCTCCACCACGACGGTGGTCGACTTGATCACTGCTTCCGCCACCGAGCCGACCTCCAGGCCGAGGTGGTCGACCGCTTCCCGGCTCATCAGCGAGACCAGCCGGAACGGCCCGGCCTGGATGTCGACCTGGGCCATCACCGCGTCCTTGACCACAGCGGTGACGATGCCGCGCAGCCGGTTCCGCGCCGAGGACTCGTCGGTCCGCCCGCCGGGCTCGGCGGCCTGGGCGCGGACGAACGCGGCCAGCTCGACGCCGTCGATCACCCGGTGGCCGTGCTCGTCACGGTCGGCGGTGAGCCGACCGGCGTCCACCCACCGACGCATGGTGTCGACGCTGACCCCGAGCAACTCGGCCGCCTCACCCATCCGGAACATCGTCACGGACGCATCGTAACGGCCGCAGATGCGGCTCGACAGGCCCGATCACGGTCGCATTCACGATGACATTTGCCCGATACCGGCCGAACCTGCCGCGCCCGGGGAACGACCGTGATCCGGGTTACCTGGCGGCCCGGAACTTCCGACCCGTCGGAGCCGACCAAACTCACGAGATCGCTCATCGAGGGGAAGCCCATGTCCAGCACCGCCTCCCGCCGGCTCGTCCGCCCGGCAGCCCTGCTCACCGCCGCCGTCCTGGCCGCCGCCGTCGTGGGCTGCGGCTCGTCCGACGACACCTCCACCGCCGCCCCCGGCCCGTCGGCCACCCCGGCCGCCGCCGCATCGAGCGAGGCCGCCGGCGTGCTGGGCGTACGCGACCCGTGGGTCAAGGCCGCCGACGACGGCATGACCGCCGCGTTCGCCACACTGGTCAACGACGGCACCACCGACGTCACCCTGACCGGCGCCAGCACCGAGGTCTCCCCGATGGAGGTGCACGAGATGGCCATGCGGGACGGCAAGATGGTCATGCAGGCCAAGGAGGGCGGCGTGGTGATCAAGGCCGGTGGCGAGCACAAACTGGAGCCCGGCGGCGACCACCTGATGCTGATGAACCTCGCCACGCCGGTCAAGGCCGGTGACGAGCTGACCAT
The DNA here is from genome assembly GCF_013364215.1 of Verrucosispora sp. NA02020. Lineage (NCBI taxonomy): Bacteria > Bacillati > Actinomycetota > Actinomycetes > Micromonosporales > Micromonosporaceae > Micromonospora > Verrucosispora sp. NA02020. The sequence continues at coordinate 700,857 of NZ_CP054923.1, read as the reverse complement.
CACGCTCACCTTCGCCGACGGCCGGACCCAGTCGTTCACCGCCGTCGCCAAGCCGTTCACCGGCGCGCAGGAGAGCTACGCCCCGGGCCACGGCGAACCGATGCCGCACACCAGCCCCAGCCCCGCGTCGTGACCCCGACCCGTCGGCCGGTGAGCCGACGCGGCCTGCTCACCGGCGGCGCCCTGGCCGCCGGGGGCACGCTGGCCGGCGCCGCTGCGGTCGCCGCCGGCCGCAACGACCCGCCACCGGTACGCCCCGAGCCGGTCGCGGTCACCGTCGGCGCGGCGGTCGAGCCGTTCCACGGCGTACACCAGTCCGGGATCACCACCGAGCCCCAGGCGCACGCGGCGTTCGTCGCCTTCACCCTGCGCCCCGGCACCGACCGGGCCGCCCTCGGCCGGATGCTACGGCTGCTCTCCGACGACGCCGCCCGGCTCACCCAGGGCCGGCCGGCGCTGGCCGACACCGAGCCCGAACTCGGGATGCTTCCCGCCCGGCTCACCGTGACCTTCGGCTTCGGCCCGGGTCTCTTCACCGCCGCCGGCCTCGACGACCGCCGCCCGCCCTCAGTCGCCGACCTGCCCGCGTTCCGCATCGACCGGCTGCAACCGCGCTGGTCCGGCGGGGACCTGCTGGTGCAGGTCTGCGCCGACGACCCGATCACCGTCGCGCACGCCCAGCGGGTGCTGGTCAAGGACAGCCGCCCGTTCGCCACCGTCCGCTGGGTCCAGCAGGGTTTCCGGCGGGCCGCCGGTGCCGAGCCGGGCCGGACCCAACGCAACCTGTTCGGTCAGCTCGACGGCACCGCCAACCCGAAGCCGGGCGCGCCGGTGGAGACTGCGGTCTGGGTGCCGGACGGCCCGGACTGGCTGCGGCACGGCACCACGCTCGTGGTGCGGCGCATCAGGATGGACCTGGAGACCTGGGACCTGCTCGGCCGCGTCGACCGGGAAATGGCCGTCGGCCGGCGACTGAACGACGGTGCCCCGCTGACCGGCGCGGACGAGCACGACGAGCCGGACTTCGCCGCCCTCGGCCCGGACGGGCTGACCGTGATGCCGGACTTCTCCCACGTCACCCGCGCACACGTCACCGACGACCGGTTCCGGATCCTCCGCCGCCCCTACAACTACGATGGAACACCGGCCGCCGACGGCACCGCCGACAGCGGACTGATCTTCGCCTCCTACCAGGCCGACATCGACCGCCAGTTCCTGCCCATCCAGCGGCGGCTCGCCGAGCGGGACCTGCTCAACGAGTGGGTCACCCCGATCGGTTCCGCCGTCTTCGCCGTCCCGCCGGGGTGCCCGGAGGACGGCTGGATCGGCCGGCAACTGCTCGACTGACGAGGAGAATCACCCGCATGTCCACCCGCCTCCGCCACCGGGTCACCGCCGCGCTGGCCGCCTCGCTGCTGGCCGCCACGGCGCTGCTGGCCACGCCCGCCTCCCCCGCGTACGCGCACAACGTGCTGACCAAGGCCACCCCGGCGCAGGACGCCGAGGTCAAGAAGGCGCCGACCAAGGTCACCCTGCAGTTCCTCCAGCGGCTGAACCCGGACTACACCACGATCACGCTCAGTGACGCGGACAAGGAGAAGGTGGCCACCAGCGAGCCGGAGGTGGACGGCACCAAGGGCACGGTCACCATCGACGAGCCGCTGGTCAACGGCGTCTACACGGTGGCGTACCGGATCGTCTCCGCCGACGGGCACCCGGTGCAGGGGTCGTACACGTTCACCGTGGCCGACCCGACCGCCACCGCCGAGCCGACCCCCAGCCCGACCCCGAGCCCCACGCCCAGCCCGGAGCCGACCGAGACCACCCCGTCGGCCGAGCCGACCGTCTCCACCAGTCCCGCCGCGAGCGACGCCGACGACGACTCGACCCCGGTGGGGCTGTTGGTCGGCGCCGGGGTGCTGGTCATCCTGGCGGTCGGAGCGGCGGTGTTCCTGCTGCGCCGCCGTCGCACCGCCGGGCAGTGAGCCCGGCTCAGCGCAAGAGCACCGGCCCGGCGTCGATCCGGGTCCGGAACAACGCGTACGGCTTGCGGCGCAGGTCCTCGCCCCGGTGGTACACGGCCTGCCGGTGGAGTTGGTTGGCGGTCACGTAGAGATACCCGTCGACGGCCACCGACATGCTGTCCGGCCAGAGCAGGCGGGGATCGTGCACCACCGTCTCGTAGTCGCCGTCCCTGCGGCGGCGGAGCACCGCGTTGTGCTCGTACGACGTCAGGTAGATCCGCCCGGCGTCGTCGCTCTCCAGGCCGTCCGACCCGGTGCCCTTGTCGCCCTCGTGCCGGACGGTGGCGGCCACCTCGTCCTCGCCGAGCGAGACGTCCACCAGGGCGTCGGTGGACACGCTGTACCACTGGCGTGAGGCGAGCGCGCAGAAGTGGAGTCGGGTCCCGTCGGCGGAGATGGCGATGCCGTCCGAGCCGACGGTGACCGGTTTCGGTGGCCCCTGCGCCGGCCGCTCCAGGAACGGGCGGCCCTCCACCACCGGCCGGAAGCGGGACAGCGGCTCCGGTTTGGTGGACGGGTGCTCGTGCAGCCGCCGCCACGAGGCGCCGGTGTCGAGGTCCACGACGATGATCCCGTTCGCCCCGGCGACCGCCGAGTCGGTGACGTACGCGATCCCGGCGGCCCCGCGCCGCAGGTCGAACCGTACGTCGTTGAGGTAGGTGGTGGGCAGCGCCACGTCCGGCGGGAAAGTGATCACCTGGGCGACGGTGTCGGTGGTCAGGTCGACGCGGACGAGTTTGGGGCCGCCGGGCCGGGTGGGCTGGAACATCGGGCTGCCGGTGTCGAGCACCCAGAGCCGGTCGGCCGGGTCGACCACGATGCTCTGCACCGAGACGAACGCCCCCACGTCGTCGTCGCCGCCCGGCTGGTTCCACTCCGGATCCGGGTACGGCACCTCGGCACCGTCGCGCAGCTCGACCACCGTGGCGGGGACCTCGTCGCCCCACCGGGGGAAGGTGACGAAGATCCGGCCGGTGTGCGAGACGCTCACCCCGGTCGGCATCGGCCCGGTGAAGGTGTGGACGAGTTCCAGTTCGCCGACGGGCTCGCCCGGCACCGGTTGACTCATGCCCCGCTCCTGACTGTCGGTGCCGCTTCCCGTTCCCACCGCCGTGGGCGACAAACGCCGCGTCAGGCAAACGGACTTATAACCCATTAGGGTTTTTAGTCCTTAGATCGGCAGCCGAGCCGGGCACCGGCGGGTTTCCAGTGGTGACCGCCCGGGTGACCAACACCGACGGTCGGGCGCTGGCCATGACCGGCAGCCTGCGCCCTTCCGCGTTCACGGAGGGACGAAAATGGCTAAACCAGACATTCGAAAAGGTCAGGACTCGGTGCTGCCCGGGGCCGACGTGGCCGGCGGTCGCGGGCCCGGCAGCCGGTCGACCGGACCGTACCCGGCCGCCTGAAGGGTGAACAGGTCGGCGTAACGGCCGGCGGCGGCCATCAGTTCGTCGTGGGTGCCGGCCTCGACCAGGCGACCGTGGTGCAGCACGAAGATCCGGTCGGCGTGCCGGACGTTGGCCAGCCGGTGCGTGATGAGGATCGTGGTCGCCCGCCCCTGCCGGTCGCGGATCGCCTGGAACAGTGCGTCCTCCGCCCTCGGGTCGAGCGCCGAGGAGGGCTCGTCCATTACCAGCAACTCCGCATCGCGCAGAAAACCACGGGCGGCGGTGATCCGCTGCCACTGACCGCCGGAGAGGTCCTGCCCGTTGGCGAAGGTCCGGTCGAGCAGCGTCTCGTACCCGTACGGCAAGTCGCGGATCATCTCGTCGGCGACCGCACGGGCCGCCGCCGCCTCGATCCGGTCCTGCCGGACCTCGCCCTCGATGTCGCCGATGGCGATGTTCGTGGCGGCGGTGAACGGCCACTTGTGGTACTCCTGCGTGACCACGGCGATCCGACCGCGCAGGCCGTCCCGGTCCCACTCGGTCAGCGCCCGCCCGTTCCACCGGATCGTCCCCTCGGTGGGGGTACGCAGGGAGGCGATCAACGCGGCGAGAGTGCTCTTGCCGGAACCGTTCTCCCCGACGAACGCCACGGTCTGCCCCGCCCGGACGGTCAGCGTCACCCCGTCGACGGCCAGGTCGTCCCGCTCCGGGTAGCGCAGGCTCACCCCGTCGACGGTCAACTCCCGCAACCGCTCCGGCGGCACGGCGTCCACCGCCTCCGGCAGGTACCCGGCGGCCCGCGTCATGAAGCCGGTGTAGTCGCGGAAGTGCTGACCCTCGGTGTAGACCCGGTCCATCTGGAAGGTCACCACGGAGAGCGAACGCTGCGCCGCCTGCACCGCGATCACACACGTCGCCGCGGCGGCGAGCGGGATCTGCCCGTCGATGAGCAAGAGGCCGAGCAGGACGTAGACCAGACCGGTGGCGACACCGCCGACGAGCGACCCCACCGTGGTGGTCGTGGTGACCCGGCGGGCCAACGCGAGCTGGATGTCGGTCTCCACCCCCATCACCCGGTCGTGCTGGTCGAGCAGGAACCGGCGCAGCCCGTACGAGCGCAGCTCCGGTGCCGAGTCCCGTTCGGCCATCAGCCGGTGCAGCAACCACATCCGCCGTCGCCGCACCGAGCCGGCGATGTAGGTCCGGTAGTGCAGGTGTCCGGCGCGCAGCGACGCCCAGGCGTTCGGCACCGTCGCGACCAGCAACGCCAGCAGCAACAACGGGTGGACCACCACCACGGCCACGGCCACCGCCACCACGCCGACGAACCCGGCGAGCAGGTTCATCGAGGCCGGCACCAGACTGACCGCCGAGTCGGTGCCCCTCGACGCCCGTTCCATGTCGTCGGCGAACGCGTCCGCGTCGAACGCCTCCAACCGGACCGCCGTGGTCACCTCGAACAGGCCCCGCTCCACCTCCCGGCTCACCCGGGGCGTCAGCCCGTTCAACGCGTACCCGGTGGCGATCGCCATGCCGGACCGCACTGCGGTCGCCGCCGCCAGCACCGCGAGCGCCGGCAGCGCCGCCACCACCTTGTCCCCGGTCGGCCCACCGGCGAACAGCTCCACCAGCACCCGCTGCGTCGCCAGCAGCCCGAACGCCGACATCACCCCCGCGCCGACCGTCGCCACGGCCACCACCGAGGTACGCAGCCGGTCCGCCCGCCAACTGATCCGCAGCGCCGCCCAGACCAGCTTGGGAAGTTCGGCGAAGACGGCGAACAGGCCGGCCTCCGTCCGGGCCCGCATCCCGGTCTCCCACCACATCGTCCGCAGCTCGGGCAGCACCGACTCGGTGGGCACCGGCGTGGAGCGCGGAGGGCGGACACGACGTCGGGTCGGGGTGACGGCCATGGGCGTACCTCCTGGGGCGGTGACGGCGCGGCGCCCCGTCGCGCGCCGGACGAGGACCACCGACTTCGTCGCTGAAGGCGTTCGGACCGCTACCTATGGTCACTGCGACGGTGTCGCCGGTCCAGCCCCTGTCGGCGTGCCGACCCACCCGCGATGTCGGCTACGCGGCCTCCGGCCGGGATCGACGACGCGGCACCGTCCGGCCGGATCGCCGCCGCGCGCTCGGGTCAGGCGTACTCAGGGAGTCGCCGCGCCACCTCGGTCGGCCCCGGCATCGCGGCGATCTCCCGGGCCAGCGCGGCGGCGGCCTCACGATGCGCCGACCGGCGCGGCAGCAGGCGCGCGGCCTGCTCGGCGACCGCCTCGGCGGACACCTCGTCGGGCCGCAACCGCAGCCCCGCACCGGCGGCCACCACGGCGTCGGCGTTGGCGAACTGGTCGGCGCCCTGCGGGAGGATCAGTTGCGGCAGACCGGCGGTGAGGGCACCGAGCGTGGTGCCGCTGCCGCCGTGGTGCACCACCAGGTCCGCCTGGGGCAGCACCTCCGCCTGCGGCACCCACTCCCGCACGACCACGTCGGCCGGTACGACGCCGATCTCCTCCACCGGCACCCGCCCGGCGGCCACCACCACCCGGGCCCCCAGCCGAGCCAGCCCGGCGACGGCGGTCGTCACCAGGTCAGCGGTCCCGAAGGCGGTCCCGAAGGTCAGATAGACCAGCGGCCCTGACCTGTCGTCGTCCCAGGTCGGCGTCGGTCCCGGTGCCGAGAACGGGACGGGCCGCAGGACGATCCGCTCGGCCGTCGCGGCGAACGTGGCGTCCTGCAACGACGGTGGGCAGATGTCCAGGTGCGGCCGCCCGGGTGCGTCGGCGATCGCGGTCGGCGACTCCAGGCCGATATGCGGCGGGAACATCCGGCCGAAGCCGTGCCAGAGCCCGGGAACCCCGGCCCGCGCGGCGGCGACGGCCGCCCCGGGTACGCCCCAGCCGTGCACCACCAGATCCGGCGCCAACCGCTCCAGGTCCGGTGCCAGGTCTTCGGCGTACATCTCGTAGAACGTGTCGGCGGGACGGAACGGTCGTAGTCCGTTCGCGGCCAGCGGGGCGTGCACCGCCTCCCCGGCGGCGAAGTGCACCTCGTGCCCGGCCTCGCGGGCGGCGACGGCCAGCGGGATCATCGGGTAGGCGTGACCGATCGAGGCCAGGCTGGCGAAGATCAGACGCATCGAGGTCTCCTACTCGTCAGGCGCCGCGCGGGGCGTACATGATCACGGCCACGCCGAGCAGGCAGATCGCCGCGCCGGTGACGTCCCACCGATCCGGCCGGAACCCGTCGAAGATCATGCCCCACGCCAGCGAACCGGCGACGAAGACGCCACCGTAGGCGGCCAGGATGCGCCCGAAGTTCGGGTCCGGCTGGAAGGTGGCGACGAAGCCGTACGCCCCGAGGGCGAGCACCCCGGCGGCGACGAACCACAGCCCGCGATGCTCCCGCCAGCCCTGCCACACCAGCCAGGCCCCGCCGATCTCGGCGATGGCGGCGAGCACGAACAGCAGCACGGAACGCAGCACGGTCACGGGCCGCACCCTACCCGGATGTAAGCAGGGGACCCCTGCTATGCACCAGGCGTTAGTACGGGTCCCTTCCTTACATCCCGGCCTACCCGGCCGGATGGGCCATGGTGCCGGTGAGCGTGACGGTGCCCGGGAGACGGGAGTCCTGCCGCAGGAACTGCACCACCACCGGCTCCGAGGCGTGCACCACGCAGCCGTACGGGCGGTCCAGGCGGACGGCCTCCGGATCGATCAGGTCGTTGACGCGGACGTGCCGGATCCGTCGGGCACCGACGACGAAGCGATACGGGCCGACCGGCTCGGCGTCCTCGTAGTAGAAGGTGAGCGTGAGCCGGGCGTCGGCGTCGGTGGTGTTGAGGACGCAGATCTTGTCGAAGCTGGTGAACTCCGGTTCGGGTCCGTTGCTGTCGAGCGGGATGTGTCCGCCCGGCACCACCCAGACGAGTCCACCGAGCTGTCCCATCACGCCTCCTCAAGCAGTCGGGCCAGGTCGGGGGTGAGGAACACCCCGTCCGGGTCGAGTCGACGCCGTGCCTCCCGGAAGTCGTCCCAGTGCGGGAAGATGGGGCGCAGTTCCCGTGCGGTCAGCCAGTGCTTCTTGCCCCAGTGCGGTCGGCCACCGTACTGCCGGAAGATCGCCTCCATGTCGCGGAAGTACTCCTCGTACGGCAGCGAGGTGTTCTGCAGGCAGGCGATGGTGGTGGTGGGGCGGTCGTACGCGTTGCTGAGCCAGATGTCGTCGGCGGCGATGGTCCGCACCAGCACCCGCCACCCCACGACGCGCCGGTGCCGGTTCAGGATCCGCTTGCGGACCTCGGCGAAGCAGGACGTGAACGCCTCGGCCGGCAGCATGTACTCGATCTCCTCGAAGCGCAGGTCCCGGTCCTGTGGGATGGTCCGGTGGGTCGGGCCGATCTCCAGTTCGAGGGGTTCGGTCCACGGGGTCGACTCCAGCGCCTGGCGGGCCACCCACATCTGCCCCTCCGGCAGGTCGTCGGCGCGGTTCATGGTGCGGATCTGGGTCAGGTCGCTGCGCGGGTACCAGTAGAAGTCCATGTTGCGGTTGGTGTGCTGCAACTCGGCCAGGTGGTCCAGGGTCCAGTCGACCGGCGCGCACCAGGCCCGTCGGCGCAGTTCGTAGCGGGGCTGCGCGTGAATGGTGATCTTGGTGACCACGCCCAGGGCACCGAGCGACAGCCGCGCGGCGGGCAGCAGCTCGGCGTTGCTGGTCGGCGAGATGTCCAGCGTTTCGCCGGTGCCGGTCACCAACCGCACCCCGGTGACCTGAGTGGAGAGGTTGCCGAAGCGGACGCCGGTGCCGTGCGTACCGGTGGCGGTGGCGCCCGCGATCGACTGGTAGTCGACGTCGCCGAGGTTCTCCATCGCCAGACCGGCGTCGTAGAGGCTCTCACCGAGCGCCTTCAACCGGGTGCCGCCCCAGACCGTGAACTGGTCATCGTCCTGGTGGACGACCCCGGCGAGCCGGTCCAGGCTGACCAGCGTCCCGTTGGTGCGGACCAGTGGACTCGACGAGTGCCCCGAGCCGACCGGCCTCAGGTGGGTGCCGGACTCGCGGGCCCGCAACACCAGGTCGCGTACCTCGTCCTCGTCGGCCGGCTCGGCGTTGCCACCGGGGGTGAAGGAGAGGCTGCCGGACCAGTTCACGAACGGCTGGGGCATCACGACCTCTTCTCCGTGGCGAGCGGGGCGCTTACCCGGCCGCGAGCTGGGTATTCATGAACCAAACCCGTGTCGAACGAGCAATTCGGCAACCACGTCCTCCCGGAGCTGCGATGACCTATCCCCCGATCGACTCGTACGCCTTTCTCTCCGACACCCACACCGCCGCGCTGGTCGCCGCCGACGGCGCGGTCGAGTGGTTCTGCGTGCCGCACTTCGCCGGTGACGCCGTCTTCGCCCGCCTGCTGGATCGTGAGGTCGGCGGCGCGCTCGACCTCACCGTGGCCGGATGCGACGCCCCGACCCGGCGGTATCTGCCCGACACGCTGGTGCTGGAGAGCCGGTGGTCGACGCCCGACGGGGTGGCGGTCGTCAAGGACTTCCTCGCGGTGGCGCCGGGCGACGACGCCCAGCCGCTACGCGCGGACAAGGTGCTGGTGCGCCGGGTGACGGTGGAGGAGGGCACGGTCCGGCTGGACGTGCGGATCCGGCCCCGGCCCGACCACGGTGCCCGCGACACCACGTGGGAACAGGTCGACGGACGCTGGCGGGCCGCCGACACCCCGCTCTGGGTCGACACCGACCTGCCGGCCGAGAGCGCCGACGGGGTGCTGCGGATCGAAGCGGAACTCTCCGCCGGCCAGGAGGCGGCCGTGCTGGTCGGCTACGACGAGGACGCCACCCGGGACGTCGACGCCGACGAGATGCTGGCGCGTACCTGCCGGACCTGGCAGGAGTGGTCCACCCGCAGCGACTACGCCGGCTTCGGCGCGGACGAGGTCCGGCACAGCGCGCTGGTGCTGCGCGGGCTCGCGTTCGACGAGACCGGCGCGTTGATCGCCGCGCCGACCACCAGCCTCCCCGAGCACATCGGCGGGGTCCGCAACTGGGACTACCGGTACGCCTGGCACCGGGACTCGGCGTTGCTGCTGCTCGCGTTGTTCCGCCTCGGGCACGCCGAGGAAGGTCGACGCTACCTGCACTTCCTGATCTCCGTCTGCTCCGGTGACCTGCTCACGCCGCTGATCGGCATCCACGGCCACATCGACGAGGAACGCGAGCTGGAACACCTGGAGGGGTACGCCGGCTCCCGGCCGGTCCGGGTCGGCAACGAGGCCGTCGAGCAGGTGCAGTTCGACACGTACGGGCACATCCTGGATGCCGCGCTGGTGTACCACGAGCTGACCGGCGAGCTGACCCAGGAGCAGTGGGAGTTGCTCCGCAAGCACGTCGAGGTGATGGCCGACCGGTGGAGCGAGCCGGACCACGGCATCTGGGAGATCCGTGGACCGCGCCAGCACTACGTCAACGCCAAGGTGATGACCTGGGTCTGCCTGGACCGGGGCATCCGGCTGGCCGAACTGCTCGACGACCGGACGGCGGACGTCGCACACTGGCGTACGGCTCGCGACGCGGTCCACGCCGAGGTGCTGGAACGCGGCTACGACCCAGAGGTCGGCAGCTTCGTGATGGCGTACGGCTCCACCGAGCTGGACGCCTCCCTCCTGCGCATCCCGCTGGTCGGTTTCCTGCCCGGCGACGATCCCCGGATGCAGTCCACCATCGACCGGATCCGGCAGGAGTTGGAGATCGGCCCGGCCCTGTTGCGCCGCTACCGGGCCGACGACGGGCTGCCCGGCGAGGAGGGCGCGTTCCTGCTCTGCTCGTTCGAGCTGGTCTCGGCGCTGGTGCTGGCCGGTCGACGGGACGAGGCCCGCAAGGCGTTCGACCAGCTCCTCAGCTACGCGGGCCCGCTCGGTCTGTACGCCGAACAACTCGACCCCGACGGCACCGCGCTGGGCAACTATCCGCAGGCGTTCACGCACCTGGCCCTGATCGAGGCGGCGATCAACCTCGACGAGGCCGGCGACCGGGACGCCCTGCACGCCTGGGCCGCCCGGGGCGGCTCCTGACCCCGACCCCGGTGCAAGGAAGGGTCCCCTGCTAACGCCTCGTGCATAGCAGGGGACCCTTCCTAACCGCCAAAGCCGAAACGAAACCCAAGCCGGAAGCGAGCCGGAACCGGAACCGGAGCCGCGCCGGAACCGACGGCCTCCTGACCCCCCGCCGCGTGTCGGAGTCCTGACCTCGGCTCTTTCGGGTTCGGCGGGAACCATGCCGGGCCCGGGAGCGACTACGGATACATGGGGTGTGAGCAGTGGCGGGAGATTCTCTCGGCGCAGTTGGACGGCGAGGCGACGGCAGATGAGCAGCGCGGTGTCGATCTGCACCTGAGCAGGTGTGCCGGCTGCCGCCGGTGGTTGAACACGGCGGCGACGGTGACCCGGCGGGCGCGTACCCAGGTGGTGTCCGCGCTGCCGGACCTGACCGCGACGATCCTCGCCGCCGCACCGCCGCCGCGCCCGGGTTGGCGCGTCCGGCTCGCCGCCGTCACGCCCCGTGGCGACCTCTTCACGTCGCTGGCCGGACGTGCCCGGACGATCACCGCGCTGCGGGTGTCGCTGGGTCTGCTGGGGGCGGTGCAACTGGTGCTCGGGCTGGCGCAGATCGGCCGGGCCGAGGTGGCCGAGCACGTGCACTCCACCGGCCAGCACCTGTGGCACGAGTCCGCCGCCTGGAACGTGGCGGTCGGCGCCGGTTTCCTCTTCGTCGCGTTGCGTCGGACCGCCCCGTCCGGGCTGCTGCCGATGCTCAGCGCCTTCGTGGCCACCCTGGTCCTGCTCTCGGTCAACGACCTGGTCGCCTCGCAGGTCGCCGTGGAACGGCTGGTCAGCCACGGGTTCCTGGTGGTCGGCTACCTGATCACCGTGTTGCTGGCCCGCAGCCTGCGCCGCCCCGGTGACCCGAGTGACCGGCAACGACCCGAGCGCTCCCGCTGGCGGCTGCGTCTCGACGAGATCGACGAGCCCGCTCCGCTGCGGCTGCTGCCGCCGCACTCGGCCCAGGCCCGGCACGGCCGCGACGACCGCCGCGCCGCCTGACGACGCGCCCCCACAGGGGCCGGGACGACCGCCGCACACAGCCCCCACAAGACCCGCACCGCCTCAAAACGCAGCCCTCACACGGGCCGCGACAAGCGCCGCGCCGCCCGACAAGGCAGCCCCCACACGGGCCGCGACAGGCGCCGCCTGACAACGCAGCACCAACAAGAGCTGCGCCGACCGCCGCGTCAGCCGGCGGTGCCGTCCCGGCCCCGACGGAGGCGCGGGGTCGCCGTCTCCAGAGCTGCGACGAGGTCCTCGCGGGCGCGGGCCACCCGGGACCGGATCGTGCCGATCGGTACGTCACACACCTGGGCCGCCTCGGCATAGGAGAGCCCGAGTAGCTGGGTGGCGACGAACGCCTCCCGCCGTTCGTGCACGAGCCCGTCCAGCAGCCCGCGCAGCACCACCTGCTCGTCCATGGCGGCCTCGACGCCGGCCGGAGTCGCCTCGGCGGCGGACTGCCAGTCGGCGAGGTTGGCGGTGCGGGGCCGGGACACGGCTGCCCGCACCTGGTCGACGGCGACCCGTCGGGCGATGGAGAGCAGCCAGGTCCGGGCGCTGGAGCGGCCGGCGAACGAGGGCAACGCGCGCCAGGCCCGCAGGTACGTCTCCTGGACCAGGTCGTCGACGTCCCGCACGCCGGGCAGATGGGCCAGGAACCGCCGTACGTCGTGCTGCGTCGCGCGCACGAATGCGGCGGCGGCAGCCTGGTCGCCCCGCCCTGCGGCGAACGCGTACCCGCTGATGTCGTCGGTCACGGCAGTCATCGCCGTATTGGTCGCTCCGGCTCCCGGGTTGGTTCCCGACGACTTCCGAAAAATCATCGACGCACACGACACCGCCGGGCCTGAAGTGCGGCCCGGCGGTGTCGGAGGTGCGATCCGGTCAGCTCCGGAAGGCGTCCTTGATCTTCTCGCCCGCCTGCTTGATGTTGGCCTTCACCTGGTCGCCGCGACCCTCGGCCTCCAACTGCTCGTTGTCGGTGGCCCGGCCGACACCTTCCTTCACCTTGCCGGTGGTGTTCTCGGTGGTGTTGTTCAACTTGTCATCGAAGCCCATGTCAGCCTCCCGGGGTATCGGCTCATGCTCTTGCTACGCGAATCAGGTACCCAGCCGAACCGCATCGGAACCATCCTGTTTCCAAGAAATCGGTCGGAAGCGGCGCAGCCGGAGGCTGTTGGCGACCACGAAGACCGAGGAGAAGGCCATCGCCGCACCGGCGATCATCGGATTGAGCAACCCGGCGGCGGCCAGCGGCAGGGCCGCCACGTTGTAGGCGAACGCCCAGAACAGGTTCCCCTTGATCGTGCCGAGGGTGCTGCGGGCGAGCCGAATGGCGTCCACGGCGGCCAGCAGATCGTCACGGACCAGGGTCAGGTCGGATGCCTCGATCGCCACGTCCGTGCCGGTGCCCATGGCCAACCCCAGGTCGGCCTGGGCGAGCGCGGCGGCGTCGTTGACCCCGTCGCCGACCATCGCCACCGCCCGCCCCTCGGCCTGCAACCCCGCGACCACCTCGACCTTCTCGGTCGGCAGCACCTCGGCGATCACCTCGTCGATGCCGACCTCGGCGGCGACCGCGCGGGCGACGGTGGTGTTGTCGCCGGTGAGCAGCACCGGGGTCAGACCGAGGGCGCGCAGCCGGCGGACCGCTTCCCGGCTGGTCGGCTTGACCTGGTCGGCCACCGCGAGCATGCCCCGGGCCCGCCCGGCCCATCCGACCAGCACGGCGGTACGTCCGGCCGCCTCCGCTCCGTTCGCCGCCCGCACCAGATCGTCGGGTACGTCCAGTCCCCGCTCCCGCAGCAGCCGGGATCGGCCGAGCAGCACCTCGCGGTCGTCCACGGTGCCGGTCACGCCCAGCCCCTCGACGTTGGCGAACCCGGTGACCGGCGGCAGTTCGCCCAGTTCGTCCGCGCCGGACACGACCGCCCGGGCGACCGGGTGCTCGGAGCCGGACTCCAGCGCGGCGGCCAGCCGCAGCACCTCGGCCCGCTGCTCACCCTCGCCCGCGTGGACGTCGAGGAGCGTCATCCGGCCGGTGGTGACGGTGCCGGTCTTGTCCAGCACCACGGTCTCCACCCGTCGGGTGGACTCCAGCGCCTCCGGCCCCTTGATCAGTACGCCGAACTGCGCGCCCCGCCCGGTGCCGACCAGCAGCGCGGTCGGCGTGGCCAGGCCGAGGGCGCACGGGCAGGCGATGATCAGCACCGCCACGGCGGCGGTGAAGGCGGCGGTCGACCCGGCACCGGAGCCCAGCCACCAACCCAGCGTGCCGACGGCCAGGGCGATCACGATCGGGACGAAGATCCCCGAGATGCGGTCGGCGAGCCGCTGCGCGGCGGCCTTGCCGGTCTGCGCCTGCTCGACCAGCCGGGCCATCTGGGCCAGTTGGGTGTCGGCACCGACCCGGGTGGCGGTGACCACCAGCCGGCCACCGGCGTTGACGCAGCCACCGACCACGGTGTCGCCGACGCCCACCTCGACCGGCACCGACTCGCCGGTGACCATGCTGGCGTCGACCGCCGAGGAACCTTCGTGCACCGTGCCGTCGGTGGCGATCTTCTCGCCCGGCCGCACCACGAACCGGTCCCCCACGGCGAGTTCGTCGACCGGGATCCGGGTCTCCACGCCGCCGCGCAGCACGGCGACGTCCTTGGCACCCAGCTCCAGCAGCGCTCGCAGGGCCGTACCCGCCGTGCGCTTCGCGCGGGCCTCGAAGTACCGCCCGGCGAGGATGAACGCGGTGACCCCGGCCGCCGCCTCCAGATAGATGTGGCCGGTGCCGTCGGTCCGGCTGATCGCGAAGCTGAACGGATGGGTCATGCCGGGCGTGCCGGCGGTGCCGAGGAACAGCGCCCAGATCGACCAGCCGAAGGCGGCGAGCGTGCCGACCGAGACCAGGGTGTCCATGGTCGCCGCGCCGTGCCGCAGGTTGACCAGGGCGGCCCGGTGGAACGGCAGTCCGCCGTAGACCACCACCGGGGCGGCCAGCGTCAGCGACAGCCACTGCCAGTAGGTGAACTGCCAGGCCGGCACCATCGCCAGCGCGATCACCGGCACGCTGAGCACCACCGACACCCAGAGGCGGGTACGCAGCACCCGCAGCTCGTCCACCGGCTCGACGGCTTCCGGCGTGTCCTGCCGGGGCGGCGGCACCGCCGCCGTGTAGCCGGTCTTCTCGACCGTGGCGATCAGCTCCTGCGGGGTGACCGGGTCGGCGTAGGTGACGGTGGCCTTCTCGGTGGCGTAGTTGACGCTGGCCTGCACGCCGTCCAGGCGGTTCAGCTTCTTCTCGATACGGGCGGCGCAGGAGGCGCAGGTCATGCCGCCGATGGACAACTCGATCAGGTTCGCTGCCGTGGGCAGGGGTCGACTCGTGGTCATGGTTGGTCCCTCAGTCGTGCCCGTGTCCAGGCGTACCGTGCCCGTCGTCCGGTGCGGCGGTCGGACCGACCGGGTCCCCGACGCGCACCGGGTCCCCGACGTGCACGGTGAACTCGGCGGTGCGCACCACCCCGCCGTGGCGGAAGTCGAGATAGAGCCGGTACGCACCGGCGGACGGGAACTCGGTGGCGAAGCTCACCCGTGGTCCGGGCTCGGTGCGCCCGTCGCCCGGCACTCCCTCCGGGTGGACGTGCAGGTACGCCAGGTCACCCTGCCGTAGTGCGACCAGGTGCCCGTACGCCCCAAGGTACGGCTCCAGGTCCGTGACGGGTACGCCGTCGCGCGCGACGGTCAGCGTCAGCGTGGACGGTTGGCCCGGTTGTGGCGTGCCGTCCAGGGTGACCGTGTAGCCGTCGACCGTGGCGGTGCGGGCCGGTGCGGGCAGCGGACGCTCGGTCAGGGCACCGGGGACCGTCACGTCGACACCGAGTGTCAACGGCTCGCCTCCGGTCGGGGTGAAGTCGGCGAACGCCCGCCACACCCCGGGCGCGGTCAGCGGCGTGGCGACCCGCCAGGTGCCGTCGGGCGTCAGCTCGGGGTGTACGTGGCGGAAGCCGGAGAGGTCACGCCGGGCGACGATCAGGTGCATCGGCTTGTCGTGCACCACGTCGTACCCGGTCACCGGCCGGCTGTCCGGGCCGGTGATCCGGAAGGCGAACTCTCCGGCCGGGGCGCCGACCGGCACCAGCGTGTAGCCGCGTTCGGAGACGAGCAGCCCGCCGGGCAGGTGCCCGGCGGCGCCCGCGTCGTGTCCGGCGTCACCGTCGTGGCCGTTCCGGGCCGGGTCGTCGCCGTGGTCCGCCGTGCCGTCGTGGCCGGTCGCGGTGACCGGGGCCGGCGGCCCGGTCACCTGGCCGACCCCGTACGCGGCGGCGAACACCGCCGCGAGGCTGAGCGCGAAGCCACTCACCTTCGTCGCCGTGTTCATCGGGACACCTCGGTCTCCGGTCGCCTCAGGCGGCGACCAACTCGAAGCCGGCCTCGTCGACTGCGGCCCGGACGGCGGCCGGGTCCAGTGGCTGCTCGCTGGTGACGGTGACCTCGCCGCTGGCCAGGTCGACCCGGACGTCGTCGACGCCGGGGAGCGCGCCGACCTCGGTGCTGACCGCGTTGACGCAGTGGCCGCAGGTCATGCCCTGCACCTGGTACGTGGTGGTGACCATGGCAACTCTCCTCTCCAGGCCCGTCAACCCGGGCCGGGCACCCCGTCGAATACCCTCGGGGGGTATCTACAACCGTGACCGTACCATACCCCCCAGGGGTACGTTATCCTCGTGTTCATGAGCACACCCGCGCCGATCCGCGGCTACACCGCCAGCAAGGACCAACTGCTCGCCCGACTACGCCGGGTCGAGGGGCAGGTACGCGGCGTCGAGAAGATGGTCGACGAGGATCGCTACTGCATCGACGTGCTCACCCAGATCTCCGCGATCCAGGCCGCCCTGGACAAGGTCGCCCTCGGCCTGCTCGACGGGCATGCCCGGCACTGCATGCACGAGGGCGCCGCCGAGGGCCGCGCCGACGAGATGGCCTCCGAGATGATGGCCGCCGTCGGCCGTCTGATGAAGCGCGGCTGACCCGCCCCACCAGCACGCCCGCCTCGGGTGTCGGCTCCGACGCCCGGCATCCGACACACGCTCGCGACCTGCGTTCCGATGCCGACCTGGCTACCATTCGCCACGATGGCCAGCCGATCCGGAGACCTCCCGGCCCCCGCCCGCCGTCGGGCACGCACCACCGCCGCAGCAGCCCTCCGGCGGCCCGCCGCCATACCCCACGGGGTGCCGACCGCCCCGCCGCAGCCCTGCTGCGGCTGCCGAGAGCCGGCCCCGCCCTCACGGTACGCAGCCATCCTGCCACGCTCGGGCCATTCCGGATGCCCGCCGCCGTGGCCGACCGGCGGCGCTGAACCATCTCGCCCGCCGGTACGTAGTTCGCCTTGGAATCGTTGGGAGACAATGAATGGGCGCCGACCACACCCGTTCCGCTCCGCCCACCCCACCCCGGGTGCGGCGGATCCTCATCGTGACGGTGGTCCCCCTCTTCCTCGCCACCCTGGTCGCCGCGCTCGTGCTCTGGCCCTCGGACCCGCCCCGGCCCGAGGCCGCCGACGACCTGCCCCGATACCACGGCACGGTCACGCGGGTGGTGAACGAGCCCTGTCCACCGAACCCGGTCGTGCCCGAGGGCACCCCGACCACGGCCGGGCAGCAGTGCGGCACGGTCACCGTGCGGGTCGACAGCGGCCCGGACGAAGGTCAGGACGTGCAGACGCCGTTGCCGGACGGGCCGGGGGCACCCCGGGTCAGCGTCGGCGACGCGATCATCCTGGTCTCCCTGATCGATCCCGAGGATCCCTCGATCAGCAGCTACAACATCGCCGAGCACCAGCGGGGCAAGCCGCTGATCTGGCTCGCGGTGCTGTTCGCCGCCGCCATCGTGGCCTTCGGACGGCTGCGCGGCCTGGCCGCGCTGGGCGGCCTGGCGGCCAGTTTCGCCATCCTGCTCACCTTCGTGCTGCCCGGCATCAGCGCCGGCCAGCCGCCGCTGGTGGTGGCCATCGTCGGCGCGGCACTGATCATGTTCGTGGTGCTGTACCTGACGCACGGCATCTCGGCACAGACCTCCGTGGCCGTCCTCGGCACGCTCGGCAGCCTGGTGCTCACCGGCCTGCTCGGGCTGGCCGCCACCCGGGCCACCCACCTGACCGGTTTCGGCAGCGAGGACGCCACCACGCTCTCCATGTTCCGGGGCGACGTCGACCTGCACGGCCTGCTGCTCGCCGGCATCATCATCGGCTCGCTCGGCGTGCTCGACGACGTCACGGTGACCCAGGCCGCCGCGGTGACCGAACTGCGGCACGCCAACCCGAGCTTCACCCGCCGGGAGCTGTACCGCTCGGCGACCCGGGTCGGCCGGGCCCACATCGCCTCGGTGGTGAACACCATCGTGCTGGCGTACGCGGGCGCGTCGCTGCCGCTGCTGCTCCTGCTCACCGCCGACACCCGCGCGCTCGGCCAGATCGTGACCAGCGAGTTCCTCACCCAGGAGATCGTCCGCAGCGTGGTGGCCACGCTCGGGCTGGTCGCCGCCGTACCGCTGACGACCGCCCTGGCCGCGCTGGTGGTCACCGCCGGGCGGCGGGACACGCCGGAGCCCGGCGGACCCGGCGGCCACGACGACGGGCCGGACGGCGACGGCCCCACCCCACCGACTCCCCGGCCCGGCTCGGACCGGTCCGAGGCACTGCACGCACTCAGCACCGCGCGTGCGCGTGACACATCCCCCGCCACCGGTTCGCGGTGGCCCGATCCGGACAGGAGCACGGACACCACATGGTGACACCCCGCAGCGTGACCGCCCCTGCCGACACGGTTCGTGCCCGTGTCGTTGGTCACCCATCGCGATTACGAAATGACGCATCTAGTCAGGTTCGGGGCGTAGAGACCGACATGGACTCTCGGGTAACCTCACTGCCGGTCACCGCCGAAGGCGCGCAGCGGCGCCTGCGGTGCCACCGCCCAATCGCCGCGAGGCGAGCCGGGGACCCAGGTAGGTGGGGTGAATCCGCGTCAGCGGTAGGGGCCACTTCCGTTCCGAACCCGTCAGCTAACTCGGTCGGCGGTCGATGGAAGGGAAAGAAGTGACGGCACCCCTACGCCGCTGGATGACCCCCGTGGTGGCCGTGTTCGCCGCGTTCGCCGTGTTCGCCGGACCTCTGCCGGCCATGGCCGCGCCGAACCCACCCAGCCCCGCCGAGCACGACGACGACCCGCCGATGCTCAACGACCTGATCGAGTCGGCCAACCGCGACTTCTCCAAGGCCAAGAACCAGCTGGAGAAGTCCAAGAAGCGGCAGCTCAAGCTCGACGTCGAGTTGCGTCGCGCACAGGCCGACCTCGAAGCGCTCAGGCCGCAGGTCGCCGAGATCGCGACGCAGTCGTACCGGACCGGCCGGGTCGGTGCGATAGCGATGTTGTTGCAGAGCAACGCCCCGGACTCGTTCATGGACCGCGCCTCCGCCCTCGACGAGTTGAACCTGTTCAACGACAAGAAGTTGGGCGAGGTCAACGCGATCCGGGAGCGCGCGGACCGGGCCAAGCTCGCGTCCGACGCCGAGGTCCGCGAGCAGCAGAAGCTGACCAACGACATGGCGCGTAAGAAGACCGAGGCGGAGAAGTCGCTCCGCCTGGTCGGTGGCGAGAGCCTGACCGGTGGCCTGGTGGCCGCCACCTCACCGGTCGCCCGGGTGGCACCGAACCGCGCGTCCGACGGGAGTTGGAAGGCGGAGTCGTGCAACCAGAACGACCCGACCACGTCGGGCTGCATCACGCCGCGCACGCTGCACATGTACAAGGAGGTCAAGCGGGCCGGCTTCAACCGCTTCGTCGGCTGCTGGCGACCCGGTGACAAGTTCGAGCACCCGAAGGGCCGGGCCTGTGACTGGTCGTTGCAGAACAGCGGGTTCAGCCCCTGGCACAACGACGACACCCGGATCTACGGCAACAACCTGGCGGCCTTCCTGGTCCGCAACGCCGACCGGCTCGGCATCTACTACGTGATCTGGAACCGGCAGATCTGGTTCCCGACCGAGAACCGGTGGCGGTCCTACAGCGGCCCGTCCAACCACACGGACCACGTACACGTGTCGCTGCTCTGAGCAGCGTCCCGGCGACCTGAGAGGGCCGCTCCGCCGTCTGGCGGAGCGGCCCTCGTCGTCCGTGTCGGTGGGCGGCCCGAGGGTCAGCCCACCGGAGTGACCACGCCCGCCATCTCGGCGGGTTCCGCCGCGACGGTCCGCACCTCACCGGCGGCCAGTCGGTAGGACATGCCCACCACCGCGCACCCGCCGGCGGCCACCTCGGCGGCCAACGCCTCGGAGGACTCCAGCATCGCCTCGACGGTCTGCGCGATGTGGATGTCGACGATCGCGTCCAGGTCGTCGATCCCCGCCCGCTCGGCCCGGCGCAGGCTGGGCACCACCGCGTCCACCACGGCACGCAGGTGGCCCGTCGGCGCGGTCCCGGTGGCCGCCGCGGCACGGGCCGCCTGGACGGCACCGCACGAGTCGTGCCCGAGCACCACCACCAGCGGGGTACGCAGCACGCTCACCGCGTACTCGACGCTGCCCAGCACCTCGGGGCCGATGGTGTGGCCGGCGGTGCGGACCACGAAGAGATCACCCAACCCACGGTCGAAGATGATCTCCGCAGCCAACCGTGAGTCGGAGCAGCCCACGATCACCGCGAAGGGGTGCTGCTCGGCGGCGACGGCGGCCCGGTGGCTGGCGTTCTGGTTGGGGTGCCGGAGCGTGTCGCTGACGAAGCGGCGGTTTCCGGCGACCAGTTCGGCGAGGGCGCGCTCCCGCGAGCCGGGAAGGTCAGCGGTCAGGTACTCGCGTTCGGGACCGGGCTGCGCTCCGATCGTTCCGGGTCGACTCATCCGGCGTCACCTCGCCTCTCGGTGGAATGCCTGGTCATCCCGGCCGGCGCTGGCCACGGGCTGCCACCAACCGTCACACGCAGCGCAAGGCGCGTCAAGCTATGCGTGATCTGCATTTCATGTATTCCAGAACGCTTGCCAACCGGCGCGGGCGGGTGCGGGCGCAGCCCGAGTACGTCAGGGGCAGGCCATACGATGGCGGGCATGGCGACCTCAGACGAGCGAGAAAGCACCCGGAACTGGACTTTCCTGACAAACCACGCGCACGTGCTGCTCGCCATCGCCCGCAACCCCACCGCCCGGCTGCGCGACGTCGCCGGTGAGGTCGGGGTCACCGAACGCGCCGCCCAGGCGATCGTCGCCGACCTGGAGGCGGGCGGCTATCTGCACCGCACCCGGGTCGGCCGCCGCAACGAGTACACCCTCAACCCGGCCGGGCGGTTCCGTCACCCGGCGGAGGCCGACCGCCACATCGGCGACCTGCTCGCCCTCTTCACCGACGCGCCCTCGACCGCGAACGGCGATCGCTGACCGTCCACAGTCGACGACGTGGCGTGGTTCACCGACCCGACGGGGGCTGCGCCAATGCGTTCTCCGCACCGAAACGATAGGTTGAACACGTGTCGTCCGCCGTGCTCGCCCGTCCCCTGTGGCCGGCGACGCTGCGTACGCTGCGGGAGCTGACCCGGCTGGCACTGGCCGCCCTCGTGGTGGCGGTCGGCCTCGGCACGGCCGTCGCCGACCTGCCACTGCGCCCGACCGGCGACCAGCCGACCCATGCCGTCGCCGACCATCGCGCCTGGTCCGTCACCGCCGACGTGCCGACCTGGCCGGGCACGGTCGCACCGGTCACCGAGCACGTGCGGGCGTCCGCCGCGCTGTCGACGTCGCCGACGCAGCCCACGGCGCCGACCGCGCCGCCGGCCCACCCCGAGCCCGCCGCCGAGTCCGGCTCGGCCGGCACCACCACGGTCCACCGGCCCGCCGCGCTGCGGCTCGCCGTCGGCCACGGCGAGCCGCTCCGTCGCGGTCCACCGGCGGCCTGACCGACGGCCCGCCCCCAGGACGCCCTCCGGCCCGCGCCCGTCCGCCGACCCGGCCCCGACCTCGATCCCGACCGACCGTCGCCGAGCGTCCCGGGCACACCGCCGTCGCGGACCCGTCCGGCCCCGCCGCCGTCCTGTCGCCGCCCTCGGCGACCACAGACCTTGCCCAGTCGACGACCCTCATCCGACCGCGAGAGGTGTTGATGATGCGAACCGCTCTCTCCTACGTCCTGCCCGACGTCCCCCGGGCCGCCGTGATCTGGCTGACCCTGCTGGGCGTGGTGATCCTGGCCATCGCCGCCCTGCTGCTGCGCCCCCGACGACTCCTGCGCTTCGACGCGGGCGCCCGGATCCGCGAGGCGGCACTGCCGAGTCGCACCGAGCACACCGAGGAACAGCGCGACCAGGACCGCTGGGCGGAGGAGGTCGCCGTCGCCGCCGACCGCGCCGACGCCACGGCCCGCCGCCGCCGCGAGGAGTGGCTCGCCGCGCAGGACGAGGCCGAACAGGCGTGGCAGGCGTACGAGACGGCGGAGGCGGACGTCCGCCGACTCACCGCTGCCACCGGCATGCCGCTGCCGCAGACCCCGCGCACCCCCGCCGAGTACGCCGACCGGGAGCGCTGGCTGCACCGGGCGGCGATGGAGGCGTACTGGCGGCGGGAGCTGTCGGTGGAACAGCTCAGCGACGTCTTCGCCCACCGGGGCTGGGACCCGCGGCGGCACCCGGTCGAGCAGGAGCTGGCGCTCCGTCGGGCGGTACGCGACCACCTGTTCGCACGCCAGCAGACGGCCCACGCCCAGGAGCAGGAGCGCTGGCGGGCCGCCGAGCTGGCCGTCGCCGCAGCCCGCAGCCTGCGCGACGAGGCGCTCTCGGCACTGCTGCCACAGGTCGAGGAACGCGAGTCGGTGCTGCCGTTGACCGCGCTGGGTGGGGTCGAGCAGACCCGCGAGATGCCGACCGTGGTGCGCGGCCGGACGGCTGCCGCGTACTGACCGGGTCTGCCGCGACAGGCAGATAGCGCGAACCTCCCCCGGCCCGTCGGGCGGGAACCTAGCGTGGGACCGGTGTCGGACGGACACCGGCCGGGTACGACCTCGCCGGGAAGAGGAGGCCGACGTGGTCGCACGGGGTGACGGGCGTAAGCCCGAGGAGTCGACGCGGCGGAGTGCCGGGCCGAGACAGACCTGGGCGGCTCTGCCCTGGCTGGTGCGCACGGCGGTGGTCTGGAGCGCCTGCCTGGTGGTGATCGCCGCCGGTCTCTACCTGCTGGCCCGGATCACGATGCTGGTCACGCCGCTGGCCATCGCGCTGGCCGTCACCTTCTTTCTGGCCGCACTGCTCGACCCGGTCCAGCTCGCGTTGCGCCGGCTTCGCCTGCCCGCCGCACTGGCCGCGCTGCTCACCGTCCTGCTCCTGCTCGGCGTCCTGTCCGGCGTGGGCGTGCTGGTCTGGAACATGACCGCGGGCCAGTTCAGCGAGTTGGGCGACGAGTTGCGGCAGGGCCTGGAACGCAGCCGCGACTTCGTCACCTCCACGCTGCCGGTCACCGACGCGCAGCTCGACGGCCTCGTCGACCAGCTCCGCCAGGCAGTCAGCCAGCAGGAGGTCGACCCGGTCGCCAGCGCACAGACGGTGGCCGAGGTGTTCGGCTCCGTCCTGCTCGCCCTGGTGCTGCTCTTCTTCCTGCTGAAGGACGGCCGGTCGATGTGGCACTGGACGTTGCGCCGGGCGGGCGGGCCGAACCGGGAGATCGCCGCCAGGGCGGGTCGGGTCGGCTGGCGCACGCTCGGCTCGTACAGTCGGGGCACCATGCTGATCGCGGCGATCGACGCCATCGGCATCGGTCTGGCGCTGGTGCTGCTCGGTGTGCCGCTGGCCTTCCCGTTGGCATTGATCACGTTCATCGGCGGGTTCGTGCCGATCATCGGCGCCACCGTGGCCGGCGCGGTCGCGGTGCTGGTGGCGCTGGCGGCCAACGGCCCCACCACCGCCCTGCTCACTCTGGGCGCGGTGATCGCCGTCCAGCAGATCGAGGGCAACCTGCTCGAACCGCTGATCATGAAGCGGCAGGTCCGGCTGCACCCGGTGGTGATCCTGCTCGCGGTCACCGCCGGCACGCTCATCGCCGGCATCGCGGGCGCCTTCGTCGCGGTCCCGATCGCCGCCGTCGTCTGGCGGGTCGTCGACAGCGTGCAGCAGCAGCGTCAGGCCGCTGCGGCGGAGCGACGCTGGACCAGGATCATCCGGGGGCGGACGGCGCAGTCCCGTGCCCGCAGGATGGTCCGCAAGGTCTGACCTCAGCCCGACGCCGGGACCGGCTGGGGACGCAGGTGGTCGCGGAACCAGCCGGCCGCCGCCTCGGCCACCTGTTCCAGCGTCCCGGGCTCCTCGAACAGGTGCGTCGCGCCGGGCACCACCCGTAGGTCGGTCGGCGCGGCCATCCGGTCCCGGGCCTGCTCGTTGAGCGTGATGACCTGCTCGTCGAGGCCACCGACAAGCAGCAGGGTGGCGGCGCGTACCTCGCCCAGGGCGGCTCCGGCCAGGTCGGGTCGGCCGCCCCGGGACACCACGGCGTGGACCATGTCGGGCCGCCGCGCCGCCGCGATCAGGGCGGCGGCGGCACCCGTACTGGCGCCGAAGAGACCGATCGGCACCGCGCCGAAGGGCCGCGCGGCGGCCAGCCAGTCCAGGGTCGCGACCAGCCGGTCGGCCAGCAGCCCGATGTCGAAACGCAGCTCGGCGGTGACCGCGTCCGCCTCGTCCTCGGCCCGGGTGAGCAGGTCGACCAGGACGGTGCCGAGCCCGTCGGAGGTGAGCCGGTGGGCGACCGAGACGTTGCGGGGGCTGTGCCGGGAACTGCCGCTGCCGTGCGCGAACAGCACCGCACCGGACGTGCCGGTCGGCACCAGCAGGTCGGCCGAGAGCTCTACCTGACCCGCCGGGATCGTCACCTCGCCACCGCGTACGTCCATCTCGCCTCCCGGTCCCTCGCATACCCCGGCGGGCGGACCGCACGCGCGTTTGTGTCCGGAGGCGGCGGGTAGCCGACGGAGGACCGCAGACGGACCGGCGCCCGTGGCGTCGGCGAGCAGATCGCGAGGACCGTCATGCCGCATCACCACCGTGAGCCCGTGCAGAAGGCCGCCGATCGCGAGCGGAACGAACAGGACACCCGGCGCGGACGGGACTGGGCGGACGAGGCGGCCCAGGCACGTGACGCCGACGATCCCCGGGCGAGGGCACCGCACGACGCCACCGGCCGCCCGTCCCAGGGCGAACCGATCTGAACGGTCCGCGTCGACCGGCGGTCCGCCGGTCGACGCGGTGCGTCTCAGGTGGGAGTTTCCGGGAGCCGGAGCAGTGGTGCCCGGCCCGGAGCCTGCTCCGGCGGCGGCAGGTCGTCGGCGGCCGGCGGGATCGGTACGGTGACCGCCTCGTCGCAGGTGACCCGGATCGACGTGCCGTAGTGCCGGACCTCCATCGACGCGTCGTTCGCGGCGTGGTGCAGCGAGTACGTCGTCTCGTGCGGACGCACGTCGACCCGTAGCCGCATCCCGCACCACTGGAGCGAGAAGGCCAACCGGCTCAACCCGCTCGACAGGCGCGGCGCGAACGACGGCACCCCGTCATGGTCCCGAAGGCCCCCGAAACCACCGACCAGCGCGATCCACGCCCCGGCGAGGGAGGCCATGTGCACCCCGTCGCGGGTGTTCTCGTTCAGGTCGTGCAGGTCCATCAGCGCGGCCTCGCGCAGATAGCTGTGCGCCAGCTCGGTGTAGCCGACCTCGGCCGCCAGCACCGCCTGCGTGCAGGCGGAGAGCGAGGAGTCCCGGACGGTACGCCGCTCGTAGTAGAGGAAGTTGCGCAGCTTCTCCTCGGGCGTGAACGCGTCCCCGCGCCAGTGCATCGCCAGCACCAGGTCGGCCTGCTTGACCACCTGCTTGCGGTACAGGTCGAAGTACGGGTAGTGCAGCAGCAGCGGGTACTTGTCCGACGGGGTGTCGGCGAAGTCCCACTCCTGGAGCCGGGTGAAGCCCTCCACCTGCTGATGCACGTCGATCTCGTCGTCGTACGGGATGTGCATGGCCGAGGCGGCGTCGCGCCAGGCGGCGGCCTCCTCGTCGGTGACACCGAGATGGAACGCCTCGTCGCGGTAGCGCATCGCCACCTCGGCGGCGGTCTGGAGGTTCCGCTGCGCCATCAGGTTCGTGTAGATGTTGTCGTTCTTCACGGCGGTGTACTCGTCCGGGCCGGTCACCCCGTCGATGTGGAACTGGCCGTTGCGGTCGTGGTGCCCGAGCGACCGCCACAACCGGGCGGTCTCCACCAACAGGGTCAGCCCGATCTCCCGCTCCAGTTCGCGGTCACCGCTGACCAGCACGTACCGGCGCATCGCGTCGGCGATGCCGGCGGCGATGTGGAACGCGGCCGTGCCCGCCGGCCAGTAGCCGGACGACTCCGGCCCCTCGATGGTGCGCCAGGGGAAGGCCGCACCCTGGAGGTTGAGTGTCCGGGCACGCTCGTGTGCCTGCTCCAACGTGGAGAACCGCCAGTACAGTGCGTCCCGCACCGCCGCCGGATGGGTGTACGTGAGCACCGGCAGCACGAACATCTCGGTGTCCCAGAACGCGTGGCCGTCGTACCCGGGACCGGTGAGCCCCTTGGCGCTGATCGGCCGACGTTCCGCGCGGGCACCGGCCTGGAGCACGTGGAACAGCCCGAACCGGACCGCCTGCTGCACCTCCGGATCGCCCTCGACCTCCACGTCGGCGGCGTCCCAGAACTCGTCGAGATACTCCCGCTGCTCGCGGACCAGCCCGTCCCAGCCGTCGAGTCGCGCGGCGGCGAGCGCGGCACCGACCTGGTCCCGCAGGGCCGGCAACGACCGGCGGCTGGACCAGCCGTAGGTCAGGTACTTCACCACTCGGAGCGTCTGACCCGGCTCCAGCACGCAACCGATGGTGGTCCGCACCCAGTCCTCGTACCCCTCGGACTCCACGGTGGTCCGCGCAGGCGAGTCGACCTCGTGTTCCATCGCGGCGGCGACCCGCAGGCCGGACACCTTGGTCCGGTGGATCAACAGCCCACCGTCCTCCGTGGTCAGCTCCTCCTCGGCCTCCAACGGAGACTCCAGCACGGCGGCGACCCGGGGGTCGCGGCTCTGCGGCGGCAGCGTCTCGTTGGCCACCAGCTCCGACTGGACGATCAGCCGCAGCGGCTTGCCGTCGGCCACCTCCACCTCGTAGCGGATGGCGGCCACCGAACGCTGCCGGAAGGAGACCAGCCGGGTGGTGTTCACCCGCACCTCGCGCCCGGCCGGCGAGCGCCAGTGCAGGGAGCGGTGCAGCGTCCCGGCCCGCATGTCGAGCACCCGCTCGTGGGCGAGCACCTCGCCGTACCGGACGTCGAGCGGCTCGTCGTCGACCAGCAGCCGGATCAGCTTGCCGTTGGTGACGTTGACGATGGTCTGGCCGGACTCCGGAAAACCGAAACCCGCCTCCGCGTACGGCAGCGGGCGCAACTCGTAGAACGAGTTGAGGTAGGTGCCGGGCAACCCGTGCGGCTCACCCTCGTCCAGGTTGCCACGCAACCCGACGTGCCCGTTGGAGAGGGCGAAGACCGACTCGGACTGGGCGAGCACGTCCATGTCGAGGCGGGTCTCCCGCACGTGCCACGGCTCGACCGGGTACGCCCGCTCCCGGATCATTCGTGCCGCCCGGTGAGCAGGTCAGCGAGGTCGGCGACCACCACGTCGGCGCCGTGCGCGCGCAACTCGTCGGCCTGACCCGCCCGGTCCACCCCCACCACGTACCCGAATCCGCCGGCCTTCCCGGCCGCGACACCGGCCAGCGCGTCCTCGAACACCACCGCGTTCGCGGGATCGACGCCGAGCAGCTTCGCCCCGGCGAGGAAGGTGTCCGGCGCGGGCTTGCCGCGCAGCCCTTCGGCCCGTGCGGTCAGCCCGTCCACCCGGGCCTCCAGCAGCGGTTCCAGCCCGGCCACGGCCAGCACGTCCCGGCCGTTGGCGCTGGCGGTGACCACCGCCCGACGCAGCCCCGCGTCGCGTACCGCCTTGAGGTACGCCACCGAGCCCGGATAGACGTCCACACCGGCGGTCCGCATCCGTTCCAGCACCAGCGTGTTCTTGCGGTTCCCCAGGCCGTACACGGTCTGCGCGCTCGGCGGGTCCTCCGGCGTTCCCTCCGGCAGCGTGATGTCCCGTGAGGCGAGGAAGGTGCGTACGCCGTCCAGGCGGGGCCGCCCGTCGACGTAGCGGTGGTAGTCCGGACCCGGATCGAACGGGCGGAAGGGCTCACCGGTGGTGGCCGCGTGCCGCCGCAGGAAGTCGTCGAAGGTCTCGGTCCAGGCGGCGTTGTGCAGCCGGGCGGTCTGCGTCAGCACACCGTCCAGGTCGAAGAGACAAGCGGTCACATGGTCAGGCAGGCCGAGCACCGTACCAATCTATCCACGGCCACCAGCCCGCAAACGCACTTCGACCGACCCGGGCGTGCCGTGCAGTGGGTCCTCTGCTCGGCACGTCGCGCCTCAAGTTGCCGGAAGTGAGGCTCACTCATACGTTCATCGCAGCAAGCATCGTGAAGCGAGTCATCACGGGGAGTCTCGTTGTCCGGTACGCAGCCCACCAAGGACCCGGGACTCCTGGTCCTCGCCCTGCTGATGTCGTCGATGGCCAGCCTGACCGGCCTGTTCGTGGTGGTCTTCTGGCCGGTGACGGCCTGGCTCGGCGCTCTGTTCGGCGTCGCGCTGACGCTCATCATGCTGGTCTCCTGGCGGCTGACACGCGGCGGTTGGCGTCGCAACGTCGCACCGAAGGAGGCACACAGACTCGCGAGCACCGGCATCGCGTTGCTGGCTCTCGTTGCCCTGGGGGCGGCGATCAACGTGGTCCTGCCCATGCTCGCGGATGACGGCGCCGTCGTCCGGACGGTTCCCTGGATCACGCTGGTACTCATGGCGGTCTGCTCCGTCCTGATGGCCGTCACCGGTCGAGTCGCCCTGAGGCGGTCGCAATGAGACGGCGCATCGTGTCCTTTCCGGTCGCGCTCCTTCTCAGGGTCGCCCGACCGACGAGGTTCGCCGCCACAGTTGACGCAACCATCTAGTTGCCATACCTTCTGTAGCAACCTACTGGTTGCTACAGAAGGGGTGCGACGATGGGATTTCCCGACCGGATCGAACGCACCGTGCGGATAGCCCGCCCGGTGGACGACGTGTGGGCGGCGATCACCAGCGCGGAAGGGCTCGGCACCTGGTTCGGCCAGCGCGCCGAGGTGGACCTGCGCGTCGGCGGCATCGCCACGGTTTCCTGGGACACCGGCGAGCGGTCGCAGTTGCGGATCGAGCGACTCGAACCGAAGACGATCTTTGGCTACACCTGGCCCGTGCACGGGCTGCCCGCCGACGACCCGCGCCGCACGTACGTCGAGTTCACGCTGACCGCCGACGGCGACGGCACCAGCCTCACCGTGGTCGAGACCGGGTTCGCCCAGCTCGGCCCCGACGAACACGACGTGGCGTTCGCGGGCAACACCCGAGGCTGGGCGAGCGAGCTGGACGAGCTGGTCGCCTATCTCCATGACTGACCCCGCGTCCGAGGCCGTCGCGGAGGCGGTGTTCGTCGCCCTGGCCGACCCGAACCGGCGCGCCATCCTCGCCGCACTGGCCGAGGGCGGCCCGGCCACCGCCACCGACCTCGCCGCCCGGTTGCCGATCACCCGCCAGGGGATCGCCAAGCACCTCGCCCTGCTCGCCGAGGCGGGCCTGGTGAGCGCCGAGCCGGGCGAGCGCCGCCGCGTGCGCTACCGCCTGCGATCAGCGCCGATGCAGGTCGCCCAGCAGTTCCTGGCCGCCCTGGCCCGGGACTGGGACGGCCCGCTCGCCGCCCTCCGCACGCACCTCGAATGACACCGACCGAGAGACAGGAACCATGACCGAGCAGAGTTTCACCACGACGTTCGTGGTCGACCAGACCCCGATGCGGGTGTTCGACGCCGTCAACGACGTACGCGGCTGGTGGTCGACGGAGATCGACGGGCCGACCGACGTCGCCGGTGCCGAGTTCTCCTACCACTACAAGGACATCCACCGGTGCCGCTTCCGGATCGTGGAGTTCGTGCCCGGCGAGACGGTCGAGTGGCTCTGCGTGGAGGGTTACTTCAACTTCACCGCCGACCCGCAGGAGTGGACCGACACCCGGATCCGATTCGACATCGCGCCGGAGGGCGAGGGCACCCGGCTGCGCTTCACCCACGTCGGCCTGACCCGGCACCACGAGTGCTACGACGTCTGCGCGAACGCCTGGGGTGGCTACGTGGGCAGCAGCCTCCGGACCCTGATCGCCACCGGCAGCGGCGACCGCGACAACGAGGTCCGCAACGCCGAGGCGTTGCAGCAGCGCCGCTGACCCTCGTCAGCTCGACCAGGCCCTTGCGTCAGTTCGGGCGCAGCGTCCAGATGACGGTCATCTCCGAGGTCGGCTTGCCCTCTTCGGTGGCGATCTCCACGCGTACCGGGAACTCCGGTCGCTCGCCGGCGTCCAGCTCCGCGATCACCTCGGCCGGCGGGCGACCGAGCCGCGCTGTCGCCAGCACCGGGCCCAGGGCGAGCTTGCGGTACGCGATCTCGGCGCGTACCGCCAATGGCGTGGCCCGGTCGAGCAGGTGGCCGAACGCGGCCATCACCACCGCGCCGGAGGCGGTCTCGCCGAGCGTGAACACGGCCCCGGCGTGCGGTCCGCCGACGTGGTTGTGGGTGGCCGGCGAGTCGGGCAGGCGCACCACGGCCCGGACCGAGCCCTCCGCCTCCGGTGCCACCTCGACGAATTCGAAGCCGAGCGTACGGGCGAAGGGCACCGCCTGGAGCATGGCGGCTGCCACCTGACGCGAGTCGATGGTCATGCCCGCACGCTACCGGTAAGTAACTTTACCGACAAGGCCACGCGACGGAACGGGGTCAGCGGCTCTTGGTGGACTGCACGAAGGCTCGCCAGGTGTCGGGCGTGAAGGTGAGCACCGGCCCCTGCCGGTCCTTGCTGTCGCGCACGCCGACGACCTGCGCCAGGTTGTCGGCCACCTCGACGCAGTTGCCCTGGTTGCCGCTGCTGCGGGTGCTCTTGCGCCAGATCGCACCGGTCAGGTCCATGCTTCCGCCGCCTCCGAGATCATCTTGAGGGTGGCTCCCTGGGGCAACGCCTCGGCCCGGACAGCCTCCCAGTTCTGCCGCAGGGAGTTTACGTCCACAGTGCGCTCCACGATGGTGCCGCGCATCTGGTTGTCGAGGTAGGCGATGTCGTCGCCCTCCGGCGGGGTGGCGATCACGAAGGCACCGTTGAGCCCCGGATAGGCGCCCACCCCCTTCGGCACGATGTGCAGGTGCACCTTGATCCGACGCCCCACCTCCACCAGGTGCAGCAACTGCTCCCGCATCACCTTCGGCCCGCCGACCGGGCGCTCCAGCACCGTGTGGTCGAGGACCGCCACCAGCAGCGGCGGATTGGGCCGGGCGAGCACCTGCTGCCGGGCGAGCCGGGCGGCCAGCGGCGCCTCGACCTGGTCGCCGACGAGTTGGCTCGCGCCCTCGTAGAGCGCGCGGGCGTACCCCTCGGTCTGGAGCAGGCCCGGCACCACCAACGGCTCGAAGCCACACAGCGAGGTCGCCTCCTGCTCGATCGTGACCCACTCGCGGAACCACGGCATCAGGCTCTCCTTGAGGATCGCCTCCCGGACCCGCATCAACAGCCCCTCGCCGTGCAGGACGTCGTCGCAGCGCACGGTGAACTCCTCCCGGGGAGCCCGCCGACACTGCTCGACCGAGGCGACGAGCGAGGCGGAGTAGCTGATCTGCTGGCCGAGCGCCTCCTGGGAGAGGCCCGCCTTGGTCCGCAGCCGGCGTAACTCACCGGCGAACAGCTCCAACATGGGTAACCGATCCATCTGCACACCTCTGCACTTCGGTGACGACCGGCTCGTACGGCCGGGCTGGTGGGGGGTGATTCCCTTCCGAAAGTAGTGGTGTCCTCACCAGACTGTCACGTAGAAAGTTCCCCGATTGCGGCAGATCGTGGGGATTTCTGTCGGGGCCCGTCCGCTCGTCCCCCGCTTGGACGGGCCCCGGCCCAGGTCAGCCGCTCCGCCGGGAGCGCAGCAACCGCGCAGAGGAGTTTTCGATGATCACTCACCAGTTGCCGCAACCGGGTGACGGGCCGACGCCGGACCGGCCTCGGGCGTACCCCCTGCACGAGAAGCCGCACACCCCGCTGCGCCCGATGTGGTGTTGCCGGGCCTGCGGGCACCCGTGGCCGTGCGCGACCGCGCGCATCCTGCTGAAGACCGAGTACGGCCCCAACGAGGTCGGACTGTCGATCTATCTGTCGGGTCTCTTCTACGAGGCCACCCGCGACCTCTACCGCCTCAACCCCGACGACGGCCCCACTCCACGGGACCTGTTCACCCGCTTCGTCGCCTGGTCCCCCTACCGCCGCCCACTCGTCGAGCCGTGCTAGCGGCCGGTCATCCGCGAGCCGCTCGTGGCGGCGCGTTAGCAGGGGACCCCTGCTATACGGCAGGCGTTAATAAGGTGCCCTTCCTTACATCAGCGCCAGCCGGCGCGGCGCGTTCCTTGCGTCAGCGCCAGCCGACGTCGATGCGGTCGCCCCGGTCGTCGAAGAAGTGCAGGGCGTCCATGCGGACCTTGACGCTCAGCGAGTGTCCGGCGGAGACCGCCGGGTACGGCGCCAACCGGACGGCCAGTTCGGCCGGGCGGCGGTGGTGGCGGCCCGGATCGTTCAGGATGCTGGTGCCGGTGCTGCCGTTCGCGCCCTGCCCGCCCTGGTCGACCGCGACCCGGCCGGTGAACCGCTGCATCATCTGGCCGAACCGGCGCAGACCGCGCTGACCGAGCGGGGCGTCGCCGTCGGCCGGGGCACCGACCTCGTCGACCACGATCGCCGAGGCCCCGATGTCGAGGAAGGCAAGGGACTCGTGACCGTGGTGTTCGAGGTAGCGGATCCGGCCCTGGAGCACGTCTCCGGAGGTGTCCGGCGCGACCGGGGTGAGCGCCTCCGCCCGCATGCCGACCACGATCCGCTCGCCGTGGTAATGCGCCACGGCCCGACTGCGGATGTCGTTCCAGGGCAGATAGAGCGCCTGATCGCCGAGAGTCAGGGTGATGTACCGGTCGAGGTGGACGTAGACCGACGCCTCCAGCAGGTTCATCCGGGGGCTGCCGAGGAACGCGGCGACATAGAGGGTGGCCGGGCGGCCGTACACCTGGGTGGGGGTGCCGACGTCCTGGAGGACGCCCTTGCGCATGATGGCGACCCGGTCGGCCATGGTCAGTGCCTCGGCCTGGTCGTGGGTCACGTACACGGTGGTGACGCCCAGCTCGCGGGTGAGACCGGAGATCTCCGCGCGCAGCTCGGCGCGCAGCCCGCTGTCCAGGTTCGACAGTGGCTCGTCCATCAGGAACAGACCGGGTCGACGGACGATCGCCCGACCCATCGCGACCCGCTGCCGCTGCCCGCCGGAGAGCTGGCCGGGACGTCGGGCCAACACGTCGCCGATGCCGAGGGCGCTGGCCACGTCGGTGACCCGCTCGCCGCGCGGGGCCGGTTCGACGCCGGCCAGTTTGAGGGGGAAGGCGATGTTGTCGTTGACGCTCATGTGCGGATAGAGGGCGAAGTCCTGGAAGACCATCGCGATCCGCCGCTCCCGTGGCGGCAGTTCGTTCGCCACCTCGCCGTCGAGCATGACCGCGCCCGTGGTCGGTTCCTCCAGCCCGGCGATCATCCGGAGTACCGTGGACTTGCCACAGCCGGACGGCCCGAGCAACACCAGGAACTCGCCGTCGTTGACGTCGAGATTGATGGTGTCGACAGCGACGGTGCCGTCCCGGAAGACCTTTGTCACATCCTTGAGCGCGACGGTTGTCACCGTCTCCTCCCCCAGCTCGTCGGCGAACCCGGAATGACTGTCGCCAGGATCATGCGGCGAGCACATCGGGTAAACGTGCCATGTTCGAATTGTGACAGACCTATTACGGTCCATCGAATGACGGCGATTGCCCGGAAAGAGGGACTCAGAGGGCCGTCTCGCCCAGGAAGACCCGTCTGGCGACCCGCTCGGCGGCGTGCCCGTCCTCCAGTGAGCAGAAGCGTTCCCGGAACGCGGCCCGCGCCCGGTCGGCCTCCGGCGTCTCCAGCGCGCCGGAGCGGAACACGTCGAGCAGTCCGGGAAAGGTCCGCGCCACCGCACCGGGCGCCTCGGCGGTGACGTCGAGGTAGACCCCCCGGGTCAACCGGTACGCGTCCCAGTCCGGCGCGTAGACGACGATCGGCCGGTCCAGGACGGCGTAGTCGAACATCGCCGACGAGTAGTCGGTGACCAGCACGTCCGCCGCGAGATAGAGATCCTCGACCCGGGGATGGTCGCTGACGTCGAGGATCCTGGCGCGGCTGCGCGGGCCTGACGTCCGGCGGTCCCGGTCGTGGAAGTAGTGGCTGCGCATCAGCAGCACTCCGGACGGGCCGAGCGCGTCCAGGAACCGCTCCGGGTCGAACGGCGGACGGTATCCGGGCAGGTGCTCCCGGTGCGTCGGGGCGTACAGCACCACCCGCTCGCCGAGGCCGACGCCCAGCTCCGCGCGCAGCCGCAGGACCTCCTCGGCGCTCGCGGTCACCAACCGGTCGTTGCGCGGATAACCCACTTCCAGAGTCGTGTACGCGGCCGGATAGGCCCGCTCCCACATCTGCGTGGAGAAGCTGTTCGCGCTGACCGAGAAGTCCCACCGGTCCACCCGCCGCAGCAGCCCGGCGAAGTCCATGCCGGTCGCGCCCAGCGGGTACCGCTGCTGGTCCAGCCCCATCACCTTGACCGGGGTGCCGTGGTGGGTCTGCACGTGCACCGTGCCCGGCCGCTTGCGGACCGAGTCGGGGAAGTTGACGTTGTTGATCAGCCACCGGGCGCGGGCCAGCACCCGGTGGTACGCGGGCGTACCCGCCACCACGTACTCGACCCCGTCGGGCAGCGTGTGCACCCGGTCCCGCCGCACGATCCAGACACCCCGCACGTGCGGTGCCAGCCGCCGCGCCGCCTCGTACACGGCGGCCGGGTTGCAGGCGTACCCGCGGTACCAGTACGCCGCGTACACGGCCAGGTTCTCGTCCACCGGCCGACGGCGCTCGACCCGCTGGAACTCACGGAGCGCGACGTCCCGCGCGATGCGTACGCCCCGACGGGCCGGTGGGCCCACCCGGCGTCGGGCCCGGCGGGCGACCCGACGCGCCGTCTCGCCCGCGCGTCCGGTGGCCCGCAGCGCGCTGAACGTCCGCCAGCGACCGGCCGCGACCAGCCGGTGCTTGAGCCCGTCGATGCCGTCCGGGACCGGGTGGCCGCCGGGCGGGCGGAAGCGGGCGTGCTCGATGGTGATCCGGGCGAAGAAGGTGGGCCGCAGGTCGGCCGGGATCCGCTCGTCGGTGCCGAGCACGGTCAGGTAGTGCCACATCATCCGCGCGAAGACCGCCGGCCGCAGGTCCTCGGCACCGAGCCGGTCCAGCTCCTGGAACACCCGGCGCCACTGGTGGAACACCTCGAAGTGCCGCTCGCCCTGGGTCTTCGTGATCGCCCCGGCCCGTCGTTGCCGGTAGTTGACGCAGACCACGTCGAGCACGCCGATCCGGTCGGCGGCCAGCAGCGCCGGGTAGCTGAACGACACGTCCTCGTACCAGCCGGGGGCGAAGCGCAGCCCGACGTCGGCGAGGAACTGCCGGCGCAGCAGCCGGTTCCAGGCGGTGTGCAGCAGGTCCAGCGTCTCCGGTCGCTCGGCCAGCCGGAACGTCTCCGGCCCGGGTGGCTCCGGGAAGACCTCCGCCATCGCGCTGGCGCTGACCCGCTCGTCCCAGTACGTGCGGACGTGGTCGACGAGCAGCACGTCGGGGCGGGTCTCGCGCAGGCGGGCGGCCACCTCGACCAGGCAACCCGGCGCGAGCCAGTCGTCACCGTCGACGAACCAGACGTACTCGCCGACGGCCAGGTCCAGCCCGACGTTGCGGGCCGGACCGAGCCCGACGTTGTGATCGAGCCGGATCGCCCGGACCCGGTCGTCGCGGGCGGCGTACTCGTCGAGGATGTCCCCGACCGCGTCCGGCGAGCAGTCGTCGACGCCGATCACCTCGATGTCGGCGATCGGCTGGCCGAGGATCGAGTCCAGGCACTCCCGCAGGTAGCCCTGCACGCGGAAGGCCGGGACGACGAAGCTGATCAGCGTCATCGTCCCGGCCTCCCGTCAGAGCGTCGCGCCTTGTCGCGTACCCGCCGGAGCCCGGGTGGGACGGCTCGGCCGGACGAACCAGGCCAGCACCACACTTGCCACGAAGAGCACCAGAAGGTAGATACCGAGTGTAGCCAGACCAATACTCACGATTCCGGCGATCGCCGTCAGCGCCAGCACCACCGACCGTCCCTCCCAGCCCAGCGTGGCCGAGTGCAGCGGCGGCGCGGGTTGCCGCTTCTCCAGCCGGGCGACCAGGTCGTAGTGGTGCAGGGTGAGCACGAAGACGTACCCGAAGATCAGCCACGCGGGCGCGCCGCCGATCACCCCGACCGCGACGGCGAACAGGAACTCGGCGGCCCGCAGCGCCGCCGGCACCAGCCAGTCCAGCGGCCCGTTGTGCGCCGCCCCGGTCCCCGCCGCAGCGGCCAGCAGGACCAGCAGCACCACCGGCACCGCCGCCCACCGCAGCCAGGGCGCCGGATCACTGCCGTCACCCACGCCGCCCAGCAGCGTCACCAGCACCAACCCCGCCGCAGCCAGCGCCGCGACCACCGCGAGGACCAGCGGCCCAGGTCGACGCAGCACCGGCAGCCGGGTGGCCAGCGGGCCGTCGTCGCGGTGCAGGGTCGCGTCGACCGTGTCCAGCACCGGCACCCACATCCAGCGGGCCCGCAGGGTACGCAGCGCACCCGTGTACCCGAACGCCAGCACCCCCCAGATCAGCACCGCGAACAGGGCGGTCCGCTGGTCGAACAGCGCGGCGGCCAGCGCGATCAGCGCCCACCGCTCCCCGATCGGGAAGACCACCGTGCGCTTGAGCCAGTACGACAGCGACCCCGAGTCGGCCTGCACCCGGTTGGACGCGGCGTTCAGCCGGTCACCGATACCGCCGCCCCCGGTGCCCACCGTCTTCGGTCGACGGGCCGCCTCGTCGTGCAGCACGCCGTACCACGCGTCGGTCATGTGCCGCACCGTCTGGAGGGTCATCGCGGCGATGGCCAACGCCCAGCCGTACCGGAACCCGGCCGCCGTGGCACCCCACCCGAGACCCGCGTAGACCAGGTACTCCTTGGCCCGGTCGGCCATGGTGTCCAGCCAACCGCCCCACGCGCTGAAGTTGCGGGTGTACCGGGCGAGCTGACCGTCCACACAGTCGAGCACGAAGCCGAGATAGAGCAGGACCGCACCGCCGACCAGCGCCGGTCGGCCGCCGGTGGCGAACAACGCGGCGGCGGCGACCGCGAAGACCACCGAGATCATGGTGACCGCCGTCGGGCTCAGCCCCAACCGGGCACAGACCTTGGTGACCTGCGGCGACCAGGTGCTGACGAAGTACGTGGTGAAGAAGTCGTCCTTCTCCTTCACCGAGAGCCGCAACTCGGCCCGGTCCTCGTCGACGGCGGCCACCGCCGCCTCGGCGACGGCCAGCCCGGTCCGGTCGTCGACCCGGTGCGCGACCAGCAGGCGTACCCGGTGGGCGAAGACCAGCGCCCCCTGCCCGGCGAGGCCCGCGAAGACCCGGTCCACCGCCGGGCCCACGGCCTGCCGGTCGCCGTCGGCCGCACGGGCGGCGGAGACCAGCGCCGGTACGTCGTCCCGACCGACCCGCACCGCACCCCCGAAGATGCCGGTGGCCTCGCCGTCGAGCCGCTCGACCGGACCGGCGTCGACCACCTGGCCGCGCTCCTCGCGAACGGCCGTCCGACCGCCGGTGGGCGGATCGGTGAGCACCAGCGCCACGGTCGGCCCGACCGGGCTGGTCACCAGATGCCGCAGTACGGCGGTGTGCGCCACCAGGTCCACACCGCTGAGCACCACCGGGCCACCCGCCGTGGCAGCCAGGTCCGCCACCTCGTCCAGGGACGCGGCGAACCGCACGTCGGCCACCCCGGCCCGGCGCCACTGCTCGGCCAGCCGGTCCGTCAGGGAGCCGCCCGGCACCGTCTCCGTCGGCAGGCTCGCGGCCGACGAACCGGCGGCGAGCACGATCGCGAGGGTCACCGGGGAACCGCGTCGTGGTACGCGGCCAGCGCCTCGGCGATGGTGCCGTCGACGCTCAACCGGCCGCCGTCGAGGAAGAGCCCCCGACGACAGAACCGGGTCAGGTCCTTTTCGTTGTGTGAGACCAGCACCAGAGTGCGCCCCTCCCCGAGCAGACGATCGATGGTCGTGTAGCACTTCTTGCGGAACTCGGCGTCGCCCACCGCCGTCACCTCGTCCATCAGCAGGACGGGATGCGGCAGATGAGAGATGATCGCGAACCCGAGCCGGACCTTCATCCCGGACGAGTAGTGCCGCACCGAGGTGTCGATGGCCCGTTCCACCTGGTCACCGGCGAACGAGACGATCTCGTCGAAGTGCCGCTTCAGGTAACCCGACGACAGCCCGTGCAGCCCGCCCACCAGGTACAGGTTCTCCCGGCCGGTCAGGTCGTTGGAGAAGCCGGCGGAGAGCTCCAGCAGCGGCGCGACGTCGCCCCGGACCCGGATCCGCCCCTCGTCGGGGATCAGCACCCCGGCGATCAGGCGCAGCAGGGTGCTCTTGCCGGTGCCGTTGCGGCCGATCACCCCGAGCGTCTCGCCGGGCGCGACCGAGAAGGAGACGTCCCGCAGCGGCCAGAACCGGCCGTCGGAGGCGCCACGCGTACCCCGGTGGATGAACAGCTCGCGCAGCCGCAACTGCCGGCGGCGGTTGCGGACGAACCGGATGCCGAGACCCTCCGCCTCGATGATCGCGTCAGCCATCAGAGTTCCTTGAGCACGGCGGGTTCGAGCCGACGGAACGTCCACCAGCCGACCACCAGGACCAGCAGGCTGATGCCGACGGTGGTGGCGAGCATCCGGGCCTCCGGGAACTCGTCCGGATACCACACCGCGTGGTGGAGCTGGAAGATCCCGACCAGCGGGTTGAGCTCGTAACCCAGCTTGAGCCAACCGGGCAGGCCGGAATCGCGGACCAGGCTCAGTGGATAGATGATCGGCGTGGCGTAGAACAGCACCCGGATGACCAGACGCATGAACCGCTCCACGTCCCGCATCAGCACGTTCGCCGCCGACAACAGCAGCGCCAACCCGACCAGCAGGGTGGCCTGCACCAGCACCGCCAACGGCAGGGCGAGCAGCGACCACCCCGGGTCGATCTTGCCGTCGGCCGCGTACCAGATCGCGATGGCGCCGAGGATCGGCAGGCCGGCGGCGTATTCGGCGAAACGCCCGGTGACCCGACCGATCGGGAAGACCTGCCGGGGCACGTTCATCGTGGTGATCAACCGGGACTGCCCGGTCAGCGCGTTGGTCGCCTCACTCAACGCCGAGCTGGTCCACATCCAGGCGAAGATCCCGGTGATCAGGAACAGCGGGTACGACCCGGCTGCCTCGCCGAGATGCCGGTTCGTGTCCCGGGAGTAGAGGACGCCGAAGACGAACCAATAGATCGCCCCCATGCCCAGCGGCTCGATCAACGACCAGAGATACCCCAGCACGGACTGCTGGTACTTGACCGCGAGATCACGCCGGACCAGGATGCGCAGCGAATTGCGGTGCGACCACAACGCCCCCACGCCAGAGGTCACCGCCGTCTCCCGCCTGCTGAACGGACGACAGGTTAGCAGCCGGTGAAGGTCGTGCGCTCAGCACTCGATCACGTTGACCGCGAGGCCGCCGCGCGCCGTCTCCTTGTACTTGACCTTCATGTCGGCACCGGTCTCGCGCATGGTCTTGATGACCTTGTCGAGCGACACGGCGTGCACCCCGTCACCGCGCAACGCCAGCCGAGCGGCGGTGATCGCCTTGATGCTAGCCACCGCATTGCGCTCGATGCACGGTATCTGCACCAGGCCCCCGACCGGGTCACAGGTCAACCCGAGGTTGTGCTCCATGCCGATCTCGGCGGCGTTCTCCACCTGGGCCGGCGTACCGCCCAGCGCCTCAGCCAACCCGGCCGCCGCCATCGAACACGCCGAACCGACCTCGCCCTGGCAGCCCACCTCGGCCCCGGAGATCGACGCGTTCTCCTTGAACAGCACGCCGATCGCCCCGGCCGTCAGCAGGAACCGCACCACCCCCTCGTCGGAGGCTCCCGGCACGAACCGCGTGTAGTAGTGCAGCACCGCCGGGATGATCCCGGCCGCACCGTTGGTCGGCGCCGTCACCACCCGGCCGCCGGCCGCGTTCTCCTCGTTGACCGCCAGCGCGAACAGCGTCACCCAGTCCATCACGTGCAGCGGATCCCCGTCCGGCACCACCGTGTCGGTCTCCAGGCTGCGGCGCAGCTCGGCCGCGCGGCGGCGCACCTTCAACCCGCCCGGCAGCGTGCCGTCCCGGGAACAGCCGCGCTCCACGCACTCGCGCATCACCCGCCAGATGTCCAGCAGCCCGGCTCGTACGTCCGCCTCGGCCCGCCAGGACACCTCGTTCGCGAGCATCACCTCGCTGATCGACAGCCCCGTCGAGGCGGTCACGTCGAGCAGTTGCGCGCCGGTCAGGAAGGGATACCGCACCGGCGTACCGTCCGGCTTGATCCGATCCGCCCCGGCCGCCGCCTCGTCCACCACGAACCCGCCGCCGACCGAGTAGTAGGTCCGCGTCCGGACCTCGGCCCCACCGGCGTCGAAGGCCGCGAAGACCATCCCGTTCGGGTGGTACGGCAACGACCGCCGCCGGTGCAACGTGAGATCCCGGTCCCACTCGAAGTCGATCTCGTGCGTGTCGAGCAGCGCCAGCCGACCCTGCTCCCGGATCCACGCCACCCGCGCGTCGACCCCGTCGGTGTCCACCGTCTCCGGCGACTCACCGGTCAACCCGAGCAGCACCGCCCGATCACTCCCGTGCCCGTGCCCGGTGGCACCGAGAGACCCGAACAACTCCGCCCGTACCCGGGCCACGTCCGCGAGCAGACCATCGGCCTTGAGCCCCGCGACGAACGTACGCGCCGCCCGCATCGGTCCCACCGTGTGCGAGCTGGACGGCCCGATGCCCACGCTGAAAAGGTCGAACACACTGATCATGACTGCACTTCCTCGCCCTGCCCCGGGATCACCGGTCAGCGGCCCGCCGAAAGAGGTGGCCGCCCCTCCATCCGGACGCGGCCCGCCAAACGCCCTGGTAAGAGCGCCCAACCCACCGACCGTACCCCCACCGCCTTCCCCCCACCCCACCCCGCACCCCACCGCCCGGCCCTCCCCGGCCCGGCCCTGCCTAGCCCGGCCCGGCCCGGCCCGGCCCGGCGATCATGGACTTGTGGTCGAGGTTCCGGGCTGGTTTGCACCTTTCGCGCCTACCACAACTCCTTGATCGACGAACCCTCGCCACGGGTCCTTGATCGACAGGCCGCACCACGACGGGACGCACCACGGCGGCAGCCTCGCCACGGGTCCTTGATCGACGCGGGGGTCGGGGTTTGCTCGGGGAGGGGTGGCCGGTGCGGTCGCGGGTAAGTACCTACGGGTGGGCGCGGTGAGGTTCGTTCTCGCGGGCGAGGGCGCGGGGGTCATCCGCTCCTAGCGTTGATGACATGGAGCGGCGGATCGCCGCAGAGGGGAAGTACCACCATGAGTCGCAAACTGGTCCGGCCCCGGCAGGGGCGCATGTTCGCCGGAGTCTGCGCGGGCCTGGCCCAGCGCTTCGGCACCTCCGCCGGAATGATCCGGCTGTTGTTCCTGCTGTCGCTGCTGCTGCCCGGCACTCAGGTCGTCATCTACCTGGCACTCTGGATCATCATGCCCAACGAGGACCGCTACCTCGTCGCAGGCCACTGAACCGCCGGCCACGCTGAACCGCAGGCCACCGAGTCCCCGGCCGCCGAGGACCGGGCCACTGGGCCGCAGGCCACTGATCGGTCCCGCCCCGTCCGCGACGCCCCGTCCGACCCCGGTCACCGGCGGGGCGCCCCGGGCCCTGTCCACGCAACTTCATGGATAGTGCTGCCTCACACCACCCGCGAGGCAGCAACAACCATGAAGTTGCTGCCTCGCCCCCTCCCGTCGGAGGGGTTGGAGGGGACGACCGACCGCCCCGCCAGCAGGTCTAGGCGACAGCCGGCGGGGCGGGGGCAAGTGCGGTGGGTCAGGGAGCGGTGTAGGTGATGGTGACCTGCTCGAAGCCGAGCGAACCGAGCAGGCCGGTCAACATCTTGCGGGTGTTCTCCTCGGCACGGGCGTTCAGGCCGCTGTCCCGGGCGGCGGCGGTGATCCGGTCCTCGGCGAGCTGATAGACCTGCTGCTGCCGGTTCGGGTCGCCGCCGATCAGGTCGCCGACGCGGTTGAGCAGCCCGCGCTCCTCCGCGAAGACGTAACTCTTGTCGAGGTCGAGGTTGGTCTTGGCGAGCTGCGGGGCGGGCAGTTTGACCTCGACAGACTTGCCGTCGGCGGACTGCACGATCGCGCCTTCGCCGAGGGTGCCGAAGTCGACGTACGCCTCGACGCTGCCCGACCCGACGAAGAGCGTGCGCTGGTTGAGCAGCCAGTCCGGCACGTTGCGCCGGTCGTTCTCCAGGTCGACCACCACCTGGAAGTTACCCTCGGCGGCCACGTAGCGGCTGAGGTCCTGCATCGACTCCAGCAGCGCCGGTTGGGTGCGGTCGGTCTGCTCCTTGCTGAACGGGTTGCGGAACTCCGGCAGGAGCCCGGTGGTCTGGACGCCGAGCAGCACCACCACTGCCATCGCCGCGGCACCGAGCACCCAGAGCAGGGCCCGCGCGGCACCACCCCCGCCGCCCGGCGGCACGGGCGGGGCATCCGGCCGGCCCGTGCTCTCCTCGTCGGGCTGGTGGTCGGCAAACGTGCTGGTGGGCTCGTTGATGTCGCTGTCGCGTGCCATCGCCCTCACCGTCCTTGTCAGACGCGTTGTCTGTGATGACGGTAAGCCCCCGGTACGACAGCCGCTCGTCGAGTCACCCGAACGCGTGTTTCCGCAGGTCAGAAGCGTGAGCGATCAGGTGAACGCGGAGACGCCGGTGAGCCGCTGCCCGATCACCAGTTGGTGGATCTCGGAGGTGCCCTCGTACGTCAGGACGCTCTCCAGGTTGTTGGCGTGCCGCATGACGGGATAGTCGCCGGAGACGCCGTTGGCACCGAGGATGGTCCGGCACTGGCGGGCGATGGCCAGCGCCTCGCGGACGTTGTTGAGTTTGCCCACGCTGACCTGCTCGGGACGCAACCGACCGGCGTCGGCGAGCCGGCCGAGGTGCAGCGCCAGCAGGTAGCCCTTGTGCCACTCGACCGCCATGTCGGCGAGCTTGGCCTGGGTGAGCTGGAAACCGGCCAGCGGGCGACCGAACTGGGTGCGGGTGGTCGCGTACGTGAGGGCGGTCTCCAGGCAGTCCCGGGCCGCGCCGAGCGCACCCCAGACGATGCCGTGCCGGGCCTCGGTCAGACAGCCCAGCGGCGCCTTCAACCCGATGGCCTCGGGCAGCCGGGCGTCCGCCGGCAGCCGGACGTCGTCGAGCGCGATCTCCCCGGTCACCGAGGCGCGCAGGGACATCTTCCGGCCGATCTCGCGCGCCGTGACCCCTGGCGTGTCCATGGGTACGGCGAAACCGCGCACGCCGTCGTCGGTGCGCGCCCAGATCACCGCGACGTCGGCGATCGGGGCGTTGGTGATCCACATCTTGGTGCCGTGGAGGACCCAGTCGTCGCCGTCGCGGCGGGCCCGGGTGGCCATCGACCCCGGATCGGAGCCATGGTCCGGCTCGGTCAGCCCGAAACAGCCGATCGCCTCGCCGGACGCCATCGCGGGCAGCCAACGCTGCTTCTGCTCCTCGCTGCCGTAGCGCCAGATGGCGTACATGGCCAGCGATCCCTGCACCGAGACCAGGGAGCGGACGCCGGAGTCGCCGGCCTCCAACTCCAGGCAGGCCAGCCCGTACGCGACGGCCGTGGAGCCGGCGCAGCCGTACCCGGTCAGGTGCATGCCGAGCAGACCGAGGGCGCCGAACTCGCGGGCCAGGTCGCGGGCGGGCACCTCACCGGCCTCGTACCAGCCGGCGACGTGCGGGCGTACCCGCTCGTCCACCACCCGCCGCACGACGGCGCGGATCTGCCGCTCCTCCTCGGTCAGCGACGAGTTTAGGTCCAGCAGGTCCACGCCCACACCCTAACGAAGGCTCAGCAGGAGGTGCCGGGTCACTCGATCGCTTCGGCGAGGACGAACACCCGGGCGTGGATCTGGTTGCGCTGTTGCAGGGCGGCGCGCAACGCGCGGTGCAGGCCGTCCTCCAGGTAGAGGCCGCCGTTCCACTGCACCACGTGCGGGAACAGGTCACCGTAGAAGGTGGAGTCCTCGGCGAGCAGCTTGTCCAGCGCCAACTCCCGTTTGGTGGTGATGAGCTGATCCAGCCGCAGCGGCCGGGGCGGGATCTCCGCCCACTGCTTGAGGGTCAGATTGTGTTGCGGGTAGGGACACCCGTCCCGGACCGCTCTGAAGATCACGACGGCACGCTCCTCCCCCTGGTCGGGCCGAACCACGACGCCCTCGCGGGCCGGGTCGCGGCGGGGCGCCGCGTGCCGCGGCGCCCGTGACCGTGCCAGCGTAGCCGCAGCACGCACCCCACGTTCTGCTCCTTGATGCCAGTTTCGCCACCGGTCGTCCAGTTCCGCACCGGACGAACCGGCGTTTTCGGTCAGCTCCACCGACCCCGACGGACGACCTCGTCGACCGGACGGCGTCCCCGACGCAAAGATGGTGACCGGTGGTCGGGGGCACGGTAACCGATCGTGAGCGCGCCGATCGGGTGGTACGCCTCAGGCACGCCGAACGCCTCCCGGTAGGACGACAACCGCTGCGGCGGGATGCCGAAGAAGCACGACCCGAGCCCCTCGTCCACGGCGGTCAGCATCATCAGCAACGCGGCGAATCCGGTGTCGACGAACCAGTACGGCACCGGCCAGCGGTCCGTCGACCGGTCCTCCCAGCCCTTGTCCGGCTCGGCGTACCGTTCGAGGTAGACGGAGCGGTTCGCGTGCGGCACCACGATCAGCGGAGCCCGCCGCATCCCGGTCAGCCAGCGTCCCGTACCGCCGTCCTCCGGGGTGCTGACCGCCCAGAACCGCTCCCGGTCCGCCGGCTCCTCCAGCACCAGGAAACCCCAGCCCTGCGAGAAGCCGGCCGACGGGGCGCGGACCGCGTGGTCCATCAGCCGCTCCACGACCTCCGGCGGGACCGGACGGTCCGGGTCGTAGTTGCGCACCATGCGGCGCCGCCGGACGACCTCTGCGAACTCCACGTCGTACCTCCTC
The DNA here is from genome assembly GCF_013364215.1 of Verrucosispora sp. NA02020. NCBI lineage: Bacteria > Bacillati > Actinomycetota > Actinomycetes > Micromonosporales > Micromonosporaceae > Micromonospora > Verrucosispora sp. NA02020. The sequence continues at coordinate 655,870 of NZ_CP054923.1, read as the reverse complement.
GCCGGCTCAGTTGCCCGGCCGGACGCCCCAGTCTCCGCGCCAGGTGTCGCCAGGCGCCAGAGTGATCAGATCCCGACCCGAACGGTAGGCGTCCGGCGGGCAGGTCATCGGCTCCACCGCCACCGACCGGCGGAAACGCTCCCCGGTCAGGGTGTCACCGGTGTAGACCTGCCACCAGCCGAACTGGGCGTCGGCCCAGATCTCGAGGCCGTGCGAACGGTCCGGTGCGCTCAGCGTCACCGCCGAGCCGCCGTCGGCGTTCCGGATCACCTGCCCGAAGGCCAGGTCCAGCACCGCGTCGCCGATCCGGCGCGGCTCGGTGTAGTCGTACTCGGTGCCGGCGACCTTGGCCACGCCCACCGGCAGCAGCCGCCCGTCCAGCAGCAGCCGGGTCTCTCCCGGCACCCGCATCACCACGTCCTCCACCGCCACCCCGGGCAGTCGCAGGTAGGGGTGCACGGAGAAGCCGAACGGCACCGACTCCACGCCGACGTTGGTCACCTCGTGCGCGGCCCGCAGCCCGTCGGCCCCCACGCTCCAGCGGGTACGCAGCCGCAGCGGCCACGGGTAGCCCGGCTGCGCCGGCATGTCGAGCCCGACGACGACCTCGTCCGGCCGCTGCTCGACCAACTCCCAGCGGGCCCAGTTGACCAGGCCGTGGATGGCGTTGTGCCGCTCCGGCTCGGTGAGGTGGAGCTGGTACGACTGCCCGTCGAAGGGGTACACGCCGTCGCGGATCCGGTTCGGCCAGGGAGCCAGCACCTGCCCGGCCGAGCCGGGGCACAACTCGTCGGCGGCGTACCCGTCGAGGTGCTCCACCCCGTCCTGCCGGTAGGTGCGGACCCCGCCGCCCACCTCGACGATGACCGCCTCGTGACCGGCGGCGGAAATGGTCCACTGTGCCCCGGACAGGGGACGCGGCTCGCTGCTGCTCATGTCGCCAGACCCTAGCCCCCGGAACCGCTCTCCGCTCGCCGTGCCGGGTGGTCCTCGGAAGCGCCCTCGGCGGTCGCCGTCACCGGCGGCCGGTACCGCCGCAACGCCGGGAACGCCACCGCGAGAACGACCGCCAGCCCCGCCGCCACGAGACCGCCGCCGACCCACGCGACGCCGCTGCCGAAGCCGGTCGCCATGGCACCCGCCCGCAGGTCGCCCAGGCGCGGCCCACCCGCCACCACCACGGTGTTGACGCCCTGGAGCCGGCCGCGCATCCGGTCCGGCGCATAGATCAGCAGGATGGACTGCCGCACCACCGAGCTGATCAGGTCGGCCGCCCCGGCCAGCACCAGCAGGACGATGACCAGCCAGAGCTGCCGGGCCAACCCGGCCAGCGCCACCGCCAGGCCCCAGCCCACCACGGCGAGCACCAGCACCAGCCCCTGGCGGCGTACCCGGCCGATCCAGCCGGAGACGAGCCCGGCGAGCAGCGAGCCGATCGCGATCGAGCTGTAGAGCCAGCCCACCGCCGCACCCCCGCCGAACCGCTCGGTGGCGACCTCGGGGAAGAGCGCCCGGGGGAAGGCGAACACCATCGCGATCAGGTCGATGGCGAAGGAGAGCAGCAGCACCGGGCTGGCGGCCAGATACCGGAACCCGTCGACGACACTGCGCAGCCCGGCCTGCCGGGGCGTACCGTCCGGGTCCGGCTCGGGCGGCATCGCGGGCAGCCGCAGGGCCGCCCAGACCAGGGCGACGAGCAACACCGCGTCCACCGCGTACGCGATCGGCAGCGCCACGTCGAGGTGCCAGGTGGCCAGGATCAGGCCGGCGGCCAACGGCCCGAGGACCGAGGTGGCCATCGCGGTGGTGAAGTTCAGCGTGGTCGCGGCGGGCACCAGTTCGGCCGGGACCAGCCGGGCCACCAGCGCGCTGCGGGCCGGCCCGCTGATCGCGTACGCGACCGAGCTGAGCGCCACCAGCCCGAGCAGCAGCAGCGGGCTGCCCACCCCCAGCAGCGCCTGCGCCAGCAGTCCCGCCACCGCGACCCAGAGCAGCACCGAGCCGGCGGTCAACACCAGCCGACGGTCGATGGCGTCGGCCACCGCCCCGCCCCAGAGCCCGAACACCAGCAGCGGCACGAAGGCGGCGATACCCAGCAGCCCGACCCAGAGCGAGTCCTGGGTGAGGGCGTACATCTCCACCGGTACGGCGACCGCGGTGAACTGGAAGCCGAACATGGCGATGCCGTTGCCGAGCCAGAGCCGCCGGTACGCGGTCACCCGCAGCGGACGCAGGTCGATGGCCCAGCGCCGCCGTTCGCGGGGCCGGTCTGTCTCGGTCGAGGTCACGGGGCCAGCCGCTCCACGACCCAGTCGTCGGCGTCGCGGCGGAACCGCAGCCGGTCGTGCAGCCGACTGGCCCGGCCCTGCCAGAACTCCACCGAATCGGGCCGGACCCGCAGCCCGCCCCAGTGCGGCGGGGCGGGGATCGGGTCCACGTCGGCGAACCGCTCCGCCACCGCCCGGTACGCCTCGTCCAGCGCCGCCCGGTCCGGCAGGACCGACGACTGGGCACTGGCCCAGGCACCCAGTCGGGAGCCGCGCGGCCGGCTGGTGAAGTACGCCTCGGTCTCCGCCCGGTCGATCCGTTCCACCCGGCCGGCGACGATCACCTGCCGCTGCATTGGGAACCACGGGAAGACCAGGCTGGCGTACGGGTTGACGTCCGCCTCGACACCCTTGCGCGAGCGGTGGTTGGTGAAGAAGACGAAGCCCGCCGGGTCGTAGCCCTTGAGCAGCACAGTCCGCGCGCTCGGCCGCCCCTGCGCGTCGGCGGTGCCGACCACCATGGCGTTGGGCTCGGGCAGCCCGGCGGCGACCGCGTCGGCGAACCACCTGTCGAACTGCGTGTGCCACTGCGCCGCCAGGTCGGCCTCGACCAGGCCGGTGTCCGCGGCGTACTCGTGACGCATCCCCGCGGGTGGCGGTGTGTCGCCCGTCACGTTTCCTCCCTCTGGATCAGGCTGCCCGCCCCCGCGACCAGCCCGTCGGGGCCAGTCTTACCGAGAGCCCCACGGCACCTGCCGTCGGGGATGTCGTCAGCAGCACATCCGAGACGGGTCGCATACCCGATCACCAGCAGGCAAGATGTCACGAACACACATCCGGAGAGGGTCGCCTGAGGCGCTCACCCGGCCGGGGCCGGGGCACCGAGCCGGGCGGGCGCACCGACACACACCAGGAGAAGTGAATGGCCGACTTCAAACCCGGACTCGAGGGCGTCGTAGCGTTCGAGACCAAGATCGCCGAACCGGACCGCGAGGGTGGCGCGCTGCGCTACCGCGGGGTCGACATCGAGGATCTGATCGGCCAGGTCTCCTTCGGCAACGTCTGGGCGCTGCTGGTCGACGGCCGGTTCGGCCCCGGCCTGCCGCCGGCCGAGCCGTTCCCGGTGCCGGTGCACTCCGGCGACATCCGGGTCGACGTGCAGTCCGCGGTGGCGATGCTCGCACCGTACTGGGGCCTGGACCAGATGCTGGACATCTCCGACGAGCAGGCCCGGGAGGACCTCGCCCGGGTGTCGGTGACCGCGCTCTCCTTCGTCGCCCAGTCCGCCCGTGGCCTCGGGCTGCCGGCGGTGCCGCAGAAGGAGATCGACAAGGCGGAGACGATCGTCGAGCGCTTCATGAAGCGGTGGCGCGGCGAGCCCGACCCCCGGCACGTCAAGGCCGTCGACGCGTACTTCATCTCGGCCGCCGAGCACGGCCTGAACGCCTCCACCTTCACCGCCCGGATCGTCGCCTCCACCGGCGCGGACGCCGCCGCCTGCATCTCCTCGGGCATCGGTGCGCTCTCCGGCCCGCTGCACGGCGGCGCACCGTCCCGGGTGCTCAGCATGCTGGAGGCGGTCGAGCGCAGCGGCGACGCGGAGAGCTACGTCAAGGGTGTGCTCGACCGGGGCGAGCGGCTGATGGGCTTCGGCCACCGCGTCTACCGGGCCGAGGACCCGCGTGCCCGGGTGCTGCGTCGCACCGCCAAGGAGTTGGGCGCGCCGCGCTTCGAGGTCGCCGAGGCGCTGGAGCGGGCCGCGCTGGCCGAGTTGCAGGCCCGCCGCCCGGACCGGGTGCTCGCCACCAACGTCGAGTTCTGGTCCGCCGTGGTGCTCGACTTCGCCGAGGTGCCCGCGCACATGTTCACCTCGATGTTCACCTGCGCCCGAATGGGCGGGTGGAGCGCGCACATCCTGGAGCAGAAGCGGCTCCAGCGACTGGTCCGCCCCTCCGCCCGGTACGTGGGCCACGGCCCGCGCAAGCCGAACGAGGTCGAGGGCTGGGACGCCGTCCCCCACGACGTCTGAGGTCTAGGCACCGCCCGACGTCTGCGGTGTAAGGAAGGGACCCTTTCTACCGTCTCCGGTAGTACAGGGGTCCCTTCCTAACATCCAGGCCCGGTGCCCAGCGCAGCGAGCGCTGGGCGGCGGGCGGGCAGCGGCGGGCGGGCGCGCGGCGGGGATGTGGGCGACGCCACGGCCTGTGGCGGACGCCTCACGGTTGGGGTTGGGACCAGCACCCGGCGGGGCGTCGACGGGTGCAAGGATGAATTCCGGCAGCGCCGCCCGATGGGCTGGACCCCGGCTTCGACCGTGCACCCGCACGCGCCCGCCGCCGGTCAGCCCCACCTGCTCACCCGGGCACCGACCCATGCGGAAGGATCTTTACGACCGTGGCTGACGCACCGACCATCCGGATTCCCGACGAGATCAAGCCCGCCGACGGCCGGTTCGGCTGCGGGCCGTCCAAGGTCCGTCCGGCGGCGGTCTCCGCGCTCGCCGAGGTGGCCACCAGCTACCTGGGCACCTCGCACCGGCAGAAGACCGTCCGCGACCAGGTGTCCCGACTGCGCTCCGGCATCGCCGAGTTCTTCTCGCTGCCCGAGGGGTACGAGGTGGTGATCGGCAACGGCGGCACCACCGCGTTCTGGGAGGTCGCCACGTTCGGCCTGGTCCGTGACCGGGCCCAGTTCGCCAGCTTCGGCGAGTTCGGCGCCAAGTTCGCCAAGTCCGTCAAGGACGCGCCGTTCCTGGGCGAGCCGACGATCCGCAAGTCGGACGCGGGCAGCGCGCCGACCCTGACCGCCGAGGCCGGCGTGGACGTCTACGCCACCCCGCACAACGAGACCTCGACCGGCGTGGCGGTGCCGATCAGCCGCGTGGCCGGCGCCGACCCGGGCTCGCTGCTGCTGGTCGACGCCACCTCCGGTGCCGGTGGCCTGGAGGTCAACGTCGGCGAGACCGACGTCTACTACTTCGCCCCGCAGAAGTGCTTCGGCTCCGACGGCGGGCTCTGGCTGGCCCTGATGTCGCCGGCCGCGTTGGAGCGGGCCGCCGAGATCAAGGCCTCCGGCCGGTACATCCCGGCCTTCCTCGACCTGGTCACCGCGATCGACAACTCGCGGCTGGAGCAGACCTACAACACCCCGGCGCTGGCCACCATCTTCCTCGCCGCCGAGCAGACCGACTGGATGAACTCCCAGGGCGGGCTGGCCTGGGCGGCCAAGCGGACGGCCGAGAGCGCCGCGACCGTGTACGGCTGGGCCGAGCGCTCGACCGTCGCCACCCCGTTCGTCACCGATCCGGCGCTGCGCTCCAACGTGGTCGCCACCATCGACTTCGCCGACGGGGTGGACGCCACCGCGATCGCCAAGGCACTGCGCGCCAACGGCATCGTGGACACCGAGCCGTACCGGAAGCTCGGCCGTAACCAGCTCCGGGTGGCGCTCTTCCCGGCCGTCGAGCCGGCCGACGTGGAGGCGCTGACCGCCTCGATCGACTATGTGGTCGAGCGACTCTGAGTGAACTCGCGGTGACCCTGCGGGCCCGGCCGACCCACTGTGGTCGCCGGGCCCGCGCCGTACGCCGACCATCGCCACTGTCGTACTCGTAACACTGACCCGCCGCACAGCGCTCAGCAGCGGGGAATTAGGCTGCTCAGCTCGACTTGCCCGGGCGTGGCGTCTCCCACCAGGCTGCGGATGGGCGTACCGTGGAGCGCAACGCCCCGGGTGGCCGGCTCGTGGCGTAACGGCCAGCGAGGCGGGACGGAGGCAACGCGATGCGCCCAGTACGCTTCGTCGCCCTCTCCGAGGACGGCCAGGCCTTGGTGCTCGCCGACGAGGTCGGGCGACTGCTCGCCCTCCCCATCGACGAGCGTATCGCCGGGGCGATGCACGCCGAGCCGGGTGCGCCCACGCTCGCGGTGGCACCGTCCACCGCAGACCCGGTGCCGTCGCTGTCCCCTCGGGACATTCAGGCCCGGATCCGCTCCGGCGAGTCCGCCGAGGACGTCGCCCGGATCGCCGGAGTACCGGTCGACCGGGTGCTCCGCTACGCCGGGCCGGTGCTCCAGGAGCGGGCGATGCTCGCCCAGCACGCCCGTCGTACCCGACTCAAGGGCGCCGAGAAGCCCACGCCCCTCGCCGAGGTGGTCAACGGCCGGCTCGCCCAGCACGGGATCGACACCGAGAAGATCTCCTGGGACGCGTGGCGCCGCGACGACGGCACCTGGCGGATCGTCGCCACCTGGCCGTCCGGTAAGGCCACCGCCCAGGCGGTCTGGGATCTGGACAAGACCCGGCAGTCGGTGGCCCCGCACGACGACATGGCGCAGTATCTCTGCGCCGAGCGTCCCACGCCGCTCCTCGGCCAGGAGCCGGCACCGGAGCGTGGCGGGCACGCGCTGCCCGGCCCGTCGCGCGGTGAGCCGAGCCGGGGTGGGCACGGGCTGCCCTCGCCGGCCGACCCGAGTCGCTCCGGTCGGGACCCGATCCGGGCTGGCCGCGACGCGCTGCTCGCCTCTCTCGACCGTCCGCTCGGCTCCACCTCGGGCCGTGGTCTCGAGCCCCGCTCGCCGGCCGCGCTCGCCGGTGGCCAGGACACCCCGCGCCGGGCCGTCGGTGGCGGCGCAGCCGCGCTGCTCGGCGGTGGTCAGGGTTCCGCCTTCGACGACGACGCCGACGCGCCCAAGGAGGTCCCGGCCGTGCCGTCGCTGGCCGTGCTGCGACCGCGCCGTACGGGTGCCCCGGCCGCCTCGACCAACGAGTCGACCGAGGCCGGCGCCAAGCCGCGTAAGCGGCTGCCGAGCTGGGACGACGTCCTCTTCGGCAGCGGTCCTGCGGCCCGCGAGTCCTCCTGACCGGGCACCGGCCACGCGCCGGTGCCCGCCGAGGGCGCTGAGCTAGCAGTCGGACGTTGGTCCCGGCGTCAGCGGCGGCACCGAGCCGGAGCCGGGCCACCCGGTCGGTCAGGTGCGCGACCGCCTCGGTCGGCGGATGGATCGCGGTGAAGAGTCGCACCGGGTGAAGGGTCGCAGCTACCGGTGCCGTTCGCGCTGTCCGGGGCGGGTCGCCGGCAGTCGCAGCCCGGCGGCGTCCAGCTCGCTCTCCACCCGGACCCGTTCGATCTGCCGGTCGACGCCGGTCAACTCGGCCAGGTGCTCGGTGACGCCGAGTGCCCGGCAGGCCAGCCGGAGGCGGTCGTCGTACGCGTCGAGCACGCTGCTGTGCCACACCACGGCCGCCCCGGCACCGCCGACCCGTTCCCGCCGCAGGCACCGCAGGTCGGCCGCGATCTGCTCCAGCGGACGCCGGTCGTGCCGGTCCAGGGCGTCGAGGTCGGCCCGTACGGCGTTCCCGTCGGCCGCCAGCGACCGGCGCAACGCGACGATCAGCCGCTGTTCCCGACGCCGTACGCGCCACTGCGAACACCCGTAGGTGGCCCGGCCGATCATGTCGTCGGCACCGACCACCAGCACGATCAGCACTGGCAGGAGGACAACGCCGGTCAGCGACAGGGCGAGCAGCAGCGAGCGCAGGACCTCCACGGAAAGAAGCTATGCCGATGCGGAGCGTGATGTAACCGATTTTCCGGTATCCGCGCCGGGCACCCCACCACGCGGGCACCCGGCACCGTGGGCTCAGACCTGGGTGACGTAGAAGCGCGGCATCGGCAGGATCCGGAACCGCAGCCGGGCGCCGTCGTGGCGAAGCTGCCAGGCCAGCGCGATCAGGGCGGCGGCCAGGGAGATCAGCCCACCGGCCCAGATGCTGACCCCGGCTCCGAAGGTCTCCGCGACCCAGCCGATCAGTGGCGCGCCGACCGGGTTGGTGCCCAGGAACACCAGCACCCACAGAGCCATCACCCGGCCCCGGAAGGCCGCGTCGGTGCCGAGCTGGACCCGCTGGTTGGCCGCCTGGGCGAAGAAGACCATGAAGAAGCCGGTCGGCACCAGCAACACCACGACCATCCAGTACGTGGGCGCGAGGCCGACGAGCGTCCCGAACACGGCACAGGCGACGGCGGCACCCAGCACCAGCCACACCGAGGGACGGCTGCGCCGCCCGGTGCCGGCCAGCGCACCCACCAGCGCGCCCACCGCGAGCGTGGTGCTGAACAGGCCGAACGAGGCCGCCCCGGTCTCGAACACGGTCTTGGCCAGTGCCGCGAGGGTGAGCTGGAAGTTGAACAGTGCCATGCCGATCACGGACATCACGGCCATCGGCAGCACCAGGTCGGGGCGTCGGCTGACGTACCGCAACCCGTCCAGGACGGTCGCCGAGGCCCGCTCGTCGCGCGGCGGCAGCGGATCCCGGTGCAGCTCGGCGGTACGCATCTGGATCACCGTGATGAGCGGGCCGATCGAGCTGAGCGCGGTGAACAGGAAGACCGGTCCGACGCCGAAGAGGGCGATGGCGACACCGGCGACGGCGGGACCGACGATCCGGGCCGAGTTGAACACGGCCGCGTTGAGCGAGAGCGCGTTCGGCAGCAGCGGAGTGCCGACCAGCTCGGAGACGAACGCCTGGCGAACCGGGGTCTCCACCGCGTTGGCCACGCCCAGCAGGGCGGCGAAGACGAAGACGTGCCAGAGCTGGACCAGACCGGTGAGCACCAGCAGCGCCATCGCCAACGACAACACCGTCCAGAAGGCGTTGGCGACGAAGAGGAGCATCCGCTTGTCGTACCGGTCGGCCAACCGCCCGGAGATCAGCGTGAGCAGGAGCACCGGGGTGAACTGAAGGGCGACGACCACGCCGAGCGCGGTGGCCGAATCGCCGGACAACTCAAGAACCAGCCAGTCCTGAGCGATGAACATCATCCAGACACCGATCAGTTTGACCAGTTGCCCGGAGGCGAAGAGCCGGTAGTTGCGGACTTGTAGGGACTGGAACATCGTGCTGAGCCTCGCCTGCACTCTTGGTGCGCCTCCTCGCGTCGTACGCGTCATCAACGACGGACGTCACGGCACGGCGCACACCCGGTGTGCGGTGTCAGGCTCGGGAGACTCGCTGCAGAATCTCCGCTGCGTGGTGCAGCGTCTCCCGGTCGGCATCGCTCAGCTCGGCCAGCCGGTGGGCCAGCCATTCGTCCCGTACCCGCTCGAACTGGTCGAGCACGGCCCGGCCCCCCTCGGTCGCCGCGAGGATGACCTGCCGGCCGTCGGTCGGGTGGGGCGTGCGCTGCACGAGGCCGCGCTCCTCCAGCTTCGCGACGATCTTGGTCATCGTCGGTGGCTGCACCCGTTCGACGTCGGCGAGTTCCCGCGGCGTGAGCGCGCCCGCCAGCTTGAGGCTGGTGAGCGCGGACAACTGGGTGACCGTCAGGTCACCGACCGGCCGGGCCTGGCGGACCCGCCGGTTGAGCCGGGTGATCGCATCTCGCAGCTGATGGGCCAGCTGCGCCGGTGGCATGCTCTGAGCCGTCACCGTCCGCTCCGTCACGTTAGTTAGCCTAGCTAATGAGACCCGTAGTCGGCAGCGAATATGACCACGCTCACCCGGGTGATCATCGATCCCGGGCCGGGCTGCGCCCGCGTTGTGCGCGGTACGCACGCCCGACCCGGGGCCGGCGTCAGAACAGCGACTCGATCGGGCCGCGCAGGAAGTACACCACGAACAGCACCGCCACCCCGTACAGCAGAGGGTGGATCTCCCGGGCCCTGCCCTTGGCCAGCTTCATCACCACGTACGCGATGAGTCCGGCACCGATGCCGTTGGAGATGGAGTACGTGAACGGCATCAGCACGATGGTGAGGAACGCCGGGATGGCGATCTCGTGGTCTGACCAGTCGATGGTGCGTACCGCGGTCATCATCAGGAAGCCGACCACCACCAGCGCGACCGACGCCGCCTCGAACGGCACCACCACGACCAGCGGCGCGAGGAACATCGCCAGCAGGAACAACACGCCCGTCACCAGGTTGGCCACACCGGTCCGGGCGCCCTCCGCGACACCGGCGGCACTCTCGACGAACGACGTGTTACTGGAGACGCTGGCCGCACCACCGCTCGCCGCGGCGATCGAGTCGACCAGCAGGATCTCCTTGGTCCGGGGTGGGGTGCCCTGGTCGTCGAGCATGCCGCCCTCCTGACCGACGGCCACCATCGTGCCCATCGTGTCGAAGAAGTCGGTGATCAACAGCGTGAAGATGAACATCAGCACGACCAGCCAACCGGCTCGCTCCCACGACCCGAGCACGTTGAACTTGCCGAGCAGCGACAGGTCCGGCACGTCGAACGGGTTGCTGGGCAGCGTCGGGACGTTCAGCGACCACCCCTTCGGGTTCGGTACGCCGTTGACCATCGACGGGCCGATGTTGCCGAGCGCCTCGACCACCATCGCCAGCAGCGTCGAGGCGAAGATGCCGATCAGGATGGCCCCGCGTACCCGGCGCACCACCAGCACCAGGGTCAGCAGCAGACCCACCACGAACACCAGCATCGGCCAGCTCACCAGCTTGCCGCCGATGCCCAGCCCCACCGGGACGGTGGTGTTCGCCTCGTCGGGGAGTCGCCGGACGAAACCGGAGTCGACCAGCCCGATGATGGTCAGGAACAGTCCGATGCCGACGCCGATCGCCGTCTTCATCTGGGTCGGCACCGCGCGGAACACCGCGGTACGCAACCCGGTCAGCACCAGCACCGCGATGATCACACCCTCGATCACCACCAGACCCATCGCGTCGGCCCAGGTCATCTCCGGAGCGATCTCGTACGCCACCAGCGCGTTGACCCCGAGACCGGCGGCCACCGCCAGCGGGAAGCGGCCGACCACCCCCATCAGGATGGTCAACAGACCCGCGAGCAGGGCGGTGGCCGCCGCGATCGCCGGGATCGGCAGCGTGTTGCCGTCGCCGTCGGCGGCACTGCCGAGGATGAGCGGGTTGAGCACCACGATGTACGCCATCGTGAAGAAGGTCGCCAGGCCACCGCGCACCTCACGGCTCATCGTCGAGCCGCGGGCCGAGATCTCGAAGTACCGATCGAAGCCGTTGCGGGGACGGCCGGGATCGAGTGGGGTGCCCTCGTCGGGCGGCGCTACTGCCATCAGGAACCTCACAGCAGATCATCGGGTTGTCGCGCGCATCGTTGCAGAACCCGAGGCGGTGGAAAAGCGTCACGTACCCTGGCCGGGTGCCGAAGCAGCAGCCCCGCCCCGAGCCGCTCGACCCGCCGATGGTGCCGTTCGTGCTGGCCGGGATCGTGGCCTGGGCGGTCGCCGGCCTGGTGCTGCTGCTGTTCCGGGACCGGCTGATCGACAGCGGTCACGAGAACTGGCTCTGGATCTGCCTGGCCGGTTTTCTGTGGGGCTTCCCCGGTCTCGCGGTGATGATGCGCCACGACGCCCACCGACGGCGACGACGCGCCGCCGGCTGAGCGAACCGCCCGGGCGTCGCCGGGGCGGTCCGCCTCCTGCCGATCAGGAGTGGCCGTACGGCTCCGCCGGCTCGCCGGACTCCACGGACCCGGGCGCACGGCTGACCGTCATCGGCTCCATCGCGCTGTCGTCGTACACCGTGGGCATCTCGTCCACCGGCGTCTCGGCGTCGACCAGGGTCTCCGAGTGGGCACCACATCCGTGGTCGGCGCTGACCACCCGGCCGTCGTCCGGGGCGTAGAAGTTGCCGCACACGCCGAAGCAGAGCCGCAGGTTGCCGGCGAGCGGCAGATAGAAGCCGCAGGTGCCGCACCGGGCGGCGGCGGGCGCGGCGGTCGAGATGGGCGCCGTCGGACCGTGGTCGCCGTCGTACCAGCGCTGTGCCGCCTCGGCCCGACCCTCCCTCGACAACACCCGGGGCCGACCGAGCCCCAGCTCCCACGAGGTCTCCTCGACCGCCGAGTCGTCCGAGAGCAGGTAACCGGGCTGGAGCCGCTCGTCGTCCGGCGGCGTCGGCAGCAGGTCACCGGGGCCCAGGTCACCCGGCTTGAGCCGCTCCTGCCAGGGCAGCCAGCCGGGCGCGAGCAGCGCGTCCGGTCCGGGCAGCAGCACCGTCTCGCAGATCGTCACGGTCCGGCTGCGCGGCACCCGGGTGACGGTGACCGCCCACCGCCAACCGCGATATCCGGCCTGACGGCACTCGAAGTAGTGGGTGACGAGTCGGTCACCCTCGGCCACGGCTTGCAGGTGGTCGCCGACATCGTCGGGATCCACCTCGGTGATGCCGGCGCGGGCCACCTCGACGGCGGCGGCGCAGACCTGGTCGAGACGAGCGGCGCGGGCGGAGGCGGGCCTGGTCACCCAACCATTGTCACCCATGCGCGGCTCCGACTGTGAGGCACTCCCCAGAGGTGTTCTCCGGCGGTGACGCGCCAAGTGTCGGCCGGATGGTTCAGGATGGGTGCCATGCCGCTGTCCTCCCGCTCCGAGAGGTCCCTCCTCGGGCGGACCGTCGGCACCGGAATCCGGGCCGTCCGGCTGCTGCTGCGCGGCTCGGTGAGCAGCGGACGCTGGGTGACGCGCAGTGCCGCCCGGGCCCGGACCCGGGGTGCCGGCGGCGAGACCGGCATGGTCCGCATGTTCGACCTGCACGCCGTCTCCTGTGCCGGGGACACGCTGATCGCCATCGGCCTGGCCGGGACGATCTTCTTCAACGTGCCGCTCGGCGAGGCGCGCAGCAAGGTCGCGCTCTATCTGCTGGTGACCATGGTGCCGTTCGCCATGCTCGCCCCGGTGGTCGGCCCGCTGCTCGACCACTTCCGGCACGGTCGGCGGTACGCGTTGGCCACGACCATGCTGGGTCGGGCCTTCCTGGCCTGGTTGATCTCCGACTACATCCACGGTTTCGGGCTCTACCCGGCGGCGTTCGGCGTACTCGCGCTCTCCCGGGCGTACGGCGTGGCCAGATCCGCCGCCGTGCCCAGACTCCTACCCGAAGGGCTCGGGCTCTCCCAGGTCGGCGCCCGTGCCAGCGTCTACGGCACGGTGGCCGGTGCCCTGGTCGCCCCGATCGGACTGGCCGCGTTCTGGTTCGGGCCGCAGTGGCCGCTCCGGGTCGCCTCGGTCATCTTCCTGGTCGGCATGGTGGTGGCGCTCCGGCTGCCGCCGAAGGCCGACTCCGAGCCACCGGAACGGGTTCCCCGCCCGCTGCGCGCGCTGCTGCGCCGTACCGGTGACCGACCACTCGGCCGGGGTCGACCCGCCGGGCGGCTGGTGATCTCCAACCTCGTCGGCGCGGCCACGTTACGCGCGATCTACGGCTTCCTGCTGCTCTTCCTCGCCTTCAGCATCAAGGCGGGCGACCTGACCACCGTGGTGTTCGGGCGTGACCTGGGTGACGAGGGAGCACTCGGCGTGGTCGGCGGCGCCCTTGCCGTCGGCACCTTCCTGGCCACCGCCATCGGCACCCGACTGCGCATCCACCGGCCGGCCGCACTCCAGTCCAGCGGCATGATCATCGTGGCCGGGGTGGGCATACTCGCCGTCCTGAACTTCTCCCTGCCGATGGTCGCCCTGCTCTGCGTGGTCGCGGCCATGATGAGCGGCATCGCCAAGCTGGCCGTGGACGCCTCGATCCAGGAACGCATCCCGGAACGGCTGCGGGCGAGTTCCTTCGCGCACTCCGAGACGGCCCTGATGCTCGCCTTCGTCGCCGGTGGCGGGCTGGGACTCGTACCCTTCGAGGGCCGGATCGGCATCGCGGTCGCCGCCGGTGTCGGCACGCTCGCCGCCATGCGCGGCATGGTGATGGCCCGCCGGCTGCGGACCGAACGGCTGCGCGGCCGGCCGCTGACCGACGACGAGCTGGCCAGCGAGGAACGGGCCGCCGACGAAGAGGCCGCCACGGAACAGGCCGCCCGGGACAAGAAGGCGGCCGAAGCCGCCGAGCAGGCGAAGGCCACCGAGGCCGCCGCCGCGCCCACCTCACCCGCGCCCTACCAGGGGGGTACGACCGACGAGCGCGACCTGGCACCGCCCGGCTTCCACATCTACCGTCCGTCGTCGGCGGTCACCGGCTCCGGCGGCAGCGACGACGAGACCCGACGCAGCTCGCCGGGGCCGATCCCGTGACCGGCCTGCTCGTGGTCACCGCCGTCCCCGCCGAGGCGGAGGCGATCCAGGCCGGTCTCGCCGACCCCACCGTGGCGGTGGTGCCGGTGGGCGTGGGCCCGGCCGTCGCCGGAGCCGCGACCGCACGTCTCCTCGCCCTCGCCGAGGGCGCCGGTCGGCCGTACCGAGGGGTGATCAGCGCGGGCGTGGCCGGCGGTTTCCCGGGCCGAGTGCCGGTCGGCGGCACCGTGCTCGGCACCCGGGCCGTCGCCGCCGACCTGGGCGCCGAGTCACCCGACGGCTTCATCCCCCTCGACGACCTCGGCATGCCGGCGGAACTACTCGGTGGTGGCACCTCCGTCGCCGTCGACCCTGCCCTGCTGGCCGGCCTGCGCGACGCGCTACCGGACGCCACCGTCGGGCCGGTACTGACCGTCAGCACCGTCACCGGCACCGCCGCCAGCACCGAGGCGTTGAGCCGGCGTCACCCGGACGCCGTGGCCGAGGCCATGGAGGGGTACGGCGTGGCCGTCGCCGCCACCCACGCCGGCGTACCCTTCGCGGAGCTGCGCACCGTCTCCAACCCGATCGGCCCCCGTGACCGCGGTGCCTGGCGGATGCGCGAGGCGCTCGTCGCCCTCACCGCCGCCGCCACCGCCCTGCGCTAGCCACCCCGCCGCACGCCAACCTCGCCGTTCCGCCGTTCCCGCCGTTCTCGCCGTTCTCGCGCTGATGCGGCCGTCATCGGTGTTCCAGACGGAGCGCCATGGGCCTGCTCCCCTCGATCCGGAAGCCGCAGGCCATCAGGAACTGCACGCCAGCCGACTCGGCGATGGCGCACACCGCGCGCGGGCCCACCAGACGCGTCTCCTCGACGAGCCGGCCCACCAGACGCCGTCCGATGCCCAGCCGCTGCAACTGGGGAGCAACCAGCACACCGTCCAGCACCACCTCACGCCGGTCGCCCAGGTCCACGCCGTACCGCAGGTCGAGGCTGCGCTCATGCGCACGCAACTCGCCGACCAGATCACCGTCCGGCAACTCGGCGACCAGGCGCCAGCACGTCTCCGGCACGCCGTCGGTGACGCGGCGGACCCGCACCCCGGCGAACGACCGTTCACGCAGCCGCCGCTCGTCCCGGTACCGCCGGTTCAGGTCGAAGGTCACCTCGGGTACCCGTAACGGCCACCGCTCGGGCGGCAACGTGTACCAGTCCGCCCACCAGGCCCCCGGCCAGTCCCTGAGCGTGCGGACCCGGCGAGCGTCGAGATGAGCCGGATAGCGACGCCCCGCCGCGTCCCGCCAGCCGTCGTCCGAAGCCACCTCGCCCGCCCCCGCAGCAAGGGCGTCCCCCGCAGTAAGGGCACCGCCCGCGACGAGGCCCACCGTGCCACCCGCCGCACGGACGAGCCGCTGCACGGTCCGGAAGCGCGGGTCAGCACCCCGCCCCGACTCGATCCGCGCCACCGTCGACTGCGGCACCCCGGACAGCGCAGCCAGTTCCCGCTGACTCAGGTCGGCCCGTCGCCGCAACGCCCGCAGCATCGCCCCCACATCCGTCAGCCGCTCGCCAGAACTGCCGGCTCGGGTCCGTCCGACCCGATCCACCGCACCGTCACCGCCCGCCACTCCGCCACCGCCGGCCACGCCCTCACCGCCGGCCACTCCGCCACCGCCGGCCACGCCCTCACCACTACCGTCCCCCACCATCGCTGTCCCCCGTGCCGTCGTTGGCCCATGCCATCGCTGAACGCATGCCGTCGCTGAACCGCACCATCGATGCTGACCGAACCGGGCGGCCCGCTCAACCCGCCCGGCGAACCTGTGGACAACGCCTGTGGATAACTCTGTGAGTAGGCTCTTGCGCCTGCTGGTGGCCCGTGCAATGACCCCGGCGGGTCGCGCCTCCTGTACTCCCCTCGGCCGCCTTTCGAGCTGAACCGTTGGTGCTATCGCCTCCGTGGCTGCCGAACAGGTGCACTTTGTGGCGAGGCGAGGTCCGTTGGGGCGAGGTCCGATCCGTCGCTGCAGTCAGCTCGAAAGGGGCCGCAGTGGACAAGGCGTCAGCGTCGGGGAAGCCCGGCGACTACGTCGCCAGGCGCGTTGTCCCTGGTGTTCGCTGGGGTGAATACCTGCCCGCGCCGGAGCACCAGGGCCCGCGCCCGAACGCCACGGTCCGCGCCGGAGCCGCCAGATCCCGCGCCAAAACCGCCAGGGCCGGCACATGAGCCGCTGGGGTCTGTGCCGGGTACCGGCGGCCCAGCGTGAGATCGAACGGTGGAACGGCGGCGAGAGCCGTGGGGTGGTCCGGGGTGGTGAGGACGGTCAGTGGGCGTGGTGGCGGGTGTGGGCTGGCCGACGGTCGGCGTACCGGCGGGTGGCGGGCGGTGGGGGCGGGGTTACGGTGGAGTCGTGGCGCTCTCGCTGGCGATCTCGCCCTGCCCCAACGACACGTTCGTCTTCCATGCGCTGGTGCACGGTCAGGTGCCCGGTGCCCCGCCGGTCGAGGTGACGTACGCCGACGTCGACGTCACCAACACGGCCGCCGAGCGCGGCGCGTTCGACCTGGTGAAGGTGAGTTACGCCGCCTTGCCCTGGCTGCTGGCGGACTACCACCTGCTGCCCTGCGGGGGTGCGCTGGGGCGCGGCTGCGGGCCGCTGGTGCTCACCCGGGCCGACCGGGACGGTGGGCCGGACCGGACCGACCTGAGTGACGCGACGGTGGCGGTGCCGGGCGACCGGACCACCGCGTACCTGCTGTTCCGGCTCTGGGCCGCCGGCCGGACGCCGCGCCGCATCGAGGTGGTGCCGTTCCACGAGATCATGCCCGGCGTGGCCGCCGGACGGTACGACGCCGGGCTGGTGATCCACGAGGCGCGGTTCACCTACCCCCGCCACGGGCTGACCGCCCTGGTCGACCTCGGCGAGTGGTGGGAGTCCGACACCGGGCTGCCGATCCCGCTCGGTGCCATCCTGGCGCGGCGCGGCGCGGTCGACCCGCAGCAGGCCGCCGGATGGATCCGGGACTCCGTCGCGCGGGCCTGGGCCGACCCGGCGGCCAGTCGGGCGTACGTGGTGGCGCACGCGCAGGAGATGGAGCCCGACGTGGTGGACCGGCACATCGGCCTCTACGTCAACGAGTTCACCGCCGACCTGGGGGACGCGGGGTTCGCTGCCGTGGAGGCGCTGCTCGGCCGGGCCGCCGACGCCGGGCTCGTGCCTCAGACCTCCAGCTCGCGGGCGACCGCGTGGACCAACTGAGCGACCTTCTGGGCGGTCTTGCGATCCGGGAAGCGGCCCCGGCGCAGGTCCGGCTGCACCTTCGCCTCCAGCACCTTGATCATGTCTTCGACCAGACCGTGCAGCTCCTCGGCGGGTCGGCGCCGCAACTCCGCCACGGAGGGCGGGGCGTCGAGCAGCTTCACTCCCATCGCCTGCGCGCCGCGTCGGCTGTCCACCACGCTGAAGTCGACCCGCTGGCCGCCCTTGAGGTCGGTGACACCCGCCGGTAGCGCGCCCTTCGGCAGGAACACGTCGCCACCCTCGTCACTGGTGACGAACCCGTATCCCTTGGCCGCGTCGTACCACTTCACTCGACCCGTAGGCACCTGAGAACCCCTGCTTCGCTTGAACCGTCTACTGCCTCAAGGCTAGCCGGATCATGTCGTCGAGCGCCGCCGGGAATCCGGTGAGATCCGCCAGCACGGTCGCCGCCCCGGCGGCCCTCAGCTCGTCGACCGAACAGGGGCCCGTCGCCACCGCGATCCCCGGCACCTCGGCCGCCTGCGCCGCCACCATGTCCGCCACGTGATCGCCGACGTAGTGGGTCGCACCGTGCTCCCGCAACGCTGTCGCCTTCCCCTCGGCGAAGAGGTCGCCGGCCACCTCGTCGACCGTCAGACCCAGGTGTTCCAGGTGCAGTCGGGCCAGCCGGCCCAGCTTCGAGGTGACCACCAGCACCCGGCCGCCCCGCTGCCGTACCGCGTCGAGGGCGGCCACGGCGCCGGGCAGTGGCACGGTCGGGGTGATCGCGTACGCGGGGTAGAGCTCGCGGAAGGCGTGCACCGCCTCGTCGACCCGCTCCGGCGGGAACCAGTGGGCGATCTCGGTCCGCAGCGGCGGGCCCAGCCGCGACACGGCGACCTCGGCGTCGACGGGTACGCCGGTCCGCTCGGTCAACGCGCGGTAGGTGGCGGCGATGCCGGGGCGCGAGTCGACCAGGGTCATGTCGAGGTCGAAACCGACCGTCAGTTGGCGCATGCTGCGAAGCTACCCGGCCAGCCAGACCAGCCGGGACGTCCGATGGGCGCGAGCGGCCCCGGCCGGGCTAGCGTGGAACGACGATGAGCACCTCACTCGCCGACCACCTGCGGGCGCTGCCCGACGAGTCGCTCGCCGCGCTGCTCCAGGCGCGGCCCGACCTCGTCGTGCCGGTGCCCGCCGACGTCGCCGCCCTCGCCATCCGGGCCCAGTCCCGGGTCTCGGTGTCGCGCGCGCTGGACGCGCTGGACCAGTTCACCCTGCTGATCATGGATGCCGCCCGGTTGACCCGTGACCCGGTCGACGGCACCACCTCGGTCGACGGGGTCCTCACGATGGCCACCACCGGCCCGCACCCGCCCGCACCGGCCGCCGTCCGTGCCGCCGTCGACCGGTTGCGTACCCTCTTCCTGCTGTACGGCCCCGACCACGAGCTGCGCCTGGTCGGTGGCGTCGACGAGATCTCCCCGTACCCGGCGGGACTCGGCCGGCCCGCCACCGAGCTGGACCCGCGCACGGCCGCACTCTGCGCGGACCCGGCGAAGCTGCGCCGCACGCTGCTCGCCGCACCGCCGTCCGCGCGGTCGATCCTGGACCGGCTGGCGGCCGGGCCGCCGGTCGGCAGCGTGCCGGTCGGCGCGCTGCGGGCCCCGGCGGTCGGCACCGACGACGACCTGCCGCCGGACGACACCAACGGCGGGGCGGCGACCGGTTCGCCGGTCCGCTGGCTGGTCGACCACCGGCTGTTGGTGCGGGTCGCCGGCGGCAAGGGCGGCACCGCCGGCATGGTGGAACTGCCCCGGGAGGTCGGGCTGCTGCTGCGCCGCGACACCGGGCCGCTCGGTCCACTGCGCACCAGCCCTCCGGCGGTCGCCAGCACCCCACGCGAGCCGAAGGCCGCCGACTCCGCCGGGGCCGGACAGACCATGGAGGTGGTACGCCACACCGAGGCACTGCTGGAACAGTTGGCCGCCGAACCCGCGCCGGTGCTGCGCTCGGGCGGCCTGGGCGTGCGCGACCTGCGCCGGTTGGCGCGTACCACCGGCCTGGACGAGCCGACCGCGGCGCTGCTGCTGGAGGTGGCGTACGCGGCCGGGCTGACCGGTGAGGTGGAGCTGCCCGGCGCGGCCGGCCGGTACGGGGCCGACCAGCAGGTGATGCCCACGGCCGGATACGAGATGTGGCGGGCCGGTTCGCTGGCCCAGCGCTGGGAGCAGGTGGCCCGTGCCTGGCTGACCATGACCCGGCAGGTCGGGCTCGTCGGGCAACGGGACGACCGGGACCGCCCGATCACGGTGCTCTCCGCCGAGGCGGAACGCGCCGGGGCGCCCGCCGCCCGCCGGGCCGTCCTCGGCGTACTCGCCGACCTGGAACCGGGTAGCGCGCCCACCGCCGACGAGGTGTTGACGCTGCTCGACTGGCGCGCACCGCGTCGCAGCCGGGGGCGTGAGGCGGCGCACCGGGAGGTGCTGACCGAGGCGGCCTCGCTGGGCGTGACGGGGCTGGGGGCGCTCACCTCGTACGGGCGGCTGCTGCTGGCCGAGGCGACCGCGAGCGAGGATCGCGACGCGGACGACCCGCTCGGGCTCCGAGCCGACGCCGAGGAGGGTACGGGCACCGCCGTGCGGGCACTGGACGCGCTGCTGCCCGCCCCGGTGGACCACTTCCTGGTGCAGGCCGACCTGACGGTGGTGGTGCCGGGCCCGCCCGAGCCGGCGCTCGCCGCCGAACTGGAGGTGGTCGCCGAGCCGGAGTCCGCCGGTGGGGCGAGCGTGCACCGGATCACCACCGCCAGCGTCCGTCGGGCACTCGACGCCGGCTACTCCGCCGACGACCTGCACGACCTGTTCCGGCGCCGGTCCCGCACCCCGGTGCCGCAGGGCCTGACGTACCTGGTCGACGACGTGGCCCGCAAACACGGCGGGCTGCGGGTCGGTTCCGCCGGGGCGTACCTGCGCAGCGACGACGAGGCGCTGCTCGCCGAGGTGCTGGCGGACCGCCGGGTGGAGGCGCTGGCGCTGCGTCGACTCGCGCCCACCGTGCTGGTGACCCCCTACCAGGCCGGGCGGATGCTGGCCGTCCTGCGGGAGGCGGGGTTCGCCCCGGTGGCCGAGGACGCCACCGGCTCGGCGGTGCTCTCCCGGCCGAAGGCCCGGCGGGCACCCGCCCGGGTCTCGGTCGCCACCCGCGCCCTCGACCCGTTGGCCACCCCGCGTCTGCCCCTGCCGCGCCTGCTCGGTGTGGTGGAGCAGATCCGCCGGGGTGACGCGGCGGCACGGGCGGCACGGCGGGCACCGGCGGCGGTACGCGGCGGTACGCCGGACGGCCCCACCCCGGCGACCGGCCACAGCGAGGCCCTGGCTGTGCTGCAACAGGCGGTACGCGACAAGGCGCTGGTCTGGGTGGGCTACGTCGACGCGCACGGGGCGACGGCGTCCCGACTGGTCCGACCCGTCTCGCTGGGTGCCGGCTACCTGCGCGCCGAGGACGAGCGCACCGAGATGCTGCACACGTTCGCGCTGCACCGGATCACCGCCGCCGTGCTGGAGAGGTGACCCGGCACAGCCTCGGTGCTCGGGCGGTGACCGGTCAGCGCAGGCTGCGCCGGACCGATCCGACGATCGCCACGACCAGCAGCAACGCGAATCCGGTGCCGAGCGCCTCGCCGACCGAGTCCACGAAGCCCTGCTGGAGGACGAGCCAGCCGAAGAGGAACCAGCCGAACAGCGCCACCCCGAGGGCGGCGTACGCGATCACCGTGGCGGTGGAGACGGGTTCTGCGGACTGCGCCTGCTCGCGGTCGAGGATCAGTTCCTGGTCAACGGTCATGCGCCCTCCCCCGTACGGTCCGGCTCTGCCGTCCAGGGTGACACCCCGGAGCGCAACCGACCAGCACCATCACGTGACGATCCGGCGGGTTCATACCCCGGAGCAGGCGACGGGGAAACGGTGGACGGGGTCGCCGGTGCGGCTCGGACACGCGCTCGCCCCCGCTGGCCGTCCGCGACGACGGGACCCGGCCCCCGCTAGCTGGCCCCACTCGTCGCGGCGCGGACGCGCGCCGACGCCGACCGGCGTGACGGTCGACGTGGGCCAGTGGCGGCCCTCGACAACTCGTCTCCCCAGTGCAAGACGCACCGAGGTACCCGCCGGGTTGCAGCTCGCCGACGGTTTTCTTGTCACCCGGCCGCACGTGCAACACTGGATGGTCGCCCGTCCGCAGGTCAGCCACCTGCCGGAGCGGGCCGATCAGCCGTACCGAGGAGGGGGTTCCGCGTGAGCGGTGGACCACTGATCGTGCAGTCCGACAAGACACTGCTGCTGGAGATCGACCACCCCGACGCCCAGTCCTGCCGAATGGCCATCGCGCCGTTCGCGGAGCTGGAGCGCTCCCCCGAGCACGTGCACACCTACCGGCTGACCCCGCTCGGGCTCTGGAACGCCCGCGCCGCCGGCCACGACGCCGAGGGCGTGGTGGACGCCCTGATCAAGTACTCCCGCTACCCGGTGCCGCACGCCCTGCTGGTGGACGTGGCCGAGACCATGGACCGGTACGGCCGGCTCCAGCTCGCCAACGACCCGGGACACGGCCTCGTCCTGCGCGCCCTCGACCGGATGGTGCTGGTCGAGGTGGCCAAGAGCAAGAAGCTCGCCGGAATGCTCGGCAACAAGATCGACGACGACACCATCGCGGTGCACCCGTCCGAGCGCGGCCGGCTCAAGCAGGCCCTGCTCAAGCTCGGCTGGCCGGCGGAGGACCTCGCCGGGTACGTCGACGGCGAGGCCCACCCGATCGAGCTGGCCCAGGGCGGCGAGGACGGCGGTAGGCCGTGGACGCTGCGGTCGTACCAGCGGGAGGCCGTCGAGGCGTTCTGGGCGGGCGGCTCGGGCGTGGTGGTGCTGCCCTGCGGTGCCGGCAAGACGCTGGTCGGCGCGGCGGCGATGGCCGAGGCGAAGGCGACCACGCTGATCCTGGTCACCAACACCGTCGCCGGTCGGCAGTGGAAGCGGGAGCTGATCGCCCGCACCTCGCTGACCGAGGAGGAGATCGGCGAGTACTCCGGCGAGCGCAAGGAGATCCGGCCGGTCACCATCGCCACGTACCAGGTGCTCACCTCGCGGCGCGGCGGCGCCTTCACCCACCTGGACCTGTTCGGCGCCCGCGACTGGGGCCTGGTCGTCTACGACGAGGTGCACCTGCTGCCCGCGCCGATCTTCCGGTTCACCGCCGACCTCCAGGCCCGCCGCCGCCTCGGGCTGACCGCCACCCTGGTCCGCGAGGACGGCCGGGAGGGTGACGTGTTCAGCCTGATCGGCCCGAAGCGGTACGACGCGCCGTGGAAGGACATCGAGTCCCAGGGCTGGATCGCCCCGGCGCACTGCACCGAGGTCAGGGTCACCCTGACCGACGCCGAGCGGATGTCGTACGCGACGGCCGAGGCCGAGGAGCGCTACCGGATGGCGGCCACCGCCCGCACCAAGCTGCCGGTGGTACGCGCCCTGGTCGAGCGGCACCCGGAGGAGCAGACGCTGGTGATCGGCGCGTACATCGACCAGTTGCACCAGCTCGGCGAATACCTGGACGCCCCGATCGTGCAGGGCTCGACCACCAACAAGGAACGCGAGCGGCTGTTCGACGCGTTCCGCTCCGGCGAGGTCCGCACGCTGGTGATCTCCAAGGTCGGCAACTTCTCGATCGACCTGCCCGAGGCGGCGGTGGCGATCCAGGTCTCCGGCACCTTCGGCTCGCGTCAGGAGGAGGCGCAACGGTTGGGCCGGGTGCTGCGCCCGAAGGCCGACGGTCGGCAGGCGCACTTCTATACCGTCGTGTCCCGGGACACCATCGACACCGAGTATGCCGCCCACCGGCAGCGCTTCCTCGCCGAGCAGGGGTACGCGTACACCATCGTCGACGCCGACGACGTCCTCGGCCCACCCCTACCAACCGTCGACTGAGGTGCAAGGAAGGGCCCCTACTACCGTCTCCGGTATAGCAGGGGTCCCTTCCTAACATCTCGGCGGCGACTGTCAGGCGGCTCTGAGTCTCCGAAGGATGTACTGATTGAGGCTCAGGCCGTCCTCGGCGGCCTGGATGGCGAGTTCGCGGTGCAGGCTCTCTCCGACCCGGAGGTTGAACTTGCCCGAGTAGCTGCGCTCCGCGAACGGCTGGGGCACCTCTTCGCCCTGCTCCTCCATGTCCGTGATCACGTCGAGCAGCAGGTTCTGCAGCCCCTGTAGCGCCTCGATCTGCGAGGACGCCAGCCAGGAGAGGGACGGGAACTCGGCACAGGTGGCAACGAACTCGTCGTCCTGGGCCGACCAGGTGACGCGGTAGGTGTAGTGAGAGACCTCAGGACGGGGATCACTCGTCATCACATGGCCTCCTTCTTGTCGATCGCCTTGAGCACCTGCCGCACCTGGTAAGCCTTGGCCTTGCCCTTGTCGTTCTGGATGTTGACGCGCAGGTCGCCGGCCCACGGCATCTTGAACACCGCGTGGGAAGTCCCGGCCTGCCGTGGTTTCCCGAAGTAGTGCTCGCACACGCCGTAGAGATCGTTGTAGGCGATGTTCTGCGGGTTCTTCCGCATCGCTTCAACGATCTTCGTTATCGACGGCACCCCAGAATAGTACCACCCACGGTACTAGAGAGAGTTAGCGCTGCAGCAGGTCCGGACGATGCCCGCTTGTCCGGATGTAAGGAGGGGACCCCTGTACTACCGGAGACGATAGGAGGGGTCCCTTCCTAACATCTCGGTGGCGGCTGTTCACAGGACACGGGTGATCTGCTCGGCGGCGACGACCGCGTCCCTGTGCTCCGGGTCGAGGTTGGTGCAGAGCACCACGGAGGCACCGGCGGAGAGCGGCGCGAGCAGCCACTTCAACGGTTGGTCGTGCTCGGTGACGTCGACCAGCAGTCGGTCACCGACCCGCAGGTCGAGCTGCTCGGCGACCACCTTCGCGACCGAGCCCCACTCGGCGTAGCTGGTGCCGTCCGGGCTGGCCGCGTCCCCGGCGTGCAGCATCGGACGGTCGGTCGGGGCCGCACCGTGCCGCAGCACCTCCACGGACCAGTCGAGCCATCCGGCCGGCACCTCGGCCAGCGGCTCCGGCCCGGTGCCGACGAGGTAGCGGTGCAGCCCCTCCGGCACGTCCTCCAGCCAGTCGTCGAGGCGTTCCGGGGTGACCAGCACGCCGTCGTACGGCCGATCACCGCCCGGCTCCAGCACCGACAACCCGGCGGTGGCCCACGGCCGGAACGACACCGTCATCCCCACCGACCAGGCCCCGAGCAACACCGCAGCGGTACGCCAGTGCGGCGGCAGCAGCACCGCCACCCGGCTGCCCGGCGTCAGCCCGCACCCGTCCCGCAGCAGGCCGGCGACGCGCGCCGACCACTCGCCCAACTCTGCGGCGGTCAGGTCTTGGCGGACACCCGTCCGGTGGTCGAGGCAGGTGATCAACGGCCGGTCCCGCTCGGCGAGGCCGGTGACGGAGCGTACGGGCAGCGCAGTTTCCATCCGTCGATAATCCCTTGCCGACGCAGGGTGACGGAATGAGGATCGCGGGATGCCTTCGACTGTTCCCGACGGCCGTGCCGGAATCGACGCAGGACTGGTCCGGCGTCTGATCGCCACACAGTTTCCGCACTGGGCAGACCTGCCGGTGTCACCGGTGGAACGCGACGGCCACGACAACCGGACATACCGGCTGGGCGAGACGATGACCGTACGGCTGCCGACTGCGGCCGGGTACGTCCTGGCGGTGGCGAAGGAGAACGAGTGGCTGCCCCGGCTGGCGCCGGAGTTGCCGGTCGCCGTACCGCCGGTCCTGGGTGTCGGGGTCCCCGGCGAGGGGTACCCCTTCCCCTGGTCGGTGCGGGGCTGGCTGCCGGGCGAGACGGCGGACCGGGCCCGCGTCGACGACCCGGTGCGGCTCGCCGTCGCGGTGGGCGAGTTCGTGCTGGCCCTGCAGTCCTGCGACGCGACCGGCGGCCCGGCTGCCGGGGAACACAGCTTCTTCCGGGGTGCCTCGCCGGGGCACTACGACGAGGAGACCCGGCATCTGCTGAGCGTCCTGACCGGACAGGTCGACGTGGCGCGGGCCGCTGCGGTGTGGGAGGCCGCCCTGGGTGCCGAGTGGCGGGGCAGTCCGCTGTGGTTCCACGGGGACATCGCGGTGGGCAACCTGCTGGTGCTGGACGGGAAGCTGGCTGCGGTGATCGACTTCGGCACGTCCGGTGTCGGTGACCCGGCCTGCGACCTGGTGATCGCCTGGACGTTGTTCTCCGGCAGCAGCCGGCACGCCTTCCGGGAGACGGTCGGGCAGGACGAGGGCACCTGGGCACGGGCGCGGGGCTGGGCGTTGTGGAAGGCGATGCTGCTGTTGGCGCAGCATCTCGACTCCGATCCTGCCCTGACCGCTGACGACCACCGCGTGATCACCGAGGTCCTCGACGACCACGACCGCCTCTCGGTCGGCGGCTGCTAGTCCTCGCTCGGGGCGAAGACTCGACCAACGGCACTGGCGGCGTTCCCCACGTAGCCGCGACAGTAGAGGCCATGACGCCACACGGGAGGCGCGGACATGAGCGACACCACGTGGGAACCGATGTGGCGACGACTCGTTCCGGTGACAGCGCTCCTGCTGCTCGCCCCCTGGGTGGCCGAATGCTCCTGGGGTGGCTTCGCCGGCAGCGACATGCTGATGGTCGTGGTCGTTCTCGCCCCCATGTACGGCGGGGCGGCGATCCTGATTCGTGAAGCGGCCCGGCGTACGGGCGGGGGCTGGCCCATGATCGTCCTGCTGGCGGCGGGGTTCGGGGTGGTGCAGGCGGGACTGGTCGATCAGTCTCTGTTCAACCCCGGCTTCTTGGCGGACACCGAGTTCGCCGACATCAGCGCGGCGGACAACACCCGCATTCCGGTGCTGGGCGTGAGCGCGCAGGAGGCGATCAGCTTCCTTGGCAACCATGTGGCGCTGACCATCTGCGCCCCGATCGCCCTCGTCGAGTCGTACCTCTCTCCGGCCCGCCGCCTGCGCCCATGGCTGCGAGCGCCCGGACTGATCGCGGTGACGCTTCTCTATCTGCTGGGCAGCCTGCTCATCTTCGTCGACGACAGCGGACGCAAGGGGTTCCTGGCCAGCCCGGGGCAGCTCATCGGGGCGGCGGTCCTGGTTCTCTGCCTGGTCGTGGTGGCGGCCCTGCCCCGGTGGCGGCGCCGACCGGCCCCGAGAACGGCCAGCACGCCTCGCCCGATCCTTGCCGGGCTACTGGTCCTCGTCGTCTACCTGGGATCGAGTGTGCTCTCCGGCTGGATTCGTGTCGCGGTATCGGTCGTTGCCGCCGCTGCACTGGTGGCGGTTCTCGTCCGCTGGTCCGAGCGCCACGGATGGGGGCAGAGCCACGTGCTGGCCTGCGCATCAGGGCCGCTCGTGGGAGCGGCTGTCCTGGCGTACCTGGTGCCTCCGTACTCGCCGGCGTCGCCCGCCCAGGCACTGGCCAGCGACGTGCTCGTCAGCCTCATCGTGGTCGTCCTGCTCACCGGGGCGTCCGCGCGGCTACGCCGGCACGGCGAGTGAGCGCCGGCACGGGCGTGCGTCGACGCCCTGCGGTATAGCAGGGGTCCCCTGCTATACCGCAGGCGTTAATAAGGTGCCCTTCCTTACGCCGAAGGCAGCGCGCGGCCGGGTGTGAGCAACGGCGCAAGGAGGTCGCCGTACTCCTCGACCCGCTCCAGCACCTCCGAGGCCGTGTACGGCTTCGTCGACGGTCGCCTGCCCGCCGCGCCCGCCTCCACCTCGTCCCAGGTCAACGGCGTCGACACCGCCGGCACCGGCTGTGCCCGCAGCGAGTACGGGGCCACCGTCGTCTTCGCCGCGCTGTTCTGACTCCAGTCGATGAACACCTTGCCGGGCCGGAGGTTCCTCGCCATCTTCGACACGATCAGCTTCGGGTGCTCGCGTTCCAACTCCTGGGCGATCCGTCGGGCGTACCCGGACACGTCGTCGGCGGACTGGGTGCCGGCGATCGGGCAGCAGAGCTGCATGCCCTTCTTGCCGGAGGTCTTCGGATAGCAGTCCACCCCGTCAGCGGCCAGCCGTTCGCGCAGCAGCAGCGCCACCCGGCAGCACTGCCGCAGGGTGGCCGGTGGCCCGGGGTCCAGGTCGACCACCATCAGGTCCGGATGCTCGCCGACCTTCCACTGCGGGGTGTGCAGTTCCAGGGCGGCGAGGTTGGCCAGCCAGACCAGGGTGGGCAGGTCGTCGGCGACCACGTAGTCGATGGTCTCCCGGCCCTTCGTCGAACCGGGCGCGGGCAACGTCTCGACGTGCACCCAGGAGGGCGTGGCAGCGGGGGCGTTCTTCTCGAAGAAGGAGTTGCCCTCCACCCCGTTCGGGTAGCGGATCCGGGTCAGCGCCCGGTCGTGCAGGTGCGGCAGCAGCACCGGCGAGATCCGGGTGTAGTAGTCGATCACCTCGCCCTTGGTGAAGCCGGCCTTCGGGTAGAGGAGCTTGTCCAGGTTCGACAGCTCCAGGGTGCGTCCGGCGACGTCGACCCGGAGCCGCTCACTCGGCATCCGCCACCTCCTCGGCCGCCTTGTCCGGCCGCAGCCGCAGGACCCGGGGGAACCGCAGTCGCCCGTCCGGCGTGCGCTGGCCGTACTTGACCTCCACCACCATCTGGGGGGTTACCCAGATCGCGCCCCGCGCATCCTCCCGGGGCACGTCGCCGCCGAACGGGGAGGCGGTGGTGCGCAGCGGCTCCAACTCCCGCAACAGTTCGCGTTCCAGGGCCGCCCCGATCCCGCCGCCGACCCGCCCCCGATAGATCAGCCGCCCACCGGCCCCGGGCACCCCGACCAGCAGGCCGCCGATCCGGCGGGCACCGGGTCGCCAGCCGCCGATCACGAAGTCGCCGGTCACCTCCAGCTTCACCTTCACCCAGTCCGGCGACCGCACGCCGGGCCGGTAGGCGGAGTCCGCCCGCTTGGCCATCACCCCTTCCAGGCCGTGCTCACCGGCAGCGTCGTAGGTGGCCGGGCCGTCCGGGAAAACCGGTGGGACCGTCCACCGCGCCGCGCCCAGTCCGAGTTCGTCGAGGGCTTCCCGACGCCGGGCGTACGGCCAGCCGGTGAGGTCCGTGCCGCGCAGCCGTAGCAGGTCGAAGATCATGTACGTGACGGGGACGCTCGCCGCCAGTCGGGCCGCCTTGACCGGATCCCGTACGTGCATCCGCTCGGCCAGGGCGGTGAACGACGGTCGACCGGCCCGGTCGAAGAGGACCACCTCACCGTCGAGCAGTGCGTCGTCGACCTGTTCGCCGAGCGGGATCAGCTCCGGGTAGGCGGTGGTGATCTCCACCCCGGAGCGCGCGTACAGGCGCTGCCGTCCGGCGGCGATGTCGGCCAGTGCGCGTACGCCGTCCCACTTGAACTCGTACGCCCACCCGGCGCCGGCAGGCAGTTGCCCGGTCACCGCGAGCATCGGCTTCAGTGGCGCGCCGGGCACGACCCGACTGTAGTAGCAGGCCGAACACCTCGCGCCCGGTTCCGTCTGATGCGAGCATGGTCGATATCGGGGAAGGGGGGTGCAGGATGCGGGCCATCTGGAAGGGGGCCGTGTCGTTCGGCCTTGTCTCGATCGCGGTGAAGCTGTACTCCGCGACCGAGGAGAAGGACATCCGGTTCCACCAGGTGCACCGGTCCGACGGCGGGCGGATCCGGTACAAGCGCACCTGTCAGGTCTGCGGCGAGGAGGTCACCTACGACGACATCGCCAAGGGGTACGACATCGGCGGTGGGGAGATGGTGATCCTCACCGACGAGGACTTCGCCGAACTGCCGTTGAGCACCTCCCACGCGATCGACGTGCTGGAGTTCGTCCCGGCCGAACAGGTCGACCCGATTCTCTACAACAAGGCGTACTTCCTGGAGCCGGAGGGCACGGCGACCAAGCCGTACCTCCTGTTGCGGGACGCCCTGACCGACTCCGAACGGGTGGCGATCGTCAAGGTGGCGCTGCGCCAGCGGGAGCAGTTGGCCACCCTGCGGGTACGCGAGGGCGTGCTGCTGCTGAACACCATGCTCTGGCCCGACGAGATCCGTAAGCCGGCTTTCGGCTTCCTCGACGAGGATCTCAAGGTCCGGCCGCCGGAGCTGGCGATGGCCACCTCGCTCGTCGACTCGATGGCCGGTGACTTCCACCCGGACGAGTTCACCGACGACTACCGGGCGGCACTCCAGGAGGTCATCGACGCGAAGGTGGAGGGCCGTGAGGTCGTACAGCCGGAGGAGGTCGAGGAGGCACCGCCCGCCGCCGTCGACCTGATGGCGGCGCTGAAGGCCTCGGTGGAGCGGGCCCGCGCGGCCCGAGGCGAGGGCGGCGGCGCCTCCGGCGGTGGTGCCGGAGAGCCCACCCCGATCACCTCCGCCCGCTCCGCGCAGAAGAAGACCGCCGAGAAGAAGGCGCCGGCCAAGAAGACCGCCGAGAAGAAGGCCGCCGGTACGAAGGCCGGCGGCACGAAGAAGGCCCCGGCGAAAAAGGCCGAGCCGGCCAAGAAGACCGCTGAGAAGAAGTCGACCAAGGCCGCGAAGGCTCCGGCGAAGAAGACGACTCCCCGCAAGTCGGCCTGACCGGCGCTTTCCTCGGCTCGGTCGAGGTGATCTCCTCGTACCGGTCGCAGCCGTGGC
This sequence comes from Verrucosispora sp. NA02020, assembly GCF_013364215.1. Taxonomy (NCBI): domain Bacteria; kingdom Bacillati; phylum Actinomycetota; class Actinomycetes; order Micromonosporales; family Micromonosporaceae; genus Micromonospora; species Verrucosispora sp. NA02020. The sequence continues at coordinate 625,661 of NZ_CP054923.1, read as the reverse complement.
CCGGTGTCCCAGTTGTCGCACAATTCCCACGGGTCACGATCGATGGTCGGAACTGCCTCTGCCACCAGGTACCGTGTGTCGGCGACGGCGTCTGTAGCCGGACGCACCCACACCTCTCAGCAGGGGAGTCGAGGACGTGAGCGAGCAGGAGACCAAGGCGCGACGGCGACTGGCCGAACAGTTGGCGGCCCAGAAGGCGGCCGAGGCCAAGCGGCGGCGGCAGGCCTGGGCCGGCGGGTTCGCCGGAATCGCCGTGGTCGCGGTGCTGATCACCGTCTTCGTGATCGTCGGCCAGCGGGGCGGCGACGACGCTCCCGAGCAGGCCGCCGGTTCGCCGTCGGCCCCCGCGGACGCACCGGCCGAGCCAGGTGCCCCGCCGGCCCCGCAACTGCCCGAGGGCGCGGACCCGGCGCTCGGCACCAAGCCGACGGTGGCCGCAGGCGAGGGTGAGCTGACCGAGCTCACCGTGACCCCGCTGATCGAGGGCACCGGGCCGGCCGTCACCGCCGGGCAGTCGATCACCACGAACTACGTGGGCGTGCTCTTCGCCAACGGCGAGCAGTTCGACTCCTCCTGGGAGCGGGGCGAGCCGGCCACCTTCCCGATCGGCGTCGGACAGGTCATCGAGGGCTGGGACAAGGGCCTGGTCGGGGTGAAGGTCGGCAGCCGGGTACAGCTCGACATCCCGGCCGAGCAGGCGTACGGCAACGACGCCGCAGGTGGCCGTCCGGCCGGTCCGCTGCGTTTCGTGGTGGACGTCCTCGCCGCCCAGTAGGAGATGACGGTGTCGACGGCGGACGAGCCCGGGCGGACAGCCCGGTTGATGTGGACGCACTACGAGCCGGTACACGCCGTCACCTACTTCCACCCGCGCGCCCGCGCCGCCTACGAGGCGGCCGGGCTACGCGGGTACTGGCGGGGGTACTTCGCCGGTCGGGCCGCCCCGCTCGGGCCGACCGGTCCCGCCCCGGTGGTCGCGGCCTTCTTCACCTTCGCCCCGCACATGGTGGCGCGTGCCCTGCCCGCCGTCTGGCAGTTGGCCGCGCCCGAGGAGGCACTGCGGTCCCGCCTGACCGGGGCGGTGCAGGCCCTCGCCGAACTGGTCTACGAGCTGCCCGAGCAACACCTGGCCGAGGCCGCCGAGTTGTTGTCGGCCGCCGCCGACGAGGCCGGGACCGCCGGTCGGGTGCTCGGCGCGGCCAACGCCGCGCTGCCGCGCGGTGAGTACCCGCTGGCCCGGCTCTGGCAGGCCGCCACCACCCTGCGCGAGCATCGCGGTGACGGGCATGTGGCGGCCCTCGTCGCCGCCGACCTCGATCCGGTGGAGGCGCTGGCCTGGCGGGTCGCGGTCGACATGCCGCCCGCCAACCTGCTCGGCCGGGGCTGGTCGGAGCAGGAGTGGGCGCAGGCGCGGAAGCGGCTGGCCGACCGGGGTTGGCTGACGTCCGACGGCAAGCCCACCGACCGTGGTCGCGCCGGTTTCCGGGCCGTCGAGGAGGCCACCGACCACGCTGCCGCCCGCCCCTGGCAGGCGCTGGGCCCGACGCTCACGGAACGACTGCGCGAACTGCTCGACCCGATCGCCGTGGCCGCCCACCGGGTCATCCCGCCGGACAGCCCGATCGGCCTGCCCGCCCGGTAGGCGGCAGCGCGCCGACCGACCGACGCCGCCGGGTGCGTTGCGGCTCGGATGTTAGGAGGGGTCCCTTGCTATACACGAGGCGTTAGCAGGGGGCCCTTCCTTTCATGCATCCCCGTGTGCGGCAGGATGGTTCGTGTGGTGGATGCGGTGGTCTTCGACCTGGACGGCGTGATCGTGGACTCCGAGCCGGTCTGGGAGGAGGTCCGCCGCGCGTACGTGGCGACGCACGGCGGGACCTGGCAGCCGGACACCCAACGTCGGCTGATGGGGATGAGCACCGGCGAGTGGGCCGAGTACCTCAGCGGTGAACTGGGCGTACGGCGCACCGCCGCGCAGGTCGCCACCGAGGTGGTCGAGGAGATGAGCCGGCGGTACGCCGAACGCGTACCGCTGATCGACGGAGCGGACGACGTGGTGCGCCGGGTGGCCGCGCGATGGCCGCTGGGGCTGGCGAGTTCGTCGCCGACCCGGCTGATCGCGGCGGCGCTGACGGCCACCGGCCTGACCGACGAGTTCGGCAGCACGTTGTCCACCGAGGAGACGGCCCGCGGTAAACCGGCGCCGGACGTGTACCTCACTGTGGCGGAACGCCTCGGTGTGGATCCGAGCCGGTGCGTCGCGGTGGAGGACTCCTCCAACGGCATCCGGTCGGCCGCCGCCGCCGGGATGATCGTGGTGGCGGTGCCGCACGGGTCGTACCCGCTGGATCCGGACGCGCAGCGGATGGCGGCGGCGGTGCTCGACTCCGTCGGCGAGCTGACCCCGGAGTTCGTCGACCGGCTCGGCTGAACCGGCACCGACCGCTCTCCGGCCTACGCGAAGGTCGTGCTCGGAACGGCTGCTTGACCTCCGTCGGCATGGGTGCCGCCGGGTCGGGTAACGCCAACGGCGCCCACGCCGAGTCGAGGAGGGCGCGATGAGGACGGTCGTGTACGAGCGCACCGGCGACCCGACGGTGCTCCAGGTGGTGGATCGGCCGGTGCCGGAACCCGGGCGGGGCGAGGTGCTGGTCCGGATCGCCTGCGCCGGGGTGAACCCGACCGACTGGAAGGCCCGCCGCCAGGGCCCGTTGCCGGCGGGCTGGCAGACGCCCGGGCAGGACGGCGCCGGGGTGGTCGAGGCGGTCGGCGAGGGCGTCGACCGGGAGCTGGTGGGCGAGCGGGTGTGGGTCTGGGAGGCCGCCTGGCAGCGGCCCTGGGGCACCGCCGCCGAGTACACGGTGGTGCCGGTGCGGCAGGCGGTACGGATCGGCGACGCCTCGTTCGAGCTGGGTGCCTGCCTGGGTATCCCGTTCCTGACCGCGCACCGCTGCCTGACCTCCGGCGAGTACCTGCCGGACAGCCTGGGTCCGGGCGCGTTGAGCGATCACACGGTGCTGGTGCAGGGCGGGGCGGGTGCGGTCGGCAACGCGGCGATCCAACTCGCGTCCTGGGCCGACGCCTGCGTGATCGCCACGGTCAGCAGCGCGGAGAAGGCCCAGCTCGCCGCAGCGGCCGGAGCCTCGGTAGTGATCAACTATCGGGAGCAGGACGTGGTGGAGGAGGTCCGCAAGGTCGCGCCCGACGGGGTCCACGGCATCGTCGAGGTGGCCCCGGCCCGCAACGCCGCCACCGACGTACGTCTGCTGCGGCCCGGCGGGGTGGTCTGTGTGTACGCGGACGACGGTGGTGGCGAGGTGACCCTGCCGATCGGGCCGCTGCTGGTGCCGAACGCCCGGTGGCAGTTCGTGCTGGTCTACACCGTGCCGAAGGCGGCGAAGGCGCAGGCGGTGGTGGACGTGGCGGCGGCTGCCGCCCAGGGCGGGATCCGGGTGGGCGAGGAGGCCGGCCTGCCGCTGCATCGTTTTCCGCTGTCGGCGACCGCCGACGCGCATCGCGCCGTGGAGGACTCGGTCGTCGGGAAGGTCCTGGTCGACACCAGCGAATAGCGCCTGAGCTGGGATTATTTCCCCATCACGGGGACAGACGCGAACAAGTTTCGCAATACTGACTGTGCGGGTCGCCCCGCAAAGGAACGGGTGGCCCCGGCGCGGTGCGAACGCCGGGGCCACCCACCGGGAGTGAGGTCTTCGAGAGCCGCCCACTCCTAACGGCGATGATGCGCCCGGAAACGTTACGGCGTGGCCAGTTCCGACACATCTATCGCGAGAACCCCCGTACTTTGTCCGGGTGAGCATCTCCTGGGCTGATTCGTACGTCGGGCAGCTACGCGCCCTGGCCGGTGACCGGACACTGATGTTCGTCGGCGCGCGGGCCGTGGTCCGCGACAGCGACGCACGGATCCTGCTGATCCGCCGCTCCGACAACGGCCAGTGGGCGATGCCCGCCGGCGCGATGGAGCTGGGCGAGTCGATCGCCGACTGCGCCGTGCGGGAGGTACGCGAGGAGACCGGACTGCGGGCGCTTCGGGTCAGCGCGTTCGCCCTCTACACCGGACCCGACCGCACCAACACCAACATGTACGGCCACACGTACCAGATCTTCACCACCGCGTTCCGGGTCGAGGAGTGGGACGGGCGGCTGGCCCGGGTCACCGAGGAGACCACCGACGCCGCCTTCTTCCACCGCGAGGCGCTGCCGCAGCCGCTCTCCGCGAGCGTCCTGGAGACCCTCGCCGACCTGGACGTCTTCGAGCAGACCAACCGCCTGATCCTCAAGTGACCGGCCGGGAGACCCCTCATCGTGGCGGTGTGGCTGTTCGACACGCCGACGCACGAACAGCCACGCCGCCACGGTCCTGATACACGTCAGAGCATCGTCTGGGACTTCGCCTCCATCTCGGCGGCGGCCTCCGGCTTCGAGGAGCGGTCCAGCGGCTTGCCGCCGGGGGCCGGGCCCTCGCCGCCGAGACCGTCGGTGCCGCCGGTGGCCCCCTCCGGGCCGGCGCCGCGCAGCCGCTCGTTCGGCAGGGCGAGGGTGAGCAGCACCGCCACGATCGCGATCAACCCGGTGGTCAGGAAGACCAGGTGCAAAGACTCGACGAACGCCACCTGGACCGCCGCGCGGACCGGGGCGGGCAGGGCCAGGATCGTCGCCGGGTCGTCCACCGACACTCCCGCACCACCGGTCGGACCCACTGCCGCCCGCTGCTCCGGGGAGAGTCGGGCGACCGCCGCGGGCAGCCGGTCGGCCATCTCGGCGGCCAGCCGGGCGGAGAGGACCGCGCCGAGGATGGCCACCCCGAAGGAGCCGCCGAGCGACCGGAAGAACGTCGCCGACGAGGTGCCGGCACCCAGGTCCCGCAGTGAGACGGAGTTCTGCACGGCGAGGACCAGCGACTGCATGCAGAGTCCCAGCCCCACGCCGATCACCGTCATGAACCCGAACGCCACCCACAGCGAGGTGTCCACCTGCAACCGGGTGAACAGCAGCATGCCGACCAGCAGCACCACCGAGCCGCTCACCGGAAACCACTTGTACCGGCCGATCCGGCTCATGGCCCGGCCGGTCAGCACCGAGGTGACGATGATGCCGGCCATCATCGGCAGCATCAGCAGACCGCTGCGGGTCGGTGAGGCGCCCTTGACGATCTGAAGGTAGAGCGGGATGAAGATGATCGACCCGAACATCACCAGACCGAGCACGAACCCGGCGCCGTTGGCCAGGGCGAAGGTGGCGCTGCGGAACAGTCGCAGCGGCAGGATCGGCTCGGCCACCCGGCGTTCCTGGAGCACGAAGGCGACGGCCAGCACCGCACCGGCGACGAAGAGGCCGATGATCGCCGCCGAGCCCCACGGGTAGGTGTTGCCGCCCCAGCTCAGCGCCAACAGCAGGCTGCTCACCCCGGCGACCAGCAGCAGAGCGCCCAGCCAGTCGATCGAGTGCTTGCGGCGGGTGAAGGGCACCAGCCGGATCACCCGCGAGCAGACCACGATGGCGAGGATCGCCAGCGGCACGTTCAGATAGAAGATCCAGCGCCAGTTGGTCTCCGCGAAGTACCCGCCGACCAGCGGCCCGGCCACCGATGCGATCCCGAACACCGCACCGAAGACGCCCTGGTAGCGGCCACGGTCCCGAGGCGAGACCACGTCCGAGATGATGGTGAAGGCGAGCGTGATCAGGCCGCCCGCACCGAGACCCTGCACACCCCGGGTGACGATCAGTTGGGTCATGTCCTGGGAGAGACCGGCCAGCAACGAGCCGAGCAGGAACGTCCCGATCGAGAACAGGAACACCGGACGGCGTCCGTACAGGTCCGCCATCTTGCCGTACAGCGGGGTCGAGGCCGTGGAGGCGAGCAGGTACGCGGTCACCACCCAGGAGTAGTGACTGATCCCGCCCAGCTCGCCGACGATGGTGGGCAGGGCGGTCCCGACGATGGTCTGGTCGAGGGCGGCCAGCAGCATGCCGGTCATCAGGCCGAACATCAGCAGCCGGAGCTGCCCCTTGCTCAGCACCGGCTCCGGATGGTTCTCCGTGGTCATTGCGCCCGTTTTCCCGTACCACCGGAAACATGCCCGGGACGGACGAAGCCGGTCCGTCCGGAGCCCTGGCGGGCGTGTCGGCCGGACCGGCCACGGGTGGTGCCGGTGGTCGGGTCAGTGCCGGCCCTCGGCGAACTCCTCGACGATCGTGGCGCAGAAGGCCGGCAGATCGTCCGGGTTGCGGCTGCTGACCAGGCCGTTGTCGGTCACCACCTGCTCGTCCACCCAGGTCGCGCCGGCATTGGTCAGGTCGGTACGCAGACTCGGCCAGCTCGTCAGCCGGCGGCCCCGCACCACGTCCGCCTCGACCAGGGTCCACGGGCCGTGGCAGATCACGCCGACCGGCTTACCGGCGTCGAAGAACGACCGCACGAAGGCCACCGCCGCCGGGTCGGCCCGCAGGAAGTCCGGGTTGGCCACACCACCGGGCAGCACCAACGCGTCGTACCGGTCGGGGTCCGCCTCGGAGACACTGACGTCGACGTCGTACGTCTGGGACGGGTCCAGGTGGTCGAAGGCACGGATCTGGCCCGGCTTGATCGACACCAGCTCGGCGGTGGCACCGGCCTGCTCGACCGCCTCGCGCGGCTGGACGTACTCGACCTCCTCCACACCGTCGGTGGCCAGGAAGGCGACTCGCTTGCCCTGCAACGTGGCTGCCATGCTGCATCTCCTCTCCATGGGTCAGTGGAAACCTGCCCGGCCCCGAACGCCCGAAACGCCCCGAGGTGCGTGACCCAGCCCGCACCGGCCGCCGGTCGGACAGGTTTGACCCGGAGCGGCAAGGGGATCCGCCGGCATGGCACGAGCAGCAGCGGAACAGCTCCGGCTCGCCGACGTCGTGCAGAGCTGGCTCGGGCGCCCGGTCCTGGTGATCGGCGACGCCATGCTCGACGAATGGCGGTTCGCCGACTCCGACCGGCTGTGTCGGGAAGCCCCGGCCCCGGTCCTCACCCTGCGGCGACGCATCTCGGCGGCGGGCGGCGCGGCCAACACCGCGGTCAACGTCGCCGCCCTGGGCGGCCGGTCGGTGCTGGTGGCACCGGTCGGCGCCGACGTCGCCGGCGACGAGCTGCACGACTGTCTGGACCGGGCGGGCGTCTGGGACCGGACCGTCAACCAGCCCGGCCGCCCCACCCCGGTCAAGCGGCGGATGCTGGCCGGCGACCAGATCCTGCTCCGCGAAGACTCCGGCGACCCGGACGACCCACTCACCGACGTGGGCGTGGACTGCCTGCTCACCGCCCTCGACTGCGCGACCGAGGAGCTGCGGGCCGCCGCCGGGGGCGCGGCTCCCACGCTGGTGATCTGCGACTACGGCCTGGGTGCCCTACCTGCGCCGGTACGCGCCTGGCTGGTCGCCCATCGCAGCCGGTACGCCACCGTCGCGCTGGACGCGCACGACCTCGCCGACTGGCGTGGCCTCGCCCCGACCGTGGTGACGCCGAGCTTCGCCGAGGCGAGCCGGCTGCTCGCCCGTGCCGGTACCGCCGGGCTGGCCGCCGCCGACACCCCGACCGACCTGCACCTGGAACACCCCGAGATGCACCCGGGCGACGGACCCTCGGAGCTGACCGTGGGCACCGCCCCGGGCGGGTTGCGGCGCACCGACGGACCGACCGGTGAGCCCACCCCGGGCGAGAGCCGGGTCGCGATGACCCGCGACGGGCTCAGCGTGACCGGCACCGGGGTGACCGTGAACGCCGACGCCGGAGCCGGTGTCGACCGGGCCGTCCTGGCCCGGTCCCGGCTGGCGGAGTTGCGCGCACACACCGGCGCCGACGTGGTCGCGGTGACCCTGGACACCGACGGTGCGGTGGTGGGCGGTGCCGAGGGAGAGCCCGCCCGCAGCCACAGCACACCCGTACCGGCCAGCCACGCGGTCGGTGCCGGTGACGCGTACCTGGCGACCATGACGCTCGCACTCGCCGCCGGCGCGCCGCTGCCGACCGCCGCGCAGCTCGCCCAACTCGCCGCGACCAGCACCGTCGCCGGCACCGGCACCTGCGTGTGCCGCCGCGACGACCTGCTGGCCGCGCTCGGCCACCCGACGCCGGACGACTCGGCGCTGGTCGGTGCCGAGGGACTGACCGGGATCATCGCGGAGCATCGGCGGAACGGGCGCTCGATCGTGTTCACCAACGGTTGCTTCGACGTGCTGCACCGGGGCCACGTGCGGTACCTGGAGCAGGCGCGCGCCCTCGGCGACCTGCTGGTGGTGGCCGTCAACTCGGACGACAGCGTACGCCGACTCAAGGGCGCCGACCGGCCGGTCAACCCGGTGGAGGACCGCACCACCCTGCTCGCCGCGCTCTCCTGTGTCGACCACGTGGTCGTCTTCGAGGAGGACTCACCTGCCGGTCTGATCGAGGCCATCCGCCCGGACGTCTACGTCAAGGGCGGCGACTACCCGCCCGACCTGGTACCCGAGGCACCGCTGGTGCAGCGACTGGGCGGGCAGGTCCGCACACTCGGATACGTGCCGGACCGCTCCACCTCGGCGATCATCGAGCGGATCCGGGCCCACGGCCAGGGCACCGCAGTCGACACGGCCGGCTCGGTCGACACGGCCGGCTCGGTCGACACGGCCGGCTCGGTCGACACCGCCGGCTCGGTCGACACGGCCGTTTCGGTCGACGCGGGTCAGGCGGGCGACTCGGTCGACTCGGTCGATGCGGGCCGGGCGGTCGGCTCGGGCCAGGCGGTCGACGTGGGTCAGGCGGTCGGCTCGGGTCAGGCGGTCGAGGTGGGCCAGCCGGTCACCGCGCCCGGGGTGGGTGTCCCGCCGACCACCGGCAAGGCGCCGTGAACCGACCGCTCGACACCGGCGACCACGCGGCCTTCCGCGCCGACCGGCTGCTCGACGTCCTGGTCCCGACCCGGGACCGGCCCGCCGAACTCGCCGTCACCCTCTCCGGGCTCGCCGCCCAGGAGGGGGTGCCGGGGTTCGGGGTGGTGGTCAGCGACCAGTCCGACGGCGACCCCGGGTACGCCCACCCGGCCGCGGCCACCATGGTCCGTGCCCTGCGGTATCGCGGACATCCGGTGCTGCTGACCCGTCGGCTGCCCCGACGCGGGCTGGCCGAACACCGGGCCGCCCTGCTCGCCGCGTCCACCGCCCGGTACGTGCTCTTCCTCGACGACGACGTCTGGCTGGAACCCGGCACACTGGCCCGGCTGGTCACCGCGATCGAGGAGCTGGGCTGCGGTTTCGTCGGCAACGCGGTGCACGGACTGTCGTACCTGGACGACGTACGCCCGCAGACGCACCGGCACTACCGGGAGTGGACCGGCCGACCGGTGCCCGAACACGTCCGCCCGGGCACTCCCGAGTGGGACCGGGCGCAGATCCACTCGGCGGCGAACCTGCTGCACGTCACCGAGGCGCTGGAGTTGCCGCCGGGGAGCTGGCGGGCGTACCAGGTCTCCTGGATCGGCGGCTGTGTCCTGTACGACCGCGCCAAGCTGGTCGAGTGCGGCGGTTTCGAGTTCTGGCGGCGGGTGCACAAGCGTCATCAGGGCGAGGACGTCGCCGCCCAGATCACCGTGATGGCGCGGCACGGCGGCGCCGGTGTCCTGCCCAGCGGGGCCTACCACCTGGAGTCACCGACCACCGTCACCGAACGCGACGTCGAGGCGTGGGAAGTGGTCCTCGCCGACCCCCGGATGTAAGGAGGGGACCCTTCCTATACACCAGGCGTTAGTAGGGGTCCCCTCCTTACATCCATCTCTAGCGGAACAACAGCTCGCGGGCGGCTTCCAGCACCTCGACGACCGGTACGTCCGTGACGAAGGAGTCCCGGTGCGGGCAGTCGCCGTCGCCGGGGCGGTGCGGATAGATCCCGGGCGTGCAGTCCACCCCGCAGACCGGGCAGTGCACCGTCCACGAGGTGATCGGTCGGTGCCGTCCGCGCAGTCCGGTGGCGGTGGTGATCAGGTTGCCGACCCAGAAGACGCCGACCGTGGGCGTGCCGACCGCACCGGCGAGATGCAGTGGGCCGGTGTCGTTGGAGATCACCAACTCGCAGTCGGCGTAGCAGCCGGCGAGCCCGCCCAGGCTGAGCGTGCCCACCTGGGGCCGGACCGGCACCCCGGCCGCCGCCACCACCTGGTCCACCACCTCCTGCTCGGCCGGGGTACCGGTGACCAGCACCTCGTACCCGTCGGCGTGCAGCATCCGGGCCACCCGGGCGAACCGGTCGGTGGGCCAGCGACGCCGGGTGTCGGTGGCACCCGGATGCAGTGCCACCCGGGGGCGAGCTGGCTCGCCGAGCACCCTGCGGGCCTCGGCCCGGTCCGCCTCGGTCACCGCCAACGTCGGGGTGATCGTGGTCGCCGAGGCACCCACCAGCGCCACCGCTTCCAGGTAGCGGATCACCTCCGGCTGGTAGTAGACGTACCGCAGCCACCGGTCCAGCGGTGGGGCGTCCTCGGCGCGCAGTCCGGCGGTGACCCGGGCACCGAGCGCGGCGACCAGCGGATTCGAGTTCGCCCCGCCGCCGTGTAGTTGCAGCGCCAGGTCGAAGTGCTGTTCGCGGGCGGCGGCCAGGAATTCGACCATGCTCGCCTCGGGTTCGCCGGAGCCCGCCGCCCGGATGCCCGGGGCCGGCGGCACCACCTCCACCCGGTCGACCGGACCCGGCCGGTCGGTCCAGAGCTCCGCGTGCCACGGCGCGCCGAGCAGCACGATCTCCGCCCCCGGGTACGCGGTCCGCAACGCGTCCAGCGCGGGCAGCACGAAGATGAAGTCACCGAGTGCGTTGGCCCGCAGTACGGCGATCCGGGCCACGTCGGGCACCAGCCCGGTGGCCGGGGCGAGCAGGTCCGGAGCGGCCACGGCAGGGGATTACCGCTCGTACTCGCCGGGGGCGACGTCCGGCTGGTGGAGTTCCCGGTCCGCCGCCGGGTCGGCACCACGGGGCGTACCCGCAGCGGTCGGGTACGGCCCGGTGCGGCCGACCGTGATGGTGCGGGGCGCGGGCCGGGTGGCCCGGGGCAGCCGTACCCGCAGCAGGCCGTGGTCCATCACCGCGTCGATGCCCTCCGGGTCGACCCGCGACGGCAGCGGTATGCGGTACTCGAAGCCGCGCGTCTCGAAACCTCCGGAAATGCCGTGATCGGCGTTGACCTCGGCCTCCGTCCGAGCCCGTACGCACAGTTCGCGGTCGTCCAACTCGACCGCCACCTCTTCGGGCGCGACTCCGGGCAGCCTGACCACCACCTCCCAGCCGTCGGGGATCTCGCCCAACTCGACCTCGGGCGGCCCGGGACGGCCACCGAGCAGCCGACTCAGCTCGGCACGTAGCGACTGCAACTCGCCCATCGGGTCCCAACCCTGCTGACCGCCGCGCCAGTTCCGGGTCATCGCACGCTTCCCGTCGGCTGTCCGGCCGACGCCGGCCGCAGCGAACTCGGCGCGTCGAGGTGGGCGTCCCGGTCGACCCCGACGCCGAGCCGGTCGACGAGTTCCCCGCCCAGCCAGGCGCTGACGCCGAGGATGCCCAGCGCCACCACCTCGATGGCGATCAGCGCGCCACCGGCGGCCCGGGACTCGGCGTTGAGGCGTACCACCCAGACGGCGGCGAAGAGCAGGATCACCGCGAGGTTGGCCACGGCGTGGGTGATGCCCACCCGCTTCGCGCGGGTCCCGGCGGGGATGGCCAGCAGGTCGAAGGCCCCGGCGACCGCGGCCAGCAGGCCGCCGACCAACCCGACGGTGAGATTCCAGTACGCCACCTCGCCGAGGAACCGTGGCCCGCCGAGCGTGTCGATCAGGTCGAACAGCACGGTGGTGACCAGCAGGGCCACCGGGAACATGACCAGCATCGGATGCACCGGATGACCCAGTACCTTGAGTCGGCTCTCCATGCTCCGGGCCTCCACTGCTCGGGTCGTTTCGCCGTCGACGGCTCGTGCTGCGGTCACACCCTCCCCCATCAGGGGAGACAGCTCATCACAGTAGGCGCGCCTACACTGGCCGTGGCGGTTTCCCGCCTGGATGCCGCCACCGGGTTCAACTTCACGGGGAGGCACACAGTGACGGCAGAGATCACTTCGGTGGTGGTGTTACGCGAGTTGCTCGGCACCCCGACACCCCGCGCCGCCGAGAAGGAACGCACCACGCTGCACGAGCGCGACCGGCAGTGGCTGGCCGCGTCGCCGTTCTGTCTGGTGGCCACGGCCGGGGCGGACGGCGCCTGCGACGTCTCGCCCAAGGGTGATCCGGCCGGCTTCACCCTCGTACTGGACGACCGGACCATCGCCATCCCGGAGCGCCCCGGCAACAAGCGCGCCGACGGCTACCGCAACATCCTGGAGAACCCGCACGTCGGGCTGATCTTCCTGATCCCGGGGCGTGGCGACACGCTGCGGATCAACGGGCGGGCCCGGCTGCTGCGCGACGCGCCCTGGTTCGACCAGATGGTGGTCAAGGGCCACCGCCCGGTGCTCGCCGTGGTGGTGGAGATCGAGCAGATCTTCTTCCACTGCGCGAAGGCGTTCCTCCGCTCCGGGCTGTGGAAGCCGGAGAGCTGGCCGGCGGACCCCCTGCCCAGCACCGCCCGCCTGATCAAGGAGGTGCAGAACCCGGTGGAGACCCTGGCCGACCTGGAGCGCCACTACGGACCGGAGTACGCCCGCAGGCTCTACTCCTCCTGACCGGCCGCACCGGCGGCGGTGACCATCCACAGGTGGCCGTCCGGGTCCGCGAACGTGCCCGCGTACCCCCAGGGCTGCGGCCCCGCCTCGGTGACCACCTCCGCACCGGCGTCACGCGCACGGGAGACCAGGCTGCCGACCTCGGCCGGGCCGTCCACGGTCAACCCGAGTACGCACTCGCTGTGCCGGCGGTCGGCCACCTCCCGGCCGCCGAGCACCCAGCCGAAGCCACCGGTCGGCACCAGCATCAGGCGCAACCCGGCGTTGACCTCGAACTGCAACGGCTCGGGCAGGCCGTCCCCGGCAGGCTCACCGATCGTGGCCAGACCGAGAACGGCCCGGTAGAAGTCGTGCGAGACCTGCCGGTCGGCGATCGGCAGGCTGACGACGACTGGTGTGTACGGCACGGCGGGACCTCCGGCTGGTGTCGCGATCGTGGTGTCGCCGTCGAGTATGGGCGCCACCTGTGACACGGGGTGGGAGCCGGCGGCTCACTTCAGGGCAAGTTGGCCGCGCCGAAATCTGATCACGCGTCCGAGCTTGGTGAGTCTGCCCTCGTCGAACGGCAGAGAGAGCAGTTCATCCAGCCAGGCGTCGGCCCGTTCGGTGATGCCGGTCAGGACCCGCCGAACCGCGCGTTCCGGCACGCCAAGTGTCTTTCCCAGGCCGACGAAGTCGGCAGCCCTGAAGTCGCCCCCGCTGCGGCCTCCGATCGACAGAGCCATGGTCTTGTCGCCGTAGAGGTATGAGCTTGGCAGGTCGTAGGCGGGAGAGATCCGCCACTCACCGTCGGGGCCCTGAAGCACGGAGAAGTTCTTTGCATGTGCGTCGCCGTTGCCGGTGAGGTAGGCGAAGGCCAACTGTCGAATCAGATCCTGACCGGCGACGGCACGGGCATCGCAGAGATCGGCCAGGCCCGCGAAAGTGCGGTCGGCACCGACTCGATACTTGTCGGCAGGCGGGCGGTCCAACACTTGACAGCCGTCTTCGACAGCCAGCGACAGCGGCAGGCCGTCCACAGTGACGCGATCGAAGCGGGCGACCAGCAAACCCGGTATCCCCCGAGCGTCGAAGACCAGTCGACTAGACGGCACCTTCAGACCTGACCTGCGTGCAGCGTCGAGAAAGAACTTCTCGTTCTCCACAAGATGTGGATATTCAGCGGGGTTCAGCTTGAGGATGTGACGTTCGCCGGCGCGGGCGACCGGCAGGCTGATCATCGCGGCACTCGTCTTGTCCTGGACGCCGGGAAGGGCCTCTCGCTGCGCACGAATGCCCAGTTCGATCAGCAAGTCGGCGAAGCTCATGGAGGAGACCTCGTCGATCACCACCCGCGGCGGCACCATTGCCGGCCGCGTACCTGCCGGCACGATCTGCACGTCGCCCACCGCGTCGGACCCGACCGCGAGCAAGAGGGACAACTCGTCGTCGGCCGACGTCTTCACCGCGCGGCGAAGGGCACCGAGTCGACGCCCCTCTGGCAGCAATCCAGTGAAGTAGGCGGGAAGTGCGCCCCCGGCACGGACGAGCGGCTCAGTCGTCACCGGCATGGTGGTGGCGACGGGCACCCCTCCGGCTTCGATCCACGTATCCAGGTAACGGAATTCAATGCCGTCCTGGGTACGGGCAAGCGTGCCCGCATGCCGGCCCGCCTTGAATACGTCCGCCTCGTCGACCGAGCGGAGCCCTTCGAGGGCATCCTCCGACGGTGCGCTCATCGGGGGATTCCTTCACCGAGCGTGACGGCGGGCCCGCCACCGCGACGAAGCTCCAGGTGGAGCCCCAGCGCCGACAGGACGGCTATGACCTTGTCCAACTGGACGGAGGGCTTTCCTCGCTCCAGCGCATACACGAAGCGCTCCGACACTCCGGCAAGGTCGGCTAGTTCGCCCTGCCCCAGACCGAGCTGCCGCCGGCGTTTTCTCACCGCACCGGCGAAAGCGGCGCCAGGATCGAGTTCGAGCATGATGCAGGCCCCCATCCTCGCCGCACGAACGTGCGGTTCTGCGCAAGATTAGCGCGACGAGAGCCCGCAGGTCCACCAAAGCAGCGCGAACGTGCGGTTTTGGGCCCCGCCAACCTTCCACCGCCACCCTCAGTGCCGCATCCCGCACGCTCGTGCGGGTTCTTGACTCCCCTCTTCGGTGGTCCGGGATATACCGATCGGGTGGTACCGCGCGAGTCCGTGCGTGGTGACGATGGCCGGATGCATCCACACGACCCGTACCAGCAGCAGCCGTACTATCCCCCGCACCAGTACCCGCCTCAGCCGCCGCCGGGGATGTACGCCCAGCAGCCGCCGAACAAAGCCGGGCTGGGTGGGTGGGCGATCGTCCTGTGGATCGCGGTGCCGGCGCTTCTGATCGCGCTGTGCTGTGCGGGGTGCCTGCTGACCGGGTCCTTCTCGGCGTTCATGGAGGGTTTCAACGAGGGCTTCAACGAGGGCGTGTCGAATTCGTAGTGCGTGGTGACGTCGCTTCGGGTGCGGACAGGCCGGAGCGTCACTTCCGGCCTGCCCGCGGTCAGCGCAGTTGCCAGTCCTCGCCGTCCGGCAGGGCTTCGCCGTCCACCACGCCCGCGCTCCGCAGCGACGCGATCACCCGTACGCACGACAGCCGGTCCGAGGCCGGCGGACCACACAACTCGAACCGCTCGTACGCACGCAGGGCGCTCTCGCTGCGCCCCAACAACAGGCTGAGCAAGCCGTAGTCGGCCCAGGCCCACCACTGGTCACGCCGTTCACCCTCGACCTGGGCGCGTACGGTGTCGACGGCCGCCTCGAGTTCGGCACGCATGGCTGACAGCTCACCGGGACTGCAGAGGATGAGGACGACCAGATAGTTCGTCAGGTTGTAGGAGTCACTCACCCCGTACTCGTCGCCCTGCTCGATGTCACGACCCTGCCGATAGGCGTCAGCCGCCCGCACCAGGTTGTTGTCGCGCCACTCCACCCCGCCCAGCATCCCGTAGGCGTCTGCGAGCGCCCGCGCCAACTGCGATCGGATCGGCACGTCGGAGAGATCCGGTTGGGCGGTGTCCGGAGGGGGCTTGTGCGGCAGATGCTCGACGCGTGCAAGCGCATCGCGTAGTCCGTCGATGAGCACACCCAACACCCCGCGTGCCCGTTCGAGATGCCCGTGCGTGGTCAGGGCTCGCGCCCGATTACGCTGCTGAGCCGCCTCGTTCAGGATCGCTTCCAGGTTCATGATGCCTCACCTGACATCTCTCTCTCGAGGTCGTCCACCACCGCGAGCACCTCCTCGCTGAATGCGCGATCGTCCGGTTCGAGCGGTTCGGAGAGCAGCGCCACCAGGTCGTAGCCGACGTCTCTCAATTCGACGAGGTCTCCGCCGGTGATCCTGCCGCGTTCGTGGGCGTCCCTGAGGTAGAGCCAGGCCGCGCGAAGCATCTCGACGGCGCTGTGTCGTGCGGCGTCGGTGAGCCGATGGGTGGCCGGGAAGATGTACGGGCTACTTCCCCGTTGGCGGCTCATGTGCAGCGCCCGGGCCGGGGTCCGCAGCGCCTCCACCACGCTCACGGTGGCCGGCTCGTGGTGGATGTCCGCGTACTGCCAGGCCACCCGGTAGAGGCTGCCGACCGCCAGGCAGTCGCCCACCCAGGTTCGGACCGGCCCTTCGCTGAGTTCCTGCACCATGTCGAGATGCCGATCGACGATCTCGTAGTAGAACTCGTTCCCGCAGTCGAGTTCGTACTCGATCACCCGTAACAGCGAGGTCAGGCCGGCGACCTGCCCGGCGATGCGTGCCAGCCGATCCGCGTTCGGGCCGTTACTCTCGGCCGCCGCTGTCCCGTCGATGATGCAGACGGGTTCGAGTGGCCGGGCCGCCAGCCGCATCCCCAGTTCGAACATGACGTTGGGTTTCCAACCCGTCAGGTCGCACACACACAGGTCGGTGAGACGGATCGCCTCCAGGAGATTCGCCGACACCACCCGTGCCGACCCCATGTCGAGGGTCCGCTCCACTCGGACCGACGCACGCATCTCGGGATCGTCAGCATTCCCGATGCCGTCACCACGAGATGTCCGACGGGCCTCGACCGCTCTCTTCAACCGGCGCTGGATCTCCGGCCAGTTCCGGCTGCCGTACGCCGAGTCGAATGAGCAGAGGACCAGGACTCTCTCGTGATAGGGAATGACCGTCCGGTCGAGAACCGGTGGAAGCTGCCGGATGGCGTCGAAGCCGGGCAGGTCGGCATACCTGAACGGGGCGCGACTGAGATCTCGTATGCCGGCCAGCGCCCGAGCGCCCAGTAGGTCCTCCGGAAGCACTCCCCCTGGAGAGAAGCTCACCACGTTGATGTCCCGCAGGAGGAACGGTGGCACACCAGCCAGCCCGCCGTGCTTGTCCTCACCCTCCTGGAGGAAGCAGATCGTCACGCCTCGCCGCACCACCGCCCGCATCCCGAGCAGTACGACGACCGCCGGCTCCAAGTCGGTCAGGTCGAAGAAGGCCAGGTCGGCGGAGCAGACGCTCTGCACCGCCTCCTGAAAGGACCGGGTGGAACCGAACACGTCAGCCGACCGCACCAGTTCGGGTTGCTCGCTCAAATACCAGCCGGTCTCGTCGGCGACGCTGCGGCGATAGATCTCCCGGAACCCCTCGATGGCATCGCCGAACTGCCCGACGCTGGTGCCACCGGCCGGCACGTCCGCAGCGGACACCACGGCACACCACGGCCGGACCGCGTGGTCTTCCAGCGGCCTGGGCGGCACCGGCGGATTGGGGAAGAGCGGAACCTCGCTGATGCGCCCCTTGCGCTGTTCGGGATCGTGGACTTCGGGATACGTCTTCGTGTCCCGGTCGGCCAACTCGTCCTTGACGAGAGTTCCCACCTCGCGCAGACACAGCCGGCGCGCATGGCCCGGCTCCCCGCGCCAGAGCACCTTCAGCAACGCGCCGGTGAAGACCGTCGTTTCGGCATCCGGGTCACCGTAAGAGAGATCACCACTGCTACAGGACGCGAGTACGGCGACGCCGACACTACCGATCGGACGGTTGAAGGCCCGGGCGGTCTCAGCGGAGAAGCACGCATCGATGATGAGGTGAACGCGCAGCTTCCCGGCGCATGGACGAAGGGCTTCGGCCACATGACTGGCCCGTAGCGAGGACGAGTCGATCGCGGCCCGAGTGGCACAGGCCGTCAGCAGGACGAACTCGTCCCCGTCCGGAATGCGGTCACCGTGTCCGACGTAGTAGACGATGACATCGGAGGCCTCCGCCTGACCTCGATCAAGGAACCCTTGGATCTTCTCGACCATTTCGTGCGGGCTCGCGGTCGAGCCGAACAGTTCAAGAACGCGTTCGCCGGGGACGTGGAGTCCGTTGCGCACGTAGTCGAGAAAAGCAGCATGAGAGCGGCCGATGACCGGCTTGTCGAGATCCGGCCAGGCCGGCCAGGCATCCGCCCCAAGCATGATCACGAGCGGCTGCTGAGCGACTTGATCCGGCATCGTCTCGTCCGCTACTCGTCGCCGGATGTGCCTTCGATCAACGCCACGATTTGCAGTGCCAACACCTCGGCACGACGAGCCGGCAGATTCGTCACCTTGAGCTGATCGGTCTTGGAGCGGAAGACGACCTCCGACGTCGCCCGCCGTGCGAGCCACTGCTGCACGCCCCGGGCCACGGCAACGGCAGCAGGGGTCGCAAGGAGAAGCACGAGCAGGGCACCGACATCTTGGGTACGAGGGTCCGACCGAACTTGATCGACAACGAGATCGGGGTCTTCGTCGAGCAGATAATCGCGCAACTCTGCGGCCAGTCGACCAGCCTCGGCGTCGGCGACACCTACCAATTCGATCTCTACCTGCCGCTGACCAACATCCACTGATGAATTCCCATTCGTCGCGCCGGCGATCGATGGCGTCATCGTAGACCCGACTTTCGAACTCAGTCAGCAGACAACCGGGGCGATCCGAGCTGGCCGTCCCACCGAAACAGCTCGTCGAACGGGGGAAAGTCCGCTGCAAAGCCACGTGGTCGACCCGACCCGGACGGCAGCCGAAAGCCCCATGTCGCGAATCCGACAGCGCTCGCCACTCGGACCACCAGCGCAGTCACTGATCAATTTGCCATTCGCCGAGGTCTACTTCATCCGGACGGCGCGACGGCATGCCTGCGGCGAGTCGCACGCGCCGCGTCGTCAGCTCGATCGGGTGACCACCCGGCAGCAACCGTCGGAAGCCCCGAGACGGCGGGATCCTGCGACACCTGTCGCGAAACGAAGCGGCCCTGACCAGCATCTCCGCTGGTCAGGGCCGCTATCCGAGCCGCCTGACGGAATCGAACCGTCGACCTACGCATTACGAGTGCGTCGCTCTAGCCGACTGAGCTAAGGCGGCAACGATCGCCAAGTGTACGGCACGCACCACGCCGGGGCGGAGCGGGATTCCCCGGACTCGACGGACCGGACATCGGGCGCGTTCGGGCTCGGCACGGCACACCGCGCGGCACTACGCTCCGGCGGGTGACCGACGACCACATCCCCCGCGACGAACCGTTCGACCCTCCGCCCGGTGACGGTACGCGTCCCGAGGCCGACAGCCACCACGCGCCCGAGCCGGTGACGGCCGGCGGCCGGGCGGCGCCACTCGGGACGTACGCCGAGGAGGCTTCCGGAGGGCGGGCGGCGCGACGGCCGCGCAGCACCGATCCGCTGGAGCTGGGCTTCACGCCGCGCAAGCCGGTGCCGTGGCTCGCACCGTTCCTGCTGATCAGCACCGGTCTGCGGACCTTGTTGGCGATGCTGTTCGGGGCGTACCTGGACAAGCGCGAACTCCAGAAGGCGCTGGATGCGGAGGTCGCCCGTCAGGTCGGGCCGGACGGCGGGCTCTGGCTCGACTACGTGGCCGACCTGGGCGACGGCTTCAACGCCACGTACTCGGTGGCGTACCTGCTCGCGCAGCGCGAGCTGGAGGTGGACGGGCACCGGCTGCCCCGGGCGCAGACCCTGGTGATGGGCGGCGACCAGGTCTACCCGTCGGCGGCGTACGAGGCGTACGAGGACCGGTGCAAGGGGCCGTACCAGGCGGCGCTGCCGACCACGCCGCCGGAGCAGCCGACGATCTTCGCGGTGCCGGGCAACCACGACTGGTACGACGGGCTGACCGCGTTCCTGCGGTTGTTCGTCCGGACCCGGGACCGTCACTTCGGCGGCTGGCGGACCGGCCAGTCCCGCTCGTACTTCGCCGCCGAACTGCCCGCCGACTGGTGGCTGCTCGGGCTCGACGACCAGTCCGGCTCGTACGTCGACGACCCGCAGCTCACCTACTTCGACGCGGTGGCGGAGAAACTGGGCCCGCAGAGCAGGGTGATCTTGGCGGTGCCGGCTCCGGCCTGGGTGAAGGCCGTCGACCAGCCCACCGCGTACGACTCGATCGACTACTTCATCCGGACCATCGTCGCGCCCACCGGTGCCCAGGTACGCCTGTTGATCTCCGGCGACCTGCACCACTACGCCCGCTACACCGGGCCGGACGGCCGGCAACTGGTCACCTCGGGCAGCGGCGGGGCGTACCTCTACCCGACGCACAAGCTGCCCGAGCAGATCGAGGTTCCGCCCCGGGACACCCTGGCCCGCCGCTCCAGCCCCTCTCGCGCGTACGAGTTGGCCGCCCGCTACCCCGACGCGGCCCGCTCCCGCCGGTACGGCTGGGGGATCTTCGGCCGGTTGCCGCTGCGCAATCCCGGCTTCTCGACGCTGCTGGGCATCCTGCACACCCTGCTGATGCTCTCCATGGCCGGCGTGACCGACTTCCGTGCGGAAGCCTCGGAGCAGCGACTGTTCAGCGTGCCGTTGGTGATGATGGTGCTGGTGACCGTGCTCGCGGCGGCCCTGTTCGCGAAGCCGCCCAGTTCCAGCGGCAAACGGCACGTCCGGCACTGGCTGCTGGGTGTCGGGCACGGGCTGGCCCACGTCGGGTTGGCCGCCGCCGGCACCTGGGCGTGGGTGTCGTTGCCGTTCCACGACTGGCCGTGGCCGCTGCCCGCAGTGGCCGCCGCCACGGTCTATCTGCCGGTGATCGGCCTGGTGGCCAGCCAACTGGTGGCCGCGTACCTGCTGGTGGCGAGCGCCTTCGGGGTGAACGTCAACGAACTCTTCGCCGGTCAGGGCATCGAGGACGCCAAGGGCTTCGTGCGGATGCGCATCGACCCGGACGGCACGCTCACCCTCTATCCGATCGCGGTCGACCGGGTGGGCCGCCGGTGGCGCGTCAACCCCGACGAATCGCCCGAGGCATCCTGGCTCGCCCCGGGCCGCCCGCTGCGTCCCCGGCTGGCCGAACCTCCCGTCGTCCTGCGCTGACCGGCCCCACGCAACTCGGTGAACCGCACACCCGTCGCCGCAGGACAACCAGCGGGGCACGACGAGCAGCGTCCCGAACGGTCAGCGCCGGGGCGTCACGCCCTCCGGGCCGGACTGGTCACGGCTGTCGTACGCCTGGCGTGAGCCGCACACGTCGGCGCGGGAGCAGAGGGAGCGCGAGCCGTCGGTGTCGAGGCGCACGGTGACGGCGTCGCGCGGGACGCTGTGGCCGACCACCCGGCCCTCCCCCTTCGGGGTGGAGACGCGACTACCGACCTCCGGCGCCGACTCCTGGAAGCGTTGATAGAGCGGGTGCTCGTACTTGAGGCAGCACATCAGCCGGCCGCAGGCACCGGAGATGCGCAGCGGGTTGAGGGGCAGGTCCTGGTCCTTGGCCATTCGGATGGTGACCGGCTCGAAGTCGTTCAGGAAGGTGGCGCAGCAGAGGTCACGCCCGCAGGAGCCGATGCCGCCCTGCACCCGGGCCGAGTCGCGGGCCGACAACTGGCGCAACTCCACCCGGCAGTGCAGGGTCGCCCCGAGATCGCGGACCAGGGAGCGGAAGTCCACCCGGTGCGGTGCGGTGAAATAGACGGTGCTGCGCTCGCCGCCGCCGTCGGCGCTGCCGAGCACGTGGTCGATCGCCACCACCTTCATCGGCAGGCCGTGCTCGCGGATCAGCCGCTTCGCCGCGACCTTCGCCTCCGCCTTGCGGCGCCGCAGCGTCTCGTCCCGGCGCAGATCCTCCTCCTGCGCCAGCCCGGCCAGCCGGGGGAAGCCCTCGGTGTCGTCGCTGACCCACTGCGCGGCCCAGACGCACTCCGCCACCTCGGGCCCGTCGTCGGTGGGCACCAGCACCTTGTCGCCGACCTGCGGTCGGAAGTCACCAGGGTCGAGGTAGTAGAGACGCCCGTACCGCTGGAAGCTGACCGCGCAGAGCATGCCCATGCTCCTCACCCTACGACGCGCCGCCGGATTTCCGTCGGGCCGGCGTGACGGGTGACCGCACCGCGTAATCATCCATGACTGTCGACTCGACCGATCCCGTGCCACCGACCGGTACGACGATGGCGACCGGACGGCTGAATACTCCGTCACGGACGGGACAAACGGGGCTCGACAGCGTTGAGTGTGGGACAGACCTGCGGGGGGGTGCAGGAAAGTCACGGCGCCGCCGCGTGGGCCCGATCGGGTTCCCGTGTGCGGCGCCGTGCTGCGTGCCAGCGCGCCCCGCTCACCGGCCGAGCCCGGCCGGGACGTCTGGCCGTGCTGCTACCAGCCGACGCGGGTGGTCGTCCCGCCCGGGGCGGCGCCGGGGCGGAACCGGGTCGACGTCGTCCGCAACGGGGACTCGGCCAGGCTCGGCGCCCACTGCCGCAGGAGCGTCTCCGCCCCGTCGTACGCGACGCAGAGCACGGCCAGCACCCGGGCCGCGATCTCGGCGGCGGCAGGAGTGCCCGGCGACGAGGGCCCGGAGTGCGGCGACTCCCGGGTGATGGAGGTGGCCGCCACCACCGAGACCGCCTCGGCCGAACCGATCACCTCGGCCAGGGTGCGGGCGACGGTGAGCCGGCTGCCCTCCACCCAGTCGGCGAGGGCGTCGGCGTAGCCGGCGGTGGCCTCCAGACGCCCGACCAGACTCTCCGGGCCGTCGTCGAGGTGGCGCAGCAGCATCGTGCGGGACTGCCCGTACGCGGCGGCGGCCGGCCCGGACCAGAGCAGCGGATCGGTCAGCGTGGCGCAGGCGTGGTCGTACCCGTGCACGTGCCGGCGCACCGTGTGCCCGGCACCGGCCAACGGTGCCGCCCGCAGGTCGAGGAAGCTGCGCAGTGCGTCGCCGGGCAGCACCTGCATCCGACGCAGCAACGGCCAGACCCGGTGGCCCTCCGGAGCCCCGGCGGCGAGCAGGGTGTCGACCCGGCGCAGCAGGTCGATCCCGGGCTCGGCGAGCCGGTCCAGGGCGTCCATCACCTCTCCCCGGCCAGCCGGCGGGAGGCGGCGGAGTCGGTGTCGGAATAGCGGTCGGCGGCCTGGCGCAGCGCAGCCGCCGTGGCGGTCAACTGCGCGGCGGCGGCGTGTGCCTCACGGGCCCGGTCACCGGTGGCGGTGATCCACTGCCGGTGCAGCGCCCGCCCGATCTCGCCGGGTCTCCCCGGCGCGTCCGCGCCGAACGAGACCTGCGCGGGGTCGGCGGCGGTGACCGAGCGGGACAGCGCGGTCAACGTGGCGCTCGCCTCGTCGATCCGTGCGGCCAGGGCACGAAGGGTGTCCATGTCACGCCCCCGTCAGTGGCCGGTAGGCGGTGAACGTCTCGTTGTGCAGCTTCTCCCGGGCCCACTGGGCGGCGTCCGCCGCGGCGACCACCGCGGCCCGCACCGAACCCGCGACGTCACGCGGCTGGCGGGCGTGCAGCGGGCCGAGGAAACGCACGTCGGTGATCCGGCCACCGGCGGTCACCACCACCTCGACGAGGCCGTCCGGCGACCGGACGGTGACCTCGACCGTCGCCACGGCCTGGTCGAACTCGGCCTGGAGGGACTCGATCCGACGGTAGCGTCGGACCGCCTCCTCGATCCACGCCTCGTCGATCTCGCCCCGAGGCATCAGCGGACTCCTCCCCAGTCGCCCTCACTGTGCGTACCGCCGCCGTCACCACGGCACACCGGACCGTACCGCACCAGAATCGGGCGTGTCGATGCCTGCGCGGATCCCGGAGCCGACCGCTCCGTCAGGACGCGGCATCCGGCGGGACGCGGGCCGGGGTCAGCCCTTCCAGAGGGCGAGCATCATCGACTCGACCGCGATCCGGGGCTTGACGTTGGCCTCGATCGCGGACCGGCAGGTGAGCACCGCCTCCAGCCGCCGCAACGCCCCCTCCGCCTGCCACTTGCGGGCACCGGCGTCGGCCAGGTCGACGGTGTCGGTGTGCACCGGCGCCACCGGCGCCGACCATGCCACGGCGAGTGCGTCCCGATAGAAGGCGGCCAGGTCGACCAGGGCCCGGTCCAGCGCGTCCCGCTGAGCCCGGGTCGCCCGGGACTTCTGGCGGCGCTCCAGCTCCTTCAGTTGGCCGGCGGAGCCCCGGGCGGCCCCCGCCGCGCCCCGGCCGGTGCCGCCCGCCCCGAGCGCGGTCTCCAGCGCGGCACGCTCCGCCGCGTCCAGCTCGGCCACGGACGCCTCGGCCTCCGCCTCGGCCGCCTCGATCAGCGCGGACGCCGCGTCGAACGCGGCACCCACCCCGGTCAGCCGACGCGGCACCGCGAGCACCGCGTCCCGCCGCGACCGGGCCTGTGGATCGCCGGCCAGCCGCCGGGCCCGCCCCACGTGTCCCTGGGTGGCCGCCGCCGCCCACCGGGCCACGTCGGGCGCGATGCCGTCGCGACGGACCAGCACCTCGGCGACCGCCTCGGCCGAGGGCTGCCGCAGTGGTACGACCCGGCAGCGCGACCGGATGGTCACCGAGATGTCGTCCGGGTGGGTGGACGGCGCGCAGAGCAGGAAGACGGTCCTCGGCGGCGGTTCCTCCACGGCCTTGAGCAGCGCGTTGCCGGCCGCCTCGGTCAACCGGTCGGCGTCCTCGATGATCACCACCTGCCAGCGCCCGCCGGACGGGGTGCTGGCCGCGCGGAGCACCAGCGCCCGCATGTCGTTGACGCCGATGGAGAGTCCCTCGGGCACCACCAGCCGCACGTCGGCGTGGGTGCCGGCGAGCGTGGTGTGGCATCCCGGGCAGGTGCCGCAGCCGGTGCCGTGGACGCACTGCAACGCGGCGGCGAAGGCACGTGCCGCCACCGACCGACCCGACCCCGGCGGCCCGGTGAAGATCCAGGCATGGGTCATCCCCGCGCCCGGGTCGCCCCCCGGGGACGTACCGTCGCCCTCGTCCGGACCGTCCGGGGACGCCGTCGGCCCGGTGTCCGGGCCGTCGACGGTGCGCAGCACCGCGGCGGCGGCCGACGCCGCACGGCGCAGCGTCTCCACCGCGTCGTCCTGCCCGACCAGGTCGGCGAAGGCGTCCGGCATCAACTTCGCTCCGTCGTCACCAGCTCCGATGGGGATAACTCGGGCTGGACCGAGGTGTCCGGGCCGTTCGCCGGGTCCGGGTGCGAGATGCCGCCGGCGGCACCGAGCAGCTCCTCCACCCGGCCGGCCACCTGCTCGGCGATCTCCTCCGCCGGGCGGGAGCCGTCGAGGACGAGGTACCGCTTGGGGTCGGCGGCGGCCAGGTCGAGGAAGGCGTACCGGACCCGCTCGTGGAAGCCCACCGACTCGGCCTCCAGCCGGTCGGCGGCCTGGCTCCGTGCGGCCACCCGGGACAGTCCGGTCCGGGGGTCGACGTCGAGCAGCACCACCAGGTCGGGCTTGAGCCCACCGGTGGCCCAGGAGGAGAGCCAGGAGACCTCGTCGACCGGCAGCGTACGACCGGCACCCTGGTACGCCAGGGAGGAGTCGACGTACCGGTCACTGATCACCACCGCGCCCCGGACCAGGGCGGGACGGACCACGGTGGCCACGTGGTGAGCCCGGTCGGCGGCGTAGAGCAGGGCCTCGGCGCGCGGCGAGGGCGCCTCGTCCCCGGTGGTGTCCAGCACCATCGACCGGATCCGGGTGCCGACGGCGGTCGCACCCGGTTCCCGGGTCACCACCACGTCCCGCCCGTCGCCGCGCAACCGCTCGGCGAGCTGGGCGAGCTGGGTCGACTTGCCCGCGCCCTCGCCACCCTCGAAGACCACGAAGAGCCCGGCCGAGACGAACGGCTCGGCCGGCATCAGCGGGCGACCCCGGATCGACCCCCACAGGTCGGCCAGGACCGGTACGCCCTTCTTGTCGTCCATCTGCCCGAACGCGCTGATCCCGGCGAAGATCCCGGCGGCACCGGCGACGAGCAGCAGCAGCCGCGTCGAGGAGACCGA
Organism: Verrucosispora sp. NA02020; assembly: GCF_013364215.1. Taxonomy (NCBI): domain Bacteria; kingdom Bacillati; phylum Actinomycetota; class Actinomycetes; order Micromonosporales; family Micromonosporaceae; genus Micromonospora; species Verrucosispora sp. NA02020. The sequence goes on along the minus strand of NZ_CP054923.1, from coordinate 599,698 downwards.
GATGCCCAGGTCGGCGATCTCGAACGTCCGGGAGCCGCCGACGCCGGCGAGCAGGCTGCCCAGCGCGATGGCCAGGATCAGCACCAGCCGGGTACCGATCTGCACCACGGCGAAGACCCGACCGCGTACCTCGTCGGCGACCTCGCCGCCGAGCAGCGTGGTGCCGGAGAGGAAGGCCATCCCGGCCCCGGCGCCGACCAGGATCGCGCCGAGCAGGGCCATGGACAGGTGGAAGGCGAAGGCCAGCGTCATCACCGAGGCGCTGGCCAGCACGATGCTCATGCCGAACCAGCGGCGCCGGGACATGTCCCGGACGATCATCGGGCCGAGCCCGATGCCGATCCCCAGGCCCAGGAAGATCGCGCCGAAGAGCAGATAGAACGCGGCGTCACCGGCGCCGAGCGAGGCGGCGAAGAAGCGGGCGGTGCCGATCACGATGCCGCCGCCGGCAAAGGCACCCAGGATGCCCAGGACCAGGCCGCGGACCAGCGGGGTCTGGGCGATGAACCGCCATCCCTCGGCGAACTGGCGCAGCATGCTCTGCTCGGTGCGCTCCCCCTCGGCGGTCTGCGCCTGGCTGATCTCCTTGATGCCGAACGCCACCACCAGGGCGGTGGCGAGGCGGGAGAACGCGTTGAACCAGAGCGCGAGCTGGGCCGGCTCGGCCCAGGCGGGCATCTCGCCGCCGGTCACACCCCGGACAATGCCGTCGCCCGAGGCGAGCAGGATCGCGGCGGCGATCGGGGTCAGGCCGTACGTGGTGATGAGCGTGAGCTGGTTGGCGGTCTCCAGCCGGGCACGCGGGATGAGGTTGGGGACCGCGGCCTCCTTGGCCGGGATCCAGAGCAGGGTGACCGTCTCGATCAGGAACGTGGCGATCGCCGCCCAGCTCACCACCCGGGCGCCGCTGGCGCCGGTGAGCGCGTACAGCGGGATGGAGGCGAACAGCAGGAATCGCAGCACGTCGCAGATGACCATGGTCCAGCGGCGGTCGAACCGGTCGGCGAGCACCCCGGCGAACGGGCCGAGGACCAGTGCGGGCAGCAGCCGGATGGCGATCACGCCACCGAACGCAGCGCCCTTGGCGGTGTTCCCCTCCACCTGAGCGGCGGCGAAGACACTGGTGGCGAGCAGGCCGAGCCAGTCACCGAAGGAGGCGGCGCCGAGCACGATCCAGAGCCGGCGGAACGGGCGGATACGCAGCACCGAGCGGATCGCGCCGTAGCCGGACAGGTCGGCCTGGGCGGCGGGCCCGCTCGGTGGGCTCTTCGGGTCGGTGGGCGCGCCCGGTGGGCTCTTGGGATCGGCGGGCTGGCCGGCGGCACCGCCGCCGGGTAAGCCGGTCGTGTCCCGGCCGGCTGTCCCGGCGGGCTGGTCCGCGGACGGCGACACGCCGGACGACTCGCCGTTGAACTGGCTTTCGATGGCCGTACCTCCACGTGCCGGCCCATCGCTGGGCACCCCCGGTGGAACACTCTAGTCCCGACGGGGACCTCCCCCCGTCGCGCATCACCTGCTCGCCGAGCCTAGGACGCGGTTGCCAACCCGACCCCGGCCGCCAGATGCGAGGGTATTTCGCATTCACCGTTTCACAGTTAGCGTGCACACGTGGCCACCGACAGCGATAACCTGCGCCACCGGCTGGACCGGGCGACCGCGCACCTCGACCCTCCGTACGCGGTGGTCGACCTCACGGCCTTCGACGACAATGCCGCCGCGTTGACCTCGCGGGCCATCGGCAAGCCGCTGCGGATCGCCAGCAAGTCGCTGCGCTGCCGGGACCTGATCGCCCGCGCGCTGGCCCGCCCGGGCTGGCGGTCGGTGATGGCGTTCACGCTGCCCGAGGCGATCTGGCTGGTCCGGACCGGGGTCACCGCCGACGTGCTGGTGGCGTACCCCACCGCCGACCGGGGGGCGCTGACCGAGCTGGCCGCCGATCCGGCGCTGGCGGCGGCGATCACGCTGATGGTCGACGACCCCGGTCAGCTCGACTTCTACGACACGGTGACCGCCCCGGGCCACCGCCCGGAGCTGCGTGTCTGCCTCGACCTGGACGCCTCGTGGCGACTGCTGGGCGGCCGGGTGCACGTCGGGGTCCGCCGCTCACCGGTGCACACCGCCCGGGCTGCCGGTCGACTCGCCGCCACCGTCGCCCGGCGGGCCGGCTACCGGCTGGTCGGCCTGATGTCGTACGAGGCGCAGATCGCCGGCCTGGGCGACGCCCCGCCGGGGCAGGCGGTGCTCGGCGCCGCGATCCGGGTGGCCCAGCGCGGGTCGTACCGCGAGTTGCTGGCCCGCCGAGGTGCGGCGGTGGCTGCGGTACGCGAACACGCCGACCTGGAGTTCGTCAACGGCGGCGGGACCGGCAGCGTGGCCGCCACCAGCGCCGATCCCGCGGTCACCGAGGTCACCGCGGGATCGGGGCTGTACGGACCGACGCTCTTCGACGCGTACCGCACCTGGCGGCCCACCCCGGCGGCGTTCTTCGCCTGCGCGGTGGTCCGCCGGCCGGCACCCGACCTGGCCACCGTGCTCGGCGGCGGCTGGATCGCCTCCGGTTCCGCCGCTGACAGCCGGCTGCCCCGCCCGTGGCTGCCGACCGGCCTGAAGCTGCTCGGCGCCGAGGGTGCCGGCGAGGTGCAGACCCCGCTGACCGGCGCACCGGCCGCCACCCTGCGTGTCGGAGACCGGGTCTGGTTCCGCCACGCCAAGTCCGGCGAGCTGTGCGAACGGGTGAACGAGCTGCACCTGGTCGACGGCGACCACGTGGTGGGCACCGTACCGACCTATCGGGGCGAGGGACACGCCTTCCTCTGAGCACTCCGCACCGACACCACGGCGTGGTTCTCCGCCGTGGTCGTGGCGTGGTGCACTCGGTGCTACCGGTCCGGCGGGCCGGGCGGGTTCCCCGCGGGCTGCGTCGCCGGGTCGGGTGAGGTCAGGCGCGCTGCGTGGCCGGCGGCTCGGCGGCCTCGGCGATCTGGTCGTCGCCCGGCTTCGCGGGCTGCCCGACCGGCCGGCGGCCGGTGTCGCCCCGCGCCTCCATCTGGCGGTGCAGGTACTCCCGGATCAGCGCCTTCGCCTCGGCCAGCACCCGGTCGTCGCCGTCCGACGTGCGCCGGAACGCGAGCTTGATCAGGGAGTCCGCCGCCTCTACTGCGATCTCCAGGTGGAAACGCAGGTCGGGAACGTCGGCGAGCCCGAACCGTTCGGTGAGCACCCGGGCCAACTGGTCGGCGATCACCCCGTTGTTGTCGCGCTGCTCATCGAGCAGATGCAGGTCGACCACGTCGCCGAAGTGCAGGGTACGGAAGCCGGGAACGGTGCGGTGCATCGTGATGTACTCGTCGATGCCCGCGTCGACCCCGTCCCACCAGTGAGTCAGGTCGTCCGAGGCGAAGCGTTCGTCGAGCCGCTGGAGGTAGGACTCCATCGTGCGCAGCGTGAGCGCCTGCACGATCGCCCGCTTGTCCGGAAAGAACTGGTAGACCGATCCGATCGCCACCTCGGCCCGCTCGGCGAGCAGGGTGGTGGTCAGTCCTTCGTACCCCACCTCGTCGACGAGTTCAGCGCAGGCGTCCAGCATCCGCTGGACGCGCGCGACACTACGACCCTGCACTGGTACGCGACGCAGTGGGCCGGTCGTGGCGGCTGAAGTTGACACTCGCCACCCCCCTTCGACGGATGAACATATCTGCACGTCACGAGTTCGTGACTACCGGTACAACGAGCGGACCTCGATTGCGGTATTTACCAGGAAGAACGTTCCTGATATGAACTCGGTTCATATTCGTCTTGAGGAGCGCGCCATGACCGGCACCGGACGCACCCCCACCGCCTGGTCCAACTGGGGCGGCAACCAGCACAGCGTGGCGACCGGCGTCCTGCGCCCGACGTCCGTCGGAGAGGTCGCCGAGCACGTACGCTCCGCCACCGCCGCCGGTGAACGGATCCGGCCGGTCGGCAGTGGACACTCCTTCACCGCCGTCGCGGTCGCCCACGACCGGCGGATGGACCTGAGCCGACTCGCCGTCGACGTACGCGTGGACACCGATCGACGTCTCGTCACCGTACCGGCCGGGATGACGCTGCGGGAACTGAACTCGCTCCTCGCCACGCACCGCCTGGCGCTGCCGAACCTCGGCGACGTCGACGCGCAGACCGTGGCCGGCGCGATCTCCACCGGCACCCATGGCACCGGCGCCGGACACGGCGGACTGGCCACCTTCGTCGAGGCGCTGACCCTGGTCACCGGAACCGGCGAGGTCCTGCACTGCTCCGCCGACCAGCACCCCGACGTGTTCGACGCGGCCCGGATCTCGCTCGGCGCCCTCGGCGTCCTGGTCGAGGTCACCCTGCGCTGCGTGGACGCCTTCGTGCTGCGGGCCCACGAACGCCCCGCCCACCTCGACGCCGTACTCGCCGGGCTGCCCGACCTGATCGACCGGCACGACCACGTCGAGTTCTTCTGGTTCCCGTACACCACCAGGGTGCAGCTCAAGACCAACGACCGGACGGCCGCCGACGACCGACCGCTACCCGGCTGGCGCCGGTGGCTGGACGACGACTTCATGGCCAACAACGTCTTCGCCGCCGCCTGCCGGCTCGGTCGCGCCGCACCGGCCCTGGCCCCACCGATCAGCGCCGTCAGCGCGCGGGTGCTCAGCGAACGCGCCTACACCGGACGCTCCGACACGGTCTTCTGCACCCCGCGCCGGGTCCGCTTCACCGAGATGGAGTACGCACTGCCGCGCGACGCCGTCGGCGAGGCACTCGACGCGCTGCGCCGGATCATCGACGGGTTGCCGTTCAAGGTGCTGTTCCCGGTCGAGGTCCGCTTCACCGCCGCCGACGACATCTGGCTGTCGCACTCGTACGGTCGCGAGTCGGCGTACATCGCGGTGCACCAGTACGTCGGGATGCCGTACGAGCCGTACTTCCGGGCCTTCGAACAGGTGGCGACCGGCCTGACCGGACGCCCGCACTGGGGCAAACTGCACTGGCGCGACGCCGCGGCGCTGGCCGACGCCTACCCGCGCTGGCAGGAGTTCCAGCAGATGCGTGCCCGTTTGGACCCGCACCGCACCTTCACCACCCCCTACCTAGACACCCTCCTGGGCCCCCACCCCACCCCCACACCCACCGCCACCCCCTGAACCCCGTGTCGATCAAGGAGTTTGGTCACGGAGGGGGCAGGTCCGAGGGTGCAAACCCCTTGGTCAACTCCGGTGGGGCCCCGGCGGTGTGGGGCGAGTCCGTCGGTGGACGGGGTCAGTCGGCGGCGGGGGCCTTCTTGGCGGCGGTGGCCTTCTTCGGCGCCGCCTTCCTCGGTGCGGCCTTCGAGGCTGCCGCCTTCGACGCCGACTTCGAGGCGGTGGCCTTGGTGGCGGTGGACTTCGAGGCGGCGGTCTTGGCGGCACCGGCCTTGGCGGGGGCCTTCTTGGCGGGTGCCTTCTTGGCAGCGGCCTTCTTCTTCGGCGCCGGACCCTTCGCCCGCTTCTCGGCGAGCATCTCGGAGGCTTCCTCCAGGGTCAGCGCCTCCGGGGTCTGGCCACGCCGCAGTGACGCGTTCGTCTCCCCGTCGGTGACGTACGGGCCGAACCGACCGTCCTTGATGACCAGTGGCTTCTCGGTCAACGGGTCGGCACCCATCTCCCGCAGCGGCGGCGCGGCGGCCCGTCGTTGCCGGTTCTTCGGTGCGGCCAGCAGGGCCAGCGCCTCGTCCAGCGTGACGGTGAACATCTTGTCTTCCGAGTCCAGCGAACGGAACTCGTCGCCCTGCTTGACGTACGGGCCGTAGCGGCCGTTGTTGGCCACCACCTCCGCGCCGTCCGGGGCCACCCCGATCACCCGGGGCAGGCTGAGCAGCTTGAGCGCCTCGTCGAAGGTGAGCGAGTCCGGGGACTGCGAGCGCAGCAGCGAGGACTTGCGTTCGCCACTGGCCACGTACGGGCCGAACCGGCCGGACTTGAGCACGATCGGCTCGCCGGTCGCCGGGTCGTCGCCGAGCTTGCGCTCGCCCCCGCCGCCGAGGAACAGCTCGTGGACCTTCTCCGGGGTCAGTTCGTCCGGCGCGAGGCCCTCGGGGATCGGCGCCCGGTCGCCCGGGGCCGCGCCCTCCTCGCCCTCGGCGGCCGGTGCCTGCTCCTCGCCGGGCACCCGACGCTGGAGGTACGGCCCGTACCGGCCGACCCGCACCACGACCTCGCGTCCCTCCTCGTCGCTGAAGAGCGGGATCGAGTTGACGCTGCGCGCGTCGATGTCGCTGAGGTTCTCGGTGACCAGCTTCTTGAGCCCACCGGAACGGGCGATGTCCTGGTCACCGGCACCGTTGGTGGTGCCGAAGTAGAACGCGGTGAGGAAGTCGACGGCCGCGTGGTCACCACCGGCGATCTCGTCCAGCTCGTTCTCCATGCTGGCCGTGAAGTCGTAGTCGATCAGGCGCGGGTAGTGCCGCTCCATCAGCCCGATCACGGCGAACGCGAGGAACGAGGGGATCATCGCCTGGCCGCGCTTGACCACGTACCCACGGTCCTGGATGGTCTGCATGATCGACGCGTACGTGGAGGGGCGACCGATGCCCAACTCCTCCAGCGCCTTGACCAGCGACGCCTCGGTGTAGCGGGCGGGCGGCTGGGTGTGGTGGCCCTGCGCCGCCAACTGGTCGGCGGTCAGCGGCTGGTCCTTGACCAGGTTGGGCAGCCGGCGCTCGGCGTCCTCGGCCTCGGCGTTCTCGTCGTCGCTGGACTCGACGTACGCGCGCAGGAAGCCCGGGTCGGTGATGGTCTTGCCGGTGGCGCCGAAGTCGGCCTCCTCGCCGCCGACGGTGGTGGCCCGGATCCGGACCGAGACGCTGGAGCCGACCGCGTCGGTCATCTGCGAGGCGATGGTGCGCCGCCAGATCAGCTCGTAGAGCTTGAACTCCTCGGCCGACAACTCCTTGGCCACCTCGCCCGGGGTACGGAAGTTGTCCCCGGCCGGGCGGATCGCCTCGTGCGCCTCCTGCGCGTTCTTCACCTTGCCGGTGTAGCGGCGCGGCTCCGGCGGCACGCTGCGCTCGCCGTACAACTCGACGATCTGTCGGCGGGCCGCCGCGATGGCGGTCTCCGACAGGCTCACCGAGTCGGTACGCATGTAGGTGATGTAGCCGTTCTCGTAGAGCCGCTGCGCGGTACGCATCGTCTGCTGCGACGAGAACCGCAGCTTGCGGGCCGCCTCCTGCTGGAGCGTGGAGGTGATGAAGGGCGCGTACGGGCGACGGCGGTACGGCTTCTCCTCGACGCGGGTGACGGTGAACGGCCGCCCGTCGAGGCGGGCGGCGAGCCCCCGCGCTCCGCTCTCGTCGAGGTGCACCACGCCGGCGCCGGGCTTGACCCGGCCGGTGGTGGGCTCGAAGTCCTTGCCGGTGGCGATCCGGTCGCCGTTCAGCGCGACCAGGGTGGCGTTGAAGGTGCGCGGGCCCTCACCGGCGTTCGTCACGGCGAGCGTGGCCAGGATGTCCCAGTACTCGGCGGTGCGGAAGGCCATCCGCTGCCGCTCCCGCTCGACCACGATCCGGGTAGCCACGGACTGCACCCGGCCCGCCGAGAGCCTCGGCATGACCTTCTTCCACAGCACCGGGGAGACCTCGTAGCCGTAGAGGCGGTCGAGGATGCGCCGGGCCTCCTGGGCGTCGACCAGGTCGCGGTCGATCTCCCGGGGGTTGGCCACCGCCGCCTGGATCGCCGGCTTGGTGATCTCGTGGAAGACCATCCGCCGGACCGGCACCTTCGGCTTGAGCGTCTCGACCAGGTGCCAGGCGATCGCCTCGCCCTCGCGGTCCTCATCCGTCGCCAGGAAGATCTCGTCGACCTCCTTGGCGAGCTTGGTCAGCTTGCTGATCTGCTGCTTGCGGTCGGCGGAGACGACGTAGAGGGCGTGGAAGCCGTTGTCGACGTCGACGCCGAGCCGGGCCCAGGACTCGCCCTTGTACCGGGCGGGCACGTCGGCAGCGTTACGCGGCAGGTCGCGGACATGCCCGAAGCTGGCCTCCACGACGTACCCCGGGCCGAGGTAGCCCGAGATCGTCTTGGCCTTCGCCGGAGACTCGACGATGACCAGACGGGTGGTTCCAGCGTTGCTCGGCACGTCTGCTTCGACCTCTTTCCTGCTCATGGCCGCGCCATCGCCCGGTTCCGGGCGCACTCGCCCCACCGATACCCAGCGGTCCGGATGTCCAACGTAACGCGCCGTCCGTGTTTCGGGTTTCGCGGGCGGCAATTCGCCCGGGACGATCTGTGGTCGCGCCGGACGGCGTCACCGTACACCCTGAGTAGGGCATGGAACGGGTCACTGTGATCAGGGCGGCCCCTCGGTGGAGGTGCGACCCGGCCGATTCTCCCTGTGTTTCCCGACGCCCGGCTGTCTTCGATCGGACAGCCGGCGGCGGATCAGTCGCGGGTCGGCCAGGTGCCGGGCGGAGCCGCGTCCGGACGCTCACCCACCAGCTCCGCGAGGCGTGACGACCGGCGTCGACCGGCGATCCGGTACGCCGGCCCGCCCGCATCCGGCGCGAGCAGGTCGCCGGTGAGCCCGGCCGCGTGCAGCGCCGCGCCGACCATCGCCCACCGGCGGGGATCGGTGCCGCCGAGACGAAGGACGAAGTCGGGCGTTTCGGCCACTCCGGCGGCGGCCAGCCAGAGCCGCAGCCGACGGCCGTCGAGCTGGAAACCCGAGGGCGGCGACTGGGTCGGGCCGCGCAGCCAGGCCGCCGCCAGCGGCACGATCGTCCGGGTGTACGCCGTCCGTACCGCGTACCGCCGGTCCTCGGTCGGTTCCCAGGTCGCCCGTACGCCCCGACGACCCAACTCGGTGACGAGCACGTGCACCCGCCAGGCGGCGTCCACCTCCACCGTCAGGCGGGCGGTCCCGCCCATCCGGTGCACCTCGCCCGGCCCGGCGAGCAGCCCGGCCAGGTCGGCCACGGAGGGTTCCCCGGTCTCCGCGCCGAAGAAGACCAGTTGCCGTTCGCCGGTGGCACCCCGCTCGGGCACTGTGGGGCGTTCGGCCGGCTCGCCGCGTCGGCGTGTCGCCGGGTCGGGCACCGGGAAGGTCACCGGCAGCGGGAGTGCCGCCGGTGTCTCTCCGGAACCGCTCAACGGCATTCAGGTACCTCGTCGAAGGCGCGCTTCAACTCCTCCGAGTTGAGCCGGCTGGTGTCCAGCGCACTGGCGTCGTACTCCTGCTGAAGGGTCTCCACCGTCGACCGGACGCCGTCGTAGAAGGTGCCGGCCTCGCCGATGCCGAGCCCGTCGATGGTGGTGCGGGCCCGGCCGTAGGCGTCCCGCATCGAGGCGAGCGCGGCCCGGAAGCCGGCGGAGACCTCCTCGCCCTGCTCCACCTTGGGTACGCCGGCCTGCTCCACCTTGAGCCGCGCGGTCTCGCTGGCCTCCTCGGCACCGGCGAAGAGGCGGACCAGGTTCTCCTTGGCCTGCGCGGGGGTGGTCTGTGCGGTCATCTGCTCGTTGGTGCTGCTGGTCAACTTGCTGATCTCGGCGCGCCACGGGCTCAGCGCGGTGCACACCGACGCCGCCCACGCCCGAGGGCTCGGACCGCTGGAGCCGCAGGCGGCCAGCAGAACCAGCGTAGCCAGGACCACCGTGAGCTTTCCGGCGGTCGCCGCCCGGCAGGTACGCATGCGTTGCAGGGTACGGCTTCTCCTCGCCGTCGGCACCGGTCAGGTGTACGGGCCGTACAGGCGAGCGGTCCCCGGTCGGCGACGAACCGACCGGGGACCGCGGTGCCGACGGGCGTCAGGCCTTGATCGCCTCCGGACGCGGGTCAGCGGTGCCGGTGCCACCGCTGTCGTTGCCCTCGTCCATCGCCACGCTCTTGCGCTTGCTGAACACCACCGCCGCGACGATGATCAGGGTCGCCACCAGCGCGACACCGACCCGCAGGCCGACGTTGCGGTCCTCGCCGATGCTCCAGGCCACCACGGCCGGCGCGATCAGCAGCGAGACCAGGTTCATCACCTTGAGCAGCGGGTTGATGGCCGGGCCGGCGGTGTCCTTGAACGGGTCACCGACGGTGTCGCCGATGACGGTCGCCGCGTGCGCGTCGGAGCCCTTGCCGCCGTACGCGCCGTCCTCGACCATCTTCTTGCTGTTGTCCCAGGCACCGCCGGAGTTGGCCAGGAAGACCGCCATCAGCGTGCCCGCCCCGATCGCACCGGCCAGGTACGACGCCAGCGCGCCGGGCCCGAGGCCGAAACCGACCGCGATCGGCGCCAGGATCGCCAGCAGACCGGGCGTCAGCAGCTCACGCTGGGCGTCCCGGGTGCAGATGTCGACCACCTTGCCGTACTCCGGGCGCTGGGTGCCGTCCATGATCCCGGGCAGCTCGCGGAACTGTCGGCGGACCTCCATCACCACGGCGCCGGCCGAGCGGGAGACCGCGTTGATGGCCAGGCCGGAGAAGAGGAACACCACGGCCGCACCGATGATCAGACCGACCAGGTTCTGCGGGTTGGCCACGTTCAGCGCGTTGAGGATCTCGGCACCGACGTCGGTCACCCCGGCGTCGGCGTACGCGATGCGCAGCGTGTCGGTGTAGGAGCCGAACAGCGCGGTGGCGGCCAGCACGGCGGTGGCGATCGCGATGCCCTTGGTGATCGCCTTGGTGGTGTTGCCGACGGCATCCAGCTCGGTGAGCGTCCGGGCGCCGTGCTCGTCGATGTCACCGGACATCTCGGCCACGCCCTGGGCGTTGTCGGAGATCGGGCCGAAGGTGTCCATCGCGACGATCACGCCGACGGTGGTCAGCAGACCGGTGCCGGCCAGCGCCACGGCGAACAGCGACAGGGTGATCGAGCCGCCGCCCAGCAGGAACGCGCCGAAGACACCGCCCGCGATGAGCAGCGCCGAGTAGACCGCCGACTCCAGGCCGACGCTGATGCCGGCGAGGATGACGGTGGCCGCACCGGTCTGCGAGCTCTTGCCGATGTCCTGCACCGGACGCCGGTCGGTCTCGGTGAAGTAGCCGGTCAGCGCCTGGATCGCGGCGGCGAGCACGATGCCGATGACGACCGCGCCGATCACCACGCCGCGCGGGCCGAACGGCGGGTCGCCGCCGTCCACCCCGAGGCTCTCCCGCCAGTTGTCGCCGAGCTGCGCGGCCCAGGTGGGCTGGAGGTAGAAGACCGTGGCGATCGCGACCAGCACCGCCGAGATCACCGCGGAGAGGTAGAAGGCCCGGTTGATCGCGGTCAGACCGTTGCGGTCCGAGGCGCGCAGCCGGGTGATGAAGACACCGATGATGGCGACGAGCACGCCGATCGTGGAGATGATCAGCGGGAGCACCAGGCCGTCGCTGCCGAACGCGGCGCGGCCCAGGATCAGCGCGGCGACCAGGGTGACCGCGTACGACTCGAACAGGTCGGCGGCCATGCCGGCGCAGTCGCCGACGTTGTCGCCCACGTTGTCGGCGATGGTGGCGGCGTTGCGCGGGTCGTCCTCGGGGATGCCCTGCTCGACCTTGCCGACCAGGTCGGCGCCGACGTCGGCCGCCTTGGTGAAGATGCCGCCGCCGACCCGCATGAACATGGCCAGCAGGGCGGCACCGAAGCCGAAGCCCTCCAGCACGGTCGGCGCGTCACCCCGGAAGACCAGCACGACCAGCGCGGCACCGAAGAGGCCGAGGCCGACGGTGAGGAAGCCGACCACGCCACCGGTCCGGAAGGCGATCTTCATGGCCGCTTCCCGGCCGCCTTCGCGTTCCCGGGCGGCGGCGGCCACGCGCAGGTTGGCCCGGGTGGCCAGCCACATGCCGGCGCCACCGATGAAGGCGCTGAACAGCGCGCCGACCACGAAGAAGAGCGAGCGCCCGATCTTCACCGCGGTCTCGCTGCCCTCGGTGTTGTGCACCGGCAGCAGGAACAGCAGGACCACGGCGATCACCACGAAGATCGCCAGAGTCCGGAACTGCCGGATCAGGTAGGCCGAGGCGCCCTCCTGCACGGCCCCCGAGATCTCCTGCATGTTGGTGGTGCCCTTGCCGGCGGCCAACACGGTCTTCGTCAGCGCGGCGGCGAAGGCGAGCGCGACCAACGCGATCACCGCGGCGATGACGACGTACGTGACATTGGCTCCGGTTAGGGAGATCCCGCCGCCCTCGGCGGCCAAGGTGTCGGACATCTGTGTCCTCCTGTGCCGAACAACGCACCGGCCGATGGAGACGCACCGGCCGGTGCCTGTATGCGAATTCGCAAGTGCGCGCCACCCACCCGGCGAGAACCGGCGACGGACGCCCATCTGCGCTGGCTGCCCGGTGGATCACTTGCTGACAACCCGGGTACTGTAGCCCTCCGCAGTGTTCGAGGTCACACCGAGGTGGCACCATCGGCCGATGATCTTCGTCGCTGTGTTATGAAAAGAAATCTGATATAGGAACGGGTCCATGCCAACGGGGCCGCATTCCCAGCACAGGGAATACGGCCCCGATGAATCGAGACTCGGCGCCACGAATGCCGCATGACGCGGCGCTGACGTGATGCGCGGACACCGGCGGCGCCGACGGGTCAGCGACCGACCGGCCAGACCATCCGCACCTCGGTCCCGACACCGTCGTCGACCGGCCGCACCTGAAGATCCTCGACGAAGCCCGCGAGCAGGGCGAACCCGACACCGGTGGTGAGGTCGTCCTCGTCGAGGGACTCGTTGGCCAACTGGTCGGCGTCGAGCGCGGCGAGACCGATGCTCGCCTCGATCGGCGCGCGGTCCACCACCCGCACCGCGTACGACCCGGAGTCGGACATCTCGACCAGCACCGGATCGGGCACGCCGTACTGACGGTGCAGGGCGACCGCACGGGTGCACGCCTCACCGATGGCCAGCCGCACCTCGTCGAGCAGGTCCTCGCGGACTCCGGCCCGCCGCGCCACCGCCACGCCGACCAGGCGGGCGGTGCGCACGTGCACCGGCGCCGGAGAGAAGGAGAGCCGGACCGTCGCCATCACGCGCCGGTGCCGGTCGCCGCTTCGACCGTGGGATGCAGCGGGAATACCTGGTCCAGCGCGGTGATCCGGAAGATCTTGAGCAGCGGCTCCTTGTCGCAGACCAGCGAGAAGGTGCCGTCGGCGGTCCGCAGACGCTTGAGCGCGCCGACCAGCACACCCAGGCCGGTGGAGTCGAGGAAGTCCACCCGGCCGAGGTCGACCACCACGTGCCGGGCCCCGGAGTCGATCAACTCCAGAAGCCGCTCACGCAGCCGGGGGGCGGTGTAGACATCCACCTCACCGCCGACCTCGAGCACCGTGTGCTCCCCCACGGTGCGGGTCGCCAGCGACAGCTCCATCGGTCCTCCCTCGCACAGCCGTAAGCTCTCTGGCATCTAACCATTACCCCCGAAGGCGCCTGACGACTCACGGGGCCGGTCCCGACCTGCAGACGCGACGATTTCCCATTTCCGAACACCAGTGCGAGAGTGCAGAACGTGACCCCGGCAGTTCCCGTGTCCGCCGGCGGCGGCCCGGAACGACCGCCGCCGGGCGAGCTGCTGCGCCGGCTGCGCCAGCGACACACCACCGACCCGATCACCCACATCGAGCGGGTGCCACCCCGCTCCGGGATCGCGGTGCCGTGGCCGCACTGGGCACCGGAGGAGCTGCGAGCCGCGTACGCCCGGCGGGGGGTGACGACGCCCTGGCGACACCAGGTCGAGGCGGCCGAGATCGCGTACGACCGGCGGCACGTCGTGGTGGCCACCGGCACCGCGTCCGGCAAGTCGTTGGCGTACCAACTGCCCGCGCTGGCCACCCTGCTCGCCGACCCGCGCGCCACGGTGCTCTACCTGGCCCCCACCAAGGCGCTCGCCGCCGACCAGTTACGCGCCGTCGCCACGCTGGAGATCGAGGGCGTACGCCCGTCCTGCTACGACGGTGACACCCCGCGCGCCGAACGGGAGTGGATCCGCCGGCACTCCCGGTTCGTGCTGACCAACCCGGACATGCTGCACCACGGCATCCTGCCCGGCCACGCCCAGTGGTCGGGTTTCCTGCGCCGACTGGCGTACGTGGTGGTCGACGAGTGCCACGTCTACCGGGGCGTGTTCGGCTCGCACGTGGCCCACGTACTGCGGCGGCTGCGGCGGCAGTGCGCCCGCTACCGCCCCGCCACGGGTGACCCCGGCCCGACGTTCGTGCTCGCCTCGGCCACCTCCGGCGACCCCGCCGCCGCAGCCGGGCGACTGACCGGCCTGCCGGTGACGGCGGTCACCGAGGACACCTCGCCAAGAGCCGGGGTCACCTTCGCGCTCTGGGAGCCGCCCCTGCTCCCGCCCGACCCGGCCGCGATCCCCGCCCCCCGCCCGGCACCCGCCTCACGTGCGGCACCCGCCGACTCCGCTGCCGGCGGCCCGCCTCCCGCCGGTCGGTCCCGCGCGGGCCGGTCCCTCGCCGGCTCTGGCGCGCACGGTTCGACTCCTGCCCGGTCCGCCTCGGGCGACCCGACGCCCGCCGGGTCGCCCTCCGGCGGGCCGGTCCACGAGGCGGCCGATCTGACCCAGGTCCGGCGGTCGGCGTTACGGGAGACCGCCGACCTGCTCGCCGACACCGTCGCCTCCGGCGTACGCACCCTGGCCTTCGTCCGGTCCCGCCGAGGGGCCGAGGTGGTCGCCACCAGCACCCGGCGCAGCCTCGACGAGGCGGTCCCCGGGCTGGGCGACCGGGTCGCCGCGTACCGGGGCGGCTACCTGCGCGAGGAACGCCGGGAACTGGAACGCGCGCTGCTGCACGGCGACCTGCTCGGGCTCGCCTCGACCAACGCCCTGGAGCTGGGCGTCGACCTGATCGGCCTGGACGCGGTGCTGATCTGCGGATATCCCGGCACCCGGGCGTCGTTGTGGCAGCAGGCCGGACGGGCTGGGCGATCCGGCCAGGAGGCGCTCGCCGTGCTGATCGCCCGGGACGACCCGCTCGACACCTACCTGGTGCACCATCCGGAAGCGGTGTTCGGGGCACCGGTGGAGGCCACCGTGCTCGACCCGGCGAACACGTACGTGCTCGGGCCGCAGTTGGCCTGCGCCGCGGCCGAGGCCCCGCTGACCGACGCCGACCTCGCACTCTTCGGTGACGGCGCGAAGGAGACGGTCGCGGCGCTGGTCGAGGCGGGCGCGCTGCGGCAGCGGCCGACCGGCTGGTACTGGCGGCACCGCGAGCGCCCCCAGGTGGACCTGCGCGGCGACGGCGGCGCACCGGTCTGCGTGGTGGAGGCGGCGACCGGCCGGCTGCTCGGCACCGTCGACGGCGGGTCGGCGCACTTCCTGCTGCACTCCGGGGCGGTCTACCTGCACCAGGGCGTGTCGTACGTGGTCGACTCGCTCGATCTGGACGACGGGTGCGCGCTGGTGCACCCCGAGGAGCCGGACTGGTCCACCCACGCGCGGGACGTCACCTCACTGTCGGTGGTGTCGGTGCGTTCGTACGTCGACGCCGGACCGGTCGGGCTGTTCCTCGGCGAGGTGGACGTCACCAGCCAGGTGGTGTCGTATCAGCGGCGGCGGATCGCCACCGGCGAGGTCATCGACACCCGTCCGCTGGACCTGCCGGCGCGGGAACTGCGTACCGTCGCGGTCTGGTTCACCCTCTCCCCCGAGTCGCTGGCGGCAGCCGGGGTGGACCCGGCCGACGTGCCGGGCGGGCTGCACGCCGCCGAACACGCCGCGATCGGGCTGCTGCCGCTGGTGGCCACCTGCGACCGGTGGGACATCGGCGGGTTGTCCACGGCGGTGCACCCGGACACCGAGGCCCCGACGGTCTTCGTCTACGACGGCCACCCCGGCGGCGCGGGCTTCGCCGAGCGGGCGTACGGCATGGCGTCGTCCTGGCTGCGCGCCACCCGGGACGCGATCGCCGAATGCGGCTGCGAACACGGCTGCCCCTCCTGCGTGCAGTCGCCGAAATGCGGCAACGGCAACAACCCGCTCTCCAAGCCGGACGCGGTCACGGTGCTGAACGTGGTGCTGGCGAACCTGCCGGAATGACCGGGCAGGCATGAGATCCGGCCGCTTCGGGCATTGATGGCTGGGAGCGCTTCCATCGAGCGCCGTGATCATCGTCCGTCGTCGCCGCCGCACATGGAGGAGGAGCCGTGGCCGACACCATCGCCGAGACCGTCGAGCTGCTCTACACCATCGACCAGGAGCAACTCGACATCGACCAGCAGATCGCCCTCGGTACGGCGCTCGCCACCCTGGCCCAGGCCGAACGGCTGGACCAGATCAACGAGCGACTGCGTACCATCCACCAGCTCCTCACCACCTGGACCCACCGGTCGGCTGTCGACGGCGTCCGCTGACCTGACACTCAGCGCCGGGCCGCTTGCCGAGCTGTGCGACACTCCGGCGCACCACGAACGAGGAGATTCTGATGCAGCTCGACAGCCTGCAGGCGCAGCACCAGTTCCACATCCGCCAGCGGTTGCGTTTCATGGTCAACCAGTACGAGGTGCACAGCGTCGCGCCGGACGGCTCCGAGGGCGGTCTGCTGGCCTTCGCGCAGCAGAAGCGGCTCGCCTTCAAGGAACAGGTGACCATCTACACCGACGACTCCAAGCAGCAGCCGCTGCTCGGGTTCAAGGCCCGTCAGCGTCTCGACCTCGGTGCCACGTACGACGTCACCGACCACGCCGGCGCCCCGATCGGGCTGTTCCGCAAGGATTTCGCGCAGTCCCTGCTCCGCTCGACGTGGCACGTCGAGCAGGCCGGCCTGCCGAACATCGTCGGCCAGGAGCGCAGCATGCCGGTGGCGGTGCTGCGCAGGTTCGCCGAGTCGCTGTCCTGGCTGCCCTACCACTTCGACTTCGTCGCCGGCGGCCAGCCGGTCTTCTCGGTGGTGAAGAAGTGGGGCCTGCGTGACCGCTACGTCGTCGAGATCCACCACCCGCAGATCGACCGCCGTCTGGTGATCGCCATGGCCGTCGCACTCGACGCGCTCCAGGGCCGCTGACCTCGACGTAGTGGCCCTACGGCGGCACGGGCGCTCGCGCCACGGGCCTCGGCGGCACGGGTCCGCGCGTCCCTGACCTCGTCGTCGTGCGGAGCCTCGTCGTCGTGGCCTCGTCGTCGTGCGGGCCTCGTCGTCGTGCGGGCCTAGCTGGCACGTGGAGCCTCGGCGTCGGCGCGGCCTCGTCGTCATCGCGCTCGGCGTCGGGGAGCCGGCTCGCCGTCCGCCGGTGGCCGAGCCGGCTCCCCGGCCGACGTGCTCCCGACGTGTTCCCGCGCCGGTGGTAACCGCTCACCCCCGCATCGGGCCGGCCCGGGAGGTGGCCGTGGCGAGCCGGGAGATCCCGGGCAGCGGACGCACCGCCACCTCGGCGGTGACCAGCACGTCGATCCCGTCGACCCGGCACCGGACCAGCCTGGCACCGTTGGCGACGACGAGGTCGGCAGCTCGGGCACACGCCTGCGCCTCGTCGTGCAGCGCCCGGCCCGCTCCGGCGAGCGCACCGAAGTCGGCCGCGACCCGCGCCTGGTGACGCGCCACCCGCGCAGCACCGATACCCGCGCCGAAGATCCCACTGATCACGAAGATCAGCCCGACCGCGAGCAGGCAGACGGTCGCCCCGCCTCGGTCCCGCCCGCCGACGCGCCGCCCACACCGAGACGATGCCCCGGCGAGAGGGTTCGGGCGCCGGGCGACCGTCACGGCCTCGGCTCCGGGATTCCGGGCTCGACGGCCGCCACCGCCGTGGCCACGACGACGATCGCGGGCAGGTCGGTGCCGAGGGCACGCACCGGGGCGCGCACGGTCACCCGGACCACCTCGTCGTCCACGACGACGGCCACCTCCGCGCCGGGAGGCGCGTACCGGTGAGCGGCGCTCTCGCCCGGTTCGCCCCGGGAGGCGGCGAGTGCCGCCTCCCGGGCCGCGTCCAGGCAGGCCGCCCTGGTGCTGACCGCGTTGACCGCGGTCAGCCCGACCAGCAGGAGTAGCACCAGCGCCGGCAGACCGGCCGCCATCTCGGCGGTGAAGGACCCCCGGTCACGACCGGCCGGCCGGCGCCCGGTCACTTCAGGGCCCGGTCGATGACGGCGGTCAACGCGGACTGCACGCTGTCGGAGGTCAGCACCTTCAGCAGGACACCTCCGAAGGCCACTGCGGCGAGCGTGCCGACGGCGTACTCGGCGGTGTTCATCCCGGCGTCCCCGCGAAGGCGGGCGAGGATTCTGCGCACGTGTTCGTCCCTTCTCGATGTGTTCACAGCACGTCGCCGAGCACGGCGACGATCACCGGCACCAGACCGGCGAGAATGAAGGCGGGCAGGAAGCAGAGGCCGAGGGGCAGCACGATCAGGACGCCCGCGCGGCGAGCCGCCGACTCGATCGCGATGGCCCGGTCGGCGCGCAGGTCGTCGGCGAGCCGGGTGAGGGCACCGGCCAGCGCGGCCCCGCTGCTGGCCGAGCGGATCGCGGCGGCACCGACCCGCTCGGCACCCGGCACCGTCGCCAGGTGTGCCCAGGCTTCCTGCGGCCCACCGCCGAGTTGCAGCGTGCGGCCGACCCGGCCGAGCCGGTCGGCGAGCGGACCACCCAGCGCGTCCGCCACCGCGAGCACCGAGCGTTCCACCGGTGCGCCCGCCCGGAGCGCGGCGGCGAGCAGGTCGGCGGCGAGCGGAAGATCGGCGACGGCCCGCAGTCGCCGGTTCCGGTCCGCCGGCGGCTCGATCCGCCGGAGCAAGCGATCCAGCAGGAGCGCGGTGGGTAGCGCCGCCACCAGGCCCGGCCATCCCCCGACCACGACGGCCACGGCCACACCCGCCAGTCCGGCCATGAGTCGCACCCGGTCCACCCGACGGCCGGATGCGGCACCGGCGGCTGCTGGCCCCGTCATCACCTGCACATCGGACCTCGACGAGCCCACAGCGCCCACAGGTCCGCCCGGAAGGTCGGCGCCACGACGACGGTGGACGGCAGTGGACGGGCTCGCGCCGGCCAACCGGCGCAACCGCCGCCGAGGTCGATGCCGGCCGACCAGGACCACGGCGACCAGGACGACACCGACCAGCACCGCCGCCACCAGCGTGCTGTCGGCAAGGTCCAACGCGCTACCGGTCAGGGCGACCGTGCCGGCATCGCGGTCGTGCGTGCGGTGGGCCGTGTCGAGCGTGCTGTGGGCGAGGTCCAACGTCCTGCCGGTCAGGGCGGCAGTGATCGGGCGGGGCATCAGCCTGCTCCGGCCGGCGTGGCGCCGAGACGGTCCGCCCAGAGCAGTCCGACCGCCTGGAGCACGACGGCCGCGACCGCACAGGCACCACCTATCGGGGTGTGCAGCAGCACCTGGAGCGGGTCGACCCCGATGCCGTAGCCGAGAGCGATGCCACCGACCGGCAGGGCGGCAAGCAGCCAGGCGGTGGCGCGGGCCCCGGCTGCCTGGGCCGCCGCCGCAGCCAGTCCCCGGTCCGTCGACCGGGCGTCGGCCTCGATCCGCTCGACCAGCTCGGCCAGCGGCGCGCCGGTCCGGTCGGCCAACCGCACCGCTGCCTGGGCCAGCCGTCCCGGTCGATCGTCGAGGAGATCCACTCCCCCGGTGGCCCGGCCCTCGGCACCGCTCGTGCCGTCGCTTGTCGCCCGTCCTGTGGTGATGCCGACCCGAACCGGGCCGGTGGGGCGCAGCGCCGCCACGGCCACCGGGACCGGCAGCCCGGCCCGAAGGTCGGCGGCAAGGGCGCAGAGCTGGTCCAACCGCTCCCGCTGCGCCTGTGCCTGCTGGGCCGTGGCGCGGTGCCGCAGCAGGGCCCGTACGCCCACGGCGCCGTAACCGGCCACCGCGACCGCCGCCACCGGACCGCCGAGCAGACCACCCACCGTCGCGCCGAGCAGCACGGTCAGTAGGAGGACCCGTGGGTACGACATCCCGGCCAGGCGAGCGCGCGGCGTGTGCCGCCTGCGGCCCTGCTGCCCCTCGCCGGTCGGACCCATCCGGTGCGTGGCGGGTGTCGCCTCCGCCGCCGGTGCGGATCCGTCGTCCCGGTCCGCCGTCGCGTCGACCGGCCACCGGGTCACTCCGGCCCCGATCAGGAGCGATGCATCGCCCGGTCGCGTTGCCGGTGGTGGTGACGGCGTGCTGTCGGGGCGGATCGGTCGGCGCCCGTCACTGCGGCCAGGCGGGCGGGACGCCACGACCGAGTTCGGTGGGTTGGGACGCGTCGTCGCAGGTCGCAGGGAAGCCGGCGGCGGGACCACACAGGACGTGTCGCTCAGCGGGGCCGGCTCGCCCACCGACCGTAGTGTGGCCACCCAGTCGATCAGCGGGTCGTCGGCCCACCTGTCGCGCGATCGGCCAGGGAACATCCGGGTGCGCACCGGCCGGATCGCGACCACGCCGAGCCCGAGCAGTATCCCGGCCACCCACAGGTATCCGCCGCTCATGCCGGACCCGCAGACCCGGGCCATGGCTCGGACAGGATCGGCGGCACCGCGACGTCCCGATCCTTGATCATGGTGCCGAGCGCCCGCCCCGCGAACCCGAGCCCGCGACCCCGGATCCAGGCGGGCACCGCAGTCACCAGCCGATCCGGCCCTTCCGGCAGAAGCAGGCAGACCGACTCCAACAGCCGCCCCTGCGGCGTACGGCGAATCTGGAACACCACCTGGAGGGCCGCCGCCACCTGGGCGTGCAACGCCGGACGGGGCAGTCCGCCGAGCAGCCCCAACGCCTCCAACCGGGCGGGTACGTCCGACGGGGCGTTGGCGTGCAGTGTTCCCGCGCCACCGTCGTGACCCGTGTTGAGTGCGGCGAGCAGGTCCACCACCTCGCCGCCCCGACACTCGCCGACGACCAGCCGATCGGGCCGCATCCGCAGTGCCTGCCGGACCAGCTCACTCAGACCGACCGCGCCGGAGCCCTCCACGTTGGCCGTACGGGCCTGCAACCCCACCACGTGCGGGTGCACCGGCCGAAGCTCGGCGGCGTCCTCGACCAGCACGATCCGCTCGGTGCCCGGCACCAGCGAGAGCAGCGTGTTCAACAGGGTCGTCTTGCCGGAGCCGGTGCCGCCGATCACCAGGTACGCGAGGCGGGCCGCCACCACGGCGGCGAGTATCGGCGCGACCGGCCGGGCCACCGCACCCTGCTCGACCAGCTCGTCCAGGGTGAACGGCCGCTGCCGGAAGGTCCGCAACGACAGGTAGGGCCCGTCGGTCGCCACCGGTGGCAGCACGGCGTGCATCCGGGTGCCGTCGGACAGCCGGGCGTCGACACACGGCGCACCGTCGTCGAGCCGACGGCCGGCTCCTGCGGCGAGCCGCTGCGCGAGCCGGCGTACGTCGTCCACGGTGCCCACCGGCACCGGGACCTGGTGCAGCCCCTGACCTCGGTCGACCCACACGCGTACGCCGTTCACCAGCACGTCTGTCACCTCCGGGTCGGCGAGCAGCGGGGCGAGTGGCCCGGCGCCCACCAGGTCGTCGCGTACTCGGTCGGCCATCCGCAGCAGGGCGGTGTCCCCGAGCACGGCGGCGTCGGGTTCGGCGCGTACCGCGGAGACGATCGCGGCCGGCGTGACCGGCGTGGTGGCGGCGGCGATCCGTTGGCGTACCCGGGCGGCGAGGCTCTCCCCGCTCACGCCGCACCCGCCGGGGCGCTCCGGCCGGTCAAGTCGGTGACGATCCGCTGGCAGAGGTCGGCCAGCGGGCCGCGCCCGGTGGCCGCCGGCGCCTCGCCCCGCTCCAGGCCACGGCACAGGCCCGGCTCCGGCCGCAGGCTGCCGGCGAGCGGCAGCCCGAGTGCCTTGGCCAGCTCCGCCGCCCGCAACCGGCCGGGGGCCGGACCGCGCACGACGACTGACAGGTCGTGGCAGTGCGGACCCGCCATCGCCACCACCCGCGCCGCCGCAGCGGTCGCCCGCAGCTCCGCAGGCACGACCACGAAGACCCGGTCGGCGGCCTGGAGCGCGGTGACCGCCGCGTCGTCGAGATACCGGGGCAGGTCGACCACGACGAAGTCCCGGCCGCGTCGGGCCGCGTCCAGCGTGGCCGCCATCGCCTCGGCCGGCACCGCGACCAGGTCACCGCGATCCCAGGAGAGGACCACCAGATCGCCCCGGCTGGGCAGCGCCCGCACCAGAGCGGGGGCGTCCACCCGGCCGTCCGTCCCGGTCAGCGCCGGCCACCGGAGGCCCTCCAACTGCTCCCAGCCCAGCACCAGGTCGAGGCCGCCACCGAGCGGATCGGCGTCGAGCAGCAGGGTTCGCAGCCGGGTACGGGCGGCGGTGACCGCGAGCCCACCGGCCAGGATGCTGGCCCCGGCCCCGCCCCGGCCGCCCAGGACGGCGACCACCCGGCCGCCCGGCACATCCCCGACACCCCTCTCGGCGAGGCGGTCGACCAGCCACGGCTCGGCGGCCGGCAACACCGCGACGTGCTCCACGCCGAGCAGGTCCGCGACCTGCCAGCTCGACTCGACGTCACCGTCGCGGCCCACCAGGACCAACCGTGCACGCCGGGGCAACCGGGCCCGCAGGCAGGGCTGCGCCTGATCGCTGCCGATGATCACCAGCGGGGCGGACCGCCAGCGGGTCCGGGCGGCCGCCGGGTCGGCGGCGACCTCCACCTCGACACCTCCGGCGGCGGCGAGCCGCAGCAGGTCGTCGAGCAGGTCACCGTCCCCGGTCACGACCAGGGGCGGAGGCGGGTGCGGCGGGACGGAGGTACGGGCGGGCATCGTGGCCTCCAACGGTCGGCAGGGGTTCGCTGTGCCGAACCCTTCCGCCGCACCACCTCCGGCGCCGCCCCGCGCGACCCGCCTGTGGATAACTAGGTCCCCTGTGGACAACGCCCGCGATCGAAGTTGATCTGCTACATGGGCGATCGAACATCGCGTTCAAATCGCCTTCGATCGGCCATAGCGGGACGACATGGAGAGCGCGCATAATCGACGGTCTGCGCCGTCGGCGGAACGGCATCCCTCGCTGGATCGAGGTCATGAAGCAGTCGCCAGATCACGAGCATCCCCGTGTCGAGCCGAGACTCCGGGTCGGCCCCTGGCTGTTCGACCCGCGTTCCCACCCCGCGCCACCCAGCCGACCGGAGTTGCCCGCGCACCCGACACGGCTCGCCCTGCCGGCCGCACCGGTCACCCGCGACGGCGATCCGTGGACACCGCCGACCGTCGCGTCCGCACCCGTCGTCGGCCCCGCCGAGCCGGCACACCACGGCACTGGCCGGGTGAGCCACCGGCTCCTGCTGGCCGGGGTCGCCACCGGCGTACTGGGCCTGATGCTCACCCTGTTCTGGCCCACGCCGGACGCTCCGCCGACCGCCGCTCCGGAGAGACCCACCGGCTGGGTAGCACCGCCGCCCGCGCCGGCCAGCACCTCGCAGCGCCCCGCCTCGGACGGCACGGCCACCCCGTCGGCCTCGTCCTCCGTCGGCGGAGTCTCCTCCACCCGCCCGCTGCCGCCCACCACGGCGTCCGCGCCGACCCGGTCGCCGTCGACATCGGCCCCACGGACCGACCCACCCCGCACCCCGGGTACGCCGAGCAGCCGGCCGACGTCCGCACCCAGCCGCCCGGCGAGCCCAGCACCGACCACCCGGCCGCCCGAGCCGCAACCGCAGCGCCTCGCCCCGCTGCCCGGCGGGCACGAACGGTGGTTGCGTTCGGTCAACGGCGGCCCCGAGACCAGCATCGAGTTCGTCAACTCCACCAACCGCACGGTGACCGTGCACTGGCTGGACCACCACGGCAACCGCAGGCAGTACCGAGTCCTGCAACCGAACACGTCGTACCGGCAGCACACGTACGTCGGGCACCCCTGGGTGGTCACCGACCGACGCGGCTGGGCCCTGGCCTGTTTCGAGCCGGTCCGTACGCCCGGCCGCGCGGTGATCGGCTAGCCCGGACGGTCCTCCCGCAACCGGTCGGTGGCCCGACGGACCTCCGCGACCAGGGCCTCCGCCCTGGACGCCGTGCCGGCGATCTCCTGCGGGGACCGGCCCGGCGAGGCCAGCAACGCGTGAGCGCGATCGGCGGCATCCGGCGGTGCCGCAGGGCTCGCCGATTCGGGAGAGAGGCTCTACCTGGGCCTGCGACGGAAGGGGAAAGGGACGACCCCCGTCGGGGGGATGCGGTCTCAAGCTGTCGATCGCTGCCAACTGGTGGCGGTCCGCGTCGTCGAGCAGGTGCCGGGTGTTGTCGGCTCACGTTCGCGGCAGGCCAGCGTCAGCGCTCGCGCTGCTTTCTTGCTGCCTCGCTGCATGACGCCTTGCTTACAAGCCCGTGGCGGGCGCTTGCTACGGGCTTGCTTCAGGTTTCGTGCTCTAGTCGCCGATGGGCGCTGCACTTCGCTGCCGCGAGGTCGGGTTCAGCCCTCTGCGTACGTGCGTTCGACTATCGGCCGCCTGGCCTGGCCCTACTCCCTCCAGGCTAGACCTCATATACCTCGCGTAAGGACCACCAGGGCGACAGGAACCATCAAGGTCCACCAAGTTTGAATGATCATCGTCGCCAAGACGAGACAAGTAGCGGACACCATCCACTATGCTTGGTCGTTAGGGTGAGTGACAGCCGTAGATCAGGGTAGGAGCGCTCAACATGGCAAGTGATCTCCGCTTCGAGGAGCCACCCGTCCGCGAAGTGAGCCTGACTGTGTTTTTCGAGCGAGTCGCCACATTGCAGTCTCTTAACCTTGCCCAGCTTCGCGTTGATTGGAAGGATGCGTACCCAAAGGTCAGCGAAGTGCCACCTCGCCCACCCTTGCGAGGTGATACACCGATGCACCAGTACCTTGGCGGGAATTCTTTCTGGCCAATGCCATTAACGGCATTTACGAATGCTCGGGGCGATCAGACTATCGAGCTTCAGAACGACAGATTCGGCATCGTGTGGCGCTTCCACCAAGGCCCGAAAACGTATCCCGGATACGATGAACTTTCCACAGAACTATTGCTACGCTTCGAGGATTTCCGTCGAGCAATCTCTAATTCACTCGCCCAAGAACTAAATCCCACCGATAGCTACGTCTCATATACAAACCTAATAGAAGGCGTACTACCTGAAAGCCTTGCTGTTGGCATCCTCACCAACTGGCAGACTTCGTTGGCCCGACTGGATCCGCCGGAACTGGCCGGGCTCCGGCTGCACTACTGCTCGCCCGAACTCGAAGAAGACGTAGCCTTAACTATCATGGTCGATCCTTCGTTCGATAGGGATCGGGATCGGGATGACCCGTGCGCGTCTCTTGAACTTGAGGGGTCCATCTCTCTCGACGACTCTCTAGCCATTGATCAGTCACTAGCAATTGCTCACGATGCTGTTGTGAAAAAGTTCCTGGAACTGACGAGCAACGACATGAAGACGAAGTGGGGGTTGCGCAGTGAGGATTTCTAGATCTGGAAGCGCCGCACACGCCAAGCAGCACGGATTGATGCAGTCTGCATCCTTCTCACGATCCGCAGCCGTACGCGGCCCCTGCTATCACCCAGACTCTTCAACGAGCGTCTTGTACGTTTACGAGTCGCAACCTGAGTCACGCTCTAAGCGATCTAGAGTCAAGCCTGCAAACTCTCCTTACGAACTATTGCGTTATGCAGAAACTAAGCTGCATCATCTGCGATCCCTCCCCCACAACTGGGACGGCGAGGGTGGCGAAGCATGCACTACCGATGCCGTGATCTCCATGTTTGAATTCCTGCAGAAGGTCTCGGACAGGCGCACCGTCTTTCCATTCTTGTCTCCAGATGGGGAGGGCGGAGTCCTAGCGGAGTGGCACGCGCGCAAGCAGAGGATTGAAATTGAGGTCGACGGCGAAGGCAACGCCCTCTTTTATGCGTCGGACGAAGATGGCCATGAAGTGCTCGCGGGGGAAGTGTCTCCTCAGAGCGAACATAAGCTACGTCGCCTACTCCTCGACTTGTCGGTTCGGGTTAGTCTAGAAAACCCCGCTTGGCGCGCGCTCTTCGCTCGGTAGGAGCTATGACAGAAACCCCTCAATGGAATGATCCCCAAATTCCAGATTCGGAATGGCTTTATCGTCGCGTGCCTCGACGCCCAGACTTCTTTCAGCAAAGAGACGTACTTGACTCGAAGCCTGTAATCGGTCGAAACGCTTTCCGGTTCGACGATGACGGGATGTCTGTCTATCGGCACTTCCTGTGCGTACAACATGGATTGACGCCTCACCAGATTCGCCGAAATGACGGATATGTCTTGTTCAAGGTTGGCGTAGGTGCGGTTCGCGCGCTGAAGGCAGGCGTTGTAGACGACGAAGACAAAGAGGACGAAGAGATTGGTGTCGCTCACGCACTCGTGCGAGGAGAGGGCGTCATGAAGCCTGCAAAAGAACAGCGGCGTCAGATTCAGCTTGGCTTGATAGAAGCTGCTCAGTATGTTGACCTAGACGAGCACACCTAGAGTCACGCGCCATCCCGTCTGCCGTCGACCCGCCCTCCTGGGGAGCGGGCCTCCGCCCGGCCCGCCACGTCAAGACGGCCTTGACACACGGTCGGACGCTGGCGGGTCGGGTGGTGGTCTGCTCGGCTTGCCCGGGTCGATGGCAGGCGGGAGGGCTTACCGCAACCACCCACGGCCCGGCACCCGCCGACGGCCCCCCTCCCATCCCAGAGCAAGAGCGCCCCCGCCGGAGGCGCAGTAACCGCAACCCCGCTACCCGCCGCCAGTTCGCCGGCGCGGCGGGCGTGCGCTCCTCTACGCCGCGCGGGCTCGTGTCCGCGTGGCCCGGCTGGCTGCCGGCCCACCACCCCCCGGTCAACGCCCCCTGTCGTTATGCGGCGGCCCCTTGGGCTACCCGCTTCCGCGCCAGCCGCCGGGCGTTTTGCGTGGCCAGAGTCGGAGCGCAAGCGGAGCGACGGACGCGCGCCCAGGCGGCGGCGCGTGCGGCCCGTTCAGGGCCGCCTTGAAGACGTACAGAAAGTTTGAACCACATTGCCGGCAGCCGGCCGTCCTCGTGCCGTCGCCCAGCGGACACAGGATGGTGCGGACCTCGCGCGCTCCGTACCCTGGCGGCATGGCCGACCTCGTCGACACCGCTCGGGAAGTTGCGCGGCATCTGTTGGAGACTCCGCTACCTCGTCGATGGAGTCACGTCCAGGCGGTGGCCGCCAAGGCGGACCGGGTCAGCGCTGCCGTACCGGTCGAGGATCGTGCGGTGCTCGTGGCGTCCGCGTGGCTGCATGACGTGGGCTACAGCCCCGACCTGGTCGACACCGGCTTTCACTCGCTCGACGGTGGCCGCTGGCTACGACGCGAGCGGTTCAACGAACGGATTGCCGCCCTAGTTGCTCACCACTCGTGCGCTTGGCTGGAAGCCGAAGAGCGGGGGTTGGGTGAGGTCCTGGGCGCCGAGTTCCCCCGAGAAGAGACGCCGGTGACCGATGCCCTCTGCTTCTCGGACATGACGACCGGGCCGGACGGGCAGGACTTCGAGGTGTTAGAGCGGCTGGCCGAGATTCGGTCGCGGTACGGGCCGGAGCACCTGGTGACCCGGTTCATCGGTCGGGCGGAACCAGAGATGGTCGCCGCTGTGCGGCGGACTCAACAACGGCTTGTCGGCAGCGCCCCTCAGCCTATGTAGGGCTCGGCGCGGTCCTCGTATCCGTGGGTGATGCGGAGCAGGGTCGACGGGTGGATGTCGAGTGCTTCGAGCTCGTCGCGGGCCACCCACCGGACGTCGCTTGACTCGTCGCTGAGGGTCGGAGTGCCGTCGACGGGTACGGCTCGGAAGCAGAGCGAGAACTGCTGCCGCACCTCTCCGTCTGAGTACGCAATGACGTGGTCTGGGTCGGAGTAGACGCCGACCAAGCCGGTCACCTCGACGCTGATGCCGGTCTCTTCGCGGGTCTCTCGGGTCGCTGTCTCGGCGACCGATTCGCCGATCTCCTGACCGCCGCCGGGCAGTGACCACAGGCCGTTGTCGGTGCGCTGGATGAGCAGCACCCGGTCCTGCTCGTCGCGGACGAAGACGGAGACAGCCACGACAATGCTGTTGGCTTCCGGCGCGTTCGGATCGTGGTAGTGCTCAGTTCTCGCCATGGCTCTAGGCTGCCACCTCCCCGAGCGGCAGAGGCTTCGAGGCGGACAAGACTCGGTCGAAGCTGTCGGCGTAGGTGCCGAACAGGTCACCACCATTGAGCCGGCGTAGGTGCATCACGGGCGCGTGTGGTGCCGGGAACCCGAGAACGTGCATGTTCACCAGCATCTCGTCATCGAATCGATAGATCGAGTTGTACAGCGTCGTGTCGTGGTAGAGCACCTTCACCCCGGGCGCATCGTCGAGCCGCTTGTAGGACTGCTGCACCTGACGAATCTTCGCGGCCATCACGCCGGGCGCACCCTCCTCGACGCTTCTCCGTTCGATCGCGGCGCTGGTCGGGTCGCCAAGCAGGATCGTCACCGCGACACCGTCAACGCCCTTTTGACGCAGGATGTCGACAAGCCTCGGGTCCTGCTCCAACAGGAAAAGGCCAGCGTAGGCCAGCACGTCGATCCGCTTCTCGGCTCGCTCGATCAGTCGTCGCCACAGGTCGTACGGCACGGCGGACCGCCGGGAGTAGAGCTGGACCATCTCGCTCTGCCCAATCTTCGACGCCTTCTCCGGGGTCACGGCGTCCGGCCACAGGTACGGCACGTCTTCGCGCACCATGGCCGCGATCGCGTGCCGGTGCCGGGGATACGGCGTCCGGTCCTGCGTGATCCACCGTTCGACGGTCTTCGGGTCCACCCCGATCCGCTCGGCCACAACGACAGGCGTCAGGCCGTTGCGCAGGATGGCATCGCGTAGCCGGTCGTTCGGCATCCGACTCTCCTCAAGGGACGACTAGGGACAACTAGACGATAGTCGAGACGTCCCATAGTCGTCCAGCCCTCGGGATGGGGCGTCCTCGCGGATTCGGGAGTCTTGACCTCAGAGGCCACGAGCAAGAGTCCACCGGGGACAAGCTCAATTTCTGGCCCGAGACACAGGAGGTCTGTTGTGAAGCTGTACGTGGACACCCAGAGCAAGCAGGTCCAGGTGACGAAGGACCCCGAGCCGAAGAACGACCAGAACGGCAATCAGCGGTCGGAGAAGAACACCGGCCGGCTCATGTGGTCCACCCAGGTCTTCGTACTCGACGAGACCGGCGGCGAGATCATCACCATCACCACGGCGGGTGAGAAGCCGAGCGTGATGGTGGGACAGCTCGTCGCTGTCGAGCAGTTGGAGGCCATTCCGTGGGCGACCAACGGGCGTAACGGCGTCGCGTTCCGCGCCATCTCGCTGAAGCCGAAGGCTGGTAACTCGGCGGCTAAGTAGTTCTTCGCTCACCGCGCTGTGTGAGCCTCTGGTGTCTGATGCACGAAGCGGCCTGACGGTCCGCTGAACTGATCCATCTTCGGTCCGGGAGCGTTTCTGGCTCCTATTCTCCCGGCCCTGGCAACCCGTGGTTGCCCTCTCGATATGGCGCGGGGTCGGTACTGGCTCCTACACCTGCCGACCTCGCCTGCCATTCCAACCCGTTCACCCACAATCGTTGGGAGTGGTTGTCGTGCTCGTTTCCGCCATCGTCTTCGCCGTTGTCGCGGCGACTCTCTACGCCGGCCACCAGGTGGCCGACCACGTCTTCGGCCAGTCCGACAAGCAGGCCGCCCACAAGGCCGCTCCCGGCTGGGACGGCTGGCGTCACCTGTTGGGCCACGTCGTGGCCTATCACCTCGTGGTGGTGGTCATGTTGACCGTCGCCATCGTCGCGCTTGGTCTGCCCGTCACCGTCGTCGGGCTCATCGCCGGAGTCGGCTTCTCCGCCGTCTCACACGCATTCCTCGACCGGCGTTGGCCGGTGCGTTGGCTGCTCATCCTCACCGGTAGCCGGGATTTCGCCGACCGGCAGGCCCCGATCTGCGGCATGTACCTGGCGGATCAGTCTCTGCACGCGGCTTGCCTGTGGGTATCCGCGCTGCTCATCGCCTGCTTGTAGGCGCAAGGGTCGCTAAGCGGCCTGAGTGATTTCGAGCCCGGGGCCGGTACTGGCTCCTACACCTGCCGACCCCGTGCTCTCCAACCCATCCAGCCCAATCGCTTGGGAGGACGTGTCGTGTCCAAGTCTAGCCCTCGCCGCTCGTTCGGCCGGAAGTCAACCGGAACCGTGACAGTAATCGAGGCCAAGGTTCACCGGTCCTCGGCCCGAAACGCCCGCATGGCGTTCATCCTCACTGCGGTCATCATCGGCGTACTCGGTGCCGTGGTGGCCGCTTCCTACGTACACCCCATCATCGCGCTGTTCATCGGCGCGGCCATCGGCGTCCCGTGCGGCGCGCTGGCCTGGCTCCTGGTCCGCATCTGGCCGGTCCTGCGGCTGCTGTGGTGGTGGACCCCCGAAATCGTCCTTGCCGTCGCTCTGCTGACGGCGTGGGTGCAGCTCGCCACCCACACCCCGACCATCGTCACCCTGGCCGTCGTCGCGGTCGTCCTCGGCGTTCCCGCCGCCATCCCCACCGTTCGACGCCAAGTCGTCGCCTGGGTGTGGTGCCTCGCCGTGCGGCACCGGCTGCGGGTCTGCTTCGCGCAGTTCATCATCGCCAACCAGTCGGGGTCACTCCCGCTGATCCTCTGGGCCAAGCCGACCCCGGTCGGCGAACGGGTCTGGGTCTACCTGCGGCCCGGCCTGTCCCTGGCGGACCTGGAAGGCCGCCTCGACAAGATCGCCGTCACCTGCCACGCCTCGTCCGTCCTGGTCGAGCGCGCCTCCGACGGAAACGCCGCGTACCTGCGGTTCGACGTCAAGCGCCGTGAGGTGCTCACCGCAACCGTCACGTCCCCGCTGGCCGAGGTCATCACTCCCGACGCTCCGGCCACCGACCGACCGACGCCGGTCATCCCCACCGCCCTGGACCTGCCCGACGTCCAGGCACCCACGGTCACCCTGCCCATCCAGCCCAAGAAGTCGGCCGCCACGTCGGCCAACGGCAGCAAGCCGGCTCCTGCGCCGTCGTCGGAAGCCGACGACGTCTCCGACTGGATCTGACCCCGCAACCCATCCCGGACGCGGGGAGCCCTCCGGCTCCTTCGTATGGCTTCCCGCGCCCATCAACGCCCAAGGAGGGCACCCATGGCTACGGCATCCGCCCCGACCGCCGGTATTCCGGTGGGGCCTGGCCTGTCGATGTTCGACCCGATCTTCGTCGGCATCGACGAGTTCGGCCAGCCCGTCTACATCACTCTGGCCTACCGCAACCTCCTCGCTGGCGGTGAACCCGGCGGAGGAAAGTCCGGCCTACTCAACACCATCGCGGCCCACGCCGCTCTCTCGGCGGACTCCCGTCTTGTCCTGCTCGACGGCAAGCTCGTCGAACTCGGCCAGTGGGAAGACTGCGCCGACGCCTTCATCGGCCCTGACATCACCGCCGCGCTCGACGTCCTCCGACGCCTACAGCAGGTGATGAACAACCGTTACGCCTGGCTGCGCGCCCACGGACGTCGCAAGGTCACCGCGCTCGACGGACTCTCCGTCATCACCGTCCTGGTCGACGAGATCGCCTTCTACTCCGCCACCATCGGCGGCAAGCAGGAACAGGAAGAGTTCGTCGCCCTCCTGCGGGACCTGGTCGCCCGGGGTCGAGCCGCCGGCATCCCCGTCGTCGCCGCCACCCAGCGACCGTCGTTCGACATCATCCCCACCAGCCTGCGGGACCTGTTCGGCTACCGCGCCGCGTTCCGCTGCACCACTCCCAACAGCTCAAACATCGTCCTCGGTCACGGCTGGGCCGAGCAGGGCTACTCCGCCACCGACATCGCCCCCACCAACCAGGGCGCGGCGTACCTGATCGCCGAGGGCGGCATCCCGCGCCGCATCAAGGTCGCCTACCTGACCGACGCCCAGATCGCCGGCATCGCCGACTACGCCGCCTGGACCCGTCGTCCCACCCGCCCGTCCGCACCGACCGGATCTCGACTCGATTGGGGAACCGCCGCATGACCCTGCGAGAGCTCATCCGCACCCGTCGTACCCCGGCACCGACCACCCAGTACGTCGACCGGCACGTGGTCGGTACGCCCGAGGAACTCGCCACGCTCATGGCGCTGGCCACCGATCGTGGGCTCCTCGTCTTCGCCTCGGCACCCGTACAGGTGCCCGGCGACCCGACCCGCTTCCGCCGCTACCTGCGGCTGCGCGCCAGCTAATCGGCCGACGGAACCGGCTCAAGCCCTGGAAAGCAGACCGGTTCCGCCGACCTCCCACCAAGCCCTCCTGAAAGGACGTGGCTGCCATGAAGGCTACCCAGAACCCACCTACCACCGGAACGGTCACTCCTGCTGACCTGCTCCGGATGGCCGCCCTCTACCTGCGCCGGCACGGCTGGCACCAGGGCACCTACTACCCCACCACCGCGCCCGCCGGCTGCCCTACGCCGCCGGCCTGCGCTGTCGGAGCGATCGGCATGGCCGTCGCCGGCCACCGCGTCGACCACTTCTACAGCCTCGACTTCGGCACCCAGGTCGCGTTCCGCACCGCCGTTGGTGTCTTCACCACCCACCTCGACGACTACGAGCCCATCTGCGCCGTTGACGACGACGGTTTTCTCATCGACGAACACACCTCCCCCTATGCCTGGAACGACGACCCCGGCCGTACTGCCGAGCAGGTCATCACGGCCCTTGAGTCCGCCGCCGACGACTGGGACTCCCTCCACACCGACGGGGGCGAGAACTGATGCCCACCGTCAAGCCCACCTTGACGCCCAACGTCCCGCGACAGAAGCGCCGGGACATCGTCGAGAACGACGAATTCGCGGCCTTCGCACGTCGCATCATCCGCGCCCACGGTCGCCGTGTCGCAACTGGTGACGTCGAAGCCCTTCGCGACCTGGTCGCCCTCTCCGCCGTCATCGACGAGGCAATCACCGACGCCGTCGTCGGACTCCGCGCCTTCGGCTACTCCTGGGCCGAAATCGGTCAACGCCTCGGCATCTCGCGCCAAGCCGCCCAGCAACGCTGGGGAGACCGGTCGTGACCAACTTCTACGACCCGACCGGTACTCGCTTCGGCTTTCCCACCTATCCGTATCGGATGGCACCCAGCGGGCTCGCCACCCTGCGGCAGCTTCGGGCTGCCGGTCTGCGTCCCGGCGGGCATGACCCCGTCGCCCAGATCTTCTGGCGGCGCGGCAAGCGCGTCGCCTACCTCTACCGCCTCGACCTGGCCAAGCCCAAGCGCACCGCCACCCCCGCCCAGCGGGAGGCCATCGGCAAGGCGCTACGCGCCCGCCGTACCTGCGCCGTCTGCGGCCTGGTCCGGCCCTACTACATCCCGCACCGCTACGGCTGCTGCCTCGACTGCCACGGAGGCCACTGATGGGTGTCCTGATCACCTTCGCCGTCATCCTGCTCATCGGCATCGCCATGGCCTACATGGGCGGTGTGCGATGAACCGTCAGCCCACCACCGGCACCCGAATCGAAGGTGTCGTCCTGGTCCTCATCCTGCTCACCGTCGCCGGATTCGCCGGTGCCGCCTCGTTCACTCACGTCAAGGACTGGACCCTCGACAACTCCCCGGCGGGAACGGGCGAGTGGTTCGGCTGGGCCAACGCCGTCATCTCCGAACTCGTCCCCATCGCCTGCCTGCTGACCATTCGGCGTCGACGCCGGGTCGGTGCTCCCATCGGCTACCCGCTGTTCCTGCTCATCGCCGCCGCCGGCCTCTCCCTGGCCGCACAACTCGCGGTCGCCAAGCCGGGCGTCTCCGGCTGGCTGCTCTCGGCCGTACCAGCACTGGCCTTCATGGCCCTGGTGAAACTCGTCCTCGCGCCCGCCAAGGGCGACAACCCGACCACGCCGGTTGTCGAACCGGCCGAACCGATCCGGGCTCAGGTTGCCGAGCAGGTCACCACCGAACCGGCACCGCCGGCCGCCATCGCCACCGACCCGCAATCCCGTCCGGCCATCCAGCCCACCATCCCGGCCACCGAGCCGGAGCCGGTCGAGGTGCCGACCCACCTCCTGCCCATGGCCAGGTTCGCCGCAGCACAGCACGAGCAGAACACCGGGTCACCCATCACCGCCGCCGAGCTGGCCGACCGGCTCGACATCGCCCCGGCCACCGCCGGGCAACTCCTGACCACCCTGAGCGGTGGTGCCCGATGACCATCTACCTCGTCGACATCGAACAGATCGTCCACACCTGCCCCGTCCACCCGGAGGGGCACCCGTACGACATCCGGCGCACCATCGTCGACGTCATTCCCGGCGGACCCTGCCGGGCTCCGGTCACCGTCCGCTGCGGTGGACAGACCGTCCTGATCCCGTGCCGTCGGCACGAGCCGGCCAAGCGCCAGTGCGGCGCCTGCCGGGTCATCGTCACCGAACGCACCATCACCACCCGCGCCCCGAACGGGATCGCGGTCTGATGGCCTCGACGCTGGACCTCACTCCCCGCGCTTCGGCCCGGGGGGTGGGCTCGAACGCCGACACCATCGTCTACGACTACACCGCCGCCGGGGCTGCCTTCGCCCGCGCCACCCGACCGGACTACTTCGGTTGGATCGAACATGTCCGCGCGGCCGGTGGCTGTACCCGACCGATCCGGCTCGCCGGCCAGCTCCTCACCGTCGAGCCTGGCACCGGGCGCGTCGTCGAGCAGCGGCACACCGACGGTATGCCCGACGCGGTCATCTACACCGCCTGCGGCAACCGGCGGGCCGCCGTCTGCCCCTCCTGCGCCCGCACCTACCAACGCGACGCGTACCAGCTCCTGCGCGCCGGCCTCGTCGGTGGCAAGGGTGTCCCCGACACCGTCACCCAGCACCCGGCCGTGTTCCCCACCTTCACCGCTCCATCCTTCGGGCCGGTCCACGTCCGCGCGGTCCGCAAGCACACCTGCCGGGACCGCAAGCGCTGCGACTGCCGCCCCGACCCCTGCCACGCTCGCCGCGCCGACGACCCCACCGCCGGCCACTGCCCACACGGCCGCCCCGCCGTCTGCTGGGCACGACACGAGCCCGGTGACGCCGCGCTCGGTCAGCCGCTGTGCCTGGACTGCTACGACCATGACCACCAGGTCGTCTGGAACCTGTTCTCCGGCGAGCTGTGGCACCGCACCAAACAAGCCGCGGAACGGCACCTTGCCAAGCTTGCCCGTCGCCGCGGCATCCCGCGCGTCCAGGTCACCACCGCCTCAGGCAACATCCGGACGGTCCCACCGGTTCGGCTGTCGCACGGCAAAGCGGCAGAGTTCCAAGCACGCGGCGCGGTCCACTTCCACGCCCTCGTTCGCCTGGACGGCGTCGACCCCGGCGACCCGGCCGCCGTCGTCCCACCGCCGGACGCGTTCACCGTTGACGACCTCGTCGACTCGCTCCGGCACGCCGCCGCCCAGGTCGCCTTCACCACCCCCGACCACCCCGACCAGCCCGCCGGCTGGCCGATCGCCTGGGGCGAGCAGCTCGACATCCGGCCCATCACCCTCACCGGCCACGGTGAGGTCACTGACAGCATGGTCGCCGGCTACCTTGCCAAGTACGCCACCAAGAGCACCGAGGTAACCGGGCACCGCTCCACCCGCCTCACCGCCGACACCATCGGGGACCACGCCGGCCCCGACGGCGACCACACCGCCCGCCTCATCGACGCCTGCTGGCGACTCGGCCGACCCACCGGCACCCCCGTACCGCTGTCCCAGCGGCCCCGCGACCACCGGCCCCGGCCCGGCTTCGTCCCGCGCTGGGAGTGCCCCGACTGCGGCACCCACACCCGCTACGCCGCCTGCCCGGTCTGCGTCGCCCGACGTCAATCCGCCCTTGACACCGAATCGACGAAACCGGCTACCGCCAACCCGTACGCCCGACTGCGCCGGTGGGCGCACATGCTCGGCTTCGGCGGCCACTTCCTCACCAAGGCCCGGCGGTACTCCGTCACCTTCCAGCTCCTGCGCGACACCCGCCGTGCCCACCGGCAGCGCGAGGAACACGGGCACCCGGCCGTCGGCGGCCCGCTCGTCGACGACGACACCACCCTGATCGTCGGCACCCTCACCTTCGCCGGTGCCGGTTGGCACACCACCGGTGACGCGCTCCTCGCCAACACCGCCGCCGCCATGGCCAGAGAGCGACAAGCCGCCGGCCGCGAGGAACTCGCCCACGAACTCGGCACCACCCCGGCCGGCGCTGTGCCGGCTGTCGCCTGACCCGACAGACCTGAGGAGGTCACTCGTCATGAGCACCACCGCCCGCCCGGCTCCGGTCG
Source organism: Verrucosispora sp. NA02020 (assembly GCF_013364215.1). Lineage (NCBI taxonomy): Bacteria > Bacillati > Actinomycetota > Actinomycetes > Micromonosporales > Micromonosporaceae > Micromonospora > Verrucosispora sp. NA02020. The sequence continues at coordinate 563,491 of NZ_CP054923.1, read as the reverse complement.
TTCGGCTCGTCCCTCGTTCCGGGGCGGTCGTCGTCGCGCCGGTCACCTACACCGTTCGGGAGGTCGCCAAGTTGCTGGGCATCTCGCTCGGCAGCACGTACGCCCTCGTGCGCGCCGGCACCATCCCCGCAACCCGCCTCGGGGGCCGCTGGCTGATTCCCCGTACCCGGTTCCATGCTTGGCTGGACGGCGTCACCGAGCGACCCGCCGCCACCGGCACCGAGCACGGTCGGGGGCGTTGATGGGCTTCGTCCGCAAGACTCCGGCCGGCACCTTCCGCGCCTGCTGGCGTGACCCCGCCGGCCAGCAGAAGTCGAAGAGTTTCCGCACGAAGCGGGAGGCCAGTGCCTACCTGGTGGAGATGGAAGGCAGCCTCAATCGGGGCACCTACGTCAACCCGCACGCCGGCCGTACCCGCGTCGGTGACTTCGCTCAGCAGTGGCTCGCCACCCGCTCGGTCGAAGCGCGCACCACGGAACGGACCGTGTCCCTGCTCCGGGCTCATGTCTTGCCCAAGTGGGGTGACTGGCCGCTCGGGAAGGTCGACTTCATGTCGGTGCAGGAGTGGGTGACCGGGCTCGGACGCGACCTCGCTCCCGCCACGGTGGGCAAGTGCTACCAACTGCTGTCGATGATCCTGCGAACCGCTGTGCAGGCGCGGCTGATCGCGGTCAACCCCGCCGAGGGCGTCAAGCTGCCCCGGGACCGGACGCGGGAGGTCAAGCCGATCACGATCAGCCGGGAGAACTTCTTCGGCAAGCTGCTGCCGGCCGTCCCATCCCGTCACCGGGCCATCGTCTGCACCGCCGCCGGGGCCGGGCTCCGCTGGGGCGAGTGCGCCGGGCTCACCTGGTCGTCAGTCGACCTCGACCGGGCATCGCTGCGCGTCGTCCAGGTCGCCGAGGAGACGCACGGCGGGATCGTGCTGCGCCCGTACCCGAAGAGTCGCGCCGGAGTGCGGACCGTGCCGCTGCCCGGCTTCCTCGTCGACGCGCTGCGTCAGTTGCACACCGCCGCCGACAACCCGGACCCGCGCACGCTGGTCTTCCGGGACCGGGTCGGCCGACCGTTGCGCCGGTCGAACTTCCGCCGTCGCGTCTGGCTGCCCTCGCTGGTCCGCGCCGGCCTGCTCGGTCAGGTCGTCGACACCGGCCCGCATCGGTACCGGGCCGTCTGGCCCGACCGGGAAGGCATCGAGTGGTCGGCCGAATTCACCACCGAGAGGGAAGCCGTTGCCTACGTTGCGGCCAAAGCTGCTGGCGGGATGCGGTTCCACGATCTGCGGCACGCCTACGCCACCTGGCTGGTCACCGACGGCGTGCCGATCAACCTCGTGCAGCGGGTCATGGGCCACGAGCAGGCGTCGACCACGCTCAACCGCTACACCCACACTCCGGACGACTACGCCGCCCGGGTCCTGGCGGCCTTCGACGGCCCTGCTGCCTCTCTGCTGCCTCCGACGGGAGAAACCGCGCCGGACGAGGCTGATGACGAGATCGGAGACGACCTGTGAACTGGGGCGGAGCGTTCCCACGGGAAAGGGACGACCCCCGTCGGGGGGAGACGGGGGTCGTCGAGGTTCGGCTCCGGGGGGGTCGAGCCGAACCCGCTCAGCGGTTACGGGGGGTGCAACCGCCGAGAGTCTGCCGGTTGTACGAGATGTGAATACTCGTCCTGCCAACAAGTCTGCCTGAGCGGACCTGTGTACGTCGAGTGGTGTAGCCTCCACTCCCCGCAGATTCCTTTTCGCAGAGTGTGAGTGCAGTCACTCTTCGCAGGCAGCGGGGAGGCCGACCCGCAGGTCCGCACGGTCCTTGGCCCCCGGGCATCCGCCGACGATAGACCATCGGGCTAGACTTTCGCGCCGTGGGCCGAAGTGCCGCTTTCTTCGATCTGGACAAGACCGTCATCGCCAAGTCGAGCGCCCTGGCGTTCGGTCGGCCGTTCTACCGGGACGGGCTGATCACCCGGCGTGACGTGGTCAAGTCGGCGTACGCGCAGCTGATGTTCCGGCTGGGCGGCACCGACGAGCAGACCATGGCCAGAACCAGGGACTATCTCGCCACCCTGTGCAAGGGCTGGCAGGTGGAGCAGGTCCGCCAGATCGTCGCGGAGACACTGCACGAGCTGATCAACCCCTACGTGTACGCCGAGGCCGCCGCCCTCATCGAGGAGCACCAGGCGGCCGGGCGGGACGTCGTGCTGGTCTCCGCCTCCGGCGAGGAGATGGTCCGCCCGATCGGTGCGCTGCTCGGGGTCACCGACGTGATCGCCACCCGGATGGGTGTGGTGGACGGGCGGTACAGCGGCGAGGTCGAGTTCTACGCGGCCGGTCCGAGCAAGGTCGAGGCGGTCGGCGAGCTGGCCGAGGTGCGCGGGTACGACCTGGCCGATTCGTACGCCTACTCCGACTCGTACACGGATCGGCCGTTGTTGGAGTGCGTGGGTCATCCGAGCGTGGTCAACCCGGACCGGCAGCTACGCAAGCTCGCGGTGGAGAACGCCTGGCCGGTGCTGGAGTTCCGGCACCCGATCCCGCTGGGTCGGCGGCTGCGGGAGCGGCCGGGCGTCCCGGTCGCCGCAGCCGCGCTCGGCGTGGGCGTGGGGGTGGCGATCGGCATCGCCTGGTACGGGCGGCACCGCCGGACCCGCGCCGGCAGCTCGGCCTGATCCCCGCCCGCCATCCTCGTCAAGCAGCCGCCAGGACCTCGTCGCCGATGGCGGTGAGCTGGTCGGCGCCCACCTCGACGGCGGACATGTAGTGGCGCAGCCACGATCGGAGCCCGTCGGGTGTCCCGGTGGCGAAGGCTCCGGCCGCTCCGACGTACTCCGGCTCGCGTTCCCGGTGCCCGACGTCGACCGGCAGCAGGCCACGCGGGTCGGCGCCGCTGGCGAGCAGCACCAGGCGGGCCGCGCCCCGGGCCACGACGCCGGAGGGGCCGGCGAACGGGCGCAGGTTCAGCAGTTCCCCGTGCACCACGGCGGCGAGCACCAGCGGGGTGACCTGGGTGCCGCCGGCCACCAGCCCGGCCAGGGCGTCGAGGCGGGCGGCCACCACCGGGTCGTCGACCGGGCGGCCCAGGTCGGGCTGGTCGACGATGTCGCGGGCGGCGAGTACGTGCAGCTTCGCGAGGACCTGCCGGGGCGCTCGGGGCCAGAGGTCGATCAGCCCGGGCAGTGCACCGGCGACGCGCAGGGCGCCCTGGAGGACCGGTTCGGTGACGGTGCCGGCGCGTACCACCTCACGGTCGTGCGGCCGGCCTTCCAGGCCGGCGCTGGCCACCGCGGACCGCAGGCCGACCTCGGCCACGACCTGGCCGCCGTGCCGGCGTAACGCGCGGTGGCCGAGCGCCTGGTCGAAGCGGGCGCGGGCGCGGGCGACGGCGTCGGCGACGTCGGCGAGGTCGAGCAGCGGCGCGAGCGGGTCGGCAGTCACCCTGTCACGCTATCGACCCGGCGATCCGCGTCGAGCACGAGTCGGCGGCGGCGGGGTTGCCGCAGGTGCGTCGATGCTGTGCCGCAGGTGTTAGGAAGGGACCCTTCCTATGCACGAGGCGTTAATAAGGTGCCCTTCCTTACATCTCGGCGCGTGGGGAAGGCCGTTGGGCGACTAGGGCGGACGAGATCGGTCGCCTGGCGCGTCCACCCCGGCTAACCTGCCCGGGAGAGAGGCAGGTCACCCCGAGCGACGAGGAGTCACCGCATGAGCGAGGCATTGGCCAATCTGTTGAACGAGACGCGCCAGTTCCCGCCGCCGGCCGAACTCGCCGCCGCCGCCAACGTCACCGCGGACGCGTACGTCGAGGCCGAGAACGACCGGCTGGCCTTCTGGGAGCGCCAGGCCGGGCGGCTGACCTGGGCGAAGCAGTGGGACCAGGTGCTGGACTGGTCGAATCCGCCGTTCGCCAAGTGGTTCGTCGGCGGGCAGCTCAACGTGGCGTACAACTGTCTGGACCGGCACGTCGAGGCGGGCCGGGGCGACAAGGTGGCGATCCACTGGGAGGGCGAGCCGGGCGACACCCGGACCATCACCTACGCCGACCTGCACCGGATGACGTGCCAGGCGGCGAACGCCCTCACCGACCTCGGGGTGGTCGCCGGTGACCGGGTGGCGATCTATCTGCCGATGATCCCGGAGGCGGCGGTCGCGATGCTGGCCTGCGCCCGGATCGGCGCGACGCACAGCGTGGTCTTCGGTGGCTTCTCCGCCGAGTCGCTGACCAACCGGATCCAGGACGCCACCGCCAAGGTGGTGATCACCGCGGACGGCGGGTACCGCCGGGGCAAGCCGTCGGCGCTCAAGCCGACCGTGGACGACGCGGTGGCGAACTGCCCGTCGGTGGAGCACGTGCTGGTGGTACGCCGGACCGGCGAGCAGGTCGGCTGGTCGGAGCGGGACCACTGGTGGCACGAGACGGTGGAGCAGGCGTCGACCGAGCACGCCGCGCAGCCGTTCGACGCCGAGCACCCGCTGTTCATCCTCTACACCAGCGGCACCACGGCCCGCCCGAAGGGCATCCTGCACACCACCGGCGGATACCTGACCCAGACCTCGTACACCTCGCACGCGGTCTTCGACCTGAAGCCGGAGAGCGACGTCTACTGGTGCACGGCGGACATCGGCTGGGTGACCGGCCACTCCTACATCGTGTACGGTCCGCTCTCCAACGGCGTCAGCCAGGTCATGTACGAGGGCACCCCGGACACCCCGCACAAGGGCCGCTTCTGGGAGATCGTCGACAGGTACGGCGTGACGATCCTCTACACGGCACCCACGCTGATCCGCACCATGATGAAGTGGGGCGACGAGATCCCCGCCGAGTACAGCCTCTCCACGCTCCGGCTGCTCGGCAGCGTCGGTGAGCCGATCAACCCCGAGGCCTGGATGTGGTACAGGCAGCATGTCGGACGGGGTGAACTGCCCATCGTGGACACCTGGTGGCAGACCGAGACCGGCGCCATGATGATCTCGCCGCTGCCCGGGGTGACCGCCGCGAAGCCGGGTTCGGCGATGACGCCGCTGCCGGGCGTCATCGCCGACGTGGTGGACGACCAGGGCCAGTCGGTGCCGAACGGCGGCGGCGGGTACCTGGTGCTGCGCGAGCCGTGGCCGTCGATGCTGCGCACCATCTGGGGCGACGACAACCGGTTCATCGAGACGTACTGGTCCCGCTTCGGCGCCGGGGTGAGCGGCAACGCCGACGACCCGTGGGTCTACTTCGCCGGTGACGGGGCGAAGCGGGACGACGACGGGCACCTCTGGCTGCTCGGCCGGGTGGACGACGTCATGCTGGTCTCCGGGCACAACATCTCCACCACCGAGGTCGAGTCGGCGCTGGTGTCGCACCCGTCGGTGGCGGAGGCGGCGGTGGTCGGCGCCACCGACCCGACGACCGGGCAGGCGATCGTGGCGTTCGCGATCCCGCGCGGCAGCATCGACACCGCCGGTGACGCCGGTGAGAAGCTCATCGCCGACCTGCGCAACCACGTGGCGAAGACGCTCGGCCCGATCGCCAAGCCGCGACAGATCATGTTGGTGCCGGAGTTGCCGAAGACCCGCTCCGGCAAGATCATGCGTCGGTTGCTGCGGGACGTGGCGGAGAACCGGTCGCTGGGCGACGTCACCACGTTGCAGGATTCGTCGGTGATGGACCTGATCGCCTCCGGCATGGGCGGGGGCAAGTCCGACGAGGACTGACGGATAGGCGTACCACTCGACGGGTGGCGGTCCGACGCGGACCGCCACCCGTCGATGTCTGTCCGGACCTGCGCGGACGTCGGGTGGTCGCCGCCGAGGGCTGTGACAGTGAAAACGCCTGCCAACAACTCGGTGCCACAAAATCGACGCACACCCCTTCCCCTTTGGCCCCACGAGTGCCTATGTTCACCAGTGGCCCCATCCGTAGGGGCCTATTTCACCGGTCCACAACCCCCGACGGGCCGGTTCCCTCAATCCGGAGGTACCACGTGCGGAAAGTCGCAGTGGGTCTGCTCGGGCTCTCGCTGACCGCGACAGGATTGACGGTCGGCGCTTCCGCCGCCGCCGCGCCTGCCACGGCGCCGGCGTCCGCCCAGTCGATCGCGGAGCCCGCCCACGCCGAACACGACCTGCCGAACCCGCTGGAGGACAAGCGTCGCGCCCTGCGTGAGCAGGGTCTGAGCGAGGTTCTCTCGGGCCGGGCCGAGGCGGAGCGGATCAACGGCAGCACGGTGGTCAAGGTCGGCGAGCGGGCCACCAAGGGTGGCAAGGCCGGCCGTAACGCCAAGACCACCAAGGGCGGCAAGGGCCCGACCGAGAAGCAGTACGTCGAACTGTCGCGGGAGAAGACCGACCGGATCTTCGTGATCCTCGCCGAGTTCGGCAACGAGCGGCACCCGGACTACCCCGACCAGGACACCGACCCCGACACCCCCGGCCCGGCGCGGTTCGACGGACCAGGGCACAACGAGATCCCGGAGCCGGACCGCCGGGTGGACAACTCCACCGTCTGGCAGCCGGACTACGACGCCGACCACTTCCGGAAGCTCTACTTCGGCACCGGCCCCGGCGACGAGTCGGTGAAGCAGTACTACGAGGCCCAGTCCTCCGGGCGCTACAGCGTCGACGGTGTGGTCACCGACTGGGTGAAGGTCAACTACAACCAGGCCCGGTACGGACGTTCCAGCGGCTACCCGTGCGACGGGATCGTCTGCAACAACGTCTGGGCGCTGGTGCGCGACGCCGCCAACAAGTGGGTCGCCGACCAGAAGGCGGCCGGACGGACCGACGAGGAGATCGCCGCCGACGTGCGGGCGATGGACCAGTGGGACCGGTACGACTACGACGGCGACGGCGACTTCAACGAGCCGGACGGCTACATCGACCACTTCCAGATCGTGCACGCCGGTGGCGACATGGCCGACGGTGACCCGATCTACGGCGAGGACGCGATCTGGAGCCACCGCTGGTACGCGTACGCCTCCGACCAGGGACGCACCGGCCCGCCGAACTTCCCGGCCGGCGGCACCCAGATCGGCGACACCGGGATCTGGATCGGTGACTACACGATCCAGCCGGAGAACGGGGGTCGCAGCGTCTTCTACCACGAGTACGCCCACGACCTCGGCCTGCCGGACGACTACAACGTCATCAGCGGCGGCGACAACAACAACGAGCACTGGACCCTGATGGCCCAGAGCCGCCTCGGCGCCAAGAACGACGGCGGCATCGGCGAGCGCGGCGGTGACCTCGGTGCGTGGAACAAGCTCCAGCTCGGCTGGCTCGACTACGAGGTGATCGTGGCCGGGCAGAAGCGCACGCTGGTGCTCGGTCCACAGGAGTACAACACCAAGGAGGCCCAGGCCGCCGTGGTGGTGCTGCCCGAGCGGGAGTACACGTTCGAGAACGGGGCGCCGTTCGAGGGCGACAAGCAGTTCTTCTCCGGCAACGCAGACGACCTGAACAGCACCCTGACCAGGACGTTCGACCTGAGTGGGGCGTCGTCGGCAAGCGTCTCGCTGAAGGGCCGCTACAGCATCGAGGCGGACTACGACTACCTGTTCTTCGAGACCTCGACCGACGGCGGGCAGACCTGGACGCCGCAGCCCGGCACCGCGGACGGTCGGCCGTTCAAGGAGATCTCCCCCGGCCGGTACGCGCTGGACGGCAGCACCGACGGCGAGTGGGTGGACGTGCAGGTCCCGCTGGACTCGGTGGCCGGCAACACCGTCGGGTTCCGGCTGCGCTACCAGACGGACGGGGCGGTCGCCGAGGGCGGGTTCTTCGGTGACGCGATCACCCTGACCGCCGACGGGCAGACGGTCCTCGTCGATGGTGCCGAGGACGGTGCCACCGGCTGGACGCTGGCCGGCGGGTTCGAGGTGGTCGAGGAGACGTACACCCGCAGCTTCCCGAACTACTACATCGCCGGGACCCGGCAGTACATCTCGTACGACAAGTACCTCAAGACCGGTCCGTACTTCTTCGGGTACGCCAACACCAAGCCGGACTTCGTGGACCACTACGCGTACCAGGAGGGACTGCTGATCTCGTACTGGAACACCCGGTGGTCGGACAACGACACGTTCGCACACCCGGGCGAGGGCCGGAACCTGATCATCGACTCCCGCCCCCGGCCGATCTACAACCTGACGGGTCAGCCCTGGCGGGCCCGGATCCAGGTCTACGACGCGCCGTTCAGCCTCAAGAAGGCCGACTCGTTCACGCTGCACCTCAACAGCCAGCCCCAGTACATCCGGGGTCAGGCCGCGCAGCCGCTGTTCGACGACACCAAGCAGTACTGGTTCCCGGAGCTGCCCAACCACGGCGTCAAGCTCCCGGCCACCGGCACCAAGATCAAGGTGATGGAGCAGGACGGCATCTACACCAAGGTCCGGTTCTCCTGAGCCGCCGACCTGACACGACGACGCCCCGGGCAGGCCATCTGCCCGGGGCGTCGCCCCTGCCGGGCCGGTGGTCCGGTCGGCCCACCGGGGCCGACGGCGGCGAGGTCATAGGCTGTCGGTCATGACCGAGCAGCGTGGCGATGCCATCGACGAATCCTGCGTCCTCACCGAGGGACCGTGGACGCACCGGTTCGTCGGCGCCAACGGCAGCCGGTTCCACGTCGTGGAGGCGGGCACCGGTCCGATGGTGCTCTTCCTGCACGGCTTCCCCGAGCACTGGTGGGCCTGGCAGCAGATGCTGCCGGCGGTCGCCGACGCCGGGTTCCGCGCCGTCGCCGTCGACCTGCGCGGCTACGGCGCCAGCGACAAACCACCCCGGGGGTACGACGGCTACACCCTCGCCGCCGACGTGGCCGGCCTGATCCGCGCGCTGGGTGAACGGTCGGCGACCGTGGTCGGTGCCGGTGCCGGCGGCATGATCGCCTGGACGGTGGCCTCGTTCCATCCCAACCTGGTCCGCCGGCTGGTGGTGCTCGGCGCACCGCACCCGCTGCGGCTGCGCGCCGGGATCTTCGCCGACCCACGGGGCCAGTTCGCCGCCTCCACACCCGCGCTGAGGTTCCAGATGCCCCGCTACGAGCACGTCCTCACCCGGGACGACGCGCGGGCGGTGGAGGAGATCCTGCGCCGCTGGGGCGGACCCCGCTGGGTGAGCGGCCCGGAGTTCGCCGGGTACGCCCACCGTTACCGGGAGGCGATGCGGATTCCGCAGGCCGCGTTCTGCGCGCTGGAGGGCTACCGCTGGGCGTTCCGGTCGGTGCTGCGGCTGCACGGATACCGGTTCGTCAAGCTGATGCAGCGCCCCCTGGTCACCCCCACCCTGCAACTGCACGGCGCGCTGGACGTGGCCTCTTTGCCGCGTACCGCCCAGGGGTCGGGGCGTTATGTCAGCGCGGCGTACGAGTGGCGGCTGCTGGACGACGTCGGGCACTTCCCGCACCTGGAGACGCCGGAGCTGGTGCTCGGCGAGGTCCTGCGCTGGACGAAGTCCTGACCGGTGCTCAGATCCGCTGTTCGCGGACGTCGGTGACCTCACCGACCGGCGCCCAGCCCTGGTAGACACCGAAGTCGAAGGCTTCCAGCCGCATCGCCTGGGCGACCGGCCACCGACCACCGGTGTACTCGACCCGCAGCCACCCGTCGTGCACGGCGAGCACGATGAACGGCTGCCCCTGCCAGGTGCAGGTCGTCCGGACGTACGCCAGTTCCTCGACCTCCGAGGCCGGGACGACCCGGACGTGGCGGCCGACGCGGACCTCCTCGAAGCCGTCGGCCGCCTCCGGCCGGTAGAGCCGGATCTCGCCGCCGTCCGGGCTGGCCTGGTACTCCCGGCCACGCCAGCGGGCCACGTAGCCGTCGCGCATCACCGCTCACCGACCTGTCGCCAGGCGAGCGTGTCGGTGTCGAGCACGGCGACCAGACGTTCGGTGCCGTCCGCGCCGATCCGCAGCAGCTGGGCGCCGTGCGGCAGCCGGACGCTGTCCACCTTGAACTCGGCCACCACGTCGGAACTCTCGCCGGGGGCGAAACCGTTGCCCCGGAACGGCGGACGCTCGATGACCCAGCCCTCCATCGCCCGCATGGCGGCCTCGTTCTGCCCGCCGTACGGGATCCGGTAGAGGCTCGGCCGGTACGCCGGCCACCGCAGCACGTAGATCTGCTCGGCGTCGGCGGCGAAGGGCGACTCGGGATGGTCGAGGCCGAGCGCGCCGTGCAACTTCGCCGGGGTGTCGAGATGGGCCAGCTCGCCGGCCCGGTGGACGAAGCCGGAGACCCGGTCGTAGCCACGCTCCAGGTAGTAGCCGAGCTGGCTGGGTGCGATCGCCTTCTGCATCACGATCGGCCGCACCGGGTCGACGACCGGTGCGGCCTCCCGTGGGCCTTTGGACGAGACGGTCGGCTCGGCCGACGACTCGGTCTCCCGCTCCGGGTCGTCACCGAGCCCCAGCTCGGCGGCCCAGTTGGCCAGCCCGACGATCTGCTCGCCGGGCAGCTTGGCGCCGACCGGCGTACCGGGATTCACCGCGAACGACCACGACGTGTCCGGCCAGCAGCGGATCAGCTGGACGAAGCGGACCTGGAGCGTCTCGGCGGCGGCCGGATCGGTGTGGTCGCTCAGCCGCTGCGGCGAGGTGTACGCCACCACGAAGGTCTGGCCGTCCAGTTGCACGGTGGGCCAGACGAAGCCCGGGTCGCCCGGTCGGGTACCCGTGACGGAGTCGGCCGCCACCGGCATCAGGACCCGGGCCAGCAGCAGCGTGGAGAGGAACGTGTCGGTGCTGCCCGCCTCCGCCGCCTCCAGCAGGTTCACCTCGACGTCGTTGGCCGGCGTGAACTCGGCACCGGCCGCCGGCGGCGTGGCGACGGATGCCGCGTCCGGGGTGGTCGCGGCGGGACTCTGCACCGTCGGCTCGGACCCGTCGCCCGACTCGGAGACCTCGGCCCGAGCGACCGTCGGCGAGGCCGGAGGCGTGATCAGCTCGGTCTCGATGGCCGACTCCGGGATCGTCCCCCGGAGCGGCACGGTCTGTTGCTCGGACCCGACCAGCGGAACGTCGGCAGTCGCCTCGACCGGCGGCACCTCGGCGGTCGGTTCGGAACCCGCCGGCACCAGATCGGCGGTCGGCTCGGACCCGGCGGACGGGACCTCGACGGTCGGCTCGGCGTCGGTCAACGGCACTTCGGCGGTCGGCTCGGCCTCGACCGACGGCACGTCGGCGGTCGGCTCGGATCCGATCGTCGGGATCCATCCGGTCGGATCCGCCACCGTCGGCACCCATGTGGTCGGATCGGCCTCCACCAGCGGAACCGAGGCGGTCGGCGCCGCCTGCGGGACCGGGACACGCACCGTCGGCTCCGCCTCGGCAGACGGCACCTCGACGGTCGGTTCGGCCCCTACCGTCGGCACCCAGGCCGTCGTCTCCGGCTCCACCGTCGGGACCCAGGCCGTCGTCTCCGGCGCGGTGGACGGAACCCGGGCGGTGGGCTCGTCAGACGGCACCTGAACGGTCGGCTCGGCCTCGACCGTCGGCACCCAGGCCGTCGTCTCCGGCTCCACCGTCGGGACCCAGGCCGTCGTCTCGGGCTCGACGGTCCGGACCGGCGCGGTCGGCTCGGCCCCGACCGTGGGCACCCATGTCGTCGGTTCGGCCTCCACCAGCGGGACCTGCGCAGTCGGTTCCGCCTGCACCGACGGAACCTGCACTGTCGGCTCAGCCTCGGAGACCGGGACCCGCACTGTCGGCTCGGCCTCCGACACGGGGACCCGCATGGTGGGGTCGGCCTCGACCGGCGGGACACGCACTGTCGGTTCGGCGCCGGCGAAGGTGGCGAACCCCTGCGGCCGGGATGGGGCGTCGTCGACCGAGCTGAGGTCGCGCGCCTCGATGATGGTGCCCTCGATGACGATCGGGGTGAAGCCACGGCGGGTCGCGGGCGGGCCGGAGACCGGTTCCGCGGCCGACAACTCCTCCGTGGGCTCCGCCGGCCCGCGAGGGGGCAACGCCTCGGTGGGGTCGCCGCTGTCGGCGAGACCACCCGGTGCCGTCCAACCGTTCGGCGGGGAGACCCGCAGTGGCCGGGTCGGCTCCTGCGTCGCACCGCCGGGTGACGGCAATTGCTGGGTCGGCTCGCCACCGGACTCGGGGCGGGCACCCGACTCGGTGCCGGTGAAGTCGAAGGCGCGGGTCTTCCCCTCGGCGGACGGATCAGCGGCCGTCCCGCGCCGGGGGAACGGCTGCCCGCCACGGGCAGCCAGCCGGGACGGCGGGGTCGCCCGGTCGGTCAGCCGGTCGGCGCGCTGGCCGGTACGGGAGTTCGACGGCTCGAAGAAGGACCGCCTGGGCGTCTGGCCGCTGCCGGTGTCGGCGGGCCGGCCGTTGGTGGGCGGGCCGCTGCTGGGCGGGCCGTTGCCGGCCGGGCCTGCGCGTTCCGGGGTACCCGGCCAGCCGGGACCGGCGACCGTCGGTTCCTCGCCGGGTGTCGGCATCGGCCGACTCGGCGGCGCGCCGACCGGACCCTCCACCCGGCCACCGCCGACGGCGCTGAGCCGGCTCCCGAGAGTCTCCTGACGGGGCACGGAATCCTGGACGGGTGCGCCCCGACCGAGGTCAGGTCGACCCGGCGATCCACCGCCGGGCTGCTGCTGGTGCGGACCGGCCACCGTGCCGGGCGCCGCCACCGGTGACTCGGGCAACTGGAAGGCCGCCGGGGCCACCGGCTGCGGCGAGGAGGGTGCCGGACGATCGGGACCGACGCCGGGTGACCGTGCGGTGCCGGTCGCAGGGGGCGGGGTGCCGTGCGACGCTCGCCCCTCGCGCGAGCGGTTCAGCGCCTCCACCCGTTCCAACCGGGCCCGGGCGCCGACCGTGCGCCCGGGCAGCCGGACGTCGCCACGGGACAACTGGGAGACGAACCAGGCGGGCAGGTAGCCCTCGATCGGCAGGCCGGGATTGACCGCCAGCCACCACTCGTGGTTCGGCCAGCCGGCGGCCAGTTCGGCGTACCCGGAGCGTCGGCTCGGCCCGGCGTGGTCACCGAGACAGGACCGCATCGCCTCGGCGGAGGTGAACGCCAACACGTGCGTGCGGCCACCGGTCGTCCAGGTGCCCCAGCCCGCCGGCACCTGGCCCGGGACGGGCTGGGCGGAGATCGGCAACAGCAGCTCGACCCGGGACAGGATGCGGAAGTACAACTGCTGGTCGTTGCCGCGTAGCGCGTCCCGCATCGCCGCCTCGGCCTCGGTGGCCGGCGCCCAGTCGGTCACGGCCACCCCTCCTCCCGGGCACAGCCATAGGTATCGCCTACAACCTACAAGGTGTCCACAAGATCACAATGCCAGGCCGTCGCCGGTCCGCCCGGTTCACCGAGGGGCGATAACATCCCGTTCCGGAGTCGACACGATACGGAGGCGGTCGATGTCCCGGTACGTCCCGCTCCCGATCCTGGCGGGTGTGGCTGCCGCCACCCTGCTGGCCGCGCCGGTCACCCCGGCACCCGCTGCGTCGGCACGGCCCGCGACGGCCGGGTTGCCGGCGACTCCGGATGGGCCGGACTGCGCCGCACCGCAGGCACCGGCCCGACCAGTGGCCACCGCGCCCTGGCCGCAGGAGCGGTACGCCCCGGCGCGGCTGTCGCCGCTGGCGAACGGGTCCGGGGTGACCGTCGCGGTGGTCGACTCGGGCGTGGATCGGCGCCACCCGCAGCTCGCCGACCGGGTGCTCGACGGCCTCGACCTGCTCGACCCCGGCGGTGACGGCACCCGGGACTGCGTCGGCCACGGCACCGGCGTGGCCAGCATCATCGCCGCCGCCCCGCACGACGGAGTGGCCTTCCACGGTCTGGCGCCGAACGCCCGGATCCTGCCGGTGCGGGTCAGCGAACAGCAGGTCGTGGACGGCCGGGGAGCGGGGCGTACGGTCGCGCCGGAGGAGTTCGCCACGGCGATCCGTTGGGCGGTCGACAACGACGCCGACGTGATCAACCTGTCGGTGGTGCTGTACGCCGACCGACCGACGGTCCGTGCCGCGATCGCCTACGCGGCGGCCCGGGACGTGATCGTGGTGGCCGCCGCCGGCAACCTGCACGGGGAGGGCGACCCGCGCCCCTACCCCGCCGCGTACGGGTCGGTGATCGGGGTCGGCGCGATCGGTGCCGACGGGACACGGGCCGGGTTCTCCCAGACCGGCTCCTACGTCGACCTGGTAGCGCCCGGCACCGACGTGCTGATCGCCGCGACCGGACGCGGCCACCACCGGGCCGAGGGGACCAGTTACGCCGCGCCCTTCGTGGCCGCGACCGCCGCCCTGGTGCGCCAGTACCGCCCGGAGCTGAGCGCTGCGGAGGTGGCCGGGCGGATCATCGCGACCACCGACCCGGCTCCCGACGCGGGGTACGGCGCGGGTGTGCTCAATCCGTACCGGGCGGTCACCGAGGCGGACGGCACGACGCCCGGCGCGAGACCGGCGGGCGGGCTGGACGCGGAGCGCCCGGACCCGGCGCTGGTGGCGCAGCAGGACCGACGGACCGCCGCCCGGGAGCGGGTGGCCGTGCTCACCGTCGCCGGCCTGCTGACGGTGACCGTCATCGTGCTGGCCGCCGTCCTCGTCCCCCAGGGGGTCCGGCGGCGGTGGCGGCCCGCCGATCCACGCTGAGTCGACCGCCCGTCCGGCGGCCACCGGTGGCTGACGCCGACCGCCGCGTTCGAGGCGGCCGGCGTCAGCCGTCCGTCACTGGAACAGACCGGCGTTGCGCTTCTCGGTGTCGAGATAGTCGGTCGCGGACTCGTCCACCGCCACCTTGATGTCACGCAGCATCGTCTGGAGGTCCTGTGAGGCGTTGCGCCACCGGGCCTGCCGCTGCTCGTACGCCTGCTGCGCCTCGCCGGACCAGCTCGCCACCAGCGGAGCGGCGTCCTGCTCCAGCTGACCGAGTTGCGATTCGAGCGTGTTCAGGGCCCGCTGGATGTCCGCGCTGGCCTGGTGCAGCGCGGCGAAGTTGACGACCAGCACACCGTTCTCCATCGGTAGTCTTCCCCCTCGGTCGTGACCCGGGACCTGGTCATCGGAACTGACCAGCCCGGTGGAACGCGCTAGAGCGGCAGCTGGATGCCGCCGCGGTTGGTGGCGGACACCCGGCCGGCCGCCTCGGTGTCCGACGCGTCGTACTTCGTGCCGGCGGTGCGGATCGCCCCTGCGGTCTCCCGAAGGGCCCGCTGCAGGTTCGCCTGATCCTGCGCCCACTGCTGTTTGACCTGCTCGAACGACCGGCCGCCCGCCCCGCGCCAGGCCTGCTGGAGAATCGCCAGCTGGGCCAGCAGTCCACTGAGCATCGACTGCAACGACTGGTCCGTCTGCTCGAACTTCGCCGCGGTCTGTTGCATCACCGCGGCCTCTGCCTGGGTCTGGGAGGACACCCCGACGTCACCTCGTCTCTCGATCGTGGCTGGCCCATGGACGACACCACCCGCGCCGCCGGAGGGCGTGCGCGACGCGGGACGGGCCAACGAGAACTCGTCGCTGACAGTAGCGACACCATCGCGTTTCTGCTACCCCCGCTAGCTCCCCTGTGGACAACGCGGCAGCAGGCGGGCTACTACGATGGGCGTCGATGACGTCGCGGGGTGTGATCGACCGACGGGCCACAGCGCCGACCACCGGCACCCTCGCCCGCCGTGCCGCCGATGCCCGGTCCGGCACCGACGACGGTCACGACAGGCCACAGTGGAGTCCGCGCGTGCGGCGGCGGGCGTACCGACCGACGGTCGGACAGATCGTCACCACACAGGTCGCGGCGGCGATGCTCGTCGCCGCACCGGGTCTGGGCGCGCTGCCGACGACGACCGCCGTCCTGCTGGCCGGCGCCCTCCTGGTCGGCGCCTGGGGTCGGGCACGGCGACGGTGGCTGCACGAGTGGCTCCGGCTCGGGACGGGCTACCTGGTCCGCCGTCGCCGGGTGCGCCACCCGACGACCCTGCTCGACCTGGTCGACCCGGACGCCGTCGTCCGTCCCGTCGAGGTGGCCGGATTCCCGGCCGCCGCCGTCGACGACCCGGACGGCCTGGTGGCCCTGCTCGACGTCGGCGACGCCGCCGATCTGCTCGGTGCGGGTGCCCGCCCGTTGCCGCCACCCGCCGCGCTGCTGCCGACCCGCGCCGCCGACGTGCCGCCGGTCCGCGTGCAACTGCTGCTGACCGTCACGGCGGCACCGGCGGTCGCGGCCGGTGGTGGACCGGTGTCCACCTCGTACCGGCAGTTGACCGGTGGGCGGCTGGCCGGCGGGGAGCGCGCCGTGCTGGCCGTCCGGGTGATGCGGGTGGCGGGCTGGCCCGAGGAGGCGCTCCGGCGGGCGCTCGCCGGCACCGTACGCCGGATGGTGCGGCGGCTGCGGCCACTGTCCGTGCGTCCGCTCGGCACCCAGGCGACCCTGCGGATGCTCGCCGAACTCGCGCACCACGACGGCAGCACGCCCCGGGAGACCTGGCACGGCGTCCGGTGCGGCGGGCTGCTCCAGAGCACCTTCGCGCTGCGACACTGGCCGACGGAACCGGTGGGCCGGCTGGTGTCCCGGCTGTCCGCGCTGCCGGTGACCGCCACCACGGTGTCGCTGCACGCCGACACGGAGGCACCGGGCCGGACCGAGCTGACCGTACGTCTGAGCACGGCGACGCCGGCCGAACTCTCCGCCGCCTGCCGCGCACTGGAGCAGGTCGTGGCGACCGCCGGTGGGGTACTCCTCCGCACCGACGGCGCCCACCTGCACGGTTTCGTCAACACGCTCCCGCTCGCGCGGCCGGGTCGACCGGTCACGCGTCGCCGCACCCCGTCCACACCGCCCGGCGCGGACGGCCCGGAGGCGACGCTGCCGTACGGCTCGGCGGGGTTGATGCTGGGCACCAACCGGCACGGCGCACCCGTCACCGTCCGGCTGTTCCGGCCGGAGAGCACCCGGGTGATGCTCGTCGGCGGGCTGCCCACCGCCCAACTGCTCGCCGTGCGGGCGATGGCGCTCGGTGCCCGGGTGGTGGTCCAGACGACCCGGCCACACGCCTGGGAACCCTTCGCGCGCGGTGTCGGCGTACCCGGCCGGACGATCCCGCTGCTGCCCCCGGACCGTCCGGCGGAGGGTCCCGCCGCGACCCCGCTCGCCCCGGTGCTCGTGGTGCGGGACGCGCCGCCACCGCCGCCGGGCCCGCGTCCGGGTGCCGCCTGGCAGGCCACCCTGCTGGTACGTGAGGAGCTGACCCCGGCCGACGCGGACGGGCTGGCCCGCGCCGACCTGGTGGTGCTGTCGCCGTTGAGTCGGGCCGAGTCGGCGGTCGCGGGCGGCGCGCTGGGCCTCGGCGACGCCGCGCGGTGGTTGGCGCGCAGCCGGCCCGACATGGTGGCGGTGGTCAACCGGCGGGCCCTACGCTGGGCGTTGCTGGCCGTCACGCCGATCGAGGCGCACCTCATCGGAGCACCTCTCCGACTCGGCCGGAGTTGATCTCGCGGGTTTCGCCGGTACGCCGGCCATGACACCATGCCGGCCATGGATTTTCTGAAAGGTCTCCTGATCCGGGTCGGCGCCACGGCGGTGGCCTTCTGGCTGGCCACTGTGATCATCCCCGGCATCTCCCTGAACACCGAGTCGCTCGGTGAGACGGTGTTGACGCTGGTCCTCGTCGCGGTCATCTTCGGCGTGGTGAACGGGGTGCTCCAGCCGATCATCAAGACCGTCGGGTGCGGCTTCTACCTGCTCACCCTCGGCCTGATCGCACTGGTGGTCAACGGTCTGCTGTTCCTGCTCACCGGCTGGATCGCCGACCAGGTGGGGCTGCCCTTCGACGTGGACGGCTTCTGGCCCGCCGCCGTGCTGGGTGCGCTCTTCGTCGGCATCGTCACCTGGATCCTCGGCGCCATCCTCGACCGCGACTGACCGCGACCGGGCGGCTCGACCTCGTCGGGCACCCGACCGACCGCTCGTCGGGCGGTCACCGTCGCCACCGACGGTGACCGCCCGACGGACGAAGGGTAAGTGGGCCGCGCCGCAGCGCCGGGCCAACTAGGGTCCCGGGAGTGTTCACCCGGACCCGTCCCGACGGCTACACGCTCAGCACCTCGCCCGATCTCCTCGACCTGGACCTGGTGCACACCTGGCTCTCCACCGACGCGTACTGGGCGCTCGGGCGGGACCGCGCGACGGTGGCTGCGGCCTTCGCCGGCTCGCTCGGGTTCGGCGTGTACCGCCCGCCGGACGGCCGACAGGTCGCCGTCGCCCGGGTGATCACGGACCGGGCCACCTTCGCCTATCTCTGCGACGTCTACGTGGACCGGGCCGAACGCGGGCACGGGTTGGGCACCTGGCTGGCCGGCGGCGTCCGCGACCACCTCGGCGAGCTTGGCGTACGCCGGATCCTGCTGGCGACCAACGACGCGCACGGGGTGTACGCCAAGCTCGGCTTCACCGGGGTACGCGCCGACCGGTGGATGGAGTTCGACCGCCGTGAGTCGACCGTGACGCCGCTCACCAGCAAGGATCAACAGAGCGATCCGCCCCTTACGGTGAACCCGTGACACCGCTCCGCCTCGGATACCTCTACGGCCTGGTCGCGTACCTGCTGTGGGGGTTCTTCCCGCTGTACTTCAAGCTGCTGCGCCCGACCGGCCCGCTGGAGATCCTGGCCCACCGGGTCATCTGGTCGGTGGTGTTCGTCGCCCTGCTGCTCGCCGTGATGCGCAACATCGGGTTCCTGCGTGCCCTGCTCCGTCGGCCGCGCGCCCTGGCCGGGGTCGGTGCCGCCGCCGCCCTGATCGCGGTGAACTGGTTCACCTACATCTACGGCGTGAACTCCGACCGGGTGGTGGAGACCGCCCTCGGGTACTTCATCAACCCGCTGGTGGTGGTGCTGCTCGGCGTCCTGGTGCTGCGGGAGCGGCTGCGCCCGGCGCAGTGGGCCGCGCTCGGCGTCGGTGCGCTGGCGGTGGCCGTCCTCACCGTCGACTACGGCCGGTTGCCGTACCTCGCGCTGACGCTGGCCTTCACGTTCGGCGGGTACAGCCTGGTGAAGAAGCGGCTGGGGCTGCCCCCGGCAGAGGGCCTCTTCGTCGAGTCCGCCGTGCTGGCCGTGCCGGCGCTGGTGTTCCTCGGCTGGCTCGCGACCACCGGTGACGCCACGTTCGGCCGGGTCTCGGTCGGGCACGCGCTGCTGCTGGTGCTGGCCGGCGCGTTGACCGCCATCCCGCTGCTGCTCTTCGCGGGCGCCGCGAACCGGTTGCCGCTGACCGCACTGGGCATGCTCCAGTACGTCGCGCCGATCATCCAACTGGCCTGCGGTGTGCTGATCTTCCACGAGCCGATGCCGCCGGCCCGTCTGGTCGGCTTCGGACTGGTCTGGCTCGCGCTGATCGTCTTCACCGCCGACGCGCTCCGCAACGCCCGGCGCAACCGTCGCTCGCGCCCGGACAGCGAGGTCGGCGCAGCGGCAGCGGTACCCGCCCCGCGCTGACCGGCGTGACCTCCTGCCTCAGCGGACGTCGTAGGCCAGGACGGGGGTGCCGTCGGCGCGGATCAGCTCCAGCCGGACCAGTTCGGCGTTGGTGAACCGGGTCGCACCGGTGATCCGCAGGTCGTCGCCGGGCGCGGCACGCCACGAGCCGATCTGTTCCTGCGCACCGTCCGGGCCGTACGCCACCAGCCGGAAGGCGTGTGCCTTGCCGTAGCCGGTGTGCTCGTCGTACCCGCAGTGCATGGTCACCTCGGTACCCCAGTCGGTGTGCCGCAGGCCGATCTCGGCGTGCACCGGCGCCGAGCCGGTCACCGGCTCCATCGCGACCAGACGCACCTGCGCCAGCGGTGGCCGGCCCGGCTGCTCGCTCGGCAGCATCGTCGCCACGCCGAAGCCGACCAGCAGGGCGAACGCCGCCGCCGCGAGGCCGGTGACCGCGTACCGCAGCCGGTTGGCCTGCCGCTCCCGACGCCGGCGGTCCCGCGCGGCGTTGAGCAACTCGGGCACCCGGGGGTTCTCCGGCGGCGGCAGGAACTGCTCCAGGCTCGACGGGTCCAGCCGACCGAGCAGGCCGGGGAGCACGGCGATCTCGGAAACCGACTGTTGGCAGTCGGGGCAGCCGACGAGGTGACGTTCGTACGCGGCCCGGTCGGCGGGTGAGAGGGCACCCAGCACGTACGCGCCGTCGTCGAAGGCGTAGTCGCAACGGCTCATCCGGTCACCCCCATCTCCGCCAGCACCAACCGTAGTGAGCGCAGCGCGTAGTGGGTGCGGGACTTCACGGTGCCCGGTGGCACGCCGAGCCGGGAGGCGGCCTCGGACACCGAACGGCCCTGGTAGAAACACTCGACGAGGACGTCCCGGTGGGACGGGCTGAGCCGGTTGAGCGCCTCCGCCACGGTCCACGCCTCCACGGCGCGTTCCGTCTCGTCGACGACCTCGCTGGGTTCGGGCAGTTCGTCGGTGTAGACCTCGCCGACCCGGGTCGACCGTCGCCGCCAGGCGTCGATGGCGAGGTTGCGCGCGGTGGTGAACAGCCAGGCGCGGACCGAGCCGCGCCGGGGGTCCAGTGACTCCGGGTGCCGCCAGGCCCGCAGGAGCGTCTCCTGCACCAGGTCCTCGGCGCGCTGCCGGTCGCCGTTGACCAGCCGCAACGCGTGCGCGTACAGCGCCTCGGCATGCTCGTCGTGCAGGGCGCGCAGCAGGTGGGCGTCGTGGTCGCTGATGGTCCTCTCCTCGCTCTCGACCGAGCGGGCGCGGCGTTACGACCAGGGATACGTGCGGTCACGCTGATCGGTTCACCACCTGCGCGACCTGGGATTCCCGACGGGGAGTTCATCGCTGGTTCATATCGACGCCGACCACCGCTCACCACGCCCTCCTAGCGTCCGGCGGGTACCCGTCGGTGAGCGGCACCGGCGTGCGTGACCCTCAGGAGGCTCCTCCCATGAGCGACCGTCCCCGGCTGCTCCCGCTGCTGGGCACTCCCCGCCACGGCAGCCGCGACGCCATGACCTGTCTCTACCGCTGCGGCAACGCCTGCGACCACCCGGTGCCCAACACCTCCGACAACGCCTACTTCGGCGACCTGGTCGACGCCGAGGTCTCCCGCCGTGGACTGGTCCGCGCCGGGGCGGTCGGCGCGCTGGTGCTCGGCTTCGGCGGCGGCGCCGGTGCGCTGGCCGGTGGTGGCACCGCCGCCGCGACGCCGGGTTCCCCGGTGGTACCCGAGGCCACCACCTTCAGCGCCGGCGGCCGGGGTGTCGGCAGCGGGGAGCTGAGCTTCTCGCCGATCCCGCCGAACACGCTGGACACCTTCGTGGTGCCGAACGGCTACGACCACGCCGTCGTCATCCGCTGGGGTGACCCGGTGCTGCCCGGCGCGCCCGCCTTCGACCTGCGTCGGCAGACCGCCGCCGCACAGGCCCGCCAGTTCGGGTACAACAACGACTACGTCGGTGTGCTGCCGCTGGACAAGGGCGGTCGGCGGGCACTGCTCGTGGTCAACCACGAGTACACCAACGAGGACCTGATGTTCCCCGGCTTCACCAGCCTCGACGCGCTCACCGTCGAGCAGGTGAAGGTGTCGATGGCGGCACACGGCATGTCGGTGGTGGAGATCGAGCGGGTCGCCGGCACCGGCCAGTGGCGCGCGGTCACCTCGGGCCGCCGCCCGTACAACCGGCGCGTCGACGCGTTGAGCAGCACCTTCGAGCTGACCGGTCCGGCCGCCGGCTCCGCGTTCGTGAAGACCGCCGCCGACCCCAGGGGGCGTACGGTCGTCGGCACGCTGAACAACTGCGCGGGCGGGGTGACCCCGTGGGGCACGGTGCTCTCCGGTGAGGAGAACTTCAACCAGTACTTCGTCGGCGGTGACGCCGCCCCGGCAGCGGACAAGCCCCGGCTGGCCCGGTACGGCATCAACACCACCACCCGCCACCCCAGCGGCAACCGCAAGTGGGACCGTGCCGCCGACCGCTTCGACCTGGCCAGACACCCGAACGAGGCGAACCGGCACGGCTGGATCGTGGAGATCGACCCGTACGACCCGACCAGTCGCCCCCGCAAGCACACCGCGCTGGGGCGCTTCAAGCACGAGGGCGCGAACGTCATCGTGGCCCGCAACGGACGCGTGGTCGCGTACATGG
The DNA here is from genome assembly GCF_013364215.1 of Verrucosispora sp. NA02020. Taxonomy (NCBI): domain Bacteria; kingdom Bacillati; phylum Actinomycetota; class Actinomycetes; order Micromonosporales; family Micromonosporaceae; genus Micromonospora; species Verrucosispora sp. NA02020. The sequence continues at coordinate 541,414 of NZ_CP054923.1, read as the reverse complement.
GCGACGACGAGCGCTTCGACTACCTGTACAAGTTCGTCTCGGACCGTACGTTCATGAAGGGCAACTCCTGGGTCGCCCGCAAGCACAACCTGACGCTGCTGGAGTCCGGCACGCTCTACGTCGCCCGGCTCGACCAGACCAGCGCCGACGAGATCGACGGATCCGGACGGCTGCCCTCGGACGGCGCGTTCGACGGCAAGGGCCGCTGGATCAAGCTGGTCAGCGGCAACCGCTCCTTCGTGGACGGGATGACCGCCGCCGAGGTGCTCACCTTCACCCGCTTCGCCGGTGACAAGGTCGGCGCGACCAAGATGGACCGGCCCGAGGACGTCGAGCCGAGCCTGCTCACCGGCAAGGTCTACGTGGCGTTGACCAACAACACCAACCGGGGTGTCGGCAGCAACCCCGGGCCGGACGAGGCCAACCCGCGCAGCACCAACCGGCACGGACAGATCCTGGAACTGGTCGAGCACCGGGGCGACAACACCGCCGAGACGTTCACCTGGTCACTGCCGATCGTCTGCGGTGACCCGGCGGACCCGTCGACCTACTTCTCCGGGTACGACAAGACGAAGGTGTCGCCGATCTCCTGCCCGGACAACGTGGCCTTCGACGCCACCGGCAACCTCTGGATCTCCACCGACGGCAACGCTCTGGGCAGCAACGACGGCCTCTTCGCCACACCGACCGAAGGGCCGGAGCGGGGCCACCTCAAGCAGTTCCTCACCGTGCCGCGCGGTGCGGAGACCTGCGGGCCGTTCATCACCGGCGACAACCGCTCGCTCTTCGTCGCCGTGCAGCACCCCGGCGAGGTCACCGGTGCCTCGGTCGACAACCCGGCCTCCACCTGGCCGGACGGCGACTACGCCAAACCGGGCGTGGTGGTGACCTGGCGGCTGGACGGCGGGCCGGTCGGTAGCTGACCCCGCCCCGGCTCCGCGCCGGCCGCTTCCCGACGGCCCTCTTCCCACCAGGAAGGGGGCCGTCTCGCCGGGTCGGCTCCGGCAGCCCACCCCGTTCCGGTCCGGGCGGACCGGTCGGCGCCGGTCAGGTCTCGGTGGCGAGGCACTCGGCGATCGCGCGGGCGGTGGTGATCAGCTTCGTCCGGACCACCCGGGCGGAGGTCATCATCTCGCTGGCCGGCAGCGCACACGCCAGCACCGTACGCCGTTCCATGTCCTTGTCCGGGGTGACCAGGACGGCCGCGCAGGCCACCCCCTGCCGGAACTGACCCAGTTCGAGCTGCATCCCGCGCCGCTCGCCCGCCGCCAGGTCGGCCTCGAACGCCTCCGGGGTGGTCAGGGTGGCGCTGGTGAACGGCCGCATGCCGTACTCCCGCAGGTAGCGGTGCCGCTGCTCGGCGGTGAGCGTGGCGAGCAGGGCCTTGCCGAGCGCGGTCGCGTGCGCGCCCTCGTCGAACCCGGGCACGAGGTCCTCCAGGTACGGCGAGCGGTTCCCCTCCGCGACGGCGGTGACGGCGACCTGACCGCCCACGAAGCGGCCGAGGTAGTGGCTCCATCCGGTCTCGATGGCCGCGCGACGCAGGTTCTCCCCCACCGCGGGCGAGCCCCGGAACGCGGCGACCAGTTCGCGGTAGCGGTCGGCCACCTCCAGCCCCACGATGTACGTGCCGTCCTCGCGGCGGATCACGTACCCCTCGTACGCGAGTGTGCGGACCAGGTGGTAGGTCGTGGCAACGGTCAGCTCGCACCGCCGGGCAATCTGTTTCACCGTCAGCCCGCGCGGGGCACGACCGACCGACTCGAGCACTCGAAGTGCGCGGGAGACACTTCGGATCAGGTCCGAAGGTTCCGCCAGGGGGTCACGCACAACCACCTCCGCCACCGGGGACTTACACCATATGAAAAAGGAGCCCCGCGCGAAACGCCTGATCGGGTGGAGGATCACCGTTCGTCGGATACCCGATGTGACGCTGACCGCACTTTCCGTTGCCGGAATGCGGCAGGCGTAGGTTGGCCCCACCATGACCCACACCGCCCCGTCCCGTGCTGCGGAGACCGTCACCCGGCCCGTCCGGGCCGCCTCCACCGCCGTGGCCGTCACCATCGCCTGCGTCCTACCCGTCTTCCTGGTCGGCGGGCTCGCCGTGCAGATGCGCGAGGAGTTGGGCTTCAACCCGGCCGGTCTGGGCATCGCCGTGGCGATCTACTTCGGCGTCGGTGCGCTCGCCTCGGTCCCCTCCGGTGCGCTGGTGGAACGCTGGGGCGGTGGCGTCGTCGCCCGCACGGGCATCCTGATCTCCGCCGGCTCGCTGCTCGCCGTGGCCGTGCTGGCCCGCTCGTACCCGATGCTGCTCGTCCTGCTCGCCGTGGCCGGCACCGCGAACGCGCTGGGCCAACTCTCCAGCAACCTGCTGCTGGCCCGGCACGTACCGGCGCGACGACAGGGCCTGTCGTTCGGCGTCAAACAGGCGGCCATCCCGGTCTCCACCCTGCTGGCCGGCGCGGCCGTACCCACACTCGCGCTCACCGTCGGCTGGCGGTGGGCGTTCGTGGCCGCCGCCGGTGCCGCATTGGCCACGCTGCCGCTCGTCCCGTCACACGGACCGCAACCCGTCCATCGGTCGAACCGCCCCGCCGGGAACGCGACCGTGGGTCTGGTCGTGGTCGGCGTGGCCGCGACGCTCGCGGCAAGCGCGGCGGGCGCGCTGGGCACCTTCCTGGTCGACGCCTCCGTGGACCGGGGTCACGGACCCGCCCTCGCCGGACTCGTGCTGACCCTCGGCAGCGCGGTCTGCGTCGTCGCGCGGATCGGGATCGGTTGGCTCGCCGACCGCCGCGACGGCGGGCACGTCACCGTGATCGCCGGCCTGCTGGCGGTCGGGGCGGTGGGGCTCGGCCTGCTCGCGGTGGCCGGCTCCGGGGCGCTCGTCGCCGGTGTCCTGCTCGGTTTCGGCCTGGGCTGGTCCTGGCCCGGACTGATGAACTTCGCCGTGGTCCGGCTGCACCCGCAGGCACCGGCCGCCGCCACCTCCATCACCCAGACCGGGGTGTACGCGGGCGGCTGCCTCGGCCCGCTGGCCCTCGGGTCGCTCGCCACCGCCGCCGGTTACCCGGTGATGTGGCTCACCGCAGCCGCCGCCATGCTCACCGCGGCCGCGCTCATGCTCACCGCCACCCGGCTGCTGTCCCGGCCCGCGTCAGCCTGACCGCACACCCGGTCGAGGGCGTCGGTCCTCGGCGGGACACTGCGAAGAGGTGATCAGCCGGTGCGGTCGGCGATGTGGTCGCAGAGCGATTCGAGGGCGCGACGCGCCGGCACGTCCGGCAGCGGCGCGAGCCGGGCCCGCGCGTCCTCGGCGTAGCTGCGGACCGTCTCCCGGGCCCGCTTGAGCGCGGGGCTCTCCCGCAGCAGGCCGAGCGCCTCGGCGTGCAGGGCGTCGTCGGTCAGCGGGCCGGTGGCCAGGATCTCCCGCAGCCGCACCGAGGCGGCGTCCGCGTCGTCGGAGGCGAGGGCGTAGAGCACCGGCAGCGTCGGCACACCCTCCCGCAGGTCGGTGCCGGGCGTCTTGCCGGACTCCTCCGACTCGCTGGCGATGTCCAGCAGGTCGTCGGAGAGCTGGAAGGCGACACCGATGGTCTCGCCGTACCCGGCCAGCGCCGACACGTGCTCCGGGGTGGTGCCGCTGAACAGCGCGCCGAAGTGGGCACTGGTGGCGATCAGCGAACCGGTCTTCTCGGCGATCACGTCCAGGTAGTGCCGCACCGGGTCGGCGTCCGCCCGGGGGCCGACCGTCTCGGCGATCTGGCCGTGGACCAGGCGGGCGAAGGTGCGCGCCTGGAGGCGTACCGCCTCGGGGCCCAGATCGGCGGCGACGTCCGCGGCCCGCGCGAAGAGGTAGTCACCCACCAGGATGGCGACCGAGTTGGTCCAACGGGAGTTGGCGCTCGGCGCTCCCCGACGCACCGCGGCCTCGTCCATCACGTCGTCGTGGTAGAGCGTCGCCAGGTGGGTCAACTCCACCACCACGGCGGCCGAGACGACCTCCGGCCGAGCCGGGTCGCCGAACTGTGCGCCCAGGGCCACCAGAAGCGGCCGGAAGCGCTTCCCGCCCGCCTCCACCAGGTGTCGGGCGGCCTCGGTCACGAACGGGTCGGCGCTGGCCACGCTGGCCCGCAGCTCCACCTCGATGGCGTCGAGCAGCCCCAGCACGGATGCCTCGGTGTGCGGGTCGGCGAGATGCAGACCGAGCGGGCCGAACTGGCCCGCGTGCCGGCTGCGGCGGCCACCGGAGCCGGTGCCACCTGAACGCTCGCCACCCCTAATCACCACTCCTCCACCATGCCACACGGGCTCTACCTGCAGCGGACCGGGGAGGCGCGGCGAGGGCCGGTCCACAAGAGTGGACCGGCCCCCGAAACGGAAGGTGACGCCGCTACCGGATGAAGTCCGCAGCGCCGGTGGCCAGGTCGAGCAGCGGCGCCGGAGCGACGCCGAGAACCAGGGTCGCGAGTACGCCGATCACCAGCGCCGCCGAGGTCATCGCGCCCGGCACCGTGACGGTCGGGGTCGAGTCGCCCGGCTCGGAGAGCCACATCATCACCACGACCCGCAGGTACGGGAAGGCCAGCACCATGCTGGTCAGCACACCGGCGATCACCAGCCACACCTGACCGCCGTCGAGAGCCGGAGCGAAGACGGCGAACTTGCTGGTGAAGCCGCTGGTCAGCGGGATACCCGCGAAGGCCAGCAGGATGAAGGTGAACACCGACGCGTACCCCGGCGAGCGGCGGCCCAGCCCGGCCCAGCGGGACAGGTGGGTGGCCTCCCCGTCGGCGTCCCGGACCAGGGTCACCACGGCGAACGCGGCCAGCACGGTGAAGCCGTACGCGACCAGGTAGAACATCGTGCCGGAGAGCCCGTCACGTCCTGGGGAGAGCACGCCGACCAGCAGATAGCCGGCGTTGGCGATGGAGGAGTACGCCAGTAGCCGCTTGATGTCGGTCTGGGTGACCGCGAGCACGGCGCCGACCAGCATGGTGAGCACCGCCACCGTGCCGAGCACCGGCGTGAAGTCCCACCGTGCGCCCTCGAACGCGACGTGGAACACCCGCAGCAGGGCGCCGAACGCGGCGACCTTCGTGCAGGCCGCCATGAAGCCGGTCACCGGAGTGGGCGCCCCCTGGTAGACGTCGGGCGTCCAGACGTGGAACGGCGCGGCGGCGGCCTTGAACAGCAGGCCGATGGCGACCAGGGCCATACCGGCGAAGAGCAGCACCGGGCTGGCCGTCGAGTTGGCCACGGCGGCGTTGAGGGTGGCGAAGTCCACGCCCGCCTGACGGTCGCCCAGACCGGCGCTGAAGCCGTAGAGCAGCGCCAGACCGAACAGGAAGAACGCCGAGGCGTACGCGCCGAGCAGGAAGTACTTCATCGCCGCTTCCTGGCTCAGGATCCGCCGACGACGAGCCAGCGCGCAGAGCAGGTAGAGCGGCAGCGAGAAGACCTCGAGCGCGATGAACATGGTCAGCAGGTCGTTCGCCGCCACGAAGATCAGCATGCCGCCGATGGCGAACGTGGTCAGCGGGTAGACCTCACCGGCACCACCGGCCTTGGCCGCCTGCCGCCGGTCGTCCGGCGAGTCGGCGGTGATCGCGGCCTGGGCCACGAACGCCCCGCCCCGCTCCACCGCCCGGTCGCCCATCAGCAGCAGCGCCACACCGGCCAGGGCCAGGATCGCGCCCTGGAGGAACAGCGTGGGGCCGTCGATCGCGATCACCCCGATGGTGATCACCCGCTTGTCGGAGTTGAACACCACCATGGTCAGCGCGGCGAGCACCGCCACCAGGGCCAGCGGAAGCTGCACGGGGTGCCGCAGCCGACGCGGCACGAAGGCCTCGACCAACACCCCCAGCACCGCCGCGCCCAGCATGATCAGGATCGGCGCGAGTGCCGCGTAGTCGATCGGCGGCAGTACGAACTCGTTCACCGAGTCAACCTTTCGTTCGCGACTGCGCTGTCTTGTGCCCGCGACTGCGGGGCTCGCTCCGCTCTCTCCTCGCGCGGGCGACTGGAGTTCGCGAGCTCACTCCTCGCGCTCACCGGCTGGCCTCCTGGACGTTGCCTGCCGTCGGGGCCGGGTCGGTCCGGCCGACGTCCTCCATGGTCGCCTGAACCGCAGGGTTGATCACGTCGGTGACCGGCTTCGGGTAGAAGCCGAGCAGCACGATCAGCGCGATCAGCGGGGCGACCACGACCTTCTCGCGCAGGTTGAGGTCGCGCTTCATCGCGTCGATCTGGGTCAGCGCCGGATTGAGCGTGCCCTGCGTGGTCCGCTGCACCATCCACAGCACGTACGCCGCCGCCAGGATGATGCCCAGCGTGGCGATCACCGCGACCGGCTTGTTCACCGTGAAGGTGCCGATCAGCACCAGGAACTCGGAGACGAACGGCGCGGTGCCGGGCAGCGCCAGCGAGGCGAGACCGGCGAAGAACAGCACCCCGGCCAGCACCGGCACCAGCTTGCCGGCACCACCGAAGTCGCTGATGAGCGCCGAACCCCGGCGCGCGACCAGCATGCCGACCACCAGGAAGAGCAGGCCGGTGGCGAGGCCGTGGTTCACCATGTAGAGCACCGCACCGGTACCGGCCTGGGTGGTGAAGGCGAACAGACCCACGCCGATGAAGCCGAAGTGCGCGATCGACGTGTACGACACCAGTCGCTTGAGGTCGTTCTGCCCCACCGCCAGCAGAGCGGCGTAGATGATGCCGATCACCGCGAGGCCCAGCGCCCACGGCGCGAACCACTGGGCGGCGTCCGGGAACAGCGGCAGGCAGTACCGGATGATGCCGAAGGTGCCGACCTTGTCCAGCACGCCGACCAGCAGCGCGGCGGCACCGGCCGGGGCCGCGCCACCGGCGTCCGGCAGCCAGGTGTGGAACGGGAAGAACGGCGCCTTGATCGCGAACGCGACGAAGAACCCGAGGAACAGCCAGCGTTCCGCACCGGTGGAGATGTCCACCTGCGACAGCGCCACCCAGTCGAAGGTCTTGCCGCCGACCACCCAGAGGCCGATCACGGCGGCCAGCATGAACAGACCGCCGACCAGGGAGTAGAGGAAGAACTTGACCGCCGCGTACTGCCTCTGGTGGCCGCCGTAGCTGCCGATCAGGAAGTACATCGGCACCAGCATGACCTCGAAGAACACATAGAACAGGAAGACGTCGGCGGCGGCGAAGACACCGAGCATCGTGCATTCGAGGACGAGCAGCAGCGCGAAGTAGACCGGCACCGAGCGCTTCGAGGACTCGGCGTCGTGCCAGGAGGCCAGGATCACCAGCGGCACCAGCACCGCGATCAGCATCAGCATGACCAGCGCGATGCCGTCGGCGGCGAACGTGAAGTTCACGCCCCAGTTCGGGATCCACGGGTACGACTCACGGAACTGGAACCGGTCGCCGTCGACCTGCCAGGTCACCCACATGACCACGGACAGCGCCAGCACCAGCAGCGACCAGCCGAGAGCGACCTGCTTGGCCAGCGTCGGCCGGCTGCGCGGCAGGAGGGCGACCACCACTGCGCCGACCAGCGGCGCCACGGTGAGCACCGAGAGGAACGGGAAGTCGGACATTATGCGGCCTTACCTCCGTCGTCGATGCGCGGTCCGCCGGCGACGGCCGCCTGCGAGACCGTCGGCCTCTTGAGGTCGATCACGCGAACCACCCCGCCTGCACGGCGAGGAACGCGCCCACGATCAGCAGCGCCCCGGCGAGGATCGAGGTGGCGTACGACCGGACGAAGCCGGTCTGCAGCCGCCGCAGTCGACCCGAGCCACCGCCGACACCGGCTGCCAGCCCGTTGACCAGCCCGTCGATGCCCCGGTTGTCCAGGTAGACGAGCGCCCGGGTGAGGAAGATGCCGGGCTTCTCGAAGACCGCCTCGTTCACCGCGTCGGTGTAGAGGTTCTTGCGGGCGGCGGTGACCAGCACCCCGGCCGGCTGCGGCTCGTTGGCCGTGCCGTTGCGGAACAGGAACCAGGCCAGCGCGGCACCGAGCACGGTGACGCCCAGCGACAGCACCACGATCGCCCAGTGCGGCAGCACCGCGTCGTGGTGCGCCTCGGCCGCGCCGAGACCGGCGGTGGCGGTCAGCCAGTCCGGTACGGAGGTGGCCAGCAGCCAACCCGCGCCGATCGAGCCGATGCCGAGCAGGATCAGCGGGATGGTCATCAGCGGCGGGGACTCGTGCGGGTGCTCGATGTCCGTGGTCCAGCGCTTGGGCCCGTGGAAGGTCAGCACGAACAGCCGCGTCATGTAGAACGCGGTCAGCGCGGCACCGAGCACCGCGGCCCCGCCGAACAGCCAGGCCGTCCAGCCGTCCCGCTCGAAGGCGGCGGCGATGATCGGCTCCTTCGAGAAGTAGCCGGAGAACGGGATCATGCCGATGATGGCCAGCCAGCCCGCCCCGAAGGTGAGCCAGGTGATCTTCATGTACTTCGACATGCCGCCGAAGCGGCGGATGTCCACCTGGTCCTTCATGCCGTGCATGACCGAGCCGGCACCGAGGAACATGTTGGCCTTGAAGAAGCCGTGCGCCAGCAGGTGCACGATGGCCAGCGCGTACGCGGCGCCGCCCAGGCCGACACCGAGGAACATGTAGCCGATCTGGCTCACCGTCGACCAGGCCAGCACCCGCTTGATGTCGTCCTTGGCGCAGCCGATGATCGCGCCGATCAGCAGCGTCAGCGCACCGACGCTGACCACCACCAACTGCAGCGTCGCGTTGGCCGAGAAGATGATGTTGGACCGGGCGATCAGGTAGACACCGGCGGTGACCATCGTCGCGGCGTGGATGAGCGCCGACACCGGGGTCGGACCCTCCATGGCGTCCGGCAACCACGCCTGGAGCGGGAACTGACCGGACTTGCCGGCCGCGCCGAGCAGCAGGAGGATGCCGAGCACCAGCACGGTGCTGCCGGCCAGTGCGCCGACCCCGTTGAACACCTCGTCGTACTGGGTGGTGCCCAGGGTGGCGAACATGATGAAGATGGCGATGGCCAGACCGGCGTCGCCGACCCGGTTCATCAGGAACGCCTTCTTGCCGGCGGTGGCCGCGGCCGGCTTGGTGTTCCAGAAGGAGATCAGCAGGTACGACGCCAGACCGACGCCCTCCCAGCCGAAGTAGAGCATCACGTAGTTGTTGCCGAGGACCAGCAGCAGCATGGCCGCGACGAACAGGTTGAAGTAGGCGAAGAACCGCCGACGACCCGGGTCGTGCGCCATGTACTCGACCGCGTACAGGTGGATCAGGAAGCCCACGCCGGTGATCAGCAGGACGAAGACCCCGGCCAGCGGATCGAAGAGCAGTCCGAAGTCGACGTTGAGGTTGCCGACCGCGATGAAGTCCCAGAGGCTGAGTTCGACGGACTTGTTCTCCAACCCGCGCAGGTTGAAGAAGTAGGTCAGGCCGAGCAGGAAGGCGGCACCGACGGCGGCCACGCCGAGCCAGTGCCCCCACCGGTCGGCGCGCCGGCCGAGCAGCAGCAGGACCATCGCGCTGACCAGCGGGATCGCCACCAGCAGCCAGACGCTGCTCAGCAGCCCGTCGGCCGTCGCGTACGAGACGGTCTCGGCCGGAGCAGCCTGGGCGTACGTCACAATTTCGTCCACCGGTGGGCCCCTCTAGTACTTCAACAGGTTGGCGTCGTCGACGCTGGCGGAGCGCCGGGTGCGGAAGATCGCCATGATGATGGCCAACCCGACCACGACCTCGGCCGCCGCCACCACCATCACGAAGAACGCCATGATCTGGCCGTTCAGGTCACCGTTCATCCGGCTGAAGGTGACCAGCGCCAGGTTGGCCGCGTTGAGCATCAGCTCGACGCACATGAACAGCACGATCGCGTTGCGCCGGACCAGCACCCCGGCCGCGCCGATGGTGAACAGCACCGCGGCGAGGACGAGGTAGTAGTTCGGTTCGACGGAGAAGAAGTCACTCACTTCTCAGTGCCCTTCAGGGTGGTCTCCTCGGCGGCCAGCTCACGCACCGGAAGGATGTCGGGCGTGCTCCGGTCGCTCAGTCGGCCGTCCGGCAGGCGCGCCGGAGTGGCCACCGACGAGGAGGTGGCGAAGACACCCGGGCCGGGCTTCGGACCGGGGTAGTTGCCGGGCGCGAAGCGGGCCTTCATGGTGGCCACCTGGTCGCGCTTGTCCTCCTTGCGCCGCTCGATGTGCGCCAGGATCATGCCGCCGATGGTGGCGGTGATCAGCAGCGCTGCGGTCAGCTCGAAGGCGAAGATGTAGTCGGTGAAGAGCAACCGGGCGATGCCCTGCACGTTGCCGCCAGCGTTGGCCTCCTCCAGACCCACCGCCACGGTGTCCTGGGTGGCCCGGTAGACCCCGCTGCCGAGCAGCGCGGCGAAGCCGACGCCCAGCCCGATCGCCGCGATCCGCTGACCCCGCAGCACCTCGATCAGTGAGTCCGAGGCGTCCCGCCCGACCAGCATCAGCACGAACAGGAAGAGCATCATGATCGCGCCGGTGTAGACGATGATCTGCACCATGCCGATGAACGGCCCGGCCTGGAGCACATAGAACACGCCCAGGCTGAGCATGGTCAGCACCAGCCAGAGCGCCGAGTGCACCGCGTTGCGGGCCGCGACCATGCCGATCGCGCCAGCCAGCGCCAGCGGGGCGAGGATCCAGAAGGCCACCGACTCACCGCCGGAGACCGCACCCGCGGCGAGCACCGTCGAGGTGGTCATGCCGTCTCTCCCTTGTCCGCCGCAGCCCGCTGGGCGGCCTGCTCGGCACCGGGGAAGGTGACGCCCGGGTGCTCGTCGACCTGGTAGTGCCCCGGCCCCATCGGCGAGCGCTCGGCGCCGGCCGAGGTGCCCGGGTTGGTCAGGCTGCCGATGTAGTAGTCCTTCTCGCTGTCGCCCAGACGCATCGGGTGCGGCGGCTGCTCCATCCCCGGCAGCAGCGGCGCGAGCAGCTGCTCCTTGGTGAAGATCAGGTCCTGCCGGTTGTCCCGGGCCAGCTCGTACTCGTTGCTCATGGTCAACGAGCGGGTCGGGCACGCCTCGATGCAGAGCCCGCAGAAGATGCAGCGGGCGTAGTTGATCTGGTAGTTGCTGGCGTACCGCTCACCCGGCGAGAAACGCTGTTCGTCGGTGTTGTCGCCACCCTCGACGAAGATCGCGTCCGCCGGGCAGGCCCAGGCGCACAGCTCACAGCCGATGCACTTCTCCAGGCCGTCCGGGTGCCGGTTGAGGATGTGCCGGCCGTGGTAGCGCGGCGCCGGCTTCGGCGGGGTGAAGGGGTAGTCGGTGGTGACGACCTTCTTGAACATGTGCGAGAAGGTGACCCCGAAGCCCTTGAACGTTCCGGTGATCGCGCCCACGTCACACCTCCTCAGAGTCCTGGCCGGCGGGAACGTTGGCCGGCTCCCGCTCGGCGACCATGCGCCGGGTACGCGGGCTCGGGGGTACCTGCAGATCCATTGGCGGCAGCGGGAAGCTGCCCTGCGGCCGGTTCTCGACCTGCTCGGCGACGGTCGGCTTCGACTGCGGCTTACGGCTCGGCCAGAACATCGCGGCGAGCAGCACGATCCCGGCCGGGATACCGATGGCCCACAGGCGACCCGTGGTGTCCCAGTCGCCGATGGTGCGGTACCAGCCCAGGACCACGATCCAGACCAGGCTGACCGGGATCAGCACCTTCCAGCCGAGGCGCATGAGCTGGTCGTAGCGGAGCCGGGGCAGCGTGCCCCGCAGCCAGACGAAGACGAACACCAGCAGGATGACCTTGCCGAAGAACCAGAGCAGCGGCCACCAACCGGAGTTGGCACCCGACCAGAGGCTGATCGGCCACGGCGCGTACCAGCCGCCCAGGAAGAGGGTGACGGTGAAGGCCGACATGGTCACCATCGCCACGTACTCGCTGAGCATGATCAGCGCGAACTTCAGCGAGCTGTACTCGGTCATGAAGCCCGCCACCAGCTCCGACTCCGCCTCCGGCAGGTCGAACGGCGGCCGGTTCGTCTCACCGACGATGGAGATGAAGAAGACGATGAAGCTCGGGAACAGCAGCAGCGCGTACCAGCCGGGCGCCCAGACGTCGACGCCGAAGAGGTTCACCTGCGTGCCGGTGCCCTGTGCGGCCACGATCTCCGAGGTGGACATCGTGCCGGCGAGCATGAACACCGCCACGATGGACAGCCCCAGCGACACCTCGTACGAGATGAGCTGGGCGGTGGACCGCAGACCACCGAGCAGCGGGTAGGTCGAGCCGGAGGCCCAGCCCGCCAGCACGATGCCGTAGACCGCCAACGACGAGAAGGCGAGCACCACCAGCACCGCCACCGGCACGTCGGTGACCTGCAACGGCGTCTGGTGGCCGAAGATGCTGACCATCGGGCCGAAGGGGATCACCGACAGCGCGGTCACCGCGCAGATCACCGAGATGGCCGGCGCGAAGAAGTAGATGACCTTGTCTGCCGACTTGGGGAGGATGTCCTCCTTGAAGGCCATCTTCAGGCCGTCGGCGAGCGTCTGCAGCAGACCGAAGGGGCCGAGCTGGTTCGGGCCCGGCCGGACCGCCATCCGCCCCACCACTCGCCGCTCGAACCAGACGCCCAGCAGCGTGCCGAGCAGGGCGACGACGAAGGCAAAGACGATCTTGCCAAGCACCAGCCACCACGGGTCGTGACCGAAGTCGGTCAGCGACGGCGCCTGGGCGAGGAGCGAGTGACTCACTGGGCCCACCTTTCGTTCCCGACTGCGGGGCTCACTCGCTCCGCTCGTTCACTCCTCGCACTCACTGGTGACCCCCGGAGGAGTTGAGCAGCGGGCCCGAACGACCCGCCGCGTCGGCGGCGACCGGCTCGGCCGTACCGGGTGCGGAGACCCGGACCACCGAACCGGAGGTCGCGCCCAGGCTGCGCCGTACCGTCGCGCCGGGCGAGTTGGTGGGCAGCCAGACCACGCCGTCCGGCATCTCGGTGATGGCCGCCGGCAGGGTCAGCGCCCCACGGTCGGTACCCACCGTCACCGGGTCACCGTCGGCGATGCCGAGCGCCTCCGCGCTGCCCTTGCCCAGCCGGACCACCGGCGGGCGGGCGGTGCCGCCCAGGTGCTCGTCACCGTCGATGAGGCTGCCCAGGTCGAGCAGTTGGTGCCAGGTCGCCAGGACCGCCTCGCCGGGCGCGAGGTCCCGGACGGTGCCCGGCGCGACACTCGGGGCGGCCGGACGACCCACCCGGGTCGTCGGCAGGCTGCCCAGCTCGCGGCGCACGGAGAGCACGTCTCCGGTGCCCAGCCGCACGTCCAGCTGGGCGGCGAGCGCGTCGAGCACCCGGCCGTCGGTCATCGCGGCGGTGGTCAGGACCGCGTCGAACGGACGCAGCCGGCCCTCCCAGTCCAGGAAGCTGCCGGCCTTCTCGACCACCGGGGCGACCGGCAGGACGACGTTCGCCCGTCGGGTCACCGCGCTGGCGCGCAGCTCCAGGCTGACCAGGAACGGCACCGCGTCGAGGGCCTGCTCGGCCAGGCGCGGGTCGGCCAGGTCAGCCGGGTCGACGCCGGCCACCACCAGTGCGCCGAGGCGGCCCTCGGCGGCGGCGGCGAGGATGCCGTCGGTGTCCCGGCCGGCCTGGCTCGGGATCACTCCGGCCGGGATGTCCCACGCCTCGCCCAGCTCAGCGCGCGCGGTCGGCTCGGTGACGATCCGCCCACCGGGCAGCAGGTTGGGCAGGCAGCCGGTGTCGACGGCGCCCCGGTCCCCGGCGCGTCGCGGCACCCAGGCAAGCTTCGCACCGGTACGCGCGGCCACCTCGGCGGCGGCGGAGAGCCCGCCGGGCACCGAGGCCAGTCGCTCACCGACGATCAGGATCGCACCCGGGGCGCTCAGCGCCTCGGCGACCGTGGCGTGCTCGGCGAGCACCCCGGCCTCCTCACCCGGCACCACCCGGGCCAGCTTGGCACCGAGCTTCTCCAGGCCGCGGGTGGCGAACGGCGCGATCGCGTACACCTTGAGCTTGTTCTTGAGGTACGCCTTGCGCATCCGCAGGAAGAGGATCGGGCACTCCTCCTCCGGCTCCAGGCCGACCAGCACCACGGCGGGAGCGTTCTCGACGTCGGTGTAGGTGACGTCGGTGCTGCCCGCGACGTTGCTGGCCAGGAAGTCGGCCTCCTCGCGGGAGGCCGGGCGGGCCCGGAAGTCGATGTCGTTGGTGTGCAGCGCGATCCGGGCGAACTTCGCGTACGCGTAGGCGTCCTCGACGGTCAGCCGACCGCCGGTGAGCACCGCCGAGCCCTGACCGCCGTCCCGGGCCGCACGCAGCCCCTCGGCGGCGACGCTGAGCGCCTCGCTCCAGGACGCCTCACGCAGCTCACCGGTGCGCTCGTCGCGGACCAGTGGAGTGGTCAACCGGTCGGTGGCACGGGCGTACTGGAAGCCCCACCGGCCCTTGTCGCAGTTCCACTCCTCGTTGACCTGCGGGTCGTCGCCGGCCAGCCGCCGCATCACCTTGCCCCGACGCCAGTCGGTGCGCTGGGCGCAACCGGCCGAGCAGTGCTCGCAGACGCTCGGGCTGGAGACCAGGTCGAACGGGCGGGCGCGGAAACGGTACTGGGTGCCGGTCAGCGCGCCGACCGGGCAGATCTGCACGGTGTTGCCGGAGAAGTACGAGTTGAACGGCACGTCACCTGCGTCGCCCTCCTCGCCGTACTCCTCGTCCCGGTAGATGTTGATCTCCTCGGCGGACGAACGGTTCATCAGGTCGATGAACTTGTCGCCGGCGATCTCCTCGGAGAACCGGGTGCAGCGCTGGCAGAGCACGCAGCGCTCGCGGTCGAGCAGCACCTGGGTGCTGATCGGCAGCGGCTTCGGGTACTCCCGCTTGTGCTCGTGGAACCGCGAGTCGGTGCGGCCGGTCGACATCGCCTGGTTCTGCAGCGGGCACTCGCCGCCCTTGTCACACATCGGGCAGTCGAGGGGGTGGTTGACCAGGAGCAGCTCCATGATCCCCTCCTGCGCCTTCTTGGCGACCGGGGAGCTGAGCTGGGTACGGACGACCATGCCCTCGGCCACCGTCTGCGTGCAGGAGGCGACCGGCTTGCGCTGCCCCTCCACCTCGACGAGGCACTGGCGGCAGGCACCGGCCGGTGCCAGCAGCGGGTGGTCGCAGAAGCGGGGGATCTCCGTGCCGATCTGCTCGGCGACGCGGATCAGCAGCGCCCCCTTCGGGGCGGTGACCTCGACGCCGTCGATGGTCAGCGTGACCGTCTCGGTCGACTTGGCAACGTCCGTCATTAGTGGGCTCCCACCAACTGCTTGTCGGACAACTTCGGAGCGGTCCGTCCCTCGATGTAGTCGAGGTAGTCCTGCTTGAAGTACTTCAGGGACGACGTCACCGAGCTGGTGGCACCGTCACCCAGGCCGCAGAACGAGCGGCCCAGGATGTTGTCGCAGGTGTCGAGCAGGGTGTCCAGGTCGTCGTGGGTGCCCTGACCGGCCAGGATGCGCCGGTAGACCCGGACCATCCAGTAGTTGCCCTCCCGGCACGGGGTGCACTTGCCGCACGACTCGTGGTGATAGAACTCCAGCCAGCGGTAGGTCGCGTAGACCGGGCAGTCCTGGTCCGAGAAGATCTGCGTGGCCGTGGTGCCGAGGATCGATCCGGCGCCGGCCACCCCCTCGAAGTCCAGCGGCACGTCCAGGTGCTCGGCGGTGAGCAGCGGCGTGGACGAACCACCCGGGGTCCAGAACTTGAGGTGGTGCCCGGGCTGCATGCCACCGGCCAGCTCCAGCAGCTCGCGCAGGGTGATGCCCATCGAGCACTCGTACTGACCCGGGTTGGCGATCCGGCCGGAGAGCGAATAGATCATCGGTCCGGAGGACTTCTCCGTGCCCATGGTCTTCCACCACTCGGCGCCGCCCAGCACGATGTACGGCACACTGGAGATGGTGCCGACGTTGTTGACCACCGTGGGGCTGGCGTACAGGCCGTGGGTCGCCGGGAACGGCGGGCGCAGCCGGGGCTGGCCCCGGAAGCCCTCCAGCGAGTCCAGCAGCGCCGTCTCCTCGCCGCAGATGTACGCACCGGCGCCCGAGTGCACCACCAGGTCCAGGTCGAAACCGGACCCGAGGATGTCGCGCCCGAGGTAGCCCTTGGCGTACGCCTCGTTCACCGCGTTGCGCAGCCGGCGTGCCGCGTGCACGGCCTCGCCCCGGATGTAGATGTAGGCCCGGCTGGCCCGGATCGCGTACGACGCGATGATCACGCCCTCGACCAGCGAGTGCGGGTCGTGCGTCATCAGCGGCAGGTCCTTGCAGGTGCCCGGCTCGCCCTCGTCGGCGTTGACCACGAGGTAGTGCGGCTTGCCGTCGCCCTGCGGGATGAAGCCCCACTTGAGGCCGGTCGGGAAGCCCGCGCCGCCACGACCGCGCAGCCCGGAGTCCTTGATGAGCTGGATCAGGTCGTCCGGGTGCGCCTTGAGCGACTTGCGCAGTGCGGCGTACCCGTCGAGCTTCTCGTAGGTGCCGATCCGCCAGGCGTCCGGCGACAGCCAGCGCTTGGTGAGGACCGGCGTCAGCTTGGCCAGGATCTCCGGCCGAGGCGTGGTCACTTCTGAGCCCCCTTGTCGTTCGCGGAGCCCTGGCCACCGCCGGACGACTCCGCCTCGCTGAGGTTGCGCTCCTGAGCCTCGGCGTCGTCGCCGGCAGGCTTGCCGTCACCGGCGGGTGGGTTGGCCGCCGCACCGGCGGCCTCCGCCGCGCGGGCGTCGCTCGACGCCGGAGGCGACCCGTCGACCGGCACCTTTGTGCCGGGGGCGTCCGGCACCGCCGTCTGGGCGTCCGGCTGCCGGGTCTCGGCGGTACGCACCTGCGGCGACTTGCGGTCCGGCGCGGGTACGTCGGGCGCCGTGGTGCCGGTCGGCGCGGCCTTGGCCGGGGTGGCCGGGGCCGGCTTGTCACCGGCCTTGCCGCTGCGGATCGGGGTGTTCGGGTCGAAGCCCGGCACCGAGATGCCGTGCTGCTCGGCCAGGCGCAGGCCACGCAGGCTCGGCTCGCCCGGTACGCCGTCGGCGACCGCGCCCTCACGCTCGTCGGCGAAGCCGGCGAGCTGCACCGCCATCTCCTTGAGCGTGCAGAGGCGGGCGCCCCGGCTCGGCGTGGGCCGCCCTCCGGCGCGCAGCTCGTCGACCAGACCGACCGCGCTCTGCGGGTCGACGCCGTCGAAGAAGTCGTAGTTGACCGTCATCACCGGGCCGTAGTCGCAGGCGGCCAGGCACTCGGCGTGTTCGAGGGTGATCGTGCCGTCCTCGGTGGTCTCGTCGTGCCCGACACCCAGGTGCTCGGTGAGGGCGTCGTAGACCTCCTGCCCGCCGAGGACGTTGCACATGGTGTTGGTGCAGACGCTGACCAGCCAGTCACCGGTGGGGCGGCGCTTGTACATGGTGTAGAAGCTCGCCACGGCGCCGACCTGGGCCTTGTTCAGGCCGAGCACCTCGGCGCAGAACGCCACTCCGGCCGGGGAGACGTAACCCTCCTCGGACTGCACCAGGTGCAGCAGGGGTAGCAGGGCCGAACGGGACCGGTCGGCCGGGTAACGGGCGATGATCTCCCGCGCCCGAGCCCGCGTCGCATCAGTGAAAACAGTCGTGGTCATCAGCGCCGCCTTCCGTTCGCGACTGCGGGGCTTGCAAGCCCACTCCTCGCGCTCACCGGTCACAACCTCCCATGACGGGGTCCAGCGAGGCACCGCCGGCGATCACGTCGGCGATCAGGCCACCCTCGGCCATCGCCGGCAGTGCCTGGAGGTTGACGAAGCTCGGCTCGCGGTAGTGCACCCGGTACGGCCGGGTGCCACCGTCGGAGACCGCGTGCACGCCCAGCTCGCCGCGCGGCGACTCGATGCCGACGTACACCTGGCCCGGCGGCACCCGGAAGCCCTCCGTCACCAGCTTGAAGTGGTGGATCAGGGACTCCATCGACTGCCCCATGATCTTGGCGACGTGCTCCAGGGAGTTGCCCATGCCGTCGACACCGATGGCCAGTTGCGCCGGCCACGCGATCTTCTTGTCGGCGACCATCACCGGACCCGGCTCGAGCCGGTCCAGCGCCTGCTCGACGATCTTGAGCGACTCACGCATCTCGGCCATCCGGACCAGGTACCGGCCCCAGACGTCGCCGTCGGGATGCGTCGGCACGTCGAACTCGTAGTCCTCGTAACCGCAGTACGGCATGGTCTTGCGCAGGTCCCAGGCCAGCCCGGCGGAGCGCAGCACCGGCCCGGTGACGCCGAGCGCGACACAACCGGTCACGTCCAGCACCGCGATGTTCTTCGTCCGCTCCAGCCAGATCGGCTGGCCGGAGAGCAGGTCCTCGTACTCCTTGAGCCGCTTCGGCAGGAGCTTGAGGAAGTCGCGGATCTTGACAATCGCCTCGTCCGGCACGTCCTGGGCGACACCGCCCGGCCGGACGTACGCGTGGTTCATCCGCAGGCCGGTGATGAGCTCGAAGATCTCCAGGATGTACTCGCGCTCCCGGAAGCCGTAGAGCATCATGTTGATCGCGCCCAGCTCCATCGCCGTGGTGGCGACCCAGACCAGGTGCGAGGAGATCCGGTTCAGCTCCATCATGAGCACCCGGATGGTGTTGGCCCGCTCGGTGATGTCGTCGGTGATACCGAGCAGCTTCTCCACGGCGAGCGAGTACGCCGTCTCGTTGAAGATCGGCGAGAGGTAGTCCATCCGGGTCACGAACGTCGAGCCCTGGACCCAGTTGCGGTATTCCAGGTTCTTCTCGATACCGGTGTGCAGGTAGCCGACGACCGAGCGGGCCTCCCGGACCGTCTCGCCCTCCAGCTCCAGGACCAGGCGCAGCACCCCGTGCGTGGACGGGTGCTGCGGACCCATGTTGACGACGATCCGACCCTCGTTGATCGGGTCGACTCCCGAGACGAGGTCGTCCCAGTCCCCACCGGTGACGGTGAAGACCCGACCTTCGGTGGTCTCGCGCTCGGTGGCGTAGTTGGACGCGCTCACAGTGCCGACCTTTCGTTCGCGACTGCGGGGCTCCGCTTCGCTGCACTCCTCGCGTTCACTGGTACGACCTCCGCTTGTCGGGCGGCGGGATCTCGGCGCCCTTGTACTCCACGGGCACGCCGCCGAGGGGGTAGTCCTTCCGCTGCGGGTGACCCTCCCAGTCGTCCGGCATGAGGATCCGGGTCAGCGCCGGGTGGCCGTCGAAGACGACGCCGAACATGTCGTACGCCTCCCGCTCCTGCCAGTCCGCGGTCGGGTAGACCGAGGTGACGCTGGGCAGATGCGGCTCCTCGGCGGAGACGGCCACCTCCAGCCGCACCAGTCGCCGATAGGTCATCGAGGTGAGCTGGTAGACCACGTGCAGCCGGCGCTCGTCGGCACCGAGGTAGTCCACGCCGGAGAGCGACGAGAGCAGCTCGAAGCGCAGCCCCGCGTCGTCCCGCATCACCTGGCAGACCTCGGCGATCCGCTCCGGGCGGATGTGCAGGGTCAGCTCACCCCGGTCGACGACCACGTTCTCGATCGCGTCGCCGAAGGCCGGGTACGCCTCCTCCAGCGCGTCGTACACCTCGTCGAAGTAGCCACCGAACGGCCGGGGCGAGTCCACGAGCTGCGGGCGCGGGCGGACCAGCCCGCCGAAGCCGGAGACGTCACCGGTGCCCTGGTTGCCGAACATGCCCCGACCGGCGGGCGAGGCCGGCGGGAACTCGGCGGGTGCACCGCTGGTCGACCCGGCCGGCGTCACCGGAACCGGTACGACACCGTCGGTCCGCTTGTCGTCAGTCACTTGATCCCCCCGTACGGGTGGAGGTGGTTCTGGGCCTTCATCCAGTTCTCGATCCGCAACTGCTCCTCGCGGCCCTCGCGGACGGCCTTCGTCCACTCGGCCCGCCGGGCCTTGTCGTTGCGGTACGACGACGGCATCGAGCCGTACGGCACCACCGGCACGTCACCGCGCGCCTCGCGGGCCGCCAGCATCTTGCGGCCGTTCGGACCGAGCGGCTCGTGGCCGATCTTCTCGCGCAGCTTGAGGATCGCGTCGATGAGCATCTCCGGCCGGGGCGGGCAGCCCGGGAGGTACATGTCGACCGGCACGACGTGGTCCACGCCCTGCACGATGGCGTAGTTGTTGAACATGCCGCCGCTGCTGGCGCAGACGCCCATGGAGAGCACCCAGCGGGGCTCGGCCATCTGGTCGTAGATCTGGCGCAGCACCGGGGCCATCTTCTGGCTGACCCGGCCGGCGACGATCATCAGGTCGGCCTGACGGGGCGAGGCCCGGAAGACCTCCATGCCCCACCGGCCCATGTCGTAGTGCGGACCACCGGCGGCCATCATCTCGATCGCGCAGCAGGCCAGGCCGAAGGTGGCACCCCAGACCGACGACTTGCGCGACCAGTTGACGAGCTTCTCCACCGAGGTGAGCAGGACGCCGGCGGGAAGTTTCTCCTCGATACCCATTGCCGTTCCTCCCTCAGTCCCAGTCCAGGCCGCCGCGCCGCCACTCGTAGGCGTACGCGACGAAGACCGCACCGATGAAAATCAACATGGCGACGAATCCGAATACCGGAAGCATGTCGAAGGAGACCGCCCACGGGTAAAGGAAGATCATTTCCACGTCGAAGACGATGAAGAGCATCGCCGTCAGATAGAACTTGACCGGGAACCGGCTGCCGCCGATCGGCTGCGGGCTGGGCTCGATGCCACATTCGTAGGCTTCGAGCTTGGCCTTGTTGTAGCGCCGGGGTCCGGCGAACCGGGCAGCCCCTATGGAGAACAGCGCGAAGGCCGCGGCGAGGGCGAACAGCCCAATGATGGGTACGTAAGGCGAGAGCGACATCTTCTTCTCCTGCTCGTCCTTCCCTGCCCGCGTTCGTTGGCGAAATTCACACTATTCACATCCCACCCGGCGACCGTCGGCGGGGGGTCGATCTGCCTGGTCCGCGCCCCTACACTGCGGGCGCGACCCGGGTCATCGCATTGATCACCCGGTCCATCGCGTCACCGCCACGAGGGTCGGTGAGGTTGGCCAGCAGCTTGAGCACGAATCTCATGAGGGTCGGGTGGGGCATGCCGTGCTTGGTCGCCACCCGCATGATCTCGGGCCGGCCGATCAGCTTCACGAAGACCCCACCCAGCCGGTAGTAGCCGCCGAACCGGGTCTTCAACTCCTGCGGGTACGCCATCAGTGCCCGCTCGCGCTCGGCACCGACCGGACGGGCCAGCGCCTGCACCGCGACCTCCGCGGCCAGTTCACCGGACTCCATGGCGTACGCGATGCCCTCGCCGTTGAACGGGTTGACCATGCCGCCGGAGTCACCGACAAGCATGACCCCCCGGGTGTAGTGCGGCACCCGGTTGAAGCCCATGGGCAACGCCGCGCCGAGGATCGAGCCCTCGGCGTTGGCCTCGTCGGTCATCCCCCACTCCGGTGGCGTGTTGGCCAGCCAGTCGGTGAGCAGCCGCCGGTAGTTGGTCTTGCCGAAGGCCGACGAGGAGTTGAGAATGCCGAGGCCGACGTTGACCCGGCCGTCGCCGAGGCCGAAGATCCAGCCGTACCCGGGCAGCAGGGCACCGGTGCCCTTGGCCCGCAGCTCCAGCCAGGACTCCAGGTAGTTGTCGTCGTGCCGGGCCTCGGAGCGGTAGTAGCGGCGTACCGCCACGCCGATCGGGCGGTCCTCGCGCTTGGCCAGCCCGAGGGCGAGCGGGAAGCGGCCGGAGACGCCGTCCGCGGCGACGACCAGCGGCGCGTGGAAGGTGGCCGGGGCCTTGTCCGGGCCGTCCTCGGCCTCCACGCCGATCACCCGGCCGTTGTCGTCGAGCACCGGGCCGGTCACGTTCACGTTGGTCCGCAGCGTCGCCCCGGCGGACGTCGCCCGCTGGACGAGCAGGTCGTCGAAGTCGAGTCGGGTGCGGACCAGCCCGTAGTTCGGGAAGCTGGCCAGGTCGGGCCAGTCCAGTTCGAGCCGGACCCCGCCGCCGATCACCCGCAGGCCTCGGTTGTGCAGCCAACCGGCCTCGGGCGAGGTGTCCACGCCCATCCGGATCAGTTGCCGCACCGCGCGCGGGGTCAGCCCGTCACCACAGACCTTCTCCCGGGGGAACTCGGTCTTCTCCAGCAGCAGCACGCGTACGCCGTGCCGGGCCAGGTGGTATGCGGTCGCCGACCCACCGGGGCCGGCGCCCACGACGATCACGTCGGCGTCGTTCTCCACCGCGGTCATTCGCGCCTCCTCCCCGGGTGCTCGTGAAATGCTTCACAAGCCAGTCGGGACGAGTCTATGACCGCCGCCGTACGCTCGGTTTGTTAGGGCGACCTAACATCACGGAAACAGGACACTGACGGAACTCCCGGACGCTGGGCTCATGCCGTCCGAGGCATCGGAGCAGCCCTATGCGCGGGGGCCGGTCGCGTCCAGACCTGCGCGGATCGTCTCCGGCAGGTGCTCCCGCAGCGCGCCGCCGGCAGCCCGGTCCAGCGCGGCGAGCACCTCGGACACCACCTGACGCACGTCCGCCGGATCCGCGCCGGCCAGATCCCTGAGCTGGTCGACCAGCTCGGCGGCATCATCGATGGCCACGTGGCGCGAATCCGTCATGCGGGCCAGCCTAAGCGGCAGACAATATCAAACAGACTTATTCGCCCAAATAGCGGTGAAAATGGTGCAAGTCGGGTCAGTCGCGGATCGCGCGGTGCAGCGCCACGATGCCGCCGCTCAGGTTCCGCCACGCCACCCCACCCCACCCGGCCGCGCCCACCCGGGCGGCCAGCGCGGGCTGGTCCGGCCAGGCCCGGATCGACTCGGCGAGATAGACGTAGGCGTCCGGGTTGCTGGACACCGTCCGCGCCACCGCAGGCAACGACCGCATCAGGTACGACAGGTAGACGGTGCGGAAGGCCGGGTTGACCGGGGTGCTGAACTCGCACACCACCAGCCGGCCGCCGGGCCGGGTGACCCGCGCCAGCTCGCGCAGCGCCGCATCGGTGTCGCTGACGTTGCGCAGCGCGAAGGAGATGGTCACCGCGTCGAAACTCGCATCGGCGAAGGGCAGCCGGAGGGCGTCACCGGCCAGCAGCGGCACCTGTGGACGGACCCGCTTGCCCGCATAGAGCATGCCCAACGACAGGTCGGCGCCGACCGCGTACGCCCCGGAACGGGACAGCTCTTCGGTCGAGACCCCGGTGCCCGCGCCCACGTCCAGCACCCGGTCCCCGGGGCGCAGATCCAGCGCGGCCCGGGTGGCCCGCCGCCAGAACCGGTCCTGCCCGAAGGAGAGGACGGTGTTGGTCAGGTCGTAGCGGGCCGCGACCCCGTCGAACATCGCGGCGACCTCGTGCGGCTGCTTGTCCAGGCTGGCGCGCTGGCCCTGCGGGGTGCTCACCCCTCCACTCTGCCAGCCGGGCCTCGCACCCTTCACGCCCAGGGTCACCGGCGCCCACCGCAGAGACAGTAGGGGCGGGATGGTCGCCCATCCCGCCCCTACTGCCGTGCGTTATGTGAACGGCCCGCGCGGGCCGATTGAGGACTACCTCAGGAATTGGTCTTCTCGTCGCCCGGAGCCACCAGGACCACCCGGCGACGACGGGACACCAGGAACATGGCCGCACCGGCGAGCACGACACCCGCGCCGACGGCGCCGATCACGCCCGCCTGCACACCGGTGACCGGCAGGCCACCGCCGCCGCCACCGTTGCCGGTGGCCGCCACGATCACGGCGAAGTCGTCGCTGTTGTCGGACGGGTCGATGTCGACGAACTCGGACTCCTCGATCTTCCGGACCTCGGCCCGGTCGAAGTCGGGCTTGGTCGCCTGCTTGCTGATCCGGGCTTCCGGCTTCAACGCGCCGTGCGCCACGGCCTCCAGCGAGCCGCCCTTGAGGGCCACCGGCGCCTTCACGTCCTCGTCCACCACGACCGGCAGCGGGAGGATCAGTACGCTGTCCTGCTCGAGCACGAAGTCCTTGTCCTCGCAGACCACGGTGCGGTCGGCGCCGGTCTTGCAGCCGTCGATCGGGAAGGCCAGGCTGACGTGCTCGGGCAGCTTGTAGGTCAGCTTGAGTCCCCGTGCGGCCATGTCGCCCTGGTTGGCGATCTCGCTGTAGACCAGGGCGGTGTCACCGGGGTGCAGCTTCTTGCCCTCTTTGACGGTCTCGAAGTCAAAGCTGGTCTTCACGTCCGGGACGATCACGCCCAGGTCGACGCCGCTCTCCGGGGTCACCTCGACGTCGAAGGTGACGCTGTTGTTGCTGTCGTCGGTGTCGTCCGGCGACTCGACGGTGATGGTGACCGGGGCCTTGTACGGCCCGGTGGCCGTTCCACCGGGCTTGATCAGGAGGAGCGGCAGCTCGGTGGTCTCGCCGGGACCGGGGATCTCGGTCTTGTCCAGCTCGCAGACGAACAGGTTCGGGTCCGGGTCGTTGTCGAAGGTGCACCCACCCTCGGTGAACGTCACGAACCAGAGCTTGCTCTCGTCCACCTTGGAGGCGTCGACCCTGAGGGAGACCTTGCTCGGGGTGTTCTTGCCCTGGTTGGCGATCTTGGCCCAGGCGACCTTGCCCCAGACACCGTCGGTGACCTTGGTGCCGGCCGAGGTGATCGCCAGGTCGGTCTCGGTGCCGGCCGCGTGGGCCGGCGCGCCGAACGCGGCGACCGCGCCCGAGGCGAGCAGTGCGGCCGTGGCCAGGCTCGCGGCACGGCGAGTGCGGAAGATCATTGAAGGGTCTCCCCCGTGGAGTGGTGTGAAGCGTACGGCCGGGGACGTTAGCGCTCAGGGATCACCCGCGCCACCCCGGTTCACACCCGCCACAGGCTGCTCAGCTAATCGCCATTTAAGGTTTGTCCGGATTGATGGCTCTTGTTGCCCAGGGGAGCGCGACCCCGCACCGCTCCGGCGTCGCGCTTCGAACCGGATGGATGGGCGGGGTGAGCCGTTCGGATGATCAGCTGAGAAGCGACACCGTTGGCGAACCGTGACCTTCCCGGAAACCGCCCGTGACCTCGGGGAGAGTCAGTTCGCCTCGACCAGCGGCAGGGAGCGGCCGGCACCGCCGCCGGGCAGCGCGATCGACGAGAAGTGCGACACCACCCGTTCGTCGGTGGGGTCGTCGGCGGGGGTGTGGTGCACGGCCAGCCGCTGGTAGAGCGTGTCCCGTTGCGCCGGGATCCGGTCGGCGGAGCGGATCATCCCGATCAGCTCGTGCAGGTTGGACCGGTGCCGGGCACCCGCCGAGGAGATGACGTTCTCCTCCAGCATGATCGAACCCAGGTCGTCCACGCCCATGTGCAGCGCGAGCTGCCCCACGTCCTTGCCCGTGGTCAACCAGGACGCCTGCAGGTGCGGCACGGTCTCGAAGAAGATCCGGGCCACCGCCACCAGGCGCAGGTACTCCAGCGTGGTCGCCTGGGTCCGGCCCTTGAGGTGGTTGTTCTCCGGCTGGTACGTCCACGGGATGAACGACCGGAAGCCCTGGGTACGGTCCTGCACGTCGCGGATCATCCGCAGGTGCTCGATCCGCTCGGCGGCCGTCTCACCGGTGCCCATCATCATCGTCGCGGTCGACTCGACGCCCTGCCGGTGCGCCAGCTCCATGACCTCCAGCCAGCGCTCACCCGACTCCTTGAGCGGCGCGATCGCCCGGCGCGGGCGCTCCGGAAGCATCTCGGCACCGGCACCGGCGATCGAGTCCAGCCCGGCGGCCTTGATCCGGGCGATGGCGTCGTCCAGGCTCACGCCGGAGACCTTCGCCATGTGCAGGATCTCGCTCGGCCCGATCGAGTGGATGGCGAGCTGCGGGTACGCCTTCTTGACCGAGGAGAACAACTCCTCGTAGTACTCCACCCCGTAGTCCGGGTGGTGGCCGCCCTGGAGCATGACCTGGGTCGCGCCCAGCTCGACCGCCTCGCCGCAGCGGCGCAGGATCTCCTCGGTGGGGTGGGTCCACCCCTCCTTGTGCTTCGGAGCCCGATAGAAGGCGCAGAACTTGCACGCCGTCACGCAGACGTTGGTGTAGTTGATGTTGCGGTCGATCAGGTAGGTGACGACGTTGTCCGGGTACCGCCGACGGCGCACCGCGTCCGCGGCCTCGCCCAGCGCGTGGAAGGGCGCCTCGGTGTAGAGCAGCAGCGCCTCCTCGGGCGTGATCCGCCCACCGTCCGCGCCACGCTGCAGGATGTCGTCGATCTCCCGGCTCGTCGTCACGCCACCGAGCCTACGTCGCGACTCCCACCGACCACCTCCAGGCCCGGCCACCCTGTGACCAAGGTAGGACCAGCACCCACCGCCGCAGCGCGGATCTCGGTACGAAACGGCCCCCGGAAGGGCGGTGTCGCACCAAGATCTCTCGGGTGCGTCGACGAGGCGGGGCCGCCCGCGTCCCTCGGGACACGAACGGCCCCGTCGGGCCTCGACCTGGTCGGATCAGGAGCGGTACGCCGCCAGCAACATGGTGTACGCGGCGTGCCCTTCCGCGTTCGGGTGGAAGGTCTCGGTGAGGCGGGTCAGGTTGACGCCGTGGATGAACGGCCTGGGGCTGCACGCCTCGTAACCGGCGAGGACCGGACGCATGTCGACGAAGGTGACGCCGGCCCGG
Source organism: Verrucosispora sp. NA02020 (assembly GCF_013364215.1). Lineage (NCBI taxonomy): Bacteria > Bacillati > Actinomycetota > Actinomycetes > Micromonosporales > Micromonosporaceae > Micromonospora > Verrucosispora sp. NA02020. The sequence goes on along the minus strand of NZ_CP054923.1, from coordinate 514,817 downwards.
CTCGCCGCCGCGCGGGTGCCCTCGGCCACCGCGTCGGCGTTGCCGTTCATGAAGGTGCGCTTGGCGGCACTGGGGCTGATCGCGCCGCAGGAGCCGGTCGGGGCGACCAGCCTCGGGTAGCCGAGCACGACCACCTTCGCCTTGGGCGCCCGGCGCTTGATCTCGCCGTAGAGGCCGGCGAGCTCGCCCACCATCTGGTTACGGGCGTAGTACGAGGAGTACATGGTGGCGGTCTCGCAGTACCACTCGCTCTCGGTGAGGCAGCCCGTCGCCACCGAGGAGAACTGCGCGTCGTTGCCGCCCACCGTGATGCTGACCAGCGCGGTGTTGCTGCTCAACGCGGAGAGCTGCTTGCTGCGCACGTCGGCCATGGTGGCACCGCTGCAGGTGACGTCCTTGAGCGTGTACCCGCCGACGCTGGAGGCCAGCAGCCTCGGGTAGCTCCTCGGACTGCGCAGACATGCGCCACTTGCCGAGTCGTACGGGAAGGCCCCGACGCCGGAGGCGTACGAGTCGCCGAGTGCCACGTACTCCTGGGGGGCTGCGGCGCGGGCGGGTGCACCGACGACCGCCTCCATGGCGATGAACGCCATGGCTGCGGCAACCACCACCGAGGTGAATTTGCGCATGGCTTCCTTTCTGAGTGTGAAGCCGGAACTGGCCGGGATGGCCGCGTCAGCGCTCCTCCAAAGCGGACCAAGTCGGTCCAGCCATCGAGAACCGGACGATGCTCTCGTTCATCCCTCGGCGACACAGACGGTGCGAAGCCCGCGCATGTTCAGGTCCCGGTCGGCGATCTTCCGACCGAGCGGGTGACGCGGGTGGCCTCAGGCGTCGTAGTCGACGGTGACGGTGTCGGTGACCGGGCTGGACTGGCAGGTCAGCACGTAACCGGCGGCCACCTCGTCAGGCTCAAGCGCGTAGTTGCGGGCCATCTCGACCCGACCGGAGACCACCTTCGCGCGGCAGGTCGAGCAGACGCCGCCCTTGCAGGCGTACGGCAACTCGCTGCGGACCTTCAACGCCGCGTCCAGGACCCGCTCGTCGCGGCGCATGGTGAAGCGCGACGAGCGGCCGTCGAGCAGGATGGTGACCTCGGTGCCGGTGCCCGGCTCGTCGCCCGGACGGCGGACCGGCTCCGGTGGCGCGTCGACGTGGAACAGCTCCGTGTGCACCGCCGACTCGGCGACGCCCCGCCCGACGAGCACCGTCCTGGCGTCCACCACGAGCCCGTACGGGCCGCAGAGGAACCACTCCTCGATCGCGCCACCGGGCACCACGGTGTCCAGCAACCACCCCAGACGCGTGGCGTCGATCCGCCCGGAGAGCAGCGGCGACTCGGTCTGCTCCCGGGACAGCACGTGCACCAGGTGCAGCCGGGTCGGGTAGCGGTCCTTCAGGTCGGCCAACTCCTCGGCGAACATCACCGAGTTGGCCGTGCGGTTGCCGTACACCAGGGTGAAGGTGCTGGCCGGCTCGACGGCCAGGGCGGTGGCGATCAGCGACAGCACCGGGGTGATCCCGGAGCCGGCGACCACCGCGCCGTAGCGACGGACCCGGTCCGGGTCGAACGCGGTGCCGAAGTGTCCCAGCGGCGGCAGCACCTCGACGGTGTCGCCGCGCCGCAGCACCCCGCAGGCGTACGCCGAGAACGCCCCGCCGGGGATCTCCCGCACGCCGATCCGCAGCCGCCCGTGCCGGGCCAGGTCCTGCGGGATCGAGCAGATCGAGTACGACCGGCGCACGTCCTGGCCGGCACCCCCACCCTCGGTGGGCAGCCGTACGGTGAGGTGCTGGCCGGCCTGGAAGGCGAAGGTCTCGCGCAGGTCCTCGGGTACGTCGAAGGTGATCGCGACGGCGTCGGCGGTGAGCCGGTCCACCGCGACCACGGGCAACGGGTGGAACACCGGGCGGCGGCGGACCGGACGGGTGATGGTGACAGTCACAGCGCCTTCACATGGTCGAAGGGTTCGGAACAGGCGCGACAGCGCCACAGCGCCTTGCACGCGGTGGAGCCGAAGCGACTGAGCTGCTCGGTCTCCGGTGAACCGCAGCGTGGGCACCGCACGGCGAGGGTCAACGGGACCACGCCGTCGCGGGGTGCCGCCTGCGGTGGGGCGATGCCGGCGGCGGCCAGCTTGGCCCGGCCGGCATCGCTGATCCAGTCGGTGCTCCAGGCGGGACTGTGCACCGTACGCACCTCGGCGTCCGGATGTCCGGCGGCGGCCAACGCCCGCCGGATGTCGGCCCGGATGACGTCCATCGCCGGGCAGCCGGTGTACGTCGGGGTGATGGTCACCACGACGTGGCCGGTGGCCGCATCCTCCTCGACCGCCCGCAGGATGCCGAGGTCGTCGATGGTGACCACCCGGATCTCGGGGTCCACCACCGACGCGACGGCCGTGCGCGGGTCGGTCATCGCGGCGGTCCGTCCGCGCTCACCAGCGCGCCCCGGGGTGGGCGCGGTGCAGCACCTGCATCTCGGCGAGCAGGTACGACAGGTGTTCGGTGTGCACGCCGTCCCGCCCGCCGGCCGGCGCCCAGGCCGACTCGGGCGCGGTGAGGGTCGCCTCGGCGAGCACCCCGGTGACCGTGCGGTCGAATCCGTCCCGCAGGGTGGCCGGGTCGACCGGCGCATCCGGCCCGGGGGTGAACAGCTCGTCGGCGTACGGCCAGACCTGGTCGACGGCGGCCTGCATCCGCCGGTGCGACTCGGCGGTGCCGTCGCCGAGCCGCTTCACCCAGAGCGCGGCGTGGTCCAGGTGGTAGGCGGACTCCTTGCGGGCCTTGCCGCCGATCGCGGCCAGCCGCTCGTCCGCGCAGCCGGCCAGCGCGGTGTAGAGCGGAAGCTGGTACGCCGACAGCACGAGCAGCTTCGCCATGGTCACCGCGAAGTCGCCGTTCGGCAGCTCGACCAGCAGGCAGTTGCGGAACTCCCGGTCGTCGCGCAGGTACGCCAGCGCGTCCTCGTCGCGGCCCGCGCCCTCCAGCTCACCCGCGTACGTCAGCAGCAGCCGCGCCGCACCGAGCTGGTCGAGGGCGATGTTGGCCAGCGCGATGTCCTCCTCCATCTCCGGGGCGCGGGTGGTCCACTCGGCGAGCCGCTGCGCCGCGATCAACGCGTCGTCGCCGAGCGCCAGGGTGAAGGCGAAGGGACCGTTCACAGGTGCGCCACCCCGTCCGGCACCTCGTAGAAGGTGGGATGGCGGTAGACCTTGTCGGCGGCCGGGTCGAAGAAGGCGTCCTTCTCGTCGGGGCTGGAGGCGGTGATCGCGCCGGCCGGCACCACCCAGATCGACACCCCCTCCTGACGGCGGGTGTAGAGGTCCCGGGCGTTGCGCAGCGCCAACTCGGCGTCGGGCGCGTGCAGGCTGCCCACGTGCGTGTGCGACAGACCCCGTCGGGCCCGGACGAAGACCTCCCAGAGCGGCGAGGTTTCCCTGCCAGCACTCGTCGCGCTCACTGTGTTGCCTCGGTTCGCGACTGCGGGGCTCGCAGAATCGGCTCACTCCTCGCGCTCACGGTGCCACCTCGGTTCGCGACTGCGGGGCTCGCAGAATCGGCTCACTCCTCGCGCTCACGGTGCCACCTCGGTTCGCGACTGCGGGGCTCGCAACACCGGCTCACTCCTCGCGCTCACGCCGCCACCTTCTCGTTGGTCCGCCGCTTCGCCGCGTACGCCTCGGCGGCCTCGCGTACCCATGCGCCGTCGGTGTGCGCCTGGCGGCGGTGCGCCATCCGCTGCCGGTTGCACGGCCCGTTGCCCTTGATCACCCGCATCAGCTCGGCGTAGTCGGGCTGGGTGTAGTCGTACGCCTGGCGCTCCTCGTTCCAGCGCAGGTCCGGGTCGGGAATGGTGAGCCCGAGCGCCTCCGCCTGGCCGACGCACATGTCCACGAAGCGCTGCCGCAACTCGTCGTTGGAGAAGCGCTTGATCTTCCAGGCCATCGACTGGGCGGAGTGGGTGGAGTCACCGTCCGGCGGGCCGAACATGGCCAGCGACGGATACCACCAGCGGTCGACCGCGTCCTGCGCCATCGCCCGCTGGGCCGGGGTGCCGTGTGCCAGCACGTGCAGGATCTCGTAGCCCTGGCGCTGGTGGAACGACTCCTCCTTGCAGACCCGGATCATGGCGCGGGCGTACGGGCCGTAGGAGCAGCGGCACAACGGCACCTGGTTGACGATCGCCGCGCCGTCCACCAGCCAGCCGATGGCACCGACGTCGGCCCAGGTCAGAGTCGGGTAGTTGAAGATCGAGCTGTACTTCTGCCGGCCGTCGAGGAGGAGCTGGACCAGTTCGTCCCGGCTCACCCCGAGGGTCTCGGCGGCGGCGTAGAGGTAGAGCCCGTGACCGGCCTCGTCCTGCACCTTGGCGAGCAGGATCGCCTTGCGCTTGAGCGACGGCGCCCGGCTGATCCAGTTGCCCTCCGGCTGCATGCCGATGATCTCGGAGTGCGCGTGCTGGGCGATCTGCCGGATCAGCGTCCGCCGGTACGCCTCCGGCATCCAGTCGCGCGGCTCGATCTTCTGGTCGGCCTCGACCACGGCCGTGAAGTACGTCGCCAGGTCGGTGCCGGGTTCGGCGGCCGTCCGTCCCTGTTCCGCCGCGGCGCGCAGCGCGGCCTCCGCCGCCTCGACCTCGCCGAGCAGGCCGCCGGGCGGGTCCTCGCCCGGGAAGTCATTGCCATACATGGACTCAGTGTTACAGCTTGCGACCAGCGGCACCAGAGGGGTGTCATAGAAATACGAGATGCCCGAGCGTTACCGGCCGCACGCCACGAGTAGCGTCCGTCGCTGTGAGACGGGTCACAAACGAGCCACAAATCCTCGCAACAGCCGCGTAGCGGGTTCTTATCCCGCCTTCCCCGCGAGTTGGCCAGTGTCGGATCCTGGCGTCACGCAGATCCGGACGTAGACTTCGCAGGTCACACCGATCGGTGCCGAACGATCGCCTGCCTTCAGGGGCACATCCCCCGCCTCCGCAAGCGATCCATACCGGTCAGTCCTGGCAACAAGCCGGTCCCCCCGGCCCTGACATCTGGAGCTCACCCGCTCATGCGATCTCGCGTGATCATGGTGTTCGCCGTCACGGCGGTGCTACTCGGCGGCGTCATGCTGGTGCCGGCCGCGTACGCCCGGCTCTCCGGCGACGAGGCGAACGCCGCCCAGGAGAGCGTCGCGGCGCCGCCGCCCGCGCCACCGCCGCCACCGACCCTCGCCGCAGGCAAGGTCTCGGTGAACTTCGAGGGCGAGTTCTTCTCGTGGGCGCTGATGGACCGCGAGTCGGGCAAGATCTCCGGCTCGAAGAACATGGCCGCGACAAGCTCAACCGAGTCGATGATCAAGGCCTGGATCGTCGCCGACTACCTGCGCCAACTCGGCGACGAGGAGCCGACGGCCGCGCAGAAGAAGGCGGCCAGCAAGGCCATCCGGGACAGCGATGACTCGTCGACCAACTACATCTACCGCATGGCCGGCGGCTCGTACGCGGTGCCGGCCGGCGGTCAACCCGGCCCGGTGATCAAGCGCGCGATCAGCATCTGCGACCTCACCGACACCAAGCGGGGCAACGTCAAGGGGTACGAGGGCTGGTGGAGCTTCACCAGGATGTCCCCGCGCGACGCGGTCCGACTCGGCGACTGCATCGCCGACGGCCGGGCAGCCGGCCCGAAGTGGACCGAATGGGTGCTCTCCGAGATGAGCAAGGTGCGCGGCACCACCGCCGACAAGGACCAGCACGAGGAGAAGGGTTGGGGCGGCGGCCGATGGGGCATCATCGACGGCCTACCTGAGTCGATCACCAGTCAGGGCCCGGTCGGCATGAAGAACGGCTGGACCCGCCTCTATTACGACCGCAACTGGCACGTCAACTGCCTCGCCGTCACCGAGAAGTGGAGTCTGGCCGTCATGCTTCGCTATTCGATCGCCGAGAAGCTCGACTACGGGGCCGACGTCTGCGCCAGCGTCGCCGCCCAACTGGTGACCCCGCAGCCCGGCGGTGCGCTCAAGGTGCCGCAGCAGCCGGTCGGAAAGCTCTGATGGCCGCCCGCAAGCGCGACCGGGAGGGCGGAACATCCCCGCTACGGCTGATCGCGATCGCCTGCGTACTGCTCGGGCTGGTCCTGGTCTCCCTGCGCCTGCTCCCCGGCTCGCCCTTCGAGTCCCGCGCCGCCGCCGAGTGGGGCCGGTCCGATCCGCCGGTGTCCCGCGACGGCTCGCTCACCGACCGCCACACGCGTCCGTCGCCCTCGCCCAGCCCGTCACCGGAGCCCGAGCCGCTGCCGTTCGCGGCGAAGCAGCTCGACCTGGACATCGACGGCTGGTACGGCTGGAGCGTGCTGGACCGCCGTTCCGGCGAGATCATCGGCTCGGACAACATGGACGAGACCAACACCACCGCCTCGCTCATCAAGTCCTGGGTCGTCGCCGACTACCTGCGCCGCACCGCGAACGCGGGACAGACGCCGAGCGACGCGAAGCTCGACGACCTGACCAGGATCATCCGGGACAGCGACAACACCCGCACCGAGCAGCTCTACACCCAGATCGGGCGGGCCGCGTCGATCAAGCGGTTGCTGTCCGTCTGTGACCTGACCGACAGCAAGGTCTCCAGTGACCTGGGGTGGAGCCGTACCGAGCTGTCTCCCCGCGACACCGCCCGGCTGGGCAACTGCATCGCCGACGGACGGGCCGCCGGCCCCGAGTGGACCAAGTGGCTGCTCAAGGAGATGCGCCTGGTACGCGGTGCCGGCGACTTCGGCATCCGCAAGGCGTTCCCGGCCGACGAGGCGAAGCGGATCGCCATCAAGAACGGCTGGGTGGACCGCACCCAGGAGCAGGAGATCCACGTCAACTGCCTGGCGGTCGGCGACACCTGGACGATGGGCGTGATGCTCCGCTACCCCATCGCCAAGGGCTACGAGTACGGCATGGACAACTGCCAGGAGATCACCGAGGCCCTGCTGACGCGTACCTGAGGGTGCGCGGGTGGTCTCAGCAGCCGACCGCAGCGCCGGCGGCGGCGCACGGCGGGGGCTCGACGGCCGCGCTGCCGCCGGTTCGGGGTGCAGTCAGCGGGTGAAGAAGGCCGGTCCGCCGGCCGGCAACGCGGGCGTCTCGCCGATCTCGGCGGCCCGACGGGCGAACTCCCGGAACCCGGCGACCTGACGCTCGCCGAGCGAGAAGTCCAGGGCCCGGAAGTACTCGGCGAGGGTGGCCGCGTCGAAGGGTTCCCACCGGGCCGCCGACTCGGCGACCTGGTCCAGCTCGGCCAGGCACAGGTCACGCGAGCGCAGGAACGCCTCGTGGACCTCCTTGACCAGGCCGGGATGGGCGGCGGCGAAGTCGCGGCGGACCGCCCAGACGGCGAAGACCATCGGCAGGCCGGTCCACTCCCGCCAGGCGAGCCCCAGGTCGGTCACGGTCAGCCCCTGCCGGGGGGCTTCGTACATCGCCCGCAGGGCCACGTCACCGATCAGCACCGCGGCGTCGGCCTCCAGCAGCATCTGGGTCAGGTCCGGCGGGCAGCGGAAGTACTCCGGGTCGACGCCGTACCGCTCGCGCAACAGCAGCCGGGCGAGCAGCACCCCGGTCCGCGAGGTGGACCCGAGCGCGATCCGCGCCCCGTCGAGGTCGGCCAGCGGGCGGGTGCTGACCAGGTTGACCGAGAGCACCGGGCCGTCACTGCCGACCGCCAGGTCCGGCAGGAGCAGCAGTTCGTCGGCGTGCCGCAGGTACTCGACCAGGGTGATCGGCCCGATGTCCAGGTCACCGGCGACCAGCGCGGCGCTGAGCCGGTCCGGCGAGTCCTTGTGCAGGTCGACGTCGAGCAGCGCACCCGAGCGCATCAGCCCCCAGTAGATGGGCAGGCAGTTGAGGAACTGGATGTGCCCGACCCGGGGGCGGGCGACGCGCTCGACCATGCCCCGACCGTATCCCCGCACCGCCCGATCGGCTCAGCGAGCCGCCCCGGAAGTGGCCAACCCCGCACCTGATGTAAGCAGGGGTCCCCTGTACGACACCAGGCGTTAGCAGGGGGCCCTTCCTTGCACGGCCCCGGCTCGGGGTGGTGGTAAATCGGTTGCTGGCCGCCCGGCAGGGTGTAGGCTGTTCGTTTCCGCCTGACGGCCGAGGTGAGTAGCACCGGAGCGGACGTCCCGCGCCGACCCGTGGTCGGACACGCGAGCGGCAGCCTTCCTCCCCGTCAAGGAGCACGTGGATGAGCCTGCACGCCCCACACACCCCGTACCCACCGCCGTCCGGCCTCGACGACGAGCTGACCGCCGAGCGGACGCACCTGACCCGGTCCCGCGCGGCACTACACCGGATGCGGGAACGCGCCGAGGCCCTCTTCGCCACCGGCGACACGGTGGCCGGTGACTCGTACACCGCCGAACAGCTCGGGCGGCACCTCGCCCGGCGGGTGGCCGAACTCGCCGACGACCCGCGGACGCCGTTGTTCTTCGGCCGCCTCGACTTCGGCGACGCCGATGCCGAGCACGCCGGGCGGCGCTACCACGTCGGCCGCCGGCACGTCACCGACGAGCAGGGCGAACCGCTGGTGCTGGACTGGCGGGCCCCGGTGTCGCGGTCGTTCTACCGGGCCAGCGCGCGCGACCCGCAGGGGCTCGCGGTCCGCCGCCGGTTCGGTTTCGGCGACGGCGTACTGACCAGCTTCGAGGACGAGCACCTCGACCGGGGCGAGGAACTCGGCACCGCCAGCCGGATCCTGACCGCCGAGATCGAACGCCCCCGGATCGGGCCGATGCGTGACATCGTCGCCACCATCCAGCCGGAGCAGGACGAGCTGGTCCGCGCCGACCTGGCCGACTCGATCTGCGTACAGGGCGCGCCGGGCACCGGGAAGACGGCGGTGGGGTTGCACCGCGCCGCGTACCTGCTCTATCTGCACCGGGAGCGGCTGCGCCGGTCGAAGGTGCTGGTCGTCGGCCCGAACCGGGCGTTCCTCGGGTACATCGCGGCGGTGCTGCCCGCCCTCGGTGAGGTGGAGGTCGCGCAGGCCACCGTCGAGGACCTGGTCGACCGGGTGGCGGTGCGCGCGATGGAAGCGCCGGAGGTGGCGAGGATCAAGCACGACGCCCGGATGGCCGAGGTGCTGCGCCGGGCCGTCGACGCGTACGTGGGCGAGCCGACCGAGGCGATGACCGTCTCCGACGGCTCGTACCGCTGGCGGATCGGATTGGAGCCACTGCACCGGCTGGTCCACGAGACGCGCGCGGAAGGACTGCCGTACGCCGTCGGGCGGGAACGGATCCGCGCCCGGGTCGTCGGGCTGCTGCAACGGCAGGCCGAGGCCCGGCGGGCGGAGTCGCCCAGCGACGCCTGGCTGCGCCGGACGGGCCGCTCGACGCCGGTCACCACCTTCCTGGACGCGGTCTGGCCCGCGCTCACCCCGGAAGGGCTGGTGCACGCCCTGCTCGGTGATCCCGCCCGGCTCGCGGCGGCAGCCGAGGGACTGCTCACCCCTGACGAGCAGGCCCTGCTCACCGCCGGGAAGCGGGCCCGTACGCCGAAGGCCACCCGGTGGACCGCCGCCGACGCCGTCCTGATCGACGAGGCGGCCGGGCTGATCGAGCGGCCGACCGGCTTCGGCCATGTCGTCATCGACGAAGCCCAGGACCTCTCCGCGATGCAGTGCCGGGTGATCGCCCGGCGCAGCGAGCACGGCTCGCTCACCCTCCTCGGCGACCTGGCGCAGGCGACCGCGCCGTGGGCCGCCACCGACTGGCGGGAGACCCTGCGCCACCTGGGCAAGCCGGACGCGGTCGTGGTGCCGTTGACGGTCGGTTTCCGGGTGCCGGCGGAGGTGCTCGCCTTCGCCAACCGGCTGCTGCCGGCGCTCGCCGTCGACGTACCGCCGGCCGAGTCGCTGCGCCACGACGGCATGCTCGCGGTGCGTACCGTGACCGAGCTGTCCGAGGCGACGGTCGCCGAGGTGCGCGCGGCGCTCGCGCACGAGGGGTCGATCGCGGTGATCGCCGCCGACGACGCGGTGGCCGGGCTACGCGCGGCGCTGGCCGCGGCGGGGATCGAGACGGCGACCGTCGACGAACCGACGGCGGGTACGCGGATCTCCGTCATGCCCGCCACGACGATCAAGGGCCTGGAGTACGACCACGTGGTCGTCGCCGAACCGGCGGCCATCGTGGCGGCCGAACCGCGCGGCCTGCACCGCCTGTACGTGGTGCTCACCCGGGCGGTGTCCCGGCTCTCGGTGGTGCACGTCGCGCCGCTGCCCGCACCACTCGGCTGATTGCGCGGTGGCACCGACCCGATAGACCGTTGTACACGGAGCACCATGGAAGGAGCCCCCCGTGATTCTCGCCCGCGCCGATCAGGTCAGTCGCCGCTACGGCGACGTCCTCGCACTGGACCGGGTCGACCTGGAGGTCCGTGCGGGCGAACTGGTCGGCCTGCTCGGGCCGAACGGCGCCGGCAAAAGCACCCTGCTCAACCTGCTGGTGGGGCTGCGCCGGCCGACCTCGGGCCGGGTGGAGCTGTTCGGCGGCGACCCCCGGGACGCGGCGAACCGGCAACGGATCGGCGTGACGCCGCAGGAGACCGGGCTCCCCGCCACCCTGCGCGTCGGCGAGGTGGTCGACTTCGTCTCCGCCCACTACCCGGACCCGGTGCCCCGGGATGAACTGCTCGACCGGTTCGGCCTCACCGACCAGCTCAAGCGGCAGACCGGCGGGTTGTCCGGCGGACAGAAACGCCGGCTGGCCGTGGCGCTGGCGTTCGTCGGCCGCCCCCGGCTGGTGTTGCTCGACGAGCCGACCACCGGGCTCGACGTGGAGGCCCGGCACACCCTCTGGAACGCCATCCGGTCCTTCCACGCCGACGGCGGCACGGTGCTGCTGAGCAGCCACTACCTCGAAGAGGTGGAGACGCTGGCACGCCGGATCGTGGTGATCGGGCACGGCCGGGTACTCGCCGACGACAGCGTCGACGCGGTCCGGGCCGTGGTCGGCGTACGCCGGGTCAGTCTGACCACCGACGCGCTGCCGACGCTGCCCGGAGTGGTCCGCACCGAACACGTCGACGGCCGGACGCACCTGCTCACCGCCGACGCCGACCAGCTCGTCCGCGACCTGGTCACCAGCGGTGTCGACTTCCGCGATCTGGAGGTACGGCCCACCTCGCTGGAGGAGGCGTTCCTCGCCATCACCACCGCCGAGACCGAGCCGACCCCCGTCTGAGGAAGTGCCTGCCGTGCCACTCGCCCTGACCCACGCGCGTTACCAGCTGCTGGAGACGGTCCGCATCCCGATCGCGCTCTTCGGCAGCGCGTTCTTCCCTGCCGTCGCGATGCTCTTCTTCGTGGTGCCGTGGGCCGGCGACGACCCGGTCGGCGCCACCTTCGCCACCGCCTCGATGGTCACCTTCTCGGTGATGAGCGCCAACATCTTCCAGTACGGCATGGGGGTCGCCGAGGATCGCCAACAGCCCTGGGACCCGTACACCCGGACCCTGCCCGTCGGGCCGGGACCACGCTTCGCCGGCCGGGTGCTGGCCGGTCTGCTGGTCACCTACCTGTCGTTGATCCCGCTGCTGGTCATCGCCGCGACGTTGACCGCAGCCGAGATCACCCCGATCCGGTTCCTGCTGGCGCTGGCCACCGTGGCGGTGGTCGCGGTGCCGTTCACCCTGCTGGGGCTCGCCATCGGGTACTCACTGCCGAGCAAGGCGGCGATCGTGGTGGCCCAGGTCGTCTTCTTCCCGATGGCCTTCGGCGGTGGGCTGCTCTCCGCCCCCGGTGACGCGCCCGGCTTCATCGAGGCGGTCGCGCCGTTCCTGCCCACCCGGGGGGCGGTGGAGTTGATGTGGGCGGTCGTCGGCGACTTCCCGGTCAGCACGTTGTCGCTGGTCATGCTCGGGGTCTGGGTGGTGGCGCTGGCCGCGATCGGTGGGTGGGCGTACCGACGGGACGAGGGTCGCCGGTTCAGTTGACGATCCGGCCGTTTCGCTCGGGCGGCGGCCGGGCGGTGCCACGATGCCGGTGAGGGTGGTCGAGCCGCGAGCGCCCCGAGCCGAGAGGGGTGGCCCGTGGTCGGCGTCCCACCGGGTACCCCCTGCTGGGCCGATCTGGCCACCCCGGGGCTGGACGCGGCCCGACGGTTCTATCCCGAGTTGTTCGGCTGGACCGGTCGGGTCGACCCCGAACCGGAGGCGGGCGGCTACACGGTCTTCCTGCTCGGCGGGCGACCGGTGGCCGGCGTGGGGCCGCCGGCCGTACCCGACCAGGTGCCGATCTGGTCGACGTACGTCGCCACCGACGACGCCGACCTGGTCGTCGGCCGGGTGGAGCGGGCCGGCGGGCAGGTCGTGGTGCCGCCGTTCGAGGTGTTCGACCGGGGTCGGATGGCCGTGTTCAGCGATCCCGCCGGTGCCGCGTTCAGCGTCTGGCAGCCGATGAGCTTCGCCGGGGCCGACGTCTTCGACGTACCGGGCGCGATGTGCTGGACCGAACTGATCACCCCCGACCCGGACGGGGCACGGGTCTTCTACGAGCTGGTCTTCGGGTGGCAGCCCGAGGAGGAGCCGATGGGGCAGGTCGCCTACACCGGCTGGCGGCTGGGTGACCGCCTGGTGGCCGGGATGATGCCGCCGCTGGGCGCCGAGTTTCCGGCCGACTCACCGGGGTACTGGACGCTTTACTTCTCGGTCGCCGACGCCGACGCCACCGCCGCCCGCGCCGCCGAACTCGGCGGCACCATCCTCGTCCCGCCCCGGGACATCCCCGCCGGCCGCGTCACCGCCCTGCGCGACCCACACGGCGCCCTCTTCTCCCTCATCGCCCTGACCTCCTGACCACCCCATCGCCACCCATCAGCGGGGGCGGGTGGGGAGGACCAGGGGGCCGTGGGGGCCGGGGACGACCGTGACGTGGGCCCGGTAGTAGCGGGCGAGCATCTCCTCGGTGAGTACCTCGGTCGGGGTGCCCTCGGCGACGATCCGGCCGTCGGCCAGCAGCACCATGCGGTCGGCGTACTCGCCCGCGATGGAGAGGTCGTGCATGGTGGCCAGCACGGTCAGGCCGTGCGTCCGGCGTAACTGGTCGACGAGTTCGAGCACCTCCTGCTGGTGACCGATGTCCAACGCGCTGGTCGGCTCGTCGAGCAGCAGCAGGGTGGCGCCCTGTGCCAGTGCGCGGGCCAGGAAGACCCGCTGCCGCTCCCCGCCGGAGAGGGTGGCCAGTTCCCGACCCTGGAAGCCGGCGAGGTCCAGCCGACCGAGCACCTCGTGCACCACGGCCATGTCGGCGGCGGACTCCCGGCCCAGCGGCGGGATGTACGGGGTACGTCCGAGCAGCACGTAGTCGAGCACCGCCATTCCGGGCGGTACGACCGGGGACTGGGCCACGGTCGCCACCACCCGGGCCCGTTCGCGGCGGCGCAGGGCGCTCAGCGGCGTACCGAAGAGGTCGACGGCGCCCGGCGCGGCGAGCAGGCCGCCGACGGCCCGCAACAGGGTCGACTTGCCGGCGCCGTTGGGTCCGATCACGGTGACCCACTCGCCGGGCCGGACGGTCAGGTCGACGCCGGTCAGGATCGGCGTGCCGTCCAGGCTGATCCGCAGGTCACGCACCCGCACTGCGGCGGCACCGGACGCGTCGGGCGCGGTCACGTCAGCACCCGTCGGGCGGTCCGCAGGATCAGCACGAAGAAGGGACCGCCGAGCAGCGCGGTGACCACCCCGATCGGGATCTCCTGCGGGGCGGCGGCAGTCCGGGCCGCCACGTCGGTCAGGGCCAGGAAGGCGCCGCCGAACAGCAACGACAGCGGCAGGATGACCCGGTAGCTCGATCCGGCGAGCAGCCGTACGGTGTGCGGCACGATGATCCCGACGAAGCCGATCAGGCCGGAGGCGGACACCGCGGCGGCGGTGCCCAGCGAGGCGGCGGCGATCAGCAGGTACCGGGAGCGTTGCGGGTGCAGGCCGAGCCCGGCCGCCTCGTCGTCACCCACCGAGAGCACGTCCAACTCCCGGCGGTGCAGAAGGATGACCAGGCTGGTGAGCAGGAAGTACGGCAGCACCAGCCGGACGTCGTGCCAACCGGCGGTGGCCAGCCGCCCGAGCAGCCAGGAGTACACCTCCTGGATGCTGTCCGCGTTGCGTTGCAGCAGGTACGTCTGACCGGCGGAGAGGAACGCGGAGACGGCCACCCCGGCCAGGATCAGGGTGGCCGGCGAACGGCTGCGTCCACCGGCCACCCCGAGCAGGTACGTCATGGCGACCGCACCGAGCGAGCCGACGAAGGCGGCCAGCGGGATGGTGAGCGGCAACCCGCTGAGCGCACCGCCGGTCGCGGTGCCGAGGGTCAGGACGACGGTGACCGCGAGCCCCGCTCCGGCGGCCACCCCGAGCAGGTACGGGTCGGCCAGCGGGTTGCGGAACACGCCCTGGTAGGCGCCGCCGGCCAGGGCAAGCAGTCCACCGACCAGCAGACCCAGCACCACCCGGGGCAGCCGCAGCTCGGTGACGATGGCGATCTCGCGCTCGGTCAGCCCGCTGTCCAGGCGTACCCCGGGCAGCAGATTGAGCAGTTCGATCGCGACGCTGCCGGGCGGCAGGCTGACCGGGCCGAGCGAGACGCCCGCCACCAGGGCGACGAAGACGGCGAGCACGCCGACGGCGAGCCAGCGTTTCCGCAGGCCCGCCGGGCGGGCGACGACCGGTAAGGAAGGGTCCCTTGCTAACGCCTGGTGCATAGGAAGGGTCCCCTGCTAACGCCTGACGACGTCGGTCACTCGGTGACCTTGGCGGTGGCGTCCACGATGGTCCGGAGCAGGTCCACCACGCGCGGGCCCCAGCGCGAGGCGACGTCGTCGTCCAGCTCGACGATCTGGTCGCTCTTGACCGCCTCGATGCCGGACCAACCGCTGCGCGCCTTGACCGTGGCGGCGCTCTGCTGGCAGCACTTCACGTCGGAGAGGAAGACGAAGTCCGGGTTGGCCTGGACGATCACTTCCTGGGAGAGCTGCGGGTAGCCGCCGTTCGTGCCGTCGGCGTCCGCCGCGTCGGCGATGTTCTCCAGGCCGGCGAGGGCATAGATCGAGCCGATGAAGGTCTTGCTGGTGGCGGTGTACAGCTCCGGCCCCAGCTCATGGAAGTAGGTGGGCGCCTGGACCCGCTGCGGCACCTCGGCGACGATCTTGGTGATGTCGTCCTTCATCCGCTGCACCACGTCGGTCGCCGTGTCGGCGTTGCCGGTGAGCGTGCCCAGCTCGGTGATCTGCCGGTACGAGTCGTCCAGGGTCTGCGCCGCCGGGGTCAGGTAGACCGGGATCTTGAGGGTGGTGAGCTGGTCGACGATCTTGTTGCGGTCGTCGCTGAGCACCACCAGGTCGGGGTTCTTCGCGGCGACGGCCTCGGCGTTCGGCTGGTAGCCGGAGAGGTCCGTCTTCGGCGCGTCGGCCGGGTGGTTCGACTGGTCGTCGACGGCGGTGACCTGCGGCCCGGCACCGATGGCGAAGAGCATCTCGGTAGCCGTCGCGGAGAGCGAGACGATCTTCTCGGGACGCTGATCCAGGGTCAACGACCCGACGGTGACGGGGAAGGTGGCGCCACTGCGGCTGTCGCCGGTGCGGGGTGTCTCGCTGTTCGTCTCGGCGCAGGCACCGAGGGCGAGCGCGGCCACCGCGAGAGTGGCGGCGAAGACCCGGGGGGTACGGCTGAACATCGGTCCTCCTGTCGGTCGAGGAGTGCTGCTTCGCCGACAGGAGCCGGAGCGGCCCGTCCGCGAGGCGCCCTTCCTCGAGAGCGCGAATCGCGACGCGCCCCAGGCGACCTGACTCGTCCCCGTCTTCGGGGCATCACAGTTGCGGGACAGCGCCGGTTTCGCACCGGCTTCGCTGCGGCGGGTCGGTACGACGGTAGCGCACGGCGGGACCGCGACCCGCTGAGCAGGTCACGGTCCCGGCCACGTGCAGCCCGTCTAGTTCACTGTTGTCCGTTTGGCCCCTGGACGGGGCCCCGCGCGAGGGGGTGTGGCGGGGCCCCGCCGCTTTCAGGAGGCGGTGATGGTGACGTTGTCCACAGCCGCCTCGACCAGGCTGGCCGTCGACGCGTCGGCGGCCTCCACCAGGATCCGGACCGACTGCCCGGCGTACGGGGTGAGGTTGAGGTTGGCCTGGGTCCAGGCGCCGTTGCGGTTGCTGGCCGCGCCGGCCTGGGTGAGCAGCGCCGTGGTGCCGCCGTTGTGCACCACGCTGACCCGCAGGTAGTCGGCCGACGACGAGTTCGAGCCGTGCGCCAGGTACCAGGCCAGCGACAGCGTCAACGTGCCGCTGGACGGCAACGTGACCGCCGGGGACCGGGCGCTGGTCACGCCGCCGTCCACGTCGTAGTCCCCGGCGGCACTGCCGGCCAGCCGACCGGTGACCAGGTCGTTGCTGCCGGCGAACGGGGTGAGCTGCTTGGCGCCGCTGGAGTTGGTGGCCTGCGCGGCCCCCCGCTCCCACTGCCCCGAGGTGGCCGTGTCGGTGCCGTTGGGGTTGATCGTCCAGCCGGTCGCGGTCTCGAAGGTGTCCGACCAGACCGTGGTCCCGCTGCCACCGCCGCAGTACTGGGCCTGCTTGCCGATGGCCCGGTACGGGCAGTCGGCGTACTCGGAGAGGATCAGCACCGCCTCCCGGTTGCGCGAGGTCTGCGCCGGGATGACCTCGTCGGGCGGGTAGAAGCCGCCGCCGGAGGCCGAGCCCGGATACAGCTCGAAGGTGTACGCCCAGATGCCGTGCGTCGCCCACATCCAGTCGATGCTGCTGCCGTCGGTGATGTACAGGTCGCTGGACTGCTGCGGGGTGAAGCCGTTGGTCGCCGCCATCTGCTGGCCGATGGTGGCGAAGGTGTTGTACTGGTCGGCGTTCATCCCGGTGGCGGTGTTGCTGGTCGTGTAGCCGTACGGCCAGAGCACCAGCTCGGAGTAGGTGTGGAAGTCGATGTTGGCCTTGATCTGCTGCACCCCGCCGACCACCCGGCTGTTGACGAAGTTGCGCAGCGCCTGCGTCTCGGGAGCGGAGAACGCCGACGGGCCCCGGTAGGTGTCCGAGGAGGTGGAGCCGGACGAGCCGCCGCAGCACCCGAAGTTGAAGCTCCAGTTGCGGTTCAGGTCGGTGCCGACGTACGACGAACCGCTGTTGGGTTGGCGGTTCTTCCGCCAGGACCGGTAGGAGCCGGTGGCGATGTCGTACTCGCTGCCGTCGGGGTTGACGGTCGGCACGATCCAGATCTCCCGGTTGTTGACCAGGCCGGTGATCCGGGAGTCGGAGCCGTAGTTGTCGGTGAAGAGGTTGAGCAGGTAGATCGCCATCTCGACGGTCAGGTGCTCGCGGGCGTGCTGCTGGGCGTTGAAGAGGATCTCCGGCTCGTTCTCGTCGGTGGCGACGTTGTCGGAGATCTTCACCGCCACCAGCTCCCGGCCCTCGTACGAGCTGCCGATGCTGACCTTGCGGGCGATCGACGGGTGGTCCGCAACGACCTGGTTGACCACGGCGGTCATCTCCGCGTAGTCGTGGTAGTTCGCGTCGGCCGGCGGGAAGGCCAACGCGCCGACCTGCCCGTCCGTGGCGCCCCGATCGGTGGGCAGGGCGGCGGTCGCCTCCAGCCGGAACCCGAGGCGGGTGATCGCGGCGGCCTCGGCGCGGGTGGCCGAGACGTGCAGCACCCCGTGTTCGGAGTAGTCGATCGCGGCACCGGTGCCGGCGATCGCGTTGCGGTCGGCGAGCGTCTTCGGACCCAGAACCCGGTAGGGCACGGCGGCCGGCTGCTCGTCCCGGTTCGGGGCCGGTTCGGCGGACACCGGTGGTGCGGAGATGGTGAGCAGGCCGAGCCCGGCGGCGACGATGAGCGCCAGGGCACGGCGGACGGGGATCGAACGGAAGGCCATGGACAACCTCCTGGAGGCGCGGGGGTTCCCCGCCCGGCAGCGGACAGCCCACCACCGGTCACATGGTCATATCAACATCGATCGTTGTACGGCCCATCCCAGTCGGATCCTCATGCCGACGACATGGTCCCGTCGCCGCAGGTCAGGAGGACGAGCCGCGTCCCGGCTCGGTGGACGAGCCGGACTGGTCGGCCGATCCGCCGTCGGTCTGGCCGCCGGAGACCGGGTCGGCCTCGGCCTGGTCCTCGCCGGCCAGGGCGGACCGCAGCCGCTCCTTCTCCGAGCGGCGACGCTCGGCGGCGGCGGCCATCTCCTCGGCCATCTGGTCGCGTACGCCCTTGAGCAGGAAGAAGGAGACCGCGGCGGAGAACAGCAGCGCCAGGATCAGCTTGAGGAAGATGTCCATGTCGACCGGCCAGAGGGCCAGCATCACGACCACGAACAGGCCGATCCGGCCGAGGGTGTACTTGGCCGCCGCGCTCACGTCGTACTCCATTCTCCGCCGGGCGGCGGCGTCTCTCAGCTCCTGTGTGCGGCCGCGCCGCACGGCGACCTCAGATCGTCCGGTCGACCAGCCAACGGACGCCGGGGAACCAGACCAACGCGTACACGACGGTGAACGTCACCGCCGCCAGGCCGCCGGAGAGCAGCGGCGGCAGCCCGGTCACCACGCCTGCCACCAGCAGACCGGAGACCACCGCCATCGCCAGCGCCACCAACCCGGCCACCAACCGGGGCGCGCCGAACTCCCAGGCCCGGAAGTCCTCCCAGAACAACCAGACGGCCAGGATCACCGCCAGCCACCCGTTGGCCTGGCCGAAGTCACCGGCACCGAACCAGGCGAAGGCGGTGTCGAAGAGCACCAGCACCAGCATCCCGATGACCACTCCGCCCAGGCTGACGCCGAGCAGGTCACCCAGGAACCGGATGCGCCCGTCGTCGTCCCGGCGGGGGAACGCGCTCTGTTGCTCGCTCATCGTCGTGCCAGGGTACGCGTCGACTCAGGCCCAGACCTGCTGCGGCTCGGACCGGCGCTCCGCCATGCTCGGCGCGGCGTCGTACTCGCGGACCACCTCGTAGCGGGTGTTCCGCTCGACCGGACGGAAGCCGGCGTCCCAGATCAGGTGCAGCAGGTCGTCCCGGTGCATCGTGTTCGGCGTCCCGTATGAGTCCGCGTCGTGCGTGATCTTGTATTCGACGACCGAGCCGTCCAGGTCGTCGACGCCGAAGTTGAGCGAGAGCTGGGCCACCGAGAGCCCGTGCATCACCCAGAAGCACTTCACGTGCGGCACGTTGTCGAAGAGCAGCCGGGAGACCGCGAAGGTCTTCAACGACTCGGCCGGCGAGGCCATCGTGGTGCGGGCCTGGATCCGATTACGGACCTTGCCGTCCGCCGAGTCGACGAAGTCGTGCTGGTAGCGCAGCGGGATGAAGACCACGAAGCCATTGGTCTCGTCCTGCAGCTCCCGCAGCCTCAGCACGTGGTCGACCCGGTGCCTCGGCTCCTCGATGTGGCCGTAGAGCATGGTCGACGGCGTCTTCATGCCCTTGCTGTGCGCCAGGCGGTGGATCCGTGACCAGTCCTCCCAGTGGCAGGCGTGGTCGACGATGTGCTGGCGGACCTCCCAGTCGAAGATCTCCGCACCGCCACCGGTCAACGACTCCAGACCGGCTTCCATCAGCTCGTCCAGGATCGCGTCGGCGGTCAGCCCGCTGATCTTCTCGAACCACTGCACCTCGGTGGCGGTGAACGCCTTGAGCTTGACCTTCGGCAGCGCGGCCTTCAGCTCGCGCAGCACCTTCGGGTAGTAGCGCCAGGGCAGGGTCGGGTGCAGGCCGTTGACGATGTGCAGCTCGGTGAGCTGCTCGTCCTCCATCTCCTTGGCCTTGCGGACCGCCTCGTCGATGCGCATCGTGTACGCGTCCTTCTCGCCCGGCTTGCGCTGGAAGGAGCAGTACGCGCAGGAGGCGGAGCAGACGTTGGTCAGGTTGAGGTGCCGGTTGACGTTGAACATCACCCGCTCGCCGTTGCGCTCGGTACGCGCGTGGTGGGCCAGTCGCCCCAACCAGGTCAGGTCGTCGCTGGAGTAGAGCGCGATGCCGTCCTCACGGGTCAGCCGCTCCCCGGCGTACACCTTCGCTTCGAGCTCGCGCTTGAGTCCGGCGTCCATCGAAAGCCCGTCCCTTTCCCCTGCGTCCGCGACCGTTACCGGCCGCAGTCAGAGCCTACGTCGCAGACCCGGGCTGCTCACACCGTGGTCCTTCGGTGACCAGCGTCTCCCGAACTCACAGCTTCCTTTAACCCGTCCAAACATCGACACCGCGCAGCAGGTGAGGTAAGACAGGATGGGGCACGCCACACCTCGCACCGGTGACACCAGGCGATCTGGCGACACCTGGCAGTAGCGTCCCCACATCCGCGTCCGACCCCCGGCGCGGCGGAGCAGGTCCGGACGGGAGCCCGATGGTCGACAGCACGGACGGACGGCGGCGACGGCGACGGAGTCCGCTGGTCTCGCCGGTGCTGCGGCCGATGCTCTGGTCCGCGCTGCTCAGCGCCGTCGCCAGCGCCGTCCTCGCCGCTCCCGCGTACGCCGAGCCGAGCGTCCCGGCCACGGTGCCCGACAGCGGTTCCCGCCCGGCCGTCGCCGGTCAGCTCCAACTGCCCGGCGCACCGCCCGGCGGCACCCCCGGCGTGATCGCCCCGACCGTCACCCCCGCCGGCAACGCGCTCGAAGCCCAGATCACCGCCGTCGAGGCACGGATCGGCGAACTCGGCACCCAACTACTCGACCTGCAACAGCAGCGCACCGAGGCCGAGACCCAGCACACCGCGGCCGGACGCACCCTGGAGTTCGCCCGGGCCGCGGTCCAGCAGGCCGAGCAGCGTGCCGACCAGGTCGCCGCCGAGGCGATCAAGGTCGACGCCGCCCAGCCGCCCGGCGACTGGGCGGCCACCCTGCGGGACCTGGAACTACTGCACCGGGCCAACCGGGGCGAGCGCAGCGAGGGCGCCACCGGGCCGGCCGCCGGCCAGGTCAGCCGTGCGCGGGCCGACGAGCAGGTGGCCACGCAGGCGTACGCCGCCGCCGATCAGCGGCTGCGCGGGGTGCAGCAGCAGTACGCCGCCACGCAGCAGTCGCTGCGTGAGGAAGAGGCCAAGCTGGTCAAACTGCGCGAGGAGAACTCCGCGCAGTTGATCACGCTGGCCCGCCAGCAGGAGGCCGCCGAGCAGCAACTCGGTGCCGACTACCTCGACCAGTCGGCCGACGGACTGGTCGCGCACCCCACCGCGCTGGCCGCCCTCGCGTACGCCCGGCGTCAGCTCGGCGACCCGTACGTCTGGGGTGCCACCGGACCGAACTCGTTCGACTGCTCCGGCCTGGTCTGGTCGGCGTACCGGTCGGCCGGGTACTACAAACTGCCGCGGGTCGCCCGCGACCAGTACTACGCGACCCGGTCCCGCACCGTGCCGCGCACCGCGCTGCTCCCCGGCGATCTGATCTTCTTCGCCTCCGGCAGCAGTTGGCGGACCGTCCACCACATGGGCATGTACGTCGGCGGCGGCAAGATGATCCACGCACCGACCACCGGCGACGTGGTGAAGATCTCGACGGTGCGCTGGTCCCGGTTCTACGCCGCGACCCGGGTGGTCGGTGCGGTGCCCGCCCCCGCCACTCCGCCCACCCCGTCGCAGCCGCCGGCACCCAAGCCCACGCCGAAGCCGACCCCGAAGCCCACCACCAGCCCGAAGCCGACGCCGACTCCGCGACCGACGTCGCCGTCCCCCTCGCCGACGGGCTCGCCCACGCCGAAGCCGACCGACTCGCCCTCCCCGTCGGTGACGCCGTCGCCGACGGGCTCGCCGTCGGAGAGCCCGTCGGCCACGGCCACGGCCACCCCGAGTACGGAGAACAGCAGCCTCGACCCGACGCGCAGCAGCCTCGCCCCGACCACGGCGGCGAGCAGCAGCGATCCCGAGGAGAGCACCTCGGCCACCCCGTCCGCCACCGGCGGTCGCTGACCGGACGGGGCCCACCGAGGCGATCTCCGACCCGTCCCACGCGTACACGCGGGACACTGTGTGGGCTACGGGTGTGCCTTCCGGTCGGGATGTGGCACGGTGTCACACAGGCACTGCCGGTCCGGTGGGACGGATCCGGGTGCGAGCGTGGCACGGAGGACGAGGATGACCGAGCACGAGGTTCCGGCGACGCCGGCCGACCCTGCGTCCGCCGCGCCGACCGCGACCGCCGAACCTGCTCCGGCCGCCGCCGAGCCGACGCCTTCCCCGCCGCGACCCGCACCGGCCACACCCGAGCCGACGTCTTCCGCTCCGGAGCCGACGTCGTCCCCCTCCGGTTCGGCGGCCGTCGCCGCCCCGGACCCGGTCGGCACGGCCGGCCACGTCCCCGCTCCGTCAGCGGCGGCACCGGGCGGCACTGATCGGCCACCGGCGCGCGGAAGGGCGGGAGTGGCCCGCGTACCCGGCCCCGGAGGTCCAGCGGCGGTCGGCACCGGAGCAGCCGCACCGGCCACCGGCGGACCCGGCTCCGGCGCTGCCACCACGAGCGGCGGGACCACGTACCGTGCCGGGTCCCCGGTGACACCCGAGGCTGACCGGCCGTCGGCCGGCACGGGCATGAACAGGGCCGTCGGCAGCGCGGGTGTGAGCGGGGCCGGGATGACCAGTGTGCCGGGGCAGCGGGAGCCGGTGCCGCCCACGTCGGCACGGGCCAGCGTGCGGATCGCCGGCATGGGCCAGGTGAGCGCGGACGAGGCCGCAGCCGCCGGTGGTGGCGGTCGGGCCGCCGGGGTCTACCGGTCCGCGCCGGTCACCCCGGAGTCGTCCGAGCCCGGCCGACCGACCCAGCCCGACCGACCGGCCGAGCCACCGCAGCCGACGACGCCGGAGCCCCACCCGGTGCCGGATCCGGCCCCGGCGGAGCCTGCACCGACGCCACCCGCACCGGTGCCGGGACCCAATCCGCCGTCACCGACGCCACCCGTCCCGGTGCCGGCACCGCCGACGCCCGGGCCGTACCCGCCGGGGCCGGTGCCCGCGCCACCGCCTGCGCCCCGGCCGGCACCGCCGGTGCCGGGTCCGCCGTCCCCGCCGCCCGGCCCGCCGGTGCCGCCGCCACCGCCGCCGCCCGGCCCGATGCCCGCGCCGCCGTTCCCGCCGCCACCGGCCACCTTCGCCTCGGTCACGGCAGCCTCGACCACCACCGCACCCACCGCCGCGCCGACCACGGCAGCCTCGACCACGGCAGCGCCCACCAGCGCCGCACCGGCCGCGCCGGTGTCGGCGCCACCGGTGGTGCCCGCTCCGGCGCTGCCGGTCTGGCCGCCACCCACCAACCCGGGCGGGCGCCGGGACGAGCCGAGCGCCGGCTCTCCGGCAGGCGCGCCCCGACCCTCGGTACGGCCAGGGCTGCTTCCGGCCGAGCCGCCGACGGCTCCTACCGGCACCGACCAGGACCGGACCCGGCCAGTGCCACTGGACGACCCCGACGCCACCAGGCCGGTGGTCCGACCGGGCCCGCCGTCGGCGGCGGTTCCAAAGACAGCGGCGGCGGCCGACCCACGGGCAACGGCGGGTCCCGGTCCCCGGTCGGACGGCTCCCGCACGGCCGGATCGGCGACGCACCATCCCGGCGGGTCCGATCTCAGCGCCTACTACGCGGGCGGGTCGGGAGCCAACACCGTGGCCTTCCCGGTCGGCGAGGAGAACTCCGGGTCACTCACCGGTCACATTCTGGCGCAGGGTTGGACGGACACTCCGGCCGAGCGTTCCGGGAACACCCTGCGGGTGGCGATCGTGCTGGCGGTCGCGCTGGGCCTGCTGGTGGCGTTCAGCGTGCTGATCGTGCTGCTGACGAACGACGCCCTGAGCGGTCTGACCGGCGCTCTGCCGGGGTGAACGGCGGGTGAGTCCGCCCACTACCCCCATCCGGTCCCCGCGCGGGGTCGACACTCGCCGTACACTGGTGGGTGATCACTGACCTGGCGCGCTCCTGCGCGCCCATGGGCGTTCTTGCGGACGGATCCGGCGGCGCAGTGCCGTGGCGGGACATCGCGAAGGTGCGCCCCGCTCGAAAGGCATTTCTTGACCACCTCCGCTGCCTCTGGCATGCCCCTGTCCGCCTCTGACGTTCCCACCGATCTGCCGGCCGACGCCGCCGGCCCCGACCAGTCGATCGACTTCGGCGCACTCGGGCTGCCCCAGCCGCTCGTGCGCGCCCTCGCCCGGCAGGGCATCACCACACCCTTCGAGATCCAGCGCGCGACCGTGCCGGACGCCCTCGCCGGACGCGACGTGCTCGGCCGGGGACAGACCGGCTCGGGCAAGACGCTCGCCTTCGGGCTGCCGCTGCTGGCCCGGGTCGCCGAGAGTGGCCAGGCCCGCCCGATGCGGCCGCGTGCCCTCGTCCTGGTGCCCACCCGGGAACTCGCCATGCAGGTCAACGACGCGCTGCTGCCGCTGGGCAAGGCCGTCGGCGTCTTCCTGAAGACCGCCGTCGGCGGAGTGCCCTACGACCGTCAGATCGACGCCCTGCGCCGGGGTGTCGAGGTGGTGGTGGCCACCCCGGGCCGGCTCGCCGACCTGATCGACCGTGGCGTCTGCCGCCTGGACGACGTCCAGGTCACCGTGCTCGACGAAGCGGACCAGATGGCCGACATGGGCTTCCTGCCCGAGGTCACCGAGCTGCTGGCGAAGACGCCTGCGAACGCCCAGCGTCTGCTCTTCTCGGCCACCCTGGACACCGACGTGGACGCGTTGGTCAAGCGGTTCATGACCGACCCGGTGACCCACTCCACCGCGCCCGCGACCGCTGCGGTCTCCACCATGGACCATCACATGCTGCTGATCCCGCCGCAGGAGAAGTTCCCGGTGACCGCGTCGATCGCGGCACGGTCCGGCCGGACCATCGTCTTCGCCCGTACGCAGCTCGGCGTGGACCGGTTGGTCACGCAGCTCGCGGCGGTCGGCGTGCGCGCGGGTGGGCTGCACGGCGGCAAGACCCAGCGGATGCGTACCCGCACCCTGGCCGAGTTCCGCGAGGGCCGGACCAACGTGTTGGTGGCGACCGACGTGGCGGCCCGGGGCATCCACGTTGACGGTGTCTCGCTGGTGTTGCACGTCGACCCGCCGAAGGACCCGAAGGACTACCTGCACCGGGCCGGGCGCACCGCGCGGGCCGGCGAGGCGGGCGCGGTGGCGACCCTGGTGCTGCCGAAGCAGCGCCGCACCACCCTGGCGATGATGGAGAAGGCCGGTGTGGAGCCGGAGCAGACCCGGGTACGCGTCGGTGACGCCGCCCTGGCCGAGCTGACCGGAGCCCGCGAGCCGAGCGGGGTGCCGGTACGCGAGGAGCGGGAGGAGCCGCGTCGGCCCGGTCGGCCGACCGGAGGCCCGCGTCGCTTCGGTGACCGTCCCGGCGGCGACCGTCGCTTCGGCGACCGTCCGGGCGGGGACCGTCGCTTCGGCGACCAGCCGCGTGGCGAGCGCCGCTTCGGCGACCGCAGCTACAGCGACCAGCCACGCGGGGAGCGTCGCTTCGGTGACCGATCCTACGGCGACCAGCCACGCGGGGAGCGCCGGTTCGGCGCCGACCGGGGCGGGCGCTCGGAGGTGCGGGGCGAGGACCGGCGCGGGTCGGCCGGTCGTCCCCGGGCACACACCTACTGATCGTCGTTCGGCGCATGGCCTGCCGGGCCGGGCGCGGTGGCGTAACGTCCGAAACATGTCGACCATGCGGAAGTCGTTGCTGTGGACCCGGTCCGACACGGCCGGTGCCGAACACGCCGTGGTCGACGACGGATCCGGACTGACCGCGTACGGCACCCAGATCGCCGTCGACCCGGTGCCCTACACCTGCCGCTACCAGGTGGCCACCGACTCCGAGTGGGTCAGTGTCCGCCTGGAGGTCGAGGTTGAGGGCGCCGGGTGGCGGCGGAGCGTACGCCTGGAACGGGCGACCGAACGGTGGCGGGTGACCGCCGCCGAGCAGGGTGACCTGGACGCGGTCCTCTCCGCCGCCGGGCGGGCTCCGGCCGGGCTGCCCGGCCTGGAGGATCCCGACCGCCTGGCCGACGCCCTCGACGTCGACCTGGGCGGCTCGCCGCTGTTCAACACGCTGCCGTTGCGGCGGCTCGGCCTGACCACCGCGCCGGCCGACACCACCCACCGGATCGACGTGGCCTGGGTGCTGCTGCCGAGCCTGACGGTGCTTCCCACCGAGCAGGTCTACACCGGGCTGGGCCCACACCGGTTCCGGTACGCCAGCGACGGTTTCAGCGCCGACGTCGACGTGGACCCCGACGGCTACGTGCGGCACTACCCCGGACTGGCGGAGCGCGCGACGCCCCGCTGACGCGTCGGCCGGTTCAGCCCGGCCAGGAAGCGTCGGCCAGGAAGCGTTGCACGGTCGCCAGGTGCGGGGCCAGGTCGAGGCCCTGTGCGGCCACCCACTCGTCGGCGTAGTACGTGTCGGCGTACCGGTCGCCGGCGTCGCAGATCAGCGTGACCACCGAGCCGGTCTGCCCGGCGGCGCGCATCTCCGCGATCAGCCCGAAGGCGCCCCACAGGTTGGTGCCGGTCGACCCGCCCACCCGTCGGCCGAGGACGGCCGACCCGGCCCGCATGGCGGCCAGGGAGGCGGCGTCCGGCACCTGCACCATCCGGTCCACCACGGCGGGCAGGAACGACGCCTCCACGGTCGGCCGACCGATCCCCTCGATGCGCGAGCCCCGGCCGGTGCGGACCGACCAGTCGGCCGCCTGCCAGGCCGGATAGAACGCGGAGTTCTCCGGGTCCACGACGCAGAGCTTGGTGGGCAGTCGCCGGTAGCGGGCGTACCGGCCGATGGTGGCGCTGGTGCCGCCGGTGCCGGCGCCGACCACCACCCAGGCGGGTACGGGATGGCGTTCCAGCGCGAGCTGCGCGTAGATCGACTCGGCGATGTTGTTGTTGCCCCGCCAGTCGGTGGCCCGTTCGGCGTAGGTGAACTGGTCCATGTAATGCCCACCGGAGTCCTCGGCGAGCCAGCGTGCCTCGATGACCACCTTGGCCGGGTCCTGCACCAGGTGGCACCGGCCGCCCTGGAACTCGATCTGGGCGATCTTCTCCGGCGACGTCGAGGCGGGCATCACCGCGATGAACGGCAACCCCAGCATCCGCGCGAAGTACGCCTCGGAGACCGCCGTGGAGCCCGACGACGCCTCGACGATCGTGGTCTCCGGCCCGATCCGGCCGTTGCAGAGCCCGTACAGGAAGAGCGAGCGGGCCAGCCGGTGCTTGAGCGAGCCGGTCGGGTGCACCGACTCGTCCTTGAGATAGAGGTCGATCCCCCACGACCGGGGCAGCGGGAAGGGCAGCAGGTGGGTGTCGGCGGACCGGTTGGCGTCCGCCTCGACGGCGGCGATCGCCTCGGTCACCCACTGCCGGCAGGCTTCGTCGCACCGGTCGAGATGAGTCACGCTCGGAAAGGTAGCAAGCCGCTCAGGACGTGGTCTGCGCCACCGGCTGGGGCCGGTTCTCCCACTTGGTCGACAGGGCGATGCCGGTCCGGGTGGAGGCCACCCCGGGTGTCCGGTTCAGCCGTACGATCAGGCGCTCCAGCTCGACGATGGTGCTCACCCGCGCCTTGAGCAGGAAGGACTCGACTCCGGCCATGAAGTAGCAGGACTCGATCTCCGGTATCGCCCGGAACGCCTCCAGCACGTCGTCGGTGTCCGCGCCGGAGTCCTCGACGATGCCGATCAGGGCGGTGACGCCCAGCCCCACGGCCTCCGGCTCGACGTCGGCCCGGTAGGCCCGGATGACCCCGCCGGACTCCAACTTGCCGACCCGTTCGTGCACTGCCGGCGCGGATAGGCCGACCTGGCGGGCCAGTTCGGCGTACGACAGGCGGGCGTTGCCCCGGAGCAGGTCCACGAGGCTGCGGTCGATGGCGTCCACGGACTGTGACCCTAGTCGGCGGCGTGTGACACCGGGACTCCGGTGTCGGTTGGGCATGGCAGTGGGTGACAGTTCGCATACCCAGGGTCGGAAGGGCGTGCCGCCGCTACCATTTACTAACTTCTCACTCAGTGCGTTTTTCGCGTTTGGCGGACAGGCCAGTTCGCTGGTGCTGTAATTGCCATACGTCCCTCATGACGGCTCTGGGCTCGCACCGGCCGGGGGCAGTGTGTTCAGCCGGGGGCTTCGTCGACGCGAGGAGGGGGCTGTGGACACTGGAGATCGCCTGCTGACACCGGGTGAGGTCGCCGCGCTGTTTCGGGTTGACCCGAAGACTGTCACGCGATGGGCGGCAGCGGGCCGGATCGGCAGTATCCGGACTCCAGGAGGGCACCGCCGGTTTCGGGAATCCGAGGTGCGGGCCCTGCTTGAAGGGGAGGGCATGCTGGACGAGGCGGACGAGATGGGCAGACCACGCAACAACGGCCCAGCCGCCTCGACCGGCCCAGGTCCGGCCAACGCCGGCATGTACTGAGTGGTGCGGGTCAGGACGCGGACCGGTCGTCAGGTCCGGTCCGCGTTCAACTTCCCCGCCCACCTGCGGAACAGGGTGTGCGGTACGCCGAGAGCGTCGAGCACCTTGCCGGCCACGAAGTCCACGAGTTGGGCCGCCGTGGCCGCGGCTCCCGCGCCGTAGAAGCCGGGACTGGCCGGCAGCACCACCGCACCGGCGTCGTGCAACGCGATCAGGTGTTCCAGGTGGCTACGGGTCACCGGGGTCTCCCGGGGCACCACCACGACCCGTCGGCGCTCCTTGAGGTTGACCTCGGCGGCGCGCTGCAACAGGTCCTTGGACAGGCCGATGGCGATGCCGGCGCAGGCGGCCGTGCTCGCGGGCACCACCGCCATGCCACGCACCGGGTACGAGCCGCTGCTCGGCCCGGCCGCCAGGTCACCGGCGGGCCAGTGCCGCACGTCCGCTCCGTCCAGGTCACGACCGAGCCAGGCACTTAGGTCGTCGGCCCAGTGGGCGTCCCGGAACGGTCTGCCGGTCTCGTCCAGCACGGTCAGCCGGGCGGCCCGGGAGACGATCAGGTCCACCGACTCCCCGGCGTCGAGCAGCCCGCGGACGACTGCGGCCGCGTACGGCGTGCCGGAGGCCCCGGAGACCCCGACCACCCATGGTTCACGCATCCCCCAAGCCTGCCTGGTCACCGTCGACGCCGGTGCAGTACCCCCGGGACCTGCCCTGATCCGGCGGTCTGCGGGCGTTACGACACCGATGTCCGATCGGCGTGCGGGGACCTTCGCGACCTGGCATGCTCCTGGTGCCGCATGCGGTACGGCACCTCAGGGGAGGGATCGGGATGAGTCGGGACGTCCTGCCCTCGCTGCGGGACGCGTGTCCGATCCCGTCCAGCCTGTCACCGTACGCGGACGACGTGCAGGAGTGGTTGATCCACTGGCTGCCCCGGACCGGGCTGACCGTGGACCCGGCGACCGCCAGGCTCCTGGCCGGGGCCCGCTTCGCCCGCTACGCCGGCCGGCTCTACCCGGACGCCGACGAGCCCGACCTGCGGGTGCTCACCGCGCTGTTCACCTGGTTCTTCCTGGTCGACGACGCCTGTGACAAGCCCGGCCAGTTCACCCTCACCGAGATCCGTGGACTGCGCGACGGCGTACTGGCGTTGTTGGGCGGGCAGACCCGGTCACCGCAGACCGGGCTGGTCGGGCCGTTGCGGCGGCTGCTGGTGACCGCGTGGCGGGAGCCGCGCCGCCGGATGCCGGCCCCCTGGCGGGCACGATTCGCCGACGCGGTCGCCCACCATCTCGACGGGACCTGGCAGGAGGCGGCCAACAAGGCCGACGGCCACCGGCCCGGCGTCACCGAGTACGTCGAACTGCGCCGCGCCACCTCGGCCGCGTACGTGTCGTATCCGCTGGGCGAGTTCGTCACGGGTCGGCCCCTGCCCGACGCGGTCTACCACCATCCGACGCTGAGCCGGTTCCGGGACCTCGGCAACGACCTGCTCTCCTGGTACAACGACCTCGCCTCGCTGGAGCGCGACGAGGCCACCGCCGGAGGGCACAACCTGGTGCTGGCGACTGCCGCCGAACACCGGCTGTCCCGGGAGGCCGCGATCGAGTCGGTGACCCGGCGCTGGCACGAGACGATGCGAGAGTTCGTCGACCAGCGGTCCCGGGTGCCGTCGTTCGGCCCGGCGCTGGACGAGGCCGTCACCACCCATCTCGACGGGGTGTCCCGGGCCCTGCGCGGCACCATCGACTGGACGCTGGAGAGCACCCGCTACGCGGGTAAGGAAGGGCCCCTTACTAACGCCTCCGGTAGATGAAGGGTCCCTTCCTAACACGTGGGTTCAGGGGCGCAGGCCGAGCCGGACGACCAGGTCGAGCACGGCGAAGGCGAACAGGGCGATGCCGACGAAACCGTTGGCGGTGAAGAACGCCCGGTTGACCCGACTCAGGTCGGTCGGCGTGACCACCAGGTGCTGGTAGCCGAAGGCGACGGCGGTGAGCAGCAGACCGATCCACCAGAGCCAGCCGAAGCCGACCAGCACGCCGAACCATCCGAACAGGGCGAACGTCACCACGTGCGAGACCGTGGAGGCGTGCAGGGCGAAGCGCAGGCCGTACCGCGACGGCACGCTGTGCACCCCGATCTCGCGGTCCACCTCGGCGTCCTGGCAGGCGTAGATCAGGTCGAAGCCGCCGATCCACAGGCCGACGGCCGCGCCGAGCAGCCAGGCCGGTCCGGAGCCGGCGAAGGTGCCGGTGACCGCCAGCCAGGCGCCGATCGGCCCGACCGCCTGGGCGAGCGCCAGGATGGCGTGCGGCCAGTTGGTGAACCGCTTGCCGTACGGGTAGACCACCAACGGCACCACGGCCAGCGGCGCGAGCACCAGACAGAGCGGGTTGAGCAGGGCGGCGGCGGCCAGGAAGACCACCAGGGCGACACCCGCGCCGGTCCAGGCCGTGCGCAGGCTCACCGCGCCGGTGACCAGCTCCCGGTTGGCGGTACGGGGGTTCCGCGCGTCGATCCGGCGATCCAGGATGCGGTTCGCGGCCATCGCGAACGTCCGTGCCCCGACCATCGCCACGGTGATCAGCAGCAGGTCGAGCCAGCGCACCCGGCCACCGTTGACCTGCATCGCGGTCAACGCCGACAGGTACGCGAACGGCAACGCGAACACCGAGTGCTCGATCGCCACGAGCTTGAGGAAGGACTTCACGCGCCCGGGACGTTCGGCCGGCTCCACGGCGGCGGTCGCCATCAGATGCCGTACTCCTTCCAGCGCTTGTCGACCAGCGAGACGACCTCGGGCGACATGGTCATCTCCTCCGGCCAGCCCCGGGTGTAGCCCTCGGTGGGCAGCTTGCGGGTGGCGTCGATGCCCGCCTTGCCGCCCCAGAACTGCTGGTAGGAGGCGTGGTCCAGGTGGTCCACCGGCCCCTCGGTGAGCAGCAGGTCACGGGCGTAGTCGACGTTGCCGAAGGCGCGGAACGCCACCTCGCGGTAGTCGTGCACGTCGCAGTCCTCGTCCACGATCACGATCAGCTTGGTCAGCGACATCATGTGCGCGCCCCAGATCGCGTTCATCACCTTCTGGGCGTGCTTCGGATACCGCTTGCGGATCGACACGATCGCGCAGTTGTGGAAGACCCCGGCGGCCGGCAGGTCGTAGTCGACGATGTCCGGGATGAGGAAGCGCAGCAGCGGCGCGAAGATCCGCTCGGTGGCCTTGCCGAGACCGTGGTCCTCCTGCGGCGGCTTCGAGGTGACGATCGTGTGGTAGACCGGGTCACGCTGCATGGTCATCGCCTCGACGTGCAGCACCGGGAACGGCTCGACCGGGGTGTAGAAGCCGGTGTGGTCGCCGAACGGTCCCTCGGGCAGGCGCTCCCCCGGCTCCAGGTAGCCCTCCAGCACCACCTGGGCGTGCGCGGGCACCTGCAACGGGACGGTCAGGCAGTCGACCATCTCCACCCGCTCGCCGCGCAGGAACCCGGCGAACAGGTACTCGTCGATGTCGGCGGGGAGCGGCGCGCTGGACGCGTAGCTGACCACCGGGTCGCAGCCGATGGCGATGGCGACCGGCAGCCGTTGGCCCAGCCGCTCGGCCACGGCGTGGTGCGCCGTGGAGTTCTTGTGGATCTGCCAGTGCATACCGAGCGTGTTGTGGCTGTGCTGCTGGAGCCGGTACAGGCCGAGGTTGCGCTTGCCGGACTCCGGGTGCTTGGTGTGGGTCAGCCCGAAGTTGTGGAAGATGCCGCCGTCGCCCGGCCACACCTGGAGCCCCGGCAGCCGGTTCAGGTCGACGTCGTCGCCCCGGTAGACCACCTGCTGGCACGGGGCGGTCTTGACCTTCTTGGGCGGCATCGACTTGAGCTGCATCACCTTGCCCAGGCCGCCCATCATGCCGGAGAAGCCCATCGGCAGTTCCGGCTTGAGCATCTCGCCGATCCGGTTGCCGATCTCGTCCAGCGACTCGACGCCGAGCGCCATCGCGGTGCGCTTCTCGGTGCCGAAGAGGTTGATCGCCACCGGCATCTCGCCCCGGGTGGGCCGCTCGAAGAGCAGCGCCGGCCCGTCCGCCCGCACGGTCCGCGTGACGACCTCGCTGATCTCCAGCGCCGGATCGACCGGTACGCCGACGCGCCGTAGCTCGCCCGCGCGCTCCAACGCCGCCAGGAAGTCCTTCAGATCGGTGTACGGGAACCCACGAGCCGCCATGCAGCAAGTCTCCCGCACCGCCCGGCCCGTCTGCCAAGCCGGGCCGGCTTTCGGGCGGAGATCACGTCGCACGGGGCGTCGTGTGTCGTGCCGCGCATCTAAGCTCATGGTTCCCGAACGGCCCCGCCGCCGGTGGCGTCGGCGTGCCGTCGGGTCCCTCCACGCAAGGAGTCACATGCGATCTGCGCGACGCCCGCACGCCCGTGTGGGACGAGCCGCCGTGGTGTTGGCGGTCACCGCCTCACTCGTGGCGCTCGGTGCTCCGGCCCAGGCCGAGACCGGGTCCGGTTGGTTCCAGGCCCAGCTCGACGATGTCGTGATCGGCGCAGCCGGCGCCCCCGGCAAGGCCAAGCCGCTCTACGTGTACGCCCAGGACGCGGTGAATCCACGCGTCGTCGTCGACCTCACCGGCCTGCTCGGCGTGGCTTCCGCCGAGTTTCCCGCCTGGTGCGCCACGACGGGCACCCAGGTCACCTGCCCGCTCCCACCGGACGTCGACCCGGACTCGAGCCTCCAGGTCGGCAGCATCCCGGTGCTGTTCCGGCCACTGGCCGGTGCCTCCGGGGGCGACAGCGCCACCGTGTCGTACCGAGCGGTGGCCGACAACGCCGACCCCTTCGTCGCCACGGCGACGGTGTCCGTCGGTGACGGCGCGGACCTGGTCAACCTGGGCGACGGACGGGTCGACACGGCTGCGGTCGGTGATCTGTTGTCCGCGCCGATCAGGCTCACGAACGTCGGCAACCGGATCAGCAGAGGAGTCCGGATCACCTTCACCCTCTCCTCGGGGTTGACGCCGTCGACCTGGTCCAACTGCTGGTACGCCCCGCTCACCGGTCACCGCACCTCGGTCGTCTGCGACCTGAACGGACGGGTCCGCCCGGGAGCGACGATGCAGGTCTCCGGCGGCTTCGGGTTCGAGATCGGCGGCTCTGCCTACGCCGGGGAGAGCCTCGACCAGTTCGTCGAGCCGCTGGCCGGTGCTGCGGCGCTGCCGACGCAACTCGGCTACCAGCGCCGGGAGGGCGGCACCGAGCTGAGGCTGCGGCCCAGCCGGACCACGTCCGCAGCGGCCCGCACCCTGACGCCCGAGATCGACCCGGGCGACAACTGGGCTTCCTTCTACGTCGACAACGTGCCGAACAGCCTGGACCTGGCCGCCCTGGCGGAGCCGGTCGTCGGTCCGGTCGGCGGTTCGACCATCCTGCGCGCCGGGGTCCGGAACAACGGCGCGGGAGACCTCGACGACTTCCGCAGCGGCGCGGGCGAGGTGGCACCGTTCTATCTGAGGGTGCCGGCCGGGGTGACCGTGGAGTCGGTGCCCGACCACTGTTTCGCGCTCTACGAGTCGGAGGACGGTTGGAACGGCGGCGAGCCGCAACTCGGCGCCTCCTGGTACCGCTGCGCGGTGCCCGGCTCGGTGTTCGCCGCCGGTGAGACCTATCAGGTCGACTTCGGGGTCCGGATCACCTCCGTGGGTGGTGCGGCCGGCGCGGTGAGCCTCAACATGCCCGGGCCGTACCCCTCCTGGTGGGACGACGACCGGGACAACGACGAGGTCACGGTCGTCGTCCAGATTCAGTCCTGATCGTGGCCGGTTCGGGATGGTGACCGGGGCTTGTCCCGCCCATCCCGGACCGGTCACCTCTGCCTGGTCGAGCCCTTTCGAGCTGATCGCAGAAATGGATCGGATGTACCACGAATCGACGACTCTCTCCCGGTACGCGCGGCCGGGGCGGATGACCTCCGCCGGGGCGTACGCCGGACTCCTCGACGCGGTGCCGGCGGACCCGGCGGGGATCGCCCGGACCCTTCAGGGACTGGTGATCCACGAGCACATCGCCGGGGCGTACGGAGTCACCCTGTCCGACGCCGACCGGAGCAGCGTGCACGTGCGGCCCGCCGAGGAACTGCTCGCCGGCATCGTCGGCCGGGACGACCGGCCGCCGGACGTCCCACGGCAGCCCGAGCAGCGGTTGGCGGGTAACTGCCGGCACTACACCGTCCTGTTGGTCACCGTCCTGCGGGCCCGTGGTGTGCCGGCCCGCGCCCGCTGCGGCTTCGGCGACTACCTGAACGCCGGGCGGCACGAGGACCACTGGGTCGGTGAGTACTGGGACGCGGAGCAACACCGATGGATCATGGTCGACGCCCAGCTCGACGACCTCCAGCGGGAGATGTTCGGCATCGACTTCGACACCACCGACGTTCCTCGTGACCGGTTCCTGGTCGCCGGTGATGC
This sequence comes from Verrucosispora sp. NA02020, assembly GCF_013364215.1. Taxonomy (NCBI): domain Bacteria; kingdom Bacillati; phylum Actinomycetota; class Actinomycetes; order Micromonosporales; family Micromonosporaceae; genus Micromonospora; species Verrucosispora sp. NA02020. The sequence continues at coordinate 479,950 of NZ_CP054923.1, read as the reverse complement.
CTGGACGCGGTGCCGTGCCGGCCGAGCCGACCCGGACACCTTCGGTCTCAGCGTGACCGACGAGGCCGGCTGGTGGTGGATCGCCGGCAACCTGATGCGGGACGCCGCTGCGCTGGGCACGGTGGAACTGCTGCCCTGGGACAGCTGGGGTGCGATGCCCGAGCCGGACGAGACGATCGACGAGGAGCGGATGACGCTCTTCGACGAGCTGGCCCGACTGACCCTCGATCCCGACAGGCACGCGGACGAGTTGCGGCGACTCTGCGCGGATGAGCGGCTACGCGTCCCGCCCACCGTCCGCAACGACCTGCTCCACCGCGACGAACCGGTCTGACCCCTCCCGCACGGCCAGGGCCGGCCGGTGGCCGATTCGGCCCACGGGGCGATGGACGGCAGGTCAGCGATTGCGGGCCAGCGCCACGAACGCGCGCCAGGCGGCCGGGCCGAAGATCAGCACCTCGCCGTCCCGGTCCTTGCTGTCGCGTACGGCGACCACGCCGGGGAGGTTGTCGGCCACCTCGACGCAATCACCACCGTTGGTGCGGCTCCGGGTGCTGGTGCGCCACCGGGCACCGGTCAGCTCCGCCACCTCCGTCAACAACTCGATCGACTGCCGGGGCGGCAGCGCCTCACCCTGGATCGCCTCCCAGGACGCCCGGATCGCCAGCACGTCCTCGGTGTCGTCGATGACCTGACCCTTGAGTTGGTCATCCAGGTAGGCGACGTCCTCCCCACCGGGAAGGGTAGCCAGCACGAGAGCCCCGGCGACACCTGGATACGGGCCGACCGAGGCGGGCACCACGTGCAGCCGCACCCGGGGCTGTTCGGTGGCCAGCTTGACCAGCCGGCGCAACTGCTCCCGCATCACCAGCGGGCCGCCGACCGGGCGACGCAGCACGTGTTCGTCCAGCACCGCGACGAGCTGCGGCGGACGCTCGCCGGTCAGCACCGCCTGCCGCTCCAGCCGGGCCGACGCCCGCTGCTCCACCTCCGCCTCGTCGTAGAGCCCGACGCTGCGGAACAACGCGCGGGCGTACGCCGAGGTCTGCAACAGTCCCGGCACCGACGCGTCGACGTTTGAGATCTTGGACAGTTGCCGTTCGTAGATAACGGAAATTGTCCAAGATCTCCTCGGCGGAGGCAGAGCACGGACGGGAAATCTCACAGGTGCTGGGGCGGCGGGCGTCGGGGACGGCAGGATTGGCGCATGTCGGACGCGTACGTCGTCGGTGACCCGGACGGGTTGTCGCCGCTGCTCACCAGTCTCCGCGACGCGATCGCCCGGGAACTGCACGCGCAGCTGGAGATGCGTGCCGAGCGCATCGACCTGGCCGACGTGCCGGAGATCGCCTACCAGATCACGCTGCGCGTCGACGAGACCCTGAGCCGCCTCGGCAGGGACTGGTGACAACGGCGCCGACCAGGGCCGGCGGCCGGTTCACTCGCCGGAGTAGAGCCGGGCGGCATCAACCAGGACCACGTCCGGTCGGCTGACGGCTAGCTGCCGCAGCTCGTCGGTGAACCCCGCAGCGCTGGCGAGCAACAACCGCGTGTGATCCAGATCGAGACCGGGCCGCCCCCGCAGCAGCTCACGTGCCCGGACCAGCCGTTCGAAATCTGGGCGGCCCAGCGTACGACCCCACTTGGCCTCCCCCAGGGCCAGCAATGGTCGTGGGCCGTCACCTGCCGGCAGTTCCCCGAGCGCCACCAGGTCGAGTTCCTGACTCGTCCGGCTCGCCGGGTCCGTCAGCACCGCCGCCTGCACTTCGGCGGCGATGCCACCCAGCGTTTCGGGGGCGACGAAACGCAGCGTCCACTGCCGGACCATTTCCTCGAAGCCGGGGCCCAGCACCGCGCTCGCGTATCGCTGCTGGGATCGGCGCCAGACGTCCGCGCCACGGCGCTGCTCCAGAGCGGTCCATGCCGGACGCATCAGAGCCTGGTAGAAGGTGATCAACGGCTCGGCGATCCGGTACCGGCTACGCCCGCTACGCAGCGGGTCAGGCTCCCGCACGAGCAGCCCGGCGTCTTCCAGGACCGTCAACGGATGCTGCAAGTCGGTGGCTTTGCGCCCGGTGAAACCGGCGATGCCGCCCCGGGTGGCGCTGCCCTCGGCGACCGCAGCCAACACTGAATGGTAGAGCGCGGTGTCGCGCAGATCCGGTTCCTCGGCGAGCAGGTAGCGCGCCTCGCGGAAGAGTGGCCGGGCCGGATTCAGCACGGCGCGCACCACCCAGTCGTCGAAGTCGTCAGGCCCCTCCGGCGCGTCGTCCTGGACGTACTCCCGCCGGTAGGCCGGCGTGCCGCCCACGATGGCGAACACCTGGACGGCGAGTCGCGGGTCACCGATACCCCAGAACTCCGCTGCGGCGCGGTAGTCCAGCGGCGCGATCGGCAGTTCGAGCCCAGCCCGGCCCCGCAGCGGTGCGGAGCCGGCCAACAGACCGCCCATGAAGGAGAGCGCCGATCCGCACAGGAGAAGGCGGGTACGTGAGCCGGTGCGCTCAGGTCGGCCAGGGGTGAGTGCGTGCTGGATGATCGACGGAAGATCCCGGCTGGCCCTGGCCAGGTAGGGGAACTCATCGATCACCACGGTGACGGCACGCTCCTTGCCCAAGGCGAGCAGGGCGTCAACGGCATGCTGCCAGTCCGACAGTTGCACCGGGCCCGGGCTGCCGGCGTACCGGCCGAGAGCGTCACCGAGTCGCCGAAGGGACTCGGCCTGCGTCGCCTCGGTCGCCCCGAAGTAGAACCCGCGGGTGGCCTTTGCCAACTCGTACAGAAGCAGGGTCTTGCCCTGGCGGCGGCGCCCGCTGACGACTCCGAGCGTTGCACCTGGGCGAACGTCGGTCGCGAAACGGGTCAGCTCGGCCCATTCCGCGTCGCGGTCGAAGATCTCGACAGGCTTCGACAGCCTCATGCCGGACCACCAAAATGCAGAACTACAGTTATAAGAAGTGTAGTTCTACATCCTGGGTTCTGTCCTCACAGACCGCCGTAGGAGTGCAGGCCCTCGAAGAAGATGTTCACGCCGAAGAGGTTCATCAGCACCGTCAGGAAGCCCAGGATGGCCAGCCAGGCGGCCACGTTGCGCTTCACGCTCGGCGTCGCGCGGGCGTGCAGGTAACCGGCGTAGATCACCCAGGAGATGAACGACCAGGTCTCCTTCGGGTCCCAGCCCCACGGCCGACCCCAGGCCGCCTCGGCCCAGATCGCACCGGCGATCACCGCGAAGGTGAAGAGCGGGAACGCGAAGGCGTGCAGGACGAAGGTGAGGCGTTCCAGGCTGGCCGCCGCCGGCAGCTTCTTCGCCAGCGTGTACGGGAAGCTGCGCTTGCCGCGTTCGTAGCCGGCCCGCATCAGATACGTGGCGGCCGGCACCGAGCCCAGCAGGAACAGTCCCGAGGCGAAGACGACGGTCGACACGTGCACGACGAACCAGTACGAGTTGAGCGCCGGCACCAGCGGCACGATCGGGGTGTAGAGCACCAGCTCGGCGGTGGCCACCAGCAGCACCATGACCAGGGTCAGGAACAGCCCGAGGCGGCGCAGCGACGGCACCTTCCAGAGCACCACCAGCCAGGCGGCCACCCCGATGAACGAGACCGTGAGCACGAACTCGTACATGTTGCCCCAGGGCATCCGCTCGGCGGCGATACCACGCGTGACCAGGCCGACCAGGTGCAGGGCCGCGCCCACGCCGGTCAGGGCCACCGCGATCCAGCCGGCGAGTGCGGCCCGCTTCGCAGTGCGTTCGGCGGGCGTCACCGTACCGCCGCCGGTCCCGGCCACGCCGTCGGCGCCGACCGTACCCGTCAGGCTGCCGGCCCCCGCCGCGTTCGCCGACCCGGCACCGCCGCCGACCGCCGCGCCGACCAGTTCGCGGGACGGGGGCGCCGTCACCTTGACCCGCGAGTTGCCGAGGGCGTACTCGACCGCGTGGCTGATCATCGCCAGCAGGTACACCAGGGTGGCGATCGACACCACCTGGTCGGAGAGTGCGGACATCACTCGGCTCCTTCTCGCGCCCCGGCCCGCTCGTCCGGGTCGATGGCCTCGCCGGTCCGCCGGTCGTCGCCGATCGCGGCGACCAGTTGGCTGAACTCGGCGGCGAACCCCGGATGTTCGGTCCGGGGCAGGCCAGCCACCTCGACCAAGCTACTACCGCCCGTCGGAGATCCACCGTCGGGGGGTGCGGCACCAGGAAGCCCGGCCACGGAGGGCTCGGAGCCGCTGGGTCCGGAGCCGGCGGGCAGCACCCGGACGAAGATCCGGCGTCGCCGGACGAAGAGCGAGCCCATCAGCCCAAGCACCAGCCCGACGGAGCTGACCAGCAGCAGCATCGTGCCCGGATCGTGCCGCACGGAGAGCACGATGTAGCGCTCGGTGCCCACGAACTCGACCGTGGTGCCGTCGTCCAGCGTCCAGCTCTCGCCCTTGCGCAGGTCCTTGGAGCCGACCTCGGTGAGCCGGCCGTTGCGGATCTGCCGCTGGTCGAGCTGGTAGACCGAGCCGGGGATGCCGCCGTCGAGGCCCAGGTTGCCCCGGTACGCGATCAGCCCGAGCAGCGGATTCTGCTCCGTCGGGTACTCGGACCGGGTGAACGGGGGCTCCTGCGGTGCGGTCGGGAGGTACAGGCCGGAGAAGGCCATCTGGAGGTCCGCATTCCGCTCGCCGGTCGCCGGGTCGACGTTGGCGTCCGGGAAGGCCGCCAGGCCCTCGCTGGTCAGACCCATGTCGCCGGTAGTGAGGAACGGCACCGTACTGGTCTGGGTGTTGCCGAACCGGTCGGTGTAGCGGATCAGCGGCACGTAGCCGTGGCCGAGCAGATAGACGTTCGCGCCGTCGAGGCGCAGCGGCGAGTTGACCGAGAACTCGGCCGCCCGGGGTGCGCCGCCGTCCTCGTCCACGGTGACCTTGGCGTTGAAGTGCGAGGGCTGGCCGCTCGGCAGGAACTCGGCCTCGAACTCGTCGAGCTGCATGCAGAACCGAGGCAGGTCGTCGCCGACGCGCGGGCCGAGCTTCGCCTCGGCGTACTGCTGGCGGGTGTTGCAGAAGACGCCGTCCGGGCCGGAGACGAGCAGCCGGTTGCCGTGCCAGCCGTACCAGGAACCGAGCGCGACACCGACCAGCAGCAGCACCATCGCGCTGTGGAAGATCAGGTTGCCGGTCTCCTTGAGGTAGCCCTTCTCGGCGGAGATCTCGTCGCCGCGTACCGCGACCCGCCACCGGCGGCGGCGCAGGGTCTCGGCGACCGCGGCCGCGCCACCGGCGGGCGCCGGCACCACCGCGTGCTGGGGCAACCGCTCCAACCGCTTCGGTACGGCCGGCGGCCTGGCCCGCATCGCCCGGACGTGATCGCGCAGCCGGGGCGTGATGCACCCGATCAGCGAGGTGAACAGCAGCAGATAGATCGCGGAGAACCAGACCGAGCTGAACGCCTCGAACGCGCCGATCCGATCCAGCACCGGCGCGAGTTGCGGGTTCGCGGTGTAGAAGTCCCGGACGTCCTCCGGGTTGACGCCACGCTGCGGCAGCACCGAACCCGGGATCGCGGCGATCGCGAGCAGGAAGAGCAACACCAGCGCGGTACGCATGCTGGTCAGCTGCCGCCACGAGTTGCGCAGCAGCGCGAGCAGCGCGTGGGGGCGGCGCCGGGGTGACTGGGCTGGCGTGGCGGGCCGGTCGTCCACCGCGGTCATCAGATGCTCACCTCGAAATCGCCCACCCCGACGGTGGTCTGCAACCAGATCACGACGTTGGTCCAACCGCCGGTGAGCAGGGCCAGCCCGATCAGGATCAGCAGTACGCCGCCGATCCGGGTGACCCAGCGGCTGTGCCGCCGGATCGTGCGGAAGACCCCGAGCAGTCGGTTGAAGCCGAGCCCGAAGACGATGAACGGGATGCCCAGCCCGAGGCAGTACGCCACCGCGAGGATGACCGCGCGGTCGGTCTGCCCGCTGGTGGTGGCCATGCCGAGCACCGCAGCCAGCGTCGGGCCGGTGCAGGGAACCCAGCTCAGGGCGAACACGGCACCGAGGACGGGTGCGCCGAGCAGGCCGGCGTTGGGCAGACGGTTGATCCGGAACTCGCGTTGGAAGCCGGGCAGCGCCCCGAGGTAGCCCAGCCCGAGCACCACGATCAACGCGCCGACGACGATCTCCAGCGCCCGCTCGTAGTCGAAGAAGACCCGGCCGATGCTGCTGAACAGGATCGCGGTGGCGGTGAACACCACGGTGAAACCGGCGATGAAGAGCAGCGTCCCGGCGAGTACGCGCCCCTTGACCGCCGGGCTGACCCGGGTGCGCTCCCGCAGCGCCGTCCCCCCGCCGGAGGTGTTAGGAGGGGACCCCTCCTCTACACCAGGCGTTAGTAGGGGGCCCTTCCTTTCATCTCGGCCCTCGAGGTCGGCGCCGGCCAAGCCGGTCACGTACGACAGGTAGCCCGGCATCAGGGGCAGGACGCACGGGGAGAGGAAGCTGACCAGTCCCGCCAGCGCCGCCGCGCCGATCGCCAGTAGCAGTGGCCCCGAGACGGCGAGTTGACCGAAGGTCTCGCCCATCAGCGCGGGCCGGACGCCGCGGTCGACTCTGCGGCGATCCGCTCGACGATGGGTTGCAGGCCCTCCTGGCGTACCGCCGCCCGGATCACGGTCGCGATCCGGCCCTCCCGGTCCAGGACTACGGTGGCGGGAATCGTGTTCGGCGGGATGTCCAGGTCGAGGGCGAGGCGGCTGCCCGGGTCGAAGATGCTCGGGTAGCTGATCCCGAAGCCCTCCTCGAAGGCGATCGCCTTGTCCCGGCTGTCCTGCACGTTGATGCCGAGGAAGGTCACCCCGGAGTCCTTGGTCGCCTGGTAGGTGTTCTCCAGGTCGTCGGCCTCGGCCCGGCACGGCGCGCACCAGGAGCCCCAGAAGTTGACCACGACGACCTGGCCCCGCTGCTGCGTCACGTCGTAGGAACCGCCGTCGAGCAGGTCACCGGCGAGGCGCGGCGCGTCGGACCGTTGGTCCGGGGCGCATTCCACGATGCCGCCCGTGTTGTCGCAGGCCGCCTCCCGGCCACCGCCGGTGCAGCCGCTCAGCACCGTCGTCGCGGTGACAGCGGCGAGCAGACCAACGGCCCACCTGCGGGTACGCATCTCAGGCCCCCTTGGCCGTCCGCGCGGTCGGCGAGATCGCCACCAGGTGCGCGGCCGGCTCGGAGTAGCCGATCCCGACGATCTTGGCGCCGTCGAAGTGGAACGTGGTCAGCGAGGCCAGACCGCACTGCCGACGGCGCGGGTCGTGCCAGAGCCGCTTGCGCTCGACGTGCCGACGCAGCGTCCAGATCGGGAGCTGGTGCGAGACCAGGACGGCCTCCCGCCCCTCGGCGGCGACCCGGGCCGCGTGCAGCGCGGCGAACATCCGCTCGGCGATCACCCGGTACGCCTCACCCCAGGAGGGGGTCACCGGGTCCCGCAGCACCCACCAGTTACGCGGGTCACGGAAGGAGCCGTCGCCGGGCGAGACCTTCTTGCCCTCGAACCAGTTGGCGCTCTCGATGAGCCGTTCGTCGACCCCGACGGGGAGCCCGAACTGCGCGGCGATCGGTTCGGCGGTCTGTTGGGCGCGCTCCAGAGGGCTGGCGACCACGTGCACGACCTCGCGTTCGGCGAGCCCCTGCGCGGCGGCCTTGGCCATCTGGACACCGAGCTCACTGAGGCGGAACCCGGGCAGCCGGCCGTAGAGGATGCCGTCCGGGTTGTACACCTCTCCGTGCCGTAGCACGTGGACCACCGTCTTGCTCATTGGTCTACACCCCTGTCGTCGCTGCCGCCGCGTTGGCCGCCACCGGCAGGGCGGCGGCGATCTGTTCCAGGGCGGCGTCGTCGATCGCCGCCGACACGAACCAGGATTCGAACGCGCTCGGCGGCAGGTAGACCCCGGCCGCGAGCATCGCGTGGAAGAACGCCTTGAACGCGGGCACCTGCTGGGTGCGGGCGCTGTCGTAGTCGACCACGTCGGCGTCCGTGAAGAAGATCGAGAACATGTTGCCCGCGTACGACAGCCGGTGCGGGACCCCGGCGGCGGCCAACGCGTCGCCGGCGAGCTTGCCCACCACGGCGGCGGTGTCGTCCAGCCGGCGGTACAGCGCCTCGTCGGCGAGCCGCAGCGTGGTCAGGCCGGCGGCGCAGGCCAGCGGGTTACCGGAGAGGGTGCCGGCCTGGTAGACCGGACCGGCCGGAGCCAGTCGCGACATGATCTCCGTGCGCCCGCCGAACGCCGCCGCGGGCAGCCCACCACCCATGACCTTGCCGTACGTCCACAGGTCCGCGTCGACCGGATCGAGGCCGTGCCAGCCGGAGCGGGAGACCCGGAACCCGGTCATCACCTCGTCGATGATGAGCAGCGCGCCGTGCGCGTGCGCGATCCCCGCCAACTGGCCGTTGAAGTCGTCCCGGGGCGCCACCACGCCCATGTTGCCCGGCGCCGCCTCGGTGATCACGGCGGCGATGTGCTCGCCCTCGGCGGCGAACGCCTCCTGCACCGCGGCGAGGTCGTTGTACGGCAGCACGATGGTCTCGCTGGCCGCCGCGCCGGTGACGCCGGGCGAGTCGGGCAGGCCGAGGGTGGCCACGCCGGAGCCGGCGGCGGCCAGCAGCGCGTCCACGTGCCCGTGGTAGCAGCCGGCGAACTTGATGATCTTCGAGCGCCCGGTGTAGCCCCGGGCCAGCCGGATCGCCGACATGGTCGCCTCGGTGCCCGAGTTGACCAGCCGGACCTGCTCGACCGGGGTGCGTGCGACGATCTCGGCGGCCAGGTCGACCTCGCCCGGGGTGGGCGTGCCGAAGCTGGTGCCCTGCGCGGCGGCGGCCTGCACGGCCGCCACCACCTCGGGATGGGCGTGGCCGAGGATCAGCGGGCCCCAGGAGCAGACCAGGTCGACGTAGCGTCGCCCGTCCGCGTCGTGGAGCCATGGTCCCTCGCCACGGACCATGAAGCGTGGGGTGCCGCCGACCGCTCGGAAGGCACGCACGGGGGAGTTCACCCCGCCCGGCACGATGGCGCGGGCGCGGTCGAACAGGGCCTCTGAGGCCGGCGCGTCGACCGGATAGCGGTCGGTTCCGGCGGGAAACACCTCGGTCACGATGCCGCCATTGTGTCAGCGCCCGACGGCGGATCGGCAGGCACCCCAGTTCAGGGTTATCCGGCTCACCTGCGGCACGCTGGGCGGAGGCGGTTCGCCTCGACGGGCCGGGTGCCCGAGATCGCGCTAGGCTGACCCGGTGGATCGTGCCGAACTGTCCATCACCGTACACCGGACTGGTGACGAAGCAGTGCTTCGCCTGGCCGGTGAGATCGACATGCTCACGGCCGCCCAGCTGTCGACCGTCGTCAACGAAGTGCTCACCGAACCCCCGCCCCGGATCGTGCTCGATCTCGGCGGGGTCACCTTCTGCGACTCGCAGGGGTTGGGGACGCTCGTGGTCCTCAGCCGCAAGGCCAGCCACGCGCAGAGCCTGCTCCTGCTGACCAACGTGGGCGAGTTCCTGATACGCGTACTCGACATCACGGGCCTGCGCAGTGCCCTGATGATCCGTAACGACGCCCCTACCAGCTAAGACACCGCTCACCCCGGTCCCGATCACGGGCCGCCGGGTCGATCGTGACGCTGTCGTGGACCACCGGGCGGCAGTCCACGGCGACGTCACGACCGGGCGGTGTCAGGAGGTGGTGCCCCAGCGGGCCTGCTCCAGCAGGGCCACCGCCTGCGAGACGGCGTCAGGGTCCTTGTCGGCGGTCCGCAGCAGGGTGCTCGCCTCGTCGACCGCGTCGGTCAGCAGTCGCCACTGGGCGTCGCGCTCCCGCACCATCTCGGACTGCGCGGCCAACTGCCGGGTCTTCGTCCACAGCTCCACGAAGACCGAGACCTTGGCCCGCAGCACCCAGGGGTCGAAGGGCTTGGTCAGGTAGTCCACCGCGCCGACGGCGTAGCCGCGCAGCGCCAGTTGGGCGTCGCGGTCGGCGGCGGTCAGGAAGATGATCGGTACGTGCCGGGTCCGTTCCCGCCGCTTGATGTGACTCGCCGTCTCGAAGCCGTCCATGTCCGGCATCTGGGCGTCCAGCAGGATCACCGCGAAGTCGTCCACCAACAACTGCTTCAGCGCCGCCTCGCCGCTCTCCACCGCGACCGTCTGCACCGGCAGACCCTGGAGGATCGCCTCCAGGGCCATCAGGTTCTCCCTGCGGTCATCGACCAGCAGCGCCTTCGCCACCTGCGTCACGAGCCCTCCTCGGTGCGGCTGCCACTGATGGAGCTGGTCATGAGTTCGATCAGCTCGTCCAGGTCGACCGGCTTGGTGATGTAGTCGCTGGCCCCGGCCGCGATCGCCGACTCCCGGTCACCGGGCATCGCCTTGGCGGTCAGGAAGACGATCGGCAGGTCCACGAAGCGGTGGTTCCGGCGGATCTGCCGGGTCGTCTCGTACCCGTCCTGGTCGGGCATCATCGCGTCCATCAGGACGATGTCCACCTCCGGGTGCTCCGCCAGCAGGCGTACCCCGTCGGTGCCGTTGTCGGCGTACAGGACGGTCATGCCGTGCAGTTCGAGCGCGCTGGTCAGGGCGAAGACGTTGCGGACGTCGTCGTCGACGATCAGCACGGTGGCACCGTCGAGCTGACGGGTCTTCGGTGCCTCCGGCCGCTGCGGCAGCAGCTCCACCGGCGGCATCAGCAGCGACGACGGCAGACCTGCCCGCTGTGGCGACGGCGGCGACGGCGCCACCACCGCGTCCGGCGCCAGCACGTCGGGCAGGTACAGCGTGAACGTCGAGCCCTGGCCCGGCGCCGAGGTGACGGTGATCGTGCCGCCGATCAGGCGGGCCAGGTCCCGGCTGATCGACAGCCCCAGACCGGTGCCGCCGTAGCGACGGCTGGTGGTGCCGTCCGCCTGCTGGAACGCCTCGAAGATGAGCGACAGCTTGTCGTCGGAGATGCCGATGCCGGTGTCGATCACCGTGAACGCGAGCACCTGCCGGGCGTTGGTCAGTGCCGGAACGTCGAACACCGCGTGCTCCGGGGCACGCGCGATGCGCAGCGTCACCGCGCCGTTGTCGGTGAACTTGACCGCGTTCGAGAGCAGGTTGCGCAGGATCTGCTGGAGCCGCTGGGCGTCGGTGACCACCGCTGCCGGCAGGTCCTTGCCGACGCGTACCTGGAAGTCCAGGCCCTTCTCGTCGGCCTGCGGCGCGAACGCCTGCTCCACGTAGTTGCGGATCTCCGCGAACTGGATCTCGGTCGGCTCGACGTCCATCCGGCCCGCCTCGATCTTGGACAGGTCGAGAATGTCGTCGATCAACGAGAGCAGGTCGGACCCGGCGCCGTGGATGGTCCGGGCGAACTCGATCTGCTTCGGGCTGAGGTTCTGCTCCGAGTTCTCGGCGAGCAGCCGGGCCAGCAGCAGCAGCGAGTTCAGCGGCGTCCGCAGCTCGTGGCTCATGTTCGCCAGGAACTCCGACTTGTACGCCGAGGCCCGGGTGAGCTGCTGCGCCTTCTCCTCCAGGCCGAGCCGGGCCAGTTCGATCTCCCGGTTCTTGGTCTCGATGTTGCCCTTCTGCTCGGAGAGCAGCGTCGCCTTCTCCTCCAGCTCGGCGTTGGTGCGCTGCAACTCCGCCGACTGCTCCTGCAACTCGTGGGCCAGCCGCTGCGACTGGGCCAGCAACTCCTCGGTTCGCCGGTTCGCCTGGATGGTGTTGACCGCGATGCCGATGGTGGCGACCAGCCGCTCCAGGAACGCCAGGTGCAGTTCGGAGAAGGGGGTGACGGTGGCGAACTCGATCACGCCGAGCAGTTCGCCCTCGAAGAGGACGGGCAGCACGACCAGGTCGGCCGGCGGGGTGTCGGCGAGCCCGGAGCGGAGCGTGATGCGGCCGTCCGGCACCGCGCCGACCCGGATCGTGCGCCGCGAGATCGCCGCCTGACCGACGAGTCCCTCACCGGGCCCGAAGGTGACGTCGTGTCCCCGCGAGACGTAGCCGTACGAGGCGGTCAACCGCAGCCGCATCACCCCTTCGGAGTTGTCCGCCAGGAAGAACGCGCCGAGCTGCGCGTCGACCAGCGGGGTCACCTCCTGCATGATCATCCGGCAGACCTCACCGAGGTCGCGCTGGCCCTGCAACAGACCACCGATGCGGGCCAGGTTGGAGTCGAGCCAGCCCTGCTCCGCGTTCTTGTGGGTGGTCTCCCGCAGGGTGACGATCATCTGGTTGATGTTGTCCTTGAGCTCGGCGACCTCGCCCTGCGCCTCGACGGTGATCCGCTGGGTCAGGTCACCTCGGGTCACCGAGGTGGAGACCCGGGCGATGGCACGGAGCTGGGTGGTCAGGGTCGAGGCGAGCTGGTTGACGTTCTCGGTCAGGTCCCGCCAGGTGCCCGAGACGCCCTTGACCTGCGCCTGACCACCGAGCTTGCCCTCGCTGCCGACCTCGCGGGCCACCCGCGTGACCTCGTCGGCGAAGGACGAGAGCTGGTCCACCATCGTGTTGACCGTCGACTTCAACTCCAGGATCTCGCCCCGGGCATCCACCGTGATCTTCTGCGACAGGTCACCCCGGGCCACCGCCGTGGACACCTGGGAGATGTTCCGCACCTGGCTGGTCAGGTTGCCGGCGAGCTGGTTGACGTTCTCGGTCAGGTCCCGCCAGGTGCCGGAGACACCGCGCACCTGGGCCTGACCGCCGAGCTTGCCCTCGGTGCCCACCTCGCGGGCCACCCGGGTCACCTCGTCGGCGAACGACGACAACTGGTCCACCATCGTGTTCACGGTGTCCTTGAGTTCCAGGATCTCGCCCTGGGCGGCCACCGTGATCTTCTGCGACAGGTCACCCCGGGCCACCGCCGTGGAGACCTGGGCGATGTTGCGGACCTGGGCGGTCAGGTTCGACGCCATCGAGTTGACGCTGTCGGTCAGGTCCTTCCAGGTGCCGGCCACCCCGGGCACCTCCGCCTGACCGCCGAGTTTGCCCTCGGTGCCCACCTCGCGGGCCACCCGGGTCACCTGCTCGGCGAAGAGACGCAGCGTGTCGGTCAGAGAGTTCATGGTGTCGGCCAGCGCCGCCACCTCGCCGCGCGCGCTGACCGTGATCTTCTGCGACAGGTCGCCCTTCGCCACCGCCGTCGCGACCTGGGAGATCGACCGCACCTGGCCGGTCAGGTTCGAGGCCATGGTGTTCACCGAGTCGGTGAGGTCCTTCCAGGTGCCGGCCACCCCGCGGACGTCGGCCTGACCGCCGAGCTTGCCCTCGGTGCCCACCTCCCGGGCCACCCGGGTCACCTCGTTGGAGAAGGACGAGAGCTGGTCGACCATGGTGTTGACCGTGCGGCCGATGCGCAGGTACTCGCCGCGCAGCGGGCGACCGTCGATCTCCAGCGCCATGTGCTGGGAGAGGTCGCCGTCGGCGACGGCCACGATGACCCGGGCGATCTCGGTGGTGGGCCGACCCAGGTCGTCGATCAACGAGTTGACCGCGCGCTGCCCCTCCGCCCAGGAGCCGTCCAGCCCCTCCTCGTCCAGGCGTTCGGTCAGCCGACCGTCGCGACCCACGACGCGGCTGATCCGGCGCAGGTCCAGATGCTGCCGCTCCTGGAGCGACACCACGTCGTTGAAGGCGTCGGCCACCTCACCGGCCGCGCCCGAACGCCGGGGCAGCCTGACCTTCAGATCGCCTCCGCGGACCCGCCGCAGCGCCTCGGCCAGCTCGGTGAGGACCGCCTCGTGGTCGGCGGCGGAGGTGTCCGCGATCGCCGACTGTTTCGCCGTGGTCATCATTCCTCGCACTCGCATCGGGGTACACCGGCTCGCGCCGGCCACCCCATCATTGTCCCCGTGACCTCGAAACCGCCACGGCGCACCGCCGTCCGTATTCCGGACCCGACCCGTGATCGGCTTGGCACGGGCCGGGTGCCGGGGCAGGATACGAGAGTGTCAGCGGCGGTGGGGCCAACGACGGACGGGGGCCCGGAGGAGCACGTCCGGCGGGTCCGGCTGCCCGCCGATCGGCGTACGCCGGCCGCCGCGCGAGCCGTCGTCCGGTCCGTACTTGCCGAGGCGAACCTGGACGAACTTCTCAACGAGGCGCTCCTGCTCACCACGGAGCTCTCCACCAACGCGGTCGAGCACGCCCGCACCGAACTCGACATCGAGGTCAGCGCCGACTCGACCGGGCTGACCGTGACCGTGTCGGACTTCGCCTCCGGGCCGGTCGACGAGCTGACCGTCGGCGTGCGGAACGTGGAGACCGACATCACCGAGGTCGCCGAGCGCGGGCGCGGCCTGCTGCTGGTCGACCACTTCGCGAGCCGTTGGGGCACCACCTACCTGCCCAGCGGCAAGGGCGTGTGGTTCCGGTTGGAGCGCGACGGGCCGCAGCCCGGACGCCCGGACGACTTCGCCCCGCCGATCGGCCGTTCGGACGGCGGCCACTCCTCGGTGCCGAGCGCCGGGGCGATGAGCGCCCTGATGCAGCCCACCCCCGACCCGTACGCGGACGATCCGCTGCCGGACTTCGCCACCAGCCTGCTCACCCGGGTGGCGGAGATGGTCGGCGCGGCCGGCGGGGTGGTGCGCCTGGACCGGGGCGACGGGCACGGCCCACAGGTCCTCGCCCGGTACGGCCGACAGCCCCGCCCCGGCAACGACCTGCTCCGGGTGCCGCTGGCGGTGCACCGCCCGTACGCCGGTGAGCTGGAACTCGACGCCGCCCCCACCGCGTACGCCCGGCCGTTGGCCCTGCTGACCGCCGAGCGGCTGTCGCTGCACCTGGAGAACGACCGGCTGCGCCGCGCCGACGTCCGGCGACAGGCCTGGTTGACCTTCCTCGCCGAGGCCAGCGAGCTGCTCGCCCAGTCCCTGGACGTGGAGCTGACGATGGCGCTCGTCCCGCAGCTCGTGGTGCCCCGGCTCGGTCAGTGGTGTGCCGTGCACACCACCGACGAGTGGGGTCGACTCAAGCTGGCCGCGGCCAGTCACGCCGACGAGTCGATGCTGCCGCATCTGCACGCGACGCTGCGCGAGGCGGGACCGGACTCGGTCCAGGCCCGGCTGCGCGAGGCGAGTCGCAACGGCACCCAGACGCCGTTGGGCGCGCCGATGGAGGGCTTCGCCGTGCCGCTGATCGCCCGAGGTCAGCGCCTCGGCACACTGGCCGTCGGCCGGCATCAGCGGCACCGGCACGATCCCGACGAGATCGCGGTGCTGGAGGACGTGGCCCGGCGTGCCGCCCTGGCGATCGAGAACGCCCGCATCCACGCCGAGCGTCGGCGGGTGGCACAGACGTTGCAGCAGTCGCTGCTGCCACCGGTGCTTCCGGTGGTGGAGGGCATCGGCTTCGCCGCCGAGTACGTGCCGACCGGCGACGACGCCGAGGTCGGCGGCGACTTCTACGACGTGGTGCCGATGCCGGACGGCCGTTGGCTGGTGGTGATCGGCGACGTCTCCGGCAAGGGGGTGCAGGCCGCTGCGGTCACCGGGCTGGTCCGGGACGTGATCCGGGTGCTGGCCGGGGACGGCAAGCCGCTGCCCGAGGTGCTGTCCCGGCTCAACGAGACGCTCGTCGAGCGGGGTGCCGGACGGTACTGCACGTTGGCGCTGGCGGCGGTCGGGCAGGGTGAGAACGGGCAACTCGACGTGGGGCTGCACCTGGCCGGCCACGACCGGCCGGTGCTGGTGCGCGCGTCCGGTGGCCCGGCCGCGTTCGTCGGCACCGGCGGCACCGCGCTCGGCCTGCTCGACACGATCACCTCGCCGACCCTGGACATCGCCCTCGATCCCGGCGACTGCCTGGTCTTCTACACCGACGGCGTGACCGAGCGACGCCGGGGCCGGGAACTGTTCGGCACCGGTCGGCTCCGGGACGCCGCCGGGCCGCTCGCCGGCTACTCGGCGGACGTGGTGGCGGCCCGGCTGCGCGCCACCGCGATCAACTTCTCGGTCGAGGCACCCCGGGACGACATCGCCATCCTGGTCCTGCGCAACGACGCGGTCTGACCGACGGAGCTGCGCTTCGTCTCCCCAGGGCTGCGCAGCGCCACGGCCGGCGTGGCTCAGAGGCCGCCGGGGAGGCGACCTGGGGCCAGCCGGTGACCCGGGTCGAGGTGCTGCTTGACGGCGCGCATCCGGGCCACGCCGGTCAGCTCGCCCCACAGGTCGACGGCTCGCCGGACGGCGGGCGGCGCGGAGAGCACCAGGCAACGCCCCTGTCGGGCGAGCAGCACGCCGCGCACCGCGACCAGGATCGACGCCACCCGGTCGGGTGCCATCGTGCCGGGCAGTGCGGCGTGCACCACGCCGAGACCGGCGGAGCCACGGACCGGCACCGGCGAGCCGGCCGCGTCCCGCAGCGCGTAGACGGCGGCGTGCAGGTCACTGATCGGCACCTCCAGCCGGAGCGCGGTGTCACCGGGGGCGAACGGGTAGCTGCGCCACCAGGACGGTGCCGATCGGGCGACGACGGCCCGGGAGCCGAGCATCGACCGGAGCCGGTCGGCGCGCTCCGCCACGTCGGACGGCCCGCCTTCGAGCAGCACCACCAGCGAGCCGGCCCCCGCCGGGCCGGTCGACGGGCGCCCCGTCATGGACGGATGGCGCGCCATCGACTCGGCCCGGCGGTCCCTCGGCCGGGGTCCCGTGCCGGCCGGCAGGTCCACCTCGATGGCAGCCGGGTCGAGCCGGGCGGCGAGCACCGCCCGGACCAGGTCGTGCACCTCCAGCGGCGTCCACACCGGGCGGGTCACCCAGACCCGGCTGGCCGGCAGGGGCTGCACCCGCAGGGTGGCGCTGACCAGCACGCCGAGCGCGCCCTCCGACCCGCACAGCAGCCGGGCCTGGGCCAGCCCGGCAGCCCCGCCACCGGCCTCGGCCAGGTCACCGTCGGCGGCCAGGTAGCGCAGGCCGACGAGCTGGTCGCAGGCGGTGCCGTGCCGGTGGCGCAGTGGACCGGCCTCGTCCGCGGCGAGCACCCCGCCGACCGTGGCGCCGGGCGAGGGCGCGTCGAGCGCGAGCCGTTGACCGGTGCGTTCCAGGCTGGCCTGCACCGCGCGCAGTGGCGTGCCGGCACCGACCTCGGCGGTGCCCCGCTCGGACGGCTGGTGACCGATGCCGGCGAGCCGACCGGTGTCGAGCATGATGTCGACCCGTTCCGGCACGGCACCCCAATCGATCTTGGTGCCGGCGCCGCGCGCCACCACCGTCAGGTCGTGCCGCGCGGCGAGCCGCAGCACCTCCGCCGCCGCGTGGGCGCCGCCGGGCACCGCGACCCAGCGGGCCGCTCGCCCGGCCACCTCGTCGGCCGGGCCGGCGAACCGGGCGAAGCGGGAGCCGCAGATGTCGGTAAGGCGACGGGCGATGTCGAGGGCACCGGACCCGCCGGTGGAACGCGCTGGCACCATGGCAGCGATCGTACATGTGTTCGAACGACGAAGTGGGCATTTGCGCCGCCCGAGACGCCCGGCCTGCCGGTAACGTGGCGCCGTGACCACCGAGACCCCCGTACCCGTAGCCAGGCAGGTGCCGAGCGAACGCGTCCACCACGGCGACGTCGTCGTCGACGAGTACGCCTGGCTGGCCACCAAGGACGACCCTGAGACGATCGGCTACCTCAAGGCCGAGAACGCCTGGACCGAATCACGTACGGCGCACCTCGCCGACCTGCGCACGGAACTGTTCGAGGAGATCCGTCGGCGCACCCAGGAGACCGACCTGTCGGTGCCGACCCGCAAGGGCGGGCACTGGTACTACTCCCGGACGGTCGAGGGCAAGCAGTACGGCGTGCACTGCCGTCGGGCGGTCCGTGACGGCGAGACCACGCCGCCGATCAGCCCTGCCGGTGCCCCGCTGGAGGGCGAGGAGGTGCTGCTCGACGGCAACCTGCTCGCCGAGGGCCACGACTTCTTCTCGCTGGGCGCCTTCGACGTCAGCCCGGACGGCCGCTTCCTGGCGTACTCGACCGACTTCTCCGGCAAGGAACGCTTCACCCTCCGGATCAAGGACCTCACCACCGGCGAGCTGCTGCCCGACGAGATCCCGGACACCTTCTACGGCACCGCCTGGGCCGCCGACGCCTCGGTGCTGTTCTACGTGACGGTGGACGACGCCTGGCGTCCGCACCGGGTCTGGCGGCACGTGCTCGGTACGGCCGCCGCCGACGACGTGGTGGTGCACTCCGAGGACGACGAGCGGTTCTGGGTCGGGGTCGAGCTGACCCGCTCGGAGCGCTTCATCCTGATCGACATCGCCAGCAAGCTCACCAGCGAGGTACGCGTCATCCCGGCCGGCAACCCCACCGGCGAGCCGGCCGTGATCGCCCCCCGCCGGCAGGGCGTCGAGTACTCGGTGGAACACCACGGGCACCGGTTCCTGATCCTGCACAACGACGGCGCGGAGGACTTCGCGCTGGCGTACACCTCGGCCGACGCCCCGGGCGACTGGGTGCCGCTGATCGCGCACTCCCCCGGCACCCGGCTGGAGGCCGTCGACGCCTTCGCCGACCACCTGGTCGTGACGCTGCGCGCCAACGGGCTCACCGGGTTGCGGGTGCTGCCGGTCGGCGGCGGCGACGGGCACGACATCGCGTTCCCGGAGCTGCTGCACACGGTCGGGCTGGACTCGAACCCGGAGTACCGCACCGGGCGGGTACGCCTGCGCTACACCTCGCTGGTCACCCCGGACTCGGTGTACGACTACGACCTGGTGACCCGCGAGATGACGCTGCTGCGGCGGCGACCGGTGCTGCCCGGACCGGACGGGCGGGAGTACCGCCCAGAGGACTACGAGCAGCACCGGGACTGGGCGCTGGCCGACGACGGCACCAAGGTGCCGATCTCGCTGGTCTGCCGCCGGGACACCCCCCGCGACGGCTCCGCACCCTGCGTGATCTACGGGTACGGCTCGTACGAGGCCAGCATGGACCCCTGGTTCTCGGTCGGCCGGCTGTCCCTGCTGGACCGTGGAGTGATCTTCGCGGTGGCCCACATCCGGGGCGGCGGCGAGCTGGGCCGGAGCTGGTACGAACACGGCAAACTGCTGGCCAAGAAGAACACCTTCACCGATTTCGTCGCCTGCGCCCGGCACCTGGCCAAGGCGGGCTGGACGTCGTCGGACCGGCTGCTCGCCCGGGGCGGATCGGCTGGCGGGCTGCTGATGGGCGCGGTGGCCAACCTGGCGCCGGACGCGTTCACCGCCATCGTCGCGCAGGTGCCGTTCGTGGACGCGCTCAGCACGATCCTCGACCCGTCGCTGCCGTTGACCGTCACCGAGTGGGAGGAGTGGGGCAACCCGCTCGCCGACCCGGAGGTGTACGCCTACATGAAGTCGTACACCCCGTACGAGAACGTGGCCGACCGCGACTACCCCGCGATCCTGGCGATGACCAGCCTCAACGACACCCGGGTGCTCTATCACGAGCCGGCGAAGTGGATCGCCCGGCTGCGGGCCGTCGCGCCGCAGGGCGAATACCTGCTCAAGACCGAGATGGAGGCGGGCCACGGCGGGCCCAGCGGTCGCTACGACGCCTGGCGGGAGGAGGCGTTCGTCAACGCCTGGACCCTGGACCGACTCGGCCGCGCCTGACCGTCCCGTCATCCGGCCACCGGCCGCTCATGGCCCAGGGCGCGCCTGCCCTGGGCCATGGCGGACGCCGTCTCAGGTGGTTCGTAGTTCCTCCATCGCGGTGTTGGCCCGCAGGAACAGCAGCCCCAGCCCGACCGTGACCAGCACCGCGAGCAGCGCACCGCCGCCGACCAGCGCGAGCTGCTCCAGGGGTACGTCCGGCGTGCGGACCACGCTCTCGACCGGCACGAGTTCGACGTGCAGCGGGCGGGTGGCCGGGTCGTCACACAGTTCCGCGCGCGCCCGGCACACCTCCTGGGTGTAGCCGCCGCTGACCACGTCGCCGGTGAACAGCCGCCCGATCGCGTACCCGACGCCGACCGTGAGCAGCACGGCGGGCACCACCGGCGCGAGCACCTGGACCAGGATCGAGGTGCCGATGGTGGTCCGGGGCACCCCGGTGGCCACCAGCGCGGCGTACGCCCGGCGGCGGGAGACGATGCCCTCCACCAGCGTGACCAGCAGGCCCGCCGTGGCGATGACGACCGCCACGAGGACCGCCAGGTCGACCAGGTCCATGGTGTTCAGATAGAAGGACCGGTCGTCGCCGACGTATCCGGCGGCCAGGCTCTCCTCCTGTTCGATCCGTTGCCGGAGCTGGAAGTAGGCCCGGAACGCCGCCGCACCGGCACCGATGAGGACGCTGGCCAGCAGCGCCGCGAAGGTGCGGCTGCTGGTCCACGGGTCGTCGGTCAGCCGTCGCGCGGCCAGCAGCGTCGCCGGACCTCGGGCGAGGCGGTGCAGCAGCCGCCCGGCGGCGTGCGACAGCCATCCGGTCCCGAGCACCACCCCCGTCACGACGGCGAGGAGACCGAGGGCCAACAGGATCGCGATCCAGTCCGTGTCGACGCCCTCGACTGCCTCCCGCAGCGGCTCGGCCAACGCGGTCACCACCACACCACCGCCGATGAACAGTGCCGGCCAGGGTTGGGGTGACCGGGTCCGACCGGCCCGCCGGAACACGCCCAGCGGTGTGGTGGCGACCCGGCGCAGCAGCAACGCGGTGCCCACCGCCGCGAGCAGCGGCAGCCCCAGCGTCACCGCCGCGATCGCCGGCACCGAGGGCAGGACGTCGGTGGGCAGGGTGAGCTGACCCTGGGCGTCCGGGCGGTGCAGCAGTTCCCGCCCGCCGAGGTACACCGCCAGGCCGACAAGCGTCCCGACCAGCGCGGCGAGGCCGGTCTCCAGCATCGCGACCCGGGTGACCTGACCCGGGGTCGCGCCGGCCAACCGCAGGGCGGCCAGGCGGCGGTCCCGGGCCGGGGCGCCGAGCCGGGCACTCTGCCCCGCCAGGGCCAGCACGGGTACGGCCAGCAGCAGCAGCGCGAAGGCGGTGCCGCCGCGCAGCCCCGGCTCGCGCAGCAGCGCGTTCGCGTACTGCTGGGACTGCTCCCAGTCGTGGCCCGGTGGCTTCTCGATGGCCAGCACGGTCATCGCCGCCAGCCCGGCGAGGGCGGCCAGGGTGGCGCTCAGCGCGGTCAGGACCACCCGGGCGGCGTCGGTGCGGTTGCCGGCCAGGGCCAGCCGGGCCAGCGTCCCCGGTCTCACCGCGCGCCGCCGGTCAGCGGCGCGTCCAGCCCCAGACCGGTGTGGTCGATGACGCCGTCGCGCATCACGATCTCGCGGTCGGCGTACGCGGCGATCCTGGGCTCGTGGGTCACCAGCACCACCGCCGTGCCCTGCTCGCGGGTGAGCCGGACGAGTGTGGTGAGCACCTGCTCGCCGGTGAGCGAGTCCAGCGCCCCGGTCGGCTCGTCGGCGAAGAGCACCCGTGGCTCGGTGACGAGGGCTCGTGCGGTGGCGCAGCGCTGCTGTTGCCCGCCGGACATCTCGCCCGGCCGCACGTCGGCGCAGTCCGCCACGCCCAACCGGTCGAGCCAGGTGAGCGCCGCCGTCCGCGCTGCTCGCCGCCCCGTGCCGGCGAGCAGCAGCGGAAGCGCGACGTTCTCCGCCGCGGTCAGCTCCGGGACGAGCTGACCGAACTGGAACAACACTCCGAACTCGGTACGCCGCAGGCGCGACCGGGCCGCCTCGGACCAGGTGTCGATGCGGTGGTCCCGCCAGGTCACCTCACCGGCGTCGGGCCGCAGGATGCCCGCCAGGCAGTGCAGCAGGGTCGACTTGCCGCAGCCGCTCGGCCCGGTCACCGCGACGATCTCGCCCTCGGCGACGTCGAGGGTGAGGCCCCGCAGTGCGGGTGTCGGCCCGTACGACTTGACCAGCGCGCGTGCCTGAAGTTGCGTCACGAGTGCACCTCCCGGTGCCAGTCGGCGACCCGCTCCAGGGTGGTGCGCAGCCAGCGCAGGTCGGCGTCGAGATGGGCGATGGCGTAGTCGGCTGCCACGACGTCGTCGACGGTGGCCTCCGGTGCCGTTTTGAGCGCGGTCAGCTCGCGCAGCCGATCGGTGTGGGCCCGCCGCTGCGCGACGAGGTATGTCCGGGCCCGGTCCGCGTCGGCGTCCAGGAGCGCCACCACCACCTTGGCGAACAGCGCGCTGTTGACGTGCGGCATGGGTGGCTCGACGCTGCCCAGCCACTGGTCCAGTGCCGCCCGTCCCTCGTCGGTCAGCGCGTAGGCGGTGCGGTCCGGTCCGGCGAGGCGTTCCTGCCCCGCCGGGACCACCAGACCGTCGCGGAGCAGCCGGTTGATCGTCGCGTAGACCTGCCCGAACGCCAACGGGCGGGCCTGCGGCAACCGCTCGTCGTACGCCCGCTTCAGCTCGTATCCGTGCATGGTGCCGGTGGCGAGCAGCCCGAGCAGAACGTGCGGCGTGGACACCAGCCCACTATTCACTCAGCGAATAGCTGCCGTCAAGCACTCCACGCCGAGTCCCGTCCGGTCGCTCCAAGTAGCCGGGACAGCTCCGGCAGGGCGGGGCCAGCGGTCACTTCCTCGGCGAAGACACCCATCTGGCGGCCCTGCGCGCCGAGCTGTGCGACCAACTCGCGCAACACCGGTACCGTCTGCGGGGCCGCCTCGTACGGCTGGCCGGTGGCGACCGCCAGGTCCCAACCGTGCACGGTGAGGTCGAGCAGCGCCATGCCGCCGACCACGGGCTGCGGCATCCCCATCCCCGGCGAGACACCCTCCTCGCTGGCCGGGTCCGACCATGCCGCGACCAGTCGACGGGTCTCCGCCTCGAACCGGTCCCGCCAGCCCTGACCCAGGTGATCGGGCTTGGCGGCGAAGGTCACCTGCTCCCGGGCGGCGAGCGCCTGGAAGGCGACCACCACGTCGTACAGATGGTTGAGCAGATCGCGGACGGCGTAGTCCCGGCAGGGCGTCGGCAGGTGCAGTTGGTCGTCCCGGACCGCCCGCACCACCGCCACCGTACGCGGCGCCGCCAGCGCCAGGAGATCGCTAGTCTGAGTCGCCATATGGGCAGCGTATGAGGGTGGTCTTGAAGAAATGCGACAGCTGCGCGGGGACAGCCGGGGCATTCTCGAACCGGCCGGGCTGATGCGACGGGTCCGCTTCCGTCGGCACCTGCCCGCCGCACCGCTACGCCCATGGGTCGAGCACTACTGGCTCGTCGACTGGGCTCTGACCGAGCCGTTCGAGCAGCGGGTAGTGGCGCACCCAGCGGTCAACGTGGTGTTCGCACGCGAGGGTGACGGTCCGGAACACGCCGAGGTGGCCGGGCCCGGCCTGAGCCTCTTCTCGACCACACTCGCCGACACCGGGCAGGTCTGCGGTATCCAGTTCCGGCCGGGCGGCTTCCACCCGTTCTGGCGTCGCCCGATGGTGGAGTTGACGGGCCGACGCCGGTCGTTCGCGGACTTGGCCGACCACTGGCCGCCGGCCGCCGCACCGAGCCCGGCGATCTGCGCCGGTACGGATGCCGCCCGCTGCCGCGCCCTCGACGACCTTCTGACCGGCTGGGAACCCCGGCCCGCCCCGGTCACCGACGAGGCGATGCGGCTGGCCGAGGCGATCCGGACCGACCGGAACGTACGGCGGGTCGACGGGTTCGCCCGCGACAACGGTCTCTCAGTCCGCCGACTGCAACGCCTCTTCCTCAGCCAGATCGGTGTCGGCCCGACGTGGATGATCCGCCGCTACCGGCTGCACGAGGCGATCGAGCGAGCGGCGGGCAACACACCCGACTGGGCCGCCCTCGCCGCCGAACTCGGCTACAGCGACCAGGCACACCTGATCCGCGACTTCACCGCCGTCACCGGCGTCTCCCCCGGCGCGTACGCCGACCAGGATCGCGCTCGGCCATCTTCCCGGCGACACTGACCGCGTCGCCACTCGCCGCCGACGGAGGCCCGCCAGGGGGTCTTGGTCGGCGGCGTGAGCGGTCATCGGGGCGGATTGCGGACCCAGCCGAGGAACCGGACGTAGAAGTACAGCGGCTCGGGTGGCGCTCCGAGCCGGGTCAGGTCGGCGGTCGCCTCGGTGAGCAGGTCGGCCATGTCCAGCGCGAGCAGTCGACCTGGACCGTAGTCGGCCGCCAACTCGACTCGGGCCGGCGCACACGGCCAACCGTGCGCACAGGCGGCACAGAACCAGAGGGGTCTGACGGGGGCGTGCCGTTGCGCCATTCGGGGCTCCTCCCGGGGGTGGGACGGGCGGCAAGCCCTCGGCCGCCGGGCTCGGCCTCCAGCAGCCGAGGGGCCTACCCCGATCCCAACCCAACACCGACCCCCCTGTCAACATTGGCGCGCCCCCAAAGGTGTACCCACTCATGCGCGACCCTATTGACAGGCTACCGTGCGCCTACCTTCCTTGGCATGGGCAAGGACCGTGGGCCAGGGCCTCTGGTGGCCGCTGGCGAGATCCTGGCGATGCTCGGTGTAGGCCGATCCCGCTTCCGCCAGATCGCCGCGCATCCGAACTTCCCGCAGCCGTACCAGGTCCTGTCGGTCGGCAAGATCTGGCTACGCGCTGACGTCGAGGAGTACATCCGCCGGTACCGCCAGCCACGCCAGGCGGACGACGACGAGCAGGGGTAGATCGACGCCTCAGCGGCGGCGGAGGGCGACGACGGCGACGTCGTCCTGGATCTCGTGCGGGGCGAGTTCGACGAGCAGGCGCTCGCAGAAGCGGTCCAGGTCGTCGTCCACCCGGGACGCACTGACCGACAGGGCGGCCAGTCCGTCGTCGATGGTGGCGTCCCGCCGTTCGATCAACCCGTCGGTGTAGAAGACCATCGTCGCGCCGGCCGGCAGGACGAACTCCAGATCCGCCGGACGGGGCGCGCGTACGCCGAGCAGCGGCGCGGAGTGCTGCACGTACTCGACCTTGCCGTCCTGATTGATCAGCGGCGGCAGGTGCCCGGCACTGGCCAGCCGGACGTGTCCGGTGGACGGGTCCAGCAGCAGCACACAGATGGTCGCCAGCTCGTCGGGCAGCAACGTCCGCATCAACTCGTTGACCCGGTGCAGGATCTCGCCCGGCTGGTGTCCCTCCACCGCGTACGCCCGCACCGCGTGCCGCAGCTCGGCCATCACCGTCGCCGCGTGCAGCGAGTGGCCCGCCACGTCGCCGATGGCCAGCAGCAGGTGGCCGTCGAGCATCACCAGCTCGTAGAAGTCGCCGCCCACCTCGGTCCGGGCGCTGGCCGGCTCGTACCGGACGGCCAGGTCGAGCCCGGCGATCTCGGGGATGCGCCGTGGCAGGAGGCTGCGTTGCAGGGTCACCGCGATCCGGTGCTCCTCGTCGAAGGAGCGCTGTGCCTCCGCCGCCGACGCCACCGCCTGCGCGAGCTGGACCAGCACCGGCGTACGGGCGGTCTGGGTGCCGGTGGGGACCACGATGTAGATCGGCGCGCGGTCCTCGCGCAGCCGGGCGGCGGCCACCGTGACCGTGTCGTCGGTCGGCCAGTCGGCGAGCGCCCAGTCGGCGGGATCCTGTACGGAGACGACGGTGCCGGTCGGTACGCCGGTGTCGTCGACCACCCAGGGCACGATGCGGCCCCCGGCACCGGGACCGGTGGAGACCCCGGCCAGGCAGTCACCGTCGAAGGTCTCGGCGACCACTGCGGCCGGGCTCTTGAAGATCTCGGCGGCTCCCGCCGCCGCCGATTCCAGCAGCCGGGCGAAGTTCGGCGCGGAGTGCACCGCCAGGGTGGTGTCGGCCAACCCGGTGAGGCGTTCGGCGAGCAGTTCGGCCCGTTGTCGCGCCTGGTAGTAGCGCAGCACCGCGTGGGCGGTGGCGATCAGTTCCTCCGGCTCGATCGGCTCCGCCAGGTAGGCGTCCGCCCCCCGGGTCAGCCCCTGGGTGCGGTCGGCGGTGTCGATCGCGTGCGCGGAGACGTGGATCACCGGTAGCGCCGGGTGCGCCGCCTTGATCTGCTCGCAGACCTCGAAGCCACTCATGTCCGACAGCCGGACGTCGAGCACCACCAGGTCGACCGGGTCGACCCCGACGCGACGCAACGCCTCGCCGCCCGTCTCGGCTTCGAGCACGGTGAAACCGGCCCGGGTCAACCAGCTCACCAACAGGTAGCGCTTGGTCCGGCTGTCGTCGACCACGAGAACTGTCGCGGCGCCGTCCACGTCAGACTCCGTCCGCCGGCAGCGAGACCGTGAAGGTGCTGCCCCGGCCGGTTTCGCTGGCCAGGTCGAGGGTGCCGCCGAGCAGGGTCACCAGCCGCCGGGCGTACGGCAGGCCGAGGCCGGTGCCGCCGGTCCGCGTCGGGCCGGGTGCCTGGTAGAACTCCTCGAACACCCGCTCGTGCAGCTCGGCAGGGATGCCCGCCCCGGTGTCCGACACGGAGAGTCGCCAGCCACCGTCGTGCTGCTCGGCGCGCAGCCGCACCTCACCCTCGGCGGTGAACTTCAACCCGTTGTGCAGCAGGTTGCGCAGCACCTGGGCGAGCAGCACCTCGTCGGTCCGCAGCGTGGCAGGTGCCGGCGGCTCCTCCACCACCAGCGCCACGTCACCGGCGGTGGGCAGCGCCCGCAGGGTGCCCCGCAACTGTCCGAAAAGGGCCTTGAGGTCGACGTCCGCCATGGCCGGCTCGATCCGGCCGGACTCCGCCTTGGCCAGGTCGAGCAACTCGTTGACCAGGGACAGCAGATCCGAGGCGGAGCCACGGATCAGGCCGACCTGGCGCTCCTGCTCGCTGGTGAGCGGGTCGGAGGCGGAGTCGCCCAACAGCCGGGCCAGCCCGATGATCGCGGTGACCGGGGCCCGCAGCTCGTGGCTGACGTTCGCCAGGAACCGCGTCTTGGACTCGCTCGCGGCACGCAACTGCGCCGACTTCTCGTCCAACTCGGCGTAGAGCGCCACGACGCCCGTGTTCGTCGCCTCCAGCTCGTCGGTGAGCTGGTGGTACAGCGCCATCACACCTTGGTTGGTCTGTTCCAGTTCCTCGTTGAGCCGGGCCAGCTCGTCGCGCTGGGTGCGTACCTCGTCGAGGGCGGCGATGAGCTGGGTGTTCTGGGTGGCGAGCTCCTCCTCCGCCGTGCCCGGCGCGCTCTCGGCGAGTCGGGCGCGCAACTGGGCGAGGCGCTCGGGGGTGAGCGCCGCAGCGGTGGCCGGGATCCGTCGCGACATCCTGACGACCGTAACTTGCTCCTCGGCAACCACGCCGAGTGTGTCCACCAGACGCGCCACCGCGCCGGACTCGGGCTGGTAGCGCCCGTCCGGCAGCGGCGCCACCGGAACGAGGTCGACGCGCAGGTGGTGACGGCCGTCCACGGTGTCGGCGACGGCGAAGACCACGTCCGCCCCGCCGACGGCCCGCAACAGGTCCCGGGCGACCTCGCTGATCGCGGTGGCGATCCGGACCTGGTCCTGGTGCTCCAGGCCGAGTACGCCGGCCACCTCGCGGCCACGCTGGCGGACCACGAAGATGTCCTGTTCGACCCGGAGCGCCATCTGCATCAGCGAGGCGGTGGTCATGACCAGGACCTTGCCACCAGTACTCCGGCGTCGTCGCGTCGGGTCCCGGCGTCGCGCAGCAACGTGGCGGCCGTCACCAGCGGCGACCGCCCGACGAGGCCGGGATAGTCCTCGATCCGCCAGCGGTCCACCACCCCGTCGGAGTGCATCACCAGCAGGCTGTCCGGGCCGAACGGGTAGTCGTACTGCCGGATCGTGGGCCGCTGGTGCCCGGCGATTCCGGGCAGCGAGACCAGGCCACGCCGCCGGCCATCCGCGTCGATGACCACGCCGCTGATGTTGCCCAACCCGGCGTACCGCAACAGCGCCCCCGCCGGGTCCGGCTCGGCCACCGCGAGCGCGGCACCACGGGTGTGCGACAGCGAGCGGTGCAGGTGGGCGACGACCTCGGCCGGGGCGGCGGCCGGGGCACCACGGAACGCGGCGAGCGCGGCGTCGGTGGCCGCCCCGGCCAGCGGGCCGTGCCCGAGACCGTCGGTGACCAGCACCTGACGGCGATCGCCCACGACCCGCCAGGCGTAACCGTCCCCACAGACCGTCTCGCCGGCCAGCGGCCGGGTCAGCCCGCCGACCCAGGGCAGGTCGGTGTCCGCGCCCCCGAACACGCGTACCGCGATAACGGTGCCCCGGCCGGGCCAGGAGTACGCGTCGAACCAGCTCGCCTGGCGCACGATCGCGCCCAGACCGATGCCGAGGGTGCCGGTGGTGGAGTGCCCGTCCCGCGCGGACTGCGCCAGGTCGGCCATGCCCGGACCGGAGTCCAGGGCGATCAGCTCGACCCCGGCGTCCATCTCGCGGCGTACCGGCCGGAGCAGCAGCATACCGTCGTCGGCGTGCTTGATCAGATTGCTGGTCAGCTCGGCGGCGACGATGGCCAGGTCGGCGATCCGGCCCTCGGGCAGCGCCAGTTCATTCCCCAGGCGCTCGGCCGCCCGCCGCACCGCACTGCCGGTGCTGCCGTTCTCCACGCGGTACCAGGTGCCCCGGTCGGAGACCGGCGCGGCGGTCACCGGGACCACTTGGTGATCGTGATCCGGGTGCCCTGCCCGGGCGCGGTCTGGATGTCGAACTCGTCCACCAGCCGGCGGGCACCGCTCAGGCCGAGACCGAGGCCGCCGCCGGTGGTGTAGCCGTCGGTCAGGGCGAGGTCCAGGTCGACGATGCCCGGACCGTCGTCCGCGAAGACGATCGTGATGCCGGACCTGCGGCCGTTGTCGACTTTGGAGACCTCGACCGTGCCGCCACCGCCGTACACCAGTGTGTTCCGGGCCAGCTCGCTGGCCGCGGTGACCACCTTGGTCTGGTCGACCAGCGACAGCTTGACCGCCACCGCCACGGTACGCACCAGTTGCCGGACGCGGACCACGTCCTCGTCGCTGCCGACCGTCTGCGCCTGGGGACGCCCCAGGTCGACACCGCTGGTCATGACGACGCCGTCGGCTCGGGATCCGCCCCGTCGTGGAAGTCGTCGTCGTGGAGGTCGTCGGCGCGGTCGGCCGCGATGAGTTCCATCCCGCGCTCGACGTTCAGGGCGGTCCGGATGCCGTTGAGCGACAGGCCCAGCTCGACCAGGGTGATGGCGACCGCCGGACGCATCCCGACCACCACCGTCTCGGCATCGAGCACCCGGGAGATGGAGGCGATGGTGGAGAGCATCCGGCCGACGAAGGAGTCGACGATGTCCAGGGCGGTGATGTCGATGATCACGCCGTGACAGCCGGTGGCGACGATCCGCTCGGCCAGGTCCTCCTGGAGGGCCACGGCCGTCTGGTCGGACATGTCGAGCTGGATGGAGACCAGCAGGATGTCGCCGATCTTGAGAATCGGCACCCGCTCCATCAGACCTCCCGGCGGGTCTGTCGCCGGTTCGCCTCGACGCCGGTGAGCCGCAGCACGTGCCGCAGCGCGTCGGCGAGGCTCGCCTTGGTGGCGATGTCGCCGAACTCGATGCCGAGCGCGACGATGGTCTGGGCGATCTGCGGCCGGATGCCGGAGATGATGCAGTCGGCGCCCATCAGGCGGGCCGCCACCACGGTCTTCAGGATGTGCTGGGCGACCTGGGTGTCGACCGCCGGTACGCCGGTGATGTCGATGATCGCGTACGGCGAGCCGGTGTCGACCAGGGTCTGTAGCAGCCGCTCCATCACCACCTGGGCGCGGGCCGAGTCGAGCGTGCCGACCAGCGGCACCGCCACCACGCCCTCCCAGAGCTTGACCACCGGGGTGGAGAGCTCCAGCAGTTGCTCCGCCTGGTCGGCGATCAGGCTCTCGCGGGTGCGGACGTAGGTCTCGAAGGTGAAGAGGCCCATCTGGTCGACCAGCGCCGAGAAGGCGACGAAGTCGCGCAGCGTTCCGGTGCCCTGATCGGTCTCCATGACCGTCAGCAGGGCCTCCTTGAGGGCGAACACGCTGCTGGCGGTCTCGCTGGCGGTGAAGCCCTGCCGGGCCTGCCCACGGGAGACCTCGGCGAGCACGGCCCGCAGCTCGGTGGCCTCCTCGGCGGCGAGGTCGCCCACGCCCTTGCCGAGCGCGTCCACCAGCACCCGGTGCATCTCCTGCACCTGCCGGACCAGTTCGGCCTGGCTGAGTCGGCCCCGCAACTGGGCGGCGAGGACCTCGGTCCACCGCTGGACGACCTGTCCGGCCTGACCGGTGAGCAGGTCCGCCAAGCGGCCACTCTCGTCAGCGCTCAACGCCATCGCACTACCCCCCTAGACCTGGACCGGCCGGACTCTATCACCGCGGACCCACAAACTACTTGTCACGAAGCAAGGGAATGACGGGGGCCACCTCATCGTGCTCCCGTTCTGCGTACCGGGCCCGGCGTGGGATACCGTTCCTCCGATAAACAGGAGGT
This sequence comes from Verrucosispora sp. NA02020, assembly GCF_013364215.1. Taxonomy (NCBI): domain Bacteria; kingdom Bacillati; phylum Actinomycetota; class Actinomycetes; order Micromonosporales; family Micromonosporaceae; genus Micromonospora; species Verrucosispora sp. NA02020. Next base: position 449,595 of record NZ_CP054923.1, on the reverse strand, counting down.
CTGGCATATGTCCCTGACGGTGCACACGGAGCAACGCGGCGACGTGGTCGTGGTGTCGGTCGCAGGTGAACTGGACATGGCCACCGCACCGCAACTGCAGGACCAGATCACCGACCTGCTCGACAAGGGGCGCAGCCGCCTCGTGTTCGACCTGTCGGATGTCTCGTTCTGCGATTCCACCGGTCTGTCGGTGTTCGTCCGCGCGAAGAACAGCTCCGACGAGGCCGGCGGGGTGGTCCGGTTGGCCGCGCCACAACGCGGCGTGCTGCGCATCCTCGAGGTGAGTGGCCTCGTGGAGGTCCTGCACACCTATCCGACGGTCGACGAGGCGGTCGCGGGGGAACCCACCACCTCCTCCTGACCCCACCGCGCTACCCACCGGCCACGGCCGGGCCTCGCTCGTCCTCGATGTACCGAGGGCGAGCGATGACGATTCCTGCCCCGGTCTGCACGGCGAGTGCGACCAGCAGGAAGCCCAGGGGTGCCGTCCACCCACCGGTGGACTCGTGCAGGATCCCGACCAGCAGCGGCCCGAGCGCCGCGATGAGGTACCCGACGCTCTGCGTGAAGGCCGACAACGCGACCGTCCCGTCGGCCGTACGCGCCCGCAGCCCGATGGTGGCCAGGATGAGCGGGAAGGCACCCTGCCCCAACGCCAGCAGCACCACCCAGAGCACCGCCCCGCCACGCGGCGCGAACGCCAGCCCCAGATAGGCCACGCTGGAGGCGGCGGTCAACGCCAGCACCAGCAGCCGCAGGTCGCTCAGCCGACCGGCCAGCGTCGGCATCAGCAGCGCGATCGGCACCCCGAGCGCGGTCACCCCGGCCAGCAGCAGGCCGGCGTCCTGCGGCCGGAAACCGGCGTCCCGGAACAGCACGGCCAGCCAGCCCATGATCGCGTACGCGCTCAGCGACTGCGCGCCGAAATAGAGCGCCATCGCCCAGCCGAGCCGGGTGCGCGCGGGACTGATCCGCAGACGCGCCCGCCCGCCGTGCCGACCCGACCGCCGCGCGGCCCCACCGGTCCGCAGCGCCGCCGGCAACCACGGGAGTACGGCCACCGCCGCGAGCGCCGCCCAGACACCCAGTCCGGCCCGCCACGAGCCGAAGGCGTGCGCCACCGGCACCGCAGCGGCGGCAGCCGCCGTCGCCCCCACCGTCAACGTCATCATGTACACCCCGGTGACCAGGCCGGTCCGGTGCGGGAAGTGTTGCTTGACCAGCATCGGCAGCAGGATGTTCGCCACCGCGATCCCGGCCAGCGCGAGCGCGCTGGTGGCCAGGAACACCACGGCGGACCCGGTCACCACCCGCAGCACCTGCCCGACGGTGAGCGCGATCATCGCCAGCACCAGCAGTCGCGGGGCGGAGAGCCGCCGGACCAGCCACGGCGTGGTCGCACCCAACCCGGCGAACGCCACGGCCGGCAGGGTCGTGACGGCGCCCGCCATCGCGCCGGAGAGCGCCAACCCGACGCGTACCTCGTCGAGCAGTGCGCCGAGGCTGGTCATCGCGGCCCGCAGGTTCAGCGCCACCAGCAGCATCCCGACCAGCAGCAGCCACCCGGCACGCGCCCGATCCGCCCCGCCCACCGGGTTTCCGGCGTCAGCGGTCCCGGTCGCAGCGGGTGCGGCGCCGGCGGTCGGTGCAGTGGTGGCGGGGGTGCCGGCGGCTGGCGGAGTCATGACCTCGAACCTACAATCATGGGATGAATTTCGGCGAGTGGCTGTAACCAGTGCCACCAGCGATTGATTCCGCCGTCCCGCCCCGGGGCCGACGGACGAACGAGACCATCACTCGACTGCGGCGACGGATCATGGCCGGCGAATGGCCGGTGGGCAGCCGCATCCCGACCGAGCCGCAACTCGTCGAGGATCTCGGCGTGGGGCGCAACACGGTCCGCGAGGCGGTCCGGGCCCTGGCCCACGCCGGAGTGCTGGAGTGCCGGCAGGGCTCCGGGACGTACGTGCTCTCCACCGACGAACTGGCACCCGTGGTGGCCCGCCGCCTCACCGACGACCGGATGACCGAGGTGATCGAGGTACGCCGTGCCTTCGAGGTGGAGGCCGCCCGGCTCGCCGCGCGCCGACGTACCGCCGAGGACCTGGCCGCCCTCGACGCCGCGCTGGCGGCCCGCGAGGCGGCCTGGCGCGGCGGCGAGGTCGCCGAGTTCGTGGAGGCCGACGTCGCGCTGCACACCGCCGTCGTCGCGGCGGCGCACAACGGCATGCTCGCCGAGCTCTACGCCTCGGTCGCGACCGCCCTGCGCAGCACCGTCGCGCAGGCCATGGGTGACGCCCTGACACCGGACCGGCACGTCGACCACGCCCGCCTGGTGGCCGCCATCCGGGCCGGCGACCCGGAGCTGGCGGCCCGGGAGGCCGGTGCTTTCCTGGAGTCCGCACCCAAGGCATAGGTTGTCCTCGACGAAAAACCGGACACCTCAGGAGTACGGATGCTCAAGGGCTTCAAAGACTTCATCATGCGCGGCAACGTCGTCGACCTCGCGGTCGGCGTCGTCATCGGCGCCGCGTTCACCGGCGTGGTCACGCAGCTCACCAAGTCGTTCCTGGAACCGCTGATCCGCGTCTTCGTGGTGCTGATCACCGGAAGCGACAAGGGCCTAGAGGGCACCGCACCGACGATCGAGGGCATCCCGTTCGACTGGGTCGCCTTCGTCAACGCGCTGATCACGTTCCTGCTCACCGCGGCGGCGCTGTACTTCCTGGTCGTCTTCCCGATGAACAAGCTGGCCGAGCGCCGCAAGCGGGGCGAGGAGCCGCCGCCCTCGGCACCGAGCGAGGAGGTCAAGCTGCTCACCGAGATCCGGGACGCCCTGGTCGCCTCCGGCCGGACCACCCCGGCCCAGCAGCGCGGCGCCCTGGACGACGTGCTCGGCCGCCGGGAGGAACCGCCCACCGGGCGCTGAACCCGGCACCCGCACATCGGCCCCTGTGGGAATCCCGCAGGGGCCGCTCCATGTCGAACACATGTTCGATAGAGTCCCGCCATGGAGCAGCGAAAGCACTGGTGGAACGGGAAATGGGGGCGGCTGGCCCGACGGGACGTCTTCCTCCGGGCGGACGCCGATCGCTGGTACGTGGAACAGCGTGCCGGCGGGGCCGAGGGCGCATCCCGGTTCTACGAGTACGACACCGTCGACGACGCCGAGGAGACGGTACGCGCACTGCTCCAGGGCCCCGACACCTGGCGCGAACTATCCCCCCGCCCCCCATCCCCCTGGCCCTCCCCCCCACCCTCCACCCCCAGCCCGGGTTGATCAAGAAGTTTTCGTCTCGCCACCGCCGCGAACGCGACCCGAACTTCTTGATCGACAAGGCGGAGGGGTGGGGCGTACCGGACGGGGTGGGTGGTTTAGGAGCAGTGGGGGGCGGGAACCGCGCGGAGTATGGAGCAGCAGGGCATCGATCAACAGACCACCGTCTCGCGGGTCACCACCGGCATGCGGGTGGTGGACGCCGCCGGCCTCGACGTCGGCACGGTGGACCTGGTCCAGCGCGGTGACCCGAACGCCGTGACCGTGCAGGCGCCCACCGCCGACCCTGGCAGCAGCCTGGACGAGTTGATCGAGTCCGCCGCCACGGAGGAACCCGACGTTCCTGCGGACCTGGCCGCCCGCCTGCTGCGCACCGGTTACCTGAAGGTCTCCACCGAACTGGTCCCCACCGGTGCCGTCTACGTACTGGCCGACCAGATCAACACCGTCGTCGACGGAGAGGTTCGGCTCGACGTCCTCGCCGCCGACCTCCCTCCGGAGGACTGACCCCGCCTCGGCCCGCTCACGACGTCTGAGTCGGGACGGACCCGGCGGTCGGGGCGGGCGCGGCAGCAGGCCGGTCGGGTTCGGTGACCGGGGTCGACAGCGTCGGCGTGGGGCGGCGGGGACGGAAGATCAGGAACATCAGGCAGCCGGCCACCAGGCCCCAGAAGGCGCCGCCGATGCCGATCAGCGACACCCCGGAGGCGGTGACCACCAGGGTCACCACGGCGGCCTCCCGGGCCGTGGGATCGGCCAGCGCCGCGGTCAGGGCGGTGGCCAGCGCGCCGAGCAGAGCCAGTCCGGCGACCGCCTCGATCAGTACGGGTGGCGCCCAACCGACGAGCGTGGTGACCGCACCGGCACCCAATCCGAGCATCGCCAGCCCGATGCCGGCGGTCACCGAGGCGATCCAGCGGCGGTCCGGGTCGGGGTGCGCGTCCGGTCCGGCAGCCAGCGCGGCGGTGATCGCCGCCAGGTTGACCGCGTGACCACCGGCGGGCGCCACGGCCATGCTGGCCAGTCCCGTGGTCCGCAGCGCCGAGCCGAGCGGGGGCCGGTAACCGTAGCCGACCAGGACGGCGGTGCCGGGCACGTTCTGCGCGGCCATGGTCACCAGGAACAGCGGCAGTGCCACACCGATCAGCGCCGACAGGCTCCACGCCGGCATGGTCAGCGTGAACACCGGCCGCAGTCCACCGGTGCCACCGCCCGACGTGGTCAGCGCGATCGCGACGGCGGCGACCACCAGTGCCCCGGGGACCGCCCAACGCCGGGCGAAGCGGTGCAGCACCAACCAGGAGACCAGCACCGGCGCGGCGAGGTGCGGCACGTCGACGAGGGCGCGTACCGGTGCGGTGCAGAGCGGCAGCAACACCCCGGCGAGCATCGCCCCGGCGATGGGTTTGGGTATCGCGGCGACGGCGCGGCCGAGGGCCGGGAACAGGCCGGCGGCGACGATGAGCAGGCCCGAGACGAGGAACGCGCCGACGGCGACCGGCCACCCGCCGGGCACCGGGCCGGTCGCGATGAGCAGCGCCGCGCCGGGCGTGGACCAGGCGATGCTCAGCGGCATCCGGTGCCGCAGGCCGAGCCAGACGGCGCAGAGCCCGGAGGCGACGCAGAGGACGAGCAGCCCGGAGGCGGCCTGCGCCTCGCTCGCGCCGGCCGCGCGCAGCCCGGCAAGCACCACCGTGAACGAGCTGGCGAACCCGACCAGCGCGGTCACCACCCCCGCGAGGATCGGCTGTGTCCGTCCCGCCATGACCCCACCCCTTCCCGACCGTTCCGTTTACGGAACAGCGGCGTGTAGCACCATATCGGGATGTCGCAGCCACCACCAGATTCGGACACCGCCGCGATCGGCCAGCGGGTCCGCGCCCTCCGCGAGGCGCGCGGCATCTCGCTCTCCGCGCTGTCCCGGCTGGCGGGAGTGGGCAAGGCGACGCTCTCCGGACTGGAGAACGGCGTCCGCAACCCCACCCTGGAGACGTTGTACGCGATCACCGCGCAGCTCGGCGTACCGCTGACCGCCGTGCTCTCCGGGCCGTCGGCCGGGCCGACCGTACGCGGCGCGGCGGTCAGCGCGACGCTGCTGGAGGTCTTCGACGACTCGGACGCGACGTACGAGCTGTACCGGATGCGGGTGGCGCCCGGCCCCGGCCAGCTCTCCCCCGCGCACCAACCCGGGGTGACCGAGCACGTGACCGTCTTCGCCGGGGTGCTGCGCGCCGGCCCGGTCGACGCGCCGCTGACCGTCGCCGCCGGTGGCCACCTGCGCTGGACGTCCGACGTGCCGCACCTCTACGCCGCCGTGGGCGACGAGGAGGTGGCCGCAAGCCTGCTCCTGCGCTACCCCCGGATGTAAGGAAGGGCCCCCTGCTAACGCCTCGTGTATAGGAAGGGTCCCTTCCTTACATCTCGGCGGGGGTGGGTTCGGCGAGCCGTTGGCGTACCGCCCAGAGCGCCACCTCGGTACGCGAGGCCGAGCCGGTCTTGCGCAGCAGGTTGGACACGTGCACGGTGACCGTCCGCACCGAGATGCCCAGGGCGCTCGCCACCTGCTTGTTGGACATCCCGGCGACCAGGCAGTCGAGCACCTCCACCTCCCGCCCGGTCAACTCGGCCGACAGTCCGGTGCCGCCCGCCGACGCCCCCGACGACTCCGGCATACGCGACAGCCCCGACGCCGCCCGCCCACCGTCGGCGTCGAACGGCGGCACACCTCGACGGGCAGGCCGAGGCCGTCCGTCGAACGCGGGCGGGACGTCGACCGGGGCGAGCAGCGCCTCGGGTGGCTGTCCGGCGTACGCGGCGAGCAGCTCGGTGAGCGCGTACGGGTTGCCGCCGGTGCTCCGCCAGACGCCGCGTACCAGTCGACCGGGCAGCGGGTGGCCGGCGTACACCTGGGTCAGCACCTCGGCCACCTCGACCGGGCGCAGCGGCCCGAGGTGCTGGCGCACCGCCCCGGGTACGCCGCAGAGCCGGGCCAGGGTGCGGCCGGCGAGTTCCGGGGCGACCGCGTGCGCGGCGGGTCGGGTCGCCACCACCAGCAGGGCGGGCAGTCCGGGGGCGGTGGCGAGTTCGCCGATCAGGTTGAGGCTGGCCGGGTCGAGCGCGTGCAGATCCTCGACCACGAGGACGGCCGGGCCGGTGCCGACCAGCGCCCGGACGGCACGTACGGCGAGGCGCAGCAGCGTGCCGGGGGCGTAGCGCTCGCGTGGCGCGGTGGGTTGTTGGGCGAGCCAGGCCAGCGCGTCCGGCGGCACGGTGTCGGCCGGCAGGTCGAGCCGGTCGGGGTCGCGTCCGCTGAGCACGGCGGCCAGCCAGTCGTACGGTGCCGGACTGTGCACCCGGGCGGCGCCGCTGAGCACCATCGCCGGTCGTGGGGTGAGTTCGTCCAGCGCGGCGGCGACCAACAGGCTCTTGCCGACGCCCGCGCCGCCGGTGACGACCACGACGGCCGGTGTTCGACGCCTCCGACCAGCCACGGTGGACCACACTCGGCCCAGCTCAGCCAGCTCGTCGGCGCGCCCGACCATGGACATCGGCAACATTCCTCAACCCTACGCAGTAGTGCGTAGAGACGCGGGAAGGGTGTTCTTGGCAAGCTTGACCCATGACGCTGATCCTCCGCTCGGCCATCCTCAACGACATCGGCCTGGTCCGCACCAACAACGAGGACTCCGCGCTCGCTGGTGAGCGCCTCGTCGCGGTGGCCGACGGCATGGGTGGGCTGCCCGCCGGTGAGGTCGCCAGCGAGATCGTCATCCGGATCCTGGACGAGTTGATCCCGCCCACCGCACCGGACGCCGCCACCGACTCGCTACGGGCCGTGGTGAGCACCGCCAACCAACGTATTCACGCGGCGATCGCCGCCGAGCCCGCCCGGGACGGCATGGGCACGACGCTCACGGCGGCCCTGCTCGCCGGGGACACGCTGGTGTTGGCGCAGGTCGGCGACTCGCGCTGCTATCTGCTGCGGGAGGGCCGGCTGCGGCAGTTGACCCGGGACGACACGTTCGTGCAGGCGCTCGTCGACCAGGGCACGTTGACCCGGGAGCAGGCCCGGCACCATCCGCAGCGGTCGCTGGTGACCCGTGCGGTGCAGGGCGCGGACGCGCCGCCGACGATGGGCTCGGTGAACGTGGCGGCCGGCGACCGGCTGCTGCTCTGCAGTGACGGGCTCTCGGACTATGTGACCGACGACGCGATCGCCGCCGCCCTGAGCCTGCACACCGACCGCCACCAGTGCGGTGAGCAGTTGGTGAAGCTCGCCCACCAGGCCGGCGCGCCGGACAACGTCACCGTGGTGATCTCCGACGTCGTGCCGAGCTGACCCGCCACCGCCTCGGGACCTCCGTGGTCCCGAGGCACCGCCAGGACCGAGGCACCACCGTGGTCCCGAGGTGCCGCTGTGCGCAACTAGGTAGTTGTGCCATCTAGGTAGCGCCACTAGGGTTCGGCGGGTGGATCCCGATCGTCGTGGGCAGTGGCTGCGAGGTGTGCTCGACCTCTGCGTGCTGGCCCTGCTGCGCGAGGGCGAGTCCTACGGCTACCAGCTCGCCCAGTCGCTCGACGCCGCGGGCGTCGGACCGATCCAGGGCGGCACGCTCTATCCGGTGCTGCTGCGATTGCAGCGCACCGGTCTGGTCACCGCGCAGTGGCGGGAGGGCGGGTCGGGTCCGGCCCGCAAGTACTACCAGCTCACCGACGACGGGCGGGCGGCGCTGCACAATGGCGGTAACGCCTGGCTGACGTTCGTGGCGCCGGTGACCGACATCGTCTCGAAGGGGGTCGAGGGGTGAACGTCGACGACTGGCTGCGGGGGTTCGCGGCCGAGTTGCACAGGCGGCGGGTGGCGACCGACGCCGCCCGGCACGTGGTCGCCGAGGCCGCCACACACCTGCGCGAGGGCGGCGGTGACCCGTGGCAGGTCTTCGGCCCGCCGCAGACGTACGCCGCCGCGATCGTGGAGAGCATCGGCACCGCGCCCGGCCCGCGTCCCGGGCCGGTGCGCTTGTCCGCCAAGGGCATCACCAAGCGGTACGGGCGGCATCCGGTGCTGCGGGACGCCTCGCTGACCGTACGCGCCGGGCAGATCGCCGCCGTGGTCGGCGCGAACGGCTGCGGCAAGAGCACCTTCCTGCGGATCTGCGCCGGGTTGATCTCACCGGACAGCGGTGAGGTGACCGTCTCCGGCCGGCTCGGCTACTGCCCCCAGCAGGGCGGCACCGCCGACTTCCTGCTCCCCGACGAGCACTTCGTGCTGGTCGGCGCCGGTCAGGGTGTGGCCCGTGGTCCGGCCCGGCAGGCCGGTCGGGCGGCGGCCCGGAACCTCGGCTGGGACGCCGAGGGCACCGTGCTCGCCCGGCACCTCTCCGGCGGTACGCGCCAGAAGCTGAACCTGACCATGTCCACCCTCGCCCAACCGGACGTGCTGCTGCTCGACGAGCCGTACCAGGGCTTCGACCAGGGCAGTTACGTCAACCTCTGGGACCAGTTGACCCGGCTGCGCGACGAGGGGAAGGCCATCGTGGTGGTGACGCACCTGCTCAACCAACTCGACCGGGTCGACATCGTGCTCGACCTGACCTCCGCCGAGCAGGGAGGTCGGGCGTGAAGCGGCTGTTCACCGTCGCCGAGATGACGTTGCGGGAACTGGCGCGTCGTCGGGGCGTACTCCTGCTCCTGTTGTTGATGCCGTTGGTCTTCTGGATGATCCGGCGGGACTCGCACGTCGGGCAGTCGATCCGGGCGCTGTTCCTCGGCATCAGTTGGGCGGTCAGCACCGCCGCGCTCTTCGCCACCAGCGCCGCCCGCGAGCTGGAACCCCGGCTCCGGCTCGCCGGTTACCGGCCGCACCATCTGTACCTCGGCCGGATGCTCGGCCTGTGGGCGCTCGGACTGACCGTCGCGGTGCCGTTCTTCCTGCTCACCGTGCTCGACACGACCAACCTGCGGTACGCCGGGATCGCCGTGGCGATGCTCTGCTGCGTGATGGTGGCCGCGCCGTTCGGCATGTTGATCGGCGCGCTGCTGCCCCGCGAACTGGAGGGCACCCTGCTGTTGCTCACCGTGGTGGCGATGCAGATGCTGCTCGACCCGGCCAGTCAGGGCGCGAAGCTCACCCCGTTCTGGTCCAGCCGGGAGATCGCCACCTGGGCGGTGGACCACGCCGACGACGGCTACCTGGCCCGGGGCGTCCTGCACGGGCTGGCGGTGACGCTGCTGCTGACCGTGACCGTGGCAGGGGTGTTCAGTGTCCGGCTGCGCCGCCGCCGGCACCTGCACCACGTACCCATCACCTGAGAGTCACCACGGGGTCCGCGACCGGTCGCGGACCCCCGCGCAGGCTCTAGCATCACCTGGTGCGTCTCAGATCCCTCGCTCCCGTGGTCGCGCTCGGTGTCGCCGTCGGTCTGACCGGCTGCGGCGGCCCGTCCGTACCCCGCGTCGACCCGCGCAGCGTCCAGCAGCCGGCCGGCGGCGATCCCGCCGAGCCGACCTCCGAGGCACCGCCCGGACAGCACCAGAGCGCCGAGACCAGCCCGTCCGGCAACGCCGCGCTCGGCACCCCCGCCGCCGGTGCCGACCCGACCCGGTCGGCCGACAACCCGGGCGTACGCGACAGCGCGCCCCCGGCCGACGCGGCCCCCGTGCCCGCCGTGGCCCAGGCCGTCGACACCTCGAACCCGACCCGCACCATCGGTGACGGCACCCCGGCCAGTTGCACCTCGGCAGCGGTGGTGCGGGCGGTCGCGGCCGGCGGGATCATCACCTTCGACTGCGGCCCCGACCCGGTGACCATCACGATGGCGGCGACCGCGAAGGTCCGCAACGCCAACGGCCCGAAGGTGGTGCTGGACGGCGGCGGCAAGATCACGCTCAGCGGGCAGGGCAAGCGCCGCATCCTCTACATGAACACCTGCGACCCGCTCCAGGGCTGGACCACCGCGCGCTGCCAGAACCAGGACCACCCGCAGCTCACCGTGCAGAACCTGACCTTCGCCGACGGCGACGCCACCGGCCAGCGCGTCGACGGTGGCGGCGGTGGCGCGATCTTCGTGCGCGGCGGGCGGCTCAAGGTGGTCGACTCGCACTTCGTCGGCAACCGCTGCGACCGCACCGGCCCCGACGTGGGCGGCGCCGCCATCCGGGTGCTCGACCAGCACGACGGCCAACCGGTGTACGTGGTCGACAGCACCTTCACCGGCGGCACCTGCGCCAACGGCGGCGCACTGAGCAGCATCGGCGTCTCCTGGGTCATCCTGAACAGCGTGCTGCGGGACAACGCGGCCGTCGGCACCGGCGCCAACCCGGCCCGCTCCGGCACTCCCGGCGGCGGCAGCGGCGGCGCGATCTACGCCGACGGAAACGAATTCTCGGTCCGCGTCGCCGGCACCCTGATCGAGGGGAACGACGCCAAGGAGGGCGGCGGGGCGATCTTCTTCGTCAGCAACAACCGCACCGGCACGTTGCGCATCGAGAAGTCGACCCTGCGCCGCAACCCCAGCCACGGCTTCCAGACCCACCCCGGCATCTTCTACCAGGGCGCCGGCTCCGGCCCCACCATCACCGCCTCCACCATCCGCTGAGTCAGTAGGGGTTGCCCTGGCCGGCGGGGCGGGCCTTGAGGAGGGCGGCGGGACGGCCGGGCAGGTCGGGGGCGGCGGAGAGCGGCGGACTGGCCGTGTGGGCGCGCTCCGCCATGCCCGCCACCAACTCCTTGAGCGCGGTGACCGCGTCCACGCGTGGCCGCCAGCCCAGCTCGGTCTCGGCGCGCTCGCTGGACATCAGTGGCGCGCTCAACGCCAGCTCGACCCACCCCGCGTCGACCGGTTGCAGCCGGGCCCGCCAGGTCAGCGCGGCAGCCGTCCGCAGCACCGGGGCGGCCACCGGCACCGTCCAGCCGTGGAAGTGCCGGGCCACCAGCTCCGGCGTCAACACCGGGTCCGCGGCGACGTTGAAGGCGCCGCGCGCGTCACCCAGAATCGCCCGGGCGTACGCGTCGGCCACGTCGTCGGCGTGCACCGCCTGCATCCGCAGCCGGCGGTTGGCCGGCACCAACGGCAGCCGCCCGAACCGGAGCAGCCGCACCGGCACCAGTGGCCCCAGGAAGTAACGGCTGATCTCCGTACCCGCCTCCCGCTGGAAGATCAACCCCGGCCGCAGGCGTACCACCCGAAGCTCCGGACGGGTCCGCTCGACCCCGTCGAGCATCTCCTCCACCACCGCCTTGTCCCGGCTGTACGACGACTCGGCCACCCCGGTCGCCGGCCACCGCTCGCTGATCGGCAGGTTCTTCGGCCCCGGCGCGTACGCCCCCACCGACGACGCGTACACCAGCGCCGGTACGCCCGCCCGCAGCACCGCGTCCACGATATTCCGGCTGCCACCCACATTGGTACGCCGCAACACCTGCTGGTCGTGGCTGGGCTGGATCTGCCAGGCCAGGTGCACCACCGCGTCCGCCCCGGAGAACACCTCGGTCAACTCGTCAACGGCACCGGCCCGCCCGATGTCGCACGAGTGCCACCGCACCCCCGCGTACGGCTCACCGGCCCCCGCGTGCGGCAGCCGCCGCGCCACCCCGACGATCTCCACACCGCGCTCACGCCACAACCGGCGCAGCAGTGCCGTACCCATGTTGCCGCTCGCGCCCACCACCACGATCCGCATGTCCGGTCCGTACCCGGTCAGTCGCTTTCCACGCGTCCACCTGGCTCCCGACCGGCGGCGCTCCCGTGCGCGGCCCCGGCGGTCGCGGCCCCACCCGGCCGACGTCCCGCGTGCGCGGGGTCCGCTACCGGGCCAGCAGCGCGCCGATCATGCTGGCGAAGGCCCCGACCGAACTGCCCGTCCGAACCAGGTTCCAGCGCACCCACGGCACCTCGAACCGACGCCGGATCGCCGCCAGGTCGGTGATCCCGTCGACCGACCCGGCGGCGTCCAACTGATCATTGAGCGGCACGTTGCACCGCGCCGTTACACCGAGCGTCACCAGATGCAGGACCAGCGCGGCGACCAGCCACCACAGCACCGCACCGCCGTCACCGAAGTACCCGACGACCGCCACCGCCACCAGCACCGGCCCACCCAGGAACACCGAGATGAACCAGCCGTTGACGATCTTCCGGTTGATCGACTGCATGGTGCCGACCAGCGTCCGATCGTCGGTCGCCGCCAACCCCGGCATGACCGAGCAGGCGTACGCGAAGAACAACCCCGCCACCAGCCCCGTGGCCGCCACACCCCCGGCCAGCACCACGACCCGTACGCCTTCCGGCACGCTCGCCTCCCCCTGTCGAACCGATGCCCGAGCCGATCCTGCCAACCCGGCACCACCCGGCCACCGGGCAGTCATCGACGGCTGCTCGACAGCCGCGAGCCCGATCCGCGCAGTGTCCGGTAACCTGAGCGCGCGGGCCGCTAGCTCAATGGCAGAGCTGTGGACTTTTAATCCATAGGTTCAGGGTTCGAGTCCCTGGCGGCCCACCACACACCCCCCATGAACTGCGGTAACGTCAAGCAAAGATCATCGGGCACAACGAGGGCACAACTCAGCTCCGATCTTGGTCGGTGGAAACTTCCCGCCGCAGTAGCCGCCTCATCGGTCAGTGCGCTGCCGAGCCGCTTGAGCGCGTCGCAGGTGGCCGCCGAGGACACCACCGTGTAGATCTTCCATGACGAAGCCGAACTGGCACTGTTAGTTCACGTCGCGCCTGCCGGGTTCGGGCGGATTTCACGTGGCTTGTTGCGGCTTGGTCGCCGGTATCGATCGGGCAGCGGAGCGCTGACAGGCGCTACTCGTCGGAGACGTCGCCCGCAGTGGACTCCCGAAGGACGTTCCCGACTAGCGCGTGCACGTCGATTGAGTTAGGAGCTGGCCGGGATCGACCTTCTGCGAAGGCCAGCCGCGCGGCTGCCAGGTCAGCGAGACGGACGGCTTGGATTACGATGACGCGCCGCAGACCAGGCGAGACCTCGCCACGCTCGTGAGCAACGGCCGACACCCTAGCCAAGGTCTCGGCACGACGAGCGATGCGGACGTCCGGGTGCTCGCGGTCTTCTCGAAGGTCTTCGGGGATCAAGTTGAAGCGATACGAGGGCGGTAGCTCGACGAGTTCGGAGGTCGGGGGGATCTTTTCGTTCAAGATTGCCCGGTACTTCGACTGGTCGATCGCTCGGCGATATACCGAGTACTCGATCGCGTTCAGCTTCGCCTGCTTGTCGGGGTCGTTGCCCAAGTGCTCGGTTGGCCAGAACTCCAACTCTGCGACCTCGAAGGGGTCGAGAATCCGATACGCCAGCGTATCGCTTCGCTGGCCGGTCAAGTGCCGGCCGATGCGATCTCTGAACTTCAACCACGTCTGCCCGACGTAGATCGGCTCGGCATCGTAATCGTAGAAGGCGTAGACGCCGATGCAGTTGCCGAGCGCCTTGCCGCTCGCGGTGTCCACAGACCCCATCGCGTCCTTCAGTAACCGTCTGAAGCCCTGGACGAACTCAGTCGGCAGCGAGGCCTTCGACGGCGGGTTGTGATCCGGCTCGTTGTATGACGCGACGCCACGACTAGCCACTGGGCACCCCTCTACCTCTTCTGTCACCATGATCGGGAGCAGGAGTCTAAAGGCTAGGCTTGCTGATAGTGAGGGTCGGGCACGGTACGGCGAGCCTGCGGAGCCGCATCTTGGCAGCGGAAGCCCAGGTAGGAGCTATGGGCCGTAGCCGAGTGTCGGCAATCCGACCTGGCCTAACGCCTCGTGTGCCTCGCACAGATTCGCCATCGGGCACCGCTGGCAAAGGTGATCGATGACGCCTACGTGCTTACCTCTTGATTTAGTGCAGCATGGATGGCTCCCGCCGCTTCGTTCGCGGGCTCGTGTTCCCAGACCCGGAATATGGTCCAGCCCGCAGCGCGCAGCATCTCATCAACTGCCAAGTCACGCTTTCGGTTGCGATCAATCTTCTGGTGCCAATATCCACTCGGATCGGACGGCATCCGGCAATGGATCGGGCATCCGTGCCAGAAGCAACCGTCTACAAAAACTGCCACTTTGCGTCGCGTGAAGACGATATCTGGCCGGACCGCGCGTTCTAGAAGTGAGATTCGATAGCCGACTCGGTAACGAAGCCCTCGGCGGAAGAGTTCTTGCCGGAGGGCTAGCTCAGGCTTTGTATTAGCGCTCCTATTTGACCTCATAGCGCGCGAAGCTGATGACGGTGGTGGCGTGGGAGGCATTGTCATCGTTTTTCTTTTAAGTGAGCTAGCGTCACTCCACACAGGTCGGACGCAGGATCGGCAGAAGGTAATTGTTGCCAATCCACTCAATAACGTCAACCACGACAGCGTCACCAAAACCGAAGAGTTGCTGATTCGGCGTTCCGGCAAGGAGTTTATACTCATGGGCACCCATGAGATTGGCGTACTCCCGTGGAGTCATCCACCGAATCGATATTTGACCTTTGCCCAGTTGGACTAGCGCCTGCTTGCTTGATCCACCTCCGGTGGTCCGGAGGCACCCCGCGATGCCGTCCTTACGCAGTTCCCACATCGCCACCCCCCGCCTAGTGCGGCGGTAGGCAGTTCGATAACTGGTCGCATCCCCCGCGAGAAGAGTCTCGAATCGGGCTCTCTGAACGTCGCTAAGAGACCTGACGAAAGCGTCCACTCGATCCTCACCCCACCAAAGGCTCGCTGCGACATCCACCTCAACGAAGCCATCCAGGTCCTGCGGCCCCTCGGGCAAGGGCGGGAGGTCCATGTAGTGCATATCTAACGCCTGACGGTGCTTGCCGTGAATGGCCTGTACCCAGGCGGGACGCGAGTCGGTGACCGCCGGAAGTCCTTTCCTTACTCGACTCGGCAGCATGTTTTTCTGAATGCCGACAATAAACATCCTCGGTCGAGACTGCGGCACGAAGTGCCGGGCGTCGATCGCAATCACGTCCAGTGAATAGTCGAGCTTCGATAAGCTTTCCAATGCGGCCGCGAGGTCCGCGCCGCCACGACTGGTAGCAAACCCATAGACATTTTCAAGGAGAATCACCGGCGGCCGGGGCGACAAACCCTTCATGACCTTTGTAAACTCCCAGAACATCCCCGACTGCTCACCAGACAGGCCACGCCTATTGCCAGCCAGCGAGAGGTCAATGCACGGGAAGCTGCTCGTTGCCAGTTCGATCCCCGCTGGCAGGTCCGAAGCCTCAACCTCGCGTATATCACGAACGACGAAGTGCTCTTCGGCATCTGGAAAGTTGGCGGCATAGGCATCGCGCTTGGCCTGCTTAATGTCGTTTGCCCACACCACTTGCACCTGAGCGCCTTTCACCCGCTCAAGGGCGGTTCGGACGAGACCGATCCCGGCAAAGAACTCCGCTGCCCGGATGGGCGCGCTCTCCATGCTTCCCTCCTCGCCCATCACTACTGCAGCCTATCGGCACCCTGGCCGCAGTCCTCAGGTGTGACACTCATCTGTGATCTTTCGATCACCAGTTCGACCAGACGTAATCATACGACTGCTCACGGCTTACGTGTGGTACCACGATTTGCCGTAGGTTGCGACCTCTTGGTGGGTCCCGCTGGGAGACGAGACGGCAAACGAGGCGGTCAGACAGTGCAGGTGCCCGAGCGGTGCAGAGTTTTTGTAGGAGGTTTCAGGCCGCGATGCAGGACCAGCCCCGATACCGGGGCCTGGCAAGCACCTACTCGTCGGCGGAGGTTCCCACAAACTGACACCGGGCAACCCTCCTGGGGTACGCAGAGTTTCTCGGTGCTAACAGCGGAGACAGACCCGGCTGGGGCACCTGCCAGAGCTTTGGCGTCCTCGTCCTCGGCTCGATGCGGGTACCGTCCGGAGCGGTGGCTCGTCGGACGGTCGGCTGGTTCGGGCTTAGTCGGTTCTCGTGGGAGGCTGCCATGCTCACGACGATTGGTGATCACCTGATACAGCGCTTCGCCAAACGTTCGCGGACCTTGAGCAGGGCGACACGACCGAGCGAGAGTTGACCGACCGTTACGCCGCGCTACTCCCATAGTCAAGCGACACTATGGCCTGTTCACACGCGCTAACGGCAGAGGGCGTCGATCTGCGTGTCGAAGTCGGGGAACTCCGCCCGCGCCGCCGCGACCACCTCGTCCGCCGATCGACGGCGATCCGGCGCGAAGCGCTGTGCTATCTCGGTGAGGCGCGCGTCCGGCTGCGGCTCGTGCTCGTGCTCCGGGTACTGCGCCGCCTCCCACGGACCGAATCCGTCCGCCAGCAGCCACAGGTAGCTCCCCAGGTCCGGCGCCACGACCCCGGTCTCGCCCTCCGATCCGAGGAACACCACCGGCTGTCGTTCGATCGGCTCACCGGCGCGGACCAGCCAGAACGCGGCGTAGCCACCGGTGCCGTCCTGCCCGAAGACGCGGTACTCGGCCCCGTCCAGCTCGGGGTTGCCGGTCCAGGAGCGCCACCAGTCGGCGGTCTCGTCCGGGTCCAGGAACTGCGGGTACGGCTCGAAGTCGACGCCGGCTCCGTCGCGGTAGTCGAATTCCCCCGCGTGCGCTTCGGCCAGCGCTGCGGGCAGGCTACGACGGCTCTCTTCCACGGCAGCACCCTAACCACGACGACCGACATCCTCTCGGCCCGTCCGTGCCGTCCCGCGCCACGCGGAGAGCCGGCTAACCAGCGGCAACGGGGCACCACCAAGATCGGCTTCTTGCTATGCTGCCGCCCTCAGATGCGTGGGGACACCGGGCAGCACGTCTGCCGATCCGATGGTGTCCTTTCTCCGCACCACTTTTCTTGTGGTTTCCGAGGAGGAGACGGTGGCCCTGACCGGGCAACTGCCGGCCGTGCGTACGGCGCGGATCTCGACTGTTCTGACCTTGACGATGTGCCTCGTCGGCACGCTCGCCGCAGTGCCCGGCACGGCGATCGCCGCCTCCCCCGAGCCGACTGCGGAGTTGGTGCTGCCCGCCGAGGCGCGGGCCATCCCGCGCGCCACCCGGATCCTCAACGCCGGCGACACCGGATTCCTGTGGGCACAGGAGGGTGACGACCGTCTGTTGTGGACGGTGTACGCAAACGGCACGACCACCGCGCTCGACCAGCGGCTGCCCGCACCGGTGCAGTACGACTTCCGAGGCTGGTGGCCGTCGGCCCCCTCGTTCCACCCTGGTTGGTACGGGGCGGGTTCGGACACGGTGGCCGTCTATTCGGCCGAGCCGTCGCCACGGGTGACGCTGCTGCGGGGTGCCTCGAACGGCCGCACGGTGACGTTGCCCGAGGGACGGTCCTACCAGGGCACCTTCGGTGACACCATTCTGACCCGCACCGACGACCTGGCGTACCACCTGCTCCGGGACGGCGTCGAGAGGCCGGTCTCCGGCTTTCCCGATGGTGTGACGGAGGCTGCGGTCGAGGACGCCGACGCCCGTTCCGTCATCGTTCGCTACCGGCTCGCCGATCCGGTCGACGAGTGGCGCAAGTGGGGCCTGATCGACGTCGCCAGCGGTGTCTTCACCCGGCTTCCGGACCGGCTCGACCCGTTCGACGCTTGGGAGGTGAGCGGCTTCCGGCTCGCCACCGAGTCGATCCTGAGGCTGCGCAGCGGGCGTTCCCTACTGGACGTCCTGGACCGGGAGGACTTCTCGGCACCGACCCACACGGTCACCACGGGCCACCTCAACTACCAGGCCGCGCACGGGCTGGTCGGTGCGAGCCTGCTCTCGGTCGATCCGATCGCCACGGGCAACAACATCTATCGTGGGCAGCGGCTCTGGGCCGAGCGCGTCGACGGAACGCGACGCCCGGCCACGGTCATGAACCCGGCCGCGCACCAGATCGTCCAGGCACCGGACGGGTCCGCCCTGGTGGCGGGTGCGCGGGAGTACGTCGAGGAGGGCGACCTGGACTGGGGGATCTGGCGGATCTCGCCGACCCCGGACGGCTCGGTCACCCGGCACCGGATCACGTCGGTGCAGCCGGTGCCGGCGCAGATCCACGGGCTCGCGCTCGGCAGCGGCATCCTCAGCACGGCCGACAACAGCACCATCTACAGTCCCAGCGACTTCCTCGGCACCTACCGCAGCACCTGGTTGACCACGCCGACCGGCGGGGGCGTACCGGCCGTCGAGCGCGCCACCCGGGACGCGCTGGTCGGTGGCCGCGACGGCTCCTGCGGCACGTCCGACAACCCCCGCTGCATCACGATGTTCGCCGACGGCACCGGCCATCACGGTCGCGCCAATGCGACCTACCGCGACGTGACGATGTTGTACGCGAACGGGTCCGCCGCGTCGGGCCCGAGCATCGAGACGAAGCACTTCGCCCCGAGGCTCATCGACCTCTCCGGTCGGTACGCGGTGATCGACGGTGGCACGTACAGCACCCAGTACATCGGCGAGTTCCGGCCCGGGGCGGCGGGTGTCGTGCTCCAGAACCGGTCATTCGTCGGGGCCGCCGTCTGGGGTTCGACGCTGTGGAGCGGCTCGGCCGCCTCCGGTGTGGTGACCGCCACCCAGCTTCCCACCGGCACCGTCCTGGAGAGTTTCACCACCAGCAACGGATGCTCGGCCACCCGGCTGCAGGCCGTGGGGCGCTGGGTGTACTGGGCGTGCGTGGACTACACGTACAGCGAGCGGGGCTCGGGTGTCTGGGACCGGGTGGCCAAGCGCCACCTGCCCGCCCCGGCACGTGACGTGCTGCTCGGCGACGGCTACCTGGTCGAGCAGGTGAACGGCGGGCTCCGGCTGGTCGACCTGAACGGCCAGCGCCCGGCCCGGACGCTGGTGGACGCGGACGACCTCGGTCCGGGTGCCGCACCGCGTACCGCCTGGACCGTGGACCGGTTCGGCGGCGCGGTCGCGTACGCCGACCGGCGGCAGCAGGTCCACATCGTGCCGACCGGCATCCCGGCATCGGCGTTGAGCGTGATCGACTCGACCGTGTCCGACGAGACCGATGCCTGGTCCGGTCAGTGGTGGCTGTCGAAGCCCGCCGCCTCCTGGCAGTTCGTCGTCCGTGACGCGGCGGGCACCGCCCTGCGTACGCTGTCCGGCTCGTCGGTCCGGGGCCTGCTGCGGGTGGCCTGGGACGGCCGGGACTCCGCCGGTAGGCCGCTGGCCGACGGTGCCTTCGCGTGGACGTTGACCGCCCAGCCCGCTGACGGCGTGGGTCCCGCCCTGACCGTCGCCGGCCCACGACTCGCCCCGCCGCCGCCCCCGCCGCCTCCGGCTCCCGCACCGCCGACGGCGACGAAGAAGCCGTCGATCTCGGGCACCCTCGCGGTCGGCTCGACGGTGAAGGCGGCACCCGGCACGTGGAGCCCGGCCCCCACCTCGTACGCCTATCAGTGGTCGGCCAACGGCACCGCGATCAAGAGCGCGACCGGTGCGTCCCTGAAGGTCACGCCGTCGGTGGTGGGCAAGCGGCTCACCGTCACGGTGACCGCGAGGCGTACCGGCCATCCGTCCGGTGTGGCCACCTCACCCGCATCGGCCGTGGTCGCCAAGGGTAAGGCGTCGAAGGCGACGAAGAAGCCGTCGGTCAGCGGTACCCCGAAGGTGGGCCGGACGGTGAAGGCACTGGTCGGCACCTGGTCGCCGAAGGTCGACTCCTACCGTTACGAGTGGCGGCTCAACGGCAAAGTGATCAAGGGCGCGACGGGGAAGACGCTGAAGCTCAAGTCCTCGATGCGCAACAAGAAGCTGACCGTCGTGGTGATCGCCCGCAAGGCGGGGTACGTGGACGGCAGGTCGACCAGCAAGGCGGTGACCGTACGCCGCTGAACCAGTGGCTCCCGCGCCCTAGGTAGCGGGGTCGGCCGAGCCGACCCACCCTGACCGGCCGGGCATACCCGATC
This sequence comes from Verrucosispora sp. NA02020, assembly GCF_013364215.1. NCBI lineage: Bacteria > Bacillati > Actinomycetota > Actinomycetes > Micromonosporales > Micromonosporaceae > Micromonospora > Verrucosispora sp. NA02020. The sequence continues at coordinate 429,464 of NZ_CP054923.1, read as the reverse complement.
GGGTATGCCCGGCCGGGCGCTCTTTCCGCCGCCCGGCGGTGTCTTATCGAAACTCTCTCACCTCCGCAGACTCGTCTTCGATGAGACAAGCGGGGGAGAGAGGGGCGGTATCGGTGAGCAGAGCCGTGGCCACGGAAGACATCACGCAGCTACCCGAGCTGCCCCTGAAGCGTCAGTGCCCGTACCAGCCGCCGGAGGAATACCGGGAGCTGCGGGAGCGCGGGACGGTCACCCGGGCGCGGCTGTTCGACGGCCGTCCGGTCTGGGTCGTCACCGGGTACGCGGCGACCCGGGCGATCCTGGCCAGCCCGGACACCAGTGTGGACGTCCGGCAGCCGGCCATGCCGGTGCCGGTGCCCGGCATGGCGGGGCTGCGGCAGAGCGGTTCGGCGACCATCGAGGCGTTGCTGCGGACCGATCCGCCGGCGCACTCGCGGCAGCGGCGGGCGGTGCTGCCCAGCCTGACCTACAAGCGGATCAGCGCCTGGGAACCGGAGATCGTCCGGTACACCGACGCCTACCTGGACCGGATGCTGGCCGAGTCGCCGCCGGTGGACCTGCTCGACGTGTTCGCCAAGCCGCTGGTCGCGGAGGTCCTGGGTCGGCTGCTCGGGGTGCCGGAGGCGGACGTCGCGCACTTCCAGACGGTGACCTACAAGCGGTTCAATCCGGTCCGGTCGATGACCGGCTACCTGACCCACCTGCTCACCGAGGGTCGGGACACGCTGCGGGACGGCCAGTTGCGGGATCTGGTCGAGCGGATCGACGAGGGCGAGCTGACCGTCGAGGAGGCGACCGGCCTCGGCATCGCCATCGTGCTCGCCGGACAGGACATCACCGTCAACACGCTGGGCATGAGCGTGCTCACTCTGCTCACCGAGCGTACCCAGCTCGACCTGTTGCGGGCCGAGCCGGAGCGGTGGCCGGACGCGGTCGAGGAGCTGCTGCGGTACCTGTCGCTCACCGGTGCCACGGTCCGCGTCGCCACCGCCGACCTGGAGGTGGACGGCGAGCTGATCCGGGCCGGGGAGGGCATCGTGCTGCTGCTCCCCGGGGCCAACCGGGATGCGGAACGGTTCGCGGACCCCGACGTGCTGGACGTACGGCGGGCGGCACGCGGTCACCTGACCTTCGGCTTCGGCATCCACCAGTGCGTCGGCCAGCACCTGGGACGGCTGGAGCTGCTGATCGCGCTGCGGGCGCTGTTCACCCGGATCCCGGGGCTGCACCTGGCCGTACCGGTCGAGCAGGTCCCGGTCAAGCAGGGCGTGGTGTTCGGGCTCGGCCGGCTGCCGGTGCGGTGGTGACCCGATGACGGTCCTGCTCACCGTCGCGGCGGAGCGCTGTCTCGGCGCCGGGCACTGCGTCCGGCTCGCGCCGGAGGTGTTCGACGAGGACGACCACGGGACGGTCGTGCTGCTGGTGGCCGAGCCGGAGCCGGACCGGGTCCCGGCCGTGCGGGAGGCCGCACACCTGTGCCCCAACCGAGCGATCTCGATTCAGACGACTCAGCAGGAGCGTGAACGGTGACCAGCTTCAGTGCCCGGATGGAGGTCAACGTCGCGCAGTTCGGCGAGCGGACCGCGTTCACCTACGTGGCCGACCCGATGCGTGACGACGCCCCGATCAGCTACTCGTACGCCCAGATCCACGACGCGGCCCGCCGGGTCGGCGCGCTGTTCCAGGACCGGCTGGCCGCCGGCGACCGGGCGATGCTGCTCTATCCGCCGGGCCCGCAGTTGGCCCTCGCCGTCCTCGGCTGCCTGTACTCCGGCGTGATCCCGATCGTGGTGCCGGTGCCGGACGGGCAGCAGCACCGCAGCCAGCGGCTCACCGCGATCGTCCGCAACGCGCGGGCCGCCGCCCTGCTCACCGAGGAGCGGGTGGCCGGTGACGTGGCCACCTGGGCGGAGGCGGCCGGGGTGGGCGACCTGCCGCGTCTGGTGACCGACGCGACCGCGCTGCCCGACGTCGGACAGTTCCGTGCCCTGCCCGACGACCCGGACCGGATCGCCTTCCTCCAGTACACCTCCGGGTCCACCAGCCAGCCCCGGGGCGTCGTGGTGACGCACGGCAACCTGGCCGACAACGCCGGGGTCTACCAGCGCATCCTCGGCGCGCCGTCGGACGCCCGGCACGGCGGCTGGCTGCCGATGCACCACGACTTCGGCCTGATCGGGCTCTTCCTCTCCCCGCTGTACGTCGGCAGCACCACCGTGCACATGCCCGCCTCGGTGTTCCTGCGGCACCCGCAGAGCTGGTTGTTCCTGGTGGACCGCTTCGACGTGCAGATCTCCCCGGCACCCAACTTCGCCTACGAGATGTGCCTGAACCGGATCGCCGAGGAGAGGCTCGCCGGCCTGGACCTGTCCCGTTGGCGGGTCGCGGTCAACGGCGCCGAGCCGGTCCAGGCGAGCACGCTGGCCCGCTTCCGCGACCGGTTCGCGCCCTACGGCCTGCGGCCGGAGGCGGTCGGCCCCGGCTATGGGCTGGCCGAGGCGACGCTTGCGGTCTCCTGCGTCGGGCAGTACCGGCTTCCCCGCATCACCCGGGTCGACGCCGCGCACCTAAGCCGGGGGCAGGCCCGACCGGTCGGGCCGGACACCGACGAGGCCACCCGTGACCTGGTCGGCTGCGGCGCGACGTCCGAGATGGACATCCGCATCGTCGACCCGGAGCGCCACGTGCTGCTCCCCGACGGTGAGGTGGGCGAGATCTGGCTGCGCGGACCGAGCGTCGCGCGCGGGTACTGGGAGAACCCCGAGGCCACGGCCGCCGTCTTCGACGCGGAGACCGCCTGTGGCGAGCGCGGTTTCCTGCGCACCGGCGACCTCGGGGTACGCCTCGACGACGAGCTGTACATCTCCGGGCGGATCAAGGAGCTGCTGATCATCCGGGGCCGCAACCTGTATCCGCAGGACCTGGAGGCCGAGGCGCGCACCGTGCATCCCGCGCTGGCGCTCGGTGTCGGAGCCGCGTTCAGCGTGCCGGTGCCCGAGGAGCAGGTGGTCCTGGTGCACGAGGTACGGGCCGGCCGGGCGACGCCGGAGGAGCTGGCCCGGATCTCGGCGGCGGTGCGGCACCGGTTGTCCCGCGAGTTCGGCGTGGAGGCGAGCGTGCTGCTGGTCCGCCCGGGCGGGGTGTCCCGGACCACCAGCGGCAAGATCCAGCGGGTCGCGGTCCGTCGCGCCTTCCAGGAGGGCTCGCTCACCGGCACGTACGCCGACCTCACCCCGGAGGTCCGCTCCCACCTGGACGCCACCGACCGGGATCGTGAGCTGGCCGGGGTGGCCCGATGAGCGCCGTCACCACCATCTCGCCGGGCCTGCTGGACGCCGCCCTGGCCACGGCCGAGCCGTTCCGCCCGGACCGGGTCGCCGAGCTGGACCGGACCGAGACGTTCCCCACCGACGCCGTACGTCTGCTGGACGAGCTGGGGGTTCCCGACTGGTACGTGCCGGCGCGCTTCGGCGGCGCGTCGACCGATCACACGCAGCTCGTCGAGGTGGTCCGGACGATCGCCCGGCACGACCTGACCGCCGCGATCGCGCACGCCAAGACCTACCTGGGCGCGGTCTGCGTCTGGGTGGCCGGTGACCCGGAACGGGCCGAGCGGCTCGGGGCGCGGATCCGGGCCGGTGCGGTGGTCTCCTGGGCGCTGACCGAGCGCGGGCACGGCAGCGACCTGGTGGCCGGCGAGCTGACCGCCACCGAGTGCCCGGACGGGTACCGCCTGGACGGCGAGAAGTGGCCGATCAACAACGCCACCCGGGCCGGGACGGTCTGCGTGCTCGCCCGCACCTCGGCCGACGCCGGGGCACGCGGCCACAGCCTGTTCCTGGTCGACAAGGACCGGCTCGCCCCGGGCAGCTACCGGACGTTGCCGAAGGCGCGTACGCACGGCATCCGGGGCGCGGACATCAGCGGCCTCGCCTTCGACGGTGCGGTGGTGCCGCCCGAGGCGCTGGTCGGGCGGCCCGGTGCGGGCCTGGAGATCGTGCTCAAGGCGCTCCAGTTGACCCGGGTGATGGCGGCCGGGCTCTCGCTCGGCGCCGTCGACCACGCCCGGGAGCTGACCCTGCGGTTCGTGCGGGAGCGGGAGCTCTACGGTCGTCGGCTGATCGAGTTGCCGCACGTGCGGCGCAGCTTCGGGGAGATCTCCGCCGCCGCGCTGGTGGCGGAGTCGGTGGTGCTGTTCGCCGGGCGGGCGGCCGGCGCGCTGACCGGCGAGATGAGCGTCTACTCGGCGGTGGCGAAGGCGCTGGCGCCGACCCTGGTCGACGAGGCGATCGCGCGGTGCGGCGAGCTGCTCGGCGCCCGCGCGTTCCTGACCACCGTGTACGCCGACGGCGCGTTCCAGAAGCTGGAGCGGGACCACCGCATCGTGGGCATCTTCGACGGCAACACCTTCGTCAACCGGCACTCGCTGATCACCCAGTTCCCGCGTCTGGTGGCCGGCTGGCGGCAACGGGTCCGGGACGTCGCCGGGCTGCGGGGCGTCGAGGTCGGCGCAGGGCTGCACGGCGTCGAGGTCGGCGCACCCACCGACCCGGGTCGCCTGGAGCTGTTCTCCCGCACCGGATGCAGCCTGGTGCAGAGCCTGCCCTTCCTGGTGGAGCAGGTCCGCACGACGGCGCCGGAGAGCGTGGTGCGGCTCGCCGCGTACGTCCTGGACTCCGCCGAGCGGCTGCACGACGAGATGGCCGCCCTGCCGCCGCAGGGCGTGACGGCCGGCGTCGAGGCGTTCGACCTGGCCCGACGGTACGAGTGGTGCCTGGCCGCCGCCGCCGTGCTGCACCGGTGGTCCGCCGAGCCGGCCCGGCCGGAACTGGCCGCCACGCTGGCCCTGATCGTCGACCGGATCGGCGGTCACCGGCCCGACCCCGCCGCCTTCGACCGGCTCACCGACGACCTCAAGGAGCTGTCATGACGGCCCCCGCCCGGCTGGACGAGCTGGAACACCTGCTCGGCGACCCGTCCGACGACGGCAACCCGCTCGGCGGCACGGCCGCGCTGGTGGCCGACGAGAAGGACGAGGTGTTCGGCGCCGCCGAGCGCGCCCTCGACGCGTACTGCCTCAACGCCGAGTTCGTGCCACGCCGCCACGGCGGGCGGCTGGCCGGGGCCGACGACCTGATCCAGGTGCTGCGGACGGTGTTCCGGCGGGACCCGTCGCTGGGGCTCGGCTACGGCGTCAGCTCGTTCATCTCGTCGGTCAACGTCTGGGCCGCCGGCTCACCGACGCAGACCCGATGGGTGGCCGACACGCTGCTCTCCAACCAGAAGATCGCCTCGGCCTACCACGAACTGGCGCACGGCAACGACTTCTCCCGCGCCGAGTTCGCGGCCCGGCCGGGCACGACCGGCGGGTGGCGGCTGACCGGACGCAAGGAGGTGGTCACCAACGTCACGCGGGCACGGGGGCTGGTGCTGCTGGCCCGCACCGACGAGCGGCCGGGCAGCCGCAGCCACTCGCAGATCCTGGTCGACAAGCAGACGCTGCCGGACGGCGTGATGCGTGACCTGGCCCGCTACCCGAGCGTGGGCATGCGCGGCGTGCAGTTGGGCGGCATCGAGTTCACCGACTGCCCGGTGGACGACGAGGCGGTGGTGGGTCGGCCCGGTCAGGGCATCGAGACCGCGCTGCGCTCGTTCCAGCTCACCCGCACCGCGATCCCCAGCATGCTCGCCGGTGTCCTCGACTCGGGTCTGCGGTCGACCATGGACTTCGCCGCCGACCGGCGTCTCTACGGCCACCGCGTCGCCGACCAGCCCGAGGTCCGGCGGCTGCTCGTCGACGCGTACCTGGATCTGCTGATCTGCGACAGCCTCGGCCTGGTCGCGGCCCGCGCGCTGCACCTGCTGCCCGGCCAGACCAGCATGTACGCCTCCGCCGTGAAGTACCTGGTGGGCAAGCGGCTGATGGACGCGATGCACCAGCTCTCCCTGGTGCTCGGGGCGCACTTCTACCTGCGCGAGGGCCGGTACGCGATCTTCCAGAAGCTGCTGCGCGACCTGGCCCCGGCCGGGTTCGGGCACGCCGCCCGTGTCGCCTGCCTGGGCACCATGCTTCCCCAGGTGCCGCTGCTGGCGCGGCGCGGCTGGGTGCATCCGGAGCCGGCCGACCCGGCGCTGTTCCGGATCGGCGAGGAACTGCCCGAGCTGCCGTTCGCGCGGCTAAGGGTCTCCGCCGGCGGGCTGGACGGCCTGGCCGGATCGCTGGGCGCGGCCGTGGACCGGCTCACCGGCGACGAGCCGGAGCAGCAGCGACTCCGCCGGCTGGCCGGGCAGTTCACGGCCGAACTCGGCGACCTCGCCGAGGCGGGGGCCGCGCTGCACCCCTCCGACCTGGGCGTGGACGCCCGCGTCGAGGTGCTCGACCTGCCCGCCCGGTACGCCACCGTGCTCGCCGCCTCGGCCTGCCTGAACGTCTGGCTGGCCCGGGACGACGACCCGGCCTGGGTCACCGGGGCACTGGACCGGCTGGCCCGCAGCCTCGGCCGTCCGGGCGACGACCGCGCCGGCGACCACCGCGAGCCGCTCTATCAGGAACTGGCCGCCCGGCACGCGGAGCGACGCAGCTTCGACCTGTCCCGCCGACCGCTGCCGGGATGACCCGGAGGCCAGTCCGCACCGCCAACCATCCGAGGAAGGAAACCCACATGGCATCCACCGCCGAGGGCGCGGGCGACCTGCGTTCCTGGTTGACCCGCTGCGTCGCGGAGTACCTGCGCCGGCCCGAGGACGAGATCGACCCCACCGTCCGCCTCGCCGAGTACGGCCTGGACTCGGTCTATGCGCTCGCTCTCTGCGGCGACATCGAGACGCACCTGGACATGCGGCTCAGCGAGACCCTGGTCTGGGACCACCCGACCATCGACGAGCTGACCGCGCACCTGACCGAACTGATCGCCGGACAACAACCCGCGGGTGCCCGGTGACGTCCATCGAGGCGGTCTCCGCCTATCTTCCGTCGGCGGTCGTACCGATCGAGGAGATCGGTGCCCGACTGGCGATGGACCCGAAGCAGGTGGCGACGTTCCGCCGCTTCTACGGCCTGTCCGAGGTGCGCTACGACCCGGACGGCGACCTGACCCAGATGATGATCAACGCGGCCGGCAAGCTGACCGCGCTGACCGGACGCGAGAGCCAGGTCCGGTACGTGCTCCAGGCCCGCACGTTGCAGACCGTGGCGCCGTACCCGGAGAACCCGCTGCACCAGGTCCGCACCGCGCTCGGCCTGGAGCACGCGGTCTCGTTCGCGGTCACCCAGCACGCCTGCGCGTCGGGGCTGCTCGCCGTGCACCTCGCCGGTGAGCTGCTGGCCGCCGACGGGGACCCGGACGCGTTGGCCCTGGTCTTCGCCGGGGAGAAGGCGTTCACCCCCACCGCGCAGCTCATCCCGAACACCACCTTCATGGGCGAGGGCTCGGCCGCCGTCCTGGTCGGGCTCAGCGGCGACCACGACCGGCTGCTGGGCTACGCCACCCGGACGTACGGGCAGTTCAACGCCGGTCTGCGAATGGACGCCGCGCGGGCCGCCGAGTTCGAGGCGATCTATCAGGACGGTCTGGCCGAGGTGGTCATGGCGGCGGTGGCGCAGGCCGGTGTCGCGCTCTCCGACGTGGACCTGATCCTGCCGCACAACGTGAACCGGCTCTCCTGGGTGCGGCTGTGCAAGCAGCTCGGTTACCCGGTGGACCGGGTGCTGCTGGACAACGTCGCGTCGACCGGCCACTGCTTCTGCGCCGACTCCTTCATCAACTACCAGACGGCCCTGGAACTGGAGCGGCTCGCGCCGGGCGACCGCTACCTGATGGTCGCCGTCGGGCTCGGCGCGACCTTCTCCGCCATGGTCTTCGAGCACTAGGAGGCATGATGACCGCACCGTTCATACCCCGGCTCAAGACCGCGGTGACCGGCGACCCGGAGGCGCGTTTCGTCTTCCTCGGCAACTTCGAGGTGGAGGACGTGTGGGGCGAGGACGAGCCGGGCCTGCCCCGGATGGCGTTCGGCTCCGGCAGCGCGGTGGTGAACCGGATGGACGAGTTCGCGCTGCTGTTGGCCGGGGCGGGTGACCGGGTGCTGCTCAAGGCCGCCCCCGACCCCGACTACCTGGCCTTCCTGACCGGCCTGGGCGTCGAGCTGCCGGAGATCCACACCGTGTCGGCGCAGAACCCGCAGCACACCGTCAGCCAGGACGTACTCGCCGACTCCGAGCTGCTGCGCCGGATGGCCCAGTGGGCGGAGCAGGGCGCGCACCTGTCGGTGCACGGCGTCTCGGTGCTGGAGGAGGAGATCGCCGCCCGCACCGGCATCCGGATCGCCGGCAGCTCCGCACAGACCTGCAAGGCCGTCAACAGCAAGGTCTACAGCCGGCAGGTCGCCGACGAGGTGGGCCTGCGGCAGCCGGCCGGTCGGGGTTGCGTCACGATCGCCGAGTGGTCGGCGGCGGTCGCCTGGGCCAAGGAGATCCTCTCGGACGGCCGCCGGGTGGTGGTGAAGGACGCGTACGGGGTCTCCGGCAAGGGGATCGTCGTGGTCGACGACCCGCGCCGGCTGGACCAGATGGACCGGATGGTGAGCCGCAAGGCCCGCACCACCGGCTCCGACCGGGTCGCCCTGGTGGTGGAGGAGTTCGTGGCCAAGCGGGCCGACCTCAACTACCAGATGACCGTGGGGCGCGACGGCGACGTCCGGTTCGACTTCGTCAAGGAGGCGATCACCGAGTCCGGCGTGCACAAGGGACACCGCATCCCGGCCCGGCTCGACGACCGCCAGGAGGCGGAGATCCGGGACGCGGCCCGACTGCTCGGCGAGCGGCTGCACGCCGACGGATACGTCGGAGTGGTCGGCGTCGACGCGATGGTCGGCGACGACGAGCGCCTCTTCCCGGTCACCGAGATCAACGCCCGCAACAACATGTCCACCTACCAGCTCCCGTTGCAGGAGCGCTTCGTCCCCGCCGGCTGGGTGGCGCTGGCCCGGCAGTACCCGCTGCGACTGCCCGAGCCGCTGCCGTTCAAGCGGCTGCACGGGGCGCTCGGCGACGTCCTGCTCACCCGGGCCGGTGAGGAGGGCGTCCTGGTGAACAACTTCGCCACGGTCAACGCCGCCGCCGGTGGCGACGGCGACTTCGACGGCCGGCTCTACGCGCTGGTCGTCGCGCCGACCGAGGAGCGGGTGCGCCAGCTCGACGAACACGTGGCCGGCGTGGTCGCCGGCCTGACCGAAAGGACCGGATCATGACCGCCGAGCACGAGGTGCAGGGCATCGGCATCACCGAGTTGGCCGAGCGATTCGGCACGCCGATGTTCGTCTACGACGGCGAGCAGCTGCGGCGGCAGTACCAGGGCCTGCGGGAGCGCCTGCACCCCGCCGTGGACATGTTCTTCTCGCTGAAGGCCAATCCCAACCTGTCGGTCTGCGCGGTGCTGCACGGCTACGGCGCCTGCGCGGAGGTGTCGTCGCTGACCGAGCTGATCACCGCGCGGCGGGCCGGGGTGGCACCCCGGGACATCATCTTCCTCGGACCCGGCAAGAGCCGCGACGAGTTGGCCGCCTGCCTGCGCGAGCAGGTGTACGCGGTGGTCGTCGAGTCCTTCGGCGAGCTGGAACTGCTCAACGAGGTGGCCGCCGAGCACGACGTCGTCGCGCCGGTCGCGCTCCGGGTCAACCCGGAGTTCGCGGTCAAGGGCGGCGGGCTGACCATGGGCGGCAAGCCGCGCCAGTTCGGCATCGACGAGGCGCAGCTCCTCGCCGCGCCCGACCTGGGCGCGTACCCCCACATCCGGGTGATGGGCGTGCACGCCTACCTGGGCACCCGCATCCTCAGCGAAGAGGTCATCGCCGAGAACACCGCGCGGATCCTGGAGCTCGCCGAGCGGCTGGCGCTGCGGCACGGCTTCCCGCTGGAGATGGTCGACATCGGCGGCGGGCTGGGCGTGGCGTACTTCGAGGGCGAGACCGACCTCGACCCGGCCCTGGTGGCCGAGCGGGTGAACCCGGTGGTGGAGGCGTTCCGCGACCGGCACCCGGACACCCGCGTGATCATGGAGCTGGGTCGGTACCTGACCGCGCCCTCCGGTGTGTACGTGGTGGGCGTCCGCTACGTCAAGGAGTCGATGGGCCAGCGCTTCGCCGTCGCCGACGGTGGCACCAACCACCACATGGCGGCCGTCGGGACCGGCTCCTTCGTCAAGCGCAACTACCCGATGGTCCTGCTCAACCGTCCGGCCGAGCCGGCCGTGGCGGAGTGGCAGGTCACCGGCCCGCTCTGTACGCCCAACGACACCATCGGCAAGAACGTGCCGCTGCCGACGGTCCGTCCCGGCGACCTCATCGGGGTGCTGCGCTCCGGGGCGTACGGGCCGACCGCCTCCCCCGTGCACTTCCTCAGCCACGGCTACCCGGCCGAGGTGCTGGTCCACGAGGGACACGCCTACCTGGTCCGGCACCGGGACGACCCGGAGGACCTGCTCAGCCGACAGCCGACGCACGACGAGCTGGCCGCACCGGCCCGACTCGTGTCGACCGTCACCAGCAACGGACACCCCTCGAACGAAAGGATTCGCGTGTCATGACCGAGACGATTGTGCAGGGTCAGCCCCCGGCGCCGGTGGTGGACGAGGCCGTGGTGGCCAGCGTCCGCACCGCACTCGCCGCCGTCCTCAAGCGGGACGTCGCCACCATCACCCCGGACACCCGGCTCTTCGACGACCTCGGGCTCGACTCGACCAGCGTGCTGGAGTTGCTGCTCGAACTGGAGAACGAGCTCGGTGCCGAGTTCGACCCGGACGACCTGGAGCAGCGGCACTTCGAGACCGTCACCACCCTCTCCGAGTACGTCAACGAGCACGTGAGCCGCTGACCGTGTTCACCACAGTCGCACCACGGCTCGCCGCCGACCGGACCGGCCTCCTTCGGGAGCTGCCGGTCCGGCCGGCGGCGTCCGCCGCCCGCACCTTCCGCGGCAACGGGCCGATCGAGGACGACGGCCTGGACCGCTACCTCGCCGACATGGTGGGCGCCTACGGCCGCTCCTACGACCCGGAGTTCCTCGCCAAGGCCCAGGTCACCTCGTACACGACGATGGCGTCGACGGTGGTGGCCGAGCTGACCCCGGGCGTGGACACGCTGCGCCGGATCGTCCTCGCGTTCGCCACCCCGGACATCGACTCCCGGGCCTCGGCCGGGTGCTACCTGGTCGAGGCGGCACCCGGTCGCCCGACCGTGTTCTGCGTCAGCGACCAGGGCGTCACCGCGCCGTTCACCGCGCTGCGGCTGGCCGCCGACCACCTGCGCGACGCGGCAGCCGACGCGCGTACCGCCCTTGTCGTCCTCGACCAGCGCAACCTGCCCTGGGAGGTGGACGCGACCGAGCGGGTGCCGGCCGAGGACGTCGCGGTGGCGTACGCCTTCCGACCGACCGCGCCCGGCGAGACCGGCGTGCTGCTCGGTCAGCGCACCGAGGTCGACCCGGCGGCGGCAGCGGCGCTGCTGGTCGACGTCCTGGACGAGATCTCGGCCCGCGACGGTCGGCCGTTCGCGCTGGTGGCCGGCTACGACGTGCCGGTCACCGCCGAGGTCGCGCTGCGGGCCGAGCGGGTGCACCGGGTGGGGCGGGGCACGCTCTGCACCGGGATCTGGACCACCGCCCGGCAGCTCACCGGCCGGACCGTGCTGGCCGAGTACGACCCGGTGCTGCGCTACCTCACCGTGCTCGCCTGGGACCCGACGTGGTGACCGCGCAGGCGGTGGTCACGCTGGCCCACTGTCGGACGGTGGCCCGCCGGGACGGCCTGGTGGCGGGCTGGACGGCGTTGCTGACCGCGACCGGCGCACCGGAGACGGTGCACGGGCCGCGCGGACACGGGCTGCGCCCGCCGGGGTGGCAGCACCTCTCCGGTGGGACGGACGACCGGCCCGCCGGGTGGGTGCTCGGCCTGACCTGGATGCGGCTCGGCGTCTCGCAGTGGCTGCTCGACCAGGCCAGGGAGTACCTGACCGGCCGGACGACCGGTGGGGTGCCGCTGATCCAGCAGCAACTGGTCCAGGGCAGCCTCGCCGAGATCGTCACCGAGCAGCAGGGCGTCGCCGCGGTCCTCGACGCACTGGAGCACGACCCGGACCCCTCCCTCGCCGCCTACCTGCACCGCCAGCTCACCGACGCCGACCGCGCGTCGTTGCGGCTGCTCGGTGCCGGCGGCTTCCTGACCGACGGGCCGGGCGGGATCGCGCACCTGTCCGAACTGCTCGCCGACGCGTACCTCGACGGAGTTGACCATGGCGATCATCGAGCCGGATGACCGGCTGCGGGTACTGCGCGAGCACGCCCGGGAGTGGGCGGCGGAGCTGCGGCCGTACGCCTTCGACCTGGAGCGCGACCCGGACACCGTCTATCGGCACCTGGACCTGCCCGCGATCGACTACGTCGGGAAGACGATGATCCCGGCGCACCTGCAACCGGACCCGATGCGGATCGGCAGGTACACGTACTACGGCAGCACCGCCGTGGAGCGGGTGGTCGCCGCCGAGGAGATCGCCTTCGGCGACGCGGGGATGTTCCTGGCCTCACCGGGTGCCTCGCTCTCCGGCGTGCTGGTCGGGATGCTCGGCGACGAGGCCCAGCAGGAGTGGTATTTCGGGCGGGTGCGGTCGCGTCCCACCTGGACGTTCTTCGCCCTGACCGAGCCGGCACGCGGCTCCGACGCGATGTCGCTGAGCACGCAGCTCCGCAAGGCGCCGGACGGGTCGGCGACCCTGCACGGCGAGAAGCGGTACGTCGGCAACGCCACCCGTGCCGAGGTGGGCACGGTCTTCGCGCGTACCGGCTCGGGGCCGCTCGGGGTGGTCGCGGTGCTGGTGGAGACGTCGGCTCCCGGCTACCACGCCCAGGCGCTGGACACCGTCGGCCTGCGGGGCGCGCAGATCAGCGCGATCCGCCTCGACGGCGTACCGGTGGCGCCCGGCCGGATCCTCGGCGCCCATCTGCCGGCCTCGGCACGCGGCATGTGGAGTGCGTTGCGGACGTTCAACCTGCTGCGCCCCGGGGTGGCCGCCATCGCGTTGGGGATCGCGCGGGCCGCCATCGAGTATGCTCGATCGCAGTCCGGACGGGGTCGCGACGAGCTGGACCGGCTGGGTCATCGGGTACACACCACACGCCAACTGATCCTGCGCGCCGCTCACGAGGTGGACCGGGACGCCCGCAACGGCTACTACGCCTCGGCCGCGAAGGCGCAGGCCGCCCAGCTCGCCGAGGAGGCCACCCAGCAGGCGTTGCGGATCCTCGGCCCGGGGTCCCGGTTCGCGCATCCCTGGCTGGACAAGCTGGCCCGCGACGCCCGGGGGGTCGAGTTCATGGAGGGCACCCGCAACGTGCAGCGGCTCACCGTCTGTCACGCACTGACCAAGGGCAGGTTCGACGATGACTGAGTACCGCCGCCAGGTGCTGCGCCAGGCCTCGCCGATGGTTCTCGGCGACCTGGTGGGCGTCCTGGTCCCACTCGTGGTGGTCGCCCTGATGAGCCGGATGGGCGACGACTCGCTCTACATCCGCTCGCTGTTCACCCCGATCATGTTCGTGATCATCGCCCTGCACGCCGGGCTCGCCGTACCGAACCAGGTCGCGTCGGCGCTCAGCGGCGACGACGCCGGGAGCCGCATCCGGGCGCTGGCCGGGTTCGCCCGGATCGGCGCCGTGGCGTCGGTCGTGGTGCTGCTGCTGCTCGGACTCGCCGCACCCGGGATGGGTCAGTTGTTCGGGGTCGACCCGGGGGCGCAGAGCGACTTCGTGTGGTTCGTCCGGTGGGTCTGCCTGGCCGCGCTGCTCGGGCTCGGGTCGGTGCTCTGCGGAGCCACCCTGCGGGGCGCGGGACGCCCCCGGGAGGGAGCGGCGGTACTCCTCGCCGCCGCCGCCGTGGAGATCGTCGGCGTGGCCGCGCTCGGCCTGCCCGGCGGTCTGGGCCTGGGCCTCTGGTCGGTGCCGATCGCCATCGCCGCGTCCGGCGTGGTCGGCAGCGCGCTCGGTGGCTACCTGCTGTGGCGTACCGGCGTGTGGCAGCCCGGCACGTCGCTGGCCTGGCGACCCGACCTGTTCGGCCTGCTGGCCGGCGTGGGTCTGCCGGTCTTCGCGTCGTACGTGGCGATCTTCGCCAGCAACTTCGCGCTGACCTGGGTGGTGAGCGCCTTCGGCGCGACCGTGGTGTCCGGCTTCGCGGTGGCGTACGTGGTGCAGAGCGTGGTGATCGTCGCCGGTGTGGCGATCGGCGCGGCCACCGCGATCGTCGCCAACCAGTACCGGGGCGCCGGGGAGAGCCACCGGATGCCGGGCGTGCTGCGCGCCGGCCTCCAGGTGACCGCCGCGTTCTACGTGGTCTGCGCGCTGGTGGTGTGGACCGGCCGGGACTGGCTGGCCCGGGTGACGGCGGCCGACCCGGCGGTGGCCGCCGAGGCGTCCCGCTACCTCGGCATCGTCGCACCCACCTTCGTGCTGATGGGCCTGGTCCTCGCCGCGCTCACCGTGCTGGAGCAGGTCGGCGGCGGGCCACTCGCGATCGCCCTGAACGTCGTCTACTTCGGCGGCATCGTGGCGGTCGGCGGCTACCTGGCCCGGTCCGCCGGTGGGCCGGAGCCGCTGTACTGGACGATCGCGATCGCCAACCTGTTCGGCATCGCCGCCGTGTTCGCCACCGTCCTCTTCGTCCGCCGACGAGCGGGCACCCCGACCCCGGAGACCACCGACCACGACCAGGACGAGAAGGAGGCGGCGGCATGGCGCGAATGACCCGGCAGGCGGTACGCATCGACGGCGAGCGGGGCGTACTCGCCCCCGCCACCCTGGGACAGCGCAGCATCTGGGTGGACATCGACCGGCAGATGCCGGACACCTCCTTCTACAACTCGACGGTCTTCACCCCGGTGCCCGAGGGGGTGGACCTGCCGGGCGTGCTCGCCGCGCTGGGCGCCCTGGTCCGCCGGCACGAGGCGCTGCGCACCCTCTTCCACCGCGATCCGGCCGGGGACCTGATGCAGCAGGTGATGGCCGCCGGGGAACTGCCGGTGGAGATCTGCGAGGCCACCGCCGAGGATCCCGATCCACGGGCGCTCGTCGACGACCTGGAGGCACAGGTCCGGGGGCACCGGTTCGACCACACGACCCAGTGGCCGATCCGGCCCGCCGTCGGTGTGCTGGACGGCGCACCCCGAGTGGTGATCACCTGTGTGTCCCACGCGGCCACCGACTACCTGGGCACCCGGGTGATCGGTGCCGAACTGGCCCGGCTGCTGGCCGGCGAGGAACTGCCGCCGCCCGCGATGCAGCCGGTCGAGTTGGCCGAGTTCGAGCAGAGCGAACCGGGGCGCCGGGTCCAGGAACGATCGTTGGCCCACTGGCGGGAGCAACTGGCGACCGCCCCACCGGCGATCTTCACCCCTCGGGAGCCGGAGTCCCCCCGGTACGCCGTCGCGACGCTCAGCACCAGCGCGGTCAAGCTGGCCCTGGACGCCATCGCCACCCGGTACGCCACGGGCAGCTCCGTCGTGCTGCTCACGGCCACCGCGAAGGTCCTCGGCCGGCGTACCGGCCACGACCGGGTGCCGATGACCCTGATCGCCGGCAACCGGCACCGGGCGGAGCTGCGGGGCTACGTCGGCAACCTGGTGCAGGACGTGCCGGCCACGATCGACGTCTCCGCCGAGGACTTCGCCGTGCTGGTCAAGAGCTGCTGGGGTACGGCCATGAAGGCGTACCGCAGCGGCATCAGTGACCGGCAGGCGATCAGCGCGTTGCGCGGCACGCTGGCCGCCACCGCCGACCCGTCCTGCTACTTCAACGACCTGCGACAGGCCGGGCCGGACACGGGCCCGATCGAGGAGGTGACCGCCGAGCGGCTGCGTGCCGCGCAGGCGACCGGCCGACTCACCTTCGGCACCGGGTACGAGGTGGACGAGCTGACCTTCTTCCTCAAGGTCATCGAGGACGGGCCGGACCGGCTGGAGCTGACCGTACGGGCCGACACCGCCCGGCTCAGCCGCGACGACGCCGCCGGGATCCTGCGGGAGATCGAGGAGTTGCTGGTGACGGTGGCGGCGCAGGAACGGGTCCTGGCGGCCACCGGAGCACCGTGATGCGGCTCGACGGCGTCGTCCACGTCTGGCGGATTCCGCTGGGCCGTCCACTCGCCGGTGATCCGGATCCGGCTGACCTGCTGGACCCGCACGAGCGTCGCCGGGCCGACCGGCTCGGCGACGCCCGGGTGCGCCGCCGCTACGTCCACGCCCACGCCACCAGCCGGTTGATCCTCGGCGGGTATCTCGGCGTACCTCCGGAGGGGGTGGTCTGGCACCGGGGGCGGCACGGTAAGCCGGCGCTGCTCGGACAGCCGGAGACGAAGGTCAACCTGACGCACTCGGCCGACCTGGCCCTGCTGGCGGTCACCACCGGCCGGGAGGTCGGGGTCGACGTGGAGCGTCTCGCCCGGCCGGACCTGGACGGCACGCCGTCACCGGTGGGTCGGCTGGCGACGCGGTTCTACCCGCCGGGCGAGGCGTCCCGGGTCGGCCGCGCTCGCGGTCCGGCCCAGGACTGGTGGTACCTCCGCTACTGGACCCGCAAGGAGGCCTGCGTGAAGGCCAGCGGTGGGCGGCTGGTGCAGGGACTCCGGGTACGGGTCGCCGGATCGCAACCGTACGGTCGCGGCCTGCGGTGCCGGGGTGGGACGGGTCTGCCCGGTCCGTGGGTGGTGCGGGATCTCACGCTCGGCGACGGGCACCTGGCGTCGGTCGCGTTGACCGGGACCGCCGACTACCGGGTGGTGGTGCGGACCTGGCCGGGGTTACGCCGGTTCGGCCTGGATCAGCCGTTCCCGCAGGGCGATCGCCACCGCGAGCGTGCGGTTCGGTGAGTCCAGTTTGGTCATGATGTTGCCCACCAGCCTTTTGGCGCCGTGTTCGGAGACACCGAGCCGACGGCCGATCTGCCGGTTGCTCAGCCCTTCGGCGAGCAGCGCCAGCGTCTCCCGCTCGCGAGCGGTGAGCACCGGTGCCCGGACGCGGTCCCGTCTCGTCCGGCCGGTCGCCAACCTGAGCAGGTGCCGGCTCAACTCGGTGGGCACCACCAACTGGCCGTCGGCCACCTGCGTCAACGCCAGGTGCAGGGACTCCGGGGTGAGGTCCGTGGCCAGGAGGTAGCCGTCCGGCGTCAGCCAGCGCACGATGTCCACCTGGTCCGGCTCGTCGAGCAGCACGAGGAGCTTGTGCTGCCGCCCGTCGTCGTGCCCCAGCAGCGAGTCGGCGCGACTCAGCGCCCGGGGCGAGGCGATGACCACGTCCGCCCCGTCCGGACCGGCCCGTAACCGCACCTCCGGCACCTGCTGCACGACGGCTGCCACCCCGCGCCGGGTCACCTCGTTGTCGACCACCACGGCGATCGTCAGGGCGTCGGCCGGCACTGCCGGCCGGTATTCGGCGGACATAACCGGCCAGATCATCTGCTGCACCATTTCCCCCGTTCGCTTCCGCTCGTCGAAATAGCGTCGCAGGGCCACCATAAACATTCGGGATGGGCCGCAGTAGTGGTAGCTACGGAGGTGGTGCACGCACCGCGCGAAGGGGGCAGACGACCTACGACCAAAGTAGTAGACGTAACTGCCGTCGTTGGCGGAGCCGAATTACCACCCGACTGACCGAGAATAGACGCATCGATAATTTTTCGCTATTCGAGGGGCGCCGATGTCTGTTCAGTCGATTGCGGATCCGCTGTCGGGCGGTTCACTGTCCCGCGTCGTCGGCCTCTCATTCTCGGAGAGCCGGCCGGTGGTGCAGGCCGTCTTCCAGCTCCGCTTCCTGACGGGCGCGCTGCTGGCCGCACCGCCATTTCATCCGACCGCGGTACGGGACCTGACTATCGGCGCGCTGGCCTGGCTCTGCGCCACCTGGCAGGTGTATCTGCTCAACGGCCTCTGCGACCGCACCGAGGACCGGCACAACGGCTCGGGCCGACCGCTCGCCACCGGTGCGCTGTCCGCCGCCTCCGCCGGTGGGGCGGCGGCCGCCCTCAGCCTGCTCGCGATGGCCCTCGGCCTGCTGGTCTCCCCCGGCTTCGCCGTCCTGGTGGCGGCCATGTTGGCGCTCGGCTGGCTCTACTCGGCGGCGCCCCGACCGCAGAAGTCCAACCTGCCCGGCTTCGTCGGCGTGGTGGTGGCCGGCGGCCTGGTCACCTACCTGGCCGGCTGGTACGCGGCCGGTGGCGGCGTACCGGACCCACGGGCGGTGGCGGTGGCCGTGGCCCTGTCGTTCTGGATGGGCCTGGTGGGGATGACGAAGGACCTGCCGGACGTGGCCGGCGACCGGCTGGCCGGTCGACACACCCTGCCGATCGTGCTGCCCGAACGCGTCGCACGCCGGCTGCTCGCGACCGGCGCGCTGCTCGTCGCGGCGGGACTGGCTGCGGTCGCCGTCGCCGAGCCGACCCTGGTGCCGCCGGCCGGGCTGTTGCTGGCCGGTGCGGTGGTGCTGGGCGTCTGCGTGCTGACCCGGACCAGCCACGGCGACCGGAACCGCCGACGCCGCCCCTACCGGGCCTTCATGGTCACCCAGTACGCCGTGCACCTGACGGTGATCGCCCAGTGCCTCGCGAGCTGAGCGACCGCCCGCCGGTTCCGTCGCCGGTCCCGCCCGTTCAGCGGGAGAGCCGTTGCCCGTCGGAGATGATCCGGCGGGCGACCGCCTTGCGGATGGCGTCCACCCGGGACACGGCGTTGAGCTTGGCGTACGCGTTGGTCAGGTGCCGCTTCACGGTGGCCTCGGTGATACGCAGCCGGGAGGCGATCTGCTGGTTGCTCAGCGCGCTCGCGGCGAGGACCAGGACCTCCCGCTCGCGCTGGGTCAGCGCCGTGCCCGGTCCGCCCGAGCCGGGCGGGCGGCGGTCCAGTTGCTCGACCGTGCCGCGCGAGACCGCCAGCAGGACGTTCGCCGACGGGCGGCGCACCGACCGGACCGCCGCCAGCAACTCGTCGCGCAGGATCGTCTTCAACATGTACGCGCTGGCGCCCGCCTCCAGCACCTCACGGACCAACTCGGCGTCGTCGTGCATGGTGAGCACGATGATCTGCACCTCCCGGCGCTGGTGCAGCACCTGCCGGATGGTCTCCGTGACCCCCGCCCCGGGCATCTCCACGTCCAGCAGCAACACGTCCGGCTGGTGGGCGACGACCAGCTCGACCGCCTCCGGGCCACTGCCGCCCTCACCGACGATCCGGATGGTCGGGTCCGTGCCGAGCACCTCCTTGAGGCCCTCACGGAACAGGTTGTGGTCGTCCACCACCGCCACGCGGATGGTGTCCGGGGTGTTCATCCTTCCGGGCCGTAGAGCGGCACCTCGACCGCGACAACGGTGCCGCTGCCGGGTGCGGAGGTGATGGTGAACCTGCCGTTGAGCAGGTCGGCGCGCTCGGCCATGGACCGGAGCCCGAAACCGGCGGTCTGGGCGTCGATCAGGTCGAAGCCACGACCGTCGTCGATCACCTCGGCGTTGATCGCGTCCTCCGTGGCGACGATCGTGATGCGCAGCTCGGTGGCCTCGCCGTGCCGCACCGCGTTGCGGGCGGCCTCGCGCAGGATGAGGTACAGCTCCTCACCGACCTCGCGGGGCATGACCTTGACGTCGCCGGTGACGGTCAGCCCGGTCGAGATGGTGGCCGGCACGCTGGCCGAGAGGTAACCGCGCAGGGCCGGCTCGATGCCGTCCGCGCCGAACGAGCGGCGCAGTTCGGCGGTCAGCTCCTGCACGGTCTGCAGGGCCTCCCTCATCTCGTGCATCGCCGCGCCGACCTTGGCGTCGGCCCGGGGCCGGTCGTGGGTGCCGTAGTGGCGGGACAGGTCGAGGTTCTGCAGGGCGAGGCCGATCGAGTGACCGAGCCGGTCGTGCAGGTCGCGGGCGATCCGGCGACGCTCCTCGCGGCGCGAGGCCTGCAACTTCTCGATCAGGTAGTTCACGTAGGCCAGCGAGGAGAGCGACACCCGCCGGGAGATGGCGTCGTGCAGGGCGAGGGCGATGGCCGCGACCCGGGCCGGATCGGTGACGACGTACCGGCGCAGGATGATCGGCAGCGCTACCTCGAAGAGCAGCGCGGCGGCCCGTAGCGACTCGATCGGGTGGATGTTGCGCAGCGCCCGGTCCACGCCGATCTCGGTGGGCAGCAGCGCGTGGTCGACCACTTCGTCGATCCCGTCGACGTCGGCGGACGGGTCGAACGCCGACGCCGGCAGGTCGAATTGCTCCGCCACGTCGGTGACGATCGCGTGGACGTTGCGCCGCAACTGACCGAGGACCGGCGCATTACGGGTCAGCGCGATCGAGGCCGAC
The DNA here is from genome assembly GCF_013364215.1 of Verrucosispora sp. NA02020. Lineage (NCBI taxonomy): Bacteria > Bacillati > Actinomycetota > Actinomycetes > Micromonosporales > Micromonosporaceae > Micromonospora > Verrucosispora sp. NA02020. Next base: position 409,096 of record NZ_CP054923.1, on the reverse strand, counting down.
TCCAGACGCCGGTGATGCTCCCGAAAGATCTCGTCGGCCAGCCCGTCGTGCGTACTTTTCTGATCACCCACGTGCTTCCCTGTATTCGATTCCACTAATTAGGCCCACAAATATTCCTGTTACGTGTCCCCGCGGTGGATCCGATTACCGGCGTGTTTCGTGGGAGCGCTCCCGAGGCGATCACTCTAACAGGAGAGATGGGTCACAGCAAGCAAGATGCGGGCCCACCGTCACCGATGCCGCGCGCCCGTCGACCACCCCGCCGCGACGAACCACTGCGGACGGCTGGCCGGAAAGCGGATTCCCGAACGCCGAACTCAGCGACGATAAGACCGTTTTGGACCGACCGGTCGGCAGATATTCGGAAACCGATGCGTGCGACCCGAGAAGTGATCGATCAAATTGATGATCGGCCTTCGTCGAACGGTGAACATTGATTGACCGAAAGGGGGAGCCGGATGCCCGACGATCCCGGCGGCGCACCGCTTTTCGTCCCTTGTGGACGGCGAGTTCCGCCACACGGCGCGCCGAGCCGACGGACTGTCGCAGGCGTACGCCATGCTGCGGCCATGAACTCGTCGCCGCAGTGGCTCAGCCGCTACCGCAGGGGCCAACGGGAACAGGTCTGGCACGAGCTGCACCAGTGGGGCAGCGCGATCCGGCTCCACCCCGAGCTGGTCGAGGAGGCGCAGTCGGTCTGTGACGAGATGGCCCGTCGGGCCCGGCAGAACGTCGAGGTCGTGGTGGCGCGGCTGACCGCCGACGGCTACCGGTTCCACGAGAACGACGACGAGGAGACGCCGGTGTCGTGCCCGTACGCCCCGCCGACCGCGCAGGCCGACGCGTACGCCGGCTGGCTGCGGGACCGGTTCGGCGCGGTGCCGATGACGCTCTGCTCCTGGGTGCGGCTGGTGGGCGACGTCTGGCTGGTCGGCACGCATCCGGAGTGGCCCACCTCGGCGTCGGCCGACCCGCTGGTGATCGAGCTGGAGGGATCCCGCCACCCGGACGGACCGTCCCTGCGCGACTACTACGACGAGGAATGGGCCGACTGGCAGGAGGAGCAGGCGACCGACGAGGACCCGGGGGTGTTCGTGCTCCCGGTCGCGCCGGACCGGCTGCACAAGGAGAACACCAGCGGTGGCGGGCCGTACGGCTTCGTACTGCCCGACGGGTGCGTGGACGGGTTGTTCGTCGGGGAGACGACCACCTCGTTCGTCGCCTACCTGAACCAGGTCTTCGGCAGCGGCGGCTTTCCCTGGCCCACCGGGTCGGAGGGCGAGTGGCAGGTGAAGCGGAGCCTGGCCGAGGGCCTGCTACCGCTCTGACCGCGCGAGACTGCCGAACGCGTGCATGGGCGATGCGGTACGAGAATCCGCCGTCGCGCAACGTCGCGATGATCTGGTCGTAGTAGGCGTACACCCCGGACGGCACGGTCGGGCGGGAGCCGAGCAGGCCGGGCGCCCACGGGTGGCGCAGCATCACCGCGCGGGCGGCCAGGCGACGCATCGTCCGCAGACGTCCGGCCGGCGGCGCGCCGATGCGCGGACCGGCCGGGCCGCCGTGTCGTTGATCCGGTTGTGCCCGCCGCCCGCCGGCCACCACGGTGGGGGCGCCGACGACCGGAAGGGACGCCGATGACCAGTGAACGCGAGACCGTGGAGGTCGACCCCACGTTGTTCCAGGCCGTCTACGACTCACCCGCGTCGCTGCCCGGCCGGCACCGGTGGACCACCCCGGAAGCCGACGTCCGGCGGATCGAGAAGCTGCTCGGTATGCCGCCGCGCACCATCGGCGCACCGCTCTGGGTCAGCGGCGACCACCCGGACTGTCCCACCTGCGGTCGCCGGATCACCTGGTACGACATCGTCGCCTCGGCGCTGAAGGGCGTCCACGATCCGGCGATGATCGCCACCGTGATCCTCGGCGACCGCCGGTACGTCAACACCGGCCTGCCCGCCGCCATCGCCGGCGTCCGCTGCACCGACTGCCGCTCGCCGATCGACGGACTACGCAGCTTCAAGTGCCACAACTGGGCGTACGCCTTCGACGAGCTGGCCGCCGTACGGCAGCGCATGACCGGCAGGTAAGGAGGGGTCCCCTGCTAACGCCTCGTGCATAGCAGGGGACCCCTCCTTACCTCGGTGCGCGTCAGTCGGCGGCGGCGCGGCGGGCGGGTCGGCGGCCCGGAGGTGCGGTCGGCTCGTCGCCGAAGTCGGGCACCGTCGGCATCGGCCGGCGGGCCGGGGAACCGGCGACCACCCGCACCTGCTCGCCGTGGTGCCACAGCTCGACGGCGGCGTCGGCGGGAGCGTCGGGCAACTCGTAGCGGGCCTCGTCGGCGGTGAGGGTGACCAGCAGCCGGTGCCCGTGCCAGCAGAGGCTGAACGCGAGCCGGTCGATCCGGTCCGGCAGCCGGGGGTCGAACGAGAGCAGCTCGCGGTCGTCGCGCATGCCGCCGAAGCCCTGCACCAGGGCCAGCCACGAGCCGCCCAGCGACGCCAGGTGCAATCCGTCACCCGTCTTGTCGCCGATGTCCAACAGGTCCTGCAACACCGACTCGGCGAACAGGTCGTACGCCAGGTCGAGGTGACCCAGTTCGGCGGCGAGCACCGCCTGCGGCGCGGCGGACAGCGACGAGTCCCGGACCGTACGCGCCTCGTAGTAGGCGAAGTTGGCCGCCTTCTCCTCGGCGGTGAACTCCCCGGGGCAGCGCAGCATCGCCAGCACCAGGTCGGCCTGCTTGACCACCTGGCGGCGGTACAGCTCCAGGTAGGGGAAGCTCAGCAGCAGCGGATAGTCGTCGTCGCCGGTGTCGTCGAAGTTCCACTCCGGTTGGGTGGTGAAGCCGGCGGCCTGCTGGTGCACCCCGCGCTTGGCGTCGTACGGCAGCACCATCGCGTCGGCCGCCGCCCGCCAAGCAGCCACCTCGGACGGGTCCACCCCCAGCCGATCGGCCGCCTCCGGATAGCGCTCGACGGCGTCCGCCGCACCGCGCATGTTCCGCCGGGCCATCAGGTTGGTGAAGGCGTTGTCGTCGACGAGTGCGGCGTACTCGTCCGGGCCGGTGACGCCGTAGACGTGGAAGCCGCCGTCGTCGGTGAAGTGTCCGAAACCCTGCCACAGCCGGGCGCTCTCCACCAGCAGTTCCAGCCCGGCTCCGGCCCGGAACTCCTCGTCGCCGGTGGCAGCGGCGTGACGCAGCACCGCGTCGGCGATGTCGGCGTTGACGTGCAGCCCGGCGGTGCCGGCCGGCCAGTAGCCGGAGCACTCCTCACCGCCGATGGTCCGCCACGGGAAGGTGGCGCCGGTCAGCCGCAGCTCCGCCGCGCGTTCCCGTGCCTGGGGCAGGTGCGCGTACCGCCAGAGCAGGGCCGAGCGGGCCACCCCGGGGGCGACGTACGTCAGCACCGGCAGCACGTACTGCTCGGTGTCCCAGAGCACGTGTCCGTCGTATCCGTTGCCGGTCAGCCCCTTGGCCGGGATGCTCAACGCACCGTCCGGCCGGCCCGCCTGGATCAGGTGGAACATGGCGAACCGGATGGCCTGTTGCAGTTCCTCGTCGCCGTCGAGCACCACGTCGGCGGTCTGCCACGCGGTGTCGAGGGCGGCCCGCTGGTCGGCGAGCAGGCTGTCGAAGCCCGCCGCACGGGCGGCGTCCGCCTCGGCGGTCACCTGGTCGGCGAGTTCCTCGGCGTCGGTGCCGTCGACCGGCACCCACTCGTACGCCGCGTACTTGGTGAGGCGTACCCGCCGACCGGGCGCGACCGTCCCGGTGAGGGTGAGCCGGACCCGGTCCTCGGTGACGTCGGTGCTGGTGGCGATCTCGTCGGGGGCTGACAACCGGTGTGCCACGGCGACGGCGATCCGCTGGTCACTGTGCTCGGTGCGGTGCACCAGGACGCCGTCGGTGCCGTCGGCGTGGTGATGCTCGGCGACCAGCGGGTCGTGGATGGTCGCCGCGGCCCGGGGGTCGTCGTCGCGTTCCGGAACCCGCTCGTTGGCCAGCAGGTCCGCGCAGATCCGCAGTTCGACCGCCTCGTCCAGAGGTTCCACCGTCCAGTCGAGGGCGGCCACCCGGCGACGTGGCAGCGACACCAGCCGGGTGCTGCGGACCCGCACCCCGTGCCCGGCGGGCGAGGTCCACTCGGTGACCCGCTCCACCACCCCGGCCCGCAGGTCGAGCACCTGCTCGTGGGAGCGCAGCGTGCCGGTGCGGACGTCCAGCGGTTCACCGCCGACCCAGAGCCGGACGAGAGTGGCGTTCGGCACGCTGACCAGCGTGTCGCTGAGCTGCGGAAAGGCGTACCCGTCCTCGGGGTAGTCGAGCGCCCGCCGCTCGTGGAACCCGTTGAGGTAGCTGCCCGGCATCTCGCAGGGGTCGCCCTCGTCCAGGGTCCCGCGCCAGCCGACCCAGCCGTTGCTCAACGCGAAGATCGATTCGGTCTCGCCGAGCCGGTCGAGGTCGTCCTGGGTACGGACGATCCGCCACCGGCCGTCCGGTGCCGATGACGGCCGGTCGGGGGTGCTCTGCACAGCGCCTCCTGGGGTGCGACGACGAGCCCTGCGGACCGTCATTTCCCCGCCGGCCCCCGCACCACACCAGGAGCCGGCCCACTCACCACACCAGCAGCAGCGCCCCCAGGGTGCCGAGCACCAGGTACGGCCCGAACGGCAGGTGGCTCGACCAGCGGGCCCGGCCGCTGACCAGCAGGACCAAGGCCACCAGGCCGGAGAGGACCAGCGCGAGCAGCAGTCCCGTCACGAGCAGGCTCCAGCCGTACCAGCCGAGCAACGCGCCCGCGCCGAGCGCCAGCTTGGCGTCGCCGATGCCGAATCCGCGTGCACCGAGCAGCAGCGTGGTGGCCGCGAAGAAGAGGGCCAGCCCGAGCCCGGCGGCGGTGGCACGCCACCAGGGCGCGACCCCGGCACCGGTCAGCGCGGCGACGCCGAGCAGCAGCCAGGTGCCGGCGGCGGCCGGCCAGGTGAGCCGGTCCGGCAGCCGGTGCACCGCGAGGTCGACGAAGACCAGGGGGATCGCGAAGGCGAGCCACCACGCGGCGGCAGCCAGTTCGGCGACCGGCGGGCGGGTCAGCAGCAGCAGGGCGAGGACGCCCACGGCGGCCAGCTCGACGGTGCCCGGTGGCGCGCCGACCCGCACGCGGCATCCGGCGCAGCGGGCGGTCGGCCCGAGCGCAGGCCACGGCCGGGCAAGGCTGATCGAGGCGCCGCAGGCGTCGCAGCCGGCCCGGCTACCGACCTCGGCGGGTACGGCGAAGCGCGCGATCGCGTACCGCATCAGTGGGGTGATCGCCAGCGCGGCCAGGAGGCGCGGGCCCGGCCGGCGGGTGGTGGAGGCGTCCGACGGTGGCCGGTGGTCGGCCGGTGCCCGGTCGCGGACCGGTGGGCTCGGGTCGTGCCGGCTCATGCGGCAGACTGCCCGGTCGAGCCCACCACGGACCGTAGTGTGTCCACTCGGATCGGGTGGTGGCACGAATGTCGGGCCGGGACTCCTCCGCCTCTCGCGGAGTGTCGGCCGAAACGCGCCGGAGAGACTGATGCAATTCCCATGGAATGCAATTGGCGCGAACCCGGGTCCGATATGACCGGGGACAGATCGGACCACATGCCATTTCCCGCCACATGACGAACGGCTGATCGACCGCTCCACGAACGACGGAAGGGCGTGGCCGATCGCCCGCGCCCGGCCGACGCTCCGCGCGTCGCGACCGACGCCCGCAACCTACCGGTAACCACCCGACACCACCACCATCCATGACTCAGCGTGTTCGGTTGAATTGCCTCTGTCGCATCGGCCGGCATCAGCTTATGCTCGCCCCTTGGACGCGGCGCAACCCATGTCCACGGGGGCATCACCAGCCAGGCAGTGCATTTCTAGAGATCCAAACAGGTAAATGCGGCTGCGATTCGGGCAGGACCGGGGAACGCCCCTCCGGTCGCACTACCGCACGCCTGGGAAACGCCGGCGACGGCGGTCGCCGGATCAGCACCGAGGAGGGCACGAAGGTGCGAGCACGGCAGCTCAGTCGCTGGACGGCCGGTCTGGTCGCGGTGGCGGCAGTCGGCACGACCACCGCCTGCGGTGGCGCTCAGGAAGCGACCACCGCGACAGCGTCCGAGCGACGCGGGACACCGACCGACGCGCAACGGGTGGCCGAGGAGAAGGCCGCCGAGAAGGCTGCGCTGGCGGCCTACACCGGCTATCTCACCGCCTCCCGTACGGCGAGCCGGCACAGCGACCCGCAGCACCCGGAGTTGACCCGTTTCCTCGGTGACCCGCTGCTGACCCGGGTCCGGCTGAGTCTGCGCAAGGCCCGCGACAACGATGCGGTCAGCGTCGGCACGATCCGCTCCGATCCCACGGTGATCTCGGTCAACCTGGACGCCGCACCACCCACCGTGGAGATTCAGGACTGCCTCGACGCGACCGGCTACCGGCTGGTCTACCGCTCCGACGGGAAGAAGACGGTGCCCGGGACCCGGGGCTCCCGGCACCTGGCCACCGCCACCGCGATGCGCTACCCCGACGGTCGCTGGCTGATCAGCGCCGGTGCCGCCCACCGGGACCAGCCGTGCTGACCGCGCGAGTCGGCAGGAGCCGCCGAACCCGGAAGTCCGTCGGGCTTACGCAGTCCCCTGGTCGGCTGGTCCGCCGCGCGCTGCTCGGCAGCGCCCTGGCCCTGCTGCTGACCACCGGGCCGGGGGTGCCGGCGCACGCCGACCCCGGTGCCGAGTGCCCGCCCGCCCAGCCGAACTGCAACGTCTGGGACGACGACCGGGGCACCCCCGGCAACGGTGGCAACAACGGCGGCGGCGGCAACAACGGCGGTAACAACGGGGGCGGTGGCAGTGGCGTCTGCCAGTGGAACGGACGCACCATCCCCTGCTACGACGACGATCTGGGCTGGTTCAACAGCAACGACGGTTGCTACTACAAGCTCGCGGAGCCGCAGCCGGAGGCCGACGAGGGGTACCTGTGGTACACCCGCGCCTGCAACGGCGGTGACCTCGGCTCGGTGGTGACCGTCCAACTGCCGGAGGCGCCACCCGGCTTCGGGGCCCCGCCGGACCCGGAGGAGTTGGCCCGCCGGGCGTTCGCCTCGATCAGCCTCGTCGCTCCCCGGGCCAGGGTCGCCCCCCGGAAGAGCATCGGGCCCGGCCTGGTCGGCCTGCCGGTCTGGATGTGGGCGGAACGCGGGCCCAACCAGTTCGGCCCGCTGACCGCCTCCGCCTCGGACCGGGGCCTGACGGTCAGTATCCGCGCCGTGGTCAAAGAGGTCGTCTGGGACATGGGCAACGACGTCAAGATCACCTGCGACGGCCCGGGCACCGCGTACGACCGGGATGGTCGGCACGCCGGCCAGAAGTCCCCGGACTGCGGCTACCACAGCGGCTACCCGATAGCCGACACGTACGAGGTGCAGGCGACGACGCACTGGAACGTCACGTGGCAAGGCGGCGACCGGAGCGGCACCATCCCCGGCGTCACCCGCACCACCGGTGTGGTCGAGATCCAGATCAACGAGCTTCAGGTGGTGACCCGATGAGCGTGGCGACCCGCAACGGCAACCCTTCGGTGGACGCGCCGGTCGCCCCACCCCGGGTGGTCCGGCAGCGCCGGGTACGCCCCGGCCTGCTCGGCCTGGCCGTCCTGCTGATCGCCCTCGGCGGGCTGGGTTCGGCCTTCGCGATCACCTCGGTCCGCGCCACGGGCAGTTACCTGGCCGTGGCGCAGACCGTCGAGGTGGGCAGCGTGATCGGCGCGGACGACCTGGTGGCCGTGCAGGTGGCCGGTGGACAGGGGCTCGACCCGGTGCCGTCCGGCCGGCTCGCCGAGGTGATCGGGATGCGGGCCGCCGTCTCGCTCGCCCCGGGGACGCTGCTGACCATGGCCCAGCTCACCGACGACCCGCTGCTCGGCCCCGGGCAGCAGCAGCTCGCCCTCGGGCTGCGCGCGGCCCAGGTCCCCGCGCCGAAGCTCCGCCCCGGCGATCAGGTCCTGCTGGTGAGCACCCCGAACAACGACGGCAACAGCAGCGGCGGCTCGTCGTCGAGCGCCACCCGGTTCACCGCCACCGTCACCGACGCGGTCAGCACCGAGGGCCGGGACGAGGTCGTGGTCTATCTGGCACTCGCCGTTCGGGACGTACCGGCGGTGGTGGCGCTGGCCGCCCAGGATCGGATCGCGGTCGTGCTGACCAAGGCGGCCTGAGCATGGCGATCATCGCGCTGGTCTCGGCCAAGGGCTCGCCGGGGGTGACCACCACCGCGTTGGCCTGCGCGTTGAGCTGGCATCGACGGCTGGTGCTGGCCGAGTGCGACCCGGCCGGCGGCTCGGTGCTCGCCGGCTACCTCGGCGGTGCGCTCGACGGCCCCCGGGGCATCGGCGAACTGGCCGTCGGTGAGCTGCGCGACGGCAGCCTGGAGTCGACGTTCTGGTCGCAACTCGTCGACCTGGACGCACCCCGACGCGAGCGGCTGCTGCTGCCCGGCGTCGTCGACCCGGCCCAGGCCGGCAGCGTCATCCCGCTCTGGCAGCGGTTCGCCGACTACTTCGGCGGGCTGGAGCACGGCGACCCGCCGTACGACGTGCTTGTCGACTGTGGCCGGCTGCACGTGGTCGGCACCCCGTGGCCGCTGCTGCGTGCCGCGTCGGTGGTGCTGGTGGTGAGCCGGGCACAACTGCCCGACCTCTCCGGCACCCGCGCGATGCTCCAGACCATCGAACGGGACTTCGCCGAACACCGGGTGCAGCCCGGCACGCTCCGGCTGCTGCTGGTCGGGGGTGGCCACGGCAAGACCGAGGTCAGCAAGGCGTTGCACACACCGGTCATCGCCCGGTTGCCGCACGATCCGCGTACCGCCGAGGTGCTCAGCCTGGGCGGCACCGTCCGGGCGTCCCGGCCGCTGCTGCGCGCGGCCCGGGGCCTCGAGGTGCCGGTCGGCGCGCTGCTGGAGCGGCGACGGGCCCGATTGGCGTGGCCGGTGCCCCAGGGGGTGCCGGATGCGATTTGAGCCGGTCTCGTCGGACCCCCGCCGGTTACCACCCGGCGCCACCTCGATCGCGCCCCCGCTGCCGCCGGTCAACGGGCGGCAGCATCCGCCGACGCCGCCGCCCGTCGCGCCGACGGCACCCGAGCCACCGCCCCGGCCCCGGGTGGACTTCCAGGTCGTCCGCGAGTTGCGCCGGGAGCTGAGCGAGCGGCTCACCCGCTGGCAGCGCGGCCGGGAGTTCAGCGTCGACGAGGAGGACACCGAGCGGGCCCGGCTCGCGGTCGAACTGGTCGCCGAGTACGCCGACTCGGTGCGCCGGGCCGGTACGCCGATGGCCGCGGGCGAGGAGCGGCTGCTGCTCGACCAGGTCACCGCCGAGCTGGCCGGGCTCGGTCGGCTCCAGACGCTGCTCGTCGACGACAGCATCGAGGAGGTCCACATCCTCGGCTGCGACCAGGTGCGCGTCACCCGGCACGGCGGCGGCGTGGACTGGACCGACCCGATCGCGGACAGCGACGACGAGCTGGTGGAGATCCTCCAGGCGGCCGCCCGCCGGGCCGGTGCCACCGAGCGTTCGCTCTCCACCTCGAAGCCCACCCTGGACCTTCAACTGCCCGACGGCAGCCGGTTGGCCGCCGTGTTCCTGGTCAGCCACCGCCCGTACGCGGTCATCCGCAAGCACAACACGCTCGACGTGACCCTGGACGACCTGACCGGGGCGCGGGGTGACCTGGACGAGATGGTCGACCCGCTGCTGCGGGACTTCCTCCGCGCGTCCATGCGCGCCGGACTGAACATCATGGTCGCCGGGCTGGCCGGTGCCGGTAAGACCACGGTCATCCGGGCGCTGATGAGCGAGATCCCGCAGGACGAGCCGTACGTGCTGCTGGAGGAGAGCCGGGAGTTGCTACCGGCCCGGCGCGGTCAGCGGCACCGTGCGGTGATGAGCTTCGAGGCGCGGGAGGGGCACGGCGAACGCGGGCCGGACGGCCGCCCGGCGGGCGAGGTGAGCATCGCCGACCTGATCCCGGTCTCGCTCCGGATGGGTGTGCTGCGGATCATCGTCGGCGAGGTGCGGTCCCGGGAGATCGTGCCGATGCTCCAGGCGATGACCACCAGCCGGGGGTCGATGTGCACGATCCACGCGCGTACCCCCGCTGGGGTGAGCGAGCGGATCATCGAGTTGGCGCTGGCGCACGGCCGCGAGATGACCGTCGACCAGGCCCGCCGGATGGCCGGCAACGCCCTCGACCTCATCGTCTATGTCAACGTGGAGGACGAGACCGGGATCGGTGGCCGCAAGCACCGGTTCGTGTCGCACGTCGAGGAGGTGCTCGGCGTCGGCGAGAGCAGCCGCATCACCACCACCCAGGTGTTCGGACCGGGCCCGGACGGCCGGGCCGTCCCCCGGCACCTGCCGGAACGGGTCCGCGGCCAACTGCTGCGGGTGGGCTACGACGCCCGGCTGCTCAGCCGCTGGATCGAGGCCGGCCAGGGCGCGTGGCGACGCCCCAAGCAGACCCGACTCGGGCGGCGGTGACCCGTGCTCGACAACATCCAACTCATCGCGGTGGTCTCCGGGGCGGCCTGTGTGGCCGGGCTGGTGCTCACGGTCGTCGCGCTGGTCGGCACGCGTCGCCCGCCCGGCCCGGCACCCGGCGCGGGCCCGGGACTCAGCCGGCTGTGGCGTGGCTCCGGCACCACGCTGCGCGAACAGCAGACCCATCAGGCGTTGCTGATCGGCGCGGTGGTCGCGGGCGCGCTGGCCTTCCTGGTGACCGGGCTACCGGTGGTCGGGCTGCTGGTCGCCGTGGCGGTGCCCGGTACGCCGTGGCTCTTCTCGGTCGGCCGGGCGGAACGGCGGGCGATCGCGCGGATCGAGGCGGTCGGCGAGTGGACCCGCCGCCTCAAGGACGTCTCCTCCACCGGGCAGGGTCTCCAGCAGGCGATCATCGGCACCGTCGGCACCGCACCGGAGGAGATCCAGGAGGAGATACGCCTGCTCGCCGCCCGGCTCCAGGCCGGGTGGCTGGCCCGCTCCGCCCTGCTGGCGTTCGCCGACGACATCGGCGACCCGGTCTGCGACCAGGTGGTGGCGGCGCTCATCCTGCACCTCACCGACCGGGGCGAACGCCTCGGCGACGTCCTCGGCTCGATCGCCGCGGCGGCGTCCGCCGAGGTCGCCACCAGACGCGAGATCGAGGCCAAGCGCACCCAACCCCGGTTCGCGGTCCGCTTCCTGACCGGGATGACCCTGGCCACCATCGGGTACGGGCTGCTCAACCGCGAATACGTGCAGCCGTACGACACGCCGTTCGGCCAGGTGGTGATGGCGGTGCTCGGCGCTGCCTTCGTCGGCCTGCTGGCCTGGGTGCGCTCGATGAGTCAGCCGCCGCGACCGGCCCGCTTCCTGCCCGCCCCCGATCCCCGGGAGGTGGTGGCGTGAACCTGCACCTCACCATCGCGGTGCTCAGCGGTGCCGTGGTCGGGCTGGGCGTGTACCTGATCGTGCGCGAGCTGGTGCCGGCGACCCCGGCGCTCGGTCCGGCTCTGCGGCGACTGCACCAGCCGCCGGGCGCGACCCGGCTCGGTCCGGCCGACCGCCGGCTGGACTGGCTGACCGGGCTGGCCCGCTGGCTGCGCCCGCCGCACCGGCAACTGGCCCTGCTCGACCGCACCCCCGAGCAGTACGCCCTCTCCATGCTGCTGTCCGCGTTGATCGGGCTCGCCGCACCGGCCCTGCTCGGCTTCACGCTGTTGGCCGTGGGCGTCTCGCTGCCGCTGACCGTACCGGTGCTGGGCAGCCTCGGTCTGGCAGTGCTCTGCGCGCTGGTCGCGCACCGGTCGATGATCGCCCGCGCGGAGGCGGCCCGGGACGAGTTCCGGCAGGCGGTCTGTACCTACCTGGATCTGGTCGCGTTGCAGCTCTCCGCCGCGCACGGCCCGGTGCAGTCGTTGGAGCGGGCCGCCGCCATCTGTGAGGGCTGGGTCTTCGACCGGATCTCCGAGGCACTGCGCATGGCCCAGATGCAGATGCACTCGCCCTGGGACGAACTCCGCGGCCTCTCCGACCGGATCGGCATCCCCGAGCTGGGCGACGTCGGCGCGATCATGCGCTCGTCCGGCAGCGAGGGCGCCCAGGTGCACGAGACCCTGCGCAGCCGCGCCGACTCGCTGCGCGACCAGATCCGCACCGACAACCTGGCCCGGGCCGAGGGAGTGACCAGCCGGCTCGACATTCCCGGCGCGCTGCTGGTCTTCGTCCTGCTCGGCTTCGCCATCTATCCCTTCCTCGCCCGCCTTTAGCACTCGACCTCAACCGAAGGAGCCCCCGATGTCCGTCCTCACCGAACTGAACGCCGCGCTGGGCGTGCGGCTGACCCACGTACAGACCGCGCTGCGGGCGCGGCTTGTGTACCTGCGGGGGGACCGTGGCGACAGCCCCGTACCGACCGCCGTGATCATCTTCGGCCTGGTGACGGTGGCGTTGGCGGTCACGGCAGCGGCCCTGACCGCCGCCAACAACTGGATGGGCCGCATCCCCGGGCCGCCGGCACCGTGACGATGCGCCGCCGCCGCTACGCCGGGTGCCGGATGGTCACGGCCATCCGGCACCCTCGGCTGCCCGGTGACGGCGAACGCGGCGGCAACCCGGTGGAGTTGGCGGTGGCGCTACCGGCGATCCTGATCCTGCTGTTCGGCTCGATCCAGGTGGCCGCCGTCTTTGTCGCCAGGTCCACCGCGCTCAACGCGGCACAGAGCGGAGTCAACGCACAGCGGCTTCACCAGGCTCCGGCCGGGGCCGGCGAGGAACGCGCCGCGCGCTTCCTCACCCAGGCCGGTGGCTGGCTGGTCGACTGGGACGAACCAGGGCCGAGCTGCGTCACCTCGGCCACCGACGTGACGTGCACGGTGACCGGCCGCTCTCTGTCGGTGGTGCCGGGAGTCAGCTTCTCCATCGAAGAGACCGCACACGGGACGGCGGAACGATGGACCGCACCATGAGCCGGGGCTCGGTCTCGATCGAGGTGGCCGTCCTGGCACCCGCGTTCCTGGCCATGATGGTGCTGGCCGGAGTCGCCGGGCGTACCGCGGTGGCCAGCGAGGCACTGGAGGCGGCGGCACACGACGCCGCCCGCGCGGCCTCCATCTCCCGCGACGCCCGCACCGCCCGCACCGAGGCCCTCGACGCGGTCCGCAGCCAGCTCGACTGGAGGGGGTTGGCCTGCTCCGGCGAGCCGCAGGTGACCTTCAGCGGATCGGTCGACGGACGGTCCACCACCTTCGGTCAAGCCTTCAGCAGCTCCGTCGGGCAGGACGCCACGGTCACCGTGCAGATCGCTTGTACCGTCTCCTACCAGGACATCAGGATCTCCGTCCTGAGGATGCCGAGCGGAAACCGGGTCACCGCCTCGTTCACCTCGCCGTTGGACCGTTACCGGAGCCGGGGATGACGGCCGGGCGCGGGGACGCCGGGCGGGTGAGCATCTTCCTCGCCGTGGCGATGATCGGCGTGCTCGGCATCATCGGCATGGCGTTCGACGGCGCCGGTCAGCTCCGCACACTGCAACGCGCCGAGAACCTGGCCGCCGAGGCGGCCCGGACCGGTGGCCAGGCCATCGACCGGGCGACCGCCATCGAGGGCGGCCCGAAGCGCATCGACCAGACCGAGGCCCGCGCGGCCGTCGCGGACTACCTCGCCGCCGCCGGGGCCACCGGCCACGACGTGACCTTCCCGGTGGTCGACGGCGAGACCGTCATCCGGGTACGGGTGTCCGTCACCTACCGCCGGGCGATGCTCGGCCTCTTCGGCTTCTCCAACACCGTCACCGTCTCCGGTGAGGCGACCGCGCGGGCGCTGACCGGGGCTCCCTAGGGAAGGAAGGTAGCCATGGCCGCATCGGGTGGCACCGCCGTACGGCGGGTCGGTCGGGTGCTGACCGGATTCGGCGCACTGGTGGTGCTGATCGGTCTGCTGGTCGGCGGTCCGATCGCGTTGGTGGCGTTCGCCGGCAACCCTCTGCCGGACCACGTGCCCACACTCGCGGAGATCGGCACCACGCTGACCAGCCGGGACGACGGGCAACTCTTCCTGCGGGCGTTGGCGATCGTCGGCTGGTTCGGCTGGGCCAGCTTCGCGCTGTCGGTGCTCGTGGAGTTGGGCGCGCAGTCGCTGCGCCGCCCGGCGCCCCGGCTGCCCGGGATGGGTCGGCAGCAGCGGGCGGCGGCGGCCCTGGTCGGCTCGGTCGCGTTGATCATCGCCGCCAGCCCGGCGGCCACGGCCGCCACCACGGCCTACACCGCCCCCGCCTACTCGGCGCCGGCGGCGGCCACCGCGACGCTCGCCGGGCCGCCCACGGCGTACGAGCCGGTGTCCTCGGGGACGGAACGCGCGACCGCCGACGCGCCGGTATACAAGGTGGCGAAGGGCGACTACCTCGGCAAGGTCGCCGACCGTTACCTGGACGACTTCGAGGACTACCGGGAGTTGGCCGCGCTCAACAAGCTGCGGGACCCGGACCGGATCCGCCCCGGCCAACTGATCACGCTGCCGGCCAACGCGGACGACCAGGGTGCCCGGCCGCACGCGACCGGCCGGCTGGTCGGTGCGCAGGCCCGTCCCGCTCCCGAGCAGTCGCGTCCGACGCCGTCGAGGCCGACGCCGTCGAAGCCGGATGTGGAGCAGCCGGAGTCCGCCGCGCCCACGCCGCCCTCTCCCGCCGCCACGCCGCAGGGACGGCCGGCACCGCACGACGAGGCACCGGAGGGGCATCCGCCGGTGGTGACGGTGGGCGCGGCACGGGCCGGTGAACCGGACCGGGTGAACCGTCCGCTCGCCATCTCGGCGGTGCTCGCCGTGGCCAGCATCGTGGGGGCCCAGATCGGTGCGGTGCTCGGCCTACGGCGTCGCCCGGTGCCGGTGGCCGCCACCCGGCAGCCGGTCCGGAGCGGTCCGCCCGCCGAACTGCCGGTCGGCCGTCACCGCAAGGACTGACCGGGGCCGTCGCCTCACGGCAGCCGGGCCTCCACCCGGCCCGCGACCACCCGGGTCGGCAGGGTCTGCTGGTCGTTGCCGGACGGGCCGTGCACCACCTCGCCGCCGTTGAGGCGGAAGGTGCTGCCGTGCCACGGACACACCACGCAGGCGTGGCCGTCGATCTCGGTGACCTCGCCCTCGCCGAGCGGGCCGCTCTGGTGCGGGCAGCGTTCGAGCATCACCGTGACGTCGTCGCCGTGCCGATAGAGGATCACCGAGACGTCGTCCACCTTGCGGGTCACCAGTTGCCGCTGCGGCAGCGTGGCCATCTCGGCGACCGAGTGCCAACCGTCGCTGATCAGGTGCAGGTCGGAGACGCTCACGTTGACCTGGGCACCCTGCTTGTACGCCAGGTGTCCCCCCAGGTACGCGCCGGCACCGGCGGCACCGAGCCCGAGCCAGCCGAGGGTCCGGCCGAGTTGGTGGCGGCCGGAGAACCGCGCGGCCACCGAGCCGGAGTAGAGGACCAGCGCGACGGTGTTCGAGGCGGCGTGCACCAGGCCGACCCGACGCTGGTCACGGGAGAGCGCGGCCCAGTCGTTGAGCCCGGCGACGGCCGCCGGCAACGCGCTCACCGTGCCGATGGTGGTGAGCGTGGTGGCGGCTCGACGCTGGCCCGGCATCAGGTCCAGGATCGCCGCACTGACCCACGAGCCCACCGGCACCTGCACCATCGCCGGGTGCAGCGGATGACCCAGCCAGACACCGTGCAGCAGGTCCCGGACCCGCTGCCCGCGCAGGGTGCCCTGCACCGCTCGCTGCAACCGGTCACCGAACCGGTCCAGCCCGGACGCTTGCTCGATCTTCGTCAACAACGCTCGCACCCGTACCGACTTCCCGCCGTACGCGGGCGCAAACCGGTCGTCGGGGACGAACCGTCGGCGACCGTGTCACGCCGTCTCCGACGGACCCCCGCGATCAAAGAGTTGTGGCGGACTCTTTGCCCTTCTTGTGGGCTATCGGGAGTGCCACAACTCCATGATCGACGTCAGGGCCGGCTATCGACGTGAGGGCGGAGTGTGGGTCAGTTGCGGTTGATGGTGAAGGTGGACGTGGTGTTGCGGATGTCCTGCCAGTTGTCGCTCAACCGCAGGTTGGTGAAGGTGACCGAGCCGACTGCCGGGCCCTGACCCGCCTCGGGCATCTCGTTGACCCAGATCCCGAAGCCCGACTTGGCGTCGAAGGCGTCACCGCTGCGCCGGGCACCGCTGATCGACACGTTGGTGAAGACCGTGTCGGTGATCGGGTTCTCCGGTTGACTGCCGGTGTACTTGGTCTGGAACATGATGCCGGAGTAGGTCGGGTCGACGATGTCCACGTCGCTGACGCGGATGCCCCGGAACTCCTTGGACGCGGAGAACACCCAGATCGCCGGGAAGGTCTGCGCACCCCAGAAATGACCACCGGCCCGGACCAACGAGATGTTCTCGAAACGGGTCGGTGGGCTGGACCCGAATCCGACGAACGGATATCCGAAGTCCAGTGAACTGATGGTGATGCCCGAGTACGTCAGCATGTCCGCGATGTAGAGGTTGCGGAACACGTTGTCGTAGCCGCCGTACACGGCGATCCCGGCCGCCCGCCAGGTCAACGTGGCGGTCAGGTTCTCGAACACGTTGCCGTGGTTGCCGGTCGACGCGCCCTGGTCGGTCGCGGAGAAGAGCGCGAAGGCGTCGTCGCCGTTGGACCTGCCCTCCGAGTTGCTGACCAGGTTGTCGGTGCTGCCGTTGGTCAGGTTCACCGCGTCGGCGAAGGTGTTCCGGAAGCGGCTGTCGGTGATCTTCAGGCCGCTGACGCTCACCCCCCAGTACGCGCAGACCGTGTGCTCGACCCAGACGTTGTCCAGGGTGAGGTCGTCGACGTCCTTGAGTTCACCCCAGACCTTGCCGGGCCCGTCCTGCCGGACCGTGTAGTTGCCGAAGAACGCCAGGTGGGAGAAGGTCGACCCGCTGGCGCTCGGCTCCACCCGGAACCCGGCGTCGGTGTTCTGCTGCGACGACGGCGTCTGGAACCGGGTGAACCACATGCCGGCGCCGACCACCTTCACCGCCTTGCCGTACACCTGGAACTTCTGGGCGGTCTCGTACGTGCCGGCGGGCAGGTAGACACCGACCAGGTTGCCGGTGGTGTCCATCCGGACCGCGTCCAACGCGCTCTGCACGTCGGCGTGGCTGAACCCGTTCGGCACCCGGTACCGCGCCGGGTCCGGGTTCTCCCGGGGAGTCACCTGCTCCAGGTCGACGAAGTCGACGGCGTACGTGGTGGTGTTCGCCGGGTCCTTCTGCAACCGGATCCGGCTGCCGGCCGGGATGGTGGAGTTGAGCAGCACGTTCGCCTCGTCGTAGAGGTGCCGGGGCGGGCCCGCGCTCGGCGAGTCGCTCGGGCTGGCCTCGGCGCCGTACAGCCAGATGTGCTTCGAGGTGAGGCTGATCGGCTTGTGCAGCACCCCGTTGACATAGATGTTCAACGTCGAGGTGATCCCGCCTCCGTTCGGGGCGTCCGGGATGGAGAAGCGGGTGACCAGGGCGTTGGCCGGCGCCTTGGTGGTCCACTCGACGTACGCGCCGGTGGTGTTGAGGGTCACCGCCCGCCGGCCGGACGCCTCTCCGGCCAGGTCGCCGATGGTCCGGTTCGGCCCGATCACCTGGGCTCCGCCGCCGACCGAGCCCTCCTCGGCCTCGTAGTGGTCGTACGGCAGGTTGGCGCCGCGTCCCACGAACAGCGGACGTTCGCTGGTGTTGTTGGCCCGCTTCACCGGCAGTTCGTTGGCGTCGGCGGCGATCACCACCCGGACGGTGTACCGGCCGTTGGCCGCCGTCCAGGTGCCCAGGTCGACCGGGCTCGCCGTGACACCCGCGCCGATGCCGCCGCCCGTCGATCCGGTGAGCGTCCGCACCGCCGTGCCGGCGTCGTTCAGCACGGTCAGCGTGATGCCGTGCGACCCGCTCGCCGAGGCGACGGTGCCCTGGTTGCGCAGGGTCACCGAGAAGCGGACGGTGGCACCCGCGCCGGGTGTACCCGGTGACCAGGTGACCGCCGAGGCGACCAGGTCGGAGCTGGCCACCGGGCCGACCGTCAGCCGGGTCGGGTTCGTGTACGCGTTGTTGCCCTCGTTCTGCTCGATGATCGTGTTCGCCGGGTCGACCGTGGCGCTGAGCTGGTAACTGCCCGCGTTCCGGGCCGAGACGGTGGTCGACACGCTCGTCGACGCACCGGCGGCGAGCGCGCCGACGGCCGCCTGGCCCACCTTCGTCCCGTCCAGGGCGAAGTCGACCGTGGTCGCGCCGGCGGCCAGGGTGCCCGCGTTGCGGACGGTGGCGGTGAGCGTGAGCTGATCGGTCTCCACCGGGTTGGCCGGGGCGGAGGTCACCGTGGTGACGGTGAGGTCCGGGTTCGGTGCCGGGGTGCCGATCACCTGGAGTTCGGCGACCTGCCCGTTCGACGACCCGGTGTTGGCGGTGAAGGAGAGTCGCACGTCGGCGGCGGTCGCCGAGACCGGGATGGTGACCGTGTTGCTGCCCGCCGGGCTGAACGAGTAGGTCGCCGAGCCGACCAGCGTGCTGAAGCCGGAGGCGGACTGCTCCCGGCCGAGCACCGAGAAGGTCTGGGTGCGCGGACCCCACGCCGGGTCCGGGTTCAGCTTCACCACGATCGCGCTGACGCTGGCGTTGGCGCCGAGCGCGACCGTCAACGTGCCCGGGTACGCGCCCGGTGCCCCCTCCCAGTAGGTGGTGACGTCGCCGTCGACGGCGTTGGCCGCGGCGAAGACGTGCACCATCGACGAGGCGGTGGCCGGCTTGCCGGCGGCCAGGTCGGTGCCGCCGGGCGTGCTGCCGGTACGGGTGACGGTGTTGCTGTTCGCGGAGATGTTGCCCGCCGCGTCCCTGGCCCGTACCACGTACGACACCGTGGCACTCGCCGGCTGCGTGTCCGAGAACGCCAACGTCGTACCCGACACACTCGCCCGCAACGCACCGTTGGCATACACGTCGTACCCGGTCACCCCGACGTTGTCCGTCGACGCCGACCACGTCAACCGCACCTGCCCACTGCCCGGCTCGGTGAACGCCAGGTTCGTCGGCGCGGTGGGTGCCTGGGTGTCGCCGGAACTGCCGGTACGGGTGACGGTGTTGCTGTTCGCCGAGACGTTGCCCGCCGCGTCCCTGGCCCGTACCACGTACGACACCGTGGCACTCGCCGGCTGCGTGTCCGAGAACGCCAACGTCGTACCCGACACACTCGCCCGCAACGCACCGTTGGCATACACGTCGTACCCGGTCACCCCGACGTTGTCCGTCGACGCCGACCACGTCAACCGCACCTGCCCACTGCCCGGCTCGGTGAACGCCAGGTTCGTCGGCGCGGACGGCGGCTGGGTGTCACCGGTGGCCGGGCCGTACACCTCGATCTCGGCCAGTTGCCCCGCCGACCAGCCGGTGTTCGCGGTGACCAGCAACCGGACGTAGCGGGTGGCGGCCGAGCCGACGGTGATGCTCACCGTGTTGCCGCTGGCCGGGTTGAAGGCGTACCCGGTGGAGGCGACCAGGGTGGTGAAGTTCGTACCGGTGGTGCTGCCCTGCACGGTCGCCGTCTGAGTGCGCGCGCCCCACCCGGCGGGCAGTTTGAGCACCAGCCGGTCGACGGTGACCGTGGCGCCCAGGTCCACCTGGATCCACTGCGGGAGGGCGTTGTTCGGGCTCTCCCAGTAGCTGCTCTGGTTGCCGTCGTTGGCGTTGCCGGCGACGTAGACGTCGGCGTGGCCGCTGGCGGACATGCTCCGACCGGCCGCCAGGTTGGCCGACGAGGCCACTGCGCCGTACACCTCCAACTCGGCGAGTTGCGCGGCGGACCAGCCGGTGTTCGCGGTGATCGCGATCCGCACGTACCGGGTGGTGGTGGCCGGGAAGTCGAGGGTGACCGTGTTGCCACCGGCCGGGCTGAAGGTGCGGCCGGCCGAACCGGCGATCGTGGCGAAGGCGCTGCCGGTGGTGCTGCCCTGCACCGACAGCGTCTGGGTGCGGGACTCCCAGCCGGCCGGCAGTTTCAGTTTGACCTGGTCGACGGAGTGGGCGGAGCCCAGGTCGACCTGCACCCACTGCGGGAGGGCACCACCGCTCTCCCAGTAGGTGCCGGCGTTGCCGTCGGTGACGTTGGCCGCGACGAACGAGCCGTTGACGCTGCTGGCGGTGGCCGGACGGCCGGCGGCCAGGTTGGGCCCACCGGCTGCGGCGGCCGGCGGTGCGGGGGCCGCGGTGAGGACGAGGCCGACCGCGACGAGCACGGCGGACAGCCGGGTACGGAGTCTGGACATGGGGGATCGACACCTTCTTCCGGGGATGTGGAGAGGCGTTACCGGGTGGCGCTCTTACGGCGTGGGTGGGCCCCGCCTCGGCGTGCGGGGCCCACCCACGGGTCAGGTGGCGTGGACCTCGAACTCGGCGATCTGCGCCGCCGGCCAGCCGGTGTTGCCGGTGACGCTGAGCCGGACGAACCGGCGGTCACCGGTGGTGAGGCTGATCGACACGCTGTTGCCGGTGGCCGGGTCGAAGGTGCGGCCCGCCGAGGCGGCGAGCGTGGTCCAGGTGGTGCCGTCGGTGGAACCGAGCACCGACACCGTCTGGGTACGCGTCTGCCAGGCCGGTGACGGTGGCAGCCTGAGCACCACCCGACCCACCGGACGGGCGGTGCCGAGGTCGACGGTGAGCGTCTGCGGGAACGCGTTGTTGGCGCTCTCCCAGTACGTGCCCGCGTTGCCGTCGACCGCGTTACCCGCCGCGTACACGTCGACGTGGCTGGTCGCCACTACCGGCCGTCCCTGGGCCAGGTTGCCGGTCGGTGGCGCGGTGGTGGGCGGTGGGGTGGTCGGCGGCGGGGTGCTGCCGCCGTACACCTCGAACTCGGCGATCTGCGCCGCCGGCCAGCCGGTGTTGCCGGTGATGCTCAGCCGGACGAACCGGCGGTCACCGGAAGGCAGACCGATCGACACGTTGTTGCCGGTGGCCGGGTCGAAGACCCGTCCCGCCGAGGCGGCGAGCGTGGTCCACGAGCTGCCGTCGATCGAGCCCGACACCGACAGCGCCTGCGTCCGCCGCTCCCAGCCGGCCGGCAGCCTGAGCACGACCCGGTCGACGGCACGGGCCGCGCCGAGATCGACGGTGAGCGTCTGCGGGAACGCGGTGCCGCCGCTCTCCCAGTACGTGCCCGCGTTGCCGTCGACCGCGTTGCCCGCCTGGTAGGTCTGATTGTGGCTGGACGCGACGACCGGCCGTCCCTGGGCCAGGTTCCCGCCCGGCGGCGGCGTGGTCGGGGGCGGCGTGGTGGGAGGTGGGGTGGTCGGCGGTGGGGTGGTCGGCGGTGGGGTGGTCGGTGGCGGGCTCGTCGGGCCGCCGCCCCACTGCGGTTCCGGCCACGGACCGCAGTACGGGTTGGCGGTGTACCAGCCGGAGTTGCCGGCACCCTGGCTGATCTGGAAGCCGCTGCCCACACAGTTGTGGATCGGGTTGGGCTGGGCGATGCCGGTGGCCCGTACGTTGGTGAAGGAGACCTGGCTGGGCGCCTGCACCTGGAGCGCGTACGTGCCGGTGCCGTCGATGCGGACGTTGGTGAAGCTGATGCCGCTGCTGACGCCCTCGATCCAGTGCAGCGCCGCATACGAGCTGTCCAGGATGTCGGTGTCGCTGACCTGGATCGACGCGCCCTGGAGCGGCTCGTTCAACGCGGAGAACCAGATCGCGCCGACCCCGAACCGCCAGTTGTAGTCGGAGTTGCCGTTCCGGATCAGCGTGTTGCGCGCCACGGTGATCGTGCCGGCCACCGCGGTCGCACCCTGCACTCCGGTGTACCGGTTCGCCACGTGGATGCCACCACCGTTGGTGACCGAGTCGGCGGTGACGTTGTCGGTTATGCGGATGTCCCGACCGCCGTACGTGACCAGGTGGTTGGCGAGAACGGTCACGCCGATGGTGTTGCGGGTGAAGGAGTTGCCCACGTTCGGCACGGTGTCCGCCCACATCGCCAGCGCGTCGTCACCGGTGTTGCGGACGAACGTGTTGGTGACCGTCGAGTTGGTGACTCCCCAGTGGAAGTTCACCCCGTCGGCGGTCTGGTCCAGGATCCGGCTGTTGCGGAGGGTGAAGTTGTCCATCGGCCCGTCCATCCACGCGCCGACCTTGGTGTGCTGGAGCCACAGGTTGTCCACCACCGAGTCCGACATCGCCCCACCGATGGCGTTGACCTGGTCGTCGTCGACGCGTTCCCGGATGTCACCGATGATGGCGAAGTCGCGCAGCTCCACGTTGCGGCTGGGCCCGCCCGCCTCGTGCGGCCGGATCTCGCCCCGGTATCCGCCGCCGGAGACGTACTTGCCGTAGACGCCGGCGGCCCGCTTCCGGTCGGTGGGGTGTCGGCCGCCGAGCACCGAGTGCCACGGCCCCGCCCCGCGCAGGGTCACCCCGTCGACCACCACGTGGTCCCAGAGCGTGAAGGTGCCCGGCGGGATCCAGACCGTACGCCCCTGGGCCTTCCCGGCGTCGACGGCGGCCTGGAAGCGGGCGGTGGAGTCGGTCGCGCCGGTCGGGTCGGCACCGAAGTCGGTGACCACGTCGAGCACGTTCGCCGGCTTGGTGATCGGCGCGGCGACCAGCTCGAAGTCGGCCAGGTCGATGGTGAACGTCGGGGACTGCGCGGTCGACGAGACCTGGAGCCTGATCTTCGTACCGGTCGGGTAGGTGGTGCCGAAGAGCGTCCGCGCCTCGTCGTAGAAGTGGTGCGGGTTGACGTCACCGGGGTTGTTGTTGAACGGGTAACCGCCGTAGTACCAGCCGTACTTCGAGGTCACCGGCACCGGTTTGACCAGGCTGCCGTTGGCCCGCAGGTCGATCGTGGCGTCCCGGCCGGTGCCGGCGGCGTTGTCGGGGAGGCTGTAGCGGAACGTCACCGCGTTCGCGGGTGCGGTGAGAGTGAACTCGACGTACTCCCCGACCGCGTCGAGGGTGACCGCCTCCCGGCCGCTGGCCTCCGACGGCAAGGTGCCGTAACGGCGGTCCGGGCCGATCCGGGTGCCGGTGTGCGCGGCGTACTCGGCCTCGAGCTCGACGAACGCGACGGTGGCGCCCCGACCGACGATGTCGAACGGGCTGAGCCCGGCGGCGCGTGCCGGGGTCGCGGTCCCGGCGAGGGTGACGACCGAGATCGAGGCGGCGGCGAGGGCGGTGCCGGTGAGGGCGGCCAGCGTGGTGCGGAGCCGGTGGCCGGGTGGATGGGGGTGGTGCGAGACGGTGTGGTCGGCCATGAGCGGCGCTCTCCCTTTCCTCAGGTGGCCAGGTCCCCCGTGGTGATGGTGCCGGTGCTGCCGTCACCTCCTCGTCGGTTCCGGACGCGCCCGGTGCCGGCGGCGGGACGGAGCCGCCGACACCGGGCGCGGAACTAGGCGGATTCGGGTGCGGTCCGCAGCCAGACGGCGGTGTCCGGCGGCAGCAGGTCGTCGTCGAGCGGCCCGCTGGCGAGCAGCCGACCGGTGTGCGGCGGTAGCGGTACCGCCACCGTGGAGAGGTTCACCGCGCAGGCGAAACCGGGGTCCCGCCGGAACGCCAGCACCCCGTCCGGGGCGGGCAGCCAGGCCATCGGCCCGTCGCCGAGCGCCGGTTCGGCGCGGCGGACGGCGATGGCGGCCCGGTACAGCTCCAACATCGACCGGTCGTCACCGGCCTGCGCGTCGGCGGTGCGGTCCTTCCAGTCGGCCGGTTGCGGCAGCCACGGCGTGGCCTGCGCACCGTCCGGACCGAAGCCGAACGGCGGCGACTCCCCCGACCACGGCAGGGGTACGCGGCACCCGTCCCGACCCGGGTCGATCCGCCCGGACCGCTCCCACATCGGGTCCTGGCGCAGCTCGTACGGGATGTCCTCGACCTCCCAGAGACCCAGTTCCTCGCCCTGGTAGACGTAGGCGGCACCCGGTAGCGACAGGGACAGCAGCGCGGCGGCGCGGGCCCGCCGGGTGCCCAGTTCCAGGTCGGTCGGGATGCCCTCGCGTTTGGCGGCGAAGCTGAACGTGGTGTCCGCCCGGCCGTACCGGGTGACGTGCCGGGTGACGTCGTGGTTGGAGAGGACCCAGGTGGCCGGCGCGCCGACCGGCGCGTGGGCGTGCAGCGTGCCGTCGATGCTCTCCCGCAGCGCGGCGGCGTCCCAGGCGCAGCCGAGGAAGTCGAAGTTGAAGGCCGCGTGCAGTTCGTCGGGCCGCAGGTAGGCGGCGAACCGCTGCCGGTCGGGCAGCCACACCTCCCCGATCAACGCCCGCTCCCCCGGGTACGCGTCCGCGATCCGTCGCCAGTCCCGGTATATCTCGTGCACCCCGTCGAGGTCGTGGAACGGGTGCGGCCGGTCTGCCGTCACCTCGGGCAACGTGGCGTCCTTGACCAGCAGTCCGGCGGAGTCGATCCGGATGCCGTCCACTCCCCGGTCGAACCAGAAGCGCAGGACGTCCTCGAACTCGGCGCGGACCTGGGGGTGGTCCCAGTTGAAGTCCGGCTGCTCCGGAGCGAACAGGTGCAGGTACCAGTCACCGGGACGACCGTCCGGGTCTGTGGTCCGGGTCCAGGTGGGGCCGCCGAACTCGCCGACCCAGTCGGTGGGGCGCTGGTCACCGTCGGGGCCTCGTCCCGGGCGGAACCAGAACAGCTCCCGCTCGGGGGCGTCCGGCCCCCCGGCCAGCGCGGCCCGGAACCAGGGATGCGCGTCGGAGCAGTGGTTCGGCACCACGTCGACGATGGTCCGGATACCGACCGCGTGCGCCTCGGCGATCAACGCCTCCACCTCGCCCAGCGTGCCGAAGACCGGGTCGATGTCGCGGTAGTCGGCCACGTCGTAGCCGGCGTCGGCCATCGGCGAGGGATACCAGGGGCTGAACCAGATCGCGTCGACCCCGAGCGTGGCGAGGTAGCCCAGCCGGGAGCGGATGCCGGCCACGTCGCCGATGCCGTCACCGTTGCCGTCGGCGAAGCTCCGGGGGTACACCTGGTAGATCACCGCGCCTCGCCACCACGGACCGCTGTCTGCTGGGGACACGAGCACCTGCTTTCTGCGTTTGGGGGCTAGCCCTTGAGTCCGCCGGTGGTCAGGCCGGACATGATGTTCCGTTGGAAGATCAGGAAGATGACCACCGTCGGTATCGCGGCGATCACCGAGGCGGCGATCACCACGTTCATCGGCGTACCGCCGGCGAAGGCGTAGATGCCGACGCTGACCGTCCGGGTCTCCGGCGAGGGCATCACCAGCTTCGGCCAGAGGAAGTCCTTCCAGACCGCGGTCACCGCGAAGATCGAGACCACGCCGAGGATCGGGCGGGACATCGGCAGGACGATCGACCAGAGGGTGCGCAGCGGCGTCGCCCCGTCCATCAGGGCGGCCGACATCAGGTCCTCCGGGATCGAGTCGAAGAACCGCTTGAGCAGGAAGATGTTGAAGGCGTTGGCGACCAGCGGCAGCCAGATCGCGAACGGCGAGTCGAGCAGGCTGACGTTCAGGATCGGCAGGTCGATCACGGTCACGTACTGCGGGACGATCAGGACCATCGCCGGGATCATCAGCGTGGCCAGCATCAGGCCGAGGATCGCGGAGCCGAGCACCGGCCGCAGCTTCGACAGCGAGTACGCCGCGGCGGTGTCGAAGACGAGCTGGAACAGCACCGCGCCGGCCGCGTAGTAGAACGTGTTGAACAGCAGCTTGGCCAGGGCCAGGTGGTGCCACGCGTCGACGTAGTTGCGCCACTGCGGGTCCTGCGGGAACAGCGACGGCGGGGTCTGCGCGATCTCCTGACCGGACTTGAGCGCACCGGTGACCATCCAGTACAGCGGCCCGAGGAAGACCAGCGTGAAGCCGACGACCACGACGACGAGCAACGTCCAGTAGATCGCCCGGCCGGGGCCGCGCCGGAGCTGCGCCTGCGAGATGAGGGTACGGGTGCCGGAGTCCTGTGCCATGGCGTCGGTGTCCTAGTCCTGTTTCGCGGTCAGCCGCAGGTAGACGGCGGAGAAGCCGGCCAGCACGACGAGCATGATCACGCCGAGTGCGGCGGCACCGTTGAGGTCGTTCTGGAAGAACCCGTGCTGATAGATGAGGTACGCGACCGAGGTCGCCGAGTCCTCCGCGCCCGCGCCGTTGGCCAGGATCAGCGGCTCGATGAAGAGCTGCATGGTGGCGACGATCTGGAGCATCGCCAGCAGGGCGAGGATCAGCCGGGTCTGCGGGATGGTGACGTGCCGGATGCGTCGCCAGATCCCCGCGCCGTCGAGTTCGGCGGCCTCGTACAGCTCACCGGGGATGTTCTGCAGGGCGGCCAGATAGATCAGCACCGCGCTGCCCATGTTCATCCAGGTCGACGCGATGACCATGGCCGGCACGGTCATCTCCGGGGACTGCATCCACTGCGAGGTGGGCAGGCCCAGTCCCTTGAGGATCGCGTTGAACAGACCGGCGTCGCCGGGGTCGTACGCGTAGAACTTGAACAGGAACAGGGCCGAGGCGGGGGGCAGCATCACCGGCAGGTAGACCAGGATCCGCAGATATCCCCGGGCGTGCCGGAACTCGTTGAGCAGGATCGCCACGAAGAACGGCACCGCGTACCCGAGGACGAGCGCGAGACCGGTGAAGTAGAAGGTGTTCTGCCAGGCCGTGGCGAAGCTGGGGTCGTCGAGGATGCGCAGGTAGTTGTCCCAGCCGACCCAGGTGGTCTCGCCGCGCCGGGTGCGCTGGAAGCTCATCACCACGCCCCGGACCATCGGGTACCAGGAGAAGACCGCGAAGCAGAGCACCGCACCGATCAGGAACGCGTGCCCGGTGAGGTTGTCCCGGACCTTGCGGCCGAGGCTGGACCGAGGCGGCCCGGCCGGGGCCGGTGAGGGGGTTCGCCCCGGGGCTCGGGTGGCGGCCGGGGCAGCGGTGATCGCCAAGGCAACTCCTGGTGGGGTGGGACGACCTGGGTGGTACGGCGGTGGTGCGGGTGGGGGCCGGCGGGCCGGTCCCCACCCGTGCGGGTCAGCCCTGCGCGGCGAGGAGTTGGTTGACCTTCTCCTCGGCCGTCTTGAGCAGCGCGTCGATGTCGGCGTTGCGGTTGGTGAGCACCCCGGACATCGCGGCGTCCAGGACGGCGTAGATCGCCTGTGCGTTGCGCGGCTCGCCCTTGATCGGGACCGGGTTCGCCTCGAAGAGGGCGAAGTTCGCGGTGTCCACGTTCGCGTTCGCCTTCCGCAGGTCGAGTTCCTGCTTCTGGGCGTCGCTGCCGTTGCTGAACAGCAGCGGCTGCGGCAGACCGACCGGGTAGTTCTGCGGCTTGGCCCGGGCGTAGTCGAGCTGCCCCTTGCCCGGCGTCAGCTTCTGGTAAGCGATCCACTTGAGACCGGCTTCGACCTGCTCCGGGGTGAGGTCCTTCTTGAAGAAGTAACCCTCGCCGCCGCCGAGCGTGCCCGACGCCCTGCCGTCCTGGCCGGGCAGCGGTGCCATCGCCCAGTCCTCGAACTTGCCCTGGAACTGGCTGACGATCGCCTGGGTGGTGTCGGGTGCGCCGACGAACATGCCGACCTTGCCCGCACCGGCGTTGGTCAACAGGTCACCCCACTGGAGCAGCTGACGGTCGCCCATGCTGTCGTCGCCGTACCGCATGTCCTTGAGGTTCTGCAGGACCTGGCGGCCCTGCGGGCTGTTGAAGGCGGCCTTGCCGCCGTCCTCGGTCAGCACCTGGCCGCCCTGGGAGTAGAGCAACGCGGTGAAGTGCCAACCGCCGGTGTTGCCGGCGCTGTACTCGGCGTAGCCGGCGATCCCGCTGCCCAGCGCGGAGATCTTCCTGGCCGCCTCCCGGACCTCGCCCCATGTCTTCGGCGGGTTGTTCACGTCGAGCCCGGCCTGCTGGAACAGCACCTTGTTGTAGACCAGGCCCATCGAGTAGTTCTTCACCGGTACGGCGTAGAGCCTCCCCCCGTCGGTGAAGACCTCCTTGAGCGCCGGGTCGACGCTGTCCCAGGTCGGGACCGTCTCGGCGGTGGCGTACTCGGTGATGTCCATCGCCTGGCCGGAGTCGAGCACCTGCTGGAGATCGGTCATGTACCCGTAGAACACGTCGGTCACCGTGCCGCCGGCCAGGCGGGCGGTGAAGTCCGGCGGGTTGTTGCACTGCTCGCCGACGCTGACGCTCTTGACCACGATGTCGGGGTTCTGCCGCTGGAACTCGGCGACGTCCTCGTTCCAGTTCTGGAGCAGCTCCTTCTGCGCGCCGACCGGCTGGCAGTCGACGGTGATGGTGACCTTGCCGCTCGCGTCGTCGCTGGTGTCGCCGCTCTTGGTGGAGCACGCCGTGAGGCTGAGCCCGGCCACGAGCGCCAACGCCGCAGCCTTCCGGTACTGCGGTACGGACATCTGTCCATCCCTTCGGGAAAACGAAGTGTCGCCGTGAAGTTCGCTGAACCGCGGTGATCGCCACCGCCGCGATGCCTGCTGCTGATCGGTGTCCTGACCCCGTGTGACTGACCGGGGGCCGGGTGTGAGTGGAGTCACTGTAGCGAGGGCGACTCTTCTCAGCAAGGTTTCGATCTGATGATGAAATTTAGCGACACTATGCCGAGAGACAAAGACATGGGCCTCGCTCGGGATCACGACGAAGGCCGCCGACCGCGAGCAGCGGTCGGCGGCCTCTCGGGTCGCGCGGGATGGGGGTCAGCGAAGGGCAGGTGTCGGCCGGGACCGACGAACCGGGACGGCGGGCGGGATCAGCGGCCGGGCGCGGGCGCGGTCGACCCGCGCACCACCAGCTCCGGCTCGAAGAGCAGTTCGTCGGTGAACACGCCGCCACCCTCGATCTGGGTCACCAGCAGGTCCACGGCGGCCTGCCCCATGGTCTCGATCGGCTGGCGCACCGTGGTCAGCGGCGGGTCGGTGCAGGTCATGAACGCGGAGTCGTCGAAGCCGACCACCGAGACGTCACCCGGCACCGAGCGGCCGAGCCGACGGACCGCGCGGATCGCGCCCAGGGCCAGCACGTCGCTGGCACAGATCACCCCGGTCACGCCACGGTCGACCAGTTTGCTCGCGGCGACCCGGGCGCCCTCCATGGAGAAGCTGGACCGCGCGACGAACTCGGTGTCGTCGGCCCAGCCGGCGACCCGCCCCAGGGCGTCCAGCTTGCGTCGCGACGGCACGTGGTCCTCCGGGCCGAGCACCAGGCCGATCCGCTCGTGCCCGAGCGAGCGCAGGTGGCCGTACGCCTGCTCCACCGCCACCGCGTCGTCGGTGGAGACGCGGGGGAAGCCCAACTCGTCGACGCCGGCGTTGACCAGCACCACCGGCAGGCCCCGATCGGTCAGCCGGCGGTAGTGCTCGTGCGAGGCGTCGGCCAACGCGTACGAGCCACCGGCGAAGATGACCCCGGAGACCTGGTGGTCGAGGAGCATCTCCACGTACGCCGACTCGGAGACCCCGCCGATCGTCCGGGCACAGAGCGCGGGGGTGAACCCGCGTTGCGCCAACGAACCGGTGACCACCTCGGCGAGCGCCGGGAAGATCGGGTTCTGCAACTCGGGCAGCACCAGGCCCACCAGCCGGGCCCGTTCGCCACGCAGCTTGCTCGGGCGCTCGTAGCCGAGCACGTCCAGGGCGGTGAGCACCGCGGTCCGGGTCGCCTCGGCCACGCCACCGCGGCCGTTGAGCACCCGACTCACGGTGGCTTCGCTGACGCCCGCCTTGCGGGCCACCTCGGTCAACCGTTTCGTCACGGCCGCAATCCTACGTCCTGAGACTGCAAAAACAGAACAGCCACTTGTCGCGGACTGACGGGTGACGTCAGATCACGAACTCAGATCACGCAACGCCTCGGACACCGCACGGTGGAAGGTCGGGTACGCGTAGATCATGTGCCGGAGCTGCGCCACCGGCACCGCCGCGTGCACCGCCACCGCCAGACCGGAGAGGACCTCGCCGCCGGCCGGACCGGCCGAGGTGGCGCCGACCAGCACCCCCTGGTCGGCGTCGGCGACCACCTTGATGAACCCGGCCCCCTCGGTGCGGTGGATCCAGCCCCGGGTGGACGAGGCGAGTGGGGTGAAACCGACCTGCACGTTGACGCCGCGTTCCCGGGCCTGCTGCTCGGTGAGGCCGACCGCGCCGATCTCCGGGTCGGTGAAGGTCACCCGGGGCAGGGCCCGGTAGTCGGCGCGGGGCACCGACCCGGCCCCGCCGCTCGACCCGGTGGCCGCCAACGAGCCGGCCACGCCGACCGCGCCACCGACCACACTGGAGGTGCCACTCGGATCCGCGCCGCCGTCCGTCCGCCGCACGTGGTCGAGCAGGTCGGCGACCACGATGGACGCCTGGTACATGGCGATGTGGGTGAAGGCGCCCTCGCCGGTCACGTCGCCGACCGCCCAGATCCCGTCGGTCACGTGCAGCCGGTCGTCCACGGCCAGGTACCGCCGGCTCGCGTCGACACCCACCGTGTCCAGCCCCAACTCGTCGAGGTGGGCGCGGCGGCCGGTCACCACCAGCAGCCGTTCGGCGGTGAACTCCGCGCCGTCCGCGCCGTGCAGGGTGAACCCGTCCGGGCCGTGCGTGACCCGGGTCGCGCGTACCCCGGTGTGGATCTCGACCCCGTCGGCGCGCAGCGCGGCGGCGGCCACCTCGGACGCCTCCGGCTCCTCCACCGCGAGCACCCGGTCGAACGCCTCGACCACGGTGACGCGTACGCCGAAGCGGGCGAACACCTGGGACAACTCCAGGCCGATCGCCCCGCCGCCCAGCACCAGCACCGACTCGGGCAGCTCCTCGACCTCGACGGCCTCCCGGTTCGTCCAGTACGGCGTACCGGCCAACCCGTCGATCGGCGGCACCGACGGCGCGGTGCCGGTGCCCAGCACGATCCCGTGCCGGGCCTGGAAGACCTGGTCGCCGACGCGCACCCGCCCCGGTCCGTCGAGGCGGCCACTGCCCCGGACGAAGCGTCCGCCCTTGCCGGTGAACCGCTCCACGGCGGCCCGGTCGTCCCAGTCGTCGGTGGCCTCCTGGCGGATCCGTTGCGCCACCGGCGCCCAGTCCGGCCGGACCTCGGCGGTGCCGGCCAGCCCGTCGACCCGCCGCGCCTCGGCCAGCGCGTTCGCCGCCCGGATCATCATCTTGCTCGGGATGCAGCCCCAGTACGGGCACTCCCCACCCACCAGGTTCCGATCGATGCCGACCACGGTGAGACCGGCCTCGGCGAGTCGCCCGGCCACCTCCTCGCCGCCGACACCGAGCCCGAGCACGACCACGTCCACCACTTCCGGCTCCGCCATGCCGTCAGCATCGCGCACCGTCCGCCCGCCGACCACCCGGCCACGCGGACCGTCTCAGCGCAGCCAGACCGGATCGACCCCGCGCGCCGCCGTGGGCGGCGGGTAGTCCAGGCTCCGGCGGAGCGCCTCGGGCAGCCGCCACGGCTGGTGCACCGCCTTGCCGGACACCGCCGCCAGTTCCGGCACCCAGCGCCGCACGTACGCGCCCTCCGGGTCGTACCGTTCGGCCTGCCGGATCGGGTTGAACCCCCGGTACGGCCTGGTGTCGTTGCCGGTGCCGGCCACCCACTGCCAGTTGCCCGAGTTGTTGGCCACGTCCCCGTCGAGCAGCCACCGGAAGTAGAACGCCAGTCCGGCGCGCCAGTCCAGGCCGAGCGACTTGGTCAGGTAGCCGGCGGTGATCAGGCGGGCCCGGTTGTGCAGCCAGCCCTCCGCCCGCAACTGCCGCATCCCGGCGTCCACGATCGGTACGCCGGTGCGGCCCACCGTCCAGTCCGCGACCGCGCCGTCGTCGTACCGCCACTGCTCGGTGGCGCCACGCCGGTAGACCTTCCGGGAGATGTCCGGAAAGGCGGCGGTGACCTGGTAGTAGAAGTCCCGCCAACAGACCTGGCGGACGAAGGGCGACGCGGGGTCGCCGGCCCGGTTCGCCACGGTCAGCGGCGACACGCAGCCGAACCGCAGGTAGGGGCTGATCCGGGAGGTCGCGTCACCGGCCATGTCGTCGTGCCGGTCGCCGTACTCGGCCAGGTGCGGCATCCACCGGTCGAGGCGACTCCGCGCCTCCGTCTCGCCACCCACCGCCGCGTCCGGTGACTCGCCGTCGGGCAGCGCCGGCAGGCGGCCCACCGAAACCCCGCCCGGCAGCGACACCCGGGACGGCGCGGCCAGTTCGTCGCGCCACCGCTGCCCGCTCCAGGCCCGGTGGTACGGGCTGAACACCCGGTAGTGGTCGCCGCTGCTCGGCGTCGTGGCCCCCGGCTCCACCACCGTCAGACCCGGGAAGAAGCGCAGGTGCAACCGGTGCCGGTCGCACTCGGCGCGCAGCCGGTCGGCCCGCCGGGTGGCGTACCGGGAGACGTCGGCCGAGAGCGCCACCGCCTCGGCGCCCACCTCCCCGGCCAGCCGGACCGTCTCGGCCACCGGGTCGCCGTGCCGCAGCACCAGGTCGCCGCCGAGCCGCCGCAGCGCGTCGCGCAGGTCGGCGAGACTCTGGTGCAGGAAGCGGGTGCGGTTGGGCGACAGTCCGGCCAACGCCGGGTCCAGGACGTACAACGGCACCACCCGGTCGAAGGCGGCACAGGTCGTCGCCAGCGCAGGGTGGTCGTGCACCCGCAGGTCGCGGGTGAACAGCACGACGGCGGTACGCACGCTCACCGCAGCCGAGGCCCGGGCAGCTCGACCGGCGTGCCGGCCGGGGTGAGCAGGGCACGCGAGGCGACCGCCATCCGGCGTCGCCGGGGCACGGTGGCCCGCCGGACGAACACGTCGTAGTCCTGGGCGGCGACCTCGTCGAGGATCCCGCCGTACAGCGCGTACGCGGTGCGGATGCACGCCTGCGAGGCGGGGTCGAGCAGGAGCACTCCGGGTGCCGCGGCGGCGTAGTGGGTCTGGGCGCGATCCACCTCGTGCCGGATCAACTCGCGGACCGGTTCGGTGGCCCGTCCCGCCGCACGGCAGGCCAGCAGGTCCTCGTGGGTCAGGCCGAAGGCCGCCAGGTCCTCCTCCGGCAGGTACGTCCGCCCCCGGTCCAGGTCCTCGGCGACGTCCCGGACGAAGTTGGTGAGCTGGAACGCGAAGCCCAGTTGACGGGCCGGCTCCCGGGCCGCCGCCGGGGCGGAACTGCCCAGGATGGGCAGCATCATGGTGCCGATGACCGCCGCCGAGCCCTCCATGTAGTCCAGCAGGTGGGCGTAGGTGCGGTAGGAGGTCACGGTCAGGTCCATCGCCATGCTCTTGAGGAACGCGGCGAAGTCCTCCCGGTCCAGGTCGAACACGGCGATGGTGTGCAGCACCGCCGGGAGCAGCGGGTCGTCGACCTGCTCGCCGTGCAGTCCGGCGATGAACCGGCCGCCCCAGTCGTCCAGCCGGGCGGCACGCGCCGGCGGTGGCAGCTCCTCTGTCTGGTCGACGATCTCGTCCGCGTACCGAGTGAATCCATATAAGGCGTGCACATGACGCCGTTTCCATGCGGGTAGTAGCCGGGTGGCGAGATAGTAGGTACGCCCGTGGCGTTTGTGCAGCTCACGGCACCTCTCGTAGGCGGCACTGAGATCCGTCTCCACGAGCCCTCCTCGAAAATCGACGCACCAATCGACGCAACTTGAAACCTTAGGGTACGCTCAGCCGCATGGCCAGCGACCGACTTACCGGTAACCTGCTTCGCGTGGGGCCTGAGCAGCCGGTCGGGAACGACGATCCGATCCGGGCCGTTCTGGCCGCTTACACCCGGGATCTCGTCGCCGCCGTCGATGAGACCCTCACCGACTTCCTGAACGCCGAGGTCGACGCGCTTGCCGAAATCGACGCGGCGATGGGTGGTTTCGCCGCAACGGCACGTGACTACGTCCTCGTCGGCGGCAAGCGGGTCCGACCGACGTTCGCCTACTGGGGATGGCGCGGCGCGGTGGGCGGCGACGAACCGCTGGCCCCGGTGCTGCCCGCACTGGCCACCCTGGAACTGCTGCACACCTTCGCGCTGGTGCACGACGACGTGATGGACGCGTCCGCCACCCGTCGCGGCCGACCCACCGCACACATGGCGGTCGCCGCCCAGCACGCCGCCGCCGGCCGCAACGGCGACTCCGGCCGCTTCGGGGAGGCCGTCGCGGTGCTGATCGGCGACCTCTGCATGGTCTGGGCCGACCAGTTGCTCTCGCGCACCGTCCTGCCCCCGGACCGGCTGCTCGCGGTCCGCCGCGGGTACGACCGGATGCGGGTGGAGACGGTCGCCGGGCAGTACCTCGACATCCTCGGCGAGGCCGACCCGGCGAGCTGGTCGGTCGACCGGGCCCTGCGGGTGGCCCGCTACAAGACCGCCAGCTACACGGTCCAGCGTCCGCTGCTCTTCGGCGCCAGCCTGGCCGGCGTGACCGGCGACGGCCGCCTGACCGCGGCGTACACCGCCTACGGCCTCTGCGTCGGCGAGGCGTTCCAGCTCCGCGACGACCTGCTCGGCGTCTACGGCGACCCGGCCACCACCGGCAAGCCGGCCGGCGACGACCTGCGCACCGGCAAGCCGACCGCGCTGCTCGTGCTGGCGCGGGAGATGGCCACTCCGACGCAGCTGCGGGAACTGGACGGCACCGGCGACCCGGTCAGCACCCCCCAGGTCGCCCGGCTGGCTGAGGTGGTGGTGGACACCGGCGCGGTGGACCGGATCGAGCGGATGATCGACGAGCGGGTCGACCAGGCCCTGGCGGCGCTCGACACCGTCGCCGTGGACGAGACGGCACGGGTGGCGTTGGCCGGTCTCGCGACTGTGGCCACCCACCGGAGAGCATGATGGGGAGGTTCTCGGTGCGAACCGTGGACGGGCGTACGGATCAGGTCGTGGTCGTCGGAGCGGGCCTCGGCGGCCTGGCCTGCGCACTGCACCTGGCGGGCAGCGGGCGGCAGGTGACCCTGCTGGAACGTGAGCCGGTGCCGGGTGGACGGGCCGGACGGCTCAGCGTGGACGGCTACGAGTTCGACACCGGCCCCACCGTGCTCACCATGCCCGACCTGATCGCCGAGGCGCTCGGCGCGGTGGGCGAGGAGCTGTCCGACTGGGTCGACCTGATGCCGCTCGACCCGGCGTACCGCGCCTACTACCCGGACGGCTCCACGCTCGACGTGCTGACCGACACCGCCCGGATGGCGGCGGAGATCTCCCGGGTCTGCGGGCCCCGCGAGGCCGACGGCTACCTGCGGTTCGTCGACTTCGCACGGAACCTGTGGCGGTTGGAGCGGGCCGACTTCATCGAGCGCAACCTCGACGCCCCCACCGACCTGCTCACCGCCAACCTGCTCAAGCTGGTCGCCACCGGCGCCTTCCGGCGGCTCCAGACCAAGATCGACCAGTTCTTCCGCGACCCGCGTACCCGGCGCATCTTCTCCTTCCAGGCGATGTACGCCGGCCTCGCCCCGCACGACGCGCTGGCCATCTACGCGGTCATCGCGTACCTCGACTCGGTCGCCGGGGTCTTCTTCCCGCGCGGCGGCATCCACGCGGTTTCGCGCGGGCTGGCCGGCGCCGCCGAGAAGCACGGCGTCAAGATCCGGTACGGCACCACGGTGACCCGGGTGGAGACCGCCCACGGCCGGGCCACCGGCGTGCTGACCGCCGACGGCGAGTTCGTCCCCGCCGACGTGGTGGTCCTCAACCCCGACCTGCCGGTGGCCTACCGCGACCTGCTGCCGGCGACCCGGCAACGCCGCCTGACCTACTCGCCGTCCTGCGTCGTGCTGCACGTCGGCTCGACCCAGGGCTACCGGCGCATCGCGCACCACAACATCCACTTCGGGCGCTCCTGGAAGGGCACGTTCGACGAGGTCATCCGACGCGGTGAGCTGATGAGCGACCCGTCCCTGCTGGTCACCAACCCGAGCCGGACGGACCCGGCGGTCGCGCCTGCCGGACGGCACACCTACTACGTGCTCGCCCCGGTGCCGAACCTGGAGCGGGCACCCTTCGAGTGGCGCGGCGACCTCACCGCCCGCTACTCCGACCAGCTCGTCGCCACCCTTGAGGAACGCGGCTACGTCGGCTTCGGCGACGGCATCGAGGTGCTCCGGGCGGTCACCCCGGCCGAGTGGGCGGAGCAGGGCATGGCCGCCGGCACGCCGTTCGCCGCCGCGCACACCCTGTTCCAGACCGGTCCGTTCCGCCCGTCGAACCTGCACCCGTCGCTGTCCAACGTGGTGTTCGTCGGCTCGGGCACGCAGCCCGGCGTCGGGGTTCCCATGGTGCTCATCTCGGGCAAGCTGGCCGCCGGTCGCATCACCGGCCGTGGCCGCTGAACGAAGGATGGCTCTGATGTCACTGTCGCGGGAAGCCCACCTGGTCGAGCTGGTCGACGATTCGGGCCGGCGGATCGGGTCGGCCACCGTGTCCGCCGCCCACCAGACCCCCGGTCAACTGCACCGTGCCTTCTCCGTGCTGCTCGTCTCGCCGGACGGCCGGATCCTCCTCCAGCGTCGGGCTGCGGCGAAGACACGGTTCCCGCTGCGCTGGGCCAACACGTGCTGTGGTCACCCGCAGCCCGGTGAGGACGTGGCCGAGTCCGCCAACCGCCGGCTACACGAGGAACTCGGCGTCGGCCCGGTGGTGCTGACCGAGGTCGGCGTGCACGTGTACCGCGCCGAGGACCCGTCCACGGGTCGGGTCGAAGTCGAGTACGACCACGTCCTGCGTGGCGAGTTCTCGCCGGACACACCACTGAGTCCCGAGCCTGCGGAGGTCGCCGAGCTGCGCTGGGTCGACCCTGCGGCACTGGCCGCCGAGCTCGACCGTGACCCCGACGCGTACGCGCCGTGGCTGGTCGGCGTGGTGGACCGTCTGCTCCACCCCTCGGCCCCGGCCGGCGACGGGCCGGAGCGGCCGGGTGGCCGATGAGGCACTGAGCGCGGGGGCGGTCGCCCGACGACTCGGCGTCGCGGTGACCACGCTGCGCACCTGGCACCAGCGCTACGGCCTCGGGCCCAGCGAGCACGTACCCGGACACCACCGCCGCTACACGACGGCCGACCTCGCCCGGCTGGAGGTCATGCGACGGCTCACCGGCGAGGGGCTCAGTCCGGCGGAGGCGGCGCGATGGGCCCGGCAGGCTCCCGCCACGGCGGCGGGTGGTGTCGCCCGGTCGAGGACCGCGCGGGACGGCGGAGGCAACACCATTCCGGTGGGCCGCGCCGGTCCGGCAGCGCGCGGCCTGGCGCGTGCCGCGATGCGGCTGGACGCGGTCGCGATCAACGAGGCGATCTCACGCAGCCTGGCCACCGAGGGTGTGATCGGCACCTGGGACAGGCTGCTGCGCCCGGTGCTCGCCGGCATCGGGCAACGGCACGCCGCGACAGACGTGTTGATCGAGGTGGAGCATCTGCTGTCGCGCTGTGTCTCGGCGGCGTTCGCCTTGGCGGCGGCCACCCGTCCCGTCCTCGGGCCGCCGCGCATCCTGCTGTCCTGCGCCGACGAGGAGCAGCACAGCCTGCCCCTGGAGGCGCTGGCCGCCGCGCTGGCCGAGGCCGGTGTCGCGCACCGGATGCTCGGCGCCCGGGTCCCGGTGAGGGCGCTGCTGGACGCGATCGACCGGACCGGACCGGCCGCCGTGGTGGTCTGGTCGCACACCCGGGCCACGGCCGATGCCACCCAGCTCAGCGCCTTGCTGACCGTTCCGCGTCGACCGCTGCTGGTCCTCGCGGCGGGACCGGGGTGGCGGGCCGAGAGTCTGCCGGCCGGGGTGGTCCGGCCGATCGACCTGACCGAAGCGGTCTCGCTCATCGTCGCCGTACGCGACTCGCTCGACCGTTCGGCCGCATCCTGAGAGAAATTTCGGGGCCTTTGCAGGCTTCCATAGGGGTTCACGGCATTAGGTCGGCACGGAAAGCGGTGGCGTCCTGACCCGGCGTTTGTCTACTCAAATCGGGTGAACTAGCGTCGGGCAGTCCGTCGAACCCGAACCCCTCTCGGGAGCGAACGATGCGTACCCGTGTCCTGCTCGCGTGTGTCACGAGCCTGGTCCTCCTGGTGACCGGCTGCGGCGGTGGCGGCGAGTCGCCCCAGGCGACCACCCCGTCCAGCCCTCCTCCGTCGGCCGCCCTGCCCCCGGAGCCCTCGCCGTCACCGACGCTGGCCCCGCCCAAGCCCCCACTGCGGGCCCTGCCGGCCAAGCTGCCGGCCGGGCTGGTCCGCACCACCGGGGCCGAGGGGGTGGCTCTCACCTTCGACGACGGACCCGATCCGACCTGGACGCCCAAGGTGCTCGACCGCCTGAAGAAGGCGGGCGTCACCGCCACCTTCTGTGTGGTCGGCGCCCAGGTCCGCAAGCATCCCGACCTGCTCCGGCGGATCGTCCGGGAGGGGCACCAGCTCTGCAACCACAGCTGGAACCACGACCTCGACCTCGCCCGGCGGCCGGTCGCCGAGATCCGCGCCGACCTGGTCCGGACGAACAAGGAGATCCGGCGGGCGGTGCCCGACGCGGAGATCCCGTTCTACCGCCAGCCCGGCGGCCGGTGGACCGCCGAGGTGGTGCGGGTCGCCAAGAAGCTGGACATGCGGTCGCTGCACTGGACGGTGGACCCGCAGGACTGGGCCAAGCCGACCGCCGCCACGATCGAGAAGCGGGTGAAGCGCAGCGCCAAGCCCGGCGCGGTGGTGCTGCTGCACGACGGAGGCGGCAATCGGGCCGCCACGCTCGCCGCCTGCACCAGGGTGATCGCCGCCCTGAAGCGCGACCTCGGCATCACCAAGCTCGGATAGACCCGTTCTGAGCTGCACTTTTACGAGACGTTGCGGCGGTAGCCACACCGGTTTGGCCGACCGGTGAGACATCACGTATGCTTTCCAAGCCTCCGGCGGGGCCGGATGGGAGCAAGTCCGCTCACGTTGCGAATGTGCAATGATAGCGGGGCCGCCCTCATCGTCTAGCGGCCCAGGACGCCGCCCTTTCAAGGCGGTAGCACGGGTTCGAATCCCGTTGGGGGCACGGTTCGACTTCGGTCGAATGCAACACCAGCTAGGTCCTGTGGAGCAGTTGGAGTGCTCGCCGCCCTGTCAAGGCGGAGGTCGCGGGTTCAAGTCCCGTCAGGACCGCAAGCGCTGACGCCGCGCACCTCGCGCGGCGTTCTGCGTATCGGGGCATGTGACCCTCCCGACGGGGACCCGGTGGGACGGGTAGCATGAGCCGAGCACCACGGCCAGGTAGCTCAGTTGGTACGAGCGTCCGACTGAAAATCGGAAGGTCGGCGGTTCGACCCCGCCCCTGGCCACATAGCCTTTCGCCGGGCTACAGCAACGC
Organism: Verrucosispora sp. NA02020; assembly: GCF_013364215.1. Taxonomy (NCBI): domain Bacteria; kingdom Bacillati; phylum Actinomycetota; class Actinomycetes; order Micromonosporales; family Micromonosporaceae; genus Micromonospora; species Verrucosispora sp. NA02020. The sequence continues at coordinate 369,740 of NZ_CP054923.1, read as the reverse complement.
CGACCAGCGGAAACGCCGGTCGGTGTTTTGCTTTCCCCGGTAACGCCGCTCAGCCGTCCTGGCGACGTTGTGCCAATCCGCTCTGGATGGCGTCCCACACGCTGCGCCCCGCCTGCAGGATGCTCTCCCCGGTCTGCTCGGCCAACTGCCGGGCCGCCGACGGCTCGGGTCCGTTCGACTCGGTGGTGCCCGCTCCCGGCTCCGTCCCGGCCCCGCCCGGCGGGGTGTGACGCGGCCCGTCCTGCGACCTTTCCCGCTGCCCGTCCCGCTGGATGTCGCGTGGCCTCGTCCGGTCCGGGCCGGCACCGGCGTCGCCACGTGCCCTGCCGGCCACCGCCCCGATCGCCCCCACCTGTTGTCCGAGGTCGTCGGTGGCTCCGCCCGGTGGTCCGATCCCGGGTTCCGGCACCTCACCGACCCCGTCGGCGGTCCGACCGACGGCCTGGCCCTCGCGCCCCGCACCCCGACCGGCCGGTGATCCACCCGTACGGTCCGTGGCGTACCCGCCCAGCGAACTGTCAGTGGGTCTGGTCGGCGGGGGGCCGGGGTGCTCGTCCCTCGCATCTCTCGACCGGCGGGACGCGTCGATCACCTGGGGGTGGTGGTCGATCGTGGTGAGCGCGCGGTCGAGGATCGTGACCAGCTTCTCCAGGCGTACCTTGAGCAGAGCCTGGGCCTGCACCCCGGTGACGTCCAGGTCCACACCCTCCAGGCGGATGCGGGCACCGGCGTCGACCTCCAGCAGACCGGCCACCCGGGCCCGCAGGGAGAGGTCGGCTTCCAATCCGTCGACGGAGAGCCGGAGCGAGTCGACCGACACCCTCGGCACGTCCAACAGGACGTCCGGCTCCACCCGTGCCGGCTCGCCGCCGCCTGCGCCGGGACGGTCCCGGTGCCCCGTCCCGAGGCGCGGCTCGTGCGGTTGTCCGGACCCGGGTACCGACGCCTGCGGCTGTTCGCCCATGCTCTCCGCTCCGCCCCACCGCCCTGGACCACCCCGGCGGCATCGCGCCGCGGATACCCGCTCCGGAGGCCGCCATCCGCCGATGTCCGTGGCGGACCGGAATCGACCCGTAAGCGGATCTTCCGGCAGGTCTCGGCCTTGCGGGAAGCTGCGCACGCGGGCATGAGCCGGTATGGTCCGGGCCTATGGGACAGGGGATTACTGATCCGATCGACATCCGACAGGATCACGAGCGGTTCACGATCCACAGCGCCCTGGTCGTCCCGGCCGCCCCCGAGCAGGCCTACGCGGTGTTCACCAGCAGGCTCGCCGACTGGTGGGTGATGGAGTACACCTGGTCCGGCCCGGAGGCCCTGGCCGAGCTTGGCATGGAGCTGCAGGCCGGCGGCATGCTCTATGAGATCGGCCCCTACGGCTTCCGCAGCGACTGGGGCCGGGTGCTGACCTGGGATCCGCCCCGGCGGCTGGTGTTCACCTGGCAGATCGGGGCGGACCGCGCCCCGGTGCCCGATCCGGCGCAGGCCAGCGAGGTCGAGGTGCTGTTCACGCCGGAAGGCTCCGGCACCCTGGTCGAGGTCGCGCACCGGCACTTCGACCGGCACGGCCAGGCCGCGGAGGGCTACCGGCAGGCGCTGACCGCCGGCTGGCACGAGCTGCTGTCCCGGTACGCCACCACGGTGGTCCAGTCCGGCACCTGAACGGGCTGCCGTTGTCGCTCAGGCGGACCGGTGCCGCCGGGCGCTGCGGCTCAGGCGGACCGGTGCCGCAGGGTGGCCACCGTCGAACCGGCGAGGGTCAGCAGGCACTCCGGCAGCAGCCCGTCGGCGACCGCCGCACCGAACAGGGCACGGGCGGTGTCCAGGTCCGAGTTGGCGTACGCGCTGACGAAACGGGCCACCCAGCGGGCGTCGTACTCGGCCTGGTCGATTTCGGGGAAGTCGAGCGCGCAGGCGCCGGGCGGCACCGGATCACCGACCATCGTCGCGGCCAGGCACCACGCCACGTCGTACGCCCCGACGAGGCCGGCCCGGTCCACCACCGCGTCGAATGTCCCGACCACACCGTCGGAGTCGCCGTCGAGCGCCGAACTGAGGATGGCGGAGGCGTCGTCGTACGTCTGCTGTGGCGAGTCGGTCACCCACCGCACGGTAGGGGGCCCGGTCAAGCGACCACCGATGGTAACTCTCCGTAATTAGGGAGGGCGACCTGCGGATAGACACGCCTCCACGGTCCCGCCGTGCGTCACGGCACGTTAGTCTGCGCAGCGGACCTTCGCCGTAGGAAGGACGACGATGCACATGTCACGCGGCTTGCGGGCGGCCATCATGGCCACCTGCGCCACCCTCCTGCTCGCCACCAGCGCATGCGGGAACGACCAGACCGAGGAGGCGGGCGCCGACCAGGTGCGCCTCTACGGTACGGACGGCAACATGCTCAACTCGTACCCGGAAGAGTTGCAGGATCGCGCCAACCTCGTCGACGGCATGAAGGGCACCACTCCCCTGACTCCGCTGCCGGAGGACTTCAAGAACCGGCTCCGGTCCATGGACCCGGGGCTGAACGACTTCCTCTACGCCGCCGAGGCGTACGACGCGGTGGTGATCAGCGCGCTCGCGACGGAACTCGCCGGCAGCACCAACCCGGCGGCCATCGCCCGGCAGATCGTCGGCGTCACCAACGAGGGCACCCGCTGCGAGACCCCCGCCCAGTGCCTGCGGCTGGCCCGCGACGGCGACGACATCGAGTACCGCAGCGTGTCGATCACCCGCGCCGGGTTCACCGACGCCGGTGAGCCCGCCACCGCCAGTTACGCCACCCTGCACTTCGACAACCAGCAGCTCAACGACGCCAAGACGGAGTTCGTCGGCGCCGGGGACGAGTCGGCGGCGAGCACGAAGGCGCCGCCGCGTGGCAGCCAGCAGCCCAGCGGCGCGCCGCTCGTCCTCGGCGGTCTGCTGCCCAAGACCGGCGACCTGGCCCTGGCGTACCCGCCGATCGCAGCCGGTGTGGGCCTGGCGATCAAGGAGATCAACGCGGCCGGCGGTGTGCTCGACGAGGACGTGGTCTGGATCGACGGCGACGACGGCACGGACCCGACGGTCGCCAAGCGGACGGTCGCCAGCCACGTCGGTGCCGGGGTGCACGTGATCATCGGGGCCGGCGCCTCCGGTATCTCAGCCGCCGTCCTGCCGGACGTGGTGGCGGCCGGCCGCATCCTCTTCTCCCCGTCGAACACCGCCGCGTCGCTGACCGACGCGGAGGACAAGGGCCTCTACTTCCGTACCGCGCCGCCGGACAGCCTCCAGGGTCGGGCGTTGGCCGACGTGATCCTCCGCGACGGGCCGCAGAAGATCGCCATCGTGGCCCGTAAGGACGCCTACGGCGAGGGCCTCCAAGAGGCCGTCCGGGCCGAACTGGAGCGGGCCGGGTTCGGCGGCGACAAGGTGACGCTGCTCGGCTACGAGCCGGGCGAGGGTGCCGACGCCGCACCGATCAACTTCAGTGACGGTGCCAAGCAGATCAAGGATTTCGGTGCCGACGCCGTACTTCTCATCGGCTTCAGCGAGTCGGCCGCGGTGATCCGGGCGCTGGCGGACGCCGACGTGCCGCTGGCCGCGCTGGGCCGCTGACCGATCCGACAGCGACGGCCGCACCGGAGGGTTCCGGTGCGGCCGTCGTGGTCTCTGCGGTCGGTCTCAGCGACCGCGACGCCGGTCCAGGAAATCCGTCATCCGGCGGTACTTCTCGTCGTCCTCGAAGAGCACCGCCTGGCTGACCAGGTCCAGGTGCGGATGGGCGGCGGGCGGTGCGTCCACGGCGAGCTTGGTCAGCCGCAGCGCCAGCGCCGAGCCCTTCGCCATCTCGTCGATCAGCGCGTGGGCCGCCGGCAGCAACTCCTCCGGCCCCGCCACCACCCGGTTGACCAGTCCGATCCGGGACGCCTCCGCCGCGTCCACCCGGCGACCGGTGAACAGCAGTTCCTTGGCCCGAGCCTCACCGACCAGCGCCGGCAGCCGGTGCGTCGCGCCGGCACCGGCCAGGATGCCGAGCCGCACCTCCGGCTGGCCGAAGACCGCCCGCTCGGTGCAGACCCGCAGATCGCAGGCGTACGCGAGCTCGGCGCCACCGCCCAGCGCAGGACCGTCGACGGCCGCCACGGTCGGCATCGGCAGCGCCCGGATCCGGGCGAAGGCGGCCGAGTTGATCGCGGCCAGCGCATCCAGGCGGCCCCGCTCGCGTAGCTGACCGATGTCCGCCCCACCGGCGAAGATCCCGTCGGTGCCGCCGGTCAGCAACAGCATCCGGGGACGGGCCTCCAGGTCGGCGCAGACCTCGTGCAGCGCGGCGATCAGGTCGGCGTCGATGGCGTTGCGCTTCTCCGGCCGGTCCAGTGTGACCACCAGCCGGTCCGGGCGTTCCTCGACCCGCAGCCCGCCGCTCATCGGACCGCGCCCGTCCGGTCGGCGGAAGCCGCGCCCGGCGTCCCCTCGCCCGTCTCAGGCCGCGCCGTGCCGTCCGTACGCACACCGTCGACCCAGTGATAGAAGCCCTGCCCCGACTTCTTGCCCAGCCGACCGGCCGCCACCATCTCGGTCAGCAGCGGTGGCGGCGCGAACCGGTCCCCGTACGCGGCCTGGAGGGTGCGGGCGATGTCGAGGCGTACGTCCAGACCCACCAGGTCGGTCAGCTCCAGTGGCCCGACCGGGTGCCGGTAGCCGAGCACCATGGCCTTGTCGATGTCGGCCGGGTCGGCCACCCCGTCGGCGACCATCCGGATCGCCTCCAGACCGAGGGCCACCCCGAGCCGGGAGGTGGCGAAGCCCGGCATGTCGCGTACCACCACGGGGTCCTTGCCCAGCCGGGTGGCGAGCGTGACGGCGGCGGCGGTGGTCTCCGGCGCGGTGGCCGCGCCGACCACGATCTCCAGCAGCGCCATCGCCCAGACCGGGTTGAAGAAGTGCAGCCCGCAGAAGCGCTCGGGCCGGCGCAGTCCCTGGGCCAGCTCGGCGATCGGGATGCTGGAGGTGTTGCTGCCCAACAGGGCCGGGTGCAGCGCCTCCGCCTCGGCCAGCACGGCCCGCTTCAGGTCGCGCCGTTCCGGCACCGCCTCCACGATCACCTGTGGCTCCGCAGCCACCTCGGCCAGGCCCGCCCGCAGGGTGACGCGTTCCTGGTTCGCGGCGGCCTGCCCCACGGTCAACTTGCCGCGCCGGACGCCCCGGTCCCACAGCTCGGCGAGCCGGATCATTGCCTCCGCACCGCGTTCCCGGTCCACCTCGACCAGTTCCACCGTGTGGCCGGCGCCGGCCGCCACGTACGCGATGCCGAGGCCCATGGTGCCGGCACCCACCACCACGAATCGTTCAGTCATGGTGCCACCACCGCAGGGTGACGACGACACGCTCTCCGACGCCGTCGACGCGCGGGATCGCCGCAACGCCGCAACCGGCCCGTACGCTCCGCTCAGTCATGCTGCGACCCTATGCAGCACCGACCGGGCCCGATGCGTGGGGGCGGACGGGATCGGGTACAGACCGCCGACAGCCAAAGGGAAGGACGAACAGATGAGCCAGGCACCGGAGACCACGGGCGACTCGGGCACCCAGGAGACCGTCGAGACGCGCGGCGACGAGCGCATCGAGTTGCTGCGCGCCGACACCAACAACGACGGCCGTACCGACGTCTGGGTGGTCGACACCGACGGTGACGGCAAGGCCGACCTGTTCCAGTTCGACACCGACGGCGACGGCAAGGTGGACGTCACGATGGTCGACATCGACGAGGACGGTCAGCCCGACGAGGTCGTCGACGGCGACGGCGGCCTGCCGCCCGAGCAGCTCCCCCCGACCGTCCAGGTCTAAGCCTTCGGATCAAGGAAGGGTCCCCTGCTAACGCCTAAGGCATAGCAGGGGACCCTTCCTAACATCCGGCGGCACCCAGGCGCTCAGCTCAGGCGGCCCTCGGCGCTCAGCTCAGGCGCAGGGTGGCGAGGTAGTACGGGGCGTCCCGGTCGTCCACGTCGGTCAGTCGCCAGGCGGTGCCCCGGACCAGGTCGGCGAGTTCGCCCGGCGAGCAGACCAGGTAGTCGAACCAGGGCGTACCGAGTTCGCGGTAGCGCAGCCGCAGCCGGAGCTGCCCGCCGAGGCGGCCCCGTCGACGGTTGCGCTCGTGGTAGCGGCTGTGCAGCGGATCGGTGGTGCCGTACGGGTCGGTGCCGTGCGCGATCACCTGCGCCCCGGGGTTGGCCATCGCGGCCAGGGCCGCCAGGAAGGCGGGTGCGCGCTCCCGACCCTCGAACAGGCCCAGGTTGTTGCCGAGCAACAGGAACGTGTCGTAGCGCCGCCCGTCGGCGCAGTGCTCGTCGACCGTGCCGTGCACCAGATCGCGTACGCCCCGACGACGGCACACCGCGAGCGCGCCGGGCGAGACGTCCAGCCCGGTCACGGGTACGCCGCGCTCCTGCAACAGCAGCGCGATCCGGCCGCCGCCGACGCCGACGTCCAGTGTCGCGCCCCGCACCCGGTCCACGGCCCGGTGGTCGTGTGGTTGCCACTCCTGCGGCCCGGCCAGGTAGTGGGCGGCGGGCGCGCCGTTGACCAGCCCGTCGTCCCGTTCGATGATCTCGATGACCGGTCGGGGCAGCCGCCCGCCGGCCAGCGGCCGGGGACCGACCCCGGTCGCCACCGCCAGCGCGTCGCGCAGCAGTTCTCCGAAGACGTCACCGATCCGTGGTTCCCCCGTCACGTCCTTAACGCTAACGGGCTGCTCAGTCGCGCGCGACGCCCGTATCCTGGGCGGCGTGACCACGTTGGACCGCCTCTCGGCGGAGAAGTACATACTCCTTACGACCTTCCGCAAGGACGGCCGCGCGGTGCCGACCCCGGTCTGGGCGGTACGCGACGGCGACGCCCTGGCGGTGTGGTCTGCGGCGGATGCCGGCAAGGTGAAGCGGATCCGGCGCAGTGGGGATGTCACGGTGGCGCCGTGCGACGTGCGCGGTCGACCCCATGGCGAGGCGGTGCCCGCCCGGGCGAGCCTCTACGACCCCGGAGCGACCGATCGCATCCGGGGGCTGATCAAGCAGAAGTACCGAGTGATCGGGCGGCTGACGCTGCTCGGCAGCCGACTCCGCCGGGGCACCGGCGGCACGGTGGGGATCCGGGTCGAGCTGACCGGCTGAGGCCGGTACGCCGACCCGGCCGCCGGGTCGGGACATGTCGAAGGGCGACGGATTCGAGAATCCGTCGCCCTTCGTGGTGTCTCTGCTATCTACCAGCCGGTCAGTCCCCCTGACGCTGCTGCGGGATCTGCCCCTGCAACAGCGCCCTGACCTCGGACTCGCGATACCGGCGGTGGCCGCCCAGGGTCCGGATGGCGCTCAGCTTGCCGGCCTTCGCCCAGCGGGTCACCGTCTTCGGGTCGACACGGAACATCGACGCCACCTCGGCCGGTGTGAGTAGCGGCTCTGGTTCGTGCGTTCGCGATGCCATCGGTCACTCCTCCACATGTAGAGACATCGGCCGGGGTCCCGCCGGCCGACGCGTCTCCCATGGTCCGGCTAGTCCCCGATGTCCGACATGGGCCGAACGGCCGAACGTCCCTAGACGGACGGATGAACCATGCCCGATTTATACGACTATTACACGCCAGAAAGTACCTTATTCGGACTCATAGTCACGGTTCGTGACGCAACAACTACGAGCACGCCTCATGTTGCAGCCCGAAATTTGGGCAAAAGCGGACTAGTTGCAGCGTTCTAGAAGTTGCACGGCCCGCCAGCGCGCAACGAGCTTGTCGTACGCCGCAGACGCCTCCTCGGCCTCACCACGCGACAGTCCGGCGAGTCCCGTGGCGACGAGTTCCGCCGAGTCGTCCTCGGCGAGCGTCTCGTCGGAGAGCAACTCGACCAGACCCCCGTAGTCCAGTTCCACCACCGAGCGGGGGTGGAACTCCTCCAGCCACCGGGCGGCCTCCTCGACCGCCTCGGTGATGGGCGCCTCCCCCACCGACTTGCGCAGCACCGACAGCGCACGCGACGACCGGCGGCGGGCCTTCGAGATCTCCGTCCGGAAGCGCAACGCACGACGCTCCGGTGCGGTCACGTGGTGACGCTCCTGCGCCTCGAAGAGCACGAACCAGCGCAGCGGCACCCCCCAGGTGGCGATCTGCTCGTGCACCCGGGGTACGCCGTGCTCCAGCACCCGGGCCCCGCTGCGCCAGTCCTCCACCACGGCCTTGGCCTGCCCGGCCAGCACCGGCGGCACGAACGCGTCGGCGAGCACCGCCGGCACCCCGTCCCGGGCGCTCAGCGCGGCCTCGGCCACCCGGATGCGCAGGTTCCACGGGCACACCAGCAGCGTCTCGTCCGTCTCCAGCACGTACGCCTCGTCGGGCAGGTCGGGCAGCCGGGTCCAGCCGGCACCGAGCGCCTCGATCACCGAGGTCCGTTGCCGTACCGGTCCCTCCACCGGCGCCACCGCCCGCCCCTGCTCGACGTAGCGCCGCCAGTACGCCTGACGATCGCGATCGAAGGCGGTCAGCGGCTCGTACACGCGCAGGTATGAGGCGAAGAGCGACGGCACGGCGCGATCCTCCCACGAACGGCAAGCCGAGCGTTGCTCGGCGTCACCCGGCCGGTACCGCGTGGCGAGCCGAAACGGGGGTCCGGCGCCCTCGTCGCGCCCTACGGCGCGGGCGTCGGGACGCCCGGTGCGTACGCCCGCTGGGCGGGACGTGGACGCCCGGGAGGGGCCGGGGAGCGCCCGTCGATACTAGGCTCGCACCACCGGCAGCATCCCCGCCGGCTCGACCGAGGTCCGCGTCCCACAAGGACGCCCGCCGACACAGGAGCCAGTCATGGGCGTATTCGCCACTTCCGACGACCCGGGATCCACGGGCCACGAGCAGGTCGTGTTCTGCCAGGACAAGCAGACCGGCCTGAAGGCGATCATCGGGATCTACTCCACCGCGCTCGGCCCGGCGCTGGGTGGCACCCGCTTCTACCCGTACGCGAGCGAGGAGGCCGCCCTCGCCGACGTGCTCGACCTGTCCCGCGGCATGGCGTACAAGAACGCTCTCGCCGGGCTGGACCTGGGTGGCGGCAAGGCGGTCATCTGGGGTGACCCCGAGCAGATCAAGAGCGAGGCGCTGCTGCGCGCGTACGGCCGCTTCGTGGAGTCGCTGAGCGGGCGCTACTACACCGCCTGCGACGTCGGCACGTACGTGCCGGACATGGACGTCATCGCCCGCGAGACGCGGTACGTCACGGGCCGCAGTGTCGAGCACGGCGGCGCCGGCGATTCCTCGATCCTCACCGCCTGGGGCGTCTTCCAGGGCATGCGCGCGGCGGCCGAGCACGTCTGGGGGGTCCCCACGCTGCACGGCAGGCGGGTCGGTGTGGCCGGCCTGGGCAAGGTCGGCAAGTACCTGGTCGGTCACCTGCTGGAGGACGGCGCCGAGGTGGTGGCCACCGACGTGAGCCCCCGCGCGCTGGACTGGGCGCGGACCACCCACCCCGAGGTGACGCTCGTCGAGGACGCGTCCGCGCTGGCCGCCGCCGACATCGACGTGTACGCGCCCTGCGCCCTGGGCGGCGCCCTGGACGACGACACGGTCGGCGCGCTGCGGGCGAAGGTGGTCGCCGGTGCGGCGAACAACCAGCTCGCCCACTCGGGCGTGGAGAAGCTGCTCGCCGACCGGGGCATCCTCTACGCGCCGGACTACGTGGTGAACGCCGGTGGTGTGATCCAGGTCGCGGACGAGATCGAGGGCTTCGACTTCGACCGCGCCAAGCTGCGGGCGACCCGCATCTTCGACACCACGCGGGAGATCCTCCGGCTCGCCGACACCGACGGTGTCCCGCCCGCCGTGGCGGCCGACCGGCTGGCGGAGCGGCGGATGGCCGACATCGGCCGGCTGCGCGCGATCCACCTGCGGTGACCTCGCCGTACGTTGAGGGCGGGCCGCGTTGCTCCCGCCCTTAACGGGCGCATCCGGCTAAACTGAAAATACGACGCGTTCATGGAGTTTTACCCCGTGTCAGGACCGTTCCCGGCATCGCTCCTTACCGGGTACAATGGGTGACGACCGGTTGACCGCCACGCGCGGCGGCGGTCAGCGGTAACCCGAGGTGCCGAACGGTGGCATCCCCATGTACCGTAAGAGCCACGAGAGATGCCTGACGTCATCGGGGCCCGCCTTCGGGCTGCCCCGCATTCTGTGCGAGGGGGTCGAGCCATGGGGCGCGGCCGTGCTAAGGCCAAGCAGACAAAGGTGGCCCGGGAGCTGAAGTATCACTCCCCGAACACCGACCTCGCCGCCTTGCAGCGAGAACTCGGCGGCAGCGGCAAGTCGGACCACCATTTCGACGACGACAAAGAGTACGTCGACGATGATGAGGACCACGCCGAGGACGACCCGGACACCTGGGTCCGTCCCACCCGCTGACCCCCGGTCACATCCGAGCACGCGGTAACTCCCCGCGTGCTCACGTATGTGCCCGGCACGCGGCGGCGTACCACCCGACGCTCAAGGGCCTGCCACGCCCGGAGGTAATCCGGGAACGTGGCGGGCCCTCGACTCCGGCCGGTCAGCGAGGCCGGTTGTTCCAGTTGTAGAACGTCGGGATGTTCTCGAAGTGGTTCCAGGCGCAGACCGCGCTCGCCCCGTCGCCGCCCGTCACCTCCGCTCGTAGCCGTCGTGCGGCCTCCGCCTCCTGGAGCAGTGCGGTGAGCCCGGCAGCGGCCTCCCGCACCCGGTCGGTGACCCGGTCGGCCTCGTTACCCGTCACCCGCTCGGGCTCCCGGTGACCTGTGGTCTCGGGCATGATCCAACACTCCCTCCAGTAGGCGGATCTTGCTGTTGCGGCAGTGCTCGGTCTCCGTACCGTCGAAACGGCCCAGCTCGAAGTAGCGGTTGGCCGCGTGGCCTCCGCCACAGAAACCGAAGTACGGGCAGGACGAGCGGCAGGCCTCCACCCCGCTCAGGAACTCACCGACCCAGCCCGTGCCGGCCGCACCGGCGAGAATCGAGTGCAACGGTGTGGCCAGGACGTTCCCGCTGCTGAAGTCGCCGTGGCGCGGATCGGTGAATCCGGCCAGCTCCGGTGAGAGCACGACCACCGCGCCGTCGTGCGCCACGGTGGGGATCGGGTCGAGACTGGCCGGCAACAGGTCGTCCGCCGTGCCGTCCAGGACCGCGGCGGCGTACCGCAGCGACCACTCGACCTCCCGCAGGTGGATCCGTGGCTCGCGTCGCCAGGCCGCGACCAGCTCGGCCCAGAAACCGGTCACCGCGGCGGCGTCGTGAGCGTTGTCACGGGTGTTGACGCCCTCGGTCTCCTCGATGTTGACCCCGAGCACCTCGCACCCGAGGTCGAGGAAGTAGGCGTACAACTCCGCCGCCCGCTCCGGCGACGGGTCGTTCACCACGGCCAGCGCCGAGAACGGCAGGTCGTGCCGGCGCAACGTCGCCACACCCCGCACGATCCGGTCGTACGCCGGATGACCGGCCCGGGTGACCCGGTCCCCGTTACGCGCCCGGGGCCCGTCCACGCTGACGCTGACGCGGATCCGGTGCGTCACGAAGAACTCGCACCACGCGTCGTCGATCAGCGTGGCGTTGGTCTGCACATGGTGTTCCACCTCGGCGGCGAACGGCGCCATCAGCGCCGCCAGTCGCTCCCGGCCCGCCGCGAGCGGCTCCCCGCCGTGCCAGACCACCGAGAACCGCCCGGAGGCGGCCCACGGGTTCACCGAGGCGGCCACCGCCTCCGCCACCGCCACCGGCATCCGCCGGTCCGCCGCGCGCAACGGCAGATAGCAGTACGCGCAATCCAGATTGCAGAGGGTGGTGGGCTGCATCACGACGTACGACGGGACGCCGGCCAGACCCCGCATCCCCCGCAACGACCGTCCCCGTGCAGCCATCGCCCTCCTCACCGGTTGACGGCTACCGGGCACACCACGGCACTGGCGCACCCACAGCTTCCGAAGCAGCGCCTCAAAGGCGAAGCAGCCTCTAAGGCTAGGCCGCGACGGCCACTTGGGTGAACCCCTGACCAGGTGGTTGGACGATCGGTGTCAGATGATCAGCCGCGAGTGTGCTGTCCGATCATCTGCACCTCACCGGTGCCCTCGATGATCTCGCCGGCCTGCCACGCGTCCACCCCGCGACCGGTCAGCGTGGCCAGCGCGCGGTCGGCGTCCTCGGCCGAGACGATCGCGAACATGCCGACGCCCATGTTGAAGGTCGCCTCCATCTCCGGGTCGTCGATCCGCCCCTTGGACTGGATCAGGTCGAAGATCGGTTGCGGCTTCCAGGTGGAGCGGTTGACCACCGCGTCCACGTGCTCGGGCAGGATGCGCACCAGGTTGCCGGGGATGCCACCGCCGGTGACGTGGGCCAGCGACCGCACCTCCGCCTCGGCGATCAGCTTGAGGCAGTCCTGCGCGTAGATCTTGGTCGGGGTCAGCAGCTCCTCGCCGAGGGTGCGCTGCCGGCCGAAGTCGTCAATCACCACGTCCAGCCGCATCCGGCCGGCGCCCAGCAGCACGTGCCGGACCAGGGAGTAGCCGTTGGAGTGCAGGCCGGACGAGCGCATGGCGATCACCACGTCACCCACCTCGACCCGCTCCGGGCTGAGGAGTTCGCTCTCCTCCACCACGCCCACGCCGGTGGCCGAGATGTCGTACTCGTCGGGGCGGAGCACACCCGGGTGCTCGGCGGTCTCCCCACCGAGCAGCGCGCAGCCCGCGTACCGGCAACCGTCGGCGATACCGGCGCCGATCTCGGCGACCCGGTCCGGCACGACCTCACCGGTGGCGATGTAGTCCAGCAGGAACAGCGGCTCGGCGCCGCAGGCCACCAGGTCGTCGACGACCATCGCGACCAGGTCGATGCCGACCGTGTCGTGGATGTCCAGCTGCTGCGCGATCACCAGCTTGGTGCCGACGCCGTCCGTGGAGGAGGCCAGGATCGGGTTCTTGTACTTCGTGGTGTCCAGCCGGAACAGGCCGGCGAAGCCGCCGAGGTCGCCCATCACCTCCGGCCGTCGGGTCTGCTTGACCTTGGACTTGAGCAGCTCGACCGCGCGGTCGCCCGCCTCGATCGACACGCCGGCGTCCGCGTACGAGACGGAACGTTTGCGAGCGGGGCGGCCGGTGCCGGCCGTCCAGGACTGACGGTCGCCGCCGCCGGTCGGGCTGCTTCCTGCGCCGCTGCGCTCGGACACGTGCGTCACGGTTCTCCCCTTAGTGGTTCTCGGCGGCCGCGTCGGCGGTGACCGGCGCCGCAGCCGGATGGTGCTACGGGCGGTGTGTGGTCGCCGACATCGTCACGTCGGTGCGGGGCGTCGTGCCGGCCTGCTCACCGGTGTCGACGTCGTCGTCGACGCGGTTCGCGACCCGGCGGCTGATCCCTTCGAGCACGTGCTTGCCGATCAGGTTCCCGACGGGCAACTCGATCGGGTACTCCCCGTCGAAGCAGGCCCGGCACAGCCGGGTCTTCGGCTGCTCGGTCGCGGCGATCAGACCGGGCAGCGAGACGTAGCCCAACGTGTCAGCGCCGATGGAACGCCGGATGCCCTCGTTGTCGAGGCCGTTGGCGAGCAGCTCGGCGCGGGTGGCGAAGTCGATGCCGTAGAAACAGGGCCAGGAGACCGGCGGTGAGGAGATGCGGACGTGCACCTCCACCGCGCCGGCCTCGCGGAGCATCCGGACGATCGCGCGCTGGGTGTTACCCCGCACGATCGAGTCGTCGACCACGACCAGGCGCTTGCCGCGTACGTTCTCGCGCAGCGGGTTGAGCTTGAGTCGGATGCCGAGTTGACGCAGGGTCTGCGACGGCTGGATGAAGGTACGACCGACGTACGGGTTCTTCATCAGGCCGGCGCCGTAGGTGATGCCGGACTCCTCGGCGTAGCCGATGGCGGCCGGCGTGCCCGACTCGGGCACCGGGATGACCATGTCCGCCTCGACCGGGTGCTCCTTGGCCAACTGGCGGCCGATCTGCACCCGTGCCGAGTGCACGTTGCGTCCGGCGATGGTGGCGTCCGGGCGGGCGATGTAGACGTACTCGAAGAGACAGCCCTTGGGCTCGGGCGCGGCGAACCGGTTGGAGCGCAGCCCCTCGGCGTCGATCGCGATCAACTCACCGGGCTCGACCTCGCGGACCACGCTCGCGCCGACGATGTCCAGCGCCGCCGTCTCGCTGGCCACCACCCAGCCCCGCTCCAGGCGGCCGAGCACCAGCGGACGCACGCCGTGCGGGTCCCGGGCGGCGTACAGCGTGGTCTCGTCCATGAAGGCGAAGCTGAACGCGCCCCGCAACTGCGGCAGCACCTCCAGCGCGGCGGCCTCGACGGAGAGATCCGGGCGACTGGCCAGCAGCATGGTGACCAGCGAGGTGTCGTTGGTCGAGCCGTCGGTGCCCAGGCCACGCTCGGCGACCTCACGCTGGAGATCGGCGGTGTTGACCAGGTTGCCGTTGTGCGCCAGCGCGATCGTGGTGCCCGAGCTGGTGGCCCGGATGGTCGGCTGGGCGTTCTCCCAGGTCGAGGCACCGGTGGTCGAGTATCGGGTGTGGCCGATGGCGACGTGCCCGCGCAGGCTCGCCAACGTCGGCTCGTCGAAGACCTGGGCGACCAGGCCGAGATCCTTGTAAACCACCACGCCGGAGCCGTCGCTGACCGCTATCCCGGCCGCTTCCTGCCCACGGTGCTGCAACGCGTACAGCCCGAAGTAGGTCAGGTTGGCGACCTCTTCCCCCGGCGCCCAGACACCGAAGACGCCACACGCGTCCTGGGGGCCTGGTCGTTGGGGATCAAGGTCGTGGCTCAGCCGGCCGTCGCCTCGGGGCACCTGCCGCTCCCTCTTGCTGGTCTGGACTGGCCTGTCGGAGCCACCGGGGCCGCTCCGCGCTGCATCGGCCGGAACCACACTGTCGTCGCCTGACAGTGTACGCGAATCCATGTCGCCACATACAGTCACACTGATGCGGCGTAGTGTCATCGCGCCACACGCGTCACTCCAGTTCGAGCGGCAGGTACGCGGACAGATCCGCTCGCGCGCCACTCGCCCGTACGCGACCCTCCGTGACGACCCACTCCCAGTCGAGCCGTCCGGTGGCGAGAAGGACCCATGTCTGCGGATCCATCTCCACCGTGTTCGGCGGAGTACCGCGGGTGTGTCGTGGCCCCGGAACGCACTGAACTGCACCGTAAGGTGGGACACGCACCTCCACCGATCGGCCGGGGGCACGCTCCGCGAGGGTGGCCAGTAGGGCCCTGACCGCCGCACGAAGCACCGGCCGTTCGGGCGCGCGCCCCTCGTCGAGCGCCGACAACACTGCGGCCACCGCAGCGGACTTAATGTACGGAGAGGACACGACGGGACGATACGGCGCGGTCGCCCGGCGCGTCACGATGGCCCTGGGTCGCGCCGATCCGACCCGACAAGGCATAGTTGCCGACGGCGTATTCGTACCGTGATGTTCCTTCGGCCGGCGCTCGCCGGTACGAGGAGGTCAGTCCGGAAGGCGGTGGACGTGTCAACACACCGACGAGCCTGGCAAAAGCGGGCCGGTGTGGTCGTGGCGCTGATTGTCGGTGCCCTGCTCGCCGTCCCCGCCACACCCGCACTCGCCGCGAACCCGGACGTCCAGATCACCAACCTGCCGAACGGCACTCTCCAGTCCGGACAGCAGACGTCGATGACGTTCCGCGTCAAGAACAACAACGAGCTGCCGACTCCGTTCAACATCTCCGTCAACGTCTTCAACGGGCTGAGCTGCCAGGGCGACTGCAACATCCCCGCGCGCGTGGTCGGGCCCAACGAAGAGGTCTCGATCACGGTCAACCTGGTCGCGGGCGACGTGGCGGCCGGTCAGGAGCGTTCCGGCAAGGTGCGGGTCTCCGCCCGGGCCGGCGGCGACCAGGGCGGCGACGAGCGCGACATGACGGTGCGCGGGCCCAACCCCGCGCCCACCTCCCAGGCGCCGCAGACAGTGCGCTCCATCGCGGGCAAGGTCGTGGCGCGCTCCGGTGACGGGGTGCCGAACGCGTACGTGCTGCTGGTGGACAGCGCCGGCCGTCAGCGGGACACCACCAGCGACGGCAACGGCAACTTCCGCTTCACCGGCAACAGCGGCAACCCGATCGCGCCCGGCCGGGTCGACATCGGCGCGAGCAAGGACGACATCCGGGCCACGGTGAGCTTCACCGCCAACGCCGGCCAGCAGATCACCGGGCGACGGATCACCCTCGCCATCGAGACCTCGGCCAGCCCGAGCGCCACCCCCTCGGAGAGTGTGTCGGCGGAGCCGACCGAGGACCCGTTCGCGGACGACGCCACCGACGAGACGGACGCGCCTCCCGGCGACGCTCCCGCCGCCCAGGCCCCGGCCGGCAACGAGAGCTCCGGCGGCTTCGGCAACTGGCTGCTGATCCTGCTCGGCGGGCTCTTCGTGGCGATCGGTGTCGGCACGATCGTGCTGCTCTGGATGAAGCGCAAGGAGAACGAGGACCCCGATCCCGACGGTGAGCCCGTCGCCGGGGCACCGGCCGGTGCGGTTCCCGCAGCCCGTGGCTCGTTCGCCGGGGCGGACGACCAGACCCGGGTGGTGAACCGGGTCGGCTCCGCTCCGGATCCGACCATGGTGGGCGGTCCGGGCCTGGCCAACGCGCCGACGATGATGCACCAGCCGGTGGTCGACGACGTCCCGCCGGACCCGTACGGTGCGCCTCCGCAGCCGTACGGCGCGGCGGGCGGTTCGGGGCAGCAGGCATGGTCGGGCGGTTACGGCGACGAGCAGGGCGGCGGCTACGGCGGCGGTCCGGGCTACGGCAACGCCCCGTCCTCCGGTGGTGGCTACGGCAACGCACCCTCCTCGGGCGGGGGCTACGGCACCAGCCCGTCCTCGGGTGGCGGCTACGGCAGTCGTGACTACGGCGCGGGCGGCAGTGGGTCGGAGTACCCGCCGGCCGGTGCCGGTGGTGCCGCCGGCTACGGCGAGCGGTACGACGAGCCGACCGGCCGCTACCAGGGCGACGACACCCGTTACCCGGCGCCTGCCGACCCGTACGCGACCGGCGTCTACCAGCCGGAGGGCGGCCAGGGTTACGGCCAGCCCGAGCCTGGTGGCTACGGTCGCGGCGAGCCCGGTGGTGCCGGCTACGGCCAGGGCGAGCCCGGTGGCTACGGCCAGGGCGGCGACGCCACCCGAGGCTACGGCCAGGGCGACCCGACCGGCGGTTACGGCCAGGGCGGGCCCGGCGGTTACGGCCAGGGCGGCGGTGACACCCCCCGGGGCTACGGCCAGGAAGACCCGACCGGCGGTTACGGTCAGGGCGGCGACGCCACCCGTGGCTACGGCCGGGGTGAGCCGACCGGCGGCTACGGTCACGGCGCGGAGCCGACCGGCGGCTACGGCCAGGGCGCCGGTTACGGCCAGGAACCACCGCAGCAGCGCGGCGGCTACGACAACTACAACGAGCCCACCGGTTACGCCCCGGGTGGCTACGGCCAGGGCGGCGGCTACGGCCAGGAACCACCGCAGCAGCGCGGCGGCTACGACAACGCCTACGAGCAGGGCGGCTACGGCCAGGGCGGCGGCTACGGCCAGGAACCGCCACGCCAGCGCGGTGGCTACGACAACGACTACGAGCAGCAGCAACAGGGTGGCGGCTACCACAGCGATCCGGCGCAGAGCGGTCGCGGTCGGCCGGACGGCCCGGGACAGGAGCGGGGCGGTCGCCGGCTGGACTGGATGGACGACTGACCACCCGGACCTCGTATCCCGCTGACGCGGAGGCACCGACGAGAAAGAGCCGTGGACCGGAAGGTCCACGGCTCTTCGTCGATGGTGGATCGGTCACGTGTCCGCAGTGATCGGTCGGAACGGTCAGGCGGCGGAGTAGACGCCCTGCCGCAGGAGCGGGACCACATCGGAGGCGTCGACCCGTACCGCGACCTCGACATCGTCGGGGAAACCGGCCTCGATCAGCTCGCGACCGGACACGCAACCCCGGACCGCCGCAGGCACATCCGGCGTGCTGGCCAGCGAGGCGAGTGCCATTGCCGCCTCCACCGACAGACCACCCGGCACTCCGGAGATGGCGTCCAGCACGCAGGCCGCACCGAGCTGGTCCTCCACCGCCGGCCTGAGCGAGCCGTCCGGCCACTGCTCACCGGCGGCGACCACGCCGATCGGATCGATGGTCGAGCCGTACCCCTGGCGCAGCAGCCAACTCCCGACGGCGCGGGCGTTACGCAGGTTGGCCGCCACCACCGGCAGGCCGGTGGCGCTGGCGGCGGCGCTGATGGCCGATCCGTTCGGGGAGGGCAGCACCAGTTCGGCGACGAAGGGTGCCCGGCTCAACGCGGCAGGCGACAGCGACCACGGATGTTGCGCGGTCTGCCGCCGACCGGTCGCGACCACCGCACCGATCCGCTGTGCGTAGTCGGCGGCCTGGGCGCCCCAGGGGAACGGGTGCACGCGCATCCCCCGGCCGACGGCAACCTCGACGGTGGTGGTGAACGACAACACGTCCACCACCACCAGTGCCGCGCAGACCCGGCCGAGTTCGGCCGCTCCCGCGAGGCCCCAGTCGAACCGGGCTCCCGATCCGGGTTGGGCGAAGACGGCCGAGGCCACCGCCTCAGCGCTCGTCGGACGCGGCAGGCTGCTCAGTGGCACCGGGCTGCGGAGCTTCGGCGCCGGCCTGGTCGACCGGCGCGTTCCCGGCCGTCGAGGTCTCACCGGCGGCGTTAGCCCGGACCGGCGGCGTCGCCCGCTCGGCCGGCCGCTCGGCCACCGACTCGTCCTCGTCCTCGGCACCCGCCGTCGTCGGCTCCTCGGATGCGACGACCGGGCTGTCGGTCGCCGGCACCTCGTCCGCCACCGCCACCTCGTCCACCACGTCGGCGGTCTCCGGCGTCGCGTCGGCGGTCGGTGCCGCCTCGACGACCGGAGCCGCCTCGGCGGCGTCGGCGGTCGGGGCGACGTCGGCCTGGGCCGACGTCCCGACGGCCTCCGGCGCGGTCACCTCGAACGGCTGCACGCCCCCGAAGAGCTTGGGCAGGGTGCCGGTGTGCGCCTCGCGCAGCTCGTCCAGCTCGACCCGGAACTGGCCGTGCACCTCGAGTGCGGCGGCGGTGGAGTCGGTGACCCCGATCAGCTCCCACGGCACACCGTGCTCGGCGCAGAGCGCGGTGAACGCCTTCTCGTGCCCGCGCGGCACCGAGACCAGCACCCGACCGGCGGACTCGCTGAACAGGAAGACGAACGGCATCGAGCCGCCCTCGAACCGTTCCGGCACTGCGATCCGCGCGCCGACGTTGTGGCGCAGGCAGGACTCCACCAGGCTCTGCGCGAGACCACCGTCGGAGAGGTCGTGCGCGGAGCTGAGGTGACCGACCCGGGAAGCGGCGGCCAGCAGCCCGGCGAGCTGCTTCTCGCGCGTCAGGTCGACCTGCGGGGGTACGCCGCCGAGGTGCTCGTGGGTGACCCAGGCCCACTCCGAGCCGGAGAGCTCGACGTGCGTCTCGCCGAGCAGGAAGAGCTGGTCGTGTTCGTTGGTGGGGTGCGCGACGAAGCCGGACGCCACCCGTTCGGCCACGTTCTCCAGCACACCGAGCACGCCGACGACCGGAGTCGGGTGGATTGCCGCCGCACCGGTCTGGTTGTAGAAGCTGACATTGCCGCCGGTGACCGGGATGCCCAGTTCGGCGCAACCGTCCGCCAGACCGCGTACGGCCTCGGCGAACTGCCACATCACGCCCGGGTCCTCCGGCGAACCGAAGTTCAGGCAGTCGGTGACCGCGATCGGCGTCGCACCGGTGACCGCGACGTTGCGGAACGCCTCGGCCAGCGCCAGCTTGGCGCCGTGGTACGGGTCGAGCCGGGCGTACCGGCCGTTCCCGTCGACCGAGAGCGCCACGCCCAGGCCGGTCTGCTCGTCGATCCGGATCACGCCCGAGTCCTCCGGCTGGGCGAGCACGGTGTTGCCCAGCACGTAGCGGTCGTACTGCTCGGTGACCCAGGTCTTGTCGGCCAGATTCGGCGAGGCGATCATGCGCAGCAGGGTCTCGCGCAGCGCGTCCGGGTCGGTCGGCCGGGGCAGCGTCTCGGCCCGGTCGGCCTGGAGCAGGATCAGGTCGGCGGGCTCCCGCATCGGGCGGGCGTAGACCGGGCCGTCGTCCACCAGCGACCCCGGCGGCACGTCGACCACCAGGTGGTCCCGCCAGGTGATCAGCAGCCGGCCGGGCTGGCCGTCCTGCTGCGGCGCGGTGACCTCGCCGATGGCGGTGGCCAGGACGCCCCACTTCTCGCAGGTCTTGAGCACGGCGTCGAGCTTGTCCGGCTCGACGACCAGGAGCATCCGCTCCTGCGACTCGCTGGCGAGGATCTCGTGCGGCTCCATCGACGGCTCGCGCAGCGGCACCCGCTCCAGCCAGACCCGCATGCCGGTGCCGGCCGCCGCGGCGGTCTCGGTGAGCGCGCAGGTCAGCCCGGCGCCACCGAGGTCCTGGATGCCGGCGACGAGCTGGGCGTCGTACAGCTCCAGGCACGCCTCGATCAGCAGCTTCTCGATGAACGGGTCACCGACCTGCACCGACGGGCGGCGCTTCTCGCTGCCCTCGGTGAAGGTGGCGCTGGCCAGCACGGAGACACCGCCGATGCCGTCCCGGCCGGTCTTGGCGCCCATCAGCACCACGACGTTGCCGGGGCCGACGGCGGCCTTGTTCTGCAGGCGACTGACCGGCAGGACGCCGAGGCAGAGCGCGTTGACCAGCGGGTTGCCCTGGTAGCAGGGGTCGAAGACGACCTCGCCGCCGATGTTGGGCAGACCGAGGCAGTTGCCGTACCCGCCGACTCCGGCCACCACGCCGGGCAGCACCCGGGCGGTGTCGGGGTGGTCGGCGGCACCGAAGCGCAGCGGGTCCATCACCGCCACCGGGCGGGCACCCATGGCCAGGATGTCGCGGACGATGCCACCGACGCCGGTGGCGGCACCCTGGTACGGCTCGACGAAGCTGGGGTGGTTGTGCGACTCGACCTTGAAGGTCACCGCCAGCTCGTCGGAGATCTGCACCACACCGGCGTTCTCCCCGATGCCGGCCAGCAGCCGGTCGCTGGGCGGGGCCTTCTCGCCGAACTGGCGCAGGTGCACCTTGCTCGACTTGTAGGAGCAGTGCTCGCTCCACATGATCGAGTACATCGCCAGCTCGGACTGGGTCGGCCGGCGGCCCAGGATGTGCCGGATCCGGTCGTACTCGTCGTCGCGGAGCCCGAGCTCGGCGTAGGGCTGGAGCTCGTCCGGGCTGCCGTCGGCGGCCGGGACGGTGTCCACCCCGCCGGTCCAGTCGGTGGCCTCCTGCGCGGCGGCGTGCCGGGGCGGGGCGACCGGGGACGCGGCGGCAGCCGGGTTCGGCTGGACCGGCGCGGCCGGGTATGCCTCCGGGGTCTCCCGTACCGGGTCCGGATGCGTGGTCATGACATCTCCTCGTTGCGCTCGCCGCCGGGGAGGCGGGTGAGCTGACCGTTGATCCCGCAGCCGACGGTCACGCCGGCGCCCCCACCAGGTGCTTGAGCACCGAGGTGAAGAAGCCGAGGCCGTCGAGGGAGGGGCCGGTGAGGGCCTCCACCGCGTGCTCGGGATGCGGCATGATGCCGACCACATTGCCGGCGGGGTTGGTGATCGCGGCGATGTCGCGCTGCGACCCGTTCGGGTTGCCGCCGAGGTACCGGGCCACCACCCGACCCTCGGCCTCCAGCGCGTCGAGCGTCGCCGGGTCGGCGACGTAGCAACCCTCGCCGTTCTTGACCGGGATCAGCACCTCCTGGCCGGGCTGGAACGCGTTCGTCCAGGCCGTGCCGGTCGCCTCGATCCGCAGGACCTGGTCCCGGTTGCGGAAGTGCAGGTGCTGGTTGCGGGTGAGCGCGCCGGGCAGCAGGTGCGCCTCGCAGAGGATCTGGAAGCCGTTGCAGATGCCGAGCACCGGCAGACCACCGGCTGCGGCGTCGACGATCTTCTCCATCACCGGGGCGAACCGGGCGATGGCGCCGCACCGCAGGTAGTCACCGTAGGAGAAGCCGCCGGGCAGGACGACCGCGTCCACCCCGTGCAGCTCGGCGTCCCCGTGCCAGAGGCGGACCGGCTCCGCGCCGGCGATCCGGACGGCCCGGGCCGCGTCCCCGTCGTCGAGCGAGCCGGGGAACGTCACCACACCGACCCGGGCGGTCACGAGCGGGCGTCCGCGGCTTCGTCGGCCTCGACCAGGTGGACGGTGAAGTCCTCGATGACCGGGTTGGCGAGCAACTTGTCGGCGATCTCCCGGGCCCGGTCCAGGTCCGGTTCACCGGTGAAGTCGATCTCGATCCGCCTGCCGATCCGTACCGAGGCGACGTCGTTGACGCCGAGCCGGGGCAGCGCGTTTGCGACGGCCTGGCCCTGAGGATCGAGGATCTCGGGCTTGAGCATGACGTCGACGACGACGCGAGGCACTGGGCACTCCTGACTGTGTACGCAGTTGGGTGCCGACCCACAACGGGCGAGCGCAGCCAGCCTACCTGGCAGATACGGCGCCAGACGCACCGGCCGGACGCGGTCCCGGCGGTGTCCGACCGTACCCGCGTGGGGCCTTCGGGACCGATACGGGTTCGTTGCAGTCTCGATACGGGTTCGTTGCCGGACGGCCCGGTCCGGGCAGGTTTCACCCCCCTCCAGGCGGTCGACGGGCCCTGATCGGCCCGATCCGGCCCCCCTTCCCCGACGCCAGCGAATCCGACTGTTACATCCGGCTGTTTCGATGAACCTCTTGTGAAACACCTCACCGGGCCCTACGGTACATCGTCAGACGTCGATTAACTGTCGTCGCGGTGGCGGTTCACCCCCTCCCGCCAGCGCAGATCGACTCGGTCAACCCGGGTCGCCACACCCCGAAGGAGCCCTACCGATGCGCATCCGATCCCTGATCGTGGCCTTCGCCACAGCCATGGTCGGCGTCGTCGGCGCCAGTTCCGGCGCCGTCGCCTCCCCCGTCAGCCCGTACATCATCGGCGGCAGCACCGTCTCCTCCGCGCCGTGGGCGGCAGCGGTGTTCAGCAACGGCTCGTTCACCTGCTCCGGCACGATCATCGCGCCCCAGTGGGTGCTCACCGCCCAGCACTGCATCGGCAGCAACATGTCCGTCCGGGTGGGCAGCGTGTACCTCTCCTCCGGCGGCGTCACCCGCACGGTCAGCGCCACCTACGGCCGCTACGACCTGGCCCTGATGCGGCTCTCCAGCACGGTGAGCACCAGCTACGTCACGCTGGCCAGCAGCAACCCGCCGGTCAACTCCACCAACTCGATCTACGGCTGGGGCCGGACCTGCTACAGCGGCTGCGCGGCCTCCCCCCAGCTCAAGACCGCGTCGGTCCGGGTGACCAGCACCGGCGTCACCGACGCGTACGGCGGGCAGGCGATCCGGAGCACCCGGATCAACGGCAACGCCTGGCGGGGCGACTCGGGCGGTCCGCAGTTCTACAACGGCGCGCAGGTCGGCGTCGCCTCGACGGCCGACGGGGTGAACATCCAGAACTACGGCAGTGTCGCGTTCAACCGTGCCTGGATCACCTCGGTGGCCGGTGTCTGACGGTTAGCGCCCGGTCGGCGCGGATGGTGGGCTGCGCGCCCGCCGTCCGCGCCGCGTCGTTTTGCAGCATCCGTTCAGGTGAACAACCCTCGCGTTGGCGACCCGCATCGACTGCCAGCATCAGAAACGTGCTGGTCGTGACGACGGACCAACTTCCCGGCTACGAGATCCGCCAGATCCTCGGCGAAGTGGTCTCCTCCATGGCCAGGACCCGCAACCCCTACCGCGAGGGGGTGAAGAACCTGCGCGGTGGCGCGTACGACCCGTCCGCACCGGACAACCTCACCCGCTGGCGTACCGACTCCGTGGCGCGGCTCGGGGAGGAGGCCCGACGGCTCGGCGCGAACGCGGTCGTGGGGATGCGGTTCGACAGCCGCGACTGCGGCGAGATGTGGATGGAGATCTGCGCCTACGGCACCGCCGTGATCGTGGCACCGAAGATGCCCGACGTGATGCCGCCGGACCAGCCCCTCGTAGCGGCCGAGACCGCCCAGGACCCGTCCTTCGCCGAGACCCCGGGCGGCATCGCCGAGCCTGCCAGCGCTCCCAACCTCAGCTCCGCCGCCGAAACCCCCACCCGCGACTGACACCCATCCACCCCACCCACCCACCCACCCCACCGCCCTGAGTCGGCCGGTGGCGTTGATCAAGAAGTTTGGGTCCTCCGGAGCACTCCTGGGCGACCCAAACTTCTTGATCAACGCCTGCGTCGGCGGGTAGGGGGGAGGGGGTTAGAGGATTGGTGGGGGGGTGTAGGTGGCGGCGTGTGGGTGGGACTGGACGATCTTGGAGATCCGGGTGGTCACCGCCTGGATCTGGGCGGGGGCGGCGCCGACGAAGGCGGCCCGGTCGGCGACCAGGGCGTCGATCTCGGCGCGGGTGAGGCCCAGCCGGGGGTCGGCGGCGAGGCGGTCGAAGAGGTCGTTGTCGGGCGCACCCTGCTCACGCATGGCGAGCGCCACGGCCACCGCGTGCTCCTTGATCGCCTCGTGGGCGGTCTCCCGGCCCACGCCCCGACGCACCGCCGCCACCAGGATCTTGGTGGTGGCCAGGAATGGAAGGAAACGCTCCAACTCCCGGTTGATCACCGCCGGGTACGCGCCGAACTCGTCGAGCACGGTGAGGAACGTCTGGAACAGCCCGTCGGCGGCGAAGAAGGCGTCCGGCAGGGCCACCCGGCGGACCACGGAGCAGGAGACGTCCCCCTCGTTCCACTGGTCGCCGGCCAGCTCGCCGACCATCGACAGGTACCCCCGGATGATCACGGCGAAGCCGTTGACCCGCTCCGACGAACGGGTGTTCATCTTGTGCGGCATCGCGCTGGAACCCACCTGGCCCGGCTTGAAGCCCTCGGTGGCCAACTCCTGCCCGACCATCAGCCGGATCGTGGTGGCCAGCGAGGAGGGTGCGGCGGCCACCTGCGCCAGCGCGGCGATCACGGCCATGTCGATCGACCGGGGGTAGACCTGCCCGACGCTGTCCAGCACCCGCTGGAAGCCGAGGTGCTCGGCGACCCGCCGCTCCAGCTCGGCCACCTTCTCGGCGTCGCCGTCGAAGAGGTCCAACTGGTCGGCGGCGGTACCCACCGGCCCCTTGATCCCGCGCAGCGGGTACCAGGAGATCAGGTCCTCCAGTCGCTCGTACGCGATGATCAGTTCCTCGGCGGCCGACGCGAAGCGCTTGCCCAGCGTGGTGGCCTGCGCCGCGACGTTGTGCGAGCGCCCGGCCATCACCACGTCCGCGTACTCGTGGGCGTGCCAGGCGAGCCGGGCCAACGTCGCCACCACCCGGTCCCGGATCAGCTCCAGCGAGCGACGCACCTGGAGCTGCTCGACGTTCTCGGTGAGGTCCCGCGAGGTCATCCCCTTGTGCACGTGCTCGTACCCGGCGAGCGCGCTGAACTCCTCGATGCGGGCCTTCACGTCGTGCCGGGTGACCCGCTCCCGGGCCGCGATCGAGTCGAGGTCGACGTCGTCGAGCACCCGCTCGTACGCCTCGACCACCCCGTCGGGCACCGGCACGCCGAGGTCCCGCTGGGCTTGGAGCACGGCCAGCCAGAGGCGACGTTCCAGCCGGATCTTCTCCTCCGGCGACCAGAGGGCGACCAGCTCGGGCGAGGCGTACCGGTTGGCGAGCACGTTCGGGATCGTCGTCACCCCGCCATTCTCCCGATGCCGCCGCCGCCCGCCCCGACCGGGTACGGCCGACAACCCGGAGGTCAGCGTTCCAGGATCGCCGTCACGCCCTGGCCGCCGGCCGCGCAGATCGAGATGAGTCCCCGGCCGCTGCCCTTCTCGGCGAGGAGCTTGGCCAGGGTGGCCACGATCCGGCCGCCGGTGGCCGCGAACGGGTGCCCGGCGGCCAGCGAGGAGCCGTGCACGTTGAGCTTGTCGGTGTCGATGGTGCCGAGCGGGGCGTCCAGACCGAGCCGGTCCTTGCAGAACTCCGGCGACTCCCACGCGGCCAGGGTGGCCAGCACCTGCGAGGCGAACGCCTCGTGGATCTCGTAGTAGTCGAAGTCCTGGAGGGTGAGCCCGGCCCGGGCCAGCATCCGGGGCACCGCGTACGCGGGGGCCATCAGCAGGCCCTCGTCGCCGTGCACGAAGTCCACCGCCGCCGTCTCCGACCAGGTGAACCAGGCCAGCACCGGCAGTTGGTGTGCGGCTGCCCACTCCTCGCTGGCCAGCAGCACGGTGGAGGCGCCGTCGGTGAGCGGCGAGGAGTTGCCGGCGGTCATGGTGGCCCGCTCGGCGTCCGGGCCCTTGGCGCCGAAGACCGGCCGCAGCGTGCCGAGCTTCTCCAGCGTGGTGTCGGCGCGGAGGTTTCCGTCGCGGGTGAGCCCCAGGTAGGGGGTCATCAGGTCGTCGAAGAACCCCTTGTCGTACGCGGCGGCGAGCCGCTGGTGCGAGCGCAGCGCCAGCTCGTCCTGGGCCTGCCGGTCGATGTTCCAGCGCAGCGCGGTCTGCGCGGCGTGCTCGCCCATGGAGAGCCCGGTACGCGGCTCGGCGTTGCGGGGGACCTCCGGCTGGAACGGCTGGGCCGGGCGCAGCTTGGCGGCGATCCGCAGCCGCTCGCCCAGCGTCCGGGCCGAGTTGAGCCGGAGCAGCGTGCGCCGCATGTCCTCGTTGACGGCGAGCGGGGCGTCGGAGGTGGTGTCGACACCGCCGGCGATGCCGACGTCGAGCTGACCGAGGGCGATCTTGTTGGCGACCAGGATCGCGGCCTCCAGGCCGGTGCCGCAGGCCTGCTGGATGTCGTACGCCGGGGTGCGCGGGTCGAGCTTCGAACCGAGCACCACCTCGCGGGTCAGGTTGAAGTCCTTGGCGTGTTTGAGCACGGCTCCGGCGACCACCTCGCCGACGCGCTGCCCGGCCAGGCCGAAGCGGGCGACCAGCCCGTCCAGGGCGGCGCCGAGCATGTCACTGTTCGAGGCGCTGGCGTACCGCGAGTTCGAGCGGGCGAAGGGGATCCGGTTGCCGCCGATGACCGCGACCCGTCGAACCTTCTGCACGATCCGCCTCCTCAGGAGTGTTGCCGTACCTTACCCGCCAGTAGGCTACGCCTATGACCGACAGGTACGCGAGTTTTGTCCAGTCGAGCGCCGGTCGAGCGCTGGTCAAGCGCCTCGGACTACCCGATCCGCCACGACTTCGCCGACATGCGCCGGGTGAGCCGATCCTCCCCGGGCCGGTCCTGCTCGGCACCTCCACCGGGGGCCGGCTCGCCGAGCCGGTCGGCAGGATCCTGACCGGCGCCGGGCTCGCCCTGCGCGATCCGGCCACCGCCGCACCGGACCCCACCTCCGGCCGTACGCCGACCAGCTCCGCCCTGGTCTACGACGCCACCGGCATCACCGACTCGACCGGGCTGCGGCAACTGCACGACTTCTTCCACCCGCAGGCCCGGGCGGTGCAGCCCAGCGGCCGGGTGATCGTGTTGGGCACCCCGCCCGCCGAGTGCGACACGCCGCGTGAGGCGACCGCCCAGCGGGCCCTGGAGGGGCTGACCCGCAGCATCGGCAAGGATTTCGGCCGGGGCATCACCGCCCAACTGGTCCACGTCACGCGGCAGGCCGACGAGAGCACCTGGACCAGCCTGGACGCGACCCTGCGGTTCCTGCTCTCCGGCCGCTCGGCGTACGTGTCGGGGCAGGTGATCCGGGTCGGTGCCGGCCGGGCGAGCGCACCGGTGGACTGGGACCGCCCGCTGGACGGGCAGGTGGTGCTGGTCACCGGCGCGGCCCGGGGCATCGGCGCGGCACTGGCCCGGGTGCTGGCCCGGGACGGGGCGACGGTGGTGGCGCTGGACGTGCCGGCCGCCGGGGACGCGCTGGCCGGCGTCGCCAACGAGATCGGCGGCAGCGCCGTACAGCTCGACCTGACCGCCGCCGACGCGCCGGCCCGGCTCGCCGACCACCTGGCCGAACGACACGGCCGGGTGGACGTGGTGGTGCACAACGCCGGCATCACCCGCGACAAGACCCTGGGCCGGATGGACGCCGACCGCTGGGACCAGGTCATCGACGTCAACCTGTCCAGCCAGGAACGCATCAACGACGTGCTGCTGGACCGGGTGATCCCGGACGGCGGGCGGATCGTCGGCGTCTCCTCGATCGCCGGGATCGCCGGCAACCGGGGCCAGACCAACTACGCCACCAGCAAGGCCGGTGTTATCGGGCTGGTCGACGCACTGGCCCCGGCACTGCGTGACCGGGGGATCAGCGTGAACGCCGTCGCGCCCGGCTTCATCGAGACCCGGCTCACCGCCCGTGTCCCGCTGGTGTTGCGTGAAGCGGGCCGCCGGATGAACAGCCTCTCCCAGGGTGGGCTGCCGGTGGACGTCGCGGAGACCATCGGCTGGCTGGCCTGGCCCGCCTCGGGCGCGGTCAGCGGCAACGTGGTCCGGGTGTGCGGCCAGAGCCTGCTGGGGGCGTGATGGCCACGCAACGGGAGCGGGTGACCCTGTCCGCACTGCCGGCGGCCGGGCCGTTGTACCGGCAGGCCCTGCTGAGCGCGGTGCCGGGGCGCGGCGGGCGGCGGACGGACGAGGTGCCGGCGGTGGAGTTGGCCGTCGACCGGGTGGCCGTGGATCCGGACCGGTTGGCCGACTACGACCGGGTGTGCGGTTTCCGGCTCGCCGACCGGTTGCCGGCGACCTTCCCGCACGTGGTGGGCTTCCCGCTGGCGCTGCGCCTGATCAGCGCACCGGACTTCCCGATCCCGTTGACCGGGGTGGTGCACGTGGCGAACCGGATCACCGTGCACCGCCCGGTCACCGTGGCCGACCGGCTGGACTTCACCACGTGGGCGGAGCACCTGCGCCCGCACGACCGGGGGCGCCAGGTCGACGTGGTCCTCGTCGGGTCGGTCGACGGCGAGGAGGTGTGGCGCGGCGTCTCGACGTACCTGGGCCTGCAGCGCACTTCGGGTGGCGGCGAACGGCGCGACCCGGGTGACCGTCCCGCGCCGCCGGCCGCGTCCGCGCGGTGGCGGGTCGAGCCCCGGGTGGGTACGGACTACGCGCGGGTCTCCGGCGATCACAACCCGATCCACACCTCGCGGCTGGGCGCGAAGCTGTTCGGCTTCCCCCGGCCGATCGCGCACGGGATGTGGAGCAAGGCCCGCTGCCTGGCGGCGGTGGAGAACCGGCTGCCCGAGGCGTACACGGTCGACGTGGCGTTCAAGCTGCCGGTGCCGTTGCCGAGCACGGTGGCGTTCAGCGCCACGGCGGCCCTGGCCGGGTGGGACGTCGCGCTGCACGACCAGCGAGGTCGACCGCATCTGGTGGGCACGATTCGCTGAGGTGAGGGTCGGGCACTTGCCCGGCCCTCCTTTTCGCGCTAAGTTGTTCTCACATAGAGATGTTCTCAGAGTGAGAGTGATTGAGCGTGAACGAGCAGGACTTCCTCGCCTCCTACGACCCACGGGCCTACCCGGCCGTGGCGGTCACCGCCGACGTGGTCGCGCTGACCATCCGGGACGACGCGCTGCACCTGCTGCTGATCCGCCGCGCCGAGCCGCCGTACGCCGGACACTGGGCGCTGCCCGGCGGCTTCGTCCGCCCGGACGAGGACCCGGCCACCGCCGCCCGGCGGGAGCTGGCCGAGGAGACCGGGCTCGGCGGGGAGCGGCTGCGTCGCGTCCACATGGAGCAGCTCGCGAGCTACGGCGCGCCCGAGCGCGACCCGCGGATGCGGGTCGTCTCCATCGCCCACCTCGCCTTCGCCCCCGACCTGCCGGACGCCACCGCCGGCACCGACGCCGACGAGGCCGGCTGGGTGCCGGTCGCCGAGCTGCCCGGCCGGGAACTCGCCTTCGACCACCGCCGGATCGTCGACGACGGGCTGGAGCGGGCCCGCTCCAAGCTGGAGTACACGCCGCTGGCCACCCGCTTCCTCGCGCCCGAGTTCACCATCGGCGAGCTGCGCACCGTCTACGAGACGGTCTGGGGCCACCCGCTGCACGCCGGCAACTTCCACCGCAAGGTGCTCTCCGTGCCCGGCTTCGTGGAGAGCACCGGCGCCAACACCGAACGCGGCGGCAGCCGGGGCGGCCCGCGTGCCCGCCTCTACCGGGCCGGCGACGCCCGGCTGCTGCACCCGGCGCTGCTGCGGCCCGCCCGGGAGGAGACGGTGCGATGAGGACCGACGAGGCGATCCGCCTGGTCACCGCTGCCCGCGACGACCACGACCTGTTCGGCGCCGACGCACCGGAACGCCGCTACCGGGAACTGGTCACCGCCCTGCACCCCGACCGGCTGGACCGGACCGCCCCGGGCGTACGCGCCGAGGCCACCGAGGCGTTCGTCCGGGTCACCACCCGCTGGCGCGCCCGCCGGGTCACCGTCCTGCGCGGCTACCACTGCGGCGCACCGGCGTACTCGGGTGACCTCGCCGACCTCTACGACGTCGGCGGGGACCGGCTGCTCAAACTGCCCCGCGAGGTCGGCGACAACGACCTGATGATCCGTGAGCAGCGCGCGTTGCGCCGACTCGCCGACCACGGCGACCCCCGCTGGCTGCCGTACGTGCCCCGGCTGGTCGACACGTTCGCGCACCGGGACCCCGCCACCGGGGCGGAACGCCAGGTCACCGTCCTCGCCACCGCACCCGGCCTGCGCAGCCTGGTCGACGTGCGGCAGGCGTACCCGGACGGGTTGGACGCCCGCGACGTGGCCTGGATGTGGCGACGGCTGCTGGTGGCGCTCGGCCTGGCCCACCGGGCCGGCGTCGTGCACGGCGCGGTGCTGCCGCCCCACGTGCTGATCGAGCCGGACGCGCACGGCGTGGTGCTGGTCGACTGGTGCTTCGCCACCGAGCCCGGCGGCGTCGTGCCCGCGCTGGTCCCGGACCACCAGGAGTGGTACCCGGCCGAGGTCACCGGGCGTCGCCCCTGCGGGCCGGGCACCGACATCGACATGGCCACCCGGTGCATGACCTGGCTGATGGGGCACCGGGCCCCGCACGAGCTGCTCGCCTTCGCGGCGGGCTGCCGACAGCGATCGCTGTCGGGCCGCCCCGACGACGCCTGGCGACTGCTCGGCGAACTCGACGAGGTGCTGCACCGGCTCTACGGGCCGCGCACCTTCCGACCCTTCACCCTCACCCCCTAAGGAGGCTGCCATGGGCAGCGGAATGTGGTCCACCGACGTGTACACCGCCGCCGACCGGTACCGCCGGGCCACCGGCAAGAGCGCGTTCTCGTACAGCGACAGCGGAGCCAAGGTGGTGCACCCGCAACTGGACCCCCGTGGCGCGACGCGGGAGAGCCGTGACTCGGCCGAGCACCCGCGGTCGACCCCGGTCACGGTGCTGTTCGACGTGACCGGCTCGATGGGGCACGTGCCCCGCACCCTCCAGGCCAAGCTGCCGCAACTGCTGGGACTGCTGCTGCGCCAGGGGTACGCCCGCGACCCGCAGATCATGTTCGGCGCGATCGGCGACGCCACCTGCGACCGGGTGCCGTTGCAGATCGGCCAGTTCGAGTCCGACAACCGGATGGACGAGGACCTCGGGCGGATCGTGCTGGAGGGCGGCGGTGGCGGCCAGATGATGGAGTCCTACGAACTGGCGCTCTACTACATGGCCCGACGGACGGTCACCGACAGCTGGGAGAAGCGGGGCCGACGCGGCTACCTCTTCATCATCGGCGACGAGCTGGCGTACCCGTCGGTCAAGGCCGCCGAGGTGGCCCGCCTGATCGGCGACGACCCGCGCGAGGACGTGCCGGTGCGGCAGATCGTCGACGAGGTGACCCGCCGCTGGGACACGTACTACCTGCTCCCGGCCGGCAGCCACTACTCGGGCAACCGCAAGGTGCTCGACTTCTGGCGCGGCCTGCTCGGCCAGAACGCCCTGGAGCTGGACGACCTCGACGCGGTCTGCGAGACGATCGCGCTCACCGTCGGCCTCGGCGAGCAGGCCATCGACCTCGACACCGGCCTGCGGGACCTGGACCGGACCGGCTCGACGGCCACCCGCACGGTGTCGAAGGCGCTGGCCCGGCTGAACGGCGCGCGCCGCGCCGAGGTGGCCGAGCTGCCGGCCACCCGCACCACCGGCGGCGGGGTCGTCCGGCTGTGAACGAGCCGATGACCGTCACGCGCCCGGGTGTCCCGGCACCCGGGCGCGGCCCGGCAGGCGGGTTGGCCAGCGGGCCGGCGGATGGTCCGGCGGGCCGGTTCACCGGGGGCTCGGCCGGCGGGCCGGGTCCGGAGCACGCGATCGTGGTCGACCTCGGGTACGGCGACGCCGGCAAGGGCACGGTCGTGGACTGGCTCTGCGCCACCCGGCCGGTGCACACCGTGGTCCGGTTCAACGGGGGTGCGCAGGCGGCGCACAACGTCGTCCGGCCCGACGGCCGACACCACACCTTCGCGCAGTTCGGTGCCGGCACCTTCCACCCCGGCGTACGCACCCACCTGTCCCGGCACGTCGTGGTGGACCCGCTGGCGCTCGCCGCCGAGGCCGACCACCTCGCCGCCGTCGGGGTGCCCGACGCGTTCGACCGGTTGACCGTGGACGGGGCGGCGCTGCTGGCCACCCCGTACCACCGGGCCGCCAACCGGGCCCGGGAGACAGCCCGGGGAGCCGACCGGCACGGTTCCTGCGGGCAGGGGGTGGGCGAGACTGTCGCGTACGGGCTCGCCCACCCCGACGAGGCACCCCGGGTCGCCGACTGCCGCGACCCGGAGGTGCTGCGCCGACGGTTGACCGCACTCCGGGACCGGCTCACCGCCGAACTCGGGCCGCTGGATGCCCCACCGGTCGCGGACTGCCTGCCGGCGTACCGGGCCTTCGCCGAACGGGTGGCGATCGTCGACGGCTCCTGGCTGGCCGGGGCGCTACGGGCCGGGCCGTGCGTGTTCGAGGGCGCCCAGGGGGTGCTGCTGGACGAGTGGCACGGCTTCCACCCGTACACCACGTGGAGCACCACCACCTTCGCCAACGCCGAGACTCTGCTGGCCGAGGCCGGGCAGGGCGGATCGGCGCTGCGGATCGGGGTGCTGCGGACCGTCACCACCCGGCACGGTCCAGGACCGCTGGTCACCGAGGACCCGTCGCTGCCGCTGACCGACCCGCACAACGCGACGAACCCCTGGCAGGGCCGCTTCCGGTTCGGTCACTTCGACGCCGTCGCGCACGCGTACGCCCTGGCGGTCGCGGGCGGGGTGGACGGCCTGGCGCTGACCCACCTGGATCTCACCGAACGTGATCTCGACCTGCGCATCTGCCGCCGCTACGACGGCCTGGACCGGCTGCTCCCGGGCCCGGCCGGCGACCTCGACCGGCAGGCCGCGCTCACCGCCCGCCTGCTGCGGGCACGCCCGCTCTACGACGCCGGTCCGGCAAACTGGCCCGAGATGATCGGCGAGGCGCTCGGCGCTCCGGTGCTCCTCACCTCGCACGGACCCACCTCTGCCGAGAAGCACGTTCGTAAGGAAGGGCACCTTATTAACGCCTGGTGTAGAGGAAGGGCCCCTTCCTAACAGTCCGTGCCCTGAGCATGGAGACATGGAGGCCGCGCTCGACCTGCTCCGACAGACACTCACCTCACCCTGGGTGTACCTGCTGATCTTCGGGCTCACCGCCGTCGACGCGTTCTTCCCGCTGGTGCCCTCCGAGGCGGCGGTCATCAGCGTCACCGTGCTCGCCACCGGCGGAGAGCCGAACCTGGCGCTGATCGTCGTGGCGGCCACGCTCGGCGCGACCGTCGGAGACCACATCTCGTACGGGATCGGACGCGGAGGTGGGTCGCGCCGGCTCGACCACTCACCGGTGGACAGCCGGCGCCGGGCCGGTTCGGAATGGGCCAGGCGGGCGGTCGACCGGCGCGGCGGCGTCATCCTCATCGCCGCCCGTTACGTCCCGGGCGGGCGGACGGCGGTCACCCTGGCCATGGGCGCCGTCCGTTACCCGCTGCGCCGGTTCTTCCTCTTCGACCTGATCGGCTGCGCCTCGTGGGCGGTGTACTGCGTCCTGCTCGGCATCTTCGGCGGACTCGCCTTCGAACAGCACCCGCTGCACGGCATCCTGGCCGGCATCGGGCTCTCGGTCTCGGTGACGCTGCTGGTGGAGCTGATCCGCTGGCTCCGGCACCGGGCGCACCGGCGGGCGGCGAGCGGTGCGGACGGCGGCTGTTAACAGGGGACCCCGCTACTACCGCAGGCGTTAATAAGGTGCCCTTCCTTACACCTCGGGCGGGTGCCAGCTCACGCCGCGCAGGAGTTGCCCGGCCCCCAGCCAGGCGGCGTTCATCATCCGGGTCGCGGTCTTCTCCGGGTCGGCGTCAGGGTGGTCCGCGAGCCAGTCACCCAGCGACTCAGTCGCCCCGACCAGGGCGTACGCGACTACTTCCAACTCGGTCTCGGCAGCGGTACGTCCCTCGGCCCGCAGCGCGTGGTCCAGCATCCCGGCGACCACCTCGACCATCCTGGCCCGCATCTGGGCCAGTTCCCGGGCGAACGGCTGCTCGGCGCGGGCCTGCCGGTAGAGCACCGACCAACCGTCCCGGTGTGCGCCGACGAAGCCGAAGAACGCCCGCAGGCCACGCCAGAGTCGTTCGTCGGCGGGCAGGTCGGGGACGGCCGCCCCGGCGATGGCCTCCATCATCCGGGTGCCCTCGCGGTGCAGGCAGGCGACGAAGAGTTCTTCCTTGGTGCCGAGGTACGCGTAGACCATGGGCTTGGAGATGCCGGCGTCCTCGGCGATCTCGTCCATGCTGGCGCCGTGGTAGCCGCGCCGGGAGAAGACCCGCACGGCGGCGTCGAGCATCTGCTGCTCGCGTACGGCCCGGGGGAGGCGCTTGAAGGCGGGTGTCGCGGACACCTTGCGAGCATACCTACTGGTGCGTAGGGTTACGCCTGAGTAACCACTGTTCGAGAGGTGCGTTCCATGACTGACTTCGACCCGGCCAACTTCGCCAACATGGGCCCGAAGGAGTTCGCCCAGCTCGTCAAGAGCACCCCGGATAGCAAGCTCGCCGAGATCATGTCGGGCGACCTGCGCGGAAAGATCCTCGGCGAGGTCTTCCGGCGACTGCCGCAGATCTTCCGCGCGGACCGGGCCGGTTCCACCAACGCGGTGATCCACTGGAACATCACCGGCGCCCCCGACGGCGGCACCGACACGTACGAGGTGGTCATCGCCGACGGCACCTGCACGGTCAACGAGACCCCGCAGCACGAGCCGCGACTGGCCCTGACGCTGGGCCCGGTCGAGTTCCTGAAGATCGTCTCGGGTGGCGCCAACCCGGTCATGATGTTCATGACCGGCAAGCTCAAGGCAAAGGGTGACCTGGGGCTGGCCGCCAACATCGCCAACCTCTTCGACATCCCCAAGGCCTGAGATGGTCGAATTCTCGCTCGACCTGAACGAGGAACAGCGGGATCTGCGCGACTGGGTGCACGGCTTCGCCAGCGAGGTCGTGCGCCCGGCCGCCGCCGAGTGGGACGCCCGGGAGGAGACTCCCTGGCCGATCATCGGCGAGGCGGCCAAGGTCGGCCTCTACGGCTTCGAGTTCCTCGCCACCTGCTGGGCCGACCCCACCGGGCTCTCGCTGCCGATCGCCAGCGAGGAGCTGTTCTGGGGAGACGCCGGCATCGGGCTGAGCATCTTCGGCACCTCGCTCGCGGTCGCCGCGATCTATGGCAGCGGCACACCCGACCAGCTCGTCGAGTGGGTGCCGCAGTGCTTCGGTGACGTCGACTCGCCGGCGGTCGCCGCGTTCTGTTCCTCCGAGCCGGAAGCCGGTTCGGACGTCTCCGCGATGCGGACCCGGGCCGAGTACGACGAGGCGACCGACGAGTGGGTGCTGCGCGGCCAGAAGGCGTACGCCACCAACGGTGGGATCGCCGCCGTGCACGTGGTGACCGCCTCGGTCGACCCCGAGCTGGGCTCGCGAGGTCAGGCCGCGTTCGTCGTACCGCCCGGCACCGCCGGCCTCTCCGCCACCCGCAAGCTGCGCAAACTCGGCCTACGGGCATCTCACACAGCGGATGTCTTCCTCGACGACGTGCGGGTGCCCGGCCGGTGCCTGCTCGGCGGCCGGGAGTCGCTGGAGGAGCGGCTGGCCCGGGCCCGGTCCGGGCAACGCGCCTCCGGCCAGGCCGCGATGCGGACGTTCGAGCTGTCCCGACCCACCGTCGGCGCCCAGGCGCTCGGCGTGGCGCGGGCCGCCTACGAGTACGCCCTGGACTACGCCCGGGAACGGGTCCAGTTCGGCCGCCCGATCATCACCAACCAGGCGGTCGCCTTCGCGCTCGCCGACATGAAGACCGAGATCGACGCCGCCCGGCTGCTGGTCTGGCGGGCCTCCTGGATGGGCCGGAACAACCGGCCGTTCACGGCGGGCGAGGGGTCGATGTCCAAGCTCAAGGCCGGCGAGGTGGCGGTAGCGGTCACCGAGAAGGCGGTCCAGTTGCTCGGCGGGGCCGGCTTCCTCCGTGACCACCCGGTCGAGCGGTGGTACCGCGACGCCAAGATCTACACCATCTTCGAGGGCACCTCCGAGATCCAGCGCCTGGTCATCTCCCGGGCGATCTCCGGGATGCAGATCCGCTGACGTCCGGCCGTCCGACACGGACGGCACCCGGCCGGTGCTCCGTACGTGAGCGCCGGCCGGTTCGACGTGGGCGAACCACCCCGCCAGCAGGCAAGATCGGAAGGGTGGGCATCGGGCTGCGGAAGGAGAACTCCGGGCATGGGACTGCCGTTCGTCGTCACCACGTTGACCCGGCGGGGCCTGCTCACTCCGGGCCGGCCGATCCGGGTGGCCGCCCAACTCCACGCGCTGCGTACCTGGGGTTGGAGTCTTGCCGGTGAACTACGTCAGGCGGCGGCCCGCGATCCGGACCGGATCGCGATCGTCGACGAGCACGGCACCGAACTGACCTACGCCGACCTGCTCGACCGCTCGATGCGGCTGGCTCGCGCGTTGCGCGCCGGTGTCGGTGTGCAGGCCGGCGACCGGGTCGCCGTGCTCTGCCGCAACCATGCCGGACTCGTCGAGTCGATCGTCGCCGCCACCCTGCTCGGCGCGGACGCCGTACTGGTCAACACCGGTCTCTCCGCCGCGCAGTTGGCCACCGTGGCGCAGGAGCAACGCATCCGGGTGCTGGTGCACGACGACGAGTTCACCGAGCGCACCCTCGGGCTCCCCGCCGACCTGCACCGCCTCGACGAACGGGCCCGCGAGGACCTGATCGTCACCGCTCTCGCCGGTGAGCTGCACCCACCCGACCGTGACGGCCGGATCATCGTGCTCACCTCCGGCACCACCGGGACGCCCAAGGGCGCCCGCCGGCCCATCCCCAACGGTTTCGGTCCGTTGGTGTCCATCATCGACCGCATCCCGATGCACGTTCGGGACCGCGTCCTCATCGCCGCGCCGGTCTTCCACACCTGGGGGTACGCCGCCCTCCAGGTCTGCTTCGCGTTGCGGGCCACGATCGTGCTGCACCGACGGTTCGACCCGGCCACCACCCTGGACGCCCTGGTCCGGCACCGCTGCCAGGCCCTGTTCGCGGTGCCGGTGATGCTGCAACGGTTGATGGAGGTGCCGGCGCCGGATCCCCGTCCGCCGCTCTCCGTGGTGGCCGTCAGCGGATCGGCGCTGCCCGGCGGTCTCCCGGCAGCCTTCATGGACACCTACGGCGACGTGCTCTACAACCTGTACGGCTCGACAGAGGCGTCCTGGGCCTCCATCGCCACCCCCGTCGACCTGCGTACCGCGCCCACCACCGCCGGACGGCCACCGCACGGGACCCGGCTCGCGATCGTCGACGACGACGGCGAGCCGGTGCCCAGCGGCCGGGTCGGCCGGATCCTGGTCGGCAACGACATGCTCTTCGAGGGCTACACCTCGGGCGCCGACCGGGAACGCCACGACGGCCTGCTGGACACCGGCGACCTGGGCCGGATCAACGCCGACGGACTGCTCTTCGTCGACGGCCGAGCCGACGACATGATCGTCTCTGGTGGGGAGAACGTCTTCCCGGCCGAGGTGGAACAACTCCTCGCCCACCTCCCACAGGTACGCGAGGCCGCCGTCATCGGTGTCCGCGACGCGGAGTACGGCCAGCGGCTCACCGCGTTCCTCGCGCTGCACCCCGGCGAGACGCTCGACGCCGAGGCGGTCCGCGAGTACGTGCGACACTACCTCGCCCGGTTCTCCGTCCCCCGCGACGTCGTCTTCGTCAAGTACCTGCCCCGCAACGCCACCGGCAAGGTGCTCACCCGGGAACTACGCCGCTACTACGGCTGACCGCTCCCGCAGCGTCAGCTGGCCAAACGGCCGGCATCGAGCAACTTTGGCACCTTAAGTTCGATAGGTCTGAATGTTCATGGGATTCTCATTCGTCTTGTCCCGTTGACCACATCCCATCGCCCTCTGTCTAATTGGCGACAGCGATGAGTCCGTCCACAGTTGACTACGGGGGAGGAACGACGAATGGCATCCACGAGCCGTGACGAGGAGGCCGACCAGGGCGAGAGGGCACGGGAACATCTGCATCCTGTGCACGCCACCTATCTCACCACTGCGATGGCGCTCCTGACCGTGCTGCTGTTGGCGGTTCTCGGCGGTTGCAGCAAGACCGACGGTACGGCCATCGCCGGGATCGCGGCGGTAGGAACGATCATGACGGCCGCGTTCGGCGTCGCCGCCGTGTATGCCCGCCGACCGTCCGGCCCCCGGTCCGGCAGCCGTCGTGACGACACGCCGGGGCGATGACCGGCAGCACCCCGCCTGGACGGATGGCAGAACACGTGTATCCGAGATGCTGGATGTAAGGAGGGGTCCCCTGCTAACGCCTACGGCATAGCAGGGGACCCCTCCTTACACGACAGCTCAGCGTTCGCTGACACGACCTATCGCGGCGGCGACTCCGCTGACCCGGTCGGCGAGCAGGCCGAGCGCGCCCACCGCGCGGTCGACCGGATCGTCGCCACCCCCGCCCAGTGCCTTCGAGCGCTGGAAGGCGTCCTTCACCTCGACCCACCGGGCGGCCTGTTCCGGGGTGAGCCGGCCACGCAGCTCGGCGAGCTTGAGCAGGTTCGCCTCCGCACCCGCCGCGAGTGTCTGCGCCTCGCCCAGGTAGTGGTCGTCGATCACCGCCTCCAGCTCCTCGTCGGTGAGCACCGGCACGATCCGCTCGGCGAGCTTGTTCATGTTCCGGTAGGAGCCCTGGAGCTGGAACTGCGGCTCGGTGCGGGCGTCGTCGGACTGGGCGGCCGAGGCGATGTACGCCTGGTTGTTGGCCAGCACCACCTGCTGCACCCGCAGCATCTTGCGCAGCACCGACACCATTTGTTCCAGCTCCACCGGCTGGTACGGGTGGGAGAGCTGGTCGGCACGGACCGAGTCGTCCCCGCGTGCCATCCGGACCAGCAGCTCCAGGTCGCCCCGGTCCCGCCCGGAGAGCGGTGCCAGCACCGGGTTGGCGGTGAGCGCGTTCTCGATGTAGCTGAGCGCGAACGCCTCCTCCCGCCCGGAGAGCACGTCACCGAGGTTCCACACGTCGGCCCGGTTGGCGAGCATGTCCGGGATCCGGAACCGCTTCCCCGACTCGGTGTACGGGTTACCGGCCATGCAGACCGCGAACCGCTTGCCGCGCAGGTCGTACGTGCGGGTGCGGCCCTCCCAGACACCCTCCATCCGGCGCTGCCCGTCACAGAGCGAGATGAACTTCTGCAACAGCTCCGGGTTGGTGTGCTGGATGTCGTCCAGGTAGAGCAGCACGTTGTTGCCCAGCTCCAGGGCGAAGGAGATCTTCTCGACCTCCTGCCGGGCGGTGGCGTCGGGCGCCTCGGCCGGGTCCAGCGAGGTGACCTTGGTGCCCAGGGCCGGCCCGTTGACCTTGACGAAGACCAGTCCGAGTCGGCTGGCGACGTACTCCATCAGGGTCGTCTTGCCGTACCCGGGCGGTGAGATCAGCAGCAGCAGGCCGGACTGGTCGACCCGCTTGCCGTCGCCGGTGGCACCGAGCTGCCGGGCCAGGTTGTCGCCGATCAGCGGCAGGTACACCTCGTCGAGCAGCCGGTTGCGGACGAAGGCGTTCATCACCTTCGGCCGGTACTCCTCCAGCCGCAGGCGGTCCCGCTCGGCGTCCACCAGGGCGTTGCGTCGCCGCTGGTAGTCCCGGTACGCGGGGACCAGGTCGGTGCGGAACGTCCGGGTCCGGGCCAGCATCTCGTCCAGCCGTACGTCGAGCGTGGAGCCGTCGATGCGGGGGTGCGCGCCGAGCAGCCCGCCGACCGTCTCGGTCATCGTCGCCGTGCTGTCCTGCCGGGCCGGCTCCGCACCGCACAGCTCGACGGCGACCGCCTCCGGCAGGTCGTACCCGGACAGGTTGCCGTCGTCGGTGGCCAGGAACGCGGTCAGCCACGCCTCCACCAGCTGGTGACGGCCGGCGAGGTCGTCACCGAGGGCACGCAGGTCGTCGTCGAACTCGCGGGACGACCGCGACTGCGGGCCGCCGAGTGCCCGGCGGAACCGGTCCAGCAGGGCCCGCGCCCCGCCACCGGTGACGAACCGCACCGGCGGTGAGGACAGTTCCTCGAACAGGTACTCGCCGGCCACCGCCGTCCCAGCGGGCGGCACCGGGAGTCCGGCGGACCGCAGGAACGTCTCGGCCGCCTCGGCGAGCTGCGCGCCGAGCCGGTCGGCGGCGTCCTCCCCCTCGGGACGGCCGAACCGCTGCCGGGCGCGGGCCAGCGAGGCGGCCCGGGCGGTCCAGGCGGACCGGGTCGGTTCGTCGGTGCCGTACCGCCAGAACAACTGCGCGGCGGCCCGGTCGGCCGGCGGGTAACGCAGCAGCCCGGCACCGGCGTGCAGGCGCAGCAGCATCCGCAGGATCTCGGCGGCGTCGTGGTCGTGCACGCCGCGCTCGTACCCCTCGTCGTAACGGGTCTCGGCGATCCGCCGCACCAGGTCCCGCAGCCCGTTCGCGTCCACCGCCGCGGTGTGCAGCGCGTCCAGGGTGAGCCCGTCACGACCCGCCTCGGCGGCGGCCAGGATCGCCGTGGCCAGGTACTCGGCCCGGTACACCTGCGCCGACTCGGAGACCAGCAGCTGGTCCCAGAACCGCCGGGTCTGCTGGAACTCCTCGTCGCGCACCGGTGCGCGGTAGTCGGTGCCGGTCACCGCCACCACCATGCGGCCCTCGGCCGGCACCACCGCCACGTCCACCGGTTGCGTGTTCACCGCGAAGCGGTGCCGGCCCAGCCGGATCGTCTCGCCACCGTCGGCGTACAGGTCGAGGCGGTCGCGCAGACCGCGACCGGACTCCTGGCGAGCGGCCCGGATCCGGCCGTCCAACTCCTCGGCCCGCACCGCGTCGCCGAGGGTACGCAGTTCCTCCACCACCGAGCGGAGCTTGCCCACCATCGGGTCGGCCGCGAAGTAGGTGTTGATCTCGTCCAGTGAGCCGAGCGTGCCGGCCCGCCGCTGCACGCTGACCAGGATCCGCTCGGCCGACCCGACCAGCCGGTCGGCCCGCCGGGACCGCTCGTCCAGCAAGGCCTGCTTGCGCGCCGAGAACGCCTCGTAGATGTCGGTACGCCGGGTCGACAGCTCGGTGAGGAAGTCGTCGAACTCGCCGAACCGGGACTCCAGCTCCTCCACGCGCAGCAGCAGCCGGCCGAGTTGCTCGTCGCAGCGTTCGGCGGTGTCCGCCGCCGCCAGCGCCCCGGTCACCGCCTGCCCGAGCAGGGCGAACTCGGCGGCGAAACCGGCCCGGCCCTCCACCGCGGCCAGTTCCTGGCGTCGCTTGTCGAGCACTGCCCGGGCCCGGTTGACCGCGCCCAGCACCTCACCGACCCGGCCCAGGATGCCGGTCCGTACGGTCGCGTCGGCGATGTCCAGCCCACCGACGACGTCGGTGATGGTCTGCAGGCCGTCGGTACGGGCGGCCAGCTCGTCGCGGACGGTGCCGGCCTCGGCCACGGTGCCGATCTCGGCGGCCCGCGCGGCGAGTCGATCCACCTCCTGCTGGTAGCCGGTGAACGCCTCGTCACGGCGGAGGAACTCGACCGCGCGTCGACCGGCGACCGACAGTTCCTCGTCCAGCCGGGCGGCCAGCTCGTCGATCCGGTCGTGGTCGACGTACCGCAGTTCGCGCAACGACTCCAGGTGTCCGCGCGCCCGACGCAACCCACCGAGCTGGGTGACCCAGTCGTCGGCGGTCAGCGGCGCCTCGCCCCGGGCCCGGCGGGCCAGCGAGGCGATCTGCTCGGCGCTCTCGTCCAGTTCGGCGCGGGCCTGCTCGGTGAGCGTACGGACCTTCTCGTGCTCCTCCAGCACGGAGCTGGCGGTACGCCGCAGACCGCTCAGCGGGGTGGCCAGGTCACCCAGCTCGTCCTCGCCGAGCCAGTGGAAGTGGTCGGTGATCCGGGCACAGGCCGCGATCAGCGCCTCGTACACCCCGGCGGTGGCGCTGCCCTGCACCATCCGCGCCGCCGAGAGGCAGTCCGAGATGCCGCGTACCAGGTCGGCGTTGCCGATCCGCTCCAGCGGACCGGTGCCGGCCGGCTGCGCCGCCGCGTACGCGTCGGAGACGTACGGCGTCTGCCAGATCTGCATCGGGTGGACCCGGGTCGGCTCCTCGGAGACGGCCCGGAACACCACGAGCGTGCCGTCGTCGAAGAGGGAGAAGCCGTGGCAAGGGATCGGCGCGGCCACCTCCTTGCGGATCGCGTTGTACGGCAGCAGCAGCGAGCGCCCCTCGGCCCGGGCGTGGAAGACGTAGAGCACGTCCTCACCGTTCGGCGAGCGCACCACCCGCTCGAACTCCAGGTCGGCGACCTCGGTGTCGAAGGTGCGGGTGACGCCGGTCGCCAGGTGGTACCCGCCCGGGAAGATGATGCCGTGGTCCTCGGGCAGCCGCTGGCAGGCCACCCCGATGCCGTCGAGGCGGACCACCTCCCGGGTGAGCGTGTTGAAGACCAGGTGCCGCCACTGCGTCTCCTTGTACGGCAGGATCCGCAGCAGGATCAGCGGACCCACCCGGGCCCACTGCACGTCGGCGTCGGCCAGGCTCTGCAACGGCTCGTCCACCGGCTCGCTGTAGATGCCCTCGCCGACCTCGGTGTTGTTCTCCACCTTGACGGTCAGCGTGCCGCCCACCGTCTCGACGAAGACCTCGCCGTCGATGTCGATGTGCGGGTGCCGGCCGAGGACGTGGTCCTGCCGGGTCGTCTCGATCCACTCGAAGTCGTGGCTCGGCGGGAAGACGTGGTCCCGCTCCCCCCGGCTGTCCAGGTACTCCGGGATG
The DNA here is from genome assembly GCF_013364215.1 of Verrucosispora sp. NA02020. Classification (NCBI taxonomy): domain Bacteria; kingdom Bacillati; phylum Actinomycetota; class Actinomycetes; order Micromonosporales; family Micromonosporaceae; genus Micromonospora; species Verrucosispora sp. NA02020. Next base: position 326,369 of record NZ_CP054923.1, on the reverse strand, counting down.
CCGTCCACGCCGACCTGCCAGCGCAGCACCCGGATGTCCTCGGTACGCGGCCCGGTCTGGAACACCGCCAGCAGCCGGGCGTCGACGCGGCGCAGTTGCAGCAGGCGCGCCTGCCGGTAGTAGCGGTACAGCTCGCTGAAGTCCCGGACGAACTGCGGGTGCCGCAGCAGGCCGGGCAACTCGTCCTGACCGGCCTCGTCGAACCGGAAGGCGACCTCCTCCGATTCACCCTCGCGCTGTTCGCGGGTGAATCGGTGCAGCGAGAAGACGTCGTCGACGGTCGTCTCCGGCTTCAGGCCGATGAAGACGTTGTAGCCGAACAGCATCAGCCCGCCGACCGGGACGAGGTCCCGGGGCACGCAGTTGTGCTCCGTACGGATCCGCTCGGTGCTCAGCAGCCGCAGCTCGGTGCTGCCGAAGACCTCCAGCCGGCGGGCGTTGAGCGACTCGGCCCGCCGGGCCAACTCGGCGGCCTGCCCGGCGAGGCGCTTGCGCAGCACCTCGTAGCTGCCGTCGTCCAGCCCGGGCCGGGTACCGCCGTCCGACACGACCTCGGCCGGATCGGGTCCGTCGCCGGACCGGCCCGCCGGGGCCGGCCCGGCGGCACCGGGCATACGCCCGGTGGTCGCCGGACCGGCGGTCGGCTCACTCACCGGCGGGCTGCCGCGAACCGGTGAGGGCGGCGACCGGGGTGTCCGCCACACCCAGGCGCTGCGCGGCCTTCAGCAGCTCCTGGAGCTTGCCCTTGTCGGCACCGCCGGAGCGCATCTGCTGCGCCAGGAACGCCGACAGCGTGAGGTTCTGCACGTCGGCGGTGTTCAGCGAGCCGATCATCCGGGTCAGGTCGTCGGTGAAGCTGGCTTTGCCGTCCAGCCACGGTTGGGCGAGGTTCTTCGCCACGTCCGAGTGGGCCACGAAGCTGTCCACGCTCTTGCCGAACGAGATCGAGCTGAGCAGCCGGTCGAAGAAGACACTGTCCCCACCGACGATGTCGATGTTCGCCTTCTCCAGACCGGTGGAGACCAGGGCGGCCTGTGCCTCGGCGACCTGCCGCTGGGTGTCCAGCCCGGCGAGCCGGACCTCCTTCTCCAGTTCCAGGCGCAACCGGTACTCCTCGTGCTCGCGGGTCGCGTCGTCCAGCGCGGCCATCGCGGCGGCCTTCTCGGTGAGACCCTCGGCCTCGCCCTTCAGCTTCTCGCGCACCGCGTCGGCGGCGAGCAGCGCCTTCTCCCGCTCCACCGCGACCTCGGCCCGGCCGACCTTCTCGATGGCCTCGGCACTGCGCTCCTTGACCTGCACCTCGGCCAGGCCGGCCGCTGCGGTCTCGGCCTGGACTCCCTCGGCCAGCCGGATCTTCGCCCGGGCGTCCAGTTCTGCGGCCTGCTGCCGGGCCTCGGCCAGCACCAGTTCCTCGCGGGCCTTGTACTTCGCCGCCGCCTCGGCGGCCTCCGCCGCCTTGATGTCCTTGACCAGGCTCTCCTGCGCCTCGGCCTCGGCCTGGATGACCACCGCCTGGCGGGTCCGCTCGGCCTCCTCGACCACGCGCAGCCGCTTGATGTTCTCCTCCTGCTCGGCCACGGTCTTCTCCACCGCGATCCGCTCCCGGACGACCTCGGCGATGGCCCGCTTCTCGGCCTCCACCTCCTTGTCCTTGGCGATCGTGCTCAGCTCGGTCTCCCGCTCCCGGCCGATCACCTCCAGCATGCGGTCCTTCTCGATCCGCTCGGTCTCGATGGCGATGACCCGCTCGCGGTTCTTCTCCGCGACCGCGATCTCCCGCGCCCGGTTCTCGTGCTGGACGCCCAACTGCTCGTCGGTACGGATGTTCGCCGTCTCGGCCCGCAGCCGCTCCTCGGCGCGTACCCGGGTGGTCTCGGCCTGCTCGCGGGCCCGCACGGTCTCGATCTCGCGCTGCTGCTTGGCCTCGGCGTCGGCCTGCCGCCGCTCCAGTTCGAGGATCGCCTCCTTGGCGTCCACGTTCTGGCGGGTGATCTCCTTCTCCTCGCTGCGCCGGAACTCGTTCGTCCGGACGTGCTCCTGCGTGGTCAGCTCGGTGATCTTCCGGATGCCCTGGGCGTCGAGGATGTTCTTCGGGTCGAGCTGCGACATCGGCGTCTGCTCGAGGAAGTCGATCGCCGCGTCCTCCAGGCTGTAGCCGTTGAGGTCGGTGCCGATGACCCGGATGATCTGGTCGCGGAACTCGTCACGCTTGGTGTAGAGGTCGACGAAGTCGAGCTGCTTGCCGACGGTCTTCAGCGCCTCGGAGAACTTCGCGTTGAACAGCTCCTGGAGCGTCTCCCGGTCGCTGGCCCGCGCGGTGCCGATCGCCTGCGCCACCTTGATGACGTCCTCGTTCGTCTTGTTCACCCGGACGAAGAAGGTGATCCGGATGTCGGCCCGGATGTTGTCGCGGCAGATCAGACCCTCGTTGCCGGTCCGTTCGATGTCGATCGTCTTGACCGAGATGTCCATGATCTCGGCCTTGTGCAGCACCGGCATCACCACCGCGCCGGTGAAGGTCACGTCGACCCGCCGGATCTTGGAGATGATCAGCGCCTTGCCCTGCTCGACCTTGCGGAACAGCCGACTGACCATGAACACCACGCCGAGCGCGACGAGCAGGACGACGGCGAGGAGTACACCGATTCCGGTGGTGATCACTTCCATGGTTGGGCGCGCGGACGGCGGCAGCCGGCGACGGGGCCGGGGCGGGGCGCCGCGCATCCTCCTTTCGAGGGGATACGTCAGGGGCAGCGTGGCGGGCGGGCCGGACGAAGGGGGTTCGCACCGACCGCCTCGGGCGAGGTCGGGGTGATCCGCGCGGAAGCGGACTCACCAGGGGCGATTACTCGGGGGCATGTCTCAGGGGGTCGAAGGTGGGCCCGGCGGGCATCACCCAGAAGAACTCACCCTCGGTGTCGTAGTCGTAGATCAACGCGGAAGTGCCGGCCGTCATCTTCTCGTCGCCCGGCTGCCGGACCTGCACCACGGCCGACGAGCCGTCCGCCGCCGTCACCTCGGCCTGACCGAAGTCGGCGGTGACCGTACCGGTCCGCACCACACAGAGGCGGCCGACGAAGGTGTTACGGCTGGCGTCCGAATCGGTCGGGAAGAGGCGTCCCAACGGCACCGCGACCAGCCGGGTCACCGCGTACGCGCAGAACGCGGCGGCCAGCAGCACGCCGATCGAGACCGCGATCCGGGTGCCGGCGCCGAGCCCGATGCCGTCGAGCAGCGCGGTACCGGCCAGGCTGACGAACCAGGCCACCGCGACGAGCAGGGAGAAGATGATCGCACTGGGTACGCCGCCGAGCCCGAGACCGGCGAGGAACGTACCCGGTCCGCCGTCGACGTCCAGGTCGTCGCCCAGATCCAGCACCCCGGTCAGCACCAGCAGCCAGTAGCCGACGACGACCACGAGCAGGAAGCTGAACAGCACGGTGGGGAAACTGAGTGCCGTGCCGAGAAAGCCGGTCACCTTGTCCTCCTCCCCCGCACCCGGCGGCCCGAGCAGGCCACCGGCACGATGATCGTGACACGGGATGTCAACCGCATGGTCAGGGCCGATCGGCCGGTCCACCCGGTCTGACCGGCCAAGATCAGCCCAGGTTGGCCGTCACGAGAGCGTCCACCGTCGCCGCACGGACCTGCGGCGTGTCCCCGGTCACGGAAACGAACAGGGTACGCCCGTCGGGAAGCCACGCCGACAGGTACGCCGTCGAGGTCGCCACGTCGTCCGTGGCCAGCACCTGCGCCGCAGTCGCCACGGTGACCTCGCGGGATACCCCGGGGAGCCCCAGCGCCGCCTCGAAGTCGAAGACCGCGACCACCCGGATCACCGGGCCGTCCCCCTCGTACGCCACCCGGTCGCCGGTCGGCACCGCCTGCGGACGCGCCATCCGCAGCACCGCCTCGGCGGGGTCGGCCGGCCGCAGATAGGCCGGCAGGCCACGTAGTTCGGGCACGGTGGGACTGGCGGGCGCCGCGGCCGGCGACGCTGGTGCCGGTCGACCGGCCGTCACCACGGTGAAGACCCCCAGGCCGACCACCGTGCAGAGCGCCAACGCCACGGCGACGGCCTGGACCCGGCGACGACGACGCAGGCGGGCCCGCACCGCCGGGAGCGGATCCGGACCCGGCATACCCCCGCCGGGCCCGCCGTCCCAGACCTCCCGAAGAGCATCCCGGACGTCGGTCATCGCGCCACCTCCCGATCGACTCCGGTCATGCCGTCACATCCCGATGGGCTCCGGCCTCGGGGAACGGCTCCGGTCATCGCGCGGCCTCGGGGAACGGCGCCGGTCATCGCACGACCTCCGGGAGGGCTCCGGCACGGACGGCCGGCAGTCCCGGGCGGATCGCGTCGAGCGCCCGGCGCCGCAGGGACCGGACGGCCGCCGGACGTCGCCCGACAGCCTCGGCGATCGCTGCGTCGTCGAGATCGTCGAGGTACGCCAGGACGAGCACCGCCCGTTGCACGGGTGGCAGCCCGGCCAGCAGTCGACGCAGCAGGCCACCGTCCTCGACGCGTTCGGACCCGAGGTCGGCCACGCGATCGGGCCCACTGTCGGCCACGCGATCGGGCCCACTGTCGGCCACGCGATCGGATCCGCTCTCGGCGACACGGCCGGGTTCGCTCTGGCGGCCGGACCTGCCGTCGGCGACCGGCGGAGACGCCGACGGAGTGGGCCGGAGCAGGCGGACCAGCGTCCGGAGCCGACCGGTGTGCAGCCGGATCATCTCGACTTTCGCGTACTCGACCGGGTTGCCGTCGGCGAGCACCCGATGCCACACCCCGGCCACCCGGACGTAGGTCTCCTGGAGAAGATCCTCCGCCCGGTCCGGGTCTGCGGCGACCGCACGCGCGTACCGGCGCAGCACCGGCGCGGACCGGTGGACGAACGTCTCGAACTCGTCGGCTGCCATCCCGCCTCCCTCCCTAGTGCGGTGTCCAGAAACGTTCACCGGGCCGCGCCGCGACACCGCCAACGTTCCTGGACACCGCGCTAGCCACTAATACGCTGCGGGGAGGTGATTGCGTTGCGGCCCGTCGACCACAACCGCCGACCGTTCGGTCAGCGACGTCCGGCGCGGCGGCTCGCCGGCCGAACCGGATCAGCACCATCAGGGCAGCCGGACAGCCGACCCGCCGGTCGACACCGGGCCGGTCGACACCGCCAGGGTCGGGCGAGCCATCGGACTGGGCGACACCGTCAGGGCGCAGGCGACACCGGATTGGGTGACGTCGCCGGGGCAGGGACAGGCCGCCGGACTGGCCGGGGCCGCTTCGGAGGGCTCAGGCGGGGAGCGTGATCCTGCCGTCGATCGCGGACGAAGCGATGTCGCCACGGTGGTGCGACCCGGCCAGCGTGATGCCGCGTACCAGTTCGTAGGCGGCGTCGCGCGCGGCGGCCAGGTCGGGGCCGGTGGCCGTACCGCAGAGGACCCGGCCGCCGGCGGAGAGCAGGGCACCGTCGGCGGCCCGGCGGGCGGTGCCGGCGTGGATGACGCCCGGGCGGTCCGCGCCGGTGATCACGTCACCGGTACGCGGCGGGGCCGGATAGCCCTCGGCGGCGACCACCACGGTCACCGCCGCGCCGTCGTGCCAGCGCAGCGGCGGGTGCTCGGCCAGCGTGCCGGTGGCGGCGGCGTGCAGCAGACCGGCCAGCGGCGTCTCCAGCAGGGCGAGCACCACCTGGGTCTCCGGGTCGCCGAAGCGGGCGTTGAACTCGATCACCCGGGGACCGTCGGCGGTGATCGCCAGCCCGACGTAGAGCAGGCCGGCGAAGGGCGTGCCCCGACGACGCATCTCGACCAGCGTGGGGTGCACGACGTCCCGCATCACGTCATCGACCAGGTCGGACGGCGCCCAGGGCAGCGGCGCGTACGCACCCATGCCGCCGGTGTTCGGGCCGCTGTCACCGTCACCGACCCGCTTGAAGTCCTGCGCCGGCAGCAGCGGCACGGCGGCCTCGCCGTCGGTCACCACGAACAGCGAGACCTCCGGGCCGGCCAGGTACTCCTCGACGACCACCCGACCGCACTCGGCGGCGTGCCGCAGCGCGGCGTCGCGGTCCTCGGTCACCACCACGCCCTTGCCGGCGGCGAGCCCGTCGTTCTTCACCACGTACGGCGGCCCGAACTCGTCCAGGGCAGCGGCCGTACCCGCCTCGTCGGTGCAGGTGTGGGCGCGGGCCGTGGGCACACCGGCGGCCGTCATCACGTCCTTGGCGAACGTCTTGGAGCCTTCCAGCTGCGCCGCCTCGGCCGACGGGCCGAACACCGCGATGCCCTTGGCCCGCAGCGCGTCGGCGACTCCGGCGACCAGCGGCGCCTCCGGCCCGATCACGACCAGGTCGGCGGCCACCTCGACCGCGAGTGCCGCCACGGCTTCGGGATCGGTCGCCACGACCTCCCGCAGCTCGGCAACGCCCGCGATGCCGGGATTGCCCGGTGCCGCGATCACCTGCTCAACGGTCGGATCCTCGGCGAGCCGCAGCGCAAGCGCGTGCTCCCGTCCACCACTACCCAGCAACAGAACACGCACAGCCGGCATCCTACCCACCACCCTCCTCGACCCTGTTGATCAAGAAGTTCGCGTCTCAATTCCGGCGTGTAGACGCCCAAACTTCTTGATCAACGAGGTAGGCGGGCCGGGCAGTGCGGGCGGGGCAGGGCGGGCCGCGTGAGGCTGGGGCGGCGGGGTTAGTGGGGGGTGCGGAGGGCTTGTTTGACGGTTTGCGGGATGTAGTCGGGGTGGAGGGTGTCGGACCAGGTGAAACGGAGGATGCGCCAGCCGGCGTTGACCAGACGGTTCTGTCGCATCCGGTCCGCGTAGATCGCCTGCGGTCCGTCGTGCGGCCCTCTGCCGTCCGCCTCGGCGATCAGGCGGGCCCGGCGCCAGCCCAGGTCACCGACGCCCAGGAGCCAGCCGTCCTCGTCTCGAACCTCGACCTGGAGCACGTCCGGCGGGACACCGCCGTCGACGCACCGCAGCCGGGCACGCGTCTCCAACGGTGACTGGGCCCGGCCGTCCGTCTCGGTGAGGTGCCGCCGGGCGGCGACCGCACCGCGCCGTCCGGCGATCAGAGCGGGGATCGACGCCAGGTCCGCCTCGGTGAGCAGCCGCTTGTTGAGGGCCGAGTCCAGGACGCAGACCGCCGGGTACCGGTCTGCGCGCAGGATGACGTCGGCGACGGTACGCACAGCCGTGGTGACCGGCACACCGGCCAGCACCTCGACATCCTCTGAACCCAGGGTCAACTGGTGTACGACGATTTCCGGATCCGTACGCCGCTGCGGGCGCGGGCACTGCACCGGCACCGAGACGTGGATCTCGGACGCGGCACGCAGCCCGGCGATCCCGTGCATCTCGGCGGCGGTCCCCAGCACGGCCACCGCCTCCGGCCCCAGACTGTCCACCGCCGCCCGGATCCGGGCCCGTCGTAGCGCCAACGGGTCAGGTTCGGTGGACGGCGTGAAGCGCCCCCGGGCCAGCCTGACCCAACGCCCCGACCGGACCAGGTGGCGGATCTGCCCCCGAGTGAACCCCGCCGACAGCGCCTGTTCCACCGTCACCACACCGCTTCGCGCCCCGAGTCCCGTCTCCCCCATCCCCCCACCCCACCGCCCGCAGCCCCACTTTTCCACCCCTGTGGATAACCCGCCGCCCCCTGTGGACAACCTCCGCCGCCTGCGGAGTTGATCAAGGGATTTGGGTCACCCGGGACCTCCCACCGTGACCAAAACTTCTTGATCAACGCGGAGAGGAGGGTGGGGAGGTGGGGGGTGGGGGGGTTAGGGGCAATGCCGCTCAGTTAGGGCGGTGTGGTGGATGTCAAGCGGGGTGTAGACGTGGACGGCGGGGTCTCGGTATAGAGGTTTGTCACTCCAAGACAGCCTCTGGACCGGGAGCCCCGCCGTTGGAACAGTCTGCCATCACGTCCACGATCAGGGTGGCTGCGGGGCGGTTCGCGCCGGGCCATCTGGGTGAGTTGACGCAGCAGGTGCCGTTCGAGATGGTCGATGCCGTTCTGGCTGAGGCCGGTGGTGTGCAGTCGCGGGTGCGGGATCTGCCGTCGCGGGTGGTGGTGTATCTGCTGCTCGCGGCGGGGCTGTTCGCTGAGGTCGGTTACCGGCAGGTGTGGGCTCGGTTGGTCGCTGGGCTGGACGGGTTGACGGTGGCGCTGCCGACGTCTTCGGCGTTGTCGCAGGCTCGCCGTCGGGTCGGGGACAAGCCGCTGGTGGCGTTGTTCCGGTTGCTGTCGGGTCCGCCGGCGGGGGCCGCCCGGTGGCGGGGTCTGCTGGTGTGCGCGATCGACGGCACCAGCATGTTCGTGCCCGATACGGCGGCTAACCTGACGGTCTATCCGCGTCAGGCGGGCAGCCACGGTGGGTCGGGGTATCCGATGCTGCGGCTGGTCGCCGTCGTGGCGTGCGGCACCCGCGCTGTCATCGACGCGGTGTTCACCCCCATCAGCACTGGCGAACTCACGTGTGCGGGGCGTCTGTTGGGCTGCCTGCGCCCAGGCATGCTGCTGCTGGCCGACCGTGGGTTCGCCGCCCGTCAGATGATCGAACAGTTCGCCAGCACCGGCGCTGACCTGCTCATCCGCGACAAGGACGACCGGCGGCTGCCCGTCATCCGCCGCCATCGCGACGGGTCCTGGCTGTCTGTCATCGGCACGATGACGGTCCGGGTCGTTGACGCCGAGATCGTCGTGAGCATGAACGGTAAACGCCACGTCGGCCGGTACCGGCTGATCACCACCCTCACCGACCAGCGCCGCTTCCCGGCCATGGACCTGGTCACCCTCTACCACCACCGCTGGGAGATCGAGACGACATATCTGGAGTTGAAGTCCACCCTGCGGGGCGGACGGGTCCTACGAGCCCGAACCCCGAACGGGATCAGTCAAGAGGTCCACGCCCTGCTCACCACCTACCAAGCGGTCCGGCTGGCAATGGCTGACGCCACCGCCAGCCGGCCCACGACCAACCCCGACCGGGCCAGCTTCACCATCGCCGTCCACGCCGCCCGAGACCAGATCACCCAAGCCGCTGGTGTCATCGCCGGCACCGTCATCGACCTCGTCGGCACCATCGGCCGCGCAATCCTGGCCGACCTGCTACCCCCACGCCGCACCCGAATCAGCCCCCGCGTGGTCAAACGCGCGATCTCCAAACACCGCGCCAAAGGCACCATCGACCGCACCAACTACCACGCCACCATCAACATCAACATCCTCGAAACAGCAGCATTGACAACCCGCCCACCGCCCTAACTGAGCGGCATTGACCGCCGAGCTTGCCCTCGGTGCCCACCTCCCGGGCCACCCGGGTCACCTCGTTGGAGAAGGACGAGAGCTGGTCGACCATGGTGTTGACCGTGCGGCCGATGCGCAGGTACTCGCCGCGCAGCGGGCGACCGTCGATCTCCAGCGCCATGTGCTGGGAGAGGTCGCCGTCGGCGACGGCCACGATGACCCGGGCGATCTCGGTGGTGGGCCGACCCAGGTCGTCGATCAACGAGTTGACCGCGCGCTGCCCCTCCGCCCAGGAGCCGTCCAGCCCCTCCTCGTCCAGGCGTTCGGTCAGCCGACCGTCGCGACCCACGACGCGGCTGATCCGGCGCAGGTCCAGATGCTGCCGCTCCTGGAGCGACACCACGTCGTTGAAGGCGTCGGCCACCTCACCGGCCGCGCCCGAACGCCGGGGCAGCCTGACCTTCAGATCGCCTCCGCGGACCCGCCGCAGCGCCTCGGCCAGCTCGGTGAGGACCGCCTCGTGGTCGGCGGCGGAGGTGTCCGCGATCGCCGACTGTTTCGCCGTGGTCATCATTCCTCGCACTCGCATCGGGGTACACCGGCTCGCGCCGGCCACCCCATCATTGTCCCCGTGACCTCGAAACCGCCACGGCGCACCGCCGTCCGTATTCCGGACCCGACCCGTGATCGGCTTGGCACGGGCCGGGTGCCGGGGCAGGATACGAGAGTGTCAGCGGCGGTGGGGCCAACGACGGACGGGGGCCCGGAGGAGCACGTCCGGCGGGTCCGGCTGCCCGCCGATCGGCGTACGCCGGCCGCCGCGCGAGCCGTCGTCCGGTCCGTACTTGCCGAGGCGAACCTGGACGAACTTCTCAACGAGGCGCTCCTGCTCACCACGGAGCTCTCCACCAACGCGGTCGAGCACGCCCGCACCGAACTCGACATCGAGGTCAGCGCCGACTCGACCGGGCTGACCGTGACCGTGTCGGACTTCGCCTCCGGGCCGGTCGACGAGCTGACCGTCGGCGTGCGGAACGTGGAGACCGACATCACCGAGGTCGCCGAGCGCGGGCGCGGCCTGCTGCTGGTCGACCACTTCGCGAGCCGTTGGGGCACCACCTACCTGCCCAGCGGCAAGGGCGTGTGGTTCCGGTTGGAGCGCGACGGGCCGCAGCCCGGACGCCCGGACGACTTCGCCCCGCCGATCGGCCGTTCGGACGGCGGCCACTCCTCGGTGCCGAGCGCCGGGGCGATGAGCGCCCTGATGCAGCCCACCCCCGACCCGTACGCGGACGATCCGCTGCCGGACTTCGCCACCAGCCTGCTCACCCGGGTGGCGGAGATGGTCGGCGCGGCCGGCGGGGTGGTGCGCCTGGACCGGGGCGACGGGCACGGCCCACAGGTCCTCGCCCGGTACGGCCGACAGCCCCGCCCCGGCAACGACCTGCTCCGGGTGCCGCTGGCGGTGCACCGCCCGTACGCCGGTGAGCTGGAACTCGACGCCGCCCCCACCGCGTACGCCCGGCCGTTGGCCCTGCTGACCGCCGAGCGGCTGTCGCTGCACCTGGAGAACGACCGGCTGCGCCGCGCCGACGTCCGGCGACAGGCCTGGTTGACCTTCCTCGCCGAGGCCAGCGAGCTGCTCGCCCAGTCCCTGGACGTGGAGCTGACGATGGCGCTCGTCCCGCAGCTCGTGGTGCCCCGGCTCGGTCAGTGGTGTGCCGTGCACACCACCGACGAGTGGGGTCGACTCAAGCTGGCCGCGGCCAGTCACGCCGACGAGTCGATGCTGCCGCATCTGCACGCGACGCTGCGCGAGGCGGGACCGGACTCGGTCCAGGCCCGGCTGCGCGAGGCGAGTCGCAACGGCACCCAGACGCCGTTGGGCGCGCCGATGGAGGGCTTCGCCGTGCCGCTGATCGCCCGAGGTCAGCGCCTCGGCACACTGGCCGTCGGCCGGCATCAGCGGCACCGGCACGATCCCGACGAGATCGCGGTGCTGGAGGACGTGGCCCGGCGTGCCGCCCTGGCGATCGAGAACGCCCGCATCCACGCCGAGCGTCGGCGGGTGGCACAGACGTTGCAGCAGTCGCTGCTGCCACCGGTGCTTCCGGTGGTGGAGGGCATCGGCTTCGCCGCCGAGTACGTGCCGACCGGCGACGACGCCGAGGTCGGCGGCGACTTCTACGACGTGGTGCCGATGCCGGACGGCCGTTGGCTGGTGGTGATCGGCGACGTCTCCGGCAAGGGGGTGCAGGCCGCTGCGGTCACCGGGCTGGTCCGGGACGTGATCCGGGTGCTGGCCGGGGACGGCAAGCCGCTGCCCGAGGTGCTGTCCCGGCTCAACGAGACGCTCGTCGAGCGGGGTGCCGGACGGTACTGCACGTTGGCGCTGGCGGCGGTCGGGCAGGGTGAGAACGGGCAACTCGACGTGGGGCTGCACCTGGCCGGCCACGACCGGCCGGTGCTGGTGCGCGCGTCCGGTGGCCCGGCCGCGTTCGTCGGCACCGGCGGCACCGCGCTCGGCCTGCTCGACACGATCACCTCGCCGACCCTGGACATCGCCCTCGATCCCGGCGACTGCCTGGTCTTCTACACCGACGGCGTGACCGAGCGACGCCGGGGCCGGGAACTGTTCGGCACCGGTCGGCTCCGGGACGCCGCCGGGCCGCTCGCCGGCTACTCGGCGGACGTGGTGGCGGCCCGGCTGCGCGCCACCGCGATCAACTTCTCGGTCGAGGCACCCCGGGACGACATCGCCATCCTGGTCCTGCGCAACGACGCGGTCTGACCGACGGAGCTGCGCTTCGTCTCCCCAGGGCTGCGCAGCGCCACGGCCGGCGTGGCTCAGAGGCCGCCGGGGAGGCGACCTGGGGCCAGCCGGTGACCCGGGTCGAGGTGCTGCTTGACGGCGCGCATCCGGGCCACGCCGGTCAGCTCGCCCCACAGGTCGACGGCTCGCCGGACGGCGGGCGGCGCGGAGAGCACCAGGCAACGCCCCTGTCGGGCGAGCAGCACGCCGCGCACCGCGACCAGGATCGACGCCACCCGGTCGGGTGCCATCGTGCCGGGCAGTGCGGCGTGCACCACGCCGAGACCGGCGGAGCCACGGACCGGCACCGGCGAGCCGGCCGCGTCCCGCAGCGCGTAGACGGCGGCGTGCAGGTCACTGATCGGCACCTCCAGCCGGAGCGCGGTGTCACCGGGGGCGAACGGGTAGCTGCGCCACCAGGACGGTGCCGATCGGGCGACGACGGCCCGGGAGCCGAGCATCGACCGGAGCCGGTCGGCGCGCTCCGCCACGTCGGACGGCCCGCCTTCGAGCAGCACCACCAGCGAGCCGGCCCCCGCCGGGCCGGTCGACGGGCGCCCCGTCATGGACGGATGGCGCGCCATCGACTCGGCCCGGCGGTCCCTCGGCCGGGGTCCCGTGCCGGCCGGCAGGTCCACCTCGATGGCAGCCGGGTCGAGCCGGGCGGCGAGCACCGCCCGGACCAGGTCGTGCACCTCCAGCGGCGTCCACACCGGGCGGGTCACCCAGACCCGGCTGGCCGGCAGGGGCTGCACCCGCAGGGTGGCGCTGACCAGCACGCCGAGCGCGCCCTCCGACCCGCACAGCAGCCGGGCCTGGGCCAGCCCGGCAGCCCCGCCACCGGCCTCGGCCAGGTCACCGTCGGCGGCCAGGTAGCGCAGGCCGACGAGCTGGTCGCAGGCGGTGCCGTGCCGGTGGCGCAGTGGACCGGCCTCGTCCGCGGCGAGCACCCCGCCGACCGTGGCGCCGGGCGAGGGCGCGTCGAGCGCGAGCCGTTGACCGGTGCGTTCCAGGCTGGCCTGCACCGCGCGCAGTGGCGTGCCGGCACCGACCTCGGCGGTGCCCCGCTCGGACGGCTGGTGACCGATGCCGGCGAGCCGACCGGTGTCGAGCATGATGTCGACCCGTTCCGGCACGGCACCCCAATCGATCTTGGTGCCGGCGCCGCGCGCCACCACCGTCAGGTCGTGCCGCGCGGCGAGCCGCAGCACCTCCGCCGCCGCGTGGGCGCCGCCGGGCACCGCGACCCAGCGGGCCGCTCGCCCGGCCACCTCGTCGGCCGGGCCGGCGAACCGGGCGAAGCGGGAGCCGCAGATGTCGGTAAGGCGACGGGCGATGTCGAGGGCACCGGACCCGCCGGTGGAACGCGCTGGCACCATGGCAGCGATCGTACATGTGTTCGAACGACGAAGTGGGCATTTGCGCCGCCCGAGACGCCCGGCCTGCCGGTAACGTGGCGCCGTGACCACCGAGACCCCCGTACCCGTAGCCAGGCAGGTGCCGAGCGAACGCGTCCACCACGGCGACGTCGTCGTCGACGAGTACGCCTGGCTGGCCACCAAGGACGACCCTGAGACGATCGGCTACCTCAAGGCCGAGAACGCCTGGACCGAATCACGTACGGCGCACCTCGCCGACCTGCGCACGGAACTGTTCGAGGAGATCCGTCGGCGCACCCAGGAGACCGACCTGTCGGTGCCGACCCGCAAGGGCGGGCACTGGTACTACTCCCGGACGGTCGAGGGCAAGCAGTACGGCGTGCACTGCCGTCGGGCGGTCCGTGACGGCGAGACCACGCCGCCGATCAGCCCTGCCGGTGCCCCGCTGGAGGGCGAGGAGGTGCTGCTCGACGGCAACCTGCTCGCCGAGGGCCACGACTTCTTCTCGCTGGGCGCCTTCGACGTCAGCCCGGACGGCCGCTTCCTGGCGTACTCGACCGACTTCTCCGGCAAGGAACGCTTCACCCTCCGGATCAAGGACCTCACCACCGGCGAGCTGCTGCCCGACGAGATCCCGGACACCTTCTACGGCACCGCCTGGGCCGCCGACGCCTCGGTGCTGTTCTACGTGACGGTGGACGACGCCTGGCGTCCGCACCGGGTCTGGCGGCACGTGCTCGGTACGGCCGCCGCCGACGACGTGGTGGTGCACTCCGAGGACGACGAGCGGTTCTGGGTCGGGGTCGAGCTGACCCGCTCGGAGCGCTTCATCCTGATCGACATCGCCAGCAAGCTCACCAGCGAGGTACGCGTCATCCCGGCCGGCAACCCCACCGGCGAGCCGGCCGTGATCGCCCCCCGCCGGCAGGGCGTCGAGTACTCGGTGGAACACCACGGGCACCGGTTCCTGATCCTGCACAACGACGGCGCGGAGGACTTCGCGCTGGCGTACACCTCGGCCGACGCCCCGGGCGACTGGGTGCCGCTGATCGCGCACTCCCCCGGCACCCGGCTGGAGGCCGTCGACGCCTTCGCCGACCACCTGGTCGTGACGCTGCGCGCCAACGGGCTCACCGGGTTGCGGGTGCTGCCGGTCGGCGGCGGCGACGGGCACGACATCGCGTTCCCGGAGCTGCTGCACACGGTCGGGCTGGACTCGAACCCGGAGTACCGCACCGGGCGGGTACGCCTGCGCTACACCTCGCTGGTCACCCCGGACTCGGTGTACGACTACGACCTGGTGACCCGCGAGATGACGCTGCTGCGGCGGCGACCGGTGCTGCCCGGACCGGACGGGCGGGAGTACCGCCCAGAGGACTACGAGCAGCACCGGGACTGGGCGCTGGCCGACGACGGCACCAAGGTGCCGATCTCGCTGGTCTGCCGCCGGGACACCCCCCGCGACGGCTCCGCACCCTGCGTGATCTACGGGTACGGCTCGTACGAGGCCAGCATGGACCCCTGGTTCTCGGTCGGCCGGCTGTCCCTGCTGGACCGTGGAGTGATCTTCGCGGTGGCCCACATCCGGGGCGGCGGCGAGCTGGGCCGGAGCTGGTACGAACACGGCAAACTGCTGGCCAAGAAGAACACCTTCACCGATTTCGTCGCCTGCGCCCGGCACCTGGCCAAGGCGGGCTGGACGTCGTCGGACCGGCTGCTCGCCCGGGGCGGATCGGCTGGCGGGCTGCTGATGGGCGCGGTGGCCAACCTGGCGCCGGACGCGTTCACCGCCATCGTCGCGCAGGTGCCGTTCGTGGACGCGCTCAGCACGATCCTCGACCCGTCGCTGCCGTTGACCGTCACCGAGTGGGAGGAGTGGGGCAACCCGCTCGCCGACCCGGAGGTGTACGCCTACATGAAGTCGTACACCCCGTACGAGAACGTGGCCGACCGCGACTACCCCGCGATCCTGGCGATGACCAGCCTCAACGACACCCGGGTGCTCTATCACGAGCCGGCGAAGTGGATCGCCCGGCTGCGGGCCGTCGCGCCGCAGGGCGAATACCTGCTCAAGACCGAGATGGAGGCGGGCCACGGCGGGCCCAGCGGTCGCTACGACGCCTGGCGGGAGGAGGCGTTCGTCAACGCCTGGACCCTGGACCGACTCGGCCGCGCCTGACCGTCCCGTCATCCGGCCACCGGCCGCTCATGGCCCAGGGCGCGCCTGCCCTGGGCCATGGCGGACGCCGTCTCAGGTGGTTCGTAGTTCCTCCATCGCGGTGTTGGCCCGCAGGAACAGCAGCCCCAGCCCGACCGTGACCAGCACCGCGAGCAGCGCACCGCCGCCGACCAGCGCGAGCTGCTCCAGGGGTACGTCCGGCGTGCGGACCACGCTCTCGACCGGCACGAGTTCGACGTGCAGCGGGCGGGTGGCCGGGTCGTCACACAGTTCCGCGCGCGCCCGGCACACCTCCTGGGTGTAGCCGCCGCTGACCACGTCGCCGGTGAACAGCCGCCCGATCGCGTACCCGACGCCGACCGTGAGCAGCACGGCGGGCACCACCGGCGCGAGCACCTGGACCAGGATCGAGGTGCCGATGGTGGTCCGGGGCACCCCGGTGGCCACCAGCGCGGCGTACGCCCGGCGGCGGGAGACGATGCCCTCCACCAGCGTGACCAGCAGGCCCGCCGTGGCGATGACGACCGCCACGAGGACCGCCAGGTCGACCAGGTCCATGGTGTTCAGATAGAAGGACCGGTCGTCGCCGACGTATCCGGCGGCCAGGCTCTCCTCCTGTTCGATCCGTTGCCGGAGCTGGAAGTAGGCCCGGAACGCCGCCGCACCGGCACCGATGAGGACGCTGGCCAGCAGCGCCGCGAAGGTGCGGCTGCTGGTCCACGGGTCGTCGGTCAGCCGTCGCGCGGCCAGCAGCGTCGCCGGACCTCGGGCGAGGCGGTGCAGCAGCCGCCCGGCGGCGTGCGACAGCCATCCGGTCCCGAGCACCACCCCCGTCACGACGGCGAGGAGACCGAGGGCCAACAGGATCGCGATCCAGTCCGTGTCGACGCCCTCGACTGCCTCCCGCAGCGGCTCGGCCAACGCGGTCACCACCACACCACCGCCGATGAACAGTGCCGGCCAGGGTTGGGGTGACCGGGTCCGACCGGCCCGCCGGAACACGCCCAGCGGTGTGGTGGCGACCCGGCGCAGCAGCAACGCGGTGCCCACCGCCGCGAGCAGCGGCAGCCCCAGCGTCACCGCCGCGATCGCCGGCACCGAGGGCAGGACGTCGGTGGGCAGGGTGAGCTGACCCTGGGCGTCCGGGCGGTGCAGCAGTTCCCGCCCGCCGAGGTACACCGCCAGGCCGACAAGCGTCCCGACCAGCGCGGCGAGGCCGGTCTCCAGCATCGCGACCCGGGTGACCTGACCCGGGGTCGCGCCGGCCAACCGCAGGGCGGCCAGGCGGCGGTCCCGGGCCGGGGCGCCGAGCCGGGCACTCTGCCCCGCCAGGGCCAGCACGGGTACGGCCAGCAGCAGCAGCGCGAAGGCGGTGCCGCCGCGCAGCCCCGGCTCGCGCAGCAGCGCGTTCGCGTACTGCTGGGACTGCTCCCAGTCGTGGCCCGGTGGCTTCTCGATGGCCAGCACGGTCATCGCCGCCAGCCCGGCGAGGGCGGCCAGGGTGGCGCTCAGCGCGGTCAGGACCACCCGGGCGGCGTCGGTGCGGTTGCCGGCCAGGGCCAGCCGGGCCAGCGTCCCCGGTCTCACCGCGCGCCGCCGGTCAGCGGCGCGTCCAGCCCCAGACCGGTGTGGTCGATGACGCCGTCGCGCATCACGATCTCGCGGTCGGCGTACGCGGCGATCCTGGGCTCGTGGGTCACCAGCACCACCGCCGTGCCCTGCTCGCGGGTGAGCCGGACGAGTGTGGTGAGCACCTGCTCGCCGGTGAGCGAGTCCAGCGCCCCGGTCGGCTCGTCGGCGAAGAGCACCCGTGGCTCGGTGACGAGGGCTCGTGCGGTGGCGCAGCGCTGCTGTTGCCCGCCGGACATCTCGCCCGGCCGCACGTCGGCGCAGTCCGCCACGCCCAACCGGTCGAGCCAGGTGAGCGCCGCCGTCCGCGCTGCTCGCCGCCCCGTGCCGGCGAGCAGCAGCGGAAGCGCGACGTTCTCCGCCGCGGTCAGCTCCGGGACGAGCTGACCGAACTGGAACAACACTCCGAACTCGGTACGCCGCAGGCGCGACCGGGCCGCCTCGGACCAGGTGTCGATGCGGTGGTCCCGCCAGGTCACCTCACCGGCGTCGGGCCGCAGGATGCCCGCCAGGCAGTGCAGCAGGGTCGACTTGCCGCAGCCGCTCGGCCCGGTCACCGCGACGATCTCGCCCTCGGCGACGTCGAGGGTGAGGCCCCGCAGTGCGGGTGTCGGCCCGTACGACTTGACCAGCGCGCGTGCCTGAAGTTGCGTCACGAGTGCACCTCCCGGTGCCAGTCGGCGACCCGCTCCAGGGTGGTGCGCAGCCAGCGCAGGTCGGCGTCGAGATGGGCGATGGCGTAGTCGGCTGCCACGACGTCGTCGACGGTGGCCTCCGGTGCCGTTTTGAGCGCGGTCAGCTCGCGCAGCCGATCGGTGTGGGCCCGCCGCTGCGCGACGAGGTATGTCCGGGCCCGGTCCGCGTCGGCGTCCAGGAGCGCCACCACCACCTTGGCGAACAGCGCGCTGTTGACGTGCGGCATGGGTGGCTCGACGCTGCCCAGCCACTGGTCCAGTGCCGCCCGTCCCTCGTCGGTCAGCGCGTAGGCGGTGCGGTCCGGTCCGGCGAGGCGTTCCTGCCCCGCCGGGACCACCAGACCGTCGCGGAGCAGCCGGTTGATCGTCGCGTAGACCTGCCCGAACGCCAACGGGCGGGCCTGCGGCAACCGCTCGTCGTACGCCCGCTTCAGCTCGTATCCGTGCATGGTGCCGGTGGCGAGCAGCCCGAGCAGAACGTGCGGCGTGGACACCAGCCCACTATTCACTCAGCGAATAGCTGCCGTCAAGCACTCCACGCCGAGTCCCGTCCGGTCGCTCCAAGTAGCCGGGACAGCTCCGGCAGGGCGGGGCCAGCGGTCACTTCCTCGGCGAAGACACCCATCTGGCGGCCCTGCGCGCCGAGCTGTGCGACCAACTCGCGCAACACCGGTACCGTCTGCGGGGCCGCCTCGTACGGCTGGCCGGTGGCGACCGCCAGGTCCCAACCGTGCACGGTGAGGTCGAGCAGCGCCATGCCGCCGACCACGGGCTGCGGCATCCCCATCCCCGGCGAGACACCCTCCTCGCTGGCCGGGTCCGACCATGCCGCGACCAGTCGACGGGTCTCCGCCTCGAACCGGTCCCGCCAGCCCTGACCCAGGTGATCGGGCTTGGCGGCGAAGGTCACCTGCTCCCGGGCGGCGAGCGCCTGGAAGGCGACCACCACGTCGTACAGATGGTTGAGCAGATCGCGGACGGCGTAGTCCCGGCAGGGCGTCGGCAGGTGCAGTTGGTCGTCCCGGACCGCCCGCACCACCGCCACCGTACGCGGCGCCGCCAGCGCCAGGAGATCGCTAGTCTGAGTCGCCATATGGGCAGCGTATGAGGGTGGTCTTGAAGAAATGCGACAGCTGCGCGGGGACAGCCGGGGCATTCTCGAACCGGCCGGGCTGATGCGACGGGTCCGCTTCCGTCGGCACCTGCCCGCCGCACCGCTACGCCCATGGGTCGAGCACTACTGGCTCGTCGACTGGGCTCTGACCGAGCCGTTCGAGCAGCGGGTAGTGGCGCACCCAGCGGTCAACGTGGTGTTCGCACGCGAGGGTGACGGTCCGGAACACGCCGAGGTGGCCGGGCCCGGCCTGAGCCTCTTCTCGACCACACTCGCCGACACCGGGCAGGTCTGCGGTATCCAGTTCCGGCCGGGCGGCTTCCACCCGTTCTGGCGTCGCCCGATGGTGGAGTTGACGGGCCGACGCCGGTCGTTCGCGGACTTGGCCGACCACTGGCCGCCGGCCGCCGCACCGAGCCCGGCGATCTGCGCCGGTACGGATGCCGCCCGCTGCCGCGCCCTCGACGACCTTCTGACCGGCTGGGAACCCCGGCCCGCCCCGGTCACCGACGAGGCGATGCGGCTGGCCGAGGCGATCCGGACCGACCGGAACGTACGGCGGGTCGACGGGTTCGCCCGCGACAACGGTCTCTCAGTCCGCCGACTGCAACGCCTCTTCCTCAGCCAGATCGGTGTCGGCCCGACGTGGATGATCCGCCGCTACCGGCTGCACGAGGCGATCGAGCGAGCGGCGGGCAACACACCCGACTGGGCCGCCCTCGCCGCCGAACTCGGCTACAGCGACCAGGCACACCTGATCCGCGACTTCACCGCCGTCACCGGCGTCTCCCCCGGCGCGTACGCCGACCAGGATCGCGCTCGGCCATCTTCCCGGCGACACTGACCGCGTCGCCACTCGCCGCCGACGGAGGCCCGCCAGGGGGTCTTGGTCGGCGGCGTGAGCGGTCATCGGGGCGGATTGCGGACCCAGCCGAGGAACCGGACGTAGAAGTACAGCGGCTCGGGTGGCGCTCCGAGCCGGGTCAGGTCGGCGGTCGCCTCGGTGAGCAGGTCGGCCATGTCCAGCGCGAGCAGTCGACCTGGACCGTAGTCGGCCGCCAACTCGACTCGGGCCGGCGCACACGGCCAACCGTGCGCACAGGCGGCACAGAACCAGAGGGGTCTGACGGGGGCGTGCCGTTGCGCCATTCGGGGCTCCTCCCGGGGGTGGGACGGGCGGCAAGCCCTCGGCCGCCGGGCTCGGCCTCCAGCAGCCGAGGGGCCTACCCCGATCCCAACCCAACACCGACCCCCCTGTCAACATTGGCGCGCCCCCAAAGGTGTACCCACTCATGCGCGACCCTATTGACAGGCTACCGTGCGCCTACCTTCCTTGGCATGGGCAAGGACCGTGGGCCAGGGCCTCTGGTGGCCGCTGGCGAGATCCTGGCGATGCTCGGTGTAGGCCGATCCCGCTTCCGCCAGATCGCCGCGCATCCGAACTTCCCGCAGCCGTACCAGGTCCTGTCGGTCGGCAAGATCTGGCTACGCGCTGACGTCGAGGAGTACATCCGCCGGTACCGCCAGCCACGCCAGGCGGACGACGACGAGCAGGGGTAGATCGACGCCTCAGCGGCGGCGGAGGGCGACGACGGCGACGTCGTCCTGGATCTCGTGCGGGGCGAGTTCGACGAGCAGGCGCTCGCAGAAGCGGTCCAGGTCGTCGTCCACCCGGGACGCACTGACCGACAGGGCGGCCAGTCCGTCGTCGATGGTGGCGTCCCGCCGTTCGATCAACCCGTCGGTGTAGAAGACCATCGTCGCGCCGGCCGGCAGGACGAACTCCAGATCCGCCGGACGGGGCGCGCGTACGCCGAGCAGCGGCGCGGAGTGCTGCACGTACTCGACCTTGCCGTCCTGATTGATCAGCGGCGGCAGGTGCCCGGCACTGGCCAGCCGGACGTGTCCGGTGGACGGGTCCAGCAGCAGCACACAGATGGTCGCCAGCTCGTCGGGCAGCAACGTCCGCATCAACTCGTTGACCCGGTGCAGGATCTCGCCCGGCTGGTGTCCCTCCACCGCGTACGCCCGCACCGCGTGCCGCAGCTCGGCCATCACCGTCGCCGCGTGCAGCGAGTGGCCCGCCACGTCGCCGATGGCCAGCAGCAGGTGGCCGTCGAGCATCACCAGCTCGTAGAAGTCGCCGCCCACCTCGGTCCGGGCGCTGGCCGGCTCGTACCGGACGGCCAGGTCGAGCCCGGCGATCTCGGGGATGCGCCGTGGCAGGAGGCTGCGTTGCAGGGTCACCGCGATCCGGTGCTCCTCGTCGAAGGAGCGCTGTGCCTCCGCCGCCGACGCCACCGCCTGCGCGAGCTGGACCAGCACCGGCGTACGGGCGGTCTGGGTGCCGGTGGGGACCACGATGTAGATCGGCGCGCGGTCCTCGCGCAGCCGGGCGGCGGCCACCGTGACCGTGTCGTCGGTCGGCCAGTCGGCGAGCGCCCAGTCGGCGGGATCCTGTACGGAGACGACGGTGCCGGTCGGTACGCCGGTGTCGTCGACCACCCAGGGCACGATGCGGCCCCCGGCACCGGGACCGGTGGAGACCCCGGCCAGGCAGTCACCGTCGAAGGTCTCGGCGACCACTGCGGCCGGGCTCTTGAAGATCTCGGCGGCTCCCGCCGCCGCCGATTCCAGCAGCCGGGCGAAGTTCGGCGCGGAGTGCACCGCCAGGGTGGTGTCGGCCAACCCGGTGAGGCGTTCGGCGAGCAGTTCGGCCCGTTGTCGCGCCTGGTAGTAGCGCAGCACCGCGTGGGCGGTGGCGATCAGTTCCTCCGGCTCGATCGGCTCCGCCAGGTAGGCGTCCGCCCCCCGGGTCAGCCCCTGGGTGCGGTCGGCGGTGTCGATCGCGTGCGCGGAGACGTGGATCACCGGTAGCGCCGGGTGCGCCGCCTTGATCTGCTCGCAGACCTCGAAGCCACTCATGTCCGACAGCCGGACGTCGAGCACCACCAGGTCGACCGGGTCGACCCCGACGCGACGCAACGCCTCGCCGCCCGTCTCGGCTTCGAGCACGGTGAAACCGGCCCGGGTCAACCAGCTCACCAACAGGTAGCGCTTGGTCCGGCTGTCGTCGACCACGAGAACTGTCGCGGCGCCGTCCACGTCAGACTCCGTCCGCCGGCAGCGAGACCGTGAAGGTGCTGCCCCGGCCGGTTTCGCTGGCCAGGTCGAGGGTGCCGCCGAGCAGGGTCACCAGCCGCCGGGCGTACGGCAGGCCGAGGCCGGTGCCGCCGGTCCGCGTCGGGCCGGGTGCCTGGTAGAACTCCTCGAACACCCGCTCGTGCAGCTCGGCAGGGATGCCCGCCCCGGTGTCCGACACGGAGAGTCGCCAGCCACCGTCGTGCTGCTCGGCGCGCAGCCGCACCTCACCCTCGGCGGTGAACTTCAACCCGTTGTGCAGCAGGTTGCGCAGCACCTGGGCGAGCAGCACCTCGTCGGTCCGCAGCGTGGCAGGTGCCGGCGGCTCCTCCACCACCAGCGCCACGTCACCGGCGGTGGGCAGCGCCCGCAGGGTGCCCCGCAACTGTCCGAAAAGGGCCTTGAGGTCGACGTCCGCCATGGCCGGCTCGATCCGGCCGGACTCCGCCTTGGCCAGGTCGAGCAACTCGTTGACCAGGGACAGCAGATCCGAGGCGGAGCCACGGATCAGGCCGACCTGGCGCTCCTGCTCGCTGGTGAGCGGGTCGGAGGCGGAGTCGCCCAACAGCCGGGCCAGCCCGATGATCGCGGTGACCGGGGCCCGCAGCTCGTGGCTGACGTTCGCCAGGAACCGCGTCTTGGACTCGCTCGCGGCACGCAACTGCGCCGACTTCTCGTCCAACTCGGCGTAGAGCGCCACGACGCCCGTGTTCGTCGCCTCCAGCTCGTCGGTGAGCTGGTGGTACAGCGCCATCACACCTTGGTTGGTCTGTTCCAGTTCCTCGTTGAGCCGGGCCAGCTCGTCGCGCTGGGTGCGTACCTCGTCGAGGGCGGCGATGAGCTGGGTGTTCTGGGTGGCGAGCTCCTCCTCCGCCGTGCCCGGCGCGCTCTCGGCGAGTCGGGCGCGCAACTGGGCGAGGCGCTCGGGGGTGAGCGCCGCAGCGGTGGCCGGGATCCGTCGCGACATCCTGACGACCGTAACTTGCTCCTCGGCAACCACGCCGAGTGTGTCCACCAGACGCGCCACCGCGCCGGACTCGGGCTGGTAGCGCCCGTCCGGCAGCGGCGCCACCGGAACGAGGTCGACGCGCAGGTGGTGACGGCCGTCCACGGTGTCGGCGACGGCGAAGACCACGTCCGCCCCGCCGACGGCCCGCAACAGGTCCCGGGCGACCTCGCTGATCGCGGTGGCGATCCGGACCTGGTCCTGGTGCTCCAGGCCGAGTACGCCGGCCACCTCGCGGCCACGCTGGCGGACCACGAAGATGTCCTGTTCGACCCGGAGCGCCATCTGCATCAGCGAGGCGGTGGTCATGACCAGGACCTTGCCACCAGTACTCCGGCGTCGTCGCGTCGGGTCCCGGCGTCGCGCAGCAACGTGGCGGCCGTCACCAGCGGCGACCGCCCGACGAGGCCGGGATAGTCCTCGATCCGCCAGCGGTCCACCACCCCGTCGGAGTGCATCACCAGCAGGCTGTCCGGGCCGAACGGGTAGTCGTACTGCCGGATCGTGGGCCGCTGGTGCCCGGCGATTCCGGGCAGCGAGACCAGGCCACGCCGCCGGCCATCCGCGTCGATGACCACGCCGCTGATGTTGCCCAACCCGGCGTACCGCAACAGCGCCCCCGCCGGGTCCGGCTCGGCCACCGCGAGCGCGGCACCACGGGTGTGCGACAGCGAGCGGTGCAGGTGGGCGACGACCTCGGCCGGGGCGGCGGCCGGGGCACCACGGAACGCGGCGAGCGCGGCGTCGGTGGCCGCCCCGGCCAGCGGGCCGTGCCCGAGACCGTCGGTGACCAGCACCTGACGGCGATCGCCCACGACCCGCCAGGCGTAACCGTCCCCACAGACCGTCTCGCCGGCCAGCGGCCGGGTCAGCCCGCCGACCCAGGGCAGGTCGGTGTCCGCGCCCCCGAACACGCGTACCGCGATAACGGTGCCCCGGCCGGGCCAGGAGTACGCGTCGAACCAGCTCGCCTGGCGCACGATCGCGCCCAGACCGATGCCGAGGGTGCCGGTGGTGGAGTGCCCGTCCCGCGCGGACTGCGCCAGGTCGGCCATGCCCGGACCGGAGTCCAGGGCGATCAGCTCGACCCCGGCGTCCATCTCGCGGCGTACCGGCCGGAGCAGCAGCATACCGTCGTCGGCGTGCTTGATCAGATTGCTGGTCAGCTCGGCGGCGACGATGGCCAGGTCGGCGATCCGGCCCTCGGGCAGCGCCAGTTCATTCCCCAGGCGCTCGGCCGCCCGCCGCACCGCACTGCCGGTGCTGCCGTTCTCCACGCGGTACCAGGTGCCCCGGTCGGAGACCGGCGCGGCGGTCACCGGGACCACTTGGTGATCGTGATCCGGGTGCCCTGCCCGGGCGCGGTCTGGATGTCGAACTCGTCCACCAGCCGGCGGGCACCGCTCAGGCCGAGACCGAGGCCGCCGCCGGTGGTGTAGCCGTCGGTCAGGGCGAGGTCCAGGTCGACGATGCCCGGACCGTCGTCCGCGAAGACGATCGTGATGCCGGACCTGCGGCCGTTGTCGACTTTGGAGACCTCGACCGTGCCGCCACCGCCGTACACCAGTGTGTTCCGGGCCAGCTCGCTGGCCGCGGTGACCACCTTGGTCTGGTCGACCAGCGACAGCTTGACCGCCACCGCCACGGTACGCACCAGTTGCCGGACGCGGACCACGTCCTCGTCGCTGCCGACCGTCTGCGCCTGGGGACGCCCCAGGTCGACACCGCTGGTCATGACGACGCCGTCGGCTCGGGATCCGCCCCGTCGTGGAAGTCGTCGTCGTGGAGGTCGTCGGCGCGGTCGGCCGCGATGAGTTCCATCCCGCGCTCGACGTTCAGGGCGGTCCGGATGCCGTTGAGCGACAGGCCCAGCTCGACCAGGGTGATGGCGACCGCCGGACGCATCCCGACCACCACCGTCTCGGCATCGAGCACCCGGGAGATGGAGGCGATGGTGGAGAGCATCCGGCCGACGAAGGAGTCGACGATGTCCAGGGCGGTGATGTCGATGATCACGCCGTGACAGCCGGTGGCGACGATCCGCTCGGCCAGGTCCTCCTGGAGGGCCACGGCCGTCTGGTCGGACATGTCGAGCTGGATGGAGACCAGCAGGATGTCGCCGATCTTGAGAATCGGCACCCGCTCCATCAGACCTCCCGGCGGGTCTGTCGCCGGTTCGCCTCGACGCCGGTGAGCCGCAGCACGTGCCGCAGCGCGTCGGCGAGGCTCGCCTTGGTGGCGATGTCGCCGAACTCGATGCCGAGCGCGACGATGGTCTGGGCGATCTGCGGCCGGATGCCGGAGATGATGCAGTCGGCGCCCATCAGGCGGGCCGCCACCACGGTCTTCAGGATGTGCTGGGCGACCTGGGTGTCGACCGCCGGTACGCCGGTGATGTCGATGATCGCGTACGGCGAGCCGGTGTCGACCAGGGTCTGTAGCAGCCGCTCCATCACCACCTGGGCGCGGGCCGAGTCGAGCGTGCCGACCAGCGGCACCGCCACCACGCCCTCCCAGAGCTTGACCACCGGGGTGGAGAGCTCCAGCAGTTGCTCCGCCTGGTCGGCGATCAGGCTCTCGCGGGTGCGGACGTAGGTCTCGAAGGTGAAGAGGCCCATCTGGTCGACCAGCGCCGAGAAGGCGACGAAGTCGCGCAGCGTTCCGGTGCCCTGATCGGTCTCCATGACCGTCAGCAGGGCCTCCTTGAGGGCGAACACGCTGCTGGCGGTCTCGCTGGCGGTGAAGCCCTGCCGGGCCTGCCCACGGGAGACCTCGGCGAGCACGGCCCGCAGCTCGGTGGCCTCCTCGGCGGCGAGGTCGCCCACGCCCTTGCCGAGCGCGTCCACCAGCACCCGGTGCATCTCCTGCACCTGCCGGACCAGTTCGGCCTGGCTGAGTCGGCCCCGCAACTGGGCGGCGAGGACCTCGGTCCACCGCTGGACGACCTGTCCGGCCTGACCGGTGAGCAGGTCCGCCAAGCGGCCACTCTCGTCAGCGCTCAACGCCATCGCACTACCCCCCTAGACCTGGACCGGCCGGACTCTATCACCGCGGACCCACAAACTACTTGTCACGAAGCAAGGGAATGACGGGGGCCACCTCATCGTGCTCCCGTTCTGCGTACCGGGCCCGGCGTGGGATACCGTTCCTCCGATAAACAGGAGGTCTGGCATATGTCCCTGACGGTGCACACGGAGCAACGCGGCGACGTGGTCGTGGTGTCGGTCGCAGGTGAACTGGACATGGCCACCGCACCGCAACTGCAGGACCAGATCACCGACCTGCTCGACAAGGGGCGCAGCCGCCTCGTGTTCGACCTGTCGGATGTCTCGTTCTGCGATTCCACCGGTCTGTCGGTGTTCGTCCGCGCGAAGAACAGCTCCGACGAGGCCGGCGGGGTGGTCCGGTTGGCCGCGCCACAACGCGGCGTGCTGCGCATCCTCGAGGTGAGTGGCCTCGTGGAGGTCCTGCACACCTATCCGACGGTCGACGAGGCGGTCGCGGGGGAACCCACCACCTCCTCCTGACCCCACCGCGCTACCCACCGGCCACGGCCGGGCCTCGCTCGTCCTCGATGTACCGAGGGCGAGCGATGACGATTCCTGCCCCGGTCTGCACGGCGAGTGCGACCAGCAGGAAGCCCAGGGGTGCCGTCCACCCACCGGTGGACTCGTGCAGGATCCCGACCAGCAGCGGCCCGAGCGCCGCGATGAGGTACCCGACGCTCTGCGTGAAGGCCGACAACGCGACCGTCCCGTCGGCCGTACGCGCCCGCAGCCCGATGGTGGCCAGGATGAGCGGGAAGGCACCCTGCCCCAACGCCAGCAGCACCACCCAGAGCACCGCCCCGCCACGCGGCGCGAACGCCAGCCCCAGATAGGCCACGCTGGAGGCGGCGGTCAACGCCAGCACCAGCAGCCGCAGGTCGCTCAGCCGACCGGCCAGCGTCGGCATCAGCAGCGCGATCGGCACCCCGAGCGCGGTCACCCCGGCCAGCAGCAGGCCGGCGTCCTGCGGCCGGAAACCGGCGTCCCGGAACAGCACGGCCAGCCAGCCCATGATCGCGTACGCGCTCAGCGACTGCGCGCCGAAATAGAGCGCCATCGCCCAGCCGAGCCGGGTGCGCGCGGGACTGATCCGCAGACGCGCCCGCCCGCCGTGCCGACCCGACCGCCGCGCGGCCCCACCGGTCCGCAGCGCCGCCGGCAACCACGGGAGTACGGCCACCGCCGCGAGCGCCGCCCAGACACCCAGTCCGGCCCGCCACGAGCCGAAGGCGTGCGCCACCGGCACCGCAGCGGCGGCAGCCGCCGTCGCCCCCACCGTCAACGTCATCATGTACACCCCGGTGACCAGGCCGGTCCGGTGCGGGAAGTGTTGCTTGACCAGCATCGGCAGCAGGATGTTCGCCACCGCGATCCCGGCCAGCGCGAGCGCGCTGGTGGCCAGGAACACCACGGCGGACCCGGTCACCACCCGCAGCACCTGCCCGACGGTGAGCGCGATCATCGCCAGCACCAGCAGTCGCGGGGCGGAGAGCCGCCGGACCAGCCACGGCGTGGTCGCACCCAACCCGGCGAACGCCACGGCCGGCAGGGTCGTGACGGCGCCCGCCATCGCGCCGGAGAGCGCCAACCCGACGCGTACCTCGTCGAGCAGTGCGCCGAGGCTGGTCATCGCGGCCCGCAGGTTCAGCGCCACCAGCAGCATCCCGACCAGCAGCAGCCACCCGGCACGCGCCCGATCCGCCCCGCCCACCGGGTTTCCGGCGTCAGCGGTCCCGGTCGCAGCGGGTGCGGCGCCGGCGGTCGGTGCAGTGGTGGCGGGGGTGCCGGCGGCTGGCGGAGTCATGACCTCGAACCTACAATCATGGGATGAATTTCGGCGAGTGGCTGTAACCAGTGCCACCAGCGATTGATTCCGCCGTCCCGCCCCGGGGCCGACGGACGAACGAGACCATCACTCGACTGCGGCGACGGATCATGGCCGGCGAATGGCCGGTGGGCAGCCGCATCCCGACCGAGCCGCAACTCGTCGAGGATCTCGGCGTGGGGCGCAACACGGTCCGCGAGGCGGTCCGGGCCCTGGCCCACGCCGGAGTGCTGGAGTGCCGGCAGGGCTCCGGGACGTACGTGCTCTCCACCGACGAACTGGCACCCGTGGTGGCCCGCCGCCTCACCGACGACCGGATGACCGAGGTGATCGAGGTACGCCGTGCCTTCGAGGTGGAGGCCGCCCGGCTCGCCGCGCGCCGACGTACCGCCGAGGACCTGGCCGCCCTCGACGCCGCGCTGGCGGCCCGCGAGGCGGCCTGGCGCGGCGGCGAGGTCGCCGAGTTCGTGGAGGCCGACGTCGCGCTGCACACCGCCGTCGTCGCGGCGGCGCACAACGGCATGCTCGCCGAGCTCTACGCCTCGGTCGCGACCGCCCTGCGCAGCACCGTCGCGCAGGCCATGGGTGACGCCCTGACACCGGACCGGCACGTCGACCACGCCCGCCTGGTGGCCGCCATCCGGGCCGGCGACCCGGAGCTGGCGGCCCGGGAGGCCGGTGCTTTCCTGGAGTCCGCACCCAAGGCATAGGTTGTCCTCGACGAAAAACCGGACACCTCAGGAGTACGGATGCTCAAGGGCTTCAAAGACTTCATCATGCGCGGCAACGTCGTCGACCTCGCGGTCGGCGTCGTCATCGGCGCCGCGTTCACCGGCGTGGTCACGCAGCTCACCAAGTCGTTCCTGGAACCGCTGATCCGCGTCTTCGTGGTGCTGATCACCGGAAGCGACAAGGGCCTAGAGGGCACCGCACCGACGATCGAGGGCATCCCGTTCGACTGGGTCGCCTTCGTCAACGCGCTGATCACGTTCCTGCTCACCGCGGCGGCGCTGTACTTCCTGGTCGTCTTCCCGATGAACAAGCTGGCCGAGCGCCGCAAGCGGGGCGAGGAGCCGCCGCCCTCGGCACCGAGCGAGGAGGTCAAGCTGCTCACCGAGATCCGGGACGCCCTGGTCGCCTCCGGCCGGACCACCCCGGCCCAGCAGCGCGGCGCCCTGGACGACGTGCTCGGCCGCCGGGAGGAACCGCCCACCGGGCGCTGAACCCGGCACCCGCACATCGGCCCCTGTGGGAATCCCGCAGGGGCCGCTCCATGTCGAACACATGTTCGATAGAGTCCCGCCATGGAGCAGCGAAAGCACTGGTGGAACGGGAAATGGGGGCGGCTGGCCCGACGGGACGTCTTCCTCCGGGCGGACGCCGATCGCTGGTACGTGGAACAGCGTGCCGGCGGGGCCGAGGGCGCATCCCGGTTCTACGAGTACGACACCGTCGACGACGCCGAGGAGACGGTACGCGCACTGCTCCAGGGCCCCGACACCTGGCGCGAACTATCCCCCCGCCCCCCATCCCCCTGGCCCTCCCCCCCACCCTCCACCCCCAGCCCGGGTTGATCAAGAAGTTTTCGTCTCGCCACCGCCGCGAACGCGACCCGAACTTCTTGATCGACAAGGCGGAGGGGTGGGGCGTACCGGACGGGGTGGGTGGTTTAGGAGCAGTGGGGGGCGGGAACCGCGCGGAGTATGGAGCAGCAGGGCATCGATCAACAGACCACCGTCTCGCGGGTCACCACCGGCATGCGGGTGGTGGACGCCGCCGGCCTCGACGTCGGCACGGTGGACCTGGTCCAGCGCGGTGACCCGAACGCCGTGACCGTGCAGGCGCCCACCGCCGACCCTGGCAGCAGCCTGGACGAGTTGATCGAGTCCGCCGCCACGGAGGAACCCGACGTTCCTGCGGACCTGGCCGCCCGCCTGCTGCGCACCGGTTACCTGAAGGTCTCCACCGAACTGGTCCCCACCGGTGCCGTCTACGTACTGGCCGACCAGATCAACACCGTCGTCGACGGAGAGGTTCGGCTCGACGTCCTCGCCGCCGACCTCCCTCCGGAGGACTGACCCCGCCTCGGCCCGCTCACGACGTCTGAGTCGGGACGGACCCGGCGGTCGGGGCGGGCGCGGCAGCAGGCCGGTCGGGTTCGGTGACCGGGGTCGACAGCGTCGGCGTGGGGCGGCGGGGACGGAAGATCAGGAACATCAGGCAGCCGGCCACCAGGCCCCAGAAGGCGCCGCCGATGCCGATCAGCGACACCCCGGAGGCGGTGACCACCAGGGTCACCACGGCGGCCTCCCGGGCCGTGGGATCGGCCAGCGCCGCGGTCAGGGCGGTGGCCAGCGCGCCGAGCAGAGCCAGTCCGGCGACCGCCTCGATCAGTACGGGTGGCGCCCAACCGACGAGCGTGGTGACCGCACCGGCACCCAATCCGAGCATCGCCAGCCCGATGCCGGCGGTCACCGAGGCGATCCAGCGGCGGTCCGGGTCGGGGTGCGCGTCCGGTCCGGCAGCCAGCGCGGCGGTGATCGCCGCCAGGTTGACCGCGTGACCACCGGCGGGCGCCACGGCCATGCTGGCCAGTCCCGTGGTCCGCAGCGCCGAGCCGAGCGGGGGCCGGTAACCGTAGCCGACCAGGACGGCGGTGCCGGGCACGTTCTGCGCGGCCATGGTCACCAGGAACAGCGGCAGTGCCACACCGATCAGCGCCGACAGGCTCCACGCCGGCATGGTCAGCGTGAACACCGGCCGCAGTCCACCGGTGCCACCGCCCGACGTGGTCAGCGCGATCGCGACGGCGGCGACCACCAGTGCCCCGGGGACCGCCCAACGCCGGGCGAAGCGGTGCAGCACCAACCAGGAGACCAGCACCGGCGCGGCGAGGTGCGGCACGTCGACGAGGGCGCGTACCGGTGCGGTGCAGAGCGGCAGCAACACCCCGGCGAGCATCGCCCCGGCGATGGGTTTGGGTATCGCGGCGACGGCGCGGCCGAGGGCCGGGAACAGGCCGGCGGCGACGATGAGCAGGCCCGAGACGAGGAACGCGCCGACGGCGACCGGCCACCCGCCGGGCACCGGGCCGGTCGCGATGAGCAGCGCCGCGCCGGGCGTGGACCAGGCGATGCTCAGCGGCATCCGGTGCCGCAGGCCGAGCCAGACGGCGCAGAGCCCGGAGGCGACGCAGAGGACGAGCAGCCCGGAGGCGGCCTGCGCCTCGCTCGCGCCGGCCGCGCGCAGCCCGGCAAGCACCACCGTGAACGAGCTGGCGAACCCGACCAGCGCGGTCACCACCCCCGCGAGGATCGGCTGTGTCCGTCCCGCCATGACCCCACCCCTTCCCGACCGTTCCGTTTACGGAACAGCGGCGTGTAGCACCATATCGGGATGTCGCAGCCACCACCAGATTCGGACACCGCCGCGATCGGCCAGCGGGTCCGCGCCCTCCGCGAGGCGCGCGGCATCTCGCTCTCCGCGCTGTCCCGGCTGGCGGGAGTGGGCAAGGCGACGCTCTCCGGACTGGAGAACGGCGTCCGCAACCCCACCCTGGAGACGTTGTACGCGATCACCGCGCAGCTCGGCGTACCGCTGACCGCCGTGCTCTCCGGGCCGTCGGCCGGGCCGACCGTACGCGGCGCGGCGGTCAGCGCGACGCTGCTGGAGGTCTTCGACGACTCGGACGCGACGTACGAGCTGTACCGGATGCGGGTGGCGCCCGGCCCCGGCCAGCTCTCCCCCGCGCACCAACCCGGGGTGACCGAGCACGTGACCGTCTTCGCCGGGGTGCTGCGCGCCGGCCCGGTCGACGCGCCGCTGACCGTCGCCGCCGGTGGCCACCTGCGCTGGACGTCCGACGTGCCGCACCTCTACGCCGCCGTGGGCGACGAGGAGGTGGCCGCAAGCCTGCTCCTGCGCTACCCCCGGATGTAAGGAAGGGCCCCCTGCTAACGCCTCGTGTATAGGAAGGGTCCCTTCCTTACATCTCGGCGGGGGTGGGTTCGGCGAGCCGTTGGCGTACCGCCCAGAGCGCCACCTCGGTACGCGAGGCCGAGCCGGTCTTGCGCAGCAGGTTGGACACGTGCACGGTGACCGTCCGCACCGAGATGCCCAGGGCGCTCGCCACCTGCTTGTTGGACATCCCGGCGACCAGGCAGTCGAGCACCTCCACCTCCCGCCCGGTCAACTCGGCCGACAGTCCGGTGCCGCCCGCCGACGCCCCCGACGACTCCGGCATACGCGACAGCCCCGACGCCGCCCGCCCACCGTCGGCGTCGAACGGCGGCACACCTCGACGGGCAGGCCGAGGCCGTCCGTCGAACGCGGGCGGGACGTCGACCGGGGCGAGCAGCGCCTCGGGTGGCTGTCCGGCGTACGCGGCGAGCAGCTCGGTGAGCGCGTACGGGTTGCCGCCGGTGCTCCGCCAGACGCCGCGTACCAGTCGACCGGGCAGCGGGTGGCCGGCGTACACCTGGGTCAGCACCTCGGCCACCTCGACCGGGCGCAGCGGCCCGAGGTGCTGGCGCACCGCCCCGGGTACGCCGCAGAGCCGGGCCAGGGTGCGGCCGGCGAGTTCCGGGGCGACCGCGTGCGCGGCGGGTCGGGTCGCCACCACCAGCAGGGCGGGCAGTCCGGGGGCGGTGGCGAGTTCGCCGATCAGGTTGAGGCTGGCCGGGTCGAGCGCGTGCAGATCCTCGACCACGAGGACGGCCGGGCCGGTGCCGACCAGCGCCCGGACGGCACGTACGGCGAGGCGCAGCAGCGTGCCGGGGGCGTAGCGCTCGCGTGGCGCGGTGGGTTGTTGGGCGAGCCAGGCCAGCGCGTCCGGCGGCACGGTGTCGGCCGGCAGGTCGAGCCGGTCGGGGTCGCGTCCGCTGAGCACGGCGGCCAGCCAGTCGTACGGTGCCGGACTGTGCACCCGGGCGGCGCCGCTGAGCACCATCGCCGGTCGTGGGGTGAGTTCGTCCAGCGCGGCGGCGACCAACAGGCTCTTGCCGACGCCCGCGCCGCCGGTGACGACCACGACGGCCGGTGTTCGACGCCTCCGACCAGCCACGGTGGACCACACTCGGCCCAGCTCAGCCAGCTCGTCGGCGCGCCCGACCATGGACATCGGCAACATTCCTCAACCCTACGCAGTAGTGCGTAGAGACGCGGGAAGGGTGTTCTTGGCAAGCTTGACCCATGACGCTGATCCTCCGCTCGGCCATCCTCAACGACATCGGCCTGGTCCGCACCAACAACGAGGACTCCGCGCTCGCTGGTGAGCGCCTCGTCGCGGTGGCCGACGGCATGGGTGGGCTGCCCGCCGGTGAGGTCGCCAGCGAGATCGTCATCCGGATCCTGGACGAGTTGATCCCGCCCACCGCACCGGACGCCGCCACCGACTCGCTACGGGCCGTGGTGAGCACCGCCAACCAACGTATTCACGCGGCGATCGCCGCCGAGCCCGCCCGGGACGGCATGGGCACGACGCTCACGGCGGCCCTGCTCGCCGGGGACACGCTGGTGTTGGCGCAGGTCGGCGACTCGCGCTGCTATCTGCTGCGGGAGGGCCGGCTGCGGCAGTTGACCCGGGACGACACGTTCGTGCAGGCGCTCGTCGACCAGGGCACGTTGACCCGGGAGCAGGCCCGGCACCATCCGCAGCGGTCGCTGGTGACCCGTGCGGTGCAGGGCGCGGACGCGCCGCCGACGATGGGCTCGGTGAACGTGGCGGCCGGCGACCGGCTGCTGCTCTGCAGTGACGGGCTCTCGGACTATGTGACCGACGACGCGATCGCCGCCGCCCTGAGCCTGCACACCGACCGCCACCAGTGCGGTGAGCAGTTGGTGAAGCTCGCCCACCAGGCCGGCGCGCCGGACAACGTCACCGTGGTGATCTCCGACGTCGTGCCGAGCTGACCCGCCACCGCCTCGGGACCTCCGTGGTCCCGAGGCACCGCCAGGACCGAGGCACCACCGTGGTCCCGAGGTGCCGCTGTGCGCAACTAGGTAGTTGTGCCATCTAGGTAGCGCCACTAGGGTTCGGCGGGTGGATCCCGATCGTCGTGGGCAGTGGCTGCGAGGTGTGCTCGACCTCTGCGTGCTGGCCCTGCTGCGCGAGGGCGAGTCCTACGGCTACCAGCTCGCCCAGTCGCTCGACGCCGCGGGCGTCGGACCGATCCAGGGCGGCACGCTCTATCCGGTGCTGCTGCGATTGCAGCGCACCGGTCTGGTCACCGCGCAGTGGCGGGAGGGCGGGTCGGGTCCGGCCCGCAAGTACTACCAGCTCACCGACGACGGGCGGGCGGCGCTGCACAATGGCGGTAACGCCTGGCTGACGTTCGTGGCGCCGGTGACCGACATCGTCTCGAAGGGGGTCGAGGGGTGAACGTCGACGACTGGCTGCGGGGGTTCGCGGCCGAGTTGCACAGGCGGCGGGTGGCGACCGACGCCGCCCGGCACGTGGTCGCCGAGGCCGCCACACACCTGCGCGAGGGCGGCGGTGACCCGTGGCAGGTCTTCGGCCCGCCGCAGACGTACGCCGCCGCGATCGTGGAGAGCATCGGCACCGCGCCCGGCCCGCGTCCCGGGCCGGTGCGCTTGTCCGCCAAGGGCATCACCAAGCGGTACGGGCGGCATCCGGTGCTGCGGGACGCCTCGCTGACCGTACGCGCCGGGCAGATCGCCGCCGTGGTCGGCGCGAACGGCTGCGGCAAGAGCACCTTCCTGCGGATCTGCGCCGGGTTGATCTCACCGGACAGCGGTGAGGTGACCGTCTCCGGCCGGCTCGGCTACTGCCCCCAGCAGGGCGGCACCGCCGACTTCCTGCTCCCCGACGAGCACTTCGTGCTGGTCGGCGCCGGTCAGGGTGTGGCCCGTGGTCCGGCCCGGCAGGCCGGTCGGGCGGCGGCCCGGAACCTCGGCTGGGACGCCGAGGGCACCGTGCTCGCCCGGCACCTCTCCGGCGGTACGCGCCAGAAGCTGAACCTGACCATGTCCACCCTCGCCCAACCGGACGTGCTGCTGCTCGACGAGCCGTACCAGGGCTTCGACCAGGGCAGTTACGTCAACCTCTGGGACCAGTTGACCCGGCTGCGCGACGAGGGGAAGGCCATCGTGGTGGTGACGCACCTGCTCAACCAACTCGACCGGGTCGACATCGTGCTCGACCTGACCTCCGCCGAGCAGGGAGGTCGGGCGTGAAGCGGCTGTTCACCGTCGCCGAGATGACGTTGCGGGAACTGGCGCGTCGTCGGGGCGTACTCCTGCTCCTGTTGTTGATGCCGTTGGTCTTCTGGATGATCCGGCGGGACTCGCACGTCGGGCAGTCGATCCGGGCGCTGTTCCTCGGCATCAGTTGGGCGGTCAGCACCGCCGCGCTCTTCGCCACCAGCGCCGCCCGCGAGCTGGAACCCCGGCTCCGGCTCGCCGGTTACCGGCCGCACCATCTGTACCTCGGCCGGATGCTCGGCCTGTGGGCGCTCGGACTGACCGTCGCGGTGCCGTTCTTCCTGCTCACCGTGCTCGACACGACCAACCTGCGGTACGCCGGGATCGCCGTGGCGATGCTCTGCTGCGTGATGGTGGCCGCGCCGTTCGGCATGTTGATCGGCGCGCTGCTGCCCCGCGAACTGGAGGGCACCCTGCTGTTGCTCACCGTGGTGGCGATGCAGATGCTGCTCGACCCGGCCAGTCAGGGCGCGAAGCTCACCCCGTTCTGGTCCAGCCGGGAGATCGCCACCTGGGCGGTGGACCACGCCGACGACGGCTACCTGGCCCGGGGCGTCCTGCACGGGCTGGCGGTGACGCTGCTGCTGACCGTGACCGTGGCAGGGGTGTTCAGTGTCCGGCTGCGCCGCCGCCGGCACCTGCACCACGTACCCATCACCTGAGAGTCACCACGGGGTCCGCGACCGGTCGCGGACCCCCGCGCAGGCTCTAGCATCACCTGGTGCGTCTCAGATCCCTCGCTCCCGTGGTCGCGCTCGGTGTCGCCGTCGGTCTGACCGGCTGCGGCGGCCCGTCCGTACCCCGCGTCGACCCGCGCAGCGTCCAGCAGCCGGCCGGCGGCGATCCCGCCGAGCCGACCTCCGAGGCACCGCCCGGACAGCACCAGAGCGCCGAGACCAGCCCGTCCGGCAACGCCGCGCTCGGCACCCCCGCCGCCGGTGCCGACCCGACCCGGTCGGCCGACAACCCGGGCGTACGCGACAGCGCGCCCCCGGCCGACGCGGCCCCCGTGCCCGCCGTGGCCCAGGCCGTCGACACCTCGAACCCGACCCGCACCATCGGTGACGGCACCCCGGCCAGTTGCACCTCGGCAGCGGTGGTGCGGGCGGTCGCGGCCGGCGGGATCATCACCTTCGACTGCGGCCCCGACCCGGTGACCATCACGATGGCGGCGACCGCGAAGGTCCGCAACGCCAACGGCCCGAAGGTGGTGCTGGACGGCGGCGGCAAGATCACGCTCAGCGGGCAGGGCAAGCGCCGCATCCTCTACATGAACACCTGCGACCCGCTCCAGGGCTGGACCACCGCGCGCTGCCAGAACCAGGACCACCCGCAGCTCACCGTGCAGAACCTGACCTTCGCCGACGGCGACGCCACCGGCCAGCGCGTCGACGGTGGCGGCGGTGGCGCGATCTTCGTGCGCGGCGGGCGGCTCAAGGTGGTCGACTCGCACTTCGTCGGCAACCGCTGCGACCGCACCGGCCCCGACGTGGGCGGCGCCGCCATCCGGGTGCTCGACCAGCACGACGGCCAACCGGTGTACGTGGTCGACAGCACCTTCACCGGCGGCACCTGCGCCAACGGCGGCGCACTGAGCAGCATCGGCGTCTCCTGGGTCATCCTGAACAGCGTGCTGCGGGACAACGCGGCCGTCGGCACCGGCGCCAACCCGGCCCGCTCCGGCACTCCCGGCGGCGGCAGCGGCGGCGCGATCTACGCCGACGGAAACGAATTCTCGGTCCGCGTCGCCGGCACCCTGATCGAGGGGAACGACGCCAAGGAGGGCGGCGGGGCGATCTTCTTCGTCAGCAACAACCGCACCGGCACGTTGCGCATCGAGAAGTCGACCCTGCGCCGCAACCCCAGCCACGGCTTCCAGACCCACCCCGGCATCTTCTACCAGGGCGCCGGCTCCGGCCCCACCATCACCGCCTCCACCATCCGCTGAGTCAGTAGGGGTTGCCCTGGCCGGCGGGGCGGGCCTTGAGGAGGGCGGCGGGACGGCCGGGCAGGTCGGGGGCGGCGGAGAGCGGCGGACTGGCCGTGTGGGCGCGCTCCGCCATGCCCGCCACCAACTCCTTGAGCGCGGTGACCGCGTCCACGCGTGGCCGCCAGCCCAGCTCGGTCTCGGCGCGCTCGCTGGACATCAGTGGCGCGCTCAACGCCAGCTCGACCCACCCCGCGTCGACCGGTTGCAGCCGGGCCCGCCAGGTCAGCGCGGCAGCCGTCCGCAGCACCGGGGCGGCCACCGGCACCGTCCAGCCGTGGAAGTGCCGGGCCACCAGCTCCGGCGTCAACACCGGGTCCGCGGCGACGTTGAAGGCGCCGCGCGCGTCACCCAGAATCGCCCGGGCGTACGCGTCGGCCACGTCGTCGGCGTGCACCGCCTGCATCCGCAGCCGGCGGTTGGCCGGCACCAACGGCAGCCGCCCGAACCGGAGCAGCCGCACCGGCACCAGTGGCCCCAGGAAGTAACGGCTGATCTCCGTACCCGCCTCCCGCTGGAAGATCAACCCCGGCCGCAGGCGTACCACCCGAAGCTCCGGACGGGTCCGCTCGACCCCGTCGAGCATCTCCTCCACCACCGCCTTGTCCCGGCTGTACGACGACTCGGCCACCCCGGTCGCCGGCCACCGCTCGCTGATCGGCAGGTTCTTCGGCCCCGGCGCGTACGCCCCCACCGACGACGCGTACACCAGCGCCGGTACGCCCGCCCGCAGCACCGCGTCCACGATATTCCGGCTGCCACCCACATTGGTACGCCGCAACACCTGCTGGTCGTGGCTGGGCTGGATCTGCCAGGCCAGGTGCACCACCGCGTCCGCCCCGGAGAACACCTCGGTCAACTCGTCAACGGCACCGGCCCGCCCGATGTCGCACGAGTGCCACCGCACCCCCGCGTACGGCTCACCGGCCCCCGCGTGCGGCAGCCGCCGCGCCACCCCGACGATCTCCACACCGCGCTCACGCCACAACCGGCGCAGCAGTGCCGTACCCATGTTGCCGCTCGCGCCCACCACCACGATCCGCATGTCCGGTCCGTACCCGGTCAGTCGCTTTCCACGCGTCCACCTGGCTCCCGACCGGCGGCGCTCCCGTGCGCGGCCCCGGCGGTCGCGGCCCCACCCGGCCGACGTCCCGCGTGCGCGGGGTCCGCTACCGGGCCAGCAGCGCGCCGATCATGCTGGCGAAGGCCCCGACCGAACTGCCCGTCCGAACCAGGTTCCAGCGCACCCACGGCACCTCGAACCGACGCCGGATCGCCGCCAGGTCGGTGATCCCGTCGACCGACCCGGCGGCGTCCAACTGATCATTGAGCGGCACGTTGCACCGCGCCGTTACACCGAGCGTCACCAGATGCAGGACCAGCGCGGCGACCAGCCACCACAGCACCGCACCGCCGTCACCGAAGTACCCGACGACCGCCACCGCCACCAGCACCGGCCCACCCAGGAACACCGAGATGAACCAGCCGTTGACGATCTTCCGGTTGATCGACTGCATGGTGCCGACCAGCGTCCGATCGTCGGTCGCCGCCAACCCCGGCATGACCGAGCAGGCGTACGCGAAGAACAACCCCGCCACCAGCCCCGTGGCCGCCACACCCCCGGCCAGCACCACGACCCGTACGCCTTCCGGCACGCTCGCCTCCCCCTGTCGAACCGATGCCCGAGCCGATCCTGCCAACCCGGCACCACCCGGCCACCGGGCAGTCATCGACGGCTGCTCGACAGCCGCGAGCCCGATCCGCGCAGTGTCCGGTAACCTGAGCGCGCGGGCCGCTAGCTCAATGGCAGAGCTGTGGACTTTTAATCCATAGGTTCAGGGTTCGAGTCCCTGGCGGCCCACCACACACCCCCCATGAACTGCGGTAACGTCAAGCAAAGATCATCGGGCACAACGAGGGCACAACTCAGCTCCGATCTTGGTCGGTGGAAACTTCCCGCCGCAGTAGCCGCCTCATCGGTCAGTGCGCTGCCGAGCCGCTTGAGCGCGTCGCAGGTGGCCGCCGAGGACACCACCGTGTAGATCTTCCATGACGAAGCCGAACTGGCACTGTTAGTTCACGTCGCGCCTGCCGGGTTCGGGCGGATTTCACGTGGCTTGTTGCGGCTTGGTCGCCGGTATCGATCGGGCAGCGGAGCGCTGACAGGCGCTACTCGTCGGAGACGTCGCCCGCAGTGGACTCCCGAAGGACGTTCCCGACTAGCGCGTGCACGTCGATTGAGTTAGGAGCTGGCCGGGATCGACCTTCTGCGAAGGCCAGCCGCGCGGCTGCCAGGTCAGCGAGACGGACGGCTTGGATTACGATGACGCGCCGCAGACCAGGCGAGACCTCGCCACGCTCGTGAGCAACGGCCGACACCCTAGCCAAGGTCTCGGCACGACGAGCGATGCGGACGTCCGGGTGCTCGCGGTCTTCTCGAAGGTCTTCGGGGATCAAGTTGAAGCGATACGAGGGCGGTAGCTCGACGAGTTCGGAGGTCGGGGGGATCTTTTCGTTCAAGATTGCCCGGTACTTCGACTGGTCGATCGCTCGGCGATATACCGAGTACTCGATCGCGTTCAGCTTCGCCTGCTTGTCGGGGTCGTTGCCCAAGTGCTCGGTTGGCCAGAACTCCAACTCTGCGACCTCGAAGGGGTCGAGAATCCGATACGCCAGCGTATCGCTTCGCTGGCCGGTCAAGTGCCGGCCGATGCGATCTCTGAACTTCAACCACGTCTGCCCGACGTAGATCGGCTCGGCATCGTAATCGTAGAAGGCGTAGACGCCGATGCAGTTGCCGAGCGCCTTGCCGCTCGCGGTGTCCACAGACCCCATCGCGTCCTTCAGTAACCGTCTGAAGCCCTGGACGAACTCAGTCGGCAGCGAGGCCTTCGACGGCGGGTTGTGATCCGGCTCGTTGTATGACGCGACGCCACGACTAGCCACTGGGCACCCCTCTACCTCTTCTGTCACCATGATCGGGAGCAGGAGTCTAAAGGCTAGGCTTGCTGATAGTGAGGGTCGGGCACGGTACGGCGAGCCTGCGGAGCCGCATCTTGGCAGCGGAAGCCCAGGTAGGAGCTATGGGCCGTAGCCGAGTGTCGGCAATCCGACCTGGCCTAACGCCTCGTGTGCCTCGCACAGATTCGCCATCGGGCACCGCTGGCAAAGGTGATCGATGACGCCTACGTGCTTACCTCTTGATTTAGTGCAGCATGGATGGCTCCCGCCGCTTCGTTCGCGGGCTCGTGTTCCCAGACCCGGAATATGGTCCAGCCCGCAGCGCGCAGCATCTCATCAACTGCCAAGTCACGCTTTCGGTTGCGATCAATCTTCTGGTGCCAATATCCACTCGGATCGGACGGCATCCGGCAATGGATCGGGCATCCGTGCCAGAAGCAACCGTCTACAAAAACTGCCACTTTGCGTCGCGTGAAGACGATATCTGGCCGGACCGCGCGTTCTAGAAGTGAGATTCGATAGCCGACTCGGTAACGAAGCCCTCGGCGGAAGAGTTCTTGCCGGAGGGCTAGCTCAGGCTTTGTATTAGCGCTCCTATTTGACCTCATAGCGCGCGAAGCTGATGACGGTGGTGGCGTGGGAGGCATTGTCATCGTTTTTCTTTTAAGTGAGCTAGCGTCACTCCACACAGGTCGGACGCAGGATCGGCAGAAGGTAATTGTTGCCAATCCACTCAATAACGTCAACCACGACAGCGTCACCAAAACCGAAGAGTTGCTGATTCGGCGTTCCGGCAAGGAGTTTATACTCATGGGCACCCATGAGATTGGCGTACTCCCGTGGAGTCATCCACCGAATCGATATTTGACCTTTGCCCAGTTGGACTAGCGCCTGCTTGCTTGATCCACCTCCGGTGGTCCGGAGGCACCCCGCGATGCCGTCCTTACGCAGTTCCCACATCGCCACCCCCCGCCTAGTGCGGCGGTAGGCAGTTCGATAACTGGTCGCATCCCCCGCGAGAAGAGTCTCGAATCGGGCTCTCTGAACGTCGCTAAGAGACCTGACGAAAGCGTCCACTCGATCCTCACCCCACCAAAGGCTCGCTGCGACATCCACCTCAACGAAGCCATCCAGGTCCTGCGGCCCCTCGGGCAAGGGCGGGAGGTCCATGTAGTGCATATCTAACGCCTGACGGTGCTTGCCGTGAATGGCCTGTACCCAGGCGGGACGCGAGTCGGTGACCGCCGGAAGTCCTTTCCTTACTCGACTCGGCAGCATGTTTTTCTGAATGCCGACAATAAACATCCTCGGTCGAGACTGCGGCACGAAGTGCCGGGCGTCGATCGCAATCACGTCCAGTGAATAGTCGAGCTTCGATAAGCTTTCCAATGCGGCCGCGAGGTCCGCGCCGCCACGACTGGTAGCAAACCCATAGACATTTTCAAGGAGAATCACCGGCGGCCGGGGCGACAAACCCTTCATGACCTTTGTAAACTCCCAGAACATCCCCGACTGCTCACCAGACAGGCCACGCCTATTGCCAGCCAGCGAGAGGTCAATGCACGGGAAGCTGCTCGTTGCCAGTTCGATCCCCGCTGGCAGGTCCGAAGCCTCAACCTCGCGTATATCACGAACGACGAAGTGCTCTTCGGCATCTGGAAAGTTGGCGGCATAGGCATCGCGCTTGGCCTGCTTAATGTCGTTTGCCCACACCACTTGCACCTGAGCGCCTTTCACCCGCTCAAGGGCGGTTCGGACGAGACCGATCCCGGCAAAGAACTCCGCTGCCCGGATGGGCGCGCTCTCCATGCTTCCCTCCTCGCCCATCACTACTGCAGCCTATCGGCACCCTGGCCGCAGTCCTCAGGTGTGACACTCATCTGTGATCTTTCGATCACCAGTTCGACCAGACGTAATCATACGACTGCTCACGGCTTACGTGTGGTACCACGATTTGCCGTAGGTTGCGACCTCTTGGTGGGTCCCGCTGGGAGACGAGACGGCAAACGAGGCGGTCAGACAGTGCAGGTGCCCGAGCGGTGCAGAGTTTTTGTAGGAGGTTTCAGGCCGCGATGCAGGACCAGCCCCGATACCGGGGC
The DNA here is from genome assembly GCF_013364215.1 of Verrucosispora sp. NA02020. Lineage (NCBI taxonomy): Bacteria > Bacillati > Actinomycetota > Actinomycetes > Micromonosporales > Micromonosporaceae > Micromonospora > Verrucosispora sp. NA02020. The sequence continues at coordinate 284,008 of NZ_CP054923.1, read as the reverse complement.
CTGGCAAGCACCTACTCGTCGGCGGAGGTTCCCACAAACTGACACCGGGCAACCCTCCTGGGGTACGCAGAGTTTCTCGGTGCTAACAGCGGAGACAGACCCGGCTGGGGCACCTGCCAGAGCTTTGGCGTCCTCGTCCTCGGCTCGATGCGGGTACCGTCCGGAGCGGTGGCTCGTCGGACGGTCGGCTGGTTCGGGCTTAGTCGGTTCTCGTGGGAGGCTGCCATGCTCACGACGATTGGTGATCACCTGATACAGCGCTTCGCCAAACGTTCGCGGACCTTGAGCAGGGCGACACGACCGAGCGAGAGTTGACCGACCGTTACGCCGCGCTACTCCCATAGTCAAGCGACACTATGGCCTGTTCACACGCGCTAACGGCAGAGGGCGTCGATCTGCGTGTCGAAGTCGGGGAACTCCGCCCGCGCCGCCGCGACCACCTCGTCCGCCGATCGACGGCGATCCGGCGCGAAGCGCTGTGCTATCTCGGTGAGGCGCGCGTCCGGCTGCGGCTCGTGCTCGTGCTCCGGGTACTGCGCCGCCTCCCACGGACCGAATCCGTCCGCCAGCAGCCACAGGTAGCTCCCCAGGTCCGGCGCCACGACCCCGGTCTCGCCCTCCGATCCGAGGAACACCACCGGCTGTCGTTCGATCGGCTCACCGGCGCGGACCAGCCAGAACGCGGCGTAGCCACCGGTGCCGTCCTGCCCGAAGACGCGGTACTCGGCCCCGTCCAGCTCGGGGTTGCCGGTCCAGGAGCGCCACCAGTCGGCGGTCTCGTCCGGGTCCAGGAACTGCGGGTACGGCTCGAAGTCGACGCCGGCTCCGTCGCGGTAGTCGAATTCCCCCGCGTGCGCTTCGGCCAGCGCTGCGGGCAGGCTACGACGGCTCTCTTCCACGGCAGCACCCTAACCACGACGACCGACATCCTCTCGGCCCGTCCGTGCCGTCCCGCGCCACGCGGAGAGCCGGCTAACCAGCGGCAACGGGGCACCACCAAGATCGGCTTCTTGCTATGCTGCCGCCCTCAGATGCGTGGGGACACCGGGCAGCACGTCTGCCGATCCGATGGTGTCCTTTCTCCGCACCACTTTTCTTGTGGTTTCCGAGGAGGAGACGGTGGCCCTGACCGGGCAACTGCCGGCCGTGCGTACGGCGCGGATCTCGACTGTTCTGACCTTGACGATGTGCCTCGTCGGCACGCTCGCCGCAGTGCCCGGCACGGCGATCGCCGCCTCCCCCGAGCCGACTGCGGAGTTGGTGCTGCCCGCCGAGGCGCGGGCCATCCCGCGCGCCACCCGGATCCTCAACGCCGGCGACACCGGATTCCTGTGGGCACAGGAGGGTGACGACCGTCTGTTGTGGACGGTGTACGCAAACGGCACGACCACCGCGCTCGACCAGCGGCTGCCCGCACCGGTGCAGTACGACTTCCGAGGCTGGTGGCCGTCGGCCCCCTCGTTCCACCCTGGTTGGTACGGGGCGGGTTCGGACACGGTGGCCGTCTATTCGGCCGAGCCGTCGCCACGGGTGACGCTGCTGCGGGGTGCCTCGAACGGCCGCACGGTGACGTTGCCCGAGGGACGGTCCTACCAGGGCACCTTCGGTGACACCATTCTGACCCGCACCGACGACCTGGCGTACCACCTGCTCCGGGACGGCGTCGAGAGGCCGGTCTCCGGCTTTCCCGATGGTGTGACGGAGGCTGCGGTCGAGGACGCCGACGCCCGTTCCGTCATCGTTCGCTACCGGCTCGCCGATCCGGTCGACGAGTGGCGCAAGTGGGGCCTGATCGACGTCGCCAGCGGTGTCTTCACCCGGCTTCCGGACCGGCTCGACCCGTTCGACGCTTGGGAGGTGAGCGGCTTCCGGCTCGCCACCGAGTCGATCCTGAGGCTGCGCAGCGGGCGTTCCCTACTGGACGTCCTGGACCGGGAGGACTTCTCGGCACCGACCCACACGGTCACCACGGGCCACCTCAACTACCAGGCCGCGCACGGGCTGGTCGGTGCGAGCCTGCTCTCGGTCGATCCGATCGCCACGGGCAACAACATCTATCGTGGGCAGCGGCTCTGGGCCGAGCGCGTCGACGGAACGCGACGCCCGGCCACGGTCATGAACCCGGCCGCGCACCAGATCGTCCAGGCACCGGACGGGTCCGCCCTGGTGGCGGGTGCGCGGGAGTACGTCGAGGAGGGCGACCTGGACTGGGGGATCTGGCGGATCTCGCCGACCCCGGACGGCTCGGTCACCCGGCACCGGATCACGTCGGTGCAGCCGGTGCCGGCGCAGATCCACGGGCTCGCGCTCGGCAGCGGCATCCTCAGCACGGCCGACAACAGCACCATCTACAGTCCCAGCGACTTCCTCGGCACCTACCGCAGCACCTGGTTGACCACGCCGACCGGCGGGGGCGTACCGGCCGTCGAGCGCGCCACCCGGGACGCGCTGGTCGGTGGCCGCGACGGCTCCTGCGGCACGTCCGACAACCCCCGCTGCATCACGATGTTCGCCGACGGCACCGGCCATCACGGTCGCGCCAATGCGACCTACCGCGACGTGACGATGTTGTACGCGAACGGGTCCGCCGCGTCGGGCCCGAGCATCGAGACGAAGCACTTCGCCCCGAGGCTCATCGACCTCTCCGGTCGGTACGCGGTGATCGACGGTGGCACGTACAGCACCCAGTACATCGGCGAGTTCCGGCCCGGGGCGGCGGGTGTCGTGCTCCAGAACCGGTCATTCGTCGGGGCCGCCGTCTGGGGTTCGACGCTGTGGAGCGGCTCGGCCGCCTCCGGTGTGGTGACCGCCACCCAGCTTCCCACCGGCACCGTCCTGGAGAGTTTCACCACCAGCAACGGATGCTCGGCCACCCGGCTGCAGGCCGTGGGGCGCTGGGTGTACTGGGCGTGCGTGGACTACACGTACAGCGAGCGGGGCTCGGGTGTCTGGGACCGGGTGGCCAAGCGCCACCTGCCCGCCCCGGCACGTGACGTGCTGCTCGGCGACGGCTACCTGGTCGAGCAGGTGAACGGCGGGCTCCGGCTGGTCGACCTGAACGGCCAGCGCCCGGCCCGGACGCTGGTGGACGCGGACGACCTCGGTCCGGGTGCCGCACCGCGTACCGCCTGGACCGTGGACCGGTTCGGCGGCGCGGTCGCGTACGCCGACCGGCGGCAGCAGGTCCACATCGTGCCGACCGGCATCCCGGCATCGGCGTTGAGCGTGATCGACTCGACCGTGTCCGACGAGACCGATGCCTGGTCCGGTCAGTGGTGGCTGTCGAAGCCCGCCGCCTCCTGGCAGTTCGTCGTCCGTGACGCGGCGGGCACCGCCCTGCGTACGCTGTCCGGCTCGTCGGTCCGGGGCCTGCTGCGGGTGGCCTGGGACGGCCGGGACTCCGCCGGTAGGCCGCTGGCCGACGGTGCCTTCGCGTGGACGTTGACCGCCCAGCCCGCTGACGGCGTGGGTCCCGCCCTGACCGTCGCCGGCCCACGACTCGCCCCGCCGCCGCCCCCGCCGCCTCCGGCTCCCGCACCGCCGACGGCGACGAAGAAGCCGTCGATCTCGGGCACCCTCGCGGTCGGCTCGACGGTGAAGGCGGCACCCGGCACGTGGAGCCCGGCCCCCACCTCGTACGCCTATCAGTGGTCGGCCAACGGCACCGCGATCAAGAGCGCGACCGGTGCGTCCCTGAAGGTCACGCCGTCGGTGGTGGGCAAGCGGCTCACCGTCACGGTGACCGCGAGGCGTACCGGCCATCCGTCCGGTGTGGCCACCTCACCCGCATCGGCCGTGGTCGCCAAGGGTAAGGCGTCGAAGGCGACGAAGAAGCCGTCGGTCAGCGGTACCCCGAAGGTGGGCCGGACGGTGAAGGCACTGGTCGGCACCTGGTCGCCGAAGGTCGACTCCTACCGTTACGAGTGGCGGCTCAACGGCAAAGTGATCAAGGGCGCGACGGGGAAGACGCTGAAGCTCAAGTCCTCGATGCGCAACAAGAAGCTGACCGTCGTGGTGATCGCCCGCAAGGCGGGGTACGTGGACGGCAGGTCGACCAGCAAGGCGGTGACCGTACGCCGCTGAACCAGTGGCTCCCGCGCCCTAGGTAGCGGGGTCGGCCGAGCCGACCCACCCTGACCGGCCGGGCATACCCGATCGGGTATGCCCGGCCGGGCGCTCTTTCCGCCGCCCGGCGGTGTCTTATCGAAACTCTCTCACCTCCGCAGACTCGTCTTCGATGAGACAAGCGGGGGAGAGAGGGGCGGTATCGGTGAGCAGAGCCGTGGCCACGGAAGACATCACGCAGCTACCCGAGCTGCCCCTGAAGCGTCAGTGCCCGTACCAGCCGCCGGAGGAATACCGGGAGCTGCGGGAGCGCGGGACGGTCACCCGGGCGCGGCTGTTCGACGGCCGTCCGGTCTGGGTCGTCACCGGGTACGCGGCGACCCGGGCGATCCTGGCCAGCCCGGACACCAGTGTGGACGTCCGGCAGCCGGCCATGCCGGTGCCGGTGCCCGGCATGGCGGGGCTGCGGCAGAGCGGTTCGGCGACCATCGAGGCGTTGCTGCGGACCGATCCGCCGGCGCACTCGCGGCAGCGGCGGGCGGTGCTGCCCAGCCTGACCTACAAGCGGATCAGCGCCTGGGAACCGGAGATCGTCCGGTACACCGACGCCTACCTGGACCGGATGCTGGCCGAGTCGCCGCCGGTGGACCTGCTCGACGTGTTCGCCAAGCCGCTGGTCGCGGAGGTCCTGGGTCGGCTGCTCGGGGTGCCGGAGGCGGACGTCGCGCACTTCCAGACGGTGACCTACAAGCGGTTCAATCCGGTCCGGTCGATGACCGGCTACCTGACCCACCTGCTCACCGAGGGTCGGGACACGCTGCGGGACGGCCAGTTGCGGGATCTGGTCGAGCGGATCGACGAGGGCGAGCTGACCGTCGAGGAGGCGACCGGCCTCGGCATCGCCATCGTGCTCGCCGGACAGGACATCACCGTCAACACGCTGGGCATGAGCGTGCTCACTCTGCTCACCGAGCGTACCCAGCTCGACCTGTTGCGGGCCGAGCCGGAGCGGTGGCCGGACGCGGTCGAGGAGCTGCTGCGGTACCTGTCGCTCACCGGTGCCACGGTCCGCGTCGCCACCGCCGACCTGGAGGTGGACGGCGAGCTGATCCGGGCCGGGGAGGGCATCGTGCTGCTGCTCCCCGGGGCCAACCGGGATGCGGAACGGTTCGCGGACCCCGACGTGCTGGACGTACGGCGGGCGGCACGCGGTCACCTGACCTTCGGCTTCGGCATCCACCAGTGCGTCGGCCAGCACCTGGGACGGCTGGAGCTGCTGATCGCGCTGCGGGCGCTGTTCACCCGGATCCCGGGGCTGCACCTGGCCGTACCGGTCGAGCAGGTCCCGGTCAAGCAGGGCGTGGTGTTCGGGCTCGGCCGGCTGCCGGTGCGGTGGTGACCCGATGACGGTCCTGCTCACCGTCGCGGCGGAGCGCTGTCTCGGCGCCGGGCACTGCGTCCGGCTCGCGCCGGAGGTGTTCGACGAGGACGACCACGGGACGGTCGTGCTGCTGGTGGCCGAGCCGGAGCCGGACCGGGTCCCGGCCGTGCGGGAGGCCGCACACCTGTGCCCCAACCGAGCGATCTCGATTCAGACGACTCAGCAGGAGCGTGAACGGTGACCAGCTTCAGTGCCCGGATGGAGGTCAACGTCGCGCAGTTCGGCGAGCGGACCGCGTTCACCTACGTGGCCGACCCGATGCGTGACGACGCCCCGATCAGCTACTCGTACGCCCAGATCCACGACGCGGCCCGCCGGGTCGGCGCGCTGTTCCAGGACCGGCTGGCCGCCGGCGACCGGGCGATGCTGCTCTATCCGCCGGGCCCGCAGTTGGCCCTCGCCGTCCTCGGCTGCCTGTACTCCGGCGTGATCCCGATCGTGGTGCCGGTGCCGGACGGGCAGCAGCACCGCAGCCAGCGGCTCACCGCGATCGTCCGCAACGCGCGGGCCGCCGCCCTGCTCACCGAGGAGCGGGTGGCCGGTGACGTGGCCACCTGGGCGGAGGCGGCCGGGGTGGGCGACCTGCCGCGTCTGGTGACCGACGCGACCGCGCTGCCCGACGTCGGACAGTTCCGTGCCCTGCCCGACGACCCGGACCGGATCGCCTTCCTCCAGTACACCTCCGGGTCCACCAGCCAGCCCCGGGGCGTCGTGGTGACGCACGGCAACCTGGCCGACAACGCCGGGGTCTACCAGCGCATCCTCGGCGCGCCGTCGGACGCCCGGCACGGCGGCTGGCTGCCGATGCACCACGACTTCGGCCTGATCGGGCTCTTCCTCTCCCCGCTGTACGTCGGCAGCACCACCGTGCACATGCCCGCCTCGGTGTTCCTGCGGCACCCGCAGAGCTGGTTGTTCCTGGTGGACCGCTTCGACGTGCAGATCTCCCCGGCACCCAACTTCGCCTACGAGATGTGCCTGAACCGGATCGCCGAGGAGAGGCTCGCCGGCCTGGACCTGTCCCGTTGGCGGGTCGCGGTCAACGGCGCCGAGCCGGTCCAGGCGAGCACGCTGGCCCGCTTCCGCGACCGGTTCGCGCCCTACGGCCTGCGGCCGGAGGCGGTCGGCCCCGGCTATGGGCTGGCCGAGGCGACGCTTGCGGTCTCCTGCGTCGGGCAGTACCGGCTTCCCCGCATCACCCGGGTCGACGCCGCGCACCTAAGCCGGGGGCAGGCCCGACCGGTCGGGCCGGACACCGACGAGGCCACCCGTGACCTGGTCGGCTGCGGCGCGACGTCCGAGATGGACATCCGCATCGTCGACCCGGAGCGCCACGTGCTGCTCCCCGACGGTGAGGTGGGCGAGATCTGGCTGCGCGGACCGAGCGTCGCGCGCGGGTACTGGGAGAACCCCGAGGCCACGGCCGCCGTCTTCGACGCGGAGACCGCCTGTGGCGAGCGCGGTTTCCTGCGCACCGGCGACCTCGGGGTACGCCTCGACGACGAGCTGTACATCTCCGGGCGGATCAAGGAGCTGCTGATCATCCGGGGCCGCAACCTGTATCCGCAGGACCTGGAGGCCGAGGCGCGCACCGTGCATCCCGCGCTGGCGCTCGGTGTCGGAGCCGCGTTCAGCGTGCCGGTGCCCGAGGAGCAGGTGGTCCTGGTGCACGAGGTACGGGCCGGCCGGGCGACGCCGGAGGAGCTGGCCCGGATCTCGGCGGCGGTGCGGCACCGGTTGTCCCGCGAGTTCGGCGTGGAGGCGAGCGTGCTGCTGGTCCGCCCGGGCGGGGTGTCCCGGACCACCAGCGGCAAGATCCAGCGGGTCGCGGTCCGTCGCGCCTTCCAGGAGGGCTCGCTCACCGGCACGTACGCCGACCTCACCCCGGAGGTCCGCTCCCACCTGGACGCCACCGACCGGGATCGTGAGCTGGCCGGGGTGGCCCGATGAGCGCCGTCACCACCATCTCGCCGGGCCTGCTGGACGCCGCCCTGGCCACGGCCGAGCCGTTCCGCCCGGACCGGGTCGCCGAGCTGGACCGGACCGAGACGTTCCCCACCGACGCCGTACGTCTGCTGGACGAGCTGGGGGTTCCCGACTGGTACGTGCCGGCGCGCTTCGGCGGCGCGTCGACCGATCACACGCAGCTCGTCGAGGTGGTCCGGACGATCGCCCGGCACGACCTGACCGCCGCGATCGCGCACGCCAAGACCTACCTGGGCGCGGTCTGCGTCTGGGTGGCCGGTGACCCGGAACGGGCCGAGCGGCTCGGGGCGCGGATCCGGGCCGGTGCGGTGGTCTCCTGGGCGCTGACCGAGCGCGGGCACGGCAGCGACCTGGTGGCCGGCGAGCTGACCGCCACCGAGTGCCCGGACGGGTACCGCCTGGACGGCGAGAAGTGGCCGATCAACAACGCCACCCGGGCCGGGACGGTCTGCGTGCTCGCCCGCACCTCGGCCGACGCCGGGGCACGCGGCCACAGCCTGTTCCTGGTCGACAAGGACCGGCTCGCCCCGGGCAGCTACCGGACGTTGCCGAAGGCGCGTACGCACGGCATCCGGGGCGCGGACATCAGCGGCCTCGCCTTCGACGGTGCGGTGGTGCCGCCCGAGGCGCTGGTCGGGCGGCCCGGTGCGGGCCTGGAGATCGTGCTCAAGGCGCTCCAGTTGACCCGGGTGATGGCGGCCGGGCTCTCGCTCGGCGCCGTCGACCACGCCCGGGAGCTGACCCTGCGGTTCGTGCGGGAGCGGGAGCTCTACGGTCGTCGGCTGATCGAGTTGCCGCACGTGCGGCGCAGCTTCGGGGAGATCTCCGCCGCCGCGCTGGTGGCGGAGTCGGTGGTGCTGTTCGCCGGGCGGGCGGCCGGCGCGCTGACCGGCGAGATGAGCGTCTACTCGGCGGTGGCGAAGGCGCTGGCGCCGACCCTGGTCGACGAGGCGATCGCGCGGTGCGGCGAGCTGCTCGGCGCCCGCGCGTTCCTGACCACCGTGTACGCCGACGGCGCGTTCCAGAAGCTGGAGCGGGACCACCGCATCGTGGGCATCTTCGACGGCAACACCTTCGTCAACCGGCACTCGCTGATCACCCAGTTCCCGCGTCTGGTGGCCGGCTGGCGGCAACGGGTCCGGGACGTCGCCGGGCTGCGGGGCGTCGAGGTCGGCGCAGGGCTGCACGGCGTCGAGGTCGGCGCACCCACCGACCCGGGTCGCCTGGAGCTGTTCTCCCGCACCGGATGCAGCCTGGTGCAGAGCCTGCCCTTCCTGGTGGAGCAGGTCCGCACGACGGCGCCGGAGAGCGTGGTGCGGCTCGCCGCGTACGTCCTGGACTCCGCCGAGCGGCTGCACGACGAGATGGCCGCCCTGCCGCCGCAGGGCGTGACGGCCGGCGTCGAGGCGTTCGACCTGGCCCGACGGTACGAGTGGTGCCTGGCCGCCGCCGCCGTGCTGCACCGGTGGTCCGCCGAGCCGGCCCGGCCGGAACTGGCCGCCACGCTGGCCCTGATCGTCGACCGGATCGGCGGTCACCGGCCCGACCCCGCCGCCTTCGACCGGCTCACCGACGACCTCAAGGAGCTGTCATGACGGCCCCCGCCCGGCTGGACGAGCTGGAACACCTGCTCGGCGACCCGTCCGACGACGGCAACCCGCTCGGCGGCACGGCCGCGCTGGTGGCCGACGAGAAGGACGAGGTGTTCGGCGCCGCCGAGCGCGCCCTCGACGCGTACTGCCTCAACGCCGAGTTCGTGCCACGCCGCCACGGCGGGCGGCTGGCCGGGGCCGACGACCTGATCCAGGTGCTGCGGACGGTGTTCCGGCGGGACCCGTCGCTGGGGCTCGGCTACGGCGTCAGCTCGTTCATCTCGTCGGTCAACGTCTGGGCCGCCGGCTCACCGACGCAGACCCGATGGGTGGCCGACACGCTGCTCTCCAACCAGAAGATCGCCTCGGCCTACCACGAACTGGCGCACGGCAACGACTTCTCCCGCGCCGAGTTCGCGGCCCGGCCGGGCACGACCGGCGGGTGGCGGCTGACCGGACGCAAGGAGGTGGTCACCAACGTCACGCGGGCACGGGGGCTGGTGCTGCTGGCCCGCACCGACGAGCGGCCGGGCAGCCGCAGCCACTCGCAGATCCTGGTCGACAAGCAGACGCTGCCGGACGGCGTGATGCGTGACCTGGCCCGCTACCCGAGCGTGGGCATGCGCGGCGTGCAGTTGGGCGGCATCGAGTTCACCGACTGCCCGGTGGACGACGAGGCGGTGGTGGGTCGGCCCGGTCAGGGCATCGAGACCGCGCTGCGCTCGTTCCAGCTCACCCGCACCGCGATCCCCAGCATGCTCGCCGGTGTCCTCGACTCGGGTCTGCGGTCGACCATGGACTTCGCCGCCGACCGGCGTCTCTACGGCCACCGCGTCGCCGACCAGCCCGAGGTCCGGCGGCTGCTCGTCGACGCGTACCTGGATCTGCTGATCTGCGACAGCCTCGGCCTGGTCGCGGCCCGCGCGCTGCACCTGCTGCCCGGCCAGACCAGCATGTACGCCTCCGCCGTGAAGTACCTGGTGGGCAAGCGGCTGATGGACGCGATGCACCAGCTCTCCCTGGTGCTCGGGGCGCACTTCTACCTGCGCGAGGGCCGGTACGCGATCTTCCAGAAGCTGCTGCGCGACCTGGCCCCGGCCGGGTTCGGGCACGCCGCCCGTGTCGCCTGCCTGGGCACCATGCTTCCCCAGGTGCCGCTGCTGGCGCGGCGCGGCTGGGTGCATCCGGAGCCGGCCGACCCGGCGCTGTTCCGGATCGGCGAGGAACTGCCCGAGCTGCCGTTCGCGCGGCTAAGGGTCTCCGCCGGCGGGCTGGACGGCCTGGCCGGATCGCTGGGCGCGGCCGTGGACCGGCTCACCGGCGACGAGCCGGAGCAGCAGCGACTCCGCCGGCTGGCCGGGCAGTTCACGGCCGAACTCGGCGACCTCGCCGAGGCGGGGGCCGCGCTGCACCCCTCCGACCTGGGCGTGGACGCCCGCGTCGAGGTGCTCGACCTGCCCGCCCGGTACGCCACCGTGCTCGCCGCCTCGGCCTGCCTGAACGTCTGGCTGGCCCGGGACGACGACCCGGCCTGGGTCACCGGGGCACTGGACCGGCTGGCCCGCAGCCTCGGCCGTCCGGGCGACGACCGCGCCGGCGACCACCGCGAGCCGCTCTATCAGGAACTGGCCGCCCGGCACGCGGAGCGACGCAGCTTCGACCTGTCCCGCCGACCGCTGCCGGGATGACCCGGAGGCCAGTCCGCACCGCCAACCATCCGAGGAAGGAAACCCACATGGCATCCACCGCCGAGGGCGCGGGCGACCTGCGTTCCTGGTTGACCCGCTGCGTCGCGGAGTACCTGCGCCGGCCCGAGGACGAGATCGACCCCACCGTCCGCCTCGCCGAGTACGGCCTGGACTCGGTCTATGCGCTCGCTCTCTGCGGCGACATCGAGACGCACCTGGACATGCGGCTCAGCGAGACCCTGGTCTGGGACCACCCGACCATCGACGAGCTGACCGCGCACCTGACCGAACTGATCGCCGGACAACAACCCGCGGGTGCCCGGTGACGTCCATCGAGGCGGTCTCCGCCTATCTTCCGTCGGCGGTCGTACCGATCGAGGAGATCGGTGCCCGACTGGCGATGGACCCGAAGCAGGTGGCGACGTTCCGCCGCTTCTACGGCCTGTCCGAGGTGCGCTACGACCCGGACGGCGACCTGACCCAGATGATGATCAACGCGGCCGGCAAGCTGACCGCGCTGACCGGACGCGAGAGCCAGGTCCGGTACGTGCTCCAGGCCCGCACGTTGCAGACCGTGGCGCCGTACCCGGAGAACCCGCTGCACCAGGTCCGCACCGCGCTCGGCCTGGAGCACGCGGTCTCGTTCGCGGTCACCCAGCACGCCTGCGCGTCGGGGCTGCTCGCCGTGCACCTCGCCGGTGAGCTGCTGGCCGCCGACGGGGACCCGGACGCGTTGGCCCTGGTCTTCGCCGGGGAGAAGGCGTTCACCCCCACCGCGCAGCTCATCCCGAACACCACCTTCATGGGCGAGGGCTCGGCCGCCGTCCTGGTCGGGCTCAGCGGCGACCACGACCGGCTGCTGGGCTACGCCACCCGGACGTACGGGCAGTTCAACGCCGGTCTGCGAATGGACGCCGCGCGGGCCGCCGAGTTCGAGGCGATCTATCAGGACGGTCTGGCCGAGGTGGTCATGGCGGCGGTGGCGCAGGCCGGTGTCGCGCTCTCCGACGTGGACCTGATCCTGCCGCACAACGTGAACCGGCTCTCCTGGGTGCGGCTGTGCAAGCAGCTCGGTTACCCGGTGGACCGGGTGCTGCTGGACAACGTCGCGTCGACCGGCCACTGCTTCTGCGCCGACTCCTTCATCAACTACCAGACGGCCCTGGAACTGGAGCGGCTCGCGCCGGGCGACCGCTACCTGATGGTCGCCGTCGGGCTCGGCGCGACCTTCTCCGCCATGGTCTTCGAGCACTAGGAGGCATGATGACCGCACCGTTCATACCCCGGCTCAAGACCGCGGTGACCGGCGACCCGGAGGCGCGTTTCGTCTTCCTCGGCAACTTCGAGGTGGAGGACGTGTGGGGCGAGGACGAGCCGGGCCTGCCCCGGATGGCGTTCGGCTCCGGCAGCGCGGTGGTGAACCGGATGGACGAGTTCGCGCTGCTGTTGGCCGGGGCGGGTGACCGGGTGCTGCTCAAGGCCGCCCCCGACCCCGACTACCTGGCCTTCCTGACCGGCCTGGGCGTCGAGCTGCCGGAGATCCACACCGTGTCGGCGCAGAACCCGCAGCACACCGTCAGCCAGGACGTACTCGCCGACTCCGAGCTGCTGCGCCGGATGGCCCAGTGGGCGGAGCAGGGCGCGCACCTGTCGGTGCACGGCGTCTCGGTGCTGGAGGAGGAGATCGCCGCCCGCACCGGCATCCGGATCGCCGGCAGCTCCGCACAGACCTGCAAGGCCGTCAACAGCAAGGTCTACAGCCGGCAGGTCGCCGACGAGGTGGGCCTGCGGCAGCCGGCCGGTCGGGGTTGCGTCACGATCGCCGAGTGGTCGGCGGCGGTCGCCTGGGCCAAGGAGATCCTCTCGGACGGCCGCCGGGTGGTGGTGAAGGACGCGTACGGGGTCTCCGGCAAGGGGATCGTCGTGGTCGACGACCCGCGCCGGCTGGACCAGATGGACCGGATGGTGAGCCGCAAGGCCCGCACCACCGGCTCCGACCGGGTCGCCCTGGTGGTGGAGGAGTTCGTGGCCAAGCGGGCCGACCTCAACTACCAGATGACCGTGGGGCGCGACGGCGACGTCCGGTTCGACTTCGTCAAGGAGGCGATCACCGAGTCCGGCGTGCACAAGGGACACCGCATCCCGGCCCGGCTCGACGACCGCCAGGAGGCGGAGATCCGGGACGCGGCCCGACTGCTCGGCGAGCGGCTGCACGCCGACGGATACGTCGGAGTGGTCGGCGTCGACGCGATGGTCGGCGACGACGAGCGCCTCTTCCCGGTCACCGAGATCAACGCCCGCAACAACATGTCCACCTACCAGCTCCCGTTGCAGGAGCGCTTCGTCCCCGCCGGCTGGGTGGCGCTGGCCCGGCAGTACCCGCTGCGACTGCCCGAGCCGCTGCCGTTCAAGCGGCTGCACGGGGCGCTCGGCGACGTCCTGCTCACCCGGGCCGGTGAGGAGGGCGTCCTGGTGAACAACTTCGCCACGGTCAACGCCGCCGCCGGTGGCGACGGCGACTTCGACGGCCGGCTCTACGCGCTGGTCGTCGCGCCGACCGAGGAGCGGGTGCGCCAGCTCGACGAACACGTGGCCGGCGTGGTCGCCGGCCTGACCGAAAGGACCGGATCATGACCGCCGAGCACGAGGTGCAGGGCATCGGCATCACCGAGTTGGCCGAGCGATTCGGCACGCCGATGTTCGTCTACGACGGCGAGCAGCTGCGGCGGCAGTACCAGGGCCTGCGGGAGCGCCTGCACCCCGCCGTGGACATGTTCTTCTCGCTGAAGGCCAATCCCAACCTGTCGGTCTGCGCGGTGCTGCACGGCTACGGCGCCTGCGCGGAGGTGTCGTCGCTGACCGAGCTGATCACCGCGCGGCGGGCCGGGGTGGCACCCCGGGACATCATCTTCCTCGGACCCGGCAAGAGCCGCGACGAGTTGGCCGCCTGCCTGCGCGAGCAGGTGTACGCGGTGGTCGTCGAGTCCTTCGGCGAGCTGGAACTGCTCAACGAGGTGGCCGCCGAGCACGACGTCGTCGCGCCGGTCGCGCTCCGGGTCAACCCGGAGTTCGCGGTCAAGGGCGGCGGGCTGACCATGGGCGGCAAGCCGCGCCAGTTCGGCATCGACGAGGCGCAGCTCCTCGCCGCGCCCGACCTGGGCGCGTACCCCCACATCCGGGTGATGGGCGTGCACGCCTACCTGGGCACCCGCATCCTCAGCGAAGAGGTCATCGCCGAGAACACCGCGCGGATCCTGGAGCTCGCCGAGCGGCTGGCGCTGCGGCACGGCTTCCCGCTGGAGATGGTCGACATCGGCGGCGGGCTGGGCGTGGCGTACTTCGAGGGCGAGACCGACCTCGACCCGGCCCTGGTGGCCGAGCGGGTGAACCCGGTGGTGGAGGCGTTCCGCGACCGGCACCCGGACACCCGCGTGATCATGGAGCTGGGTCGGTACCTGACCGCGCCCTCCGGTGTGTACGTGGTGGGCGTCCGCTACGTCAAGGAGTCGATGGGCCAGCGCTTCGCCGTCGCCGACGGTGGCACCAACCACCACATGGCGGCCGTCGGGACCGGCTCCTTCGTCAAGCGCAACTACCCGATGGTCCTGCTCAACCGTCCGGCCGAGCCGGCCGTGGCGGAGTGGCAGGTCACCGGCCCGCTCTGTACGCCCAACGACACCATCGGCAAGAACGTGCCGCTGCCGACGGTCCGTCCCGGCGACCTCATCGGGGTGCTGCGCTCCGGGGCGTACGGGCCGACCGCCTCCCCCGTGCACTTCCTCAGCCACGGCTACCCGGCCGAGGTGCTGGTCCACGAGGGACACGCCTACCTGGTCCGGCACCGGGACGACCCGGAGGACCTGCTCAGCCGACAGCCGACGCACGACGAGCTGGCCGCACCGGCCCGACTCGTGTCGACCGTCACCAGCAACGGACACCCCTCGAACGAAAGGATTCGCGTGTCATGACCGAGACGATTGTGCAGGGTCAGCCCCCGGCGCCGGTGGTGGACGAGGCCGTGGTGGCCAGCGTCCGCACCGCACTCGCCGCCGTCCTCAAGCGGGACGTCGCCACCATCACCCCGGACACCCGGCTCTTCGACGACCTCGGGCTCGACTCGACCAGCGTGCTGGAGTTGCTGCTCGAACTGGAGAACGAGCTCGGTGCCGAGTTCGACCCGGACGACCTGGAGCAGCGGCACTTCGAGACCGTCACCACCCTCTCCGAGTACGTCAACGAGCACGTGAGCCGCTGACCGTGTTCACCACAGTCGCACCACGGCTCGCCGCCGACCGGACCGGCCTCCTTCGGGAGCTGCCGGTCCGGCCGGCGGCGTCCGCCGCCCGCACCTTCCGCGGCAACGGGCCGATCGAGGACGACGGCCTGGACCGCTACCTCGCCGACATGGTGGGCGCCTACGGCCGCTCCTACGACCCGGAGTTCCTCGCCAAGGCCCAGGTCACCTCGTACACGACGATGGCGTCGACGGTGGTGGCCGAGCTGACCCCGGGCGTGGACACGCTGCGCCGGATCGTCCTCGCGTTCGCCACCCCGGACATCGACTCCCGGGCCTCGGCCGGGTGCTACCTGGTCGAGGCGGCACCCGGTCGCCCGACCGTGTTCTGCGTCAGCGACCAGGGCGTCACCGCGCCGTTCACCGCGCTGCGGCTGGCCGCCGACCACCTGCGCGACGCGGCAGCCGACGCGCGTACCGCCCTTGTCGTCCTCGACCAGCGCAACCTGCCCTGGGAGGTGGACGCGACCGAGCGGGTGCCGGCCGAGGACGTCGCGGTGGCGTACGCCTTCCGACCGACCGCGCCCGGCGAGACCGGCGTGCTGCTCGGTCAGCGCACCGAGGTCGACCCGGCGGCGGCAGCGGCGCTGCTGGTCGACGTCCTGGACGAGATCTCGGCCCGCGACGGTCGGCCGTTCGCGCTGGTGGCCGGCTACGACGTGCCGGTCACCGCCGAGGTCGCGCTGCGGGCCGAGCGGGTGCACCGGGTGGGGCGGGGCACGCTCTGCACCGGGATCTGGACCACCGCCCGGCAGCTCACCGGCCGGACCGTGCTGGCCGAGTACGACCCGGTGCTGCGCTACCTCACCGTGCTCGCCTGGGACCCGACGTGGTGACCGCGCAGGCGGTGGTCACGCTGGCCCACTGTCGGACGGTGGCCCGCCGGGACGGCCTGGTGGCGGGCTGGACGGCGTTGCTGACCGCGACCGGCGCACCGGAGACGGTGCACGGGCCGCGCGGACACGGGCTGCGCCCGCCGGGGTGGCAGCACCTCTCCGGTGGGACGGACGACCGGCCCGCCGGGTGGGTGCTCGGCCTGACCTGGATGCGGCTCGGCGTCTCGCAGTGGCTGCTCGACCAGGCCAGGGAGTACCTGACCGGCCGGACGACCGGTGGGGTGCCGCTGATCCAGCAGCAACTGGTCCAGGGCAGCCTCGCCGAGATCGTCACCGAGCAGCAGGGCGTCGCCGCGGTCCTCGACGCACTGGAGCACGACCCGGACCCCTCCCTCGCCGCCTACCTGCACCGCCAGCTCACCGACGCCGACCGCGCGTCGTTGCGGCTGCTCGGTGCCGGCGGCTTCCTGACCGACGGGCCGGGCGGGATCGCGCACCTGTCCGAACTGCTCGCCGACGCGTACCTCGACGGAGTTGACCATGGCGATCATCGAGCCGGATGACCGGCTGCGGGTACTGCGCGAGCACGCCCGGGAGTGGGCGGCGGAGCTGCGGCCGTACGCCTTCGACCTGGAGCGCGACCCGGACACCGTCTATCGGCACCTGGACCTGCCCGCGATCGACTACGTCGGGAAGACGATGATCCCGGCGCACCTGCAACCGGACCCGATGCGGATCGGCAGGTACACGTACTACGGCAGCACCGCCGTGGAGCGGGTGGTCGCCGCCGAGGAGATCGCCTTCGGCGACGCGGGGATGTTCCTGGCCTCACCGGGTGCCTCGCTCTCCGGCGTGCTGGTCGGGATGCTCGGCGACGAGGCCCAGCAGGAGTGGTATTTCGGGCGGGTGCGGTCGCGTCCCACCTGGACGTTCTTCGCCCTGACCGAGCCGGCACGCGGCTCCGACGCGATGTCGCTGAGCACGCAGCTCCGCAAGGCGCCGGACGGGTCGGCGACCCTGCACGGCGAGAAGCGGTACGTCGGCAACGCCACCCGTGCCGAGGTGGGCACGGTCTTCGCGCGTACCGGCTCGGGGCCGCTCGGGGTGGTCGCGGTGCTGGTGGAGACGTCGGCTCCCGGCTACCACGCCCAGGCGCTGGACACCGTCGGCCTGCGGGGCGCGCAGATCAGCGCGATCCGCCTCGACGGCGTACCGGTGGCGCCCGGCCGGATCCTCGGCGCCCATCTGCCGGCCTCGGCACGCGGCATGTGGAGTGCGTTGCGGACGTTCAACCTGCTGCGCCCCGGGGTGGCCGCCATCGCGTTGGGGATCGCGCGGGCCGCCATCGAGTATGCTCGATCGCAGTCCGGACGGGGTCGCGACGAGCTGGACCGGCTGGGTCATCGGGTACACACCACACGCCAACTGATCCTGCGCGCCGCTCACGAGGTGGACCGGGACGCCCGCAACGGCTACTACGCCTCGGCCGCGAAGGCGCAGGCCGCCCAGCTCGCCGAGGAGGCCACCCAGCAGGCGTTGCGGATCCTCGGCCCGGGGTCCCGGTTCGCGCATCCCTGGCTGGACAAGCTGGCCCGCGACGCCCGGGGGGTCGAGTTCATGGAGGGCACCCGCAACGTGCAGCGGCTCACCGTCTGTCACGCACTGACCAAGGGCAGGTTCGACGATGACTGAGTACCGCCGCCAGGTGCTGCGCCAGGCCTCGCCGATGGTTCTCGGCGACCTGGTGGGCGTCCTGGTCCCACTCGTGGTGGTCGCCCTGATGAGCCGGATGGGCGACGACTCGCTCTACATCCGCTCGCTGTTCACCCCGATCATGTTCGTGATCATCGCCCTGCACGCCGGGCTCGCCGTACCGAACCAGGTCGCGTCGGCGCTCAGCGGCGACGACGCCGGGAGCCGCATCCGGGCGCTGGCCGGGTTCGCCCGGATCGGCGCCGTGGCGTCGGTCGTGGTGCTGCTGCTGCTCGGACTCGCCGCACCCGGGATGGGTCAGTTGTTCGGGGTCGACCCGGGGGCGCAGAGCGACTTCGTGTGGTTCGTCCGGTGGGTCTGCCTGGCCGCGCTGCTCGGGCTCGGGTCGGTGCTCTGCGGAGCCACCCTGCGGGGCGCGGGACGCCCCCGGGAGGGAGCGGCGGTACTCCTCGCCGCCGCCGCCGTGGAGATCGTCGGCGTGGCCGCGCTCGGCCTGCCCGGCGGTCTGGGCCTGGGCCTCTGGTCGGTGCCGATCGCCATCGCCGCGTCCGGCGTGGTCGGCAGCGCGCTCGGTGGCTACCTGCTGTGGCGTACCGGCGTGTGGCAGCCCGGCACGTCGCTGGCCTGGCGACCCGACCTGTTCGGCCTGCTGGCCGGCGTGGGTCTGCCGGTCTTCGCGTCGTACGTGGCGATCTTCGCCAGCAACTTCGCGCTGACCTGGGTGGTGAGCGCCTTCGGCGCGACCGTGGTGTCCGGCTTCGCGGTGGCGTACGTGGTGCAGAGCGTGGTGATCGTCGCCGGTGTGGCGATCGGCGCGGCCACCGCGATCGTCGCCAACCAGTACCGGGGCGCCGGGGAGAGCCACCGGATGCCGGGCGTGCTGCGCGCCGGCCTCCAGGTGACCGCCGCGTTCTACGTGGTCTGCGCGCTGGTGGTGTGGACCGGCCGGGACTGGCTGGCCCGGGTGACGGCGGCCGACCCGGCGGTGGCCGCCGAGGCGTCCCGCTACCTCGGCATCGTCGCACCCACCTTCGTGCTGATGGGCCTGGTCCTCGCCGCGCTCACCGTGCTGGAGCAGGTCGGCGGCGGGCCACTCGCGATCGCCCTGAACGTCGTCTACTTCGGCGGCATCGTGGCGGTCGGCGGCTACCTGGCCCGGTCCGCCGGTGGGCCGGAGCCGCTGTACTGGACGATCGCGATCGCCAACCTGTTCGGCATCGCCGCCGTGTTCGCCACCGTCCTCTTCGTCCGCCGACGAGCGGGCACCCCGACCCCGGAGACCACCGACCACGACCAGGACGAGAAGGAGGCGGCGGCATGGCGCGAATGACCCGGCAGGCGGTACGCATCGACGGCGAGCGGGGCGTACTCGCCCCCGCCACCCTGGGACAGCGCAGCATCTGGGTGGACATCGACCGGCAGATGCCGGACACCTCCTTCTACAACTCGACGGTCTTCACCCCGGTGCCCGAGGGGGTGGACCTGCCGGGCGTGCTCGCCGCGCTGGGCGCCCTGGTCCGCCGGCACGAGGCGCTGCGCACCCTCTTCCACCGCGATCCGGCCGGGGACCTGATGCAGCAGGTGATGGCCGCCGGGGAACTGCCGGTGGAGATCTGCGAGGCCACCGCCGAGGATCCCGATCCACGGGCGCTCGTCGACGACCTGGAGGCACAGGTCCGGGGGCACCGGTTCGACCACACGACCCAGTGGCCGATCCGGCCCGCCGTCGGTGTGCTGGACGGCGCACCCCGAGTGGTGATCACCTGTGTGTCCCACGCGGCCACCGACTACCTGGGCACCCGGGTGATCGGTGCCGAACTGGCCCGGCTGCTGGCCGGCGAGGAACTGCCGCCGCCCGCGATGCAGCCGGTCGAGTTGGCCGAGTTCGAGCAGAGCGAACCGGGGCGCCGGGTCCAGGAACGATCGTTGGCCCACTGGCGGGAGCAACTGGCGACCGCCCCACCGGCGATCTTCACCCCTCGGGAGCCGGAGTCCCCCCGGTACGCCGTCGCGACGCTCAGCACCAGCGCGGTCAAGCTGGCCCTGGACGCCATCGCCACCCGGTACGCCACGGGCAGCTCCGTCGTGCTGCTCACGGCCACCGCGAAGGTCCTCGGCCGGCGTACCGGCCACGACCGGGTGCCGATGACCCTGATCGCCGGCAACCGGCACCGGGCGGAGCTGCGGGGCTACGTCGGCAACCTGGTGCAGGACGTGCCGGCCACGATCGACGTCTCCGCCGAGGACTTCGCCGTGCTGGTCAAGAGCTGCTGGGGTACGGCCATGAAGGCGTACCGCAGCGGCATCAGTGACCGGCAGGCGATCAGCGCGTTGCGCGGCACGCTGGCCGCCACCGCCGACCCGTCCTGCTACTTCAACGACCTGCGACAGGCCGGGCCGGACACGGGCCCGATCGAGGAGGTGACCGCCGAGCGGCTGCGTGCCGCGCAGGCGACCGGCCGACTCACCTTCGGCACCGGGTACGAGGTGGACGAGCTGACCTTCTTCCTCAAGGTCATCGAGGACGGGCCGGACCGGCTGGAGCTGACCGTACGGGCCGACACCGCCCGGCTCAGCCGCGACGACGCCGCCGGGATCCTGCGGGAGATCGAGGAGTTGCTGGTGACGGTGGCGGCGCAGGAACGGGTCCTGGCGGCCACCGGAGCACCGTGATGCGGCTCGACGGCGTCGTCCACGTCTGGCGGATTCCGCTGGGCCGTCCACTCGCCGGTGATCCGGATCCGGCTGACCTGCTGGACCCGCACGAGCGTCGCCGGGCCGACCGGCTCGGCGACGCCCGGGTGCGCCGCCGCTACGTCCACGCCCACGCCACCAGCCGGTTGATCCTCGGCGGGTATCTCGGCGTACCTCCGGAGGGGGTGGTCTGGCACCGGGGGCGGCACGGTAAGCCGGCGCTGCTCGGACAGCCGGAGACGAAGGTCAACCTGACGCACTCGGCCGACCTGGCCCTGCTGGCGGTCACCACCGGCCGGGAGGTCGGGGTCGACGTGGAGCGTCTCGCCCGGCCGGACCTGGACGGCACGCCGTCACCGGTGGGTCGGCTGGCGACGCGGTTCTACCCGCCGGGCGAGGCGTCCCGGGTCGGCCGCGCTCGCGGTCCGGCCCAGGACTGGTGGTACCTCCGCTACTGGACCCGCAAGGAGGCCTGCGTGAAGGCCAGCGGTGGGCGGCTGGTGCAGGGACTCCGGGTACGGGTCGCCGGATCGCAACCGTACGGTCGCGGCCTGCGGTGCCGGGGTGGGACGGGTCTGCCCGGTCCGTGGGTGGTGCGGGATCTCACGCTCGGCGACGGGCACCTGGCGTCGGTCGCGTTGACCGGGACCGCCGACTACCGGGTGGTGGTGCGGACCTGGCCGGGGTTACGCCGGTTCGGCCTGGATCAGCCGTTCCCGCAGGGCGATCGCCACCGCGAGCGTGCGGTTCGGTGAGTCCAGTTTGGTCATGATGTTGCCCACCAGCCTTTTGGCGCCGTGTTCGGAGACACCGAGCCGACGGCCGATCTGCCGGTTGCTCAGCCCTTCGGCGAGCAGCGCCAGCGTCTCCCGCTCGCGAGCGGTGAGCACCGGTGCCCGGACGCGGTCCCGTCTCGTCCGGCCGGTCGCCAACCTGAGCAGGTGCCGGCTCAACTCGGTGGGCACCACCAACTGGCCGTCGGCCACCTGCGTCAACGCCAGGTGCAGGGACTCCGGGGTGAGGTCCGTGGCCAGGAGGTAGCCGTCCGGCGTCAGCCAGCGCACGATGTCCACCTGGTCCGGCTCGTCGAGCAGCACGAGGAGCTTGTGCTGCCGCCCGTCGTCGTGCCCCAGCAGCGAGTCGGCGCGACTCAGCGCCCGGGGCGAGGCGATGACCACGTCCGCCCCGTCCGGACCGGCCCGTAACCGCACCTCCGGCACCTGCTGCACGACGGCTGCCACCCCGCGCCGGGTCACCTCGTTGTCGACCACCACGGCGATCGTCAGGGCGTCGGCCGGCACTGCCGGCCGGTATTCGGCGGACATAACCGGCCAGATCATCTGCTGCACCATTTCCCCCGTTCGCTTCCGCTCGTCGAAATAGCGTCGCAGGGCCACCATAAACATTCGGGATGGGCCGCAGTAGTGGTAGCTACGGAGGTGGTGCACGCACCGCGCGAAGGGGGCAGACGACCTACGACCAAAGTAGTAGACGTAACTGCCGTCGTTGGCGGAGCCGAATTACCACCCGACTGACCGAGAATAGACGCATCGATAATTTTTCGCTATTCGAGGGGCGCCGATGTCTGTTCAGTCGATTGCGGATCCGCTGTCGGGCGGTTCACTGTCCCGCGTCGTCGGCCTCTCATTCTCGGAGAGCCGGCCGGTGGTGCAGGCCGTCTTCCAGCTCCGCTTCCTGACGGGCGCGCTGCTGGCCGCACCGCCATTTCATCCGACCGCGGTACGGGACCTGACTATCGGCGCGCTGGCCTGGCTCTGCGCCACCTGGCAGGTGTATCTGCTCAACGGCCTCTGCGACCGCACCGAGGACCGGCACAACGGCTCGGGCCGACCGCTCGCCACCGGTGCGCTGTCCGCCGCCTCCGCCGGTGGGGCGGCGGCCGCCCTCAGCCTGCTCGCGATGGCCCTCGGCCTGCTGGTCTCCCCCGGCTTCGCCGTCCTGGTGGCGGCCATGTTGGCGCTCGGCTGGCTCTACTCGGCGGCGCCCCGACCGCAGAAGTCCAACCTGCCCGGCTTCGTCGGCGTGGTGGTGGCCGGCGGCCTGGTCACCTACCTGGCCGGCTGGTACGCGGCCGGTGGCGGCGTACCGGACCCACGGGCGGTGGCGGTGGCCGTGGCCCTGTCGTTCTGGATGGGCCTGGTGGGGATGACGAAGGACCTGCCGGACGTGGCCGGCGACCGGCTGGCCGGTCGACACACCCTGCCGATCGTGCTGCCCGAACGCGTCGCACGCCGGCTGCTCGCGACCGGCGCGCTGCTCGTCGCGGCGGGACTGGCTGCGGTCGCCGTCGCCGAGCCGACCCTGGTGCCGCCGGCCGGGCTGTTGCTGGCCGGTGCGGTGGTGCTGGGCGTCTGCGTGCTGACCCGGACCAGCCACGGCGACCGGAACCGCCGACGCCGCCCCTACCGGGCCTTCATGGTCACCCAGTACGCCGTGCACCTGACGGTGATCGCCCAGTGCCTCGCGAGCTGAGCGACCGCCCGCCGGTTCCGTCGCCGGTCCCGCCCGTTCAGCGGGAGAGCCGTTGCCCGTCGGAGATGATCCGGCGGGCGACCGCCTTGCGGATGGCGTCCACCCGGGACACGGCGTTGAGCTTGGCGTACGCGTTGGTCAGGTGCCGCTTCACGGTGGCCTCGGTGATACGCAGCCGGGAGGCGATCTGCTGGTTGCTCAGCGCGCTCGCGGCGAGGACCAGGACCTCCCGCTCGCGCTGGGTCAGCGCCGTGCCCGGTCCGCCCGAGCCGGGCGGGCGGCGGTCCAGTTGCTCGACCGTGCCGCGCGAGACCGCCAGCAGGACGTTCGCCGACGGGCGGCGCACCGACCGGACCGCCGCCAGCAACTCGTCGCGCAGGATCGTCTTCAACATGTACGCGCTGGCGCCCGCCTCCAGCACCTCACGGACCAACTCGGCGTCGTCGTGCATGGTGAGCACGATGATCTGCACCTCCCGGCGCTGGTGCAGCACCTGCCGGATGGTCTCCGTGACCCCCGCCCCGGGCATCTCCACGTCCAGCAGCAACACGTCCGGCTGGTGGGCGACGACCAGCTCGACCGCCTCCGGGCCACTGCCGCCCTCACCGACGATCCGGATGGTCGGGTCCGTGCCGAGCACCTCCTTGAGGCCCTCACGGAACAGGTTGTGGTCGTCCACCACCGCCACGCGGATGGTGTCCGGGGTGTTCATCCTTCCGGGCCGTAGAGCGGCACCTCGACCGCGACAACGGTGCCGCTGCCGGGTGCGGAGGTGATGGTGAACCTGCCGTTGAGCAGGTCGGCGCGCTCGGCCATGGACCGGAGCCCGAAACCGGCGGTCTGGGCGTCGATCAGGTCGAAGCCACGACCGTCGTCGATCACCTCGGCGTTGATCGCGTCCTCCGTGGCGACGATCGTGATGCGCAGCTCGGTGGCCTCGCCGTGCCGCACCGCGTTGCGGGCGGCCTCGCGCAGGATGAGGTACAGCTCCTCACCGACCTCGCGGGGCATGACCTTGACGTCGCCGGTGACGGTCAGCCCGGTCGAGATGGTGGCCGGCACGCTGGCCGAGAGGTAACCGCGCAGGGCCGGCTCGATGCCGTCCGCGCCGAACGAGCGGCGCAGTTCGGCGGTCAGCTCCTGCACGGTCTGCAGGGCCTCCCTCATCTCGTGCATCGCCGCGCCGACCTTGGCGTCGGCCCGGGGCCGGTCGTGGGTGCCGTAGTGGCGGGACAGGTCGAGGTTCTGCAGGGCGAGGCCGATCGAGTGACCGAGCCGGTCGTGCAGGTCGCGGGCGATCCGGCGACGCTCCTCGCGGCGCGAGGCCTGCAACTTCTCGATCAGGTAGTTCACGTAGGCCAGCGAGGAGAGCGACACCCGCCGGGAGATGGCGTCGTGCAGGGCGAGGGCGATGGCCGCGACCCGGGCCGGATCGGTGACGACGTACCGGCGCAGGATGATCGGCAGCGCTACCTCGAAGAGCAGCGCGGCGGCCCGTAGCGACTCGATCGGGTGGATGTTGCGCAGCGCCCGGTCCACGCCGATCTCGGTGGGCAGCAGCGCGTGGTCGACCACTTCGTCGATCCCGTCGACGTCGGCGGACGGGTCGAACGCCGACGCCGGCAGGTCGAATTGCTCCGCCACGTCGGTGACGATCGCGTGGACGTTGCGCCGCAACTGACCGAGGACCGGCGCATTACGGGTCAGCGCGATCGAGGCCGACTCCAGACGCCGGTGATGCTCCCGAAAGATCTCGTCGGCCAGCCCGTCGTGCGTACTTTTCTGATCACCCACGTGCTTCCCTGTATTCGATTCCACTAATTAGGCCCACAAATATTCCTGTTACGTGTCCCCGCGGTGGATCCGATTACCGGCGTGTTTCGTGGGAGCGCTCCCGAGGCGATCACTCTAACAGGAGAGATGGGTCACAGCAAGCAAGATGCGGGCCCACCGTCACCGATGCCGCGCGCCCGTCGACCACCCCGCCGCGACGAACCACTGCGGACGGCTGGCCGGAAAGCGGATTCCCGAACGCCGAACTCAGCGACGATAAGACCGTTTTGGACCGACCGGTCGGCAGATATTCGGAAACCGATGCGTGCGACCCGAGAAGTGATCGATCAAATTGATGATCGGCCTTCGTCGAACGGTGAACATTGATTGACCGAAAGGGGGAGCCGGATGCCCGACGATCCCGGCGGCGCACCGCTTTTCGTCCCTTGTGGACGGCGAGTTCCGCCACACGGCGCGCCGAGCCGACGGACTGTCGCAGGCGTACGCCATGCTGCGGCCATGAACTCGTCGCCGCAGTGGCTCAGCCGCTACCGCAGGGGCCAACGGGAACAGGTCTGGCACGAGCTGCACCAGTGGGGCAGCGCGATCCGGCTCCACCCCGAGCTGGTCGAGGAGGCGCAGTCGGTCTGTGACGAGATGGCCCGTCGGGCCCGGCAGAACGTCGAGGTCGTGGTGGCGCGGCTGACCGCCGACGGCTACCGGTTCCACGAGAACGACGACGAGGAGACGCCGGTGTCGTGCCCGTACGCCCCGCCGACCGCGCAGGCCGACGCGTACGCCGGCTGGCTGCGGGACCGGTTCGGCGCGGTGCCGATGACGCTCTGCTCCTGGGTGCGGCTGGTGGGCGACGTCTGGCTGGTCGGCACGCATCCGGAGTGGCCCACCTCGGCGTCGGCCGACCCGCTGGTGATCGAGCTGGAGGGATCCCGCCACCCGGACGGACCGTCCCTGCGCGACTACTACGACGAGGAATGGGCCGACTGGCAGGAGGAGCAGGCGACCGACGAGGACCCGGGGGTGTTCGTGCTCCCGGTCGCGCCGGACCGGCTGCACAAGGAGAACACCAGCGGTGGCGGGCCGTACGGCTTCGTACTGCCCGACGGGTGCGTGGACGGGTTGTTCGTCGGGGAGACGACCACCTCGTTCGTCGCCTACCTGAACCAGGTCTTCGGCAGCGGCGGCTTTCCCTGGCCCACCGGGTCGGAGGGCGAGTGGCAGGTGAAGCGGAGCCTGGCCGAGGGCCTGCTACCGCTCTGACCGCGCGAGACTGCCGAACGCGTGCATGGGCGATGCGGTACGAGAATCCGCCGTCGCGCAACGTCGCGATGATCTGGTCGTAGTAGGCGTACACCCCGGACGGCACGGTCGGGCGGGAGCCGAGCAGGCCGGGCGCCCACGGGTGGCGCAGCATCACCGCGCGGGCGGCCAGGCGACGCATCGTCCGCAGACGTCCGGCCGGCGGCGCGCCGATGCGCGGACCGGCCGGGCCGCCGTGTCGTTGATCCGGTTGTGCCCGCCGCCCGCCGGCCACCACGGTGGGGGCGCCGACGACCGGAAGGGACGCCGATGACCAGTGAACGCGAGACCGTGGAGGTCGACCCCACGTTGTTCCAGGCCGTCTACGACTCACCCGCGTCGCTGCCCGGCCGGCACCGGTGGACCACCCCGGAAGCCGACGTCCGGCGGATCGAGAAGCTGCTCGGTATGCCGCCGCGCACCATCGGCGCACCGCTCTGGGTCAGCGGCGACCACCCGGACTGTCCCACCTGCGGTCGCCGGATCACCTGGTACGACATCGTCGCCTCGGCGCTGAAGGGCGTCCACGATCCGGCGATGATCGCCACCGTGATCCTCGGCGACCGCCGGTACGTCAACACCGGCCTGCCCGCCGCCATCGCCGGCGTCCGCTGCACCGACTGCCGCTCGCCGATCGACGGACTACGCAGCTTCAAGTGCCACAACTGGGCGTACGCCTTCGACGAGCTGGCCGCCGTACGGCAGCGCATGACCGGCAGGTAAGGAGGGGTCCCCTGCTAACGCCTCGTGCATAGCAGGGGACCCCTCCTTACCTCGGTGCGCGTCAGTCGGCGGCGGCGCGGCGGGCGGGTCGGCGGCCCGGAGGTGCGGTCGGCTCGTCGCCGAAGTCGGGCACCGTCGGCATCGGCCGGCGGGCCGGGGAACCGGCGACCACCCGCACCTGCTCGCCGTGGTGCCACAGCTCGACGGCGGCGTCGGCGGGAGCGTCGGGCAACTCGTAGCGGGCCTCGTCGGCGGTGAGGGTGACCAGCAGCCGGTGCCCGTGCCAGCAGAGGCTGAACGCGAGCCGGTCGATCCGGTCCGGCAGCCGGGGGTCGAACGAGAGCAGCTCGCGGTCGTCGCGCATGCCGCCGAAGCCCTGCACCAGGGCCAGCCACGAGCCGCCCAGCGACGCCAGGTGCAATCCGTCACCCGTCTTGTCGCCGATGTCCAACAGGTCCTGCAACACCGACTCGGCGAACAGGTCGTACGCCAGGTCGAGGTGACCCAGTTCGGCGGCGAGCACCGCCTGCGGCGCGGCGGACAGCGACGAGTCCCGGACCGTACGCGCCTCGTAGTAGGCGAAGTTGGCCGCCTTCTCCTCGGCGGTGAACTCCCCGGGGCAGCGCAGCATCGCCAGCACCAGGTCGGCCTGCTTGACCACCTGGCGGCGGTACAGCTCCAGGTAGGGGAAGCTCAGCAGCAGCGGATAGTCGTCGTCGCCGGTGTCGTCGAAGTTCCACTCCGGTTGGGTGGTGAAGCCGGCGGCCTGCTGGTGCACCCCGCGCTTGGCGTCGTACGGCAGCACCATCGCGTCGGCCGCCGCCCGCCAAGCAGCCACCTCGGACGGGTCCACCCCCAGCCGATCGGCCGCCTCCGGATAGCGCTCGACGGCGTCCGCCGCACCGCGCATGTTCCGCCGGGCCATCAGGTTGGTGAAGGCGTTGTCGTCGACGAGTGCGGCGTACTCGTCCGGGCCGGTGACGCCGTAGACGTGGAAGCCGCCGTCGTCGGTGAAGTGTCCGAAACCCTGCCACAGCCGGGCGCTCTCCACCAGCAGTTCCAGCCCGGCTCCGGCCCGGAACTCCTCGTCGCCGGTGGCAGCGGCGTGACGCAGCACCGCGTCGGCGATGTCGGCGTTGACGTGCAGCCCGGCGGTGCCGGCCGGCCAGTAGCCGGAGCACTCCTCACCGCCGATGGTCCGCCACGGGAAGGTGGCGCCGGTCAGCCGCAGCTCCGCCGCGCGTTCCCGTGCCTGGGGCAGGTGCGCGTACCGCCAGAGCAGGGCCGAGCGGGCCACCCCGGGGGCGACGTACGTCAGCACCGGCAGCACGTACTGCTCGGTGTCCCAGAGCACGTGTCCGTCGTATCCGTTGCCGGTCAGCCCCTTGGCCGGGATGCTCAACGCACCGTCCGGCCGGCCCGCCTGGATCAGGTGGAACATGGCGAACCGGATGGCCTGTTGCAGTTCCTCGTCGCCGTCGAGCACCACGTCGGCGGTCTGCCACGCGGTGTCGAGGGCGGCCCGCTGGTCGGCGAGCAGGCTGTCGAAGCCCGCCGCACGGGCGGCGTCCGCCTCGGCGGTCACCTGGTCGGCGAGTTCCTCGGCGTCGGTGCCGTCGACCGGCACCCACTCGTACGCCGCGTACTTGGTGAGGCGTACCCGCCGACCGGGCGCGACCGTCCCGGTGAGGGTGAGCCGGACCCGGTCCTCGGTGACGTCGGTGCTGGTGGCGATCTCGTCGGGGGCTGACAACCGGTGTGCCACGGCGACGGCGATCCGCTGGTCACTGTGCTCGGTGCGGTGCACCAGGACGCCGTCGGTGCCGTCGGCGTGGTGATGCTCGGCGACCAGCGGGTCGTGGATGGTCGCCGCGGCCCGGGGGTCGTCGTCGCGTTCCGGAACCCGCTCGTTGGCCAGCAGGTCCGCGCAGATCCGCAGTTCGACCGCCTCGTCCAGAGGTTCCACCGTCCAGTCGAGGGCGGCCACCCGGCGACGTGGCAGCGACACCAGCCGGGTGCTGCGGACCCGCACCCCGTGCCCGGCGGGCGAGGTCCACTCGGTGACCCGCTCCACCACCCCGGCCCGCAGGTCGAGCACCTGCTCGTGGGAGCGCAGCGTGCCGGTGCGGACGTCCAGCGGTTCACCGCCGACCCAGAGCCGGACGAGAGTGGCGTTCGGCACGCTGACCAGCGTGTCGCTGAGCTGCGGAAAGGCGTACCCGTCCTCGGGGTAGTCGAGCGCCCGCCGCTCGTGGAACCCGTTGAGGTAGCTGCCCGGCATCTCGCAGGGGTCGCCCTCGTCCAGGGTCCCGCGCCAGCCGACCCAGCCGTTGCTCAACGCGAAGATCGATTCGGTCTCGCCGAGCCGGTCGAGGTCGTCCTGGGTACGGACGATCCGCCACCGGCCGTCCGGTGCCGATGACGGCCGGTCGGGGGTGCTCTGCACAGCGCCTCCTGGGGTGCGACGACGAGCCCTGCGGACCGTCATTTCCCCGCCGGCCCCCGCACCACACCAGGAGCCGGCCCACTCACCACACCAGCAGCAGCGCCCCCAGGGTGCCGAGCACCAGGTACGGCCCGAACGGCAGGTGGCTCGACCAGCGGGCCCGGCCGCTGACCAGCAGGACCAAGGCCACCAGGCCGGAGAGGACCAGCGCGAGCAGCAGTCCCGTCACGAGCAGGCTCCAGCCGTACCAGCCGAGCAACGCGCCCGCGCCGAGCGCCAGCTTGGCGTCGCCGATGCCGAATCCGCGTGCACCGAGCAGCAGCGTGGTGGCCGCGAAGAAGAGGGCCAGCCCGAGCCCGGCGGCGGTGGCACGCCACCAGGGCGCGACCCCGGCACCGGTCAGCGCGGCGACGCCGAGCAGCAGCCAGGTGCCGGCGGCGGCCGGCCAGGTGAGCCGGTCCGGCAGCCGGTGCACCGCGAGGTCGACGAAGACCAGGGGGATCGCGAAGGCGAGCCACCACGCGGCGGCAGCCAGTTCGGCGACCGGCGGGCGGGTCAGCAGCAGCAGGGCGAGGACGCCCACGGCGGCCAGCTCGACGGTGCCCGGTGGCGCGCCGACCCGCACGCGGCATCCGGCGCAGCGGGCGGTCGGCCCGAGCGCAGGCCACGGCCGGGCAAGGCTGATCGAGGCGCCGCAGGCGTCGCAGCCGGCCCGGCTACCGACCTCGGCGGGTACGGCGAAGCGCGCGATCGCGTACCGCATCAGTGGGGTGATCGCCAGCGCGGCCAGGAGGCGCGGGCCCGGCCGGCGGGTGGTGGAGGCGTCCGACGGTGGCCGGTGGTCGGCCGGTGCCCGGTCGCGGACCGGTGGGCTCGGGTCGTGCCGGCTCATGCGGCAGACTGCCCGGTCGAGCCCACCACGGACCGTAGTGTGTCCACTCGGATCGGGTGGTGGCACGAATGTCGGGCCGGGACTCCTCCGCCTCTCGCGGAGTGTCGGCCGAAACGCGCCGGAGAGACTGATGCAATTCCCATGGAATGCAATTGGCGCGAACCCGGGTCCGATATGACCGGGGACAGATCGGACCACATGCCATTTCCCGCCACATGACGAACGGCTGATCGACCGCTCCACGAACGACGGAAGGGCGTGGCCGATCGCCCGCGCCCGGCCGACGCTCCGCGCGTCGCGACCGACGCCCGCAACCTACCGGTAACCACCCGACACCACCACCATCCATGACTCAGCGTGTTCGGTTGAATTGCCTCTGTCGCATCGGCCGGCATCAGCTTATGCTCGCCCCTTGGACGCGGCGCAACCCATGTCCACGGGGGCATCACCAGCCAGGCAGTGCATTTCTAGAGATCCAAACAGGTAAATGCGGCTGCGATTCGGGCAGGACCGGGGAACGCCCCTCCGGTCGCACTACCGCACGCCTGGGAAACGCCGGCGACGGCGGTCGCCGGATCAGCACCGAGGAGGGCACGAAGGTGCGAGCACGGCAGCTCAGTCGCTGGACGGCCGGTCTGGTCGCGGTGGCGGCAGTCGGCACGACCACCGCCTGCGGTGGCGCTCAGGAAGCGACCACCGCGACAGCGTCCGAGCGACGCGGGACACCGACCGACGCGCAACGGGTGGCCGAGGAGAAGGCCGCCGAGAAGGCTGCGCTGGCGGCCTACACCGGCTATCTCACCGCCTCCCGTACGGCGAGCCGGCACAGCGACCCGCAGCACCCGGAGTTGACCCGTTTCCTCGGTGACCCGCTGCTGACCCGGGTCCGGCTGAGTCTGCGCAAGGCCCGCGACAACGATGCGGTCAGCGTCGGCACGATCCGCTCCGATCCCACGGTGATCTCGGTCAACCTGGACGCCGCACCACCCACCGTGGAGATTCAGGACTGCCTCGACGCGACCGGCTACCGGCTGGTCTACCGCTCCGACGGGAAGAAGACGGTGCCCGGGACCCGGGGCTCCCGGCACCTGGCCACCGCCACCGCGATGCGCTACCCCGACGGTCGCTGGCTGATCAGCGCCGGTGCCGCCCACCGGGACCAGCCGTGCTGACCGCGCGAGTCGGCAGGAGCCGCCGAACCCGGAAGTCCGTCGGGCTTACGCAGTCCCCTGGTCGGCTGGTCCGCCGCGCGCTGCTCGGCAGCGCCCTGGCCCTGCTGCTGACCACCGGGCCGGGGGTGCCGGCGCACGCCGACCCCGGTGCCGAGTGCCCGCCCGCCCAGCCGAACTGCAACGTCTGGGACGACGACCGGGGCACCCCCGGCAACGGTGGCAACAACGGCGGCGGCGGCAACAACGGCGGTAACAACGGGGGCGGTGGCAGTGGCGTCTGCCAGTGGAACGGACGCACCATCCCCTGCTACGACGACGATCTGGGCTGGTTCAACAGCAACGACGGTTGCTACTACAAGCTCGCGGAGCCGCAGCCGGAGGCCGACGAGGGGTACCTGTGGTACACCCGCGCCTGCAACGGCGGTGACCTCGGCTCGGTGGTGACCGTCCAACTGCCGGAGGCGCCACCCGGCTTCGGGGCCCCGCCGGACCCGGAGGAGTTGGCCCGCCGGGCGTTCGCCTCGATCAGCCTCGTCGCTCCCCGGGCCAGGGTCGCCCCCCGGAAGAGCATCGGGCCCGGCCTGGTCGGCCTGCCGGTCTGGATGTGGGCGGAACGCGGGCCCAACCAGTTCGGCCCGCTGACCGCCTCCGCCTCGGACCGGGGCCTGACGGTCAGTATCCGCGCCGTGGTCAAAGAGGTCGTCTGGGACATGGGCAACGACGTCAAGATCACCTGCGACGGCCCGGGCACCGCGTACGACCGGGATGGTCGGCACGCCGGCCAGAAGTCCCCGGACTGCGGCTACCACAGCGGCTACCCGATAGCCGACACGTACGAGGTGCAGGCGACGACGCACTGGAACGTCACGTGGCAAGGCGGCGACCGGAGCGGCACCATCCCCGGCGTCACCCGCACCACCGGTGTGGTCGAGATCCAGATCAACGAGCTTCAGGTGGTGACCCGATGAGCGTGGCGACCCGCAACGGCAACCCTTCGGTGGACGCGCCGGTCGCCCCACCCCGGGTGGTCCGGCAGCGCCGGGTACGCCCCGGCCTGCTCGGCCTGGCCGTCCTGCTGATCGCCCTCGGCGGGCTGGGTTCGGCCTTCGCGATCACCTCGGTCCGCGCCACGGGCAGTTACCTGGCCGTGGCGCAGACCGTCGAGGTGGGCAGCGTGATCGGCGCGGACGACCTGGTGGCCGTGCAGGTGGCCGGTGGACAGGGGCTCGACCCGGTGCCGTCCGGCCGGCTCGCCGAGGTGATCGGGATGCGGGCCGCCGTCTCGCTCGCCCCGGGGACGCTGCTGACCATGGCCCAGCTCACCGACGACCCGCTGCTCGGCCCCGGGCAGCAGCAGCTCGCCCTCGGGCTGCGCGCGGCCCAGGTCCCCGCGCCGAAGCTCCGCCCCGGCGATCAGGTCCTGCTGGTGAGCACCCCGAACAACGACGGCAACAGCAGCGGCGGCTCGTCGTCGAGCGCCACCCGGTTCACCGCCACCGTCACCGACGCGGTCAGCACCGAGGGCCGGGACGAGGTCGTGGTCTATCTGGCACTCGCCGTTCGGGACGTACCGGCGGTGGTGGCGCTGGCCGCCCAGGATCGGATCGCGGTCGTGCTGACCAAGGCGGCCTGAGCATGGCGATCATCGCGCTGGTCTCGGCCAAGGGCTCGCCGGGGGTGACCACCACCGCGTTGGCCTGCGCGTTGAGCTGGCATCGACGGCTGGTGCTGGCCGAGTGCGACCCGGCCGGCGGCTCGGTGCTCGCCGGCTACCTCGGCGGTGCGCTCGACGGCCCCCGGGGCATCGGCGAACTGGCCGTCGGTGAGCTGCGCGACGGCAGCCTGGAGTCGACGTTCTGGTCGCAACTCGTCGACCTGGACGCACCCCGACGCGAGCGGCTGCTGCTGCCCGGCGTCGTCGACCCGGCCCAGGCCGGCAGCGTCATCCCGCTCTGGCAGCGGTTCGCCGACTACTTCGGCGGGCTGGAGCACGGCGACCCGCCGTACGACGTGCTTGTCGACTGTGGCCGGCTGCACGTGGTCGGCACCCCGTGGCCGCTGCTGCGTGCCGCGTCGGTGGTGCTGGTGGTGAGCCGGGCACAACTGCCCGACCTCTCCGGCACCCGCGCGATGCTCCAGACCATCGAACGGGACTTCGCCGAACACCGGGTGCAGCCCGGCACGCTCCGGCTGCTGCTGGTCGGGGGTGGCCACGGCAAGACCGAGGTCAGCAAGGCGTTGCACACACCGGTCATCGCCCGGTTGCCGCACGATCCGCGTACCGCCGAGGTGCTCAGCCTGGGCGGCACCGTCCGGGCGTCCCGGCCGCTGCTGCGCGCGGCCCGGGGCCTCGAGGTGCCGGTCGGCGCGCTGCTGGAGCGGCGACGGGCCCGATTGGCGTGGCCGGTGCCCCAGGGGGTGCCGGATGCGATTTGAGCCGGTCTCGTCGGACCCCCGCCGGTTACCACCCGGCGCCACCTCGATCGCGCCCCCGCTGCCGCCGGTCAACGGGCGGCAGCATCCGCCGACGCCGCCGCCCGTCGCGCCGACGGCACCCGAGCCACCGCCCCGGCCCCGGGTGGACTTCCAGGTCGTCCGCGAGTTGCGCCGGGAGCTGAGCGAGCGGCTCACCCGCTGGCAGCGCGGCCGGGAGTTCAGCGTCGACGAGGAGGACACCGAGCGGGCCCGGCTCGCGGTCGAACTGGTCGCCGAGTACGCCGACTCGGTGCGCCGGGCCGGTACGCCGATGGCCGCGGGCGAGGAGCGGCTGCTGCTCGACCAGGTCACCGCCGAGCTGGCCGGGCTCGGTCGGCTCCAGACGCTGCTCGTCGACGACAGCATCGAGGAGGTCCACATCCTCGGCTGCGACCAGGTGCGCGTCACCCGGCACGGCGGCGGCGTGGACTGGACCGACCCGATCGCGGACAGCGACGACGAGCTGGTGGAGATCCTCCAGGCGGCCGCCCGCCGGGCCGGTGCCACCGAGCGTTCGCTCTCCACCTCGAAGCCCACCCTGGACCTTCAACTGCCCGACGGCAGCCGGTTGGCCGCCGTGTTCCTGGTCAGCCACCGCCCGTACGCGGTCATCCGCAAGCACAACACGCTCGACGTGACCCTGGACGACCTGACCGGGGCGCGGGGTGACCTGGACGAGATGGTCGACCCGCTGCTGCGGGACTTCCTCCGCGCGTCCATGCGCGCCGGACTGAACATCATGGTCGCCGGGCTGGCCGGTGCCGGTAAGACCACGGTCATCCGGGCGCTGATGAGCGAGATCCCGCAGGACGAGCCGTACGTGCTGCTGGAGGAGAGCCGGGAGTTGCTACCGGCCCGGCGCGGTCAGCGGCACCGTGCGGTGATGAGCTTCGAGGCGCGGGAGGGGCACGGCGAACGCGGGCCGGACGGCCGCCCGGCGGGCGAGGTGAGCATCGCCGACCTGATCCCGGTCTCGCTCCGGATGGGTGTGCTGCGGATCATCGTCGGCGAGGTGCGGTCCCGGGAGATCGTGCCGATGCTCCAGGCGATGACCACCAGCCGGGGGTCGATGTGCACGATCCACGCGCGTACCCCCGCTGGGGTGAGCGAGCGGATCATCGAGTTGGCGCTGGCGCACGGCCGCGAGATGACCGTCGACCAGGCCCGCCGGATGGCCGGCAACGCCCTCGACCTCATCGTCTATGTCAACGTGGAGGACGAGACCGGGATCGGTGGCCGCAAGCACCGGTTCGTGTCGCACGTCGAGGAGGTGCTCGGCGTCGGCGAGAGCAGCCGCATCACCACCACCCAGGTGTTCGGACCGGGCCCGGACGGCCGGGCCGTCCCCCGGCACCTGCCGGAACGGGTCCGCGGCCAACTGCTGCGGGTGGGCTACGACGCCCGGCTGCTCAGCCGCTGGATCGAGGCCGGCCAGGGCGCGTGGCGACGCCCCAAGCAGACCCGACTCGGGCGGCGGTGACCCGTGCTCGACAACATCCAACTCATCGCGGTGGTCTCCGGGGCGGCCTGTGTGGCCGGGCTGGTGCTCACGGTCGTCGCGCTGGTCGGCACGCGTCGCCCGCCCGGCCCGGCACCCGGCGCGGGCCCGGGACTCAGCCGGCTGTGGCGTGGCTCCGGCACCACGCTGCGCGAACAGCAGACCCATCAGGCGTTGCTGATCGGCGCGGTGGTCGCGGGCGCGCTGGCCTTCCTGGTGACCGGGCTACCGGTGGTCGGGCTGCTGGTCGCCGTGGCGGTGCCCGGTACGCCGTGGCTCTTCTCGGTCGGCCGGGCGGAACGGCGGGCGATCGCGCGGATCGAGGCGGTCGGCGAGTGGACCCGCCGCCTCAAGGACGTCTCCTCCACCGGGCAGGGTCTCCAGCAGGCGATCATCGGCACCGTCGGCACCGCACCGGAGGAGATCCAGGAGGAGATACGCCTGCTCGCCGCCCGGCTCCAGGCCGGGTGGCTGGCCCGCTCCGCCCTGCTGGCGTTCGCCGACGACATCGGCGACCCGGTCTGCGACCAGGTGGTGGCGGCGCTCATCCTGCACCTCACCGACCGGGGCGAACGCCTCGGCGACGTCCTCGGCTCGATCGCCGCGGCGGCGTCCGCCGAGGTCGCCACCAGACGCGAGATCGAGGCCAAGCGCACCCAACCCCGGTTCGCGGTCCGCTTCCTGACCGGGATGACCCTGGCCACCATCGGGTACGGGCTGCTCAACCGCGAATACGTGCAGCCGTACGACACGCCGTTCGGCCAGGTGGTGATGGCGGTGCTCGGCGCTGCCTTCGTCGGCCTGCTGGCCTGGGTGCGCTCGATGAGTCAGCCGCCGCGACCGGCCCGCTTCCTGCCCGCCCCCGATCCCCGGGAGGTGGTGGCGTGAACCTGCACCTCACCATCGCGGTGCTCAGCGGTGCCGTGGTCGGGCTGGGCGTGTACCTGATCGTGCGCGAGCTGGTGCCGGCGACCCCGGCGCTCGGTCCGGCTCTGCGGCGACTGCACCAGCCGCCGGGCGCGACCCGGCTCGGTCCGGCCGACCGCCGGCTGGACTGGCTGACCGGGCTGGCCCGCTGGCTGCGCCCGCCGCACCGGCAACTGGCCCTGCTCGACCGCACCCCCGAGCAGTACGCCCTCTCCATGCTGCTGTCCGCGTTGATCGGGCTCGCCGCACCGGCCCTGCTCGGCTTCACGCTGTTGGCCGTGGGCGTCTCGCTGCCGCTGACCGTACCGGTGCTGGGCAGCCTCGGTCTGGCAGTGCTCTGCGCGCTGGTCGCGCACCGGTCGATGATCGCCCGCGCGGAGGCGGCCCGGGACGAGTTCCGGCAGGCGGTCTGTACCTACCTGGATCTGGTCGCGTTGCAGCTCTCCGCCGCGCACGGCCCGGTGCAGTCGTTGGAGCGGGCCGCCGCCATCTGTGAGGGCTGGGTCTTCGACCGGATCTCCGAGGCACTGCGCATGGCCCAGATGCAGATGCACTCGCCCTGGGACGAACTCCGCGGCCTCTCCGACCGGATCGGCATCCCCGAGCTGGGCGACGTCGGCGCGATCATGCGCTCGTCCGGCAGCGAGGGCGCCCAGGTGCACGAGACCCTGCGCAGCCGCGCCGACTCGCTGCGCGACCAGATCCGCACCGACAACCTGGCCCGGGCCGAGGGAGTGACCAGCCGGCTCGACATTCCCGGCGCGCTGCTGGTCTTCGTCCTGCTCGGCTTCGCCATCTATCCCTTCCTCGCCCGCCTTTAGCACTCGACCTCAACCGAAGGAGCCCCCGATGTCCGTCCTCACCGAACTGAACGCCGCGCTGGGCGTGCGGCTGACCCACGTACAGACCGCGCTGCGGGCGCGGCTTGTGTACCTGCGGGGGGACCGTGGCGACAGCCCCGTACCGACCGCCGTGATCATCTTCGGCCTGGTGACGGTGGCGTTGGCGGTCACGGCAGCGGCCCTGACCGCCGCCAACAACTGGATGGGCCGCATCCCCGGGCCGCCGGCACCGTGACGATGCGCCGCCGCCGCTACGCCGGGTGCCGGATGGTCACGGCCATCCGGCACCCTCGGCTGCCCGGTGACGGCGAACGCGGCGGCAACCCGGTGGAGTTGGCGGTGGCGCTACCGGCGATCCTGATCCTGCTGTTCGGCTCGATCCAGGTGGCCGCCGTCTTTGTCGCCAGGTCCACCGCGCTCAACGCGGCACAGAGCGGAGTCAACGCACAGCGGCTTCACCAGGCTCCGGCCGGGGCCGGCGAGGAACGCGCCGCGCGCTTCCTCACCCAGGCCGGTGGCTGGCTGGTCGACTGGGACGAACCAGGGCCGAGCTGCGTCACCTCGGCCACCGACGTGACGTGCACGGTGACCGGCCGCTCTCTGTCGGTGGTGCCGGGAGTCAGCTTCTCCATCGAAGAGACCGCACACGGGACGGCGGAACGATGGACCGCACCATGAGCCGGGGCTCGGTCTCGATCGAGGTGGCCGTCCTGGCACCCGCGTTCCTGGCCATGATGGTGCTGGCCGGAGTCGCCGGGCGTACCGCGGTGGCCAGCGAGGCACTGGAGGCGGCGGCACACGACGCCGCCCGCGCGGCCTCCATCTCCCGCGACGCCCGCACCGCCCGCACCGAGGCCCTCGACGCGGTCCGCAGCCAGCTCGACTGGAGGGGGTTGGCCTGCTCCGGCGAGCCGCAGGTGACCTTCAGCGGATCGGTCGACGGACGGTCCACCACCTTCGGTCAAGCCTTCAGCAGCTCCGTCGGGCAGGACGCCACGGTCACCGTGCAGATCGCTTGTACCGTCTCCTACCAGGACATCAGGATCTCCGTCCTGAGGATGCCGAGCGGAAACCGGGTCACCGCCTCGTTCACCTCGCCGTTGGACCGTTACCGGAGCCGGGGATGACGGCCGGGCGCGGGGACGCCGGGCGGGTGAGCATCTTCCTCGCCGTGGCGATGATCGGCGTGCTCGGCATCATCGGCATGGCGTTCGACGGCGCCGGTCAGCTCCGCACACTGCAACGCGCCGAGAACCTGGCCGCCGAGGCGGCCCGGACCGGTGGCCAGGCCATCGACCGGGCGACCGCCATCGAGGGCGGCCCGAAGCGCATCGACCAGACCGAGGCCCGCGCGGCCGTCGCGGACTACCTCGCCGCCGCCGGGGCCACCGGCCACGACGTGACCTTCCCGGTGGTCGACGGCGAGACCGTCATCCGGGTACGGGTGTCCGTCACCTACCGCCGGGCGATGCTCGGCCTCTTCGGCTTCTCCAACACCGTCACCGTCTCCGGTGAGGCGACCGCGCGGGCGCTGACCGGGGCTCCCTAGGGAAGGAAGGTAGCCATGGCCGCATCGGGTGGCACCGCCGTACGGCGGGTCGGTCGGGTGCTGACCGGATTCGGCGCACTGGTGGTGCTGATCGGTCTGCTGGTCGGCGGTCCGATCGCGTTGGTGGCGTTCGCCGGCAACCCTCTGCCGGACCACGTGCCCACACTCGCGGAGATCGGCACCACGCTGACCAGCCGGGACGACGGGCAACTCTTCCTGCGGGCGTTGGCGATCGTCGGCTGGTTCGGCTGGGCCAGCTTCGCGCTGTCGGTGCTCGTGGAGTTGGGCGCGCAGTCGCTGCGCCGCCCGGCGCCCCGGCTGCCCGGGATGGGTCGGCAGCAGCGGGCGGCGGCGGCCCTGGTCGGCTCGGTCGCGTTGATCATCGCCGCCAGCCCGGCGGCCACGGCCGCCACCACGGCCTACACCGCCCCCGCCTACTCGGCGCCGGCGGCGGCCACCGCGACGCTCGCCGGGCCGCCCACGGCGTACGAGCCGGTGTCCTCGGGGACGGAACGCGCGACCGCCGACGCGCCGGTATACAAGGTGGCGAAGGGCGACTACCTCGGCAAGGTCGCCGACCGTTACCTGGACGACTTCGAGGACTACCGGGAGTTGGCCGCGCTCAACAAGCTGCGGGACCCGGACCGGATCCGCCCCGGCCAACTGATCACGCTGCCGGCCAACGCGGACGACCAGGGTGCCCGGCCGCACGCGACCGGCCGGCTGGTCGGTGCGCAGGCCCGTCCCGCTCCCGAGCAGTCGCGTCCGACGCCGTCGAGGCCGACGCCGTCGAAGCCGGATGTGGAGCAGCCGGAGTCCGCCGCGCCCACGCCGCCCTCTCCCGCCGCCACGCCGCAGGGACGGCCGGCACCGCACGACGAGGCACCGGAGGGGCATCCGCCGGTGGTGACGGTGGGCGCGGCACGGGCCGGTGAACCGGACCGGGTGAACCGTCCGCTCGCCATCTCGGCGGTGCTCGCCGTGGCCAGCATCGTGGGGGCCCAGATCGGTGCGGTGCTCGGCCTACGGCGTCGCCCGGTGCCGGTGGCCGCCACCCGGCAGCCGGTCCGGAGCGGTCCGCCCGCCGAACTGCCGGTCGGCCGTCACCGCAAGGACTGACCGGGGCCGTCGCCTCACGGCAGCCGGGCCTCCACCCGGCCCGCGACCACCCGGGTCGGCAGGGTCTGCTGGTCGTTGCCGGACGGGCCGTGCACCACCTCGCCGCCGTTGAGGCGGAAGGTGCTGCCGTGCCACGGACACACCACGCAGGCGTGGCCGTCGATCTCGGTGACCTCGCCCTCGCCGAGCGGGCCGCTCTGGTGCGGGCAGCGTTCGAGCATCACCGTGACGTCGTCGCCGTGCCGATAGAGGATCACCGAGACGTCGTCCACCTTGCGGGTCACCAGTTGCCGCTGCGGCAGCGTGGCCATCTCGGCGACCGAGTGCCAACCGTCGCTGATCAGGTGCAGGTCGGAGACGCTCACGTTGACCTGGGCACCCTGCTTGTACGCCAGGTGTCCCCCCAGGTACGCGCCGGCACCGGCGGCACCGAGCCCGAGCCAGCCGAGGGTCCGGCCGAGTTGGTGGCGGCCGGAGAACCGCGCGGCCACCGAGCCGGAGTAGAGGACCAGCGCGACGGTGTTCGAGGCGGCGTGCACCAGGCCGACCCGACGCTGGTCACGGGAGAGCGCGGCCCAGTCGTTGAGCCCGGCGACGGCCGCCGGCAACGCGCTCACCGTGCCGATGGTGGTGAGCGTGGTGGCGGCTCGACGCTGGCCCGGCATCAGGTCCAGGATCGCCGCACTGACCCACGAGCCCACCGGCACCTGCACCATCGCCGGGTGCAGCGGATGACCCAGCCAGACACCGTGCAGCAGGTCCCGGACCCGCTGCCCGCGCAGGGTGCCCTGCACCGCTCGCTGCAACCGGTCACCGAACCGGTCCAGCCCGGACGCTTGCTCGATCTTCGTCAACAACGCTCGCACCCGTACCGACTTCCCGCCGTACGCGGGCGCAAACCGGTCGTCGGGGACGAACCGTCGGCGACCGTGTCACGCCGTCTCCGACGGACCCCCGCGATCAAAGAGTTGTGGCGGACTCTTTGCCCTTCTTGTGGGCTATCGGGAGTGCCACAACTCCATGATCGACGTCAGGGCCGGCTATCGACGTGAGGGCGGAGTGTGGGTCAGTTGCGGTTGATGGTGAAGGTGGACGTGGTGTTGCGGATGTCCTGCCAGTTGTCGCTCAACCGCAGGTTGGTGAAGGTGACCGAGCCGACTGCCGGGCCCTGACCCGCCTCGGGCATCTCGTTGACCCAGATCCCGAAGCCCGACTTGGCGTCGAAGGCGTCACCGCTGCGCCGGGCACCGCTGATCGACACGTTGGTGAAGACCGTGTCGGTGATCGGGTTCTCCGGTTGACTGCCGGTGTACTTGGTCTGGAACATGATGCCGGAGTAGGTCGGGTCGACGATGTCCACGTCGCTGACGCGGATGCCCCGGAACTCCTTGGACGCGGAGAACACCCAGATCGCCGGGAAGGTCTGCGCACCCCAGAAATGACCACCGGCCCGGACCAACGAGATGTTCTCGAAACGGGTCGGTGGGCTGGACCCGAATCCGACGAACGGATATCCGAAGTCCAGTGAACTGATGGTGATGCCCGAGTACGTCAGCATGTCCGCGATGTAGAGGTTGCGGAACACGTTGTCGTAGCCGCCGTACACGGCGATCCCGGCCGCCCGCCAGGTCAACGTGGCGGTCAGGTTCTCGAACACGTTGCCGTGGTTGCCGGTCGACGCGCCCTGGTCGGTCGCGGAGAAGAGCGCGAAGGCGTCGTCGCCGTTGGACCTGCCCTCCGAGTTGCTGACCAGGTTGTCGGTGCTGCCGTTGGTCAGGTTCACCGCGTCGGCGAAGGTGTTCCGGAAGCGGCTGTCGGTGATCTTCAGGCCGCTGACGCTCACCCCCCAGTACGCGCAGACCGTGTGCTCGACCCAGACGTTGTCCAGGGTGAGGTCGTCGACGTCCTTGAGTTCACCCCAGACCTTGCCGGGCCCGTCCTGCCGGACCGTGTAGTTGCCGAAGAACGCCAGGTGGGAGAAGGTCGACCCGCTGGCGCTCGGCTCCACCCGGAACCCGGCGTCGGTGTTCTGCTGCGACGACGGCGTCTGGAACCGGGTGAACCACATGCCGGCGCCGACCACCTTCACCGCCTTGCCGTACACCTGGAACTTCTGGGCGGTCTCGTACGTGCCGGCGGGCAGGTAGACACCGACCAGGTTGCCGGTGGTGTCCATCCGGACCGCGTCCAACGCGCTCTGCACGTCGGCGTGGCTGAACCCGTTCGGCACCCGGTACCGCGCCGGGTCCGGGTTCTCCCGGGGAGTCACCTGCTCCAGGTCGACGAAGTCGACGGCGTACGTGGTGGTGTTCGCCGGGTCCTTCTGCAACCGGATCCGGCTGCCGGCCGGGATGGTGGAGTTGAGCAGCACGTTCGCCTCGTCGTAGAGGTGCCGGGGCGGGCCCGCGCTCGGCGAGTCGCTCGGGCTGGCCTCGGCGCCGTACAGCCAGATGTGCTTCGAGGTGAGGCTGATCGGCTTGTGCAGCACCCCGTTGACATAGATGTTCAACGTCGAGGTGATCCCGCCTCCGTTCGGGGCGTCCGGGATGGAGAAGCGGGTGACCAGGGCGTTGGCCGGCGCCTTGGTGGTCCACTCGA
This sequence comes from Verrucosispora sp. NA02020, assembly GCF_013364215.1. NCBI lineage: Bacteria > Bacillati > Actinomycetota > Actinomycetes > Micromonosporales > Micromonosporaceae > Micromonospora > Verrucosispora sp. NA02020. The sequence goes on along the minus strand of NZ_CP054923.1, from coordinate 241,875 downwards.
CGTACGCGCCGGTGGTGTTGAGGGTCACCGCCCGCCGGCCGGACGCCTCTCCGGCCAGGTCGCCGATGGTCCGGTTCGGCCCGATCACCTGGGCTCCGCCGCCGACCGAGCCCTCCTCGGCCTCGTAGTGGTCGTACGGCAGGTTGGCGCCGCGTCCCACGAACAGCGGACGTTCGCTGGTGTTGTTGGCCCGCTTCACCGGCAGTTCGTTGGCGTCGGCGGCGATCACCACCCGGACGGTGTACCGGCCGTTGGCCGCCGTCCAGGTGCCCAGGTCGACCGGGCTCGCCGTGACACCCGCGCCGATGCCGCCGCCCGTCGATCCGGTGAGCGTCCGCACCGCCGTGCCGGCGTCGTTCAGCACGGTCAGCGTGATGCCGTGCGACCCGCTCGCCGAGGCGACGGTGCCCTGGTTGCGCAGGGTCACCGAGAAGCGGACGGTGGCACCCGCGCCGGGTGTACCCGGTGACCAGGTGACCGCCGAGGCGACCAGGTCGGAGCTGGCCACCGGGCCGACCGTCAGCCGGGTCGGGTTCGTGTACGCGTTGTTGCCCTCGTTCTGCTCGATGATCGTGTTCGCCGGGTCGACCGTGGCGCTGAGCTGGTAACTGCCCGCGTTCCGGGCCGAGACGGTGGTCGACACGCTCGTCGACGCACCGGCGGCGAGCGCGCCGACGGCCGCCTGGCCCACCTTCGTCCCGTCCAGGGCGAAGTCGACCGTGGTCGCGCCGGCGGCCAGGGTGCCCGCGTTGCGGACGGTGGCGGTGAGCGTGAGCTGATCGGTCTCCACCGGGTTGGCCGGGGCGGAGGTCACCGTGGTGACGGTGAGGTCCGGGTTCGGTGCCGGGGTGCCGATCACCTGGAGTTCGGCGACCTGCCCGTTCGACGACCCGGTGTTGGCGGTGAAGGAGAGTCGCACGTCGGCGGCGGTCGCCGAGACCGGGATGGTGACCGTGTTGCTGCCCGCCGGGCTGAACGAGTAGGTCGCCGAGCCGACCAGCGTGCTGAAGCCGGAGGCGGACTGCTCCCGGCCGAGCACCGAGAAGGTCTGGGTGCGCGGACCCCACGCCGGGTCCGGGTTCAGCTTCACCACGATCGCGCTGACGCTGGCGTTGGCGCCGAGCGCGACCGTCAACGTGCCCGGGTACGCGCCCGGTGCCCCCTCCCAGTAGGTGGTGACGTCGCCGTCGACGGCGTTGGCCGCGGCGAAGACGTGCACCATCGACGAGGCGGTGGCCGGCTTGCCGGCGGCCAGGTCGGTGCCGCCGGGCGTGCTGCCGGTACGGGTGACGGTGTTGCTGTTCGCGGAGATGTTGCCCGCCGCGTCCCTGGCCCGTACCACGTACGACACCGTGGCACTCGCCGGCTGCGTGTCCGAGAACGCCAACGTCGTACCCGACACACTCGCCCGCAACGCACCGTTGGCATACACGTCGTACCCGGTCACCCCGACGTTGTCCGTCGACGCCGACCACGTCAACCGCACCTGCCCACTGCCCGGCTCGGTGAACGCCAGGTTCGTCGGCGCGGACGGCGGCTGGGTGTCACCGGTGGCCGGGCCGTACACCTCGATCTCGGCCAGTTGCCCCGCCGACCAGCCGGTGTTCGCGGTGACCAGCAACCGGACGTAGCGGGTGGCGGCCGAGCCGACGGTGATGCTCACCGTGTTGCCGCTGGCCGGGTTGAAGGCGTACCCGGTGGAGGCGACCAGGGTGGTGAAGTTCGTACCGGTGGTGCTGCCCTGCACGGTCGCCGTCTGAGTGCGCGCGCCCCACCCGGCGGGCAGTTTGAGCACCAGCCGGTCGACGGTGACCGTGGCGCCCAGGTCCACCTGGATCCACTGCGGGAGGGCGTTGTTCGGGCTCTCCCAGTAGCTGCTCTGGTTGCCGTCGTTGGCGTTGCCGGCGACGTAGACGTCGGCGTGGCCGCTGGCGGACATGCTCCGACCGGCCGCCAGGTTGGCCGACGAGGCCACTGCGCCGTACACCTCCAACTCGGCGAGTTGCGCGGCGGACCAGCCGGTGTTCGCGGTGATCGCGATCCGCACGTACCGGGTGGTGGTGGCCGGGAAGTCGAGGGTGACCGTGTTGCCACCGGCCGGGCTGAAGGTGCGGCCGGCCGAACCGGCGATCGTGGCGAAGGCGCTGCCGGTGGTGCTGCCCTGCACCGACAGCGTCTGGGTGCGGGACTCCCAGCCGGCCGGCAGTTTCAGTTTGACCTGGTCGACGGAGTGGGCGGAGCCCAGGTCGACCTGCACCCACTGCGGGAGGGCACCACCGCTCTCCCAGTAGGTGCCGGCGTTGCCGTCGGTGACGTTGGCCGCGACGAACGAGCCGTTGACGCTGCTGGCGGTGGCCGGACGGCCGGCGGCCAGGTTGGGCCCACCGGCTGCGGCGGCCGGCGGTGCGGGGGCCGCGGTGAGGACGAGGCCGACCGCGACGAGCACGGCGGACAGCCGGGTACGGAGTCTGGACATGGGGGATCGACACCTTCTTCCGGGGATGTGGAGAGGCGTTACCGGGTGGCGCTCTTACGGCGTGGGTGGGCCCCGCCTCGGCGTGCGGGGCCCACCCACGGGTCAGGTGGCGTGGACCTCGAACTCGGCGATCTGCGCCGCCGGCCAGCCGGTGTTGCCGGTGACGCTGAGCCGGACGAACCGGCGGTCACCGGTGGTGAGGCTGATCGACACGCTGTTGCCGGTGGCCGGGTCGAAGGTGCGGCCCGCCGAGGCGGCGAGCGTGGTCCAGGTGGTGCCGTCGGTGGAACCGAGCACCGACACCGTCTGGGTACGCGTCTGCCAGGCCGGTGACGGTGGCAGCCTGAGCACCACCCGACCCACCGGACGGGCGGTGCCGAGGTCGACGGTGAGCGTCTGCGGGAACGCGTTGTTGGCGCTCTCCCAGTACGTGCCCGCGTTGCCGTCGACCGCGTTACCCGCCGCGTACACGTCGACGTGGCTGGTCGCCACTACCGGCCGTCCCTGGGCCAGGTTGCCGGTCGGTGGCGCGGTGGTGGGCGGTGGGGTGGTCGGCGGCGGGGTGCTGCCGCCGTACACCTCGAACTCGGCGATCTGCGCCGCCGGCCAGCCGGTGTTGCCGGTGATGCTCAGCCGGACGAACCGGCGGTCACCGGAAGGCAGACCGATCGACACGTTGTTGCCGGTGGCCGGGTCGAAGACCCGTCCCGCCGAGGCGGCGAGCGTGGTCCACGAGCTGCCGTCGATCGAGCCCGACACCGACAGCGCCTGCGTCCGCCGCTCCCAGCCGGCCGGCAGCCTGAGCACGACCCGGTCGACGGCACGGGCCGCGCCGAGATCGACGGTGAGCGTCTGCGGGAACGCGGTGCCGCCGCTCTCCCAGTACGTGCCCGCGTTGCCGTCGACCGCGTTGCCCGCCTGGTAGGTCTGATTGTGGCTGGACGCGACGACCGGCCGTCCCTGGGCCAGGTTCCCGCCCGGCGGCGGCGTGGTCGGGGGCGGCGTGGTGGGAGGTGGGGTGGTCGGCGGTGGGGTGGTCGGCGGTGGGGTGGTCGGTGGCGGGCTCGTCGGGCCGCCGCCCCACTGCGGTTCCGGCCACGGACCGCAGTACGGGTTGGCGGTGTACCAGCCGGAGTTGCCGGCACCCTGGCTGATCTGGAAGCCGCTGCCCACACAGTTGTGGATCGGGTTGGGCTGGGCGATGCCGGTGGCCCGTACGTTGGTGAAGGAGACCTGGCTGGGCGCCTGCACCTGGAGCGCGTACGTGCCGGTGCCGTCGATGCGGACGTTGGTGAAGCTGATGCCGCTGCTGACGCCCTCGATCCAGTGCAGCGCCGCATACGAGCTGTCCAGGATGTCGGTGTCGCTGACCTGGATCGACGCGCCCTGGAGCGGCTCGTTCAACGCGGAGAACCAGATCGCGCCGACCCCGAACCGCCAGTTGTAGTCGGAGTTGCCGTTCCGGATCAGCGTGTTGCGCGCCACGGTGATCGTGCCGGCCACCGCGGTCGCACCCTGCACTCCGGTGTACCGGTTCGCCACGTGGATGCCACCACCGTTGGTGACCGAGTCGGCGGTGACGTTGTCGGTTATGCGGATGTCCCGACCGCCGTACGTGACCAGGTGGTTGGCGAGAACGGTCACGCCGATGGTGTTGCGGGTGAAGGAGTTGCCCACGTTCGGCACGGTGTCCGCCCACATCGCCAGCGCGTCGTCACCGGTGTTGCGGACGAACGTGTTGGTGACCGTCGAGTTGGTGACTCCCCAGTGGAAGTTCACCCCGTCGGCGGTCTGGTCCAGGATCCGGCTGTTGCGGAGGGTGAAGTTGTCCATCGGCCCGTCCATCCACGCGCCGACCTTGGTGTGCTGGAGCCACAGGTTGTCCACCACCGAGTCCGACATCGCCCCACCGATGGCGTTGACCTGGTCGTCGTCGACGCGTTCCCGGATGTCACCGATGATGGCGAAGTCGCGCAGCTCCACGTTGCGGCTGGGCCCGCCCGCCTCGTGCGGCCGGATCTCGCCCCGGTATCCGCCGCCGGAGACGTACTTGCCGTAGACGCCGGCGGCCCGCTTCCGGTCGGTGGGGTGTCGGCCGCCGAGCACCGAGTGCCACGGCCCCGCCCCGCGCAGGGTCACCCCGTCGACCACCACGTGGTCCCAGAGCGTGAAGGTGCCCGGCGGGATCCAGACCGTACGCCCCTGGGCCTTCCCGGCGTCGACGGCGGCCTGGAAGCGGGCGGTGGAGTCGGTCGCGCCGGTCGGGTCGGCACCGAAGTCGGTGACCACGTCGAGCACGTTCGCCGGCTTGGTGATCGGCGCGGCGACCAGCTCGAAGTCGGCCAGGTCGATGGTGAACGTCGGGGACTGCGCGGTCGACGAGACCTGGAGCCTGATCTTCGTACCGGTCGGGTAGGTGGTGCCGAAGAGCGTCCGCGCCTCGTCGTAGAAGTGGTGCGGGTTGACGTCACCGGGGTTGTTGTTGAACGGGTAACCGCCGTAGTACCAGCCGTACTTCGAGGTCACCGGCACCGGTTTGACCAGGCTGCCGTTGGCCCGCAGGTCGATCGTGGCGTCCCGGCCGGTGCCGGCGGCGTTGTCGGGGAGGCTGTAGCGGAACGTCACCGCGTTCGCGGGTGCGGTGAGAGTGAACTCGACGTACTCCCCGACCGCGTCGAGGGTGACCGCCTCCCGGCCGCTGGCCTCCGACGGCAAGGTGCCGTAACGGCGGTCCGGGCCGATCCGGGTGCCGGTGTGCGCGGCGTACTCGGCCTCGAGCTCGACGAACGCGACGGTGGCGCCCCGACCGACGATGTCGAACGGGCTGAGCCCGGCGGCGCGTGCCGGGGTCGCGGTCCCGGCGAGGGTGACGACCGAGATCGAGGCGGCGGCGAGGGCGGTGCCGGTGAGGGCGGCCAGCGTGGTGCGGAGCCGGTGGCCGGGTGGATGGGGGTGGTGCGAGACGGTGTGGTCGGCCATGAGCGGCGCTCTCCCTTTCCTCAGGTGGCCAGGTCCCCCGTGGTGATGGTGCCGGTGCTGCCGTCACCTCCTCGTCGGTTCCGGACGCGCCCGGTGCCGGCGGCGGGACGGAGCCGCCGACACCGGGCGCGGAACTAGGCGGATTCGGGTGCGGTCCGCAGCCAGACGGCGGTGTCCGGCGGCAGCAGGTCGTCGTCGAGCGGCCCGCTGGCGAGCAGCCGACCGGTGTGCGGCGGTAGCGGTACCGCCACCGTGGAGAGGTTCACCGCGCAGGCGAAACCGGGGTCCCGCCGGAACGCCAGCACCCCGTCCGGGGCGGGCAGCCAGGCCATCGGCCCGTCGCCGAGCGCCGGTTCGGCGCGGCGGACGGCGATGGCGGCCCGGTACAGCTCCAACATCGACCGGTCGTCACCGGCCTGCGCGTCGGCGGTGCGGTCCTTCCAGTCGGCCGGTTGCGGCAGCCACGGCGTGGCCTGCGCACCGTCCGGACCGAAGCCGAACGGCGGCGACTCCCCCGACCACGGCAGGGGTACGCGGCACCCGTCCCGACCCGGGTCGATCCGCCCGGACCGCTCCCACATCGGGTCCTGGCGCAGCTCGTACGGGATGTCCTCGACCTCCCAGAGACCCAGTTCCTCGCCCTGGTAGACGTAGGCGGCACCCGGTAGCGACAGGGACAGCAGCGCGGCGGCGCGGGCCCGCCGGGTGCCCAGTTCCAGGTCGGTCGGGATGCCCTCGCGTTTGGCGGCGAAGCTGAACGTGGTGTCCGCCCGGCCGTACCGGGTGACGTGCCGGGTGACGTCGTGGTTGGAGAGGACCCAGGTGGCCGGCGCGCCGACCGGCGCGTGGGCGTGCAGCGTGCCGTCGATGCTCTCCCGCAGCGCGGCGGCGTCCCAGGCGCAGCCGAGGAAGTCGAAGTTGAAGGCCGCGTGCAGTTCGTCGGGCCGCAGGTAGGCGGCGAACCGCTGCCGGTCGGGCAGCCACACCTCCCCGATCAACGCCCGCTCCCCCGGGTACGCGTCCGCGATCCGTCGCCAGTCCCGGTATATCTCGTGCACCCCGTCGAGGTCGTGGAACGGGTGCGGCCGGTCTGCCGTCACCTCGGGCAACGTGGCGTCCTTGACCAGCAGTCCGGCGGAGTCGATCCGGATGCCGTCCACTCCCCGGTCGAACCAGAAGCGCAGGACGTCCTCGAACTCGGCGCGGACCTGGGGGTGGTCCCAGTTGAAGTCCGGCTGCTCCGGAGCGAACAGGTGCAGGTACCAGTCACCGGGACGACCGTCCGGGTCTGTGGTCCGGGTCCAGGTGGGGCCGCCGAACTCGCCGACCCAGTCGGTGGGGCGCTGGTCACCGTCGGGGCCTCGTCCCGGGCGGAACCAGAACAGCTCCCGCTCGGGGGCGTCCGGCCCCCCGGCCAGCGCGGCCCGGAACCAGGGATGCGCGTCGGAGCAGTGGTTCGGCACCACGTCGACGATGGTCCGGATACCGACCGCGTGCGCCTCGGCGATCAACGCCTCCACCTCGCCCAGCGTGCCGAAGACCGGGTCGATGTCGCGGTAGTCGGCCACGTCGTAGCCGGCGTCGGCCATCGGCGAGGGATACCAGGGGCTGAACCAGATCGCGTCGACCCCGAGCGTGGCGAGGTAGCCCAGCCGGGAGCGGATGCCGGCCACGTCGCCGATGCCGTCACCGTTGCCGTCGGCGAAGCTCCGGGGGTACACCTGGTAGATCACCGCGCCTCGCCACCACGGACCGCTGTCTGCTGGGGACACGAGCACCTGCTTTCTGCGTTTGGGGGCTAGCCCTTGAGTCCGCCGGTGGTCAGGCCGGACATGATGTTCCGTTGGAAGATCAGGAAGATGACCACCGTCGGTATCGCGGCGATCACCGAGGCGGCGATCACCACGTTCATCGGCGTACCGCCGGCGAAGGCGTAGATGCCGACGCTGACCGTCCGGGTCTCCGGCGAGGGCATCACCAGCTTCGGCCAGAGGAAGTCCTTCCAGACCGCGGTCACCGCGAAGATCGAGACCACGCCGAGGATCGGGCGGGACATCGGCAGGACGATCGACCAGAGGGTGCGCAGCGGCGTCGCCCCGTCCATCAGGGCGGCCGACATCAGGTCCTCCGGGATCGAGTCGAAGAACCGCTTGAGCAGGAAGATGTTGAAGGCGTTGGCGACCAGCGGCAGCCAGATCGCGAACGGCGAGTCGAGCAGGCTGACGTTCAGGATCGGCAGGTCGATCACGGTCACGTACTGCGGGACGATCAGGACCATCGCCGGGATCATCAGCGTGGCCAGCATCAGGCCGAGGATCGCGGAGCCGAGCACCGGCCGCAGCTTCGACAGCGAGTACGCCGCGGCGGTGTCGAAGACGAGCTGGAACAGCACCGCGCCGGCCGCGTAGTAGAACGTGTTGAACAGCAGCTTGGCCAGGGCCAGGTGGTGCCACGCGTCGACGTAGTTGCGCCACTGCGGGTCCTGCGGGAACAGCGACGGCGGGGTCTGCGCGATCTCCTGACCGGACTTGAGCGCACCGGTGACCATCCAGTACAGCGGCCCGAGGAAGACCAGCGTGAAGCCGACGACCACGACGACGAGCAACGTCCAGTAGATCGCCCGGCCGGGGCCGCGCCGGAGCTGCGCCTGCGAGATGAGGGTACGGGTGCCGGAGTCCTGTGCCATGGCGTCGGTGTCCTAGTCCTGTTTCGCGGTCAGCCGCAGGTAGACGGCGGAGAAGCCGGCCAGCACGACGAGCATGATCACGCCGAGTGCGGCGGCACCGTTGAGGTCGTTCTGGAAGAACCCGTGCTGATAGATGAGGTACGCGACCGAGGTCGCCGAGTCCTCCGCGCCCGCGCCGTTGGCCAGGATCAGCGGCTCGATGAAGAGCTGCATGGTGGCGACGATCTGGAGCATCGCCAGCAGGGCGAGGATCAGCCGGGTCTGCGGGATGGTGACGTGCCGGATGCGTCGCCAGATCCCCGCGCCGTCGAGTTCGGCGGCCTCGTACAGCTCACCGGGGATGTTCTGCAGGGCGGCCAGATAGATCAGCACCGCGCTGCCCATGTTCATCCAGGTCGACGCGATGACCATGGCCGGCACGGTCATCTCCGGGGACTGCATCCACTGCGAGGTGGGCAGGCCCAGTCCCTTGAGGATCGCGTTGAACAGACCGGCGTCGCCGGGGTCGTACGCGTAGAACTTGAACAGGAACAGGGCCGAGGCGGGGGGCAGCATCACCGGCAGGTAGACCAGGATCCGCAGATATCCCCGGGCGTGCCGGAACTCGTTGAGCAGGATCGCCACGAAGAACGGCACCGCGTACCCGAGGACGAGCGCGAGACCGGTGAAGTAGAAGGTGTTCTGCCAGGCCGTGGCGAAGCTGGGGTCGTCGAGGATGCGCAGGTAGTTGTCCCAGCCGACCCAGGTGGTCTCGCCGCGCCGGGTGCGCTGGAAGCTCATCACCACGCCCCGGACCATCGGGTACCAGGAGAAGACCGCGAAGCAGAGCACCGCACCGATCAGGAACGCGTGCCCGGTGAGGTTGTCCCGGACCTTGCGGCCGAGGCTGGACCGAGGCGGCCCGGCCGGGGCCGGTGAGGGGGTTCGCCCCGGGGCTCGGGTGGCGGCCGGGGCAGCGGTGATCGCCAAGGCAACTCCTGGTGGGGTGGGACGACCTGGGTGGTACGGCGGTGGTGCGGGTGGGGGCCGGCGGGCCGGTCCCCACCCGTGCGGGTCAGCCCTGCGCGGCGAGGAGTTGGTTGACCTTCTCCTCGGCCGTCTTGAGCAGCGCGTCGATGTCGGCGTTGCGGTTGGTGAGCACCCCGGACATCGCGGCGTCCAGGACGGCGTAGATCGCCTGTGCGTTGCGCGGCTCGCCCTTGATCGGGACCGGGTTCGCCTCGAAGAGGGCGAAGTTCGCGGTGTCCACGTTCGCGTTCGCCTTCCGCAGGTCGAGTTCCTGCTTCTGGGCGTCGCTGCCGTTGCTGAACAGCAGCGGCTGCGGCAGACCGACCGGGTAGTTCTGCGGCTTGGCCCGGGCGTAGTCGAGCTGCCCCTTGCCCGGCGTCAGCTTCTGGTAAGCGATCCACTTGAGACCGGCTTCGACCTGCTCCGGGGTGAGGTCCTTCTTGAAGAAGTAACCCTCGCCGCCGCCGAGCGTGCCCGACGCCCTGCCGTCCTGGCCGGGCAGCGGTGCCATCGCCCAGTCCTCGAACTTGCCCTGGAACTGGCTGACGATCGCCTGGGTGGTGTCGGGTGCGCCGACGAACATGCCGACCTTGCCCGCACCGGCGTTGGTCAACAGGTCACCCCACTGGAGCAGCTGACGGTCGCCCATGCTGTCGTCGCCGTACCGCATGTCCTTGAGGTTCTGCAGGACCTGGCGGCCCTGCGGGCTGTTGAAGGCGGCCTTGCCGCCGTCCTCGGTCAGCACCTGGCCGCCCTGGGAGTAGAGCAACGCGGTGAAGTGCCAACCGCCGGTGTTGCCGGCGCTGTACTCGGCGTAGCCGGCGATCCCGCTGCCCAGCGCGGAGATCTTCCTGGCCGCCTCCCGGACCTCGCCCCATGTCTTCGGCGGGTTGTTCACGTCGAGCCCGGCCTGCTGGAACAGCACCTTGTTGTAGACCAGGCCCATCGAGTAGTTCTTCACCGGTACGGCGTAGAGCCTCCCCCCGTCGGTGAAGACCTCCTTGAGCGCCGGGTCGACGCTGTCCCAGGTCGGGACCGTCTCGGCGGTGGCGTACTCGGTGATGTCCATCGCCTGGCCGGAGTCGAGCACCTGCTGGAGATCGGTCATGTACCCGTAGAACACGTCGGTCACCGTGCCGCCGGCCAGGCGGGCGGTGAAGTCCGGCGGGTTGTTGCACTGCTCGCCGACGCTGACGCTCTTGACCACGATGTCGGGGTTCTGCCGCTGGAACTCGGCGACGTCCTCGTTCCAGTTCTGGAGCAGCTCCTTCTGCGCGCCGACCGGCTGGCAGTCGACGGTGATGGTGACCTTGCCGCTCGCGTCGTCGCTGGTGTCGCCGCTCTTGGTGGAGCACGCCGTGAGGCTGAGCCCGGCCACGAGCGCCAACGCCGCAGCCTTCCGGTACTGCGGTACGGACATCTGTCCATCCCTTCGGGAAAACGAAGTGTCGCCGTGAAGTTCGCTGAACCGCGGTGATCGCCACCGCCGCGATGCCTGCTGCTGATCGGTGTCCTGACCCCGTGTGACTGACCGGGGGCCGGGTGTGAGTGGAGTCACTGTAGCGAGGGCGACTCTTCTCAGCAAGGTTTCGATCTGATGATGAAATTTAGCGACACTATGCCGAGAGACAAAGACATGGGCCTCGCTCGGGATCACGACGAAGGCCGCCGACCGCGAGCAGCGGTCGGCGGCCTCTCGGGTCGCGCGGGATGGGGGTCAGCGAAGGGCAGGTGTCGGCCGGGACCGACGAACCGGGACGGCGGGCGGGATCAGCGGCCGGGCGCGGGCGCGGTCGACCCGCGCACCACCAGCTCCGGCTCGAAGAGCAGTTCGTCGGTGAACACGCCGCCACCCTCGATCTGGGTCACCAGCAGGTCCACGGCGGCCTGCCCCATGGTCTCGATCGGCTGGCGCACCGTGGTCAGCGGCGGGTCGGTGCAGGTCATGAACGCGGAGTCGTCGAAGCCGACCACCGAGACGTCACCCGGCACCGAGCGGCCGAGCCGACGGACCGCGCGGATCGCGCCCAGGGCCAGCACGTCGCTGGCACAGATCACCCCGGTCACGCCACGGTCGACCAGTTTGCTCGCGGCGACCCGGGCGCCCTCCATGGAGAAGCTGGACCGCGCGACGAACTCGGTGTCGTCGGCCCAGCCGGCGACCCGCCCCAGGGCGTCCAGCTTGCGTCGCGACGGCACGTGGTCCTCCGGGCCGAGCACCAGGCCGATCCGCTCGTGCCCGAGCGAGCGCAGGTGGCCGTACGCCTGCTCCACCGCCACCGCGTCGTCGGTGGAGACGCGGGGGAAGCCCAACTCGTCGACGCCGGCGTTGACCAGCACCACCGGCAGGCCCCGATCGGTCAGCCGGCGGTAGTGCTCGTGCGAGGCGTCGGCCAACGCGTACGAGCCACCGGCGAAGATGACCCCGGAGACCTGGTGGTCGAGGAGCATCTCCACGTACGCCGACTCGGAGACCCCGCCGATCGTCCGGGCACAGAGCGCGGGGGTGAACCCGCGTTGCGCCAACGAACCGGTGACCACCTCGGCGAGCGCCGGGAAGATCGGGTTCTGCAACTCGGGCAGCACCAGGCCCACCAGCCGGGCCCGTTCGCCACGCAGCTTGCTCGGGCGCTCGTAGCCGAGCACGTCCAGGGCGGTGAGCACCGCGGTCCGGGTCGCCTCGGCCACGCCACCGCGGCCGTTGAGCACCCGACTCACGGTGGCTTCGCTGACGCCCGCCTTGCGGGCCACCTCGGTCAACCGTTTCGTCACGGCCGCAATCCTACGTCCTGAGACTGCAAAAACAGAACAGCCACTTGTCGCGGACTGACGGGTGACGTCAGATCACGAACTCAGATCACGCAACGCCTCGGACACCGCACGGTGGAAGGTCGGGTACGCGTAGATCATGTGCCGGAGCTGCGCCACCGGCACCGCCGCGTGCACCGCCACCGCCAGACCGGAGAGGACCTCGCCGCCGGCCGGACCGGCCGAGGTGGCGCCGACCAGCACCCCCTGGTCGGCGTCGGCGACCACCTTGATGAACCCGGCCCCCTCGGTGCGGTGGATCCAGCCCCGGGTGGACGAGGCGAGTGGGGTGAAACCGACCTGCACGTTGACGCCGCGTTCCCGGGCCTGCTGCTCGGTGAGGCCGACCGCGCCGATCTCCGGGTCGGTGAAGGTCACCCGGGGCAGGGCCCGGTAGTCGGCGCGGGGCACCGACCCGGCCCCGCCGCTCGACCCGGTGGCCGCCAACGAGCCGGCCACGCCGACCGCGCCACCGACCACACTGGAGGTGCCACTCGGATCCGCGCCGCCGTCCGTCCGCCGCACGTGGTCGAGCAGGTCGGCGACCACGATGGACGCCTGGTACATGGCGATGTGGGTGAAGGCGCCCTCGCCGGTCACGTCGCCGACCGCCCAGATCCCGTCGGTCACGTGCAGCCGGTCGTCCACGGCCAGGTACCGCCGGCTCGCGTCGACACCCACCGTGTCCAGCCCCAACTCGTCGAGGTGGGCGCGGCGGCCGGTCACCACCAGCAGCCGTTCGGCGGTGAACTCCGCGCCGTCCGCGCCGTGCAGGGTGAACCCGTCCGGGCCGTGCGTGACCCGGGTCGCGCGTACCCCGGTGTGGATCTCGACCCCGTCGGCGCGCAGCGCGGCGGCGGCCACCTCGGACGCCTCCGGCTCCTCCACCGCGAGCACCCGGTCGAACGCCTCGACCACGGTGACGCGTACGCCGAAGCGGGCGAACACCTGGGACAACTCCAGGCCGATCGCCCCGCCGCCCAGCACCAGCACCGACTCGGGCAGCTCCTCGACCTCGACGGCCTCCCGGTTCGTCCAGTACGGCGTACCGGCCAACCCGTCGATCGGCGGCACCGACGGCGCGGTGCCGGTGCCCAGCACGATCCCGTGCCGGGCCTGGAAGACCTGGTCGCCGACGCGCACCCGCCCCGGTCCGTCGAGGCGGCCACTGCCCCGGACGAAGCGTCCGCCCTTGCCGGTGAACCGCTCCACGGCGGCCCGGTCGTCCCAGTCGTCGGTGGCCTCCTGGCGGATCCGTTGCGCCACCGGCGCCCAGTCCGGCCGGACCTCGGCGGTGCCGGCCAGCCCGTCGACCCGCCGCGCCTCGGCCAGCGCGTTCGCCGCCCGGATCATCATCTTGCTCGGGATGCAGCCCCAGTACGGGCACTCCCCACCCACCAGGTTCCGATCGATGCCGACCACGGTGAGACCGGCCTCGGCGAGTCGCCCGGCCACCTCCTCGCCGCCGACACCGAGCCCGAGCACGACCACGTCCACCACTTCCGGCTCCGCCATGCCGTCAGCATCGCGCACCGTCCGCCCGCCGACCACCCGGCCACGCGGACCGTCTCAGCGCAGCCAGACCGGATCGACCCCGCGCGCCGCCGTGGGCGGCGGGTAGTCCAGGCTCCGGCGGAGCGCCTCGGGCAGCCGCCACGGCTGGTGCACCGCCTTGCCGGACACCGCCGCCAGTTCCGGCACCCAGCGCCGCACGTACGCGCCCTCCGGGTCGTACCGTTCGGCCTGCCGGATCGGGTTGAACCCCCGGTACGGCCTGGTGTCGTTGCCGGTGCCGGCCACCCACTGCCAGTTGCCCGAGTTGTTGGCCACGTCCCCGTCGAGCAGCCACCGGAAGTAGAACGCCAGTCCGGCGCGCCAGTCCAGGCCGAGCGACTTGGTCAGGTAGCCGGCGGTGATCAGGCGGGCCCGGTTGTGCAGCCAGCCCTCCGCCCGCAACTGCCGCATCCCGGCGTCCACGATCGGTACGCCGGTGCGGCCCACCGTCCAGTCCGCGACCGCGCCGTCGTCGTACCGCCACTGCTCGGTGGCGCCACGCCGGTAGACCTTCCGGGAGATGTCCGGAAAGGCGGCGGTGACCTGGTAGTAGAAGTCCCGCCAACAGACCTGGCGGACGAAGGGCGACGCGGGGTCGCCGGCCCGGTTCGCCACGGTCAGCGGCGACACGCAGCCGAACCGCAGGTAGGGGCTGATCCGGGAGGTCGCGTCACCGGCCATGTCGTCGTGCCGGTCGCCGTACTCGGCCAGGTGCGGCATCCACCGGTCGAGGCGACTCCGCGCCTCCGTCTCGCCACCCACCGCCGCGTCCGGTGACTCGCCGTCGGGCAGCGCCGGCAGGCGGCCCACCGAAACCCCGCCCGGCAGCGACACCCGGGACGGCGCGGCCAGTTCGTCGCGCCACCGCTGCCCGCTCCAGGCCCGGTGGTACGGGCTGAACACCCGGTAGTGGTCGCCGCTGCTCGGCGTCGTGGCCCCCGGCTCCACCACCGTCAGACCCGGGAAGAAGCGCAGGTGCAACCGGTGCCGGTCGCACTCGGCGCGCAGCCGGTCGGCCCGCCGGGTGGCGTACCGGGAGACGTCGGCCGAGAGCGCCACCGCCTCGGCGCCCACCTCCCCGGCCAGCCGGACCGTCTCGGCCACCGGGTCGCCGTGCCGCAGCACCAGGTCGCCGCCGAGCCGCCGCAGCGCGTCGCGCAGGTCGGCGAGACTCTGGTGCAGGAAGCGGGTGCGGTTGGGCGACAGTCCGGCCAACGCCGGGTCCAGGACGTACAACGGCACCACCCGGTCGAAGGCGGCACAGGTCGTCGCCAGCGCAGGGTGGTCGTGCACCCGCAGGTCGCGGGTGAACAGCACGACGGCGGTACGCACGCTCACCGCAGCCGAGGCCCGGGCAGCTCGACCGGCGTGCCGGCCGGGGTGAGCAGGGCACGCGAGGCGACCGCCATCCGGCGTCGCCGGGGCACGGTGGCCCGCCGGACGAACACGTCGTAGTCCTGGGCGGCGACCTCGTCGAGGATCCCGCCGTACAGCGCGTACGCGGTGCGGATGCACGCCTGCGAGGCGGGGTCGAGCAGGAGCACTCCGGGTGCCGCGGCGGCGTAGTGGGTCTGGGCGCGATCCACCTCGTGCCGGATCAACTCGCGGACCGGTTCGGTGGCCCGTCCCGCCGCACGGCAGGCCAGCAGGTCCTCGTGGGTCAGGCCGAAGGCCGCCAGGTCCTCCTCCGGCAGGTACGTCCGCCCCCGGTCCAGGTCCTCGGCGACGTCCCGGACGAAGTTGGTGAGCTGGAACGCGAAGCCCAGTTGACGGGCCGGCTCCCGGGCCGCCGCCGGGGCGGAACTGCCCAGGATGGGCAGCATCATGGTGCCGATGACCGCCGCCGAGCCCTCCATGTAGTCCAGCAGGTGGGCGTAGGTGCGGTAGGAGGTCACGGTCAGGTCCATCGCCATGCTCTTGAGGAACGCGGCGAAGTCCTCCCGGTCCAGGTCGAACACGGCGATGGTGTGCAGCACCGCCGGGAGCAGCGGGTCGTCGACCTGCTCGCCGTGCAGTCCGGCGATGAACCGGCCGCCCCAGTCGTCCAGCCGGGCGGCACGCGCCGGCGGTGGCAGCTCCTCTGTCTGGTCGACGATCTCGTCCGCGTACCGAGTGAATCCATATAAGGCGTGCACATGACGCCGTTTCCATGCGGGTAGTAGCCGGGTGGCGAGATAGTAGGTACGCCCGTGGCGTTTGTGCAGCTCACGGCACCTCTCGTAGGCGGCACTGAGATCCGTCTCCACGAGCCCTCCTCGAAAATCGACGCACCAATCGACGCAACTTGAAACCTTAGGGTACGCTCAGCCGCATGGCCAGCGACCGACTTACCGGTAACCTGCTTCGCGTGGGGCCTGAGCAGCCGGTCGGGAACGACGATCCGATCCGGGCCGTTCTGGCCGCTTACACCCGGGATCTCGTCGCCGCCGTCGATGAGACCCTCACCGACTTCCTGAACGCCGAGGTCGACGCGCTTGCCGAAATCGACGCGGCGATGGGTGGTTTCGCCGCAACGGCACGTGACTACGTCCTCGTCGGCGGCAAGCGGGTCCGACCGACGTTCGCCTACTGGGGATGGCGCGGCGCGGTGGGCGGCGACGAACCGCTGGCCCCGGTGCTGCCCGCACTGGCCACCCTGGAACTGCTGCACACCTTCGCGCTGGTGCACGACGACGTGATGGACGCGTCCGCCACCCGTCGCGGCCGACCCACCGCACACATGGCGGTCGCCGCCCAGCACGCCGCCGCCGGCCGCAACGGCGACTCCGGCCGCTTCGGGGAGGCCGTCGCGGTGCTGATCGGCGACCTCTGCATGGTCTGGGCCGACCAGTTGCTCTCGCGCACCGTCCTGCCCCCGGACCGGCTGCTCGCGGTCCGCCGCGGGTACGACCGGATGCGGGTGGAGACGGTCGCCGGGCAGTACCTCGACATCCTCGGCGAGGCCGACCCGGCGAGCTGGTCGGTCGACCGGGCCCTGCGGGTGGCCCGCTACAAGACCGCCAGCTACACGGTCCAGCGTCCGCTGCTCTTCGGCGCCAGCCTGGCCGGCGTGACCGGCGACGGCCGCCTGACCGCGGCGTACACCGCCTACGGCCTCTGCGTCGGCGAGGCGTTCCAGCTCCGCGACGACCTGCTCGGCGTCTACGGCGACCCGGCCACCACCGGCAAGCCGGCCGGCGACGACCTGCGCACCGGCAAGCCGACCGCGCTGCTCGTGCTGGCGCGGGAGATGGCCACTCCGACGCAGCTGCGGGAACTGGACGGCACCGGCGACCCGGTCAGCACCCCCCAGGTCGCCCGGCTGGCTGAGGTGGTGGTGGACACCGGCGCGGTGGACCGGATCGAGCGGATGATCGACGAGCGGGTCGACCAGGCCCTGGCGGCGCTCGACACCGTCGCCGTGGACGAGACGGCACGGGTGGCGTTGGCCGGTCTCGCGACTGTGGCCACCCACCGGAGAGCATGATGGGGAGGTTCTCGGTGCGAACCGTGGACGGGCGTACGGATCAGGTCGTGGTCGTCGGAGCGGGCCTCGGCGGCCTGGCCTGCGCACTGCACCTGGCGGGCAGCGGGCGGCAGGTGACCCTGCTGGAACGTGAGCCGGTGCCGGGTGGACGGGCCGGACGGCTCAGCGTGGACGGCTACGAGTTCGACACCGGCCCCACCGTGCTCACCATGCCCGACCTGATCGCCGAGGCGCTCGGCGCGGTGGGCGAGGAGCTGTCCGACTGGGTCGACCTGATGCCGCTCGACCCGGCGTACCGCGCCTACTACCCGGACGGCTCCACGCTCGACGTGCTGACCGACACCGCCCGGATGGCGGCGGAGATCTCCCGGGTCTGCGGGCCCCGCGAGGCCGACGGCTACCTGCGGTTCGTCGACTTCGCACGGAACCTGTGGCGGTTGGAGCGGGCCGACTTCATCGAGCGCAACCTCGACGCCCCCACCGACCTGCTCACCGCCAACCTGCTCAAGCTGGTCGCCACCGGCGCCTTCCGGCGGCTCCAGACCAAGATCGACCAGTTCTTCCGCGACCCGCGTACCCGGCGCATCTTCTCCTTCCAGGCGATGTACGCCGGCCTCGCCCCGCACGACGCGCTGGCCATCTACGCGGTCATCGCGTACCTCGACTCGGTCGCCGGGGTCTTCTTCCCGCGCGGCGGCATCCACGCGGTTTCGCGCGGGCTGGCCGGCGCCGCCGAGAAGCACGGCGTCAAGATCCGGTACGGCACCACGGTGACCCGGGTGGAGACCGCCCACGGCCGGGCCACCGGCGTGCTGACCGCCGACGGCGAGTTCGTCCCCGCCGACGTGGTGGTCCTCAACCCCGACCTGCCGGTGGCCTACCGCGACCTGCTGCCGGCGACCCGGCAACGCCGCCTGACCTACTCGCCGTCCTGCGTCGTGCTGCACGTCGGCTCGACCCAGGGCTACCGGCGCATCGCGCACCACAACATCCACTTCGGGCGCTCCTGGAAGGGCACGTTCGACGAGGTCATCCGACGCGGTGAGCTGATGAGCGACCCGTCCCTGCTGGTCACCAACCCGAGCCGGACGGACCCGGCGGTCGCGCCTGCCGGACGGCACACCTACTACGTGCTCGCCCCGGTGCCGAACCTGGAGCGGGCACCCTTCGAGTGGCGCGGCGACCTCACCGCCCGCTACTCCGACCAGCTCGTCGCCACCCTTGAGGAACGCGGCTACGTCGGCTTCGGCGACGGCATCGAGGTGCTCCGGGCGGTCACCCCGGCCGAGTGGGCGGAGCAGGGCATGGCCGCCGGCACGCCGTTCGCCGCCGCGCACACCCTGTTCCAGACCGGTCCGTTCCGCCCGTCGAACCTGCACCCGTCGCTGTCCAACGTGGTGTTCGTCGGCTCGGGCACGCAGCCCGGCGTCGGGGTTCCCATGGTGCTCATCTCGGGCAAGCTGGCCGCCGGTCGCATCACCGGCCGTGGCCGCTGAACGAAGGATGGCTCTGATGTCACTGTCGCGGGAAGCCCACCTGGTCGAGCTGGTCGACGATTCGGGCCGGCGGATCGGGTCGGCCACCGTGTCCGCCGCCCACCAGACCCCCGGTCAACTGCACCGTGCCTTCTCCGTGCTGCTCGTCTCGCCGGACGGCCGGATCCTCCTCCAGCGTCGGGCTGCGGCGAAGACACGGTTCCCGCTGCGCTGGGCCAACACGTGCTGTGGTCACCCGCAGCCCGGTGAGGACGTGGCCGAGTCCGCCAACCGCCGGCTACACGAGGAACTCGGCGTCGGCCCGGTGGTGCTGACCGAGGTCGGCGTGCACGTGTACCGCGCCGAGGACCCGTCCACGGGTCGGGTCGAAGTCGAGTACGACCACGTCCTGCGTGGCGAGTTCTCGCCGGACACACCACTGAGTCCCGAGCCTGCGGAGGTCGCCGAGCTGCGCTGGGTCGACCCTGCGGCACTGGCCGCCGAGCTCGACCGTGACCCCGACGCGTACGCGCCGTGGCTGGTCGGCGTGGTGGACCGTCTGCTCCACCCCTCGGCCCCGGCCGGCGACGGGCCGGAGCGGCCGGGTGGCCGATGAGGCACTGAGCGCGGGGGCGGTCGCCCGACGACTCGGCGTCGCGGTGACCACGCTGCGCACCTGGCACCAGCGCTACGGCCTCGGGCCCAGCGAGCACGTACCCGGACACCACCGCCGCTACACGACGGCCGACCTCGCCCGGCTGGAGGTCATGCGACGGCTCACCGGCGAGGGGCTCAGTCCGGCGGAGGCGGCGCGATGGGCCCGGCAGGCTCCCGCCACGGCGGCGGGTGGTGTCGCCCGGTCGAGGACCGCGCGGGACGGCGGAGGCAACACCATTCCGGTGGGCCGCGCCGGTCCGGCAGCGCGCGGCCTGGCGCGTGCCGCGATGCGGCTGGACGCGGTCGCGATCAACGAGGCGATCTCACGCAGCCTGGCCACCGAGGGTGTGATCGGCACCTGGGACAGGCTGCTGCGCCCGGTGCTCGCCGGCATCGGGCAACGGCACGCCGCGACAGACGTGTTGATCGAGGTGGAGCATCTGCTGTCGCGCTGTGTCTCGGCGGCGTTCGCCTTGGCGGCGGCCACCCGTCCCGTCCTCGGGCCGCCGCGCATCCTGCTGTCCTGCGCCGACGAGGAGCAGCACAGCCTGCCCCTGGAGGCGCTGGCCGCCGCGCTGGCCGAGGCCGGTGTCGCGCACCGGATGCTCGGCGCCCGGGTCCCGGTGAGGGCGCTGCTGGACGCGATCGACCGGACCGGACCGGCCGCCGTGGTGGTCTGGTCGCACACCCGGGCCACGGCCGATGCCACCCAGCTCAGCGCCTTGCTGACCGTTCCGCGTCGACCGCTGCTGGTCCTCGCGGCGGGACCGGGGTGGCGGGCCGAGAGTCTGCCGGCCGGGGTGGTCCGGCCGATCGACCTGACCGAAGCGGTCTCGCTCATCGTCGCCGTACGCGACTCGCTCGACCGTTCGGCCGCATCCTGAGAGAAATTTCGGGGCCTTTGCAGGCTTCCATAGGGGTTCACGGCATTAGGTCGGCACGGAAAGCGGTGGCGTCCTGACCCGGCGTTTGTCTACTCAAATCGGGTGAACTAGCGTCGGGCAGTCCGTCGAACCCGAACCCCTCTCGGGAGCGAACGATGCGTACCCGTGTCCTGCTCGCGTGTGTCACGAGCCTGGTCCTCCTGGTGACCGGCTGCGGCGGTGGCGGCGAGTCGCCCCAGGCGACCACCCCGTCCAGCCCTCCTCCGTCGGCCGCCCTGCCCCCGGAGCCCTCGCCGTCACCGACGCTGGCCCCGCCCAAGCCCCCACTGCGGGCCCTGCCGGCCAAGCTGCCGGCCGGGCTGGTCCGCACCACCGGGGCCGAGGGGGTGGCTCTCACCTTCGACGACGGACCCGATCCGACCTGGACGCCCAAGGTGCTCGACCGCCTGAAGAAGGCGGGCGTCACCGCCACCTTCTGTGTGGTCGGCGCCCAGGTCCGCAAGCATCCCGACCTGCTCCGGCGGATCGTCCGGGAGGGGCACCAGCTCTGCAACCACAGCTGGAACCACGACCTCGACCTCGCCCGGCGGCCGGTCGCCGAGATCCGCGCCGACCTGGTCCGGACGAACAAGGAGATCCGGCGGGCGGTGCCCGACGCGGAGATCCCGTTCTACCGCCAGCCCGGCGGCCGGTGGACCGCCGAGGTGGTGCGGGTCGCCAAGAAGCTGGACATGCGGTCGCTGCACTGGACGGTGGACCCGCAGGACTGGGCCAAGCCGACCGCCGCCACGATCGAGAAGCGGGTGAAGCGCAGCGCCAAGCCCGGCGCGGTGGTGCTGCTGCACGACGGAGGCGGCAATCGGGCCGCCACGCTCGCCGCCTGCACCAGGGTGATCGCCGCCCTGAAGCGCGACCTCGGCATCACCAAGCTCGGATAGACCCGTTCTGAGCTGCACTTTTACGAGACGTTGCGGCGGTAGCCACACCGGTTTGGCCGACCGGTGAGACATCACGTATGCTTTCCAAGCCTCCGGCGGGGCCGGATGGGAGCAAGTCCGCTCACGTTGCGAATGTGCAATGATAGCGGGGCCGCCCTCATCGTCTAGCGGCCCAGGACGCCGCCCTTTCAAGGCGGTAGCACGGGTTCGAATCCCGTTGGGGGCACGGTTCGACTTCGGTCGAATGCAACACCAGCTAGGTCCTGTGGAGCAGTTGGAGTGCTCGCCGCCCTGTCAAGGCGGAGGTCGCGGGTTCAAGTCCCGTCAGGACCGCAAGCGCTGACGCCGCGCACCTCGCGCGGCGTTCTGCGTATCGGGGCATGTGACCCTCCCGACGGGGACCCGGTGGGACGGGTAGCATGAGCCGAGCACCACGGCCAGGTAGCTCAGTTGGTACGAGCGTCCGACTGAAAATCGGAAGGTCGGCGGTTCGACCCCGCCCCTGGCCACATAGCCTTTCGCCGGGCTACAGCAACGCCGACCAGCGGAAACGCCGGTCGGTGTTTTGCTTTCCCCGGTAACGCCGCTCAGCCGTCCTGGCGACGTTGTGCCAATCCGCTCTGGATGGCGTCCCACACGCTGCGCCCCGCCTGCAGGATGCTCTCCCCGGTCTGCTCGGCCAACTGCCGGGCCGCCGACGGCTCGGGTCCGTTCGACTCGGTGGTGCCCGCTCCCGGCTCCGTCCCGGCCCCGCCCGGCGGGGTGTGACGCGGCCCGTCCTGCGACCTTTCCCGCTGCCCGTCCCGCTGGATGTCGCGTGGCCTCGTCCGGTCCGGGCCGGCACCGGCGTCGCCACGTGCCCTGCCGGCCACCGCCCCGATCGCCCCCACCTGTTGTCCGAGGTCGTCGGTGGCTCCGCCCGGTGGTCCGATCCCGGGTTCCGGCACCTCACCGACCCCGTCGGCGGTCCGACCGACGGCCTGGCCCTCGCGCCCCGCACCCCGACCGGCCGGTGATCCACCCGTACGGTCCGTGGCGTACCCGCCCAGCGAACTGTCAGTGGGTCTGGTCGGCGGGGGGCCGGGGTGCTCGTCCCTCGCATCTCTCGACCGGCGGGACGCGTCGATCACCTGGGGGTGGTGGTCGATCGTGGTGAGCGCGCGGTCGAGGATCGTGACCAGCTTCTCCAGGCGTACCTTGAGCAGAGCCTGGGCCTGCACCCCGGTGACGTCCAGGTCCACACCCTCCAGGCGGATGCGGGCACCGGCGTCGACCTCCAGCAGACCGGCCACCCGGGCCCGCAGGGAGAGGTCGGCTTCCAATCCGTCGACGGAGAGCCGGAGCGAGTCGACCGACACCCTCGGCACGTCCAACAGGACGTCCGGCTCCACCCGTGCCGGCTCGCCGCCGCCTGCGCCGGGACGGTCCCGGTGCCCCGTCCCGAGGCGCGGCTCGTGCGGTTGTCCGGACCCGGGTACCGACGCCTGCGGCTGTTCGCCCATGCTCTCCGCTCCGCCCCACCGCCCTGGACCACCCCGGCGGCATCGCGCCGCGGATACCCGCTCCGGAGGCCGCCATCCGCCGATGTCCGTGGCGGACCGGAATCGACCCGTAAGCGGATCTTCCGGCAGGTCTCGGCCTTGCGGGAAGCTGCGCACGCGGGCATGAGCCGGTATGGTCCGGGCCTATGGGACAGGGGATTACTGATCCGATCGACATCCGACAGGATCACGAGCGGTTCACGATCCACAGCGCCCTGGTCGTCCCGGCCGCCCCCGAGCAGGCCTACGCGGTGTTCACCAGCAGGCTCGCCGACTGGTGGGTGATGGAGTACACCTGGTCCGGCCCGGAGGCCCTGGCCGAGCTTGGCATGGAGCTGCAGGCCGGCGGCATGCTCTATGAGATCGGCCCCTACGGCTTCCGCAGCGACTGGGGCCGGGTGCTGACCTGGGATCCGCCCCGGCGGCTGGTGTTCACCTGGCAGATCGGGGCGGACCGCGCCCCGGTGCCCGATCCGGCGCAGGCCAGCGAGGTCGAGGTGCTGTTCACGCCGGAAGGCTCCGGCACCCTGGTCGAGGTCGCGCACCGGCACTTCGACCGGCACGGCCAGGCCGCGGAGGGCTACCGGCAGGCGCTGACCGCCGGCTGGCACGAGCTGCTGTCCCGGTACGCCACCACGGTGGTCCAGTCCGGCACCTGAACGGGCTGCCGTTGTCGCTCAGGCGGACCGGTGCCGCCGGGCGCTGCGGCTCAGGCGGACCGGTGCCGCAGGGTGGCCACCGTCGAACCGGCGAGGGTCAGCAGGCACTCCGGCAGCAGCCCGTCGGCGACCGCCGCACCGAACAGGGCACGGGCGGTGTCCAGGTCCGAGTTGGCGTACGCGCTGACGAAACGGGCCACCCAGCGGGCGTCGTACTCGGCCTGGTCGATTTCGGGGAAGTCGAGCGCGCAGGCGCCGGGCGGCACCGGATCACCGACCATCGTCGCGGCCAGGCACCACGCCACGTCGTACGCCCCGACGAGGCCGGCCCGGTCCACCACCGCGTCGAATGTCCCGACCACACCGTCGGAGTCGCCGTCGAGCGCCGAACTGAGGATGGCGGAGGCGTCGTCGTACGTCTGCTGTGGCGAGTCGGTCACCCACCGCACGGTAGGGGGCCCGGTCAAGCGACCACCGATGGTAACTCTCCGTAATTAGGGAGGGCGACCTGCGGATAGACACGCCTCCACGGTCCCGCCGTGCGTCACGGCACGTTAGTCTGCGCAGCGGACCTTCGCCGTAGGAAGGACGACGATGCACATGTCACGCGGCTTGCGGGCGGCCATCATGGCCACCTGCGCCACCCTCCTGCTCGCCACCAGCGCATGCGGGAACGACCAGACCGAGGAGGCGGGCGCCGACCAGGTGCGCCTCTACGGTACGGACGGCAACATGCTCAACTCGTACCCGGAAGAGTTGCAGGATCGCGCCAACCTCGTCGACGGCATGAAGGGCACCACTCCCCTGACTCCGCTGCCGGAGGACTTCAAGAACCGGCTCCGGTCCATGGACCCGGGGCTGAACGACTTCCTCTACGCCGCCGAGGCGTACGACGCGGTGGTGATCAGCGCGCTCGCGACGGAACTCGCCGGCAGCACCAACCCGGCGGCCATCGCCCGGCAGATCGTCGGCGTCACCAACGAGGGCACCCGCTGCGAGACCCCCGCCCAGTGCCTGCGGCTGGCCCGCGACGGCGACGACATCGAGTACCGCAGCGTGTCGATCACCCGCGCCGGGTTCACCGACGCCGGTGAGCCCGCCACCGCCAGTTACGCCACCCTGCACTTCGACAACCAGCAGCTCAACGACGCCAAGACGGAGTTCGTCGGCGCCGGGGACGAGTCGGCGGCGAGCACGAAGGCGCCGCCGCGTGGCAGCCAGCAGCCCAGCGGCGCGCCGCTCGTCCTCGGCGGTCTGCTGCCCAAGACCGGCGACCTGGCCCTGGCGTACCCGCCGATCGCAGCCGGTGTGGGCCTGGCGATCAAGGAGATCAACGCGGCCGGCGGTGTGCTCGACGAGGACGTGGTCTGGATCGACGGCGACGACGGCACGGACCCGACGGTCGCCAAGCGGACGGTCGCCAGCCACGTCGGTGCCGGGGTGCACGTGATCATCGGGGCCGGCGCCTCCGGTATCTCAGCCGCCGTCCTGCCGGACGTGGTGGCGGCCGGCCGCATCCTCTTCTCCCCGTCGAACACCGCCGCGTCGCTGACCGACGCGGAGGACAAGGGCCTCTACTTCCGTACCGCGCCGCCGGACAGCCTCCAGGGTCGGGCGTTGGCCGACGTGATCCTCCGCGACGGGCCGCAGAAGATCGCCATCGTGGCCCGTAAGGACGCCTACGGCGAGGGCCTCCAAGAGGCCGTCCGGGCCGAACTGGAGCGGGCCGGGTTCGGCGGCGACAAGGTGACGCTGCTCGGCTACGAGCCGGGCGAGGGTGCCGACGCCGCACCGATCAACTTCAGTGACGGTGCCAAGCAGATCAAGGATTTCGGTGCCGACGCCGTACTTCTCATCGGCTTCAGCGAGTCGGCCGCGGTGATCCGGGCGCTGGCGGACGCCGACGTGCCGCTGGCCGCGCTGGGCCGCTGACCGATCCGACAGCGACGGCCGCACCGGAGGGTTCCGGTGCGGCCGTCGTGGTCTCTGCGGTCGGTCTCAGCGACCGCGACGCCGGTCCAGGAAATCCGTCATCCGGCGGTACTTCTCGTCGTCCTCGAAGAGCACCGCCTGGCTGACCAGGTCCAGGTGCGGATGGGCGGCGGGCGGTGCGTCCACGGCGAGCTTGGTCAGCCGCAGCGCCAGCGCCGAGCCCTTCGCCATCTCGTCGATCAGCGCGTGGGCCGCCGGCAGCAACTCCTCCGGCCCCGCCACCACCCGGTTGACCAGTCCGATCCGGGACGCCTCCGCCGCGTCCACCCGGCGACCGGTGAACAGCAGTTCCTTGGCCCGAGCCTCACCGACCAGCGCCGGCAGCCGGTGCGTCGCGCCGGCACCGGCCAGGATGCCGAGCCGCACCTCCGGCTGGCCGAAGACCGCCCGCTCGGTGCAGACCCGCAGATCGCAGGCGTACGCGAGCTCGGCGCCACCGCCCAGCGCAGGACCGTCGACGGCCGCCACGGTCGGCATCGGCAGCGCCCGGATCCGGGCGAAGGCGGCCGAGTTGATCGCGGCCAGCGCATCCAGGCGGCCCCGCTCGCGTAGCTGACCGATGTCCGCCCCACCGGCGAAGATCCCGTCGGTGCCGCCGGTCAGCAACAGCATCCGGGGACGGGCCTCCAGGTCGGCGCAGACCTCGTGCAGCGCGGCGATCAGGTCGGCGTCGATGGCGTTGCGCTTCTCCGGCCGGTCCAGTGTGACCACCAGCCGGTCCGGGCGTTCCTCGACCCGCAGCCCGCCGCTCATCGGACCGCGCCCGTCCGGTCGGCGGAAGCCGCGCCCGGCGTCCCCTCGCCCGTCTCAGGCCGCGCCGTGCCGTCCGTACGCACACCGTCGACCCAGTGATAGAAGCCCTGCCCCGACTTCTTGCCCAGCCGACCGGCCGCCACCATCTCGGTCAGCAGCGGTGGCGGCGCGAACCGGTCCCCGTACGCGGCCTGGAGGGTGCGGGCGATGTCGAGGCGTACGTCCAGACCCACCAGGTCGGTCAGCTCCAGTGGCCCGACCGGGTGCCGGTAGCCGAGCACCATGGCCTTGTCGATGTCGGCCGGGTCGGCCACCCCGTCGGCGACCATCCGGATCGCCTCCAGACCGAGGGCCACCCCGAGCCGGGAGGTGGCGAAGCCCGGCATGTCGCGTACCACCACGGGGTCCTTGCCCAGCCGGGTGGCGAGCGTGACGGCGGCGGCGGTGGTCTCCGGCGCGGTGGCCGCGCCGACCACGATCTCCAGCAGCGCCATCGCCCAGACCGGGTTGAAGAAGTGCAGCCCGCAGAAGCGCTCGGGCCGGCGCAGTCCCTGGGCCAGCTCGGCGATCGGGATGCTGGAGGTGTTGCTGCCCAACAGGGCCGGGTGCAGCGCCTCCGCCTCGGCCAGCACGGCCCGCTTCAGGTCGCGCCGTTCCGGCACCGCCTCCACGATCACCTGTGGCTCCGCAGCCACCTCGGCCAGGCCCGCCCGCAGGGTGACGCGTTCCTGGTTCGCGGCGGCCTGCCCCACGGTCAACTTGCCGCGCCGGACGCCCCGGTCCCACAGCTCGGCGAGCCGGATCATTGCCTCCGCACCGCGTTCCCGGTCCACCTCGACCAGTTCCACCGTGTGGCCGGCGCCGGCCGCCACGTACGCGATGCCGAGGCCCATGGTGCCGGCACCCACCACCACGAATCGTTCAGTCATGGTGCCACCACCGCAGGGTGACGACGACACGCTCTCCGACGCCGTCGACGCGCGGGATCGCCGCAACGCCGCAACCGGCCCGTACGCTCCGCTCAGTCATGCTGCGACCCTATGCAGCACCGACCGGGCCCGATGCGTGGGGGCGGACGGGATCGGGTACAGACCGCCGACAGCCAAAGGGAAGGACGAACAGATGAGCCAGGCACCGGAGACCACGGGCGACTCGGGCACCCAGGAGACCGTCGAGACGCGCGGCGACGAGCGCATCGAGTTGCTGCGCGCCGACACCAACAACGACGGCCGTACCGACGTCTGGGTGGTCGACACCGACGGTGACGGCAAGGCCGACCTGTTCCAGTTCGACACCGACGGCGACGGCAAGGTGGACGTCACGATGGTCGACATCGACGAGGACGGTCAGCCCGACGAGGTCGTCGACGGCGACGGCGGCCTGCCGCCCGAGCAGCTCCCCCCGACCGTCCAGGTCTAAGCCTTCGGATCAAGGAAGGGTCCCCTGCTAACGCCTAAGGCATAGCAGGGGACCCTTCCTAACATCCGGCGGCACCCAGGCGCTCAGCTCAGGCGGCCCTCGGCGCTCAGCTCAGGCGCAGGGTGGCGAGGTAGTACGGGGCGTCCCGGTCGTCCACGTCGGTCAGTCGCCAGGCGGTGCCCCGGACCAGGTCGGCGAGTTCGCCCGGCGAGCAGACCAGGTAGTCGAACCAGGGCGTACCGAGTTCGCGGTAGCGCAGCCGCAGCCGGAGCTGCCCGCCGAGGCGGCCCCGTCGACGGTTGCGCTCGTGGTAGCGGCTGTGCAGCGGATCGGTGGTGCCGTACGGGTCGGTGCCGTGCGCGATCACCTGCGCCCCGGGGTTGGCCATCGCGGCCAGGGCCGCCAGGAAGGCGGGTGCGCGCTCCCGACCCTCGAACAGGCCCAGGTTGTTGCCGAGCAACAGGAACGTGTCGTAGCGCCGCCCGTCGGCGCAGTGCTCGTCGACCGTGCCGTGCACCAGATCGCGTACGCCCCGACGACGGCACACCGCGAGCGCGCCGGGCGAGACGTCCAGCCCGGTCACGGGTACGCCGCGCTCCTGCAACAGCAGCGCGATCCGGCCGCCGCCGACGCCGACGTCCAGTGTCGCGCCCCGCACCCGGTCCACGGCCCGGTGGTCGTGTGGTTGCCACTCCTGCGGCCCGGCCAGGTAGTGGGCGGCGGGCGCGCCGTTGACCAGCCCGTCGTCCCGTTCGATGATCTCGATGACCGGTCGGGGCAGCCGCCCGCCGGCCAGCGGCCGGGGACCGACCCCGGTCGCCACCGCCAGCGCGTCGCGCAGCAGTTCTCCGAAGACGTCACCGATCCGTGGTTCCCCCGTCACGTCCTTAACGCTAACGGGCTGCTCAGTCGCGCGCGACGCCCGTATCCTGGGCGGCGTGACCACGTTGGACCGCCTCTCGGCGGAGAAGTACATACTCCTTACGACCTTCCGCAAGGACGGCCGCGCGGTGCCGACCCCGGTCTGGGCGGTACGCGACGGCGACGCCCTGGCGGTGTGGTCTGCGGCGGATGCCGGCAAGGTGAAGCGGATCCGGCGCAGTGGGGATGTCACGGTGGCGCCGTGCGACGTGCGCGGTCGACCCCATGGCGAGGCGGTGCCCGCCCGGGCGAGCCTCTACGACCCCGGAGCGACCGATCGCATCCGGGGGCTGATCAAGCAGAAGTACCGAGTGATCGGGCGGCTGACGCTGCTCGGCAGCCGACTCCGCCGGGGCACCGGCGGCACGGTGGGGATCCGGGTCGAGCTGACCGGCTGAGGCCGGTACGCCGACCCGGCCGCCGGGTCGGGACATGTCGAAGGGCGACGGATTCGAGAATCCGTCGCCCTTCGTGGTGTCTCTGCTATCTACCAGCCGGTCAGTCCCCCTGACGCTGCTGCGGGATCTGCCCCTGCAACAGCGCCCTGACCTCGGACTCGCGATACCGGCGGTGGCCGCCCAGGGTCCGGATGGCGCTCAGCTTGCCGGCCTTCGCCCAGCGGGTCACCGTCTTCGGGTCGACACGGAACATCGACGCCACCTCGGCCGGTGTGAGTAGCGGCTCTGGTTCGTGCGTTCGCGATGCCATCGGTCACTCCTCCACATGTAGAGACATCGGCCGGGGTCCCGCCGGCCGACGCGTCTCCCATGGTCCGGCTAGTCCCCGATGTCCGACATGGGCCGAACGGCCGAACGTCCCTAGACGGACGGATGAACCATGCCCGATTTATACGACTATTACACGCCAGAAAGTACCTTATTCGGACTCATAGTCACGGTTCGTGACGCAACAACTACGAGCACGCCTCATGTTGCAGCCCGAAATTTGGGCAAAAGCGGACTAGTTGCAGCGTTCTAGAAGTTGCACGGCCCGCCAGCGCGCAACGAGCTTGTCGTACGCCGCAGACGCCTCCTCGGCCTCACCACGCGACAGTCCGGCGAGTCCCGTGGCGACGAGTTCCGCCGAGTCGTCCTCGGCGAGCGTCTCGTCGGAGAGCAACTCGACCAGACCCCCGTAGTCCAGTTCCACCACCGAGCGGGGGTGGAACTCCTCCAGCCACCGGGCGGCCTCCTCGACCGCCTCGGTGATGGGCGCCTCCCCCACCGACTTGCGCAGCACCGACAGCGCACGCGACGACCGGCGGCGGGCCTTCGAGATCTCCGTCCGGAAGCGCAACGCACGACGCTCCGGTGCGGTCACGTGGTGACGCTCCTGCGCCTCGAAGAGCACGAACCAGCGCAGCGGCACCCCCCAGGTGGCGATCTGCTCGTGCACCCGGGGTACGCCGTGCTCCAGCACCCGGGCCCCGCTGCGCCAGTCCTCCACCACGGCCTTGGCCTGCCCGGCCAGCACCGGCGGCACGAACGCGTCGGCGAGCACCGCCGGCACCCCGTCCCGGGCGCTCAGCGCGGCCTCGGCCACCCGGATGCGCAGGTTCCACGGGCACACCAGCAGCGTCTCGTCCGTCTCCAGCACGTACGCCTCGTCGGGCAGGTCGGGCAGCCGGGTCCAGCCGGCACCGAGCGCCTCGATCACCGAGGTCCGTTGCCGTACCGGTCCCTCCACCGGCGCCACCGCCCGCCCCTGCTCGACGTAGCGCCGCCAGTACGCCTGACGATCGCGATCGAAGGCGGTCAGCGGCTCGTACACGCGCAGGTATGAGGCGAAGAGCGACGGCACGGCGCGATCCTCCCACGAACGGCAAGCCGAGCGTTGCTCGGCGTCACCCGGCCGGTACCGCGTGGCGAGCCGAAACGGGGGTCCGGCGCCCTCGTCGCGCCCTACGGCGCGGGCGTCGGGACGCCCGGTGCGTACGCCCGCTGGGCGGGACGTGGACGCCCGGGAGGGGCCGGGGAGCGCCCGTCGATACTAGGCTCGCACCACCGGCAGCATCCCCGCCGGCTCGACCGAGGTCCGCGTCCCACAAGGACGCCCGCCGACACAGGAGCCAGTCATGGGCGTATTCGCCACTTCCGACGACCCGGGATCCACGGGCCACGAGCAGGTCGTGTTCTGCCAGGACAAGCAGACCGGCCTGAAGGCGATCATCGGGATCTACTCCACCGCGCTCGGCCCGGCGCTGGGTGGCACCCGCTTCTACCCGTACGCGAGCGAGGAGGCCGCCCTCGCCGACGTGCTCGACCTGTCCCGCGGCATGGCGTACAAGAACGCTCTCGCCGGGCTGGACCTGGGTGGCGGCAAGGCGGTCATCTGGGGTGACCCCGAGCAGATCAAGAGCGAGGCGCTGCTGCGCGCGTACGGCCGCTTCGTGGAGTCGCTGAGCGGGCGCTACTACACCGCCTGCGACGTCGGCACGTACGTGCCGGACATGGACGTCATCGCCCGCGAGACGCGGTACGTCACGGGCCGCAGTGTCGAGCACGGCGGCGCCGGCGATTCCTCGATCCTCACCGCCTGGGGCGTCTTCCAGGGCATGCGCGCGGCGGCCGAGCACGTCTGGGGGGTCCCCACGCTGCACGGCAGGCGGGTCGGTGTGGCCGGCCTGGGCAAGGTCGGCAAGTACCTGGTCGGTCACCTGCTGGAGGACGGCGCCGAGGTGGTGGCCACCGACGTGAGCCCCCGCGCGCTGGACTGGGCGCGGACCACCCACCCCGAGGTGACGCTCGTCGAGGACGCGTCCGCGCTGGCCGCCGCCGACATCGACGTGTACGCGCCCTGCGCCCTGGGCGGCGCCCTGGACGACGACACGGTCGGCGCGCTGCGGGCGAAGGTGGTCGCCGGTGCGGCGAACAACCAGCTCGCCCACTCGGGCGTGGAGAAGCTGCTCGCCGACCGGGGCATCCTCTACGCGCCGGACTACGTGGTGAACGCCGGTGGTGTGATCCAGGTCGCGGACGAGATCGAGGGCTTCGACTTCGACCGCGCCAAGCTGCGGGCGACCCGCATCTTCGACACCACGCGGGAGATCCTCCGGCTCGCCGACACCGACGGTGTCCCGCCCGCCGTGGCGGCCGACCGGCTGGCGGAGCGGCGGATGGCCGACATCGGCCGGCTGCGCGCGATCCACCTGCGGTGACCTCGCCGTACGTTGAGGGCGGGCCGCGTTGCTCCCGCCCTTAACGGGCGCATCCGGCTAAACTGAAAATACGACGCGTTCATGGAGTTTTACCCCGTGTCAGGACCGTTCCCGGCATCGCTCCTTACCGGGTACAATGGGTGACGACCGGTTGACCGCCACGCGCGGCGGCGGTCAGCGGTAACCCGAGGTGCCGAACGGTGGCATCCCCATGTACCGTAAGAGCCACGAGAGATGCCTGACGTCATCGGGGCCCGCCTTCGGGCTGCCCCGCATTCTGTGCGAGGGGGTCGAGCCATGGGGCGCGGCCGTGCTAAGGCCAAGCAGACAAAGGTGGCCCGGGAGCTGAAGTATCACTCCCCGAACACCGACCTCGCCGCCTTGCAGCGAGAACTCGGCGGCAGCGGCAAGTCGGACCACCATTTCGACGACGACAAAGAGTACGTCGACGATGATGAGGACCACGCCGAGGACGACCCGGACACCTGGGTCCGTCCCACCCGCTGACCCCCGGTCACATCCGAGCACGCGGTAACTCCCCGCGTGCTCACGTATGTGCCCGGCACGCGGCGGCGTACCACCCGACGCTCAAGGGCCTGCCACGCCCGGAGGTAATCCGGGAACGTGGCGGGCCCTCGACTCCGGCCGGTCAGCGAGGCCGGTTGTTCCAGTTGTAGAACGTCGGGATGTTCTCGAAGTGGTTCCAGGCGCAGACCGCGCTCGCCCCGTCGCCGCCCGTCACCTCCGCTCGTAGCCGTCGTGCGGCCTCCGCCTCCTGGAGCAGTGCGGTGAGCCCGGCAGCGGCCTCCCGCACCCGGTCGGTGACCCGGTCGGCCTCGTTACCCGTCACCCGCTCGGGCTCCCGGTGACCTGTGGTCTCGGGCATGATCCAACACTCCCTCCAGTAGGCGGATCTTGCTGTTGCGGCAGTGCTCGGTCTCCGTACCGTCGAAACGGCCCAGCTCGAAGTAGCGGTTGGCCGCGTGGCCTCCGCCACAGAAACCGAAGTACGGGCAGGACGAGCGGCAGGCCTCCACCCCGCTCAGGAACTCACCGACCCAGCCCGTGCCGGCCGCACCGGCGAGAATCGAGTGCAACGGTGTGGCCAGGACGTTCCCGCTGCTGAAGTCGCCGTGGCGCGGATCGGTGAATCCGGCCAGCTCCGGTGAGAGCACGACCACCGCGCCGTCGTGCGCCACGGTGGGGATCGGGTCGAGACTGGCCGGCAACAGGTCGTCCGCCGTGCCGTCCAGGACCGCGGCGGCGTACCGCAGCGACCACTCGACCTCCCGCAGGTGGATCCGTGGCTCGCGTCGCCAGGCCGCGACCAGCTCGGCCCAGAAACCGGTCACCGCGGCGGCGTCGTGAGCGTTGTCACGGGTGTTGACGCCCTCGGTCTCCTCGATGTTGACCCCGAGCACCTCGCACCCGAGGTCGAGGAAGTAGGCGTACAACTCCGCCGCCCGCTCCGGCGACGGGTCGTTCACCACGGCCAGCGCCGAGAACGGCAGGTCGTGCCGGCGCAACGTCGCCACACCCCGCACG
This sequence comes from Verrucosispora sp. NA02020, assembly GCF_013364215.1. Taxonomy (NCBI): domain Bacteria; kingdom Bacillati; phylum Actinomycetota; class Actinomycetes; order Micromonosporales; family Micromonosporaceae; genus Micromonospora; species Verrucosispora sp. NA02020. Next base: position 208,957 of record NZ_CP054923.1, on the reverse strand, counting down.
ATCCGGTCGTACGCCGGATGACCGGCCCGGGTGACCCGGTCCCCGTTACGCGCCCGGGGCCCGTCCACGCTGACGCTGACGCGGATCCGGTGCGTCACGAAGAACTCGCACCACGCGTCGTCGATCAGCGTGGCGTTGGTCTGCACATGGTGTTCCACCTCGGCGGCGAACGGCGCCATCAGCGCCGCCAGTCGCTCCCGGCCCGCCGCGAGCGGCTCCCCGCCGTGCCAGACCACCGAGAACCGCCCGGAGGCGGCCCACGGGTTCACCGAGGCGGCCACCGCCTCCGCCACCGCCACCGGCATCCGCCGGTCCGCCGCGCGCAACGGCAGATAGCAGTACGCGCAATCCAGATTGCAGAGGGTGGTGGGCTGCATCACGACGTACGACGGGACGCCGGCCAGACCCCGCATCCCCCGCAACGACCGTCCCCGTGCAGCCATCGCCCTCCTCACCGGTTGACGGCTACCGGGCACACCACGGCACTGGCGCACCCACAGCTTCCGAAGCAGCGCCTCAAAGGCGAAGCAGCCTCTAAGGCTAGGCCGCGACGGCCACTTGGGTGAACCCCTGACCAGGTGGTTGGACGATCGGTGTCAGATGATCAGCCGCGAGTGTGCTGTCCGATCATCTGCACCTCACCGGTGCCCTCGATGATCTCGCCGGCCTGCCACGCGTCCACCCCGCGACCGGTCAGCGTGGCCAGCGCGCGGTCGGCGTCCTCGGCCGAGACGATCGCGAACATGCCGACGCCCATGTTGAAGGTCGCCTCCATCTCCGGGTCGTCGATCCGCCCCTTGGACTGGATCAGGTCGAAGATCGGTTGCGGCTTCCAGGTGGAGCGGTTGACCACCGCGTCCACGTGCTCGGGCAGGATGCGCACCAGGTTGCCGGGGATGCCACCGCCGGTGACGTGGGCCAGCGACCGCACCTCCGCCTCGGCGATCAGCTTGAGGCAGTCCTGCGCGTAGATCTTGGTCGGGGTCAGCAGCTCCTCGCCGAGGGTGCGCTGCCGGCCGAAGTCGTCAATCACCACGTCCAGCCGCATCCGGCCGGCGCCCAGCAGCACGTGCCGGACCAGGGAGTAGCCGTTGGAGTGCAGGCCGGACGAGCGCATGGCGATCACCACGTCACCCACCTCGACCCGCTCCGGGCTGAGGAGTTCGCTCTCCTCCACCACGCCCACGCCGGTGGCCGAGATGTCGTACTCGTCGGGGCGGAGCACACCCGGGTGCTCGGCGGTCTCCCCACCGAGCAGCGCGCAGCCCGCGTACCGGCAACCGTCGGCGATACCGGCGCCGATCTCGGCGACCCGGTCCGGCACGACCTCACCGGTGGCGATGTAGTCCAGCAGGAACAGCGGCTCGGCGCCGCAGGCCACCAGGTCGTCGACGACCATCGCGACCAGGTCGATGCCGACCGTGTCGTGGATGTCCAGCTGCTGCGCGATCACCAGCTTGGTGCCGACGCCGTCCGTGGAGGAGGCCAGGATCGGGTTCTTGTACTTCGTGGTGTCCAGCCGGAACAGGCCGGCGAAGCCGCCGAGGTCGCCCATCACCTCCGGCCGTCGGGTCTGCTTGACCTTGGACTTGAGCAGCTCGACCGCGCGGTCGCCCGCCTCGATCGACACGCCGGCGTCCGCGTACGAGACGGAACGTTTGCGAGCGGGGCGGCCGGTGCCGGCCGTCCAGGACTGACGGTCGCCGCCGCCGGTCGGGCTGCTTCCTGCGCCGCTGCGCTCGGACACGTGCGTCACGGTTCTCCCCTTAGTGGTTCTCGGCGGCCGCGTCGGCGGTGACCGGCGCCGCAGCCGGATGGTGCTACGGGCGGTGTGTGGTCGCCGACATCGTCACGTCGGTGCGGGGCGTCGTGCCGGCCTGCTCACCGGTGTCGACGTCGTCGTCGACGCGGTTCGCGACCCGGCGGCTGATCCCTTCGAGCACGTGCTTGCCGATCAGGTTCCCGACGGGCAACTCGATCGGGTACTCCCCGTCGAAGCAGGCCCGGCACAGCCGGGTCTTCGGCTGCTCGGTCGCGGCGATCAGACCGGGCAGCGAGACGTAGCCCAACGTGTCAGCGCCGATGGAACGCCGGATGCCCTCGTTGTCGAGGCCGTTGGCGAGCAGCTCGGCGCGGGTGGCGAAGTCGATGCCGTAGAAACAGGGCCAGGAGACCGGCGGTGAGGAGATGCGGACGTGCACCTCCACCGCGCCGGCCTCGCGGAGCATCCGGACGATCGCGCGCTGGGTGTTACCCCGCACGATCGAGTCGTCGACCACGACCAGGCGCTTGCCGCGTACGTTCTCGCGCAGCGGGTTGAGCTTGAGTCGGATGCCGAGTTGACGCAGGGTCTGCGACGGCTGGATGAAGGTACGACCGACGTACGGGTTCTTCATCAGGCCGGCGCCGTAGGTGATGCCGGACTCCTCGGCGTAGCCGATGGCGGCCGGCGTGCCCGACTCGGGCACCGGGATGACCATGTCCGCCTCGACCGGGTGCTCCTTGGCCAACTGGCGGCCGATCTGCACCCGTGCCGAGTGCACGTTGCGTCCGGCGATGGTGGCGTCCGGGCGGGCGATGTAGACGTACTCGAAGAGACAGCCCTTGGGCTCGGGCGCGGCGAACCGGTTGGAGCGCAGCCCCTCGGCGTCGATCGCGATCAACTCACCGGGCTCGACCTCGCGGACCACGCTCGCGCCGACGATGTCCAGCGCCGCCGTCTCGCTGGCCACCACCCAGCCCCGCTCCAGGCGGCCGAGCACCAGCGGACGCACGCCGTGCGGGTCCCGGGCGGCGTACAGCGTGGTCTCGTCCATGAAGGCGAAGCTGAACGCGCCCCGCAACTGCGGCAGCACCTCCAGCGCGGCGGCCTCGACGGAGAGATCCGGGCGACTGGCCAGCAGCATGGTGACCAGCGAGGTGTCGTTGGTCGAGCCGTCGGTGCCCAGGCCACGCTCGGCGACCTCACGCTGGAGATCGGCGGTGTTGACCAGGTTGCCGTTGTGCGCCAGCGCGATCGTGGTGCCCGAGCTGGTGGCCCGGATGGTCGGCTGGGCGTTCTCCCAGGTCGAGGCACCGGTGGTCGAGTATCGGGTGTGGCCGATGGCGACGTGCCCGCGCAGGCTCGCCAACGTCGGCTCGTCGAAGACCTGGGCGACCAGGCCGAGATCCTTGTAAACCACCACGCCGGAGCCGTCGCTGACCGCTATCCCGGCCGCTTCCTGCCCACGGTGCTGCAACGCGTACAGCCCGAAGTAGGTCAGGTTGGCGACCTCTTCCCCCGGCGCCCAGACACCGAAGACGCCACACGCGTCCTGGGGGCCTGGTCGTTGGGGATCAAGGTCGTGGCTCAGCCGGCCGTCGCCTCGGGGCACCTGCCGCTCCCTCTTGCTGGTCTGGACTGGCCTGTCGGAGCCACCGGGGCCGCTCCGCGCTGCATCGGCCGGAACCACACTGTCGTCGCCTGACAGTGTACGCGAATCCATGTCGCCACATACAGTCACACTGATGCGGCGTAGTGTCATCGCGCCACACGCGTCACTCCAGTTCGAGCGGCAGGTACGCGGACAGATCCGCTCGCGCGCCACTCGCCCGTACGCGACCCTCCGTGACGACCCACTCCCAGTCGAGCCGTCCGGTGGCGAGAAGGACCCATGTCTGCGGATCCATCTCCACCGTGTTCGGCGGAGTACCGCGGGTGTGTCGTGGCCCCGGAACGCACTGAACTGCACCGTAAGGTGGGACACGCACCTCCACCGATCGGCCGGGGGCACGCTCCGCGAGGGTGGCCAGTAGGGCCCTGACCGCCGCACGAAGCACCGGCCGTTCGGGCGCGCGCCCCTCGTCGAGCGCCGACAACACTGCGGCCACCGCAGCGGACTTAATGTACGGAGAGGACACGACGGGACGATACGGCGCGGTCGCCCGGCGCGTCACGATGGCCCTGGGTCGCGCCGATCCGACCCGACAAGGCATAGTTGCCGACGGCGTATTCGTACCGTGATGTTCCTTCGGCCGGCGCTCGCCGGTACGAGGAGGTCAGTCCGGAAGGCGGTGGACGTGTCAACACACCGACGAGCCTGGCAAAAGCGGGCCGGTGTGGTCGTGGCGCTGATTGTCGGTGCCCTGCTCGCCGTCCCCGCCACACCCGCACTCGCCGCGAACCCGGACGTCCAGATCACCAACCTGCCGAACGGCACTCTCCAGTCCGGACAGCAGACGTCGATGACGTTCCGCGTCAAGAACAACAACGAGCTGCCGACTCCGTTCAACATCTCCGTCAACGTCTTCAACGGGCTGAGCTGCCAGGGCGACTGCAACATCCCCGCGCGCGTGGTCGGGCCCAACGAAGAGGTCTCGATCACGGTCAACCTGGTCGCGGGCGACGTGGCGGCCGGTCAGGAGCGTTCCGGCAAGGTGCGGGTCTCCGCCCGGGCCGGCGGCGACCAGGGCGGCGACGAGCGCGACATGACGGTGCGCGGGCCCAACCCCGCGCCCACCTCCCAGGCGCCGCAGACAGTGCGCTCCATCGCGGGCAAGGTCGTGGCGCGCTCCGGTGACGGGGTGCCGAACGCGTACGTGCTGCTGGTGGACAGCGCCGGCCGTCAGCGGGACACCACCAGCGACGGCAACGGCAACTTCCGCTTCACCGGCAACAGCGGCAACCCGATCGCGCCCGGCCGGGTCGACATCGGCGCGAGCAAGGACGACATCCGGGCCACGGTGAGCTTCACCGCCAACGCCGGCCAGCAGATCACCGGGCGACGGATCACCCTCGCCATCGAGACCTCGGCCAGCCCGAGCGCCACCCCCTCGGAGAGTGTGTCGGCGGAGCCGACCGAGGACCCGTTCGCGGACGACGCCACCGACGAGACGGACGCGCCTCCCGGCGACGCTCCCGCCGCCCAGGCCCCGGCCGGCAACGAGAGCTCCGGCGGCTTCGGCAACTGGCTGCTGATCCTGCTCGGCGGGCTCTTCGTGGCGATCGGTGTCGGCACGATCGTGCTGCTCTGGATGAAGCGCAAGGAGAACGAGGACCCCGATCCCGACGGTGAGCCCGTCGCCGGGGCACCGGCCGGTGCGGTTCCCGCAGCCCGTGGCTCGTTCGCCGGGGCGGACGACCAGACCCGGGTGGTGAACCGGGTCGGCTCCGCTCCGGATCCGACCATGGTGGGCGGTCCGGGCCTGGCCAACGCGCCGACGATGATGCACCAGCCGGTGGTCGACGACGTCCCGCCGGACCCGTACGGTGCGCCTCCGCAGCCGTACGGCGCGGCGGGCGGTTCGGGGCAGCAGGCATGGTCGGGCGGTTACGGCGACGAGCAGGGCGGCGGCTACGGCGGCGGTCCGGGCTACGGCAACGCCCCGTCCTCCGGTGGTGGCTACGGCAACGCACCCTCCTCGGGCGGGGGCTACGGCACCAGCCCGTCCTCGGGTGGCGGCTACGGCAGTCGTGACTACGGCGCGGGCGGCAGTGGGTCGGAGTACCCGCCGGCCGGTGCCGGTGGTGCCGCCGGCTACGGCGAGCGGTACGACGAGCCGACCGGCCGCTACCAGGGCGACGACACCCGTTACCCGGCGCCTGCCGACCCGTACGCGACCGGCGTCTACCAGCCGGAGGGCGGCCAGGGTTACGGCCAGCCCGAGCCTGGTGGCTACGGTCGCGGCGAGCCCGGTGGTGCCGGCTACGGCCAGGGCGAGCCCGGTGGCTACGGCCAGGGCGGCGACGCCACCCGAGGCTACGGCCAGGGCGACCCGACCGGCGGTTACGGCCAGGGCGGGCCCGGCGGTTACGGCCAGGGCGGCGGTGACACCCCCCGGGGCTACGGCCAGGAAGACCCGACCGGCGGTTACGGTCAGGGCGGCGACGCCACCCGTGGCTACGGCCGGGGTGAGCCGACCGGCGGCTACGGTCACGGCGCGGAGCCGACCGGCGGCTACGGCCAGGGCGCCGGTTACGGCCAGGAACCACCGCAGCAGCGCGGCGGCTACGACAACTACAACGAGCCCACCGGTTACGCCCCGGGTGGCTACGGCCAGGGCGGCGGCTACGGCCAGGAACCACCGCAGCAGCGCGGCGGCTACGACAACGCCTACGAGCAGGGCGGCTACGGCCAGGGCGGCGGCTACGGCCAGGAACCGCCACGCCAGCGCGGTGGCTACGACAACGACTACGAGCAGCAGCAACAGGGTGGCGGCTACCACAGCGATCCGGCGCAGAGCGGTCGCGGTCGGCCGGACGGCCCGGGACAGGAGCGGGGCGGTCGCCGGCTGGACTGGATGGACGACTGACCACCCGGACCTCGTATCCCGCTGACGCGGAGGCACCGACGAGAAAGAGCCGTGGACCGGAAGGTCCACGGCTCTTCGTCGATGGTGGATCGGTCACGTGTCCGCAGTGATCGGTCGGAACGGTCAGGCGGCGGAGTAGACGCCCTGCCGCAGGAGCGGGACCACATCGGAGGCGTCGACCCGTACCGCGACCTCGACATCGTCGGGGAAACCGGCCTCGATCAGCTCGCGACCGGACACGCAACCCCGGACCGCCGCAGGCACATCCGGCGTGCTGGCCAGCGAGGCGAGTGCCATTGCCGCCTCCACCGACAGACCACCCGGCACTCCGGAGATGGCGTCCAGCACGCAGGCCGCACCGAGCTGGTCCTCCACCGCCGGCCTGAGCGAGCCGTCCGGCCACTGCTCACCGGCGGCGACCACGCCGATCGGATCGATGGTCGAGCCGTACCCCTGGCGCAGCAGCCAACTCCCGACGGCGCGGGCGTTACGCAGGTTGGCCGCCACCACCGGCAGGCCGGTGGCGCTGGCGGCGGCGCTGATGGCCGATCCGTTCGGGGAGGGCAGCACCAGTTCGGCGACGAAGGGTGCCCGGCTCAACGCGGCAGGCGACAGCGACCACGGATGTTGCGCGGTCTGCCGCCGACCGGTCGCGACCACCGCACCGATCCGCTGTGCGTAGTCGGCGGCCTGGGCGCCCCAGGGGAACGGGTGCACGCGCATCCCCCGGCCGACGGCAACCTCGACGGTGGTGGTGAACGACAACACGTCCACCACCACCAGTGCCGCGCAGACCCGGCCGAGTTCGGCCGCTCCCGCGAGGCCCCAGTCGAACCGGGCTCCCGATCCGGGTTGGGCGAAGACGGCCGAGGCCACCGCCTCAGCGCTCGTCGGACGCGGCAGGCTGCTCAGTGGCACCGGGCTGCGGAGCTTCGGCGCCGGCCTGGTCGACCGGCGCGTTCCCGGCCGTCGAGGTCTCACCGGCGGCGTTAGCCCGGACCGGCGGCGTCGCCCGCTCGGCCGGCCGCTCGGCCACCGACTCGTCCTCGTCCTCGGCACCCGCCGTCGTCGGCTCCTCGGATGCGACGACCGGGCTGTCGGTCGCCGGCACCTCGTCCGCCACCGCCACCTCGTCCACCACGTCGGCGGTCTCCGGCGTCGCGTCGGCGGTCGGTGCCGCCTCGACGACCGGAGCCGCCTCGGCGGCGTCGGCGGTCGGGGCGACGTCGGCCTGGGCCGACGTCCCGACGGCCTCCGGCGCGGTCACCTCGAACGGCTGCACGCCCCCGAAGAGCTTGGGCAGGGTGCCGGTGTGCGCCTCGCGCAGCTCGTCCAGCTCGACCCGGAACTGGCCGTGCACCTCGAGTGCGGCGGCGGTGGAGTCGGTGACCCCGATCAGCTCCCACGGCACACCGTGCTCGGCGCAGAGCGCGGTGAACGCCTTCTCGTGCCCGCGCGGCACCGAGACCAGCACCCGACCGGCGGACTCGCTGAACAGGAAGACGAACGGCATCGAGCCGCCCTCGAACCGTTCCGGCACTGCGATCCGCGCGCCGACGTTGTGGCGCAGGCAGGACTCCACCAGGCTCTGCGCGAGACCACCGTCGGAGAGGTCGTGCGCGGAGCTGAGGTGACCGACCCGGGAAGCGGCGGCCAGCAGCCCGGCGAGCTGCTTCTCGCGCGTCAGGTCGACCTGCGGGGGTACGCCGCCGAGGTGCTCGTGGGTGACCCAGGCCCACTCCGAGCCGGAGAGCTCGACGTGCGTCTCGCCGAGCAGGAAGAGCTGGTCGTGTTCGTTGGTGGGGTGCGCGACGAAGCCGGACGCCACCCGTTCGGCCACGTTCTCCAGCACACCGAGCACGCCGACGACCGGAGTCGGGTGGATTGCCGCCGCACCGGTCTGGTTGTAGAAGCTGACATTGCCGCCGGTGACCGGGATGCCCAGTTCGGCGCAACCGTCCGCCAGACCGCGTACGGCCTCGGCGAACTGCCACATCACGCCCGGGTCCTCCGGCGAACCGAAGTTCAGGCAGTCGGTGACCGCGATCGGCGTCGCACCGGTGACCGCGACGTTGCGGAACGCCTCGGCCAGCGCCAGCTTGGCGCCGTGGTACGGGTCGAGCCGGGCGTACCGGCCGTTCCCGTCGACCGAGAGCGCCACGCCCAGGCCGGTCTGCTCGTCGATCCGGATCACGCCCGAGTCCTCCGGCTGGGCGAGCACGGTGTTGCCCAGCACGTAGCGGTCGTACTGCTCGGTGACCCAGGTCTTGTCGGCCAGATTCGGCGAGGCGATCATGCGCAGCAGGGTCTCGCGCAGCGCGTCCGGGTCGGTCGGCCGGGGCAGCGTCTCGGCCCGGTCGGCCTGGAGCAGGATCAGGTCGGCGGGCTCCCGCATCGGGCGGGCGTAGACCGGGCCGTCGTCCACCAGCGACCCCGGCGGCACGTCGACCACCAGGTGGTCCCGCCAGGTGATCAGCAGCCGGCCGGGCTGGCCGTCCTGCTGCGGCGCGGTGACCTCGCCGATGGCGGTGGCCAGGACGCCCCACTTCTCGCAGGTCTTGAGCACGGCGTCGAGCTTGTCCGGCTCGACGACCAGGAGCATCCGCTCCTGCGACTCGCTGGCGAGGATCTCGTGCGGCTCCATCGACGGCTCGCGCAGCGGCACCCGCTCCAGCCAGACCCGCATGCCGGTGCCGGCCGCCGCGGCGGTCTCGGTGAGCGCGCAGGTCAGCCCGGCGCCACCGAGGTCCTGGATGCCGGCGACGAGCTGGGCGTCGTACAGCTCCAGGCACGCCTCGATCAGCAGCTTCTCGATGAACGGGTCACCGACCTGCACCGACGGGCGGCGCTTCTCGCTGCCCTCGGTGAAGGTGGCGCTGGCCAGCACGGAGACACCGCCGATGCCGTCCCGGCCGGTCTTGGCGCCCATCAGCACCACGACGTTGCCGGGGCCGACGGCGGCCTTGTTCTGCAGGCGACTGACCGGCAGGACGCCGAGGCAGAGCGCGTTGACCAGCGGGTTGCCCTGGTAGCAGGGGTCGAAGACGACCTCGCCGCCGATGTTGGGCAGACCGAGGCAGTTGCCGTACCCGCCGACTCCGGCCACCACGCCGGGCAGCACCCGGGCGGTGTCGGGGTGGTCGGCGGCACCGAAGCGCAGCGGGTCCATCACCGCCACCGGGCGGGCACCCATGGCCAGGATGTCGCGGACGATGCCACCGACGCCGGTGGCGGCACCCTGGTACGGCTCGACGAAGCTGGGGTGGTTGTGCGACTCGACCTTGAAGGTCACCGCCAGCTCGTCGGAGATCTGCACCACACCGGCGTTCTCCCCGATGCCGGCCAGCAGCCGGTCGCTGGGCGGGGCCTTCTCGCCGAACTGGCGCAGGTGCACCTTGCTCGACTTGTAGGAGCAGTGCTCGCTCCACATGATCGAGTACATCGCCAGCTCGGACTGGGTCGGCCGGCGGCCCAGGATGTGCCGGATCCGGTCGTACTCGTCGTCGCGGAGCCCGAGCTCGGCGTAGGGCTGGAGCTCGTCCGGGCTGCCGTCGGCGGCCGGGACGGTGTCCACCCCGCCGGTCCAGTCGGTGGCCTCCTGCGCGGCGGCGTGCCGGGGCGGGGCGACCGGGGACGCGGCGGCAGCCGGGTTCGGCTGGACCGGCGCGGCCGGGTATGCCTCCGGGGTCTCCCGTACCGGGTCCGGATGCGTGGTCATGACATCTCCTCGTTGCGCTCGCCGCCGGGGAGGCGGGTGAGCTGACCGTTGATCCCGCAGCCGACGGTCACGCCGGCGCCCCCACCAGGTGCTTGAGCACCGAGGTGAAGAAGCCGAGGCCGTCGAGGGAGGGGCCGGTGAGGGCCTCCACCGCGTGCTCGGGATGCGGCATGATGCCGACCACATTGCCGGCGGGGTTGGTGATCGCGGCGATGTCGCGCTGCGACCCGTTCGGGTTGCCGCCGAGGTACCGGGCCACCACCCGACCCTCGGCCTCCAGCGCGTCGAGCGTCGCCGGGTCGGCGACGTAGCAACCCTCGCCGTTCTTGACCGGGATCAGCACCTCCTGGCCGGGCTGGAACGCGTTCGTCCAGGCCGTGCCGGTCGCCTCGATCCGCAGGACCTGGTCCCGGTTGCGGAAGTGCAGGTGCTGGTTGCGGGTGAGCGCGCCGGGCAGCAGGTGCGCCTCGCAGAGGATCTGGAAGCCGTTGCAGATGCCGAGCACCGGCAGACCACCGGCTGCGGCGTCGACGATCTTCTCCATCACCGGGGCGAACCGGGCGATGGCGCCGCACCGCAGGTAGTCACCGTAGGAGAAGCCGCCGGGCAGGACGACCGCGTCCACCCCGTGCAGCTCGGCGTCCCCGTGCCAGAGGCGGACCGGCTCCGCGCCGGCGATCCGGACGGCCCGGGCCGCGTCCCCGTCGTCGAGCGAGCCGGGGAACGTCACCACACCGACCCGGGCGGTCACGAGCGGGCGTCCGCGGCTTCGTCGGCCTCGACCAGGTGGACGGTGAAGTCCTCGATGACCGGGTTGGCGAGCAACTTGTCGGCGATCTCCCGGGCCCGGTCCAGGTCCGGTTCACCGGTGAAGTCGATCTCGATCCGCCTGCCGATCCGTACCGAGGCGACGTCGTTGACGCCGAGCCGGGGCAGCGCGTTTGCGACGGCCTGGCCCTGAGGATCGAGGATCTCGGGCTTGAGCATGACGTCGACGACGACGCGAGGCACTGGGCACTCCTGACTGTGTACGCAGTTGGGTGCCGACCCACAACGGGCGAGCGCAGCCAGCCTACCTGGCAGATACGGCGCCAGACGCACCGGCCGGACGCGGTCCCGGCGGTGTCCGACCGTACCCGCGTGGGGCCTTCGGGACCGATACGGGTTCGTTGCAGTCTCGATACGGGTTCGTTGCCGGACGGCCCGGTCCGGGCAGGTTTCACCCCCCTCCAGGCGGTCGACGGGCCCTGATCGGCCCGATCCGGCCCCCCTTCCCCGACGCCAGCGAATCCGACTGTTACATCCGGCTGTTTCGATGAACCTCTTGTGAAACACCTCACCGGGCCCTACGGTACATCGTCAGACGTCGATTAACTGTCGTCGCGGTGGCGGTTCACCCCCTCCCGCCAGCGCAGATCGACTCGGTCAACCCGGGTCGCCACACCCCGAAGGAGCCCTACCGATGCGCATCCGATCCCTGATCGTGGCCTTCGCCACAGCCATGGTCGGCGTCGTCGGCGCCAGTTCCGGCGCCGTCGCCTCCCCCGTCAGCCCGTACATCATCGGCGGCAGCACCGTCTCCTCCGCGCCGTGGGCGGCAGCGGTGTTCAGCAACGGCTCGTTCACCTGCTCCGGCACGATCATCGCGCCCCAGTGGGTGCTCACCGCCCAGCACTGCATCGGCAGCAACATGTCCGTCCGGGTGGGCAGCGTGTACCTCTCCTCCGGCGGCGTCACCCGCACGGTCAGCGCCACCTACGGCCGCTACGACCTGGCCCTGATGCGGCTCTCCAGCACGGTGAGCACCAGCTACGTCACGCTGGCCAGCAGCAACCCGCCGGTCAACTCCACCAACTCGATCTACGGCTGGGGCCGGACCTGCTACAGCGGCTGCGCGGCCTCCCCCCAGCTCAAGACCGCGTCGGTCCGGGTGACCAGCACCGGCGTCACCGACGCGTACGGCGGGCAGGCGATCCGGAGCACCCGGATCAACGGCAACGCCTGGCGGGGCGACTCGGGCGGTCCGCAGTTCTACAACGGCGCGCAGGTCGGCGTCGCCTCGACGGCCGACGGGGTGAACATCCAGAACTACGGCAGTGTCGCGTTCAACCGTGCCTGGATCACCTCGGTGGCCGGTGTCTGACGGTTAGCGCCCGGTCGGCGCGGATGGTGGGCTGCGCGCCCGCCGTCCGCGCCGCGTCGTTTTGCAGCATCCGTTCAGGTGAACAACCCTCGCGTTGGCGACCCGCATCGACTGCCAGCATCAGAAACGTGCTGGTCGTGACGACGGACCAACTTCCCGGCTACGAGATCCGCCAGATCCTCGGCGAAGTGGTCTCCTCCATGGCCAGGACCCGCAACCCCTACCGCGAGGGGGTGAAGAACCTGCGCGGTGGCGCGTACGACCCGTCCGCACCGGACAACCTCACCCGCTGGCGTACCGACTCCGTGGCGCGGCTCGGGGAGGAGGCCCGACGGCTCGGCGCGAACGCGGTCGTGGGGATGCGGTTCGACAGCCGCGACTGCGGCGAGATGTGGATGGAGATCTGCGCCTACGGCACCGCCGTGATCGTGGCACCGAAGATGCCCGACGTGATGCCGCCGGACCAGCCCCTCGTAGCGGCCGAGACCGCCCAGGACCCGTCCTTCGCCGAGACCCCGGGCGGCATCGCCGAGCCTGCCAGCGCTCCCAACCTCAGCTCCGCCGCCGAAACCCCCACCCGCGACTGACACCCATCCACCCCACCCACCCACCCACCCCACCGCCCTGAGTCGGCCGGTGGCGTTGATCAAGAAGTTTGGGTCCTCCGGAGCACTCCTGGGCGACCCAAACTTCTTGATCAACGCCTGCGTCGGCGGGTAGGGGGGAGGGGGTTAGAGGATTGGTGGGGGGGTGTAGGTGGCGGCGTGTGGGTGGGACTGGACGATCTTGGAGATCCGGGTGGTCACCGCCTGGATCTGGGCGGGGGCGGCGCCGACGAAGGCGGCCCGGTCGGCGACCAGGGCGTCGATCTCGGCGCGGGTGAGGCCCAGCCGGGGGTCGGCGGCGAGGCGGTCGAAGAGGTCGTTGTCGGGCGCACCCTGCTCACGCATGGCGAGCGCCACGGCCACCGCGTGCTCCTTGATCGCCTCGTGGGCGGTCTCCCGGCCCACGCCCCGACGCACCGCCGCCACCAGGATCTTGGTGGTGGCCAGGAATGGAAGGAAACGCTCCAACTCCCGGTTGATCACCGCCGGGTACGCGCCGAACTCGTCGAGCACGGTGAGGAACGTCTGGAACAGCCCGTCGGCGGCGAAGAAGGCGTCCGGCAGGGCCACCCGGCGGACCACGGAGCAGGAGACGTCCCCCTCGTTCCACTGGTCGCCGGCCAGCTCGCCGACCATCGACAGGTACCCCCGGATGATCACGGCGAAGCCGTTGACCCGCTCCGACGAACGGGTGTTCATCTTGTGCGGCATCGCGCTGGAACCCACCTGGCCCGGCTTGAAGCCCTCGGTGGCCAACTCCTGCCCGACCATCAGCCGGATCGTGGTGGCCAGCGAGGAGGGTGCGGCGGCCACCTGCGCCAGCGCGGCGATCACGGCCATGTCGATCGACCGGGGGTAGACCTGCCCGACGCTGTCCAGCACCCGCTGGAAGCCGAGGTGCTCGGCGACCCGCCGCTCCAGCTCGGCCACCTTCTCGGCGTCGCCGTCGAAGAGGTCCAACTGGTCGGCGGCGGTACCCACCGGCCCCTTGATCCCGCGCAGCGGGTACCAGGAGATCAGGTCCTCCAGTCGCTCGTACGCGATGATCAGTTCCTCGGCGGCCGACGCGAAGCGCTTGCCCAGCGTGGTGGCCTGCGCCGCGACGTTGTGCGAGCGCCCGGCCATCACCACGTCCGCGTACTCGTGGGCGTGCCAGGCGAGCCGGGCCAACGTCGCCACCACCCGGTCCCGGATCAGCTCCAGCGAGCGACGCACCTGGAGCTGCTCGACGTTCTCGGTGAGGTCCCGCGAGGTCATCCCCTTGTGCACGTGCTCGTACCCGGCGAGCGCGCTGAACTCCTCGATGCGGGCCTTCACGTCGTGCCGGGTGACCCGCTCCCGGGCCGCGATCGAGTCGAGGTCGACGTCGTCGAGCACCCGCTCGTACGCCTCGACCACCCCGTCGGGCACCGGCACGCCGAGGTCCCGCTGGGCTTGGAGCACGGCCAGCCAGAGGCGACGTTCCAGCCGGATCTTCTCCTCCGGCGACCAGAGGGCGACCAGCTCGGGCGAGGCGTACCGGTTGGCGAGCACGTTCGGGATCGTCGTCACCCCGCCATTCTCCCGATGCCGCCGCCGCCCGCCCCGACCGGGTACGGCCGACAACCCGGAGGTCAGCGTTCCAGGATCGCCGTCACGCCCTGGCCGCCGGCCGCGCAGATCGAGATGAGTCCCCGGCCGCTGCCCTTCTCGGCGAGGAGCTTGGCCAGGGTGGCCACGATCCGGCCGCCGGTGGCCGCGAACGGGTGCCCGGCGGCCAGCGAGGAGCCGTGCACGTTGAGCTTGTCGGTGTCGATGGTGCCGAGCGGGGCGTCCAGACCGAGCCGGTCCTTGCAGAACTCCGGCGACTCCCACGCGGCCAGGGTGGCCAGCACCTGCGAGGCGAACGCCTCGTGGATCTCGTAGTAGTCGAAGTCCTGGAGGGTGAGCCCGGCCCGGGCCAGCATCCGGGGCACCGCGTACGCGGGGGCCATCAGCAGGCCCTCGTCGCCGTGCACGAAGTCCACCGCCGCCGTCTCCGACCAGGTGAACCAGGCCAGCACCGGCAGTTGGTGTGCGGCTGCCCACTCCTCGCTGGCCAGCAGCACGGTGGAGGCGCCGTCGGTGAGCGGCGAGGAGTTGCCGGCGGTCATGGTGGCCCGCTCGGCGTCCGGGCCCTTGGCGCCGAAGACCGGCCGCAGCGTGCCGAGCTTCTCCAGCGTGGTGTCGGCGCGGAGGTTTCCGTCGCGGGTGAGCCCCAGGTAGGGGGTCATCAGGTCGTCGAAGAACCCCTTGTCGTACGCGGCGGCGAGCCGCTGGTGCGAGCGCAGCGCCAGCTCGTCCTGGGCCTGCCGGTCGATGTTCCAGCGCAGCGCGGTCTGCGCGGCGTGCTCGCCCATGGAGAGCCCGGTACGCGGCTCGGCGTTGCGGGGGACCTCCGGCTGGAACGGCTGGGCCGGGCGCAGCTTGGCGGCGATCCGCAGCCGCTCGCCCAGCGTCCGGGCCGAGTTGAGCCGGAGCAGCGTGCGCCGCATGTCCTCGTTGACGGCGAGCGGGGCGTCGGAGGTGGTGTCGACACCGCCGGCGATGCCGACGTCGAGCTGACCGAGGGCGATCTTGTTGGCGACCAGGATCGCGGCCTCCAGGCCGGTGCCGCAGGCCTGCTGGATGTCGTACGCCGGGGTGCGCGGGTCGAGCTTCGAACCGAGCACCACCTCGCGGGTCAGGTTGAAGTCCTTGGCGTGTTTGAGCACGGCTCCGGCGACCACCTCGCCGACGCGCTGCCCGGCCAGGCCGAAGCGGGCGACCAGCCCGTCCAGGGCGGCGCCGAGCATGTCACTGTTCGAGGCGCTGGCGTACCGCGAGTTCGAGCGGGCGAAGGGGATCCGGTTGCCGCCGATGACCGCGACCCGTCGAACCTTCTGCACGATCCGCCTCCTCAGGAGTGTTGCCGTACCTTACCCGCCAGTAGGCTACGCCTATGACCGACAGGTACGCGAGTTTTGTCCAGTCGAGCGCCGGTCGAGCGCTGGTCAAGCGCCTCGGACTACCCGATCCGCCACGACTTCGCCGACATGCGCCGGGTGAGCCGATCCTCCCCGGGCCGGTCCTGCTCGGCACCTCCACCGGGGGCCGGCTCGCCGAGCCGGTCGGCAGGATCCTGACCGGCGCCGGGCTCGCCCTGCGCGATCCGGCCACCGCCGCACCGGACCCCACCTCCGGCCGTACGCCGACCAGCTCCGCCCTGGTCTACGACGCCACCGGCATCACCGACTCGACCGGGCTGCGGCAACTGCACGACTTCTTCCACCCGCAGGCCCGGGCGGTGCAGCCCAGCGGCCGGGTGATCGTGTTGGGCACCCCGCCCGCCGAGTGCGACACGCCGCGTGAGGCGACCGCCCAGCGGGCCCTGGAGGGGCTGACCCGCAGCATCGGCAAGGATTTCGGCCGGGGCATCACCGCCCAACTGGTCCACGTCACGCGGCAGGCCGACGAGAGCACCTGGACCAGCCTGGACGCGACCCTGCGGTTCCTGCTCTCCGGCCGCTCGGCGTACGTGTCGGGGCAGGTGATCCGGGTCGGTGCCGGCCGGGCGAGCGCACCGGTGGACTGGGACCGCCCGCTGGACGGGCAGGTGGTGCTGGTCACCGGCGCGGCCCGGGGCATCGGCGCGGCACTGGCCCGGGTGCTGGCCCGGGACGGGGCGACGGTGGTGGCGCTGGACGTGCCGGCCGCCGGGGACGCGCTGGCCGGCGTCGCCAACGAGATCGGCGGCAGCGCCGTACAGCTCGACCTGACCGCCGCCGACGCGCCGGCCCGGCTCGCCGACCACCTGGCCGAACGACACGGCCGGGTGGACGTGGTGGTGCACAACGCCGGCATCACCCGCGACAAGACCCTGGGCCGGATGGACGCCGACCGCTGGGACCAGGTCATCGACGTCAACCTGTCCAGCCAGGAACGCATCAACGACGTGCTGCTGGACCGGGTGATCCCGGACGGCGGGCGGATCGTCGGCGTCTCCTCGATCGCCGGGATCGCCGGCAACCGGGGCCAGACCAACTACGCCACCAGCAAGGCCGGTGTTATCGGGCTGGTCGACGCACTGGCCCCGGCACTGCGTGACCGGGGGATCAGCGTGAACGCCGTCGCGCCCGGCTTCATCGAGACCCGGCTCACCGCCCGTGTCCCGCTGGTGTTGCGTGAAGCGGGCCGCCGGATGAACAGCCTCTCCCAGGGTGGGCTGCCGGTGGACGTCGCGGAGACCATCGGCTGGCTGGCCTGGCCCGCCTCGGGCGCGGTCAGCGGCAACGTGGTCCGGGTGTGCGGCCAGAGCCTGCTGGGGGCGTGATGGCCACGCAACGGGAGCGGGTGACCCTGTCCGCACTGCCGGCGGCCGGGCCGTTGTACCGGCAGGCCCTGCTGAGCGCGGTGCCGGGGCGCGGCGGGCGGCGGACGGACGAGGTGCCGGCGGTGGAGTTGGCCGTCGACCGGGTGGCCGTGGATCCGGACCGGTTGGCCGACTACGACCGGGTGTGCGGTTTCCGGCTCGCCGACCGGTTGCCGGCGACCTTCCCGCACGTGGTGGGCTTCCCGCTGGCGCTGCGCCTGATCAGCGCACCGGACTTCCCGATCCCGTTGACCGGGGTGGTGCACGTGGCGAACCGGATCACCGTGCACCGCCCGGTCACCGTGGCCGACCGGCTGGACTTCACCACGTGGGCGGAGCACCTGCGCCCGCACGACCGGGGGCGCCAGGTCGACGTGGTCCTCGTCGGGTCGGTCGACGGCGAGGAGGTGTGGCGCGGCGTCTCGACGTACCTGGGCCTGCAGCGCACTTCGGGTGGCGGCGAACGGCGCGACCCGGGTGACCGTCCCGCGCCGCCGGCCGCGTCCGCGCGGTGGCGGGTCGAGCCCCGGGTGGGTACGGACTACGCGCGGGTCTCCGGCGATCACAACCCGATCCACACCTCGCGGCTGGGCGCGAAGCTGTTCGGCTTCCCCCGGCCGATCGCGCACGGGATGTGGAGCAAGGCCCGCTGCCTGGCGGCGGTGGAGAACCGGCTGCCCGAGGCGTACACGGTCGACGTGGCGTTCAAGCTGCCGGTGCCGTTGCCGAGCACGGTGGCGTTCAGCGCCACGGCGGCCCTGGCCGGGTGGGACGTCGCGCTGCACGACCAGCGAGGTCGACCGCATCTGGTGGGCACGATTCGCTGAGGTGAGGGTCGGGCACTTGCCCGGCCCTCCTTTTCGCGCTAAGTTGTTCTCACATAGAGATGTTCTCAGAGTGAGAGTGATTGAGCGTGAACGAGCAGGACTTCCTCGCCTCCTACGACCCACGGGCCTACCCGGCCGTGGCGGTCACCGCCGACGTGGTCGCGCTGACCATCCGGGACGACGCGCTGCACCTGCTGCTGATCCGCCGCGCCGAGCCGCCGTACGCCGGACACTGGGCGCTGCCCGGCGGCTTCGTCCGCCCGGACGAGGACCCGGCCACCGCCGCCCGGCGGGAGCTGGCCGAGGAGACCGGGCTCGGCGGGGAGCGGCTGCGTCGCGTCCACATGGAGCAGCTCGCGAGCTACGGCGCGCCCGAGCGCGACCCGCGGATGCGGGTCGTCTCCATCGCCCACCTCGCCTTCGCCCCCGACCTGCCGGACGCCACCGCCGGCACCGACGCCGACGAGGCCGGCTGGGTGCCGGTCGCCGAGCTGCCCGGCCGGGAACTCGCCTTCGACCACCGCCGGATCGTCGACGACGGGCTGGAGCGGGCCCGCTCCAAGCTGGAGTACACGCCGCTGGCCACCCGCTTCCTCGCGCCCGAGTTCACCATCGGCGAGCTGCGCACCGTCTACGAGACGGTCTGGGGCCACCCGCTGCACGCCGGCAACTTCCACCGCAAGGTGCTCTCCGTGCCCGGCTTCGTGGAGAGCACCGGCGCCAACACCGAACGCGGCGGCAGCCGGGGCGGCCCGCGTGCCCGCCTCTACCGGGCCGGCGACGCCCGGCTGCTGCACCCGGCGCTGCTGCGGCCCGCCCGGGAGGAGACGGTGCGATGAGGACCGACGAGGCGATCCGCCTGGTCACCGCTGCCCGCGACGACCACGACCTGTTCGGCGCCGACGCACCGGAACGCCGCTACCGGGAACTGGTCACCGCCCTGCACCCCGACCGGCTGGACCGGACCGCCCCGGGCGTACGCGCCGAGGCCACCGAGGCGTTCGTCCGGGTCACCACCCGCTGGCGCGCCCGCCGGGTCACCGTCCTGCGCGGCTACCACTGCGGCGCACCGGCGTACTCGGGTGACCTCGCCGACCTCTACGACGTCGGCGGGGACCGGCTGCTCAAACTGCCCCGCGAGGTCGGCGACAACGACCTGATGATCCGTGAGCAGCGCGCGTTGCGCCGACTCGCCGACCACGGCGACCCCCGCTGGCTGCCGTACGTGCCCCGGCTGGTCGACACGTTCGCGCACCGGGACCCCGCCACCGGGGCGGAACGCCAGGTCACCGTCCTCGCCACCGCACCCGGCCTGCGCAGCCTGGTCGACGTGCGGCAGGCGTACCCGGACGGGTTGGACGCCCGCGACGTGGCCTGGATGTGGCGACGGCTGCTGGTGGCGCTCGGCCTGGCCCACCGGGCCGGCGTCGTGCACGGCGCGGTGCTGCCGCCCCACGTGCTGATCGAGCCGGACGCGCACGGCGTGGTGCTGGTCGACTGGTGCTTCGCCACCGAGCCCGGCGGCGTCGTGCCCGCGCTGGTCCCGGACCACCAGGAGTGGTACCCGGCCGAGGTCACCGGGCGTCGCCCCTGCGGGCCGGGCACCGACATCGACATGGCCACCCGGTGCATGACCTGGCTGATGGGGCACCGGGCCCCGCACGAGCTGCTCGCCTTCGCGGCGGGCTGCCGACAGCGATCGCTGTCGGGCCGCCCCGACGACGCCTGGCGACTGCTCGGCGAACTCGACGAGGTGCTGCACCGGCTCTACGGGCCGCGCACCTTCCGACCCTTCACCCTCACCCCCTAAGGAGGCTGCCATGGGCAGCGGAATGTGGTCCACCGACGTGTACACCGCCGCCGACCGGTACCGCCGGGCCACCGGCAAGAGCGCGTTCTCGTACAGCGACAGCGGAGCCAAGGTGGTGCACCCGCAACTGGACCCCCGTGGCGCGACGCGGGAGAGCCGTGACTCGGCCGAGCACCCGCGGTCGACCCCGGTCACGGTGCTGTTCGACGTGACCGGCTCGATGGGGCACGTGCCCCGCACCCTCCAGGCCAAGCTGCCGCAACTGCTGGGACTGCTGCTGCGCCAGGGGTACGCCCGCGACCCGCAGATCATGTTCGGCGCGATCGGCGACGCCACCTGCGACCGGGTGCCGTTGCAGATCGGCCAGTTCGAGTCCGACAACCGGATGGACGAGGACCTCGGGCGGATCGTGCTGGAGGGCGGCGGTGGCGGCCAGATGATGGAGTCCTACGAACTGGCGCTCTACTACATGGCCCGACGGACGGTCACCGACAGCTGGGAGAAGCGGGGCCGACGCGGCTACCTCTTCATCATCGGCGACGAGCTGGCGTACCCGTCGGTCAAGGCCGCCGAGGTGGCCCGCCTGATCGGCGACGACCCGCGCGAGGACGTGCCGGTGCGGCAGATCGTCGACGAGGTGACCCGCCGCTGGGACACGTACTACCTGCTCCCGGCCGGCAGCCACTACTCGGGCAACCGCAAGGTGCTCGACTTCTGGCGCGGCCTGCTCGGCCAGAACGCCCTGGAGCTGGACGACCTCGACGCGGTCTGCGAGACGATCGCGCTCACCGTCGGCCTCGGCGAGCAGGCCATCGACCTCGACACCGGCCTGCGGGACCTGGACCGGACCGGCTCGACGGCCACCCGCACGGTGTCGAAGGCGCTGGCCCGGCTGAACGGCGCGCGCCGCGCCGAGGTGGCCGAGCTGCCGGCCACCCGCACCACCGGCGGCGGGGTCGTCCGGCTGTGAACGAGCCGATGACCGTCACGCGCCCGGGTGTCCCGGCACCCGGGCGCGGCCCGGCAGGCGGGTTGGCCAGCGGGCCGGCGGATGGTCCGGCGGGCCGGTTCACCGGGGGCTCGGCCGGCGGGCCGGGTCCGGAGCACGCGATCGTGGTCGACCTCGGGTACGGCGACGCCGGCAAGGGCACGGTCGTGGACTGGCTCTGCGCCACCCGGCCGGTGCACACCGTGGTCCGGTTCAACGGGGGTGCGCAGGCGGCGCACAACGTCGTCCGGCCCGACGGCCGACACCACACCTTCGCGCAGTTCGGTGCCGGCACCTTCCACCCCGGCGTACGCACCCACCTGTCCCGGCACGTCGTGGTGGACCCGCTGGCGCTCGCCGCCGAGGCCGACCACCTCGCCGCCGTCGGGGTGCCCGACGCGTTCGACCGGTTGACCGTGGACGGGGCGGCGCTGCTGGCCACCCCGTACCACCGGGCCGCCAACCGGGCCCGGGAGACAGCCCGGGGAGCCGACCGGCACGGTTCCTGCGGGCAGGGGGTGGGCGAGACTGTCGCGTACGGGCTCGCCCACCCCGACGAGGCACCCCGGGTCGCCGACTGCCGCGACCCGGAGGTGCTGCGCCGACGGTTGACCGCACTCCGGGACCGGCTCACCGCCGAACTCGGGCCGCTGGATGCCCCACCGGTCGCGGACTGCCTGCCGGCGTACCGGGCCTTCGCCGAACGGGTGGCGATCGTCGACGGCTCCTGGCTGGCCGGGGCGCTACGGGCCGGGCCGTGCGTGTTCGAGGGCGCCCAGGGGGTGCTGCTGGACGAGTGGCACGGCTTCCACCCGTACACCACGTGGAGCACCACCACCTTCGCCAACGCCGAGACTCTGCTGGCCGAGGCCGGGCAGGGCGGATCGGCGCTGCGGATCGGGGTGCTGCGGACCGTCACCACCCGGCACGGTCCAGGACCGCTGGTCACCGAGGACCCGTCGCTGCCGCTGACCGACCCGCACAACGCGACGAACCCCTGGCAGGGCCGCTTCCGGTTCGGTCACTTCGACGCCGTCGCGCACGCGTACGCCCTGGCGGTCGCGGGCGGGGTGGACGGCCTGGCGCTGACCCACCTGGATCTCACCGAACGTGATCTCGACCTGCGCATCTGCCGCCGCTACGACGGCCTGGACCGGCTGCTCCCGGGCCCGGCCGGCGACCTCGACCGGCAGGCCGCGCTCACCGCCCGCCTGCTGCGGGCACGCCCGCTCTACGACGCCGGTCCGGCAAACTGGCCCGAGATGATCGGCGAGGCGCTCGGCGCTCCGGTGCTCCTCACCTCGCACGGACCCACCTCTGCCGAGAAGCACGTTCGTAAGGAAGGGCACCTTATTAACGCCTGGTGTAGAGGAAGGGCCCCTTCCTAACAGTCCGTGCCCTGAGCATGGAGACATGGAGGCCGCGCTCGACCTGCTCCGACAGACACTCACCTCACCCTGGGTGTACCTGCTGATCTTCGGGCTCACCGCCGTCGACGCGTTCTTCCCGCTGGTGCCCTCCGAGGCGGCGGTCATCAGCGTCACCGTGCTCGCCACCGGCGGAGAGCCGAACCTGGCGCTGATCGTCGTGGCGGCCACGCTCGGCGCGACCGTCGGAGACCACATCTCGTACGGGATCGGACGCGGAGGTGGGTCGCGCCGGCTCGACCACTCACCGGTGGACAGCCGGCGCCGGGCCGGTTCGGAATGGGCCAGGCGGGCGGTCGACCGGCGCGGCGGCGTCATCCTCATCGCCGCCCGTTACGTCCCGGGCGGGCGGACGGCGGTCACCCTGGCCATGGGCGCCGTCCGTTACCCGCTGCGCCGGTTCTTCCTCTTCGACCTGATCGGCTGCGCCTCGTGGGCGGTGTACTGCGTCCTGCTCGGCATCTTCGGCGGACTCGCCTTCGAACAGCACCCGCTGCACGGCATCCTGGCCGGCATCGGGCTCTCGGTCTCGGTGACGCTGCTGGTGGAGCTGATCCGCTGGCTCCGGCACCGGGCGCACCGGCGGGCGGCGAGCGGTGCGGACGGCGGCTGTTAACAGGGGACCCCGCTACTACCGCAGGCGTTAATAAGGTGCCCTTCCTTACACCTCGGGCGGGTGCCAGCTCACGCCGCGCAGGAGTTGCCCGGCCCCCAGCCAGGCGGCGTTCATCATCCGGGTCGCGGTCTTCTCCGGGTCGGCGTCAGGGTGGTCCGCGAGCCAGTCACCCAGCGACTCAGTCGCCCCGACCAGGGCGTACGCGACTACTTCCAACTCGGTCTCGGCAGCGGTACGTCCCTCGGCCCGCAGCGCGTGGTCCAGCATCCCGGCGACCACCTCGACCATCCTGGCCCGCATCTGGGCCAGTTCCCGGGCGAACGGCTGCTCGGCGCGGGCCTGCCGGTAGAGCACCGACCAACCGTCCCGGTGTGCGCCGACGAAGCCGAAGAACGCCCGCAGGCCACGCCAGAGTCGTTCGTCGGCGGGCAGGTCGGGGACGGCCGCCCCGGCGATGGCCTCCATCATCCGGGTGCCCTCGCGGTGCAGGCAGGCGACGAAGAGTTCTTCCTTGGTGCCGAGGTACGCGTAGACCATGGGCTTGGAGATGCCGGCGTCCTCGGCGATCTCGTCCATGCTGGCGCCGTGGTAGCCGCGCCGGGAGAAGACCCGCACGGCGGCGTCGAGCATCTGCTGCTCGCGTACGGCCCGGGGGAGGCGCTTGAAGGCGGGTGTCGCGGACACCTTGCGAGCATACCTACTGGTGCGTAGGGTTACGCCTGAGTAACCACTGTTCGAGAGGTGCGTTCCATGACTGACTTCGACCCGGCCAACTTCGCCAACATGGGCCCGAAGGAGTTCGCCCAGCTCGTCAAGAGCACCCCGGATAGCAAGCTCGCCGAGATCATGTCGGGCGACCTGCGCGGAAAGATCCTCGGCGAGGTCTTCCGGCGACTGCCGCAGATCTTCCGCGCGGACCGGGCCGGTTCCACCAACGCGGTGATCCACTGGAACATCACCGGCGCCCCCGACGGCGGCACCGACACGTACGAGGTGGTCATCGCCGACGGCACCTGCACGGTCAACGAGACCCCGCAGCACGAGCCGCGACTGGCCCTGACGCTGGGCCCGGTCGAGTTCCTGAAGATCGTCTCGGGTGGCGCCAACCCGGTCATGATGTTCATGACCGGCAAGCTCAAGGCAAAGGGTGACCTGGGGCTGGCCGCCAACATCGCCAACCTCTTCGACATCCCCAAGGCCTGAGATGGTCGAATTCTCGCTCGACCTGAACGAGGAACAGCGGGATCTGCGCGACTGGGTGCACGGCTTCGCCAGCGAGGTCGTGCGCCCGGCCGCCGCCGAGTGGGACGCCCGGGAGGAGACTCCCTGGCCGATCATCGGCGAGGCGGCCAAGGTCGGCCTCTACGGCTTCGAGTTCCTCGCCACCTGCTGGGCCGACCCCACCGGGCTCTCGCTGCCGATCGCCAGCGAGGAGCTGTTCTGGGGAGACGCCGGCATCGGGCTGAGCATCTTCGGCACCTCGCTCGCGGTCGCCGCGATCTATGGCAGCGGCACACCCGACCAGCTCGTCGAGTGGGTGCCGCAGTGCTTCGGTGACGTCGACTCGCCGGCGGTCGCCGCGTTCTGTTCCTCCGAGCCGGAAGCCGGTTCGGACGTCTCCGCGATGCGGACCCGGGCCGAGTACGACGAGGCGACCGACGAGTGGGTGCTGCGCGGCCAGAAGGCGTACGCCACCAACGGTGGGATCGCCGCCGTGCACGTGGTGACCGCCTCGGTCGACCCCGAGCTGGGCTCGCGAGGTCAGGCCGCGTTCGTCGTACCGCCCGGCACCGCCGGCCTCTCCGCCACCCGCAAGCTGCGCAAACTCGGCCTACGGGCATCTCACACAGCGGATGTCTTCCTCGACGACGTGCGGGTGCCCGGCCGGTGCCTGCTCGGCGGCCGGGAGTCGCTGGAGGAGCGGCTGGCCCGGGCCCGGTCCGGGCAACGCGCCTCCGGCCAGGCCGCGATGCGGACGTTCGAGCTGTCCCGACCCACCGTCGGCGCCCAGGCGCTCGGCGTGGCGCGGGCCGCCTACGAGTACGCCCTGGACTACGCCCGGGAACGGGTCCAGTTCGGCCGCCCGATCATCACCAACCAGGCGGTCGCCTTCGCGCTCGCCGACATGAAGACCGAGATCGACGCCGCCCGGCTGCTGGTCTGGCGGGCCTCCTGGATGGGCCGGAACAACCGGCCGTTCACGGCGGGCGAGGGGTCGATGTCCAAGCTCAAGGCCGGCGAGGTGGCGGTAGCGGTCACCGAGAAGGCGGTCCAGTTGCTCGGCGGGGCCGGCTTCCTCCGTGACCACCCGGTCGAGCGGTGGTACCGCGACGCCAAGATCTACACCATCTTCGAGGGCACCTCCGAGATCCAGCGCCTGGTCATCTCCCGGGCGATCTCCGGGATGCAGATCCGCTGACGTCCGGCCGTCCGACACGGACGGCACCCGGCCGGTGCTCCGTACGTGAGCGCCGGCCGGTTCGACGTGGGCGAACCACCCCGCCAGCAGGCAAGATCGGAAGGGTGGGCATCGGGCTGCGGAAGGAGAACTCCGGGCATGGGACTGCCGTTCGTCGTCACCACGTTGACCCGGCGGGGCCTGCTCACTCCGGGCCGGCCGATCCGGGTGGCCGCCCAACTCCACGCGCTGCGTACCTGGGGTTGGAGTCTTGCCGGTGAACTACGTCAGGCGGCGGCCCGCGATCCGGACCGGATCGCGATCGTCGACGAGCACGGCACCGAACTGACCTACGCCGACCTGCTCGACCGCTCGATGCGGCTGGCTCGCGCGTTGCGCGCCGGTGTCGGTGTGCAGGCCGGCGACCGGGTCGCCGTGCTCTGCCGCAACCATGCCGGACTCGTCGAGTCGATCGTCGCCGCCACCCTGCTCGGCGCGGACGCCGTACTGGTCAACACCGGTCTCTCCGCCGCGCAGTTGGCCACCGTGGCGCAGGAGCAACGCATCCGGGTGCTGGTGCACGACGACGAGTTCACCGAGCGCACCCTCGGGCTCCCCGCCGACCTGCACCGCCTCGACGAACGGGCCCGCGAGGACCTGATCGTCACCGCTCTCGCCGGTGAGCTGCACCCACCCGACCGTGACGGCCGGATCATCGTGCTCACCTCCGGCACCACCGGGACGCCCAAGGGCGCCCGCCGGCCCATCCCCAACGGTTTCGGTCCGTTGGTGTCCATCATCGACCGCATCCCGATGCACGTTCGGGACCGCGTCCTCATCGCCGCGCCGGTCTTCCACACCTGGGGGTACGCCGCCCTCCAGGTCTGCTTCGCGTTGCGGGCCACGATCGTGCTGCACCGACGGTTCGACCCGGCCACCACCCTGGACGCCCTGGTCCGGCACCGCTGCCAGGCCCTGTTCGCGGTGCCGGTGATGCTGCAACGGTTGATGGAGGTGCCGGCGCCGGATCCCCGTCCGCCGCTCTCCGTGGTGGCCGTCAGCGGATCGGCGCTGCCCGGCGGTCTCCCGGCAGCCTTCATGGACACCTACGGCGACGTGCTCTACAACCTGTACGGCTCGACAGAGGCGTCCTGGGCCTCCATCGCCACCCCCGTCGACCTGCGTACCGCGCCCACCACCGCCGGACGGCCACCGCACGGGACCCGGCTCGCGATCGTCGACGACGACGGCGAGCCGGTGCCCAGCGGCCGGGTCGGCCGGATCCTGGTCGGCAACGACATGCTCTTCGAGGGCTACACCTCGGGCGCCGACCGGGAACGCCACGACGGCCTGCTGGACACCGGCGACCTGGGCCGGATCAACGCCGACGGACTGCTCTTCGTCGACGGCCGAGCCGACGACATGATCGTCTCTGGTGGGGAGAACGTCTTCCCGGCCGAGGTGGAACAACTCCTCGCCCACCTCCCACAGGTACGCGAGGCCGCCGTCATCGGTGTCCGCGACGCGGAGTACGGCCAGCGGCTCACCGCGTTCCTCGCGCTGCACCCCGGCGAGACGCTCGACGCCGAGGCGGTCCGCGAGTACGTGCGACACTACCTCGCCCGGTTCTCCGTCCCCCGCGACGTCGTCTTCGTCAAGTACCTGCCCCGCAACGCCACCGGCAAGGTGCTCACCCGGGAACTACGCCGCTACTACGGCTGACCGCTCCCGCAGCGTCAGCTGGCCAAACGGCCGGCATCGAGCAACTTTGGCACCTTAAGTTCGATAGGTCTGAATGTTCATGGGATTCTCATTCGTCTTGTCCCGTTGACCACATCCCATCGCCCTCTGTCTAATTGGCGACAGCGATGAGTCCGTCCACAGTTGACTACGGGGGAGGAACGACGAATGGCATCCACGAGCCGTGACGAGGAGGCCGACCAGGGCGAGAGGGCACGGGAACATCTGCATCCTGTGCACGCCACCTATCTCACCACTGCGATGGCGCTCCTGACCGTGCTGCTGTTGGCGGTTCTCGGCGGTTGCAGCAAGACCGACGGTACGGCCATCGCCGGGATCGCGGCGGTAGGAACGATCATGACGGCCGCGTTCGGCGTCGCCGCCGTGTATGCCCGCCGACCGTCCGGCCCCCGGTCCGGCAGCCGTCGTGACGACACGCCGGGGCGATGACCGGCAGCACCCCGCCTGGACGGATGGCAGAACACGTGTATCCGAGATGCTGGATGTAAGGAGGGGTCCCCTGCTAACGCCTACGGCATAGCAGGGGACCCCTCCTTACACGACAGCTCAGCGTTCGCTGACACGACCTATCGCGGCGGCGACTCCGCTGACCCGGTCGGCGAGCAGGCCGAGCGCGCCCACCGCGCGGTCGACCGGATCGTCGCCACCCCCGCCCAGTGCCTTCGAGCGCTGGAAGGCGTCCTTCACCTCGACCCACCGGGCGGCCTGTTCCGGGGTGAGCCGGCCACGCAGCTCGGCGAGCTTGAGCAGGTTCGCCTCCGCACCCGCCGCGAGTGTCTGCGCCTCGCCCAGGTAGTGGTCGTCGATCACCGCCTCCAGCTCCTCGTCGGTGAGCACCGGCACGATCCGCTCGGCGAGCTTGTTCATGTTCCGGTAGGAGCCCTGGAGCTGGAACTGCGGCTCGGTGCGGGCGTCGTCGGACTGGGCGGCCGAGGCGATGTACGCCTGGTTGTTGGCCAGCACCACCTGCTGCACCCGCAGCATCTTGCGCAGCACCGACACCATTTGTTCCAGCTCCACCGGCTGGTACGGGTGGGAGAGCTGGTCGGCACGGACCGAGTCGTCCCCGCGTGCCATCCGGACCAGCAGCTCCAGGTCGCCCCGGTCCCGCCCGGAGAGCGGTGCCAGCACCGGGTTGGCGGTGAGCGCGTTCTCGATGTAGCTGAGCGCGAACGCCTCCTCCCGCCCGGAGAGCACGTCACCGAGGTTCCACACGTCGGCCCGGTTGGCGAGCATGTCCGGGATCCGGAACCGCTTCCCCGACTCGGTGTACGGGTTACCGGCCATGCAGACCGCGAACCGCTTGCCGCGCAGGTCGTACGTGCGGGTGCGGCCCTCCCAGACACCCTCCATCCGGCGCTGCCCGTCACAGAGCGAGATGAACTTCTGCAACAGCTCCGGGTTGGTGTGCTGGATGTCGTCCAGGTAGAGCAGCACGTTGTTGCCCAGCTCCAGGGCGAAGGAGATCTTCTCGACCTCCTGCCGGGCGGTGGCGTCGGGCGCCTCGGCCGGGTCCAGCGAGGTGACCTTGGTGCCCAGGGCCGGCCCGTTGACCTTGACGAAGACCAGTCCGAGTCGGCTGGCGACGTACTCCATCAGGGTCGTCTTGCCGTACCCGGGCGGTGAGATCAGCAGCAGCAGGCCGGACTGGTCGACCCGCTTGCCGTCGCCGGTGGCACCGAGCTGCCGGGCCAGGTTGTCGCCGATCAGCGGCAGGTACACCTCGTCGAGCAGCCGGTTGCGGACGAAGGCGTTCATCACCTTCGGCCGGTACTCCTCCAGCCGCAGGCGGTCCCGCTCGGCGTCCACCAGGGCGTTGCGTCGCCGCTGGTAGTCCCGGTACGCGGGGACCAGGTCGGTGCGGAACGTCCGGGTCCGGGCCAGCATCTCGTCCAGCCGTACGTCGAGCGTGGAGCCGTCGATGCGGGGGTGCGCGCCGAGCAGCCCGCCGACCGTCTCGGTCATCGTCGCCGTGCTGTCCTGCCGGGCCGGCTCCGCACCGCACAGCTCGACGGCGACCGCCTCCGGCAGGTCGTACCCGGACAGGTTGCCGTCGTCGGTGGCCAGGAACGCGGTCAGCCACGCCTCCACCAGCTGGTGACGGCCGGCGAGGTCGTCACCGAGGGCACGCAGGTCGTCGTCGAACTCGCGGGACGACCGCGACTGCGGGCCGCCGAGTGCCCGGCGGAACCGGTCCAGCAGGGCCCGCGCCCCGCCACCGGTGACGAACCGCACCGGCGGTGAGGACAGTTCCTCGAACAGGTACTCGCCGGCCACCGCCGTCCCAGCGGGCGGCACCGGGAGTCCGGCGGACCGCAGGAACGTCTCGGCCGCCTCGGCGAGCTGCGCGCCGAGCCGGTCGGCGGCGTCCTCCCCCTCGGGACGGCCGAACCGCTGCCGGGCGCGGGCCAGCGAGGCGGCCCGGGCGGTCCAGGCGGACCGGGTCGGTTCGTCGGTGCCGTACCGCCAGAACAACTGCGCGGCGGCCCGGTCGGCCGGCGGGTAACGCAGCAGCCCGGCACCGGCGTGCAGGCGCAGCAGCATCCGCAGGATCTCGGCGGCGTCGTGGTCGTGCACGCCGCGCTCGTACCCCTCGTCGTAACGGGTCTCGGCGATCCGCCGCACCAGGTCCCGCAGCCCGTTCGCGTCCACCGCCGCGGTGTGCAGCGCGTCCAGGGTGAGCCCGTCACGACCCGCCTCGGCGGCGGCCAGGATCGCCGTGGCCAGGTACTCGGCCCGGTACACCTGCGCCGACTCGGAGACCAGCAGCTGGTCCCAGAACCGCCGGGTCTGCTGGAACTCCTCGTCGCGCACCGGTGCGCGGTAGTCGGTGCCGGTCACCGCCACCACCATGCGGCCCTCGGCCGGCACCACCGCCACGTCCACCGGTTGCGTGTTCACCGCGAAGCGGTGCCGGCCCAGCCGGATCGTCTCGCCACCGTCGGCGTACAGGTCGAGGCGGTCGCGCAGACCGCGACCGGACTCCTGGCGAGCGGCCCGGATCCGGCCGTCCAACTCCTCGGCCCGCACCGCGTCGCCGAGGGTACGCAGTTCCTCCACCACCGAGCGGAGCTTGCCCACCATCGGGTCGGCCGCGAAGTAGGTGTTGATCTCGTCCAGTGAGCCGAGCGTGCCGGCCCGCCGCTGCACGCTGACCAGGATCCGCTCGGCCGACCCGACCAGCCGGTCGGCCCGCCGGGACCGCTCGTCCAGCAAGGCCTGCTTGCGCGCCGAGAACGCCTCGTAGATGTCGGTACGCCGGGTCGACAGCTCGGTGAGGAAGTCGTCGAACTCGCCGAACCGGGACTCCAGCTCCTCCACGCGCAGCAGCAGCCGGCCGAGTTGCTCGTCGCAGCGTTCGGCGGTGTCCGCCGCCGCCAGCGCCCCGGTCACCGCCTGCCCGAGCAGGGCGAACTCGGCGGCGAAACCGGCCCGGCCCTCCACCGCGGCCAGTTCCTGGCGTCGCTTGTCGAGCACTGCCCGGGCCCGGTTGACCGCGCCCAGCACCTCACCGACCCGGCCCAGGATGCCGGTCCGTACGGTCGCGTCGGCGATGTCCAGCCCACCGACGACGTCGGTGATGGTCTGCAGGCCGTCGGTACGGGCGGCCAGCTCGTCGCGGACGGTGCCGGCCTCGGCCACGGTGCCGATCTCGGCGGCCCGCGCGGCGAGTCGATCCACCTCCTGCTGGTAGCCGGTGAACGCCTCGTCACGGCGGAGGAACTCGACCGCGCGTCGACCGGCGACCGACAGTTCCTCGTCCAGCCGGGCGGCCAGCTCGTCGATCCGGTCGTGGTCGACGTACCGCAGTTCGCGCAACGACTCCAGGTGTCCGCGCGCCCGACGCAACCCACCGAGCTGGGTGACCCAGTCGTCGGCGGTCAGCGGCGCCTCGCCCCGGGCCCGGCGGGCCAGCGAGGCGATCTGCTCGGCGCTCTCGTCCAGTTCGGCGCGGGCCTGCTCGGTGAGCGTACGGACCTTCTCGTGCTCCTCCAGCACGGAGCTGGCGGTACGCCGCAGACCGCTCAGCGGGGTGGCCAGGTCACCCAGCTCGTCCTCGCCGAGCCAGTGGAAGTGGTCGGTGATCCGGGCACAGGCCGCGATCAGCGCCTCGTACACCCCGGCGGTGGCGCTGCCCTGCACCATCCGCGCCGCCGAGAGGCAGTCCGAGATGCCGCGTACCAGGTCGGCGTTGCCGATCCGCTCCAGCGGACCGGTGCCGGCCGGCTGCGCCGCCGCGTACGCGTCGGAGACGTACGGCGTCTGCCAGATCTGCATCGGGTGGACCCGGGTCGGCTCCTCGGAGACGGCCCGGAACACCACGAGCGTGCCGTCGTCGAAGAGGGAGAAGCCGTGGCAAGGGATCGGCGCGGCCACCTCCTTGCGGATCGCGTTGTACGGCAGCAGCAGCGAGCGCCCCTCGGCCCGGGCGTGGAAGACGTAGAGCACGTCCTCACCGTTCGGCGAGCGCACCACCCGCTCGAACTCCAGGTCGGCGACCTCGGTGTCGAAGGTGCGGGTGACGCCGGTCGCCAGGTGGTACCCGCCCGGGAAGATGATGCCGTGGTCCTCGGGCAGCCGCTGGCAGGCCACCCCGATGCCGTCGAGGCGGACCACCTCCCGGGTGAGCGTGTTGAAGACCAGGTGCCGCCACTGCGTCTCCTTGTACGGCAGGATCCGCAGCAGGATCAGCGGACCCACCCGGGCCCACTGCACGTCGGCGTCGGCCAGGCTCTGCAACGGCTCGTCCACCGGCTCGCTGTAGATGCCCTCGCCGACCTCGGTGTTGTTCTCCACCTTGACGGTCAGCGTGCCGCCCACCGTCTCGACGAAGACCTCGCCGTCGATGTCGATGTGCGGGTGCCGGCCGAGGACGTGGTCCTGCCGGGTCGTCTCGATCCACTCGAAGTCGTGGCTCGGCGGGAAGACGTGGTCCCGCTCCCCCCGGCTGTCCAGGTACTCCGGGATGCCGTCCACGCCGACCTGCCAGCGCAGCACCCGGATGTCCTCGGTACGCGGCCCGGTCTGGAACACCGCCAGCAGCCGGGCGTCGACGCGGCGCAGTTGCAGCAGGCGCGCCTGCCGGTAGTAGCGGTACAGCTCGCTGAAGTCCCGGACGAACTGCGGGTGCCGCAGCAGGCCGGGCAACTCGTCCTGACCGGCCTCGTCGAACCGGAAGGCGACCTCCTCCGATTCACCCTCGCGCTGTTCGCGGGTGAATCGGTGCAGCGAGAAGACGTCGTCGACGGTCGTCTCCGGCTTCAGGCCGATGAAGACGTTGTAGCCGAACAGCATCAGCCCGCCGACCGGGACGAGGTCCCGGGGCACGCAGTTGTGCTCCGTACGGATCCGCTCGGTGCTCAGCAGCCGCAGCTCGGTGCTGCCGAAGACCTCCAGCCGGCGGGCGTTGAGCGACTCGGCCCGCCGGGCCAACTCGGCGGCCTGCCCGGCGAGGCGCTTGCGCAGCACCTCGTAGCTGCCGTCGTCCAGCCCGGGCCGGGTACCGCCGTCCGACACGACCTCGGCCGGATCGGGTCCGTCGCCGGACCGGCCCGCCGGGGCCGGCCCGGCGGCACCGGGCATACGCCCGGTGGTCGCCGGACCGGCGGTCGGCTCACTCACCGGCGGGCTGCCGCGAACCGGTGAGGGCGGCGACCGGGGTGTCCGCCACACCCAGGCGCTGCGCGGCCTTCAGCAGCTCCTGGAGCTTGCCCTTGTCGGCACCGCCGGAGCGCATCTGCTGCGCCAGGAACGCCGACAGCGTGAGGTTCTGCACGTCGGCGGTGTTCAGCGAGCCGATCATCCGGGTCAGGTCGTCGGTGAAGCTGGCTTTGCCGTCCAGCCACGGTTGGGCGAGGTTCTTCGCCACGTCCGAGTGGGCCACGAAGCTGTCCACGCTCTTGCCGAACGAGATCGAGCTGAGCAGCCGGTCGAAGAAGACACTGTCCCCACCGACGATGTCGATGTTCGCCTTCTCCAGACCGGTGGAGACCAGGGCGGCCTGTGCCTCGGCGACCTGCCGCTGGGTGTCCAGCCCGGCGAGCCGGACCTCCTTCTCCAGTTCCAGGCGCAACCGGTACTCCTCGTGCTCGCGGGTCGCGTCGTCCAGCGCGGCCATCGCGGCGGCCTTCTCGGTGAGACCCTCGGCCTCGCCCTTCAGCTTCTCGCGCACCGCGTCGGCGGCGAGCAGCGCCTTCTCCCGCTCCACCGCGACCTCGGCCCGGCCGACCTTCTCGATGGCCTCGGCACTGCGCTCCTTGACCTGCACCTCGGCCAGGCCGGCCGCTGCGGTCTCGGCCTGGACTCCCTCGGCCAGCCGGATCTTCGCCCGGGCGTCCAGTTCTGCGGCCTGCTGCCGGGCCTCGGCCAGCACCAGTTCCTCGCGGGCCTTGTACTTCGCCGCCGCCTCGGCGGCCTCCGCCGCCTTGATGTCCTTGACCAGGCTCTCCTGCGCCTCGGCCTCGGCCTGGATGACCACCGCCTGGCGGGTCCGCTCGGCCTCCTCGACCACGCGCAGCCGCTTGATGTTCTCCTCCTGCTCGGCCACGGTCTTCTCCACCGCGATCCGCTCCCGGACGACCTCGGCGATGGCCCGCTTCTCGGCCTCCACCTCCTTGTCCTTGGCGATCGTGCTCAGCTCGGTCTCCCGCTCCCGGCCGATCACCTCCAGCATGCGGTCCTTCTCGATCCGCTCGGTCTCGATGGCGATGACCCGCTCGCGGTTCTTCTCCGCGACCGCGATCTCCCGCGCCCGGTTCTCGTGCTGGACGCCCAACTGCTCGTCGGTACGGATGTTCGCCGTCTCGGCCCGCAGCCGCTCCTCGGCGCGTACCCGGGTGGTCTCGGCCTGCTCGCGGGCCCGCACGGTCTCGATCTCGCGCTGCTGCTTGGCCTCGGCGTCGGCCTGCCGCCGCTCCAGTTCGAGGATCGCCTCCTTGGCGTCCACGTTCTGGCGGGTGATCTCCTTCTCCTCGCTGCGCCGGAACTCGTTCGTCCGGACGTGCTCCTGCGTGGTCAGCTCGGTGATCTTCCGGATGCCCTGGGCGTCGAGGATGTTCTTCGGGTCGAGCTGCGACATCGGCGTCTGCTCGAGGAAGTCGATCGCCGCGTCCTCCAGGCTGTAGCCGTTGAGGTCGGTGCCGATGACCCGGATGATCTGGTCGCGGAACTCGTCACGCTTGGTGTAGAGGTCGACGAAGTCGAGCTGCTTGCCGACGGTCTTCAGCGCCTCGGAGAACTTCGCGTTGAACAGCTCCTGGAGCGTCTCCCGGTCGCTGGCCCGCGCGGTGCCGATCGCCTGCGCCACCTTGATGACGTCCTCGTTCGTCTTGTTCACCCGGACGAAGAAGGTGATCCGGATGTCGGCCCGGATGTTGTCGCGGCAGATCAGACCCTCGTTGCCGGTCCGTTCGATGTCGATCGTCTTGACCGAGATGTCCATGATCTCGGCCTTGTGCAGCACCGGCATCACCACCGCGCCGGTGAAGGTCACGTCGACCCGCCGGATCTTGGAGATGATCAGCGCCTTGCCCTGCTCGACCTTGCGGAACAGCCGACTGACCATGAACACCACGCCGAGCGCGACGAGCAGGACGACGGCGAGGAGTACACCGATTCCGGTGGTGATCACTTCCATGGTTGGGC
This sequence comes from Verrucosispora sp. NA02020, assembly GCF_013364215.1. NCBI lineage: Bacteria > Bacillati > Actinomycetota > Actinomycetes > Micromonosporales > Micromonosporaceae > Micromonospora > Verrucosispora sp. NA02020. Next base: position 174,360 of record NZ_CP054923.1, on the reverse strand, counting down.
GCGCGGACGGCGGCAGCCGGCGACGGGGCCGGGGCGGGGCGCCGCGCATCCTCCTTTCGAGGGGATACGTCAGGGGCAGCGTGGCGGGCGGGCCGGACGAAGGGGGTTCGCACCGACCGCCTCGGGCGAGGTCGGGGTGATCCGCGCGGAAGCGGACTCACCAGGGGCGATTACTCGGGGGCATGTCTCAGGGGGTCGAAGGTGGGCCCGGCGGGCATCACCCAGAAGAACTCACCCTCGGTGTCGTAGTCGTAGATCAACGCGGAAGTGCCGGCCGTCATCTTCTCGTCGCCCGGCTGCCGGACCTGCACCACGGCCGACGAGCCGTCCGCCGCCGTCACCTCGGCCTGACCGAAGTCGGCGGTGACCGTACCGGTCCGCACCACACAGAGGCGGCCGACGAAGGTGTTACGGCTGGCGTCCGAATCGGTCGGGAAGAGGCGTCCCAACGGCACCGCGACCAGCCGGGTCACCGCGTACGCGCAGAACGCGGCGGCCAGCAGCACGCCGATCGAGACCGCGATCCGGGTGCCGGCGCCGAGCCCGATGCCGTCGAGCAGCGCGGTACCGGCCAGGCTGACGAACCAGGCCACCGCGACGAGCAGGGAGAAGATGATCGCACTGGGTACGCCGCCGAGCCCGAGACCGGCGAGGAACGTACCCGGTCCGCCGTCGACGTCCAGGTCGTCGCCCAGATCCAGCACCCCGGTCAGCACCAGCAGCCAGTAGCCGACGACGACCACGAGCAGGAAGCTGAACAGCACGGTGGGGAAACTGAGTGCCGTGCCGAGAAAGCCGGTCACCTTGTCCTCCTCCCCCGCACCCGGCGGCCCGAGCAGGCCACCGGCACGATGATCGTGACACGGGATGTCAACCGCATGGTCAGGGCCGATCGGCCGGTCCACCCGGTCTGACCGGCCAAGATCAGCCCAGGTTGGCCGTCACGAGAGCGTCCACCGTCGCCGCACGGACCTGCGGCGTGTCCCCGGTCACGGAAACGAACAGGGTACGCCCGTCGGGAAGCCACGCCGACAGGTACGCCGTCGAGGTCGCCACGTCGTCCGTGGCCAGCACCTGCGCCGCAGTCGCCACGGTGACCTCGCGGGATACCCCGGGGAGCCCCAGCGCCGCCTCGAAGTCGAAGACCGCGACCACCCGGATCACCGGGCCGTCCCCCTCGTACGCCACCCGGTCGCCGGTCGGCACCGCCTGCGGACGCGCCATCCGCAGCACCGCCTCGGCGGGGTCGGCCGGCCGCAGATAGGCCGGCAGGCCACGTAGTTCGGGCACGGTGGGACTGGCGGGCGCCGCGGCCGGCGACGCTGGTGCCGGTCGACCGGCCGTCACCACGGTGAAGACCCCCAGGCCGACCACCGTGCAGAGCGCCAACGCCACGGCGACGGCCTGGACCCGGCGACGACGACGCAGGCGGGCCCGCACCGCCGGGAGCGGATCCGGACCCGGCATACCCCCGCCGGGCCCGCCGTCCCAGACCTCCCGAAGAGCATCCCGGACGTCGGTCATCGCGCCACCTCCCGATCGACTCCGGTCATGCCGTCACATCCCGATGGGCTCCGGCCTCGGGGAACGGCTCCGGTCATCGCGCGGCCTCGGGGAACGGCGCCGGTCATCGCACGACCTCCGGGAGGGCTCCGGCACGGACGGCCGGCAGTCCCGGGCGGATCGCGTCGAGCGCCCGGCGCCGCAGGGACCGGACGGCCGCCGGACGTCGCCCGACAGCCTCGGCGATCGCTGCGTCGTCGAGATCGTCGAGGTACGCCAGGACGAGCACCGCCCGTTGCACGGGTGGCAGCCCGGCCAGCAGTCGACGCAGCAGGCCACCGTCCTCGACGCGTTCGGACCCGAGGTCGGCCACGCGATCGGGCCCACTGTCGGCCACGCGATCGGGCCCACTGTCGGCCACGCGATCGGATCCGCTCTCGGCGACACGGCCGGGTTCGCTCTGGCGGCCGGACCTGCCGTCGGCGACCGGCGGAGACGCCGACGGAGTGGGCCGGAGCAGGCGGACCAGCGTCCGGAGCCGACCGGTGTGCAGCCGGATCATCTCGACTTTCGCGTACTCGACCGGGTTGCCGTCGGCGAGCACCCGATGCCACACCCCGGCCACCCGGACGTAGGTCTCCTGGAGAAGATCCTCCGCCCGGTCCGGGTCTGCGGCGACCGCACGCGCGTACCGGCGCAGCACCGGCGCGGACCGGTGGACGAACGTCTCGAACTCGTCGGCTGCCATCCCGCCTCCCTCCCTAGTGCGGTGTCCAGAAACGTTCACCGGGCCGCGCCGCGACACCGCCAACGTTCCTGGACACCGCGCTAGCCACTAATACGCTGCGGGGAGGTGATTGCGTTGCGGCCCGTCGACCACAACCGCCGACCGTTCGGTCAGCGACGTCCGGCGCGGCGGCTCGCCGGCCGAACCGGATCAGCACCATCAGGGCAGCCGGACAGCCGACCCGCCGGTCGACACCGGGCCGGTCGACACCGCCAGGGTCGGGCGAGCCATCGGACTGGGCGACACCGTCAGGGCGCAGGCGACACCGGATTGGGTGACGTCGCCGGGGCAGGGACAGGCCGCCGGACTGGCCGGGGCCGCTTCGGAGGGCTCAGGCGGGGAGCGTGATCCTGCCGTCGATCGCGGACGAAGCGATGTCGCCACGGTGGTGCGACCCGGCCAGCGTGATGCCGCGTACCAGTTCGTAGGCGGCGTCGCGCGCGGCGGCCAGGTCGGGGCCGGTGGCCGTACCGCAGAGGACCCGGCCGCCGGCGGAGAGCAGGGCACCGTCGGCGGCCCGGCGGGCGGTGCCGGCGTGGATGACGCCCGGGCGGTCCGCGCCGGTGATCACGTCACCGGTACGCGGCGGGGCCGGATAGCCCTCGGCGGCGACCACCACGGTCACCGCCGCGCCGTCGTGCCAGCGCAGCGGCGGGTGCTCGGCCAGCGTGCCGGTGGCGGCGGCGTGCAGCAGACCGGCCAGCGGCGTCTCCAGCAGGGCGAGCACCACCTGGGTCTCCGGGTCGCCGAAGCGGGCGTTGAACTCGATCACCCGGGGACCGTCGGCGGTGATCGCCAGCCCGACGTAGAGCAGGCCGGCGAAGGGCGTGCCCCGACGACGCATCTCGACCAGCGTGGGGTGCACGACGTCCCGCATCACGTCATCGACCAGGTCGGACGGCGCCCAGGGCAGCGGCGCGTACGCACCCATGCCGCCGGTGTTCGGGCCGCTGTCACCGTCACCGACCCGCTTGAAGTCCTGCGCCGGCAGCAGCGGCACGGCGGCCTCGCCGTCGGTCACCACGAACAGCGAGACCTCCGGGCCGGCCAGGTACTCCTCGACGACCACCCGACCGCACTCGGCGGCGTGCCGCAGCGCGGCGTCGCGGTCCTCGGTCACCACCACGCCCTTGCCGGCGGCGAGCCCGTCGTTCTTCACCACGTACGGCGGCCCGAACTCGTCCAGGGCAGCGGCCGTACCCGCCTCGTCGGTGCAGGTGTGGGCGCGGGCCGTGGGCACACCGGCGGCCGTCATCACGTCCTTGGCGAACGTCTTGGAGCCTTCCAGCTGCGCCGCCTCGGCCGACGGGCCGAACACCGCGATGCCCTTGGCCCGCAGCGCGTCGGCGACTCCGGCGACCAGCGGCGCCTCCGGCCCGATCACGACCAGGTCGGCGGCCACCTCGACCGCGAGTGCCGCCACGGCTTCGGGATCGGTCGCCACGACCTCCCGCAGCTCGGCAACGCCCGCGATGCCGGGATTGCCCGGTGCCGCGATCACCTGCTCAACGGTCGGATCCTCGGCGAGCCGCAGCGCAAGCGCGTGCTCCCGTCCACCACTACCCAGCAACAGAACACGCACAGCCGGCATCCTACCCACCACCCTCCTCGACCCTGTTGATCAAGAAGTTCGCGTCTCAATTCCGGCGTGTAGACGCCCAAACTTCTTGATCAACGAGGTAGGCGGGCCGGGCAGTGCGGGCGGGGCAGGGCGGGCCGCGTGAGGCTGGGGCGGCGGGGTTAGTGGGGGGTGCGGAGGGCTTGTTTGACGGTTTGCGGGATGTAGTCGGGGTGGAGGGTGTCGGACCAGGTGAAACGGAGGATGCGCCAGCCGGCGTTGACCAGACGGTTCTGTCGCATCCGGTCCGCGTAGATCGCCTGCGGTCCGTCGTGCGGCCCTCTGCCGTCCGCCTCGGCGATCAGGCGGGCCCGGCGCCAGCCCAGGTCACCGACGCCCAGGAGCCAGCCGTCCTCGTCTCGAACCTCGACCTGGAGCACGTCCGGCGGGACACCGCCGTCGACGCACCGCAGCCGGGCACGCGTCTCCAACGGTGACTGGGCCCGGCCGTCCGTCTCGGTGAGGTGCCGCCGGGCGGCGACCGCACCGCGCCGTCCGGCGATCAGAGCGGGGATCGACGCCAGGTCCGCCTCGGTGAGCAGCCGCTTGTTGAGGGCCGAGTCCAGGACGCAGACCGCCGGGTACCGGTCTGCGCGCAGGATGACGTCGGCGACGGTACGCACAGCCGTGGTGACCGGCACACCGGCCAGCACCTCGACATCCTCTGAACCCAGGGTCAACTGGTGTACGACGATTTCCGGATCCGTACGCCGCTGCGGGCGCGGGCACTGCACCGGCACCGAGACGTGGATCTCGGACGCGGCACGCAGCCCGGCGATCCCGTGCATCTCGGCGGCGGTCCCCAGCACGGCCACCGCCTCCGGCCCCAGACTGTCCACCGCCGCCCGGATCCGGGCCCGTCGTAGCGCCAACGGGTCAGGTTCGGTGGACGGCGTGAAGCGCCCCCGGGCCAGCCTGACCCAACGCCCCGACCGGACCAGGTGGCGGATCTGCCCCCGAGTGAACCCCGCCGACAGCGCCTGTTCCACCGTCACCACACCGCTTCGCGCCCCGAGTCCCGTCTCCCCCATCCCCCCACCCCACCGCCCGCAGCCCCACTTTTCCACCCCTGTGGATAACCCGCCGCCCCCTGTGGACAACCTCCGCCGCCTGCGGAGTTGATCAAGGGATTTGGGTCACCCGGGACCTCCCACCGTGACCAAAACTTCTTGATCAACGCGGAGAGGAGGGTGGGGAGGTGGGGGGTGGGGGGGTTAGGGGCAATGCCGCTCAGTTAGGGCGGTGTGGTGGATGTCAAGCGGGGTGTAGACGTGGACGGCGCAATGCCGCTCAGTTAGGGCGGTGTGGTGGATGTCAAGCGGGGTGTAGACGTGGACGGCGGGGTCTCGGTATAGAGGTTTGTCACTCCAAGACAGCCTCTGGACCGGGAGCCCCGCCGTTGGAACAGTCTGCCATCACGTCCACGATCAGGGTGGCTGCGGGGCGGTTCGCGCCGGGCCATCTGGGTGAGTTGACGCAGCAGGTGCCGTTCGAGATGGTCGATGCCGTTCTGGCTGAGGCCGGTGGTGTGCAGTCGCGGGTGCGGGATCTGCCGTCGCGGGTGGTGGTGTATCTGCTGCTCGCGGCGGGGCTGTTCGCTGAGGTCGGTTACCGGCAGGTGTGGGCTCGGTTGGTCGCTGGGCTGGACGGGTTGACGGTGGCGCTGCCGACGTCTTCGGCGTTGTCGCAGGCTCGCCGTCGGGTCGGGGACAAGCCGCTGGTGGCGTTGTTCCGGTTGCTGTCGGGTCCGCCGGCGGGGGCCGCCCGGTGGCGGGGTCTGCTGGTGTGCGCGATCGACGGCACCAGCATGTTCGTGCCCGATACGGCGGCTAACCTGACGGTCTATCCGCGTCAGGCGGGCAGCCACGGTGGGTCGGGGTATCCGATGCTGCGGCTGGTCGCCGTCGTGGCGTGCGGCACCCGCGCTGTCATCGACGCGGTGTTCACCCCCATCAGCACTGGCGAACTCACGTGTGCGGGGCGTCTGTTGGGCTGCCTGCGCCCAGGCATGCTGCTGCTGGCCGACCGTGGGTTCGCCGCCCGTCAGATGATCGAACAGTTCGCCAGCACCGGCGCTGACCTGCTCATCCGCGACAAGGACGACCGGCGGCTGCCCGTCATCCGCCGCCATCGCGACGGGTCCTGGCTGTCTGTCATCGGCACGATGACGGTCCGGGTCGTTGACGCCGAGATCGTCGTGAGCATGAACGGTAAACGCCACGTCGGCCGGTACCGGCTGATCACCACCCTCACCGACCAGCGCCGCTTCCCGGCCATGGACCTGGTCACCCTCTACCACCACCGCTGGGAGATCGAGACGACATATCTGGAGTTGAAGTCCACCCTGCGGGGCGGACGGGTCCTACGAGCCCGAACCCCGAACGGGATCAGTCAAGAGGTCCACGCCCTGCTCACCACCTACCAAGCGGTCCGGCTGGCAATGGCTGACGCCACCGCCAGCCGGCCCACGACCAACCCCGACCGGGCCAGCTTCACCATCGCCGTCCACGCCGCCCGAGACCAGATCACCCAAGCCGCTGGTGTCATCGCCGGCACCGTCATCGACCTCGTCGGCACCATCGGCCGCGCAATCCTGGCCGACCTGCTACCCCCACGCCGCACCCGAATCAGCCCCCGCGTGGTCAAACGCGCGATCTCCAAACACCGCGCCAAAGGCACCATCGACCGCACCAACTACCACGCCACCATCAACATCAACATCCTCGAAACAGCAGCATTGACAACCCGCCCACCGCCCTAACTGAGCGGCATTGGGGTTAGGGGAGGAGGGGGTGGCGGGTTACGTTTTCCTCGCGGCCGGGGCCTACGCCCACGACGCTGACGCGGGTGTTGCAGAGCTGCTCGATGCGGGCGATGTAGCGCCGGGCGTTCTCGGGGAGGTCGTCCTCGGTCCGCGCCTTGGTGATGTCCTCCCACCAGCCTTCGTGCTCTTCGTAGATCGGCGTGGCGTGGTGGAAGTCGGTCTGGGTCATCGGCATGTCGTCGACGCGCTTGCCGTTGATCTCGTAGCCGACGCAGATCGGCACGGTGGCCAGGCCGGTGAGGACGTCCAGCTTCGTGACGACCAGGTCGGTGACGCCGTTGAGGCGGCACGAGTACCGGGCCACCACCGCGTCGAACCAGCCGCAGCGGCGCTCCCGGCCGGTGGTGGTGCCGTACTCGTGGCCGACCTTGCGCAGGTGCGCGCCGTTCTCGTCGAAGAGCTCGGTCGGGAACGGACCCGAACCGACCCGGGTGGTGTACGCCTTGCTCACCGCGATCACCTTCGTGATCGCGGTCGGCGGGATGCCCGCGCCCACGCACGCGCCACCGGCCGTCGGGTTCGACGAGGTGACGAAGGGGTACGTGCCGTGGTCCATGTCGAGCATGGTGGCCTGGGCACCTTCGAGGAGCACGGTGTCGCCACGGTCCAGCGCGTCCCAGAGCATCGCGCGGGTCTCCGCGATGTACGGCCGCAGCCGCTCCGCGTACTCCAGGTACTCCTCGATGGTGGCGTCGACGTCCCCCGCCTTGCGGTTGTAGACCTTGAACAGCACCTGGTTCTTCTCGCGCAGCGCGAGTTCCAGCTTCTTGCGGAAGATGCCCGGGTCGAGCAGGTCCTGCACCCGGATGCCCATCCGGGCCACCTTGTCGCCGTACGCGGGGCCGATGCCCCGGCCGGTGGTGCCGATGCGGGAGCTGCCCAGGTAGCGCTCGACCACCCGGTCCAGCGCCCGGTGGTGCGGCATGATCAGGTGCGCGTCGCCGGAGATGCGCAGCCGGGAGACGTCCACGCCGCGCTCGGCGAGCCCGTCGATCTCGTTCAGCAGCACCTTCGGGTCGACCACCACGCCGTTGCCGATGACGATCACGGCGTTCGGGGAGAGCGCACCCGAGGGCATGAGGTGCAGCGCGTACTTCTGGCCGTCAGGGGTGATCACGGTGTGCCCGGCGTTGTTGCCGCCGGAGTAGCGCACGACGTAGTCGACCCGCTCACCCAGTTGGTCGGTAACCTTGCCCTTGCCCTCGTCACCCCACTGAGCGCCGATGAGCACGATCGCTGGCATCTCTTCGCCTCCAGAAGGCTCGGGTGCCAGATGGCGACCGTGTCAGCGAGCCCGGGGTGTCAGGTTAACAAGTAGTGACGGCACGACCGGCAGGGGTCGCGCCGAGAGGCAGGAGGGGCCTACCCGTGTACGACGTGGTGCTGCTCACCCTCGGCTCGGAGCGGGACGCTCCCGGGGCCGGTTGTGGCAGCGGCGGTGCCTGTTGCGGCGGAACGCCCGAGGCCGCCCCGGACCGGCCGGAACGCTGCGAGACGCCGCGCGTACCGGTGCTGGCCTGCGCAGACGCGCTGACCGCCCGAGGCGCACGGGTCGAGACGGTGACCGCCCGATCGGACGCGGAGATCGACGAGGTGCTGGCCCGACTGGACGCACCGCCTCGGCCGGACGGGCTCACCTGGCCCGACCCGGACTCCAAGGTCCGCCTCGTGCTGGCAGTGGCTGGTGACGCACAGTTGCGGGCCGTGATACGCCGGTTGGTCCGGCGGTACGCCCCGCCGCCGAGTCGTCGTCCGGCCGACCTGGCCGACGGCCGGACCGTGCCGGACCTGCCGCCCGTCGGCGTACTGCCGCTGGATCCGGCCCGCAGCACCACGCACCGGGACCTCGCCGCGCAGCTCGGCCTGCCCCGTGATCCGGCGGCGGTGGCCGCCGCCGTACTCGACGGCACGCCCCGCCGACTGGACCTGCTGCGCAACGACGGCGGCTCGGTGACCCTGGACGGCGCGCTGCTCGGTGCCGCCGCCGAGGACGGGCGCCCGTTGCACTGGCGTGGTCGGGTGGAGGTGGACGACGCGGTGCTCTCCCACGGCGACGACCCGCTGCTGGCCTGCGCGATCGGCAACGCCGCCGGGTACGCCCGGCTCGACGACGTCACCCTGCTCGCCGCGCCCGACCCGACGGACGGGCTGGTCGAGGTCGCGGTGGCGGTCCCGGTGGTGACCCGGTCACGGCTGGGTCGCCGACGGGTACGCCTGGAGGTACGTCGGGCCCGGGGCCGGGCGGTGTCCGTGCTGCCCCGGGACGAGGCTGCGCTGCCGTATCTGGACGACGGCGTGGAGGGGCAGTTGACCCGTAAGCGGTCCTGGTGGACCGAGTCGGGTGCCTGGGCGGTCTGGGCGGTCTGACCCCCACCCCGCGTCGGCGGCCGAGGTCGGCCGGTGGGCCTATCCTCGGCAGAGGGAATGGGGGAGGAACCGTGGTGGACGAGAACGCCGACCGGGCGCACGTGCCCGGCCAGCAAGGGGCGCCGGAACGGGACATCGAACCACTCTGGCCGCCGGACCAGGTCGAGGGCTTCGGCACGCCCGCATGGGCGACGCCACCGACGCCTCCCGCCGCGCCGCCCGTTCCCCCGGGCCGCTCGGCCTACCCGGTGCCGCCGACCGCCGGTCCGCCGGGTCACCTGCCGTCGACCGGTCAGCCGGCCGGTCCGCCCTCGCCCGCCGACTACCCGTCACTGACCGCCGGTGGGCCCAATGGTGTCGGCGGCGAGTCAGGTCCGCCGCCGGGATGGGCGCCGACACCACCGCCCGTGGTCGGCGAGCAGGCGAACGTGCCACCGCCCGTGGTCGGCGGGCGGGCGAACGTGCCTCCACCCGTGGTCGGCGGGCGCGCGAGTGTGCCACCGCCCACCGGCTGGGCACCCGTACCGCCGCAGCCGGAGCACGGCCGGGTCGACCTGGACCTGCCGTTCACCCTCGACCGGCCGACCTCGCTCGCGCCTCCGCACGAGCGCACGTCTGGCACCGCAGGCCCGCCGCCGGACGCGACGGCCGACCACGGTCCGCGTGCCGACGCCGACCTGCGGCCCGCCGCCGACATCGGCTCGCCTGCGGACGACGGTGGGCCGGACCTGGGCGGCGGGACCGAGGCGGGGACTGCGGAGACCTCGACGGGCGGCGGCGACCGTCCGCTCGGCGACGCCCCGCCGCCGCCCCGGCCGTCGACGGAGTCGCCCTGGGCGCAACCTCCGCAGCGCCCGACCGCCAACCTGCCGGAGGGCAGCGACCCGGCCCAGACCACCGACGGCCCGCCGCGTCCCGGTTGGGCCCCCGGTATGCAGCCGCCTCCGCCGGTGCCGTCGGCCGTCGGAACCAGTCGGCCGGTGCCGCCGCAGGCCGGGACGTACCCCGTGCCCGCACCGCAGCACGGCACCCCGGTACCGCCGCCGCACCGTGACGCGTTCCCGTTGCCGCACGTCGGTCCGTTCCCCGAGCACCAGGGCGCGGTCGTGCCGCCGGTGCCGCAGCACGGCGTCCCGATACCACCGCCCCAGTCCGGCCCGTTCCCGCCACAGCCCGATGCGGTGCCGTCCCCACCCAGCGCGGCATCGCCGCAACCCGGGGCAGTCCCGACCCAGCCCGGGGTAGCGCCGACCCAGCCCGGCGCGGTGCCGCCGTATCCGGACGGCTCGTCGTACCCGGCGCCGCATCAGGCGGAGTCGCCGCCCGGACCGTTCCCGCCGCAGCCGGCCTGGAACCCGGCACCCTGGCAGCAGGGCGCGCCGCCGACGACGACGTCCCCGACGCCGCAACTGCCCTACCCGGGCGCGACCCCGACGCCCGTCGGCTACCCCGATCCGGCCTGGAACCCGGCTGAGCCGGGCGTCCCGCCCACCGCCGAGGACTTCGCCCGGCGGCGGCAGGTCCGCCCGGCCGACCCGGTCGCCACCATGGGCGTACGGGCGGTGGTGAATCGGACCGGCCTGGTGAAGCTGCCACCCGGCCGGCAGGAGCTGGAACTCAAGCGGGACATCGAGACGGTCCGCCGCAACTTCGGCGGGCTCCGGCAGGTGACCGTGGTCAACCCGAAGGGCGGGGCGGGCAAGACCGTCGCCATCCTGCTGCTCGCGATGACCTTCGGCCAGAAGCGCGGCGGGTACGTCCTGGCCTGGGACAACAATGAGACCCAGGGCACCCTCGGCATGCGCGCGCAGCAGGACTTCCACTCGCGTACGGTCCGGGATCTGCTGCGTGACCTGGGGCAGTTCCACGGTGCCCACGGGCGGGTCGGTGACCTGTCGCAGTACGTCCGCTCGCAGGGCGAGGGGATGTTCGACGTCCTCGCCTCCGACGAGTCGGCCACCGGCGGCGAGATGCTCACCGCCTCGGCTTTCGGCGAGATCCGTGAGGTGGTCAGCCGCTTCTACAAGCTGATCTTCGTGGACACCGGCAACAACGTCCGGGCCCAGAACTGGCAGGCCGCGATGGACGCCACCGACCAACTGGTGGTCACCATGTCGGCCCGTAACGACTCGGCCGAGACCGCTGCCCGGATGCTCGACCACCTGGAGCAGAGCGGTCGGCAACGGCTGGTCCGGCAGGCGGTCACGGTGGTCTCCATGCCGCCGTCGCGCAAGGAGATCGACCTGCCCGCGATCCAGGAGCACTTCGCCGCGCGTACCCGGGGCGTGTTGCTGGCACCGTACGAGCGGCTCATCGACACCGGAGAGCCGATCCGGTACGCCCAACTCTCGGCGGCGACCCGGGACGCCTGGCTCAAGATCGCCGCCTCGGTCGCCGAGGGACTCTAGACCCCGACCGCGTCACGTCGGGCCGCCGGCCCGGGGAGCGTCTCCCCCGAGTCGGCGGCTCGACGGGCGCTCAGTTGCTGGCCAGCGCGTCGGCGGCGGCCGGGTCGCAGTCACGGAGGAACTGGGCACAGCGGGCCGCCTCGTCCGCCTCACCGATCGCGTCGGCGGCGCGGGACAGCACATAGAGGCAACGCAGGAAGCCCCGGTTCGGCTCGTGCGACCAGGGCACCGGCCCGTGCCCCTTCCAGCCGCTGCGGCGCAGCTGGTCCAGTCCCCGGTGGTAGCCGGTGCGGGCGTACGCGTACGCGGCGACGACCTGGCCCTCGGCGAGGGCGCGGGCGGCCAACGCCGCCCAGGCGGCGCTGTGCGTCGGGAACCGGCCGGCCACCGCGGCCAACGCCTCGTCGCCGCCGTCCTGCTCGGCCGTGGCCAGCGTGGCGTCGGCCTCGTCGTGTGCGGGCAGGAGCGTGGCCGGGGGCTCCGGCAAGAGGTTCTGCATCGTCCCATTCAACCCGCTTCCGGCCATGGCCCGCGAGGGGGTCCGGCGAGCCGGCTGGCTGAACGGCCGAGAGGTCCGTCACGCCTGCGGCCCATGCCACCGCCCGGTCCTTTCCACTACAACTAAAAGACCGGAGCCTCCCCAGGAACCGGAGTTGCGGGAGCTCGGCCAGGCCGCCGGGCTCCCGCCACCTTTCCCAGCCGGTCGGGGTCAGCTCGGGCACGGTTGCGGCAACCGGGCAGGATGGCCGGGTGCCGACCCCACCCCCCGCGGACGTCATCGAGCCGCACACCTGGTTGAACGAGATCCAGACCCGGGCCGAACTCGATCAACGGCTCGCCGACGGAACCCTGGTCGGGCTGACCGTCCAGGGGCTCCGGCTGGACCTGGACCCGGTCCCCGACCTCAGCGACATCGAGGTCGCCGGAGCCCTCTTCGTCGGCTGCCGCTTCGCCTCCCGGCAGGTCGGCGCGGACCTGGTCCGGCGCGGCGCGAACGTGGTGCCGCCCTTCTCCGGGCTGCCGTACCCGACCCAGCCACCGCACCTCTACACCCCCGAGGAACTGGCCGCCGGCTTCACCGAGGGCGGCTTCGAGGCGATGTACGACAGCCGCGTGTACGCGCACTTCCGCGCGCACGGCGGGGCACTCCCCGACGTACGCGAAGCGCTCGGCCAGCGGTTGCACGACCACGGCGTGGACAACGCGCTGGCCGACGCCACCCGGGCCTGGCTGGCCACGCACGGACCGCAGTCCGTCGTCGGGGTGATGGGCGGGCACGCCGTACGCCGAGGCAGCGCGCCGTACCGGACGGCCGCCGTGCTGGGCTGGGAGCTGGCGCGGGCCCACCGCCTGGTGGTGACCGGCGGCGGCCCGGGTGTGATGGAGGCCGCCAACCTGGGCGCGTACCTGTCGACCCGGTCGGCCGAGGACCTCACCGCCGCCATCGACCTGCTCGCCGCCGCACCCGACTTCACCGACCACGACCGCTACACGGCGGCGGCGCTGCGGGTCCGGGAGCTGTTCGGCCGCTCGGTCACGCCACCACCGGAGGACGACGGCGAACCGGCCGTCGCGTACCGGGCCGACTCCGCCGCGCTGACCACCGGCGACCTGGACTGGGCCAACTGTGGCGGGCTGGCGGTGCCGACCTGGCTCTACGGCCACGAACCGGCGAACCTGTTCGCCGGCCGGATCGCCAAGTACTTCTCCAACGCCATCCGCGAGGACACCATCCTGCGGCTGGCCCGGGGCGGGATCGTCTTCGCACCCGGCCGCGCGGGCACGGTGCAGGAGGTGTTCCAGGCGGCCACGAAGACCTACTACGGCACGGACGGGGCCAGCGGGGCGTACGTGTTCCTGGACCGCGAGTACTGGACCTCGGAACTGCCGGTGGAGTCACTGCTGAAGCCCCTGCTGTCCACGTCGCCGTTCGGCGACCTCTCCGGCACCGTGCACCTCACCGACGACGTGCACGAGGCGGTCCGTCTGCTCCTCCGACCGTCGGCGGAGAAAGCTCCGTTCTCGGTGTAAGGAAGGGACCCCTGCTATACACCAGGCGTTAGTAGGGGACCCCTCCTTGCACGAAGCCCAGAAACGCGACGGCGGCCGGCCCCGTGGGAGGAACCGGCCGCCGTCGGCGGCGACGTCAGGACGTCACTTGGTCATCGTGGTACCGGTCGAGCGCAGGTGCTCGCAGGCCTCCGCGACCCGGGCGGCCATGCCGGTCTCGGCGGCCTTGCCCCACACCCGGGGGTCGTACAGCTTCTTGTTGCCGACCTCGCCGTCGACCTTGAGCACGCCGTCGTAGTTGCGGAACATGTGGTCCGCCACCGGCCGGGAGAAGGTGTACTGCGTGTCGGTGTCGATGTTCATCTTCACCACGCCGTAGTCCAGCGCCTCGCGGATCTCGGACAGCAGCGAGCCGGATCCACCGTGGAAGACCAGGCTGAGCGGCTTGTCCTTGCCGTACTTGGCGCCGACGGCGTCCTGGATCTGCTTGAGCACCTCGGGCCGCAGCTTGACGTTGCCCGGCTTGTAGACGCCGTGCACGTTGCCGAAGGTCAGGGCGGCCATGTAGCGGCCCTTCTCGCCCAGGCCCAGCGACTCGACCATGGCGAGTCCGTCCTCGACCGTGGTATAGAGCTTGTCGTTGATGGCGTTCTCGACGCCGTCCTCTTCACCGCCGACGACGCCGACCTCGATCTCCAGGACGATCTTGCCCTTGGCGGCCTCGGCGAGAAGCTGCTCGGCGATCTCCAGGTTCTCCGCGACCGGCACGGCCGAGCCGTCCCACATGTGCGACTGGAACAGCGGCTCCTGGCCGTTCTTGACCCGCTCCTGCGAGATGGCCATGAGCGGCCGGACGAACTTGTCCAGCTTGTCCTTCGGGCAGTGGTCGGTGTGCAGCGCGATGTTGACCGGGTACTTCTTGGCCACCTCGTGCGCGTACGCGGCGAACGCCACCGCGCCGGTGACCATGTCCTTCACCGACGGGCCGGAGAGGTACTCGGCGCCACCGGTGGAGACCTGGATGATGCCGTCGCTCTCCGCGTCGGCGAAGCCCTTGAGCGCCGCGTTGAGCGTCTGGGACGACGTCACGTTGATCGCCGGGTACGCGTACCGGCCGGCCTTGGCGCGGTCCAGCATCTCGGCGTAAGCCTCGGGGGAAGCGATGGGCATGTCGAACGCTCCTTACTTGCCGCTGACGGCCGTGCGGCCGCCGCTCTTCGTGCGCCGGCCGTTCGGCCGCCTGTCGACGGTCGGCCGGGCAGCCGCGCGAAACTCCGTTGGCGGTCGGCCGGATGGCCGCCTGATCGCCATTGGTGCGCCGGACCGCGCTGTCCTACGCGGGCAGTATCCCGTAGCTGGACCAGCCCGGCACAACCGGCCCGGCGCCGGACGGCTCACCGACGGTCCGCACGGTCCGGCACCACGACGCTGATCAGCCAGGTCGCCACCGCCATCACGATGGCTCCCCAGAAGGCGGCCCAGAAGCCGTCCACGTGGAACGGCAGGTCGAGGGTGCCGGCGATCCAGTCCGTCAGCAGGAACAACAGCGCGTTGACCACCAGCGCGAACAGGCCGAGGGTCAGCAGGTAGAAGACGCAGCCCACCACTTTGATCAACGGCTTGAGCACCGCGTTGATCACCCCGAAGATCAACGCCACGATCAACAGGGTGAACACGGTGTCGTAGCCGGTGCGCCCGGTCACCTCGACCCCCGGCACGATCAGCGTGGTGATCCACAGTGCGACGGCGGTCGTCACCAGCCGGATGAGGAAGCCCACGGGACCATCCTGGCATCGGGGCGGCCCGCCGGTGGGCCGATTCGCCCGACTCGGCCGTACCCCGGGTGCGCTCTTCGCCCCGCCGGGTGGCGTGCCGGTTCCCAGCGCGACACCGGCACAGCCCGTACCGTGGAGCGGTACCGTCCACCGACATCCCGGAGGCACCGAATGGGCCAGCCCGGCGAGGACTTCGCCCCCGGCGACCACCTCAGCGCTGACGAACGCGACCTGGAGGCCGAGCCGGCCGACGCGGTCGAGCAGGCCACGGTGGTCAACCCCGCCGAGGTCGAGGACGAACCGCACCGCGGCCTGGAGGTCGCCGACTGGGACGCCATGGAGCAGGCCCGCGTAGTAGCCCCCGACGAAGACGACTACCGCTGACCTCCCGCACCACCCCTCCCCCTGGACTCCCCGCTGACCAGCAGCCCACCCCGCAAGCTCCCCCTCTGAGCAGCACGCCCCCCTCGCCCTCCGACGGCGCATGCACACGTCAGGTTTCCGGGGAGCCCCACCCGCGCAGGGATCAAGCCTGACCGCCCGGAGCGGGTGGGGCTCCCCGGAAACCCACCCCGAGACAACGCCAAAACCCAAGAGCACAAGATCGACCAACCTGGCACGATGAGCCGCGTGCTGCTCACCCTGACCACCACGCACCACCCCGCGACCGACCTGGGCCATCTCCTGGTCAAGCACCCCGACCGCACGCACACCTTCGACGTGCCCGTCGGCACCGCGCACGTCTTCTATCCCGAGGCCGGGGAGCGGCGCTGCACCGCCGCGCTGCTGCTCGACGTCGACCCGGCGAAGCTCGCCGCGCAGGGCCGGGGTCGGGGCCGCCACTCGGCCACCACGCCGGAGACCTTCACCCTCGGGCGGTACGTCAACGACCGGCAGTACGCCGCGTCCAGCCTGCTCGCCTCGGCGCTGTCGCGGGTGTTCCGGTCGGCGTTGCGCGGCGAGTCGCGGGACCGCCCGGAGTTGGCGGGTACGGCCATCCCGCTGGAGGTACGGGTGCCGGTGCTGCGCTGCCGGGGCGGCGCCGACGTGGCCGTACGCCTCTTCACTCCGCTCGGTTGGGCCGTCACCGCGACCGCCGTCCCGCTCGACGAGGCGTACCCGGAGTGGGGCGACAGCCGGTACGTCGATCTGGCCCTCACCGGCACGCTGCGGGTGGCCGACGCGCTCAACCACCTGTACGTCCTGCTGCCCGTGCTGGACGACGCGAAGCACTACTGGGTGGCGCCGGACGAGGTCGACAAGCTGTTGCGGGCGGGCGCGGGTTGGCTCGGTGACCACCCGGAGCGAGCGCTGATCGCCCGCCGCTACCTGGCGCACCGGCGGGCGCTGGCCGGTGCGGCGTTGGAGCGGCTGGCCGCCCAGCGGCCCGTCGACGAGCCGACGGCGGACGACGACGTGGACGAGGTGCCGGCCCGCGCGGGCGGGGCCCGGGCGTCGCTGGCCGCGCGCCGCCGGACGGCGGTGCACGCCGCGCTGGTGGCTGCCGGTGCGCATCGGGTGCTGGACCTGGGCTGTGGCGGGGGCACGTTGCTGGCGACGCTGATCGGGGACCGGCGGTTCACCGAGATCGTCGGCACCGACGTCTCCGCCCAGGCGCTCGCGTCGGCCGCCCGGCGGCTGCGGCTGGACCGGTTGCCCGAGCGCCAGCGCGACCGGGTGACGCTGCGGCAGTCCGCGTTGACCTATCGGGACGACCGGTTGCGCGGGTACGACGCGGCGGTGCTGATGGAGGTGGTCGAGCACGTCGATCCGCCTCGGCTGCCGGCGCTGGAGGACAGCGTGTTCGGGTACGCCCGACCGACGACGGTCGTGGTGACCACGCCGAACGTCGAGCACAACGTGCGGTACGAGGGGCTGACGCCGGGTGCCTTCCGGCATCCCGACCACCGGTTCGAGTGGTCCCGCGCCGAGTTCGCCGACTGGGTACGTCGAGTCTGCGCGACGTACGGCTACACGGCCGCCTCGTCCGGCGTCGGCGACGACGACCCGGAGGTGGGCGCTCCCACCCAGCTCGCCGTGTTCACCCGGATCTGAGCGTTCACCCGGATCTGAAAGTTAATAGGGGGCCCTTGCTCTACCGGAGGCGTTAACAAGGTGCCCTTCCTTATTCCAAGGAGCGATCATGAGCGTCCTGGACATCCCCGAGCTGGCGCTGGTGGCGTTGGTCGGAGTCTCGGGCTCCGGCAAGTCGACGTTCGCCGGCCGGCACTTCGCGCCCAGCCAGGTGCTCTCCTCGGACGCGTTCCGGGCGATGGTCGCCGACGACGAGAACGACCAGTCCGCCTCCGCCGACGCCTTCGACGCGCTGCACTACGTGGCCGCCAAGCGGCTGCGTGCCGGTCGACTCACCGTGGTCGACGCCACCAACCTCCAGCCGCACGCCCGCGCCGGCCTGGTCCGCGTCGCCCGGGAGCACGACGTGCTGCCGGTGGCGATCGTGCTGGACGTGCCGGAGGCGCTGGCCTGGGAGCGTACGGAGGCGCGCAGCGACCGCACCTTGGGTCGGCAGGTGCTCGCCCGGATGTCACGCGACCTGCGTCGCAGCTACGGCCAGTTGGCCCGGGAGGGCTTCCGCAAGGTGCACGTCCTGCGCGGCACCGACGAGATCGACCGCGCCGAGATCCGGTACGAGCGGATGTTCAACGACCGCCGGGAGCTGACCGGGCCGTTCGACATCGTCGGTGACGTGCACGGCTGCCGGGCGGAACTGGAGACGTTGCTGCTCCGGCTGGGCTGGCGGCTGCACCACGACGAGGCGGGTCGCCCGGTGGACGCGACCCACCCGTCGGGGCGTACCGCCGTGTTCGTCGGTGACCTGGTGGACCGCGGCCCGGACTCGCCCGGGGTGCTCCGCCTGGTGATGGGGATGGTCGCGGCCGGGCACGCGCTCTGCGTACCCGGCAACCACGAGCAGAAGCTGCTGCGCAAGCTGCGCGGGCGCAACGTGAAGGTGGCGCACGGCCTGGCCGAGACGCTGGACCAGTTGGCGGCCGAGCCTGCCGAGTTCACCGCCGAGGTGGCCACCTTCGTCGACGGGCTGGTCAGCCACTACCTGCTCGACGGCGGCCGGCTGGTGGTCGCGCACGCCGGGCTCAAGGAGGAGTACCAGGGCCGCGCCTCCGGCCGGGTACGCGCCTTCGCGCTGTACGGCGAGACGACCGGCGAGACCGACGAGTACGGCCTGCCGGTGCGCTACCCGTGGGCCCGCGAGTACCGGGGTGCGGCCACCGTCGTCTACGGCCACACCCCCACCCCCGAGCCCGAGTGGATCAACAACACCATCTGCGTCGACACCGGGTGCGTCTTCGGTGGGCGGCTGACCGCGCTGCGCTACCCGGAACGCGAGCTGGTCTCGGTGCCGGCGGAACGCGAGTGGTACGCCCCGGTGCGCCCGCTCGTCGCCGCTCCGTCCCGCCCCGACGAGGTGCTGGAGCTGACCGACGTGGCCGGGCGGCGGCACGTGGAGCACACGTACGGCTCGTTGACGGTGCCGGCGGAGAACGCCGCCGCCGCGTTGGAGGTGATGAGCCGCTTCGCGGTCGACCCGCGCCGGCTGGTCTGGTTGCCGCCGACCATGGCGCCCTGCTCGACGTCCCGCGTCGACGGCTACCTGGAACACCCGACGGAGGCGTTCGCCGACTACCGGGCGGCCGGGGTGGACCGGGTGGTCTGCGAGGAGAAGCACATGGGCTCCCGCGCGGTGGTGCTGGTCTGCCGGGAGCCGAACGGTGGCCCGTTCGGACCGGGCGGCGGGGTGGTCCACACCCGCACCGGACGGCCGTTCTTCGGCGAACCGCTCGACACCGAACTGCTCGACCGGGTCCGCGCGGCGGTGACCGCCGCCGGGCTCTGGGCAGAGATGGAGACCGACTGGCTGTTGCTCGACTGTGAACTGCTGCCCTGGTCGGCGAAGGCCGGTGGCCTCATCCGGGAGCAGTACGCCGGGGTCGGTGCCGCCGGCCGGGCGGCCCTGCCGGCGGCACTGGACTCGCTGGACGCCGCCGCCGCGCGCGGGCTGGACGTGACCGCGCTGCGCGACCGGACCGCCCGTCGCCGGGACGACGTGCTCGCCTACACGTCCGCCTACCGGGCGTACGTGGGACCCACGGACGGGTTACGCGGGGTGACGTTGGCCCCGTTCGCGGTGCTGGCCGGCGGTTCCGCCGGGTACGCCGACCGCGACCACGGCTGGCACCTGGCCCAGGCCGACCGGCTCTGCGCGGCGGACCCGGAGTTCTTCACGCCGACCCGACGCCAGGTGGTCGACCTCGGCGACCCGGACGCGGTGCAGACCGCGACCCACTGGTGGCTGGAGCTGACCGGGGCCGGCGGCGAGGGCATGGTGGTCAAGCCGTACGCCGGTCCGGCGGCCCGCAGCGAACGGGGCTCGCTGCTCCAGCCGGGCATCAAGTGCCGGGGACGGGAGTACCTGCGGATCATCTACGGTCCCGGCTACACCGAGCCGGAGGAGTTGGCCGCGCTGCGCAAGCGCTCCCTGGGACGCAAACGCGGGATGGCGCTGCGTGAGCACGGGCTGGGACTGGCCGCGGTGGACGCGTTGGTCGACGGTGCCCCGCTGTGGCGTCGGCACGAGTTGGTCTTCGCGATCCTGGCCTGCGAGTCCGAGCCGGTGGACCCCCGTCTCTGACGCCAACCGGGCATTGCTCGCGATCCCGGTAGCCTGGGCGGCCGTGGCGGGCGCCGCTCCGGCGACCGGGCGAGCGAGGCAGGAGACGGATTCTTCATGGCATTGGGCGAACGGGTAGGCCATGTCCTACGCGGTGGGGCCATCGGGGTGGCGGAAGCCGTGCCAGGGGTCAGCGGTGGCACCATCGCGCTGGTCACCGGGGTGTACGAACGGCTGATCGTGTCCGCCGGTCACGTGGTGAACGCCGTCCGGTACGCGACGTCGGACGTACCGCGTGGACGTGGCTGGACGCGGGCGGGACACCAGATGCGGCAGGCCCACTGGGACGTGGTGATCCCGTTGATGATCGGGATGGTGCCCGGCCTGCTGCTCGCCGCGAAGCTGCTGGAGCCGTTACTGACCGGCTACCCCGAGCACACCCGTGGCCTCTTCCTCGGCCTGGTGCTCGCCTCGGTGCTGGTGCCGGTCTCGATGGTCGGCAAGCCGTGGCGCGCCCGAGAGGTGGTGGCCCTGGTGGTCGCCGTGGCGGTCACGTTCACGCTCACCGGCCTACCGCAGGCCACCCTCGAACCGCACCCGCTGATCCTGCTGATCGTGGCGGCGTTCGCGGTCTGCGCGCTGGTGATGCCCGGTGTCTCCGGATCATTTCTGCTGCTCACCGTCGGTCTCTACGAACCGACCATCGCCGCCGTCAACGACCGGGACTTCGGCTATCTGGCAATCTTCGCCGCAGGCATGGTCATCGGCCTGGCGCTCTTCGTCAAGCTGCTCCAGTGGCTGCTGGACAAGCACCGTCGGATGACTCTGGCGGTGATGTCCGGCGCCCTGATCGGCAGCCTGCGCTCGCTCTGGCCATGGCAGTCCGAGGACCGGACCCTGCAGGCGCCCGGTGACGGCATCCTGCCCATCACCGCGCTGTTCCTGCTGGGCCTCGCCGTGGTCCTGGCCATGGTGGTAGCCGAGCGACGCCGGGTGAACCGGGCCGCCCGCGCGCTCACCGAGGCGTACGACGACGAGCCGACGCAGGTGCGCTGACGTCCACCGCTTGGTGGCTGCCCGGCTGGGCGGCCACCAAGCGGTTCCGGTTCAGCGAGCCTTCTTGGTGGCCCGCTTCCGCGGCGGAGTCAGCAGGTCGGCGATCGTCGCGATCGCACTCGGCACCAGCCGGTAGTAGGCCCACACACCACGCTTCTCCCGCTCCAGCAAGCCGGCCTCGGTGAGGATACGCAGGTGGTGGCTGACGGTCGGCTGCGAGAGACCGAGCGGTGCGGTCAAATCGCACACGCACGCCTCGCCCTCGGGCGCCGACTGGATCAGGCTGAGCAGCCGCAGCCGGGCGGGGTCGGCAAGGGCCTTGAGGACCCCTGCCAGCCGCTCGGCGTCGGCACGTTCGATCGGCTCGCCGGCAAGCGGCGAGATCTGAGGCATAGTCATTTCGGCCAACGCAGTTCCCACGTATTCCATCCTTCCACCAGCAGCATCGATCCGGCTGCATATCAGCAGATCCGAATCGGCAGACTTTTACGCCACAAGGCCGAGGTCAGCCAACGTATAGGCCGCCCGATAGGGCAATCCGGCGGCTCGCACCGCGTCGCCGGCACCACGATCAACGATAACCGCCACCCCCACCACGTCGGCCCCGGCCTCGCGAAGGGCCTCGACGGCGGTCATCACACTTCCGCCGGTGGTGGAGGTGTCCTCCACCGCCAGCACCCGACGTCCGGTCACGTCGGGGCCTTCGATTCGGCGTTGCAACCCGTGCGCCTTGCCCGCTTTCCGCACCACGAACGCGTCCAACGGACGGCCGGTCGCGTGCAGCATCGACATGGCGATCGGGTCGGCGCCCAATGTCAGGCCACCGACCGCGTCGTACGACCAGTCGGCGGTCAACTCCCGCATCACCCGACCGACCAAGGGGGCCGCCCGGTTATGGAGCGTGATGCGACGCAGATCGACGTACCAGTCGGCCTCCTGCCCGGAGGAGAGCACTACCCGGCCATGGACCACAGCCAGGTCGGAGATGAATTTACGCAGGTCGTCGTGGTCCCCCATGGCGATAGAGGGTACTGCGCAAGTCTGTGTGCCGGGTGGACGGGCCACCCTGGGCAACCCTTCCGGGGGACAGATGAGTGGCGATGTCCGACTACGCTACGTTGACCTGCGGTTCGGATCGAGTGATGCCGCACCCGTCGCCGCCGTACCGGTCGACGACGTGTCGCGGTCAACCGCGATCGCGGCCGATGCGTCCACGGGTGTCGCGGGCGACCCGGTCCAGCAACCCGCGCGGGGCGTGCCGCAGACCGGCGACAGCCAGCTTGTACTTCCACGATGGAACGCTGACCAACTTGCCTTTTCGCAGGTCACGCAAGGCTTCTTCCACCACGGCGGGCGCGTTGAGCCACAACCACTCGGGAGTTTTCGACATGTCGATGCCGGCTCGCTGGTGGAATTCGGTCCGCGTGTAGCCGGGACAGAGCGCCATCACGCGGACGCCGAAGGGGCGGGCGGACTGGCCGACGGACTCACTGAAGTTCGTGACCCACGCCTTGCTGGCGGAGTACGTCGATCCCGGCATGATCGCACCGAAACCCGCGACGGAAGAGACATTAATCACTGCCCCATCCCGCCGTTCGGTCATCGTGAGCAGCGCAGCGAGTGTCAAACGCATCACCGCGTGCACGTTGAGCCGGAGCAGGCGGGTCTCGTCGTCGAGGCTCGACCTGAGGAACGGTTTGTTCAGACTGATGCCGGCGTTGTTGACCAGGAGCCCGATCGGCGGTGCGGCGGCGAGCCGTCGCTCCACCTCGGCACAGCCGTCGTCGGTGGACAGGTCGGCCGGCAGGATCTCGGTCTCGACGCCGTACCGGCCGGTCAGCTCGGCGGCCTGCGCCGCCAGTCGGTCACCGTCCCGGGCGACCAGCACCAGGTGCCATCCGTCGGCGGCGAGCCGGTCGGCGAAGGCCGCCCCGATTCCCGCGCTCGCCCCGGTGATCAACGCCCATCGCTCGGTGCTCGGCTGGTCGGGCGTCACGGGTCTGTTCACCTCGGTGGGTACGGGGACGACGGCGGCGCCCCGGGCGGCGGATAGGTCTGGTGCGGCGCGACCGGCGGCGGGTACGCGGACGGCGGGTGGTGCGGCGGGTGGGGGTGGTGCGGGGGCACCGGGTGGCGACGGAACCAGGCGTTGGCGGACGGCATCGCCAGCAGTACGGCTACCACAAGGTAACCGAGCACCTGCCCGACCGAAAGGGTGGTAGTGACCGGAATCCACCACGACGGGTAGGCGTCCGCCACCAGAGCGACGAGTTCGGCGGCGGCCTGGTCGTCGCCGAAGTCCAGGGGCGTGGCGCGTTGGATCAGCAGGGCCCCGATGCCGCAGCAACCGAGGAGCGCCCCGAGACCGGCGACCACCCACGTGGACACCCGTGCGGCGGGTCGCCGGCCGGCCAGGCCCACCGCGAGGCCGGCGAGGAGCAGGGCCGCGAGCACGCTCAGCACGGCCGCTCCCACCACCACACCCCGCAGCAGGGTCACCATCGCGTCGACCTGGGCGGAGTCGGCCGACGTGCCGACGGCCGCCGCACGGAACCGGGACACCGTGCCGCCGACGGCACTCAGGCCGGTCACGGCGTACCCGAACGCACCCACCGCCATCACGACCAGCACCACCACGGCCGTCACGACCACGGCCGGCCGGCGGGGCGGCGCCTGTTCGGGGTACGACACGACGAGTCCCTCCGGTAGGTGTTCGGGTTGCAACCTACTCGGAGGGACCGTCGCAGTCGCGCCTAACTCACCGGCGGTCGGTTCGACCGATCAGTTCGGCCGGTCGGTCGGCGGCTGGTCGCCGGGCTGGCCCGGACCGCCGTACTGGGGAGGCTGTCCACCCGGACCGTCGCCCGGCCCGCCGGCGGGCGGCTGACCCGGAGTGGGCGGGTAGCCCGGCTCGGCCGACTGCGGCGAGGTGCCCGGGTAGCCCGGCTCGCCGGACTGCGGCGAGGTGCCCGGGTAGCCCGGTGCCTGCGGGTAGCCGGGCTGGCTCGGGTAGCTGCCGCCGGGCATCGGCGGCTCCCACTGCTGGGTCGGCTTGCGGAAGAACTCGTTCGCCTTCGGCAGTGCCAGCAGGATCAGCGCGGCCAGGAGCGCGAGCAGGCTGATCACACCGAGCAGGAGGCTGACCGGGGTGACCCAGCCGGGCAGCGCCTCCTCCAGCCGGCGCTGGACCTCCTCGGTGCTCGGCATGTCGCCGCTGGTCTCGGCACCGGGCGTGGTGAGGCCGCCGGCCAGCCCGCTGAGCAGACTGAAACCGGTGCAGCAGAGCATGATGCCGCCGACCACCCAGGTGGCGATCCGGGCGCCGTTCTTGCCACGCAGGTTCAGCAGGCCCAGGCCGAACAGCGCGAGCGCCACGACGAGAAGGAAGATTGCGGTGGCGACGCCGAGGACGACGGTGAAGTCGCCGAGGCTCTCCGCTCCTTCGACCGTGGAATCGCGGTACGCCTCGTCCATCACCTCACGGACGGTGCCGATCGTGGCCAGCGACACGACCACACTGATCAGTTGGCAGATCGCGAAGAGCAACAGCAAGTAGGTGGATATCGTCACCACACCCGGCCGCTGCCGGGCCGGGGTGTTTTTCGGGTCGACCATCTTTCTCCCTCCCTGGAACGCGACTCACCGTATCGGCAACAGGCCAACCCGGCACGACACGACGCCGTCTGGACGGCGCGTCCTCCTCCGCAACGCCAGGATCGGCGCTGAGCAGGTGAGCGGACGCACCAGCCGCCCGGCTCGGGAGCGGTGTACCCAGATCCGCCCTCGGTGATGTCGGCGCGGGTCGCTGTCGAGCCGAACCGGTGTCGCTCTCACGATCCGCGTCCCTGCGGGTGCACCGTCACGTCGCCCTCATCCAGCCGGCGGCCCAGCGCGACCTCCCAGCCCGCCTCGCCGTACGCCTCGAAGGTGAGCCGCGCCCCGCCCGGTGCCCGGTAGTCGTGGTACCGCATCGTCCCGGTCGGGGGGAGCCCGGTCAGCCCGGTCGCGGTGTACCGGGCCTGGCCGGACTCGTGCCAGTCGTACCGTCGCCCGGCGACATCGACCGCCGGGACACCGACGGTCCGCACCCTTCCCGGCTGTGGCTCCCAGAGCACCAGCGCGAACTCCGGGCTCTCGGCGACCGACAGGCGAGGACGCCCGCTGTCGTCGTCGAGCAGGTGCTCGGCCCAACTCCACTCGCCCTCGACCAGCCGGATCGATCCGCGTACCCGGTACGACAGGTCACCGATCTCGACGATGTCACCGACCTCGATGCGACGCGGGTCCGTCGACGGCCCGGCCGCGACGCGCCGACCGGGCGCGGTCGTCGGCCGGCCCCGCCGCCGCGCCACGAGCACGACGACGGCCAGCCCGGCCAGCAGACACCCGAGCGCGATCACCAGGTACGCCGTCACGTCGTCCACCCGTCACCTCCCCAGGTATTTCGGTGACGACGGTAGCCGTGACCGGCGCGGGTTAAGCCGTCGCCGGTCGACTATCGTCCGTTCCCGCCCGGATCCGGGGCCGATCGGTCGCCCTGGCCGGTTTCACCCGGGTCATCGTCCGACGGCGGTGGTTGCTCACCCGACGACGCAGGTGGTTCGCCTGCCGGTGCGGGCTGCCCAGTCGGCACGGGATAACCGGGCGGGACGGGATAACCGGGCGGCACGGGCATGGGGTAGCCGGGCGGCACGGGGTAGCCGGGCGGCACCGGGTAGCCGGGCGGCAGCGGAAAGCTGGGAGGCACGACGTAGCCGGTCGGGACGGGACCGCCGAACGGCGCGGGATGGCCGGGCGGGACCGGATAGCCCGGCGGCAGCGGATAGCCGGGGGCGGGGTAGTAGGGCGTCGGGAGTGGGTAGCCGGCGAGGTAGGCGTTCGGGATGTCGCCTCCGGCGGTCAGCGGCCCGGCCGGCTCGGGCTTCGGCACGAACCAGCGGTTGGCCGGCGGAATCGCCAACATCAGCACGACCACCGCGGTGAGGGTCACCACCGTCAGGACGCCGAGACCGGCCAGCGGGAAGAACACCGTCTCGAAGAGGCGCGGCTCGCCGTACAGCGCCTCGAAGAAGTCCGACTCCTGCCAGAAGTCGTCCGGTGGTGGGCCTTCCTCCATCTCGACCGCCCCGGACGCCGCGAACGCGATGAACGGGACGAAGAAGAAACCGGCGCACGCCTGGAAGAAGCAGAGCAGCAGTTCGGCACCACCGGCCGCGAAGACCATGACCCGGGCGACGTTGCTGCCCCGGCGGACGCCGACCGCGGTCAGCGCCATCCAGAGCCCCAGGGCAAGGGCGGGGATGCCGAGGACCAGCGACATGGTCACGCTGCTGACCCGCTCGGCGCGTACCTCGTCGGGGTCGGCGTCGGGCACCTGGCGCGCCGCCCGGTCGATCGCGGCGTCCCACTGGAACGCCTCGACGACCACCAGCGCGACGAGTCCGAACAGGATCAGCGCGATCGTGAGCTGCAACCAGAAGGCCACGGTGACGGTGCCGGGGCGGGGTGGTCGAGGCGGGGGTACGGCGGCCGGATCTTCGGCGGTCGCGGTCATGGCACGGAGCGTAGGAGGATCGGACAAGATCCGGCAGCACCGATCGGACGGAGCCGACCGGCCGTCGGATCACGAATCGTCGAGTCGTCGGGCGGCGTACTCGCCGACCGTGGTGCGGTCCAGCACGCACCCGACGGCGGTGTCCACCTCCGCCGGATCGGAACGCAGCCTGGTCCAGGCCGTCCGCCCGGCCGCCGCGTCGAGCTGTTCGAGCAGCGTGGCGGCGTACACCCGGGCTGCCGGGGAGCCGGTGGTGAGCAGGCGGTCGAGCTGCCCGCGTACCTCGTCGGGGTGGTCGGCCGCGATCGCCGCGACGCGCTGGTATGCCTCGGTCTCCGGCAGCGTCGCGCCCGCGATCCCGACCCCGCCGAAGGCGACGCGGCCGGCGGCGGCCAGGGCCGCGACGGCAGCGGTCAGCTCCGGGTCCTTCCTGCGCCCGATCCCGAACATGTCTCCATCCTCACCCGGACGGCCCGCCGCCGCCCGCTGAGGCGGGGGCGGCGGGGATCTCCGGCATCGTGGGTACGGGTCAGGCGGTGCTCACCGACAGGCCGTCCTTGGCGTCGGCGAGCTCCACCCGCACCGTGTCGCCGTCGCGGATCTGGCCGGCGAGCAGCGCCTTGGCGAGCTGGTCGCCGATCGCCGACTGGACCAGTCGGCGCAGCGGCCGGGCGCCGTAGATCGGGTCGTACCCGTGCTCGGCCAACCAGCCCCGCGCCGCGTCGGTGACGTCCAGCGAGAGCCGGCGGTCGGCCAGCCGTTTGCGCAGGCGGGCCAACTGGATGTCCACGATGGAGCGCAGGTCGTCGCCCCGGAGTGCGGCGAAGACCACGATGTCGTCGAGCCGGTTGAGGAACTCCGGCTTGAAGTGCGACCGGACCACCGCGAGGACGCCCTCCCGGCGCTGCTCCTCGGCGAGCGTCAGATCACTGATCACCGCCGACCCGAGGTTCGAGGTGAGGATCAGGATCGCGTTGCGGAAGTCGACGGTACGACCCTGACCGTCGGTGAGCCGGCCGTCGTCGAGCACCTGGAGCAGGATGTCGAAGACGTCCGGGTGGGCCTTCTCCACCTCGTCGAGGAGGATCACCGAGTACGGCCGACGACGCACCGCCTCGGTCAGCTGGCCGCCCTCCTCGTAGCCGACGTAGCCGGGCGGAGCGCCGACCAGCCGGGCCACCGAGTGCTTCTCGCCGTACTCGCTCATGTCGATGCGGACCATCGCCCGCTCGTCGTCGAAGAGGAACTCGGCGAGCGCCTTCGCCAGCTCGGTCTTGCCCACCCCGGTCGGGCCGAGGAAGAGGAAGCTGCCGGTCGGGCGGTCCGGGTCGGCGACACCGGCACGGGCACGGCGTACCGCGTCGGAGACCGCGCCCACCGCCTCGGCCTGGCCGACGACCCGCTCGCGCAGCGACTCCTCCATCCGGAGCAGCTTGGCGGTCTCGCCCTCCAGCAGGCGGCCGGCGGGGATGCCGGTCCAGGAGGCGACGACCGCCGCGATGTCGTCCGCGCCGACCTCCTCCTTGAGCATCGCGCCCGCGGACTGCAACCGGGCCAGTTCCTCCTCGGCCTTCGTCAGCTCGGTCTGGAGCGCCGGGATGCGGCCGTAGCGCAGCTCGGCGGCGCGTTCCAACTCGCCGTCGCGCTCGGCCCGCTCCGCCTCACCACCCAACCGCTCCAACTCCTCCTTGGCGGTGGAGAGCTTGGTGATGTGGCTCTTCTCCAGGTGCCAGCGCTCGGAGAGCACGGTGAGCTGCTCACGCTTGTCGGCCAGTTCCTTGCGCAGCCGTTCCAGGCGTACGGCGGAGGCGGCGTCCGGCTCCTTGGCCAGCGCCATCTCCTCGATCTCCAGCCGGCGTACCGCCCGCTCGATCTCGTCCACCTCGACCGGCCGGGAGTCGATCTCCATCCGGAGCCGGGACGCCGACTCGTCGACCAGGTCGATCGCCTTGTCCGGCAGGAAGCGGTCGGTGATGTACCGGTCGGAGAGCGCGGCGGCGGCGACCAGGGCGGCGTCGGTGATGCGTACGCCGTGGTGGACCTCGTAGCGCTCCTTGAGCCCCCGCAGGATGCCGATGGTGTCCTCGACGGTGGGTTCGCCGACCAGCACCGGCTGGAAGCGCCGCTCCAGGGCCGGGTCCTTCTCGATGTGCTCGCGGTACTCGTCCAGCGTGGTCGCGCCGACCATGCGCAGCTCGCCCCGGGCCAGCATCGGCTTGAGCATGTTGCCGGCGTCCATCGAGCCCTCGCCCTTGCCCGCGCCGACCACCGTGTGCAGTTCGTCGAGGAACGTGATGACCTGGCCGTCGGAGTTCTTGATCTCCTCCAGGACGGACTTGAGGCGCTCCTCGAACTGACCCCGGTACTGCGCACCGGCGACCATCGCACCGAGGTCGAGCGAGACGAGCTTCTTGTCCCGCAGCGACTCGGGCACGTCACCGGCGACGATCCGCTGGGCCAGGCCCTCGACGATGGCGGTCTTGCCGACACCGGGCTCGCCGATCAGCACCGGGTTGTTCTTGGTACGCCGGGACAGCACCTGGATCACCCGGCGGATCTCGGAGTCCCGCCCGATCACCGGGTCGATCTTGCCGTCCCGCGCGCTCGCGGTCAGGTCGACGCCGTACTTGGCCAACGCCTGGTAGGTCTGCTCCGGGTCGGCCGTGGTGACCCGACGGTCCCCACCGCGCACGGTCGGGAACGCGGCGACCAGCGTCTCCTCGGTGGCGCCGGCCGACGTGAGCGCACCGGAGACGGCACCGCCGACCCGGGCCAGCCCGGCCAGCAGGTGTTCGGTGGAGGTGTACTCGTCGCCGAGCGGCCGGGCGATCTGCTCGGCGGCACCGATGGCGTTGACGAACTCGCGGGCCAGGGTGGGCTCCGCGATGCTGGAGCCGCGCGCGGCGGGCAGCGCGTCGACCGCACGCTGGGCGGCCCGGCGCAGCTCGGCGGGGTCGGCCCCGACGGCGCGCAGCAGGCCGGCAGCGGTCGAGCCCTCGGTGTCCAGCAGCGACAGCAGCAGGTGCCACGGCTCCACGGTGGCGTGCCCGCGCTGGTTGGCCAGGGCGACGGCACCGGTGATGGTCTCGCGGCTCTTGGTGGTGAGGCGTTCGGTGTTCATGGGCTCCCCTGGATCGGTGTGTCCACTGGTACCGACAGAACCAGAGTTGAGCCTATTCCACTCAACCTCAGAGGTGTGACATCCGACACTCCTTCGTGCGGTGGACACCGGGCGCTGCTCACGTCCTGATCCTCCGCCACTGGTCAACGTGTGCCGGGAGCCCTGTCGAGCTGAACCGCCTGTGCTGTCAACGCGGCAGACGGGCCGCACAGGGGCAGTCAGGTGAGTGGCCGCCCGGCACGAAGCTGCCGAGCAGAGCCCAGCTCTGCAAGGAGTACGGCGTCTCGGACACCGTCGTCGGCAAGGCCATGATGATCCTGCGCGCGACCGGACTCACCGAGACTCTGGAGCGGATCACTCCGTCTCGATGGTCACCGCAGTCCAGACCTGGTCGCCGATGAAGCCCGTGCCGAGCAGGACGCCCTCAGGCCCTGTGGCGAAGGCCGTGCCGTCGGGGAGTATCCGCAGGTGATGTCTGTCGGTCAGCGGCCAGGGCAGGTCTACGTACTGGCCACCGACCAGCGCGCCCGCACCTCGCGGGCTGACCACCGCCACCACTCCGTCGCTCAGCGGGACGGCCTGCCCCGTCCCCGGATGCCCCTCGGCAGGCACCCTCTCCCAGGCGGGACCATGCCGCCACACCGCCGGAAACCCGGTGCGATCGGGCCGCTCGCCGACCAGCCACAGCTCACTCTGTACGCGCACCACCCGGAGCACACCCACTGCACCGTCGAACTCCACCGGGGTCGGCCGCCAACTCCGTCCCTCGTCGAGGGAGAGCGCCGCGTACGTTCGGCCGTCGTCGTCCACTCCGGCTGCCACCACCGGACCACGGTGCTCCCCGTCCGGACCCAAGATCCGCCAGTCACTCTCCAACACCGATTGCACCACCGGCAGCTTCGGCTGGACCGGCAGCGGGCGGAGCGTGCGTCCCGTCCAGCGGCCCACCTTTCCCGAACTCTCGATGAGCTGGAAGCGTCCCTGGGCCGCCTGCCACTCCCGGGGCGGGGCCTCACCGGGGGTGTGTCGGAAGGTGTCTCCGCGATCGGTGGACGTCCACCATCCGTGTGGCGAAGCGTGCAGGACCAGGATCCCTTCGGCGGTGTAGAGCTGCTGGACGTCGCCGTCCCGCTGCTGGGTGGTGTCCGGCTGCGGGTGGCGCAGTTGCTGCCAGGAGCGGCCACCGTCCCGGGTCGACCAGAGCAGGGCCGGGCAGTCCGGAGCGGTCGTCTGGTCGTCGCAGGAGGCGAAGAGGGCGTAGCCGTTCTCGGCGTCGACGAACTCGATCTGCGGCGGGGCGTACCGCTGCGGGACGGCCAAGCGGGTGGTGCGGGTCTCCGCGACCGGCGCGGGGGTGGCGGTGACCTGCGGCGGTTCGGGGGCGCTGCGCCGGATGTCGCCGATCGAGCATCCCGCCAGCAGCGTGAACAGCGGGAGAACTGCCAGGCAACGAGTTCGTCGGGCGGTCATACGGCCTCCGTCGCGAGAGTAGCCTGAGCCCGTGCGAGCACGCGTCGAGCAGACCGCTCAACCGGGCACCGGCGTACGCCACGACATGATGACGGAACTCGGCCGCTCGTTGGGGGCACCCTCCCGCCGCCGGGACGCCCTCGGCGCGTCCCGGTCGTCCGCCGTACGCGCAGCGGTCGCCTGAGCCTCGGATGCACGACTTCACCACCCTGCTGATCCAGGTCGGCGCGCTGTTGTTCCTGCTCGGGCTACTCGGCCGGCTCGGCCGGCGGATCGGGCTCTCCCCGATCCCGCTGTACCTGCTGGCCGGTCTGGTCCTCGGTCACGGCGGCGTGCTGGAGCTGCACGCCAGCGAGGAGTTCTTCGCGATCGGTGCGGAGATCGGCGTGATCCTGCTGCTGCTGATGCTCGGCCTGGAGTACTCCGCCGACGAACTGGTCGGCAACCTGCGGGCGGCGGCACCGGCAGGGGTGCTCGACGCGGTGCTCAACGCGCTGCCGGGTGCCGCGTTCGCGCTGCTGCTGGGGTGGGGCTGGGTGGCGGCGGTGGTGCTCGGCGGGATCACCTGGATCTCGTCCTCCGGCGTGATCGCCAAGATCCTGTCGGACCTGGGCCGGCTCGGGAACCGGGAGACGCCGGTGGTCCTGTCGGTGCTGGTGGTCGAGGACCTCGCGATGGCGTTCTATCTGCCACTGGTGACCGCGCTGCTGGCCGGGGTCGGGCTGGTCAAAGGCGGGGTCGCTCTCGGCGTCGCCGTCCTGACGGTGGTCGTCGTGCTGGTGGTGGCACTCCGCTACGGCGATCTCGTCTCCCGGGCCATGTCCGCCGACCACCCCGAGTCGCTGCTGCTGGGCGTACTCGGTCTGACCCTGCTGGTCGCGGGCGTCGCCGCGAAACTCCAGGTGTCGGCGGCGGTCGGTGCCTTCCTGGTCGGCATCGCGCTCTCCGGGCCGGTGGCCCACCACGCCACCGAACTGCTGACGCCCCTGCGCGACCTCTTCGCCGCCGTCTTCTTCGTCTTCTTCGGGCTCGCCACCGACCCTCGGCACATCCCGCCGGTGCTGCTGCCCGCGGTACTGCTCGCACTGGTCACCACGGCGACCAAGACGGCGACCGGTTACCTGGCCGCGAGGCGGGTCGGCATCACCGAACCGGGACGCTGGCGGGCCGGACTGACCCTGACACCCCGGGGGGAGTTCTCCATCGTCATCGCCGGCCTCGCGGTGAGCGCCGGCAGTGGTTCGCCGAAGCTGGCCGCCCTGGCCGCCACGTACGTATTGATCACCGTGGTGACCGGGCCTGTGCTGGCCCGACTGCCCGACGCCACCTGGTTCAGGCGCTGGTCGCGACAACGGGCGGCGACGCAGCAGGCCGGGTCGGCAGCGCCGGATCGACCGTGACCGGTGACGACACAGGGACTGAAAGTGATCGTCGGCCGTCCGGACCACCCCGGCCAGGCAACCGATGCCGAATTGCTTTCCGTAGGGGCTACCCGTACTCACGGGTACCGCGTTACCGTTTCGCCCCAGCAGCCGGGGTTCGCGGGGGGCGGACGCCTCGGTGCCGACGCGAGCGGAAGGTTGGCCGGTGAGCGTGCAGGAATCAACGTTCCACGGCTTCGCCAACCCCGTCGACCCGAGTCCGGCGGAGTTGCGATCGTGGGCGTACCAGCCCGACTCGGTGCCGTTGACGTCCATGCCACCCGACTGGGACCTGCTCGTCTCCGGCGACCGCCTGATCATGACGTTGTTCGACCTGGCGATGGACGCGCACTGCCCGGCCCGCCGGTTCGCGCTGCACTGCCTCTACATCTATGCCGCCGACGGGATCCGGACGAACTTCCGGGCCCACCCGAAGCGTCGCTTCCGCAAGCTCGTCGACCAGGCCGAGCGCAACGGCGACGAGATGATGCGCACCTGGTCGCACAACAGCCGGGTGCTGCTGTCCCGACCGGAGCTGTTCGTGTACCGCGAGTGGTGCGAAGGCGGGTTGGTGCGCGAGGGGCGGCGGCTTTAGCTGCTTGCTGTGGGGGTGGGGCCCTACCGTTGCCGTGGGGGGTGTGGCCCTACCGTGCCCGGCTCCGGGCGGTCAGGCTTGATCCCTGCGCCGGGCACGGTAGGGCCACACCTGACTGGCGGACGTGCCGTCGCCTGCCGGCCTCGGGAGGGTTGACGTGTGTCGGAGGGGCCGGGCGGCGGCGTTACTTGCGGTGGGGTGCGGACGGGCCGGGGGCCTGACGTGCGGTGGAACGGGAACGGGAACGGGCCGGGAGCCCCCGTGGCTCCCGGCCCGTACGTTGTGGCCCCTCAGCGGGGCGGGCCGCCGTGCTCGCGGCGGTGCTGGTCGGTCCGTACCCGACCGGCGCCGTGACCGGCTCGGCCCTGACCTGGGCCGGCGGACCGACCGCCCGACGGGGCGGGTCCGGTGGACCGGCCGCTCCGGCCGCTGAACCGGCCGCTGCGGATCTGATCGGCGAACCGCCCCTTGGTGATCCGGTCGAAGCGCCGTTGGACGTTCTCGGCCAACCGGTCGAGCCGGCGTTCCGCCTGCTCGGCCACCTGCTTCGCCTCGTCCGTCATGGCTCCCCCTGCCAGCGCCGAAGTCCGGATTGAGTTGTTTGGACCTGATTCCAGGGTAACGGAGACGGGCCGGGGACGGGGCGGAATCCGCAGGGTGCGGACCGCGAACGCGATGCCGCCCCGACGCAGACACGAGACGGCCCCGGCACGGTTGTCACCGCACCGGGGCCGTCTCGATCGTCAGCGGCCGGGGCTGCGTCGGGGACGCCAGACCACCAGGGCCGTGGAGGTCTGGTTGGTCGGCACCAGGTCGCGCCCGGGGAAGCGGGCCAGCGACTCCAGCTCGGCCAACCGGCGGTACGCGGCCTCCAGCTCGGCCTCCAACTGGGCGACCCGCTGCTGTGCCTGCTCGAACAGCCGCTCCAAGCCGATGATCCGCTTGATCCCGGCCAGATTGACACCGTCGTCCTGGCTGAGCCGCTGCACCTCGCGCAGCAGGACCACGTCCCGCACGCTGTAGCGGCGACCGCCACCGGCCGCCCGTCCGGCCTGCACCAGGCCGAGCCGGTCGTACTGGCGCAACGTCTGCGGGTGCATCCCCGCCATCCGCGCCGCGACCGAGATCATGAGCACCTTGGCTTCATAGGTGGGGTCATCCGAACCGACGAACCCGTCCATCCCGTTCACCTCCGCACCGCTACACCCATCATCCGCTCCGACGCACCCGCGCGTCGAGATGTTCTCGCGCCGCCGGCGGGGTCTGTGCGGCGAACGTCTCCAGGGCCGCGCGTGCCTCGTCGGAGACCCGGGCCGGCACCACCACGTCGAGCGTGACGAGAAGGTCCCCGGTCTGCCCGTCCCGACGGCTCACGCCCTTGCCCCGGGCCCGCAGGATCCGCCCGCTCGGCGTACCTCCGGGCACCCGCAGGGTCACCGCGCCGTCGAGCGTCGGCACCCGCAGGTCGGTGCCGAGCACCGCCTCGGTGAAGGTGATCGGCACGGTCAGCGTGAGGTCGTCACCGGAGCGCCCGAACAGCTCGTCCGGACGCACCTTGACGTGCACGAACAGGTCCCCCGCCGGGCCGCCGCGCTCGCCCGGCTCGCCCCGGCCCGCCAGCCGGATCCGCTGCCCGTCGGCCACTCCGGCCGGAAAACGGACGTTGAGCGTACGGGCCTTGGTGACGCCGCCCGTGCCCTGGCACTCCGGGCACTTCTCGTCGACCACGGTCCCGGCGCCCTGGCAGTTGCGGCAGGGCTCGGCGAGGCTGAACGCACCCTGGTTGCGGTGGTTCACCCCGGCGCCGTGGCAGACCTGGCAGGTCCTCGGCACCGTGCCCGGCTTCGCACCGTTGCCGTGACAGGTGTCGCAGACTCCCGGTGCCCGCAGGGTCAGCGGCAGCGTGACCCCTCGGACGGCGTCGTCGAAGTCGAGCGCCACCTCGGTCTCGATGTCGCGACCACGGGCCGGGCCGGTGGCACCGCCACCACCCGCGCCGCCCGAGAAGATCGAGCTGAACAGGTCCGAGATGCCGCCACCGGCGAACCGGCCACCACCGGCCGACTGCGCGTTGCCGAACAGGTCGGAGACGTCGAACGGCATGCCGCCGGGCTGGCCACCCTGGCGGGCACCGCGCCGGAAGGCGCCCGAGCCGAACAGCGAGCGCATCTCGTCGTACTCGCGGCGCTTGGCGTCGTCACCGAGCACCGCGTACGCCTCGGAGACCGACTTGAAGCGCTCCTCGGCCTTGGGGTCGCCGGGGTTGTGGTCCGGGTGCGACTCGCGGGCGAGCTTCCGGTACACCTTCTTGATCTCGTCAGCGGAGGCGGTCTTCGCCACGCCCAGGACCGCGTAGTAGTCCTTCTCGATCCAGTCCTTGGAACTCAACCGTCCACCTCCTCCCCACCTCCGGCTCCGGGCCGTCCCGCCCACCGGAGTTCGGCGGGTGGGACGGCCCGGTCACCGTCGTGCACTATTCCGGGTCGGCGACCGCGACCATCGCGGGTCGCAACAGCCGCTCACCGATCTGGTAGCCCCGACGCATCACCTGCACGCAGGTGGGTTCGGTGACGTCGGCCGAGGTCTGGTGCGCCACGGCCTCGTGCAGCGTCGGGTCGAACGGGTCACCCTGCTCGCCGAACTGGGTCAGCCCGAACTTGCCGAGCGCGGTGGTGAGTTGCTCGGCCACCGAACCGAACGGACCGACCAGGTCGCCGTGTTCCCGGGCCCGGTCCAGGTCGTCCAGGATCGGCAGCAGCGCGGCCA
Organism: Verrucosispora sp. NA02020; assembly: GCF_013364215.1. Lineage (NCBI taxonomy): Bacteria > Bacillati > Actinomycetota > Actinomycetes > Micromonosporales > Micromonosporaceae > Micromonospora > Verrucosispora sp. NA02020. Next base: position 138,437 of record NZ_CP054923.1, on the reverse strand, counting down.
GCACCGAGCCGGTCGCCTGCTCGGTGACCAGAGCACGGTCCCGCTCGACCCGCTTGCGGTAGTTGGCGTACTCGGCGGTGACCCGTTGCAGGTCCCGAGTGCGCTCCTCCAGGTCGGCGCGGAGCGCCTCCACCTCGGCGCCGAGCCCGCGACCGGCCGCCTCGGACGGTTTTCCGACCGGCTTGGCCGGGGAGTCCACCACGGGCGGGCCCTCGGTGGTCGGCTCGCTCAGCGCCTCGGTCTCGACCTCGATCGCGTCGACCACGACCTCGGCGTCCTCGACCAGCCCCTCGGCCGACGTGTCGGAGCCGGCGTCCGCCGCCGTCCCCTCCGGCTCGTGACTCTGGCTGATCTTGCGGTTGTTACGGATGACGACACGCGGCGTCTCGCCGGTGGTCGGCTCGGACGCCGAGCCACCCGGCGCCGACCCGGTGCTGCCCGGGTCGGCGGCTCGTGGCTTCTCCGTCATGCGACTACCTCATCCCTCTGCCCGTGGAGATCGGCTCGGCCAGGACCGTCACTTCTTGTCCTCGTCCACGATCTCCGCGTCGACCACGTCGTCCGCGCCGGGCCGCGCGCCGCCGGCCGGACCGCCGGTGGCGCCGGCACCAGCCGCGCCGGCACCGGCGCCCGCACCGGCCGCGCCGCCCGCCTCGCCGCCCTGGGGCTGCTCGGCCTGCTGCGCGTAGAGCAGCGAGCCCGCCTCCTGCGAGACCTGCGCCAGCCGCTCGTGTGCCGACTTGATCTTATCGATGTCGCTGCCACCGAGCGCGCCGCGCAGCTCACCGAGCGCCTCGTTCAGCTTGTCGCGGTTCTCGGCGGGCAGCTTGTCGCCGTTCTCGGCGAGGAACTTCTCGGTCTGCCACTGGAGGGCCTCGGCGACGTTGCGGCTCTCGGCCTCGTCGCGACGGCGCTTGTCCTCCTCGGCGTGCTCCTCGGCGTCCCGGCGCATCCGCTCGATGTCATCCTTCGGCAGCGAGGAGCCGCCGGTGATGGTCATCTTCTGCTCCTTGCCGGTGCCCAGGTCCTTCGCGTGCACGTTGACGATGCCGTTGGCGTCGATGTCGAACGTGACCTCGATCTGCGGCACGCCACGCGGGGCCGGCGGGAGACCGGTCAGCTCGAAGGTGCCGAGCTTCTTGTTGTACGCGGCGATCTCGCGCTCACCCTGGAAGACCTGGATCAGCACCGACGGCTGGTTGTCGTCGGCGGTGGTGAACACCTCGGACCGCTTGGTCGGGATGGTGGTGTTGCGCTCGATCAGCTTGGTGAAGATGCCGCCCTTGGTCTCGATGCCCAGGCTCAGCGGGGTCACGTCGAGCAGCAGGACGTCCTTGACCTCGCCCTTGAGCACACCGGCCTGGAGGGCGGCGCCGACGGCGACGACCTCGTCCGGGTTGACGCCCTTGTTGGGCTCGCGGCCGGTGAGCTGCTTGACCAGGTCGGTCACGGCCGGCATCCGGGTCGAGCCGCCGACCAGGATCACGTGCTCGACGTCCGAGACCTTGATCCCGGCGTCCTTGACGGCCTGCTCGAACGGGCCCTTGCAGCGGTCCAGCAGGTCCTGCGTCATGCGCTGGAACTCGGCCCGGCTGAGCGTGACGTCCAGGTGCAGCGGGCCGGCGGAACCGGCGGTGATGTACGGCAGGTTGATGTTGCTGGTGGTGGCGGCGGACAGCTCGATCTTGGCCTTCTCGGCGGCCTCCTTGAGTCGCTGCAACGCCATCTTGTCCTGCGACAGGTCGATGCCGTGCTCGCCCCGGAAGGTCTTCACCAGGTGGTCGATGATCCGCTGGTCCCAGTCGTCGCCGCCGAGCAGGTTGTCACCGCTGGTCGACTTGACCTCGATGACGCCCTCGGCCAACTCCAGCAGCGACACGTCGAAGGTGCCGCCACCGAGGTCGAAGACCAGGACGGTCTGCTCCTTGGAACCCTTGTCCAGGCCGTACGCCAGGGCGGCCGCGGTCGGCTCGTTCACGATCCGCAGCACGTTGAAGCCGGCGATCTCGCCGGCCTCCTTGGTGGCCTGACGCTGGCCGTCGTTGAAGTACGCCGGGACGGTGATCACCGCGTCGGTGATCTGCTCGCCCAGGTACGCCTCGGCGTCCCGCTTGAGCTTCATCAGCGTCCGGGCCGAGATCTCCTGCGGGGTGTACTTCTTGCCGTCGATGTCGACGGACCAGTTGGTGCCGATCTCCCGCTTGACCGAGCGGATCGTCCGGTCCGGGTTCGTCACCGCCTGGCGCTTGGCCACCTCGCCGACGAGCACCTCGCCGTTGCGGGCGAACGCGACGATCGACGGGGTCGTCCGCGAGCCCTCGGCATTGGCGATGACGGTGGGCTCACCGCCCTCCAGGACGCTGACGCAGGAGTTCGTCGTGCCGAGGTCGATACCGACCGCACGTGCCATCTTCGCTTCCTCGCTTCGTAACGTTGTGCAGGTGACGGGCCCCCCGTCGCCCTGACCGGCGGTGTCGCCCACAGCGACCCCACCTCAAGTTGAGTGAACGTGACTCAATAGTGCCACGCCCCCCGGAATCGTCAAGTCGAGGTTGAGTCGGGTTGGCGCAAGTCACCGTTCGATACCGACTGGTTGTCTTACCTTGTGTCGGTCGGGCACGCTTTAGCGGTGACGACGAACGGCGATTCCGCCTCACCTTTCGGCACGCCCGCCGTCGCAGCCCGCACCGGCTCCACCGGCGGGGAGGACCGGCCCGCGGCAATCGGGGACGACGCCCTGCCCGCCGTGCTGGCCAGCCTGCGGGCCGCGATCGGAACGGCGCGATTCCCGCTGGTCCTGCCCTCGGCGGAGCCCGCCGGACGGACGGCCGCCGCTCTCGCCGACCAGCTCGACGACTACCTGCTGCCGCGGCTCTCCCGCCTCGACGCGCCGCTGCTCGTGGTGGTCGGCGGTTCCACCGGCGCCGGCAAGTCGACCCTGGTCAACAGCCTGGTCCAGGCGCGGGTCAGTGCCGCCGGGGTGCTGCGCCCGACCACCCGCTCGCCGGTCCTGGTCTGCAATCCGGCCGACTCGCCCTGGTTCCGTCGCGGCGAACTGCTGCCCGGGCTGACCCGCACCAACCAGCCCAGCGACGACCCGCGTTCGCTGCACCTGGTCACCGCCCCGGCCCTGGCCCCCGGGCTGGCGTTCCTGGACGCTCCCGACATCGACTCGGTGGTCGACGCCAACCGCGCGCTGGCCAACCAACTGCTCGCCGCCGCCGACCTCTGGCTCTTCGTCACCACCGCCGCCCGGTACGCCGACGCCGTGCCCTGGGAACTGCTGCACGGTGCGCGGGCCCGGGGCGCGGTCATCGCGCTGGTCCTCGACCGGGTGCCCGCCGAGGCCACCGACGAGGTCGCCGCCCACCTCGCCGAGATGCTGGCCGAGCAGGATCTCGGCGCGGCGCCGCTGTTCGTCCTGCCGGAGACCTGGGTCGACGGCCAGGGGCTGCTGCCGGACCGGGTCACCGCGCCGTTGGCGGACTGGTTCGCCCGGCTGGCCGCCGACGCGGACGCCCGCGCGGCGGTGGTCCGGCAGACCCTCGGCGGCGCGCTGGCCGCGCTGGCGCCGTCGGTCGAGAGTCTGGCCGTCGCCGCCGACGAGCAGGTCACCGCCGCCGACGCTCTGGACGAACGGGTGCTGGCCGCCTACCGGGCGGCGAACCGGATGGTCGAGCAGGGTCTGCGCGACGGACGGCTGCTCCGGGGCGAGGTGTTGGCCCGGTGGCAGGAGTTCATCGGCACCAGTGACCTCTTCCGCAGCCTGGAGGCGCGGATCGGACGGCTGCGTGACCGCCTCACGGCGGCGTTCAGCCGACGCCCGGCCCCGGCCGTGGAGTTGCGCGACGCCATCGAGTCCCAGTTGACGACGTTGCTGCGGGGCGTGGCCGCCGAGGCGGCCGAGCACGCGTACACCGGGTGGAAGGCGCATCCGGCGGGTGCCGCACTACTCACACCGGATCTGGCACACCACGCGGCCGACCTGCCCGAACGGGCCGAGCGGCTGGTCCGGGACTGGCAACGCGGGGTGCTGGAACTGGTCCGGGCCGAGGGCGGTGACCGGCGTTTCGTGGCCCGTACGGCGGCGTACGCGGTCAACGCCACCGGGTTGGCCGTCATGATCGCGGTGTTCGCCTCGACGGCGTTCATCCCGACCGGCCTGGAGGTCGCCACCGGGGCCGGGACCACCGTCGCCGGGCAGGCCGTACTCCAGGCGATCTTCGGCGACCAGGCGGTGCGGACGCTGGCCGCGAAGGCTCGGGAGGACCTGCTGGACCGGGTACACGCGCTGCTCGACGAGGAGGCCGCCCGATACCTGGACCGGACCGACCAGGCCCGGCCGGCGGCCCGGCACGCGACGGCGCTGCGCGAGGCGGCCGCTCAGGTGGAGGCGGCCCGGACGCGCAGCGGCTTCGCCACGGACGATCGCAGTGGGGCGGCGGCGTGATGGGCATGGGGGGACGCCTCCGCGAGGCGTTGCGGATCAGCGACGGACGGGTGGACGCGGACCAGTTGGTCGCCCGCCTGGAGGCGGTGCACCGCTTCCTCGGCCTGGTCGACGGATACCTGCCGGACACCCCGTTGAGCCCGGCACGCACCCTGGTGGAGCGGGCCGGCACCCGGTTGTCGCTCTCCCGCGACCACACCGTCGTCGCGCTGGCCGGGGCGACCGGCAGCGGCAAGTCGAGCCTGTTCAACGCGATGGCCCGGATGGACCTGTCGCCGGTCGGGGTACGCCGTCCCACCACCGGCGTGACCCACGCCTGCGTGTGGGGTCCGCTCGACGGCGGCACCCGGCTGCTCGACTGGCTCGGTGTGCTGCCCAAGCACCGCTTCGTGCGGGAGAGCCTGCTCGACGGCGACGACGAGTCCACCCTGCACGGGCTGATCCTGCTCGACCTGCCGGACTTCGACTCGGTGCAGCACTCGCACCGCCTGGAGGTGGACCGGCTGCTCGGCCTGGTCGACCTGGTGGTCTGGGTGGTCGACCCGGAGAAGTACGCCGACCGGGTGGTGCACGCCGCCTACCTGCGCGAGTTCCAGCGGCACCGGGACGTCACGCTGGTCGTGCTCAACCAGGCCGACCGGCTGCCCCCGGCCGAGGTCCCCCGGGTGCTGGCCGACCTGCGCCGGCTGCTCGACGCGGACGGGCTGGACGGGGTGCCGTTGCTGGCCACCACGATCGTCGACCCGAGCGGCCCCGAGGTGCTGCGGGCGGAACTGGAACGCACGGTCGTCGAGCGGCAGGCGGCACTGCGTCGACTCACCGGCGACCTGGACGCGGTCGTCGACGCGTTGGACGGGATGGTCGGGGCACCCCGGTCGGCCCTCCCGGCCGACGATCCGGCGGTGGCCAAGCTGGACCGGGCGTTGAGCGCGGTGGCCGGGGTGCCGACCGTGCTCAGTGCGGTCGAGCAGGCATACCGGCACCGGGCCGCGTCGCGCACCGGCTGGCCGCTGGTGCGGTTCTGGCGGCGGCTGCGACCCGATCCGCTGCGTCGGCTGCACCTGCCCGGTCCGCAGCCCGTCGCGGACGATCCCGAGCGGGCTCTGGCCGCCGCGACGTCCGTGCCCGAGCCCGGTGCGGCCGACAAGTCGGCGCTGGCCCTGGCACTGCGTACGGTGGCCGAGCGGGCCGGGGAGGGGTTGCCGAGCGCCTGGCCGGCGGCGGTGAGCGCGGCGGCCCGCTCGCGCCTCGCCGACCTGCCGGACGCGCTGGACCACGCGCTGGCCGGCACCGACCTGGGGGTGAGCCGTCCCCGCACGTGGTGGCGTCTGGTCGGCGGGTTGCAGTGGGTGGTGACCGTCGCGGCCGTGGCCGGGTTGGGCTGGCTGCTCCTCGGCTACGCGCTGCGGATCCTGGGGCTGCCCGAGCTGGAGCATCCGATGGTCGGCGAGGTGCCGGTGCCGACGCTGCTGCTGCTCGGCGGGTTGCTGGCCGGGCTGTTGCTGGCCGCCCTGACCCGACCGATCAGCCGGTGGGCCGCCGGCCGGGCGCGCCGCCGGGCCGAGGCCCGGCTGACCAGGGCGATGAGCCAGGTCGGCGAGGAGTACGTGCTGTCGCCGGTGCGTGCCGTCATCGCCGCGCACGCCGACGCCCGCACCGTGCTGGAGGTCGCCCGGCACCGCTGAGCGCCGGCGCCCCGGCCACGCCGGTCGGTTGGCTCGGCACCTGCCCGCGCGAGCGGCGGCGTAGTGTCGGGTCATGGCCACGCCACAGACCCCCTACGACGCGGTGCTGCACGCCGCTCGCGACGTGACCAAGCTCGATACGGCGCTGGACGCGGAGATGCTCGGCGCGGCGCTGCTGGGCAGCGTCTACGAGGTGGCCGAGACCGACCGAGAGACGGCGATACGCGAGTTCGTGGGCGGGTTCCTCGCCGCCACCTCGCGACGACGGACCGCCGCGGCGACCACCGTCCGCGCGGTCTTCGCCGCCCTGGTCCCGGACGCCACCGGCGCCGACCGGGTACGCCCGGGCGCCACCGCACCGGCCTGGTCCGGCCAGCTCGGCAAGGTGCACCTCACCGGCACCTGGGCGTACGGCGACGTGTACGGCGACCAGACCTCCTACCTGGCCACCTTCGCCTACGACGACGCCACCGGCGGCCCGGAGCACGCGCTGGTGGCCCTGGTCGACCACAACATCGGCATCACCAAGGACGTCTTCGTCGGCGGGCCGGCCGCGCGGATCCTCGACCAGGTCCGGCAGCTCTGCGCCGACGACGAGCTGACCTGGTTCCGGGAGGAGGACCCGACCCGGATGCGTGCCGAGGTGGGCCGGCACCTGGCGGTGACCGACGGTCTGGGGCAGTTGCCCGGCGCGGGCTCGCTGGCCACCGACCGTGCCCTGGTCGGTGCCCGACTGGCGGTGCTACCGGCCACCCCGTCGGCACCGGATCGGGGCGACGGCGAGCCGCTGTCGGAGGCCGAGCGGTCCGACCTGATCCGGCGTTTCCTGGCCTCGCCGGAGGCGGCGCAGGCCGGGTTGGACACCATCGACGGCGGGGATCTCGCCTCCCTGCACTTCTGCCTGGGCCTGCTGCTCGACCACGCGGCCACCTTCCCGGACGCCGACCCGCTGCGGTGGAGCCCCACCGTGGCCGGGCTGTTCCTGCTCGACTGGGTGCACCGGCGGGCCGTGTTGGACATGGACGACGCGGCGATGCTGCCCCGGGTGTTGCGCGCCTTCACCGCGTACGCGGCCCGCAAGCGGGGACTGCCGCAGTCGGGGGCGAGCGCGACGGACACCGCGATCGAGGAGATGGTGCCGGAGTTCGTCCGGCTCTATGCCACCGGTGAGCGGCGCAGCCCGGCGACCGCCGCCGTCGCCCAGTTGATGGCCGACGGCGTCGACCCGGACGACCCGGCCGCCCTGGACGCCTGGATCGAGGCGAACCGGCACCGTCTCGCCGACGACGGCTGACCGCCTCACGGCTCGACCAGGGTGAGTCGGCGGGGTGCGACGTCGACGGTGAGGCGCTGCCCCCAGTCGAGCGTGAGCCGGTCGGCCTCCAGCCCGTCGGCGAAGACCACCAGACCGTCGGACTCGGCGGTCAACTCCAGCCGGTCGCCGTCGTCGAGGCGGCCGGCGGTGAGACTCACCCCGGTCACCGGGGACGGCCACGCCTCCCGGACGAACCAGCACAGGGCCGCCTCCTCCGGCGCGGGTGGGCGCGGCGCCCCCGGACGGTCCCGCGCGATGGACGCGCACCAGCCGGTCGCGCCCGTACCGCTGCCCACCACCACGCCGGAGGAGGAGTGCCGTTCCCGGCGCTCCCGCCCCTCCACGGGCACCGAGAGCAGGTAGCGGGCGGACTGGTGGGAGGCGTGGCCGACGTACACCTCGTTGAGGCCGAGAAGCTCCTGGCCGTCGTCGAGCGCGGCGCGGACCATCGCCCGGGAACGGGTCGCCGCGCGCTGCGCCGCCACCGCCGGCAGCAGCGCGGCCAGCCCGTCCGCCCGGTGCCGGACCAGCACCCCGGCGTTGCGGCCCGGCTCCGGGTCGACGCCGATGACCGGCTGCCCGGTCAGGTACTTCGCCACGTTCGCGACCAGGCCGTCCGGCCCGACGGCGACGACGACGTCCTCCGGCGCGAAGAGGAAGCGCGGCAGGTCGTCGCGGTCCACCGCGCCGCGTCGCCAGTCGGCCGGCACGGCGGCACCGACCGTGGTCAGCGCCGCCGCCAGTGCCTCGTGCCGGTCGATCACCTCGGTGAGCGACCGTCCCCGGGCGGCCAGGTACCACTCGGCGGCGGCCCGGGTGCCGTGCCGGGCCAGCAACTCGTCCAGCTCACTGCGCCGGCTGACCACCACCACCCGGGGGGCCAGCCCCGGCCCGGCCCACCCGTCGGGCCCCCGACCCGCGCTCATCGGCCCGGTGCCAGCCGGCCGAGCAGGTCGGTCAGCATGTCCGGAGTGACGGTGAGCTGACCGATCTGCGGCAACTGACCAGCGAGTTCCCGGACGGTCAGGGCCCGCAGCACGTCCGGCGGCAGCTCCGCGTACGCGGCCAGCCGGGCCGCCTCCGCCTCGGCCTCGGCGTGCCCGACGACGCGTACGCCCTCGGCCTTGGCGGCGGCCAGCAGCCGGTCCTTCTCGGCCTCGGCGGCGGCGAGCACCCGGGCCCGGTCGGCGGCAGCGGCGTCGGCCACCTTGTCCCGGTCGGCCCGGCCCTGGGCGGCGGCCAGCTCGGCGGCGGCCTCCAGCTCGGCCCGGCGGTGGGTGTTCGCGCCGTGCTGCTCGACGAGCTGCTGCTCGCGCCGGGCCAGCTCGATCTTGTTCTGGAGTTCGTTCTCGGCGATCGCGCGTTCCTGCTCGACGGCCTGTGCCCGGCGGGCGTACGTGGCCCGGTCGGCCTGGACCTGCACCGCCTCCCGGGTGGGGGTCTGTAGGGCGCGTTCCAGCTCCGGCTCGGGCCGGATCGCCACCACCCGGGCACTGACCACGGCCACCCCGATGTCGGCCAGCCGTGCCTCGGTGGCCAGCGCGTCGGAGACCGCCTCGCGGACCGGTGCGACGGTGGTCAGCGCCTCGGCCAGCGGCACCCGGGCGAGCAGGTCGAGGGCGGGTTGCTGGGCCAGCTCGGCGAGCAGGGTGGCCACCTGGTCCAGCGGGCGGGCCCGCGCCCTGCCGGTGCGCGGGTCGACCGAGAAGTCGAGCCGACCGGCGGCCAGCGCCGGGTCGGCGACCCGGTAGGTGACGGTGGCCTGCACGGTGATGTCGGCGAAGTCGCCGGTGCGGGCGTGGAAGAGCAGCGGCAGCTCGCGGTCGTCCACCGGCACCTCGCTGAGCACGGCGCGCAGCGGGCGGTACCAGAAGGACTGGCCCACTCCCTCCCGGCGGACCCGACCGCCCACGTGCAGACGCACCCAGCTGGTCGGGGTGCCGCGCAGGTGGCGCAGGAACAGTCGCCTCGTCACGTCGGCCATGACTCTCGCCTCCCTTTGTCGTCTACACGACGATAAAGGGTCTGCTACTTTGTCGTCAAGGTGGTGATAAAGAGATGGCCGAGTACCCGCCCTTCGCGGTGACCGCAGACCTGGTCGTGCTGACCGTGCGCGCGGAGCAGCTCTGCGTCCTGCTGGTCCGACGCGGCATCGAGCCGTACCTGCACAGGTGGGCGCTGCCCGGCGGGTTCGTCGGGATCGACGAGGACCTGGCCGCCGCCGCCACCCGGGAACTGGCCGAGGAGACCGGCCTGGCCGAGCCGGCCGGACACCTGGAGCAGCTCGGCACGTACGGCCGTCCCGGCCGGGACCCGCGCGGCCGGGTCGTCACCGTGGCCTGGCTGGCGCTCCTGCCCGACCAGGCCACCCCGGTGGCCGGCACGGACGCCGCCTCGGCCGACTGGCTCCCGCTGGCGCGCCTCTCCCCCGGTCAGCTCGCCTTCGACCACGAGCGGATCCTGGCCGACGGGCTGGAACGGGCTCGGGCCAAGCTGGAGTACACCCCGCTGGCCGCCGCCTTCTGCCCACCCGAGTTCACGGTGGCGCAGCTCCGGGCGGTCTACGAGACGGTCTGGGGGACCTCCCTCGACCCGCGCAACTTCCACCGCAAGGTGACCAGCACACCGGGCTTCCTGGTCCCGGTCGGCCGCTCCACCGAGGGCGAACGCGGCCGACCGGCCCAACTGTTCCGGCGCGGCCCGGCCGCGATGCTGCACCCGCCGATGCTGCGACCCGACCCACCCCGCACCAGCAGGGGCTGACGCCTCCGGTCCTCAGCGCCCGGACGCGGGCCCGGCGGTCTCCGGCGTACACCCGTGCGCCTCAGACGTGCGACGCCCCCGCAGCCGGATCCGGGCACGCGACCGGGCACTGCCGTTGCCGCCGGAGGGCGGCAGCACCGGTTCGGGCAGCAGGCGGGACGGCGGGTCCGTCGGATCGGCCGGGCCCTCCGAGGTGGGACCGGCCGACGGCGGGTCACCCGAGGTGGTCGGGCCGCCCGAGGGCGGGTCACCCGACTCCGTCGGATCGGTCGAGGCGGTCGGATCGGTCGAGGCGGTCGGGTCGGTGGACTCCGACGGGTCCGGCGTGGTGCCCGGGTCGGTGGAGATGCTCGGATCGGCCGAGGTCGTCGGGGAGGACGGCGCGTCGGTCGGCGACGGCGCGTCGGTCGGCGACGGCGAGGGCGACGCGGTCGGCGGCGACGGGCTCGGCGAGGGGGTGGGCCTCGGCGTACGGCTCGGTACCGGGATCGGTGCGGGCACCGGGGCCGGCGTGGTGGCGGGCGGTCGGGGCGCCGGGATCGGAGCCGGCGGCGCGGGACGGTGGCCCGGTGGTGGCGCGAACGGCAGGGCGGCCGGCATCGGGAGCCGCTCCGGCCCGGGGTCGCCCGGCGGGGCGGCCGGGCCGACCGACGGCAGCGCGGGCACCCCGGTCGTCGGGGTGCCCGCGGGCGGCGGCGGGATCACCACCGGGCCGACCGAGGGCGTCGGGATGAACGGCGGCGTGCTGCTGCCCGGCAGTGCGGTGCTGCCGACCGTCGCCGACCCGGTGCTGATCGCGGCCAGCACCGGCATCGAGGCCGTCCCGGCGAGCAGCGCCACGGTCAGTAGGTAACCCCGCGTCGGCGTTGCGGCACGCGCGGCACGGTGGGCGCCCACCACCCGGCGGTAGCCGCCGGGTGCCCGGTGCCGGCCGAGGATCGGCCCCCCGGGCCCCTCACCTGGTTCGGACACCACGCACTCCTCGTCGTCGACCCCTGGCCGGGGCCGTCGACGCGGCCCCGGCGGACCGCCTGAGCTGCTTCGGAGGCCCGCGCGACCAGCGTGGTTCAGTGACTCTGCGTCAGCCAACCCCACACCGCGTGTCGACACGCTTATCTGCCCGAATGGTGGCAAACCATCACCGGATCGGTCGCGCGTCGTTCGACCCGGCACTCCGGTATTTCAGGTAACGAAGCGGACCCGTCCTGAGACGCGGGGCAGGTGGAGTGTGGGACGACTCACCTCTGATGCGAATATGGAGCCACGACGGCAGCGCAGCCGGGACCTCCGCGCACCCACGCGGTAGGCGCGACTGGGCGTCGGCGCTCCCGAACCGGGTTCGGTCAAGAATCCGGCTCACGCCGCGCGGCAACCCCCACCGGGGCTGAGCGTGGCCGCCAGGAACCGATCCCGGCACCAGCCGGGGCCGGCGCACGAGTCGCGCGGCCGGGTGACCCCCCGGTGCCGACGCAGACACGACAGGGAGAGACGGATGGCAAAGGGCGACCCCGGGGCCGGCCCCCGCGGCCGGCGAGCCGCACCCCGATCCAGGAAAGCCGCGACCGGCGACCCGGAACTCGTACAACTGCTCACCCCCGAGGGTGCGCGCGTCGACAGTGTGACCGGCCCGGACGGCGTCGAGTACCGCGTCGACTTCACCGACGAGGAGTACCGCGGCCTCTATCGCGACCTCGTGCTGGTGCGGAAGCTGGACGCCGAGGCGACGGCCCTGCAACGGCAGGGCGAGCTGGGCATCTGGGCGAGCCTGCTCGGCCAGGAGGCGGCCCAGGTCGGTTCCGGTCGGGCGCTGCGCACCCAGGACATGGCGTTCCCCACCTACCGCGAGCACGGCGTGCTCTATTGCCGGGGCATCGACCCGATCATGCCGCTGAGTCTGTTCCGGGGAGTCGACCAGGGCGGCTGGGACCCGAACGAGTTCAAGTTCAACATGTACACGATCGTCATCGGGGCGCAGACCCTGCACGCGACCGGGTACGCCATGGGCGTCGCGATGGACGGCAAGACCGGCACCGACGACGGCGAGGCGGTCATCGCGTACTTCGGTGACGGCGCCACCAGCCAGGGCGACGTCAACGAGTCGTTCGTCTGGGCCGGCGTGTTCAACGCCCCGCTGGTGTTCTTCTGCCAGAACAACCAGTACGCCATCTCCGAGCCGCTGGAACGGCAGACCCGCATCCCCCTGTACCGGCGCGCCGCCGGCTTCGGCTTCCCCGGCATCCGGGTGGACGGCAACGACGTGCTGGCCACGTACGCGGTGACCCGGCACGCGCTGGACAACGCCCGGCACGGGCAGGGCCCGAGCCTGATCGAGGCGTACACCTACCGGATGGGGGCGCACACCACCTCCGACGACCCGACCCGCTACCGGATCGCCAGCGAGGTCGAGGCCTGGCAGGCCAAGGACCCGATCGCCCGGGTGAAGGCGTTCCTGGAGCGCGAGCAGATCGCCGACGCCGGCTTCTTCACCGAGGTCGACGAGCAGGCCCGTCGCGAGGCCGTGGATCTGCGGGAGCGGGTGCTGGCCATGCCGGACCCGGAGCCCACCACGCTCTTCGAGCACGTCTACCCCAACGGTTCGCCGCTGCTGGACGAGCAGCGTGCGGAGTTCAGCCGGTACCTGGAGTCGTTCGAGGGGAGCGCGCACTGATGGCCACGGAGACGCTCACCCTCGGCAAGGCCCTCAACACCGGTCTGCGCCGCGCCCTGGAGAACGACCCGAAGGTCGTCATCATGGGCGAGGACGTCGGCAAGCTCGGCGGCGTCTTCCGGATCACCGACGGGTTGCAGAAGGACTTCGGCGACCAGCGGGTCATCGACACCCCGCTGGCCGAGTCGGGCATCATCGGCACCGCGGTCGGCCTGGCCATCCGCGGCTACCGCCCGGTCTGCGAGATCCAGTTCGACGGCTTCGTCTACCCGGCGTACGACCAGATCGTGTCGCAGGTGGCGAAGATGCACTACCGCTCGCGCGGCAAGCTGAACATCCCGATGGTGATCCGGATCCCGTTCGGCGGCGGCATCGGCGCGGTGGAGCACCACTCGGAGTCGCCCGAGGCGTACTTCGCGCACACCGCCGGGCTGAAGGTCGTCTCCTGCGCCAACCCGCAGGACGCGTACGTGATGATCCAGCAGGCCGTCGCCTCGGACGATCCGATCGTGTTCCTGGAGCCGAAGCGGCGTTACTGGGAGAAGGGGCAGGTCGACCTGGACGCCCCGCTGTCCGAGGCGTACCCGCTGCACTCGGCACGGGTGGTCCGGTCCGGCAGCCACGTCACCCTGCTCGCGTACGGCCCGATGGTGCGGACCTGCCTGGACGCGGCGACCGCCGCCGCCGAGGACGGCCGTGAGCTGGAGGTCATCGACCTGCGCACGCTCTCCCCGCTGGACCTCGGCGTGGTGTACGAGTCGGTGCGGCGCACCGGCCGCGCGGTGGTGGTGCACGAGGCACCGTCCAACGTGGGCCTCGGCGCGGAGATCGCGGCCCGGATCACCGAGGAGTGCTTCTACTCACTGGAGTCCCCGGTGCTGCGGGTGGCCGGCTTCGACACCCCCTACCCGGCGGCCCGGGTGGAGGAGGACTACCTTCCCGACCTCGACCGGGTGCTCGACGCCGTCGACCGCTCCTTCGGCTGGTGAGCGACATGTCCCGGATCAAGGAGTTCAACCTGCCCGACCTGGGCGAGGGCCTGACCGAGGGCGAGATCCTCGGCTGGCTGGTCAAGGTGGGCGACACCATCGAGCTGAACCAGCCGATCGTCGAGGTGGAGACCGCCAAGGCGGCGGTGGAGATCCCGGCGAAGTGGGCCGGTCAGGTGCACGCGATCTTCCACCCGGAGGGCACCACGGTCGAGGTCGGTGCGCCGATCATCGCGATCGACACCGACCCGGGCGCCGGGCCGATCGCGTCGTCGACGACCGGCGCGCCCGCCGACGACCTGCCCACCCCCTCGGCGGCCTCGCTGGCCGCCGTCGAGGTGGCACCCGCCGAGGGCGCGGTGGAACCGGGCCTGATCGGCGGCCCGGCACCGGGTGGGCGGACCGCCGTCCTGGTCGGATACGGCCCCCGGACCACCACGGCCAAACGCCGTCCCCGCAAGGGCGTCGTCCCGGCGCAGGCCACCGTCGCCCCGGTCGCACCGGCACCGGTCACGCCCGTGGCGGCTCCGGTGGCGCCGGCCCCGACGGTGAACGGCAACGGCCGGCTCGCGGGTGCGGTGCTGGCCAAGCCGCCGGTGCGCAAACTCGCCAAGGACCTCGGCGTGGACCTCGCCACCCTGACCGGGTCCGGGCCGTCGGGTTCGATCACCCGCGAGGACGTGCAGCGGGCGGCGGCACCGGCCGCGGCGGAGCCGCTCACGGTCAGCGCCCCGGGCACGGCGGCGGCGAGCTTCGGCGCCGACCGCGAGCAGCGCATCCCGGTCAAGGGGGTACGCAAGCTCACCGCCGAGAACATGTCCCGGTCCGCGTTCACCGCACCGCACGTCACGGAGTTCCTGACCGTGGACGTGACCCGGGCGATGAAGGCGCTGGACCGGCTGCGCGGGCGGCGGGAGTGGCGGGACGTACGCGTCTCGCCGTTGCTGCTGGTCGCCAAGGCGGTGCTGCTGGCGGTCAAGCGGCACCCGATGGTCAACTCGACGTGGGCCGGTGACGAGATCGTCGTCAAGGAGTACGTCAACCTCGGTATCGCGGCGGCCACCGAGCGGGGCCTGATCGTGCCGAACGTCAAGGACGCCGGTCGACTGACGCTGCGCGAGCTGGCCGACGCGTTGACCGACCTGGTGCAGACCGCCAAGGCCGGGAAGACCTCGCCGGCCGACATGTCCGGCGGCACCCTGACCATCACCAACGTCGGGGTGTTCGGGGTGGACACCGGTACGCCGATCCTGCCGCCGGGTGAGTCGGCGATCCTGGCCTTCGGTGCGGTCCGGGAGATGCCCTGGGTGCACAAGGGCAAGGTCAAGCCGCGTCTGGTCACCACGCTCGGCCTCTCCTTCGACCACCGCATCATCGACGGTGAGCTGGGTTCGAAGTTCCTGCGCGACATCGGCGACTTCCTCGCCGACCCGGAGGCGGCACTGCTCGCCTGGACCTGATCGGCTCCACGACGGCCGGTGTGCCACGGGTGAACGCCCGGCACACCGGCCGTTGCCGTTGGTTGACGAAACCCTCTTCACAGAAGGCAGTCGACCTATGATTCGTAGGCTGGTGGCTCAGCTCACCTTCTAATCGCTGGAATTTACGCCCTGCGTGCGGTTGAATAGAGGCATCGAGGGGCCGACAACCGAATAGCAGGAGGAGAACCCCCATGAGCATGATCGAGCGAATCCGTAGCCGCCGCGACGCCAGCCGCCGCGCCCGTGCCATCGAGCGGGCCCTGCGTTCGGCCAACTCGCCCGCGGTCCGTGACGAGATCCTCGTCATCGCCCAGCGTCACATGCACTGACGCCACACGACGTTAACCACCTCCTCCAGATCGACGACCCGCCCGGGTGACCCGGGCGGGTCGTCGGCGTTCGACCGGCCATTGACACCGGGATACCGCCCCGCCGCAGCGCCCGGTACGGTGGGGCACGGTCGTCGTCCACGGCCGAGAGAGGTCGAGGCGATAGAAGCACCTCGACACCGATCGACAACGGACGGTGACGACGAACGCTCCCCGGGAGCCCATCGGCGGCCACCGGGATACGGTGCGGGGAGCCGGCACGGCCGGCACGCCGGCACCGCCGGCTGCCCTGCCGAGACCATCGGCGACGGCGGCCGACATGTGATGGAGGAGGGGCACACATGACGTCCGAGGGCCCGCACCGCCCCGGCCAGGAGCCGGACGAGGCGCCGCCGGGCGGCGGACCGGCGCCATACGGCGACCGATCGGCTCAGCCGGACGGCGGGTACGGCGCAACCGCCCCCGACCTCGGCTGGGCACCCCCACCGCCCGCGCGACCCGACGCACCCGCGCCTTCCTGGGCGAACCAGCAGGGCACCCAGTGGGGCAGCGCGCAGGCGACCCGACAGGCGGACTCCCCGCCCCCCGGCAACTGGGACCAGGCTCAGCAGCAGTGGCCGGGCCAGGCCGAGCAGGCCCCACCGGCCTGGGCGACGCCCGCCGCGCAGTCCACTCCGGACCAGCCCGCCTGGGCCACCGGCGGACAGCCGAACCCGGCCTGGGGCGCCCCCGCCACATCGGACGCCCCCCAACAGCCGGAGTGGACGCCCCAGCAGCCCGCGCCCCACCAGCCCACGTCCGGGCAGCCCGACTGGGCCACCGCCCAACCGACCTCCGGCCAGCCGACCTCCGGCCCGGCCAACGGCTGGGGTGCCGGTCAGCAGCCGGAGTGGGCCACCACGCCACGAGGCGACGACCACACTCCGGGCTGGGCCGCCACGGCGACCCCGCCCGAGCCGGCCCAGCCCGACTGGGCGCCGGCCGACCCGCCGGCACCGGTCCGCGCCGAGCCGCCGGCCCGGGCCACCGCGCAGGTGCCGACGCCCAACCTGGCACCGCACCAGCCCGGCGTCGACGAGCCGGGCCGACCCGGCGCGTGGCAGCCCGAGCAGCAGGAGCAACCCGCCTGGGCCACCGGCCAGCAGCGCGAACCCGCCGCCGGCTGGCCCGGCGACCAGCAGGCCGAGAGCTGGCACCCGGGCGGTGACCGGCCGGCGCAGCCCGACTGGGCCACCCCGCACCCGGAGGCACCAGCCGACTGGGCGGGCACCCGGGCGGCAGCCGAGGAGCGGCCGCAGTGGTCGACGCCGCCTCAGGAGCAGTCCGCCCCGGCGTGGGCCCCGTCCGAGCCCGCCACCGGATCGGCCCGCCCCACCGACGCCGGTCCGCCCCCGACCTGGGCACCCGGTGGAGAACCGCTGCCCTCGCGTACCGCCGCCGACCGACCCGGGCTGACCGACGTGCAGCCGTGGGCGCCCGGCGAGGCGTGGGGCAACAGCGGCGCGGCGGAGGCCGGCTCCGACCGGGCCGACGTCGAGCCCGCGACGGGTCGGGCCGGAGACGCTCCGATCTACCAGCCCGCGCCGGCCCCGGGCATCTCCCCGAACAACATGCTGCCGTTGCCGCCGCAGGAGCAGCGCGTGCCCGGTGCCAGCCTGGCCGCCGGGCCGCCCGCCGACTACGGCCAGCCGGCGGCGTACGGCGTCGACCAGTCCGGACCCACCAGCCACCCCGGGGACCAGCAGGGCGGTGGCGTGGCCTGGGGTCAGCCCGAGCCGCGGTACGACGACCCGCAGGCCTCGGCCGCGCCGGTCATACCCGCGCCCCGCACCTCCCCCGAGGCCGACTGGTCCGCCCCGCCGACGGCCGCCGCCGGTGGGGTCTCCGCGAGCGCGTCGGTGCCGCTGGCCAGCCGGGTGACGCCGCCCGCCGACCACCCGCCGCACCCCGCCGGGCCGCCCGCCCCGCAGTCGCGGGTGTACGGCCGCCCCGCCCGCTCCGAGTCCGGCGAGTCGACCCCGGAACGGGACGAGCCGCCGGCACCCCGGTTCGACCAGAACCCGGAGCCGCACTTCGCCGACCACGAGCCGCCGGCCGGCGGGCCGGGCTCCTACTCCGGATCGGCTGCTCCCGGCTCCCCGGCGGCGCCGCCGGCCTTCCCGGCGGGGATGCCCTCCTTCGCCGACTCTCCGCCGACCAACCGTCCGGTCAACGGCACCAAGCCGCACCCGGAGCCGGAGCGTCCCGCCGACCCGTTCGGCGGCCCGCCCGGTGGCGACCGCTTCGGCGGCCACCCCGGTGGCGACCCGTTCGGTGGACCGGGTGCCGCTCCGTCCTTCGGTGGCGCACCCGGTGACCGCTTCGGCGGTCAGGGCAACGACCCCTTCGGCGGTCCGCCCGGCGGCGACCGTTTCGGGGCTCCGGGCGGCGAGCCCTTCGGCGGCCCGTCCGAGCGTTCGGGCGGCACCTACGGTGCCAAGCGCCCCGAGCCGGGCGCCGACCACACCGCGGCGTTCCCGCCGCCGGGACAGTCGCCGCCGCCGTGGGGCGCGAACGCCGGCACCGGCTCCGGTCCGTCCGACCCGGACCAGAGCCGCTTCGACTCCTTCAAACCGGTGGCCGAACCGGCTCCGGAGACTCCGGTGCCGAAGGTCCGCAACGGTCGGGTCCTCGCCGCAGTACTGGTCGCCGCCGTGCTCATCCTGGCCATCCCGCTCGGTCTGCTGCTGCTCCTCGGCAAGATCGGCGGATCGAACGAGGCAGGGGCCTTCGACCCGGCGGTCGGCACCTGCGTCAAGCGGTCCGGCAACAGCGCCGTCGAGGCACAGTGCGGCGACAACGAGGCGTTCACGGTGGTGTCCAAGGTCGAGACGAAGGACAGCTGCCCCGACCCGACCATGCCGCTGGTGGAGCTTCGCGGCGTCTCCTCGAACCCGTTCCTCTGCCTGAAACCGGCGACCGGGAGCTGACCACGTCACACCGAGGGCGGGGCACGGTCACCGTGTCCCGCCCTCGGTGTTCGTGTGCGCGGACGACACCGAGGTCCAGCCGGTAGGGCACGATGGGGTGCATGAGTGCACGCGTACGGGCACCCGAGCTGCGGGGCCGGGCCTGGCTGAACACCGGCGGCAAGGACCTGGGTCTGGCGGATCTGCGGGGTCGCATCGCCGTCCTGGACTTCTGGACCTTCTGCTGCATCAACTGCCTGCACGTGCTGGACGAGCTGCGTCCACTCGAGGAGAAGTACGCCGACGTCCTCGTCGTGATCGGCGTGCACTCGCCCAAGTTCGAGCACGAGAAGGACCCCGACGCCCTGGCCGCCGCCGTCGAGCGGTACGGCGTGCACCACCCGGTGCTCGACGACCCCGAGCTGGACATGTGGCAGCAGTACGCGGCCCGCGCCTGGCCGACCCTCGCCGTGGTCGACCCGGAGGGGTACGTGGTGGCCACCATGGCCGGCGAGGGTCACGCCGAGGGGCTGGCCCGGCTGATCGACGACCTGATCGCCACCCACGAGGCCAAGGGCACCCTGCGCCGGGGCGACGGCCCGTACGTGCCGCCGGCCGAGCCGCGGACGACGCTGCGCTTCCCCGGCAAGGCGGTGGCCCTGCCCGGCGGTGGCCTGTTGGTGTCGGACTCGGCCCGGCACCGGGTGGTCGAGCTGGCCGACGACGGCGAGACCGTGACCCGCACCATCGGCACCGGGAGCCGGGGTCGGGGCGACGGACCGGCCGAGGCCGCCACCTTCTCCGAGCCGCAGGGTCTGTCCCTGCTGCCCGAGCACGTCGCCGAGGTCGCCGGTTACGACCTGGTGGTCGCCGACACCGTCAACCACCTGCTGCGCGGCGTACGGCTCGCCACCGGCGAGGTGGTCACCGTGGCCGGCACGGGTCGGCAGTGGCGTTCCACGGTCGACGACCACGCGCACGACGCGCTCTCCATCGACCTCTCCTCCCCCTGGGACCTCGCCTGGTACGACGACCGGATCGTCATCGCCATGGCCGGCATCCACCAGCTCTGGTGGTTCGACCCGATCAAGCGCACCGTCGGCATGTACGCCGGCACCACCGTGGAGGCACTGCGGGACGGCCCGTTGGCCGAGGCGTGGCTGGCGCAGCCGTCGGGGCTCTCGGTCTCCGCCGACGGCACCCGCCTCTGGGTGGCCGACAGCGAGACCAGCGCCGTCCGGTACGTCGAGAACGGCATCCTGGGTACCGCCGTGGGTCAGGGGTTGTTCGACTTCGGTCACGTGGACGGCCCGGCGGCGCAGGCCCTGCTCCAGCACCCGCTCGGCGTCTGCGCGCTGCCCGACGGGTCGGTGCTGGTCGCGGACACCTACAACGGTGCGGTACGCCGCTACGACCCCGCGACCGACCAGGTCTCCACGGTGGCCACCGAACTCGGCGAGCCGAGCGACCTGGTGCTCACGCCCGACGGTGCGGTGCTGGTGGTGGAGTCGTCCGCGCACCGGATCACCCGGTTGGCCCCGGGTGCGCTCTCGGCGGCCGGGGCGGACACCGTCGACGGCCCCCGGCACCGCACCGAACGCAAGCCGACCGACCTGGCCGCCGGGGAGGTCGTGCTGGACGTCGTCTTCACTCCGGCGCCAGGACAGAAGCTGGACGAGACGTACGGTCCGTCGACCCGGCTGGTGGTCTCCGCGTCACCGCCGGAGCTGCTGGTCGAGGGGGCGGGCACCGGCACCGAGCTGTCCCGCCGGCTGGTGATCGACGGCGCGGTGACCGACGGCGTGCTCCAGGTGACCGCCCAGGCGGCGACCTGCGACGCGGACGTGGAGCACGCGGCCTGCCACCTGACCAGGCAGGACTGGGGAGTTCCGGTGCGGGTGGTCGCCGACGGCCCCACCCGCCTGCCGCTGGTGCTGCGCGGCATGGACGCCGGCTGACTGAGGTGAAAGGAAGGGCCCCTTGTTAACGCCTGCGGTATAGCAGGGGACCCCTGCTAACAAACCTCTCAGCCGAACGCGGTCGGCGTCACTCCGGCATCGATGAGTGCGGCGCGGACGAGTTCCGCGGCGGCCACCGCGCCGGGACTGTCGCCGTGCAGGCAGATCGACTCGACGACACACGGGATCGCGCTCCCGTCCACGGCCGTCACCGCCCGCTCGGTGGCCATCCGCACCGCCCGGTTCGCCACCTCCTGCGGGTCGGTGACCAGGGCGTCGGGCGAGGTACGCGGCACCAGTCGACCGTTGGGCAGATAGTTGCGGTCCGCGAACCCCTCGGCCACCACGCGCATCCCGGCGCCCTGGGCGAGTTGGGCCAGCACCGAGCCGGGCGGGCAGAGCAGCGGCAGGTCCCGATCGAAGTCGTCGACCGCCGCGACGATCGCCGCCGCCGGCATCTCCTCGCACGCCGCCGCGTGATAGAGCGCCCCGTGCGGCTTCAGGTAGCGGACCCGGGTGCGGTACGCCCGGCAGAACGCCTGGAGCGCGCCGATCTGGTAGAGCACCTCGTCGCGCAACTCGGCGAACTCGTACGCGATCGCCCGCCGGCCGAAACCGGCGAGGTCCCGGTAGCCGACCTGCGCACCGATCGCCACGCCACGCTGCGCCGCCGTGGCGCAGACCCGGCGCATCGTGGGCGCGTCCCCGGCGTGGAAGCCGCAGGCGACGTTGGCGGAGGTGATCAGATTGAGCAGAGCCTCGTCGTCGCCGAGGGGCCAGATACCGAATCCCTCACCGAGGTCAGCGTTCAGGTCCATGAAACCTGACCGTAGTGCCTGGACGGGCCTGCGCGAGTGGGGTCACGTCGTCCACCACCGCGATGACCGGATAGCCACCGGTGGTGGGATGGTCGGCGAGGAAGACCAACGGTTGGCCGTCCGCCGGCACCTGCACCGCGCCGAGGACGATGCCCTCGCTCGGCAGTTCCCCGGCCACCGCGCGGGGCAGCGGCGCACCGGACAGCCGCGCACCGACCCGGTTGCTCAACGGACTCACCTGGTACGCCGTGCCGAGCAGCCGGTCCAGCGCGACCGGGGTGAACCAGTCATGCCGTGGGCCGAGTCGCACCGTCAGGTGCAGTTCCGCCGGGAACGGCGGTGGCACCGTGAAGTCGACCGGCGCGGGTGGATCCGGCACGACACCGAGCGGCAGCAGATCGCCGTCGCGCAGTGGTGCCGGTCCGAGCCCGGCGAGCGTGTCCGTGGCACGACTGCCCAGCACCGGGTCGACCGCGATGCCCCCGGCCACCGCCAGCCAGCACCGCAGACCCCGTCGGGCGGGACCTGTACGGAGCACCGTTCCGCCCGGTACGGCCAGCGGGCGTCCGGTGTCGCCGGGCCGCGTACCGATCCAGATGTCCGCCTCGGCACCCACCACCGCGACCGTGGTGGCCCGGTCCACCCGCAGGTCGCAGCCGGTCAGCGTGATCTCCAGTCCGGCCGCCGACTCCGGATTGCCGACCAGCCGGTTGGCCAGCCGCAACGCCGCCGGGTCGAGCGCACCGGAACGCGGCACCCCGAGATGGGCCCATCCGACGCGCCCCTGGTCCTGCACCGTGGTCAACGCCCCGGCCCGCAGCACCTCGATCTCCCCTCGCAGTGACACCGCCGGTACACCGCCTGCGAGCGGCATCCCACCGGTCACGGCCGGCGTAAGCGGCGGTCCGCCGGTCATGCCTGCACCAGCCGGACGCGGGTACCGGGCGTCAACAGAGCGGGCGGATCGGCCGTCACGTCGAAGAGGGTCAGCCCGGTCCGTCCGACCAGCAGCCAACCGCCGGGCGAGGCGGTCGGATAGATTCCGGCGTACGGCCCGGCCAGCCCGACCGCACCAGCCGGAACGCGGGCACGGGGTGTGGCCAGCCGGGGCACCGCCAGTCCGGCGGGTAACCCGGTCAGATACCCGAATCCGGGCGCGAAGCCGCAGAACGCCACCCGGAACTCGGTCTCCCGCAGCCGACGTACCACCGCCGGCACGTCCACCCGCCAGAGTTCGGCGACCCGAGGCAGATCCTCCCCGTCGAAGCTGACCGGTACCTCGACCACCCCACCACCCCCGCCCCACCCCGCCGCATCCGCCATCGCGGCCTCACGCTCCATCGCGGCCTCACCGCGTCGATCATGGAGTGGTGGTCGATAGCCTGTCCTGTTATGTGACTCTTTGTCCCCACCACAACTCCATGATCGACGCGGTGCAGTGGGGGTGTCCGCGCCGGGCGCGGGCGCGAGGCCGGGCGCGGGCGCGGGCGCGGGTCGGAGGGTGGGGGTCCAGTCGGCTATGCGGATGGCGGTTGCCTCAAGGTCCGGCACGCCGTCGAGCAGAACGGTCGTGGCCGCCGGGACGATCTCCTCGGCGACCAGGTCACCTCTATCGCGGCGACGCCACAGCTCGGCTCGCCACGCCTCCACCAGGTCGACGACCGTCCCGCCGCCAGTCGGGAATTCGCCCGCCGCGGATCCCTCCGCCGGGGAGCCACCGGTCGGGGAGCCACCGGTCGGGGAGCCACCGGAAGGAAGGCCGTCCGTCGGGGAGCCGTTGCCGACATCGCCGCTCGGGTCTGCGGCGCCGCCGGGTTCGGGGGGCGGTGGTGGGGTGAGGTCGAGCAAAAGGGCGTGCGCGCCGACCGGTCTGATCCGCATCCCGCCATCCTGACCGACGGTCGCCCACCGGCGCGTCGACTGCTGGTCGGACGGCGTGACGCGTTGCACTACCCGAAGGTAACCTACGCTGTCGTAACCTGATTCCGTGACCACCTCAGCACGTCCCCGGCTCAAGCCGGTCGACATCGGGAAACCCCGGATGCGCGGCTGGCTGCACACGTACGCGTTCTTCGTCGCACTGATCTGCGGCATCGTGCTCTGCTCGATCGCCGCCGCCCGCCCCGGCTGGACACCCCTGGTCAGTACCGGCGTCTACAGCCTCACCGTCTGCGGCCTCTTCGGCACCAGCGCGCTCTATCACCGTCGAGTGTGGTCGACACGCGGGTACCAGGTGATGCGCCGGATGGACCACTCGATGATCTTCTTGTTCATCGCCGGCACATACACACCGTTCTGTGTTCTGCTGCTGGAGACCCGCGCCGCCGTGATCATGCTCTCGGTGGTCTGGGGCGGCGCCCTGGGCGGCGTGGCACTGAAGTTGATCTGGCCGCACGCGTCACGGTGGCTCTCCGCTCCGCTCTATCTGGCGCTCGGCTGGGTGTCCGTGGGAATGCTGCCGGACATCCTGCACCACGGCGGGGTCACCGCCCTGGTGCTGCTGGCCGTGGGCGGCGGCATCTACACCGTCGGCGCGGTCTTCTACGCGCTGCGTCGGCCGAACCCGTGGCCCACCGTTTTCGGCCATCACGAGTTCTTCCACGCCTGCACGCTGGTCGCGGCGATCTGCCATCACATCGCGATCTATTTCGCGCTGTTCGCCTGAGCCGAGGCGGACGGCACGACAACGGGGTGGCGGATCGTTCCCGCCACCCCGTTGTGTCTCGTACGGGTCAGACCATCGGGTCGGGTCGGCGCACCTCGCGGTACTCCTGCACCACCCGGTTGTCCTGCACGGGAACGGCGCGCTCGGCGACCACGCGCTCCTCACGGACCGGAGCGACGACCGGACGACGCCGGGAGTTCCAGAAGTAGAGGGTGACGAGCAGGCCAGCGACACCGGCGAGCATCAGCACCCAGCCGACGACGCTCAGGTTGAGCCAGCCCAGATCCGCCTCCACGGCGAACGCGAAGATCGCGCCCAGCGCGATCAGGAAGATACTGCCACCGATGCCCATGTCGTCGTCTCCTCGGCTCGAAGCTGCATTCCACTTCGCCGCGGCCATGGATGAGGTTGCGGCATCGAGGGACTTACCCCGGCACGGAGATCGCCAATCGGGCAAGCTGGTGGCATGACGGACGCCTCGGGACAGCAACGCACGCTCGTGCTGCTACGGCACGCCAAGGCCGAACAGCCCACGGCGGACGGACCGGACATCGAGCGACCGTTGAGCGCACGGGGCCGTGCCGACGCGGCGGCTGCCGGGGCGTGGCTCGCCCGGCACGGGTTGCTGCCGGAGTTGGTGATCTGCTCCGCCGCACTGCGTACGCGGCAGACCTGGCACCACGTCGAGATGGGCATGACCGGCTCGCCGCCGGAGGGTGGACCCACCGGGCCGTTTCCGGTCGTCCGCTACGAGACGGACGCGTACGAGGCGCATCCGGAGGACCTGCTGACCCTGCTGCGCCGGGTCGAACCGTCCATCGGCACCGTCCTGCTGATCGCCCACAATCCCGGCATCTCGCTTTTGTCCGAGTCGCTCGATCCGCAGGGCGCCGCCCCGGACGGGCTGCGCACCAGCGACATGGTCCGGCACCGACCCACGGTGTCCTGGGCGGAACTGGGACGGGGTACGGCCCCGATCGACGTCCGGCACACCGCACGCGGCTGACCAGCCGGGGCGACACCGCACTAGTGAAGGCCGGATCACCCGACCACCGCGCCGCGCGCCGGGTCGTGTTCGCCGGTCGACAGCGCGGGTAACCCCGCGCCGGACGGGTAACCGTCGCTGACCAGTCCGAGTACGCCCAGAGCAACCGCACGGGGGAGTGCCGCGCACATGGGCATTGGTAGTGGAATCTTCCTGATCGCCATCGGCGCGATCCTGACGTTCGCCATCAGGGCCAACGTCTGGTGGATCGACCTGCGGGCGGTCGGCTGGGTCTTCATCCTGGCCGGGCTGACCGTCCTGCTCACCACGCTCTGGTTCTGGCAGGACCGCCGCAAGCGGGCCCGGACACTGATCGTGGAGGAGAACCGGCTCTCGCATCCGACCGCGATGATGCCGCCGCCTCCCGACCCGCCACCGCCGACCGCACCGCCGAGCTGACCGGTGGGTGTGGGCGTGGGTGGTGCCCCTGCGCGGTGTCGGGCCGGGGGTGTTGCCGCCGCGCTGATCGGCTTCGGGACTCCCGAGGCGTTCATCGTGAAGGTGGGTGGAGTTGTTGTCGCTCTGGCGACAACAACTCCACCCACCTCCAGATCGATACTCCGGAACCCGTTCCACCAGCCTCAGTAAATGAGGCATTCAAAAGGGCATGGACACACCGAGCGCACGGAAGCACCCGCGAACGGGTGCAGCCGGTGGGGCACATGCCCCACCGGCTGCACCGGACAGCGCGGACTACGTCACCGCGCGGTGTCGACCGGGCCGATCAGAACGCCTCCTCCGGGATGTCCATGATGTCCAGGTCGGTGCTTTCGAGGATGCGCCGGTCGGCGCCGACGCGGGGCAGTACCTCGCGGGCGAAGAACCGGGCGGCGGCCACCTTGCCGGTGTAGAACGCCTTGTCGGTCGCGGAGACCTCGCCGGCCAACGCCTTCAGCGCCACGTCCGCCTGCTTCTGCAGCAGCCAGCCGACCACCACGTCGCCGAGCGCCAGCAGGAACCGCCGGCTGCCCAGCCCCACCTTGTAGAGAGACCGGGCGTCGCCGCCCTGGACCTCGCCCAGCCAGCCGGTCATCACACCGATCATGTTCTGGATCTCGGCGAGGGCCTTGCCGAGCGCCTGCCGCTCCTGCTTGAGCTGACCGTTGCCGACCTCGGTGGTGATGAACTCCTGGATCTCTCCGGCGACCGCCATCAGCGCCTTGCCGTTGTCCCGGACGATCTTCCGGAAGATCAGGTCGAGGCTCTGGATGGCGGTGGTGCCCTCGTACAGGGTGTCGATCTTGGCGTCCCGGACGTACTGCTCCAGCGGGTAGTCCTGGAGGAAGCCGGAACCACCGAAGGTCTGCAACGACTCGTGCCCGAGCATCTCGTACGCCCGCTCCGAGCCGACGCCCTTGACCAGGGGCAGCAGCAGGTCGTTGACCCGCTTCGCCAGCTTGGTGGCCTTCTCGTCACCGGCCGCCTCGGCGAGGGCGATCTTGTCCTGCCAGGACGCGGTGTAGAGCACCAGGGCACGCAGGCCCTCGGCGTACGACTTCTGCAGCAGCAGCGACCGGCGGACGTCCGGGTGGTGGGTGATGGTGACGCGGGGAGCGCTCTTGTCGGACTGCTGGACCAGGTCGGCGCCCTGCACCCGGTTCTTGGCGTACTCCAGGGCGTTGAGGTAGCCGGTGGAGAGGGTGGCGATCGCCTTGGTGCCGACCAGCATCCGGGCGTACTCGATGATCATGAACATCTGCCGGATGCCGTCGTGCTTCTCGCCCAGCAGCCAGCCCTTGGCCGGTACGCCGTGCTCGCCGAAGGTCAGCTCGCAGGTGTTGGAGACCTTGAGGCCCATCTTGTGCTCGACGTTGGTGGCGAAGACGCCGTTGCGCTCGCCCAGCTCGCCGCTGTCCTCGTCGAAGAAGTAGTTCGGTACGACGAACAACGACAGGCCCTTGGTGCCGGGGCCGCCCACACCCTCCACGCCGACCGGACGGGCCAGGACGTAGTGGACGATGTTGTCGCTCAGGTCGTGCTCGCCGGAGGTGATGAAGCGCTTCACGCCCTCGATGTGCCACGAGCCGTCCGGCTGGGGAATCGCCCGCGCGCGGCCGGCGCCCACGTCCGAGCCGGCGTCCGGCTCGGTGAGCACCATCGTGGAGCCCCACTGCTGGTCGATGAAGAGCTTGGCCCACTTCTTCTGCTGCTCGGTGCCCTCGACGTGCAGCACGTGCGCGAAGGACGGGCCGGAGGCGTACATCCAGACCGGGGCGTTCGAGCCGAGCACCAGCTCGGCGAGCGCCCACCACAGCGCCCGGGGGGCGTTGGTGCCGCCCAGCTCCGGGGGCAGGTCGAGCCGCCAGAACTCGGAGTCCATGAACGCCTGGTACGACTTCTTGAACGACTCCGGCAGTGGCGCGGTGTGGGTGGCCGGGTCAAAGACCGGCGGGTTGCGGTCACCGTCGGTGTAGCTGGCGGAGAGGTCTTCGCGGGCCAGGCGGTCCATCTCGGCGAGGAAGCTCCGCGCCGTGTCGACGTCGAGCTCGGAGTACGGCTCCTGGCCGAACGACCGGTCCGCCCCGAACACCTCGAACAGGTTGAACTCGAGGTCCCGAAGGTTGCTCTTGTAGTGGGTCATGTCGCTGGCCCCGCTTCCGGACAGGTGTTACCGATCAGTAACCCCAGACTCTATTACTGACGGGTAGGCAGCGACAACCCGCACACCGGAGTGACAGGGATTACACACTTGCGGTTCAGGTTCCGGCGGCACGCCGTCGCCCGGCCCCGAAGGTCGACCCGGCCCGGCCGGACACCGCCCGACGGCCCCGGGGGTCAGCTCTCGGCCGCCCCGACCTCCCAGCTCGGCACCGCCGCCGTCGCGCCACCGCGCGAACCCGTGTACTCCATCAGGACCAGCGCGATGTCGTCGTCCAACCGACCGTGCACCCACTCCACCAGAGCGGTCTCCAGCGAGGCCAGACCGTCGCCCACCGTGCCGTGCCCGAGCAGCCGCCACGCCCGGTCGGCGGTGGGGAAGAACTCGCCGTCCCGGCGGGCCTCGCCGAGCCCGTCGGTGAACAGCAGCAGGCGATCGCCGGGTTCCAGCCGCTCGACCCGGGGCCGGACCACCGGCATGAAGCCCAGCGGGGGTGCCGGGGCGGGCGGTTCGAGCGGGATCACCGCGCCCCGACGCAGCAGCAGCGGCGCCGGATGTCCACAGTTGACGATGGTGAGCGTGCCGCCCCGCTCCTCCACCAGCGCGGCGGTGACGAAATCCTCGTCACCCACGCTGCGGGCCACCGCCCGGTCCAGGTCCGCGACCACCCCGCGCAGGTCCGAGCGCTCGTACGCCACGTGCCGGTAGGAGCCCAGCACGATGCTGGCCAGCCGGACCGCCTCCAGGCCCTTGCCGCGTACGTCACCGATGATCATGCGTACGCCGTACGGGGTGTCGATGGCCTCGTAGAGGTCGCCGCCGATCTCCGCCTTCGCGGTGGACGAGATGTAACGTCCGGCCACCGCCAGCGTGCCGACCCGGGGACCGAGCGGACGCAGCACCGCCTGCTGGGCCACCGCGGCGAGCTTGGACAACTCGGCGATCTGCTCGGCCTGCCGCTGACGTACCGCCGCCACCGCCGCCGCGATCCCGGTGCCCAACGCGATGCCCGCCACCGCGACCGCCGTGGAGAGCGAGACGTTCTCCTCGGCCAATGCGAACGAGGCGCCGAGCACGGACGCGGCGGCACCGACGCCGAGCACGATGCGCCAGGACGCCAACGCGGCGGCCAGGAACGGAGCGGCCACCATCAGCGCGATGTAGTTCGCCGCCCTCCCGTCTGCCAGCTCGACGGCGGAGACGAGCGCGAGCAGGGCAAGGGCCGCGCCGAGGCCGGCGCGGGATCCGGGACTCAGCCGGTTACGGCCCGGCTGGAGGAGTTGCGTACGTACATCCGACAGCATGCCCGATGGACGTGAACGAAAAAATGAACCTGACCCGTCGGACGAGAGGGATCTGGCCGCGAGGATCATCCCGCGCGCCGATCGCCGCCCGGTCGGGCTCAGCCCAACACCTCGTAACGCACCTGGATGTGGCCGAGGTCGAGCGAGGCGATCTCGGCGAACGAGCCACGGGACAGGTCCAGGCAGCGGCCCTCGATGAACGGTCCCCGGTCGTTGATGCGTACGGTGATCGACTTTCCGTTGGCGGGGTTCGTCACGCGTACCCGGGTGTCGAACGGCAGGGTCTTGTGCGCGGCGGTCATCCCCTCCGGGTTGAACGCCTCGCCGTTGGCGGTCACCTGGCCCTGCCAGTAGAAGGAGGCGCCACACGAGCCGCTGTCCACCACCGGACGGGCCGTCGTCTTCGTGGCCGTCGGCTTCGGTGTCGGACTGGCCGTGCGCGTCTTGCTCCGCGACGGTGCCTGCGTGGTCCGGACCGGCGTCGGGCTCGCCGAGGCGCTCGGCGAGGCGCTGGCGCTCGGACTGGCAGTCGGGCTCGGGCTGGCACTCGGTGACGCGCTCGGCGAGCCGGTCGACGGCTCGGTGACGTCCGGGGTGACCGGCAGGTCGATCGCGGTCGGACCGGCCGGCTCCGAGTCGCCCGCCAGACGCACCGCACCGACGGTCCCGCCGACGGCGAGCGCGACGGCGAGCACGGCCGTGGCGGTCAGCCCGGCCGGCGAGGTGATCCTGCGGGTACGGGTGTGCCTACCAGTCACCGGCCCGGTCCTTTCCTCAGCAGATCAAATCGGGTCGGACCATAACGAGAGAACCACTTCCGACGTCAACGTGATCATGATGGTATGACCATAATTGCGGCGATACGTGAAGCCGATCATCCGATCCGAGGTGGGCCAGCCGGCCCCCCGCAGCCATGGGCTGTCGCTGCCCCGCAGCGGGGGGCCGGTGGCGGCCACACAGCCACCGGTGGTTGCCTCGCAGCGGTGGGCCGCGGCTGCCTCGCAGACCCCGGGTGTGCCGCAGGATGAGGGGATGTCCACCGAGCTGAGAGCCCGCCTGGTCGAGCTGTTCCGTTGGATCGACCCCGGTCCCGGGGCGAGCCACCTGGTCAGCGACGTCTCCGGCTGGTGGCGCGACCCCGACGTACTCGCCGCTCTCGGTCCCGCGCTCGTCGCGCCGTTCCGGGACGCCCGACCCACCGTGGTCGTCTCCCCGGCCGTGACCGGTTTCCTGCTCGGCCCGCTGGCCGCCACCGCGCTCGGCGTCGGGTTCGTGCCGGCACACAAGCCCGGCGACGGCCGGCTGCCCGCCGGTCCGCTGACCTGGGCGCAGAGCCCGCCCGACTTCCGTGGCCGGCGGGTCGACCTGGCCGTACGGGACCGGCACCTCGGCCCCGGCGACCGAGTGCTGGTCGTGGACGACTGGGTGGCCACCGCCGCCCAGGTCCGAGCGCTCTATGACATCTGCGCCGCCCGAGGTGCCGAACCGCTGGGCACTTCGGCGGTGGTGGTCGACTGCGCACCGGAACTGCGCACCGAACTCCGCATAAGCGGCTTGCTCACCAGCGCCGCCTTGTGAAAGGAAGGGCACCTTATTAACGCCTCGTGCATAGCAGGGGTCCCCTGCTAACACCGAACCCCGCCGCGCCGCCGCCGAACACCAGCCGCCGAACACCAGCCATCGCCAAGCACCAGCCGCCGCCGGAGGCCGGCACCCGAAGCCGACCCGGGCGGGGTCAGCGGACGAAGTCCTCGACCACCGTGCAGACCTTGCCGAGCACCTCGGCGGACCGGGCCAACGGCCCCGGCACCATCAGCGCGTGGTCGGCGGCCGTGATCTCCAGCACGTGCGGGGTCAACCGGCGGGCGATCCCGCCATCCCAGGACGAGTCGGCCGTACCGCCGACCAGCAGGAACGGGGCGGTGGACCGGCGCAGCGCGTCGACCACCTCACCCCGGTGCAGCAGCGGCGTCAACCAGACGGCGGGCAGCCGCCGCTCGACCGCGAGTGGCGCGGCCAGCGAGCCGAGCGACTTGCCGACCAGCAGGTCGGTGCGCTCGGTCAGGGTCGGGGCGACCTCGTCGCAGACCCACCGGCCGATGGTGTTGGGGTCGAAGTCCTCCGGCACCTGCCAGGCGATGCCGTGCAGCCCGAAACCAAGCCGACGCAGCGCCTCACCCAGATAGAGGAAGAGCGGATACCGGGTGTCGTAGCCGCGTCCGGGAATGAGCACCGCGCGTCGGTCCGCCATCGACATCTCCTCGTTCGTCGGGCATCGACCGTACCGCTCCCATGCGGACTCTCCACCCGTCGAGAACCGACCGGAATCCGTCGGTCCCACCGGTAATCTCGCGTCATGTGGCCACGCGTCGGCGAACTACGCACCCTCGCCCTCGGCACACCCGGCGAGCTTCGTGCGAGGCTCAACACCCTGGTCCTGGGCGAGGTGAAGACCGCCACCGCCGGCTTGCTCACCGAGTACGCCGAGGAGCGCGAGGACCTGGAACACGTCGGTGAACGGCTGGTTGTCGTCGACGACCAGGACTCCCTGGTGGCCGTGGTCGAGGTGACAGGTGTGGAGGTGACCCGCTTCGCCGAGGTGAGCTGGGACTTCGCCCGCTCCGAGGGGGAGGGCGACCGCTCGATCGAGGAGTGGCGGGCCGGGCACGCCGCCTACTGGGCCCGGCTCGGCACGCCGGTCACCGACGACACCGAGATCGTCTGCGTACGCTTCCGGCTGGTCAGCCGAGGCGACGAGGGCGCGTACGGGACGTAGGACGCCTCAACCGCGCAGCTCGGGCAGCAGTCGGGTGGCCACGTCGACGAGGACCGCTTCGTCGCCCGCGTACCAACTGCTCTCCCGGGGCCAGTGCGTGATCACGTCGGTGAAGCCCAGCTCCGCCGCGCGGCCCACCTGGTCGGCGAAGAACTGCGCGCTGCCCAGCGAGAAGGCCGGTGCCGAGTCCAGCGAGAGGTAACGGTCCAGGCTGGCCGGGTCACGCCCGTCGGCGGCGAGCCGGGCGTCCATCCGGGCCACCAGCTCGGCCACCCCGTCCCACCACTCGCCCAGGTCGTCGACGTCCGGTCCGGTGGTCACCCAGCCCTGCCCGAACCGGCTGACCAGCCGCATCGACCGGGGACCGTTGGCCGCCATCACGAACGGCACCCGAGGCGTCTGTACGCAGCCCGGGTTGTTCCGCGCGTCCACCGCCGCGAACCACTCGCCCCGCCAGGTCGTACCGTCGGTGAGCAGGATCGCGTCGAGCAGCTCGGTGAACTCGGCGAACCGGTCCACCCGCTGTCGCGGCGGCAGCGTCTCGCCACCGAGCACCGCCGAGTCGAAGCCGATGCCGCCCGCGCCGAGCCCGAGCAGTACCCGCCCGTCGGACACGTCGTCGAGCGAGGTCACCTGCCGGGCGAAGGCCGCCGGATGCCGGAAGTTCGGGGACGCCACGAGCGTGCCGAGCCGGATCCGCGAGGTCACCGTCGCGGCGGCGGTCAGCGTACCCATCGAGTCGAACCACGGACCGTCCACCAGATCCCGCCAGCCCAGGTGATCGTACGTCCAGGCGTGGTCGAAGCCCCACTCTTCCGCCTGCTGCCACCGGTGGCACGCCACCGACCACCGCTGGTCGGGCAGGATCACGATGCCGAATCTCATGATCGCCAGGGTACGGCGACCGACCTCCGACCTCAGCCCAGCCGGTCGAGCGTGTGGGCTCAGCCCAGCCGGTCGAGGAAGTCCAGCGTGCGCCCGATCAGCAGCTCGGCGGCCGGCTCGTCGTAGTCGACGCCACCCGCATCGGCGAAAAGGTGCCCGGCACCGGGGTAGAGATACAGCTCCGCGCCGTCGATATCCGCCGCCATCGCCCGCATCGCCGGCACCTCGGCCCACTCGTCGTCGGCCATCGCGTGCATCTGCACCGGCGTTCCGGCCGGCCACGGGCTGTCGAACTCCTCCGGAGGCACCGCACCGTAGAGCAGCAACGCGCCCAGGGCACCCGGACGGGTCTGGGTGAGCGACTGCGCCGGCAGGTTCCCGAGCGAACAGCCCGCGTAGACGAGCCGCTCGGGCAGCGCCTCGGCCGCCGCCGTCCCACGTCGGATGATCTCCCCGAACCCGATCGATTCGGCGTGCGCGACCCCCTCGTCGACCGTGCCGAAGGTGGCACCGTCGTACATGTCAGGGGTGTGCACGGTGTGCCCGGCGGCCCGCCACCGGTCGGCCAGCGCCAGGAACCCCGGCGTCTGCCCCTGAGCATGGTGAAACAGCAGAATCTCGACCATGCGCCCACCGTAAGACCGCCGTCCGACAAGAACCGGGAGGTACGCCTACTCGTCCGTGACAGGCTCGTCCAGCCAGCGGAACCCGGCCTCGTCGCCCTCGACGCTCAACAGGAACTCGGCGACCCGGCCACCATCCGGACGGACCAGGGTGAAAGCGGCACTGATCTCGTCATCGATCCTCATCATGGCCTCGTCGTCGTCCGCGTCGAGAGCGGCGCTCCGCGCCACGAAGAGCGGACGGAACGGCTCGAACCCCGCCAGCGGACGAAGCCGCCCGTACGTCCACGGGAAGTCACGGCTCCGCACCTCGATCGCGGCCACCACCTCGTCCCGGTGACACAGACGCCAGATCTCGCCATCAGTCATGGACGGAAGCGTAGAAGTCCGCCACATCCCATGATCGTCACTGCTTTCCCGGCCCGGCGTCGCGCATCAGGCCTCGATCTGCACATAGTTCGCCAGGTCCGCCTCGATGCCGGCCGCCGTGAAGAAGGCAGCCGGCTCGAACCCCTCCGCGCGATGCGCCGCCTGCACGGCAGCACGGGCCGAGGGCAGATCGTCCGCAGACGACCACCGCACAATGGTGACGGCGTTGAAGCGCCCCGGGCCGGAGTGCTGTTCCAGCAGGGCATCGTCGAGGAATCCCGGTTGATCCCGCAGGATCGCGTGAGTTCGCCGTACGTGTCGCCAGAACTCCGCGCGCGCGGGTTCCGGGACGTCGAACTTGTCCACTCGGTAGACGACGGTCATGCCGCCCTCCTTCGTGCCGGGAATCGGTCAGACCGAGGCTAGAACCTCAACCCGACTTCAGATCAACAGCTCGGAGCGACAACCTTCACCACGATGAAGTGCTCACGCTGGTTCTGTCTCATCCAGCACCCATCGGAGGTAGGCGGGATTCCCCTGGTTCACGGGCAGGGCGATGACGCAGGGCACCTCGTACGGATGCTCCGCGTTCACACGGGCGGTGATGCGGTCGACCAGGCTCGCCCGGGTGTGCAGCGCCACCCGCGCCTCCTGTTCGTCGTGGACCGTGCCCTGCCACCCATAGATCGAGCGAATCTGAACGAGGTGGTGTCCGCAGGCGGCCAGACGGTCGTCCACCAGGCGGCGCGTGAAGGCCGCCAACCACTCGGGGTCCGGCCCGGTAATGATCACCTCAACGACGTCAGTCACTCGCGATCTCCCCCGTCCCTGAGCCTGTCTATGGTGGCGCGGGCTTCCTGCTCACTGTGCGCCATCCCGCCCCACCCGGTGACGATCGTGCCGTCGTAGCTCAGCCCTACCCATCGGCCCGTCATCTCCTGGCCGTGCTTTCGCCCCGTCGGTGGTAGCCGCCGTCTGCAACGCCGGACGTCGACCGTTGGATCGGGCATGCTCGAGCAGTCATTGCTGCCGAGACTCCTGAATGTCGGCCTTGAGCTGCGCGGCCAGGCCGTAACACAGCCCTCGCAGCTCCTCGATCTGCTCGGAGACAGCCCGCTCTCGATCCGGCGACAGCGAGCCGCTTCCGATGATCGACAGATCGCTGATGCTCCCCATCCCGCCGTATGCATCCATCCAGTAATCGAGGCCAGTCACATCGCCAGCATCCAAGCGGGTAAGCGCTCGGTCCGCCCACTGTGCCCAGTGCTCGGTGTCAGCCTGGCGTAACAGGTCGCGTAGGTCGACCAGCGCGATCCGAAACCGCTGAAGGTTCCAATCGATACGCGACTGTGGCACCTTGACCACGGCCTGACTCCTCATGCAGCACTCTATGGCGCTCCGTCTGCCATAGTCTGCGCGCATTCCTCACCTCAGACAAGCTCCGTACGACACGCTCATGGCATGTGCGGGGAAGGGCCGCTACAGCCAAAGCAGGTTGCTGATCTCGGCAGCCACCTGGGTCATCTCCTCGCCAGCCTCCAGCAAAGCTCACGTTCCATAGACCTCCAGGTACGGACGCCCTGCCACCCTTCCCACCCTTTCGCGAGGGGGTCGAGGAAGACCGACAGGGCAACAGTCTCCGGCCCGATACCCAGCCGAACGGAAGCGCCCGACCTCGACCGTGGCTCAACTCGTTGCCAGCCACACGTCCTCCGAACCTGACCTAATACCAAGTGATCCGAACCGGCAGATGCGCGATGCCATGACGCGCTTCCTTGATCAATGAGAGCCGCAGGCGCGATCTGGGTCAGAGACCGGCGCCTAGCTCTAACACCCGGACATGCCAGACGGCCCGGCCCGTTTGCGGGCCGCCTTACCGTGTCGCTGGCTCTCCGCGCGTCTGAGTGAGGGTGGTCTCGGTGCTGACAGTGCGACAATGAGTGGCGGTGTGGTGGAGGAGGTGAGTCGGGATGTCGAGCAATGCGGAGCGGGTGCCCGAGTGGCCGACCGCTGAGCATGTGCCGGTGGAGGAGTTGGCCCGTCGTCAGGGTGTGCGGCCGGTCACCTCCGTCGATGACCTGGCTCGGCCGGACCTGTTCGAGTCCGACGATGAGTTGGACGAATTCCTGGCCGACCTGTACGCCTCTCGGCGGGCCAGCCTGGCGTGAGCCCGGTCGTCCTGGACACCGACGTGGCATCGGCGATCCTAAGGGGTCGGCTGCATGACCGGCCGTGCCCGGTTAGCGGGTAAGACCCGCCGCTGGCCTTCTCGTGCTGGCGCTTCCGGCCTTGCCTCAGCTGCCTAGCAGCCAACCTGTCAGCCCTAGGCGCTACGGTCGGCAGGCCGGTGAGATCGAGGAGCGTTAGGTAGGTCTGGCCCAGATGATGCGAGAACTGATTTATGTTGACACGGACAAGGTCCGATCACTGCTTGCGCAGCGCGATGGAGGCATTACGGAAGACCAAAAGGTCACCGAGAAGAAGCAGGGAACCCTCTCAGGCGGCATGCGGAACGTGGCAAATCGAGAACAGGTGTGGGGCACTGAAGAAAGCACGCAAAGATCTTTGGCCGATGCGGTTTTTCCCATGCTGGAAGAAGCGTTGGATAGCGAAGGTTACTTGACGGACGTTTCTGAAGAACTAAGGAGCTTCGACTCCGATTCCTTCGACGACTTCAAGTCAGCCTATCCGCCGGGATCCTTCGTTCGATTGACCGGTCCCGCAAGGTTCTTCGATGCGCGTTATGTCGCACAGGCATTTGCGGGCGTTGGCGTGGCCGCAGACTGAGCGGCGATACTCAGCGGCGATAGCGAGGATGCACCCGCCGCTGCACGCACAAGTAGCAAGAAGGGTCAGCCGGGAAAGGGACGCCCCAGGCGGAGTAGCCAGCGACCAACGGACGCCCCAAGCCCAGACGCGCTAGAGAGCCTTATCCCTGACTACGACCCAACGGGAATAATGGATGGGCTGCCGCCGGAACAGCTACGAGCATTCGTTAAGGTCGCCCGGGGAATGTTTCACCCTGGCCTACATTTGGCCATGACCCCTGGCGGCTCCGGTGGCGTCGGTATTACGGCACGCCTTCAGGAAGGTCGGAGGTTCCTCGACAGCGAGCCCGAGATTCTGTTCGCGAGGTACGGCCTCCAAGAACAGGAATGGACGATGGTAGGGACGATTGGCTCCTACTCGCCTAGCCCTGATTTCGAGTATAATCCCGATTCTATTTCCGGCCAGGGTATAGGTATCAGGCGCACAGAAATGGCCCGTGTTATCAACGACCTTCTCATACTGCTAGGCATAGCAGGACTCGCAGACCACCCACAAGATCCCGAGCTCTCAATCGTTCCTTTCGCGGTTTACCGGCCAATTCTGCGTGCCAGTGGCGAAGGGTTGGAGCGATTGTAGGCAAGCGCTCAGCTATCCCGGACGGGACCTTGACCCGTCCGGGATAGCTGGCTGCCCTTTGAGCGTCACCATATCCGCTCACAAACGCACCATTCGCGGATGCATTTCAGTCCTCTATACGCTCAAGCAGCGCGCCGGCTATCTCACCCATGCCCGTAATCACCACGTCCGCTCCGGCTGCGCGGAACGTCTCGACCTTGGCTGACCGATTCGCATAGCCGATCACCCGTACTCCGGCGGCCCGTGCCCCGTCGATGTCCGACAACGAGTCGCCGATCAGGACGCACCGGCCCGCCGGCTCACCGAGAGCACTCACGGCTTCTAGGATCGGCGCGGGGTTGGGCTTCATGCGGTCCGGTTTTCCGCACGCCCGACCGACTACGGCCGGCACGAACGCGGCGAGCCGATGCGCTGCCAGATACGCGCTCACCGCACCGGCCGAGTTGTTGCTGACCACCGCCACCGGCATCCCGACCTGCCGGGATGCCACGATGACTTCGCGCCCGTACGGCGTGGGTTCGGCACTTGCGACGGCCAGCCGTTCGGCTGCACAGAGTGCGTCCTCTACCGCCCGCGTGACGTCCTGGTCTCCAGCCGCTCCGACGCGGCGTAGCACCTCAAGCGGGTCCGGCTCGCTGGCAAGGTCTGGCGGCACGTCGACCCCGTGGCGCCGCAGTACGTTGACCAGCTCGGCGGCAACCTGCGGTGCGGGGTATCCGGCGAAGATGCTGCACACCGGCCCATCGAAGTCGAGCAGCAGTGCATCGACGTCGCCGAGCAGTCGGCCGAGGTCGGCGTTCATGCGTCGTACCGGTAGGCGATCGTCGACCACACCGAGTCGAACCACTGGCGAGACGCCTCCACGAACTGTGTGCCGTGGGAGGTGTCGTCGTCGGTTACGGCGTAGTGGAACAGGGGCACGTCCTTGCCCATCAGGTCGTAGATGGCCATCGGTTCACCCTTGATCGAGACGGAGCGCTCGGTGACGGGATAGAAACCGTAGAAAACTTCTTCGTTGTTGAGGATGTAGAGCTTGAACTGCGGGGATGCCCGTTGTAGCCGGACCTCGACGGCGGCTGACCGGATCAGGCCGAGGTCGCCCAGCTCGGTGACCTGATCGATGATCGCGTCTACTGCTCGGCGGGTGATTCGCTCGGCGCGTTCGCGTACCGCTGGGTCGTCGGTCTGTGTCTCGACCCGCGTGGGCAGTGCCATCGGTGCGGTCATGTCGGAGATCAGGACGCGCACGGCGATGGTCTCGGGCGCGAGTCGACCGACGCGCACCTTGTCGAGGGTCTCGGCGAGCGCGTCGCGCAGTGTCTCGCCGGAGAATCCGGCGAAATCGATGGTGACGTGGGGCCGCTCGAACGCGGCTTCGACGTGGGGGCGTAGTTCGACGGCCCGCTGCGTCTGCGCCCGGACGAACACACCGCTGCCCTGACGGGACACGATCAGCCGCTCGGCCCGGAGCAGGTCCAGGGCTCGCTTGACCGTCTCTCGGGCCACGCCGTAGCGGGTGGCCAGTTCGGGTTGCGACGGCAGCTTGTCGCCCGGCGCGAGTCGACGCGTGAGGATGGCAGCCCGCAGCTTGTTCGCGATCTGCTGGGACGCCTGTTTCGGGTCGTCGGGATCAAGCTGACCGAGGAAGTCAGGGCTCTCGCTCACCACAACACCCTAACGCTGGCTAGCCAGGCAAGGAAAGTTTACCGCAGAGCCTTGACTTGGCTAGTCAAGCAAATCTACGGTCGATTCAGACCCTCAATGCTTGCCAGCTTCACCTATGGATCGACGCGCGACCGTCCTTACGAGGACTCCGGACGCGCAAAGCGAAGGCCCCGACGGGATTGCGGCCCGCCGAGGCCAGACGCATCGCCCTCGCGAAAGGAACACGATGCTTCTTCACCCTAACGACCGAGTCGCCACCAGACGCACCTCGGCGCAGGACATCCAAACTCCCGCCCACATCGCGGCACCGGTCAACCCCTTGTCGCTGACAGCAGCCCGCCTGGCCCGCCTGTCGAACGGTCAACTCGCTGTCGCCATCCACGCCGCCGGAATCCCAACGGATGTCAACGTGCTGTCGATCAGCCAGATCAGGGAACTCGCGGTGACCGGCATCCGCCGCCTCGGCCGGACGGAGGTCCGCCGCATCAACGACGAGACACGGGCGGCGAACACCTCCTACTGCGCGAAGATCCGCCGCGACCCCACGGCCGACGTCCACGCCGAACTGGCCACCATCAACCGAATCTGGGGCTCACGTAGACGGGAGCAACGCGCCGTCGACCTCGCCTATCGACTGCTCTGCGCCCTGACGCGCAGCGGGCACAGCACGCCCGAAAAGCGGTCGGCATGAATGAAGCCCAGGTCGGGAGCGCATCCTGACCTGGGCTTCACGTTGGAGCGGGTGACGGGAATCGAACCCGCACTGTCAGCTTGGGAAGCTGATGTTCTGCCATTGAACTACACCCGCAAGCGGCACCACTGTACCTGAGCCGTCGCCCCGGTGCACCCAGCCACCCCCGCCGGCCACCCTGCCCGGCCCGCCTCCGCACGCTCCGCAAGAAGTTGCATGCCGGCAACACATAGCCATTCTCAAATCTGTCTATGCGTTGTAACGTCTGGCCCACGTTTCCCGCACGACGCGACACAACCCCCGGTCGCGTCGCCAGAAAGAGGTGGGCTTATGGGACTCCGTCCCGTCCTGCTGAACCGGCGGATCGCCGGCATCGCATCGACGTCGCTGGCAGTGGCGCTCGGTGTGGCCACGGTCGGTCTGCTGCCGGCGGCCACCACGGCCGCCATTCCGACGGCTGCCGCCGTCTCCGCCGACGAGGTGTGTGAGGACCCGACGGGCACTGCGGCCCGGGTCCGGGGCGACGCGGTCGTCAAGCACGACCCGAACGAGTTGACCATGGCGCAACTGCACCAGCGGGAGTCGGAGTTCGCCGACCTGTTGCAGGAGCGGGCCAAGCGGGTCGGCCAGCGGACGCTCAGCGCCCAGGCCGCCGCGGCCTCGGTCACCATCCCGGTCGTGGTGCACGTGATCCGCAAGGACACCACCCGGGCCGGCGGGAACATCCCCGACTCGATGATCCAATCGCAGATCAACGTGCTGAACCAGTCGTTCGCGGGTGCGACGGGCGGTGCCGCCACCGCCTTCGCGTTCCAGTTGCAGAGCATCAACCGGGTCACCAACACGTCGTGGTACCCGATCCGGCAGGGCTCCACGGCCGAGCGGCAGATGAAGACCCAGCTCCGCCAGGGCACCAAGGGCACGCTCAACATCTATCTCGGCGAGCTGAGTGGGGGCCTGCTCGGCTGGGCGACCTTCCCGCAGAGCACGCTGAACGTGATGGACGGCGTGGTCGTGCTCAGCGAGTCGCTGCCGGGTGGCACCGCCACCAACTACAACCAGGGTGACACCGGCACCCACGAGGTCGGTCACTGGCTGAACCTGTACCACACGTTCCAGGGCGGCTGCTCGGGCAGCGGCGAC
Source organism: Verrucosispora sp. NA02020 (assembly GCF_013364215.1). NCBI lineage: Bacteria > Bacillati > Actinomycetota > Actinomycetes > Micromonosporales > Micromonosporaceae > Micromonospora > Verrucosispora sp. NA02020. Next base: position 97,863 of record NZ_CP054923.1, on the reverse strand, counting down.
CAGGTTTCCGACACTCCGGCGGAGGCGTCGCCGGCCTACCAGTGCCCGACCGGTCGGGACACCTGCTCCACCGCGGGGCTGGACCCGATCACCAACTTCATGGACTACACGTACGACACCTGCATGTACCAGTTCACCCCGGGCCAGGCGACCCGGATGATCAACGCGTGGAACACGTACCGCGCGTAGCGCGGCAGTCGTCGGCGCGTACCTCCGGTGCCGGTCCCGTCGTCAGGCGGGACCGGCACCGGTCGGTTCAGGCGGCGCGGACATGTCGGGCCGCACGGGTCCGGTGGGGCGTGGGCCGGGCGGCCTGCGGGGTGGCGCCGGCCGGGTCGAGCCAGACCTGCACGGCCGGCTCACCGACCAGCCCGCCGGTGGCGGCGCGCTCGTGCCGGGCGAGCATCGCCACGTCGACGGTGAACTCGAACAGACGCCAGTCGGCGTGCGGGGCCGCGCGGGCCGCGAGCGCCAACCGGGCCACCGTGGCGTCGTCGGTGACGGGTCGGGCCCGGCCGGCGACGTACGCCTCGTCGTCGCTCTCCTCCGCCGGGAACGAGTGGAGCGCGTAACGCCCGTCGCGTTCCAGGTCGCGCCGCTTCGGCGAGTCGATCACGAAGCAGAACAGACCGTCGTCGGTGATCACCGGTGAGACCGGGTGCACCCGGGGCCCGCCGTCGGCGCGGACCGTGGCCAGGTAGCCGAAGCCCGGGCCGTACTGCTGCATGAGAAGGCGGATCCCGTCGGCGAGTCGGGGCTCGTCGACGGCGAAATCGGACCAGGAAGCCATGCCGACATCCTATCGAACATACGTTCTAAGCAGGTAGTCCGACACGCAGGTCACGACTACCGGCCGCTATGGTGTGGCGATGCTGCTCTCCGACCGTGACCTGGTCTCCGAGATCAAGGCCGGCACTCTGGCGCTGGAGCCCTTCGAGCCCACCCTGGTGCAGCCGTCCAGCATCGACGTACGCCTGGACAAGCTCTTCCGGGTGTTCAACAACCACCTCTACACACACATCGACCCGGCCACCCAGCAGGACGATCTCACCTCGCCGGTGGAGGTGCCCGACGGCGAGCCGTTCGTGCTGCACCCGGGCGAGTTCGTGCTCGCCTCCACGCTTGAGGTGATCTCGCTCGGCGACCAGCTCGCCGGCCGGCTCGAAGGCAAGTCCAGCCTCGGTCGCCTCGGCCTGCTGACGCACTCCACCGCCGGCTTCATCGACCCCGGCTTCTCCGGCCACGTCACGTTGGAACTGTCCAACGTGGCCAACCTGCCGATCATGCTCTGGCCCGGCATGAAGATCGGTCAGCTCTGCATCTTCCGGCTCGCCTCGCCCGCCGAGCACCCGTACGGCTCGCTCGTCTACGGCTCGCGCTACCAGGGGCAGCGCGGCCCGACGCCGAGCCGTGCCTGGCAGAACTGGCGTACCTGGCCGACCCGCTGACCACCGGCGGGCCCGCGCCGCGCGGACGCGGGCCCGTGGTCGTCCGCCCGGGGACTCAGCCGGGCCGACCGAAACTGTGGATCGGACTGGTGTCCATCCGCTTCATCGCGATCGGCTTGCCGGCACGGGAGGCGTGCACCACCCAGCCGCCGCCGACGTACATCCCCACGTGGTGCAGGTCGCGGAAGTAGAAGACCAGGTCACCCGGGCGCAGGTCGCCGCGACTGACCGAGGCGGTGACCTGCCGCTGCCGCGCCGCGTTGTGCGGCAGCGACACCCCGGCCCGCGCCCACGCGGCCAACATCAACCCCGAGCAGTCGTACGCGTGCGGCCCCTCGGCACCCCACGAGTACGGCTTGCCGATCTGGGCGCACGCGAAGGTGACCGCCTCGCCGGCCGGGCCACCCGGGTAGGTGGCCGGACAGGGCGCCGGCCGCAGCGGACCACCACCCCCGTCGTCGTACGCCCGCAGCCGCAACCGCTGCAACCGGTCGATCTCGGTGTCGATCTGCCGCCGCTTCGCGGCCAGGTCGGCTTCGGTACGGGTCAGCTCGACGATGGTGCGGTCCAGTCCGGCTCGGGCGGCGGCGAGTTCGTCCCGCAGTTCACTCGCCTGGCGTACGTCCTCCTGTTGGAAGCGGGCGTACCGGTCGAGCAGGCCGAGCTGGGCGACGACCTCGCTCGGGGACCGGCTGCCCAGCAGCGTGTTCACGGCGCGGACCGGCTCGCCCCGGTACGCCCGCGCGGCCAGCGCGCCGACCCGCTTCATCGCCTCGTCCACCTGCAGTTGCAGCGGGGCGATACGGGCGGTCAGGGCGTCCGCCTCCCGGCGGGTGCCGGCCAGGTCCTGTCTGGTCGCGTTGTGTCGTTCGATGACGGCTTCGAGCCGGTTCCAGTCCTCGTCGATCTGGCGCTCGATGTCGTCGACCGTCGGGTCGGCGTGGGCCGCCGTCGCGCCACCGGTCAGCAGGACGGCGGTCGCGGCGAGTGCGGCGAGTGCGGTGGTGCAGCGGTACCAGCGGAATCGCGGCGCAGCCGTCGTCGGGCCGGATGTCCCCGGCCGGTACGACGGTGGCCGCGGGGCATGGTGTGCCACCGGGCTGCGTACTCCTTCTTCCCAGACCGCCTACCGGGTTAGCTGACGGGTTCGGGCGGGAAGGGGACGCCCTACCGCGACCATCGCGGACTCACCCCGGAAACCTGGGTCCCCGGCTCGCTCGGACAGCGACTCGGCGGTGTCGGACCGTCACCGCCCCGGATGGGCGGTTGTGCCAGCGGGCCGACGATTGCCCAGCGTAGGGACGACCGGCGTCAATACGCAACACACCCACACCGTCACTCTCGGTGCATTAATCCGACAATGAAGAAGGCCCCCGGTCGCTTGACCGAGGGCCTTCCGTGGTTCCTGCGTACGCGCTCAGGCGTCAGCCTGGTCGACGGAAGCCGGCGACCGGCATCGTCGTGATCGGCGAGACGTTGACCGGGACACCGGCACGCGCCGCGTGCACCATCGTGTTGTTGCCCAGATAGATCCCGACGTGACTCACGTCGCTGCGGAAGAACACGAGGTCACCGGGGCGGGCGTCGGCCCGCGAGATCGCCTTGCCCTCGCGCCACTGGGCGCCGGTGAAGTGGGTCAGGGAGATACCCGCCGCCCGGTACGCGTACTGGGTGAGACCGGAGCAGTCGAACGAGTTCGGCCCGGTGGCGCCCCAGACGTACGGCTTGCCGACCTGGGCGCAGGCGGTCCGGATGGCCGTCCGGGCCGCGTCGCTGACCACGCCGTTGATGGTCGGGCAGTTGGTGGTCTTGACCGTGGTGACCGGCAGGGACCGCTCCAGCCGCTTGATCTCGGCGTCGATCTGCTTCTTCTTCGCCGCCAGCTGCTTCTGCTTGGCCTCCTGGTCGACGATCAGCGCGTCGAGGGTGGCCTTCTGGTCGTCGTACTTCTTGCGGATCTTCATGACGCCCTCGAGCTGGCGGCGCTCCTCCCAGGCGAGCCGGTCGAGGAGGGCCATCTGCTCACCGAGCTGGTCCGGCTTCGCGTTGAGCAGCACCGCGCCGAGTTCCTGCGAGGGGCCGGTGATGTAGTACCGGGAGGCGAGACCGGCGACGCGGTTCATCGCCAACTCGGTCTCCAGGGCCAACGGCTGGATCTTCTTCTCCAGCTTGTCGACCTTCTCGCGGTTGACCCTCAGCTCCGAGCGCACCTTGTTGAACTGCTCGATGGTGGGTTCGAGCTGCTGCCACTGCTTGTCGATCTGGCGCTCGATCTCGTCCACCGACGGCGCGGCGTACGCGGGCGCGGCGACCAGACCGGCACCGACCGCAGCAGCGGCGACCAGGACGACCAGGCGGCGAGCGGCCTTGCGCAGCCCGCGCACGGGGGTGGAACGTCCCGGCGCATGACGATGGAGGGGCATGGTTGCCACCGGCACCGACTCCTTTGCGACCGACCACCGGGCGTCCCGCTAGCGGTAAGGGGCGAGACAGACGACCACGGCGGTCGGTGCCCCACATTAGGGAAGGCGCGCAGCGGAATCAAGGCGACCAACGGCTCATTCACCTTTGTGCGACCGACCGCACACAAAGGGTGTCGACCAATTCGTTACAGTTATCTACGCCAATATAAAAATCGGGACGTGTCGGCATCCGTACAGATGCCCGACACGTCCCGACGTTCGCGCTGGTCAACCGGCGACCGGCTCGCCCTCCTCGGCGCCCCGGGCCTGTTCCGGCTTGATCGAACGCAGCAGCACGCTGGCCACGTCGACCACCTCGACCTGGTCGCCGGCGCCCTTGCCGTTCACTCCGTCACTCAGCATCGTGGAGCAGAACGGACAGCCGACCGCGACGGTCTTCGCACCGGTGGACATGGCCTCCTCGACCCGATCCACATTGATCCGCTTGCCGATCCGCTCCTCCATCCACATGCGCGCGCCACCGGCGCCGCAGCAGAAGGAACGCTCGCTGTTGCGCGGCATCTCGACGAGGTCGTTGTCGGCGCCGACGGCGCTGCCCAGCACCTCGCGTGGCGGGGTGAAGACCCGGTTGTGTCGGCCCAGGTAGCACGGGTCGTGATAGGTGACGCCGCCGTCGACCGGCTGCACCGGGGTCAGCTTGCCGGTGGCGACCAGGTGCGCCAGCAACTGGGTGTGGTGCACCACCTCGAACTCGCCGCCGAGCTGGCCGTACTCGTTGCCCAGGGTGTTGAAGCAGTGCGGACAGGTCGCGACGATCTTGCGCTTGGCCTTCTCGCGACCCTCGAACGCCTCGTTGAGCGTCTCCACGTTCTGCTGGGCGAGCATCTGGAAGACGAACTCGTTGCCGATCCGGCGGGCCGGATCGCCCGAGCAGGTCTCGCCCTCACCGAGGATGGCGAACGAGACACCCGCCTCGTTCAGCAGCGTGGCGACCGCCCGGGTGGTCTTCTTGGCGCGGTCCTCGAAGGCACCGGCACAGCCCACCCAGAACAGGTATTCGAAGTCCTCGACCTCGCCGACCCGGGGCACCTCGAAGTCGAGGCCCTTGGTCCAGTCCTCCCGGGTGTTCTGCGGCGCGCCCCAGGGGTTGCCCTTGTTCTCCAGGTTGCGCAGCATCACGCCGGCCTCGGAGGGGAAGTTCGACTCGATCAGCACCTGGTAGCGGCGCATGTCGACGATGTGGTCGACGTGCTCGATGTCCACCGGGCACTGCTCGACGCAGGCGCCGCAGGTGGTGCACGACCAGAGCACGTCCGGGTCGATCACGCCGCCCGCCTCGGCGTCGCCGATCAGCGGCTTCTCCGCCTCGGCGAGGGCCAGCACGTCGAGGTGGGCGAGCTGCGCGGCGGTGGCCTTCTCCTCGCCGGTGAGGTCCTTACCGCCGCCGGCCAGCAGATAGGGCGCCTTAGCGTACGCGTGGTCGCGCAGGCTGAGCACCAGCAGCTTCGGCGACAACGGCTTGCCGGTGTTCCAGGCCGGGCACTGCGACTGGCAGCGGCCGCACTCCGTGCAGGTGCTGAAGTCCAGCAGGCCCTTCCAGGTGAACTGCTCGACGTGCGCGACGCCGAACTGGTCCTTCTCCGGATCGGCCTCCTCGAAGTCCAGCGGCTTGCCCTCGCTCGTCATCGGCCGCAGCGGCCCGAGTCCGGAGCCGGAGGCACCGGGCTTCCGCTTGAAGTAGATGTTCGGGAAGGCGAGGAAGCGGTGCCAGGCGACGCCCATGGTCACGTTCAGCGAGATCACGATGAGCCAGGTCATCGAAATCGCGATCTTGATGAGGGCGGCGACACTGACCCCGGACTCCCAGTCCGGCAGCACCGAGCCGACCGCGTGACTCAGCGGGGTGGCCCAGGTCGGGTACTCGAAGTGGTCGGTGGCGACCTTGAAGCCACGGATCAGGAAGCCCATGACCAGGACGGCGAGGACGACGGCCTCGACGAAGTAGCCCTGCCACATGGTGGAGCCGGTGAACCGCGACCGGCGTCCGGCCTGGCTCGGACGGTTGGCCACCCGGATCGCGATCAGCACCACGATGCCGACGACACCGAGGATGCCGATCCACTCGGTGACCAGTCCGTAGAGCGCCCAGCCACCGACCAGCGGCAGCCCGGCGGTCGGCGACACCACCTCGAAGTACGCCTCGAGCACCAGCAGCGACAGCACGAGGAAGCCGACCATCACGAACCAGTGCGCGGCGCCGACCACGCTCCAGCGCAGCATCCGGGTGTGCCCGGCCGTCTCCGCGAGCATGGTCTTCGTCCGCGCGACGTGGTCGCCCGAGCGGGCGGGGTCGGGCTGACCCAGCCGGATCACGGCGAACATCTTCGAGACCGCACGCACCGCAAGCCACACCGCCACGGCGGTGATGGCGGCCGCGAGGATCGTGGTGACGATCTGGACGCTGCCCATCGAGTTGGCCTCCCGGTCTGCTGCCTGTCGAGCGGCTCGGCGACCGGGGTCGGGGTGCGGTTGGTCACCCCAGGGTGCCGCACCTCGACCCGGATCGGTCGATGACCTCGGTCCACTCGGTCATGCGATGCAGCTTACGCGCAAGGTTACTCAGCAGTAACGTGAGACTTCTCGCACCTGGGCCACGCCGCCCTGCGCACACCTTAGGAGGCCGCCGCCGAGTCCGCTCGGTCGGGGCCTGCGCAGGTGGCCGTTGAGCAGGGAATCAGCGCCAGCGGGAGAGCAGGATCAGCGAGGCGACCATCGCGCCGAAGCCGATCGCGAGGTTCCAGTACCCGAGCTCCATGACCGGGTACTCCTGCTCGGACAGGTAGTAGACCACCAGCCACGCGATGCCGAAGGCGATCAGCGACACGGCCGTGGCGGGCAGCCAGACCGGGCTCGGCTTGCGGGACGCCGATGTCGTCGTCGGGCGCACGTCCGTGGGCGGGGTGTACACCTTCTTCTTGCGGACCTGAGACTTGGGCACGACGCTCTCCAGAGGGGTTACGACCTCGTCCGGCCTGACAACCGGGCGCGAGGGCGACGGTCCATGGCCAATAATGTTCGACAGCTAGCGTAGTCCGGAAGGCCCGTCCAATCCACGAATGAGGCCAGACCGATGCCCGGCATCCCGGAATCGGACGGGCGGGCGACTGTCGCTCCGCCGCACCCTCGGGTGCCGGAGCCGGAGGACAAGGGGGAACGGCCGTGGAGTACACGTCCGGCGCAGCGTCGTGGCAGAAGGCGCTGCGACGACTCGTCGCCGGGTTGCTGCCCCGCCGGCCCCGCCAGCGCCGTCCGGGCTGGTCGATCGGCGTACCGCTGATCGCCGCCGCGGCCGGCCTGCTCTTCACCACCACCGCCACCACGGCGGGCGGCACGAACCTGCGTGAGGACCGACGCCCGCAGCTCACCGAGCTGATCGAGGACCGCCGCACCCAGGTGGCGGCGAACGAGGAGCGCGCCGCGACGCTGCGCAAGGAGGTCGAGAGCCGTACGGCCGACCTCGCCGACTCGGACGGGCCGATCAAGGAGCAGCAGGAACGCGGCACCGCCAGCCTCGGCACCGCCGGTTTCACGGAGTTGACCGGCTCGGGAATGACCGTCGTGCTCGACGACGCGCCCCGGCTCAACAACCTGCCCGAAGGGGCCACCAACGACGATCTTGTCGTGCACCAGGGTGACGTCCAGGCCGTGGTGAACGCGTTGTGGGCCGGTGGCGCCGAGGCCATGTCAATCATGAACGTCCGCGTCCTGGCGACCAGCGCGGTACGCTGCGTGGGTAACACCCTGCTGTTGCACGGCCGGGTGTACTCCCCTCCGTTCAAGATCGTAGCGATTGGCGACCCCGCCGCACTGCGGCAGGCCCTCGCCGCTTCCGAGGGAGTCCGGTGGTTCAGGGACGCGGTCGACAACTACCAGCTCGGCTACCAGGAGCTTCCCGGCCCCGTCACCGTGCCCGCGTTCGAGGACTCGACCACCCTGCGATCGGCGACGGTGCCGAGGTGAGCACGCAGTGAGCACGCACCCCGACGGCCGGCACCGCGACCAGGCCGACGAATCCACCGCCTTCCTGCCGAAGGTCGAGCGGCCCGACCCGGCCACGCCCGACAGCCGCCCCCGGGCCACGCCCGACAGCCGTCGCGCCGCCACGCCAGACACCCGATCGTCGGTCGGGCCCGAGCGCCGTCCGCCGGTCCCACCCGGCACCCGGCCGTCCGAGACGGGCGACACCCGCTCCGCGGAGAACACCGGCCCGGCCGGTCGGTGGAACAGCACGCCCGGCCGCTGGGACACCTCCGCCCCGCCGGAGAGCGGACCGGGTCCTCGCTTCGGCACACCAACCGGCCAGGGTGGCTCCGGAGCACCCGGCCGCTGGGATGCCGCACCGGGGCAGGACCGGACGCCGGGGCAGGACCGGACGCCGGGGCAGGACCGGACGCCGAGCCAGGAGCGGACGCCGGGGCAGTGGGGCCCGTCGCCGAACGTGCCGCCGGTCGGCGGAACCGCTCGACGGCAGAGCCCGACCGGCGCCGGTCAGTGGAACGGCGTGCCCCTGCCCTCCGGCGAACCGGACATCCCCGTCGGTCCGACCCCGTGGCGCGGGGCCTTCGAGGCTCGGCGTCCCGCCGCCCCGACCCCGCCCGATGCCGGGTCACCGCCACAAGGCCCCAGATCCACGCACCCGGACGTACCCAGCCTGGCCCCTTCGGGAAGCGGTTCCGTCCCGCCAGGGGCCGGCCCACCCCGGTCGGATGCCGGCCCGGTGCGACCGGCCACACCCCAGCCCGGTCACCCACCGACCCAGACCCCACCTGTCGGACCGGGACAGTCGCCGTACGCCCGGCACGGTCTCGACCCGGCGCAGGCGCGGCACGGTACGCAGCCCGGGCAGCTTCCGCCGTCGGAGCCCACCCGCCCGCAGCACCAGGCTCCGCAGCACCCGGCATCGCCGTACCCGGCGGCGCAGCCCACCCGCCCGCAGCCCGCCGCCCCGCAGCACCCGACGTCACCGCACCCGGCGGGGCAGCACCCGGCGGGGCAGCACCCGGCGGGGCAGCACCCGACGTCTCAGCCCGCCGGCCCGCCGCCGCCCGCAGCATGGCGGGCGGGAAACCGGGACGGCCGCGACGCCTCAGCCTCGGGGCAGCCCACCGAGCATGGCTGGGCGGGTGAGGGGCCGACGGCGCTGATGCCGGCGATCGGCGGCCCGGCCCGCTCCGCCACCTCCCCGACCAGCGGTCCGCCCACGTCGTCGCCGACCGGGGGAGCTTCCACGCCACCACCGACGGGAGGCACCCCCTCCTCGCCGACGCGCGGCGGCCCGACGTCGCCGACCGGCACCACCCCGGCGTTGTCGCCGCCCGGCGGGGCGTCCGGCGGTTCCCGCCCGGACGGCGGGCGACCGGCCGACCCGGGCGCCACCGCCCTCATCCCGGCGATCACCGGCACCCGGCCGAGCACCCCGCCCGCGATGGACTCCACCGCCCTGATGGGAGCCGTACCCCGGCCGCCGAAGACCGACGACCCGGCTGACGGTGCCGACAAGGGGGCCGAGGCACCCAAGCCGCGACGCGGCGACCGGGTGGTGCAGCTCCGGCCGCACCAGACCGACGAGGGCTACAAGAGCGTCTACTCCGAGCTGACCCGGCCGTCCGCGTGGTCCCGGGTCCGCACCAGTCTGCGCTTCAGCGGCGAACTGCTGATCACGTTCGGCCTGGTGGTGCTCCTCTTCGCCGGATACGAGATCTGGGGCAAGTCGGCGATCGTCGACGCGCACCAGGGCGAGCTGAGCCAGCAGCTCGCGCAGGCGTGGGGGCCCGAGGGCGACCCGACGGTGGCTCCCTCGGCCAGCGCCTCGGCGTCCGCGTCCCCGAAACCGCCGGTCAACGGCAAGCCGATCGCCGGGCTCTACATTCCGAAGTTCGAGAAGGAGTGGATCGTCGTCGAGGGTGTCCGCCAGGAGGACATCCGGTACGCGCCGGGCCACTACCCGGACAGCGCCCTGCCCGGTCAGGTCGGCAACTTCTCCGTGGCCGGGCACCGCAACCGGGCCACCTTCTGGCGACTGGACGAGCTGCGCGACGGTGACGCCATCGTGGTCGAGGGCCGCGACGACTGGTACGTCTACCAGGTCACCGAGAACCACATCGTGAAGCCGTCCCAGGTGGAGGTGGTCGCGCCCGTGCCGGGGCGGCCGGGGGTCCGGCCGTCCAAACGGATGCTGACGCTGACCACCTGCAACCCCAAGTTCGACAACTACGAGCGGTTGATCGTCCACGCCGAGTTGACCCGTACGCAGCCGAAGGCCGAGGGGCGCCCGGCGGAGCTGGGAGCCTGACCATGTACGCCTGGATCTGGCGCAAGCTGCCCTTCGGGGTGCCCGGCAAACTCGTCGGCAGTCTGCTGCTCGCCACCACCGCGGTGGCGCTGCTCTGGTACGTGGTGTTCCCCTGGGCCGGGCCACACCTCCCGTTCACCGGAGAGGACGTCCAGGTGACCCAGCAGGACGACGGTCCCGGGGTACCCGGCGGTGACGTGGTGCCCGGTGGGGACCCCTCCGACGCCCCGCCGGGCGACGAGCACGACCTGCCGTACGACACCGACCGGAACAACACCCCGCCGCCGGACGAAGACGAGTGAGGCCGATGCGCGTCCTGGTGATCGACAACTACGACTCGTTCGTCTTCAACCTGGTGCAGTATCTCGGCCAGCTCGGCGTCGAGTGCGAGGTACGGCGCAACGACGAGATGGACGTGGCGGAGGTGGGACGGGTCGGTGCCGACGGCATCCTGCTCTCACCGGGACCGGGCAGCCCCGACCGGGCCGGCATCTGCCTCGCCGTGATCCGCCGGTACGCGGGCGAGATTCCGATCTTCGGCGTCTGCCTCGGTCACCAGGCGATCGGCGAGGCGTACGGCGCCACCGTCGCCCGCGCACCCGAACTGCTGCACGGCAAGACCTCGGAGGTACGCCACGACTCGGTCGGCGTACTCGCCGGTCTGCCCGACCCGTTCACGGCGACCCGCTACCACTCGCTCGCCGTCCTGCCCGAGACGCTGCCGGAGGAGCTGGAGGTCACCGGCCGGACGGAGTCCGGCGTGGTGATGGCGATGCGGCACCGGACGCTGCCCGTCGAGGGTGTGCAGTTCCACCCGGAGTCGGTGCTCACCGAGGGCGGCCACCTGATGCTGGCGAACTGGCTGGCCGGCTGCGGCTACCGGGAGGCGCTGGACCGTGCCCCCGCGCTGGCCGCCGAGGTCGACACCCGCCGCCGCGCCGCCTTCGCCACCACCTGACGCCGAGCCGCCGCCTGACGCCGGTCCGTCACCGGTACAGCGAAGCGGTCACCGACCGGCGGCCTCCGCCGTGCCGGGTGGCCCAGCGCCCGGATCGGCCGAAGCGGCCACCCGCCCGTCGGATCACCGGAGCGGTCATCGACGCAGCGCGTCCGTGACGCTCGGGTCGGCGGGCGAGCTGACCGCAGGCGGTCGGTGGCGAACCGCGTCCAGGACCGCCTTGCCGCTGGCCAGGTAGTCACGGGCCGCCTTCTGCGCCAGCAGGCTCGATCCGCAGCCGGTGCAGCGGGCGGTGACCCCGTCGGTGTCGATGCCGAGATGTCGGCAGAGCGTCACGGCCCGGTCCAGGTGGTAGGACTGCGTGACGATCAGGGCCCGCTCGATTCCGTAGACGTCCCGTGCCCGCAGGCAGGTGTCGTACGTGTCCAGGCCGTGCGGATCCGTGACGACGCGCTGCGGGTCAACACCGAGCGGCCCGGTCAGGTGCGCGGCCATCGCCGCCGGCTCGTCCCCGGACGTCCCGCCACCGTCACCCGACACCAGCACCACCCGGGCCCGCCCGCTGTGTACCAGCTCAGCGGCGGTCTCCAGGCGTCCGGCGAGCCGGATGCCGGGTCGCTGCCCGTTCTCGGTCACCGCCGTGCCCAGGACGATCACCACGTCGACGCTCGGCGCGTCGGCCTCGGTGTGGACGTGTCCGCGCGCGGACACCGTCGTCCAGAACCACGGCACGCTCACCAGCAGCAGCGCGACCGCGAGGAGCACGGCGACCCGGATCAGGCGGCGTCGCCACCGCACCGGGACACCGGCCGGGGCCGGTTCGGTCACTCGCCGGGGAACCGGAACGGCGGGAAGCCCGGACTCGGCATGACCTGACCGCCACCACCGCTGCCGCCACCGTTACCGTTGCCGCCACCACCGTCGTCCTCGTCGGGGGGCGGGGTGCTCGGAGACCCGGTCGGCGGCGTCGGCGTCGGCGGGTCCGGGTCCTCCACCTCCTCCTCGACGGAGATCGTGATCGTCACCCTGCTGCCCTTGGTGCGCTGGGTGTTGGCGTTCGGGTTCTGGTCGAGCACCCGTCCGGCCTGGTCCGCAGGCACCTCACGACCGAGCTCGACCCGGACCTCGAAGCCCGCGTCCCGCAGCCTCTTACGCGCCTCGTCCTCGGTGAGGTTCGCGACGTCCGGCACCCGGACCACGTTGCCCTTGGAGACGGTGAGAGTGACCTTGCTCCCCTCCTCCACCCGCTCGCCCACGCCCGGATCGATCGCCAACACCTGGCCCTCGGGCGCGGCGTTGTTGTCCTCCTTGACGTCCACGTCGAGCTTCAGTTCCTTGAGCTGCTGCTCGGCGAACTCCTGGGTGCCACCGACCACGGCCGGGATGGTCACCACGGGCTTCCCGTCGCAGATCTGCACGGTCACCGTGCTGTTCGGCTGCACTCGCTCGCCGGCGGCCGGGGTCTGGCTGACCACGGCGCCCTTCTTGCAGTCGGAGGAGAGGACGGGGTCGCCGAGCGCCGCGGTGAGGCCGTTCTGCTCGATCTGGGCGAATGCGTCCTGCTGCGTGAGCCCGGTGAGGGTGGGCACCGGAGTGTCCTCGTCATCGCGCTGGTTCAACAGCAGCGCGGCGACCAGCGCGATCACCGCGAGCACGCCGAGCGCGGCGAACATGGCGATCAGCCAGGACGAGGCGCGCCGCTGGCGCGGGTCGCCGACCCGGGCGGGGATCTGCCGCGTCTGGGTGGCACCACCTGCCCCACCCGACGAGTAGCCCGAGGACGGGGCCATGGCGACGGTCTCGTCCTCGCGCATCACCGGCGTCGCCATCACCGGACGACCGGCCGCCGCCCGAAGCATGTCGGCACGCATCTCGCCGGCGCTCTGGTAACGGTTGAGCGGGTTCTTGGAGAGCGCCTTGAGCACGATCGCGTCGACCGCCGGGTTGACGTCCGGGTTCAGGTCGCTCGGCGTCGGCGGGGTCTCCCGGACGTGTTGGTACGCGACGCTGACCGGACTGTCGCCGACGAACGGCGGGTGGCCGCAGACCAGCTCGAAGAGGACGCAGCCGGCCGCGTACACGTCGGAGCGGGCGTCCACGGCCTCGCCGCGCGCCTGCTCCGGGGAGAGGTACTGCGCGGTGCCGATGACCGCGCTGGTCTGCGTCATCGTGGTGGCACCGCTGGCCAGAGCCCGGGCGATGCCGAAGTCCATCACCTTGACCTGGCCGGTCTGGGTGAGCATCACGTTGCCGGGCTTGATGTCGCGGTGGATGATGCCGTGCCGGTGGCTGAAGTCCAGCGCCGCACAGATGTCGGCGGAGATCTCCAGCGCCCGCCGGGGCTGTAGCCGGCCCTCGGCGCCGAGCACCTCCTTGAGGGTGCGCCCGTTGACGAACTCCATCACGATGAACGGAAGGGTCTCGCCGGTCGGCGCCTGTTCCTCACCCGTGTCGTAGACCGCGACGATGGCCGGGTGGTTGAGCGAGGCGGCGTTCTGCGCCTCCCGACGGAACCGCATCTGGAAGGTGGCGTCCCGGGCCAGGTCGGTCCGGAGCATCTTGATCGCCACGTCCCGACCGAGCCTCAGGTCGCGACCACGATGCACCTCGGCCATGCCGCCATAACCGAGCAGCTCGCCGACCTGGTACCTGCCACCGAGCAGGCGGGCCTGCGCTGTCATCGCGTCCGTCGTCCTTCGCTCGTCGTCGTCTCGTGGCTGCCTCCACGGGGCTGATCCAGTCGACGGTACGCCGTACCGGCCGGATCGTCTCGCCCGTCGAACCCACGCACGACGGACGACACCGTTTGCACAGAGACCCCGACCGGCAGGTCGGCGCTGTTCTTCAGTCGCACCTTGTAGGAAATCACGCCGGAACAGAGCAGGACCAGCACGCCCAGCATCACCGCCAGGAACAGCACTCCGGAACGCGACCGTCCGGGCGCCTGCTGTGGTGGAGCGGGTCGGAGCTGGTAGCCGGGCGGCGGGGTGGCGGCGGCACGCTGATAGTTGTTGGGTGGTGGCATCGGTCGGCCAGCCGGCATCGCCGGGACGGCCGGAGCGACGGTCGTGGGACGGAGCGGTTGCGCCGCCGGGTGACGGGCCGCCATCGGCGGCCGGTGGTTCACAGCCGGTGGGCGGCCGGGAGGTGTCGAGTGCGGTGCCGCCGGAGGACGCGGCGGCTGCGGCGTCGGCACCTGGGCGCGCCCCGGAGCCGGTGAGGCGGGAGCGGCCGAGATCGGGTTGGCCTTCTGCCCACCCGCCCGCGCCTGCTGGGACAGTGCCGTCTTGAGCTGCCGGGCCACCCCGGCCAGCGCGGCGGCGCTCTGCCAGCGGTCCTTCGGGTCCTTCGCCATGGCCCGCTCCACCAGGGCGCAGACCTGCGGCGGGATGTCGGACGGCAACTGTCGCGGGGTCTCCCGCACGTGTCGCATGGCGATGTCGAGCGGGTTGTCGCCCTCGAAGGGACGGCGTCCGGCGAGACACTGGTACGCGACGACGCCGAGGGCGTACACGTCCGAGGCGGGGGTGGCGACCTGACCGGTGGCCTGCTCGGGCGAGATGTACGAGGCGGTGCCGAGCACCGAACCGGCGGCGGTGAGCTGGCCGACGAGTTCCGAGCGGGCGATGCCGAAGTCGGTCAGCACCAGCGTGCCGTTCGGCCGGACCAGCAGGTTGCCGGGCTTCACGTCCCGGTGCACGATCCCCTTGAGGTGGGCCGCGTGCAGCGCGTCGGCGGCCTGCGCCACCAACGCCATCGTCCGGGCCGGGGTGAGTCGACCGACCCGGCTCAGCGTGGCGGAGAGCGGGTCGCCCTCCACGTACTCCATCACCAGGAAGGCGATCTGCTGGTCGTTGCCGAAGTCGTAGACGTCGACCACACCCGGATGGTTGATCGTCGCCATGGTGCGAGCCTCGCCACGGAACCGCTCGGCGAAACCGGGCTCGTCCATCAACGCCGGGAGCAGGCTCTTCACCGCGACCGTACGGCCGAGCACCTGGTCCAGGCCGCGCCAGACGTCGCCCATGCCGCCGCTGGCGATGCGTTCGTCGAGACGGTAGCGGTTACCGAGCTGAACTCCCGGACTGAGCATGTCAACGCCCCCCACGGTCGGCGATGACGGCGCGCATGATCTGCCCGGAGATCCGGGCCGCCTCTGCGCTGCCGCCGCTGCCGGCCTCTTCGAGCAGCACGCAGACCGCCGAGACCGGTTCCCCGTTGGAGTCGATGGCGAAACCGATGAACCAGCCGTGGTCGGGCCGGTCCGGCGCCGACTGGGCGGTGCCCGTCTTGCCGCCCACGGTGTAGCCGTTGATCTGTGCCGAGCGGGCGGTGCCGTTCTCGACCACGCTGACCATCATGTCCCGCAGGTCGGCGGCGACCTCACGGCTGACCGGCCGGCGCAGTTCACGCGGCTGGGCGGGGTCGTAGACGGTGGTGCGGTCCGGCCCGAGGAGCTGGCGTACCAGGTAGGGCCGCATCTGGCTGCCCTGGTTGGCGACCGCCGCGGCGATCAACGCCCCCTCCAGAGGGCTCATCCGCACGTCGCGCTGCCCGATGGAGGACTGGGCCAGCGCCGCCGGGTCGGCCCCGCCGTCGGGGTTCAGCATGTCGCCGGTACGGCTGGCCGCCACCGACTGGCCGCCCTCGCCGAGCCGGCCGACGGTCAGGTCCTCCTGCTCGAAGCCGAACTGCCGGGCCTTCTCCTTGATCACGTCCGGGCCGAGCTGCACACCGAGCTTGGCGAAGCCGGTGTTGCAGGAGTCGGTGACCGCCTTCATCAGCGTGACCTGCGACTGCGGGCAGATCGACGGCACCGCGTTGGTGATCGCCTCGCCGGAGGTGGGCGGGGTGTAGCTGGGGCCGGCCGGGATGTTCGTGTCCTTGCCGATCCCGTTCTCCAGCGCGGCGGCGGCCACCACCATCTTGAACGTGGAGCCCGGCGGCAGCACCTCGGCCAGCGCGCGGTTGCGCAGCGGACGCTGCGGGTCCTGCTCCAGCTCGTTGTACGCCTTGGTCGCCTCGCTGGTGTTGTGGCTGGCCAGCGGGTTCGGGTCGAAGCTGGGCATGGAGACCAGTGCCTGCACCGCCCCGGTCTTCGGGTCGATGGCGATCGCCGCGCCCTTCTTCACCCCCCGGTTGTTGTTGCGCAACTGGTCGTACGCGACGTCCTGGGCCCCCTTGGAGAGGGTGAGCAGCACGTTTCCGCCGGCGGTGCGGTCGCCGGTGAACATGTCCTTGATCCGGTTGGCGATGAGCTGGTCGCTGGTGCCGGCGAGGAAGTCGTTCTCGGAGCGCTCGATCCCGGTGTCGCCGAGGTTGACCGGCTTGTAGCCGAGCACGTGGGCGTACTTCGCCCCGCCCGGATAGGTCCGCAGGAACCTCAGCTCGCCCTCGGTCTCCTTGCTGACCGCCAGTGCGGTGCCGCCCGCCTCGATGTTGCCGCGACGGCGCTCGTACTCGGCGACCTGGACCCGGCCGTTGTAGTCGCTGGTGCGGTACTCGTCGGCCTTGTACGCCTGGATCCAGTTCAGGTTCGCGAAGAGCAGGGCGAACAGGACGATGACGACGACGCCGACCCGGCGCAGGGGTGCGTTCACGGCTTGATCACCTCCGTGGGGGCACCGTGCAGTTGCTCGGGCGGCCCGCCGGACGGACGGTTCACCTTGCCACCGACCCCGGTCACCGGGCGCCGCCCGGCGTCGGAGACCCGCAGCAGCACCGCGACGAGCAGCCAGTTCGCCATCAGCGAGGAGCCACCGGCGGAGAGGAAGGGAGTGGTCTGACCGGTGAGCGGGATCAGCCCGCTGATGCCGCCGACGATCACGAAGACCTGGAGCGCGAGGGTGAAGGCCAAGCCACCGGCGAGCAGCTTGCCGAAGGAGTCACGGACCGCGATGGCGGCCCGCAGGCCGCGCTCCACGATCAGCAGATAGATCACCAGCAGCGCGGAGAGACCGAACAGGCCGATCTCCTCGCCGAGGCCGGCGAAGATGAAGTCGTTCTGCACCTCCGGCAGCAGCAGCGGCTGGCCGCCGCCCGGTCCGGCGCCGAACATCCCGCCGGTGCCGAGCGCGAGCAGCCCCTGCACCAACTGGTAGCCGGAGTCGTACGGCTCGGCGAACGGGTCGAGCCAGATCTCGGCCCGGACGTAGAAGTTCGCGAACGGTCCACCGACCAGTTCCCCGAGCACGTACGCGAGGTAGGCGCCGCCGAAGAAGAGGACCAGACCGATGAGCAGCCAACTGACCCGTTCGGTGGCGATGTACACCGTCGCCACGAACATGCCGAAGTAGAGCAGCGAGGTGCCCAGGTCCTTCTCGAAGATCAGGACGAGCAGGCTGATCACCCAGACCACGAGCACCGGGCCGAGGTCACGGCCGCGCGGGAAGTCGATGCCGAGGAACCGGTGGCTGGCCAGCGAGAGCACCTCGCGCTTGCGGACCAGGTAGTAGGCGAAGAAGACCAGCAGGGCGAGCTTCGCGAACTCGCCGGGCTGGATGGAGAAGCTGCCGACGCGTACCCAGAGCTTGGCACCGTTGATCTCGGAGATGCTGGCCGGCAGCACGGCCGGCAGCATGACCAGCACGATGCCGGCCAGGCCCAGCGTGTACGCGTACCGGGAGATCGAACGGTGGTCGCGCATCAGGGCCAGCAGCCCGGCGGCGAGGATCACCGAGACCAGCGTCCAGGCCAACTGCCGCCCGCCGGTGCCGGCGAAGGTGGCCATGTCGACCCGGTCCTCGGGAGCCGACCGGGCCAGGTCCAGCCGGTGCAGGAAGCCGACCCCGAGCCCGTTGAGCAGGGCCACCGCCGGCAGCAGGGCCGGGTCGGCGAAGGGCGCCAGGAACCGGATCACCAGGTGCAGGCCGAGGAACACCGCCGTGAGCGCGGCGGCCGGCACCCAGAAGGTCGGGGTGACCGTGTCGAGCACGTTCGCCTCGACCATCGCCCCGTACGCCGCGACCAGGGCCATCGCCAGCAACAGCAGCGACAGCTCGGCGTTGCGTCGGGACCGGGCCTGGCGTACGCCGGAACGCTCGCCCGCGTTGGCGGGCGAGGTTGCCGGAGTGGCCGCTGCGGTCACGATCGTCCTCGGTTCGGGTGCCGGTGCCTACTCGGGCGACCGGCAGGCCGCCGGGTCGACGGTGGGCGAGAAGGTGTCGGGCGTGGCGTCGGGCGTACCGGTGGGCAGGGCCGCCGCCCCGTTGTCGGACGGCCGCACCGGTGGGGTCGCGGAGCCGCCCGTGGCGGAGACCGACGCGCTGCGGACCGGGCTCGGTGAGCCGCTCGGCGCATCCGGTGCCGGCGAGGGTTCGCCCGCGTCGGGGGTCGGGGGCGGGGGCGTCGCGGGCGGGCAGATCGGCTTGAGGTTGACGTTGGTGGGGCTGTCCACCGTCAACTCGGCCAGTCGGCGTTCCGCGTCCGGCTCGCTCTTGGCCGGGATGCCCTGCTTGACCTGCTCCTGTGCCGCGAGGGTGAGATCGTCGAGCTGGGCGCTGCTCTCGGAGTGGACCGTGGAGAGGTCCATCCCGGCGATCTGGCCCTGGATGCCGCGGAACACGGCCACCTGACCGTCCTGCGTGGCGCCGACGTAGTACTGCCGCTGGGTGTAGGTGTACCCGCCGTAGAGGCTGCCGGCGAGGATCACCGCCAGGGCGGTCGTCATCGCCAGCGCCCGCAGCGGTCGCCGACGGGGCTCCGGCTCGTCGTCGCCGTTGCCGGCGGGCTCCTCCGGCACGGGCGGGCGGGGGGCGGAGAGCGCCGAGGCCCGGGCGGCCGGGGTGGAGACGTCGGCCGAGGTAGCCATGCCACGGTCGCGGGCGGCAGCGCCGCCGACGATCGGTGCCGCCTCGACGATGTCCCGGTCGGTGGCGTCCGCGATGATCACGGTGATGTTGTCCGGACCGCCGCCGCGCAGGGCGAGCTGCACGAGTCGCTCGACACACTGCTGCGGGTCGGTGTACTCGCGCATGGTCTCGCCGATGGTCTCCGCACTGACCACGCCGGAGAGTCCGTCGGAGCAGATCAGGTAGCGGTCACCGGTGAGCACCTGGCGCACGGAGTACTCGGGGTCGATGTCCCGGCCGTCCAGGGCCCGGGTGAGCAGCGAGCGCTGGGGGTGGCTGCTCGCCTCCTCCGGGCTGATCCGGCCTTCGTCGACGAGCATCTGGACGTAGGTGTCGTCCTTGGTGATCTGCGCGAACTCGCCGTCACGAAGGAGATAGGCCCGCGAGTCACCGATGTGGACCATGCCCAGCTTGCTGCCGGAGAAGAGGGTCGCGGTGAGCGTGGTGCCCATCCCCTCCAGCTGTGGGTTGGCTTCCACGGTGTCGCGGAGCTGCTGGTTGGCGGTGCCCACGGCGGAACGCAACGCGTCGACCAGGGCGTCACCGGGGACGTCCTCGTCGAGCGGCGCCATGGCACCGATGACGATGTTGCTGGCGACGTCACCGGCGGCCATGCCGCCCATGCCGTCGGCGACGGCGAGTAGCCGCGGTCCGGCGTAGACGGAATCCTGGTTACCGTCACGGATCAGACCGCGGTCGCTGTGGGCCGCATAGCGCAGGGTCAGAGTCATGGCCGTAATTCGAGAGAGGTGCGGCCGATCCGGATCGGCACGCCGAGGGGGACGGGGGTCGGTCCGGTGACCTTAGCGCGATCGAGGTACGTCCCGTTAGTCGAGCCGAGATCCTCGACGAACCACTGCCCGTCACGCGGTACGAGCCGGGCGTGTCGCGCGGAGGCGTAGTCGTCGGTGATGACGAGGGTGGAGTCCTCGGCCCGACCGATGGTTATCTGTGCCTCGCCCAACGTGATCCGGGTGCCGGCCAGTTGCCCCGCGGTCACCACCAGTTGGTGTGCCGCCCGTCCCCGCTTGACCTTCGCCGGCTTCGCCGTCGCCTGACCGGTCGACGCGCCGACCGCTCGGGGTGCGGCCACGAGCCGACCTGAGCGGGCCCCCGCGAACAGGTCCCGACGGATGACGCCGACCACCGTGAACACGAAGATCCACAGCAGGACGAGGAATCCGAACCGGGCGACGGTGATGACGAGTTCCGGCAAGGCGGGTCAGCCGTCCACGCGGAAGGTCAGGGTGGTCGTACCGAGCTGGATCATGTCGCCGGGGTTCAGCGCCACGGCGGAGACCCGCTGGCCGTTGACCATCGTGCCGTTGGTCGAGCCGAGATCGGTCAGCACGACCTGGCCGCCGTCGAAGTCCAGCCGGGCGTGTCGCCGGGAGATGCCGACGTCGGGCAGACGCAGGTTGGCCTGGTCGCCCCGACCGATCACGGTCGAGCCCATCTGGAGCGGGTAGGTGCGGCCGTCACCGGAGACCAGCCGGACGTTGCGGCCACCACCGTGCCCCTGCGGGGGTCCGTAGCCGCCACCCTGGTCGTACGAGGGGTAGCCGGGCGGACCGGCGTCGTACCCGCCGCCGGGCGCCGAGACCGGGGCGACCTCGCCACCGGTGTAGACCTCGGCGGTGACCCGGAACATGCCGGTGTCCAACCCTTCACCGCGCTCGATCTCGACGATCACGTCGCCGTAGACCGTCCAGGCCTGCTCGCCGATGAACTCCGCCTGCGACTGGGCCAACTCCTGGGCCAGCGCGGCGGCGTACGGCGCCAGCCGACTGTGGTCGTACGGCGAGAGATCGATCACGTAGCGGTTCGGCACCAAGGTGCGCCCACCGGCCAGGATGGCCTTGTGCGCCTCGGCCTCCCGCTGCATGGCGTTGAGGATCTCCACGGGGTGCACGACCCCCTTGAAGACCTTGGCGAAGGCCCCCTCTACCAGGCCTTCCAGACGCTTCTCGAAGCGTTGCAGCACGCTCACCGGCTCCTCCTCGGGTCCCGAGGACATGATGGTATCCGTCCAGAGCGCACGCAGCTCACACGCCGCTCGGCCAGCAGGCCACGGCCCGTTCGGACGGCCTCGAATCGTCGTGCTACTCTTTCGTCCGCCACGAACGGTAACCGCTGGAAGCAGCGAATGCCATTCGCGGTCACGACCGAGGGTCACGTAGCATTGCCGAGGTCCGCCGGAGACGGTGGAGCTGGCACGGGCTACGCTGCCCGAAGTCATGCCACGGGGAAGTGGCGGAATGGCAGACGCGCACGGTTCAGGTCCGTGTGCCCGAAAGGGCGTGGGGGTTCAACTCCCCCCTTCCCCACCACAGACGAGGGCTCCGCGGCGACGCGGGGCCCTCGCTCCGTATCGAGGCGTACGAAACGTCACGCTATGCTCCGATGGTTTCTGCCTCCGACGCACCAGGAGTGGCATGTGAGTGTCGCATTCGTGACCGGTTCGGGCGGGCTGATCGGCTCCGAGGCGGTCCGGCACTTCGCCGGCCTCGGTCTCGACGTCGTCGGCATCGACAACGACATGCGGCAGGAGTTCTTCGGCGAGGAGGCGTCCACCGCCTGGAACGTCCGCCGGCTGACCGACGAGCTGGGTGAGCGGTATTCGCACCACAGCATCGACATCCGCGACCGCAGCGCGCTCGGCGCGCTGTTCAAGCGGTACGGCCGGGACGTCGCCGTGGTGATCCACACGGCCGCGCAGCCCTCGCACGACTGGGCCGTGCGCGACCCGTTCACCGACTTCGACGTGAACGCCGCCGGCACCCTGAACGTCCTGCAGAGCGTCCGCGAGCACTGCGTGGAGGCACCGGTCATCCACTGCTCCACGAACAAGGTCTACGGCGACCGGCCGAACAGCCTGCCGCTGGTCGAGCAGGAGACCCGCTGGGAGATCGAGCCGGGCCACCCGTACGAGCAGGGCATCCGCGAGGACATGTCGATCGACGCCTGCCTGCACTCCATCTTCGGCGCCTCCAAGGTCGCCGCGGACGTGATGGTGCAGGAGTACGGCCGCTACTTCGACATGCGGACCGCCTGCTTCCGGGGCGGGACGCTGACCGGCCCGGCCCACTCGGCGACCGAGCTGCACGGCTTCCTGGCGTACGTGATGCGCTGCAACCTGGAGCGCCGGACGTACAAGATCTACGGCTACCAGGGCAAGCAGGTGCGGGACGCGATCCACAGCTCGGACGTGGTCTCCGCGTTCGAGGCGTTCTTCCGCGACCCGCGCTCGGCGGCGGTGTACAACCTCGGCGGCGGCCGGCACTCGAACACCTCCATGCGGGAGGCGTTCACCGAGGCCGAGCGGATCACCGGGCAAGAGATGATCTCGGAGTACGTCGAGGCCAACCGGGTCGGCGACCACAAGTGGTGGATCGGCTCCAACGAGGCGTTCCAGGCCGACTACCCGGACTGGAAGCAGGTCTACGACGTACCCATGATCATGCGTGAGATCTACGAGGCCAACGTGGACAAGTGGGTGCCCGGAGCATGACCAAGAAGAACGTCCTCGGCGTCCTCGTCGACGCCACGACCTACGCCGAGGCGACCGAGCGGGTGGTGGCCGCCGCGCAGGAACGCCGCCCGATGGCGTTGACCGCGCTGGCCGTGCACGGCGTGATGACCGGCGTACTGGACCCGCCGCACAACGCGCGACTCAACTCGTTCGACGTGGTGACCCCGGACGGCCAGCCGGTGCGCTGGGCGCTCAACCTGCTGCACGGCGCCGGCCTCACCGACCGGGTGTACGGGCCACTGCTGACCCTGCACGTGCTCTCCCGCTTCGCCGACGAGGGCCTGCCGGTCTACCTGTACGGCTCGACCGACGAGACGCTGGCCCGGCTGATCCCGGAGCTGGAGCGGATGTTCCCGGCGTTGAAGATCGCCGGGGTGGAGGCGTCGAAGTTCCGCCCCGTGCAGCCGGGCGAGGACGTCGAGATCGCCGACCGGATCCGGGCCAGCGGCGCCCGGCTCGTCCTGGTCGGCCTCGGCTGCCCCCGCCAGGAGGTCTTCACGTACGCGATGCGTCCGCTGCTGGACATGCCGATGATGGCGGTCGGCGCGGCCTTCGACTATCACGCCGGGCTGCTGCGTCAGCCGCCGCCGTGGATGCAGCGGGCCGGGCTGGAGTGGTTCTGGCGGCTCTGGCTGGAGCCGAAGCGGCTCTGGCGTCGCTACGTGATACTCAACCCGGCCTACCTCGGCCGGCTGTTCGCGCAGAAGACCGGGTTGTGGAAGGCCCGGCCGCCGGCTCCGGCCACCGAGCGTCCGCGCACGTTCGCGGTCTGACCACGGCGTCGAACGACCACCGGGCCCCTGGCCTGATGCCGGGGGCCCGATGCCGTCGCGGACGTCAGAGGGTCAGCGTCCAGGTGTTCACGTAGCCGGTGTCTCCGCTGTAGACGTCCCGCACCTGGAGTCGCCAGGTGCCGTTCGCCGCCTCGCTGGAGAGGTTCACCGTGTAGGTGGCGATCACGTTGTCCGCGCCGTCGAGGATGCTGCTGTTCTTCAGGCGGTAGGACGAGCCGTCCGGGGCGAGCAGGTCGACGACCAGGTCACCACGGTAGGTGTGCACGATGTTCACCGCGACGGTCGAGTTCGACGCGGCGTTCCGGTTGCAGCCCGCGATCGTGATCGAGCTGGTCACCGCCGATCCGGCGTCCGGGATCGCCACGTCGGTCCCGTTGCTGCCCGTGCAGCCGCCGCTGCCGCTGCCGGTCACCGTCAGCGAGAACGTCGCGGTCCTGCTGCCGGAGGCGGCGCTGCCGGTCACCGTCACCGGGTACGTGCCGGCGGGAGTACCGGCCGAGGTGGTGACGGTCAGCGTCGACGACCCGCCGGAGGTGACGGTGGCCGGGCTGAACGAGGCGGTCGCCCCGGACGGCAGACCGCTCGCCGAGAGGCTGACCGACTGCGCGGACCCGTTGGTGGTGGCGGTGGACACACTCGTGGTCACCGAGCCACCGGGCGCGGTGGAGCCGGCGGTCGGCGACACCGAGACCGAGAAGTCGTTGGTCGGCGGCGGGGTGCCGCCGTTGACCACGTAGAGCAGCTGGTTCGGGGTGCCGGTGCCCACGTTCGTGATCACGTTCGGGGTGGAGTTGGCCACCAGGTAGTCCCGGACCTGTTGCGGGGTCCACGACGGGTTGGCCGACAGCACGAGCGCGGCGACGCCGGCCACGTGCGGGGACGCCATCGACGTACCGCTGATCGAGTTGGTCGCGGTGTCGCCGGTGTGCCAGGCCGACGTGATGCTCACGCCCGGCGCGAGGATGTCCACGCAGGTGCCGAAGTTGGAGAAGCTCGCGGCGGCGTCGTTGTTCTGGGTGGCGCCGACGGTGATCGCCGGAGCGGCCCGGGCCGGCGAGTAGTTGCAGGCGTTCTGCCGCTGGCCGAGCGCGTTGCCGTTACCGGCGGCCACCGCGTAGGTGATGCCGGCGTTGATCGAGTTGATCACCGCGTTGTCGACCGAGGTGTTCGCCCCGCCGCCCAGGCTCATGTTGGCGACGGCCGGCTTGACCGCGTTCGCGGTGACCCAGTCGATGCCGGCGATGACTCCGGCGTTGGTGCCGCTGCCCTGGCAGTTCAGCACCTTGACGGCCACCAGTCGGGTGGCCTTGGCGACGCCGTACGCGGTGCCGCCGACCGTACCGGCGACGTGGGTGCCGTGGCCGTTGCAGTCGGTGTTGTTGGTGTCGACGGTGTTCGTGCCCCAGGTCGCCCGGCCGCCGAAGTCGGAGTGGGTCGTCCGGATGCCGGTGTCGATGACGTACGAGGTGACGTTCGAGGCGGTGTTCGGGTAGGTGTAGGAGCTGTTCAGCGGCAGGTTCCGCTGGTCGATCCGGTCCAGGCCCCAGGACGGGGGGTTCGTCTGGGTGCCGCTGATCGTGACGGTGTGGTTCTGCTCGACGTACGCCACCGCCGGGTCGGCGGCGATCCGCGCCGCAGCCTTGGCGCTGACCCGGAGTTCCGCGCCGCGTACCGCTGCGGTCCAGGTGCGGGCCGTGCTGCCGCCGTGGCGGCGCACCAGCCGGTCCACCGACGAACCGACGGCGTTGCGGCCCACCTCGGCGTCCTTGAACACGACGATGTAGCTGCCCTCGACGGCGGTGGCACCGCCGGCACTCCTGATCGTGCCGACCGGCTCGGCCGCCATGGCCGGCGTGGCAGTGGCGACCATGGCCAGCGCGGCCAGGCCGACGAGTACGGACCTGTGTGGAAGAGCCATCTTCCTACCTCCCTCCGACCGGCCCTGATCGTCTACCCGCTCGTGGCAGGTTGATCGATGAATGCCGATCGAGGTGAGAGTAGTGGTGTGCCCGGAGGCAGATAAACATGCCGGATCTCCCATCACGTCGGTGCGATGGCCCCCTACGGGGACCAGGTACGGGACGAACGGGGGGCGGGCCCGGATTCGCGAGAGCGGAAATCGGGCAAGTCTGATGGGCATGCAGAGCCATCTCGCCCTCCTGCTCCCGGTCGCCACCGTCTGGTGGGTCGCCGGATACCTCGCGGACGGGCTGCCCCGGATGACCCACGCCCGCGGCCTGCGCCGACACACCGGCTGGCTGCTCGGCCTGACCGGGGTCGGACTCGCCCTGACGGTGGCGCTGCCGATCGCCGGGCTGAGCACTCCCGGGGCCACCCTGGCCGATCGGGCCGCGAGCGGACTCACGCTGGCCGCCGTACCCGCCGCCGTGGTGGCGATCTGCACGGTCCGCCGGGTCCGCCGCCTGTTGGCCGGAGCCAGCACGCTCGCCACCGCCCCCCGGACCCCGGCCCCGCACGGGTTGCGGGCCGCCGCCGCCCATCCGCTGATCGGCCTGCCGTTGCAGGTGACCGGGCTGGCTCTGCTGCCGGCTCTGATCGCGGCCAGCGGCGCCGGTCAGCTCTTCGGGCCCGGTGCGGCCGGACCGGCGGTCACCGTGGGCGCGCTGGGCGTGGCGGCCATCGGCGTACGCCATGCGCTGCGGCACAACCGGCTCGCCGAGTTGGCCATGCCGGAGCGGGCGGCGACCTCAGCGCAGCCGGCCCGAGCCCTGCACGTATAGCAGTTCCAGGATCGCCCGGGTCGCCTCGAACCAGCGGTCCAGCCAGCCGGGCGGCGGGACGCTGCCGCGCGGCGGCAGCTCCATCATCAGCCCGTGCATCAGTGGGTGGTCCACCAGGGAGGGATTCTCCGCCATCGGCCATCCCGGCGGCGGGAACGATGCCTCGGTGAGCGGGTTCGGATCCAGTGACGGCGCGTGCTGCGACTGTACCGACTCGGCCACGCCTCTGACGTCCCGCCCGCCGCGATCACCGTCGGGCGGCACCTCGGTCAGCATGCTGTCCCTGCGGGCGCCGCGGTACTGCCCGCCGAAGCGCTCCGCCTTGGCCGGGCCGTTGCTGATGTTCTCTGATCCGATGTTCGTCATTCCGTCTCGCCTGCCTCGCTCGGTTACCCGCCCTGCCGGGGGGATGTCGACCAGCGCGTACCGAGTAGTACAACGAGACACGGTCGATGTGGCGACGGCAGCCGTCCCGGCCGACCGGCGGGCCCGTGCCGCAACGCACGGTCCCCGTCCGGCCAGGCCGGACGGGGACCGTCTACACCGCTTACCGCCAGTCAGCTCCGGCCGAACGCGCCGTCCCTGGTGCCGGCGACGAAGGCGTGCCAGTGTCCCGGTGCGAAGACGAGGGCCGGACCGGCCTTGTCCTTCGAATCCCGGACGCCGACCGCCCCGGTCACGTACGCCACCTCCACGCAGTTGTCACAGTTCGGGCCGCTCTTCGAGCTCTTGAACCATGTCGCCTGCGTCAGGTCCACGGAGAATCCTTGCGTCGCCACTTCCACAACGGCTCCTCTGCCAGTCTCGCGATGTACTCGACGGACTCCTCCGGACGTCGGGCCGCTGCTCGAATGTGATCGAAGATGAAGCTGTACTTCTGTAGCTCGTCGCTCTTCTCCAGGAAAAGCCCACCCGTGGCGTTCTCCGCGTACACGACATCCGGATCACCGGGTTCGGGGAAGCTGAGGATCGTGAAGGTGCCGTCCATGCCGGCGTGCGCCCCTACCTCGAACGGCAGGACCTGGAGCGTCACGTTCGGCAGTTGGGCCACCTCCGCCAATCGTTTGAGCTGGCCACGCATGACCGTGTCCCCGCCAACCGGACGGCTCAGCACCGCCTCATCGAGCACCACCCACAGATCGACCGGATCATCCTGGGTCAACAACGACTGACGGCCGAGTCGGACACGCACTCTTTGTTGCACCTGTTCGGGGGTGAAGTCCGGACGGGCGGCCTTGATCATCGCGCTGGCGTACTCCTCGGTCTCCAACAGTCCGGGAATCACCTGCTGCTCGTACGCACGGATCGAGCTGGCCGCCGCCTCCAGGCCGACGAACGCACCGACCAACACCGTGCTGTACGGGTGCCACCAGCCCTTCTGTCGCGCCTCGCGGGCGATCTGGACCAGCTCGTCACTCTCGGCGCCGACCACACCGTAGATCCGGAGCATGTCCCGCACGTCGCGGGGCGTGGCGGAGGTGTGGCCGGTCTCGATGCGGGAGATCTTCGACGCCGAGCACTCCAACTGCTCGGCGACGGCTTCTATGGTGATGCCGGCGGCCTCGCGTTGGCGGCGCAACTCCGCGCCGAGCCGGCGCCGCCGGATGGTCGGACTGCGGCGCTCGCTCACCCGTTGTCACCTCTCGCCTCGACGCGCCGCTGGTTCGACACCCGCCTCGGGCGCGACCGTCGGGGCTGGCGAGCGTACGCGGCATTGGGGTGGTGCCGGTCGTCGGCCGGCCGCGGCGGCGAAACCGTTCCTCAGTGTGCCGCTCGGGTGGTGGCGCGTTCAAGCGCCGTTTCGTGCGAGCCGCTCACTTATCGGCAAAAGTCTACGTGCAACTTGCATGCAGCACGCCTCTGATGCACTCTGTCCGTATGACCTGGGTTACGCACCGTCTCCGCGCCGTCTCCCCCCGTGATCTCCACGGCGGAGCCGCGAACGGGGCGTACACCCGACCGTCGGTCACGGGCCCGGATCTCCCGCACGGGAACCCGCCGCCCACCCCCGACGGCGGCTCCGGCGACACCACCTGAGCCCGCACCGGTCGAGCGGCGCGCCACCAGCGTTCCCGGCACCGACCAACGCCCGCGCCACGAACCGGCGCACGAGACACGACCTCGTCGCCGGAGCCGCATCTCCCCCCGATCGCCCCCGCCGGCCTTCCCCGCCGGCCAACCCTCTCAGGAGCCCATGTGCATCCCCGCTCCGGTGACGTACTGCACGTGACTCGCGCGGCGAGTGTCCAGTTCCGCAGCAAGCCCATCCAGTTCCGGGTGATCCGGGTACTCGACCGACCCACCTACGACGGTTGGCTCTGGCTCGAAGGCTACGAGTTGAACGCGGCGGGGGACGCGGTCAACCGGCGTTCGATCTTCGTCCAGCGAGCGGGTCTGGAGCAGATCCAGGCCGCTCCGCAGCCTCGTCCGCACACCGTCCGCTCAGCCCGTCGGCCGGTCACCCGAACACCGGTCCGGGTGGGCTGAGCATCACGAACAGCCGCCGTGGGGGCATGCCGACGCCATAGAATCGGTATGCCCACCCCGGCAAAGTCTCCATCCCGCGCGTCCCGGGCCCTGAACCTGGGATGGCCATGGTCAATCTGCCCACGCGACAGCCCCGACGATCCCGCATCACCTACGCCTTCGGAGTCCTGGCGCTGCTCGGCGCCGCCACCACCATGCTGGTGCTGGTCCGGGACCCCGCCCTCTCGTCCACCCGGCTGGCCGAGCCGGTGCCGGCACCAGAGATCACCGTGGTGCAGACCGAACCGACCGGCCCGTACGGCGTGACCGGCGGCTGGGACCGGTTCGGCACGAGCGACCAGCCGGGCGTCGATCCGACCACCGCGTACGGCGGTGCCGTGTCGGTGGACGGCCAGGACCGGGAGACGGCCCCGACGGCCCATGCGACCCGTGCGGATCCTCGCCAGGATCTCAGCCGCTCGCTCTTCTGGTCCGGCGTGTTCGGGTTGGCCATCTCACTGGCCGGGTTGGGCCTGGTCGGCACCAGACGCCGGATGTGGTGACCGGCCCTCAGGCGGTCGGACTCGCCGTGCCGGTCGGCTCGGCTGTCGGCGCACCGGTCGTCGGCGACGGGCTCGGGCTCGCGGCGGCCACCACCAGTCTGATCTCGTCACCCGCCTCGACCAACACACCCGCACCCGGCTCGGTGGCGATCACCGTGCCCGACGGCTGGTCCGACGGCCGGTACTCCACCTCGTAGCCGAGATCGAGCTGGTCCAGCAGCGCCCGCGCCGCCGCCTCGGAGAGCCCGGTCAACGGCGGCACCGGAAGCTGGGCCGGGGCGGCGCTGGTGGTCGGCGGTGAAGACGGTGACGGGGTGGTCGGCGACGGTGCGGCGGTGGTCGGCGGTGCCTGTGTCGTCGGCTGTGGGGACGGTGGCGTCGATCCGTCCTCGTCGAGCGCCTGCCGGACCAACCACAGGCCCAGACCGAGCAGGCCGAGCAGGAGCAGCAGGACGACACCCCAGAGAATCGGCAGCCACCAGCGCCGGCTCGCCTGGTCGTCGGGGTACCAGTCACCACCGGCCGGCTCGCCGTCGAAACCCGGCCGCACCGACGGCACCTCCGCGCGGCCCGACCACGCCGCCGACCCGGACCGCTGCGTCGGGGGCAACGGCGCGGTGGCGTCCGCCGGTGCGGGCTCTCCGGGCGTACGGTCCATCGGCGCGGTCGCGTCGGGTGCGGTGTCACCGGGCGTACGGTCCAGCGGAGCGGTCTCGTCGGGGCGTCCGGTGACCGGCGGGATCCGGCGGGTCCGGTCGTCCGACGCGTCCTCGGGCGGCTCCTGGCGGTCGTCGCTCATCGCACGTCCTTTCCGCCGGTCCGGCGGGCGGCATGGCCCTCGACGGTCAACCTAACGGTTCGTCGGGCCATCGGCCGGCATCAGCGTGTCGGAAGCGCGTCACTGCTACTGGTCGCTGGCCTCCGGGCTCGGGGTCGTGCCGCACCAGATCTGGACCGCGTCGTTCCACTTCCCGACGGCGCCGCCGGTCGGGTCCTGGGCGGTGACCGTGCCGGACCTCCCGGTGGGGTAACGCGGTGAGAAGCCGTCGTCGACGAGTTCGTCCTGTGCCTCGCCGCACGAGTCGCCGACCACGTCCGGGACCGAAGTCTCCGGTGCCGCACCCGCCACGATGATCTTGACGGTGACCCCGCGCTTCACCGGTGCACCGGCGGCCGGCTCGGTGCTGCGCACGCTGGAACTGTCGCCGCTGCCGCCGAACACGAAATGCCAGCCCAGCCCACGGTCCCGCAGTTCCTCCCGGGCCTCCTCGAAGTCCATCCCGACGAGTTCCGGCACGGTCAGGCCGGAACGGCTCGGCGCGGGCCGGGCAGGCTGGCTGGTCGCCGTCGTCGGCTTCTCGCGCGGCGTCGGCGAGCCCTCGGACGTCGGAGCCCGACTGCCGCTCGCGTCGAGGGTCGTGTCGCGTGGCGACTCCTGATCGCCGGCCAGCATCCAGCCGCCGGCCGCCCCGATGACGGCGAGGAGCACCGCCGCGAGCCCGCCGCCGATCACCACCCTCGTGCGGTCCGGGCCGGCACCGGAGCGCACCTCACCCCGATCCGTGGATTCGTCCGTCATCTCCGCCACCGCCCTATCACCGGCGACGGTAGTCGCCGACGCCAAGCACTGTCCGTCACTGTTGCCGCCTGGTACTGCGCACGACTCGCCGCACCGACCACAGGACGTTACGCTGCCCGGCATGGCCAGACAGGGCTGGGGAGGATCGATCGCCACCGCGGCCGGCGTGGCAGCCGGTGCCGGGGCCGCCCAACTGGGCTTCGGATACGGCCTGGGCATTCTCAACTGGGCACCGACCGAGGCGACCGCCGGCACCGCGGCCTGGGTGGCGAGCCTGATCTGGGCCACCTGGATCGCCGCCACCTCGACGATCTTCGGCGCGGTCTGTGCGCAACGACTACGCGACCGCCGCAACGGCCCGCACCCGGTTTCCGGTCCGGCCGTCGCACCCCCCGACGCCGACCCGCCGTCGGTCGACACCGCCCCGCAGAGCGACACCGCCGGGGCCGACACCGTCCGGTCCGACAACGACGTTCGGTCGCCCGCCGCCGGGTCGACCGACGCACGTCGGGAGGTCGGTGACGGCGGTGGCCTCTGGTGGATCGCGCTGGCCGGTGCCGCCGGCCTGGGCGCACTGATCACCGTGCTGCTGGTCGCCGTACCGGCGCGGGTGGCGGAGGTGCCGGACACCCCGTCGCCACGGAACATGGCCGCCGGCTACGCCGCGATCGGCGTACTGGTCGGAGTGCTGGTGGCGGTCTGGGCACTGCGCTGCCGGGCGGCCGCCACCAACGTCATCGCCACCGCCGGTTGGCTCTGGCTGCTCGCCGTGGTGGCCGTGGTCGACTCGGTGCTCGCCGGTCGTGGACTCACCACGGCCCAGCTCGGCATCTGGCAACTCAGCTCGGACAACCCCCAGTTCTGGATCCGCGACTATTTCTACTGGCCCGGCGCCGTCCTCTCGCTCGCCTCGGCGCTGCTGATCGGCGCGCTGGCCGCCCGTCACGGCGTACGCCCGGCAGATCGACGGGTCGGCGCCACCGCCTCCGGTGCCGCCGGACCGCTGTTGGTGGCCGTCGCCTACTTCCTGGCCGTGCCGAGGCTGACCGCGATCAGCCCGGAGCAGGTGTCGGCCCACCTGATCGCCCCGTACGCGGTGATCGTCGGTATCGGCGGGTCGGTCCTGGTCGCGGCACTCGCGCAGCGGGCCGCCCGGCGCAGGCAGGACCTGCCGCCCACCGGCGAGGTACCCCGGGTCCCCCGGCAACGCGTGGCGGCCGACGACGCCCACACCGCACCAGCGGCCGACGAGGGCGCTGCGCGCACCCGGACGGCGTCCGACTCGACCACCGCCGACCCGACCACGCCCGACCCGGCCGGGTCCGGATCGACGCTCGACGGCCCTGCGGCGGACAGTGCGAAGGAGTCCGTGCGCGCCACGCCCCGGAGCACCAGCACGGCCCGACGGCGACTCGGCGGCAGGAGCGGGACGGTCGGCGACGACGCACCCGTCACCCCGGGCGGCTCGCCGACCTCCGACGGGCCGTCGACGCCATCCACCCCGGCCACCACGCCGTCGGACGGCGACACGTCCGACAGCGCCCCCGAGGGCACCGGCCGACGGAACCGCCGCAGCCGCTGACCCGGCGGTGCGCGCCGAGGCGCTCGACGTCGGCGCGGCGGGTCAGTCGACGGGCCAGGTGTGCACCGGCTCGTTGGTGCGCTGCAACTCGGCGTAGCGCTGGAGCATGTGGTGCAGGGCGGCGGTCCGGTCCAGGCCGTGCTGCCGCTCCGCGGTCCACACCGCCGCGGTCTGCCAGGCCGCTCCGTTGCGTCCGGTACGGCAGCGTTGCTCGATGATGCCGAGTAGGCGGTCCCGTTCCGCCGGGGACACCCCGAACCCGTCGAGCCCGGCGGCGGCGATCGGCAGCAGCACGTCCAGCACCAGCGTGGTGACCGGCACCTCACCCAGGCGCGGCCAGTGCAGCACGGCGTCCATGCCCCGTCGGGCGGCGGCGTGGAAGTTCTCCTCGGCGGAGCTGAAGGTGAGCTGGCTCCAGATCGGCCGGTCGGCCTCGGCCAGGCCACGGGCCATCCCGAAGTAGAAGGCCGCGTTGGCCAGCATGTCGACCACGGTCGGCCCGGCGGGCAGCACCCGGTTCTCCACCCGCAGGTGCGGTCGGCCGTCCATGATGTCGTACACCGGCCGGTTCCAGCGGTAGACGGTGCCGTTGTGCAGCCGCAGCTCGGCAAGCTCCGGTACGCCGCCCGCGTGCAGCACCTCCACCGGATCCTCGGTCTCGCAGATCGGCAGCAGCGGCGGGAAATAGCGGACGTTCTCCTCGAAAAGGTCGAAGATGGACGTTATCCAGCGTTCCCCGAACCAGACCCGGGGGCGTACGCCCTGTGCCTTCAGCTCGTCCGGCCGAGTGTCGGTGGCCTGCTCGAACAGGGCGATCCGGGTCTCCGACCAGAGTTGGCGGCCGTACAGGAAGGGCGAGTTCGCGCCCACCGCCACCTGCACCCCGGCGATGGCCTGGGAGGCGTTCCAGTAGTCGGCGAAGCTGTCCGGCGCGACCTGGAGGTGGAACTGGAGGCTGGTGCAGGCGGCCTCCGGCGCGATCGAGTCGGTGTGCGTACGCAGGCGCTCGACGCCCCGGATGTCGAGTTCGATGTCCTCGCCCCGGGCTCCGACGATCTGGTCGTTGAGCACCCGGTACCGCTCGTTGGTGGAGAGGTTGTCCGCGACCAGGTGGCGCTCGGTCAGCGTGGGCAGGATGCCGACCAGGACGATCCGGGTGTCCGAGCGGGCCGCCCGCTCGTTCGCCCGGTCCAGACTGCCGCGCAGGTCACGCTCGTAGTCGGCGAACCCGCCGTTGGAGATCAATCGCGGGTTGGCGTTCAGCTCCAGGTTGAACTGGCCCAGCTCGGTCTGGAACAACGGATCGGCGATGGCGGCGAGGATCTCCTCGTTGCGCATCGCCGGCTCGGCGAGCGGGTCCACCAGGTTGAGCTCGATCTCCAGCCCGGTCATCGGCCGGTCGGCGTCGAACCCGAAGTCGTCCAGCATCAACGCGAAGACGTCCAGGCAACGGCGGACCTTCTGGCGGTACCGGATTCGATCCTCACGGGAGAAGGCGGCTCGGTCGACGTCCCTGCCCATGTTTCCTCCCGGCGCGCGACGCGACGGAACGGTGCCGTTCCGCAGCGCAGTGTGAACCATACTCGGTGAAAGCGCCGAACCGGATGGCCCGAAGATCGGTCCATTGCCGCAGTCCACCCGCCTTGCGGGTGGGTCGGACCCATCGACGGGGCGGGTGAGCCGCTCCCGCCGGGATTCCTACCCGGGCGGGTCCGTCGCGCCACCCGCGACCCTGCTAACAACCTGTGACAAACCGCACCGCGATCGTGACCGGACCGGACAGCGAAGGGGCCCGCGCGGTCGGCGCGGGCCCCTTCGCGTGCGGGATCAGGACTGGCGGATGCCCTCGCCCTCGATCTCGATCTTGACCTTCTTGCCGACCAGCACGCCGCCGGACTCCAGGGCCACGTTCCAGGTCAGACCGAAGTCCTCCCGGTCGATCTCGGTGCTCGCCGAGAAGCCGAAGATGTCCTGGCCGAACGGGCTGCGGCCGACGCCCTCGAACTCGACCTTCAGCTCCACCGGACGCGTCACGCCCTTGATGGTCAGCTCACCGTCGAGCACGAACTCGCTGCCCTCGTGCGACTTCACGCCGGTGCTGCGGTACTCCAGGGTGGGGAACTGCTCGGCGTCGAGGAACTCCGGGCTGCGCAGGTGCGCGTCCCGGTCGGCCTGCGCGGTGTTGATGCTGGCGGCCTGGATGGTGGCGCTGACCGTGGACCCCAGGGGCTCCTCGGCGATGGTGATGGTGGCGGAGGCGTCGGCGAACTCACCGCGCACCTTGCTTACCATCATGTGCCGGGCGACGAAGCCCACGCGCTTGTGCGCCGCGTCCAGCAGGTAGGTGCCGGCCGCCGGGATGGTGAGGCCGTTCCACTCGCGGGTAACCGACTCGGTGCTGCTGGTCATGAGAGACTGCCCTCCGGAAGAGATTGTTTAGTAGCCCAACGACTGCGTTAGCAACTATAGTCGTAGCAATATTCCGTGTGTCAAGTACTGATAGGATGGGCCGGTGAACCCGAACGTGTTCGACGACCCTCGGATCACCGCTGTCGGCCTCCTCTTCGAGGTGCACGCGGGCCTCTCCGCCCGCTTCGCCACGCAACTCGACGAGCACGGCCTGTCAGCAGTCGAGTTCGAGGTGCTGACCCGGCTCACCCGCTCACCCGGCAACCAACTACGGATGACCGACCTCGCCGCGCAGACGTCGCTCTCCACCAGCGGCGTCACCCGGGTGGTGGACCGGATGGAACGCGACGGCCTGATCACCCGGCGCGCCTGCCCCTCCGACCGACGCAGCTCGTACGCGGTGGTGACCCCCTCCGGCCTGCGGCGGCTCGACGAGAGCCTGCCCGGCCACCTCCAACTCATCGAGGACTGGTTCACCGGTCAACTCGACCCGGCGGCGCTGCACGCACTGCTGGACGGTCTGCGGCAGATTCGCGACGCCGTCCATCCCTGCGCGACCGCCGGCAGCAGCGACACGGCCCCGGAGGGGGAAACGGTTCTGAAAACGCCCGACTCGTCCCCCTGCTGAGCGGCTCCGCGCCTCCACCGCGCACACCCGTCCGACCTTCGGTGCCGGTCTGCACACCCGAGCGTGACCGCACCGGCAGAAGGACCGGCAGAACCAGGCGAGCAACCGGCGATAACTCCTAAACCGGACAGACGTCGCAGTGGTCGCTCGCTAATCTCGCTGGAGCGGGGGCGCATTGGGGGGAATCGGCGCGGGCGATGAGCGAGGGGTGGTATCAGGGGGCTTCCTCGCCCGCGCCACCCCAGTTTCCGCCGCCGGCCGGCCGGGCCACGAGCCCGGCCCGCCGTGCTTCCGGGCACCGTCCGCCCCGGTCACCGCCGACATCCGACGGCCGACCGACAACGCGTACAGCAGTTCCTGCTCCTGCGCCAGCAGCCGGACACCGCCCGCACGGCAGGCGAGATCCAGTCGATCGAGTACCTCCGGGTCCGCCGTGCTCGCGGCGAGGCCGACCAGCGCCTCCACCACCCGACGCCGGTCCCGGTCCTCCCCGTTCATCTCGGCCGCGGCGGTGAACCACTCGACCGCGACCTCCCGATCCCCCCGATGCCGGGCCAGGTGTCCCTCGATCAGCGCGCCGGTCCCGTCCAACGGCCGCAGTTCGGCGAGCACCTCGGCGGCCTCGGCCGAACGACCGTCCTGGGCGAGCGCCAGACCCAGCGTGCCCAGCACCCGCCGACGGTGCCGGGGCACCCCCAGGTCGGCCAGGGCCACGAGGACCCGCCGCGCCTCGTCGACCGCGTCGACGTACCGGCCCTCCAGGCGGAGCACCTCCGCGACCGTGCCCCGCACCAGCACCCGCAACCGCTGCTCACCGCACTGCCCACCGAGACGGTCCACGGTGGCCAGACGACGTCGGGCGGCAGCGAGGTCGGCCACCCGCATCTCGTGCCAGGCCAGGTGGTGCTGCGCGATCGCCATCTGCCGGAGCAGACCGGCCTCGGTCGCCACCGCCAGCACCGCTTCCGCCTGCTCCCGGGCCTGTCCCGGCCGGCCCGTCGCGGACAGCAGCGCACCCAGCACGTTCCGCGCCTCCAACTCACCCGGCACGTCACCGAGACGCCGGAAGGCCGCCAGCGCGGCCCGCGCCGTCGGCAACTCCTCGCCCGCCGCGCCGTGCTCACCGGCGAGCATCGCGACGCCGAGCGACGCCCACGCCCGCAACGCCGGATCGGCATCGGCGGTACGCGGATCGGCGAGCAACCGCAGCAACCACTGCCGCCCCAGGACGTCCCGTCCCCGCAGCCGCCACCAGCGGGACAGCGCCGCCGCCAGGCGCAGTGCGGTCAGCGGGTCGTCCACCGCCGCGTACGCCAGTGCCGAGCTGACGTCGCCCGTCACCTCGTCCAACCGGTGTGCCGCGACGGTCGCACCGGCACCACTCAGCGCCGGGACGGTGCGCTCCACCAACCGGGTCACCACCCGGGCGTGCCGGCGTCGGATCGTGGTCGACTCACCGGCACCGGACGCCTGCTCCACCGCATAGTCCCGCACCGCGTCGACCAGTCGGAACCGGAACGGCCCGGTGCCGCGTACGCTCAGCAGCCCCAGGTCGAGGAAGCGGTTCAGCATCGGCACCGGATCGGCGGTGGTGCCCGTACCGGCGAGCATCTCCTCGGCCATCTCGACCGACCAGCGGTTGCCGAACGCGGCCAGCCGGCGCAACGCGGCCCGCTCCTCGTCGGCGAGCAACCGGTAGCTGGTGGCCACCGCGTCGCGGAGCGTCTCCGCCACGGCCGTCCGCGCGTCGTCGCCCCGGCTCGGCCCCGCCTCCCACCCACCGCGTGCCGCGCCCGAGGTGTCCAGGTCCAGCACCCGGTCGCCGTACCGGTCGAGCAGTTCGGTGAGATCGAGCAGTCGCCCGCGCGCGGCCATCAGCTCGATGGCCAGCGGCAGGCCGCCCAACCGCCGGACCAGCGACGCCAGCGCCGGCAGCTCGGCGTCGGACGGCGGCTCCGGGCGCACCTGGGCGAGCCGCGCGGTGAACAACGCGACCGCCGGAGAGGTGGCCAGCGTCGCGGGGTCGGTGCCGCCCGGCGGCGGTACGTCCAGCGGCGACACCGGACGGACCCGCTCCCCCGGCAGCCCGACCGGATGCCGGCCGGTGACGAGTACCCGCAGCGACGGCACTCCGCCGACGAGCCGGTGCAGGGTGGCCGCGACCGGGCCCGGCGCGCGTTCCGCCGCGTCCACCAGGAGTACGGCCCGCCGGTCACCGAGCCGGGCGGCCAGTTCGGTGATCCGGGCGGCGCCGAACACCGTCACCGAGGCGGCCAGCACGTCGGTGACGTCCGACCCGGCGCCGATCAGCACCCCGGCGACACCACCCGGATGGGCCGGTGCGACGGCGTGCACCACCGCCAACGCCAGCGCCGTCTTGCCGACCCCGGCCAGCCCGACCAGGCTCACCACCCGGGGGCCACGCGGATCGGTCAACATCGCGGTCAACTCGGCCACGTCCTGTTCCCGGCCGATCAGGTCCGGCGCGGGCGGCAGGCCCAGCGCCGGACCCGGATGGGGTGACGCGCCCGCGGCGCCCGTCCCCCGGGCCGCGGTCAGGAACGCGGCGCGGGCGTCACCGGTGAGGTCGAGGGCTCCGGCGAGCAGTTCGACGGTGGTGCGTTGCGGGCGTACGGACCGTCCCCGTTCCAGGTCCCGCACCGTCCGGATACCGACGCCCGCGCGCACCGCCAGCTCGGCCTGGGTGAGGCCGGCGGTCAGGCGGTGCGACCGCAACAGTTCCGGGAGACCGGCGTACGTGACCGGCCCGACCCGACGATCATGACCCGGAGGCATGGCCACGGACACTACGGGCCACACCCGACACGGGACACGGGATCGTCGGCCACCCGACCCCACCGCGAAGAAACCCGACAGCGGCCGACCGGGCGACAGCACTGGACGATCAGCCATTGATCGAGTTCACCGGCAGCGGTCACAATGCGGCCCATGTCCAGCAATCGGTTGCCGGGCGACCTCGACATCCGGCAGGCCCGCTGGATGCTGACCCGGCACGCCGGCCTACTCGGTCGTCAGCCTCACCCGGGCCATCTCAGTGGCGTACCGGTGACCCGGCGAACCCGACCGGAACTCTTCGACACGGTGGCGGAGACCGCCGGTCGGCTGGGTACCGCCATGCCCGACCGGGTGCTGCTCACCGGCACGCCGACAGTGGACCTGGCCGTCGCACACCGGCGTCGACACCTGCTGATCGGTCTGCCGTTGCTGGACTGCCTCAGCGCGACCGAACTGCGGGCGCTCGTCGGCCACCGGCTCGCCCTGCTCCGCCACCGCCACTGCGCTCTGGTCGTCGGCCTGCTCCACCTCTGGACCGAGGCGGTGCGCGCCGAGACGTACGAGCAGGGCCGGGACCTGCGTCGGGTCACCGAGTTCCGACGTACGCTGGCCGGCTTCGCCGCCGAGGTGCAGCACGACGCCGACGAGGCCGCGGTGCTCGCGGCCGGCGCCGATGCGGCGGCACGGGCGTTCGCGCTGGCGGACGCCGTCGCGGAGGGGTACGCCGACTTCCTCGACGGCACGGCGCTGCCCGAGCACCGGTGGTGGCGGCCGGTCGAGGTGGGGATCAGCGACGTGTCCGACGGGTGGCGGCACCTGCTGCGACACGGGACGCTCGACGTCGAGTGGGGCGAGGACGAGGCGCAGGTGCTCGCCACCCTGCATCCCCGGCTCGCCGACGCGCTACGGGCCCTCGGCAGGACACCACCGCCGGTGGTGCCGACCGCCCGCCCCGTGCCGGTCGCCCCGCTGTCCGGGCGGGAACGCCGCCGGTTGGTCCGACGGCTGTTGAACATCCCCTACCCGCGCTACATCCGGTGGTACACGTTCGCCGACTCCCCGCCGCGCTGGTGGCTGCGGCGGGCCGCCCAGGAGGCCGGCTCGGTCCGGGCCGACGTGGCCGCGGTGCTGGGCCGACCGCCCGTCGACGACGTCGAGGCCATCGAGGTGATCCGGACCCGCCCCCGGGAGGTGCTGGCCGCCGCCATGCATGTGCCGGTAAGCGAACTGTCGGACGATCCGGGCGACTGCGAGTGGGACGAACCGCCCGCCGCGACAATCTGGCTGGTCGAGGAGAACCTGCTGCGCCGTGGCTGGCGGTTGGCGCATCCGGCGGTCCGGGGCGTCCTGATCGGGCCGGCGGGCGAGCGGGTCGACGCCCGTGCCGTGATCGCCGGCGCCGACCAGGCGTACCTGCGACGTCTCCTGACGTCAGGCTGACCGGGCGCTCACATGCCCAGGTCGCGAGCGATGATCATGCGTTGCACCTCGGAGGTGCCCTCGCCGATCTCCAGGATCTTGGAGTCCCGCCAGAAGCGGGCCACCGGGTACTCGTTCATGAAGCCGTAGCCGCCGTGGATCTGGGTCGCCTCCCGGGCGTTGTCCACCGCGACGGTGCTGGCGTGCAGCTTGGCGATCGCGGCCTGCCGCTTGAACGGCTCACCCGCCAGCATCCGGGCCGCCGCGTCGTAGTACGCCAGACGGGCGGTGTACGCCCGCAGTTCCATGTCGGCGATCTTGAACTGGATCGCCTGGTAGTTGCCGATCGGCTGACCGAAGGCGTGCCGCTCGGCGGCGTACTTCACCGACTCGTCGACGCAGCCCTGCGCGAGCCCGACGGCCAGCGCCGCGATCGCGATCCGGCCCTCGTCCAGGATCCGCAGGAACTGGGCGAAGCCCCGGCCGCGCTCACCGAGCAGGTTCTCCGCCGGCACCCGGCAGTCGTCGAAGGTCAGCTCGTGGGTGTCCGAGGCGTTCCACCCCACCTTCGAGTAGCCCGGCGCGACGGTGAAGCCCGGCGTCCCGCTCGGGACGATGATGGTGGAGAGCTCCTTCGCGCCGTCCGGCCGGGTGCCGGTGACGGCGGTGACGGTGACCAGCGCGGTGATGTCGGTGCCGGAGTTCGTGATGAACGCCTTCGAGCCGTTGATCACCCACTCGCCGGTCGCCTCGTCCCGCACCGCCCGGGTCTCGGTGCCACCTGCGTCCGAGCCGAAGCCCGGCTCGGTGAGCCCGAAGCCGGCCAGCGCCTCACCGCTGAGCAGCTTCGGCAGCCACCGCGCCTTCTGCTCGGCGGTGCCGAACCGGTAGATCGGCATCGCGCCCAGGGAGACCGCCGCCTCCAGGGTGATCGCCACACTGGAGTCGACCCGGGCGAGTTCCTCCAGGGCCAGACAGAGCGCGAAGTAGTCGCCGCCCATGCCGCCGTACTCCTCGGAGAAGGGCAGGCCGAACAGGCCCATCTTGCCCATCTGCCGGACCACCTCGTACGGGAAGGTGTGCTGCTCGTAGTGCTCGGCGATGACCGGCGCGACCACCTCCCGGGCGAATTCCCGCACGCTCTCGCGCAGCGCCTCGTGTTCCTCGGTGAGCCGGAAGTCCATCGGGTTCCTCCTGTGTGGACGTGCCCGTCGGGCGCTCGTGACGCCGGGACGGTGCCGGTGCTGGCTGGTGCCGGGGTGCGCCGTCAGACGGGGGTGACGCCGTGCCGTCGGCGGGAGAAGTGCCGGTCCTTGGACCGGGCGGCGGTGAACCGGCGGACCAGTTCGGCGCGGAGCTGGTGCGGCTCCACGATGGCGTCGACCACCAGTTCGCTGGCGAGTCGCACGACGTCGATGTCCCGCTCGTACTCCTCGCGCTTCGCGGCGACGAAGGCGGCCCGCTCGGCCTCGTCCTCGATCGCGGCGATCTTGTTGGCGTAGACGGCGTTCACCGCGGCCTCGGCGCCCATCACCGCGATCTTCGCGGTGGGCAGGGCGATGGTGGCGTCCGGCTCGAAGCCCGGCCCGGCCATGGCGTAGAGCCCGGCACCGTACGCCTTGCGGACCACCACACAGATCTTGGGTACGGTCGCCTCGGAGATCGCGGTGATCATCTTTGCGCCGTGCCGGATGATGCCCTGCTTCTCCACCGCGCTGCCGACCATGAAGCCGGGTACGTCGCTCAGGAACAGCAGCGGCACGTTGAACGCGTCGCAGAGCTGCACGAAGCGGGTCGCCTTGTCGGCCGAGTCGACGAAGAGCACGCCGCCCTTGAACATCGAGTTGTTGCCGACCACGCCGACGACCTCGCCGTTCAGCCGGCCGAAGCCGATGGTCAGCTCCCTGGCCCAGAGCGCCTGGATCTCGAAGAAGGAGCCGTCGTCGAGCAGGCCCTTGACGTACCGCCGCATGTCGAACGCCTGGCGTTCGCTCGCCGGCACCAGCGCGGCCAGGTCCGCCTTCGCGGGCGCCTCGGCGGCCTCGGCGGCGGGCGGACGCTGCGTCCAGTTCGCCGGCAGGTAGGACAGGTAGCGCTTGACCACGTCGAGCGCCTCAGCCTCGGACTTGCAGAGGAAGTGCCCCACGCCGGACTCGGCACAGTGCACCTTGGCCCCGCCCATCGCCTCCAGCGTGGTCTTCTCGCCGGTGACCATCTCGACCATCCGGTCGGAGCCGAGATACATGCTGGCGTTGCCGTCCACCATCGCCACCACGTCGCAGAACGCCGGGATGTAGGCACCGCCCGCCGCGCTCGGCCCGAACAGCGCGCAGACCTGCGGGATCGAGCCGGAGGCGCGTACCTGGTTCCAGAAGATCTTGCCCGCGCCACGCCGGCCCGGGAAGAGGTCGACCTGGTCGGTGATCCGGGCGCCGGCCGAGTCGACCAGGTAGACCATCGGCACGCCGGTGTCGTACGCCCGCTCGATGGTCCGGATGATCTTCTCGACGGTCCGCGCGCCCCAACTGCCGGCCTTGACCGTCGAGTCGTTGGCCATCAGGCAGACCTGGCGGCCGTCGATGGTGGCGGTGCCGGTGACCACCCCGTCGGCCGGCAGGCCGTCGGCGAGCGCGTTCGCGTAGAGCCCGTCCTCGACGAACGACCCCTCGTCCACCAGCAGTGCGACCCGTTCCCGGGCGAACATCTTGCCCTTGGCCGCGTTCGCCGCGTGGTACTTCTCCGCGCCACCGGCGCGGACCCGCTTGCGTAGCTGTTCCAGAGCCTCACCGTCGAGCGTCACGCCGCCCCCTCGCCGCCATCCCGACACCGGCACCCCGGCACGGGTCAACCAGCCTGAACGATCGTTAGGCTAACGCATCGGGGGCGGCACCGGCGACCCGCCGGCCACCGGCACGCGGTGAAGCGTCACCGACCGTCGTCACCAGCCGAAGGCGGCTCCGGCGCCCGGTCGGGCCGGTCCAGTTCCGCCACGTGGGTCGGGTCCAGCACCCGGGCGAGGAAGGCCCGGGTCCGTTCGTGCCGGGGAGCACCGAGCACCGCCTGCGGCGGCCCCTGCTCGACGACCACCCCGCCGTCCATGAACACCACCCGGTCGGCGACCTCCCGGGCGAACGCCATCTCGTGGGTCACCACCATCATCGTCATACCGTCCTCGGCCAGCTTCCGCATCACGGTGAGCACGTCACCGACCAGCTCCGGGTCGAGGGCCGAGGTCGGCTCGTCGAAGAGCATCAGCTCCGGATCCATGGACAACGACCGGGCGATCGCCGCCCGCTGCTGCTGTCCACCGGAGAGCTGCGCCGGAAACGCGTCGGCCTTGTCGGTCAGACCGACCCGCGCGAGGTTGCCCCGCGCGATCCGCTCGGCCTCCGCGCGACCGCGCCGCAGCACCCGACGCTGGGCGATGGTGAGGTTGTCCAGCACGGTCAGGTGCGGGAAGAGATTGAACGACTGGAACACCATGCCGATGCCCCGACGGACCCTGTCGATCTCGACGTCCG
This sequence comes from Verrucosispora sp. NA02020, assembly GCF_013364215.1. Lineage (NCBI taxonomy): Bacteria > Bacillati > Actinomycetota > Actinomycetes > Micromonosporales > Micromonosporaceae > Micromonospora > Verrucosispora sp. NA02020. The sequence goes on along the minus strand of NZ_CP054923.1, from coordinate 54,802 downwards.
GGTCGGTCATCTCGACGTCGCCGACCCAGATCCGGCCCGAGGTCGGTTCCTCCAGCAGATTCACGCAGCGGAGCAACGTGGACTTCCCGGAACCGGACGGCCCGATGACACAGACGACCTCACCGTGACCGACCTCGACGTCGATGCCCCGAAGCACCTCCAGCGACCCGAACGACTTGTGCAGATCACTGATTCGTACGGCGGGGCGGACCCGATCATTCGACATCCGGATCACCGGGCTTTCGCGTAACGGAGTTCGAGACGCCGTACGAGCTGGGACAACGGCAACGTGATGATCAGATAGGTGAAGCCGGCAACCAGCAACGGTGTGGCGTTCACCCGATCGTTGAGCGCATCCCGGCCGAATTTCGTGATCTCGATGGTCTGCGCGGTCACGCCGAGCACGTAGGCGAGCGACGAATCCTTGGTGAGCAGGATGAGTTCGTTCGTCAACGGTGGGATGACGATACGGAACGCCTGCGGGATGACGATGGCGCGCATCGCGGTGAAGTGCGACATGCCGAGCGTACGGGCCGCCTCCATCTGCCCCTTCGGAACCGCCTGGATACCGGCGCGAATGGTCTCGGCCATGTACGCCGCCGCCGTCAGTCCGAGACCGATGGCGATCGAGCCGAACACCCCGCCCGGGATCTCCCGCTCGGGGAAGGCGATAGGGATGCCGTACCCGACCAGAAAGAGCACCAGCAGCGCGGGAAGCCCCCGGAACAACTCGATGTAGGCCGTCGCGACCCACCGGTACGGCGCCACCCGGGACAACCGCATCAACGCCAGCAGCGTGCCGAACACGAGACCGAAGGCGAAAGCGCCCAGGGTGTAGAGAATCGTGTTGCGCAACGCGACCGTGATGATCGTCGGGAACATCGACCTGATGATGTCGACCCGGAAGAAGGCGTCGGCGAGCCTGCCCCAGTCCGCGCTGCCGATCACCAGCGCGGCGACCGCCACGAAGGCCAGGTATTGAAGCCAGAGGGACAGTCGCTCGCGCTGACGACGACGCAGTTTCACGGTCGTGGGCCGATCCACTTCTCGTAGACCCGCTCGTAGGTGCCGTCCTGCTTGGCCCGGTCGAGCACCTCGTTGATGGTCTTGAGCAGCTCAGGGTTGTCGTCCTTGCGGACCGAGAAGCCGTACTGCTCACCGGTGTCGAACTCGGCCGCCACCTCGAACCCGCCGGGGTTCTCCTTGATGTACTCGGTCCAGACCGGCAGGTCGTTGATGGCCGCCTCCACCTGCCCGTTGGCGAGGGCCTGCTGCTCGGCGGCCAGGTCCTCGAACTCGACGAGTTCGAGACCCTTCTCCGTCGCGAGGCCCCGCGCGTAGTCGCGACCGGTGGTGGCGGCCTGGACGGCGACCTTCTTGCCCCGCAGGTCGTCCAGTGACTTGTACGGCTTACCGGTCTTGACCAGCATCGCCTGGGTCGCGTCGAAATAGGGCGCGGAGAAGTCCATCACCTTCTGCCGTTCCTCGGTGATCGTCATTCCGGCGGCGGCGACGTCGCACTTTCCGGTGTTCAGGTCCTGGCCGGACTTGATCCCCTCGAAGGGCGTGTCGACGATCCGTTGTTCGACGCCGAGTTCCTGGGCGACCAGGTCGATCATGTCGACGTCGAAGCCGATCACCTCACCGGCGGCGTCCTTCGACTGGAACGGCGGATAGGGCAGGTGCGTGCACACGGTCAGCTTGCCCTTTTCGATGAGCTTGACGCCGCTGGCCTGGACCTCGCTCTTGTCCTCCTTGGCGCATCCCGCTGTCACGACGAGAGCGGCCACCGCCACTACCAGGCAAACCTTCCGGACCGGGCTCTGCACAGTCACGCGGTGTCCCTTCGCTTCGTCCCCGTTGGCCGGAAGCCACGGCCGATGAGAGCGCACGGTACCCGATCCAGATGTCCGCTGACAGACGTCCGGCGATCGGTTTTCCGTCCCCCTGGATGCACCGGACGGAAGGCACATGTCATCGCCATCGGACAATTTCCCCGAAGCCGCTCACCTGCCCTTCCGGCACCTGCCAAGACGCACACCCGTCAATGCGTTGACAGGCGCGCGAGACCGCCGTTAGGGTCCGACCCGGGTCAATGTAGACCTACCACTCGCGCCGTCGGCCGGCACCGCCGGTCGCGCGGAAGCACACCTCGGGGGAGGTGCCCTCGATGGCATCCTCAGCTGCGCATTGACGATTCTCGGAATGGAGCGCGTCCACCGCGATCCCGCTGAGGTCGGCGCTCTCCTCACAGGACCCACCCGGCCACGTCCGCTCCACCGGACCGTGGTCGACCTCGTCGACGACGCCGTACGGCGTCACCCGGACGCCGTCGCGGTCGTCCATCCCGCCGGCGCGCTGACCTACCGGGACGTCGACCGGCTGGCCGACGTGGTCGCCGCCGACCTGCTCGCGCGCGGCACACGGCGGGGAGACTTCGTCGCCCTGCTGCTCGACGATCGCGTCGAGCAACTCGTCGCGATGCTCGGCACCATGCGGTCGGGTGCCGCCTTCGTGCCGTTCGACCGGGCCTGGCCGGCCCAGCGGCAGCAGCGGATGCTGCACGACCTCGCCCCCCGGGCGGTCGTCGGCACGCCACCGCCCGCCACCGATCGGCCGGTGATCGGCGTCCGGGCCGGCCCGGACGCGGTCGCCGCACCCGTCGTCGCGGCCCGGCCCCGACCCGACGACCCGATCTACGCGTTCTTCACCAGCGGCTCCACCGGACTGCCCAAGTGCGCGGTCAACCTGCACCGGGGTCTGGTGAACCGCTTCCTGTCGATGACCGAGCGGTTCGCCGCCGACGGCGCGGTGGTGCTCCAGAACTCCGCGCACACCTTCGACTCGTCGATCTGGCAACTGCTGTGGCCGCTGACCCGTGGCGCCACCGTCGTCATCCCGGACCGCACCGGCATCCTCGACTTCGACGCCACCTTGACGCAGATCCACCGGCACCGGGTCACCATGACCGACTTCGTGCCGAGCATCTTCGACCTGCTCGTCGAGCGCCTGCGGAGCCGGCCGCAGGACCGGCACCTGCTGGCGTCGATGCGGCAGGTCTTCATCGGTGGCGAGGCCGCCAAACCACCGGCCGTGCAGGCGTTCCGGCGGATGTTCCCGGACGTGCGGGTGACCAACACCTACGGGCCCACCGAAGCCTCGATCGGCTCGGTCTTCCACGCCGTCGGCGACGACGACCGCCAGGTCATCCCGCTCGGCCTGCCGCTGCCCAACACGTCCGTGCTGCTCCTGGACGAACACGGCGCGCCCACACCGCGCGGCGAGGTCGGCCAGATCCACCTCGCAGGCCTGTGTCTCGGCGCGGGCTACCACGGCGACACCGACCGCACCCGCCAGGTCTTCGTGCCGAACCGGTACGCCGGCGTTCCCGGTGACCTGCTCTACCGCACCGGCGACTTCGGCTGGGTGCGCGACGACGGCCTGCTGATGTTCACCGGCCGACGCGACGCCCAGGTCCAGATCGCCGGGGTACGCGTCGACCTCGGCGAGATCGAGTGCACCCTCGTCACGGCACCCGGCCTGCGTCAGGTGACGGTGCTCGTGGACGAGACCGGTGCCACCCCGGCGCTGGTCTGCTTCTACTCGGCCGACGGCGAGGTGGGCGAGGAGACGCTGCGCGAGTACGCCCGCGCCGGTCTCCCCGGTGAGCTGGTGCCGGGCCGCTTCGTCCGCCTCGACAGCCTGCCGCTGCTCGCGAACGGCAAGGTGGACCAGCAGCGTCTGCGGGAGCACCTCACCGACGTTCCGCCGGGCACCGACGGGCCCGGTCCGGCGTACCCGCCGGGGAGCGTGGAGGCGCGGATCGCCCAGATCTGGTCGCGGGTGCTCGGCTTCGGCGCGTACGACGAGGACTTCTACTGCCTCGGCGGGACCTCGCTCGGCGCCGCCCGACTCGCGGTCGACCTGGAACGGACGTTCGGGGTGTGGCTCGCCGCCCGCGACCTGGTCCGGGCCTCCACCATCCCGGCCCAGGCGGACCTGGTCCGCGGCGGCCCGTCCCTGCCGACGTCCACCACCGTGGCACCCGAGTTGGCCCGGGACGCGAGGCTCGGTGACCTGGGCACCGCACCGCTACGACCGGCCGAGGACCCTGGCACGGTCCTCCTGCTCGGGGCGACCGGTTTCGTCGGCGCACAGGTGCTCGCGGCGCTGCTGGCCCATGGCGACCGGCCGGTGGTCTGCCTGGTGAGGGCCGCCGACGACGGGGCCGCCTCGCGTCGGGTGGCCGACGTGCTGGCCGCGACCGGTGGCGGGTCGGCAGCGGCGCACCGGTGGACGGCGCTCGCCGGTGACCTGGCCCGACCGCAGCTCGGTCTCTCCGGTGACGACTGGCGGCGGCTGAGCCGGGAGGTCGGCACGATCGTGGACTCGGCGGGCCGGGTGGACACCCTCCGCGACTACCTCGACCTGCGCGACACCAACGTGCACGGGCTGCGGACGCTCGTCGACCTCGCCGGCACGCAGGTCCGCAAACGCCTGGTCACGCTCTCCACCACCACGGTCCGGAGCACACCCGGAACGCCGTTGGCCGAGGCGTTCCTCGCGCTCACGTCGGCACCGCCGGTCGACGGCTACAGCCAGTCCAAGTGGGTCGCCGAGCAACTCGTCCGGGGTGCCGCCGCGCAGGGCGTACCCGCCGCCGTCGTCCGGCTCGGCGAGGTGGCGGCACACTCCCGTACCGGCCACGCCAACCCGCGCTCGACGGTGACCATGATCCTGCGGCTCTGCCTGCGGCTCGGCGTACGCCCGTCGACCCGGCTGCGGGTGGACTGGACGCCGGTCGACGTGGTCGCCCGGATGGTGGCCGCGCTCGCCGACCCGCACCGCCGCACGCCCGCCGAGGGTGTGCTGAACGTGGTGGCACCCGCCTCCGTGGCCGTGGCCGACCTGTTGGCCCGGCTACGCGTCGAGGACCGACCACTGCCGGAGATCAGCTACGACGAGTTCCTCGACCGGGCTGCCGACGCGGTCGGCGACGACGAGGTGGCGCGCTGCCTCGCCGTGCTGCGTCCCCGCACCGCCGCGGAGGCCGAGCCACTGGCCGAGGTGGTCCACGACGCTCTGGTCGGCACCGAGACTCCCCGAGCCACCCGGCTGGCCCGGGGACTCGGCCTCGACTGGGGCACCAGCCGGGACAGGGAGATCGACGTGATGATCGACCGTCTCAACCGGACGTACCACGCAGCGGTGGGCCGTCCTCATCTGTCCAGCGGGACAGCTCAGTGAACCGCGACCAACGGGTCCAGGAGACGCCATGAAGGTCAATCTCTACTACGCTCCCTACCCCTCGCAGATCTTCCAGGGCGAGAGCGAGCCGATCAACACCGAGCGACCGTACAACCCGAAGAGCGCACTGACCACGATCGCCGCCGGGCTGCGGGCGTACGCACCGCACTTCGGCTACTCCTGCGACATCGAGATCATCGATCTCCAGCTCGGCGGGCAGCGGGTGAAGTACAAGTCGCTGCCGTACGGCCCCCGGGTCATGGACTGCTACCGGTACGGCACCCCGTTCGAGGAGGCCAACGAGAAGATCCGCGCGGCGGACGTGCACGGCATCACCTGCAACTTCACCAACAGCGCGCAGATCGTGGCCGACCTGGCGTTGCACATCAAGCGGATCAACCCCAAGGCGATCGTGGTGGTGGGCGGGGTCGACTGCACCGCCCGTCCGCAGTACTACCTGGCCCGGGGCGCCGACGCGGTGGTGCGCGGGGAGGGCGAGCTGACCTTCGCGCGGCTGGTGGACGCCGTCTATCGCAAGCAGGACCTGAACACGGTGCCGAACATCTCGCTGCCGGGCCGGCTGATCCCCCACAAGGTCGACACCTCCGAGACCGTGCCGATGGACTCGATCGAGCCGATGGCGCTGGACCTCATCCCCGACCTGTCCGTCTACGACGACACCGCCGAGGGTCCGCCGCCTGCCGGTGTGCAGGGCAACTTCATCTGTTGGGAGACCTCCCGGGGATGCGCGTGGCGGTGCTCGTTCTGCACCGCACCGTCGCGGGGCGGCTACCGCTACATGAGCCTGCCCATGATGGAGAAGCACCTCCGGGTCTTCCAGGAGTACGGCATCAAGACGATCGTCTGGCAGGAGGACAATCCGCTCTCCCGGATCCAGCAGAACGGCGCCGGCCGCTACCTGTACGACTCCGGGCGCGAGGACGTCCTCGCCATGTTCCGGATGTTCCGCGAGTACGGCTTCGCCTGGGAGTTCGCCAACGGCATCGAGTTCGGCAAGTTCATGCAGAACGGCAGCTTCGACCACGAACTCGCCGACGCGCTGCTGGGCAGCGAGACCGTCGACGGCCGGTGGGTGGGCTGCTACCGGGTGCAGATCCCGCTGGACAACATGAACGTCAAGAAGCGCCGGTTCCCCAAGCTGCTCGGCTTCGACGAGCAGGTGAACGTCCTGGCCACCATGCTCACCGACCACGGGGTCGGCCACCAGACGTACGACCTGTTCATCGGCTACCCGGAGCACGACCGCGAGGGCATCGACATCTTCACCGACTACTGCATGCGGCTGAAGGAGGAGCTGACCTCGGTCGGCAAGGGCAAGTACAAGCCGTACTTCAACGTGTTCAACCTGTCGCTGCTGCCGGGCGCCCGCGACTGGGTGACGCTGCGCTCGCTGCTCCAGTTCGACATCGACGAGAACCCCGAGGTGATCGGGATCTTCCTGTCGGCCATCAACACCGACCACTTCACCTACTGGGACATCTATCAGAAGCGTCTCGAAATGACGAACATGCTCAACGACCGCGAGATGCACCGTCTCTACGACGGCATCTACGCGGGTTGACGGGAGGTCCGACCATGCGCGTCACCCTCTTCTACGCCCCGTACCCGGGGCAGTCGTTCCGGGACGAGGGCACCACGATCAGCCCGGTGCGGGTACGCAACCCCAAGAGCGCTCTCGTCACGTTGGCCGCCGGAGCGCGGGCGTACCTGCGGGAGTGGGGTGTCGACGCGGAGTTCCGGATCGTCGACACCCAGGTCGACGCCGGTGAGCCCGAGCACTACGCCTCGTTCGCGTACGGGCCCCGCACCGTCGACTGCATCCGCTACGGCGGCGCCTTCGAGAACTACGCGGACGAGGCGCGGGCCGCCGACGTCATCGGCATCTCGAACAACTTCACCAACTCGGCCCGGGTGGTGACCGACTTCGCCAAGTTCCTCAAGAAGGCCAACCCGGACGCGCTGATCGTGGGCGGCGGGATGGACGTCACCGCCCGGCCCGAGTGGTACCTCGCCAACGGCTTCGACGTGGTGATCCAGCTCGAAGGCGAGCAGACCTTCGCCCGGGTGGTCGAGGCCCGGGCCACCGGCAGACCGATCGAGGAGTCGGTGCTCAGTCGCCGGATCGGCGACGGCATCGTCATCATGGGCGGTCCCCAGCTCAACCTGGCCGAGTTGCCGCCGATGGCACTCGACCTGATCGACGACCTGTCCATCTATGACGACACCGGCGAGGGTCAGCCGCCGAAGACCGTACGGGCACCGTTCACCTGCTTCGAGACCTCGCGCGGTTGTTACCGGACCTGCTCGTTCTGCGCGACCCCGATGCGGGGGCACTACCGCTACATGAAGCCGGACGTGGTGCGCCGGCACTTCGACTACTTCCGGTCGGTCGGCATCTCGAACATCCTCTTCCAGGAGGACAACACGCTCTCCCGGATCCAGCGGTCCGGCCGGGGCACGCTGCTGCACGACTCCGGCCGCGAGGACACCCTGGAGATCTTCCGGATCGCCCGTGAGTACGAGTTCTCCTGGGAGTTCGCCAACGGGCTCGAATTCGGCAAGTTCCTGGACCTCGGTGAGGTGGACCGGGAACTGATGGAGACGTTGTTCTGGAACGACACCAGCGGTGACCGGTGGGTCGGTTGCTATCGGGTCCAGATCCCGTTGGAATACCTCGGGGACGAGCCCACCCAGAAGTTCCGTAAGCTGCGTCCGTTCCAGGAGCAGATGCGGATCATCACGTCCATGCTGGACCTGGGCGTCCGATATCTGACGTTCAACATGCTGATCGGGCACGACGACGATGACCAATCGATGATCGACATGTACCTGGACCGGTGCCTCGAACTCAAGGATCGGCTGGTCGAGGCCAGTCCCGAGGCGACCAACTACTTCAACGTGTTCAACCGGACACTGCTGCCCGGCACTGCGGACTTCCGCAAGAAGGCGGACCGGCTCGCCTTCGACATCGAGCAGACTCCGGAGGTGATCAGCGTCTACCTCTCGCCGATGCCGTCCAAGCACCTGTCGTACTACGAGTTGTTCGAGCAGCGTCTCCGGCTCACCGAGGCGCTGAACGGGTCACTGATCGACCAGTACGACGGGATCTACCGGCCGGGGTCCGGTGCCGACGAGGCCCCGGTGGCCAGGTTGGACGCCCGTGTCGCTGGTTGACGCCGTCGGGCGGTACGTCGAACTCTGGCGTACCCCCGGCGTACCCCGGGTGATGCTGCCCGCGATGCTCGCCCGACTGCCGGTGGCGATCGAGCCACTCGCGATCTTCCTGCACGTCAGTGAGAAGACCGGGTCCTACTCGGCCGGTGCGACCGCGCTCGCCCTCTTCAGCGGCGGCCTGGCGGTCGCCTGGCCGGTGCACGGTCGACTGATCGACCGCCACGGGTTGCGCCGGGTGCTACCGGTGCTAGCGCTGCTGCACGCGGTGGCGCTGGTCGGGTTCGTCGCCGCGAACCAGGGGCCCGGTTGGCTGTTGATCTCGTCCGTGGTGCCGGTGGCGCTCAGCATGGCGCCGGTCGGTTCGACCGTCCGGGCGGCCTGGGCGCTGATCCTGCCGCCCGGACCGAAGCTGAACACCGCCAACGCCCTGGAAGCGGTGCTGATCGAGGTGTTCTTCGTGATCGGGCCGGCGGCGACCGGCCTGTTCACGGGCGTCTTCAGCGCGCTGGCCACCACCCTGCTGGCCGGCGGCATGCTGGTGGTCGGCTCGCTGCTCTACGGCAGCGCCCCGGCCGTCGCCACCATGCGCAAGCCGGACGGGTCGGCGGAGGCCGACGCGACCGGTGACGGTCCGGCGCGTTCCCGTCGCCCCTGGCGAGTTCCCGGCGTGGTGGCGATCCTGGTCGCCGCCGGTGCCGCCGCCGCCGCCTTCGCCGTCCTGGAGGTCGCGGTGCCGGCCACCGTCTCGGCACATGGCAGCACGGCCGCGACCGGGGTGGCGCTGCTGTCCCTGCCCCCGGCCGCGAGCGTCCTCGGCGGGCTGGTCTGGGGCGCGCGACAGCACACCCGCCGGGCGGTACACCGCTACCTGGTGCTGCTGGCGGTGGCGCTGGCCTGCATGATCCCGCTGGTCTTCGCCACCTCGATCCCGGTGCTCGCGGTCTGCCTGTTCCTCGCCGGCCTCCCGTTGGCGGCGCTCAGCGCCGAGGAGTTCGGGCTGCTCGGCCGGATGGTGCCCAAGACGGTGATCAACGAGTCGTTCGCTCTGGCCGCGACGATGATGGCGGTCGGCAGTGCGGCGGGCACCCTTCTGGCCGGCGCGGTCCTGGGGTGGTTCGGCCCCGCCGAGGCACGTCTGCTGTCCCCGGTGGCCGCGCTCGTCGCGCTCGCGGCCGTCTTGTGGGTGCGGGATACGCTGAGTCGCGTCGATGCCCCGGCCAGCGTCGGCAGCGCATCGTGACCGGCTGAGCCACCGTTCGCCGGGCACCACCGGGCCGGGATCCGCAGCAGCAGCGAGGGGGGACGCGTGTCCGGTTTCGGGGGGAGCGACTACTACGGCGTCCGCAGGTGGGAGATGTCCACCGAGGACGCGCTCGACCGGGCCTGGGTCGGATTCGACGACGTCGACCTGGTGGTCGTCACCGATCCGGCCCGGGACCGGTGGGCGGATCTGACGGCGTCCGGTTTCCGACTCAAGCCACGCTGGGTGACCTGGGGACGGCGTACGCCGGAGCGGACGGCGGACTTCCTGGCCGCCCTGCCGAAGGCGGAACGGCAGAACGTCCGCCACGCGCTGCGGTACGTCGAGTCGGCGGGGCTCGACGTCGAGGTGCACGACCGGATCGGTCCGGACCTGTTCGGCGAGTTCCTCGCCGTCTACGACGCGCAGATCGCCACCATGCCGTACGGCCTGCCGGCGGCGCACGCGGTCACCGCGACCGAGGCCGGACTCGCCGACTTCGTGCTGGTCACCGCCAGATCCGCCGGTGAGCTGGTCGGCGCGGTGATGTGCCGGGTCACGCCCGAGGCCCTGCGGGTGGCCTTCTCGGCCGCCCGGCCACAGGCGCGACGCGGGATGATCAGCCGCGCGCTCTACGTGGCCGCGTTCGAGGAGAGCGCCCGGCGTGGCCTCCCCTGGATCTCGCTCGGCACCGACCCGACCCTGTACGGCCACATCGCCCAGGCGGGGCTCCTCAGCTTCAAGAGCCGCCTCGGCTTCGTCCCGGTCCCGCTGCACCACCTCGACCCGGACGACGACGGGTGCGACGAGGCCGAGCTGGTGCTGCGTACCGACCGGTTCGCCGACCCGGTGCTGAGCCTCTGCTACGCCCGACCGCCCGAGCGGGCCGCCACCTGGGCGGACCCGCTGCCGATGCGGCTGGACGTGCTCAGCCCCGCCGTCGGGCTGGACCTGCGCCCCTACCGGGCGTCGTTCGTGACCGAGGTGGTCGCGGCGTCACCGCAGAGCCGCCCCGGCCGTCGCCTCGACCCGGTCGCCGCCGACACCGACGAGACCATCGTGATCGTCGACCCGTTCTCCACCGGTGCGCTCCTGGCACCCGCGTTCGCCCGGCACGGTCGGCGCTGCGTCGCCGTCCTCACCGGCACCATCAACGAGCGGTACGCCGCCGGGCTGCGCCGGGAGGAGTTCGTCGACGTGCTGACCGCCGCCGGCGACGGTCCGGCGGCGGTCCGACAGCTCGCCGACCAGCTCGCACCGCTGCGCCCGGCTCACGTGATCCCCGGTTGCGAGTGGGGCGTCGACCTGGCCGACGACCTCGCCGCCGAGCTGGGGTTGCCGGGCAACTCCCGCGCCGACGACCGGCCCCGGCGGCAGAAGCCGGCGATGATGGCCGCCGCCGCCCGCGCCGGTCTGCGGGTGCCGCTCGGCACCCAGATCCGCAGCATCGAGGAACTCGACGACTGGCTGGCCGCGACGCGGGTGCTCCCGGTCGTGGTGAAGCCCGCCGCCAGCGCCGGTTCCGAGGGGGTGCACTTCTGCGCGGACGGCACCGAGGCCCGGTCGGCGGCGGGCAAGCTGCTCGGCTCGGCCAACGCGATGGCCCAGGTCAACGACGCGCTGCTGGTGCAGGAGCAGTTGGTCGGTCAGCAGTACTTCGTCAACAGCGTGAGTCTCGACGGCCGGCACCACGTCCACGAGATCTGGCGCGACGACCGGATCTTCGTCGACGGACGGCCGGTGTACGACCGGCAGGTCCTGTTGGACGGCACCGGCGATCTCCAGGACCAGGTGCGGATCTTCGTCGAACGGGTGCTGGACGCGCTCGGCGTACACGACGGTCCGGCGCACACCGAACTCTTCGTCGACGACCGTGGACCGGTGCTGATCGAGTCCGGCGCCCGCCTCGAAGGGGGCGTCACGCCGGACGGGCCGACGCAGGCGACCGGGGAGAGTCAGCTCTCGCTGACCGTCGAGCGGTACGCCGTACCGGAGCGCTTCCGCCGCCGTCTCGGCAGCGGGTACCACCGCCACCGCGCCCTGATGGTGGTCTGCCTGGTGGCCCCCTACGACGGTCTGATCGCCGACGGTGCCGCCGACCGCCTGGCCGAGATCCCCTCGGTGCTCTGCGGGTCGGCGTTGAATCTGCTTCCGGACACTCCGGTGCACCGGACCGTCGACCTGTTCACCTCACCCGGACATCTCTATCTGATCGCCGAGGATCCGAGTCGTCTGGAGGAGGATTACCAGCGTATTCGTGCTCTCGAACAGGATGCTCTCTACCGGCACAGGTAGGGGCCGATCTTCGTTGAGTGGACGGATATCCTGTGCGCTGATCTCCTGAATGAGGAACAGATGGACGAGTTCACCTATCGCGACGGCACGCTGCACTGTGAAGGGGTCCCGCTGACCTCGGTGGCCGAGCGTTTCGGCACACCCACCTACGTCTATTCGGCGAGCACCCTGATCGATCACTACCGTCGCTTCGCGAAGGCGTTCGACGCGGTCAACCCGCTGGTCTGTTTCTCGGCGAAGGCGCTGAGCAACGTGCACCTGCTCCGGCTGCTCGGTCGGGAGGGCGCCGGGGTCGACGCGGTCAGCGGCGGCGAACTGCACCGGGCGATGCTGGCGGGCGTCGACCCGGAGCGCACGGTGCTCGCCGGGGTCGGCAAGTCGGAGGCCGAGCTGCGCGAGGCGGTCGTCCGCAACATCCGCTGCATCAACGTCGAGTCCGAGGCCGAGGTGGAGTTGCTGTCCCGCATCGCCCGGCAGGAGGGCCGGCGTCCCCGGCTGGCGATCCGGGTCAACCCGGACGTGGCACCGGACGAGCGGACCCCGGCGCGGACGACCACCGGCACCCGGGGCGGCAAGTTCGGCGTGGACATCGACCGCGCCGCCGCGCTGTTCGCGCAGGCCGCCGCCGACGAGGCGCTGCGCATCGAGGGCTTCCACGTCCACCTGGGCAGCCCGATCTTCGACCCGCAGGTGTACGCCACCGCGCTCGACCGGCTGATGGCCCTGGTGGCCCAGCTCGAACAGGCCGGGCACCGCATCACCACGCTCAACCTGGGTGGTGGTTTCCCCGCCGAGTACGTGGACCGCACCGCACCGAGCTGGGACGACTTCGCCGAGGCGATCATCCCCCGGCTGACCGGGTTCGCCCGCCTCGGCGGTCAGGTGATCTTCGAGCCGGGTCGCACGATCGCCGCCAACGCCGGTGTCCTGGTCAGCACCGTCCGCTACCTGAAGCAGGCCGGTGAACGGCAGCTCGTGGTGCTCGACGCGGGCATGACGCACCTGGCCCGAGCGGCGATGTACGACAGCTACCACTTCATGTGGCCGGTCCAGCCCCCTGCCGACGCCACGCCGGTCTCCCGGGACGTGTCCGGCCTGGCCGGGCTGACCTCGTACGACGTGGTGGGGCCGATCTGCGAGTCCAGCGACTACCTGGCGCGGGGTCGCTCGCTGCCCGAGCTGGAGCCCGGCGCACACTTCGCCATCTTCACCGCCGGGGCGTACGGCATGACGATGACCAGCAACTACAACAGCCAGCAGCGGCCCGCCGAAGTGCTGGTGCACGGCGACCAGGTGACGTTGATCCGCCGTCGGGAGACCTACGACGACCTGGTGGCCCTCGAACTGTTCGACGACGGCGACCACCAGGGGAGTTGATGGACGACCTGTCGGTCACCACCCGACGTTCGGTCACCGAGATCGGCGAGGACGTGTGGAACGGCCTCGCCGCCGGTGACGGCTTCTACCTCGGCTACCCGTGGGTCGCCTGGTCGGAGACCGACAGGTCGTTCGACACCACCTACCTGGTCGTGCAGGACGCGGCGGGCATCCCGCTGGCGGCGGTGGCCACCTATCTGTGGCACGGCGCGAGCGTGCCGTCGATGAACCTGGCCTACAGCCCGAGCCACATGGCCGAGGAGAACCTCGGGCGGTCGCTGTCGCCCGAGGAGCACGCGGCCTTCCTGCCGGTGCTGCTGGTGGGCTCGCGGGCCGGCTACCACGGCGCGGTGGCGATCGCCGACGACCTCACCGACGACCGGCGCGACGCCGTGCTGACCGCCCTCTTCACCGAGGTGGAGGCGCTGGCCGCACGGCTCGGCGCGGCCAGCGTCGCGCTGCTCTACACACCGGTGGCGAACGTCGCGGCGTACCGGGCCGCGTGGACGCGGGCGGTCGGCCCGGACGGTCCGCCGCCGGTGGCCGCGCCGCTGTCGGCCGAGGCGGTGCTGCCGGTGCACGTCGGCGAGGACTCCGCCGCGACGGCCGGGCGCCGCGAGTGGCGACGGGAACGCCGCCGGTACGAGGCCGCCGTCGACCGGGTGGCGACGGTGCCGCTCTCCGCCTGCGTGGACGTGATCGCCCCGCTGCTCGGCGCGACGCAGCGCAAGTACGGCGGGCCGGACACGGACGCCGACATGCACGCCTACTTCGCCTCGCAGGTGCCGGCGCTCGACGCGTACAGCCACGTGCTCCTGGAGTACGCGGGCGACACGGTGGTCGGGTTCAGCCTCAACTACCTGTGGCCCGACGGGGTGTACGTCCGCGCCGCCGGGTTCGCCGAGGGGGCGGCGCCCTACTCGTACTTCAACCTCAGCATGTACCGGCCCCGGGAGTTGGCGGCGGAACGCGGCCTGGGTCAGGTCCACCTCGGCGCCGGCACGTACGGCGCCAAACGCGCCCGGGGCGCCGAACCGCGCTGGACGGCCGGTCTGGTCCGGCCACCGGCCGACCTCTCCGCCGAACTCGTACGTTCCTTCGCGTCGCCCGGCTCGGACCATGAGCAGGCGGTACGCGTGTGGGGCGACGGCACACCCCCTCAACCCCCTCGGGCACCGGAGAGGTGACACATGCGCTACCGCAGGTTCGGTCGACTGGACTGGCAGGTCAGCGAGGTCTCGTACGGCATGTGGGGCGTCGGCGGCGGTCTGCACGGCTGGACCGGCGTCGAGGACGACGAGAAGATCGCCGCTCTCCAGCGGGCCGTGGACCTGGGCTGCAACTTCTTCGACACCGCCTGGGTGTACGGGCGCGGGCACAGCGAGCGGGTGCTGGGTGAACTGGTCCGCGCCAACCCGGGCACCCGGCTGTACGTCGCCACGAAGGTGCCGCCGAAGGACATGAACTGGCCGTCGACGCGTGAGTCCACCCTGGACGACGTCTTCCCGCCGGACCACATCGAGGAGTACGTCCACACGAGTCTCGGCAACCTCGGCCTGGACACCATCGACCTGTTGCAGTTGCACGTCTGGGAGGACTCCTGGGCGGACGACCCACGCTGGCAGCGCACCCTCACCGGGCTGCGCGAGCAGGGCCTGATCGGCGGCATCGGCATCTCGGTCAACCGGTGGGAGTCCTGGAACGGCGTACGCGCGCTGGCCACCGGGCTGATCGACGCCGTCCAGGTGATCTACAACATCTTCGACCAGGCTCCCGAGGACGACCTGTTCCCGGCGGCGGCGGAACACGACGTGGCGGTCATCGCCCGGGTGCCGTTCGACGAGGGCACCTTGACCGGCACGCTGACGACGGAGACGACCTGGCCGGAGGGGGACTGGCGCAACTCGTACTTCGTGCCGGAGAACCTCGCCGCCAGCGTCGCGCGGGCCGAGGAGCTGCGCAAGGACCTGCCGACCGGGATGCCGATGCCGGAGGCCGCGCTGCGGTTCATCCTCGCCGAACCCCGGGTCGCCACCGTCATTCCCGGGATGCGCCGGGTCAGCCACGTCGAACGCAACCTCGCGGTCAGCGACGGGCAGCAGCTCGACCCGGCGCTGCGGGAGACCCTGCGCGGCCACCGCTGGTCACGCCAACCCACCTGGTGGTCCCAGTAGCCGAGCCCGCCGACGTCGCCCCGGTCGGGCACCGCGTCGGTGTCGGCCGGGCCGCTCGGCCCGGATGGTGCGGGCGGCGGCCGGGTCAGGCCGGGGAGGGGGTCAGCCGGGTACGCGGACCGGCGCGCAGCACCCCGGAGGGCAGGCGTCGACCGGTCAGCTCCTCGGCCAGTTCGGCCACCTCGATCAGGGCGTCCAGGTCGATGCCGGTGTCGACGCCCATGTCGTGCAGCATGTGCACCGCCTCCTCGGTCGCCAGGTTGCCGCTGGCACCGGGCGCGTAGGGGCAGCCGCCGAGGCCACCCACACTGGCGTCGAACTCCGTGACACCCAGTTCCAGGGCGGTCAGCAGGTTGGCCAACGCGGTGCCCCGGGTGTTGTGGAAGTGCAGCAGCACCGGCACGTCCGCGTCGCGGTCGCGTACGGCGGTGACCAGGTCACGGACGCGTCGGGGCGTACCCATGCCGGTGGTGTCGCCGAACGCGACGCGGTCGGCGCCGTCGCGGACCACGCGCTCGACGATGGCGGCGACGCGGGCCGGGTCGACGTCGCCCTCGTAGGGGCAGCCGAAACTGGTCGCGATGATCACCTCGGCGGTGGCGTCGGCCCCGTGCAGCAGGTCGATCAGCTCGGCGATGTCGTCCAACGACTCGTCGGTGCCCCGGTTGACGTTGCGGCGGTTGTGCGTGTCGCTGGCCGAGACGACCACCTCGATCTCGGTGAAGCCGGCGGCCAGGGCCCGCTGCGCGCCCTTCGAGTTGGGCACCAACGCCGAGTAGCGGACCCCGTCCGCCTTCGCCGCCCGCTGCCACACCTCGTCGGCGTCGGCCATCTGCGGGATCGCCCGGGGGTGCACGAACGACACCGCTTCGATCCGCCGTACGCCGGTGCGGGAGAGCGCGTCGAGCAGGCGCACCTTGGCCCCGGTCGGGATCGGGTCCTCGTTCTGCAGCCCGTCGCGCGGCCCGACCTCGCGGATGGACACGGACGTCGGCAGCTCCGCCATCACGACATCACCTCACTGTGACACTTATCTGTCGCTGACCACCCAAGCATGTCACGTCAGGCGGTGACCGCCAGGGTCACGAGGTGCCCGTCCAGACGTCCCGGCGGCATCTCGTGACCCGGCGGGGTCAGCGCATCCGGGAGACGATGCCGGTGTCGTAGTCACCGGAGACGAACTCCGGGTTCTCCAGCAACTCGGCGAAGAACGGCAGGTTGTTCTTGGGACCGGCCAGCTCGAATCCGGCCACCGCCGCGCGGGCCCGGTCGATCGCCTCGGCCCGGGTGGGCGCGTCGACCACGAGCTTGGCCATCAGGCTGTCGTAGAACGGGGTCACGGTGTTGCCGGCGACGTAGCCGGAGTCGACGCGTACCCCGGCGCCGGTCGGCTCCACCCAGGTCCTGACCACGCCCGGTCCGGGCAGGAAACGCTTCGGGTCCTCGGCGTTGATCCGCAGTTCGATGGCGTGCCCGCGCGGCGTCAACGCGTCCGGGTCGAAGGTCGGCGCCAACCCGGCCGCCACCCGGAGCTGCTCCTCGACCAGGTCGAGGCCGTAGACCAGCTCGGTGACCGGGTGCTCCACCTGGAGCCGGGTGTTCATCTCCAGGAAGAAGAATTCTTCGGAGGTAGGGCTATCCCCGCTGAGATCCCGCTGACGCGGGACCAACAGGCACTCCACCGTGCCCGCGTTGCGGTACTTCACCGCCTCACCGGCCCGGACCGCCGCCGCCAGCAGGCGGGTACGCAACTCCGGCGAGACCGCCGGTGACGGCGACTCCTCGACCAGCTTCTGGTTGCGGCGCTGCACCGAACACTCGCGCTCGCCCAGCGCCACCACCCGACCGTCGGCCAGTCCGAGGATCTGCACCTCGACGTGACGTACCCGGGGGAAGTAGCGCTCGATCAGCACCGAACCGTCGCCGAACATCCGCTCGGCGAACGCGCGCACCTTGTCGTACTCGGTGTCCAGCGCGGCCTCGTCGACGGCCACACCCATGCCCATGCCGCCACCGCCCGCAGCGGCCTTCACCATCACCGGGTAGCCGATCTCGGCCGCCGCGGCGCGCGCCGCCGACAGGTCCCCCGCCGGTTCGGTGGTGCCCGGTGCCACCGGCACACCGGCTGCGGCCATCAGGTTCCGCGCATTGATCTTGTCGCCCATCGCGCTGATCGCGTCCGCGTCCGGTCCGACCCAGATCAGACCGGCCGCCTCCACCGCGCGGGCGAAGTCGGCGTTCTCCGACAGGAAGCCGTAGCCGGGGTGGATCGCCTGCGCCCCGGTCGACTCGGCGGCGGCGAGGATTGCCTCGGCGTTGCGGTAACTCTGCGCCGGGTTGGCCGGTCCGACACAGATCGCCTGGTCGGCTTCGGTGACGAACGGCAGGTCGGTGTCGGCCTCCGAGTGCACCGCGATCGCGCGCACCCCGAGCCGCTTGGCGGTACGGATGATCCGGCGGGCTATCTCACCTCGGTTGGCGACCAGCAACGACTCGATCATGCTTCCTCCGCGTTCCATTTTGTGGGACGCGGGCAAGCCAACCACGCCGCCCTGCATGTAAGGAAGGGTCCCCTGCTAACGCCTGCGGTATAGCAGGGGACCCCTCCTAACATCCAGGCCGAAAAGGATGCGAGCTGATGCGCGAGGGTACGGGTCAGGCCGGGTCGGTCGGGGCGAGCAGAGCGGCCAGGGTGGCGGCGCGCAGCAACTCGGCCCGGCGTCGACGGTCGACCTCACCGCCGAGGAACGGGGTCGAGTTCATCAGGCCGAAGGCGGCGTGCGCCAACACCCGCGCCTCACCGGCCGGCAGGCCGGGGTGCAGCGCGGTCAGCACGGTGACCCACTCCTCGACATAGAGGCGCTGGAGTCGACGGATACGCCGTCGAGGCTCCTCGGGCAGCCGGTCCAGCTCGTGCAGGTGCAACGCGATGACGGCCGGGTTGGCCAACGCGAAGTCGACGTGGAAGTCGATCAGCGACTCCAGGACCGCCCGTGGGTCGCCGGGATGCGCGGCGGACCGCTGTCGACCACCCTCCAGCAAGCCCTCACTCACCGGCACCAGCGCGGCGACCAGCATCGCCTCCTTGCCGGCGAAGTGGTGGTAAAGCGCCGGGCCGGTCACCCCGGCGGCCGCGCCGATGTCGTCCATCGACACGCCGTGGTAGCCACGGGAGGCGAACAGCCCCACCGCGATCTCCAGAATCTCGTCCTTGCGGGACCGGCGCCGTCCCGATCCCGTGGCCCCGCTGCTCCCGCTCCGGGCCTGCTGCTCCACCGTCACCGGGCCAGCGTAGACCCACCGGGGAAGAGACGTGGGCCCTTGGTTACCCGCCAGTCCGACTGCCGGGAAAGGCCCACGAATCCCCAGGTCGTCAGTGGTCGTGGTCCAGGTCGTGCTGCTTGCGCAGGTCGGTCGCCTCCGTCGAGCGACCCAACTCGTCCAACGCGCGGGCGAGCAGCCAGGCGGCCTGGGCCGTCGGCCTCGATCCGGTCGGCAGACCGCCGAGCACCTCGCGCAGCACCGGCTCCGCCTCGGCCGGTCGGCCCTGCCGCAGCAGCAGCTCGCCGCTGAGGATCTCGACCTGCGCCGCCTCGCCGAACGCCTCCACGGACCGCAGCCGGTGCGCGACCCCCGCCAGTCGGTCCAGCGCCTCGCCCTCCCGGTCGTCCCCGGCCAGCACCCGCGCCGCCGTCTCGGCCGCCAACGACACCTCGTAGATCACCGGAGGCTCCTCGGCGGCACCGGCCGTCAACTCGGCGGCGAGCCGGTCGGTCGCCTCGACCGCCCGCAGCGCACTGGCCGTCTCACCGGCCCAGAGGTACGCCGACGCCTCCCGACGACGGGCCCGCAGCTCGTCCAGGTGTTGGCCGGCCAGTTGGTAGGCCGAGGCGGCAGCCGCGAACTTCTGCCCCGCCGCCGCATCCCGGTCGGCCTGATAGAGGATGTCCCCGGCGTCTTCGAGCACCTGCGCCCGGTGCGGGAGATTGTCCGGCCCGTCGAGGTTCTCGGCGAGCCGGTCCAGCAGAGCCAGCGCCGGGTCGATCTCGCCCAGCCCCTGGTAGATACCGGCCAGCATGTGTCGGGCCGCATCGGCGTCCGCCTGGTGCCCGAGGCGATCCAGACCGGTCACCGCCTCCTCGGCCACCTCGGCCGCATCGCCGAGCCGCCCGGCTACCCGGTACGCCGTGGCCAACTCCCAGCGCAGGTAGGCGTCACCGGCCTCGCCCCGCTCGACGCAGAGCGCCACCGCCTCGGCGAAGTCCTCCACCGCCTCGTCGGCGCGCTGCGCCGCGATCAGCGCCCGGGCACGGGTCACCCGCGCCGGCAGGAGCAGCGCGTCCCCGGCGTGGGCCAGTGCCTCGTCGCACGCGGCGACCGCCTCAGCCGGATCCTGCGCGACGCGGGCGTGCGCCAGGGCGGCGGTGGCGATCAGCTCCGGGACCCCGGCCTCCTGTGCGAGCCGATGGGCCTGCTCCGCGCCGGCCCGGAAGGCGTCCTCGTCGTCGAGCTGTTCGAGGATGTGTGCCCGGTGCAGCGCGATCCGGGCCGCCAGGAACGGGTCTCCCGCGCCGTCGGCCGCCTGCTCCGAGGCGGCCAGCGCCTCCGGCCAGCGGGCCTGCTGTGCCAGCACCACCGCCAGCCGATCGTGCGCGGCGGCTCGCTGCCGGGCGTCACCGTGCTCGTCGAGGAAACCGGCGGCGGTGTGCGCCAGCGCGTACGCCTCCTCGTCCGGCTCGTCTCCCTGCGCCAGCAACGCGCCGAGACGGCTGGCGACGACCTGGGCGCGCGCCGGGTCGGCCAACTCCTCGTACGCCGCCATGGTCGTCCGGTTGACCGTCACCGCACCGGTCAGGTCCCCGGCGTCGACCAGCTCGGCGGCACGCAGTTCGCCCCGGAGGGCACGCTCGCGCGGCGACAGCTCCGCCTCGCCGAAGCGTTCCTCGAAGGCGGCCAGGACGGCACGCATACCGGGGCGGTCGTGCGACGACCAGCGCTGCTCGGCCAGCGCCAGCAACTCGCCCGCGTCCGCCTCGGCGGGTACGACGAACTCCACCGATCGGCGTGGTTCGGGCACCGTGACCTCGCGCGGCGGGACGGCCTCGGACGCCGACCCGGCGGCGGGAGCAGTGCCGGTGGTAGGAGCCGGGCGGGTGGTGGGCACCGGTCGACGCCGCAGGCTCGCGGAGAGGGGCAGGTGGTCACCGACCGGCGTGACGGCCAGTCGCCGGGCGATGCCCTCGGACTGGTTGCTGTTGCCGTTGCGGGTGTCGAACCGGGCGGCGATCCCGGTCGCCGTCTCGGTCAGCTCGGCGGCGAGCGCACCCACCGTCACCTCGTCGGCCGGCCGCTCACCGAAGGCGCGGCGGTGCACCGTCAGCGTCTGGTCGTCCACCTGCCGCAGCGCGGCGGCGGCGGATGCGGCGAAGTGCATCGCGGCACCCGGCGAGGGGGCACGGTCCAGCCAGTCCAGGTGCCGCTCGACGATCTCCAGCGCCCGCGCCTCGTTGCCGGTGAGCGTGCAGAACTCGATGTGCTCGCTGACGTCCCACAGGTCGGCGATGCTGCCCCGGTGCCGGCGGTACGCCTCCCGGTGCGCGTTGCGCGCCTCGTCGTGCCGACCACTGTGCAGGTATGCCGGCAGTAGCGCGGTGAGGATCCCCTGCGGCTGCTCGGTGCAGCTCAGCCGCCCACTGAGCACCGGCTCGGCCAGCGCCACGGCCTCATCGTGACGGCCGGTGCGGCTCAGGTGGTTGACCTGCGTGGTCGGGTCGCAGCCCGCGCAGTCGGAGAGCTGGTCACGAGGCGTGGTCAGCCACTTGCGGTACCACTCCTCGGCCTGCTCACGGTCACCCAGGTGGTCGGCCACCCGGTAGCGGTACTTGTACACGGCCTGGAGGCTGTGCCCACCCTCGCGGTAGCGCCGCTCCATGTCGTCGAGCACCGCGTGGGTGCGGTCCAACGGCACCTCGGGGAAGTTCAGCATCCCGTTGACCATGTGCTTGAAGTGCCAGAGCAGGTGTTGGGCGTACCGCTCGTGGTAGGGCTGCGGGTCCCTGTCGAACTCCGCCAGACACCAGGCGAAGACGACGAACGACTTGGCCGGCTCGCCACCGTAGATGTACGTGGTGATGCCCTGGATGCGGACCGCGAAGGCGAGGTGCCGGTCGTCGGCGGCGTCCGCCCGACGCAGCAGCTGCTCCAGCGCGGCGATCTGCCCGATGCCGTACGGCATCTCGCCGGTCTGGCGCAGCATCCGCCACAGGTCCTCGTCAGCCACGACGTCTCACTCCTGTCCAGGGACGGCCCGACCCAGCAGGCCGAGGAAAGAACTGTTGAGCAGGGCGGCGTCCGCCGCGCGGATGGGGTGGTGCCCGAGCAGCAACGCCTGCCCGTAGAGCGCCTCGACGGCGAGCCCGACCAGCTCCGGGTCACCCAGCGCGGTGATCCGACGCACCAACGGGTTGCGGTGGTTGAGCACGAGCTGCGGGCGGTCCGCCGGGGCGGAGGCGGCCAACGCGTCGAGTACGCCGCCCCACAGCTCGTCGGCCTTGTCGCGGCTCGCGGCGAGCTGGTCGGTGAACGCGGCCGAGCGGCTGAGCAGGTAGAGCGCCGGGAGCGAGGCCGGATCGTAGGCCCGGATCAGCACCTCGCAGCCGAGCCGTTCCAGGGCCCGGCCGGCGGCGGTGAGGAACGGCCGCAGCGCCAACTCGACGTGCGGTTCGAGGGCGTCGAACCGGGTGGTCAGGTCACTCGGTTCGAGCCGCTCGATGAGGACCGTACGGTCCACCGTGGGCAGTCGCTCGATCAGCTCGCTGTCGTACGTGTAGCCGCCGTTCACCACGGCCAGGTCCTGCGCGGCGGCGACGGCCGCGAGCTGGCGGAACTCGTCCAGGCTGGCGGCGTACCGGACCAGGCCGTAGCGCTGCCGGAACTCGGCCAGGGTGAGCGTGCCGACGTTGGTGTCCATCGGCCACCACTGGTCGACCAGGTTGAGCATCTCGTCGTCGTGCAGGGCGAGCGCCTTCACCCCGAGGTGGTGCACCTGGAGGAACTCGGCCAGCCGGTGCGGCTGGTGCTTGGCGAGCCGGACCAGCCAGCCACGGATCTGCGCGCCGAGCGACTCGCGCGTGCTGGTGAGCAGGGAGTCCTCGTAGAGCGCCTCGCGGCTGGCGGTGGGCCGCAGCTCGCTGGTGTCGATCACGCAGTGCGCGAAGAAGGCCCAGTCCGGCAGCAGGCCGTCGGCGTGCTCGGTCAGCAGCATCCGCTTGAGGTAGACCCGGTGACCGGCCCGGGCGGCCGGATTCACGGCCGTGGGCAGGATGAACGCCACTCCGGTCAGCCCGGCCTCCGGCGCCCGCAGCGGCACCACGTCGAACGGGTCGACGCCGAGCGTCTCGCGGGCGTACGCGATCAGGGCGGCGCGGTCCACGGTCGCACCCGGGCTGGTCGGCCAGGGCGGTTCCCCGGTGGTGGTGACCACGCTGCCGACCCGGACGGTCACCGGCAGCAGGCTGCCGTAGAGGCGGGCCAGCTCGGTGACGGTGGAGGTGGCGTACCACTGGTCGGCGTCGTGGCGCGGCACCAGGGTGACCGTGGTGCCGACCTCGGCACGTGCCTCCTGCGGCGGGGCCAGGCGCACCGCGTAGCGGCCGTCGGCGTAGCCGGTCCAGAGCACGGTGGGGTGGTCGCCGTTGCGGGTGACCACCCGGATCTCGTCGGCGACGAGGAAGCAGGAGAGCAGCCCGATGCCGAACTGGCCGAGGAACTCGTGGCGGGAGAAACCCAGCTCGTCCCGCTTCGAGCTGCGGCCGATGGTGGCCAGCAGCTCGTGCACCTGCTCCTCGGTCAGCCCGATACCGGTGTCGTGCACCCGCAGGGTGCCGTCGCCGGTCAGCTCGGGCGGCTCGATCCGGACCAGGGCCGGTGCGTCCGGCTCGGCGGCCCGACGTGCGGTGATCGCGTCCACCGCGTTCTGCATCAGCTCGCGGACGTAGACCCGTGGGCTGCCGTAGAGGTGATGACTGAGCAGGTCGACCACGCCACGCAGGTCCACCTGGAAGGTACGGTCCACGCCTTGTCCGCTCCCCGCTCCCGGATGTCGGCGCTCACCGTACCGGTGCGGGCCGACATCCGCGTGCCCGGTTCCTCAGCGAGACCTCGCCGGGTGGGCCACCTTATCGGACGCGCGTTGGTGGAGCCCGGAGAGCCGCAGGGCGACCCGTCGGCGCACCGGCGGCAGCGCCGCGAGCAGGCGCAGCAGCGCGTCCCGGGCCGGACGCCCGGCGGGCGGCACGGTGGCGAGCCGGGTCAGCCGGTCGGCGAAGCCGGCCACCTCGTGAGCGAGCGGGCGACGCCGGGCCGCGTACTCGTCCAGGAGGGTGTCGGGGCCCCCGGCCAGCACCGCCGACAGGGTCTCGCCGAGGTCGACGGCGTCGCAGATGCCGAGGTTCATGCCCTGCCCACCGGCCGGGCTGTGCACGTGCCCGGCGTCCCCGGCGAGCAGTGTCCGCCCTGCGCGAAAGGTCTCCGCGACGCGTCGGTGCAGCCGGAACCGCGAGGACCAGAGGACCTCCCGGACCTGGTCCGGCTGCCGTCGCGGGCCCCGCTCGTCGAGCAGTCGTTGCAGGTAGGGCCGGTCCGGCTCGGCGGGTGGGTCGGTCACGGTGGCGACCAGCCGCACCCGGTCGTCGGGCAGTGGAGCCCAGACCAGCGGACCGCCCCGGGCGAGGAAGACCGACGCGCCGTCGCGGGGCAGCGCGCTGTCCAGGTGTACGTCGGCCAGGACGAACGACTCCGCCGACCCGTCCGGCCCGGTGAAGGGGATACCGGCCAGCTCACGGACCGTGCTGTGGATGCCGTCGGCACCGACGACCCAGCGCGCCCGGACGGTCGCGTCGCCGAACTGCGCCACCACGCCGTCGGCGTCCTGACGCAGCCCGGTCAGCCGGTACGGCCGCAGCACCCGGCCGCCCGCCTCGGCCAGCCGCTCGGCGAGCACCTCCTCGGTGACGGACTGGGAGACCATCAGCGCGTACCGGTGACGGCTGGGCAGCCGGTCGAACGGCACGGTGACCAGCATCCGGTCCCGGTCGCGGACACTGAACCGGGCCGACCGCAGCCCGCGCGCGACCAGCGGCGCGCCGACGCCGACCCGGTCCAGCATCTCCAGGGTGTACGCGTGCACGACCGCCGCACGCGAGGTCACCGCCGGTGTCTCCCGCTGGTCGACCAGGGTGACCTCGACCCCCCGCCGGGCCATCGTGAGCGCGGCGGTCAGGCCGGTCGGTCCGGCTCCGACGATCAGGACGTCCGTGGTGGCGGGCAGCATGACGACCTCCCCCGATCCGATTGCCAACAAGCGTTGGCAAACACTTGTTGGCAACGCTAGGCGCCCCCGACGGAAGAAGTCAACACGTGTTGGCATACCGTCGTGCACATGACGGAAGGCGTACCGCAGAACGAGCCGGCACCCGGCGGTGGCCGCCCGCGCAACGCGGACGCGACCCGCGCGGCCATCCTGCGGGCCGCCCGCGAGCGCTTCGCGGCCGACGGCTACGACCGGGCGACGATCCGGGCCATCGCCGCCGACGCGCGCATCGACCCGTCCATGGTGATGCGCTACTACGGCAGCAAGGAGGGCCTGTTCGCGGCGGCGGCCGAGTTCGACCTGCGGCTACCGGACCTGAGCGGCACACCGGCCGACCGCCTCGGCGAGACGCTGGTCGGCTACTTCTTCACCCGCTGGGAGGGGGACACCACGCTGCCGGCGCTGCTGCGCACGGCCAGCACCAACCCGAGCGGCGCCGAGCGGGTACGCGACATCTTCGCCACCCAGCTCGGCACGGCCGTGGCCCGGGTGGTCGTCGACCCGACGGAAGCCCCACACCGCGCCGGCCTGGTCGCCAGCCAGCTACTCGGCGTGGCCCTGACGCGGTACGTCCTGCACCTGCCCCCCATGGTCGATCTCTCCCCACCCGACCTGGTCGCCTGGCTGGCCCCCACCATCCAGCGCTACCTCCGCGACCCGACGCCGAGCCGGTCATGAATGGGCCCGCTCAGAGCGTCCGGCAATGCCGGACGCCCTGAGTCGATCAAGAAGTTCTGGTCACAATCGGGCGGTGGGAGCCCCAAAACCTCTTGATCATCGCCGTGGAAAGGGCTTGGCGGGAAGGCTCACCTCGGGTCGGGGCCCTTGACGACAGGAGCCCGGACCAGGTTGCCCCACTCGGTCCACGAGCCGTCGTAGTTGCGTACGCGCGGGTACCCCAGCAGGTGCCGCAGCACGAACCAGGTGTGGCTGGACCGCTCGCCGATCCGGCAGTACGCGATCACGTCGTCGTCCGGGCTCAACCCGAGCTGGTCGGCGTAGATCGTCCTCAGCTCGTCGGCGGACTTGAAGGTGCCGTCGTCGTTGGCGGCGGACTTCCACGGCTTGCTCACCGCGCCCGGGATGTGCCCGCCGCGCAGCGCGCCCTCCTGCGGGTAGTCCGGCATGTGCAGCATCTCGCCGGTGTACTCACCCGGCGACCGCACGTCCACCAGCGGACGATCAGCGTCGACGTGCGCCGACACATCCTCCCGGAACGCGCGCACCGGCGCGTCGTCGCGCTGCGGCACCGGGTACTCCGCCCTCGGCCGGACCGGCTTGTCGCGGGTCAGCTCCCGCCCCTCGGCGATCCACTTCTGCCGACCGCCGTCGAGCAACCGCACGTCCCGGTGGCCGAAGGGGGTGAAGACCCAGAGGGCGTACGCGGCCCACCAGTTGAAGTTGTCGCCGTAGAAGACGACCGTGTCGTCACGGCCGATGCCCTTGGCCGCACACAACTCGGCGAACCGCTCGGCGTCCAGGTAGTCGCGGGTCACCTGGTCGTTCAGCTCCAGGTGCCAGTCGACCTTCACGGCACCGGGAATGTGGCCGGTGTCGTAGAGCAGCACGTCCTCGTCGGACTCGACCACGACGAGACCCTCGTCGCCGAGGTGCTCCGCCAGCCATTCGGTGGTCACCAGCCGTTGCGGGTCCGCGTACGACTGGAGTCGGGGATCGGGATCACTGGGCACAGACATGAGCCCCAAGGTACGCCGAGCACCCGCGTCCGCGCGGGGTTGTATGTAAGGAGGGGTCCCCTGCTAACGCCTCCGGTATAGCAGGGGACCCCTCCTAACAACATGCACCGAGCGGCAGCACCGCCCGGAGCACCCCAGTCGGGCCTTGCCCGTCGATCATGGAGTTATGGTGCGGCCAAAGCCACTAATATCCGCCCATACTGTCGACCACAACTCCATGATCGACGGGGCTGAACGGGGTGGGGCTGGGCAGGGTGCAGGTCAGTCGGGGAGGGGGCTGAGGGTGGGGCGTTTGGCGGTGCGGGTGTCGCCGGAGGAACGGCCGGTGAGGCGGCGCTTGAGCCAGGGCGCCAGGTGTTGACCGGCCCAGCGCACGTCAGCGGTACGGGCCGCCAACCACGGGCTCGGCGCCGGCCTCGGGGGTACGAGCAACCACTCCTCGTCGCAGCCGACGCCCAGCGCGTCGAGCACCTGGGCGGCCACCCGACGGTGACCGACCGGCGACAGGTGCAGCCGGTCGGTGCTCCAGAGCAGCGGGTTGAGGTACGTGTCGTCGGCGTACAGGTCGACCAGGATCGCGCCGTGCCGCTCGGCGGTCTCCCCGACGGCGCGGTTGAGCAGCTCGATGCGGGGTGCGATCAGCCGCTGCCCCGGCAGTCGGGCCATCACGTCGGCGAACCGGAACAGCACCACGTCGGAGCCGCCCGAACGCAGATCGCGGACGACCTCGTCGAAGCGGCCGACCAGCGCGGCCGGGTCGAAGTTGCGGCGCAGCACGTCGTTGCCGCCGGCGGCGAAGCTGATCAGGTCGGGCCTCATCGCCAACGCCGACGGCACCTGCTCGGCCACCACGTGTGGGAAGAGTCGACCGCGGATGGCCAGGTTGGCGTACCGGAACTCGGGCCCGGCCTCGGCGGCCAGCCGGGTGGCCACCAGATCCGCCCAGCCCCGGAACGTGCCGTCCGGGTACGAGTCGTCCAGGCCCTCGGTGAAGCTGTCCCCGACCGCGACGTAACTGCGCCAGCGCACTGCTCACTCCTCGAAGCTGCGGGTAAAGCTGCTGTGTGTGTAAGGAAGGGCACCTTATTAACGCCTGCGGTAGAGCAGGGGTCCCCTCCTAACACCTGGGAGTCTGGCACCGGCCGCATTCACCGGTCTGCCCCGCGCTCGCCGAACGTGGCAGACGTCATCCACCCGGCGACGCGGCGACGCGGCGGGCAGACGTCATCCCTCCACCGAGGCGGCGGGCAGCCGACAGCGGCCGGTGCAGGCGCGCGGCGGGTCGACCGCCGAGCGACGGTACGGCCCCCAGGCCACGAACCGGGCGAACAGCTCAGGCGGTGTCGGGCCGCCGTCCGGGTCGAGCCGGAACAGATCGTGTGTCGCCTCGAAGTACAGCCCGGACAGGTAGACGGCCAGGTCGAGCCAGCGGTCGTCGTACTCGACCCGGAGCAGCAGCCGCGCCTCCGCGCAGGGCCACGAGTGCCCGCAGGCCCGGCACAACCAGAGCGGACGCAGCGGCAGATGCTGCGGGCCGGACATCGGATGCTGCCGAGGCCGCTCGGCCGCCGGGCCACGACGCGGCACCGGGTACGACTTCGGGTGGGACATCTCGACCTCCGCCTCCGGGTGGGGCCGCCCCGGCACGGGGGAGGTGCCGGGACGGCCCCGGTGCAGTCCCACCCCGTCCCCGGTGGATGGGAGCAGGACCGCCGGGTCACATTCTGCTGACCGGACGACTACTGTCGGAAGGCATCGACACCGGCCGTGGCGATGGTGGGGCCGGGCCGGGCATCCGTCCGAGCGGCCGAGAATTCGTGGAGGCAGTGTGGAATCCGAGCCGACCGCCGAACTGATCCGGGCACAGTTGCGCAGGCTGCGACTTTCGGCCGACCTGACCCAGGAGGATTTCGGCAAGTTGGTGCACTTCTCCGGCTCGCAGGTCTCCGCGATCGAGCTGGGGCAACGCCCGTTCGACCGGCTCTTCCTCAAGCGGGCCGACGAGGTGTTGCACAGCGACGGCCTGTTGTCGGGGCTGCTACGCATCGCCGAACTGCACGGCCAGCCGAACTGGCTACGCCCCTGGCTGGACGCCGAGCGCAACGCGCGGCAGTTGCGCTGCTACCACCCGACGCTGATCCCCGGCCTGCTCCAGACCGAGCACTACGCCCGCGCGGTGATCCAGTCCGACGACATGCTCAACGATGAAGAGATCGAACGGCGGTTGGCGGTACGGATGGATCGTCAGGCGATCCTCGCCCAGCCGAATCCACCGGCCCTCATTGCGGTGATCGAGGAGACCACCCTGCGCCGAGCTGACGAGAGCTTCCGAAGCATCATGACTCAGCAGATCAGCCACCTGCTCGAATGCGTCAAGCGCGGGGGCGTGCTGGTGCACCTCATTCCTGCCGAGGCAACCGTCCATGTTGGACACGCTGGACCGATCACCTTAGCCCGAGGGGTCGAGGGTGAGTGGCTGGGGCATCTGGAGAACCATGTCGGCGGCGCGACCATCGACCGTGACGAGCAGATCGATACCCTGCTGGTGAGGTGGGAGGGTGTCCGCAGCGTCGCTCTCTCCAAAGGACAGTCCGAAGCCCTGATGAAGGAAGTGATGGAGTCATGGTCCACGATCTGACCGGCGCAGCCTGGCGCAAGTCCACCCGCAGCGCGAGCGGCGAATGCATCGAGGTAGCCGACAACCTTCCCGGCATCGTCGGCGTCCGCGACAGCAAGGACGCCACCGGCCCGGCGCTCGTCTTCACCCCGACCGCCTGGCACGCCTTCATCGCCAAGACCAAGCGCCCCTGAACCCGAACAGCAGAGAGGTCAGGTCAGCGACGTCACCTGCATGATCGCGTCGGCGAAGGCCCTCGGCGCTTCCTGCGGCAGGTTGTGCCCGATGCCGCCGCTGATCGTGCGGTGCTCGTACGGGCCGGTGAACTGCTTGGCGTACACCTGAGGTTCCAGGTGGGGTGCGCCGTTGGCGTCGCCTTCGAGGCTGATGGTGGGCACCGTGACGGCGGGCTTGTCGGCCAGCCGGTCTTCCAGGTCGGCGTACTGCGGTTCGCCGTCGGCCAGGCCCATCCGCCAGCGATAGTTGTGGATCACGATGTCGACGTGGTCGGGGTTGTCGAGGGAGGCCATGCTCCGGTCGAACGTGGCGTCGTCGAAGGTCCACTGCGGGGACGCCGTCCGCCAGATCAGTTTGGCGAAGTCCCGCAGGTTGCGGGCGTACCCCTGACGGCCCCGGTCGGTGGCGAAGTAGAACTGGTACCACCAGGCGTGCTCGGCCGCAGGGGGCAAGGGTGCCTTGCCCGACTCCTGACCGTCGATCAGGTAGCCACTCACCGCGACCAGGCCGGCGCAGCGGTCCGGCCAGAGGGCGGCCACGATGTCGGCGGTGCGGGCACCCCAGTCGAACCCGGCCACCGTCGCCTGCGGCACGTCGAGGGCGTCCAGGAACGCGACGGCGTCGCAGGCCATGGCCGCCGGTTCGCCGTTGCGGACGGCGTCGGGCGAGCGGAAGCTCGTCGTGCCGTAGCCGCGTAGGTGTGGCACGAGCACGCGGTGGCCGGCGTCGGTGAGCAGCGGTACCACCTCGGCGAAGCTGTGGATGTCGTACGGCCAGCCGTGCAGGAGCAGGACGACCGGTCCGTCCGGCGGTCCGGCGTCGACGTACCCGACGTTCAGGACACCCGCGTCGATCTGCCGCACGTCATCGAACAAGGTCCCGCTCCTCGCCCTCGATCACCGACCGCTCCCTCCGGACGGTAGGGCGCGAGGGAAGGCGACGACGACGGTTCCGGCAAGGAGGCGGGAGTCGCTGCGGCGCTGACTACAATCCCGCGTCGACGTTGGCCCGCAGCAGGGCGAGCAGCCCGTGACCGTCCTCGATCCAGACATCCGGCGCCAGCTCCGGCGCGTCGGGTTCGCGGTCGGTGCGCGGCGAGCGCATCAGGACCGCCGCCCCGACACCGGCCCGCCGCGCGCAGGCGATGTCCCGGTGCAGGCTGTCACCGACGAACCAACACCGATCCACCGGTACGCCGATGGCGTCGGCGGCCAACGCGGCGAAGCGCGGGTTCGGCTTCCGCAGCCCCGTCTCGTCGCTGTAGAACTCGGCGACGAAGCGGCCGGAGAGTCCGGCGGCGGCCAGGAAGTCGCGGTGGGCGGCACCGCAGAGCGCGTTGCTGACCACGGCCATCGGCACTCCCGCCTCGGCGGCGGCGGCCAACGCCTCGGGGATGCCGGGCCGCACCTGCCACTCCGTGCGCCACGTCGACGCGTACGCCAGCGGGGTGGCCTGCCGTGCGACGGCGGCCCGGGCCGGTTCGGGCCAGCCGTGGGTGACGAAGTCCGCCCACACCCGGTCGTGCGTCAGCTCCATCGGCTCAGCCGAGACGCCGGTCTCGTCCCGCCACCGCCCGTACGCCCGCGCACCCGAGGTCAGGTCGGCCGCGATCCGCTCGTCCGGCAGGACACCGTCGATCACCTCGGACATCCGCCGGACGACCTCCGGCGACGCCCATCCGTTCCCCGGCGCGTCCGCCAGTACGCCCCCGAAATCCAGCAACAGTCCGCCCGGCGCCCGCATCATGCCCCCATCCTCGCCCAGACCGTCACCGGCGACGGGCCCGGTGTGGAGATCCGCCGATCCGCACCGGTCAGGGACGTACCCGGCTCAGCGCCCAGGCGACGAGACCGGTCACCACGCCCACGATGACCCCGGTGAAGACGCTGCTGATGGTGGCGAAGAACCGGATGACGACCGTCTGTACTCCCGGTGCCAGGTCGGTGAGGTTGCCGCCGAGCGTCGGCGGTTCGTCGAAGGCGACGTCCCAGAGGAGCTGGTGGGTGACCGCCAGCAGGACGCCGTAGCAGAGACCGACCGCGAGCAGGGTCAGGAACGGGTTGGGTACCCTCCGGACCAGCGCCACCGTGATCCAGACGACCGGCGGTACGACCACCAGCAGCAGGTTGACGAAGGTGCGCTCGTGCACCAGGCCCAGGTCGTGCAACACCACCCTGGGCAGGCCGAGCAGGGCCAACCCGAACAGGGCGAGCAGCGGCAGACCGAGCATGGAGCGGTGCGACGAGGTAGCGGTCATGCCGGCAACGCTAGGGACGGCCGGGTCGCCTGCCATCCGCACGCGGACCCGATCGCGGTACGTCGGGAGGCGACCCCGGACGTCGCCCCGCGACGACTCCGGAGCGCCCCGTCCGCGCCGTACGCTGGGCCGGTGAGCGGTCAGCCGAGCCAGTCTGCGGTACGCCGGGTCCGGCCCTGGCTCACCGACGTCCTGCTCGGCGTGGGCGTCACCGCCGTCGTCTCGGTGGTCATCACCGCCAACGAGGGTGGGCGGCAGGAGCCGGACCGGATCGCCTACCTGTGGGCGGTCGGTCTCGGCGCGCTGATGCTGGCCCGCCGCCGCTACCCGGTGGCGGTGCTCGCCGTCACGGTGCTCGGCCTGTTCGCCTACTACGCCGCCGGCTACCCGGCGGTCGGTCTGGCCGTGCCGGTCGCCGCCGCCCTCTTCTCCGCCGCCGAGCAGGGCCGCCTCGCTGCCTCGATCACCGGTGCCGTGGTGGTGGTCGTCGTGTCCGTGGTCGTCCGTCTCGCCGAGGGGCAGAACTTCTCCTTCGTCGTCGGCTACGAGCTGGCCGGTCACGTACTGCTGATGGGTGCGGCGATCGCGCTCGGCGACAGCCTGCGGTCCCGGCGGGCCGCGCAGGCCGACGCGCGACGGATCGCCGAGCTGACCGGGGAGCGCTACCGGCAGGAGGCGGACGCCCGGGTGCAGGGTGAGCGGCTCGCGATCGCCCGGGACCTGCACGACTCGCTCGGCCACACCACCTCGGTGATCGCGCTGCACGCCGACGTCGCCCGGGAGGCGCTGGGCCGCGACGAGGAGGCCACCCGGTCGGCCCTGGAGCTGATCCGCGCCACCGCCCGCCGGAGCATGGACGACCTGCGGCGGACCGTGGCCCTTCTCCGTCGGGACGACGACCCGGCCCGCACGGTCGTGTCGCTGGCGCACCTCGACGCGGTGGCCGGGGCGGCCGGTGCCGCCGGGTTCGACGTCGACGTGCGGGTCGACCTGCACTCCGCGCTGCCGGCGCCGGTGGAGGCCGCCGCATACCGGATCGTCCAGGAGGCGGTCACCAACGTGGTCCGGCACTCGGCGGGCAGCCGGGTGGAGATCCACGTCGCGCAGGACGACCGGCAGGTGACGGTGTCGGTCACCGACTCCGGCGCGGACCGGCGGAGCACCGACCGCGCGGCGGACAGCGGGCACGGCATCGCCGGGATGCGGGAGCGGGCCCAGAGCCTCGGCGGCTCACTCACCGCCGAGCACCAGCCCACCGGTTTCGCCGTACGGGCCGAACTGCCGTGGGCGGGTACGACGTGACGACCGTGCTCGTGGTCGACGACCAGGACCTGGTCCGGGCCGGGATCCGCACGCTGCTGGAGTCCGACGCGCGGATCCGCGTCGTCGGGGAGGCCGCCGACGGCCGCACCGGCCTGCACCTGGCCCGCCGGTTGCGGCCGGACGTGGTGCTGATGGACATCCGGATGCCGATCCTGGACGGGTTGGCCGCCACCGCCGCGATCCGCGCCGACGAGACGCTGACCGGGACGCGCGTGCTGATCCTCACCACCTTCGACGACGACGAGGACATCGTCGAGGCGGTCCGGCTCGGTGCCGCCGGGTACCTGCTCAAGGACACCGGCTCGGACGACCTGCGGCGAGCCGTGCACACCGCCGCAGCCGGTGGGAACCTGCTGTCGCCCACCGTCACCCGCCGGGTGATGGAACAGCTCGCCGCCGTTCCCCGGCTGCCGCCGCCGGACCCTCGACTGGCCGTGCTCACCGAGCGGGAACGGGCCGTGCTGGCCCGGGTCGGGCTGGGCGAGTCCAACGACGAGATCGGCCGGGCGCTGTTCATCAGCCCGGCCACCGCCCGCACGTACGTCAGTCGCCTGCTGGCCAAGCTGGACGCCCGGGACCGCACCGCGTTGGCCGTCATCGCCCATCGCGCCGGGCTCGACGACCCTGGCCACGCCTAATCGGATCGCCGTCGGGCACCCCGGGTCGTACGCTGCGGCCATGCTGCTGCGCATGTCGACCACGCTGATCCGGACGCTGCGCGAGGACCCGGCCGACGCGGAGGTGCCGAGTCACCGGTTGCTGCTGCGCGCCGGTTACCTGCGCCGAGCCGCCCCCGGCGGGTACACCTGGCTGCCGCTGGGCAAGCTGGTGCTGGACCGGGTCGCCGAGATCGTCCGGGCCGAGATGGCCGCGATCGGTGACCAGGAGGTGCACTTCCCGGCGCTGCTGCCGGCCGAGCCGTACCGCACCAGCGGACGGTGGACCGAGTACGGCGACGACATCTTCACGCTGGCCGACCGCCGTGGTGCCGAGCACCTGCTCGCCCCCACCCACGAGGAGTTGGCCGCGCTGCTGGTGAAGGACCTGTTCACCTCCTACCGCGACTTCCCGGTCACGTTGTTCCAGATCCAGACCAAGTTCCGCGACGAGGCCCGGCCCCGTGCCGGACTGCTGCGCGGACGCGAATTCCTGATGAAGGACGCGTACTCCTTCGACCTGGACGAGGCGGGGCTGCGCGCAGCGTACGACCGGCACCGGGACGCGTACCGGCGGGTCTTCGACCGGCTGGGCCTGGAGTACACGGTGGTGCACGCGACGTCGGGGGCGATGGGCGGTTCCGCCTCGGAGGAGTTCCTGGCCATCGCGCCGGTCGGCGAGGACACCTTCGTGGGCTGCACGGACTGCCACTACGCGGCCAACACCGAGGCGGTGACGACGCCCGCCCCGGCGGCCGGTGACCCGCTGGCCCAGCCGCCCGCCGAGGTGCACGACACCCCGGAGACGCCCACCATCGCCAGCCTGGTCGCGCTGGCCAACGACCGTCGACTCGCCGGACGCGACGACTGGACCGCCGCCGACACCCTCAAGAACGTCGTGCTGACCGTACGCCGACCCGGCGTTCATGAAACCGAACTGCTCGTCATCGGCGTGCCCGGTGACCGCGAGGTCGACCTCAAACGGCTCGCCGCGGTGCTGGCACCGGCCACCGTGGACGTCTTCGACGCCTGGGACGAGCGGCCCGACCTGGTCCGCGGCTACATCGGGCCGCAGGTCTTCGACAAACTCGGCATCCGCTATCTGGTCGACCCCCGGGTGGCGCCGGGCACCGCCTGGCTGACCGGGGCGAACGAGCCGGGGCGGCACGCCACGAACGTGGTCTGTGGCCGCGACTTCACCCCGAACGGCACCGTCGAAGCCGCCGACGTACGCCCCGGCGACCCCTGCCCCGCCTGCGTCGGCGGAAGCCTGACCATGCGTCGGGGCATCGAGATCGGACACATCTTCCAACTCGGCCGCCGCTACACCGACGCCTTCACGGTCGACGTCCTCGGACCGCAGGGCAAGCCGGTACGCCCCACCATGGGCTGCTACGGCATCGGGGTGTCCCGGGCGGTGGCCGCGATCGCCGAGCAGCACCACGACGACCGGGGACTGGTCTGGCCGGCGGCGATCGCCCCCTGCGACGTACACCTGGTGGCGGCCGGCAAGGGTCCGCAGGTCGAGGCGGCGCTCGACCTCGGCACCCGACTCGCCGCCGCCGGTCTGCGGGTGCTGGTGGACGACCGGGCGGGAGTCTCCGCCGGGGTGAAGTTCACCGACGCCGAGCTGATCGGCATCCCGCGCACCGTCGTGGTCGGCCGCCGCCTGGCCGACGGGTACGTCGAACTCCGTGACCGGTCCACCGGGGAACGTGCCGAGATCCTGGTAGGCGACCTGACGGAGCGTCTCGTTGAGGAGGTAGGCCGGAACGTGGTGTAGCAGTCACGTAACCGGGTAACGCATCCCGATCGGCAGAAGGTGTTCTGGAGGCTCTCATGACCGAGTATCGGGTCGTCGACGTGATGACCAAACAGGTGATCTACCTGTCGGCGGAGACCACACTGGACGAGGCCGCCCGGGTGATGCGGGACGCCGACATCGGCGACGTGGTGGTGACCGACGGTGCCGAACTGGCCGGCATCCTGACCGACCGGGACATCGTGGTCCGCGCGGTGGCGGAGAACGCCAGCGCGACGACCACCACCATCGGCGCGATCCTCACCCGCGAGGTGGTGATGATCGAGCAGTTCTGCACCGCCGCGAAGGCAGCCGCCCTGATGCGCGAGCGCGGTATCCGCCGCATCCTCGTCTGCGACCACGAACGCAAACTGGTCGGCATCGTCTCCCTCGGCGACCTGGCGATGCAGCTCGACCCCACCTCCGCCCTCAGCGAGATCAGCGAACAGGCCCCCCAGGTGTGACAGGTGTCAGAAAGCGACAGGTGTAAGGAAGGGCCCCTTTCTAACGCCTGCGGTAGAGAAGGGGTCCCCTGCTAACACCCGGGTGCACCCGCGACCACGGCCGTGGGCGCGACCGCAGTGCCGCGCCTGGCGCCGGTAGCCTGGCGGGATGCCCGAGATGCCGAGCAAGCTGGCGGAGATCGTCGACGAGTTCGCCTCCGCACCCCGTGACGTGGTGCTGGAGATGCTGCTGGAGTACTCCGACGCGGTGCCGCCGCTGCCCGCCGACCAGACCGGGCACGAGGGCATGGAGCAGGTGCCGGAGTGCCAGACGTCGTTCTTCCTCCGCGCCGAGGTGACGCCCGAGGGCACCGTGCGCACCCTGTTCGACTGCCCGCCGGAGGCGCCCACCACCCGCGCGTTCGCCGGCATCCTCGCCGAGGGGCTGGCCGGTGCGAGCCCGGAGCAGGTGCTCGCCGTCCCGGACGACCTGTACCAGCGGATGGGTCTGGCGCAGGCGATCAGCCCGCTACGCGTACGCGGCGGCAACGCCATCCTCGCCCGACTCAAGCGGCAGGTCCGCGAGCAGGTCGGCTGACCTGCCCTGCTCCCACGGCAGGTCCGGGAGCGGGCCGGATCACTCCATCGGCAGGTACGGGAACAGATCGGCGTACCGGCGGGTTGTCTCCGGTCATGGAGATCGACATCTACGCCGACGTGGTCTGTCCCTGGTGCTGGATCGGCCTGCGTCGCCTGGAGGAGGCCCTCGCCTCGTACGACGGTGAGGTCACCGTCCGGCATCGCCCCTTCCAACTCGACCCGTCCCCGGTGACCGCGCCGGTGCCGCTGCTCGACGCGCTGGCCGCCAAGTTCGGCGGCCCGGAGCAGGCCCAGCAGATGGCCGCCCAGGTCGCCGAGATCGGTACGAGCGTCGGGTTGGAGCTGAACTTCTCGCGGGCGATCGCGGCCAACACGTTCGAGGCGCACCGACTGATCGACTGGGCGTCCGAGCGGGGTCGCGGCACCGAGACGGTGAACGCCCTGCACAAGGCCCACTTCACCGACGGCGTGGACATCGGCGACCGGGCGGCGCTCGCCGAGATCGCCACCGGTGTCGGGCTGGACGGCGCGGAAGCCCGCCGCTTCCTCGACTCCGATGAGGGCGTCCCCGCCCTCGACGAGGAGCTGACCGAGGCGCGGCAGCTCGGCATCACCAGCGTGCCGACCTTCGTGTTCGCCGGGAAGTACGCCGTCTCCGGCGCCCAGGACCCGGCCACCCTGCTCGCCGCCCTCAGCGAGGTCGCGGAACGTGAGGCCGCCGGCTCCTGATCCATTGGCGGCGGCGATGTTTCACGTGCAACAACATCGACGTCGATCGAGGATCAGGCCAGCCTGGCCAGGTCCTCCACCACTCGCGCACCGGGCAACACGGCCAGCGCCGAGCCCGGTAGGGCGATCTTGCTGTGCCGCACACCCGATCCGATGATCACGTACGGTGCGGCCACCACCCGGGCGTCGACCAGGATCGGCCACTCTGGCGGCAACCCGATCGGGGTGATGCCGCCGTACTCCATGCCGGTCGACTCGACCGCGTCGGCCATCGGGGCGAAGCTCGCCTTGCGGACGTCGAGCGCACGCCGGGCCACGCCGTTCACGTCGGCCCGGGTGGTGGCCAGCACCACGCAGGCCGCGTACCGGACGACGCCCTCCCGCTTGCCGGCGACCACCACGCAGTTGGCCGATTCGTCGAGCCCCACCTGGTACGCGGCGCAGAATGCGGCGGTGTCGGCGAGCTCGGCGTCGATCGGCGCGACCAGCACCGCGTCGACGTCCACCGGCGCGTCGGCGGGCCACTGCGCCAGCGCGTCGGCGACCGGTGCGGCCAGCAGGTCGGGGCGATTACGGGCGGGCTCGGTGCGCAACGTTCCCATCACGGAAGCGATCGTCGCACCCGCGACGCGTGCGCTGGTCACCGAGGGCCCCGGCCAGCCGTGGAGCGACCGGCAACAGGACACGCCGGTCCCGTCGCCGGTCAGCCGTTGGTCAGGAAACCGTGCTCCTGGAGCAACGCCCGGTCCCGGGCGACGGCCATCTCCTCCGCCCGCTCCGCCTGCACGCGGCGCGCCTCGATGTCCTCCAGTGCGTGCCGGACCGCGAGCCGGATCACCCCGTAGAGGAAGACGAAGCCGCAGACGTACAGGAGACAGGTGACGACGAACGTGAGCATGAGCCGACGGTAGGACGAACGTGAACGAGAGCGACTGTCATCTTGTCGCCGTTCCCCCGTACGTGTCGGCCAGGTACTCCGCCCAGGTGCGACGACCGGTCGGGCGGGCCTCGGTGACCAGTCCACCGTCGCGCAGCTCGCGACCGAGGCGGCCGGGAAAACGCACCGGCAGCATCGGGCGGCGGGAGTTCCGCGCCTGCCGCCAGGTGCGTACCGCGTCGTCGAACCGCAGCACCTCGGGGCCGCCGTACTCCACGATGCCGTCGCGCGGACCGGCGCGCAGCAGCTCGATCAGCTTTTCCGCCACCTCACCCGGATCGACCGGCTGGGCCACCACGGCCCGGTCGGCGATCACCGGGCCGAGCTTGCTGGACATCTGCAGCAGCTCGTCGAGAAACTGCGGGAACTGGGTGGCCCGCAGCACCGTCCACGGCACCCCACCGGCGGCCACCACCTGCTCGGCGGCGAGCTTGTGCCGGTAGTACGCGTAGGGCACCCGGTCCACGCCCACGATCGATATGTAGACCAGGTGGGCCACGCCCGCACCGGCCGCCGCGGCGACCAACCGGCCGGTGCCCCGCACGTCGATCTCGTGGGTACGCCGGGTCGGCGAGGACGCCAGGTGCAGGATCGCGTCCACCCCGGCCACCGCCGCCGCGACGCCCTCGCCGGTCGCCAGGTCCGCCACCACCCATTCGACACCCGATCCGGTACGCGCCCGCCGTCTGGTGGCCCGCACCTGGAACCCCTCGGCGACCAGCCGGGGCAGCACCGCCCCGCCGAGCCGGCCGCCCGCTCCGGTGACCAGTACCCGCATCTCAGCCTCCTTCGTCGACTACCGGGACGACGGGTCGAGACCGGCGCGACGTGACAGCTGTGGGCCACCTCACCGGATCAGATCCAGCACGGTGAGTACGACGAAGAAGGCGATCACCGCCTCGCTGACCAGCCAGGCGTGGCTGTCGGCCCAGTCCCGGATCCGGGGCAGCACCGCTGCCGCCCGACGGCCGAGCAGCAGCAACGCCAGCAGCGGCAACGCCAGCAGGGTGAGGGTGAGCAGCATGAACGGCAGCAGGTGCCACCACGGCAGGCCCTGCCGGGCGGCGCTGGCACCGACCGTGAGCATGGTCAGGTCGTCGGCCGGCATGGCGAGGAAGAGCAGCAGGCCGACGCGGAGCGCGTACCGGGGAGTGGCGTGTTGGAGCCGACCCATCCAGGCGGGCGGCCCGGAGTGCCGGCGCAGGAACACCACCACCGCCAGGACGGCCAACAGCGCCAGGACGATCCAGTCGACGACCCGTTCGAACCGGCCGTCCCCGGTGTCGAGGCTGATCCGGAACAGGCGGGTGACCAGCCAGGCCAGGGTCGTACCGCCGCACACCACGATGGCCGCGCCGGCCAGGTAGCCCAGCGACGCGGCCCGGGGCCGGTCGGAGGAGGCGAAGAAGACCGCCGCCACCAACTGGGTCCCGGCGACCATGACCACGGCCAGCGGTAGGAGAGTCAGGAAGTTCATCGCGTGCCCATCCTCCCGGCTGCCTCCGCCCCGCACCCCGGATTCAGCGGATGCGCACACCCGCCGGGCTCAGGCCGCCGCGACCCGTACGCCGGGCACGACCCGACCGGCGAGCAGCGCGCCGACCAGCGCCAACCCGGCTGCTGCCGCGAGGGTCACCGCGTAACTGCCCGGGCCGGGTGCCGCGCCCGCCGCCAGCACCGCGCCCGTCAGCGCCAGCACGGCGGCTGCGGCGAGCGAGTCGCACAACTGCAACGACGAACTGTTGCGTCCCTGCTCGCCCGGGGCCGACAACTCCAGGGTCAGCACCGACAGCGACGGATACAGCAGGCCCATGCCGATCCCGGCCGCCGCCCAGCCGCACACGCCCACCCCGACCGGCACGGCGGGCAGCACCGTGAGGCCCACCACCGCGACACCGAGGGTGATGCAGGTCAGCCCGGCTCTCGGCAGGGTGGCCCGGCTGCGGGGCGCGCGGACCCGGCCCTGTAGCCACGACCCGAACGACCACGCGACCGCCCCGGTGGTCAGCACCAGGCCGGCTGCGGTGGGCGAGAATCCGCGTTCGCGGGACAGCATCAGCGGGATCACCACCTCCGCGCCGACGAACGCGCCGGAGGCCAACCCGCGCAGGCCGACCACGGTGGGTAGACCCCGTCCGGCCCGGAGGAATCCGCCGGGCAGCAGTCGCGGAGCGCAGACCAGCAGACCGACCATGGCCGACCCGACCAACGCCACGGCGGTGACGCCGCGCTGCTGACCCCCGATGTGCAGCAGTGCGGCGCTCACCCCCGCCCCGCACGCCCAGCCGATCCGCCTCAGCGGACCGAACGCGTCGCGCGGCGACCGCACCGGCCCGTCGACGCCGGTAACCGGCCCGTCCGGTGACGGGCCCGCTTTGGTCGACGGGCCCGCTTTGGTCGACGGGCCCGCGCCGATCGACCGCAGGCCGGGATGGACCAGCAGCACCGCCGGCACCGCCACCACCGGCACCGCCAGGAAGACCCACCGCCAGCCGACGTACTCCACCACCAGGCCCGCCAGCAACGGCCCCACCAGCGACGGCACCACCCACGCGGCGGCGAACGCGGCGAAGATCCGCCGGTGCAGGTGCTCCGGGTACGCCTTCGCGACGATCACGTACAACGCGACCGACAGCAGACCGGAGCCGAATCCCTGCACGATCCGGCCCACCACCAGCGTGCCCATCGTGATCGCGCTCCCGGCGAGCAGCAGCCCGACGACGAAGCCGCCGAGACCGGACCACATCGGCAGGCGTGGTCCCCGGGCATCGCACCAGATGCCGGAGATCACCATCGCCACCACGCCCGCCGCGAACGGGCCGCCGAAGGCGATCCCGTACAGGGCCAGGCCGTCCAGGGCACGGGCCACGGTCGGCATGGCGGTGCCCACCGCCAGCGCCTCGAAGGCCAGCAACGAGACCAGCGCCACGCTGCCCACAGTCATCGCCCGCAGCCGAGCGGCGAAGATCGTTTCGTCCCTCGCCGAAGCTGGAGCCGGGGTCACATCCGGCGTCGAGGCGATGGCGGTCACCGGACGTCCTCATGGCAGGCCGGGACACCGACGGAACGCCGGAGCGACACGATGGGCATGTCGGTGAGCATGCGACCTAGACCCAGGTTCAGGTCAAGGGTGACGCCGCTAACCGTCAGGCCGACTCCAGTGCCTCCCCGATGCCCTTCGCCAGCCCTGACAGGTGCTGATCAGCGAGCAGGTGCCCGGCGGTGATCACCAGCGCCAGCGGCCACTCGATCACCTGGAGCGCGGTGAGCACCCCGATTCCCGCGTAGTAGGCGAGCTTGTCCGGCGGTGGTACGGCCACCATGCCGAGCCACGGGATCTCCACCCGGTGGGTGAACGCCCGCAGCGTCTCCTCCGTCCCGCTGAGTTCTCGTGTCAACGCACTCATCTCGGCCTCCCCGTGGACGACGACGCGCACCCCGGATTCCACCGTCGAGGCCGTCCATGCCCGCCGAGCCGAGAAACTTCCCCGCCCCGACGGGCATAAGGGACGCCCCGCCGGGAAGCCAGGCCGCCGGGCCCGACCGGTAGGAGGCTAGATGCGGCGACCCGTGTCCGTACCGCCGCTGGTGGGCGACGCCTCACGTAGCGTCGGTGCCGCCGCCACCCGGCTGGCCCGGGCCGTCGGGCTGTCCAGCCGTCGGGTGTGGTCCCGGCCGGGACGCCACCACATCGAGGTGCACGGCGTCTGCCAGGACGGCGGCGACACGCTGGCCCGGCAGGTCGAGGCGGCCCTGGAGCGGATGCCCGGCGTGCTCTGGGCCCGGGTCAACGCCCCCTCCGGACGGGTGGTCGTCGCCGTCGACACACCGGGGCCGAAGGTACGCCACCTGATCGCCGCCGTCGCCCGGGTCGAACGCACCTGCCCGCACGAGCCCGACCCGGAGATCCCGCCCCCGCATCCGCCCGAGGAAGGACCGCGTACCGCCCGTACCCTCGGGGCGCTCGCCTCCGACGCGCTCGGCCTGACCATCTCCGCGGCCACCCGGATCCTGCCCGTGACACCGGTGCCCGCCGAGGTGTCCGGCCTGCTCAGTGCCATCGACCTGCACCCGAAGCTGCACGCCCTCGCCGGTTTCGGCCTGCGCCGCGACCCCCGGGCCGAGGTCATCTTCCCGCTCGCCGAAGCGGTGGTGCAGGGCCTCACCGGCGGCTGGACGGGCATCGTGCTGGACGGCGCCCAACGCATCGTGCAGTGGGGCGAAGGGCTCGCCCAACTGCACGCCTGGGAGAAGGCCGAACCCCGCCTCACCGGAGAGCCGGACCGGGCGGTGGCCCGCTCGCCCGTCGGCGAACGTCCCTGCCCGAAACCGGACGGCGCCCCGGAGCGGTACGTCACCCGGATGCTCGGCACCGGCGCGGCGGCCTTCGCCGCCGCCACACCCGTCGTCGGTCCGAAACGCGCCGCCGCGCTGGGGCTCTCCGCGCTACCCAAGGCACCCGGCAGCGGTCGCGAGGGGTACGCCGCCCAACTCGGCCGCATCCTCGCCAGGCGGGGCGTCATCGCGATGGACCGCAGCGTGCTGCGCGAACTCGACCGGATCGACACGCTGGTCCTCGACGCCCGGGTGCTCGGCTCCGACCGGGGCGTCCTGGCCGACCTGGCCCCGCTACCCGGCGCCGACACCTCCCAGGTCGCGGCACGGGCCTTCGCCCTGTTCACGCCGACAGCGCCGACCGACGTCCGCCGACTCGACGGATGGCGACTCGGCCCGCTCGACCGCCTCGACGTCCACGATCCCGGCGACACCGACGACAGCCGCCGACTCCGCGAACGCGGCGGCACCCTGCTCGGGCTGGCCCAGGGCGACACCCTCGCGTCCGTACTGCGGGTGGAACCGGAACCCGCGCCCGGCGTCGACACCCTGCCCACCGTCACCCGACAGGCCGGCCTGCGGCTCGTGGTGGCCGGTGACGACACCGAACGGTACGCCTCCGCCGACGCGCTCCTGCCCGGCGGCGACCGGCTGGCCGAATCGATCCGCACCCTGCAACGCGAGGGAGCGGTGGTGATGCTCGTCTCCGGCGACCGCGCGGCGCTCGCCGCGGCGGACTGCGGCCTGGGCGTCGCCGACCCGGAAGCCACCCCGCCCTGGGGAGCACACCTGCTGGTCGGCACCGACCTGCGATCGGTCGCACTGATCATCGAGGCAGCCGGGGTGGCCCGCCGGATGACCAGCCAGAACATGCGCATCGGGCTGGCCGGCAGCGGGCTCGGCGCACTCGCGGCCTTCACCGCCGACCCCGCGCTGCTGCCCGGCCGCAGCCTCGCCTCGGTCAACGGAGCGGCGGCACTGGCCTTCGCGCACGGCATGTGGCGCGCCGGCCGCCTCTCCGCCCGCACCGAGTCGACGGCCCCGGCGCTCACCGCCTGGCACCTGATGCCGGTGCCGACCGTCCTCGACCAGCTCGGAAGCGAACGCGGCGGACTGACCGACACCGAGGCCGAGCGTCGACGCGCCGCCGGGCCGGGCGAGACCTCCGGTCCCGGCGGGCTGCTGCGGGCCTTCGTCGACGAGCTGGCCAACCCGCTCACGCCGGTGCTCGCCGCCGGGGCGGTCCTCTCCGCCAGTTTCGGCTCGCTCGTCGACGCCGCCCTGGTCGGTGGCGTGGTCGGTGCGTCCGCGCTGGTCGGCG
Organism: Verrucosispora sp. NA02020; assembly: GCF_013364215.1. Lineage (NCBI taxonomy): Bacteria > Bacillati > Actinomycetota > Actinomycetes > Micromonosporales > Micromonosporaceae > Micromonospora > Verrucosispora sp. NA02020. The sequence goes on along the minus strand of NZ_CP054923.1, from coordinate 10,951 downwards.
CCGTGCACCAGCGCAACACCGAGAAGTCGTTGGCCGCGCTGCTGTCCCGCGCGGCCGTCACCGCCCGGGTCCGCCGCGACGGCACGGACCGGGTGATCCCGGCCGAGGACCTCGTGGCGGGCGACGTGATCGTGCTCGAATCCGGCGACGCCGTACCCGCCGACTGCCGGGTGCTGGACAGCGTCGGGCTGGAGACCGACGAGTCCTCGCTGACCGGTGAGTCGCTGCCGGTCGCCAAGACCGACCAGCCGGTGGTGGCCGCCGCCGTCGCCGACCGCCGGTCGATGCTCTACGAGGGCACCACCATCGCCGCCGGACGTGGCGTCGCCGTCGTGGTCGCCACCGGCACCGACACCGAGGCCGGGCGCAGTCTCGCCCTCGCCCGACAGGCCCCACCCGCCAGCGGCGTCGAGGCCCGGCTCGGACGACTGACCCGGGCCGCGATCCCGCTGGCCGCCGGGTCGGCCGTGGCCGTCGTCGGTGCCGGGTTGCTGCGCGGCGTACCCCTGGCACAGACCGCCGCCACCGCCGCGAACCTTGCCGTCGCCTCCGTGCCGGAAGGACTGCCCTTCCTGGTCAGCGCCGCCCAACTGGCCGCCGCCCGGCGGCTCGCCGAGCACGGCGCGTTGGTCCGCAACCCGCGCACCATCGAGGCGCTCGGCCGGGTCGACGTCCTCTGCTTCGACAAGACCGGCACCCTCACCGAGGGCCACCTGCTGCTCGCGGGCGTCGGAGACGCCGACGGGTACGCCCCGGCGGACCAGATCGACGACCGGCTCCGGCAGATCCTCGCCACCGCGCTGCGCGCCACCCCCGCCGCCGACGACCCCGAGGAGCTGTCCATGCAGACCGACCGCGCGGTCCTGCGCGGTGCCACCTCCGCAGGCGTCCCCGAGCAGTACGCGGCACCGGGCTGGCGAGCCGTCGGCGGCCTTCCCTTCGAGCCGTCCCGGGGCTACCACGCCACGGTCGGCGAGACCGAGGGGCGGATGCTGCTCAGCGTGAAGGGCGCGCCGGAGAGCGTGCTGCCCCGCTGTGCCGCCCGCCGCACCGACGGCCGCGACGAACCGCTCGACGACGCGGGCCGGGCCCACCTGCACCGCCTGCTCGGTGAGCGCGCCGGAGCCGGACACCGCATCCTGGCCGTCGCCGAATGCGTGGTCGACGACCCCGACCTCACCGACGACGACGTACGCGGCCTGGTCTTCACCGGATTCCTGGCGATCGCCGACGGGGTCCGCGACAGCGCCGCCCCCGCCGTGCGCCGGATCCGGCAGGCCGGTGTGCACACCATCATGATCACCGGTGACCATCCGGCGACCGCCGAAGCCATCGCCGCCACCATCAGCGCGGGCGACGCCCAGCGGGTGGTCACCGCCACCGAACTCGACGCCCTCGACGACGACGCCCTCGCCGCCCGGCTCGCCGCCACCGACGTGGTGGCCCGCTGCACCCCCGCCCACAAGGTGCGGATCATCCAGGCGTTGCAGAAGTGCGGCCGGACCGTCGCGATGACCGGCGACGGCGCCAACGACGCACCCGCCATCCGGCTGGCCGACGTCGGCATCGCCCTCGGCCAACGGGGCACCCCGGCGGCCCGCGCCGCCGCCGACCTGGTGGTCACCGACGACCGGCTGGAGACCATCATCGCCACCCTGGTCGAGGGCCGGGCGATGTGGTCATCGGTCCGCCACGCGCTGAGCATCCTGGTCGGCGGCAACCTCGGTGAGATCGCGTTCAGCGTGCTGACCGCCGCCGCCACCGGTCAGGCCGCACTCAACGGACGCCAACTGCTGCTGGTCAACCTGCTCACCGACATGGCACCCGCCCTGGCCATCGCCGTCCGCCCACCCGGCGACGGCGACCACACCGACGGGCTGCTCCGCGAGGGCCCCGACAGCTCCCTCGGCGAGACCATGACCCGCGAGATCGGGCTGCGTGCCGCCGCCACCACCCTCGGCGCGACCGCCGGCTGGACGCTGGCCCGCTACACCGGCAGCCGCCGGCGCGCCGGCACCGTCGCCCTGGTCTCCCTGGTCGGCACCCAACTCGGTCAGACCGTCCTGGCCGGTGGCACCAGCCCGTCCGTACTCGCCTCCACCGCCGCCTCGGTCGGCGTCCTGGCCGTCGTGGTGCAGACCCCCGGCGTCAGCCAGTTCTTCGGGTGCACCCCGCTCGGACCGGTCGGCTGGACCATCGCGACCGGCTCCGCACTCGGCGCCACCTTCGCCAACGGCGCCCTCACCAAGCTGGTCGCCCGCCTACCCCAGGCCGACGGCGCTCACGCTCAGGCCGGCAGCTCTCACGCTGAGGCCGACGGCGCGCGGACCGACGGCGCGAAGGCTGACGGCGCACGGGCCGAGGGTGCACAGACTGATAGCGCTAGGTCCGACGGTTCGTCACCGAGCCCGGCGTCGGCGGACGGTCGGGCCGCCCGGGTCGGTTCCGGCCCGCAGGAGTCGTGACCGTCAGCCGGCGGGATGCCAGGTGGCGGCGGCGCGACGCAGTCGGTCGTTGACCGCCCGCCCCACCCCGCGCTCCGGCACCGGCTCGGCGACGATCTCGGTGACCCCGGCGGCGTCCAACCGGTGCAGTGCCTCGAAGAGCCGCGCCGCCGCCTCGGTCAGGTCACCGGCGGTCGAGAGCACCTCCACCGCCGCCCAGCCGCCCGCCGGCCGATCCCGGAACGCCAGGTAGCCACGCCGAACCCCGTCCTCGACAGGCGGTGCCCCCACGTCCCGCAGACGCAGCGGCGTACGCGGCGCGTAGTGCGCGGCCAACGTGCCCGGCGCGACCGGCTGCCCCGAACTGCCCTGACGCACCGTCACCGGGCCGGTGAACCTCTCCACCTCCTCGACCGGCAACGCGCCCAGACGCAGCACCACCGGACGGTCCCCGCGAGCGTCCACGATCGTCGACTCGATCCCGCACCGGGTCGGCCCACCGTCGAGCACCACGTCCACCGCGCCACCCAGTCCGCGTACCACGTGCTCCGCCCGGGTCGGACTGAGCTGCCCGAACCGGTTGGCACTCGGCGCCGCCACCGGCACCCCCGCCGTGGCGATCAGCTGGCGCGCGTACTCGTTGTCCGGCACCCGCACCGCCATCGTCGCCAACCCGGAGGTGACGATCGGCGGGATCGCCTCCGGGCGGTCCACGATCAGCGTCAACGGCCCCGGCCAGAACCGCTCCGCCAACGCCGCCACGCCCGCCGGGACCACCCCCACCAGCGCCTCCAGGTCAGCGGCGTCGGCAAGGTGGGTGATCAACGGATCGAAGCTGGGCCGCGCCTTCGCCTCGAAGATCCGGGCCGCCGCCCGCGCGTCCAACGCGTTCGCCCCCAGGCCGTAGACGGTCTCGGTGGGAAAGGCCACCAATCCGCCGGTACGCAGCACCGAGGCGGCCTCGGTCAGGTCACCCTCGGCGGGCAGGACGCGCGGAGATCCAGTGCTCACACCGTCGACGCTAGCCTGCGTCCGACGCCTGCCCCGACATGCCCCGACTCCCCCCGAGAAATCGGCAACGTACGCAGTGAGCGGCACCGCCCCCGGTCCCGTACCGCCGACCAAGGCGGAGTGCGCGGAGCGTCTATCGCTGGGCCGCGTGTTGCGGGATCGGGTGGTCGCGCCGTTGCTGTTCCACGCGGGTGCGGTTCGAGCCTGTCACCGACGCCGAGCGTCGGGGTATCGCTGCTACCCAAACTGCGACGATATCGTGTAGCGTTGATAACATGAGCGACAGTCCTTCGACCCGAGCGGTCGAGAGTGATGTCCGCACGAGGCTGATGCGTGCCGCAGAGCTTCTGCTGGCCTCGTCGAAAGATGGCCAGATCTCCACGCGCGAGATCTGCGCGCGGGCGGGCGTCACCGCCCCGACTCTTTACCATCATTTCGCGGACAAGGACGCGCTGCTGGATGCGGCGGTGTTGGAGGGTTTCAACGCCTATCTCGCAAGAAAGCATGCCGTCGGGTGGAGCGGTGATGTGCTCGATGACTTCCGTGCGGGATGGGACATGCATGTGTCCTTTGGCTGCGAGCATCCTGCCCACTACCGGTTGATGTTCGGCAATCCCCAGGCTGAGCAGACCGTTCCCGCGGCGTTGGTGGCGCAGGAAGAGCTCGCCCGCCAGGTCACCGAATGGGGTGTGGGCGGTTATCTCAAGGTCCCCGTCGAGGTCGCGACGCAGACGATGTCGGCTGCCGCGATCGGGGTGGTGTTGCAGCTGATCGCCCTACAGGCCGACAGCACGCACCCGATCTCGACGAACGTTCGCGACACCGTCGCCCACGCACTGTTCCATCCTCAGAACGCGCGCGACGAGGTCGCCGCAGGCACGTCACGGCCCGCCCGCCTTCTCCTCGACGCGTTGCCGCCGGATTTCCTGGGGCCCTTGCGTGCGACGGAAGTCGCGCTGCTGCGCGAATGGCTCACCTCCCTCACAGACAACCCGCCACAGCGAAGGACACACACATGACCGAGAGAGCCGACGGCGGAAGATCACAGAGGTACGAGGGCAAGCAAGCGATAGTCACCGGAGGTACCCGTGGCATTGGAGAGGCCGCCGTCCGCCGACTCGCCGCCGCGGGGATGAGCGTGGTCATGGTCGGTCGTAGCGACGCAACGCTGCGACAGGCCGCCGACAGGATCCGGGCGACGGTTCCGGACGCCGACCTTCGCCTGGAGAGCGCGGACCTGTCGCTGATCCGGGAGGTCCGCACACTGGCCGACCGACTCGCTGACAGCACGTCACCCAGTGTGGTGATCAACAACGCCGCAATAACCGCCGACATCGGCACTCGCACCGACGAGGGCATCCAACTCACCCTGGCCACCAACCACCTGGCGCCCTACGTGCTGATGCGAACCCTCGTCGAGTCCGTCAAGGAGCGCCCCGCCCGGTTCGTCGTGGTCGGCGCAAGCCCCACCGTGCTGAGGTCCTACCCGGTGGACCTGGATGATCTGCACACACAGAACGCCCGGGCGCTCGGTCGCTTCTCCAGCTTTCGCCCCTTCGCCGCCTATGCACGCACCAAGAACATGAACACGATGTTCGTCTACAGCCTGGCGAGACGGGTGGCGGACAGTGGCATCACCGTCAACGGAGCCCACCCCGGGATCATCGCCCAGACCGGCCTCTCCCGTGACGCGCGCGGACTGGGCAAGATGCTGGACACGATGGTGAACCTCAACCCCTTGCGGAAGACACCCGACCAGGGAGCCGACAACCCGGTATGGGTCGCGACCGATCCCGGCCTGGACGGCGTGAACGGACGCTTCTTCGTGGACCGCAAACAGGTCACCACGCCCGACCACACGCTCTCCGTCGAACGCTGCGAGGCCCTCTGGGAGCGCAGCGCGGAACTGGTCGGCATGCAGCCATAGACATGGTGCTGACAGCCGACAACCGCCGCGTACAGAACCCCCGGTTGAAGTGTCGACCGCGGTCGGCGTCAACCGGGGTTCTTCGTCGCCCACCGGAAGGGCCTGACGACTCGTTACAGGGGCTTGGCTGTACGAATGGCTGTACTCGGACCGAGATCAACCAAGGAAAGTGCTGGTGGAGCCCAGGGGACTCGAACCCCTAACCCCTGCCTTGCAAAGGCAGTGCTCTGCCAGTTGAGCTAGGGCCCCGTACGCGGGCTGAGGCGCCCGCCGATCGGAACGGTGACGATCAGCGCAGGTCCGGGGAGGTGGTGGCCTCGTGCCAGAGCGCGCGCTCGTCGTTCGCTTCCTTGATCTTCTTGGCCACCACGGCGGCCACACCGACGACGCCGGCCAGGATCAACAGCTTCTTGAACATGGGGCCTGCCCCTTACGCTCGACGCACCGTCGGACCATTGCGGTGGGGCTAGCTGGAATCGAACCAGCGACCTCAGAGTTATCAGCTCTGCGCTCTAACCGACTGAGCTATAGCCCCGCGTAGCGACGAGCAAGGTTAACCCATCCGCTCACGCCGCCCCAAATCGGGGTGGACCCTCGGGACTGCCCGACACCGTCGTCCTCGAAACTACCCGAGAGCCGGTGGTGAGCCCACCGAGATACCCCGGACGCCCCGGGTCGGGGCCGGAAACGGCGACCGGGCCGGCCGCGAGGAGCGGCCGGCCCGGAGGCGATGTTCCCGAGGTGTCAGTCGCGCTCGGCGAGCGTCAACTCGATGCCACCGACCAGGTCGGCGCAGACGTTGTAGACGAACGCCCCGAGTGTGGCCAGCGCGGTGAACAGGACGACGTTGACCAGACCGATCAGCGCCGAACTGAAGATCACGCCACGTGCGGTGATCTGGAAACCGCTGGTGCCCTGCCCACCACCCGCGTTGACCAGGTCACCCAGGCTGTCGTTCACGCTGGTGAAGACGCCCATCGCGTCCAGCGCGAGGTAGAGCACCGAGGTCGCGACAACGATGACGATGAACAGCACCACTGACACGGCGAACGCGAACTTCATCACGGACCAGGGGTCGATCCGCTTGAGGTTCAGCCGGGCCCGACGCGGTCCGCGCGACGCGGCCGAACTGACCGAGGTACGCGCGGCGCGTACCGCCTCGCCCACCCGCGCGGCACCGACGGCCGACGAGCCGACTCCCGGGGGCAGGCCACCTCCGTTAGCCGGGCGACCCGCACCGAGCGGACGGTTGGCGTCCGGCTTCGGGCCGAGACCGGTGATCCGTGGCTGGGTACCTGTCGTGCCGGTACTCATCGCCGGCAGCACGCCGGTGGTGCCCGGCGAGGGCTGACCCGGGCGAGGTCCGCTCTTCGTCGGGGTCGACGGCTTGCCGGCGGCGCTGGCGGCAGCTGTCGGTGTGCCCGGGGAGACGGCGGCCTCGGCACCCGGCTTGTCGCCGGACGCCTCGGCGTCCTTCTCGTCTGTGGGCTTGTCGGGCGGCGGAGCCATACCGGGTGCCCGGGTGAACTTCGGGGCAGGCGCGTCGGCGGGAACGGTCGCCCGGCCCACGGCCGCGCGGCCGGTCGCTGGCGTGCCGGTCTTCGCGGCATCCTCGTCGACCGGGTTGGCCGAGGTCCCCGCGTTCCCCGACTTCGCCTGTGTCTCCGTCATTCAACTAGTCCTGTTCGTCAGGCTCGTCGGCATTGCGAGCAATCGCCACGATAGTCACGCCATCCGGGAGGTCCATCAGCTTGACCCCCATTGTGTTCCGGTCGCGTGTACGGCGTACAGGCTTCACCGGAGTCCGGATAACGCCACCGTTGCTGGTGATGGCAAACAGCTCGTCGTCCGGGTCGATCACGACGGCACCGACCAGACCACCGCGCCGTTCGGTGATCTTCGCAGTCAGTACGCCCTTACCTCCCCGGCCCTGGACCGGGTATTCCTCGATCGGGGTACGTTTCGCGTATCCCCCGTTCGTGGCGACGAGTACGTCCAGCCCCTCGCGGACCACCTCCATGGCCAGCAGCTCGTCCTCGTCGCTGAAGCGCATGCCGATCACACCCGACGTGGCCCGGCCCATCGGCCGCAGCGCGTCGTCCGTCGCGTTGAACCGGATGGCCTGGGCGTTCTTGGAGACCAGCAGCAGATCCTCGCCGGGGTCGACCAGCGCAGCACCGACCAGCTCGTCCTCATCGCGCAGGTTGATCGCGATGATGCCGCCGGACCGGTTGGAGTCGAACTCCTCAAGCCGCGTCTTCTTCACCAGGCCGTTCTTCGTCGCCAGGACCAGGTAGGGCGCCACCTGGTAATTCGGAATCTCGATGATCTGTGCGATCTGCTCGTCTGGTTGGAACGCCAGCAAGTTGGCCACGTGCTGGCCCTTGGCCACCCTACTGGCCTCCGGAAGCTCGTACGCCTTGGCCCGGTACACGCGCCCCTTGTTGGTGAAGAACAGCATCCAGTCGTGCGTCGAGCATACGAAGAAGTGGCTGACGATGTCGTCCTGCCGCAACGTGGCACCGCTGACACCCTTGCCGCCGCGCCGCTGCGAGCGGTAGAGATCCACCTTCGTCCGCTTGGCGTACCCGGTGCGGGTGATGGTGACCACCACGTCCTCGCGGGCGATGAGGTCCTCCATCGAGACCTCGCCGTCGAAGGGGATGATCTGGGTACGCCGGTCGTCGCCCCACTTCGCGACGATCTCGCCCAGCTCCTCCGAGACGATCCGCCGCTGCCGCTCCGGCTTGGCCAGGATGTCCTTGAGGTCGGCGATCTCCAGTTCCAGCTTGGCCAGGTCATCGAGGATCCGCTGCCGCTCCAGCGCGGCGAGGCGGCGCAGCTGCATGTCCAGGATCGCGGTCGCCTGGATCTCGTCGATCTCCAGCAGCCGGATCAGGCCCTGCCGGGCGTCCTCGACCGTGGGCGAACGCCGGATCAGGGCGATCACCTCGTCCAGGGCGTCCAGCGCCTTGGAGAGACCCCGCAGGATGTGCGCCCGCTCCTCGGCCTTGCGCAGCCGGAATGCCGTCCGTCGCCGGATCACCTCGATCTGGTGCTCGACGTAGTAGCGGATGAACTGCGCCAGGTTCAGCGTGCGCGGCACCCCGTCGACCAGCGCCAGCATGTTCGCGCCGAAGGTCTCCTGAAGCTGGGTGTGCTTGTAGAGGTTGTTCAGCACCACCTTCGCGACCGCGTCGCGCTTGAGCACCAGCACGATCCGCATACCGGTACGCCCGGAGGACTCGTCCCGGATGTCGGCGATCCCGCCGAGCTTGCCCTCCTTGATCAGCTCGGCGATCCGCTCGGCCAGGTTGTCCGGGTTCACCTGGTACGGCAGCTCGCTGACCACCAGCGCCGGCCGACCGCGCTTGTCCTCCTCGACCTCGACCACCGCGCGCATCCGGATCGAGCCCCGACCGGTGCGGTACGCGTCCTGGATGGCGGACTGGCCGACGATCAGACCGTGGGTGGGGAAGTCCGGACCCTTGACGATCTCCAGCAGCGCTTCCAGCGTGGTGGCCTCGTCCGCCTCCGGGTTCTCCAGGCACCACTGCACCGCCGCACCGATCTCCCGCAGGTTGTGCGGCGGGATCTTCGTGGCCATGCCGACCGCGATGCCCTCGGAGCCGTTGATCAGCAGGTTCGGGATCCGCGACGGCAGGATGGTGGGCTCCTTGGCCCGGCCGTCGTAGTTGTCCTGGAGGTCGACGGTGTCCTCGTCGATGTCCCGCAGCATCTCCATGGCGAGCGGGTCGAGCTTGCACTCGGTGTTGTGGCTGACGAACCCGTCGGAGACGAACGAGTGGTCGTCGGTGTCCACCCGGATGCTGTAGACCGGCTGCACACCCGCGTCGGTGACCCCGGCCACCTCGGCGTAGTAGAAGCGACCGTCCACCAACGGCTCGACCACGTCGAGCACCTCGGACTCGGTGATCCGGGCGGCGATCTCGTCGCGATCGCGCTCCCAGCGCTCGATCCGGTCCACGTTGTGCCGGCGCAGCCAGTCCCGCTCGGTCCAGCGGCTGGCGCCGTGCTCCCGGATGAAGTCACCGACCAGCGGCACGTGGTCGCTGGAGAGCGCCGTGCTGCTCGCCGGGACCGAGGCCAACTCCGACTCCAGCTTGGCCTGCTTGCGGCCGAGGAAGCCGACCTGGGCGGCGAAGATCCGCGCGTCCCGGCGGTTGGTCACCACGACCTTGATCTCGCCATTGTCGTACCGGCACTGGCGGCTGACGACGCCGAACTCCAGCAGCAACTGCTGCACCTCGCGGGCGAGCCGCTCGCTGCGCGTGGAGTACGAGATCTGGATGGTGTTGCGCGGCAGCAGCGACGAGGAACCGTCGCCCTCGAACAGCGCCTGGAGGAAGGCCCGCTTGATTGCCGCTGGCCCCTGCCAGACGAACTCCGGCACGAACTTGTCGGCGCTGCGCGCACCGACCATCTCACCGAGGACGCTGGCCCGGAGCGCGGAAAGGTCCTGGATGTCGAGTTCGTGCAGGACGCTCCCGGACGCGATCACCCGCTCGCTGACGTACCGACGACCGCCGACAGCGAGGTCGTACGCCGCCAGGACGCGGACGAAGAACTCGCGGTCGACGTTGTTGAAGCCCGCGCGGGTCTCGGAGACCCAGCCCTCGCTGACGAAGGCACCCGCGAGGACGGCGGCCTCGACGTGCTCCAGCATCGGGTAGCCGATCTCGTCCGGCACACTGCGCTGAAGGACCACCCGGTCGCCTTGCGAGATCTCGGCGAGCAGCTTCCAGAGCAGGGTCGGCACGCCGGCCACGTCCACCAGGCAGAGCACCGGGTGGTTGTGGGTGCCGGTCAGCTCGTACCCCTCGCGGGTGCGCAGCCGTAGCGTCGGGTGCTCGCCGGAGTGGAAGAACGCCGAGGCGCGGACCAGGTCGCCGTTGCGGTCGCGAACCTTGAGGTCGATGTCGCTCTCGCTGCTCGACGCCGCGCCCGGCACCACGTCACCGATCCGCACGCTGCCACTGGCGGCACGAATACGGACATCTGCGGTCAGACAATAACGCATAGCCGCAGCAGGGTCGTTTCCGGGCGAACCGAAGTTGCCGTTGCCGTCCACCAGCGGGTAGCGCAGCGACCAGGGCTGGGCCATCCGGACCAGGGCGTCGTAGATGGCCGAGTCCCCGTGCGGGTGGAACTGGCCCATCACGTCGCCGACGACGCGCGAACACTTGACGTAACCACGGTCCGGTCGGTAGCCCGAGTCGAACATGGCGTAGAGGATCTTGCGGTGGACCGGCTTGAGCCCGTCCCGGACGTCCGGCAGCGCCCGCCCGACGATGACGCTCATCGCGTAGTCGAGGTAGGAGCGCTGCATCTCCACCTCGAGCCCGACCGGCTCGATGCGGTCGTGGGCGACCACGGCAGCCGGCGCCTCGGGGACCTCGGGCTCGTTCGGTGTGGACTCGGGGGAATCGGTCACTGTTAACCCTTATCAGACTGAGAGTCGTTTTTGTGCCTGTGGATAACTGCTGTGGATAGCGGCCAAGTTGTGGATAACTCTGTGGACCGGCCTGCCGGACCGGAGTCCCGACCC